>NZ_CM143963.1:1080000-3807432 GCF_055361525.1 Novosphingobium sp. TK46
TGAGTCGGTCAACACACTTTTTCAAAAAACCGACACATCCCCACCCAACCAAGGGAACCTCACCCGGCAAAGGCGAATACACTGCACCCGCAATGCGAGGTCTTCGCACGGTGAGCTGCAGGCCAGGCCTTCCCAACGTCCTCATCGTTTGTTTACCGCGATCGCCTAGATCGTCGGCATGCAGCCGTGACCGTTTGTGTCACCGAAAAGTGGACAGCATCAGGTACATGGCCATCGCGGCATCCTCCCCCGCCATCTCGGTCGCGATGAGCGTCTACGACGGAGAGCGCTTCCTGGCGGCCGCGATCGACAGCGTGCTGGGGCAATCCTTCGGCGATTTCGAGTTCCTGATCCTCGACGATGGCTCTACCGATGCTACCGCCTCAATCCTGCGCTGCTACGAGCGTACGGACTCGCGCATTCGGCCAATAATCCGAGAAAACCGTGGGCTGGTCGCCAGCTTGAACGAACTGCTGGCGGTGGCCAAAGCACCGATCGTCGCGCGTATGGACGCCGATGACATCTGCCGCCCCAACCGCTTCGAGCGCCAGATCGCCTATCTTGCGCAACATCCCGATCATGGCGTGGTCGGGTCCTGGAGCGAGGACATGGGTGAGCACGGCGAACCCATCTTTCGCACCGGGGCCGATCACCCGATCACCCATGAAGAGGTGCTCGGTGCCATCGCCGAGGGTCGCCAGGTCATCTGCCATCCTGCCGCGATGTACCGCCGCGCGGTCGTGCTGTCTGTCGGCGGATATCATTCGGCGTTCCGCCATTGCGAGGATTACGACTTGTGGCTGCGACTGGCGAGCGTGACCAAGCTTGGCAATATCCCCGAGCGCCTCGTCCGCTATCGCCGCTATGACGGTCAGGTCTCCGCCCGCCACTCGACCGAACTGCAGTTCGGTGCCGCCGTCGCGCAACTCGCCTGGCAGGAGCGTGCGGCGGGACGCCCGGATCCCACCGCGACGCTCGATCGCCTGCCGCCGATCGCCGAGCTCGATGCCTTGTTCAAGCGCAACGGCGTCACGCGGCAAGTGCGCGAACAGGTCGCGCTAGGCCTGCTCTATTCGGCACAAGCGATGCGCGAGGAAGGCTTCGACCTGCTCGTCCAGCATTTGCGCGATGGCGGGCGGCGCGATGGCATGTGGCGCACCGTGGTGCGACTTCTGAGCTTTGGTGAGCCATGGCGGGCGCTGCGCCTTGCCGCCACTCTCGCCACATCGCCGGCACGCCGCGCGTGAGCGACGACAGCAACCGCGGCCAAGGTAGCGTCCGCTCTGCCGCGCTATGGGCGGCCGGCAGCCAATACTGCCTGTTCGCCCTGCAGTTCGCCACGTCCGTCATCGTCTCGCGGTTCTTCCTCAAGCCCGAAGAGATCGGCCTGTTCTCGGTCGCACTCGCCGCGGCGATGATCGTCGCGATCATCCGGGATCTGGGGCTCACCCGCTATCTTGGCCGTCATCCCACTGCCGATGGCGACACCGTGCGGCACTGTACGGTCATCGCAGTGCTGTTCTCGTTCGTCATCGGCGCGGTGATCATGGCGCTGGCGGGGCCGGCGGCGCGCTTTTATGGCGAGCCTCGGTTGTTCGGCATCCTCGGCCTGATCGCGGCCTCCTATGTACTCGCGCCTTGGAGCATCGTTCCGGTCGCCCTGCTATCGCGACGGCTGGACTTTCGCGCGACGTTCACCGTTGATTTCGCCGGTGCAGTGGCCAACAGCGCCTGCACACTCACTTTGGCTATCCTTGGCTTTTCCGCTGAATCGCTTGCCTGGGGCATGATCGCGCAGGCCGGCGTTCGGGCGATCGTGGCGCAATGCTGGCAACCCACGCCGTTCTCGCTCCACGTCCGCCTCGACCGCCTTCGCGAGATCGCCGGCTTCGGTTCGGGCAGCGCAGTACTCTACTTCTCTGGCGGAATCAGCTTGCGGATGCCGGACCTTATCGTCGGCCGGATGCTGGGAATGGAGGCCGCCGGCCTGTTCAGCCGAGGCGTCGCTCTGGCGGGCCAGCTCCACAACCTCGTGGCCGGGGCCGTAAGCGCGATCTACTATCCGACGTTTGCGCGGCTCCGCGACGAGGGACGCGAGCTTGGCCCTTACTACGAGCGGGTGGTCGCGGCGCATGGGGCGATCGTGTGGCCCGCGATGGTGTTGCTGGCAGTGCTGTCGCAGCCGGTGATCCTGCTGCTTTACGGCGACGGCTGGGGGGCCGCGGCACCACTGCTCGCGTGGGTGGCGCTGGCCGAATGTGCGTTCGTGGCCTTGCCGTTGCACATGGACCTGCCGATCCTGATGGGTCGCTTGCGCCAGCTCCTCTGGTTCAACCTGGCCGACACCGTGCTGGCGGTGGGAACACTGGCGGCGGGCGCGATGCTGGGCGTGGAAGCCGCGGCAGCCTCGCGGATCGTATGGGGCCTGGGCTGGATCGCGATCTATGCCGGCTGGATGCATAAGCTGGTCGGCTTCGACTGGAAGGTGATGCGCCGGATCTACCTGGGCAGCGCCGCCGTTGCATTGGTGACCGCCCTGCCCGCGCTTTATGCGGTGCACGTCTGGCGCACGCCTGCGACGCTGGGCTTCGGCGGGCTCGTCATCGCGTCGCTCGCTTCAGGCGCCACTTGGCTCGCCGGCATATTCTTGCTGCGCCATCCCGCGCGCGCGGATCTGGTTTCGACCGCCAGTCACGCGCTGGAACCGTTGCGTCATCGGTGGAAGGCGCGCGCGGCCTGATCGTCGGCTCGCCCGATAGTGCGACGCTCTTTGCCTTCCTGCACGACGATCCCTACATACCACGCCGATGCCACCCGATACCGCCGTCCGAGATCCGAATGCCCGCCATGACGGCTGGATGACGCTTGCGCGTTTCCTGCCGTACCTGTGGCCGCGCGATAACCGGGCGCTGCGGACGCGGATCGTCATCGCAGTGGTCATGATCCTGCTGTCGACCGCGAGCCAGCTGGTGCTGCCCTATCTGCTCAAGTGGGCGGTCGACGGCATGAACATGTCGGGCCCCAAGGTGATCACGCTGGTGATGACGATGGTGCTGGCCTACGCCGCCGTCCGCCTCGCCGGCGTCGGCTTCGACAACGCGCGCAACATCGTCTTCGAGAGAGTCGGTCAGGACGCCACCCGTGCGCTGGCCGAGAACGTGTTCGCCCAGCTGCACAAGCTGAGCCTGCGCTTCCATCTTGCGCGTCGCACGGGTGAAGTCACCAAGGTGATCGAGCGCGGCACCAAGAGCATCGACACGATGCTGTACTTCATGCTGTTCAACATCGCGCCGACGGTGCTGCAGCTGCTGGTCGTCGGCGTGATCTTCTACATCAACTTCGGTTGGCCGCTGGTGATCGCGACATCGATCGCGGTGATCGCCTATATCTGGGTGACACGGACCATCACCGAATGGCGCACCGCGCTGCGCGAGCGGATGAACCGGCTCGACGGCCGCGCGCTGGCACATGCGGTGGATTCGCTGCTGAACTACGAGACGGTGAAGTATTTCGGTGCCGAAAAGCGCGAGGAAGCGCGGTATTCCGCCGCGACCACCGAGTATGCCGCCGCCGCGGTGAAGAGCGAGAACTCGCTTGGCCTGCTCAACATCGCGCAAGGGGTGGTGGTGAACCTCCTGATGGCGGCGGCGATGGCCTGGACCGTCTATGGCTGGTGGCAGGGGCGCTACAGCGCCGGCCAGTTGGTGTTCGTCCAGACCTACCTCGCGCAGCTGTTCCGTCCGCTCGACATGCTGGGGATGGTCTATCGCACGATTCGGCAGGGCCTGATCGACATGGCCGAGATGTTCCGCCTGCTCGACGAGCCGCAGGAGGTCTCCGACACTCCGAACGCTCCGGCGCTGATCATCCGCCGGCCTTCGGTGGTGTTCGACAGTGTCGTGTTCGGCTACGAAAAGGATCGCACGATCCTGCAGGGCTTGTCCTTCGAGGTTCCTGCAGGGCAGAACATCGCTATTGTCGGGCCTTCCGGTGCCGGCAAGTCGACGATCGCGCGGCTGCTGTTCCGCTTCTACGATCCGTGGTCGGGCCGTATCCTCATCGATGGCCAGGATATCGCGCAGGTGACGCAGACCAGCTTGCGCGCGTCGCTCGGCATCGTGCCGCAGGACTCCGTCCTGTTCAACGAGACGATCGGTTATAACATCGCTTACGGCCGTGGCGATGCGACCCAGGCCGACGTCGAGGCGGCCGCAAGGGGCGCTGCGCTGACCGGCCTGATCGAGCGCCTGCCGCAAGGCTTCGCCACCGAAGTGGGCGAACGTGGCCTCAAGCTGTCGGGTGGCGAGAAGCAGCGGGTCGCGATCGCCCGCACGCTGGTCAAGAACCCGCCGATCCTGCTGCTCGACGAAGCCACCAGCGCGCTGGACACGCGCACCGAGCAGGAGATCCTGGCGACGCTGCACCGGGTGTCCGAAGACCGCACCAGCCTCTCGATCGCGCACCGGCTTTCCACCATCGCGGACTCGGACAAGATCCTGGTGCTGAACGACGGGCAGCTAGCGGAAAGCGGCAGTCACCTCGAACTGCTGCGACACGATGGCCTCTATGCTGAGATGTGGGCACGCCAGGCGGCCGAAGCCGAAGAGATGAGCGAAGTCAGCGAGGCGGCGGAGTAAGCCGCTACTTCACCGCGTCGGCATCTTTCCACACCACAGCCTGCGCCGCTTTCATGTTGTTTTCGGCGGTATCCCACGCCAGCGTCGGCGAGCCATAGAGCCGCCAGCCTTGCTCCAGCGCCTCGGAGACGCGCTCGCAAAAAGCCCGGTCATCGATACCGGTGAGCAGGCGATAGACGGGGCGGTCGTCTGGCGGAATGGACATGATCAGGCTCCGGGATAGCGGTCGAAGTGGGGAAGGTCTTTGCTGCCCTTCATCCAGTTCAGCTCTTCAGCCGCCTGGATATGCGCGCCTGGGGGAAGCGCCTCGGGATCATCGAGCGTGGCGATCTGAATATCGACAAGACCCGGTAGTACGTCCTCGTTGACGTACCACAGGCCGGTGCCGCAATTGGCACAGAAATGGCGTACGGCCGACGTTGACGATTTGTACGCGCGCGGCTCTCCCGCCAGAATCGCGAAGTGGCCGGATCGAAATGCCGCCCAGGCCATGACCGGTGCTCCGGAGGAGGCGCGGCAATCGCCGCAGTGGCAAAGCGCCGCATGCTCTGGCTCACCCTCGACCGCGTAGCGCACTTGCCCGCACTGGCATCCACCTTCCAGACTCATGCGTCGTCTCCCTTGGCGCAGAGCCTAGTCGCCCCGCCAGCCAAGGGCAATTCCTCCCCCGAGCGCGTCGGGAAGGAAGCGGGATCACAGGATGTACTTGGAAAGGTCGGTATCGCCCGCGAGTTCGGTCAGCCGCTCGCGAACATAGGGAGCGTCGATCGTGATCGTCTCGCCCACACGATCCTCGGCTTCGAAGCTCAATTCCTCGAGCAGCTTTTCCATGATCGTCTGCAAACGCCGCGCGCCGATGTTCTCGACGCTCTCGTTCACTTGCGCGGCGATCTTGGCGACCTCGGCCACAGCATCGGGCGTGACCTCGACGGTGACCTGTTCGGTCGCCAGCAAGGCCTTGTACTGCGACACCAGGTTGGCGCGCGTCTCCGACAGGATCCGCACGAAGTCCGCCTCGGTCAGCGCCTTCAACTCGACGCGGATGGGCAGGCGCCCCTGCAGCTCGGGCAGCATGTCGCTGGGTTTGGACAGATGGAAGGCACCGCTGGCGATGAACAGCACGTGGTCGGTCTTCATCGGGCCGTACTTGGTGGCCACGGTGGTGCCCTCGATCAACGGCAGCAGATCGCGCTGGACGCCTTCGCGGCTGACCGACCCACCACGCACGTCGGAGACGGCGATCTTGTCGATCTCGTCCAGAAACACGATGCCGTTGTTCTCGGCGTTGGTCAGCGCCGTGCGGTTGACATCGTCCTGGTCGAGCCGCTTTTCCGACTCTTCGTCGACCAGCTTGTCCCAGGCGGCGGGCACCTTCATCTTGCGACGCTTGAGCTGTTGGCCACCGAAGGCCTTGCCCATGATGTCGCCGATGTTGATCATGCCGACCGAACCGCCCATTCCGGGGATCTCCATCGGCGCGGCAGGGGCATCCTCCACCTCAATCTCGACTTCGGTGTCGTTCATCGCGTTCTCGACGATACGCTGCTGGAACGCGGCGCGCGTCGCTTCGGAGGCGCCCTCACCCACGAGCGCGTTGAGCAGGCGTTCCATCGCCGCCTTGCTCGCCGCATCGCGCACGGACTCGCGGCGACGCTCCTTCTCCAGCCGGATCGCCTCTTCGACGAGGTCGCGGGCGATCTGCTCCACGTCGCGGCCGACGTAGCCGACCTCGGTGAACTTGGTCGCTTCGACCTTCACAAACGGCGCATCGGCCAGCTTGGCCAGACGACGGCTGATCTCGGTCTTGCCGCAGCCCGTCGGGCCGATCATCAGGATGTTCTTGGGCGTCACCTCGTCACGCAGTTCGGCGGGGAGGCGCTGGCGGCGCCAGCGATTGCGCAGCGCGACAGCGACGGCCTTCTTGGCGTCGGTCTGGCCGACGATATGCTCGTCGAGCGCGGCGACGATGGCTTTGGGAGTGAGGCTATCGATCATGATTTTCTTTCTCCCCTGCTAACGGGGAAGCCTAGATTTTGATGAGGGGCGCCAGATGTGCCGGTGATGGTCAGACCGTTTCGAGCGTCACCCGGTCGTTCGTGAACACGCAGATGTCTGCCGCGACAGCCATGGCCTTGCGAGCGATGACTTCCGCATCCTGCTCGTACATGTCGATCGCCTTGGCCGCCGCCAGCGCATAGTTGCCGCCTGAGCCGATCGCTGCGATCTTGCTCTCGGGCCCACCCTCGGGCTCCAGCACGTCGCCGTTGCCCGTCAGCACCAGCAGCGCTTCCTCGTCAGCGACGATCATCAGCGCTTCGAGATTGCGCAGGTACTTGTCGGTGCGCCAGTCCTTGGCAAGTTCCACCGCGGCCCGGGTCAGCTGGCCCGAGTACTGTTCCAGCTTCTTCTCCAGCCGCTCGAACAGGGTGAAGGCGTCGGCGGTTGCGCCGGCGAAACCCGCGATCACCTTCTCGCCCTTGCCGATCCGGCGCACCTTGCGCGCGTTCGGCTTCATGACGGTGTTGCCCATCGACACCTGCCCATCGCCGGCGATGACGGTCTTGCCGCCCTTTCGCACGCCGATGATGGTTGTCCCATGCCACTGGATCAGGCCGTGGCTCGCCCCGCTATTGTCCATGGCGCAGCATATATGCGCAGCCGGCGGGTCTTCAATGCGCGCTCGACGCTGCGGGCTGATCGCGATCGGGAACGTGCGACGCTATTGGCTGCCGTTGGGCCCGCCAGCCGGTGCATTGCCGCCACCGGCGCCGGTCCCCACCGTGCCGACGTTGCCGAACAGATCCTCCAACAGACCGCGATGACGGCCGAGCGTGGCGGTCTTGTCGCCTTCTGGGCTGAGGCGCGCGACTTGCTCCATCCCGCGCTTGTCGATACTGGAGACGTTCCCGCTGCCATCGAAGCTGAGCCGATAGATCGTCTGATCGCTGGTGCGGGGACGACGGAAAGGAGGCGTCTTCACGTTCTGTGAGACGTAGTACCAGTCCTTTGTACCGAACTGGCTGGTGAAGGTCGGGCGCCCTAGCGTCTTTTCGACCGACTGGCGATTGTCGATACCCGGCTGCACCGCATCGATCAGCGTCTGATCAATAATATAGCCGCGATGATCGGTGATCGACGTGCAGCCACCTGCAAGTGCCACGAGGCCCAGCGATACCGCCGCCAACCAGGCCTTTTGCCCGAACACCCGCATTTTTCCACTCCAGTCCAACGCGGCACCGCGCCGGCCATTGCCAGCACGCCTCATGCGCATATATCGGCCGAGACGTTCGGCCCTGACGATCGGGTTCGAGCCTTACGGTCACGCACCCGACTGCGCAATGGCCGTTGCGCCGGCTCGATTGAATTGCCGATGAACATGCGCGCTCGCGCACCCTACGAAAGGCTCGCCTCGCTTGTCCCTGATCGATCGCCTTCTGGGCCGTCCCCAAGATGACCGCGCCGCCGTGCGCCCCCTTTGGCATCGCGTGATCGAAATCGCACGTGAGAAGCCGTGGTACGCGCAGTACGGCGTCGCCGATACGGTCGCCGGTCGCTTCGATGCCGTGACGATGGTGTTGTCGCTCACGATGCTGCGGATGGAGCGGGACGAGCCGCTGCGGCAGCTTGCGGGCCGCATCACCGAGCTGTTCGTGGACGACATGGACGGGCAGCTGCGTCAGTCTGGCGTCGGCGATCTGGTCGTGGGAAAGCGCATGGGCAAGCTGGTGAGCACGCTGGGCGGCCGCATCGGCGTGGTGCGCGAAGCCATGGCCGATGCGGACCCTGCAGCGGCGCTGGTGCCGGTGCTGGAGCGCAACATGACCTTGATCGACAATGCCGATACGGCCGGCCTTGCCGCCGCGATACTCGCGCTGTTCCGCCAGCTCGAGCAAACGCCTGCGGACGCGCTTCTGGCAGGCGGGATCGCACGATGAGCGTGGAATTCTCACGCGAGTTCGACGTGCGGCAGTGCGAAGGCAAGGCCGCGCACATCAGCGCCAACGAGACGGAACGAGCCGCGCTGTCGAAGCGGTTCGGCATCGTCAGGATCGATCGACTCGAGGCAGACGTAGTGCTCCACCGCAAGGACCGGGTGGTCGACGCCAAAGGGACTTTGAGCGCCGATATCGTCCAGGCTTGCGCGGTTTCCGCCGAGGATCTGCCGATCACCGTCCGCGAACCGGTCGAAGTCCGTTTCGTGCCGGAAGTGCGCGTCTATGCGCCGGACCAGGAGATCGAACTCAGCGCCGAGGAATGCGACGAGGTCGACTATTCGGGCACGCATTTCGACCTTGGCGAGGCCGTGGCGCAGACGCTGGCGCTGGCGATCGATCCGTTCGCGGTCGGACCGCAGGCAGAGGAAGCGCGCCAACGGCCCGAATTCAGTGGCGAAGACGATGTCGGGCCGTTCGCGGCGCTGAAGAACCTCAAGCTGGACTAGCCGATTGCGGCCGGTACGCGACCGGTCCGATCAGAACGGGATGTCGTCGTCCAGGTCGTCGCCGAAGCCGCCCGACGATCCGCCACCGGTACGACCCCAATCGCTGCCGCCCGACGAGCCACCGCCCGAGGACTTGCCGCCGCCGAAATCGCCGCCACCCGACGACCGGCCACCACCGCCGCCGCCCCAATCACCGCCGCCACCACCGCTGCGTGCGCCACCGCCGGCTACGCCGCCGCCGCCCTGCGCGCCATCGAGCATGGTCAGCACGCCGCCCATGCCGCCGACCGAGATCTCGGTGGTGTAACGGTCATTGCCGGACTGATCCTGCCACTTGCGGGTGCGCAACTGGCCTTCGATGTAGACCTTGCTGCCCTTGCGCAAAAAACGCTCGGCCACGCCGACGAGGCCATCGGAGTTCAGCACCACGGAGTGCCATTCCGTGCGCTCCTTGCGCTCGCCGCTGGTCTTGTCCTTCCAGTTCTCGGACGTGGCGATGCGCAAGTTGGCGATGCGCCCGCCGTTCTGGAACGACTTCACCTCCGGGTCGGCACCCAGGTTGCCGACGATGATGACCTTGTTGACGCTGCCTGCCATGCGACTCGCTTTCGTGTGGAATATCGGCGGACGGGTTAGCCTAGGCCAGCCTGACTATGCGAGTCAGCGGCCGGGGGTTGTCTACAGCCCTGCCCAGATCGCGATCCAATAGGTCAGCCCCGCCGCCGCATAAGCCATGGCGAACAGGTAAGCCAACATGAATGCCGGCCATTTCCATCCGTTCGTCTCGCGCCGCGTCACCGCGATGGTCGACATGCACTGCGGCGCGAACACGAACCAGGCCAGGAACGCGAGCGCCGTCGGCAGCGTCCATTTCGATTTGAGCTGATCGCCCAACGCCACCGCCTGCGCGTCCTCGTCATCGCTGCTGGCGGAAACCGCGTACGTCGTCGCCAACGCACTGACCGCCACCTCGCGCGCCGCCATCGCCGGGATCAGCGCCAAGGCCATGTCGCGGTTGAAGCCGATAGGCTTGACCACGACGGCCAGCCCATTGGCGATCTTGCCGGCAATCGAGACGTCGACCTGGTTCTCGCCCGCACCGGCGCGCGGGAAGTTGAGCAGCAGCCACAACACCACCGTGACGGTGAAGATGATCGTGCCGGCACGGCGCAGGAAGATCCAGGCGCGCTGCCACAGGCCGATCGCCAGATCCTTGGCGTTAGGCATCTGGTACTTGGGCAGTTCCATGATGAAGCCGCTGGCGGCGCCCTTCGTCACCGAGCTGCGCAAGACCATCGCCACCGCCATCGCACCCAGAATGCCGGCGATGTAGAGGATGAACAGCGTCAGCCCCTGCAGGCCGATGCCCGGACCCACGGCACGTTGCGGGATAAATGCAGCGATGATCACCGCATAGACCGGCAGGCGCGCCGAACAGGTCATCAGCGGCGCGATCAGGATCGTCGTCAGGCGATCCTTGGGATCGGTGATGCTGCGCGTCGCCATGATGCCGGGAATGGCGCAGGCAAAGCTGGACAGCAGCGGGATGAAGCTGCGCCCCGACAGGCCGACGCCAGCCATTATCCGATCCATCAGGAACGCGGCCCGTGCCATGTAGCCCGACGCTTCCATCGCCAGGATGAAGAAGAACAGGATTACGATCTGCGGCAGGAAGACGACGACCGCGCCGACCCCGGCGATCACGCCGTCGGTCAGCAGATCGCGAGCCAGGCTGGGCGGAATGATATCCGTCACCAGGCCGCTCAGCAGCTTGACGCCGGCCTCCAGCGCATCGGCGAACGGGCTCGCCCAGGCGAAAACCGCCTGGAACATGACGAAGAGCAGCACGAGCAGGATCAGTGGGCCGAGCCACGGATGCAGCAAGACCTGGTCGAGCTTGGCATGCAGGCGGTGCCGCTTGGACTCCGAAAGGATCGCCGCGTCGGTCATCGCATGCGCCGCCACGCGCCGCTCGACCATGGTGAGGCTAGTCAGGCCGGGTCCGGGATCGCGCTGTCCGGCGGACGCGATCGCCTCTCCCAGTTCGGCAAGACCACGTCGGCGTACCGCGACGGTCGGCACCACCTTTACCCCGAGCGCCTGCTCCAGCGCCATCGGGTCGATCACCAGCCCGTCACGCTCGGCCAGATCGACCATGTTGAGCGCGATCACCGTCGGCTTGCCCAGTGCCAGAATCTCCTGCGCGAACACCAGGTGCTGTTCCAGGTTCGAGGCGTCGAGCACGACGATCAGCGCGTCGGGCGCGTTCTCGCCGGCGAAGTCGCCGCGGATGACCTTGGCGGTCACTTCCTCGTCGGGGCTGGTCCAGTCGAGCGAGTACGAGCCCGGCAAATCGGTCATCTCGACCGGCTCGCCCGAAGGCAGGACCATGCGGCCCGACTTGCGCTCGACGGTAACACCGGGATAGTTGGCGATCTTCTGGCGCGCACCGGTCAGCGCATTGAACAGCGCGCTCTTGCCGGCATTGGGGTTTCCGACCAGCGCGATCTTGCGTTGCCGGCTCATGAGGGCCGGCTCATCGTGACAGGCTCACAGCAGTTCCACTTCCATCGCCGCGGCATGAGCCCGGCGTACCGCCACCGTCATCCGTCCAACCGTTAGCGCGATCGGGTCCGCCCCACCGAACACGCCGCGATGGCTCACCTTCACCCGCGCACCGTCGTCGATACCAAGCGCGCGCAGCCGGCGTGCCTCTTCATCGACCAGCGCGCCCCATTGGATCGAAAGGATTCGCGCGCTTTGTCCGGCAGGTAGGAGATCGAGCGTCATGCCAGCCCGCTGCCAGATCACGCACAATATTGCAACTTGTTCGCAATAACCCGGGCAGCATCTTTAGTGCGCGGGGTAGCGTAGCCTGCCCAGAAACCGCGCCATACTGAAGCGCTCGTCCGGCGTGCGCAGAAGTTGCGATTTGATCTTCTCGAACCGCATGATGCCGTCAAGGCGTCGATCGAGGAACGCCCGGGTGTCCGCCTTGTCCAGACCGTTGTCATCGGCGAAGACCGTCAGCGTGGCCGCATAGATTCCGGCGAGGATCGCACGCTTGGTGTAGTGGTTGTAGTCCGTCGCGGTGTCGCCGGCGAGCCGCCACATCGCGTCGGTGCTGTGCCATCCCAGCTTTAGCGCGCGCGGTGCGTTCTGCGGCATCGCCATGATCGCCAGCGCGCGCGACAGCGCTTCCTCGCAACCTTGCACGGCGTCCAGCCGGAACAGCACGAGTTCGCGGATGCGCTGCCTGATCTTCAAGTCGACGAGCTTTTGCGCCGGCCAGGCCTGCGCCATCGCCACATCGATCGATCGGGTCCAGGCTGTCACCATCTGCATCGCCCCATCGCGGAAGGCGTAAGCGGCAACATCGCCATCGACGCCGACCTGCGCGGCTGCGGCGCGAACGGCCTGCTCGCTCCATCCGTCGAACACAGCGGCCTCGGCGATCAGGGGCGCCAGGCGCAGGCGCAAATCGTCTAGCGTCTCGTCGAGGGGTGGGCTCGTGTCGCCAGGCCGAGGTGTCATCGCATGGTCGGTCATGGCAGTCAGAGTGCCGGGCCGTATGTCGGCTTGTTGGCCTGCGACGCGCCGGGCTTCGTTTCGGTCTTGATCGCCGCCAGGATCGCGCTCGACTGGTCGATGGTAGCGTAATCGCGTGCCGATCGGCCGGAGTTGTCGCTGCGGTCGGGGTCGGCCCCGGCCTGAAGCAGCAGTTTGGTCAATTCGACATCACGACGATGCACGGCGGAGATCAACGGCGTCTCGCCGGCATCGTTGGCGACTTCGGTGTTGGCCTTGCGCGACAGCAAGATCCCGACGCCATCGCGCCAGCCCAGGTTGGTCGCGACCTGCAACGGCGTACGCCCCTGCCCGTCGCGTGCATTCACATTGGCCCCGCGCGAGGTCAGGAAGGTGAGCCAGGTGAGATCACGCCGGGCGGTAACGATGTGCAGCGCAGTTTCGCCACTGGTCACGTCGCGGGTGTTGACGATCGTCGATCCGGCGGACGACAGCGCGCTTTCGACCTTGTCGCCATCCTTCTTGCGGACGGCTTCGAGGAACTTGTAGCCTTCGGAGAACTGTGCCTGCGCAGGGACGGCAAACCCGCCACCGGTCATGGCGAGCGCGATCAGCGCGGATTTAAAAACCCGCCCCCCGCGCGAGGTGCCGTCACGCGATCGGTCAATCTTCGACACTTGGTGCTTCCTTCGCATCTTTATCGCCTGCCCGCGCGAGTCTAGCCGGCGAGCCGCCCTTGCACCGCGCCGTTTAGCAGAGCATGAACCGCCGCGCCATGATCGTTAACCCCCGCTTCCGCACTCGCCTGATTGCCGCCGTCCTGCCCGCGCTGGCGCTTGCCGCCTGTGGTTCGAGCGGTCCGTCCGCCACGCCGAGCGAACGCCCGCCGCTCGCAGGCGCCGCGATCGGTGGTCCGTTCACGCTGGTCAACAAGGATGGCCGGACGGTCACCTGGAACGACTTCAAGGGCAAGTACCGCATCGTCTATTTCGGCTATACCTTCTGCCCCGACGCCTGCCCCCTCGACATGCAACAGTTGATGAAGGGTTTCGCCCAATTCGAGCAGGCGAGCCCCGAGCGCGCCGCCAAGGTGCAGCCGATCTTCATCACCATCGACCCGCCGCGTGACACGCCCAAGGTGGTCGGCCAGTGGACCGCCGCCTTCTCGCCGCGGCTGCTCGGCCTGACCGGCACGCCGAGCCAGGTGGCGGCGGCGGCCAAGGCGTTCGCCGCGTATTATGCCAAAGGTGCGGAGACGTCGGGCGGGTATCTGATGGATCACAGCCGCACCGCCTTCCTGATGGACCCAGATGGCAAGCCGATCGCGCTGCTGGCGGTCGACAAGGGCGGACCGGCGGTCGCAGCGGACTTGGAAAAATGGGTGAAGTGAACCCTTTCCGCTTCTGGGAGAGGCCGATCGAGACTCTCGATCGCCGCCAATGGGAAGCGCTGTGCGACGGTTGCGGCCAGTGCTGCCTGCACAAGGTGGAGGATGCCGACACCGGCGACATCTATCCCACCAATGTCGCCTGCAAGCTGCTCGACCTCAAGACCGCGCGCTGTTCCAGCTACGTCAACCGGCGCAGCTTCGTGCCCGATTGCCTGCGGTTGACCGCGCGCAACACCGCCTCGCTCGACTGGCTGCCGCAGACCTGCGCCTATCGCCTCCGGGCCGCCGGGGAGCCGCTGCCCGAATGGCACTATCTCATCTCGGGCGACCGCGACGCGGTACACCGCGCCGGCGTGTCGATCGTCGGCCGGGTGGTGAGCGAGACGGTCGCCGGACCGCTCGAACAGCACATCGTCTGGCCTGAGGGCATGGAGGGTTGGGAGATCGAGGCGGACGACGATCCCTGGACCGTCTCGAAGGACGACGACTGAATGCTCGACTGGCTGCGCCGCGATCCCCGTGCGACTCCCACTGTGGAGATTGCCGGGCGCGAACTGCCGGTCATCGTGCGCCGGCTCGATCGTGCCAAGCGCATGACCATGCGCCTGGCACCCGATGGTCACGAGGTGCGGATATCCATCCCGAAGTGGGCGCGGACGAACGAGGCGCTGCAGTTTGCCGCCTCACGCCGCGCTTGGCTGGAGCGGCAACTCGCTATCCTTCCGCCGCCGACGGCGATCGAACCGGGCGCGGTCATCCGCTATCGTGGCGAACCGCTGGTAGTGCGTCACGAACCCATCGCCAAGCGCCGCCCGGTCCTCGTGGACGATGCGCTCGTCGTCGGGGGCCCGGCGACCGCGTTGGAACCGCGACTGCGGCGCTGGCTGGAGGGCGAAGCACGCGCGCTGCTGGCGATGGAGTTGAGCGAATACTGTGACCGAGCCGGCAAGCCGGTGCCACCTTTGGCTTTGTCGAACGCGCGCCGCCGCTGGGGCAGTTGCGCGGTCGATGGGGCGATCCGCATCAACTGGCGATTGATCATGGCGCCGGACTTCGTGCGGCGCTCCGTCGTTGCGCACGAGGTCGCGCATCTGCTGCATTTCGACCATTCACCGGCTTTCCACGCGTGCCTGTCCGGCTTGTTCGAAGGCGAAGTCGCCGCCGCCAATGACTGGCTCAAGCGCGAGGGACGTGGTCTTTACCAGCCATTCGGCTGAACCGCCGGGGTGCTGGCACAACCGGGCGTGATGTCCTATCTTCACGCCATGTCTTTGTTCAAACGATCCGGCATGTGGCGCGACGTCAATCCGACGGGCATGATCGCGGACTTTCGCGAAGTCTGGCGGCAGGCCGGCCACAACCGCTGGCGCTTCGCCATCGTCGCCGGGGCCTGCACGTACGGCATATTCTACGTCATGACCCAGCAGGAGGGCAGCGCCCCTCACTTGCCGCCTAAGGTGACGTATATCTCGGTGCTACCGGAGCATCGCACCGATGCCGAGATCGAGGCTTCGAACGTCGCCAACCAGAAGCGCAAGGAAGCCTTCGCGCTGGATCAGGCCCGTCGCGATGCCGACGTACGCAATCTCTACAAGGAGCTTGGCCGGGTCTCGGGCATGGATGTCGACAAGATCGCACGCGAAGCCGACGCCCAGAATGCCGCCGCCAAGCAGGCCGAACTCGCCGCCATCCGCAAGCGACGTCAGGAGGCGAACGCCAAGCTGGCCGCGCAAGGCGAGCCTGTCATCGCGCCCGGCGAATAGCTGGCTGGCGGACGGACCGACGGTGCATCGTTCGTGAACGAAGATCGACGCTGGCTGGCGGCCGCCGCGAGCCTTGCCGCGCGGGCGCGTCCACTCAGCCGCCCCAATCCCGGAGTCGGCGCGATCGCGGTGCGCCACGGCAAGGTCGTCGGGCGTGGCTGGACGCAGCATGGCGGTCGACCCCACGCCGAAGCGGTCGCCCTGGCCGCTGCCGGAGACGCTGCGGACGGGGCCACGCTTTACGTCACTCTAGAGCCTTGCGCGCACCGGTCGCAGCGCGGACCCGCCTGCGCCGACCTGATCTGTGCCTCCAGTCTGGCGCGCGTGGTGGTCGGCTGCGGCGACCCCGATCCACGTACTGCTGGGCAAGGTATAGCGCTGATTCGGGCGGCCGGGATCGCCTGCGAGATCGTCCCATCGCCCGAGTGCGAAGCGAGCCTTGCGGCCTATCTCACCCGTGCCCGCCTCGGTCGGCCCGAGGTCACCCTCAAGCTCGCGCTTTCGCTCGATGGCTGCATCGCCATGGCCAACGGTGAGAGCCAATGGATCACCGGCCCCGCCGCGCGCGCGCATACCCACGCGATGCGCGCGCAAGCCGATGCCATCCTCGTCGGCGGTGGCACCTTGCGGGCGGATACGCCCAGGCTCGACGTGCGCCTGCCCGGGCTTGAAGAGCGTAGTCCACAGCGCTGGGTTCTGACCCGAGGCGATGCACCTGCCGGCTGGCGCGCGCTTTCGGCACCCGAAGCCATCTGCGACATGGCGGGGATCCAGTCGCTCTTCGTCGAAGGCGGCGCTGCGACGGCCTCGGCCTTTCTCGCAGTCGGACTGGTCGACCGGCTCGTGATCTATCGCGCGCCCATCCTGATCGGGGGCGGGCAGCCGGCAATCGCCGCGATCGGCTTGTCATCGTTGGCGCAAGCGCATGGACGGTGGCGGCTCGACGATCGGCGACAACTCGGCAGCGACACGCTGGAACTCTACGTTCGCCACGGCTAAGGAGCGCCATGTTCACCGGCATCATCACCGCCCTCGGCACCATCCGCGAAACCCGGCAGGCGGGCGACCTGCGCGCCGTCATCGCCTGTCCGTTCGACCCGGCAGGCATCGCGATGGGCGCCTCGATCGCCTGTTCGGGCACGTGCCTAACCGTCGTCGACAAGGGCGGCGTTGCCGGGGATGCCTGGTTCGCGGTCGACATCTCGGGCGAATCGATCGCCCGCACCGTGCCGCAGCGCTGGTCCCAAGGCACCCGTCTCAACCTGGAGCCTGCCTTGAAGCTGGGCGATGAATTGGGCGGCCATATCGTCACCGGCCATGTCGATGGCGTGGGCGAAGTGCTTGGCGTCTGCCCCGATGGCGACTCGCGCCGGATTGGCGTGGTCGTCTCGCACGAGCTTGCTCCCTACCTCGCCCCAAAGGGCTCGATCACCATCGACGGGGTATCGTTGACGGTGAACGAAGTGACCGATCAGGAGGACGGCACCTGCCACTTCTCGGTCAATATCATACCGCACACCGCGCAAGTGACGACGATCGGAAGCCTGCAGCGCGGCGACAAGGTCAACCTCGAGATCGACGTCCTCGCCCGCTACCTCAAGCGCATGCAGAGCCTGCGCGGTTAAGCCGCCAAAGGTCCCTTCGCGAAGCTTTCGCGGGTAATCTCGAACACGACGTGTTCGACCATGACGCCGCTCCGTTCGATGACCGGACCCGGCCCGGGCAGCAGCACGCCGCCGATGTTTGCCATCGCCCGGCGTGAGATCACGTTGTCCGCTCCGACCTGAAACGTCACCCGTTCATGGTGTGCCAGGGCATGGGCAAGCATCAACCGCTTGAATTCGGCATTGTAGCCGCCACCCCAGTAAGACCGAGCGAGGAACGACCAGCCGATCTCGATGGTATTGGGGGCGCTATCATCAGATTCACCATAGCGCGACGATCCGATCACGGCCCCGCTTGCCTTGTCGAGGATGGCTAGGCCACCTTTGGCCGCCAGCCCTTCGTCGAAAAAGGCATCGAAGACCGGGCGCTGCCAGCGATCGTGCGCCGGATGTCGCGCCCATATCTCGCGATCGCTCGCGACGACGAACAGCACATCGCGATCGTCGGGCAGCAGCGGGCGAAGCAGCAGCCGCTCTCCTTCGAGGATTGGCTGCCGGTCCATGTCCGTATCCTTCAGCCGGCGACCTGAGCGAGCGCGTCGGTAAACTTGTCGATGTTACCCATCGTCAAGCCGGCGACGTTGATGCGACCAGAACCTGCCATGTAGACACCATGCTTCTCACGCATTTCGAGCACTTGCTCCTTGCTGAGCGGCACGATCGAGAACAATCCATTCTGCCCGCCGATCGGGCGCAGGTCCACCGAACCGGCACTGCCCGCCGCAGCCAGCTTGGCCCGCACCTGCCGCATCCGCTCACGCATTTCATCGAGCTCGTTCAGCCACTGCGCGGTCAGTGCCGGATCTTCCAGCACCAGCCGCACGGCCGCCGCCCCGTGATCGGGTGGCTGCGACCAGTTGGCGCGCGCCAGTGCGTGCGCGTTCGACATCATGCGCGGCAGATCCTCAGGGACTGATGCCATGACGTAGAATGCGCCAACACGATCACGATAGAGGCCGAAGTTCTTGTCGCACGAATAGCAGATCAGCGCCTCGGGCACGGCAACCAGCACGCGGCGTACGCCATAGGCGTCGTCTTCCATGCCGTTGCCCAGGCCCTGGTACGCCAGATCGAGGATCGGCAGCACCTTGCTGTCCGAAACCAGTTGGGCGATTTCGTCCCACTCGGCATGCGAGTAGTCGATTCCGGTGGGGTTGTGGCAGCAACCGTGAAGCAGAATCGCGTCGTTCTCGCCAGCGCCACTGAGCGCCGAGCGCAAGCCGGCCATGTCGGTCTGCCCTTCGGCGACGGCATGGTTGAACTCGACGACCTCGAGACCGAGGTCGGCGCAGATCTGCGCATGGTTGGGCCAGCTTGGAATGCCGACGATGATCCGCTCGATCCCGGCGCGCTTTGCCAGCGCCAGTGCCAGACGCAAGGAGCCGGTGCCACCGGGGGTCTGCATCCCCTCGATCCGGCCGCCCATATCGGCGCTGTCCTGGCCGAACACGTAGGGCATGAGCGCCTCGACGAACGCCATGTCGCCTTCGGGACCCAGATAGGCCTTGGAATCCTGCTCCCGGACCAGCTTTTCCTCAGCCGCCTTGATCGCGCCGAAGACGGGCGTGTCCCCGTCATCGGTGCGATATACCCCCACACCAAGATCGATCTTGTCGGCGAGCGGATCGGCATTGTGGAGCTTGATCAGCGCGAGGAGCGCATCGGCGGGCTGTTGCTTGAGGTTTGTTAGCATGACGGGCGCGGCCTTAATCCGCGGCGCCGGCGACGGCAAGCCGCAGAGTGGTGGTCAAACGATCAAAACGGCAACCATTTCTGCTCGTGCGAGAACTTCATGTAGCCCGCGTTGATACCCAGCCGCACGCCCGCACCCATGCGGACCGGAATGATGACCACATTGCCGCGCCTCATGTAGCTGACGTTGAATCCGCCGACGAGGTAAGCCTGCCCCTCGCCAGCGGGAAACCGCTTGTAGAGGTCTTCGGTGTCATAGAGGTTGTAGACGAGCACAAAGGCATTGGCCGCGTTCAGCCCCGCATCGAACCCGATCGACGGCCCGGTCCAATAGACCGCGCGCGAGCCTTCGACCTTGTGATGTAAGGTTCCCGAACCATATCGCAGGCCGATCCCGATCGCACCCGAACCTTCGCGACCCACGATATAAGCGTTGGGCTCGCCCTGCTTGCGCAGCAGATCCTCGATCAGGCTCGCCAAACCTTGCGCCCCCTTGCCGAACACGCCTTCGGCCGCGCCGATCAGGTCGTCCTTGCGATAAGTACTCCCTTGGGGCGCGTTGCTTTCGGTTCCGATCGCCTGGGGGTTCCAGTCATCGACCGAGGCCGGGGGAGCGGCCCGATCGGCGACGGGCCGGTCGGACGAGGTCGTGTCGACGGGCGTGCCGTTTCCGGCATAGCTGCTGTCCGTATCCCGGTCGCGCTCGCGCGCGGGCAACTCGCGCGGTGGCGCCGAACGCGGTGGCGTGGGCGTCGCCGCGCGGTTCTGTCCCGGGCTCAAGTCGCCGTCGATCGCCGCGTCGGGATCGACCGAGCGGACCTGCGCCTGAGCGGCACCGCTCAATCCCAGGCCGAGCGCTGCCACAACCGCGAACAATCGTGCGCCACGCCGACGTGTATTCGATCCCGTCATGATCCTGCCATCCTTCAACCGCCCTCGAAGCGCCGCGCGATGCCGCGCCCCCGAGGCTCCGTTCCCATCGCGCAAGCACCTAAACGCCACCATGGCTGATCCGACAATGAACGAACCAAACGCGACTGTGGAATTCGCGCCCGAGCGACGGTGCCTCGCCGATGGAACGAATATGCCATCGCACGTCACGCCCCCTTGCCGCTCACGCCACTCGCCGCTATAGCGCGCCCTCAACGCCGCATCCGGAGACGTGGGTGAGTGGCTTAAACCAGCGGTTTGCTAAACCGTCGTGCTCTTAAGGGGGCACCCCGGGTTCGAATCCCGGCGTCTCCGCCAGCGTACCGACATCAGTCCACCATCACGATCGCCGAGGCTGCATGCATCCAAAGGCACATGGGCGCGGTTACGATGTCCATGGCGGCGGCGACCCGTTAGCGAATTCTGCCGCCCCCAATCCGCAGAGATGAGCGCTCGATCGGGACTGCCCGAGCCTGGAGGCGCTTACGATCGGTGATAGCTGTGTGACGCATCCGCGTCCTGGATATCGTACGCGAACCAGGCGCTTTCGCCATGGTCATACACCTGCACCACTCCGCCGCTCACCTTGGCGGTGTAGAAGGTCGACGAGCCCCGGTCGTAGCCCTTGATCGCATCGTCCTCGACTTCGAACGAGACGAAGGCCTTTTCGCCAGCATCGAAGATCTCGGGCAGCGTGCCGCCGAACCGGACATTGCGGTCGCCATCGAAGCCTTGGAGCTGGTTGGCGCGGAATTCGGCGGCGATCCGCCGATCCTGCGCGGCGGCGTGGTCGTAAAGGCCGGCAACCTTCTTGCCTGTGCGAAAGGCGAAGGCGGTTGCGGCAATCATGCTGCGGGTGTGTGGAGCCATGCGCTTCCTTGCCATCCGGACGGATGCGAGATCAAGTGATCTCGTCCTGCGCGGCCCGTACCGCCTTCGACCATCCAGATTGGGTCGAGCCAGCGCCGGCATCTGTCCCCCTCCGCGGCTTTTTGCCACGATCAGGAAACCGAACCTGAACAGTTCCGTTCAGGCTCCCGACGCAGGAGCGCCCTAAAGCAACCCCGGCGGTAATTCCGTGCGAATTTACCTTGGAGGACGCCAATGGCATCAGCGCAAGCAATCCCCGGCGGTGAGATCTCGCCGCCATTGGCAAAGCCAAACCGCTCGCTGGACGCACTGAACTTCTTCCTTGCCGACGTGCGCGACGGATTGGGGCCGTATCTAGCCATCTATCTGCTCGTCGTACGCGGACCATCTCACGGTTGGAACGAGGCCACCGTCGGCATGGTGCTGACGATCGCCGGCATCGTCGGGCTGCTATCGCAGACCCCTGCCGGCGGACTGATCGACCGCGCCAGGAACAAGCCGCGCATCGTGATCGTCGCCGCGCTGCTGGTGACGCTTGGCAGCCTGTCGTTGCCGATCGTGTCGGGATTTACGATGGTGACCATCACCCAGTCGATTGCGGCAGCGGCTGGCGCACTGTTTGCGCCCGCAATCTCGGCCATCACGCTGGGGCTCGTGGGGCCGAAGCTGTTCGCCAAGCGGGTCGGCCGCAACGAGGCGTTCAACCACGCCGGCAACGCGGTGTCGGCAGCGCTGGCGGGCTTGCTCGCCTGGAAGTTCGGACCGGTCGTCGTGTTCTGGCTGATGGCCGGGCTGACGGTCGCCAGCGTCTTCGTGTCGATGCGCATCGACAACAAGGCTATCGACAATGCGGTCGCGCGCGGGCTCGACTGCGAACCCGAGGAAGGCTGCGAGGAGCCGAGCGGGTGGAAGACACTGCTTGAAAACCGTGCGCTGATGATCTTCGCCGTCACGGCTTTCACCTTCCACCTCTCCAACGCCGCGATGCTGACCTCGGTCAGTCAGCTGCTCGGGCGCACGGTCGGCACGGACAAGGCGACCTCGCTAACCGCAGCGTGTATCGTTGCCGCGCAACTGGTCATGGTGCCCGTCGCGATCGTCGTCGGGCGCAACACCGGGCGGTGGGGCACCAAGCCGATCTTCCTCGTCGCGTTCGCCTTCCTCGCGGCGCGCGGCGCGCTCTATACCGTGTCGAACGATCCCTGGTGGCTGGTCGGGGTGCAGGCACTGGACGGAATCGGCGCCGGCATCTTCGGCGCATTGTTCCCGGTGATCGTCGCCGATCTGACCAAGGGGAGCGGGCGCTTCAACGTCAGCCAGGGCGTCGTATCGAGTGTGTTCGGGCTTGGAGCCGCGCTGTCGGCAACGTTGGCTGGGTCGATCATCGTGTGGGCGGGGTACACCGCCAGCTTCCTGACGCTCGCCGCGATCGCCGCCGCCGGGTTCGTGCTCTACCTGGTCGCCATGCCGGAAACGCACAAGTGACTGCCATGCCCACGCGCCCGCGCCGCGAAATGGACGATTTCGCGTGATCCTGGCCACCGGCATTACCTGGGGTATCTGCGCCGCCTCCACGGCTGCGGTGATCGCGCGCCCGTTCCGCTGGCCCGAAGCGATCTGGGCGGTCGCGGGCGCGGTGCTCCTGCTGGCTTTCGGGCTCATGCCCCTTCCCGTCGCAGTCGGCGCCGTCGCCAAGGGGCTGGACGTCTACCTCTTCCTGATCGGCATGATGCTCCTGAGCGAGGTCGCGCGCGCCGAGGGACTGTTCGACTGGGTCGCGGCAACCGCGGCGATCCACTCCAGAGGATCGACTGCGAGGCTGTTCGCGCTCGTCTACGTCACCGGGATCATAACGACGACCTTCCTGTCGAACGATGCGACCGCGGTCGTGCTGACACCTGCCGTCTATGCCGCCGCTCGAAAGGCAAAGGCCGATCCGCTGCCGCTGCTGTTCGCCTGCGCGCTGATCGCGAATGCCGCCAGCTTCGTGCTGCCGATTTCAAACCCCGCCAACCTCGTGCTCTATGGCGGGCATATGCCGCCGCTGGGACAATGGTTCGCATCGTTTGCGCTGCCGTCGGTTGCGTCGATCGTCGTCACCTTTCTCGTGCTGCGCTGGATCGAGCGAAAGCGGCTGGCGGGCACCTGCCTGAGCACGGTCGAGCGCACCGCGCTGACCACCGGCGGCAAGGCCGCGTTCGCCGGAATCGTCGCGACCGCATTCGTGCTGTTGGCGGTGTCGGCGATGGACATGGAACTCGGCTTACCGACCGCGATCGCCGGGATCGTCACGACGCTGGCGGTCTGCGCGATCGCACGCTCCTCGCCGCTGCTGCTGCTGAAAGGCGTCTCGTGGAGCGTGCTGCCGCTTGTGGCGGGGCTGTTCGTGTTGGTCGCGGCGCTGGAACTGACCGGGGTGATCGCCTGGATCGCGCAAGGCATCGATACGGCATCGCTCGACCCGGCGCAGGCGTCGGCAGTTTCGGGAACGATCGTGGCGGTCGCATCGAACCTGATGAACAACCTGCCCGCCGGGCTTGTCGCCAGCACCGCCGTGGCGCAAGCCCAGCCGCCACGGCTGGTCGTCGACGGGCTGTTGATCGGTGTCGACCTGGGGCCGAACCTGTCGATCACGGGGAGCCTCGCAACGATACTGTGGCTCCAGGCGATCCGCCGCGAGGGCGAGGATGTCGGGTTCTGGCCTTTCCTGAAAGTCGGCGCGGTGGCGATGCCCCTCGCGCTGATCGCGGCGCTCGGCGTGAGGCTCCTGATCGGGTGACGGTTGGTGCGATGAGGCTGAACGAATTGATGCGACGACCCGTAGTCCGTTGTGAGTCCGGAAGTAGGCCCGTCCGCATGGCTCCCGCTCCTTGCCATCGTACGGAAAGTTTGAACCCCGTGGCATGTCGAGCGTTGTGCCGGTGAATAACACTTTGCCAAAAAGGCCATCCTATCATGCGCTACAACAACCTGGGTCGTACCGGCCTGTTCGTGTCCGAGATCTGCCTCGGCACGATGACGTTCGGCGGCAGCGGCGAGGGTATGTGGGCGAAGATCGGCCAACTTGGCCAGGAAGATGCGGATATGCTCGTGGGTGCCGCGATCGAGGGCGGGGTCAATTTCATCGACACTGCCGACGTTTATGCCGATGGCCGCTCGGAAGAAATCACCGGACAGGCCATTCGCAACCTGGGCGTGAAACGTGACGAGATCGTCGTCGCGACGAAGGGCTTTGGCGCCACCGGCCAGGGCCCCAACGCCCGTGGGGCGTCGCGTTACCACCTGATCGACGCCTGCAAGGCGAGCCTCAAGCGCCTTCAACTCGATCACATCGACCTTTATCAAATCCACGGCTTCGACCCCGTGACGCCGATCGAGGAGACGCTGCGGGCGCTCGATACGCTCGTCCAGCACGGTCACGTCCGCTATGTGGGCGTATCGAACTGGGCCGCGTGGCAGATCACGAAGGCGCTCGGGATCGCCGAGCGTCTCGGCCTGCACCGCTTCGCTTCGCTGCAGGCCTATTACACGCTGGTAGGCCGCGAACTGGAGCGGGAGATCGCACCCATGCTCTTGTCCGAAGAGGTCGGATTGATGGTCTGGAGCCCGCTGGCGGGTGGTTTCCTGTCTGGGAAGTACAGCGCCGGCGAGCCTGGCGACGGCCGCCGCGCTGGGTTCGACTTTCCCCCGGTGGAGCCGACCCTCGGCGACGCCGTGATCGCGGCGATCCGCCCCATCGCCGAAAGCCGTGGCGTGTCGGTGGCGCGCGTCGCCCTGGCCTGGCTGCTGCACCAGCGCGCCGTGACCAGCGTCATCGTTGGCGCCAAACGTCCGGACCAACTGGCGGACAATCTGGCCGCCACCGAGATCGACCTGACCGCCGAGGAACTCGCCACGCTGGACAAGGTGAGCGCGCTGCCGCGCGAATACCCTGGCTGGATGCTCGAACGTCAGGGCGAACTGCAACGCGAGCTACTTGCGCAGCGACGCTGAGCACGCGGCGCCTATCGCAACCTGGCCCGGCTGGGCGGCATCGAGAGATGGCCGCCCCTCATCCGAAGGTGCTGGAACCCGACTGTTCGCGATGGATAGACATCAGGATGCCCAGCAGGATCATGATCGTCATCATGGCGGAGCCACCATAGGACATCAGCGGCAGCGGGATTCCGACGACGGGCGCCAATCCCATCACCATGGCCAGGTTGATGGCTACGTAGAGGAAGATCGTGAACGCAAGGCCGCTTGCGGTCAGCCGGGTGAAGATCGTCGTTCCGCTGGTTCCGAGCCCCCAACCCCAGCGGATCAGATAACCGTAGGTGAGCAGCACGAAGAGACCGCCCATCATGCCCCATTCCTCGGTCATGGTGGCGAAGATGAAATCGGTGTGAGCCTCGGGAAGATAGGCCAGGTGGCTCTGAGTGCCGTCGAGAAAGCCCTTCCCGAACATCCCGCCCGAGCCGATCGCGATCTTGGACTGGGTGATATGATAACCGGTGCCCAGCGGGTCGCCTTCAGGGTCCATGAAGACCAGCACCCGGTTTTTCTGATAGTCGTGCAACATGCTCCAGGCGATCGGAAGCGCCGCCAGCGCGATCCCGCCAGCGGCGACGAACCACCGGGTCGCCACGCCGGCAAGGAATATGACCAGGATGCCGGCCATGGAGATCATTACCGCCGTCCCCAGGTCCGGCTGCAGCATGACGAGCGCGGCCGGCACGCCCAGGAGTGCGAGCGGCGCCAGCAGCGTCGACGGACGGCTCACATATGATGGCGGAAGCTTGTGGAAGAACTTGGCGAGGCTGAGCACCACGGCGATCTTCATGAACTCTGACGGTTGCAGGCGAATAAAACCGAGATCGATCCAGCGCTGCGCGCCCATGCCGATCTTGCCGAACAGCTCGACCACGAGCAGCAGCACCAGCGTGATGGCGTACGATGGGTAGGCGATGTCCATCCAGCGTGAGACCGAGACGCGCGACAGCCCGAACATGAGGCCGGCCAGCACGACGAACCGGACACCCTGGTTGAGCGCCCAAGGCGATATTCCTCCGGCTGCGGAGTACAACGTGGTCAGACCGAACAAGACGATGGCGACAAGCGTGATGAGCATGCCCCATGGAATCTTGCGCATCGCTGCTGGGATAATCGACAACAAACTGCTCCGGTGTGACTGACGGTGGCCGTGTCTTGGCCGCCCCTCGCCCGAGGGCCTTAGGCAAGACTATGCGGATTCCAAAGCGTTCCGCGGCCCTTCGCGATCGGCAATGCGCAGTACCAGATACCCCAGCGCCCCGGCCAGAAGCGAACCGGCCAGAACGCCGACCTTCGCCTCGGATTGCAGGAGCGGATTCCCTGGAAACGCCAATAGTGTGATGAACAGGCTCATCGTGAAGCCGATACCGCACAGCAGGGCAACGCCAAACAGCTGCGCGCGGCTCGCATGCGCTGGCGCGTCGACGATGCCGAGGCGGATCGCCAAAGTCGAGAGCCCGAAAACGCCAATCACCTTGCCGACGAGCAGACCGAGCGCGGCACCCAAGGTGACCGGCGCCACAAGCGCCGCGGCCGGCAGGCTGAGAACCGGAACCCCGGCGTTGGCGAGGCCGAAGATCGGTACGATGAGAAACCCGACAGGCAGATGCAGGGCATGCTCAAGGCGGTGCAACGGGCTGGATGCCTTGTCGTCCGATCGGCCCGGCGTCCGATCCAGCGGAATCGTCAGCGCCAGCACGACACCTGCGAGCGTCGCGTGGATACCGGACAGCAACACCAAGACCCACAGGAGCGCACCGAGCAACAAGAACGGGATCAGGCTTCGCACGCCGAAGCGGTTCATCGCGACAAGCACGACCACAATCCCGGCGGCGCCGGCAAGACAGGCGAATGACAGATCGGCCGTGTAGAAGAACGCGATGATCACCACGGCGCCGAGATCGTCGATGATGGCAAGCGCCGTGAGAAACACCCGCAGCGAGGTCGGCACGCGCTTTCCCAGCAGCGAAATGACCCCCAACGCGAAAGCGATGTCGGTCGCCGCCGGAATGGCCCAGCCCCGCGCCGACACCCCGGGATTGAGCGCCAGGAAGATCAATGCCGGTACCGCCATTCCACCGATAGCGGCGATTCCGGGCAAGATCCGGCGTGACCATGTGGAGAGCTGACCGTCCAGCACCTCGCGCTTTATCTCCAGCCCCACGAGCAGGAAGAACATCGCCATCAATCCATCATTGATCCAGTGTTCCAGCGACAAGGGACCGATATGAGAGCGAAGAAGCGTTTCGTATCCGGGTGCCAGCGGTGAATTGGCGATCACCAGCGCCGCGGCCGCGGCGGCCATCAGCACCAGGCCGGCCGATGCCTGGCTGCTCAGGAAGCGCCGCAGGGTGCTTGGATGTGGGCGATTGCGATTCGCCATAGATCTTGAATCTCATATGCGAGCGGATAGGGAATTGCCGAGGCTGCCACGCCGGATAGCGTGATGCCGCTCCCGCGAGCAAAGGAAAATGGTCGCGGGTAGTGGCTTTAGGCCGGTCGTGCGCATCGAACCGCTGCAATATCGTCGCGGCTGCCGACACTCTCGGCTTCAGCAGGCGTCTTGCAAGACTGTCGTCTTACGCAGCCCCATGATTGGCTCGCCCTGATGATCCAGTGGTCGCATGACAAATACCGTCACGCTTGCCGTCCGCGAGGTTGCGCGATGCGAAACAGGCAGACCATGCCGCTCGCGCGTAACTCCCGCGCGCACTCGCTTTAGACCGTGATGATATGCGGCACGAAGCGCGAGAGGTTGCGGGTGATCAGCCCGCTATCTTCGCGCATGCCGATCCCGGCGGCACGATCGCCGATGACCCAACTGCCGACCACGGCATGCTGGTCATCTGCCAGGAACAAGGGCGCGAACGCCTGCGTGATCCGGGGCAGGTCCGCGTAATCGCCCGATGTCGCCTCGATGATCGCACCGTGCTGCGTCACCGACACGTTCTCGCCCTCTCGCGAAAACAGCGGCTTGGACACGGCCCGCTCCAGTTCGGATGCA
Organism: Novosphingobium sp. TK46; assembly: GCF_055361525.1. Lineage (NCBI taxonomy): Bacteria > Pseudomonadati > Pseudomonadota > Alphaproteobacteria > Sphingomonadales > Sphingomonadaceae > Novosphingobium > Novosphingobium sp. TK46. Next base: position 1,107,952 of record NZ_CM143963.1, read on the forward strand.
CGCGGATCGTCGGCGAAGAAGGCGGGAAGCAGATTGGGATGGCCGGGATGACGTTCCCACAGCAACGGCAGGATACCCTTGTTCGACAGGATCGACTTCCAAAGCGGTTCAATGAACACGCCGGGCTTCAGATGCGGCGCGAAAGGCTCGCGCAGCATGTCTTCCCAGGGGTAAAGCTTGAAACAGCGGTCGATCGTACGATCGGACGCGTCGGTGAAGCGGCCGTGCACGTCCGTTCCGATCGCGCGGATATCGATCATCGCCACGCGATGCCCCGCTTGCACGGCGCAATCCATCAGATAGCCGCAAGTGCCGCGGTCCTCTTCGTTCTCGACCCAGCAGGCGAAGTGCAGGATGCGATCGTTCGAGAACGAGGCGAACGCTTCGACGAGGCTCTCCTGCAGCAGGTTGAACTGGTCCGACCCGTCCGCCAGCACGCCGGCATCGATCTGGTCGATCAGCCAGTTGTGCTGGAAAAAGGCAGCCTCGAAGATCGACGTCGGCGTATCGGCATTGTATTCCAGCAGCTTGGCCGGCCCGGTCCCGTCATAGGCGAGGTCGAACCGTCCATAGAGGTGCCGGTCGCCCTGACGCCAGCTTTCGCGCACGAGGTCGAAACGATCCTCTGGGATATGCAGACGACGCAGCAGCGCCTCGTCCTCGACGACCGCCGCCACCAGTTCCATGCACAGCTCGTGCAGCGCCTCGGTCGGCGCCTCGATGTCATCCTCGATCTCGCGCAGCGTGAAGGAATAGGCGGCACCTTCGAACCAGTACGGCTCACCATACATCTCATGAAAGCCGAAGCCGACTTCGCGTGCCTTGTCGCGCCAGTCGGGGCGTTCCGGAAGGATGATGCGGCGCACCTCGCCTATCCGCCGAAGCTGAAGCCGCTGCGCGACTTGCCCATGCCGCCAAAGCCGCTGCGCGCCACCGTCGTCGTATTGACGTTGACCGGCTTGGAGATCGCGCGCCCGCCGCTGCGATCCACCACGACGGTGCCGCCGCCACGATCGCGGTAGATCGGCGAACTGCGGTAACCGCCGCCGTATCCGCCATAGTATCCCAGCCCGGCGCCGCCATCGTTGTTATAGCGGCGCTGCAGCGCCTGCGAGAGGACGAACCCGGCGAGCATCGGCACGAAGACGTTGCCGGACGAATAGCCGTTGCCATATCCCGACCCGGAATACTGCACGCACTGCTGGGATCCCCACTCCTGCTCGCAGTTCTGGCGACTGGCGAACTGCGGCGCCCCTTTTTGATACTCCTGCAGGGCCGAGCTGTAGCTCGACTGGCACAGGTTCTCGGGAAAGCCGCCCTTCACGCATTCGCTCACCGAGGTGAACTGCGCATCCTTTAAGTCCGGCGTACCGCCGCCGCAGCCGCTCAGGGTGACGGTTGCCGCCGCCGCGATGCCGCCCATGGCAAGCTGCGAGCGGCTGCGTCCCGCAAAGCGGCGACGTGCCGGATTGGCTGATGACGTATCGGCCATGACTGTTCGTTCCTCCGCTCGCTCAGTACGTCATGCAGGCGGCGTTGAGCAGCCCGACGATCAGTGCGATCCCGCCGGCCCACAGGCCCGCGCCCATCTCGCCGCTGGTGATCCGGCCTGCCAGACCTTTCTGCGTTGCAGCGGCAAGACCGAACGCGAGCAGCTGGATCACCGCGCCGATCACCGCCCATATGACGAAGTCGACGATGCTGACCGAATTCGCCGCCGCCGAGGCGAGCGGCAGGCTGAAGCCGATCAGCGCGCCCAGGTACGCAGTCGCCGCCGCACTGTTGCCCGACCGCATGAGCGTGTGCTCCTTTTGCGGCGTCACCAGCGAGTACACCGTGGCGAACACCACCAGCAGCACGATGCCCGTCGCGAAGTAGGCTAGAAAGGCGGGCAGCCCCGAAACGTAACCGTACATAACCCCTCCGTTTTCCCGAGTAAGCGCACCCGGTCGGCGTATCACGATGTCGCGGCAGTCAGACCCGTCGGATATCGGCGGCGCCAAGACCATAGCCGATCATGAAGCTGATCGCCGCACCTTGCGCCTGCGCCATTTCGGCCAGCTCTCGCTCGATGTTGAGCAGGAGCATCTCCTCGCCAGTGCCGACGATACGCGAATACAGCATGCAGCGCTGATGGATCTGCCGGCTCTGCTCCCCGTCGTCCACGGTCTCTACGAACTCGACCAGATCGGCATGATCCGGCCCCGAGCCCCAATATCGCGTAAACATGATCCCGTCGGCATCGTACGCGGGGGCGCCGATCAGTCCGCACGGCCCGGTCCAGCGCGCCCACTCGGACGGCCCCGCCGGCACGACGCTGTCCCACGGCGCATAGAGGCTGACATCGGTGATGGTCTCCTCCCCGCCGCCAGGAGCCGCCATGACCTGGATCATGCGATGATCGTCGTCATAGTAGCGGGTCAGTTCGCTGTTGCCGTCGAGCAGGGCCGTGCCGATGGCGCTGACGATGAAACTGCCACCGCTCGGCGCCCCCATCGCCGGCTCTCCGGCGGCGAGCGACGCCTGCAGGCCCAGCGTGTCGATCTCCAGCGCACCCGAGATCGCGCAGCGCAATGGTCCACGCTCTTCCGGAAGCGCCGGCTCCTTGCGACCGCCGCCGAACCACGACAGGATCATGCCGCGATCCAGATCTGCGCATGACCCGACGGTATCGAGTGTTCGCCAAGTCCTTGCACGCGTCACCTCCAGGAGGCGCTCATGGATGAGACGGCCCCGCCGGGGTGCAGCGTAAACTGCGCCATCGCGTCCGGCAATACGACAGGCAAATTCGCCGATGACCCGACGCGGCGCTTTGGCAAAGCGCTGTCATAGACGGGCTGCGTCACCCTCGCGACCAACGGCACGGTCCCCCTTGCTCAGGCGCGAGGCGCCGGTAGAAGACGCGTCTGGCGGACCGGCCATATGCCGGCACCGGCAAGCCGCAAGCGCAGCGAGAAGGATGACGGATGAGCGAAGATTGGCCCGTGCCGCAGGGAGGATGGGATATCGCCAGCCTTACCAATCTGTTCGCCTCCGACCCCGAGGAACTCGGCGACGTCGACGTCAGCGTCGAGCCGGGCAGCGACGTGCTGCGCATCACGCTCAAGGAGCGTGGCGGGCTCGACGTGCTGATGGTCGCGAGCGGCGAGCAGATCCTGTGCAGCGTGCTGCTGACCCCCTGCGAAACCGTGCCCGAGCGGGCGCAGTTCGAACGACGCGCGCTGTCGATGCACAAGCTGATTCCGCTGTCGAATTTCGGCATCTCCGAGATCGATGGGACCGAATGGTACGAGCTGTTCGGCGCGCTATCCTCGCGATCGAGCGCCGAGGCGCTGGTCGAAGAGGTCGCGGTGTTGGCGGCCAATGCGGTCCAGGCGGCGGAGTGGATCGGTGAATGGGTCGATGCGGAAGGAGAACCGGCATGAGCGTTTGGGGCAAGCTGTTCACCGCCATGCGCGGCGGAGCCAACGAAGCGGCCGAGTCGGTCGTCGACAGCCAGGCGATGCGGATCCTCGACCAGGAACTGCGCGATGCCGACAACGCCTTGCGCCAGGCCCGCAGCGATCTGGCCGGCATGATGGCGACCGCCAAGCGCATCGAGAAGCGCATCGGCGACAACCGCGCCAAGGAAGACCGTGACATCCAGAGCGCGCGCGCCGCGATGGATGCGGGGCGCGAAGACCTTGCCCGGGGTCTTGCCGAGCGGGTCGCCGCCGTCCGCGCCGAACTGGCGCGTGACGAGGCGGATCACGCCAAGATGCAGCAACAGCAGCAAGTCATGCTGCGGACCGTCAAGGACACCGAACAGCGCATCTCGGCGATGAAGCGCGAAGTCGAGAGTGTGAAAGCCACCGACTCGCTGCAGCGCGCACAAAAGGCGATCGCGTCTTCGCATGCAGGCGTGAACTCGCGCCTGGGCAACGCCGTCGGCTCGCTGGAACGCATTCGCGAGCGTCAGGCGCAGCTCGATGCCCGCCTCGAAGCGGGCGCGGAGATGGCGGCAATTGAATCCGGTGCCGACCTCGATCGCCAGCTGCTCGAAGCCGGGATCGGCGGCAGGACCAGCAACGCCGACGACATCCTGGCCGAGATCACCGGCCCGCGTGAACTGAAAGCGCTGCCGAGGCCCTGACCGCTTCGAACGTGACCCAGAACCGGAAGGCTTGGCCCCTCGCTCTGGCGCGCCGATTACGCCGGAATGGTGGCCCGGCGAGCCGCAGCTTTGCCTGAAACCAGGCCGTTCCGACTCGGCCGGGCGTCGCAGGTTCGATGCGACATGTTGCTCGCGCACATAAGCACTGTATCAAGACCACAACGATCGGCCCTGACAGCCGACGCGATGACGTGAGGGGTAAGGATCATGGCTGAGAGCGACAAGCGCAAGGCATCCGACGTATTTGTCGAGTGCCTCGAGCAGGAAGGGGTCGAATACGTGTTCGGCGTTCCCGGCGAAGAGAATCTCGATTTCCTCGACTCGCTTTCCCGGTCGAAGCAGATCAGGCTGATCCTCAACCGGCACGAGCAGGCGGCCGGCTTCATGGCCGCGACGTATGGACGGCATACCGGCAAGGCCGGCGTGTGCCTGTCCACATTGGGCCCTGGCGCGACCAACCTGGTCACCGCGGCTGCCTACGCGACGCTGGGCGGCATGCCGATCCTGATGATCACCGGGCAAAAGCCGATCAAGAAGTCCAAGCAGGGTCGCTTCCAGATCCTCGATGTCGTCTCGATGATGCAGCCGATCACCAAGTACGCGCACCAGATCGCCTCGTCCGACAACATCCCCAGCCGCCTGCGCGAAGCCTTCCGCATCGCCGAAGAGGAAAAGCCGGGCGCGACCCACATCGAGCTGCCCGAAGACGTTGCGGACGAATACACAGAATCGCGGGCGATCCCCCGGTCCGTGGTGCGTCGCCCGACGGCGGACGTGAAATCGATCGCACAGGCGGTCGAAGCGTTGCAGAGCGCCAAGCGGCCGTTGTTGGTGCTGGGCGCCGGGACGAACCGCAAGATGACCAGCAAGATGCTGAGCGAGTTCGTCGAAAAGACCGGGATTCCCTTTCTCACCACCCAGCTTGGCAAGGGCGTGATCGACGAGCGCCATCCCAAGTTCGTCGGCTGCGCCGCGTTGTCCTCCGGCGATTTCGTGCATCGCGCGATCGAGGACTCCGACTGCATCGTCAACATCGGCCACGACGTGATCGAGAAGCCACCGTTCTTCATGCACAACGATGGCACCCGCGACGATCGTACGGTGATCCACGTCTCGACCAAAACCGCCGAGGTCGATCCCGTCTATTTTCCCCACATCGAGGTCATCGGCGACATCGCCAACGCCGTGTGGCAGATCAAGGAAGCGATCACGCCATCCGGCAGGTGGAACTTCGACGCGATGCTGCGCTATCGCCAGGCCGAAGTGGAGCACACCGCCAAACTGGCCGGTGACGAGCGGTTTCCCGTCTTCCCACCACACGCGGTGCAGCAGATCCGCGAACTCCTTCCCGACGACGGCATCGTCTGCCTCGACAACGGCATCTACAAGCTGTGGTTCGCGCGCGGCTATTGCGCGCACAAGCCGAATACCGTGCTGCTGGACAATGCCCTTGCGACGATGGGCGCCGGATTACCCTCGGCGATGGCGAGCGCGATGGTTTATCCCGGGCGCAAGGTTCTGGCCGTATGCGGCGACGGCGGCTTCATGATGAACAGCCAGGAACTCGAAACCGCAGTCAGGCTCAAGCTGAACATGACGGTGCTGATCCTGAACGACAATGCCTATGGCATGATCCGCTGGAAGCAGGCCAACATGGGCTTTGCCGACTTCGGACTGTCGTACGGCAATCCCGATTTCGTGCGGTACGCCCAGAGCTACGGCGCGAACGGCTACCGGGTCGAGAGCGCCGCGCACCTAAAGGAATTGCTGGTGCATTGCCGCGATACGGCGGGTGTGCACTTGATCGACTGCCCCGTCGACTACTCCGAAAATGATCACATCCTCAACACCGAGATCAAGGAACTGTCGGCTCGGCTTTGACGATCCAGGCGCGATCGCGCTCGCCGGCAGGGGGGCGCGCGACCGCGTTTGCCCTGTACTTGGCCAGGCGAGCGGATTAGCCGCGCGGCCATGACGTCGGAACGATCTTCGCTGCGCGCCTATGCCGCGCTAGCGCTCACCATGCTGTTCTGGGCTGGCAACGCAATCGCCGGTCGCGCCGTGCGCGGCGATATCGGTCCCTTCACGCTGGCGTTCGGACGCTGGCTCATCGCCCTCGTAATCCTGACACCGTTCGCCGTGCCACCGATCGTCAGGCAGTGGTCGCAGATCCGACGCCACTGGCTGGTCATCCTGTTCCTCGGTCTTGTAGGCGTAGGCGCCTTCAACGGCTTTCTGTACTCAGGTCTTCGCTTCACCACCGCCAGCAATGGCCTGCTGCTGCAGGCACTCATCCCCGCGCTGGTGCTGCTGACTGGCACCCTGGCCTTCAAGGACAAGGTGCCCCCGGGGCAGATCCTTGGCGTGCTGCTTTCGACCCTGGGGGTGGCCGTCATCGTCTTTCGCGGGGATCCATGCGCCGTCCTGGAGCTTAGCCTGGGCCGGGGCGACGCGCTTATCCTGTGCGGCTGCGTGGCGTGGGCGGTATACACCGCGTGCCTGCGGCTTCGACCGGTCATCCAGCCTCTCAGCTTCATGTACCTGACCTTCTGCATCGGAGCCGCAGTCATGGCACCGCTGGCGCTGGCCGAGCTTGGCAGTCGCAGCATCGACTGGAATGCGAACGTCATCGGTGCCCTAACCTATGTCGGCATCTTTCCGTCCCTGTGCGCCTACTTCCTCTACAATGGCGCGGTGGCGCGATTGGGTGCGGGCTCGGCAGGTCAGACGATCAGCCTCATGCCGGTATTCGGGGCGCTCTTGGCCACGCAGATATTGGGCGAGCAGTTACAGCCGTACCATCTGCTGGGGATGGCCGCGATCATCAGTGGCATTGCTCTCACCGGGATGATGCTGCGTTCAAGCCGGCCATCGCAGGACGAAAGCCTGCCTGGCTGAGCAGGCGCTAGATAGCGGATGAGCGCGGTTGGCACCATCCAAGGCCCGCGTCTCTACGTCCTGCGGTTCATCGATCTTTGCGGCCATCACCCTCGTCTCACGTGCGTGAACGCCGACCTCTTGCCTAAATTTCCGAACAACTCCGCCTGTTTTATACTGCTGTTGCGGCAAGAGGCCCGGTCGTAACTCTCCTCTCAGCCCGGGACGATCTCGCGGCGCCAGTTTCGAAAGAGGAGTTTTCATCATGTCGATCACCGCAACCGCCACCCCCGGCAAGTCGCTGCTCTCGCCGACCAACCACGCGCTCGTGCTGATCGACTTCCAATCGCAGATGGCTTTCGCCACCAAGTCGATCGCGCCGGAATTGCTGCGCAACAACGCCGCGCTGGTATCGCGCGCCGCAGCCGGTTTCCAGGTTCCCACGATCCTTACCACGGTCGCCGAGAAGAGCTTCTCGGGTCCGATGTTCGACGAGATCACCGAGGCCTTCGACCACCAGCCGATGCTCGACCGCACGTCGATGAACACCTGGGAAGACAAAGGGGTGATCGAGGAGGTTAACCGCATCGCCAAGGAGCGCATCGTCTTCGCCGGCCTGTGGACCTCGGTGTGCATCGTCGGCCCGGTGCTTTCCGCGATCGAGCAGGGTTTCGAGGCCTATGTCATCACCGACGCCAGCGGCGACATTTCCACCGAGGCGCATGAGCGCGCGGTCGAACGGATGATCCAGGCGGGAGCCCGCCCGGTTACCGCGCTGCAGTACCTGCTCGAACTGCAGCGCGACTGGGCCCGCACCGAAACCTACGACATGACGACCGGCATCGCCCGCAAGTGGGGCGGCGCTTACGGGCTCGGCATATCATACGCAAAGATGATGTTCGGCGCCTCCGAAGGCGGGCACTGATCGCCTGCGACCGGGCAGAACGCCCACCCCCCCGACTGCCCGGCCGCACACATTGCTTGCTCGAACCCGCGAAAGGATCATCCCATGAGCCACTTCATCACCACCCAGGACGGCGTCGACATCTTCTACAAGGACTGGGGTCCGAAAGACGCGCAGCCGATCGTCTTCCACCACGGCTGGCCGCTCTCGTCGGACGACTGGGACGCGCAGATGCTGTTCTTCCTGGCGCAAGGCTATCGCGTCGTCGCGCATGACCGCCGGGGCCACGGCCGCTCCGCCCAGGTCGATTTCGGCCACGACATGGACCATTACGCCGCCGACGCCTCCGCCGTCGCCGAGCACCTCGACCTCAGACAAGCCGTCCACATCGGCCACTCGACCGGTGGCGGCGAAGTCGCGGCCTATGTCGCCCGCTTCGGCATCCCGCAGGGCCGCGTCGCCAAGGCCGTGCTGGTGAGCGCGGTGCCGCCGATCATGCTCAAGACCGAGCGCTATCCCGGTGGCCTGCCGATGTCGGTGTTCGATGGCCTGCGCGATGCGCTCGCCGCCAATCGCGCGCAGTTCTACCGCGATCTGGCGGGTGGCCCGTTCTACGGCTTCAACCGCGAAGGGGCCGACGTGAAGCCCGCCGTGGTCGACAACTGGTGGCGCCAGGGCATGATCGGCAGCGCGCTGGCGCACTATCAGGGCATCAAGGCCTTTTCCGAGACCGACCAGACGGACGACCTCAAGGCGATCACCGTGCCGACGCTGGTGCTGCACGGCGATGACGACCAGATCGTGCCCTACAAGAACGCGGGCGTGCTCTCGGCCGAGATCGTGCCGGACGCCACGCTCAAGATCTATCCCGGCTATCCGCATGGCATGCTGACGACGCACGCCGACGTGCTGAACGCCGACCTGCTCGCCTTCATCCGCAGCTGACGCGAACAAGGAGGACGGACCGATGAAGCCTTATCTTCTTTCGCTGGGCGCGGGCCTGGTGGTGGGCGTGGTGTATCACCTGCTCGGGGTCCGTTCTCCCGCCCCGCCGATCATCGCGCTTATCGGCCTCGCCGGGATCCTGCTCGGTGAGCAGGTGATCCCGGTGGCGCAGCGGCTGGCGAACACCACCGAACTGTGCCGCTTCGTGCGCAATGACTGCGCCACGCACATCCTGGGCAAGCTGCCCACTAACAAGGACGACAAGGCGTGACCCGCCCGCATTCTGGCCTGTCGCGCCGCCAAGCCCTTGCCGGGGCCGCCGGCACCGCCTTCCTCGCTTCCACGGAGATCTCCGCCATGACCCCCGCCAAAGACCTGATCCTGATCAACGCCAAGGTGACAACGCTCGACCGCGAGAACCCCAAGGCCGAGGCCGTGGCCATCCGCAACGGCAAGTTCCTGGCAGTAGGCTCCGAGCAGGAAGTGCGCGCCGCCGCCGCGCCCAACGCGCAAGTGGTCGACGCGAAGGGCCGCCGCCTGATCCCGGGCCTGATCGACAGTCATATCCACGTCATTCGGGGCGGGCTGAACTACAACATGGAGCTGCGCTGGGAAGGCGTGCCCTCGCTGTCCGAGGCGATGGCGATGCTCAAGCGCCAGGCGCAGAACACCCCGCCGCCGCAGTGGGTGCGCGTCGTCGGCGGCTTCACCGAGCACCAGTTCGCCGAGAAGCGCCTGCCGACGATCGACGAGATCAACGCCGCCGCTCCCGAAACGCCGGTGTTCATCCTCCACCTCTACGACCGCGCGCTGCTGAACGCCGCGGCGCTGCGCGCGGTGGGCTATACCAAGGACACGCCCAACCCGCCAGGCGGCGAGATCGTGCGCGATGCCGCCGGCAACCCGACCGGGCTGCTGCTCGCCCAGCCCAATGCGACGATCCTCTATGCGACGCTGGCAAAGGGCCCCAAGCTGCCGCCCGAATACCAGCTCAACAGCACGAAGCATTTCATGCGCGAGCTGAACTCGCTGGGCGTGACCAGCGTGATCGACGCAGGCGGTGGTTCGCAGAACTATCCCGACGACTACGAGATCGTCGAGAAGCTGCACCAGGATGGCGAGCTGACGCTGCGCATCGCCTACAACCTGTTCACCCAAAAGCCCAAGGAAGAGCTGAAGGACTTCGCCAGCTGGTCCACCCAGATCAAGCCGGGCGACGGCGACGATACCTATCGCCACAACGGCGCGGGCGAGATGCTGGTCTATTCCGCCGCCGACTTCGAGGACTTCCGCGTCGCCCGGCCCGACATGCCGCCCGAGATGGAGGGCGACCTGGAGCCGGTCATCCGCCTGCTCGCCGAGCGCCGCTGGCCCTGGCGCCTGCACGCCACCTACGACGAGACGATCAGCCGCGCGCTCGACGTCTACGAGAAGGTCAATCGCGACATCCCGTTCGATGGCCTCAACTGGTTCTTCGACCATGCCGAGACGATCAGCGAGCGCAACATCGACCGTATCGCCGCGCTGGGCGGCGGCATCGCCGTGCAGCATCGCATGGCGTTCCAGGGCGAATACTTCGTCGAACGCTATGGCGCCAAGGCCGCCGAAGCCACGCCGCCGATCAAGCGGATGATGGCGGCGGGCGTGCCGGTCGGTGCGGGCACCGACGCGACGCGGGTGGCGAGCTACAACCCTTGGGTCTCGCTGTCGTGGCTGGTCACCTCGCGCACCGTCGGCGGGCTGGCGCTGTACCCGGTGCGCAACCGCCTCGACCGCGAAACTGCGCTGCGCCTGTGGACCGAGCGGAACACCTGGTTCTCCAACGAGGTTGGCAAGAAGGGCCAGATCAAGGCTGAGCAGCTGGCCGATCTGGCTGTGCTCTCCGACGATTACTTCGCCGTGCCGGAGAACGAGATCGCCACGCTGCGCTCGGTGCTGACCGTGCTGGGCGGCAAGGTGGTGTACGGCGAGGGCGACTTCGGCCCGCTGGCGCCCGAAGCGCCCAAGGCCATGCCCGACTGGTCGCCGGTCGCGACCTTCGGAGGCTACTACCGCAATCCCGAGACGGCGCAGAAGATGGCCTCGGCCTGCGGTTGCGCCGCGTCCTGCAACGTCCACGGCCACGATCACGCCGTCGCGCTGGGTTCCAAGGCGCCGGTCGCCGACGTCCAGAGCTTCTGGGGCGCACTGGGCTGCGGCTGCTGGGCCGTCTGATCTCCTGCCTGAAAGGACCATCATCATGAACCGCATCAAGAACCTGCTCGCCGCGTCCACGTTCAGCCTCGCCGTCCTGACTACATCGGTCACACCTGTCGCCGCTGCGCCGGCACCGACCGACTACTCGGTGGGGCCGCAGTACGACACCACTCACGTCTATGTGCCGGAAGACCAGTTCGACGCCTTCGTCACCAGCTTTCAGGCGACGTTCGGCGGCACGGTCAGCAAGCAGGGCGTGTTCCAGGTCACCCCGCAGCCGAGCCAGACCAAATCGCAGCTCGTGCTCACGCCGGCCGGCACCGTCTCGGTGTTCGGGTTCAAGACGCCGATCCCGGTGCCGTTCGGCGATGAGCGGACCGGCTATCTGGTGTCGGACCTCGACGCCGCCGTCACCAGCGCGGTCGAGCACGGCGCGGTCCGCCGGATTGCCACTTTCCTCGATCCGATCGGGCGCGACGCGGTGGTGCAATGGCCGGGCGGCGTGAACATGCAGCTGTACTGGCACACGACGAAGCCCAACTATCCCGCGCTCGGCACCGTACCGGAGAACCGCGTCTACCTGACTGCCGATGTCGCCCAGAGCTTCGTCGCCAAGTGGCTGGCCTTTTCGCATGGCAAGGTCATCACCGACGAGCGCAGTGCTCCCGGCGCGGAAGTCGGGCAGCCGAACAAGACGATCCGGCGCGTCGCCATCGACAGCGGCTATGGCAAGATGCTGGTGATCGTCTCGGACGGCCAGCTGCCCTGGCCCTATGGCCGCGACATGACCGGCTATCAGGTCGCCGATCTCACCGCGACGCTGGCGAAGGCGAACGCCGCCCGGGCCGAGACGCTGGTGGCGACCCATGCCGGGCCAGGCCGCACGACCGCGATGGTCCGCTTCCCCGGCGGCTATATCGCCGAAATCCACCAGGCCGTCGCGCCATGACCACTGCACCTGCCAACCGCGCGCGCCGGTGGGTCGAGCATCTGCTCGACTGGCAGGGTACATGGTTCGTCACCCGGCTCGCGCTGTGCAGCGCCTACCTGCTGGGCGGCGTGTTCAAGCTGAGCGACTTCCCCGCAGCCATCGCCGAGCAGGCGCACTTCGGCATGCCGCTGCCCGCCGTGTTCGCGGCGGTGACGATCGCGGTGGAGCTGGTCGGCCCCATCCTGATCCTCACCGATCGGCTGGCCTGGCTCGGCGCCGGCATGCTCGGGGTCTTCACCCTGATGGCAGCGCTCGTCGCCAACGCCTTCTGGACCCTGCACGGGCCTGAGCGCTTCGCGGCGACGAACGCCTTTTTCGAACATCTCGGGCTGGTCGGCGGCTTGGTCCTAGTCGCGATGGTCTCGCACCGAAGGGCGTGACGCGCATGCGAAAGCTGCTGCCCTTTGCGGTCCTCTCCGTCGCCACCCCCGCCATGGCGCAATCGCAAGAGGCCTGGGCTCCACCGACGCTGACCATAACCCGCTATGACGAGGACTGGAGCAAGCTTGCCGACCCCGCCAACCGCACCGGTCACTGGACCGAAGACTTCAAATACGTGCCGCTCGGCATCGACGGCCAGATCTGGCTGAGCACCGGTGGCGAACTACGTGCGCGTGTCGAAAGCTACGGCAACAACCTGTGGGGCGGAGCCGACGCACCCGATGACGCTTACTTGTGGACGCGCGCCACGCCTTACGTCGATCTTCACGCCGGCCCTGTCCGCGCTTTCGTGCAGCCGATCGCCGCCTATGCCGTGGGCGTGGCGCCAGCCGCCGGTCCGATCGACCAGACCCGCACCGACCTGCTGCAAGGCTTCGTCGAGGTTGCCGCCGGGCCGGTGACCTTACGCGGCGGGCGGCAGATGCTGTCGCTCGGCACCGAGCGGCTGATCGGTACGCGCTATGGGCCGAACGTACCGCTCGCTTTTGATGGCTTGCGAGCGGATGCTGTAATAGGCCAGACCAAGGTCAGCCTGCTCTACGCCAAGCCGGTGCAGGCGCGGCTGGGCACCTTCGACGATCGCTCCTCGACGACCAAAACGCTGTGGGGTGTTTACGCCGCAGGGCCGCAGCTCGACGCCTATTATCTCGGCTATCGCAACCGCGCCGCCGGCTTCGGCAGTATGACCGGCCGCGAGGAGCGGCACAGTCTCGGCTTGCGCAGCCACGGCGCCATGGGCGATTGGCATTGGAACGTCGAAGGCGTGTTCCAGTTCGGCCGTTTCGAGGATCAGGACATCCGCGCCTGGACGCTGGGCAGCGAAGTGTCGCGCGCATTCCCGCAGGCTCCGCTCAAACCCACCGCCACCATGCGCTTCAACATGATCAGCGGCGACCGACACGCCGGCGGCCGCACGCTGGGCACGTTCAATGCCCTGTTCCCCAAGGGCAAGTACTTCGGCGAGTTGTCGCCCGTCGGGCCGACCAACATCATCAACCTGCATCCCAGCGTCAGCCTGGCGTTGCGCGACAATCTCTCAGTCGGCATCGCCGGCATGGCCTATTGGCGCTACACCAAGGGTGACGGGATCTACGACATACCCGGCAATCTCATTCGTGGGCCGGGCGGTGCTCGCTCGCGGTTCATCGGCAAGGAGGTGGAAGCATCGCTCAGTTGGCAGGTGCTGCCCGAGCTTGAGCTTTCGACGTCGCTCTCGGCCTTCAGCGCAGGCGCTTATTTGCGCGATACCGGCCCGGCCAAGACGATCACCATGCTTGGCTTGGAAGCCAATTTCCGCATCTGAGCTTTTCGGATCTGTAGAACAAACCTCCTGAGTTTATGCGGCTACATCGACGATGCCGAGCCACGTAGCAGGGTGTCAGACGATCAACCCTGAGGAAGCCCGATGACCCCCACACCCGCCGCCGCTGCCCCAACCGGCTTGCAACCGATCCACCGTCTGCTGCTCCTGCTGTCGGTAACGACCGGCCTCGTCGATGCGATCAGCGTGTTGGGCTTGGGCAAGGTGTTTACCGCCAACATGACGGGCAACGTCGTTTTCCTCGGCTTCGCTGCGGCCGGCACGCCGGGGTTCCGCGTCGCGCCCTATCTCGTGGCGATCGCGGCGTTCATGCTCGGGGCTTTGATCGCAGGTCGGGTGGGCAAGCACCATGCGGGCCTGCCTTTGCGGCGATGGTTGCTGGTCGCAGCGTCTGTCGAGGCAGTGCTGCTGTGGACGGCAGCAGCCGTGGCAGTCGGCTTTGATGTGGCGACCCAATCACCCGACACCAGCGTCTATGCCATAATCGCCCTGACTGGCCTCGCCATGGGGTTTCGTAACGCCACCATCCGCCAGCTCAAGGTGCCGGATCTTACGACCACGGTGCTGACGCTGACCGTCACCGGGCTTGCGGCGGATTCGTCGGCGGCAGGCGGCAGCAACCCTAACTGGGGCCGCCGCCTGGCGAGCGTCGCCGCGATCTTCGCCGGCGCTGCGCTCGGCGCGTTGCTGGTCACCCAGAGCGGGCTGACCTTGCCGCTGATCCTGGCCGGCGCCCTGATCCTGGGCGGTACGCTTGCCTGCATGGCGCATCCCTCAGCCGACGCGCCCCACGCGGCCTAGCTGCGCAAGGCGCGTACAATACGCACCAGCCACAGCAGCAACACCGCAGCGTAGAGCGCCAGCGCGATCGGCCGGGCGAAGAAGGCGACAGGAATGGCCACAAGATAGAGCGCGATCGACCCCCAGCCCTTGAGATCGCTACCGATCGCACCGGCGAGCGCCGAGTCCCGACCGTTGCAGGCGATGATCGCGCGCTCGGTCAGCGTGTAACCAATCGCCGCCATGCCCAGCACGACCCCGTACGACGCGGTCGCCATCGCCGAAAAGCCGCTATCGTCCAGCCAGCGGATGACGAAGGGCACCAGCGAGAGCCAGAACAGCAGGAACAGGTTGGCCCACAGCACCTTGCCATCGACGCGATCGGTGGCGTGGAGCAAGTGGTGGTGGTTGTTCCAGTACAGCCCGACGTTGATGAACGAGAGCACGTAGGCGAGCAGGATCGGCACCGCTTCCGAAAGCGCGGCCAGGCTGCCGTCGCGCGGCACCTTGAGTTCCAGCACCATGATGGTGATGATGATCGCCACGACGCCATCGGTGAAGGCCTCCATGCGTCCCGGCGTCATGGCCTTGAGCCGGTGCTCAGACATCGACCATCCCCTCGACTTCACGATCGTTCTGGCCGAGCGTCACGAACTGCTCGAGCAACCAGGTGGCGGCGGGACCTGGCGGCTTGGCGCGGCACCAGATGCCGGAGAAGCGATACGTACCGCCCACGTGGTCCGGCATCGCCAATTGCACCAGCGTCCCGGCGGTGAGGTCCGCTTCGATCATCGGCAGCGGCATGTTGCCCCACCCGATCCCTTCGCGCAGCAGCGCGTGCTTGGCGCCAAGATCGGCCAGGCGCCAAGTCTTCGGACTCATCACCGAAAAATCCTGCCCGTCGGTAAAGCGCGAACGGTCGGTCAGGACCAGCTGGATGTGCTCGCGCCCGGCGCCTGGGGGTATCTGCGTCATGCGGCCCAGCGGATGGCTGGGCGCGGCGACGGGCACCATCGGCACCGATCCCGCCAGACGGCTCTCGATCCCGGGCACCCCGGCTGAGAGCGGGCCCGACAAGCCAACGCCGACTTGCCCATCCAGCACCATGGCGGTCACCGCGCCCAGCGCTTCGACGTGGAGGCGAAGCTGCACCGTGGGAAATGCGATTGCGAAGTCGCGCAGGACCTGCCCCAGCCGCTCCGACGGCAGCATGACGTCGACGGCCAGCTCGACCTCGGCCTCCAGCCCGTCAAGCAGGCCTTTCACTTTGGCCCGCAGCCCATCGATCACCAGCGCCGCCGCGCGTGCCTCCTGCAGGACCGCGCGCCCTGCCTCGGTAAGCTTTGGCCGGCGCGTACCTTCGCGATCGAACAGGGTGAGACCCAGCTGCGCTTCCAGATTGCCGATGCCATAGCTGATCGCCGAGACCGCGCGGTTAAGCTTGCGCGCAGCCGCGGCGAAACTGCCGGTATCGACGATGGCCAGCAGGATGTTCAATTGGTCGAGGGTGGGCGTGCCCGGTGTGCTCACGTATCTGGTTCCCTGAACGAACGGACCGACTTGATTCACCTGATCCGGGAAACTGGCAAGCCGCAGGGACTGCGTCCGTCACGCGCTCGGCTGACGGCGTGAGACGGCCCGTCCCTGAGAGGAGCTAGATGCCGCGCGGTCGGTCGCCACTGCCTGCGGCCCTGGACCTCCTGATGACCGTCATGCTGCCTTGTCGTCTGACTTCTGCTGCACTTCGCCATCATCCTTGCGGATAAAGCTGATCTTGCCCTGCGTCTCGAGGATCGCCCAAGCCACATCCCGCACCCGTGCGATCCCTGCCAGACGCATTTCCGCTTCCACTTCGCCGCGCGTGATCCTGTCGCGCCGCAGGTTCGCTTCGATCAGTTCGCCATCCTGTATGATCACCTGTGGCCGCCCGTCGAGCAGCGTCTCCAATCGCGGCGACAGGTAAGTCGCCCAACTCATGACGAGCGCCCAAAAGGCGAAAGTCGCGATGGCAAGGATCGATCCGGTCAGACTGAAGTCGTTGTGCGTCACGCCCTGCTGCACGAGATCGCCCATCACGACGATGACGACAAGTTCGAAGGGTGTGAGTTGCCCGATCTCGCGCTTGCCCAGCAGGCGCAACAGCAGATAGAGCGCAGCGAAGGTGACGCTGGCCCGCAGCACGATATCCATCAGGGAAGCACCGGGATCGAGACGGGCATCCGGGTCAACTTCACGTCATCGTCGAGCAGCGTGATCGCTCCGACGAGACGCCCGACCAGTGGCGGATTGGTCTGGCCATCGATCTTGATCTCCAGCGTATCACCGGCCTTGAGCGCCGGATATTCAAAGCGATACTGTCCGTCCTCGAAACTCTCTTCCGTGGCAGCGGGTATCTGGCTGTTGATCGTAAGGTCGCGCCACAAGGCTGCGTCGATGCCGATCACCGGCTTCGCTATGTCCCGTCGCGCGACGACGCGGATATGTGTTTCGAAGAACAAACCGCTTCGCAACGGCCGCGCCAGCTTGACCTCCAGCGAGGCCGCGGTCGCGTTGACAAGCGTGACGGGCGCCGGCCTGCCCCCGAGCAGCCCGCTCAGCGCGATCCCGACGAACCCACCAAGAATGATGAACGACAGTACGCTGGCGTGGGCACGCAAACCACCGAGCGGCTTGGCATGACTCGCATCGATACCGTCCGGAAAAGCTGCCGAGGATTGATTTGCCATTCCGTCATCCTGCTAGCTGTCGCAGGCGCTGGCAAGAACGGCATATCGGAACATGCGTGCCGCAGACAGCATTCAGCGCCTTGTCCGCAGCCTGGGGCGCTGTCGCGCGGGTTCTTCGCGAAGCCAGGCGCAAGCCGAGGCACTTGCGCCCTCAAAATGCAACCTGCCGCCGGACAGTGGGCTTCATTCTGGTTCTGGAAGCCATCGGCCGTGGATTGCGGCTGCGCCGACGACCTTCGGCGCCTGTATCAATCAACGCGATCACGACTTCACGCAAGCCTGCCTATCCACGTCGCTTGCCAGACGCCACCTGCATGTATAATACACGGTGGCTCATAAAAGGAGGCGGGCGACATGCATATGAAAGGTCAGCAGCTGATCGCCGCTCCGCGTGCGCGGGTGTGGGCGGCGCTGAACGATCCGGCAGTGCTCGCGCAATGCATCCCGGGATGCCAGACCCTTGAGCCAGACGGTGACCAGCGTTTCCGTGCCGTCGCGGAAGTGAAGATCGGACCGATCGGGGCTCGCTTCAAAGGCGACGTGGTCCTGTCGGAGCTGGATGAACTGAATGGCTATACGATCACCGGTTCGGGCAACGGCGGGATTGCGGGTTCGGCCAAGGGGATCGCGAAAGTACGGCTGTCCGATGCGCAGGATGGTGGAACGCTGGTGGCCTACGATGTCGATGCCGATGTCGGCGGACGCATGGCGCAGCTTGGCGGTCCGATCATCGACGCCACGGCCAAAAACCTTGCCGCCAAGTTCTTCGGCAAGTTCGCGGAGGTGACCGGCGCGGCGGCGCCCTCGCCGACGCAGGCGACAGCCGCCGCCCCTGCCGAAAGCCAAATCGCGCTGCCGGCGCCAAGCCCGAAAAGTTCGGACAAAACCTCCCGGGCCGCCGCCCCTCAAAGCCTCTGGGGGTGGGTCGTCGCCCTTGTCATGGCGCTGTTCGCAGGGTTCATGCTTGGGCGATCCTACAACGGACTGGTCGTGCTGGTGGTGGCTTTTCTGATGATCGTCACGGCCGCCGCGGCCTACGAGGCGGGTCGACGGGCTGCGTCCCGATGAAGCCGGCGCCGTTCGACTATGTCGCGCCGCGAACCGTTGCGGAGGCGGTGGGCATTCTGGCCGACGCCGGAGGTGGCGCAACGATCATCGCCGGCGGCCAGACGCTGATGCCGCTGCTCAACTTGCGGATGAGCCAGCCGTTCATCCTGATCGACATCAACAAGGTCGAAGGCTTCGCTGGAGTCAGCCGCGTTGCGGGCGGCACCCGCATCGGTCCTGCGACGACACAGGCTGACGCGTTGCGGGACGAAAACCTGGCCCGGCACTTGCCCGCGTTCGTCCAGGCCCTGGGCGAAGTCGGGCATCACCAGACCCGCAATCGCGGCACCATCGGCGGATCGATCGCGCTGGGCGAACCGGCGGCGGAAATGCCGGCCACCGCCGTGGCATTAGGCGCCATGATCGAGATCGCGTCCGTCCGTGGCGTGCGCAAGGTCGCGGCGCGCGACTTCTACGTCGGACCCTATATGACCGTGCTGGAAGCTGACGAGATGATCACCGGCATCGTCTATCCCGATTGGCCGCCGGGCCACCATGTCCTGTTTCGCGAAGTGGCGCAGCGTCCGGGCGACTTCGCCCTCGTCGGGGTGGTCGGCGCCTTGGTAGTCGGGAGCGGCTCGGTCGTGCGCGCCGGCTTGGCTTGGTTCGGCATGGGTCCTACGCCGATCGCGATGACGGGGCTGGAAGAGGCTATCGTCGCCAGACAGCTGGACGCCCTTGATATCGACGAACTTGCCGCTGCGGCGATCGCCGACACCGCCCCGTTCGACGATCACCACGCCAGCGCCGAATATCGCCGCACCGTCGGCCGGCGCATTCTGGCCAGAACGTTGCGCGAGACGCTGACGCTGAAGGAAACTGCATGAGCGAGCACGCCATCTCCCTGTCGATCAACGGCCGCCGGCAGACCGGCACCGTCGAAGCGCGCACGTCGCTGGGCGACTTCCTGCGGATCGATGCGGGCTATACCGGCGTGCATCTTGGCTGCGAGCACGGCGTCTGCGGCGCTTGCACGGTGATCGTCGACGGGCGCGCGGTGCGGTCTTGCCTGATACTGGCAGTGCAGGCCGACGGCAGCGACATTACCACGGTCGAAGGGCTTGCCGACCCCGAAGGCACCCTGCACCCCGTTCAGCAGGCGATGCGCGATGCCCATGGGCTGCAATGCGGCTTCTGCACCCCCGGCGTGGCCATGACGTTCGCCGCCATGACCGGGGAAGGTCGCAAGCCCACCCAAGACGCGCTGTTGGCGGCGATGTCCGGACACATCTGCCGCTGCACCGGGTATCAGGGCATCCGCAAGGCCGCGGCGATACTGGTCGAACAGGCGCAAGCCGGTGGGCATTCGGCATGAGCGAGGCGGATCCCGCCGCTCCCGGTATCGGCGCCACGCGCTGGATCGGCAAACGTGCACCGCGCAAGGAGGATGCGCGCCTGCTGACAGGTCGCGGACAGTTCACCGACGATGTGGTGCTGCCCGGCATGCTCCACGTCGCGTTCGCACGCAGCCAGATCGCGCGCGGCACTATCGTTTCGGTCGATACGTCCGCAGCGCTGGAAATCCCGGGGGTCCATGCGATCATGCTGGCCGGGGATCTGGCCCGGCAGCCGATCACGATGATGAGCTTCTTCTTCACGCCATCCGAAGTGCCGGTGACCCCGCTTGCCGACACGTACGTACAGTATGTCGGCGACCCCATCGCCCTCGTCATCGCCGATACCCGCGCGATCGCCGAAGATGCCGCCGCCCTGATCGAGATCACGTACGAGGAACTCGAACCGGTCGTCTCGATCGCGCAGGCCATGGCGGGGCCGCCGATCCACCCCGGAACCACCAGCAACATCGCGGCCGAGATCGGCGATGAAGAGCCTGAAGACGAACTGGCCGATGCGCTGAACGCCGCCGCCCATCGCGTGACGCAGACCGTGGTGCACCAGCGGATCTCGCAGGCGCCGATGGAGAACCGCGCCGTTCTCGCCACGCGCGAAGGGCCCGAAGAACTCACGCTCTACATCACCTGCCAGAGCCCAAGCAATATCGCCCGGTGGGTCGGCACCGCGCTGGGCCTGCCGGATGGCGCGATCCGGGTGATCGCCAAGGACGTCGGCGGATCGTTCGGACTGAAGAACACGCCGTGGAAAGAGGAATGCGCGGTAATCTGTGCCGCGATGCTGTTCCCCCGCCCGCTCAAGTGGACCGAGGATCGTTACGAGGCGCTGACCGCCTCGCCCCAGGCGCGCGAGCAGGAAATGACGCTGCAGGTCGGCTTCGACGCGCAGGGAAAGATGCTGGCCAGTCACGGCATCTACGACTGCAACAACGGCGCCTATCCGCAAGGCGCCGACAACAACATCGCGGTCCACATGTTCCTGTGGCCGGCCTACAAGATGCCGACCTACGGCTTCGTCAGCCGGGGCTGGTACTCCAACACCAATGGTCTTGCCGCCTATCGCGGACCGTGGGCGATGGAAACGCTGATCCGCGAAACCCTGCTCGACAAGGCGGCGCGCCGCATCGGGATCGATCCGATCGAACTGCGCCGCCGCAACCTCGTCTATCTGTCAGACCAGCCGGTGACCTCGTGCATGGGCATCCCGGTCGACGACATCACACCGGGCGAATGCCTCGACAAGCTTGTCGAGCACTTCGACGTACCGGCGTTCCGGCGCGAACAGGACGAGGCCCGGCGGCAAGGGCGTTATCTCGGACTTGGCATCGCCGCATACATCGAACCGACCGGTTCCGCCGGCTCGATGGCGCCGATGACCGGCGAACTCGCCCAAATCCGCATCGATCCCACGGGCAAGGTCACCGCGACGATGTCGACCCACAGCCAGGGCCATGGCACCGCGACGACGATGGCCCAGTGCATCGCCGACCGGCTTGGCGTGCGCTACGAGGACGTGACCGTGTTCGAGGGCGACAGCAGCCGTGGCGGTTTCGGCCCCGGCGCGGCCGGAAGCCGCCAGGGCGTGATCGGCGGCGGCGCGGCGATCCGCTGCTCCGAATTGCTGGCAGACAAGGTGAAGACGCTGGCCGCGCACCTCTACAATGCCTCCGCCGAAAGCGTGACCATCGAACAAGGCATGGTCCATATCGCCGGCGCGCCCGAGATGTCGCGTCCGATCGGGGAACTGGCTAATATCGCCTATGGCGAGCCGCACCGCCTGCCCGCCGGTTTCGAGGCCGGGCTGGAGATGCAGTTTCGCTACCAGCCGCCGCCGATGACGATGACCAGCGCCGCGCATGCCTGCGTGGTCGAGGTCGATGCCGATACCGGCTTCGTCACGATCCTGCGCTGGATCGCGTCGGAAGACTGCGGCACCGTGATCAACCCCGCGGTAGTCGAGGGGCAGGTCGCGGGCGGTCTGGCGCAGGCGATCGGCATGGTTCTGCTGGAGGACATGCCATACGACGCGCGCGGCAATCCGCTGGCCGCCACCTTCAAGGATTACCTGCTGCCCGCCATCACCGACGTTCCGGTGTTCGAGTACGTCCATGCCAACACCCCGTCCAAGACCATCGGCGGCATGCGCGGCGTGGGCGAAGGCGGCGCGATCGTCGGCCCGCCGACCCTCGTCAACGCCATCGCCGATGCGCTGAGCCCGTTCGGAGAGATCGACGAACTGGTCCTGCCGCTGACGCCCGCCCGCATCCTCGACGTGATCGAGCAGCGCGACATCTCGGGCACACGAGCCCGCCGGGCTGGCACCGCCGCGATCGAAGCAACGGTGGAGGCTTCATCGGCGCTGCCCGCCAGCGACATACCGCCGCCGATCGATGCGATGATCCTGCCCGGCGGCACGCAGGCCGCCGCACCCGCGTCGACGGACATCGATGGCGACTGGCACATGGTGCTCAAGACACCAATGGGTCCGCAGGCGATGCTGGCCCATTTCGAAACGGAAAATAGCAGCCTGTCGGGCTATCTCTCCGCCCCGGAAGGCCGTCAGGACTTTGCCGGCGGCACTTGGGAAGACGGTCGAGCCAGGTTCGAGGTGAAGGTCGAGCAGCCCATGAAGATAACGCTCAAGTACGATCTTCAGATCGACGGCGATGCCATCACGGGCAAGTGCAAGATGGGAATGTTCGGTTCGGCCAAGGTCACCGGCGAGCGGAGGTCCGAGCCTTGAGAACTATCCGTATCGTTGCGCTCGCATGTTTGATGCTGGTGGCAGGCTGCTCCGACAAGAGCGCGCAGCCGGTCGAGCAGGCGATGCTGGCCGATCCCGACGAATGGCCGAGCTGGGGCCGCAACGGTCTGGAAACGCACTACAGCCCGGTGGACGAGATCACGACCGAAAACGTCGGCGACCTCAAGCTCGCCTGGCACTACGACCTAGAGCCCGGCTTCTCCGCTTCGACCCCGCTGATGGCCGAGGACAAGGTCTTCATCACCACCGGCCATTCGCACATCCGCGCGTTCGACGCGGCCACCGGCAAGCCCTTGTGGGAGTACGACGGCGGCACGCGCCAGCGCGCGAAAACGGCGCTGCAACTGTCGTGGGGCAGCAAGGGCATCGCTTACGACGCGGGTAAGGTGTTCCTCGTCACCACCGACGGCTATGTCGTGGCGCTCGATGCCAAGACCGGCAAGGAAGCCTGGAAGGTCTATGACTATCCAGACCAGGCCCCGCGCAATTCGAATGGCGCCCCGCGCGTGTTCGGCGGCAAGGTCATCGTCGGCTATGGCGGGGCCGACATCAGCAACGCGCGTGGCTTCGTTACCGCCTACGACGCGGCGACCGGCAAGCGCGCCTGGCGTTTCTACACCACCCCGGGCGACGAGGTGAGTCCCGTCAATGCGCGGGCCGAACAGATCATGCGCAAGACCTGGCCGGCAGGCTGGAAGAACCCCGACGGCACCCAGCGCGGTGGGGGCGGCTCTGCCTGGAACGCCTTCAGCTACGATCCGGAACTGCATCTGGTCTACCTCGGGATCGGCAACGGCTTTCCCTACAATCAGGATCTGCGCAGTCCGGGTGGCGGCGACAACCTGTTCCTCGCCTCGATCGTCGCGGTCGACGTGAACACCGGCGCCTACAAGTGGCACTACCAGATCTGTCCCGGTGAGCAGTGGGATTGCACCGCCACCGCGGACATGACGCTGGCGACGCTCAAGATCGACGGCAAGGACCGCAAGGTGCTGATGCAGGCGCCCAAGAACGGCTTCTTCTACGTGCTCGATCGCGCGACCGGAGAATTCATCTCGGCGGAAAAGATCGCCAAGGTGACCTGGGCCGATCATATCGACAAGAAGACCGGCCGCCCGGTCGAGAACCCGGGTATCCGCTACAACCGCAAGCCCGGCCTGTTCGAGATGTGGCCGGGGCCGACCGGCGCGCATTCGTGGATGCCTCAGGCCTACAGCCCCCAAACGGGGCTGGTCTATATCCCCGTGCAAGAACTGCCTGCCCTGATCGGCGAAGGCCAGAAGGGGGGTGGCGAGATCGCGGCGGGCATGGGCGTGACGATGATCCCCGAAGTCGAACTGCCGGGCGGCCACAAGAGCTATCTCAAGGCCTGGAACCCGGCCACCCAAAGCGAAGCCTGGAAAGTCGAGCTTCCCGGCACCTGGCCCGGCGGCGTGATGGCGAGCGCGGGCGGCCTGGTGTTCGAGGGGCAGGTCGACGGCAAGTTCGTCGCGCGCGACGCTAGAACCGGCAAGGAGCTATGGTCCTACAGGGCGCAGAGCCCGATCGTCGGCGCGCCGATATCCTACCGCGTCAACGGCAGGCAGTACGTCACCGTCATCACCGGGATGGGCGGCCAGGGCGCCGGGATGCAGACGCTGGGCAATCAGGCCTATCGCACCGACTATCGCTCGCCGCGTCATGTGCTGACCTTCGCGCTAGGCGGCACGGATACCATACCGCCGTTCACGCCGCCGGTGCTCACCCCGCCGGCCGATCCCGACTACAAGCCGGACGCGGCGCGCAGCCAGGCCGGTTTCATGCTGTTCGCCACGCGGGCCTGCCTTGTCTGCCATGGCTGGAATGCCGTGGGCGGCGGGGCGGCACCGGACTTGCGCTATTCGCCCGTGATCACGGATGCGGCGACGTTCCGCACGATCGTGAAGGAAGGCGGGCTCAAGCTGAACGGCATGCCTCCCTTCCCGCAGTTCACCGACAGGGAACTGGAGGACTTGCGGTTCTACCTGCGGACGCGAGCGCAGCAGGCGCCGGCGGAGCAGAAGGCCTACATGGCGCGATTGCAGGCGGCCAAGGCCAGCAACGCCAAGCCGCAGGACTTCGCCGGCAAGTGGAACATCGTGATCCAGTCCCCAATGGGACCGCAAAAAGCGGTCATGGACCTCAAGGTCAGCGGCAACGTCGTGACCGGCAAGGTCTCCGCCGCGCAAGGATCGGTGGACGTAGCCGGGGGCTTCGCCAATGGCCGGGCCAAGTTCCAGGGCAAGGCCAGCATGCCGATGCCCATCACCATCTCCTATGACGTGACGGTAAAGGATGGCACGCTGACCGGTGAAAACGCCAACGGTCCCTTCGGCACCTTCCCGGTCACCGGCACAAGGTAGCGCCAGCCGCCCCGCCGATGGCGCCAGGAAGGGGAGGCGCAGTCATTGCAACGCGCTTGGGTTGCGCGCACGATCGATGATGGGAGAGCAGATCATGAGCGACGAGAACGAGTTGGCCGCACTCAAGGCCACGGTGAGGCATCTGAAGGCTCGGCAGGACATTCTCGACGTCATCGTGCGCGAGTCTCGCGGCCGCGACCGTCATGACGAGGATATGATCGCCAGCTGCTATTGGCCCGAGGGCGCCGACGAACATGGCCCGGTGCCCTTCCCCGCATCCGATTATCCGAAGATCGCCAACAAGGGCCATGCCCATGCCTTCGGCATGAACCAGCATAACCTGGCCAATCACAGTTGCGAGATCGATGGCGACACCGCCTATTGCGAAACTTACGTGGTGGGGACCATGCTGTCGCACGATGCGATGACGTGCACCATCGCCGCGGGCCGCTACATGGATCAGCTGGAAAGGCGAGGCGATGAGTGGCGTATCCTCTGGCGCCGCTCAACGGTCGAGACGGCGCTGCAAGGAGACGCATCCTGGCTGCAGGAGCCTGCCGTCAAAGGCTTCCTCAAGGGCACGCGCGATCGTGACGACCTGTCCTATCACCGGCCGTTCGCGATCGGCGGCGCAGGAGCGCGCTGGTAATTTCAAACAAGCGTTTGGAATTGACTTGTCCCAGGCTGCACCATGCGCCATCCTTCGCATCGGGACGGATGAAGAACTGGGATTTGTACGCGTATGCCCTGGCTGATCGGCGATCGTGAACGGACGCGTCCATGTGCTCGAAGCGCCTGGCGAAATGGGTCTTGCTCCTTGCAGGCAAGCCATAGCCGCGAGGAAGCGGCATGAGGATTTGCCGCTTCACTCTCGCAGCGGATAGTACCGCACAGCCACGGGTCGGAATCTACGACGAGGCCGGCATCCGCGATGTCACCGACGTGGTGGAGGCACTGGCGCCCATGCGCTGGCCTTTGCCGCCGGGCGACCAGTTCGTGGCGCAACTGTCTGATCTGATGCCGCGCATGGCGCAGCTTGGCGAGCGGGCACCCCTGCTGACCCACGCCGACGTGCGGCTGCTTTCGCCCGTGGCCAATCCCGGCAAGATCATCTGCGGACTTGGCAACTGGAAGCACCATGGCGCCCCGCTCGGCTCGATCGGGTTCCTCTACAAAGTGACCAGCGCGATGGCCGGCCCCGACGAGGGCGTGCAGGTGCGCTGGCCGGATCGGGTGACCCTGCACGAGCCGGAACTCGCCATCGTCATCGGTCGCGAGTGCACGAACGTCACCCCCGCTGATGCGCTCGCATACGTCGCCGGCTACACTTGCGCGTTCGACACGACGTTGCAGAAAGAGGCGGAGGATTTCAGCTTCTGCAAGTCTTTCGACACGTACGGAACGCTGGGCCCTTGCCTCGTCACCGCCGACGAGATCCCCGATCCGTCCGGTTTGTCCTACCGCTTCTGGGTCGATGACGACTTGCGCGGCGAACGCAGCTTCGCCGACCTTACCGGGAGTGCGGCCGAACTGGTCGCTTACGCGGCGAGCGCCATGACACTGCAGCCGGGAGACGTGATCCTGTCCGGCGCTGCCGATGTCGCGCCGGTCAGGCTGGGCGAGACGATGACGCTGGAAATACCCGCCATCGGTCGTCTCGTGGCCAAGGTCTCGGTATCGCCGCAGGCCCGCAACGTGGCCTCGGCTACGGCCACGTAGCAGCCGTTGCGGCGACATCGGCAATCGAGCGCGCGATATGGCGAAAAGGAGAGGATAAATGACCACCGCACCCACACCGCCAAGTAACCGTACCGTCGAGACCATTCGCGGCCAGCACCACCGGTTCATGCTGATCCCGATGGTCGAGGCGCATGCGCAATGGTTCGAAGCAGGGCTGATATCGGTCGCGGTCGAAGCGCGCGCCCTCGGCGACAGCGCGGAGCGGATGGTTCGCGGCCCCAGCATCCACGTCTTCAATGCCGAACGCAGCGAAGAATACATCCGCTTCGACGTCTTCGGTCAGGTGCTGCACTACCACTACATATTGAACGACGCGCAACACAACATCCTGTGGGGCTACGATCCGGACGTGAACGGCCCGATGATCGACTGGGCGGCCGATGCCTTACGCAGTCGGCTCCCCGCCATGCTGCGCCGCTGCCGGGCACAGGCGCTGGCCGCTCGGGTCGAGGAGCAAGGCTGGGACACTTCGGTCCTACCGGCGGTGAAAGCGGCGGCTACGCAGGCGTTGGCCCCGCGCGACGACGACCTGCTTCGCGCACGCGAAGGCATGGAGTGGATGCGCGAGTGGAAGCAGATCCACCCGCAGTTCAACACCGTCGGTCCGGACGAATACTGAATTCCAAGAAGCCGGGGCAATCTGGCGCTCTGGCTATGCCACCAAGGCCGCGGCGGTTCAGTTCAGCAGCGGCAGGCTCACAGCCGGAATCTGCAGGTTCTCACGCAAGGTGCGGCCTTCGTACTCGCGTCTGAACAGGCCGCGGCGTTGTAGTTCCGGCACCAGCTTGTCCATGATCTCGTCGAACGAGACCGGGTAGATCGCCGGAAGCAGATTGAACCCGTCGCACGCGCCGTCCTCGAACCAGTGCTGCAGTTCGTCGGCAACATCCTGAACGGTGCCGATGGTCGCGAAATGCGCGTTCGACTGGGACGAGCGGATCAGCACCTGGCGCAAGGTCAGGCCTTCGCGCTTGGCGGCTTCCACATGATTGCGGCCCCGGCTGATCACCGAATCCGCCGGAATGTCGGGGAACGGCGCGTCGAGATCGTGCCCGCTCAGGTCGTAGAACTTGAGCGCCATCTGCAGCCGTGCACGCGCAGCGCGCAGATCGATCCGCGAATCGAGGCTGGACCATTTCTCCTCGGCCTCCTCGCGGCTGTCGCCCAAGACGACGAGCGCGCCGGGCATCACCTTGACGTGGTCGGGATCACGGCCCCACGCCACAGCGCGGGCGCGGATGTCATCGCGAAAGGCCTTGGCCTCGTCGAAGGTCGATTGCGCGGTGAACACGGCTTCGGCCACGCGCGACGCCATGGCCCGCCCTTCGGGCGATTGTCCTGCCTGGATCAACACCGGCCGACCCTGCTGCGATGTGAGCCCCTTCAACGGGCCACGCACCCGGTAGTACTTGCCGGCATGATCGATGAGGTGGATCTTGGACGGATCCTTGTAGGCTCCGCCCGTCTTGTCATGCGGGTACGCACCGGGTTCGACGCTGTTCCAAAGCTTCAGGACCACGTCGACGAACTCTTCGCCACGGGCATAGCGTTCTTCCTGGGGCGGGAATACTTGATCCGCGTATTGCGCCCCATCGTCGGGCGAAATGCCGGTGACGATATTCCAGCCGACTCGGCCACCGCTGATGCGGTCGAGCGACAGCACTTCGCGCGCGGCATCGTAGGGCGGCCGATAGGATGTCGCGATCGTCGCCGCCAGCCCCAGGTGCGTCGTGTGCGCGGAGATCGCAGCGAGCAGCGTCATGGGTTCGAGGTTGTCGCCACCGCTTGCATACGGAAAAACCTCGGGATTCTGCGCATCGCTGAGAGAAGCCGTGTCGGCGATGAACATCATGTCGAATTTGGCCGCTTCCAGCTTGCGCGCAAGCTCGACCCATTTGGCGATATCATGGCCAAAGGCGTTGTCCGCATCGGGATGACGCCAGCCCGCCTGATGATAGCTCCCCCCGCAAAACGCGCCGAGTTTCATTTGTCGCCTGGTTCCGTTCTTCGCCAAGGTCATCCCTTCCCGATCCTGTTGAAGCTGCTCTCGATCGAACCCGATCGTGCGGGTTGCCTTGTCTCCGAAGCCTACTTGACCCAACCCGCCGGCAGGGTTTCGTACCATGTGGCGGGCAAATCGATATACTTGCGCGATACCGAGCGGATCAGCTTCGCACTGCCGTCATCGTTCGGCATGATGATGATCTCGGCGCCCTCAAAGATAATCCCTTCCCGGTCCTTGCCCGTGACCGGATGCCCCTTGGGGCCCCGCACGATCGTCCTGTCGCCGATGCCGAGGGTGATGTCTGTGCCCCCCTGGGTGCGCAACGTCACGTCCCGCGTGGTGTTCGACACGACCTTGCCGACCAGCGGCACGCCCGATGAGGGCAGAAAGCGGATGTCTATCGACAGGCGCATCTTGTCGGAACGGTTCGGCAGACCGGCATGCGCTGTCATGCTGTGGAAGATGAGCAGGTCGCCGGCCTTGTAGTCCGGGCGGCGCCAGGCTTCGTCCGGGATGGTGCCCGCCGGGATGCCGACGCGCCTGTCCGGATCTTTGAACACGTCTGCAGGATAGAGGCTGGCCTTGTGCGAACCGGGCACCACGGCAAGACCGCCGACCTCATCGTCGATATCCATCAACGGCACCCAGCAGGTGGCGAAGTCGATGCCGTAATTGTAAATCCCGTCCTGATGCCGCGCGCCGAAGGTCTCGATCGTCGAGCCTTTCGGCGCCGGAGGCGCGGTACGATGCACCACGATCGGAACCCATGTCGGCGCTTCTCCCAGAAGCGTGCTGACGACGTTGTCGAACGATGCGTCGGCCACCAGCGCCTTCCAGACATCATCGTCGATCGGCTCGGCAAGCGTACCATCCAGGCGATCGCTGCCGGTCCAGATGGACTGCGTTTCGTGCTGATCGACCAACTGCAACTTCTTGAGACGGTCGAGGTAGACTTGCCGCACTTTCGCGATGGAGGATGCACCGATGGCATTCTTGAAGAACAGGGTACCGTCCTGCGCCCACCGCTCGCGCAGGCGCATCGGATCGCCCAGCAGGGGCATCGAATCGGGGAGTTCGGCTATGTGCATCGGGATCACCTGTTCGTCCATGAATCGAAGTAGCGGGGTGGCGCGATCAAGGCGTCATGACAGCGCGGCATCAGGCCACGATCGCCTCGTCTTGCAACGCCGCGACCTCGTCGGCCGCGAATCCCGCTGCCGACAAAAGCGCGTGGGTGTGTTCGCCAAGACGAGGCGCGCGAACCGGCGTAGCAGGGGCGTAATGGCCGTCGAACCCCACCGGTCCGGCGGCGAGCTTGATCCGGCTTCCGTCGGTGACTTCCACTTCGAACAGCAGGCCGTTGGCTTCGACCTGCGGGTCGACGGAGACGTCGTGGATGGTGCGCACGAGTTCCCAGGGGGCGTCCCAGGCGTCGAAGATCGGCTGCCAGTACGCCCAGTCTCGGGCGCCGATGGTGGCCTGTATCTGGTCGATCAGGGCGGCACCATGTTCCGCGCGTCCCGCGCCATCACCGAATCGCGCGTCTTCCAGAAGTTCCGGCCGATCGATGATCCGGCATAGCGCGGGCCAGTACCGCTCGGCATCCAGGAACATGAGCTGGATGAACCTGTCGTCCGCAGTTTTGTAAGGGTACCGCAACGGCGCCCGCATGGGATTGCCGGTGTGCGCATGTTGGTCGGGCGTCTGCGTCTGGCTCACGACCACATCGGCCGACAAGGCCCAGACCGCGGTGGACAGCAGCGATACGTCCACCACGCTCGCCTTGCCGGTCATCGCCCGCTGGAACAGGGCGCCGGCGATGCCGTAGGCGATCGAGATGCCGCCGATATGGTCCCCCAACGCCGGGCGTGGCTTGAGCGGCTCGATCATGCCCGTGGGCCGCAACGCATGGGCAAAGCCGCCACGCGCCCAGAACGCCGTGGCGTCATAGCCGGCCTTGTCGATCTCCTTGCCCTTGAAGCCGAAGCCGTTGCCACGAACGTAGATCAGCCGGGGGTTGCGCGTCTGCAGATCCTCAGGTGTCAGCCGCAATGCGGCGATAGCCTTGGGCCGCAGGCTCGTCAGAAACACGTCGGCGGTGTCGATGAGGCGCAACAACACCTCGCGTCCTTGCGTGGTCTTGAGGTCGATCGCGATCGATTTTTTTCCGCGATTGTTCTGCTCCAGCGAAAGATTGGCGGAGCCGGTTTCGCGCCCGTCGCCGATTTTCAAGGAGCGGTAAGGATCGCCGCCTTCGACCGTTTCGACATGAATGACCTCGGCGCCATGGTCTGCAAGCAGCGCCCCGCCCGCAGGCACGAACACGTACTGCGCCAGTTCGATCACGCGCACTCCGGAAAACACGTCTTTCATCCAGCACCCTGTCCTGTCTTGTCGCTTTATCTAACAAGCGTTTGGTTTATGATGCAAGGCAATTCTGAAGGGGTGCGCTTCGTTGAGAGAATACTAGGCGTTGCCGGAGGGCCCCGCTTTTCGATAAGTGTGCGGTAATGACCTGTTTTGCGCTTTTCCGGACTGCTTGCCCTTGTTCGTGCATCAGTCAGGCACGTCCATGACCGACCGGCCCAGGAAGAAGCATCTTGCGAGTGCTTCCACCGACAAGGGCAGCGATCGTCGACAGCGCATCCTGATGGCCGCGCGACGACGATTCGCCGCGTCTGGGTTCGAGGCGACCACCACCCGCCAGATCGCCGAGGACGTCGGTCTGCTGGCCGGCAGCCTCTATTACCACTTCGCGAACAAGGAGGAGATGCTTCACGAAGCGGTGCGCGATGCGGTCGCTCGGTTGCGTGACGGCGCGCTTGAGATACGCGACCGCAGCGGCGACGCGGAAAGCAGGCTGGTCGCGCTGATCTTCTTCGACGTGCAGGAATTCACCCAGAACCAGGACGTTCACGCCATCCTTCACCAGGAGCGCGCCTACTTTCGCAACAGCCCCGACATGCGTGATATCCTTGCGGCCAGGCGCGAGCACTATCTGGTCTGGCGCAGCCTGCTGGAAGACGGCATCCGCGAAGGTTCATTCGATGGCGACATCAACCTGTACCTGACCTTGTCGACCATCATCCGGATGCTGAACACCGGCGCGGATTGGTATCTGCATGACGACCCGGCGGCCATCGGTGCTTCCGGCATTGTGTCGCGCGACGAACTCGGCGCCTTCTATGTCCGCTATGTCCTTCGCGTCATCCGCCGCCCGGAGCGCATTCAGAGCGACGTGCCGTGGCCGGCGAGCTACCGCCCGACCGAGTAAAAGATCAGAGCCGCGACAGCGTCATCGAACCGTCACACAACCTTCATACCCTGATCGTACCTCTCGATCTGTTAAGGTTGCTTACGCATGGCCACTTCGGCGCTCACGGGTCGCGAGACGATCCGCCCCATCTCGCGCCCGCGCCTGGACGGCAACCTCCATCCCGCAGGTCGCTGGATTTTCGCGGCCCTGCTGATCGGTGGCCTGGCCTTCGCAGCGGTGAGCGTGCTGACCGACACCGCGCAAGTCGGCGAGCAATTGGCGACAGGCGTGTTTCTGTTCCTAGGCCTGGCACTGATCATCGCGCTGGGCTTCGAATTCGTTAACGGTTTTCACGATACCGCGAACGCGGTCGCGACGGTGATCTACACGCATGCGATGCCCGCCCCCCTGGCGGTGATCTGGTCGGGTGCCTTCAACTTCCTGGGGGTGGTGCTGTCTTCGGGCGCCGTAGCCTATTCGATCGTCACGCTTCTGCCGGTCGACCTGGTGCTGCATGTCGGCAGTGGCGCGGGCTATGCGATGATCTTCGCCTTGCTGCTGGCGGCCGTGACATGGAATTTGGCGACGTGGTGGGCCGGATTGCCAAACTCGTCCAGCCACGCGTTGATTGGCTCGATCCTGGGCGTCGGGCTGATGAACCAGCTGCTGGCGGGCGCAGGGGGCACTTCCGGCGTTGACTGGACACAGGCGGAAAAGGTGCTGGCGGCCTTGCTGCTCAGCCCGCTCATCGGTTTTGCCGGCGCTTTCGTGCTGCTGCTAGTGATGAAACGGGTGGCGACGGACCCGGCGCTGTACCGCGAACCGGCCGGCGACCAGCCCCCTCCGCGCGGCATCCGGGCGCTGTTGGTCTTTACCTGCACCGCCGTCAGCTTCGCGCATGGCAGCAACGACGGTCAGAAGGGCATGGGACTGATCATGCTGATCCTGATCGGCTGCGCGCCCACCGCCTATGCGCTCAACCGCACGATGCCCGACAGCGCCACGCCGGCGTTTATCGCGTCCGCAAGCGCGGCCCAGCGCGCGTTCGATCACCAGACCGGCGGCCAGCGCCTGGATGCCGCCACGGCGCGTGAGGCGCTGACCCGTTCGTTGCGGACGCGAAAGATTGAGGGCAACGCCACTTTCGCCAGCCTGGCGACGCTATCGCAGGACCTGACGAAGCGGATCGAGGGCTATGGATCGCTGCGCAAGGTTCCCGCCGCCGCAACGCCGAACTTGCGCAACGATATGTACCTGGTGCTCGACGCTTCGAAGCTGGTCGCCAGCGAGGATGCCGTGCGCCGCCGGATGACCGCTGCCGACCTCGACGCGGTGAAGGCGCATACCGCCCTGCTCGAACAGGGCACGCGCTATATCCCGGGCTGGGTCAAGCTGACCGTCGCGCTGGCCCTTGGCTTGGGCACGATGGTGGGCTGGAAGCGGATCGTCGTCACCGTGGGTGAGCGGATCGGGCGCACGCACCTGACGTATGGGATGGGCGCCTCGGCCGAACTGATGGCGGCATCGACGATCCTGCTGGCCGAACAGTTCGGAATGCCGGTCTCGACCACGCACATCCTCTCGTCCGGGGTCGCCGGTGCGTCGGTCGCCAACGGGGCGGGACTGCAGCGGCGCACGGTGCGCAACATGGCGCTGGCCTGGGTGCTCACACTGCCTGCGGCGATGCTGATCGCAGGCGGTCTCTATTGGCTGTTGCTGACCGGTATCCGCATCGCCGGCATATCCTGACGCCAGGGTTACCCGGCGAACACGAAAGCTGACGCGGGCCGATCGCGTCGCTATGGGGTGCGGCATGAGCACGGCGCCCCAATCACAGGCTGATCCCATCGCGGTTGCCGCGCTGTACCGGTTCGCGCCGCTGCCCGATTGCGCACGCTGGAAGGCGCCGTTGACGCAAGCATGCCGGCAACATGGCATTCGCGGTACGCTGCTGCTGGCGCCCGAAGGCATCAATGGCACGATCGCCGGTCCGCACGAGGGGGTGGCCCGCATCATCGACGTGGTGCGTGCCCTGCCCGGCTGCGCCGACCTCGACGTCAAGCTGTCGACCGCGCCGACGATGCCGTTCCATCGCATGAAGGTCCGCGTAAAGCGCGAGATCGTCACCATGGGCGAGCCTGACATCGACCCGCTCGCCAGCGTCGGCACGTACGTCGAGGCGCATGATTGGAACGCGCTCATCGCCGATCCCGACACCCTCGTCATCGACACCCGCAACGATTACGAGGTGGCTGTCGGCACCTTTGCCGGAGCGGTCGATCCCAAGACGCCCACCTTTCGCGACTTTCCCGCCTGGTTCCGTCGCGAGCGCGAGCGATTGCTGGGGGCCGGACGGCAGCCGCGCGTGGCGATGTTCTGCACCGGCGGCATCCGTTGCGAAAAATCGACCGCGTTCCTCAAGCAGGAGGGTGTAGAGGACGTGTACCATCTCAAGGGCGGCATCCTCAAATACCTGGAGACGGTGCCCGAAGACGAAAGCCTGTGGCAGGGCGAATGCTTCGTGTTCGATCAGCGGGTCACCATCGGCCACGGCCTGACCCAGGGAACGTACGCGTTGTGCCATGCCTGTCGCCTGCCGTTGAGCGAACAGGACCGCACATCGCCCCTATACGAGCCGGGGGTGAGCTGCGCGACCTGCTATACCGAGCGTACCGAGGCGCAGCGCGCCGCCTATCGCGAGCGCCATCGCCAGGAGGCGATCGCGGCGGCGAAAGGCCGCACGCATGTCGGTGCGGTGTTCGACGAGACGGCGGATGATCGGCCTGACTGATCCCATCCTATTCAGCTTCCGGCGTTGCCCCTATGCGATGCGCGCCAGACTGGCGCTGATCGTCAGCGGCCTCCGCTGCGAGTTGCGCGAGGTGCAGCTGCGCGCCAAGCCGGCAGAGATGCTGGCCGTCTCGCCCAAGGGCACCGTGCCGGTGCTGATGCCGGAGGATGGATGCGTCATCGACGAAAGCCTCGACATCATGCGCTGGGCGCTGAGCCGGCAGGACCCCGAGGGCTGGCTTGAGCGCGACGATCCCGTGCTGATCGCGCGGAACGATCACGCCTTCAAGCACGACCTCGACCGGTACAAGTATCCCGAGCGTCATGGCAGCGATCCCGCCGCCCACCGCGAGGCCGGATTGGTCATATTGCAAGATCTGGAGAGCCGGCTGGCGCTGCAACCCCAGCTATGCGGTGATCTTCGGGGGCTGGCGGACATCGCGATCATGCCGTTCGTCCGCCAGTTCGCCGCGGTGGATCCAGTCTGGTTCGCCAGCCAGGCGCTGCCGCGTCTGCAGGCCTGGCTGGCGCGGCACCTGGCCTCCGATCTGTTCGCAGCGGCGATGCTGCGTGTCCCGGCCTGGACCAGCGCACAAGCATCGATCTACCTCCCGGCGGTAGCTTAGCTCCAGGCTTGCGGCTGCTGCCGATGCGTGGCGGACGCGTCCGGTACACGCTCGGCGCTGGTCCGAAATGGTCGCGCCACCGGACCAGGCCGACCTTAATCGTAAAGCAGCACCATCATGCGGCGGCAGCGCGCTTTTCTTCAGCGGGCAGACTGACCTGTGGCAGACACTTGAAGCCCGGCCGCGCGAGAAAGTAACCTTGGATGTAGCGCACGCCAATCTTGCGTAGCGCCTCGAACTCGGCGCGCGTTTCGACGCCTTCAGCAATCATGGTGATACCCAGCGCTTCGGCCATGCGCGCGACGCCCTCCACGATCAGTCGTCGTGGCATGCTGACGTCGATGCCCCTGACCAGTTCCATGTCGAGCTTGATGAAGTCGGTCTGGAACTTGGCGAGCAGGCCCAGGCCCGCATGCCCGGCCCCAAAATCATCGATCGCGGTCGCAAAGCCCATCGCCCGGTAGCTCTCGACGATGGTTCGGACGTGATCGGTGTCCGCCATTTCCTCATTCTCGGTAAACTCGAAGATCAGGCGGTCGGTGGGGAAGCCGGTCGCACGCGCGGTCTTGAGCGTGAGCTGGATGCACGCAGTCGGTGAATAGACGGCATTGGGGAGGAAATTGATCGAGAGCCGCGCATCAGTGTCGAGGATTCCAGCCGCGACCGCACCCTCGATCGCAGCCACCCGGCACTGCTGGTCGAAGGCATAACGATTATCGGGAGTTACTTGTGAAAGTACCTCCCACGCACCCGCTCCATTGTCGCCACGCACCAGAGCCTCATAGGCGAACGCGCGACCGGTCTTGACATCGACGATCGGCTGGAACGCCATCGCGATCTCAAACGTCTGCTTCTCCGACTTACAACCCTGACAGCCCACGCTCATACCACTTCATCTCCAAGCCGTCGGGGATGGTGCCAAAGAATCGCTAACAGCCTGTTACGAGCGGAAAGTCTGTCTGCGGGCGGCGCTCCAGCCTTGGTGCGTGATGAAGCGCAAAAGGCGTCCGGGACGCCTAGAGCGCCGCATCTGCTTGCGGACACGCTCTGCAAAGCAGCAATCGACCTGGTCAATCCAGGTGTCGAGGTAGGTGTGACGTCGACATCGTAGTGATCATCAATCCGAACCCGCTCGCCGTCATCGAGGGCGGAAGGCGATCCGACGCAGGAGGGTGAGTGCATGTCCACCCTCCGCTTTGTTGCAGGTCATTGAGACTACAGCAGCGAACTTATCAGCCGCGCGCAGTTCTCCAACAGCTTGCTCGCCGACAAGCGATGGGCAGTTCGACGGTGTTGCCGCGCACTGGTGGCAGGTAGTCCAGCTTGGTGGCGAGCGCTGCGGCAGGTGGTGTGGCGGCGTCTTGAAGGCATAGGGCGCCAGGCGTCATCGATGCTGTCTGGGCATGGCGGTCCGGATCACGTCAGTAGTAGCGCGGGATCGGTCCCACTTGCGGCGTCTGGTCGGGCAAGTCGACTTCGACCTCGTCCACCCAACACCAGCCCCAGCCCTCGGGGGGATCGTAACCCTCGATGATCGGGTGCGCTGTCGCGTGATAGTGCGCACGCGCGTGGCGATGGGGCGACTGATCGCAGCACCCGACGTGGCCGCACGCGCGGCAGAGACGCAAGTGAAGCCATTCGCTGCCGGTTTTCAGGCACTCTTCGCAACCCTTGGCGCTGGGGGTCACGTCGCGGATCGTCCTCAGGTGGGAACAGGACATCAATGCATCTCCTCGGCAGTCCGTGTGGCAGACATGGCTGGGTCTTGAGCGATGGTGGTCATGGTCGTCTTCAAAGATACGCCCAAGCGGCAAGGCCAACCTGGCCGACGGACGACGCTCGCGCTATCATACCCACGTTTGGGGCCCGACGCCCGCCGATACAAACCTGCGTATGATAGCGCGAACCCTTCGCCTCCAGTCTGATGGCGGAACCGAAGACGAGGGAGGTTCCACATGATGCAGGTGACTATGGCAAGCGACATGATGTTGCGACCGACGCGCGTTTGCCCCCAGATCGTACCGCCCAATTCGCAGGACGAGGCGAACCACCGGATCGCCAATCACCTCCAACTGATTTCGGCGCTCATCGCCGTCGAGGCGCGGAGCGTATCCGCTCCCGAGACTCTGGCCGTGCTCAAGCGCATGCAGCAGCGCATCGCGGCGGTCGGTGGCGTGCACCGGCAGCTTTGCACGAACCTCGGCCCGGAGGTCGATCTGGGCGATTACCTTGAGACCCTGGGCGAGCAGTTGGCGCGCAGCTGCGGTCCGCACCGGCGCATCGTGATCGATGCAGACACGGTGCCGGCAGGAAGCGAAACGGCCTCGACAATCGGCATGCTGGTGAGCGAGCTTGTCGCCAACGCCTGCAAGCATGCCTATGCGCCAGAAGAGCCCGGCAGCGTCGTCATCACGCTACGCCGTCGCGGCCAAGGCAGCTATCGCTTGATCGTCGAGGACCGCGGGACGCACGTTGGCATGCCGGAAGCCGGGTCCGGCCTCGGCACTCGCCTCATCGAGGCCACTGTTGTCCGTCTGGGTGCCGCCGTGAAGTGGGAGGACGCACGACCTGGGATCCGCTTCGTCATGGACTTTCCTCTCTGACCCAGCCGGCTCGTCGAGACCAGGGTTTGCACAACGCCGGTTTGTACGCCAGCTTGCCGAGGGTATGGCGACAATGGCGGTCGTCGTGGGAGGCAGCGATGCGTGGACATGGGAAGCCAGGGCGGTGGCTTGTCTCGGGCAGGGTCGTGATGGCAGCCCTGCTTGCGCTTGGTCTGTTCGCATTGGACATCCTCAGCCCGTTCCAAGGCGCCGTCGCCGTGCTCTATACCGTCGTGGTGCTGATCGTTGCGCGCGAGCAGCAGCGCGGGTTGGTGCTGGCCGCAGGCGCAAGCTGTGCGTTTTTCGCGATCGTCGCGTACTGGATCAGTCATGGCCACGACAGTCTTGGCGCGGCGACGATGCGGCTTGCCGTCAGCCTGGTCGCGATCGCCACCACCGCCTTGCTGTGCGCGCGCCAGATCACCGTCGCGGACGAGCGGCGCCGCGCCAACGAGCGCTATCGCATGATCTTCAACGCGACCGGCTTTCCCATCTGGGAATCCGACTGGTCGCCGGCGTACAAGATGTTGAGTGCGGGCCAGCCGCTCGACCTCGATCTGATCCGGCGGGTGGGCGCGGCCTCGTTCATCCGCGATGCCAACCAGGAGGTCGCGCGGTTGTTCGGCTATGCCGATCGCTCGGAGCTGATTGGCGGCAACATCATCAGCCACCACACCGCCAATGCTCAGACCGCGCAGATGCGTATCTTCGACACGCTGCTGCGCGGTGAGGCGCCGGCCGAGGAGGAAGTGCAGTTCCTGACGACGGCCGGCGAAACCATCGACGTCGTGCTGCGCGTGACGTTGCCGCCCGATCACCGGGGCTGGCAACACGTGCTGATCACGGCAGTCGACGTCACCCAGCGCAACCGGTCGCAGGCACGGCTCGCGCAAGCACAGGCGGAACTGACGCACATGGCGCGCGTGACCACGCTTGGCGAACTGTCCGCCTCGATCGCGCACGAGGTCAACCAGCCACTTTCCGCGATCATCACCTACGCCAAGTCGGGGCGGCGCTGGCTCGCGCGGGAGGCGCCCGATGCGGCAGAAACGGGCGACTGCCTGGACCATATCGCGGCCAACGGCATCCGCGCGGCAGACATCATCGCACGCATCCGCGACCTCGTCCGCAGGGCGGAACCGCAGCATGAGGCCGTGCGGATCGAGGCTCTCGTCCATGACACCGTGGCCATTCTGGAGCGCGAACTCAACGCGAACGGCGTTGCCATGAGGCTCAAGATCGAAGGCGACCTTCCGGAAGTGAGCGGCGACCGTGTCCAGCTACAGCAAGTCCTGATGAACCTTCTGCTCAACGCCCAGCAGGCGATGGCGGATACACCGGTGGATCGTCGGCAGCTCTGTGTCGAAGGGCGGCAGGACGACACGCACGTCGTCATCGAAGTCAGCGACTGCGGTGCCGGATTTGCGAGCAACGACCCCGAGAACCTGTTCCGACCCTTTTTCACCACCAAGCAGGACGGCATGGGCATGGGACTTTCGATCTGCCGCTCGATCGTCGAACAGCACGGCGGTACTCTGGCAGCCAGCAGCAACGAAGACGGCGGCGCCACCTTCCGCTTTCGCCTGCCCATCCTTGCCAGCGGCGAAAGGATCGCGGCATGAACCCGACCCCGCTCCCGGACTGCGTTTGCGTGATCGATGACGATCGCGAAGTCCGTGGCTCGATCGGCAGCCTGCTGCGCTCGAGCGGCTTCGACGTGCGCCTCTACGACAGCCCCGGCGCCTTTCTGGACGCCGGATCGCCGGAGGTCCCGTCCTGCCTCGTGCTGGACATTCGCTTGTCCGGGGAGAGCGGACTGGATTTCCAGGAGCGGCTGGCCGGGCACGGCATTGCTCTGCCGGTGGTGCTCATGACCGGGCATGGCGACATCCCGATGACCGTACGCGGCATGCGCGCGGGCGCCATCGACTTCCTGCCAAAGCCATTCGATGACGAGCAACTGCTCGGGGCAGTCGCAGCCGCGATCGCGGTGGACCGGATCCGGCGAGCGGAAGCGGAGGGCTCGGCCGCACTCAAGGCATCGTTCGCGACGCTTACTCCGCGCGAGCAGGAGGTGATGGGGCTCGTCGTCACCGGGCTGATGAACAAGCAGGTCGCCGCTCGTCTGAAGCTGAGCGAGATTACCGTGAAGATCCATCGCGGCAACGTGATGCGCAAGATGGCGGCACAATCGCTGGCCGATCTGGTCCGCATGGCCGAGCAGCTTGCCGTGCGTGACGAGACCATTCATCGCTACCATACCTGAGTATGATGGTTCGGAAGGCTTCATGCGCCCAAATTCAGTGCGTTACGGGTAGATTGACCCGGCTTGGAGTTTCGCATTGTCCCATCACCAACTCGTAGCGATCGTCGACGACGATCCAGGCGTGCGGGGCAGTATCGCCAGCCTGTTGCGGTCCGCCGGCTTCGACGGTGCGCAGTTCGGCGACGGCGGCGCACTGCTGGCCAGCCCCGAGCTGGATCGGTTCGCATGCGTCGTCACCGACTTGCACATGCCTGGCGTGGACGGGCGCCAGCTCCAACTGGCCTTAGCCAGCCGTGGCTGTCGGCATCCGCTGATCGTAATGACGGCGTTTCCCACGTCGATCGTGCGCGAGCAGATGTTGGCGAGCGGCGCCAAGGCCTTTCTGACCAAGCCGGTCGATCCGGACGAGCTGCTCGCCGCGATCGAAGCGGCCATCGGCTAGGCGCCACTCAGGAACCACAGGCACAACGGGTTACACAATCGGCATCGAAGCAACTGGACAACCATGATGACACCTGCAGCGCGCGACATCTTCACCGAGCCGACCGACGTCGATTCCGATACCTTGGCAAACCTTGGTCCGCTGCGTCGATTGGCCGGACGGTGGCAGGCTCGCAAGGGCGTGGACCTCAACCCCAAGGCCGATGGCCCCGAACGCCGGGTGTTCATCGAGACGATGGACTTCCAGCCGATCGACCCGCAGGCGAACGGCCCGCAACTGTTCTACGGCCTGCGCTACCACACCCACATCACGACCGTGGAAGAGGACATCACCTTCCACGATCAGGTCGGCTACTGGCTGTGGGAGCCCGCGACCGGGCTGGTGCAGCAAACGGTGGCGATCCCGCGCGGCCAGGTCGCGCTCGCTTCGGGTCAGGCCGCGCCCGATGCGGACGCGATCGTCGTCTCGGCCAAGCGCGGTGAAACCGACTTCGGCATCTGCTCGACCACGTTTCTGGAACAGGCCTTCCGCACCGACAGCTACACGATGACCATCACCTTCCATGCCGACGGATCATGGAGCTACGTCACCGACACCCAATTGCTGCTGGAAGGGCGCGATGCCCCCTTCGCCCATACCGACCGCAACACCTTGCACCGCATCGGCGAGGCCAAGCCGAACCCTTGGGCGGTATTGAGCGATTAGGTTGGTGCGCAGGTTCACCAGGTCGTCGCTGTTGATGAAGCCTGCGCGTGCCTGCCCACTGATGGCCTCATACCGCAGCCGCATGGCTCCAGAGATGGCGAACCCGTCCTTTGGCGCGATGCTGTCGGGAATCTGCGCTTTGCACGAAGACGACCTGCAACGCATTGCCGCTGCCAGCGAAGTCCTCAACCAGTTTCATGCGCACTTCAGCATCGGGAAACACGAACGTTAGGCAAGCGCACCCGGCGACTGCGCGTTTTCTGCAACCCTGCAAGATCGCCCGCTTGCGGGCGTACTCGCGTTGCCCGATTAGAACAGCGACCACCACCACCCACCATCCGAATCGGTATCAACAATTCTGAATGGTGAGCCCTGCTGGGTTCGAACCAGCGACCTACTGATTAAAAGTCAGTTGCTCTACCGACTGAGCTAAGGGCCCCCGAGCCGCGATGCGTTGCGGGAGCGCAGAGCCCTAAGGGCGGGGCGCGGCCGGGTCAAGCGGGTGGTCAGATGTTGGATGGTGAGACCTGTCGATGGATCGCGCCAGGCGGCGGCGATCGCCTTGGCCGGCTTGAGCACGAAGGGGCGCGAACGGAACTGCTGGTGCGGGATCACCAGTTGGCGTGAGGAGAAAGTGCCGCCACTCCACAGGATGATATCCAGGTCCAGAACTCTTGCACGCCAGCGCATCCCGCGATGTTTTCGGCCGAAGCGCGCCTCGATGCGCTTGAGGCGAGCCAGCAAACGCGAAGGCCCGAGGCGCGTACTGATCACCGCGGCGGCGTTGGCATAGCGGCGTTGCGACGGGCCGATGGGCGCGCTCGCGTGGATCGGCGAAGCGGCGCGCAACTTGATCCGCTTGCGGTCAAGCGCGGCGAAGGCGGCGCGCAGCACCGCAGCCGGTGCGCCAAGGCGCGGGTGGCGCATGTTGGAGCCCAGCGCAATGAGGTACCGATGCCTGGCCACCCTCGCGCTCAGATATCCTGCGCGATGCGGCCGTAGAGCTGCGGGCGGCGATCGCGAAAGAAGCCCATGCCGGCGCGATGCTTGGCAGCCCGGGCAAGATCGATTTCGGCCACCAGCACGCCCGTTTCCTCGCGACCGAACTCGGCCAGATAGTCGCCCCACTCGTCGGTGATGAAAGAGTGACCGTAGAACGCCTGGCCCTGGCCGCCCCATTCGGCCTCGGTACCGATGCGGTTGGCGGCGATCACCGGCATGCAGTTCGACACCGCGTGCCCCAGCATCGCGCGTCGCCACATGCGGCTGGTATCAAGGCTGACGTCATAGGGCTCCGACCCGATCGCGGTGGGATAGAACAGCAGTTCGGCCCCCATCAGCGCCATCACCCGGGCTGATTCAGGGTACCACTGATCCCAGCAGATGCCGACGCCGATGCGGGCGCCGAACACGTTCCAGACCTTGAAACCATCATTCCCGGGGCGAAAATAGTATTTTTCCTCATACCCCGGACCATCGGGAATATGGCTCTTGCGATACGTGCCCATGATTTCGCCATCAGGCCCGATCATCGCCAGCGTATTGTAATAGTGGTGACCGTCGCGTTCGAAGAAGCTGGTCGGGATCGCGACCTTCAATTTGGCGGCCAGCTTCTGCATCGCCAACACCGAGGGATGTTCGGCCGTCGGCCGCGCGAGCGCGAACAGTTCCTCTTCCTCGACCTTGCAGAAGTACGGGCCGGAAAACAGCTCTGGCGGCAACACGATCTGGGCGCCCCGCCCCGCCGCTTCCTCGACCAGGGTGCCGACGGCAGCGATATTCTCCTGCTCGGCAGGAGCGTTGAGCGCGAGCTGCAGGGTGGCGACGGAGATACGGGTCATGGCCGCGCCGATATCAGGGGCGTTTGCGAAACAGCAAGGTCATCCGGTCACTTTCACCGATCGCCTGATACTTCGCCTTGTCCTGATCCTTCAGCGCGAGAGAGGGCGGCAAGGTCCACACACCCTCGGGCCAGTTGGCGCTGTCCTTGGGATTGGCGTTGATCTCGGACGTGCCTGCCAGTTCGAAGCCGTTGAGCTCCATCAACCGTATC
This sequence comes from Novosphingobium sp. TK46, assembly GCF_055361525.1. Lineage (NCBI taxonomy): Bacteria > Pseudomonadati > Pseudomonadota > Alphaproteobacteria > Sphingomonadales > Sphingomonadaceae > Novosphingobium > Novosphingobium sp. TK46. Next base: position 1,151,376 of record NZ_CM143963.1, read on the forward strand.
ACGTCCGCCTGACGCAAGTATCCCATGGAGCCGTCGGTATAGGCATAAGCCGCGCCGGCCTTGGCGCGATGCTGTTCGACGCCGATCATCCCATCGGGCTTGAGCAGTTCCCGCATCGTCCGGATCTCGCTGTCGGCATTGCTGGCGGCGAGCATGTTGTGCAGCGCGCGCGGCAAGAGGATGCGGTCGAACGTGCCCTTCTGGTCCTGCGGCACGTCCTTGAGCGTCATCGCGGCGAAGCTGCTAGCGGGCAGGCCGGTAAAGCTGGCGACGTCCTGCGGGTACTTGGCGACCCCGGCGGCGATGCCCGCGCGCGCCTTGGCGCTGAAGGCGGGCGCATCGGGATTGGCAAAGAGGCCGACGAGCTTGCCCTGCTGACCCAGATAGAGGCCCAGGAAACGCGAGTACCATTCGCCGCCGGGCGCATACTCGCCGACTTTCATGCCGGGTGCGACGCCGAAGAACATCATGGTCTGCACCGGATGCCGTGCCGCATCGCGGGCGCGATCGTCCTTGCGCCGGGGATCGGCGGCCGCACGCTCAAGCAGCGGTTGGCAACCGCTGCAGGTGGAGCCGGCGGATTTTGCGGGTGCTGCACCGGCGGCCAGTGGAAGGGCGAGCAGACCAAGGCCGGTCGCGAACGAAAGCATCAAACGGCGCATCGGTGTTTCTCCCCATGGAAACATATGTGACTTCGGGCACCCGGACCGCACCCCTGACAAGCGCGCCACCGGTACCTATCTAGGCATCGACATCATACAGATACGGGACGATCAACCACATGGAAACGGCAATCCTCGCAGGCGGATGCTTCTGGTGCACCGAAGCGGTTTTCCGCGACGTGATCGGAGTGGATTCGGTCGAAAGCGGCTATATCGGCGGCGCGGTCGAGAACCCGACTTACAAGCAGGTCTGCGCCGGGGTGACCGGCCATGCCGAAGCGATCAAGGTGCACTACGATCCCCATGCGATCTCGTATGGTGAAATTCTCGACGTGTTCATGGGAACGCATGATCCGACGCAACTCAACCGGCAGGGCAACGACGTGGGCACACAGTATCGCTCCGCGATCTTCCCCCTCGACGATACCCAGCGTGCCGAAGCAGAGGCGGCGATCGCGCGGTCGAATGCGGAAAACGGCGGGCGCGTGGTGACGACGATCGAGGGTCCGGCGACCTGGTATCCCGCCGAGGCGTATCACCAGGAGTATTGGGAGGGTGAGGGACAGCGAAATCCCTACTGCCTGGCCGTGATTCCGCCCAAGCTGATGAAGCTGCGCAAAAGCTTCCAGGCGCGGGTCAAGGCCTGACCACCTAGCGGGCGCGAGGCCTCTTCATTTCGCGCCTGGCTAAACCAGTCGCCCGTCGCTAGGGTCAGGCCTTACGCCAGCGGGCGATGAAAAAGCCGTCGAGCCCGCCATGTTCGGCCAGCATGCCGGGATCGGTACGCAACCAGCCACCCTGGGTGGGCTGCAAGCCGGCCGGCAGCTCCTCGGCGGTTATCGGGTCACGATCGAGCATGATGCGGGTCGCCTGATCCTCACCCTCCTCGCTTTCCAGCGAACACACCGCGTAGACGAGCTGCCCTCCGGGTGCGAGCCAATCGGCGGCACGTTCGAGCAATCGTCGCTGGAGTTGCGTCATCTCGCCGATCTGGCGCGGACTGATGCGATGCAGCACATCGGGATGGCGGCGGCAGGTTCCCGTGGCGGTGCACGGAGCATCCAGCAGGATCGCGTCGAACAGTTGCTCGGGTTGCCATTCCAGCGCGTCGGCGGTGACGATCTGCGCGTCAAGTCCGGTGCGTTGCAGGTTGTCCTGCAGCCGCTCAAGCCGCCGCTTGCTGATGTCGAGCGCAGTCACCGACCATCCCGAGGCTGCGAGCTGCAACGCCTTGCCACCTGGCGCCGCGCACAGATCGAGCGCGCGCCGGCCCTCGCCCTGTCCCAACAATCGCGCAGGCAACGTCGCCGCGAGATCCTGCACCCACCATGCGCCATCGCGATAGCCCGGCAGCGTGTCGATCGCGGCCCCGCGCGGCAGGCGCACATGGCCCGGTGCCAACGATACGCCGCCAAGCCGCTCGGCCCAGTCGGCAGTGTCCTTGGGATCGCGCAAGGCAAGGTCGAGCGGAGGGGGCACGCCAAGCCCGCCGGCGATCGCAGCCGCCCGCTCGCCCCACCGCTCGCGAACGTCAGCGGGAAGCGTCGGCATCGGGGGTAGCGATGCGCCACCTTTGGTCAGGGTGGTGAACACGCCATGCGCCAGTCGACGGGGACCGCCCATCAGCAAGGGCAGGCCGGTGGCGATGGCGGCGTGTGGCGGCGTGTCGAGCCGCAGCACTTGTGCCAGCATGATCGCCAGCACCGCGCGCGGTTTCGCATCTTCGGGCAACGGCATCCGCGTCGCACTGTCGATCATGGCATCAAGATCGGTGCGCCAGCGCAGCACTTCGGATGCGATCGCCCGTGCCAGCGCCCGATCGGGCTCGCCACGTACCCTTGCCAGCGATGCGCCGGCAGCCTGCTCCAGCGTCTCGCCACGGCGCAGCACGGCATCGATCAGATTGAGCGCGGCGCGCCTGGCGGGAAGACCGGGAATATCCATCCCCTGCCCCTAGGCGCGATTGCCAAGGACCGCCAGCCGCCCCACATTCACCGTATGACACAGCGCGCGACACAACGGCCCGACACTTTCCGCAAGCCGGCACACTGGAGCGATACGCCCGCTCCAAAACCGGAAGCGGCGAACAAGGACGAGAAGGATCCGGATGGCCTCTCTCCCACCCGCTATGGCGACTGGGTAAGCAAGGGTATCGCGATCGACTTTTAGGCGGCCACCGGCGGTACTTCGAACGCATCGTCGAACAAGGCGATGCAGCGATTGCGACCGCGCCGTTTCGCGGCATACAGCAGCACGTCCGTGGCTGCGAACCAGCTTTCGGGATCGGTGAAGGCCGGGACCAATTCCGCCACGCCGAAGCTGGCCGTGACCCGGATCTGCAGGCCCGGCGCCGCCTCGATCCCGGCCGCAGCGATACATTCGCGAAAACGCTCCGCCGCGACGTAACCCGATCGGGCGTCGGTCTCGGGCATGAGCAGCGCGAACTCCTCGCCACCGAGCCGGCCCAGCAGGTCGTTGGGTCGCGCTTCCATCCGCAACAGCCGCGAAACCTCGCGAAGGACCATATCTCCGGTGGCGTGGCCGTGTGTGTCGTTGATCGCCTTGAAGTGATCGATGTCGATCATCGCGAGGCTGACGGGCCGGGCATAGCGATGATATCGATCGATCTCCTGCGTCACCCGCTCGATGAATCCACGCCGCGTCAGCGCGCCGGTCAACTGATCCTTGCCGGCGATCCGTCGCAATTCGAGATCGGCCACGACGATCCGGGCGAACTTGTCCAGCATCGCCAGTTCGACATCGGAGAACTCGCGAGGTTTGGTGTCGATCGCACACAACGAGCCGACATTGTAGCCCTCCGACGTCCGCAACGGGATGCCGGCGTAGCTGCGCAGGTATGGATTGCCGAGCACCAGCGGGTTGTTCGCGAAACGCGGATCCTTCGTCGCATCGGGAATGACCAGCGGCTCGTGCTGTTTGATGGTGTGCGTGCAGAATGAGATATCCCGCGGTGTCTCCGACACATCAAGCCCCACGCTGGCCTTGAACCATTGCCGGTCCTCGGCGATCAGCGACACGGTCGCGATCGGTACGCCCAGAACCGCTCGCACCAGCGCGACGACGTTCTCGAACGGTTCCTCTGCGGGCGTATCCATCACCGCCAGGCGCTGCAAGGCGGCAAGACGAGCCGGTTCATCGTTCAAGGCGGGTTGGCACTGCATCGAAACTGCTTGCTGCAACCTTTTTTGTTTTCGAGTCGCAAAACCTTAGGCAGACGATGGTTACTTTTTGGCAAACGCCCAAGGTGGACCTGCGTTCATCACGTACGAGCGGCAATCCCTACGCCAGTATCTCGATGATCGCGCCATCCGGTACAAGATCCCATAATGTCTCGATTTCCTGGTTCGACAGGGCGATGCAGCCATCGGTCCAGTCGCCCGACATGCGAGTGGCGCGACCATTAGGCTGTCCATGGATCATGATCATGCCGCCGGCACTACGACCCTGCGTTCGGGCTGCGGCGACCTGCCGCGGGTCGGGGTACGAGACATGGAGCGACAGATGATAGCTGCTGCGCGGATTGCGCCAGTCGATCAAGTAGCGACCTTCGGGCGTCCTGCCATCACCTTCGAACTGCTTGGGCCCGATGGGTCGATGGCCAAGCTGGATGCGAGTCAGAAATCAGCACCGAGCGCCCCCGCGACCAGACCTCGAGCGTGCGCGCGGCCTTGTGGATGCGGACAAGATCGACGGGCGCGCCTGTCGGCGGCAACCCGTCGGTCGGGCGCGGCTGTGGCGGGGGCGATGTGCAGGCCGCGATCGCCGACAGCAGCACGAAGGCGAGGCGGCGCATGATACCGCCGCCTTGCCGGTTCAATCCTGAAAGGGATCACGCACGAGGATAGTGTCCTCGCGCTCGGGGCTGGTCGAGACCAGCGCCACCGGCGTTTCGATCAGTTCCTGCACGCGCTGGATGTACTTGATCGCCTGCGCCGGCAGGTCCGCCCACGAGCGGGCACCGGCGGTGGTGCCACTCCAGCCTTCCATTTCCTCATAGATCGGCTCGACGTTGGCCTGGTCGGCGGCGTGGCTGGGGAAGTAGTCCAGCACCTTTCCGTTCAGACGATAGCCGGTGCAGATCTTCACCGTGTCGAAGCCGTCGAGCACGTCGACCTTGGTCAGCGCGATGCCGGTCACGCCCGAGATCGCGCAGGACTGGCGCACCAGCACGGCGTCGAACCAGCCACAACGGCGCTTGCGTCCGGTGACGGTGCCGAACTCATGGCCCCGCTCGCCCAGGCGCTGGCCCGTCGCGTCCTCCAGCTCGGTCGGGAACGGGCCCGAGCCGACGCGAGTGGTGTAGGCCTTGACGATGCCCAGCACGAACCCGGTCGCCGAAGGACCAAGGCCCGAACCGCTGGCGGCGGTGCCGCTGACGGTGTTCGAGCTGGTCACGAACGGATAGGTCCCGTGATCGACATCGAGCAACACGCCCTGCGCGCCTTCGAACAGGATGCGCGCGCCGGCTTTGCGCACCTTGTTGAGGCGGCGCCACACCGGCTGCGCATACTGCAGCACGAACGGGGCGATCTCCTTGAGCGAAGCGATCAGCGCCGCGCGGTCGACCGGCTGCTCGCCGAACCCGGCGCGTAACGCATCGTGGTGGGCGCAGAGGCGATCGAGCATCGGCTCCAGCGCGTCGAGGTGCGCAAGATCGCACACGCGGATGGCCCGGCGGCCGACCTTGTCCTCGTAAGCGGGGCCGATACCGCGCCCGGTGGTGCCGATCTTGCCCGATCCGGCGGCGGCCTCACGCAATCCGTCCAGCACGCTGTGGATCGGCAGGATCAGCGGGCAGTTGTCCGCGATGGCGAAGTTTTCGGTGTTGATGACCACGCCCTGGCCTTCGAGCTTCTCGATCTCGGCCTTGAGCGCCCAGGGATCGAGCACCACGCCGTTGCCGATGATCGACAGCGTGCCGGTGACGATGCCAGACGGCAGCAGGCTGAGCTTGTACACCTGCTCACCCACGACGAGCGTATGGCCGGCATTGTGCCCACCCTGGAAACGCACGACGGCGTCGGCCCGGCTAGCCAGCCAGTCGACGATCTTGCCTTTGCCTTCATCGCCCCACTGGGCGCCGATAACGGTTACATTGGCCACAGGTACACTGCCTCCACCTGCCAGGGTGGATCCACGAAACGCCCTTCGACAGGACTCGGCGATCGGGATGGTACGATCGGGCGAAGCGCCGCCCGGTTTTCAGGCGCGCTCCTAAGTGCGCGCGACGAGGCCGTCAAGGGCGCGATGGCGCCGGCGGCGGGACTGCGTCGAGCGGCGGCATGCCCGGCCAGACCCCGTAATCGGGATGCTCCTGGTATTCCCCGGTCAGGTCGGCCGGGCCGGTGTAGAGCAACTGGAACAACCGCCACGAGAACCGCCAGCGATCGCCATTTACGACGCAACGGTCGTAATAGCGTCCGATATTCATGGTCGGCGCCTTGTCTGTCCAGGTGCATTGCTCGGTCACGTAGACGCGGGCGCTGGCGTGGCCATCGCCGGTCAGCTCGACCTGCGGCGTGCGAAAGGTCATCAATATCCGATTGCAGGTGGCGAGCACGGCGCCGAATCCCGCCTCGATCTCCCCGCGCCCCCGCAGGACCATGCCGGAGATGCGCCACTCGGCCTCAGGCGTGTAGCAATCGCCGAAGGATGTGAGGTCCTTGCGCCAGACCGCGTCGGCATAGGCGGCATGAAGCTGGCGAACACGCGCTTCGGCTTCGACGAATCCGCTCAATGCCGCTCTCCCGTTTTGACGCAGGATAACGCGCTGGATCGTCAAGACTAGAGGGGCAGCGCCTCGCCCGCTTCTAGGCGGTGCGAGCAGCCCAGCGCCACCGGGTCGTCATGTTCGGACAATGCCGCCACGGTGCGCCAGCCGATCGCACGCTGGCGTGCGGCTCCATCGGCATCATACCCAAGCGGCAGGAACAGTGCGGCCGGATCGCTGGTGGCCTCAGCCAGCAGATCGATCAGGCGATCCGGATACAGGGAAAATCCGGTCGCGGGTTCACCCTCGGATGTCTGGCCGAGGATGCGATAAGTGCCGCCGCGCCCCACCGCACCTTGCACGCCCTGCGCGTAGATCATGAACCCGAACCAGGACTGATATTCGAAGCCATGGCGCTCGGACGGATCGAGCGTGATGCGCGCGCGGCCGCCGACCCGCGCGGCGATCTCACGCAAGGCGACGATACGGCTGGCCAGCGCGCCGCCTGCGTCGAAAGCCGAGAGCCGCTCGATCGCCTGTTCGAAGGGACCGACCGCGTAGAGCAGCGGCAAGTAAGCCGCGCCGCCCGCATCGACCAGGCCACCTGCATCCTTGGCATCGAGCTCGCGGCGCACCGCATCGATCTGGCTCGCCGCCAGCGGCAGCGCCTCGACCGCAAGGGTGTCGACCACATCGGGGAGCGTGAAGTCGACCGAGATGCCGGTGGCTCCCACCCGCTCCAGCGCCTCGATCGCCAGCACCACCGCTTCGGCGGCGGCGGCGACGCTGTCGACGCCGATCAGCTCGGTGCCCAGCTGCAACCGCTCGCGCGCGGGGTCGAGGCCGTCGCCCTTGATCGTCAGCACCGGCCCGGCATAGCACAGGCGCAACGGGCGCGGCCTGTTGGCCAGGCTGGTGGCGGCGATGCGGCCGACCTGCACGGTGATGTCGGACCGCAGCGCCAGCGTGCGCAACGACACCGGATCCACGAAGCGGAACATGCGACGCGGCTCGACGCCGGCCATGCGGCTGGCCATCGACTTCTCGAATTCGATCACCGGGGTCTCGACGCGCCCGTAACCATATGAGGCAAACACATCGAGGCAACCGCGCCGAACGCGGCTGGCCGCCGCCGCTTGCGCGAGCAGACGGTCGCCGAGGCCCTCGGGCAGAAGATCGCGATCGGTATCATGCATGGTGGAAGCGCCCTTAGATCAAGCCGGGCTTGACACAAACCCCTTCGTGGCCGGCCCCTCTCCCCTGTCGGAGAGAGGGAGCGCCACTCAGAACGACAGTGCTTTCACCATCTTCACGCCTGGCAGGCGCTGCGCCTTTTCGATAAGCTCTGGCGAAACGGCGCTATCGACCGACAGCAGCAGCACCGCTTCGCCCCCGGCCTCGCGGCGGCCCAGGTTGAAGGTGCCGATATTGATGCCGCTCTCACCCAGCAGCGTACCGATGCGGCCGATGAAGCCGGGTGCGTCTTCGTTGACGATGTACATCATGTGGCCCGACAGGTCGGCCTCCACCTTGATGCCGAACATCTCGACCAGCCGCGCCTCGGTGTTGTTGAACAACGTGCCCGCCACCGACCGCTCGCCCGCTTCGGTCTTCACCGAGACGCGGATCAGCGTGTGGTAATCACCCTCGCGCTCGGTCTTCACTTCGCGCACTTCGAGGCCGCGATCCTTGGCGAGGAACGGCGCGTTGACCATGTTCACCGTGGCCGACTGCACCCGCATGAAGCCCGCGAGAACGGCGGCGGTGATGGGCTTGCCGTTGAGCTCGGTCGCCGCACCCTCGGTATGGATCGAGATCCGGGGCACCGAGTCGCGAGTCAACTGGCCCACCAGCGAACCCAGCTTCTCGGCCAGTGCCATGTAGGGCTTGAGCTTGGGCGCTTCCTCGGCGCTGAGCGACGGCATGTTGAGCGCGTTGGTGACGCCGCCGTTGACCAGGAAGTCGGCCATCTGCTCGGCCACCTGCAGCGCGACGTTGACTTGCGCCTCGTTGGTCGATGCGCCCAGGTGCGGGGTGCAGATGAAGCCGGGCGTGCCGAACAGCGGCGATTCCTTGGCCGGTTCGGTCTGGAACACGTCGAGCGCGGCGCCGGCGATGTGGCCGCTGTCGAGCCCGGCCTTCAACGCCGTCTCGTCGATCAGGCCACCGCGCGCGCAGTTGACGATGCGCACGCCCTTCTTGGTCTTGGCCAGGTTCTCGGCCGAGAGGATGTTGCGGGTCTGGTCGGTGAGCGGGGTGTGCAGGGTGATGAAGTCGGCGCGGGCGAGCAATCCGTCCAGATCGACCTTTTCGACACCCATCTCGATCGCGCGTTCGGGCGTCAGGAACGGATCGAAGGCAACGACCTTCATGCGCAGGCCGAGCGCGCGGCTGGCGACGATCGAGCCGATGTTGCCGGCGCCGATCAGGCCGAGCGTCTTGCCGGTGACTTCCACGCCCATGAAGCCGTTCTTGGGCCACAGGCCGGCTTGCGTCTGCGCATTCGCCTCGGGCAGCTGGCGGGCGAGCGCGAACATCAGCGCGATCGCATGCTCGGCAGTGGTGATCGAGTTGCCGAACGGGGTGTTCATCACCACCACGCCTTGCGCCGAGGCGGCGGGGATATCGACGTTGTCGACGCCGATGCCCGCGCGTCCGACGACCTTGAGGTTGGTGGCGGCGTCGAGGACGGCCTTGGTCACCTTGGTCGAGGAGCGAATCGCGAGGCCATCGTACTGGCCGATGCGGGCAATCAGTTCTTCGGGCGTCTCACCGGTGATGACGTCGACATCGCAACCGCGCTCTTGGAAAATGCGGGTCGCGTTGGGGTCCATCTTGTCGGAAATGAGGACTTTGGGCTTGGTCATGTCAAATATCCTTGCGTCATCCCGGCGCGGGCCGGGGTCGCTTGCCGCGAGGGCGGCGCCATGAGAAAAAGCGGTCCCAGCCTTCGCTGGGACGCTGTAACCTGTGAGGGGTCAGCCGGCCTTGACGGTCGCGTAGGCCCAGTCGAGCCACGGTCCCAGCGCGACGATGTCGGCCGTGTCGACCGTAGCGCCACACCAGATGCGCAGACCCGCCGGGGCATCGCGATATCCGGCTACGTCGTAGGCCGCGCCTTCCTTCTCCAGCAAGGCAGCGAACTGCTTGATGAAGTCGGCGTCGGCATCCTCGACAGTCAGGCAGACCGAGGTCTTGGACCGGCTGGCCGGATCGGCGGCAAGATGCCCGAGCCAATCCCGCTCAGCGACGATCGTATCGAGCGCGGCGGCGTTCGCATCCGAACGCGCCTTGAGGCCGGTCAGACCGCCAAGACCCTTGGCCCATTCCAGCGCAAAGATCGCGTCCTCGACCGCGAGCATCGAAGGCGTGTTGATCGTCTCGCCCTTGAACACGCCTTCGGCCAGCTTGCCCTTGGAGACGAGGCGGAACACCTTGGGCAGCGGCCAGGCCGGCGTGTAGCTTTCCAGCCGCTCGACCGCGCGGGGGCCCAGGATCAGCACGCCATGGCCGCCCTCACCGCCCAGCACCTTTTGCCAGGAGAACGTGGCGACATCGATCTTCGACCAGTCGATGTCGTAGGCGAAGACGGCAGAGGTCGAGTCGGCGAACGACAGCCCTTCGCGGTCATCCGGAATCCAGTCGGCATTCGGCACGCGCACGCCCGAGGTGGTGCCGTTCCAGGTGAACAGCACGTCGTTCGACCAGTCGACCTGGCTCAAGTCGGGCAGCTGGCCGTAATCGGCGCGGATCACGGTGGGATCGATCTTGAGCTGCTTGACCGCGTCGGTCACCCAGCCCTCGCCGAAGCTCTCCCACGCCATCGTGGTCACGGGGCGCGCACCCAGCATCGTCCACATCGCCATCTCGAACGCGCCGGTGTCGGAGCCCGGGACGATCCCAATGCGGTGCGTGTCGGGAAGCTGCAGCACTTCGCGCATCAGGTCGATGCTGTACTGCAGGCGCGACTTGCCGATCTTCGCACGGTGCGATCGGCCCAGCGATTGCGTGGCAAGTTTGTCTGGCGAATAGCCCGGAGGTTTCGCGCAAGGGCCCGAAGAGAAGAACGGGCGCGCCGGCTTAACCGACGGCTTGGTATGCTCAGTCAATGTAGTCTCTCCTCACAGAGAGCACGCGCGGCGTTGGGACCGCGTGGCCCGGCGCCGGCTCTAGGGCCGGGCCTCGCCAAGTCAAGGAAGATATCCCCAACCGGGCATCCGATCCCGAGCGGCTGCGGCTCGCTCGTGGCATGCAGGCGTCGTACTGTCGCAAGGCCATACGGCTGTTAAGCGACATGAAACCTGGAATGGGACTAACCCGTGGCGATGCGACGGATCGTGCTGATACTTCCCCTGCTGGCGACGCTTTATGGCTGCGCCGACACCCCTCGCGTGGCCCGCCGCGCGCCCCCTCGCCCGACCACGAACCCCGCGCGACCACCCGCGCTGCGGCAGTGCCTCGCGCAACTGGGGGCGAGCGGAGCCAGCTTCGCGCCCTTGCCGGACCGCAGCTTCGGCGGCGGATGCAGCAATATCGGCACGGTGCGACTGGCCAACCTTCGCGCGGACACGGCGCAGATGGCGCTGTCCAACCTTGGCCCGGTGACCTGTACGATGGCATCCCAATTCGCCGGCTGGGCGCGCTATGGCGTCGATCGCGCGGCTTTGCAGATCCTGGGTTCGCACGTGGCACGGATCGAGACGTTCGGCAGCTACTCGTGCCGGACGGTGGCCGGTAGCCGACGCCTGTCCGGCCACGCGACCGCAAACGCCATCGACGTCTCGGGCTTCGTCCTGGAAGACGGTCGCCGCGTCACCGTGCTGAGCGATTGGGATGGCGGTACGGCAGAGGAACGCCGCTTCTTGCGCGTGGTTCACGCCAGCGCCTGCAAGCGGTTCGGCACCACGCTGGGACCGCAGTACAATGCGGCGCACAAGAACCACCTGCACCTCGAAGCCGATGGTGCCGCGTTCTGCCGCTAGACAGCGCGGCCGCCGTCCAGCACTACGCCGAGGCGGGCTCACCCCATTCGCGCCTGCAGGACATAGGCTTTCTCGCACGACATGAACCGTTTCCGCCTTACCATCCTCGCCGTCGCCACCGTCTGGGCCGGTCCCGCCCTCGCGCAGACCGAGCACGACGAACAGGCCTGGCTCAATCTCACCGCCATCGGCCCGGTGTCCGGCGACCTGGTGTACTTCGCCGAGGTCCAGCCACGGTTCGGCAACGGCATCCGGCTCGACCAGTTGCTGCTGCGTGGCGCGCTCGGGTGGAAGCTATCATCCAAGGTCACGCTCTATCAGGGTTATGCGCATACCGTCACCGCGATCGAGGGCGGGCGCGACATCAATGAGGAGCGCAGCTTCCAGCAGCTTGGGGTTGCGTTGGGCAAGCCGCTTGGCGGCGAGCTATCCTCGCGCACCCGGCTGGAACAGCGCTGGCGCAGCAATGGCAGCGACACCGGCTGGCGCCTGCGCGAGATGATCCGCTACGAACATCCGCTCAAGGCCGGCAGCGACGCGGTGAATGCGCTGGTCTGGAGCGAAGCCTTCGTCGCGCTCAACGATACCGATTGGGGTGCGCGCGGCGGGTTCGACCAGCTGCGCACGTTCCTTGGAGCCGAAATCGGCTTACCCGGCGCATCGACGGTCGAGGTCGGATACCTGAACCAGACGATCAACCAGACCGCTGGTCGCACCCGGATGAACCATGCGGCATCGGTGACGCTGTGGTATCGGCATTGAGACTAGGAACTTCGGCTTCCGCACGATAACACCATAACGCGAAAAAGCCGGAGCGCCTTGCAGCGCCCCGGCCCTTTTCGTCGGTCAACCGCCGATCAGAACGGCAGGTTGTACAGCTTGGTCGCGTTGTCCTGCAGGACCTTCTTCTGGATCGTGCGATCGTAACCGCCCAGCACGTCCTTCAGATGCTCCTGCACGCCCGGATAGAGCGAGGTCGGATGCGGGAAATCGGTTTCGAACATCACTTTGTCGACGCCGATCGTCTCGAGCAGGATCTTGGGTGCGACCTTCTCGAACCAGAACGTGCACCAGAAGTGATCGCGGAAGTACTCGGCCGGGCGGCGGTTGAGCGTCTTCGAGAAGCGCGGCAGCATCTCGTTGAACTGGTGCTCCAGCGCCTCGATCGCGAACGGCACCCAGCCGGCGCCGCTTTCGATCAAGCCGATCTTGAGGTTGGGATGCTGGTCGAGACGGCCCGAAACGCACCAGTTGCCCAGCGTCGCGGCGTTGCCGATCGAGAACATCGTCGCAACCACCGACAACGTCTGCTCGAACTCGAAGCCTTCCCAGGTGATCGTGTTGGGATCGACACCCGAGTTGAGATGGAAGTTGAGCGGCATGCCGGTCGCGTCGCACATCTCGAGGACCGGGGTCCAATAGTCGTGCATGAAGCTGGGCACGCCGACACGCTCAGGGGTGTCGGGCAGCACGAAGCCGCGCAGACCGATGTCGTGGCAACGCCGCGCTTCGGTTTCCATGGCCGCCTTGTCCCAGAAGGGCAGGTGCGCCATGTTGAAGATGCGCTGGCCCGACGCTTCCTGGAATTCGGCCGAGGCATCGTTGTACATCTGCACGATCGCCAGAGCCAGGTCGTTGTCGCCCAGGCTCATCAGCGATCCGGCCTGCGTCACGCCCGAGTTCTGGAAGCCGATCTGGGCATAGACGCCCATGTCGTCCATCGCCTGCAGACGCTCCTTGAGCTGGTGACCACCGGGGTGGGCCTGCTCGAGCTTAGGGAAAGCAAGCCGACCGAGCAGCTTGTTGTTATCCTTGCGGATGACGTTGCCGCCCATCGAACCGAAGTTGCGATCGCCCACGTACCAGCGCTCGACGCCATCCTTGTCGAGCTTAACGTGCGGCACCTTGTCCTTGTACTTGGCAGGGGCGCGGCTGGTGAAGAGGTCTGGTGCCTCGGTGATGTGAGTGTCGGTGTCCACGATCTTGATGCCCTCGAACATCGGATCGAGGCCACCCGACTGCGTCGAGTAGTCAACCTCGCGGATGACGCCACCTTCGGTATAGCCCTCTGCGGACCAATACTTGCGGGCGTTCTCCGCGAACTCCTTGGTGTCGGCGTCTGCCATAATACTCTCCCGGAAAGCTCGAATGCGTCGATGTATCGTTATTTTGCGTACGACGCGCGTAAATTCAATGCGTCGCCCAACGCTGGCACGATGAATGGACCGGCGGGTCCGCCGTCCTCCCCAAAGGGCATGGCAAGCCTTGCGGGACAGCAAGGGTCAGGGCAAAGTCGATAACCACGGGAGAAGACGATGCCTGATACCGCCACGCTGGACGCGATCCGCGTCGACTTCGACGCGCCCGACAACGTGCCGAGGGATCGCATCGTCGACCTGAGCTTTGCGATGGGTTCGGCGCCCAACGATCTTGTCGACCCCTATGAACCCGTGGGCTGGCTGGCGGATCCTTCGATCCCGCGGCTGCTGTTCAGTCCGCCGGCCAGCCATGGGCTGGGGTCGATCTCGGGCAATCGCAACGGCAGCTGGGTGGTATCCCATTACGAGGATATCGAGCGCGTCTATTCCGACAACGACCACTTCTCCAACGCCGGGACCGCCGAATTCCAGCGCCTGATCGGCGAGACGTTCAAGTCGATCCCGCTGGCGATCGATCCGCCGGATCATTCCAGGTACCGCCTGTTCCTGATGCCGTTCTTCTCGCCGGCCCGGATCACCCGCGACATCGAGCCGCGCATCCGCCGCATTTGCGTCGAGATGATCGACGAATTCGTGGACAAGGGCGAAGTCGACATGGCGTGGGATTTCGCGCGCGTGTTTCCGGTCCGCATCTTCATGGGGCTGATGGGTTTTCCAGACGAAAAGTTCACCCAGTTCCTCGATTGGGAGTGGGACATCCTGCACTCGGGATCGCTCGAAAAGATGCAGGCGGCTCTGCGCAGCGTGCTGGAATACCTGCGCGGCTTCATCGCCGAAAAGGAAGCCAGCCCCGACGAACACCTCGTCTCCTCGATCGTCCACGGCAAGATCGAGGGTCGCGCGCTGACCGAAGACGAGAAGATCGGCACCGTCTGGTTCCTGTGGCTCGGCGGCCTCGATACCGTCGCCGCCACGATCGCGCAGATGTTCCGCCGCATGGCGTTGCAGCCCGAATTGCAGGACCGCATCCGCGACAATCCCGCAATCATCAACTCCGCCGTCGAGGAATTCCTGCGTACCCAGCCGATCCTGTCGTCGGCCCGCTCGGCGAAGCTCGACTTCGAATGGCACGGCATCCAGGTGAAGAAGGGCGAGACCTTTCAGTGCCTCAATCCCGCCGGCAACTTCGATCCTGCCCGCTTCGAAAACCCGCGCGAGTTCGATCCCGAGCGCAAGGCGAACCGCCACTTCACCTTCGTAGGCGGGGTTCACATCTGCCTGGGCGCCCACCTCGCCCGGCGCGAGCTGCGGGTGCTGCTTGAAGAATGGTTCAAGCGCATCCCGTCGTTCCGGGTGAAGCCGGGTGCCGACACCAGCGTATTCCCGGGCCTGATGTCGATCCGCAACCTGCCGCTGGAGTGGGACGTGAAACACGGCTGAGCCCTCGCCCGCTCTCTTTGTCGGAGCGGGCCGGCCTGGCGTGCGATCATGGCGCCACTAGAACGTGGTCGGCGCCTCGATCGGCGGATCGCTGCGGTGCGCCAAGGCATAGGCTTCCGCGGCCTTCATCACCCGCAGCGTGTTGCGGCTGGCGATCTTCTCCAGGTCCGCGCGGGAATAGCCGCGCCGGGCGAGTTCGGTGAACAGCGCCGGGTAGGTCGACACGTCCTCCAGACCGGTCGGCAGCGAGCCCAACCCGTCGAAATCCCCGCCCAGCCCGACATGGTCGATACCGGCTATCTTCACCGCATGGTCGATGTGGTCGGCGGCCTGCGCCAGCGTCGCCTTCGGACCGGGATTGGCCGCGAGCCAGTCGGCGTTCGCCTTGGCCGCAGCATCGGGATTGCCGATATGGAGCGCCGCGTTGCGCGCGACCTCCGCCTTCTTCGCCGCCGACCAGATGCGGACCTGGTCGCTGATGTAGTCGGGTGCGAAATCGACCATCACGATGCCGCCGTTCGCCTTGAGCCGCGCCAGCACGTCGTCGGGCACGTTGCGCGGGTGGCCCGTCACCGCCAGCGCGCCCGAGTGGCTGAAGATCACCGGCGCCTTCGCCACGTCCAGCGCATCGCGCATGGTGTCGGCGCTGACGTGGCTGAGGTCGACCAGCATGCCGAGGCGCTGCATCTCGCGCACCACGTCCCGACCGTAATCGGTGAGGCCGCCATGCACCGGTGCATCGGTCGCAGCATCGGCCCAGCTGGTGTTCTTGAAGTGCGTCAGCGTCATATAGCGCGCGCCCAACGCGTACATCTGGCGCAACACGCCCAGCGAGCCGCCGATCGAGTGGCCGCCCTCCATGCCCAGCAACGAGGCGATGCGACCGGCCTTCATCGCCCGCTCAACCTCGGCGGTGGTGGTGCAAAGCTGCAGATCCTGCGGATAGCGCGCGATCAGCCGCTTCATCACGTCGATCTGTTCGAGCGTGGCCTGCACCGCCTGCTGGTCGGTGAGATCGGCAGAGACATAGACCGACCAGAACTGCGCACCGACCCGGCCCCGGCGCAGCCGCGCGAGGTCGGTGTTCATCGCACCAAGGGCTTTGGCCGCATCGGCGGTGCCGGTGGTGTCGCGAAAGTCGAAGTCCGCAATCACGTCCTTGCGCCGCTCGCGCAGCTGCTCGGGCACGTCGTTATGCCCGTCCCATACCGGCGCGGCCTTCAGCGCGGCGGCGGCGGTCTGTTCGGGCGTGGCGGCAAGCGCACCGGGGGCGGCGACACAGGTGACGAGAGCGAGGGCAGGAAGCAGACGCATGATGATCCTTTTGCAGCCAGGCAACGCGAAGCGTGCGTCAGGACCGTGGTATCGCTTTCACTCCGGCACCGCTAATCGGGAATTATCGCGTCTGCGCGCGCTGCCCACGCCATTTGCGTTCGGCGACGTCCTTGAGCGCCATGTTCATCGCCTCACGCCCTGTCGCGAGCCGCGAGGCCAGCGTTCGCATCGCCATACCCGCCAGCGGACCGGCCAAGACCTCGCCGGTCGTCACACGACATCGGGTGGGCGAAAGCTCCTCGATCTCGACGAAGTGATCGACCTTGAGCAACCCTGCCAGCCGAGAGATGTTGAATTCCAGCAAGGCGTTCGGCCGCACCCGCGTGACCCTGGCGCGGGCCTTGCGCAGGCGCATGCCCTTGAGCTCGATCGCGAAACCGATCGTCCCACCCTCCACGGCATCGCCGCGGGTCTTGCGGTATAGCGGGTTCCAGCTGGACCATCCCGCGAAGTCGGACACGAAGTCCCACACCAGCTCGGGCGGTGCCTCGATGGTGACGCCGTGCTGAAGGCGATGGCCCTTGCTCCGCTCCGTGGTCGACGTGCGTTGTGCGATCGTCCCGGCAAGCTCGCTCACACCAGTGCCTTCGCGATCTCGCGCCAGTGCGCGCGCAGCGGTGCGAAGCCACCTTGCGGATCGGCGATGACCTGCAGGCAGACATGATCCGCCCCGGCATCGAGATGCGCCTGCACCCGCTCCACCACCGCGTCGACCGAGCCAATCGCGAACAGTGCATTCAGCAGGCGATCGCTGCAGGCGTCGATCTCGGCATCCTCGAAGCCGAGGCGCTTCCAGTTGTTGCGGTAGTTGGGCAGCCGCGCATAATGCTCGACCGCGCCCAGCGCCAGCGCCCGCGCCTTGACGGGATCGCTCTCGATCACGACGCCCTGTTCGGGCGCGAGCAACGTGCCCGGCCCCAGGATCTCGCGCGCCTGCGACGTGTGTTCGGGCGTGACGAGATAGGGATGCGCACCGGCCGTGCGTTCGCCCGACAAGGCGACCATCTTGGGGCCAAGCGCGGCGAGGCAGACGTGATCCATCGCCATGCCGGCCGCCTGCATCCCGTCGAGAAAGGCGCCGGTGGCCTCCAGCGGTTTGCCCCACTTCTCTCCGATGATGGGCCCATGGCTGACCCCGATGCCCAGCAATGTGCGCGCCTGCTCCGCCTCGCCCCTCGCGAGGTACCAGGCGGCGACGTCGGCGGGTTCATGCTTCCAGATGTTCAGGATGCCGCTGGCGATCACCGCCCGCTTGCTGGCAGCCAAAAGCTGCTCGATGTCGCCAAGCACGCCGTTGTCGATGCCGCCCGGCACCCACAATGCGCCAAAGCCCAGTTCGTCGAGTTCGGCGGTCGCCTCGAGCGCCTCCGCCCGATCCCAGTATCGCAGTTCGAGCGACCAGATGCCGATTTTGCCGATGGCGGGCGTGCTCATGCTGCGCTTCCTTGGTAATATGACTTGCCCGGTATCTAGGAGCCGCCCGCCCTTTCCTTCAAGCGCTTTGCCCGACCGGGCGGCACGCCATCGTCGGGGCGAGGCTTGATCGGGATCGCCTGCCGGCCTAGCCCCGCGGCGATGGACGAATTCGACTATATCGTCGCGGGCGCCGGCAGCGCGGGTTGCGTGCTGGCCAATCGTTTGAGTGCCGATCCGCGCAATCGCGTCCTGCTGCTCGAGGCTGGCGGGCGCGACAACTACGTCTGGATCCGGGTGCCTGTCGGCTATCTGTATTGCATCGGCAATCCCCGGACCGACTGGTGCCTGTCGACCCAGGGCGAGGAGCGGCTGGGCGGTCGCGCGCTGAAGTATCCGCGTGGCAAGGTGCTGGGCGGATCGTCGTCGATCAACGGCATGATCTACATGCGCGGGCAGGCCGCCGACTACGACGGCTGGCGCCAGGCGGACAATCCCGGCTGGGGGTGGGACGAGGTGCTGCCCTATTTCACCCGCGCCGAAGATCACTACGAAGGCGGCGATTTCCACGGCGTCGGCGGCGAGATCCGGGTCGAGAAGCAGCGGCTGCGCTGGGACATCCTCGAAGCCTTTCGCGAGGCGGCCGGGCAATACGGCGTCCCGGCGATCCCGGACTTCAACACCGGCGACAACGAAGGCTCCAGCTTCTTCCAGGTGACGCAGCGCAGCGGCTGGCGCTGGAGCGCGTCCGACGCGTTCCTCAAGCCGGTGCGGGGCCGCGCGAATCTCAAGGTCGTGACCGGCGCGCACGTCGACAAGGTGCTGGTCGAGGACGGGCGCGCGGTCGGTATCTGCTGGCGGCAGGGCGCGAAGTCGGGCGGGGAGCGGCGCGTGGCCCGCGCACGCGGCGAGGTGATCCTGTCCGGGGGCGCAATCGGCTCGCCGGCGATGCTGGAGCGCAGCGGCATCGGCGATGCGGCGGCCCTGCGCGACCTCGGCATCGCGCCACTGGTCGATCGGCCCGAGGTCGGCGCCAACCTGCAGGACCACCTGCAATTGCGCTGCGCCTTCAAGGTCTCGGGCGTGTCGACGCTGAACCAGCGCGCCGGGCACTTGTTCGGCAAGGCGCTGATCGGGCTGGAGTACCTTGCGCGGCGCAGCGGGCCGATGGCGATGGCGCCCAGCCAGCTTGGCCTGTTCGTGAAGAGCGACCCGCGCTTTGCCACCGCCAACCTGGAGTACCATGTCCAGCCCCTCAGCCTCGAGGCGTTCGGCGGCGCGCTCGACGTGTTCCCCGCCTTTACCGCCAGCGTCTGCAACCTGCGTCCCGAAAGCCGGGGCAGCTCGCGCATCGCCGATGCCGATCCCGACAGCGCCCCGGTCATCCGCCCCAACTATCTGTCGGCAACCGAAGACCGGCGGGTCGCCGCCGATGCCATCCGCATCACCCGCGCGATCGCGGCGCAGCCGGCGCTGGCGAAGTATCACCCCGAAGAAACACGTCCCGGCGTCGCGTTCCAGACGGAGGAGGACCTGGAACGCGCGGCGGGAGAGATCGGTACCACCATCTTCCATCCGGTCGGCACGGCGGCGATGGGCAGCGTGGTCGATGCGCGGCTGCGCGTGAACGGCGTCGATCGCCTGCGGGTGATCGATGCCTCGGTGATGCCCACGATCACTTCGGGCAACACCAACGCGCCCACCATGATGATCGCCGAAAAAGGGGCCGAGATGATTCGCGAGGATGCCCGCGCGCGAAGATGATGCGGCTGTCCGTGCCCACGCAGCCGATCATCGTCCCCGCGCGTTAATCGACCGAAGGAGCCTATCATGGTCGAAGCACGCTGGAACGGTAAGATCATCGCGAGCAGCGACGACACGCTCGTCGTCGAAGGCAATCATTACTTCCCGATCGACGCGGTGGACGCATCGGTCCTGCAACCCAGCGACACGACTTCGGTATGCCCCTGGAAGGGGACGGCCAGCTACCACTCGATCGAAGTCGATGGCGCGATCAACCGCGACGCGGCGTGGTTCTATCCGGAGCCCAAGGACGCCGCGGCGGAAATCCGTGGGCGCGTCGCCTTCTGGAAGGGTGTGGAAGTCGGCTGATCCGGGATCCCGCGCATGGCTTGCGACGACACGCCCGCCCGGATCATCGCGAAACTGGACCTCGCGCCGCACCCCGAAGGCGGCTGGTATCGGCAGACCTGGCAAGCCGGTGCGGATGGCGCAGAGCGTTCCGGCGGGACGGCGATCCACTTCCTGCTCGAAGCGCACCAGCGTTCGCATTGGCATCGCGTCGATGCTGCCGAGATCTGGCTATGGCACGCGGGCTCGCCGATCGCGCTGTCGATCGCAGCCGGGAATGCGGCGCCGGTCATGGTGCACCGGCTTGGACCCGATGTGCTGGCAGACGAAACCCCGCAGGTGCTGGTCCCGACCGGTCACTGGCAAGCCGCCGCGCCCATCGGCGGCTGGTCGCTGGTGAGTTGCGTCGTGGTGCCCGGCTTTTCGTTCGACGGCTTCGAACTTGCTGCGCCCGGCTGGCAGCCGGGCGTCTGACGCTTCAGCGCGTCAGGCGGGAGCGGTTGGCGCGCACGGCCTTGCTGTAGTGGCTCATGGTGCTGGCGGCGATGCCGCCGGGATCGGTGCCAAAGCTGCCCGCCGCAAGCGCCGTCGCCAGTTCGACTTGCGCCTGTACCTTTTCGGTGACCATCAGCCTAGCTTCGCTGTTCGCGGCGGCCCCGCCCTGCGCCATCCGGGCGCAACGCAGCCAGATCACCCAGCTCGCCTCGGCCCCGAGCATCCACGCCTGGGACGCCAGCATCGGCCATTGAATCGCGGCGGCTGCGGACTTGCGCGGCATCAGCTGCCTTCCACTTGGGCGTCGTTGCGCCGGGCATAGCCGATCGCGCGATCGATCACGCAAGCGGCACTCGCCGGCTTGGCGATCAGTTCCGCGCCCAGCGCCCGCACCGTCTCGTCATGGCGATCGAGATCGCCCGAATGCAGCAGGTAGGGAATACCGCGCTCGTCCAGCGCCCGGGCGACGGGCACGCAGGTCTCGCCATCCTTGAGCGTGACGTCGAGAATGGCGCTGTCGACCGGATCGCCGGCCTGCAGGATGGCCATGGCTTCGCGCACGCTGGAAGCGCACAATGCATTCGCACCGACATCCTCGGCGGCGAATTCCAGGTCCATCAGGATCAACGGCTCGTCCTCGAGCATCAGGATATTCATACCAAGGGATTCCCCGCGAATTGCTCGTGTCCGATCATGCGGGTATCACGATAGTGGCTACCAATCCGTCACTGTTCCACGTGCGCTCTATGGAGCCGCCGCCGTGACGCAGCATGCGATCGACGATCTGCGTGCCGGTCCCGCGCTCGTCGGGCGAGAACGGAATCGCAGGCCCGCCCTTCTCACGCCAGACCAGCACCAGCAAGCTGACGTCGTCGCGCTTTTCCTCGTGCCAATCGACCGCGACCTCGCCACCATCGCAGCACCAGGCCCCGAACTTGGTGGCGTTGGCCGCAAGCTCGTGCAGGACCAATCCGACGACCGAGACGGTGGCGAAGTGGACGCGCAGCCCGTTGCCGAGAAATTTGAGCCGCGTCTTGTCGGCGTCGTAAGGCGCCAGAATCGCGCGGATCGCCGGCCCGATCTCGATCGTACCGCTCGATGCTTCGTCCAGCGTGGTTTCGTAGGCACGGCCAAGCGCCTGTATGCGACCGTTGATTTCGGCAGCCTGGCCGGGAATGCCGCGCACCCGGCCGGTGATGTTGACGATGCCCGAGATCACCGCGAACATGTTCTTCATGCGGTGCGACAGCTCGCGCGCCATGATCCGGGCGTGCCGCTCTTCCGCGCGGGCCGCGCGCACGTCCGACACATCCCACTGGCTGCCGAAGAAATATGCCAGTTCACCGTTAGCGCGATAGATCGGCCCAAGGTGCAGCGCGTTCCAGAACGGCGTGCCGTCCTTGCGATAGTTGAGCAGTTCGACGAGCACCACATCCTCGTCCCGGATGGCGGCGCGGATCTTGTCGAGCTCGGCCTGGTCGGTTTCCGGCCCTTGCAGGAACCGGCAATTGCGGCCGACGACTTCGTGCTCCTCATAGCCGGTGAGGCTGCGAAAAGCGCGATTGGCGAACACGATGGGCGTATCGGGCTGCTTGGGGTCGGCAAGGCAGACCGCCATGCGGGTCTGCGCCATCGCCTGCTCGAACAGGACGCCGGACGAGCCGTAGAATCGGTCTTCGGGGCGATTGGTGCCCGGCAGGTCCGTTCCTGCGTTGTATCGGGTCTGGCCGGCATCCCAGCCTAGCGGGGCGTCCGACGGCACCTTGTCATCGTGCGACATCGATCGCCTTTGTTTATGGTCCAAAACTCAACCTGCGCTCTAGAATGCCCGCAGTTGCGAAGGGTTCCCGCATAGCAGCCCGCGCCCACCTTCGCACCTGCACCAAAATGTCACACTGTCCCGTATCGCTCCGCCCGTGCATGCTGGTCTGACGGGCCGCGTCGGTCGTGCGGAGCCGCCCGGCCTTGCCCCGGCTTCACCCGCACCCCACGTGCCTTGGGTCAGCAACGAGAAGGAACCGAGAATGACCGTCAACACAGCCGTCGCCCGCTACGAAGGCCTTGGCAAGACCGGCAAAGGCCACGTCTCGAGCCGCTCGGGCGTCATCGACGCGGATTATGGCTTCGCCACTCGTTTCGAGGATGCGCCGGGCACCAATCCGGAAGAGATGATCGCGGCGGCCCATGCCAGCTGCTTCACCATGGCGACCAGCTTCGCGCTTGCGAAGGCCGGCTATTCCGATGGTTCGCTCGAAACCGAATGCAAGGTGACGCTCAAGCCCGATGATGGCGGCTTTACGGTGACCAAGTCGGAGCTTTCGCTGACCGCGAAAATCGCCGGTATCGAGACGGCCGAATTCGAGAAGATCGCCGCCGAGGCCAAAGCCGGCTGCCCGATCTCCAAGGTGCTCAACTGCGAGATCACGTTGACGACCAACCTCGCAAGCTGATCGCGGGCCGACCGTCCGCCTTGCGACAGCGCGGGCGGCGGGCGGCGCCCGTCTTTATCGGATCGCGATCAGGGCTGCGGCTTGGGCTCGGTAAAGCGTTGGCGGTCGGTCCAGCCGCAACCGGCGCGAACCTCCTCGCCCAGCTTCAGCGTGACCACGAAGGGGAAGCCGCGATCCGACATGCCATCGCTGCAGGCGCCCGGCGTGATGGTCATGTCGAAGCTCTTGTCGGCCAGCATTCCACTCAATCCCAAGCCGTTGCGCCCGGCGAAACGCCGCACCGCGACCCTGGTGCCCGCCGGCGTGGCGGGGGTCGTGTAAGTCAGCGTGTCGCCCCGCGCCTCGCCGCCCCAGAACGGTTCGGTGCCGAGAAAATGCAGCGTCTCGGTCTCGGCGATGCCATGGAATGGACGCGGGGAATCCTCGTCGCCCGGAACCCCGCCGTTGCCGTCACCGCCTCGCGCGTGACAACCCGACAGGACGAGGCAGGCGAGCGCGGACAGCGCGATGGTTCGGCGAAATGTCATGACCGTCCTCTATCACCGAGATGGCGCGACCGCATCTTTTCCCAACACCTCGATCAGCGACCGCGCGGCGGCCGGCGCCCGCTCCTTTGCTCCAGCGATGAAGAAGGTGAAGACGTCGCGTCCATCCTTGGCCCAGTGCCGGGCCTTGCTTGCCCAGTCGTCGAGCTCGGGCCGGGGATAGCCGTTCGCCTCCTCCGCCCGGCAGCGCTGCAGGCGCGCATAGACGAAGGGTCCGTCGGCGCGATCGAAGTCGGCGAACTTGTCGCTTTGCGCCACCACCACGGCGACGCCGGCGTTCCTCGCCAAATCGTAGAACGCGGGATCGTCGAAGCTTTCATGCCGCGCCTCGATCGCATGGCGCAGCGGCACGCCTTCGTGGCTGGCCGGCAACAGCGCCAGGAACGCGGCGATCTCGTCAGCATCAAACTGTTTGGTGCCCTTGAGCTGCCAGTTGATCGGGCCCAGCTTGTCGCCGAGTTCGACCAGCCCCTGATTGACGAACTTCGCCACGGACTCGCCCGCCTCGCCCAGGTTCTTGCGATTGGTGCAATAGCCTGATCCTTTCACCGCAAACCGGAAGTACGCGGGCACCGCATCGCGCCACTTGGCGAAGCTGGCCGGTTTCTGCAGGCGGTAGAACGTGGCGTTGATCTCGGTAGCGGTGAGATGCGCGCCCAGATATTCCAGTTCGCGCGCCTGAACGAGGCCCTTGGGGTAGAAGTTGTCACGCCACGGCTCGTAGATCCAGCCGCCGACGCCGATCCGGATCGCGCCCTTTTGGCTCATCGCAACTTGCCCCCTGCTATGTGTTCGTTCCTGCGCGACGAACGCGCTATACGGCGCGGTATCATTCCGGGACAGCGAACGGCAACAAAGCCGGTTCCCCCGATGGAACAGGAGCAAAGCTCATCGCGTTGCGGCAGCGACAGGGTTTGAGACGAAGGCGAGGATCGATCGTGACTCCCGGCAATGCCAAGGCGATCAGGATATCGGGTGCCGTGCTGGTGGGCGGGTTGGCGACCGGCATGCTCCTGGCCATGGCGATGCCAACCGAGATGAAACGCAAGTCCGAAACCTGGCGCGACCTGCTCGGGCTGCAGCGGACGGTCAGCGATGACGACATGGTGCCGGTCTATGCCCCGCCCGAGGACCTGACCCCGGTACAGTGGCAGAGCGCGGCTGACGAGTATCCCGGCTCGAACAGGGCAAACGCGCTAGATCGAATCTATGCGGATCAGCAAGCCACGCAGCTTTCCGGCCCGTCGGATGCCGTTTCGCTGCCCGACCGGGAGCAGGATCAGGAGCCCGAGATCGGCCATCCCATGGATGATGATGTCGCCGCGCAGTCCGCTCAGGCGGCCGATGCCGTTGCCAGCGAGGTGACTGTGGTGCAACAGGATCCGGCTCCCGCTGCGATTGCGCCTGCGGTGATCGCCGTACCGGTCACCTAGGAAGCGGGTAACGTCGCAACCGTGCGACCTTGTCTGAAAAACGTAGCGTTCATCCTGGCGTCAGCCGCGAGGCCCTAGCCGCCGCGTCGATCGAAATTGTCAGGATTTTCAATGGGCGCGACGCGCATGGTTATGGCGATGGCGGTACTGGCCATCGGTGCGGGCGCGTTTCTGGCCGTGTCGACGATCCCCGCGCTGGAGCCGTACCGAATCGCAAAGCACGAGGGTAACGCTCCGCTCGTGGCCGCGCGCGACTCCGAACAGGACGTCCGGCAGCTTCCCGAATATGGCGTGCCGCCGCCAAACGGCAGCTCCGGCCAGACGCCGCGCCCCGGCATGCAGGACCAGTCGCAGGTGCTTGAACTGCCCCGCTGGGTCGAGGACGGCGGTGAGTGGCTGGTCGCGGGTCGGCGCGCCTGGCGCGACTGGGTGGAGCCCGGCGATGCCGACGCGGAGCCTTTCGATACCGGCGGCCCCGTTCGCGGCCACGATTATGGCTACGGCTATCGCGACGACGACCGCCGCAACTATCGGCAGGACTACGCCCCTGGCTATCAACCCCGGGGCGAGCGCCACTGGCGCGACGAGGACGACGGTGCCGAGACGCCCTACGGCGAGCAGCAGCAGCAATGGATCCAGCCGCTGCCGCCCTCGACCCCTGCCCTGGCGCAATCCGGCGGCTATGGCGAGCCACCGCAGACCCGTCGCGAGTCAGGGACGATGCGCCAGCGCGCGCCGGCCCCGGCCGACGATGCCGCCGATAGCGCGGCCGAACGGGCGCGACAGGCCGCGCAGGACGTCCGCGCCGCCGAGAGCCTGCAATAGGGTTGCGCGCGGACACGCCCCGACCGCAAAGCTGTGGGAAAGCCCCCTCCCGCCCGGTTCCGAATCGGTACGGTTCGCGCGTAAGGCGCAACCGGTGAGCGCATCCATCGTCATCGGTACCGAACCCAACGGCACGCCCCTTACCATCGATGTGGGCGAACTGCTGGCGACGCGCCTGCTGGTCCAGGGCAACTCGGGTTCGGGCAAGTCGCACCTGCTGCGCCGTCTGCTCGAGGAAAGCGCCCCGCTGGTGCAGCAGATCGTGATCGATCCCGAAGGCGACTTCGTGACGCTGGGCGAGGCGTTCGGCCATGTCGTGATCGATGGATCCGCCTATGCCGAGGGCGAGATCGTGCGCCTGGCGCAACGCATCCGCGAGCATCGCGCCTCGGTGGTCCTCGCGCTCGACGAGCTGGAGATCGACCAGCAGATGAAGTGCGCCGGCCAGTTCCTGTCGGCGCTATTCGATGCCCCGCGCGAGCAGTGGTATCCGGCGCTGGTGGTGGTCGACGAAGCGCAGATGTTCGCGCCTGCCGCCGCCGGAGAAGTCAGCGAGGAAGCCCGCCGGATCAGCCTGGCGGCGATGACCAACCTGATGTGCCGGGGCCGCAAGCGTGGCCTCGCCGGCGTGATCGCTACCCAGCGCCTCGCCAAGCTGGCCAAGAACGTCGCCGCCGAGGCCAGCAACTTCCTGATGGGCCGCACCTTCCTCGACATCGACATGGCGCGCGCCGCCGATCTGCTCGGCATGGAGCGCCGCCAGGCCGAGGCGATCCGCGACCTTGCGCGCGGGCAGTTCCTGGGCCTCGGCCCCGCGATCAGCCGGCGCCCCGTAGCGGTCAACATCGGCAAGGTGCGCACCGGCAGCCGCGCGGTGGTGCAAAGCTTCACCCCGCCGCCGACCTCAAACCCTGAGGAACTGCACGCGTTGCTGCACGACAACCTGGCCGAGCCGGCGCGCGAGCCGCGCCCGGTGCCGGTGCGCGCCGATCCGGACGCGCTGGTCGAACAGATCGTCGCCAGCGAGAACGCCGAGCCCGCTCCTGGCGCGCGCCGCCGTCCGGACCTGCCGCTGTTCGACGAGATCGAGACCGAAACCGCCTTTGCCGAGATCCTGAGCGCGATGGCGGCCGAGGAAGGCTGCACCTTCCAGCCCGCTGCGACGCTGTTCCAGGACTTCACCTTGCGCTGCCGGATGCGCGGCATTTCGACCCGCTCGTTCGACGTCACACGCTTTCGCCGTGGCTTCGCGATGGCAGTGGCGGGCATCGAAGATCCCAACGACGAGCGCTGGGCCGACTTGCTGGAGCTTGCCACCGGGGTGCCGGACGAGCTGCTGGCCCCGTTCCTGCTGATCGGCCGTGCCGCCACCGAAGGCCGCCCTTGCCCCGAAGACGCCGAACTGGCCGAGATCTACGGCACCAGCTCGCCGCGCCGGATCCAGCGCCTGCTCGACTATCTGGAAAAGGACGGGCTGATCGTGGTGCGTACCGACTTTTCGGGCAAGCGCTCGGTCGGGCTGCCGCATCTGGGTCTGGCCACCGGCACCATCGCGGCGTAACGTCGCCCCATGGCCGAGATCGTCAACCTGAGGCAGGCGCGCAAGGCCCGCAAACGTGCCGACGACGCAGCGCAGGCGCAAGCCAACCGTGCGCGCCACGGCGTCACCAAGGCCGAACGCCGAACCGTGCAGGATAACGCCGACCGGCTCGAACGCACGCTCGACGGCGCGCGGCGGACGCCGGACTGATGCGCTCGACTTATCACGACGCTTCGGTGCGGTTGTACCATCTCGACGATGCTGGCGAAGGTGGCGCGGCGACGACGCTGTTCTACGGTCCGCTGTCCGAAGCGCTGGCGGTGGCCGCACAGCAGGACGAGGCGACGCAAGAGGGCCTGTGGCTGGCGACGGACAACGATGTGGTGGCTTACCTCGATCTGCAGGACTGAAGGTCGCTAACCCAAGCTTCGTCATTCCCGCGCACGCGGGAATCCATCTCCTGAGCTGTCGATTGCCACTATGGTGTGTGCACACACCCACCACGCCTCACGGCCGCGCTCCTGCTCACCGCCGCTCTACCGGCACGAGCAGGAGATGGATTCCCGCCTGCGTGGGAACGACGAAGTGTTGGTGAGAGGTGTGCCTGCGAAACTATTGGGCACGCGCCCTCGCCCGCTGGCGAGTGCGGGGTTACGCCTCAAGCAAACACGGCGGACGTTGCGACCGGCGCGGACCCTGGCACGACAGGGTTGGCTCGCGTTCCATCTCGCGACCGGTCGACGGGGGAACGCGCAAGCGGACCGTCAACTCGACCTCTGTTGTGCGAAGGCCCCGGCGCTAGAGGTTCGCAAAGTCACGCCGGTCGAACGTTCGGGAGAGCCTCCGGGCGTACCGTCGGTATTTCCGATCGTAAATGCTTCGCATCGGTGCAGGCGCCCGTCTGTAAGCGCCGGCCGCACGGCGCGGGTTGGTGTCGAACATGGCCATGTCCACCCGCACCCGCCGTTTGCCGGAACGAAGCCGAAGCTTGTTCCAGCGGATGCAGCATATAACCGATACGGTTCACTATGTCAAGACCGGTGATTGTGCCCGCGCGTGTCATGTCCTACCGGCTGCAGTGATGGCGAGCCTGGACGAGCACCTCGAAGCGGCACTGGCGCGCGTGGACGCAGCCGGGCGGCGGCGCGTGCTGCGTGCGACCGCGCTGGCCGGCAGCGGGCGTATCGAGCGCGGTGGCGACACCCTGCTCGATTTTTCCAGCAACGACTATCTCGGCCTCGCCACCCACCCCTTGCTTAAGCAGCGCGCGCAAGAATGGACCGCGCGCCATGGCACCGGCAGCGGCGCCTCGCGGCTGGTCACCGGGACCAGCGAGGCCGTGCTCGCACTCGAGGCGCGGATTGCCGCGTTCAAGGGGACGCAAGCCGCGCTGGTGTTCGCCTCGGGTTGGCAGGCGAACGCCGCCGCGATCCCCGCGCTGCTGGCGGCCCTGCCGGGCGCGGCGGTGTTCAGCGATCGGTTGATCCACGCCAGCATGCACGCCGGACTCGCCATATCCGGCACACGCCAGCACCGTTTCCGCCACAACGACCTCGACCACCTCGCAACGCTACTCGCCACCAAGGGCGCCGATGCGCCGGCGCGGGTGATCGTGACCGAGAGCGTGTTCAGCATGGACGGCGACGTCGCCGACCTGCCTGCGCTGGTGGCGCTAGCCCGCGCCCACGACGCCGTGCTGTTCGTCGACGAGGCGCATGCCAGCGGGGTGATGGGTCCGCGCGGCGCCGGGTTATCGGCGTTGGTGCCCAAGACAACCCAGGGCGGCGTCGACGTGATCATGGGCACCTTCAGCAAGGCATTCGGCGGTTTCGGCGCCTATGTCGCGGGATCGCGCGCGCTGATCGACTGGCTGACCAATGCGGCGAGCGGCTTCGTGTTCTCGACCGCGCTGCCGCCCGGCGTGCTTGGCGCGATCGACGCCGCGCTCGATCTGGTGCCCAGCATGGACACTGAACGCGCGCATCTTACGGCGCTGGCCACGCGGCTGCGCGAGGGCCTCGCCGCACTCGGCCTCGATCATGGCGCGTCGGCCAGCCAGATCGTGCCGGCGGTGATCGGTGCCGAAGGCGAGGCGATGGCGCTCGCCGCCGCGCTGGAACAACGCGGCTTCCTCGCCGCCGCGATCCGCCCGCCGACGGTCCCGCCCGGCACCAGCCGCTTGCGCCTGGCCCTGCGCGCCGCGCATACGCACGCCGACATCGACACATTGCTGGAGGCGATCGCCACATGCCGCTGAGCCTGATCTTCTACCACGGCTGGGGCTTCGACGCCGCTTACTGGGATGCCCTCGCCGCGTTGCTGCCCGAGTATCCGCAGCAGCGCGACGACGCCGGCTACTTCGGAGCGCCCGCAACGCCGGCTGCGAACGAGCCGTACCTGGCGGTGACGCACAGCTATGGCACCATGCGCCTGCTCGCCGCGCCGCCATCAGGCTTGGTCGGACTGGTCGCGATCGCCGGGTTCGACCGTTTCACCGCGACCGACGACTTTCCCGGCACGCCGTTTCGCGTCGTCGATCGGATGGTCAGCGCGGTGGTGCAGGAGCCCGAGACCGTCCTGGCCGACTTCCACGCTCTGTTCGACAGCACGGTTCCGGGCGGCGTCGTCGACGCGGACCGCCTGCAGACCGACCTCATCGGCCTGCGCGATGGCGATATGCGCGAGGCCGCTGGCGGGATCGGCGTCCCGATCCTGTCGCTCCAGGCCGAAAAGGATAGCTTGCTGGCGGTGGGCTTGCGCGAAACGGCGTTCGCCACGGTCGAGGGGGTGATGCGCCGCACCCATCCCGACGCCGGACACTTGCTCGCGCGCGAAGACCCGGCCTGGTGCGCACAGGCGATCCGCGATTTCGCCGCGACGCTGGCGTGAGATCGATAAGGTGAGCGAGCCCGTGGCGCGCGCCTTTGCCGCTGCCGCCGGTTACGACCGCCATGCCCGCGTCCAGCGCCTCGCCGCGCGCGAGCTGGCGCGCCGCATCGCCACGCTGCCGCTGCCGCGCCGCCTTCGCGTGCTGGAGATCGGCTGCGGCACCGGGTTGCTCACCCAGGCGCTGCGCGACGAAGGCCTGTCGGGCGAATGGCTGATCACTGACCTGGCCGCGGCGATGCTCGATCGCGCGCAGACGCGGCTTGGGGATGCAGTGACGTACGCCGTGCTGGATGGCGAGCATGACACGCCGGCGGGTGGTCCGTTCGACCTCATCTGCTCCAGCCTGGCGACGCAGTGGTTCGTCGACGAGCCCGCCGCGCTCGCGCGCTGGCGCGCGTGGCTGGCGCCCGGCGGTCAGATCATGGTGGCGACGCTGGGCCCCAGCACCTTTGCCGAGTGGCGCGAGGCGCACGAGGCGCAAGGGCTGACCCCCGGCACTCTGGCATTCACGCCGCTGCCCGCCTTCGCCGCGCTGGATCTGGCGAATCCCCTCACCATCGACCGCTATCGCGAGCGCCATGCCGATGCGCGCGCGTTCCTCCATGCCTTGCGTGCGATCGGGGCGCAGACCGCCGCCGCCGATCACCGCCCGCTTGTCCCCGCCGCGCTGCGCCAGGTCATGCGCCGCTTTGAGGCTAACGGCGCGATTGCCAGCTACGAGGTGGTGACGTGCCACCTCGCCCGCGCTAGCTAGCCACGATGAGCCAGACCATCATCGTCACCGGCACCGACACCGGGATCGGCAAGACCGTGTTCGCCGCCGCGCTGACCGGCGCGCTGCAGGCCTCGTACTGGAAGCCGGTGCAGGCCGGGCTCGAAGCCGACGGCAGCGGCGATCGCGACACCGTCGCGCGGCTTTCCGGCGTCACGCCCGAACGTATCCTCCCCGAAGCCTGGCGCCTGGCCACGCCATGCTCGCCGCACCGCGCCGCCGAGATCGACGGCGTGACCATCGACATCGCCGCGCTTACGCCCCCGCGCGTCGAAGGGCCGCTGGTGATCGAGGGCGCGGGTGGGGTGCTGGTACCCGTCACCCGCACGCACACGTTCGCCGATGTGTTCGCGCGATGGGGCCACCCGGCGGTGATCGTCGCGCGGACCGAACTTGGCACCATCAATCACACGCTGCTCAGCATCGAGGCCTTGCGTGCACGCGGCGTGCCGATCCTGGGCGTCGCCTTCGTCGGCGAGGCGAACGACGACAGCGAAGCCACGATCGCGCAGATGGGCGCGGTGAAACGCCTCGGCCGCCTGCCCCGGCTCGCCCGGCTCGACGCGCAATCACTGGCGATCGCCTTTGCCCGCAACTTCCGGGTGGAGGATTTCGCCGCGTGACCTCGCCCATCTGGCACCCCTTCACCCAGCATGGGCTGGGCGAGCCGATCCCGCTGATCGAGCGGGCACAAGGCGCGCTGCTGCATACGGCGGACGGCCATGCAGTGATCGACGCGATCTCGTCGTGGTGGGTGACCACGCACGGGCACTGCCATCCCCGGATCATGGCTGCGATCGCCGAACAGACGCAGCGGCTCGACCAGCTGATCTTCGCCGGCTGGACGCACGAACCGGCAGAGACGCTGGCCACCGGCCTCACCGCGATCATGCCCAAAAGCCTGACTAGGGTGTTCTTCTCCGACTCCGGCTCGACCAGCGTCGAAGTCGCGCTGAAGATGGCGCTGGGGTATTGGGCGGCCCGAGACGAACCACGCCACCGCATCGTGGTGATGGAGCATTCCTATCACGGCGACACCATCGGCGCGATGTCCGTGGGCGCGCGCGGGGTGTTCAACCGCACGTACGAGCCGCTGCTGTTCGACGTCTCGCGCATACCCTTCCCGGCTGCCGGCGCGGAGCAGGCGACGCTCGACGCGCTGGAGGCGCTGTGCCGCGCGGGCGACGCGGCTGCGCTGATCGTCGAGCCGCTGATCCTGGGCGCGGGCGGCATGCTGGTTTACGCGCCGCAAGTGCTGGCGCAGATGCACGCGATCTGTGCCGCGCACGACGTGCTGTTCATCGCCGACGAGGTGATGACCGGCTGGGGCCGTACCGGCACGCTGCTGGCGTGCGAGCAGGCCGGCATCGTCCCCGACATCCTGTGCCTGTCCAAAGGGCTGACCGGCGGCGCGATCCCCCTGGCCGTGACGATGGCCAGCGAGGCGGTGTTCCAGGCGCACTGGTCGACCGACCGCGCGCGGATGTTCTTCCACTCGTCCAGCTACACCGCCAATCCCATCGCCTGCGCCGCCGCCAATGCCAACCTGGCGATCTGGCGCGAGGAACCCGTACTGGAACGCGTCGCCACGCTGTCGGCGATGCAGGCCGAGCGGATCGAGACGTTGGCCCGCTATTGCCATTTCGACAATCCGCGCACCCTGGGCACCATCGCCGCGCTCGATCTCAAGACGGGCGAAGGCGCGGGATATCTCGACACCCTCGCCCCACGCCTCGCCGCCTTCTTTCGCGAAAACGGCGTGTTGCTGCGGCCGCTGGGCAACACCGTCTATGTCATGCCGCCCTACTGCATCACCCGCGAGCAGCTGGGCCAAGTGTGGGATGCCATAGGCGAGGCGGCGATCACCCACTGACGCCATGATAGCGGCGGCGGGTATGTGGCATCACCCGCAGCCGGTGGCATTTGGTTGACCATTACGGTATGATGACAGCATCGCCGATCCCGAAGACGCACTTCGGCGACTGAGAGACCATGCGCTCCCGCCACCAGGAGAGCTGCCATGGCCCGATCCGACGTTCTGATTTCCGATCGGCGAGCCGGTCGCGATGGCGGGTCGGCCGCAGTTGATCCTGCCTATCGCTCCGGCAGGCGCATCGGCCGAAGTAAAATTGTCATAATCCAATGCGCTGCTGCATAAGAGTTGGCCTTCATGCTTGATTCCCCCCGAACCCAGCCCATCGAGGCGCGCGACGACCTCACCGTCCCACCCTTGAGGCTTGCTGCCCAGCGCGGAGACACGGTCGCGGGCCAGATGACCACGTTGCGCATCCAGGAGAACATCCTGGCGCGCCACGAACGTCGTCTGCTCAACTGGCTCTGCGCGCGGATGCCGGCCTGGGTCACGCCCGACGTGCTGACGACGCTGGGCGTCCTCGGGGCCGTGCTGGTGTTCGCGGGCTACGCGGCCAGCAACCTGTCTGGAGGATGGCTGTGGCTGGCGATCGCGGGCTACGTCGTCCAGTGGTTCGGCGACTCCATGGACGGCAGCCTGGCGCGATGGCGCAAGATCGAGCGACCATCCTACGGTTATTTCATCGATCACAGTTGCGACGGGCTGACCACCGCCCTGATCGTGTGGGGGATCGGCACCAGTCCCTATGTCATCATGGACGTGGTGATGGTGGCTTTGGTGGGATATCTGCTGCTGTCGATCCATGCTTACCTGTCGGCACGCGTGCTGGGCGAGTTCAAGCTGTCGTACCTCAATGCCGGCCCGACCGAGCTGCGCTTCCTGCTGGTCGGCCTCACCATCATGATGATGGTGCTGGGCAGCGGCCCGGGTCTGTTCGGATGGGTATCGGGCTTCGACCTGTTCGTCGGTGCACTGGGCGCGCTGATGATGACGCTGTTCGTGGTGCAGACGCTGATCACCGGCCGCCGCCTGGCCGGCGAAGCTGCCCGTGGAGCCGATCGCACACGCTGATTTGCGCAAAAGTGGCTCGCTTTGCGATACCCGTCGCAACGATGATGGCGATCCGCCAGCGGCACGACACCGCTGAACCGGTCGCGTCACGCCCACGCCGAACGATAGTTGTGCGGCCGCCTCAACGAACAAAGGAAAGATGCGATTTGGGTCGGCATCCGGGCTCCTTCGGACGGGGGATTACCAGCATGCCATACGTCATGAAGGCATGATACCTGGATGGAGCTTACCAAGCGCAGCGGCGTATCCAACCTCGACATGCAGGTGTTCGGCCAGCCCTAGCCGCTCGCCAATTGCGTGCGCAAGGATATGGCCGAGCTGCGGTGCTACGGCATCGAGAGTTGGGCCGAGAACGACGCACGCGCAGCGATGGAGCAGGCGCGGATCGAGGCGCTACAGGACATGTTCGCCGGCGGCACGGTGGACATCCGCAAGATTTCGGCGGCGCTGGCCGGGCGTTCGATCAAGAAGCTGATCGGCAAGGCCAAGCAGAACGCCAACGAGACTGCCGCTGCGGCGACCAAGGCGGCCGCCGACGCCGCCAGGGGGGGCGGCGATGAACGCAGCGATCGGCGAGAAGCTGCCCTTCGTCGACAAGCAGGACTACCAGACCTTCGCCAAGGCACAGGGCCAGGACACGGTATCGCGCGACCTTGTCGAAGAACCGCATCGTCGGCATGGGTAACGACTGAGCTTCGCCGCTCGCAACGGCGGCGACACAACGGGTTGAGATTCGTATTCGACCGGGAAGAATCAGCCGCCGGCTCGTGGCCGATGTCGCCTGACCGCAACGTCTGGCATCACAGGCGGGGGGACCCGCCGGCGGGCATGACCAAGGTGGCATGGTCGGCGCTCGATCGGCCAGGGCGCGGCCTGCTTTCGATGCCAGCCGCGCCCGGCCCCTTACAAGCCGGTCACGAGCCTTCCATCACGCTGGGCTTGCTCGATCGTTCGATCATGCCGACGGTCTCCTCACCATCCCAGATGTAGCGCGCATGCGCCTGCTGCACGATCGGGAAGTCCGGCGGCAGTACCGCATGCCCGCGTGAGCGCACGTTGACGAACGTCGTGCCATCCACCGCGACGCGTCGGCCATCGATCGTCTCCAGCACGAAAGACACGCTTTCACCGCCGGTCACCAGCTTGCGCAGCCACGGCACTTCGACCGGCCGCGCGGGGGTGCGGGTGCCGTTCGCATCCAGCACGAAGCCTTCCGCATAGCTCGGCTGGCCATCGCTGCGCGGCGGGTAGATGTTGAACCCGAAGCCCTTGCCGCTTGGGAATATCGCCGATTGCCAGCAATGCCCCTCGAATCCGGCGAATGCGCGAAAGCCGGTGCGGCGAATACGCAGGCCGTTGCCGCGAAAGGCGTGTTCCTGGCCATCGATGCGCAGGCTGCCTTCGCAACGCAGCAGCTGTTCGTAGCGCGGACTCATGAAGTCACCCTGCTCGCCGCCCAGCGCGGCGGCCGCCTCGGGCAACAATGAGCCCGGCATCCATGGTATCGCGGCCATCGTCATGGCCACGTCGATGCCGATATCGGCCTGCAACAAGTCGCTTTCATCGGGAATGGGCGTGTCGATCAGCGTCTGCGTGGTGAGGGCATCCGCCTCGCCTTCGAACGCGGCGATCCACAGGCGGAACGGCTCGACGCAACGCAACGTCATCGGCCCGGTGCCGCGAATGGTCGGCAAACCTTCGGGGCCGATCGCCGGCAGCGTATCGGCGGCGATGCGGCGCTGGAACAGCCGGCCATCGGGAAACGCGACGTCGAGCCATAGTTCGTGCCGGTCCCATTGCTCGGCCACCGCCTCGACGCCCAGGCGCATCGCGAAGGCGCCGTTCTCCTCCTCGATCCACACGTTGACTGCGTCGCGCACGCCTGCATCGGGACGATCGACAAGCACGTATTCGCGCTCGACGGGTATGCCTCCGCTAAGGTCGGTGGTTGCCATGTGCTCTCTCCTTCACGAACCGTGAGGAGGCTGTCATGGCTGGCGGGTCAGGTCACGCGCCGTTGCCAGCGTGCGAGCGATATCGGCCGCACGACACCCGCGCCATGATGCAAGCGATCGGCAACTTCGTGCAGAGCCGGAAGCCTTGCCGCGCCTAGCGACCGGAGTGTCAGCTGTACGGCGGCTTGTGCAGACCCTTCGGGCTCTCGGTGAAGATCTCGCAGCCGTCTTCGGTGATGCCGATCGAATGCTCGAACTGCGCCGACAGCGACTTGTCGCGCGTCACCGCCGTCCAGCCATCGGCCAGCAGCTTCACCGGCGACTTGCCGAGGTTGATCATCGGCTCGATGGTGAAGAACATGCCGGGCTTTAGCTCTGGCCCGGTGCCGGGACGCGCCGCGTGCACCACTTCGGGCGCATCGTGGAACAGGCGACCGACGCCATGGCCGCAAAATTCGCGCACCACGCCATAGCGGTGCTGCTCGGCATGAGCCTGGATCGCCGCGCCGATGTCACCCAGGCGCGCACCGGGTTTGGCCTTGTCGATGCCGATCATCAGGCACTCGTACGTCACGTCGACCAGCCGACGCGCCTTGAGCGATACGTCGCCCACAAGGTACATGCGGCTGGAATCACCATGCCAGCCATCGAGCAGGGGCGTGACGTCGATGTTGACGATGTCGCCATCTTTCAGGGTCTTGTCCGACGGAATGCCGTGGCAGACGACGTGATTGATCGAGACGCAGCTTGAGTGCTGGTAGCCGCGATAGCCCAGCGTCGCCGGCACCGCGCCGCCAGCCAGGGTAAGCTCGCGCACCTTGTCGTCGATCGCCCCGGTGCTGACGCCGGGCTGCACCATCGGTGCGATCGCATCGAGGATCTCGGCAGCGAGCCGCCCCGCGCGACGCATGCCCTCGAAGCCCTCGGGCCCGTGGAGCTTGATGGTCCCATCGCGCAGGATGGCGGTGTCGGCTTCGATCAGCTGGTATTCGGTCATGGGGTGCATATAGCGCAAACGGCACGAAATTGCGAGAGCCTGCGTCCTCTCCCGCAAGGCCACAAGCCGACGGCCAGCTACTTGATCGAGAACGCACTCTGGTAGGCCGGCTTGACCGAACCCAGGATGCGCGAGGTCACCGGCAGCGTGATGTCGAACGTGCCCTCGGCATAGGAGCCGGCGGCATAGGGCTCGACCAGCACGCCGATGCGATCGAACGTGCGGCCATTGGACGACCCCAGGATGATCGTGTGCTCGGCGGGGTCGATGCATTCGTCGAACGAGTCGCCGCTGTTGCGATTCACCGGCGCACCGCGTCGCTTAGCACGCTCCTTGTCCAGCGCCGCGCAGAAGGGTTCGCGCAGGACGCTGCTCAGCGCCGCCTTGCTGATGAACAGGTCGGCGGCCTCACGCGCCAGGCCCTGGTCGCGGTCCCACAGCAATCCGTCGAAGAACGTCATCCCGTGCGCGCCGCCACTGTAGTCGTACAGTTCGGCCGAAAGCGACAGCCAGCGCGGCAGGTCGGTCACCACCTGCCAGGTCGCGCTCGAACTGTGCGCGCGATAGGGATAGTCGTTCTGCTTCGCTTCGATCTGATCGGCCTTCGCGCTCTTGACCAGCTCGGCGCGGTCCGCTTCCAGCCGCTTGTCGAGCAGCGTCTTCAACGCAGGGATCGCCGCCGCCTTGCCGGGATAGCTGTAGCTGAATTCATAGAGGTCGTTCTTCACCTCGACCATGCGCCCCTTGGCCGGAACGGCGACGGCCTGCGTCTGCGCGCCGCGGCGGATCTTGGGGCCGCCGGGTACGGTCGCTGCATCGCTGGCGACGCCGTCGGGAGCGGCGGGGCTGGTGTTGTCGCAGCCTGCCGCCATCAGCGCGATCGCTGCCGCCATGACGTTGGTCAGACCGGAACGGCCCCGATGAGCACTGGAACGCATGCTTTTCCTCTCGCGCTGCTTGCCGGCCAGGGTCTAGACGGATCTCGATGAACAATCAGCCATTGATCCAGCCCGACCGGGGACAGCCCGCTATCGCCATTCACCTTGTCGACAAGGACGGACTTGAGGAATTCCTCAAGCAACGCCCGGTTCCCCAGCGCGCCGCCCTCGCCGCGCACAAGTTCAAGGGCGATGCCGGATCGTGGGTGATCGTTCCCGATGGTGATGGCTGGGCGGTCGTCGCCGGGGTCGGCGAGGTGGCGAAGCTCTCGCCATGGTGCCTGGCGAAGCTGGGCGACGGCTTGCCCGCCGGCACCTATCGCTGCACGGGCGGGGAGCCGGGCGCGGCGATGCTGGGCTGGGCGACTGCGCAATACCGGTTCGAACGCTATCTGTCGGAGCCCGGCAGCGAGGGCCCACGCGTCCTGCTGTCGAGCGATGCCAAGGCGACCCCCGCGGTACTGGCGCAAGCCGAGGCCACGGCGCTGGTGCGTGACATGGTCAACACGCCTGCCGAGGACATGGGTCCGGCACAGATCGAAGCGCACGTCGAGGCGCTCGCCAAGGCGCACGGCGCGCAGCTTCGCGTGACTCGCGGCGATCAGCTGGAGCGCGCGTTCCCGATGGTCCACATGGTGGGTCGCGCCGCCGCGCGCAGCCACGCGCCGCTGATGATCGAACTGGAATGGGGCGATCCTTCACATCCGCGCGTCGCGGTGGTCGGCAAGGGTGTCTGCTTCGATTCGGGCGGGCTCGACATCAAGCCCGGCTCGAGCATGCTGCTGATGAAGAAGGACATGGGCGGCGCGGCGCACGCACTGGCGCTGGCGCAGCTGATCATGGGCACCGGACTGCCGGTGCGCCTTCACCTGCTGATCCCCGCTGTGGAAAACGCGATCGCGGGCAATGCCTTTCGCCCCGGCGACGTGCTGCGATCGCGCGCCGGGATCACGGTCGAGATCGGCAACACCGATGCCGAAGGCCGGCTGGTGCTGGGTGACGCGCTCACCCGCGCGAGCGAGGACGAGCCCGAACTGCTGATCGACTTCGCCACGCTGACCGGCGCGGCGCGCGTCGCGGTCGGCCCCGACCTGCCGGCGCTGTTCACCCGGCGCGACGAGACCGCGCGCGACCTGCTGGATGCGGGACTGGCGGTGGACGATCCATGCTGGCGCCTGCCGCTTTACGAAGGCTACCGCGAGTTCCTGAAATCCGACATCGCCGACATCAACAATGCCGGATCCAGCGGCTTTGCCGGCGCCAGCACCGCCGCGCTGTTCCTCGACCGGTTCGTGGCCAAGGGCATCGACTGGGCGCACTTCGACACTTTCGCCTGGCGCCCTGCGGGCAAGCCCGGCCGCCCCAAGGGCGGCGACGCGCTGGGCCTGCGCGCGGCCTGGCGGATGCTGGAGGAGCGCTATCGCTGAAGCGCCCGGCTTGCACCTTGCGACGAAGCGGCGGCGCCGACAACTTGCACCCTGCCCCAACCGCGTCTAAGCGCGCCCATTCAGTTTCGCCCGTTCCCTGTTCGAAAGACATTGCCAAGTTGCCGCTCGAGCTCTCCCCAACGCGCACCGAAGCTGCCGAGGGATACCTTGCGCTTAGTGGCCCCAATGCTCCGACCGACGCGAGCCGCCTGCCTTTGCGCGGGGATCTGGCGCATATCAAACTGGCGGGACGCTATTTCGTGCCCCATTATGCCGTGCCGATGGCTCATCGCACGAAAACCGCCGCATCGCTGCTGGCGCACCCGCGCGTCGGCGCCGAGGTGATCGCCACCGCCCCGTCGGGCACGCTCTTCGACGTGCTCGATATCGCCGGCGCCTGGAGCTGGGGCCAGTTCGCGGACGATGGCATGGTCGGCTATATCGCCAACGCAGAACTGGAGCCGCTGGCATGAGCGCGACGGTCTTCATCGACGGCGCCGCCGGCACCACCGGGCTGGAAATCGCCGACCGGCTGGCGGGGCGGTCCGAATTCACGCTGGTGACTCTCGACGAGGCGCGCCGCAAGGACGACACCGCGCGGTCCGAAGCGCTGAACGACGCCGACTTCGTGATCCTGTGCCTGCCCGACGATGCCGCGCGCGATGCCGTCGCGATGATCCGCAACGAGCGGGTCCGCGTGATCGACGCGTCCTCGGCGCACCGCACCGCGATCGGCTGGACCTATGGCTTTCCCGAGGTGATCGGGCGCGAGGCGGTCGCGACCGCGCGGCGCGTCAGCAATCCCGGGTGCTATCCGACCGGCTTCATCGCCCTGCTCGCACCGCTGGTCGGCGCCGGGCTGCTACCCAAGAACTGGCCTTATATCTGCCACGCCGTTTCCGGCTACTCGGGCGGCGGCAAGGCCATGATCGCCCAGTTCGAGGCGGATCGCGACATCGCCTATCGCGCCTATGGCCTGGCGATGAATCACAAGCACATCCCCGAGATGCAGCGCCACGTCGGCCTCGATGTCACGCCGCTGTTCGCGCCTGCCGTGATTCCGGCCCATCGTGGCATGCTGGTCGAAGTGCCGCTGCAGTTGTCGGCGATGAAGGCGTCCGGATCGCTGGCCGTCGCCGCCCCCGATGCGCTTCTCGCCAGCCTGGTCGAGGCCTATCGCGGCAGCCAGGTGATCAAGGTGCGCGACGATCAGCCGGGCGAGATCGTGCTGCGCGCTTCGATGCCCCCCGTCGATTCGATCGAGCTTTATGTTTTCGCTGCGGCGGACGGGTCTCAGGCGCGCCTTGCCGCCGTTCTCGACAATCTCGGCAAGGGTGCCAGCGGCGCGGCGGTGCAGAACCTGAACCTGATGGCCGGGCTCGACGAGACGGCCGGTCTCAGGCTCTGATCCGGCCCGCTGGCGAAGTTGGCAGGCGAGCGTGCCCAACATTAAGGCACGCCTGCTTAATTTCTGAACAGCAGGACGTGTTTCAGACGATGTCGCGAACCGTGATGCTTAACTGGTGAGCAATAAATCTAGCGTTTCGGGCCTTTTCGCGTCTGCACAATAAGCCTATCGCCGACGAACGGTGCTGGCACGATTCTTGATGGACTCGCGCGCGGGGCATCAGGTCCTAGTGCCCGCCGATTGCAAGCGGACCGGCCGAATGCGGGGAACCTTACACGCGTGAAAAAGATCGAAGCCATCATCAAGCCCTTCAAGCTCGACGAAGTGAAGGAAGCACTGCACGAAGTCGGCGTTTCGGGCATCACCGTTACCGAGGCCAAGGGCTTTGGCCGTCAGAAGGGCCATACCGAACTGTATCGCGGCGCCGAGTACGTCGTCGACTTCCTGCCCAAGGTTAAGCTCGAGGTCGTCGTGCCCGATGCCCTGGCCGATCGCGTGGTCGAGGCGATCGCCGAAGCCGCGCAGACCGGCCGCATCGGCGACGGCAAGATCTTCGTCGTGCCGATCGAGACCGCGGTGCGCATCCGGACCGGCGAGCGCGACGACGCGGCACTGTAAGATTCCATCGGGGCGTGGCGGCTGGGAGGCCGATGACGCCTCAGGATCCATATCCACCAAGCTTCTTTCGGGGATCGGAAGAGTTCAACTCGGAGATAAGTTCTCATGGCTACTGCAAAGGACGTCCTCAAGCGGATCAAGGACGAAGAGATCGAGTGGGTCGATCTACGCTTCACCGATCCCAAGGGCCGTTGGCACCACCTCACCATGGTTTCGACCGTTCTGGGCGAGGACGAGCTGGAAGACGGCCTGATGTTCGACGGCTCCTCGATCGAGGGCTGGAAGGCCATCAACGAGTCCGACATGATCCTCAAGCTGGACCTCGATTCGGTCTACACCGATCCGTTCTCGGCCACGCCGATGCTGATCGTGTTCTGCGACATCGTCGAGCCTTCGACCGGTGAGCTGTACGGCCGCGATCCGCGCTCAACCGCCAAGCGCGCCGAAGCGTTCGTCAAGTCGGCCGGTTTCGGCGACACCGTCTACGTCGGCCCCGAGGCCGAGTTCTTCATGTTCGACGACGTGAAGTTCTACGACGGCTACAACGGCAACGGCTTCAAGATCGACGACATCGAGCTGCCGGGCAACACCGACAAGGAATACGACACCGGCAACCTGGCCCACCGCCCGCGTGCCAAGGGAGGCTACTTCCCGGTCGCTCCGGTCGACAGCTCGGTCGATATCCGTGCCGAGATGGTCTCGACCATGCTCGAAATGGGTCTGCCGTGCGACAAGCACCACCACGAAGTCGCCGCCGCGCAGCACGAGCTCGGCATGACCTTCGGCACGCTGGTGACCACCGCCGACCGCATGCAGATCTACAAGTACGTCGTGTGGATGGTCGCGCAGGCATACGGCAAGACGGCGACGTTCATGCCCAAACCGATCATGAAGGACAACGGATCGGGGATGCACACGCACATCTCGATCTGGGACAAGGGCAACCCCCTGTTCGCCGGCAACGGCTACGCCGGTCTGTCGGACATGTGCCTGTACTTCATCGGCGGCGTCATCAAGCACGCCAAGTCGCTGAACGCCTTCACCAACCCGACCACCAACAGCTACAAGCGCCTGGTGCCGGGCTACGAAGCCCCCGTTCTGCTGGCCTACTCGGCCCGCAACCGTTCGGCGTCGTGCCGCATCCCTTACGGTTCGGGTGCCAAGGCCAAGCGCGTGGAATTCCGTTTCCCCGACGCGATGGCGAACCCTTACCTGTGCTACTCCGCGCTGCTGATGGCTGGCCTCGACGGGATCAAGAACAAGATCCACCCGGGCGAAGCCATGGACAAGAACCTGTACGATCTGCCGCCGGCCGAGCTCGCCGAAGTGCCGACCGTCTGCGGTTCGCTGCGTGAAGCGCTGGAATCGCTGGCCGCCGACAACGCCTACCTGCTCGAGGGTGGCGTGTTCACCGAAGACCAGATCGAAGCCTACCTCGAACTCAAGTGGCCCGAAGTGCTGCGCTGGGAAACCACGCCATCGGCGGTCGAATTCGACATGTACTACTCGAACTGATCCTCTATCGGTTCACCGAGGGGGGCGTCCGGAGCGATCCGGGCGCCCTTTTCGTTTTCAGGCACGCCAGTCCGGTGCGGGCATGCCAAGTGCAAAAGGAAGACCCATGAGCGATCCGGCACCCTGGGATGGTACCCGCGTTCGCACCTGGCTCGAAAGCCGGTTCGAGGCATCGCGACTGGACCAGACCGCCGCCGACCGCCGCGGATACGAGGCGCGTGACGAATACGATGTCGCCGCCGCCGAAGAGTGGGTCTGCAAGACGCTCAAGTCCGCGGACTGCACGAACGATCAGGCGGCCTTCGCCACACGCATCAAGGACTTGATCGCCCAGGACGAATACCCCGTCGCTGGCGTAAACGACGACATCCGGTTCGAGCGACACGTGCGCAGCTACCTGAGAAAGCTCGCCAGGATGACCAAGACGAACGAGGGTTTCGACAAGACGCGTCGCTATCAATGAGCCCGGTGGCGGCTTACCCCGATCGTGCTGTCAGGGAGTCTTCCGGCATAGGACGCCGCGTGATCGCGCCGGCAGCCGCAATCATCATCGCGGCCCTGGCCCCAACGGCGTTTGCCAACGATGAGCCCGGCGACGGTTTCGACGTCATCGGCTATGCCCTGTCGCTCACCCCGGACCTCGGCAATGCGACGGTTTCCGGGCGAGAAACGATCACGCTGCGCATAACCGGCAGCGAGGTGCGGCGGCTGCACTTCTCCAGCAACGCGCTTACCATCGACGACGCCAGGCTGGATGGATCGCCGGTCGCGCACGCGCGATCACAGGACGCTCTCACCTTCGAACTACCCCATTCGGCCAGACGCAGGCGTATCGTGCGGTTGGCGCTGTCGTATCATGGCCGCCCGGCGCGTGGGTTCACGGGATCGGCCACCTCGCTCTATACCAGCTATTTCGCCTGCGACTGGATGGTGTGCCTGCAGGATCGATTTGGTGACAAGGCGGCGTTCTCGCTCGACCTGACGGTTCCCGCCGGCATGGATGCACTCGCCGTCGGCCAGAAGATCGCGGCCTGGCCCGGCCCGGATGGCAGCGAGGTCCAGCGCTGGAAAACCGCGCGGCCCTATTCAGCCTACCTCTATGGCTTCGCGATCGGCCGCTTCACGCGCACCCGCGACCGCAGCGGATCGGCGACCCTGTCGTACCTGGGCGATACCGCCGATGCCGCCACCTTGAAGCGTCGCTTCGCCTCGACACCCGAAATCGTGCGCTTCTTCACCGACAAGGCGGGCGTCGTCCTGCCCACCGCTGATTACAGCCAGGTGCTGGTGGCCGGCGACGAGGCACAGGAAGCCGCGACCTACAGCGTTCTGGGCGCCGAGACTTTGCCGGCCCAAGCCGGCGATCCGGCGCAGGACTGGGCCATCGCGCACGAACTCGCCCACCAGTGGTGGGGCAACCTCGTCACCTGTGCCACGCTGAAGGATTTCTGGCTGAACGAGGGGATCACCACGTTCATGACCGCAGCGTGGAAGGAGCATCGCTATGGGCAGGCGGCCTACGATGCCGAGTTGGACGTAGCGCGGGCTAGGCTTGCCAAGGCGCGGGCACTCGGCTTCGACAAGCCGCTGGCATGGAGTGGGCGCTATCCATCGCTCGGAACGCGCCGTGCGGTGCAATACGGCAAGGGCGCGCTGTTCCTCGACCACCTGCGCAGCGAACTGGGCGATGCCGTGTTCTGGGCCGGACTGCGCCGCTACACCCGCGACCATGCGGGCGGCATCGTCACCAGCATCGATCTGCAACTGGCGATGGAAACCACCAGCGGCCGCGACTTGCGCTCCCTTTTCGACGCGTGGGTTTTCGGCGACGATCGCCCCACGGTGCGTTGAACGGCGCCAGCGGCGC
The DNA here is from genome assembly GCF_055361525.1 of Novosphingobium sp. TK46. Lineage (NCBI taxonomy): Bacteria > Pseudomonadati > Pseudomonadota > Alphaproteobacteria > Sphingomonadales > Sphingomonadaceae > Novosphingobium > Novosphingobium sp. TK46. The sequence goes on from NZ_CM143963.1 coordinate 1,195,807, forward strand.
CGATGGTCAGCCGGCCTTGCAGGCTTCCGCCAGACCCAGCCCGTCCTTGCCGGAACCTTCGCCGCCGACGCCCTTGGGCGTGCTGGCGGCGGCGGCGATCAGGCGGTCGTGCTCGGCCTCGTCGATGCGTTGCCAGCCGCCGCGCGTCAGGCGCTCCATCGGGCGGTAGCGCACTTTGTACTGCATCCGCGGCGAACCTTCGACCCAGTACCCCAGGTACACATAGGCCAGCCCGCTATCGGTCGCGCGGCGGATGTGATCGAGGATGATGTAATTGCCCAGCCCCGATCGCGTGGCATGATCGGGGTCGTAGAAGCTGTAGATCATCGACAATCCATCGCACTGCTTGTCGGTCAGGCAGGCACCGACGAGCCGGCCCGGCGTCACCCCGTCCAGCGACGGCTCGCGATATTCGATGATGTAGCTGGTGACGGGCGTATGTTCGACCATGTCAGCGAAATCGACTTCGTCCATGCTGGTCATCCCGCCTTCGGGATGGCGGACGCCGAGATAGCGCTGAAGCAATTCGAACTGCTCGTTGGTGGACCATGCGCGGCACACCGTCGTCACCAGATCGCCATTGCGCTTCAGGTTGCGCTTCTGGGTAGAGGATGCCGCAAATTCACCCGCGACCACGCGCACCGAGACGCAGGCCTGGCAATCGAGGCACGAGGGACGATAGGCGACCGTCTGGCTGCGCCGGAACCCGATCCGCCCCAGCGCATCGTTCAGCGCGTCGGCGTGGGGGCCCTTGAGCTCGGTGAACACCTTGCGTTCGCTGCGACCCGGCAGGTAGGGGCACGGCGCGGGGCTCGTGACGAAGAAACGGGGAAAACGAACGGGAGCCGTCACTTGAGCGCCTGGTCCTCTCTAAGATGCGGCTGAACTGCGTATCATGAATATGCCTGCCGACCCGTTGCGTTGAAAGGGCTTTAACCACGAAAGTGATGCGGCTTGCGGTAAACTTGCGCTGGGATGAACCTTTCGTGCCGGGACTGTCTCGGTTTGGACCGTCCGGCGCGCGACTGTTTCCATGTCCAGCATACCCCTCGGCAACGTCCGGACGGCACGCGAGGTTGCGCGCGTCCGCGCGGCCGATCGATCAGTGCGGGCGCATCGAGCGACCCGGCCGCCTGCCGGAGATGGTCATCACCTCGTACGTGTAACCCGCTTCGTCCAGGTCGTTCAGCAGTCCTTCGAGCGCGTCCTTGTCGCGGATCTCGTACTCGATCTCGACCTCGCTGCCCTTGGCGGACAGAACGCCGAAGATCCGCTGGTGCGAGACCTCGATGATGTTGGCATCGTTGCGGGTGAATATCTCGGCCAGTTTGGCGAGTTCGCCGACCTTGTCGCTCATCAGCACCGCGATGCGGCCGATCCGGCCCGAGCGGGCGAGATTGCGCAGGATCACGTTGGCGAGGAAACGCGGGTCGATGTTGCCGCCGGTCAGGATCACGCCGATCTTGCGGCCGATGAACTCGGGCCGGAACGCCCCGTTCTTGAGCGGCAGCAGCGTGGCGAGGCCGACCGCGCCCGCCCCCTCGACCACGGTCTTCTCGATATCGAGCAGCATCGAGATCGCCTCCTCGATCCGGGTTTCCGAGACCACGCGGATCTCGTCGACGTGCTTGAGGATCGCGGCGCGCGTGAGCAGGCCGGGCTCCTTCACCGCGATGCCCTCGGCGATGGTGTCGCCGCCGCCGGCGACCGGCTGGTTGCGGTGCAGCAGGTACATCGCGGGGTACTGGTTGGACTGCACGCCGACGACGCGGATATCGGGGTTGATGCTCTTGGCCGCGACCGCGACGCCCGAGATCAGCCCGCCACCACCGACCGGCACGACGATCGTGTCGAGTTCGGGCACGTCCTCCAGCATCTCGAGCCCCACCGTGCCCTGCCCCGCCATGATCTCGCGATCGTCGAACGGGGGGACGAAGATCAGGCCGCGCTCACCCTCGATCCGGCGAGCGATGGCATAGGCCTCGTCGAAGTTCTCGCCATCGAGCACGACTTCGGCGCCATGGCCGCGCGTCTGCTGGACCTTCACGATCGGGGTCGTCTTGGGCATGACGATGGTGGCCGGGATGCCGAGACGGCCGGCATGATAGGCCAGCCCTTGCGCATGATTGCCGGCGGACGCCGCGATCACGCCGCGCGTGCGGGCGTTGTCGGGCAGCGTCAGCAGCTTGTTCAGCGCGCCGCGCTCCTTGTAGGCGGCGGTGAACTGCAGGTTCTCGAACTTGAGCCACACGTCCGCGCCGACGATGCGGCTGAGCGTGCGGCTGTGCAGCGTCGGCGTGCGGATCACCGCGCCGTGAATTCGCACCGCAGCGGCCCGGATATCCTCGACGGTCAGCGCGGGCTCGTCGAGGGCTTCCTCGGCTTGCTGCGCGGCGATCTCTTTCAGCGCTTGATCCATGACCGCTGCGCTACCCGAATCCGGCTACGATGGAAAGCCACGCGGGCGCTTCCACGCAAGCGCCTCACGCTCTAAGAGTATGATCATGAGCGATGCCAGAAAAGTGTCCTTCCTTGGCCTGGGCGTCATGGGAGGCGAGATCGCCCGACACATCGGGCAAGCCGGTCACCAGCTGACGATCTACAACCGCTCGCCCCAGCGCACCGATGCCTGGCATGAGGCGAACCCGGACCTGGCGGTGCGAGTCGCCACCAGCCCCGCTGACGCTGCGGACGGCGCGGACATCGTCATCACCTGCGTGGGCAACGACGATGACCTTGCCGACGTGGTGCTGGGGCCGCGCGGGGTGTTCAAGACCTTGCGCAAGGGTGGTGCCTTCGTCGATCACACCACCGTCTCGGCGCGGATCGCGCGGCAGATCTCGGTCGAGGCGCGTGACTTGCAGATCCACTGCGTCGATGCGCCGATGACCGGATCGCAGATCGGCGCGGAGAACGGCACCCTCACCCTGATGTGCGGCGGGCGTAAGGATGCGATCGAGGCGGCGCGGCCTGTCATGGAGGCCTACTCTCAACGCATCGTCCACGTCGGCAAGGCGGGCGCGGGACAGACCGCCAAGATGGCCAACCAGATCTGCATCGCCGGCATCGTCGCCAGTCTGGCCGAGGCGGTGCGCTTCGCCCAAGCCTCGCACCTCGACATGGAACGCGCCTACGAGGCGATCTCGGGCGGGGCGGCGCAATCGTGGCAGATGGACAACCGCTGGAAGACGATGAACGCGGACGAGTTCGACTTCGGCTTCGCGATCGACTGGATGCGCAAGGACCTGGGGCTGGCGATGGACGAAGGACGGGGCCTTGGCGTGTCGCTGCCGATGACCGCGCTGATCAACCAGTTCTATGCCGACGTGCAGGCGATGGGCGGCGGTCGGCTGGACACCAGCGCCATCATCAAGCGCCTGCCGCGCCGGGGGAAGTGATCGATCCCGCTTCGTCCGGCTTGGAACATTGCGAAAGAACCTTCGTCATTCCCGCGGCGGATGATGAGTTGAGGGCGTAGGCAGAACACATGACATTGAAGCGACTTGCAGTCACCGGCGCCTTCCTGCCCTTCCTTGCGATCACCACGACGTCGCAGGCGAAGGCCCCGCCTCCGACCGGCATCCTGGTCGACGACGTCATCGGCGTCACGCCCGACGGCAAGGGCGGGCTGGAGCGCTTCACCGGACTGCTGATCGATGCGCAGGGGCGCATCGCCGCCGTCTATCACGACAAGGACAAGCGCCCCAAGCAGGTGGCGTACAAGGTAGACGGCAAGCGCCGCGTCGTGGTGCCGGGCATGATCGATGCGCACGTCCATGTGATGGAAACCGGCTTTTCCAAGCTGACGCTCGACCTGTCTGCCGCGCGCTCGCTGGACGAGGCGTTGGCGCGGGTCACCGCCTATGTCGCCGCGCACCCGGACCGCGCCTGGATCGAGGGCGGCGGCTGGAACCAGGCGAACTGGGGGCTGGACCGCATGCCCACGGCGGCGGAACTCGATCGGGCGACGGGGGGCAAGCCAACGTATCTGTCGCGCGTCGATGGCCACGCCGCCTGGGTCAACAGCGCCGCCCTGAATGCCGCCAAGGTGACCGAGGCCACGCCGGATCCCACCGGCGGCCACATCGAGCGCCTCGCCGGCAGCCGCAAGCCCGCCGGTGTGCTGATCGATGCCGCCAAGGAGCTGGTCCATGCCAAGGTTCCGGCGCCGCGTCCGTCCGATCGCGATACCGCCTTCGGCGAGGCGCAGCTGGAATTCCTGCGACAGGGGGTCACCGCAATGGCGGACATGGGCACCACGATCGAGGACTGGCAGACCTATCGCCGCGCCGCCGATGCGGGCAACCTTCGCGTGCGGATTGTCTCCTACGCCAGGGGCGTCGATGCGATGGCGCTGATCGGCGGGCCCAAGCCGACGCAGTGGCTCTATGACGACCGCCTCAAGCTGCAGGGCGTGAAGCTCTATCTAGATGGTGCGCTGGGTTCGCGCGGAGCGTGGCTCAAGGCGCCCTATACCGATGCCCCCGACACCTCCGGCCTGCCGATGATGAACGAGACTCAGTTGGGTAACCTGATGAGCCGCGCCGCGATCGACAACTTCCAGGTGGCCGTCCACGCTATCGGCGACAAGGCCAACGAGACCGTCCTGGATACGATCGAACAGCTCTCTGACACCTACAAGGGGGACCGGCGCTGGCGGATCGAACATGCGCAGATCGTCGCGCCCGCCGACATCGCCCGGTTCGGCAAGTTCGGCGTCGTCGCCTCGATGCAGCCACAGCACCAACCGTCCGACCGGGTCATGGCAGAGGCGCGACTGGGCCCCGACCGGCTTGCCGGAGCCTATGCCTGGCGCTCGATCGCCGCGACCGGCGCCACGCTGGCGTTCGGATCGGATACGCCGGTCGAGCCGCCCACGCCCTTCGTCGGCCTCGCCGCCGCGATCAGCCGCCAGGGCGCCGATGGCCAGCCTGCTGGCGGATGGCAACCGCAGGAACGGCTGACCCTGGCTCAGGCATTGACAGCCTACACTGCCGGTGCGGCCTATGCGATGTTCGCCGAGGACCGGCTCGGCCGCATCGCGCTCGGTCAAAAGGCGGACTTCCTGTTCGTCGACCGCGATCCGTCGACGGCGACGCCCGACGCGCTGCGGCAGACCAAAGTGCTGGAAACCTGGATCAACGGACAGCAGGCCTGGAGCGCGGCGCGCGGGGTCGCCAAGCCGACCGACAAGCGTTGATCCAAAAGCGACCGGCCTTGCAGCACGGGGCCGGTATCGACGCGTCGATGCCGAGATGATCCGCCTTGCCCACGAGGGCGGTGTCTCGCGTCCCATCAATCCGCTTGCACGGCGATGCAGGAAGCGTAAAGCGCGCCGCCCGCGATCTCGCAGGGGCTGTTCCATACGGGGCGTGTCACGATGACGAATGCGTCTGTACCTGCCGATCCTGCCACAACCCCGATGGCGACATCGGCGCACGAGCATGCCGAGGCCAACGACCACCAGCCGCACGGCCCGGTCATTCCACTGACGATCGGCGCGATCGGGGTGGTGTTCGGCGATATCGGCACCAGCCCGCTCTATGCCTTTCGCGAGGCGCTGGCCCAGGCCGCATCCGACGGCCTGGTCCGCGAGGAAATCCTCGGCGTCATGAGCCTGATGCTATGGGCGCTGATCCTGATCGTCACCATCAAGTACGTGCTGTTCCTCATGCGCGCCGACAACGAAGGCGAAGGCGGCGTACTGGCGCTGCTGGCGCTGGCCAGCGGCAAGGAAGCGCGGATCGGCGGGACCATGCTGGTGCTGGGCGCGATCGGCGCGGCGCTGTTCTATGGCGACGCGATCATCACCCCGGCGCTCACCGTGCTGTCGGCGGTCGAAGGCATGCGCTCGCTGCATGGCATCGGCCCGTTCTTCACCGAGCATCGCATCCTCGTCATCAGCCTGGTGATCCTGGCCGGCCTGTTCCTGGCCCAATCGCGCGGAACGGCATCGGTCGCCAAGCTGTTCGGCCCGATCTGCATCGTCTGGTTCCTGGCGCTGGCGGCACTGGGCGCGATCCACATCGCCGATGGCCCCGGCATCCTCGCCGCGCTGCTGCCTTGGCATGGGGTGATGTTCGTCATCCACCACGGCGTGCTGGGCCTGTTCGTGCTGGGCGCGGTGTTCCTGACCGTCACCGGAGCGGAAGCGCTCACCGCCGACATGGGTCACTTTGGCAGGCTGCCGATCCGGCTGGCCTGGTTCGCGCTCGTCTTTCCGGCGCTCACGCTCAACTATTTGGGTCAGGGCGCCTTCGCGATCCACGCGCTGGACATGGCCGAAGCCAGCGGCAAGGTGTTTCACAATCAGGACTGGTTCTTCCTGATGATCCCGCCGGCGGTGCGTCTGCCGATGGTGCTGCTTGCCGCCGCGGCCTCCATCATCGCCAGCCAGGCCGTCATCACCGGGGCCTTCTCGCTCACCCAGCAGGCGATCCAGCTGGGCTTGCTCCCGCGCCTCAACATCCGCCAAACCTCGGCCGGGCATTCGGGACAGATCTACATCGGCGCGGTGAACTGGATGCTGCTGGCGGGGGTGTTCATCCTGGCGCTGGGCTTCCGCAATTCGTCGGCGATGGCCGCTGCCTATGGTATCGCGGTGACCGGCACGATGGTGGTGACCTGCTGCCTCGCGTACCTTGTCCTGCGCCGTCGCTGGAAATGGAGCGCCCCTGCGGCAATCGCGCTGATCCTTCCGTTCATCACGATCGACCTGCTGTTCTTCGGCGCCAACAGCCTGCGGGTGATCGAAGGCGGTTGGGTGCCATTGCTGGTCGGAGCGATGATCCTGATCGTCATCCTAACCTGGAACCGGGGCCGCCGCTATATCGCCTCGTTGGAGGATGAAGGCGCGATCCCGCTCGTCGACATGGCCCGCAGCCTCGCCGCTCGCCCTCCCGCCAGGGTCGAGGGCGTCGCGATCTTCCTCACCGCCCGCAACGACCTGACGCCGCACGCGCTGCTGCACAACATCAAGCACAATCACGTCCTGCACAGGCGCAACTACGTCGCGACGATCCGCACCTTGCGCCGCCCCACTTGCGATCCGGCCGATCGGCTGGAGATCGTACCTGTCGACGAGAACTTCTGCCGCCTGCTGCTGCGTTACGGCTTCATGGAAACGCCCTCCGTGCGCGAGGACCTGATCGCGGCGGCGGAGCGCATCCCCGGCGTCGACCGCGCAAGCTTCTTCATCGGCCGCAACAACTTCGCGATGAGCGCCGATGTCGGCATGCCGCTGTGGCAGGATTTCCTGTTCCTCGCGCTCTACCGCAACGCCGCCGATCCCACCGATTACTATCGCATACCGCACAACCGGGTGATCGAACTGGGCGCGCAATACGCGATCTGACCGGCTCCCCCGACTGATCCAACACCGCGAAATTCTCGTGCAAACGAGACCGTTCCGGCAATTGGCGCAAGAAATCAGCGGTTCGTCGCTTGTCAGTGGCGTTTCGCAGCAGGTTCGTTAACCTTTTCAGAAAGGTCGCGGGCCATATTGTGGGCTACGCCGTGGGGGCAAACAGGATTGTTATGAACCGATTCTACCGGATCGTGATGGCGGCTACCGCCGTGCTCATGCCGCTCGCGCCCTCACATGCAGGCAGTCTGGACAGCGGTGGCATCGGCGAGGTGCAAAGCGCGTTCGACAGCCTGCTCGGCACGAGGATGCAGCCCGCCACCCCGCTGCAACCCGCCGCCCCGCTCCAGTCGCAGCGCCGCTACCTGCCTGGTTTCGAGCAGCAATTGGCCAGCCTGGCCGAGGCATCGCAGGGCCGCATCGGCGTCGCGGCGCTCGACCTTGCGACGGGCCGCACGATCGACGTTCTGGGCGATCAACGCTTCCCCATGGCCAGCACCAGCAAGATCGCGATCGCTGCAACCTTCCTCGAAGGCGTCGATCAAGGGCGCTGGACCCTCAGCAGCGAATTCCCGCTGATGATGCCGGTGCCCTCGGCCCGGTTTTCCAGCGCCGTCGCCCCGGTGCGCCCGGGCTCGTACATGAGTGCGCGAAGCCTGATCGAATTGATGCTCACCCGTTCCAACAATTACGCCACCGACGCCTTGCTGAAGGTCGTGGGCGGCCCGCGTGCGGTCAACGATTGGGTGCGCCGCGCCGGCGTGTCCGACTGGCACATCGATCGCGATATCGCCACGCTGGTGCGTGATGACGGCGCGGTCAATCCCGCGACCGTGATCGACACCCGCGACAGCGCCACGCCCTTGGCGATGGTGCGTCTGCTCTCGCAGATCTACAGTGGCCAGATGTTGAGCGGATCGAGCCGCGACGTCCTGCTTGGCGCGATGGGCCGCTGCGTCACCGGCAAGCGCCGTATCCCGGCGCTGCTGCCCAGCGGCACCACGGTGCTGCACAAGACCGGTTCGCTCAGCAACACGTCGAGCGACGTCGGCATCATCCAGGCGCCGGATGGCCACGCCTATGCCGTCGCCATCTACGTCACCGGCCAGGGCAACCGCGTGAATCGCGAAGGCCGTATCGCCAGCATCGCCCGCGCATTGTTCCAGGGCTACACCAGCCAGCCCGCCCTCTACGGCCACACCGCCGCACGCTGAGCAGTACCGCCAGCGAGCCGCCAATCGTTGCGAATCGAGTTGCGCCCACCCGGCAGGATTGCTAGGCGCCCCTTTCCCGGAAACGGGGCACGCCCCGGATGGCCCGATGGCGGAGTGGTTACGTAGAGGACTGCAAATCCTCGCACGCCGGTTCGATTCCGGCTCGGGCCTCCATTTTTCGATAACCGGCCCTACAACGCGCCTTCGGGCGGATCTTGCCGTGTTGCGGTCCGTTGCGTGTGAGAGCCGGTCTTCCCCGTCATTTGCCAAGAACCATCGGTCCCTCCAAGCGACACGCAAGCGACGCCGATGCCACCTCATCGAAGCGGACAAGGGACCCCCGGGCACGGGCAAGCCAAGCCGGGGCCGATGATGGTCCGGATCTGGGTCGCCCCAGTTGTCGCTTAGTTCGGGCTCGCACTGCGCGATGAGTTCGCCGCCGTCGCCCTCGCCAGGGTCACTCGAGGGCGCAGCCTGGCCGGCGATCGGCCAGCCACCCATTCGCCCTGACCATCGCGGCGGACCTTGTCCTCACGACGCTGGGCATCCTTCAGCGCGTCGTGCTCTTCCTCCCTCAACGGTCGAGCCGCGCCAATCGTCTGTCGGCATGGCGTTCAGCTTTACAGGCCTGCGGGTTGCGCCGGGAAGCGTGTGCCACTCACACCACGCCGGATCGCCCATGCGGACCACGTAAGCCTGTCGATTTCGGATTGATTGTCTTCGAGATGCGTATCGCCACCAAGGTCGTCGAGGGATAAAATCAGGCTCTCGACGACTCACCTGTCTCGATGCGCGCGCGGGCGGCTTCCCAGGCGGGCGGATAGGTCAAAGAGGGGGCACATGCGTACGGCTCTGCTTCATCCGCAGTAGAATGCATGCTTGATACAGGAAGTACTGACCTAGCCGTAGCAAGGGCGCTTACCCTAGGTGGCGCTTAGATCAAGTTAACTGAGGGGTCGCTATGCAAGAGCAGATGTCCCCCGACCTCTTAGCGATGATAACCAGCGGCGTACAGGAACATCATAAAGGGATCCAAGGGCAGCTGCTGAAATCAAAGTAGTGCCAAATGCGATAAGCGACACCAAGCCTTGGTGTGCCCCGGTGAAGATCAACTCAGTCTCGTTACGAATGGGCATATGAATGCAATATATCGGATATGAAAGGAATCCCAAATACTTAACGAACTTCATGACGCCTAAGCTCGTGATATTTACCGAGGCTCCCATGATAAGAAGAAGAGGGCAAACTGCTGCAGATTGGATGGCATAGATCACCGCTCCGAAACCTTTCGGCAAAGGTGTCAAAAACATCAGCAAGAGGATGGCACAGCTAAGCATTGCAAGCACCAACGAGTGCTGCTGCTGCGGCTTATACTTTCCATACACTGCAGACCGTGTTGCATAATAGATAATCATGCCGGTAACAAACCCATAGGTCACTCGCGGGAATCCGCCAGAAAATCCGACCTGACCCCAGCCCGCTGGGAGTATCAACCCATGGTGACCCACTAAACGGGCCGATAAAAATCCGACCACATAAATGCCTATAAACGCCCCCGCTGCTAGAAGGATCAAGCTTATAAAACGCCAGCGAATAAGCGCTAAAAAAGCTATGTTAATAATCATCTCAAAAAATAGAGACCAAGCTGGATTGTTTACCGGCCAAAGCGGGGCCGAAGGCGCGCCACCCCAAATGGATTGCGGTAGATCACCGAAATATGGAAGGTAGAGAAGATTCAGTGCGAGTGAACCATAGGCGATCTGCAGATTTGCGCCACTTTCGGCAACTTTAATAAATAGCCATGGCGCGCCTATGACTATACCAGCTAAAAACATGGGATAGAGGCGCACGACTCTCGCGACCATGAACTTGAGGATATTCCCATTATCGCGGTGCCCATATGCATGAACAAGTACGAAGCCGCTGAGCATAAAGAAGAAATCTACAGCGAGCGCCGCGCTTGGCAATAAAGGTGCCCCAAGATAATCGGTATAGTGCATCACCATCACACCGACTGCAGCTAAGCCACGAAGGCCATCTAGAAATTCGTATCGCTCACGCTCAGCCATCGATCACCCCCCCGAAATGCACTTTCAACTGAGCTCCCCCCTCAGTAAGCAGCGTCTCTCATACATATTAATACGGAGTTAGCTATTAAATCTTTCTCCTTCATAGTCTGGATGAGCGCCAGAAATCCTTGCGATCCAATAGCTCACTTTTACTCGTTCTTCGTTGGTGTTGCTTTCTTTCGAGTGTGGCAATCTGGTGCCTTGCCCTGGCTGCGGCTGCACCCCGCAATCGCGACTACCCTGTTGATCGCTTCGTTCGCTATACCGACCCAGCAGCAGGCCTTCTACGACTTGGCGGTCGTCATGATCGGATATCCGCTGCTCATTCTGGCGGCCACGCGCGAACCCGGTGCAGGCCTGATACCCGTGTTCACCAAACTCGGCCTGATATCGTTTCCGATCTATGCGCTTCATGGCGCGTTCCAACGCTTCGAGATCTTCGCAGCAAAATTGTTGCAGGCGAGGTTTCCCTGGTCGATCCCGCTTCTAGAAATCGCATTCCTAATCGGCATGAGCGTTGTTGCGATATTCGCAGAGAAATGGCTTGATCGTCCCGTTCGCAAATGGCTTGCAACCGTCACGCGAAGGCCGCTGCATCGGTGAAGGCCTCGCTGGCGGCCTCGTGCAGCACCCCGAGGCCGCGGTCGCCCTTACTACAGGCATAGGGCTGCCAGTACAGCAGTGACGCTCAGGAAGACAACGGCGGCGACGCGGACAAGCGTAGACCAGCGGCTCCACATATCGACAAGTGGCGCTCGCGTGTAAACGACGTGAGATGCTGGCACAGCCGAGCGTCAGGTACCCCACGCCACTCTGATGTTTGGTCGCAGATACCGGATCGGCGAGCAGGCGGGCGAGCGAGGCGGTGTAGGCAGGCCCGAAGCCACTCTGGTCTGCGAACCAAATCGAAGCCAGCGATACTTCGCCAACCCGCTTGGTAGAACCTTGCCTTACTCCGACTTTCCGGTCTGCGGTCGATACCCAGCTTGATACGTGATATCGGCCGATTTGCGTAAGGTGGCCAGCTTCCTTTGAACTGCCTGCTGTTTGATCGCCGTCACGGCTTCGGCGGCGCCGTCGGCGGCATTCAGCGGGGCATCGCGCGCCTCGATCACTGCAAGTGCGACGAGATTATCGCCTTTGCCAATCGCCAGCGGGTTGCCGGGTGCCTGGGCAAGCAGGCGGCGATACAGCGCGAGAGGCAGTGTCGACGAATCCAGCACCACCCGCTCGCGTCGATAGGATTGCGAGCGGGAATCGAGATATGCGGCAATCGCATCGTTGGATTGCAGCGGAGCGAGCGCTGCGCTCTGCCCCTGGCCCATCACCGTTTCAATCCGATCGACCAGAAACAGCTTGCGTCCATCGAAGCGCTGGGGATTGGCGGCCACGAATCGCGCGATGGCCCGCTTGTCGGGTTCCGGCATCTCGGCGGCCCAGCGGTCGAACAGCGTGCGGCTCAACATGACCTCGTCCAACCGTTTCGCCTGCGCGACATATTGCGGGGTGCGATCCAGTGCCAGCCGCTGCGCTTCCGCAGCGGCGAGCTTGCGATCCACCACGCCTTGCAACACGACTCCGAGCGACGATCGCGCCGCATCGCCATCGGACATGGCCGTCGCGCCTGGCTCACCGGCGAGATCACGTCGCGTGACCTCTTCGCCATCCACGACAGCCACGACCTGCCCTTCGGCGGCCTTCTTGCTGCACCCGACCGACATGCCGGCCAAAATGATGACCGCAAGCGATCGACTCAAGCGGGTCTGCATGCGGGTGGGCATTATGCTGGGATGTCCTTGGCTTGGCCGAACATGATCCGCCGTCCGCTTGACGACAGGCTGTTGTTCAATTCGGTGAGGAAAGCGAGTGCCGTCGCGATTGCCGCCGAACGGCTCACAGTCGGGATCGAGAGCCTGACCAGCAGCCCATCGGGCATCCGCCCGGCGAAGTTCTCGCGCGCGACCTGGAGCGACTGCGCCGTGCGATCGGCGGGAAACCGCGTGCCGATACGGGACCAGAACACGACCTGCTCGACATAGCCGTCGGGCCGGGTTGCCGTGAGCAGGCTTGCCGGGATGCGATGCGCGCCCAGGACAAGGGGCAGAAGCCTTGGCTCGGTGATGGTGAACCCTTGCTGCGGATAGCACTCGTCCGGCCGGTGCAGCTCAAGCGAAAGGTTCTGCACGCTGCCGTAGGCGAACAGCGCCATGACCGGCAATCGCATGGGCGCGAGGTAAACCCGCGTCAGCACCTGATCGTAGAGCCGTTCGGACAATTCATCGGTAGGCGGAAGCACGAGTCCAGAGCTGGTCGCAAACCGATAGGCGCCCACTTGCCGGGGGATCGCGGCCGAGAGTTCATCGTGGCTCAGAGTGTCGAACATGCGGACCGGCTTGAGCAGCTGCGATGCTCCGGTAATCGCCAGCAACAGCGATCCCGCCAGCAGATCACGGCGATCGAAACGAAGCCGGGACGGCCCTGCGGGTATCGTCGCGGATGATCCTGTCGTCACGCGCGCTTCCCCTTTCGCAGCAACAAGGGGGCCAAGAGCTTATCGATCGTGACGAGCGTGGTCAGCGCGACCAAAAAGATGAAAAGCCCTGCAACCTCGTGCAGGATGCCCTGACCCAGGGCTTCGCCGCCGTAGTACGTTATCAGCAGCAGGCCGATCACCCGCACGGCGTTGGCGAACAAGGCGACCGGGATCATCAGTATCGCCAGCAGCGCCGCGTATCGCGTATGCGCCCGATGCAGGAGATAGACATAGAACAGCCCGATCGCGGTCAGGCTGACCAGCGAATTCATCCCCGAACACGCCGCTGCCACCACCAGTTCGTACTGACCGATGTAAAGCAGGACACCGTCGCGTGCGGCCGGGTATCCCAGGCCTGCCAGAATCCCGATCGCAGCGTTGGCCACCAGCTCCTTTAGCGAATGGGTGATAGGCACAACGACACTGTCCGGCGGCGGAATGACGAAGGCGAGGTAGAGGATGGGTACGCGAAGACGCTTCCACTGGCTCCAACCCAGAACGTCGTAGAGCGTAAGCGCCAAGGCCAGGTAGATCCCAAGCAGTTGGAGCCATTGCTTGGCGGTGATCGTGGCGACAACGATGCAGCCGCCCAGCAGCACCAGCCCGACCGGGACGAGCCAGCGGGCTGCGGGATCGCGCCTTGCGCGAAAGCCCGAGGCTTCGTGATGCAAAAGCCAAAGTCCTGTCATCAGGATGATAGGGCCGGCCGCGCCCTGCTCGGTCGACCAGTAGTTACGCGCCAACGCGACCAGACCTGGTAGCGCCGTGATCGCTGCGGCAAAGAGAATGAAGGCATGGCGCAACCACCATCCATCGGACGAATGCCCGATCGGCGCGGACGAATCGCTGCCCGTACCAGAGGAATCGTCGCCTCTGGGATGGCCGGCCGCCGACATGCCTTCACCGAAGCTGTCGCCAAGCTCAGTCGTTGTATAGATCAAGGGGGCATCAGCAGACGGCATCGCCTGTCTAGAGCGCATGCGGTCGGCCACCACCAATCAGATCAACTCCATGGTGACGCCATTAGAATGCCAGGATACGCCGCAGCCCCGGTGCGAAGACATAAATCCAACTGCCTCGCCGAGCTTTGGCGAGACAGTGGATCGGCTGCGATCGACAAATCGACTGAAATGCTTTTTACCCGGAATGGATGTAACGACTAGTTATTCATCCCGTCAGGAAAGGTCCGCTGTGCATCCTCGTCATCGTGGCATCGCCGGGATTTATCACAAGCTAGGGCGCGCATCGCGGCGAGAGGTCGCAAATGCAGACAGACCCAACAAATCGTCCCCTCCGTCGGATCCGACGAGATGTTCGAGCGACGACGAAGCCAGCCAATTTGTTGATGACGACCGCATCGGTGGAGCAAGCGGGCTCATCACAGGCGTCAGCATCGGCGTTGGCATCTGGACGGCTATAATCGTCGCCGTTCTTGCCTACCGATAAGGTATCGAAGTGCGAAGCTCGTCACGAGTACGCGCATCCCGACGCTGAGCCCCCCTTCGCAGTTGCAATGAAATTTGCATCCGACATATGCGGGTAATGGTGAATTAGCTCGGAAACCGCGCGAAGTGTTTGAAAACAGATCACCATCCACTACGTATATCTACAGTAGTTACGGTTATTATTTGACGTAAAACTGCGGATTTTAGACAATCAGTTTTACAGCAAGTCGCCTGCGCTAATGGAACTACCCCTCGTTGCGCTGCACAAAAATTCGTGAGAACTTTACATAGGCACAGATTAACTCTGATTCGCCTTTAAAGAAGATACGTATTTTTCCTGTAGGGGAGTTTTAATCATGCCAAGTCGTCAAGTACTTGCCGCATCCGCGCTCATCGCATCGGCACTAACCCTCAGCGCGCCCGCGCAGGCCACGACCTTCGCGGGCAGCGGATCGACCTCGATCACCAATGGCACCGGAGCATTCTACGATTCGGCAATTCCGGCCGGGACCTTCACGGACACGATCGACTTCACCGTACCCACCACGGGCACGGCCGATGTCGGCGTCATCTATCTGAAGACCGTAACCGGTATCAAGAACCTGACGGCACTGTTCAACGGGTCGGCGATCAACTTCGTGAATCTGGGCGGAACGTTGTATTCCGGCGGTCTCAGCAAGCCGGTTTCGGCCGGGCCGCAAACGATCTCGATCAGCGGCCTTTCGGGGGGCGCCGGCTCCTACTCGGGCAACGTCACGTTCTCGGCTGCAGTGCCCGAACTTGCCACCTGGTTGATGATGATCGCGGGTGTCGGCTTCACCGGTTTCGCGATGCGCCGCCGCAAATCGGGTTATCAGGTCAACTACGCCTTCTGATCGTAGCCCCGGAAGCAATTCCGGGGCTATCCCCTTCCCCAGCGACGAGGACGGCCATGCAGGTCAGTGCGACGAACCAGGTTTCTTTCGAAGCCGCGACCCTCTTGCGCGGCGATCGTGACCAAGCAGCGACGCGAGACGCGATACTGACCCGGGCCATGGACATCACCATCGCCCTGACGGCGGTATTGTTGCTGCTCCCGCTGCTGGTGCTGATCATCGTGGCCATGAAGCTGACTTCGCCAGGGCCGGTGCTTTTCGCGCATCGTCGGATCGGCAAGGACGGGAAATCCTTTCCGTGCTACAAGTTTCGATCGATGGTGGTGAACTCAGCCGAAGTGCTGGAACGCCATCTGATCGATTGCCCCCAGGCGCGCTTGGAGTGGTCGCGCGATCACAAACTGCGCAAGGATCCACGTATCACCGCGATCGGTCGGCTACTACGCCGTTCGAGCCTGGATGAAGTGCCGCAGATTTTCAACGTACTGCGAGGCGAGATGAGCATGGTTGGCCCTCGCCCAATCGTCGAAGGCGAGGTCATTCGCTATCGCCAGTACATCGTCGATTACATGAGCGTGAAGCCGGGCATCACCGGCCTGTGGCAGATCAGCGGCCGCAACAACACGACTTACCGCCGGCGGGTGGCGCTCGACACCGCCTATGCGCGCAGCCGCAATGTCGCACTGGACATCGCGATACTGGCGCGGACCGTACCGGCGGTCGTGCTCGGCTCGGGCTGTTACTAGCCGCATCGCGCCGCCAGCCCAGTGCGATCCGAAGATCGCGCCAGGCTGGCGAGCTGGATGACCTAACCGTAGTGAGCGCGGTTTAACCTGTGGCAGGTCCGTTGGGTTCGATATCAGGCGAACTTGCCCTGGCGAGCGATCTCACTCCGAGGCTTGCGGCTGCTCGGGACTTCGCGCTCCTGAAGATAATCCGGCAAGACCTCCTTCGGCGCGATCTTGCCGATCACGAAGGCCGCTTCCAGCCGGTGATCCTCTGGTATGCCAAGCGCTGCTTCCGCTTCACCGAACTTGATCCCGCTCATACCGTGGGTGTGATATCCCATCGCCGAGGCCTGCAGCGCCGCCAATGTCCAGGCAGACCCTGCATCGAAGCTGTGACTATGGTTCTGCGTATCGCCTTTTTCGGATCGCATAAGCGTGTCTGAGACGACATAGACCAGGGCAGAAGCATTCTTGGCCCAGCCCTGGTTGAAATCGACAAGCTGATTCAGGAACAGGTCCCAATTTGCGTCGCCACGCTTTGCATATAGGAAGGTCCAGGGCTGCACGTTATAAGCAGAGGGAGCCCAGCCTGCGGCTTCCAGGATCACGTCCAAATCCTCTTGTGGCATCTCACTCGCATCGAAAGCGCGCGGGCTCCAGCGATCGACGATCAATCTTTCCACTCGGGGATGCGATTTACGATCGGTCATGTGCGTTGATTCCTTTAATGGTTGAAGAGGTAGATCGCGCATTCGTGACAGCTTGGTCGACGATGCGGGAACGGTGAAATTTGGAAAACTTTCAAGTCACGCGTCAGGCAATCGAGGTGCTGTCACGCCATCCGTCTCGGCTGAGATCTTGCGGACGCCGGCACCTCTTCACGGTTAAGTGGCATTCTACGCCGAGCTCCAAGTGATTGCGCGCTTCCATCACCTGCTATTTTGGCGCGCATCGTGAGCTTGGGAAGTCGTAAAAACCGCACCTCGACGATCGAGAAAGTCGAAAGGTCGATGGTTGGCCGGGCCGCATGAGACATGAGTGGTCGCGTCGACCGCTATTCAAGCTTCGCTCCCGCGCCACGCCTGCGTCTCGGCATAGGTTCAGGCTGGTTCATAATCTCAGCGGCCTCACCGCCGTGCTGCGACGGCGCACGAAAACTGATTGCGTCCTGAACGGGGACATAGGTCAAGCACCTCGCCTACTGGGCAGCCGCCCAGTTTTAGCACAGATATAGGGCGCTCAGCACGGACTACCGCGAACAAATGACAGCTTCTAGATTGCATGTTGCAATGCAAGATCGTTGTGCGCAGAAGATTAGGTATGTTTACCAGATCGCGCAGAGATTTCATCCAGCACGGCGCCTTGGCAGTCGCGCTCGGTGCGTCACACTCAGTCACGACCCTTGGTGAGGCGCGCTCTGTACGAGGAGGGTCCCAAGCGACTTTTCGCTTAGGCGTAAATCTTGCCGGAGCGGAGTTCGAAGCCATCGGCAATCGCTGGGGATGGCCGGGGCAGGCAAACCTCGATTACTACCTGGACAAAGGCTTCAATGCGTTTCGCGTGCCGTTCCGCTGGGAGAGACTCCAGCCCGAATTGCAGGGCCCGCTCCTGGATTCGGCCCTGGAAGGCTTGGACGGGCTGGTGACCGCGATGAACGCGAGAGGGGCCGTCGCCATCCTTGACGCGCACAATTATGGTCGGCGCGAAAAGCAAATCATTGGCGTCGATGGCTCCGGAGTGACAACCGACGACTTCGCGGATTTCTGGGGTCGCATGGGTGAGCGTTATAAATCGCGGTCGCTGGTGTGGTACAACCTCATGAACGAACCGCACGACATGCCCGACGCTGCCAATCTGGATGCGCAGAATGCGGCCTGCTCGGCCATCCGCCGGGCGGGAGCATCCTCGAAAGTTCTTTTCTCCGGAAACGCGTGGACCGGCGGACATTCCTGGCTCAAGAGCCGTAACAG
Source organism: Novosphingobium sp. TK46 (assembly GCF_055361525.1). Lineage (NCBI taxonomy): Bacteria > Pseudomonadati > Pseudomonadota > Alphaproteobacteria > Sphingomonadales > Sphingomonadaceae > Novosphingobium > Novosphingobium sp. TK46. Next base: position 1,214,004 of record NZ_CM143963.1, read on the forward strand.
CCAGGTCATGCTGGATGCGCATGATCCAGCCAACAATTATGCGTTCGACATTCATCAGTACCTGAACGTGGGCTTTGGCGGATCGGGCAAGGCACCGGTTGTTCCAGGAGCCGGCTCGACCACTCTTCAAGGAGTCACGGCTTGGGCGCGAGCCAATGGCAAGAAGCTCTTTCTGGGAGAGTTCGGCTGTGGTCCCGCCAAGGACTTTCTCACGGAACTCGATGCCTTGCTGGCAACGGTGATTTCGAACAGGGACGTCTTCGTCGGTGCGACGTATTTTGCCGGTGGTGGCAGCTGGGGAAAAAATCTTGGATCGACCGATCCCGTCGATGGGGTCGAGAAGCCCCAGACACGCCTGCTCGAACGATATCTGGAGCGTACGCGTTGAACCACGATCAAGCGACCGGGCAGCCTGCTTCGTGCATTCGTAGCTGAGGCAGACCATGTCGAACCGGCGTATCGCCGCATCCGGGTTCTTCTGGAATATCGTCCAGACCGTCGGTGAGCGGTTCTTCCAGACCGTGGTCTTTTTCGTGGTGGCGCGGCTGCTGGCTCCGACGGCGTTCGGCCTCGCAGCGATGGCCGTGGCACCCGCAGCCGTCGCCGCCGCAGTCATGCAGGGCGCAAGCCAGGTAGTCGTGCAAGATAAGGAACTTCGCCCTTCGTTCGAAGCGGCCGCGTTTTGGGTCAACATGGCTGCCGGACTCGTGCTGGGTCTGCTGATCTTCTTTTTTGCCGGTCCGGTAAGCGTGCTGGTCCGTGCCCCCGAGATCCAACCGCTGATGATGGCGACCGCTTGCGTGCCGATCGTGGCCGCCTTCGGAGCCGTCTCGCAAGGCAAGATGACCCGGCGCTTCGAATTCCGGCTTCTCGCCATTCGCCGCACGGTCGGGATCACCTTGGCCGGGCTTGCCTGTGTTTTGCTGGCTTGGCTGGGTTATGGCGCATGGAGCCTTGTCGTTCAGACCATTCTGACGGCGGCGGTCATGTCGGTTGCCGCTGTCTTTGCCGCCCCGGTACGCATGTTCGAACGCTTCACGAGAGCCGAAGCGGGCGTCGTGGCAAAGCAGTCCGGACTGCTTTGCGCCTCCACCGCCTTGATTCAGGGGAACACCCGCCTGTCGGATCTGGTCGTCGGCTACTTTACCGGACCTGCGGGCGCGGGCGCATTCAGGCTGGCGCGCACGATCATCGACCTCATCCTCAGCTTCACGTTCACGCCTCTTGCCAACGTGCTGCTGCCTATTTTTGCCAAGGCGAACGACGAACCGGACAAGGTGCTGTCGATGTACGTCAAGATCGTCGTGGCGTGCAGCCTCGTGTTTTCCGCAGTGGAAATCTGCACGATCTTCGGAGCCGAATCCTTCAGAACCGTGTTCCTGGGCAACTCCTGGCCGGTCCTGGGATGGGTGCTGATATTCCTGGCACCGCTGTTTCCGACGATGTGCATATCGGCCTCCCAGCCGCTGCTTATCGCACGCGGGCGCTCGGGACCGGTCCTGGCGGCCAACGCGATCAGGCTGGTCACGAGCACGACCTGCCTGGCCTGGGGCGGTTACATGCTGGGCGTGAACGGCGCGGCGATCGGCTATACCGTCTGCACATACCTGGCCTTGTTTGGCATGATCCTGTTCATGCGGCATGAGATACCGGCACTACGCCCCCTCCTCGGCATGCGGGTGCTGATACCCCAAGTGCTGGCTCTGATCGTGGGCTTGGGCGGTTACCTTCTGGCTTTGCGGATCGGGCTCACACCCCAGAGCATTCCCGAAAGCGTGGCAGCACTATCGGTGGCGTTGATAGTCTTCGCTGGCTTGTGCCTTCTGCTTTGTCGGCGCGAGATCGACATTACGATCGACGTGCTACCGACGCCGGCGCCCCTCAAGACGAAACTTCGCAGCTTCCTGAGGCTGCCCGCCCAACGCCAATTTTCGTAAGCCAAGCTATCGTTCTATAAGCTATGATAAACGGCGCTGAACTCTCCGTGCCAATCTGCCATGATCGCGTGGCAGTGTCATCGAACACTCTATTTGGATTACCATATGTCGAACCTGCTGAAGAAATGGGTCGAGAAAGCCAGGATCGCGCGTCATCTCGCGGCGGCATACCAGCAGGTGTTGCGCTATCCGACCGTAAAAAGGCCCAGGGCGCATACGCTGCCCGGCAAGGTCGTCGTATCGCTGACCAGCTATCCCCCACGCTTTGGCACCCTTCACCTGACCCTGCGGAGCCTTTTGGATCAGCACGTCAAACCTGATGAAGTGCAACTCTGGATCGCGTTTAAGGACAAGGATGCCTTGCCCTCGCAAGTCAGATCGCTTGAGAAAGACGGACTGCGCATATTGTTCTGCGATGACATCCGCTCATACAAGAAGATCATCCCCGCGATCGAGGCCGATCCGAAGGCCTACATCATCACTGTGGACGACGACTGTTTCTACCCGACGGATCTGGTCAAGGTTCTGACCGAAGAATTCGATCCAGAAAGGCCAACCATCAATTGCCGCCGGGTCAACCAGATCACGCGCTTCGAGAATGGCGAGATACGGCCCTACCTGGAGTGGAACGGCAATATCTCTGAAGACACCCCCCCAGCGGCGGGCCGTACCGATCTGTTCGCCACGGGCCATGGCGGCGTGCTCTACTTCCCGGGCTGCTTCGATCCGGAAGTCCTGAACCGCGACGCATTCCTGAGCATCTGTCCGGCCGCCGACGACGTCTGGCTCTATTGGATGGCCAGAAAAGCTGGCTCACTGTACCGAAAGGTAGGCGGAACCTTTGTGTCGGCGAATTGGCGGGGAAGCCAGGCTGAATCCTTGATGGCCGCCAATGTGGCCCACTCAGGAAACGATTTGCAGATCAAGCAAATGGCCGCGCACTACGGACTCGTTTGAAACTGCGATTGGCTTTGCGCCGCCACCGAGCCGAGTTCATGGATGATGGCCGGACTTCCAAGCAAGGATGGCTCCAGGTTTAACGGAGGGCTGGGCCGCAAGCTTGGCCCCACCAGCAGACCGCACAACCGCACGAACTGATCCAGCGCGGCGGAGAAACGAAGCGTCGCCAGCAGCACCAGCATTTTCAACGCCGACTTCCCCGCCGTACGGACGAAACCGGCTTTCCCGCCATGGCGGATCGCCACCAGCCCATTGCCAAGGGCATATAGGAACAGCTTGTTCCGATAGTCGTCAGGGATGTCGATAGCAGGGTGATCGAGCTCAAGATCGTGCACGCGCATACCCTTGTGGCCGGCACGCAGCAGACGGATACCAAGATCCGAACCCTCGCTCGAACCATGCAGGCAACCTGGCCCCAGGCAGATATCGTAGGGGTTGGCGACGAAGACCTGACGCGAGACGATCAGTCCAGGCTCCCAGAAATTGCCCGCAATCGTCCTCTCGTCGATCCGCACATCTTCGGAAATCCGGCGACAGACCTGACCAACACCGTCTCCGCATACGTTGGACGTCAGGAAGTCGAAGTCCGAGCCGTCCAGCACGGCTTTAGCCCTGTCGAGATACGCCGCCGACGCGGGAATGGTATCATCATCGAGAAACCACACCCAATCGGCCCGTGCCTGATACGCTCCAAGATTGCGCGCAAGCGAAACTGCGCGCGCACGGCACATGAGAATGCGCAACTTGGGATGGTCGAATTCAGGCCCCGGCAGATCGCTCGACTGCCAAACGACGATCACCTCCTCAAGAAGCGCAAACTCGACGATAAAACGCACGATCTCGAGCAGACGCGCCCGCCTCCCGGGACTGGCGCTTGTCGCGATGACGGCTGAGAAGGGCATCACGCACATTTACGCATTTAGGCACCTGCAAATTGCAAAGGCTGACATATCGAACTTTCAAACGGCCACGGTCGCCAGTGGCGCGCCAACCTAGGCAACGGATCACGATTTGGCTAGAAGCTCTACGTGTTTGTGCTAACGCTTTTCGCAGCTGCAGCAAACGTTGACGTCCGGCGCTTGATTGCAGGAATGGCTTTAAGCAAGGGCTGGCAACCTGGTGAACCTAGGTGAGATGTATACACGCGCCATGCAAAAGCACTTCACGTATTAAATAACGACAGATCTTGAAAATTAACGAACTTGCATTTGCCGACTTCAGCTTTTTCTCTGGGGCGTATAATATCAAAGGAAAGAATATGGCAGAGCGACACCACTTTGCATACCTGGATACTTTTCGCGGGCTGGCAGTGGCTGGTGTTGTCCTAACACATATCGTCTGGTTTTCTGGGCCCGTATCCCCGATGCTTGATAATATCATGCACTTTGGATCAAAAGGAGTCCAGTTATTCTTTTTAGTAAGCGGCCTAACGCTTACCCTCAACTACGACCGCGACCGCCTCGACATACCGTCATTTTTCATCAAACGCTTTTTTCGTATCGCACCGATGTATTATTTGACGACCTTTGCGTATATCGTGCTTGGCCTAACACTTCTTCCAAACATACTCCCAAAAGATCATTCGATTATAAGCGGTTTGGCTGCGCTGACTTTTACCAACGGTTGGCACCCCAACACCGTTAACAGCTTCTCACCAGGTGCGTGGAGCATCGGCGCGGAGATGACGTTTTATCTTTTGTTTCCATTTTTGCTAAAGCTAAAATATCGTAAATGGGCGGCACTGGCTATCGCCGCAGGAAGTTACATTCTCTCGTTTGTTACATACAAAGCGATAATCATGTTCGTCCCAGGTAAACCTGAAGACTTGAGCTACTTCGCTTACTTTTTCTGGATCGTGCAATTGCCTGCATTCACGTCAGGAATTTGCATCGCAGCTTGGCTTCCACATCTACAAAAACACGCGCACCTCGCCAAAATCGTGTTCCCGCTATCGATCGTCCTGACATTGCTTGCGTCAACGACGCGGGGACTGACATCAAGCTACATAGCCGCAGACCTGCTTTTTTCATTGATGGTCACCAGCGGAGCACTCTCCGGTTCGACTCTGCTGAAATCGCCTCTCCTCAAGCATGTCGGGACGGTGAGCTTCAGCATCTACCTCACTCACTTCTTCTTCCTTCGTGCCATCGAAGACCTGCTCCCCAATGCAGGCAGTAAGTATGGCGCGAACCTTGTCGCCATATGCGGCTATGTCGTCGTTCTCATCTGCGCGACTCTCGTATCGACAGCCACATATCACCTAATCGAGTTGAGAGGCAAAAGCGTGGGCGATGCTATCGTAAAGCGACTGAGGGCAAAACGTCAGGATGCCAACTTTGACATGAGATCCCCGACCTGACCCATGGCACGCATGCTGCCTGTCACGGTTCAATTTTGATGTATTCTGGCATATTGATGATTTAACATCGGCGATCTGGCCGGCGGATACCAGCCAGATCCCCTAGGGGCCACCCCATGCTGTTCAGCAACAGCATGGGCATTTCATCATAATCACGCGGCGCTAAGTTCATCCCGTTCCATTATCGCCCTTGGTCTCGCAAGCGGTAAAGTCTGGCGGGCGATGATCCCGACGAAGGTGCCGAGCACTGCAACTGTTTTAATCGACAGAAATGCAGCGCCGAACATTGATGTGACGACCAAGTAGAGGATGATGCACAGCGATATGACCGAGGGAAACGTCCTGCTCACAAGTAGGCCCGATGCGACGTAGACGAGTAGAAAATATCCCATGATCCCTGCGGCACTTGCAAGATACACGACACCGCTATCGCCTGATCTTGAGTCATTCACTAAGCCCAACAGCGCTCCGTACCATGACGACATCAGCGGATCGAAGGTCAGAGAGAGACGATATTCTAACTCCGGATCAATAAGCGGAGAACTGTAGACCAAGGCACTTACGGCGAGCACCACGAAAGGAAGTGCGATAGGAATGATTTTCGGGATTCGTTGGAGAAACTTGAATGAGAGAGCAAACAGAACGATGATGGCAACAGCTAGTCTAGTATCAGCCATAAGGGCAATTAATAGACTATAGCCAATACCATATATTTTAGTAACCGATCTCAAATTTGAGGATAATACAATTATCGCAAGTATGATTGCAAAGTATCCCAGAGAGAGAGGCTCGAGGAAAGGCCCGCCCACGCGGTGATCAACGCCTAGAAAGGAAAATATGTTTCCGTCAGTTCTTTCAGCTCCAACATAAAGCCCTTCATCATCAGTCTTCTTTTGCTGAATGGCTGTTGCCGCTGCCCAAGCACGAGTGTTGTTATAGAAGCTTTGTGGGTTAATTATTTCAGAGTAAGTGGATGGTGACGCAGCGTCTAGTAGGGAGATCGCCAATACAATCCCAAGACCCCAAAAAGCTTTGACCTTGCTATACCGCCCGAGGGCTAGTCCCGCCATAATGCAGATGGGAAAGACGGTGACATCGTATACGTTGCGGATCACCAACTTATTGTTAAGCAAGCCAAGCGCAATTACAAAGAAGACGAGAGCGAGAGCTGAAAATATCAGCCTTGGACTAATCTGCTTGGTATAAATAAGCGAAACGACAAGTATTATGATAGTCAGCGCTACCTGTACGCTTGTCACAACCGTTATGTTGACGCCAAAAACGTGTGCATTGATAAATGATAATATCAGGTTGAGAAAAACGCCGAGAAAGATGCAGTTTTCTAAAAACCCGTGCAGAAGATTATCAAATGTTACCCTGGATGGTGGAGGCATTTGATTTTACCCTAAGATTGCGCGTGCGGACTGATGCGCGCATCGCGGCAGTGATTCTGATTTTCTTGCCAGCCGAACCTTCAGCACACGCTGAAGCTGCAGTTGTTTTTTTATGAAATTCATACCCGTCTCGCAGTCTCGGCCTGGACGCGCAGGGCAATGGCGGACCACGAGAAGTTGCTGTCGATGTGCGCACGTTGTTTCTCAAGCAAGGCGGCGCGGGCATCTTCGCCTTTGAGTGCTTCAATCTTCGCGGCGAGTTCGTCGACGTCGGCCGGGGTGAAGGTCGCGTCCTCACCAACCACGCTGGGAATGCCGCCGACGTTCGATCCGATTGCCGGGGTTCCGCAAAAAACCGCTTCGGCGCAGACCCGGCCGAACTGCTCGCGCCAATTGGGCGTCGGCTCACTGGGCAGGACGAAGAGATCGAGCGCGGAGTAGAACAGCGGCAGCTGCGCCTTGTTAAGCGCCGGCAACAGCACCGCGCCTAGATCCTGCACCGCCGTCGCCACGTCGGCATCGCTCACCGGGCCGCACAGCAGCAGGGGCACTTGCGCCTTGCGGGCGGCGCGCGCGAGCGTCTCCAGCCCCTTCGGCCGCCAGATGCGTCCGGCAAAACCGACAAGCATGCCGCCCGCGAAGACCTCGGCGGTCTGCGGGAACATCTCCTGCAGCTGCTCTCGGGCGGTGGCGATCGGCCGGAAGGACTGCAGCGACACCCCGTTGCCCAGCGGCGCGACGATCCGCGCGGGATCGGCGCCGCGCGCCTTGAGCACGCCGGCGACTTCGGTGTTCTTGGGAAAGATGATGTCGGCGCGGGCATAGACCGATCGCTCCGCCAGGTTGCGGCCCGAAAAGTTGCCCTTCATGTTGATCGCGCTGCTTTCGAGCACGAACACGCTGTCCCGCTTGAGCCGGACCGTCAGCAACGCGGTCAGGGAATGTGGCTCTTCGTGAACGTAGAGGATCTGCGGCTTGTTGGCCCGAATGTAGGCCAGCATGCCGGGGCTGACGTAGGACAGCCAATGCCGGTGCGCGTAGGACTTGAACAGCTTGAGCCGGAAGCCCGGATCGGCGGGCGCGGCGGCGGCGTAATCGACGCCTGCGAACACGGCGGGGCCCAGCACGGTCAGGTCGAACAGCTTGGCCAGTTCACGGAAACGATCGTGATACAGCGCGTTGCCGGCCTCATGCCAGACGAGGGTAAGACTTGGCTTCATGGCTGCAGCCTGCTCCTGACCTCTGTGGCGATATGTCCCCAGCTGAACTTGCGCCGGTAAGCCTCGGCGTCACCGGGTGCAATGGGGATCGCGGCGGCCTGCGTTATGGTTTGCGCCAGCGTGTCGGGCGTGGCGTCGAGCGGGACGAAGCGCGCCCACGGTGGCGCGACGCTGCGATGAATCTCGATATCGCTGGCGACGACCGGCAGGCCAAGGCTGCCCGCCTCGACCAGCGGCATGTTGAAGCCCTCGGCAAAGGACATGCTGACGAAGCAGGACGACTGCTGGTAGAGCGCCAGTAGATCTTCGTTCGAGGCATGACCGTGCCACGTGAGCCGACTGCCGGTTCGGCGAAGCTGTTCGTCCCAGGCTTCGGCGACGGGGCCCCAGCCCTTGCGGCCGACGACCGCGGCGGTCCACTCAGGTGGCAGGCGATCGAGAGCCGCCAGCGGGGCCTCATAGTTCTTGCGCGGCTCGATCGTGCCGACAGCGATGAACTGGGGGCGACGCGCGGTAACGGCGGGCGCCTTCGTCAGGTCGAGACCCGGCGCGTTGCCGATCGGGGCGACAGGCCTCTTAAGGATGGCGGTGAGATTGCGCGCCATCATCTGGGTCGGCGCGAAGACGTGGCGATAGCGCGCTGCGAACAGCGCCTCGAAATGCTTGAACAGCATGCGACCGCGCAGGTTGAGCGCCTTGGTGCGGGTCCAGGGGAAGTCGTCGTGAATAATGCGGGCGACCGGGATGCCCTTTGCGAGGACCAGCGGGCTGGGCGGAAAAGCCGGACACAGTAGAATATCGCTCCGCCCGGTTCGATACGCACTTTGGCCTGGCAAGGTTAGCCAACCCGAAAAGCCTCCCTTTACGCGGATCAGGCCGGGCCCATCGATGACGCCGCTCGACTGGTCGATGTAGCCGATGGCATCGGGGGCGATCTCACGCAGCGCGGAAAACAGGTTGAGGGCATAGCGTTCGATGCCGGTTGTCGCGTTTGGTCGCGTCGCCAGGACCAAATCTACGCCGATTGCCATTACGCCTGCCTCATCTTGTCGCGGGGCCGGCAGTCAGTCCTGCCCATCCCGGTGACGGTGCAGCCTGGCGGGATACACGAAGCGCTACATCGCCACCTGATCCCGCTCATGCTGCATCTGCACACAAGGTCTATAGGTGGTTACACCAAGGAGGAACAGGGTTTAATACGTCCCCAGTCAGCGCGGCTCGCCGTGCCAGAGCCACGCACCGCCCCCGCTGGACTAGTCGTGCGTCTTGGTCAGCAGGTGGTAGACCGCGACAGGATTGGTGCGCAGATACCGGCCGGTCAGTCGCCGCGGCTCCTGCAGCGTGCGGAACAACCACTCAAACCCGGTATCCTGCACCCAGTCGGGCGCGCGGGGCACGCGTTCGGCATAGAAATCGAACAGCCCGCCGCATGTGCGGATCCAGGCCAGTCCGCCCAGCCTAGAGCGATTGCGAAACGCGAATTGCTCTTGATAAGGACTGCCGATGCCCAGCCACAGTACGTCCGCGCCGCTTTCCCGCACTTGTGCGCAGACCTCTTCCTCAGCCTCGCGCGGGAAGTAGCCGTTGCGCGTACCGACGATCTGCAGACCCGGATACGCGGCGACGAGGTTGCGCGCCGCATCATCCGCGACGCCGGGAGCGGCACCCAGGAAGAAAAAGCGGATACCGTCCGCGGCGGCGGCGGCGCTGGCGTCGCGGACGAAGTCGGTAGTGGCGACACGCTCGACCAACGGAGTGCGGCAGAACAGCTTGGTGGCCATCACCAGCGGCATGCCATCGACATCGACGATGTCCGAAGCATCCACGAGGCCGCGGAACTCGGCATCGGCATGGTAGCGCGCGATCACCATCCCGTTCGACGAGATCACGATTCGCGGCTCGGCCAGCGCCCCGCTTCGCGCCTTCAACGTGTCGGCAACCATGGCGGCGGCAAGTTGCGCGCGGTTCATGCGCGAACACACGATGCCGCCGACCGTCAAGGTGTCGTCGTCAGCCCCGCCTGCAGCCTGGTGATTCCGCGCTCTCACCCTTGGTCCAGTGATAACACGTGCACGTCCGACAATACCTTCTCTCCGCAACTGGCCCAAAGCACGCCCGTTCCTGCCGAGCGTTGCAACAGCATCATGGCAGATGCGATCCTCACCAGTCATTTAACCGTATCGCCCCTAAGTCCCGGAGACAATGGACGAGTATGGTCCTGTGCATCCTTGTGACGGTTCCGTGGCTTTATCGCACGCAGATGCCAAGAAAAGCTTAGCGTGGTAACAATGTTGTCGAGCTTGCGGTGAACCGAGGCCTGGGCTGCAGATCGTGCATAAGCAGGCTCATCCGCCAGGCGTACACCATCTCTCCAGCCAGCAATCCCAGGATCGACCACAAGGGCCCCGCGAACATCAACAGCACCAGCACGCCCGCCACCGAGATACCGGCGGAAACCATGCTGGACATCGCCAATGGCCGAAATCGGCCACTGGCCTGAAGCAATGCGCTGTCCGGTGCACGCGCCATACGGATGAAGCCGATTACCATCCACATGCACGCACCGACAACCAGGAAGTGCAGATCATAGCGCGCGGGAAACAGCAAAGTCGGTGCCCAGTGCAGGATCGCTGCGGCCATTGCGGCTGTGCCCAGCCAGACCAGCACCAGCATCATGCGAAAGCCGTTTGCCGCCCGTCGGGCGCCGGCGAGATCATCATTCGCCAACATCCGCGCCATTCGCGCACGTTCGAATTCGGACAGGGCGTTGGTGCCGACCGACAACGGCCGCAGCAACAGCGCGCTGGCGGCGATCGGCGCGAAAGCGGCCGGCCCCGCGATCGCCGTCACCAGATAGGCATGCGCGTTGATCGTCGCCTCGGTCGAAAGCACGCCCAGCAGCGACCAGCGCGCATGCTCTTTCCAGACGATTCGGTAATGTCCGAGCCGGCGCATCGTGCGCGGTGCCAGTTGCGTGGCGAGGTACGGCAACCCGAACGGGACGAGGCCCGCCGCCGCGCCCAGAATCAGCACCGCATAGACCCGCGGCAAAGTGGTAGCCTGGGCGAAGTGCAGGAAGCCTACTCCCCCGGCAAGCACTACGGTGTATGTCAGGTCGGAGAAGGTGGTGCTCAGCTGCCGCTGTTCGGCGTAGGCGAAAGCCCGTCCGTACCAACGCACGAGATAGATCGCGGCATAGACACCAAACAGCGCCGCCGCGCTCGCGCCGATGCCCAACAGCAGGCCACAGACCAGGCCGACGATGCCGATCGCCACGCTGAACAAGGCGTTGCCTGCGAACAGGGCCGCCAGAACGCTTTGCCGGTCGACCTCCGACAGCGACTTTTGATGGATCACGATCAGCAACGGCGCGCAGAACAGCGCCATGGCAATGCCCGAAGAGAACTGCGACAACACCAGCAGGAAGGAGAAACTTCCGAACTGCGCGGCTGGAAGCGCGTGCAGCAGCACCAGCGACAGGGCGAATTGCACACCCGCGGAGGAGATCGGCCCTATGGCCGCAAGGCCATAGCGCAACAGTGTCTTCATTTGCGCGTCCGGCCGACGCCAAGATCCGCCCACAACCGATCCGCCGCCCCCTTCTGGACGACAGCGTCGGGCTTGGAGAATTTGACGATCAGCGCGACCGCGAACATCAGGATGACTTGCGGGATCTGATCGCGCTCGAACAGGCTGGTCTCGGTCGAATTGTGCCCGATGCAGAACAACACCCAGGCGGTGAGCAGCGCACCGGTCTTGCGCGAAAGGGTGACGTTCACCAGCAGTTTGCCCAGCGGGAAGAGTACGCAAGCAAAGACGACGAGCACCAGGCCGGGCAGCCCGATCGTGGCCAGAAGATCAAGGAAGCCGCTGTGGCCCGAGGTCAGGCCGGTGACGAAACCACGTCCATACGTATAGACCGGACTGTCCGAACCGATGTTCCAGAAAGATCCGAAGCCAGCACCCGTCCACATATGATCGCGCCAGTAACCGGCGGTAGCCTGCCAGATCTGCACGCGACCGGTGAAAGCGACAGGGTTGCTCAGGGTCGCGTTGATCGGTCGCCAGAACATCGCGAAACCGATCAGCGCCGCCAGCCCGCCCGTGAACAGAACCGGCAGGAACAAGGCGCGGTATCGCGGCGACTGGATCATGTACAGCAGGCCCCCGGCAATGGCGTAGAGGCCGATGCCGAACGACGTCTTCGATTCCGACATCAGCAGGAAGATCGCCGATCCGACCATCGCCGCCGGCGGAACCCACTTGGGCATGCCCTCGTTATCGAAAGCGAAAGTCACGAAGGTCACCGCGCAGGCAACGCCAGCGTAGTTCTTCTGGATCATGAAGCCGCGCCAGGTGCCGACGAGATCCTTCGAGAAACCATCGTTGCTCTGGTGGATACCCCAGTCGGGAAACAACAATACGGTGATGAAATTGGCGATGAGCGCCACGATCAGCGCCCAGCGAAGCGTGGTGATGAGCCGCCGGAAGGGCAGCTGTGCGACGATCAGGCAGATCGTCCACACCACGACAGCGGTAAGCAGCAGCCTTCGCGCGCCGATGCCCGGCGCAAGCGACCATGTCAGAGTGATGGCGCAGTAGGCAAGCACCAGGGTCAGTGGCCAGGGCACCACCAGCAGCCGCTTGGGATCCTGCAGCGGACGCACCGCATAGATCGCCACGCCCAGTGTCGCCAGGTACGCGGTCTGGCGCGCCAGATTGCCACCGCCCGTGAGCGGCCCGGTGTCAAAGCTCATCAAGGGCGCCAGCATCATCAGCGCGATCAGCATCACCAGCGAGACGACAAGACCGGTCTCGCTTGGCGCCTCGCCTGCGGCGATTGCGCCGGCTCGTGTCCTGGTCGGCGTTCTCACGTCCTTACTCCTTGTTTGCGCGCAAGAATCGGCACACGTGGATGTACCTGCCGTGATGCGCGCGATTGCGCCAGCCCCTGCGTCATCGAGGATGAACCGAGCGCGGGAGATCGCCGAAGCGCGACGCTTCGTAGATCAGCGCTACCGCGAGCATGAAGAAGACCTGCATCAGCATGTCGCGGTCGAACAGGCTCGTCTCGGTACAGTTCTGCGAGACGCAGAAAACAAGCAACGCGATCAACATGCCCCTCGCCGGTCGTGATATGTTTCCACTCAGCATCAACCGTCCCAGCGGCGATATGACCGCCGCCAGGACGGCCAGGATCAGGCCGGGCCAGCCGATGGTGACGAGAAGATCGAGGTAGCCGTTGTGGCCGTTGCCCACGCCCGCCACCCAGGTATCGGTGTAGTGGTTGATCGGGCTATCCGGACCCACCTTCCAGAACGAACCGAAGCCCGCCCCCATGGGATGATCGTTCCAGTAGTCGATCAGCAACGGCCAGATATCGACTCGCCCCGTCAGCACCGTGCGGTCCGATCCCCAGAACGGGGCCAGCAGTTCATCGTGATAGGCGCTGAAGGCGACGACCCCGGTCATCACCAGGGTGGCGACCACGGGGATGACGAAGACGCGGTATGCGGGATTGTAGCGCTGGAAAACGACGCCCAGGATCAGCGAAACGCCCAGCAGGTTCATCGAGGTCTTGGACTGAGTCTTGTAAAGGAAAAATGCGCTGCCGATCAGGGTCAGCAGCTGGACGATGCGATAGCGGCCGGCAAGCTGGCGCGTGTTGAACACGAACACGATGATCGTGATCGAACATAACGGGCCGGCCCAGTTCTTGTGCGGCAGGAAGCCGCGCCAGCTGCCCACCAGCTTGGGGTCGGCCAGTTCGTTGGCCTGATGCACCGCCACCGGGCTGAGCGCGACCGCGAGGAAATTCGCGATCAGCGCCGCCACCAGCGCGACCCTGAGCACCACCACCACGCGGGCATAGCCGATCTCGTCGACCGAGCGGAAGATCACCCACATGACGATGAAGGTCAGCAACAGGCGACGCACCGCGATGTCGGGCACCGCCGACCAGCTTAGACTGATCATGCACCAAACCAGCAGCAGCGAGATCAGCAGCGGAAACGGCACCAGCCGCGAAGGCTTGCGATGCACCTGGGACGACCAGAGCAACAACCCGGTGACAGCCAGATAGATCAGCTGGCGCACGGGGTCGCCATCGACCGCGGCAGCGCTCGAGACCTTGATCTGCAAGGGCTTTGTACCGATGATCACCGTGTACAGGATTACGGCCAGCGAGAGGATCGCGACCCGATAGCGCAGTCTGGAGTTGGTACCTGAGTAAAGCCGTTTGGCGGTGATCAGCACCAGCGCCGGCACCTTGTGCGCCAGCCGCCGGACGAAACGTTCAGCGAAGAACACGGCGGTACTTGGCGACCATCGCGGCAAAGGTGAAATCGCGCGCGACCTGGCCCGACAAGGCGCTCCAGCACCGGTACTCGTCGGGATTGTCGAGCAGGCCCTCGCAGACGGAGGCAAGCCGGTCGACATCGTCAAGGCCGACGCTTTGCGCTCGTACTTCGCCGTCGGGCCCGGTTACCGCCTCGATCTGCACCGGGATCGCGGACACGACAAGCGGCAGCCCAAGCCTGGCCGCTTCCAGCAAGCCGAGGCTGTGCCCTTCGAAGCGGCTGACCTGGACGAAGACATCGCACCGGGCGAGCAAGGCCAGCGCCTCGGTTCGCGGACGATAACCGTGGAAGACCACCCGCTCCTGGATGCCGAGCGCGACGACCATCGCGCGCAGCTCGGCCTCGTCGGGCCCATTGCCCACGATGTCCAGCGTGACATCGCGCATGCGCGACAAGGCACGCAGCAATAGCGGATAATTCTTCTGGTAAGCCAGCCTTCCAGTCGCGACCAGGCGCCGGCCATGCGCCCGATCACGCGACCGATCCTGCCCCAACCCGTCGAGCAAGCGCTCGATCTGCGGCGGCAGGCCGTTGTGTATGGTCGCGCGCTTGGATCGATAGCGCGCCGGTTTGGCCGCCAACGATTGCGCGACGGTGTCCGACACGCTCACCACTGCCGCAACATTCCCAAGCTTGCCGCTCCAGCCGTCGATCAGGTCGAACGCCCGGCTATGCGTTTCGGTGGGGGAATGATGCGACACGATCACGCGGGTCGACGGGCTGAACATGCGGGCGAAGATCGGCACCACGACATTGGCGGCGGGCATGGCCGTGACGATAGCGGCCGGCCGGGTGCGGCGCAGCCACCGGGCGAGCGATGCGAGTAGCCGCAGCTGCCCGACGATGCCGTTCGGCTTGGCGGACGCGAGATGGTGCCAGCGCAAGGCTCCAGGTTCGTCCGCAGCTGGCTGGACCGGGTAGAGCGCGGCAAGCCCGGTCGGCATGCCTTCGGCTTGCAGACCTTCGGCGAGGTTCGCCCACAATTCACGGATTCCGCCCGAAGGGTGCGTGCTGAAAAAGTATGTCGAACGGGCTTCCAGCTGCATGATATCCTCTACATGCCGCCAGGGCCGACTACGTCCAACTACTAGCTAAATGTTTCGATTACACCCCATAAGGCGCGAGGGTTTGCGCGCATCCGTCCTATTTCAGGCCGGCGGTCGGTTTGGGCGCGCGGATAGGCCCGCCCGTGCTAGCGCGCCTTGCGAATGAAATCGAACAAGGTGTCGTTCAACTGCTTGCGCCCCGGAGGAACGTCGTCCGCGGCCGGGGGAAGCAGATCGCGGGTGAGCAGGTCGGGCAGCATGGCGATGTCGTCGGCAATATATATGCCCGAGTGATCCCGCAAAGCCGTGGCGGTCGCGACCTGGTGGTTGGTACGATGCTCGTGCAGCGATGCCTGCCGCGGCACAAGGATGATTGGCTTGCCATATCGACGCGCAAGCAGGACCGTGCCGATCCCGGCGTGCGCAACGATCCGGCTGCAGCGGCGCGCCATGGTATCGAAGGCGACCGGCTCGACAATCGAGGCGAAGCCCATGTGCAGCGGGGTGTACTTGGTCTTGCCGGTCTGTGCGAACACCGTCTCGCCCAGCGCGGGGGCAAGCTCGTCCACCGCACGAATCAGGCGATCGAAGGGTAGCTGCGTTCCGACGGTAAGCAGGATCAAAGCAGGCAACCGCTGAACTGTGCACCGGTCTCTTCCGACACTTTTGGCCATTGGGTAAGCCACACCGAGGAGAACAGGCGGGCAAAACGGCCGCTGATGGACAGGCGCTCGGAATTGGCCAGGCTGTCGATCCACACGGTGCGCGCGCCCATGAACCGCCCTAGCATGAGGCAGGCGAGCCCCGGCAACGCACCCGTGGTCACCACGACCCTGGGGCGGACCTTCACCACGATGCGCAGCGCGGCGACCACCGTCCGCAGCGCTGCCATGGGCACGTGGCGGTTCGAATCGGGGATGACGAGGCTCGTGGCGACGCCATCACGCCTGACGACGTCCGGGTTTGTCGTGACATACACGGTGGCGAATTGATCCAGGGTAGGCCGCAGCAACATCAGCTGCTCCCAGTGGCCGCCACCGGATGCTACCGCAAGAACAGTCGTTCGGCCATCGTGTAAGCTGCTCATAATGCTCCAGGGCTCATGGAGCCATCCTCAACGCAAACTATCGCAGCGCACGTGTTCTCCCGCAAGTCAAAGCTTGCGGCCCGTTGTTTTCTACCGGGACACATCGCGCCTCGACACGGATCGCAACGTGGCGCCGCATGCATTCGAGCCAAGGAAACGGCCGGGACTTTCGCTGCGCCAGCTATGCCGTGAAAGCGTCAACAAACGCTTGATGCTCCGCGTTGGGCAGACCGCGCCCGCACCCTGTTGCACGCCGATGGATGGCGTGATGCCCAACATCCATCTACGCGAGTGTCCAGGCGGCCCGACAGTCCCGGCCATCCAAGCCGGTCGCGGTGGGCCACCCCGACACCCGCAAAGACCTTACACGAGAATGAAATCGGTCGCCGAAAGCATGCCCGACGCCTTGATGTTGGCGATCAGGATCGCATCGGCACCTCCCTTGCCATCGGCGTCGTAGTACAGGTTCTGGCTGGCCGCGTCGTAGAGCACGTGGGTATTGGCATCCTGCGCCACCTTGCCCGCCGCGAACATCTTGGCATCCAGCGTCGTCCCTGCGTTCAGGGCAGAGAAGATGTCGTGATCGAGGGCGATCTTGTCCTGCTTCAAGGTGAAGCCGGTGATCGTGTCGAACTCGCCCTTGCGAATGTCGGTGTCGAAGAAGAAGCGATCGACCCCGGCACCGCCCTTGAGCACGTCGGAACCCGCGCCACTGTGGAAGTCGGTGGCAAGGGCAGAGCCCTGCATCGTATTGGCGAGCGCGGTTCCGTCTAGCGATTGACTGATGGCCTTCTGGTTGGCGTCGAACGTTATCGAGGTCAGCGATCCGTCCTTCTGTAGATAGACGTCCTTTCCACCGGTCAGCACGTTCTTCGCATCGTAATGCGTATAGGTGGTGTGATCGGCGTAGTACCGCACCTGGTCCGCGCCCAGCAGCTTGCTCGCACCATCGTAGTGCGAGGTCATCACGATGTCGGAGTCGGCAGCCGCGGAGAACACGACCTTGTCGCGTGCCTGCAGCACCCAATTCGCATCGTACATGTAAGTGCTTGTGCTCGTGGCGCTGGAGTACACGGTTGTCGCGCCGGTGAAGGCCCAGTTCGAACCATAATGCAGCGTGGTGTGGGCGCCATTGGTCTCGGTGTACATCTGATCGGCGCCGATCAATTTGTAATTGGCGTCGAAATGCTGAACTTCGGTGCGACCATTGCCGATGTCGACCGTCAGCGACGATCCCGTCACCTTCCAGCTGGCGTCGAACTGGCTGACCGACGGCATGCCGTCCTTGGCGAAGTCACGCTGTTCCGCTCCGGTGAACTTGCCGGCCGCATCGAAATGCTGGATCTGGATCGAGGTACCGAGGTTCACGATCAACTGCGAGCCGCTCAGGGCGCCGAGCAGTGTGAACTCCTTGATCGAGACCGAGCCGTCGGCGTTGGTCGTCGAAGTCTGCGTGCCGATCTTGTGGCCGTTATCGTCCACCGCCGCCTTCGTCGCGTCGGTCACCGCGGCCTTGAAATTGTCCTGGGCGAGCAGGGAGGCCTTGGTCGGCACCGGCTTGCTCGACACCGGCTGAACCGTGTCCACCGTGGTGCCCGATCCCGTCACCGTCTTGGTCGTGATCGAACCATCGGCATTGCTGGTCTGCACCGACAGGTCGAGGTTGTTGATGACAAGCTTGCCCTGACCGCCGTTGACCTCGGAACCGAATTCGAGCGAGCGGATATACTCGTCCTTCGACACGATGTTGAGCTCGACCAGCTTCTGCATGATTGCGCCGACATCCAGGTTGCCCTTGGGGATGTCACGGTCGAACACGACGGCGGTGTAGGTGCCCTCATGATAAATGGTCGCCTTGGCGTCACCCCACTGGTAGGTGCCGACGACCTTACCGAAGGCCTCGAACCCGCCCTTGTGCACCCAGACCATGATCTCGTTCGAGACATACTGCTTGCCGATCGCCTTGGGATCCTTGCTCAGCCAGATGTCGTACGACACGTTGAATTCGGCCAGGTTGCCCGAGAACGTGACGTCGTAGTCCGCCTTCAGGCCCACCATGTTGGAAACCTTGACCGGGAACACCGCAGCCTTGTCGTTCGGGTTGCTGGTCGCGATGTCGAGCGGGCTGTGGCCGAAGATCACCTCGGGATAGGCGAGGATCTTGGCGTTGGCGGCGTTCGAGATCGGGTAGCTCCACTCGAACGTGGTGCCCGCGGTAGCATCCTTGGGGTTGAAGACGCTCTTGAGCGTGAAATCCACGCCCTCCTTGAGGTTGGACGAGCCCCAGGCGTTCGTCAGCACGACCCAGCCGTTGTAGTTGCGGCCCTGGTAGGCCTGCAACGCCATCTGATCCACGCCCACGCTCAGCCCGGTCGAGGGCAGGTTGAAATCGGACGCGCTCAGCGTGTTCAATTTGACATCGCGCAGCGTCAGGGTTTCGCCGTTGCCCAGCTTGAACACCGTGTCCGCTCCGGACTGGGTGCCTGCCGCCTTGAGCTGGGAGAACGACGTGAACCCGTAGGTCGCCATGTTGACGATGTCCCAGCCGGGCTTGAAGTTCATGATGGCGTCGCTGCCATTGCCCTTCTCGATCGTGAAGATGTCGGCGCCCACGCCACCGACCAGCACATCGTTGCCCTTGCCGCCGTTCAGCTTGGCACCGGCGGTCCCGGCGATCATCAGGTTGTCCAGAGCGTTGCCGTTCGCCCAGGTCGCGCCAGCAGAGGACAGCACGACGTTCTCGATATTGTCGGCCAGGTTGATGCCGCCCCAGTAGCCGACATACACCGTATCGTTGCCGCCATTCGCCTGCTCGATGATCGTCGCGCCCGCGCTCCACAGCTTGTAGACATCGTCACCGCCCAGCCCGGCGACCTTCTCGGTCGTGGAGACATCGAAGACGTCGTTCTTCACGGTCCCGGTCCGCGACACCCCGAGCGTGCCCGTCATGGTCCAGTTGTTCGTGCCGCTGGTGAGGCTCAGGGATCTTCCGGTGGATGTCAGATACATGCGCAATTCCTCGTTGGTCATCTAGGTGTTTATGCCCAGCTTCTTCCAAACCACCTGACAGGTGCGGTTAACGCGCTGTTGTCAATTTACATCGAATGTGATGTTGCCATGACACGCCTTGTCCGCCGAGCGATGCCCAACGCAAAAAGGCTCTCAGCCATCACAAGATTGGCAGATTACTGAGGGCTCGATGTTAACTTGATGGAACTTCGACGCGTCGGGGGCGCCAACGCGACGGAGCCGTAATCCGGCTGCCGCGCGTGATGTTGCGTTTATGCAACTATCGAATAGCTCTGTCAGGGTTAATCGCGCGGGCCACCAATTAGCGGCAATCGTGGCGGCAGCCATGCTGCTGGGGCGCAATGCGCCGGACGTGAAGAGGCGCCGTCGCGATGCGATCGCGACGCGATTGTCGGGCACGGGTTCGCTCTGCGGGATAGCCCGCGCGATCCGTGCAGATCATCCCCAGGCAACCGTGCCCAGGGGTCCTTCGATATTAAAGTGCCAGGTAGATGCCGAAACCGATCATCGCCCACAAAGCCGTGGTCGCGCCGACGATCACCGCCAGGCGCTGGCGCACCGGCAATTTGTTTTGCACCGGCGCTTCGACGTAGGCCTCGACCAGCCTATACTGGAGTGCTCGTGCGTACACGCTGTCGTCCGTGGGGTGGACGAGTTCGTCCTGATCGAACGACCGGCGCTTCTCAAGAGCCTCGGCCTCGGCTTGAAGCTGCGCTACATCGATCTTGCGTTGAACGTGCATTGAAAAATACTCCGGCTCTACAAGCGGTATACCGGTGCGCCTTTGCGACGAACTTAAAGCTGCTGGTTAACAGCGCGCTATCGATTGCCATCATAAAAAGCGAAGTGGGATCGCCTCGTGCACACCCGGCAAACGTGACGATCCGCGCGGTTGCGGCTACCGGGCGAACGCTGCCCGAGAGCGAAATTTCAGATCTGGTAGTTCGGCAAGGACAGGAACGCTGCCTTCAGCGCCTCTCCCCATCCGCTTGAGATCGAACGGAAATAATCATCGCTACCGTCGATGCGCCGTTCGTGAAGCGGCTTGAACTGGTCACGCTCGATCACCAGCAGATCAAGCGGAAGGCCGACCGAGAGGTTGGCTTTCAACGTCGAGTCGAACGAGACCATCAGCAGCTTCACCGCGCTTTCGAAGCTCATCGTACGTTCATAACCACGAATCAGGATCGGGCGCCCGTACTTGGTCTCACCGACCTGGAAAAACGGCGTGTCGAAGCTCGCCTCGATGAAGTTGCCTTCCGGATAGATCAGGAAAAGCCGCGGCTCCATGCCCTTGATCTGACCAGCGACAATCATCGATGCGCCGAATCGGGTACCCCCGCCCTGCCCGTTTTCGGATGAGCTCGACGCGATGGTGTCACGCAGGAGGTCACCTATGATGCTGGCGACCTGGAACATCGTCGGCGCTTCGAGCAGCGAATTGTGCCGCTCGGACGGCGCCTTGCTGCGCTCTTCGAGGTGACTGATGACGGTCTGGGTGGTCGCCAGATTGCCCGCCGTCATCACCGTGATGATCCGATCGCCCGGCACGCACCAGTGGAACATCTTGCGAAAGGTCGAGATGTTGTCGACGCCCGAATTGGTGCGGGTATCGCTCATCAGCACCAGCCCACGATCGAGCATCATGCCCACGCAATAGGTCATGGTGTTACAACTTCCTCATTCCCTGCGGCCGGCACGCTCCTGCGCGACGCTCGACCGGATTATGCCTGTTTGCGCCTTGGCGCCCACGGGCGTCAGCCCCCCTGGGATTGCTGCTGCCCGCCCGGCCCTTGCTGTTGGGACTGCCGCTGCTGCCCGGCTCCGGCTTCGTCCACGGAGAGATTGACCGCAAGCCGGCTTTCCCCGGTTCCCGTCGCGACTCCCGTAAACGGCGCCGCCTCTCGATAGTCGCAACCGGTGGCTACGCGGACATACCGTTCGTCCGGGCAGATCTCGTTGGCGACATCGAAGCCGACCCAGCCAAGCCCGCGAACATAGGCTTCCGCCCAGCCGTGACCGGCATCCTGCTGGCTGCGGCCGTCCATCTTGAGGTAACCGCCGACATAGCGGGTGGGGATGTCGAGCAGCCGCCCGGCGCTGATGAAGATGTGAGCCTGATCCTGGCAAACACCGCGTCCGGCGGCAAGCGCCTGCTCGGCCGAGGTCTTCACGTCGGTCGTGCCCGGCACATACTCGACCGCGCTGCGCACCGCATCGCTGAGCCGGTGCAGGAACGCGAGCGTATCACCGCGATCGGCATCGATCCCGGCCACCAGCGCGCGTACCTTCAGGCCCGCGCGGGTCAGCGGCGTGGCGCGCAGGAAGCACCACAGCGGCATATGGCCGACATGATCGCCCAGCACGCCGTTGTTGTCGACCGTGCGGACGGTGCCGCTGCACGTAACCACCACTTCGCGCGCGCCCGGCTCCAGCGAGACCAGTTCGACATGGTTGTGGTGCTGGTCGTCGTACTCGGCTTCCGGCCGCGCGCCTTCCAGCGTGGTCGTCCAGTCGACGATCTGCTGGCCGTGCGTCGACTTGGGTCGCAACCGCAGCCGCTGCAGGCCATGACTGACGCCGTGATCGAATGAATAGCGAGTCTCGTGGGAGATGGTGAGGAGCACGCGCCGCCGTTCCTATGCCGTGAATCTGTAATCGGCGGCGATCGATTCGCCGATGCGATACGTGCGCCCGATGAAGTCCTGGAGAAATTCGTGGAGTCCGCCTTCGAAGATTTCCTCGATGTTGGTGTCGTGCAGGCGGCAACCAGCGTCGCGCAGCAACTGGTGTGCCTGCGTCTCGCTGCCGTATTGCTTGGCGAGCCCGGCCATGTTGCTGCGGATCTTCTCGAAGCAGAACACGAGGCTGCGGGGGAACCGGCCGTCGAGGATCAGGAAGCGGGCGATGTCACGCGGGTCCATGGCGCCTGCGTTCAGCCACGAATAGACGCGGTTGCCGGCGACCGAACGCAGCAGCGTGTCCCATTGCACGTTGTCCAGGCTCGATCCGACCCAGGCGACCGAGGGCAACAGCACGTAGTACTTCACGTCGAGGATCCGCGCGGTGTTGTCGGCCCGCTCGATGAAGGTGCCGATCCGCGCGAAGTTGAACACCTCGTTGCGCAGCATGGTCCCTTCCATCGCCCCGCGGACCAGCGTGGCGCGGCGGCGGATGGTGGAGAGCACTTCACCCAGGTTGGTTTCGCGCACCGGCCGCGCGAGCAGTTCGCGCAGGATCATCCAGGTCTCGTTGGTGGCTTCCCAGACCTCGTTGGTCAGGCTGGTGCGCACGACGCGCGCGTTGGTGCGCGCGTTCTCGATCATGGCCAGAACGCTGCCGGGATTGTCGCGGTCGCGCAGCAGGTAGTTGAACACCTGCGCGCCGGTGACATCCTGATTCTTGGCTAGGAACCCGGCCTCTTGTCCCGTGGTAGTCAGGACCGAACGCCACTCCTCTTCCTGGCGGGCACGGCTGCCGCGCGTCAGGGCAAGATGGAAGCCCACGTCGATGAGGCGCGCGGTATTCTCCGCCCGTTCAAGGTAGCGCGCCATCCAATAGACGCCGTTCGCTGCCCGGCCGAGCATCAGCGGGCAGCCATGGCGGCGTAGTGCGGCACGATAGGGTTCACCATCATTCGTCCAGCACCCAGCTGTCCTTGGTCCCGCCGCCTTGCGACGAGTTGACCACCAGGGAGCCCTTCTTCAGCGCCACTCGCGTCAGCCCGCCGGGCGTGATGTCGATCCCATCGGGTGAGACCAGCACGAATGGCCGCAAATCGACGTGGCGCGGGGCGAGACCTTCCTTGGTGAAGATCGGCACGGTCGACAGCGAGAGCGTCGGCTGGGCGATGTAGTTCGCCGGCTTGGCGCGCAGCTTGGCCGCGAACTCCGCGATCTCCTTCTTGGAGGAGGTCGGACCGATCAGCATGCCGTATCCGCCCGACCCGTGCACTTCCTTCACCACCAGATCGGCCAGATTATCAAGCACGTAGGCCAGGGAGTCGGCCTCGCTGCAGCGCCACGTCGGCACGTTCTTCAGGATCGGTTTCTCGCCGGTGTAGAATTCGACGATATCGGGCATGAAGCTGTAGATCGCCTTGTCGTCGGCGATGCCGGTGCCCGGCGCATTGGCGATGGTGACGCCCCCGGCGCGATAGACATCCATGATCCCGGCCACGCCCAGCACGCTGTCGGGCTCGAAGCTCAAGGGATCGAGATAGTTGTCGTCGACCCGCCGATAGATCACGTCGACAGGCTTGTAGCCCTCGGTCGTGCGCATCTGCACGCGCCCGCCGGAAACCCGCAGATCACTGCCTTCGACCAGTTCTGCCCCCATCTGATCGGCGAGGTATGCGTGTTCGAAATAGGCGGAATTGAAGATACCCGGCGTCAGCACCGCGACGGCCGGACGCGAGCCGGCACACGATGGCGCGCACGCCTGGAGCGAACGCATCAACCGCCGCGGATAATCCGAGACGGGCCGCACCGGAATCTTGGTGAACAACTCCGGAAACATCTGCATCATCGTCTCGCGGTTCTCGAGCATGTACGAGACCCCGGACGGCGTGCGGGCATTGTCCTCCAGCACCATGAAGTCGTCCGCTCCGGTGCGGACCAGATCGATGCCGACGATGTGGGTATAGACGCCGCCGGGTGGCGTGAACCCGATCATCTGCGTCAGGAACGCCTCGTTATCGCGCAGGAAGTGGACCGGGAGGCGGCCGGACTTCACGATCTCCTGCCGGTGGTAGAGATCCTGCAGGAAGGCGTTGATCGCGCGCACCCGTTGCTCGATCCCGCGTGTCAGCTTGCGCCATTCGCGTGCGGTGATGATCCGCGGGATCATGTCGAAGGGGATCAGCCGTTCTTCGCCGGCATCGTCGCCATAAACATTGAAGGTAATGCCGATGCGCCGGAAGAAGCGCTCCGCCTCGGCATCCTGGCGGCGTAGCCACGACACATCCTGACCATCATACCACTGCCGAAAATCGGCATAGGCGGTGCGAACCGAGCCGTCGTCGTTCAGCATCTCGTCGTAGCGTGACCCGTCGGCAGAACTCATCGTGACTCCCGTTTGAGCCACGGTGATGCAACAAGGATCACCGCTTGCCAAGCGGGTTACGCTGCGCCTGCGAAAGAAAAGCGCTTGCGGGCGGCGCTTGCGCAGTCCTCCCTAGCGGCGATCAGGCCCGGGAAGGAACGGCGAGCTGTTCCATCAGGACGGTGCGACGGGCGCGCTTGCGGGTCCAGCGGCGGCGGCGGTAGGTGCCGACCAAGACGCACATCGCCGGCCACATCAGCGTCAGCGCGATGTCCGACAGCGTGTCGTCCCACCGCCACGAACCATAGAAGAAGTAATTCATGACTTCGTTGAACAGCTCGATCTCGACGACGAGGAACAAGGCCAGCCACGAAGCGCGGCGACTGCCGAGCAGGACCTGCCCGCCAAGGTAGATCGCCATGCCGACATGGACGTGCAGCATGTTCGGCGATGCGCCGGTCACCGCCTTGGCCACCTCGGTGAGGTCGTGATAGCTGGTGATCAGATCCACGGCGCGCTCCTTGGTTCGGGCGGGCTGAAGGCCCCGTCATGCAAAGCCCGAAAAATTGCCGGCAAGCACACCATCAAAAGGGTGCCTCACCCAGGTAGTTGCCCGCTTCGCTGTAACGGCAGACCAGCACGTCCTCGACGGCGCCGCTGGCGATCGCGCAGCCGACATGGCGGGTCTGGCGCCACACGAGCTGCGTATAGTGGCCGACATCGGCGACGCGCCCGGTGGTGCTGTTGTCGGGGAACGTGCCATAACGGAAATGGCGCTTTTCGCGCACCCAGCCGTCCACCATCGCCTCGATCGCGTAGTAGCCGCGCGTGCCCGCCCACAGGTTCTCGCCTTCGGGGTCGGAGGCGCGTTCGGGCGCGTGTTCGAAGCGTTGGGTCGCGGACAGGTGATCGGCCCAACGCTGGGCCGATCGCGCCAGCCCCTGGTCCCAGTACAAGGGCGCGATGCCCAGCGTGGAGCGCTCGCGATTATGCGCGGCGAGAACCCGCGTTTCGAAATTGCTGGTGAAGTCGGTCGCCCCGATCAGCAACGGCGCGCCGGCGATCAGGGCAAGCCGGCCCATTCCCTCCAACACGCGATGCCACATCGGCCCAAGCTCCACGACGATGTGGAGCAATGTGCCGAACAGACATAACGATGAGGTTGGCCGATTTGGTTACCGGCCCGTTTACGGTCGACCATCCTCTTCCATGGCGGCCGCGCTACTCTGCCGCCATCCGATCAGCGCGACGCCATGATGGCGACCCGGTCTCCCCGCCGTGCCTGGGCGAACAGCAGCCGCGCGAATGCACGCGGCACTCCGATGCAGCCGTGCGTCGCGGCGGCCGCCCGCACGGCGCTGGCGTGGATGGCGACGCCATCCGGGGTGAGCCGCAGCATGTAGGGCATCTCTGCGTCGTAAAGCGTCGAGCGGTGCTGCTTTGCGCGCTCCAGGATCGGGTACACGCCCAGCGGCGTCGGCTTGCCATCGGCGCCGTACAGGATCAGCGTCGTTCCGATTTCGTGCCCTTCGCGAAAGACCGATAGCGTCTGGAGCGACAGGTCGACCCGGATCCAGATTGGCCCCGCCGGTACGCCGGCATCATTCCAAGCGTAGTCGCCGAAACGTAGTGGCTTCGTCACGTCGAGCAGACTGCGGATCGTGCGCTGCTGGCCATCGGGAAGCGTCATGGTGGGATAGCCTCCTGCGGGATAGACGATCCGGCCTGCGGGTGAGGGATGCACGATGGCGCCGATATCGTGCGATTGCCGGCTGTGAGCGCCCCCCTGCGCGGTCGCGGCGATAGTCGACGCACGCAGTTCGCTTGGGGCTTTCAGCAACACCACCGCCGGAATGGATACGACGATCGCCAGACCGGCGGCAAGCCAACGGCGGCGCTTGCCGCGTGACCGTGCCAGCAACACGGCGCCGGGTGGGAGGACTCGCGCCTTCCGCAATGTCAGATGTTGACCGACGAGAGGCGATCGCTTGCCGGTCCGCATACCCGCTGTCGGCGCAGGGCACGACCGATCATGCCCACGCCCAGGATCATCAGCAGCCAAGTCGCGGGTTCGGGGACCGCCGAGCCCGGCGTGTTGCTACCCGGCCCGCCCCCGCCACCGGGAGGCGACGGATTGCCGTCGGTCGGCGGCGCGGGATTGCCGGTGAAGCCGGGGGTATCGCCAAAACCGAAACCGGGAACTTCGAACCCGACCGGCGCAAAGTCCGGCGTGCCGATCGCGGGGACGCTCAGGATCGGATCGGGCCGACCCAGCAGCGCGAGATCGGGTTCACCAGGACCGAACGAGGGTGCTGGCGCGGGGCGCGTGCGCCCGACAGACAGCACGCGTTCACGCGGGATCGGGCTGACGGGCCGAGCGCGAACAGCCGGGGCGACTCGCGGTTTGGTCTGGTACAGTGCGCCGCTCAATCGCACCCCCGGCGATCGTGAGGCAAAGATGGAAAGGGGATTGCGCAAGGTCGATGCGATCGCCTGCGCATTGTCACCCCGGGTCAGGACGGCGAGCAGCACCGCCAGGATCACAGCCAGCAAGCCGCCCAGTGCCAACTTGCCTTGTCTGGTTCCGAGCCGCGACAACCACTGCTTGAGCACGCCCAACGCCTGCATCTCCCCGTAAGTGACTGCTTTAACACGCATGGCGGTGAGCAGGCTGCGTGATGGGTCCGTTGTGGAGGCAACGCCGGCTGTACTGGCCCGCGATCAGATCAGGCCACGCTCCGTCAAGTCATTCTCCAGCGCGGATGCATTGGTGAAATGATGAACTTGCCATCCCAGATGCGCAGCAGCCGCGATGTTGGCGGCGTTGTCATCGATGAACAGCATCGCCGCCGGGGCAAACTCGAACCGCTCCGCCGCAAGATCGAAGATGAGCGCGTCGGGCTTGGCGAGTTTTTCGTCGCCTGAAACCACCACGTCGCGAAACCGGGTCAGGATCGGCAGGGTCGGTCGGAACTGGGTCCAGAACGCGGCCGCGAAATTGGTGATGGAGAAAAGTGGCACGCCACGTTGCGCCAAACGGTCGATCAGCGCGGCAGTGCCGGGGACCGAGCCCGGAATGGTCTCGAGAAAGCGCGTGGCATAGGCGTCGATAAGATCGGCTTCGGCCGGAAAGGCCAGCTTTCGCTCCGCAACCAGTTCATCCAGATCGCGACCGGCGTCGTGTTGGTAATGCCAATCTTCGGTGACGACGGTGGTGCAGAACCACTCCAGCCTCGCCGGATCGGCGATCAGCTTGCGATAAAGGCAGCGCAAGTCCCACTCGACCAGCACGCGGCCGATATCGAAGACCACCGCCTCGACCGATGCTGCCTGTGGCTTGACGCTGGACACAACAAAAGCCCCCGCAACAGCAGGGGCTCGAACGGCGAGCGTGTCCCGCCGTGATTGCCGGCGTCCCGAAGGACGCCCGCCAGATCAGCCCTGACGCGCCTTGAAACGGCGATTGGTCTTGTTGATCACGTAAGTCCGGCCGCGGCGACGGATGACGCGGTTGTCGCGGTGGCGGTCCTTCAGCGACTTGAGGCTGTTGCGGATCTTCATGACGGTTCTCTCGTGATTCGGTTATTGGGGCGGTACCAACCGCCGGAAAATCGAAGCCGCGCCGTTAAGGGTGTAGCCTGCATGAGTCAAGTATGGCTTGCCACCAAAGCCAGACCATCGCCGTTCACGCCCTGGCAATAAGCCATGTGCTTAGGCGGGTGATGGCGGCATGTGATTCTGGAGTAAAGATGCGATCTTCGCGTTCCGCCGTCGTGGCCGCCTGCATTGTGAGCCTGGCCGCCATCCCCACCATCGCCATGGCACGTCCCGGAGACTGGGGCGGTTCGACATGGGGCGGACCGGGTTGGGGTGGTGGGTATGGCGGCGGATGGGGCGATCCGCTGGCGAACACGCGTGCTCGATCGGGCAATCGCGGTGATCCGCGCGAAGGGCGGGTGCAGGTCAGCCGCTTCATCACCACCGACGCTTCCGCCGATCTGCTGGGCCACGGAGCCGTCGCCGTGACGTCGCTTACAGCGCCAGCCAGCGCCGGACCATTGAGCGGCGATGGCCCCGGAGGAGATGGCCCCGGGGCAGATGGCACGCAGGACTATCTGGCGCATGATGCGCGTGCACCGTTCGAGGCTGCGGTGGTCGATCGCCTCGTCGCGGTGGGTTACGACACCATCCACGCCGATCCCGCAGGCGGCCAGGTTGCCGAAGTGCGCGTCAGCCGCGAGGTGCTGGTCCCTGCCGAGATCAAGCGCAGCCCCGTCAGCGGAACGGCCGCCATGGAGGTGGGCACCCGGGGGTCGGCCTATGGACTGGGGGTGAATGTGGACATGAGCAAGCCGCGCACCGCCCTGCTCTCCACCCGGCTGGATGCCCGCATCAAGGACCGCGTGAGCGGCAAGGTGCTGTGGGAAGGCCGCGCGCAGATCGCGACGCGCGATGGCGACGACAAGTGGAACGACGGCGCGATCGCGAATCGCCTGGCCGAGGCGCTGTTCGATGATTTTCGCAAGCCCACCGGCTGAGCACCGGGCCTTGCAACCCCGGGCGACAAGGCACAAATCCTTGACGACAAGGGACCGATCCGTCCCACGGAGACGATGCCATGAAGCCGATCGCCTTGC
This sequence comes from Novosphingobium sp. TK46, assembly GCF_055361525.1. Taxonomy (NCBI): domain Bacteria; kingdom Pseudomonadati; phylum Pseudomonadota; class Alphaproteobacteria; order Sphingomonadales; family Sphingomonadaceae; genus Novosphingobium; species Novosphingobium sp. TK46. The sequence goes on from NZ_CM143963.1 coordinate 1,243,076, forward strand.
TGCCCGCCGCTGTGCTGGCCTGCGCGCTGCTGCAAGGCTGCGCCACCCCGATCGGTCCGGTCGAGGTCACCCGCTTTCACTTGCCCGACACCACGGTGCTGGGCCGGGGTCCGATCCGGGTCGAGCCAGCGCAGGGGCAGGATGGCGGCAGCATCGAGTTTCGGACTTACGCCGCTGCCGTCTCGCAGGAGTTGACGCGGCTGGGTTATAGCGAGGCGCAGCCCGGCGGCCCAGGCGGCACGCAGGTCGCGGTGCTGAGCGTCGATCGCCAGACGTTCTCGCCCGGCCAGCGCCGCAGTCCAGTCTCGGTCGGTGTCGGCGGCAGCACCGGCAGCTATGGTTCGGGATTGGGGCTGGGCCTGGGCATCAATCTCTCAGGACCGCCCAAGGATCAGGTCGAGACGCGGATGAGCGTGATGATCCGCGATCGTGCGACCGGGCAGAGCCTGTGGGAAGGCCGCGCGCAGTTCTCGGTGCGGGCCGATGCGCCGGTGGCGCAGACGTCGCTGGGTGCCGCCAAGATGGCACAGGCGTTGTTCAAGGGCTTTCCGGGACGCTCGGGTGAAACTATCTCGGTGCCATGACGGCCATCCAGATCAGCTCCGCCTTCGATTCCGGCAACATCGAGATTCTTTCCATCGAAGGAGCCGAGGCGCGACTAACGCTTTGCCCGGACCGTGAATCGAGCTTCAAGCAGTGGTTCCACTTTCGCGTGGAAAGCGAACGCGGCCAGCAGTTCGTGCTGCGCATCACCGGCCTCAACGGCTCGGCCTATCCGATGGGCTGGCCCGGCTATAACGCCTGCGTCTCGGCGGACCGCCAGTTCTGGAGCCGCGCCGACACGACCTATGACGAAAGCGACGGCGGCACGTTGACCATCCGGCATACCGCCGCCGGCAACCTGACGTGGTTCGCCTATTTCGCGCCCTATTCGACCGAGCGGCATCACGCGCTGATCGCGCGCATCGCGCAGGCGCCTGGATTCGAATACCGCAGCTTGGGCACCACGCTCGACGGCGCGTCGCTCGATTGCCTGGAGACCGGCACCGGCTCTACCCAGGTCTGGTTCTATGCGCGCCAGCATCCGGGCGAATCGATGGCCGAGTGGTTCATGGAAGGCGTCGCCGAAATGCTGGCCGACCCCGCCAACTCGACCGCGCGCGAGCTGCGCCGCCGCTGCCGCCTGCACCTGGTGCCCAACGTCAACCCGGACGGCGCCGCGCGCGGCCACTTGCGCACCAACGCCGCCGGCGTGAATCTCAACCGCGAGTGGGCCGAGCCGACTTTAGAACGCTCGCCCGAGATCGTCGCGCTGCGCGGCGCGATCGAGGAAACCGGCGTCGACTTTGCGATGGACGTGCACGGCGACGAAGCGATCCCGGCGGTGTTCCTCGCCGGGTTCGAGGGCATCCCGTCGCTGCGGCCCGAGCAGTTGGACGGCTTGCGCCTGTTCGCCTCGGTACTCGAACGGCGCACGCCCGACTTCCAGACCAAGCGCGGATACCCGGTCACTCCCGCCGGGCGCGGCAATCTGGCGATGTCGACCAATTATCTGGCAGAACGGTTTTCGGGGCGCGGTTGTGTTTCGATGACGCTCGAGATGCCGTTCAAGGACCACGACCCGGCGCCCGACGCAATTCAGGCGTGGAGCCCCGAACGATCGAAGCAGCTTGGCCGTGATAGCCTGGGCGCGCTGCTGGAGTGGCTGGATGCCCGCAGCGCGGCGGTGAGCGAAGTCGCGCTTTATCCTTGAGGCGCACGGCGCGCGGCACAGGATCAAGGTTCATGCGCTGAAGCGAGCGGGTGTCCCAATCCCCACCCTGTCCTAGCCGCTAGTTCTCGGGCGGCCCCGCCGGCGCATCGTCGCTTACGCCCGAGCGCGACTTTCTGACCGTATAATCGATGCGGATGCGCACCCACGCGCCGACCTGCGGCTTGTTGTCGATCCGCGGGGGCTTCACCAGGAACTGCCAGGCCGCGTTCTGCACTGCCCGACCAAACCCCGATCCCCGCGGTGATTCCCCCAGGATCGCGCAGTTTTCGACATGGTAGCGGTCGATCGTCTGGCAGGCGACGAGGCCCCAGCCCTCCAAGCCGGCCTTCTGCGGCATGTACGTGCCGAGTTCGGCGTCGGTCGGCCGGCGATACCAGTCCGCCTCGTACAGCCGCACGCCGCCCGGCCCGTCTCCCGGACCATACGCGGTACGCGAATCGTTGCCCTTGCCGTTGCTGTCGGATCCCTGGGCAGGCCCCTTCATCTTGCCGATGTCCGCCGCCGCGAGATCCGCCTTGGACATCTTGATGAAGCCGGGAATGCCATCCTCGGCATCGGGTTTTTCGACCTGCTTCTGAATGCGGATGACGGGCTTGGGCTGGGTAGTCGTCGCGGGCTTGTTCGCGCGCGTGGCGACACGCGGTGCCTTGGGGCGCGCCTGGCTGCTGCGCGCGGTCTTGTTGGGATCCGCGGCGTCGATGCTGAACGAAACCGGGTTCTTGCTGATAATCCGCTCGGGGCCGACCACAGCGGAGAAGATCAGCCCGAGGATCACGAGCAGGATGATGCCGAGCGAGAGCGCCGAGGATATCAGCCGCTCGCGCGGGGAGCCCGGCTGATAGCCGGTCGCGGGCCGATACTCCATGTCCATCGCGCGCGTCGCTAGCCGGGAAGCGCTGCGGCGGCAATCGCATGCGGCGCGGCTGTGACAATTCGTGACGAATGCCTGTCCTCGTCGCGGCGCGGGGGCAGCGGTCTAGGCGAGATTGGCCGGGCCGAACGCATGCGGCAGCAGCGCCGAGAGGGTGGTTTCCAGCACCTCGTCGCCATCGCACCAGACCACCGGATCGGTGCCGCCAAGTTGCGCGACCTCGTTGAGCATCTGCCGGCAGCGGCCGCACGGCGTGACCGTGGCACCCTGCCCCGGCCGGCCCGGCGCGCCGCCGGTCACCGCCACCGCGACCAGCCCGCCGCGATTCGCCTCGCTCAGCACCTTGCCGACCGCGACCGTCTCGGCGCACAGCGACAGGCCATAGCTGGCATTCTCGACGTTGGCGGCGGTCACGACGTCACCATTGGCGAACGACAGCGCCGCGCCGACGTGGAATTTCGAATAGGGCGCATAGGCCCGCGTCGAAGCCTCGCGCGCCCGCGCCAGCAGTTCGTCCCGTTCGATCATCGCTGCACCACCACCCAGCGTAGCCCCTGCTGCGACACTTCGTTGGCCAGCGCAGTGTTGGCCGTCCACATCGTCCACGGCCGCCCGGCATAGTCGGGCTGCACGCGATCCTCGACCAGCCACAAGTTGCGGTCCAGCTTGCGCGCTACCGCATAGCGCGCCTGGAACGCCTTGGTGATCTTGAGCACCGTCGCCTTGCCGGTGTGCGTCTCGACCTGGTTGAGGAACGTCATCAGTTCGCTTTCGACTTTGGCGTCGGTGACCTTCACCGGGCAGCCATCCGCCAGCATGTCGAGCTCGACCGCCGGTGGCAGCAGCGCGGCATCGCGCGGCACGGTGGTGACGAAATTCGCCGCCTGCCGCCCGGCCGGCTGGCACGGATCGTAACGATGCACCGCGCCCACCTGCATGCCCGCCGCCTTGGCTTTCTCGAAGTTGGCGACGAAGGCGGGATCGCGCGCGAAGACGCTGACGCTGGCGTCGATATAGGCAAAGTCGGCGCCGATCGCCTTGAGCGAGGCAAAGCTGACATCGCCATCGCCCGCGCCGATCTCGACCCCCTGCATCGGAAACGCAGTGCGCTCGGGCAACCAGTGGTGCAGGTGCCACCAGGCCCAGCCGCCGCCGATCATCGCCAGCAACAGCAGCGCGCCCAGGATGCGCAAGCCCCACGGGCTGCGGCCGCCGCCCGACGCGCGACGTTTGACAGGTTTTCTGGCCATCGCGCTATCCCCGGATGTGCAGGACGCAGATGAGGGTGAACAGCCGCCGTGCGGTGGCGAAGTCGGTTTCGACCTTGCCCTCCAGCTTCTCGAGCAGCATCTCGGCCGCTTCGTTGTGGACACCGCGCCGGGCCATGTCGATCGTCTCGATCTCCAGCGGCGATGCCTTGCGAATCGCCTGGTAGTAGCTTTCACAGATGGCGAAGTATTCGCGGACCGGGCGCCGGAAGCGCGCCAGCCCGAGGATCAGCGACTCGAGCTGTGTGCCCGCGCCATCGGCGATCTCCACCGACAGCCGTCCGTCGCGAACCGCCAGATTCAGGCGATAAGGCCCTTGATGCCCGGCCTCGAACGCACGCAACGGCTTGAAAGTGTTATCTTCGATCAGGTCGAACATGGCGATGCGCCGCTCCTGCTCGATATCGGCGTTGCGCCACAGGATGGTCGCCTCGTCGAGTTCGATGTGGGAGATGCGCGGGTCGGCCATGGTTGTCCGCGCTTTACGCTTTTGCGACAGTCCGGGGCAAGGTTCGATCCGGTATCGCCACTCTCCACAAGCTGTGGATTAATAACCCGTCGCAAGTCGCTTGCGGGGGGAGGCACCGGAGCGCAAAAACGGCCGCTTATGGCAACGGCACCCTCTCTCGTCCGCGATGCGGAAACCCCTGCGATTCGCGCACTTCCCTCGAACGTCGAGGCCGAGGCCGCGTTTCTTGGCGCGGTCCTGATCGACAATCGCGTGCTGGAGGAAATGCAGACTCCGCTCACCCCGCTGCACTTCTTCGAGCCGGTTCACGCGCGCATCTTCGAGCGCGTGCTGCAACTGCTCGACCGCAAGGCGGTGGTCACCCCGGTCACGCTGCGTCCGTATTTCGAGGCGGACGAATCGCTGAAGGCACTGGGCGGCGTCGCCTATCTCGCGCGGCTGACGGCCGACGGACAGGGCCTGCTCGCCCCGCGTGAACTGGCCGACCAGATCTACGACCTGGCGCTGCTGCGCGAACTGGTCTCGGTCGGGCGCAATCTCGTCGAAGGCGCGATGGACACCTCCGAATCGGTGGAGCCGCGCGAGCAGATCGAGCTTGCCGAAGCCGCGCTCTACAAAGTGGCCGAAGGCGCCGCGACCGGCAGCGAAGCGCAAAGCTTCAGCACCGCCACCCGCACCGCGATCAGCGCGATCGAAAAGGCGTTCAATTCCGGTGGCCACATCTCGGGCAAGACCACCGGCCTCGTCTCGGTCAACAACAAGATCGGCGGCCTGCACGATTCCGATCTCATCATCCTCGCCGGCCGTCCGGGCATGGGCAAGACCTCGCTTGCCACCAACATCGCTTTCAACGCCGCCGACCGCCTGCGCCGCGACATCGATGACGGCATCCCGCTCGAGCAATCGGTCGGCGCGGCCACCGTGTTCTTCAGCCTGGAAATGAGCGCGGACCAGCTCGCCACGCGTATCCTGGCTGAGCAATCCGGCATCAGCTCCGAAGCCTTGCGCATGGGCAAGATCAGCCGCGATGACTTCCAGCGGCTCTCCTTTGCCAGCCAGCGTCTCGCCGAATTGCCGCTCTACATCGACGATACGCCGGCCCTGACCATCGCCGCGCTGCGCACCCGCGCCCGGCGATTGAAACGGCGGCACAACATCGGGCTGGTCGTGGTCGACTACCTGCAGCTGCTGCAGGGCTCAGGCCGCGCCAGCGACAACCGCGTGAACGAAATCTCGGAGATCAGCCGCGGCCTCAAGACCCTGGCCAAGGAACTGCAGGTTCCGGTGATCGCGCTGTCGCAGCTCAGCCGCGCGGTCGAGCAGCGCGAGGACAAGCGGCCGATGCTGTCCGACCTTCGCGAGTCGGGCTCGATCGAGCAGGACGCCGACATGGTCTGGTTCGTCTATCGCGAGGATTACTACGCGATGGCGACCGAACCCAAGGAGCCGACCGACAACGATCCGCAGGACGTGCACACCAAGTGGCAGGCCTGGCACGAGAAGATGGAGCAGATCACCGGCCTGTCCGAACTGATCGTCGCCAAGCAGCGCCACGGCGCCACCGGCAAGGTCCGCTTGCGCTTCGAGGCGCGGATCACGCGATTCTCGGATCTCGCGGACGAATCGATGCAGCAGGCCTACGACGACGAGTGATCTGCAGGTGATCGGCAAAGTCATGCTGATCGCGGGCGGCAGCGGCTCGATCGGTGGAGCGATCGCGCGCGCTGCGGCGGCGCAAGGCTGGACCGTGGCCGTCCATGGCCGCAGCGAAGACAAGGTGGCGGCGGTGGTCGCCGAGGTGTCGGCCAGCGGCACCGCCGAGGGGTTCGTCACCGACATCTGGCAGGCCGATGCCGCCGATGCCCTGGTGGCCGATGTCGTCGAGCAGTTTGGCCGCCTCGACGCCGTGATCGATTGCACCGCCACCGGGCCGCAAGGGATCACCGGCGCCTTCGCTCAAACCGATCCAGCCGCGTTCGGCACCTTGCTCGACCTGTCGCTGGGCTGGCTGCAACGGCTGGCGCATGCCGCCTATCCACACCTGGCGCGCGAGGGCGGCACGCTGATCGCCTTCGTCTCCGATGCCGGCGTGTTCGCCGCGCCGCGCCAGGCGCTGATCGGTGCCGCGCGCGCCGGAACAATCGGGTTCGTGCGCAACTTCGCGATGGACGCTGGCCGCGACGGCATCCGTGCGCACTGCATCTCGCCCAGCTACGTCGCCGACAGCGACAGCGCGCGGCGGATGGGAGCCGAACGCATGGCGAAGGCGGCAAGCCGTGCGGGGCTGGGCCTGCCCACCGCCGCGGATATCGCGCCGCTGGCGGTGTTCCTGTGCAGCGATGGTGCGGCGAGGATCACCGGTCAGGTCATCAGCGTGAACGGCGGGCTGAACGCCTGACCTGTCAGAGGCGGCTCAGTCAGGCTTGCTCCGCAGCCACATAAGCCTCCAGCGTGTCGAGATGGCGCGCGATTTCCGCGTCGGGCAGGAAGGCGCCGGTGAAGCTGTTGCGCGCCAGGGTCACCAGATCGTCCCGGCTCAGCCCGCGTGCGACCGTCACCGCGCGATAGTTGTCGCCGATGTAGCCGCCGAAATAGGCTGGATCGTCCGAGTTCAGCGTTGCCTTCAGCCCAGCCGCCAGCATGCGATCGATCGGATGGTCCGCTAGATCGCTGACTACGCACAGCTTGAGGTTGGAGAGCGGGCAGACCGTCAGCGTCATCTCATCGCGCTTGAGGCGCTCGACCAGCGCGGCGTCCTCCAGTGCGCGGTTGCCGTGATCGATGCGGTCGGTGGCAACCACGTCGAGCGCTTCCCACACGTAAGCGGGCGGCCCCTCCTCACCCGCATGTGCGGTGATCTTGAGGCCCTTGTCCCGCGCCGCCGCGAACACTCGCGCGAACTTGGCGGGGGGATGGCCCAGTTCCGACGAATCGAGCCCGACGGCGGTGATCCGGTCCAGCCACGGCTCGGCTTGCGCCAGGGTGGCGAAGGCGGCGTCCTCGCTCAGGTGGCGCAGGAAACACAGGATCAGCCGCGTGGTCATTCCGTGGCGTTCGTACGCTTCGGCTTGGGCCGAGAGCAGCCCTTCGATCACCTCGGCGAAGGCGATGCCGCGTGTCGTGTGGGTCTGTGGGTCGAACATGATCTCGGCATGAGTGACGCCACCGGCGGCCGCGCGATCGAAGTAGGCGGTGGCGAGATCGTGAAAGTCGGCCCGCGTCTGCAGCACGGCGGCGCCGGCGTAGTAGATGTCGAGGAAATCCTGCAGGTTGGAAAAGGCATAGGCCGCGCGCACCTCCTCCACCGAGTTATAGGGGATGGCGATGCCGTTGCGCTCCGCCAGCGCGAACATCAGTTCCGGCTCCAGGCTGCCTTCGATGTGGAGGTGCAGTTCGGCCTTGGGCAAGCCGGTGATGAAGGCGTCGAGGTCGGTCATGCTGGTCATTGGTAAGGTCGGCTCCAGGCGAGTCAGTTCGGTGCGTGTCTGTGCCACGCAGGCTGGCCCATGATGTAGGTTGCCGCGATCGTGCGGTCGTCGCCCAGGATCTGGAGTGCGAACAGCCGCGCCGCAAGGTCGGCGCCCTGCGTGCGACGCGCCAGCAGCGGCGTGGCGGCGGGATCGAGCACCACGAAGTCGGCCTCCTGCCCGGGTTCGAGCGCGCCGACGCGGTCGCCGATGTGGAGCAGCGCGGCACTTCCGGCGGTGGCGAGATAGAGCGCGCGGAATGGGTCGAGCGCCTCGCCTCGCGCCAGCGCCGCCTGATACGCGAGCCCCGCGGTGTGCAGAAGCGAAAACGAGGTGCCGGCCCCGACATCGGTGCCCAGGCCCAGGCGAACCTTGTGGCGATCGTTCAGGCCGAAGTCGAAGAAGCCGGAACCCAGGAACAGGTTGGAGCTGGGGCACACCGCGATGCCGGCGCCGCTTTCGTGCAGGCGATGGCAGGCGCGATCGCTCAGGTGGATGCCGTGTGCGAAGACCGATCGCGGGGTGACGAGGCCGAAGCGATCGTAGGCATCGAGGTAGTCGGCGGCCTCTCGAAAACGATCCGCCACGACCTCGCACTCGCGCACATTCTCCGCCAGGTGTGTGTGCATCAACACGTCGGGGTGTTCGGCGACGAGCGCGCCGGCATCGGCCAATTGCGCGTCGCTGGAGGACAGCGCAAAGCGCGGGGTCACCGCATAACCCAGCCGGCCGCACCCATGCCAGCGGCGGATCAGGGCCTCGCTCTGCGCCCGCCCGCTGGCGACGGTATCGCGCAGGCCGTCGGGGCCAAGGTCCATCAGCACCTTGCCCGAGATTACGCGCATATTGCGGCTTTCAGCAGCCTCGAACAGCGCATCGACCGAGTGTTCGTGGACGGTGGGAAAGACCAGCGCGCTGGTGGTGCCGTTGCGCAGCAGTTCGTCGAGGAAGAACGCGGCCACCGTGTCGGCGTGGACCTTGTCGGCGAAGGCTTTCTCGGCGGGGAAGATGTGGCGGTCGAGCCAGTCGAGCAATTGCTCGCCGTGCGAGGCGATCTTGTCGGTCTGGGGGTAGTGGACGTGGGCGTCGACGAAGCCGGGGACGATCAGTCCGTGCAGATGCGCGGTCGGGACATGGGCGTAGCTGTCGGCAAGGTCAGCGTAAGCGCCACGCGCGATCACGATACCATCCTCGATGACGAGCAAGCCGTCGGGTTCGTGGCGAGCGCAACCAGGCGCGTCGCGGGGGTCGTGGGGGACGGACAGCAGTTCGCCGCGGATAGCGTGGATCATGCGGCGGCCTGCCGGCGCAACACGTCTTGGGGCTGCAAGGTCACCGCCTAGTCCCCCCGCAACGTCAGCAATTGCGCCAGCACCGAGATCGCGATCACGTCCGGCTCCTTGCCGCGCACGCCGGGCATGCCGATCGGCGCGGTGAGGCGGGCGAGCGCTTCCTCTCCCAACCCATCTGCCGCAAGCCGCGACTTGAACCGTGCGATCTTGGTCTGCGAGCCGATCAGACCGACGAAAGCCAGCGGCTTGCCGCTCAGCGCCGCCAGCGCGAGGTAATAGTCGAGGGGGTGATCGTGCGTCAGAATCGCCACTGCCGCGTCGGCCGGCGCATCGGCGAGGCAAGCGCCGACTGTCTCCTCGTCCACCACGGTCACGCCGTCGATCGTCGCCTGCTCGGGCCGGGTGTCGAACCAGGCAAGCTGGAACGGCAGACCGGTGACGTGCCGGGCGATGGCTTGGCCGACATGCCCCGCGCCGAACAGGTAGAGCGGGCGCGGGCGCTCGCCGACCGGCTCGACCAGGCGCGCGCCGGGCATGGGCTTGTCGCCGCGCGCGGACTGGCGGGTCGCGGTCTCGCGCAAGTGGACGGCGCGCAGCACGGCGCGGTCTTCCAGCCGCGTCTCCAGCATCCGTCCGGGCTCGGCATCGTGCAGCCAGTCGAGCGCGGTGGGATCGAGGTGCTCGACCATCAGCCGCACGCGCCCGCCGCAGCATTGGCCCAGCAGCGGGCCGAGCGGATAGTCCTGCACGCGCCAGCTACCGCGCGGCAGATCCAGCACGGCGCGCGCCTGCTCGATGGCGCGCAGTTCCAGCTGGCCACCGCCGATGGTGCCTTCCTGCCCGTCGCCCCAGACCAGCATCCGCGTACCGGCGCCGCGCGGTGCCGATCCCTCCGTCGCCAGCAGCGAGATCATCGCGGTGGGCTTGTCCGGCAGTCGCCGCAGCCAGCCGATCCATTGAGTCATGAGCGGTGTCCGGCGATGGCGTTCAGGATCTTCTCCGGCGTGGCGGGGGCGTCGAGTGGCGGCAAGTCGCGCTTGTCCGGATTTGTCGCGGCGATGGCGCGGTTCAGGGCGCTGAACACCGAGATCGCCAGCATGAACGGCGGCTCGCCCACCGCCTTGGAGCGGTTGATCGTCGGCTCGGCGTTCTCGCCGTCCCATAGGTCGATGCGCAGGCGCTTGGGGCGGTCGGAGGCGGTGGGGATCTTGTAGGTCGCGGGGCTGTGGGTGAGCAGGCGACCCTTCTGGTCCCACACCAGCTCCTCGGTGGTAAGCCAGCCCTGGCCCTGCACGAAGCCGCCTTCGATCTGGCCCCGGTCCACGCCCGCGTTCAGCGAGCGGCCGACGTCGTGGAGGATGTCGACCGCCAGCACCTTGTGCTCGCCGGTCAGCGTGTCGATCGCGACTTCGGACACGGCGGCGCCATAGGCGAAGTAGTAGAACGGCCGGCCTTTGTGCGCGGCGCGGTCGTATTCGATGCCGGGCGTGGCGTAGTAGCCGGTCGATGACAACGAGATCCGCCCGATGTGCGCCTTGCGCGCGACGTGGGCGAAGGGGATTACCTCACCCGCGACCAGCACGCCGTCGAGGGTGAACAGCACTTGCTCAGGTGCGCAATCGTAGGTGCGGGCGAGAAACGTAATCAGCCGGTCGCGGATCGTCATTGCCGCCTCGTAAGCCGCCATGCCGTTAAGGTCCGCGCCCGAGGAGGCGGCGGTGGCCGAGGTGTTGGGCACCTTGTCGGTCCGCGTCGCGGTGATCCGCACGGTCGCGAGCGACACCGCGAACACGTCCGCCACCACTTGCGCGACCTTGACGTAGAGCCCCTGCCCCATCTCGGTGCCGCCGTGGTTCACCTGGATCGAGCCGTCGGTGTAGACGTGCACCAGCGCCCCGGCCTGGTTGAGATGGGTGGTGGTGAAGCTGATGCCGAACTTCACCGGGGTGAGCGCGATACCCTTCTTGAGGATCGGGTTGGCGGCATTGAACGCCTCGATCGCGGCGGCGCGCGCGTCGTAGCGTGAGGTCGCGCGCAGGCAGGCGATCAGCGGCGGCGCGATGTTGTCGGTGACGCGCATGTCGTAGGGCGTGACGTCGCGGCCCGGCCCGTAGAGGTTGGCGATGCGCACATCGAGCGGATCGCGGCCCAGCGCGGCGGCGACGTGGTCGATGATCCGTTCGATCGCCAGCATCCCCTGCGGTCCGCCGAAGCCGCGAAAGGCGGTGGCGGAGACGGTGTTGGTCTTCAGCCGTTCCGAGACGATGACGATGTCGGGGATGTAATAGCAGTTGTCGGCATGGAACATCGCGCGGTCGTTGATCGCCGAGGACAGGTCGAGCGTGGCGCCGCAGTCGGAGGCGAGGTGCAGCGAGAGCGCGAGCAGCCGACCTTCCTTGTCATACCCGGCATCGTAGGACACCTGAAACGGGTGCCGCTTGCCGGTGAGAGTCATGTCGTCGTCGCGGTCGCAGCGAAACTTGGCCGGGCGGCCGGTGCGATGCGCGGCCAGCGCGGCGGCGGCGGCGAACAGCGCGGCCTGCGTCTCCTTGCCGCCGAACGCCCCGCCCATGCGCCGCACTTCCACGGTCACGTCGGCGGAGCTGAGGTTCAGCAACAGGGCAATCAGGTGCTGCACTTCGCTGGGGTGCTGGGTGGAGCTGAGCAGGTGGATCTGCCCGTCCTCACCCGGCGTGGCGACGGCGACTTGGCCTTCGAGGTAGAAGTGATCCTGCCCGCCCATCTCGAAGCGACCCGAAAGGCGGTGCGGCGCTGATGCCAGCGCGGTCTCGGCATCGCCGCGCGCCATGCGCTGCGTCGGCTCGATCCGCGACGACGCCGCTTGTGCGGTGGCGATGGTGAGGATCGGCGCAACCGCGTCGTACGTGACCTTGCCCAGGCGCGCCGCCTTGCGCGCGGCCAGTTGGCTTGTCGCCGCGACCAGGAACAGCGGCTGGCCGTGGCTGATCACTTCGCCGTCGGCCAGCAGGCGGTCATCGTGCGCAACCGGGCCGACGTTGTTCTCGCCGGGAATGTCGGCGGCGGTGAAGACCGCGACCACGCCGTCCGCTGCCCGAACGTCTGCTAGGTCCATGGCGACGATACGCCCGCACGCCTCGCTGCTTTGCCCGAACGCGAGGTGGAGCATGTCTGCGGACTCGGCCACATCGTCGGCATAGCGCGCCGCACCGCTGACGTGCAGGCTCGCGCTGTCGTGCGGGTGCGAGGGCTTGGGCAGCACCAGGGCGGGATCGCGCTCAGCCATCGACCTGCAGTTCCAGCACCGAGATCGCCTGCCCCTGCTCGCGCGCCCACAGGCGGCGTAGCAGGTTGGCGGCGGCTTCGAGGCGATAGGCGGCGCTGCCGCGCACGTCGTCGAGCGGGGTAAAATCGGAGCGCAACGCCAACGTCGTCGCCTCGATCGTTTCGGCAGCGAATGGCTTGCCCTTCAGCGCCGCCTCGCATGCCAAGGCGCGTCGCGGGGTCGCCGCCATCCCGCCGAATGCGACACGCGCCCGCGCGATCATGCCATTTCGCACATCGAGCGCGAAGGCGCCGCATACCGCAGAGATGTCGCTGTCGAACCGGCGTGAGAGCTTGGCAACGTGGATCACTGCGGACGACTTGGGCCGGGGCACGAACACGCTCTCGACGAACTCGCCCGCGCGGCGGTCCTGCTTGCCGTAATCGAGGAAATAGTCTTCCAGCGGCATCGTCCGGCGCCCCTCGACATCGCGAAGGGTGAGCGTGGCGCCCAAGGCGATCAGCGCCGGGGGACCATCGCCGATTGGCGAGCCATTGGCGATGTTGCCGCCGATCGTCGCCGCATTGCGCACCTGCAGCCCGGCGAAGCGCCGCGTGAGTTCGTCGAGGTCGGGGTGCAGCCGGGCCAAGGCCTCATGCGCCCGCGCATACGTGACGCCCGCGCCGAGGGTGAGGCCATCCGCCGTCTCGTCGATCGTGCGAAGTTCGGGGATGTCGCCGATGAAGACCAGCGTATCGAGCGTGCGCAGGCCCTTGGTGACCCACAGCCCCACATCCGTCGCGCCAGCGACGATGCGCGCGTCGGGGTGTTCGGCGAGGAGCTGGGCCAGCATGGCCGGCTGACGCGGCGCGAACCACTCGCGGCCCTGATGTTCGCCCGAGGCCATTTCACGCGGCATGATGTTCCGGAGCGCGGGAACCAGCGCGGTGTCGTCCTGCGGGAGGCTGGGGACGGCCTCGCCCGCATCCAGGATCGGGCCGTAGCCGGTGCAGCGACACAGATTGCCGGCGATAACGTCGGCCACCGGCAAGTCGCAGCCGCTCGCGCCGATCGCCCGGCCATGCAACGCCATGACGAAGCCGGGGGTGCAGAACCCGCACTGCGAGCTGCCGTTCGCCGCCATGCAGGCCTGCAGCGGGTTCAGCTCGCCAGTCGGCGCCAGGCTCTCCACCGTCATCAGCGCCTTGCCGTCCAGCATCGGCAGGAACAGGATGCAGGCGTTGACGGCGCGCCATGCGACCGCCTCGCCCGCGAGTTCCCCTACCAGCACCGTGCAGGCGCCGCAGTCACCCTCGGCGCAGCCTTCCTTGGTGCCGGTGCGGCGCAGCTTGTAGCGCAAGTGGTCGAGCACGGTGGCGGTGGGATCGACATCGGCGAGTTCGATCACTTCGCCGTCAAGAAGGAAGCGGACGGTCACTTCAGCTGCCACGATAGGTCGAGTAGCCATAAGGCGAGACCAGTAGCGGCACGTGATAGTGGCCCTCGCCCGAGATGCCGAAGTCGATGGACACCACGTCGAGGAACGGCGGCTCGGACAGCGTCATGCCGGCCTTCAGGAAGTAATCGGCCACCGCGAAGGTCAGCTTGTAGCGGCCCTCCGCTAACTCCGGCAGGCCGGGGCAGCGGCCGTCCGCGTTGGTCATGCCGGCGAACAGCGGCACGCCGTTCGCATCGCACAGCGTCAGCGAGACCTCGGCGGCGGGCCGGCCGTGCGTGGTGTCGAGGACGTGGGTGGACAAGGTGTTCATTCGGCGGCCTCCCGCTTCGGCCAGTCGCCGACGAACTCGTGTTCCTCGTAAGCGATCAAATCGGCGATCAGCGTCTCGCGGTCGTCGAGAAACAGCTGGTCGGCCACGCCCTTCACCAGTCGCGGCAAGGCGTTCTTGAGGCCGGACAGTGCCGAAGCGGACAGGCCCAGGCTGACCAGCGCCGAGTAATTGAATGCGAACAACCCGTGCAGCGAGCGATCCCCGCCCTCCCGCGGCAGGAACTCGAACGCGGGGCCGAGGTAGGGATGCGCGTCGATCAGCGCGTTCTCCTGACCCGCCGGCGGCGTATAGCGATCGGACCAGCGAGCGATGCGGTCGCCCAGCAGGCGCAACTCGGGGCGCAGGCCGGGGTCGCTGATCAGGCCGGTCGAGAGGATCAAGAAGTCGTACTCGTAGGTGCCCTGCGGCGTGGTGACGCGGGCGCCTTGCGCCGTTTCCTCGACCGAGAGCCACGGCGAGCCCAGGTGTAGTTCGAAGCCCGGCCAGGCGGCGGCGCGGTTGAAGGTATCGTTGGTGGGCGGCTGGTTGTGGCCCAGGAACGCGTGCATTACCGCGTGCTTCTCGGCATCGTTCAGCGCCGGATAACGGGCGGTGAAGCCGACGCGCTCCATGTAGCGGATCGGGTTGATGCGCGGCAGCACCTGGCGGCGGATGTGGACGTGAACCTCGCCCACGCCTTGCGTCAGCGCCGCATTGGCGTTGTCGAACGCCGAGGCGCCGCCGCCCAGAATCGCGACGCGCTTGCCCGCCAACGGGGCGAAGTCGATCGGTTCGCTGGTATGGGCATAGCGATCGGGCGAAAGCGCGCGCGAGACCATCGGCGGGGTGTGCCACTCGCCACCGCCCTGGATGCCGGTCGCCAGCACCACCTTGCGCGCCAGCAGACGGTCGCCGCCGACCAGATCGAGGCGGAACAGACCGTCTCCGATGGGCTCGATATGATCGAGCTTCGCCTCGTTGCGCACCGGCAGGTCGAGCACGCGGCGATACCAGCGCAAGTACGCCATCCAGTCGCCGCGGGCGATCTTGTCGACCGCCGCCCAGCCCTCGGCCCCATGCTGCGCTTCCCAGAACGCGCGGTAGGTGAGCGCAGGGACGCCGAAGTCGATCGGGGTCAGGTCCTTGGGCGTGCGCAGGGTGAGCATTCGCGCGTAGGTTTCCCAGGGGCCTTCGTAGCCGGCGGGGTTCTCGTCGATTACGAGCACGTTGGAAATCCGCTCGCGCAGCAGGCCGAAGGCGGCGGCGAGGCCGCTCTGGCCGCCGCCGATGATGATGACGTCGTACACGTGGCTGTCGGGGTGTGTGCGGGGACGAGTCCAGTCCGGGCCGCCATGGCCGACCAGTGCCAGCTGGCGGGCGAGTTCGGTTTCGAGGTCCGCGAGGCTCATGCGGTCTGGTCCTTCAGGCGCAGCCGCACGATCTCGCCGATCTGCTCCAGCGCCGTCGCGACTTCCTCGTCGCGCGTGCTGGCGAGGCGCCGTTCCATGGCGGCCAGAATACCAGCTTTGTCGGTCAGCCGCACGCAGATGATGAACGGCATGGCGAACCGCTCACGATAGGCGGCGTTGAGCGTATGGAAGCGGTCGTACTCCTCAGGGGTCAGGCGATCGAGGCCGACGCTGGCCTGCTCGGCGGCGGAGGCGGCGGTGAGCGTCCGGTCGATCGCCGCCTTGCCCGCCAGCTCCGGGTGCGCCCGGATCAACGCGAGTTGCTCGTCGGACGTGGCGTCGTGCAGCACGGCCATCAGATCGGCATGGCGATCACCGGACGAGGGCTGTGCATCGGCGCGCTCTTCGACCCACGGGCTATGCTCGAACAGCGCGCTCATGACGTGACCCCTTCCAGGCTGACGTGCGCGGAGACGACTTTCCAGCCGTCCGCGAACCGGACCCAGCTTTGCGTCTGGCGCCCGCGCCGGTCGCTGTTCTCGCGGAAGAACTCGGCATCGGCGGTGGCGAAGCAGTCGCCGTAGACGGTGATCGCGACCTTGCCGAGCTTGCGTTGCGGCGAGCCGCCGCGGCCCTTGCGGAAGGCGCGGATCTCTTCGATGCCGTAAAGCACTTCACCCACGCCATAACGATTGGTGGTGGGCGCATCGTGGAACAGCGCATCCATCGCGGGCACGTCGTCGGCCATCAGCGCGCGTTCGTATTCCTCGAACGCGGCGGTGACTTCGGCGAGGAGGACGGGGTTATCGATCTCCATGGGGATGCACCTCCATCCAGTGCCGGGCGATGTCGATGCGACGCGCGACCCAGGCGTCGCCGCTCGCCATCACATGATCGACGAACCGCGCCACCCACCGCGCGCGGCCGGGCTTGCCGGCGATGCGGGCGTGGAGGCCCACGCTCATCATCCGGCCGCCTTCCTCGCGCAGCTGGTCAAAGGTGTCGCGCATGTGGCGGAAGAACTGCTCGCCCTCGGTGAAGCCGTTGAGCGCGACGATCTTCATGTCGTTCACGTCGAGCGTGTAGGGGACGATCAGTTGTTTGCCCTGCCAGTAGGGAAGGTCATCGGCGTAGCTGTCGGCGTCGTAGAGGAAGCCGCCCTCCTCCGCGACCAGCCGCGCGGTGTTGGGCGAGGTGCGGCCCTGATACCAGCCGAGCGGGCGACTGCCGGTAAGCTTTTCGTGCAGCGCGATGGCCTCGGCGATGTGGGCGCGCTCGATGGCCTCGGGCACAGTCTGGTAGTCGATCCAGCGCAGGCCGTGGCTGGCGATCTCCCAGTCGGCCGCGCGCATGGCGGCGGCGACCTCGGGGTTCATCTCCAGGGCCTTGGCCACGCCGAACACGGTCACGGGCAGGTTGCGCTGCGCGAACAGTCGGTGGAGGCGCCAGAAGCCGGCGCGGCTACCGTATTCGTAGAGGCTTTCCGTCGCCATCGCCCGGTCCGGATGGCTCGGCGCGCCGACCATCTCGGAGAGGAACGCCTCGGAGCCCTTGTCGCCGTTTAGGACCGAGTTCTCGGCGCCTTCCTCGTAGTTGACGACGAACTGCACCGCGACCCGCGCGCCGTTCGGCCACTGCGGGTCGGGAGGGGACGCACCGTAGCCGACGAGATCGCGCGCCTGCGTCATGCGTGCCATGCTTCAATCGCCGCCGGCACCGCCCCGCCCAGAGGCACCGCGTAACCTTCACGCTTCAGGCAAGCTTCCAGCGCCGCGAGCGTCAGCAGCACCTTGTGCTTCATTGCGTTGTAGCCCATCGCGCCCAGCCGCCAGATCTTGCCTTGCAGCGGGCCGAAGGCGGTGCCGATCTCGATCTCGAACTGTTCGCGCATGGCGAGCCGCACCGCTTCGCCGTCGACGCCGTCGGGGATGTACACGCCGGTCACATTGGTCATGCGATAGCGGTCGTCGCCGAACACCGTCAGCCCCATCGCGCGCAAGCCCGCCGTCATCGCGCGGCCGGCGCTGACGTGGCGGGCGAACCGCGCCTCCAGCCCCTCGGCCAGCGCGACGCGGGCACATTCGCGCGCCGCGTAGAGCATTGAGGTCGCCTCGGTGTGGTGGTTTAGCCGCTTGTCAGACCAGTAGTCCATGATCATCGCCAGGTCGAAATAGTTGGAGCCGATACGTGGCCCCTGCCCGTCGGCGATGTCGCTGCGGCGGATGCCCTGTTCGACATGGCGGCGGCGCGCAATGTGTTCGGCGGCGCGGTCCGAGATGGTGATCGGTGCCGAGCCGGACGGGCCGCCAAGGCACTTCTGCAAGCCGCCGGTGACGACGTCCGCGCCCCAGCGGTCGGCGGCGATCTCCATGCCGCTGAGCGTGGCGGTCGCATCGACGTAGAGCAGCGCGCCCGCGGCCTGGGCCAGCTCGCCCAGGCCGTCGAGCGGCTGCGCCATGGTGGTTGAGGTGTCGCCGTGGATGGTCGCGACGTGGTGCGGCTGGACGCGGTGGATGGCCTCGCCAATGGCGTCGAGCGGCACCACCTCACCCCACGGCGCATCGACCGTCTCGATCTTGGCGCCGATGCGGCTGAGGATCTCGGTCAGCAGCAGCCCGAAGCGGCCGAAGTTGATCACCAGCACCGTCTCGCCCGGTGCGACCATGCTGACCAGCGCCGCCTCGATCCCGGCACGGGCGGTGCCGTCGATCAGCATCGTCCACTGGTTCTGCGTGCCGAAGATCGGGCGGTACAGCGCCATGACCTGGTTCATGTAGCCGGTCATCTCGGGGTCGAACTGGCCGAGCAGGTCGGCCGACATCGCGCGCAGGACACGCGGATGCGCGTTGACCGGGCCGGGGCCCATCAGCAGGCGCTGGGGCGGATCAATCTCGCCGAACAGGAGGGGGTCGAGGTCAAGCATACGACGCTCCATTTTCTTGGGCCAGTCGTTCGATGAAGCCGAGCATGACCTGCAGCGCGATTTCGGCGTCCGCAGGGTCGACATGCTCGGCGGGATTGTGGCTGATACCGCCCTTGCAGCGGATGAACAGCATGGCCGTGGGGCACAGCGCGGCCATGTTCATCGCATCGTGCCCGGCGCCCGAGACGAGGCGACGAACCGGCTGGCCAGCGGCGACAAGCGCCTGGTCCATCAGGTCCATCAGCGCGGGGTCGCAGGGGCTCGCGGGCAGGTCGTGGATGCGCTCGACGGCAAGGTCCAGGTCGCGCGCCCGGGCGATCTCGGCAATGCGGGCGAGTATCGCCTCGGCCACGCCATCGCGCCGGCTTTCGACGCCCGAGCGTACGTCGATGGTGAAGCGCACGTCGCCGGGGATCACGTTGGGTGCGCCGGGCAGCGCCTCGATCGAACCGACGGTGGCGACCACGTCCGAATTGTCGGCCCGCGCCAGCTGCTCCACCGCCAGCATCATCGCGGCGGCCCCGGCCAGCGGATCGCGGCGCAGGCGCATGGTGGTGGTTCCAGCGTGCCCCGCCATGCCCTTCACCGCGACCTTGTAGCGCAGCTGCGAGGCGATGCCGGTGACGGTGCCGACAGCCAGGCCGTCCGCTTCCAGCACAGGGCCTTGCTCGATATGCGCTTCGAGATAGGCGAGGGCCGATCCGGAGGGCCGGGCCGCATCGAGGTAATCGGCCACCCCGTCCGGCAGCGCCGAAGCCAGCGTGATCCCGCCGGCATCGGTGATTTCGAGAGCGGCGGGCTCCAACGTGCCCGCCACCGCGCGGCTGGTGAGCATGGCGGCGGGAAAGCGCGAGCCTTCCTCGTCGCCGAACGCGTAGACTTCGATGGCGAACGGGAACCGGCGGTTTTGCGCGTGGAGCGTCGCCACGCACTCGATGCCCAGCATGATCCCCAGCGGGCCATCGTAGCGCCCGCCGTCTCGCACGCTGTCAAGATGACTGCCGATCAGCAGCGCGGGTGCCTCGCGGTCGGAGCCTTCGTAACGGCCGACGAGGTTTGCGGCGGGGTCGCGGCGCACGGTCATCCCGGCCTCGGCCATCCAGCCGGTGAGTGCGTCCTGCGATGCCATGTAGCTGGGCGTCAGGTAGGCGCGATAGAGCCCGCCAGCCATGTCGCTAAAGGGCGCGACGCCGAGCGCATCGCAACGCGCGACCGCGCGGGCTCCGCCAAAGTGAAGCCCAAGCATCACCGTAGAGCCCTTCCCTCGACCTCAATGTTCGTCACCCCCGCGAAGGCGGGGGTCCATCTCCCGAGGTCGCGTAAAGGGAACCACCTGGAGATGGATTCCCGCCTACACGGGAATGACGAGGTTCTCGATTTCACCATCCCGACACACCGCCATCGCTGCGGGGGTCGGTGGCACCGTCGAAGGTTCCGCCGGGATGGCGCACCAGCGCGCCGGCATGGCCCATCGTCGCCGTCAGTGGGCCGATGCGTTCGACATCGTGCCCGGCCTCGGCAAGCTGCACATAGAGCGCTTCGTCGAACCCATCTTCCAGCTTGAGCGTGGTGGATTGCTCGCCCCAGGTACGGCCCAGCAGCCAGCGCGGGGCGCTAATCGCGTCCTGCAGGTCGACGCCGAAGCGGGCGTAGCGGGTGAACAGGGCGGCCTGCGTCTGCGGTTGGCCCTCGCCGCCCATGGTGCCGTAGGCCATGACGCGGCCATCGTCGAACACCGCCAGCGCAGGGTTGAGGGTGTGGAACGGCTTACGGCCAGGTTTCAGCGCATTCCAGCCGGTCTCGGCCAAACGGAATGAGCTGCCACGGTTCTGCCAGGTGATGCCGGTCTGCGGCAGCACGAGGCCAGAGCCGAACTCGAAGTAGGTCGACTGGATCGCCGAGACGACGCGGCCCTCGCGGTCTGCCGCGCCGAACCAGCAGGTATCGCCCCACTGCGGCGGCTGCGGCCAGGGCAGCGCCTTCGTCGGATCAATCCGCGTGGCCAAGACATCGAGCGCCTTGGTATCGTCGAGCAGCGCCTGAAAGTCATAGGTCGTGTGCAGCGGATCGCCGACGTGGACATCGCGCAGCAGGAACGCCTGCTTGGTCGCCTCCACCAGCCCGTGGACATGGTCGAACCCGTCCGGCGCGGCGGCGGCAAGACGGTCGAACAGCGCCAGGATCACCAGAGCGGCGAAGCCCTGGGTCGGCGGCGTGCTGTTGTAGAGCTGGGCTCCGGCAATCGGTACGGTGAGGGGCGCGGGGCGGCTGGCGGTGTGGGCGGCGATATCGGCGGCGGAGACCGGACTGCCCAGCGCCGCCAAATCCTGCGCGATCATCGCCGCCAGCTCGCCATGGTAGAAGTCATCCAGTCCGTTCGCCGCCAGTTTGCGCAGGGTCGCGGCAAGTAGCGGCTGGCGCAGGGCATCGCCTTGCTGCAGCGGGCGGCCCTCAGGCTCGAACACCGCACCATAGCTGCCGGGCTGCACGCGCAATTCCGGTCCCTTGGCAGCGGCGATGGCAGCTCCCCCGGCGGTGACCGTCACCCCCGCCTCGGCATGGGCGATCGCATCGCGCAGGAGGCGATTGAGCGGCAGCTGGCAGTAAGGCTCGGCCAGCGCCGCTTCCCAGCCGGAGATCGTGCCAGCCACCGTGTTCGCCGCCAGAGGCCCGCGCGTCGGCACGGCCTCCAGCCCGGCATACAGCGACAGGTCCGCCATCGCCGCAGCACCGCCGCAGCCGTGGATCGAGTGGACGAAACCATCCGGCTCGCGGATCACCCAGAAGCCGTCGCCGCCGATGCCGGTCATGTGCGGGTAGACCACCGCCAGCGTCGCCGCGACGGCCACACACGCCTCGACCGCGCTGCCGCCGTCCTTGAGCACATCGCAACCCGCCTGCGCGGCAAGGTAATGCGGCGCGGTGACGATGCCGTTCGAGGCGTGGACCGTCTGCATCAGTTGGGCAGCGCCTTTACGAAAGCCCGCACCACTTGCGCCGAATTCACCGAGGCAAGCGCCATGAACGTCTCCATCTGATTTTCGCTCTCGTCGCCTCCGGCAAGGTCGGACAGGCTGCGAAAGACGATCGCGGGCACCTGGTTGGCATAGGCGACCTGAGCCATCGCCGCACTCTCCATGTCGAGCACGCGCGCCTTGTAGGTCGACTGGAGGTATTCGCGAAACTCGGCATTGTCGGCGAACACGGTGGCGCTCACCCCTGTGCCACCGACGACGATCTTGGGCTCGTGCTCAAGGCAGGAGCCGCGCGGGGCGGCCGTGTTCGCGGGCGCCGTGCCGATGCAGCGCTGCAAACGCGTCGTCGCCGCAACCTGGCGGGCGAGCGCGACCAGTCCCGGATCGACGGCGATGGTGTAGTGGCGTGTCGCCTCTTCGCTGGCGTTGCCCACCCGCACGCCGCGCGGGAACATCATGCCCCAGTTCTTGGGCGCTTGCGGGTCCTGCGGCTCGGGCGTCTTCCAACCCTGCGGCGTCTTGCGCGCGAACGAGACCTCAAGATATTGCGCCCAGTCCTGCGCGACGACGACGTCGCCAATGGACAGATCCGGATCGACACCCCCGGCGATGCCCGAAAACACGATGCGCTTCACGGTGAACCGGTCGAGCACCAGCTGCGTGTTCATCGCCGCGTTGACCATGCTGACGCCGCTTTGCATCAGCACCACCGGCTTGCCCTCCATCGTGCCGGTCAGGATCGTCAGGCCGTTGATCTTGTAGGTCTTCGGCTTCTGCACCGCATGTTCCAGCGCCTGCCATTCGGGGAAGAATGCGGTCATGACCACGGTGCGCGGGGTCGCGTCCAGCGGTTTGGCCACCACCGGAGTGGCGCACAAGGCAAGCAGCATCGCGAGAAGAACGCGCATCACGAAGCTCCCATCCAGACGAAGCGGAACACGAACAGCACCGCCAGCAGCAGCAGGAACCAGTCGCTCCTGACGATCGTACCGCGCACCAGCTTGAGCGCGGCATGCGCGGTAATGCCGAAGGCGAGGCCGTTGGCGATCGAGAACGTTAGCGGGATCATCGCCACCGTCAGGAACGCCGGGATCGCCGAAAGCGGGTCCTCCCACTCGACCTCGGTCAGCGGCAGCAGCATCAGACCGCCGACGATGATCAGCGCCGGCGCGGTCGCCGCCAGCGGGATCACTTGCGCATAAGGCGCGACGAACATCATCGCCAGGAACAGCACGCCGGTGACCACCGCCGTAAGGCCGGTGCGGCCGCCCGCCTGCACGCCCGCCGCGCTCTCGACATAGCTGGTGACGGTGCTGGTACCCGCCATCGAGCCAACGATGGTGGCGGTAGCATCGGTGATGAGAATACGGTTGAGGCGCGGGATGCGCCCATCGGCGTCCATCAGCCCGGCGCGCTTGGTCACCGCGACCAGGGTGCCGATGTTGTCGAACAGGTCGACGAACAGGAACACGAACAGGATCTCCAGCAGGCCTAGTCCGTGGCTGCCATTGAGGCCGAACACGCCCTTGAGGTCGAGCTGGAACGCGGTGCCGGTCAGCGCCGCCAGCGAATAGGGCTCGGGCTTGAGCACGACCTGCCCGGTCGCCCAGGCGACCAGCGTGGTCGCGACGATGCCGATCAGCATCGCGCCGCGCACTTTCCACACGCTGAGCGCGCCGATGATCACCAGGCCCAGGATCGCCAGCGCCGCACCCGGCGCCTTGAGATCGCCCAGCGCGACGAACGTGGCGGCGTTGGCGACGACGATGCCCGCGTCCTTCAGGCCAATAAAGCCGATGAACAGCCCGATCCCGCCCGCGACCGCCGCGAACAGGTATTGCGGGATCGAGTTGACGATCAGCTGGCGGATGCCGGTCAGCGTCAGGATCAGGAAGGCGATGCCGGAGATGAACACGCAGCCCAGCGCCACCTGCCAGGGCACACCCATCTGCTGCACCACGGTGTAGCTGAAGTAGGCGTTGAGCCCCATGCCGGGCGCCAGCGCCAGCGGCGTGTTGGCAACCAGCCCCATCAGGATCGAGGCGAACGCGGCGGCAAAGCACGTCGCGGCGGCAACCGCGGCGACCGGCATGCCGGCGCTGCCCAGGATCGCCGGGTTGACCAGCACGATATAGGCCATCGTCAGGAACGTGGTGACGCCGGCCAGCACTTCGGTGCGCACGGTGGTGCCGCGCGCACCAAGCTGGAAGTACCGCGCCAGAGCGCCGTTTTCGGGCGGGACGTGCGTTTCGCCCGGTGGATCCATGATGCCCGCCTGTGTCACGCCGTTGCCCCCAACTTGGCTGCGGACGCCAGGGCGCCCGGCTCCGTCCACCCGATTACTCCACGTGCTTCCAGCCCTACGGCAAAGGCGAACAGGTCCGCCTCGCGATTCGCCCGACCCATCAGCTGCAGCCCCAGCGGCAAGCGCCCGGGACGGTGCAGCGGCACTGACAGCGACGGCAGGCCGAGGAAGCTGATCGGCTGCGTGTGGATGCCGAGGTCCGCCCGCGCCGGTGACAGCGCGCCGTCGATCAGGATGCGCGGGTCGGTGACCAGCGGCGCGGTGCACGGCGTCGCCGGTGCGAGCAGCACGTCGAACCCGGCGATCAGGGCGCCGATCCGCGCCTTGTATTCAGTGCGGAATCCTTGCGCTTCGGCGTAGAGTTCGTCCGGCAGCAGCGCACCCGCGAGCAGCCGGTCGCGCGTGACGGGATCGAACGCCATCGCATTTCGCGAAAGGGCCTCACGGTGGAGCGCGCCGCCTTCGTAGGCGGTGATGAGGAACGCGGCGGACCGCGCGCGGGCGATCTCGGGCAATGTGACCAGTGGCGCATCGGGCGCGATCGCGTCGATGGCGGCAAGTTGGTCGGCGTCGGCGTTCTCGCGGAAGCGCCCGCCGAGGCGCGCGACGCGCCAGCTTGCCGGAGCATCGTCGGGGTCACCGCCAGCCAGCACTTGCCAGACCGCCCGCAGGTCGGTGACGGTGTTGGCGAACGGTCCGACGTCATCGAAGCTGGCTGCGAAAGGGAACACGCCGCCCAGGGGCAAACCGCCGTGGGTCGGCTTGAGACCGTACGTGCCGGTCAGGCTCGCCGGAACCCGCACCGAGCCGTTGGTGTCCGATCCCAGGGAGAAACCCAGCAACCCGGCTGCGACCACTGCCGCCGAGCCGCCCGACGAACCACCGGCAAGGCGCGAGGGATCATGCGGGTTGCGGGTGGTGCCGTGCACGGCGTTGATGGTCGCGAAGCCATAGGCGAACGCGTCCATGTTGAGCGTCGCGACGAGGATGGCGCCTGCTTCACGCAACCGCACGATCGCCTCGGCATCGGTCGTCGCTGGCGGGGCATCGGCATAGAGTGCGGAGCCGGCGGTGGTCGGTAAGCCCTCGACGTCGAACAGATCCTTGACGCCATAGGGCACGCCAGCAAGCGGCCCCGGATCGCGCCCGGCGGCGACGGCGGCGTCGACCGCGGCGGCTTCGCGCCGGGCCCGCTCGGGCAAGAGGCGCGTGACGGCATTCAGCTCTGGATCACGATGCGCGAGGTCGGCGAGCACTTGCTCGACCACGGCGACGGCACTCAAGGCGCCGGTGCGCACCTGTGCGGCGATGTCCAGCGCGGGTGTCATGCGGAACCAGGAGGCGGATCGCCGCGCATGCGCGTGGCATGGCCCGACAGTAGCGACAGGTTGGTGGCGACGCCTTCCGCGCTGGCGGCCGGAATCTCGATCCCGCGCGCGCGGGCGGCCTGGGCAATCTGCTCAGGCGTTTGCGGTACGTCGCTCGACGGCACGACCGCCGTGTCCCCGGCCGCCTTGGCATAACGTGCGGCAAGCCACGCGCAGACGAACAGCTGCAGCTGGTGGAATATCATCAGCGGCAGCACCACCATACCCACTTGCGCCGGCGCGAACAGCGCGCCCGCCATCGGCACGCCCGAGACGAGGCTTTTCTTCGAACCGCAGAACAGCAGCACGATCGCATCCTCGCGCGGCAAGCCGGCGAGCCGGGCCACGAGCGCATTGATCACCATGATCGCGGCCAGGATCAGCGCGCTGATCAGCAGGAGGACGAGCAGGTCGCTTACCCCCAGCGTCTGCCAGATTCCGTTCACCACCGCGGCGCTGAAGGCGGTGTAGACCACCAGCAGGATAGAGCCACGATCCACCGGCATCAGGATCTTCTTGTGCCGATCCACCCACTTGCCGATCAGCGGGCGCAGGAAATGCCCGGCGAGAAACGGCAGCAGCAGTTGTTCGACGATGCCGCGCGCCGCGTGCCAGTCGAACCCCTGCCCTGCTGCGCGTGAATGGATGAACAGGCTGGCAAGCAGCGGCGTGATGACGATGCCCAGCAGATTCGACAGCGAGGCGCTGCACACCGCCGCCGCGACGTTGCCGCGCGCCATCGCGGTGAACGCGATCGAGGATTGCACCGTCGAGGGCAGCAAGGTCAGGAACAGCACGCCCGACACCAGCAACGGATCGAGCCAGCCGCTCGCCAGCTGTCCGGTGGCATAGCCGACCAAGGGGAACCAGACGAAGGTGGACGCCAGCACGAGCGCATGAAGCCGCCAGTTGCCGATGCCCTGGACGATCGCCTCGCGCGACAGCTTGGCGCCGTGCAGGAAGAACAGCAGCATGATCGCCAGGTCGGCGAAGACGTCGAACGCCGCCGCCGCCGGCCCACGTACCGGCAGCAGCGACGCAGCCGCCACCACCGCGATCAGGCAGAGGAGAAAGGGATCGATCTTGGGGATGAACGACGGTTGCCGCATGGTGAGTTTCTCCTGCCTGCCCGCCCCCTATCTAGCAAACGCAATGATCGGAACGGATCGTTGCAAAAATGCGCGCAGGAGGACGAGCGCTAAAGCTTGAACCAGAGAGTTGCGCTTGGCCGATGCCGGCCTCGATCCGCAAGACGGTCCAACGGTGCGCAAACCGCCGGCACAACGCGAGTCTACGGATCTACCGCCGCGCCGCCTTCATTCGCGCCGGACGACGGCCAGGCCACGGGCGGAAGCCGGCTCAAGCCCGGCGGTGGTCTTCGCGCATCGATCATCTGCGCTGCCTCATCGAGCGCGCGCGCCTCACCCATGCTGACGCCACCCGGTCCGGGGGCGTTGTCGGGTTTCTCGCACCCGGTCAACGCCAGTCCCGCTATCGCGATCCAGTATCCTCTCATAGCACGCACCATAGCGTGCCGCAGCCCGAGGCAAAGCGCAGACAAGCGCTTACGCCGTCAAAAGCTGAACCTCAGCCTTCGATGATGCGCGTCTGCGGGTGATGTTTGTCCAGGTGGCGGCGGATCAGCTTGAGGTTCTTGCTGTTCGAGCGAAAGACAAAATCGAACAGGTCGCCCGCCACCGGGATCGCACCCACCGCCGTATCGAAGCCGACATTGGCGAGCATGCGGGCAAGCCGGAACTTCGACATGCCAAGGTTGCGCGCCTCCCACACGAGATAAAGCCCCAAGGCTGCCGAGATCAGATCGCCTGCGACCGGTATCAGCCCGACGACCGCGTCAAGTCCGACGGGTCGCTTGGTACCGGGCACGTTGAAGCTGCGCTCGAGAACTTTTTCAAGCGCCTCAACCCGCTGGCGGATAGCGGCGGGATCATTGCCGAGCGGCAATTCCAGACCCATGCGTCGAACCGTGTCGGCACCAGCCATCTTCGCGCGCAATCCTTCTAGCTCGATACGTACCTATCTGGGCAGCCACGCCAGCGGCATCAAGGGGTGCCAGGCCCAGGCGTTGCTGGCGAAGCCGTTGACGTTGCCGCGCACCAGCGACCACCGGATCGGCGAGCCGAACGGAATGAACAGATTGGCCGATGTCAGCCGCGCCTCCGCCTCACCCAGGAGCGCCGAGCGCTGGGAATCGTCGATCACGCGCGAGGCGCCCGCGACGATCGCGTCGACCTCTGCATCGCAGAGGCCCCGACGGGCGGTGCACGACAGCCGGTTGAGGAACCATCTGGCACGAGGGTAACGCGCGACATCGTCGATCAACCGCAAGTCGGCCTTGGCAAGCGTAAGCGCACGCGTGCTGGCGATGCCGATCGTGCTGAAATCGCGCTTCAGACGATCGAACAGCATATCGGCCCCCGGCCCCGCAGGCAGCCAGATCGCGACGCTCGGCGCGGCGCCCGCGCCCCGACCGCCATTTGCCGCCACCCAGTCTTTCACGCGACTGGCGGCAGCGGTCCGCCGTTCATCCATCGACTGGTCGGCCCAGCGCTCGCCATTGGTGCCAAGATCGCCTTCCAGCCCCGGCGCGACCAGCCGCGTCGCCGGAGTCCAGCCGCTGACGCCAAACGGCGCCATCAGCGCAGGGCGATCGATCGCCAGCGCCAGCGCCTCGCGGTTCCGGCTGGTGGACAGGAAGCCCTTGTCGCTTACCACCTGGAGACCGAACAGCCCGCTCACCGGATCGAGCTGGATCGTTCCGCGCAGAATGCCGACCGAGCTGGTCAGCGGGAAGTTCTGGATGCGTCCGCCCAGCACCAGATCGACCTTACCCTCGTTGAACAGATTGACCGCATCGCTGGCGGGCAGGGCGGACATCGTCAGCGGCCGGGCGCGGCGATCCCAGTCGGGCACCTCGGGCAAGCCGAGGCGGGTAGGATCGATCGGAGTGAACTGCGAAACGGCGCCGCGCCGCTCCAGCGACATCGGCCCGTCGCCCTGCTTGCCGTTCAGCAGGCCAAGCTCGGGCTGGGCGAGCAGCTGGAGGAAGTAGGGCATCGGGCGAACCATGCGGATCTCGATGACGCGGCCGGCCATCACCCGGATCTCGTCCACTGCGGCAAGATCGAGCGCCAGTGTCGTCTTGCGTTGCGCGCGGATGGCGGCGTCGAGTGCAGCCTTGGCGGATCGCGCGGTCAGGGGCTCACCGTTGCGCCACTCGCCATCGCGCAACCGGAAGATATAGCTTTGCCCGTCGTCAGTGACGATCCACCGGTCGGCCAGCGCGGGAACGACGCGGCCCTGTTCGTCGAACGAGACCAATCCCTCGGCGATCGAGGCGCGGGTGAGTTGGGCGGCAAGCGGACGATCGATGCCGCCGGACTGCTCGCCATCTTCGGGCTCGGTGATCGCGGCGAGCGCGAAGGTAGAGCTGTTCCTCGATCCGCAAGAACCGAGCAGCAGCAGGGCGCTTGCGGCCAACAGGATGCGCAGCGCGCCGGTGCGGGCGGGGAAAGGTTTGGCGAGCGCGTGTCGCGGGGCGGCCATCATCGTTCGCCTAGTCGATTTTGCCGCGCCCGCAAAGCCGCTCGCAGCTTGGCGAGGGGCAGATCGCATCACACTTTGCGGACGGTGCCTTGTGGAGCGGTCGCGGGGCTGCGGGTGAAGTGCGGAGCGGGCTCTTCCTCGTTCGGCCGCGCACGCGCCAGCCGTGGATCGATCGGTTCGACAAAGGCGACACCAAAGCGCGTATCCTGCACCCAGGCGACCGATCCCAGAACCCAGCCGATGTTGCGGATGTTCACCTCGACCGCCGAACCGCGGCGAACGCGAACGGTGCCCTCGCCCATCATCCCGCCGTCGGACAGATTGCGCACCTTGATACGATGTTCCTGCGGCAGGCCATCGACTCGCAAATCCGCCAGCACGAAAAGACTGTCGCGAGCAATCTGCCTGTTTTCGCTTCCGTCCATCGGCTCCATCACGCAAACCATCGCGGTTTCAGATCTTCATGCGAGACCAACTCTGGTCCCGGGCAACGCAGCTTTAGGCGCAAAGCCCGAATGAACGTTTAACGCCCACCTTCACCGCGCCGGCAATCGATCGGCAGGATGGGGTACGCGATCAGTCCTCTCGCGAGACTTTTTCCCGGCGTTCGTGGGCCTGCTGCGCTTCGACCGTCATCGTAGCGATCGGGCGGGCGATCAGGCGCCCCAGGCCGATCGGCTCGCCACTGACTTCGCAATAGCCGTATTCGCCGTCGTCGATCCGGCGCAGCGCCGATTCGATCTTGGTGATAAGCTTGCGCTGGCGATCGCGGGTGCGCAGTTCGATGCCCCAATCGGTTTCGCTGGAGGCGCGGTCGTTGAGATCGGCGTCGCGGATCGGGCCATCCTGCAACTGCTGCAACGTCCCGGCCGATGCGGCCAGGATCAGGCGCTTCCACGATGACAGCAGCTTACGGAAATATTCCTGCTGCGTCTCGTTCATGTAAGCTTCGTCGTCGGACGGAACGTAGGCGCCGCCGATTTCGCGCTTCGCCTTGGCAAGTACGTCAATCTCGTCAGTCAGGGCAGTCGCCATGTGATGAACTCCGCACCTTTTCACCGTGGGATCCGCGGCGCCCTGCCACCCCGGATGACCCGGTGATTGCCCCGCTTCCCAGGATGAGCGGGCCTATAAGTGCGGTGAGTAACGCGCACAAGCGCTGATGCTTAACCTGTGCGAAAAAGGTGCGTCTCGTCCGAATAGCGGACGTGCCGTTTACGATGTCACCGGATTAATTTCGCGCGTTAACCATTTGTAGAGCATGGTGACGCAGTTTGCACGTGGGCCGAGGGACCACAGGGGTTCGATCTCAGGCCGGGGATAACGTCCGATGAGCATTGCCTGGATTAACCAAGACGACTTCGCCTCCGCCATGGCGGCTACGCCATCCGACATCGAAGACGCACTCGTCGCGACCTGCCTCGCCGCTGCGGCGCAAGGCGACGTGACTGCATACTATGACCTTGGCGTCGCTTTTTCGACGGGCAGCCACGGCGCCGCCTGCGACCTGATCGAGGCGCACAAGTGGTTCAACCTGGCCGCGGTCGCCGGCCATGAGGAAGCCGGCATGTGCCGCGCCGACGTCGCCGAGGAAATGACCGCGCGTGAAATCGCCGAGGCCCAGCGACGCGCCCGCGAGTGGCTGGCCAGCACGATGCGCCGCGCCGCCTGATCACCGCGGCCGGTGCGGGCCGTCCGCTTGTGGCGAACGGCTCAGTCCTC
Organism: Novosphingobium sp. TK46; assembly: GCF_055361525.1. NCBI lineage: Bacteria > Pseudomonadati > Pseudomonadota > Alphaproteobacteria > Sphingomonadales > Sphingomonadaceae > Novosphingobium > Novosphingobium sp. TK46. The sequence goes on from NZ_CM143963.1 coordinate 1,273,498, forward strand.
CTTGCGGAAGGGCAGCTTTTCACCCAGCCACAGCCGGTCCTGCTCGACACCCTGGCGCTCACGCACCAGGAAATCGGCGATCGCCTCGCGAAAACCGTCGTGGACGATGTAGTGCGCCGATAGCGTGCTGACGGGTTCGTATCCGCGCGCCAGCTTGTGCCCGCCCTGGGCACCCGCCTCGACACGCGACAGGCCCAGCGCGATCGCCGCGTCGATCGCCTGGTAATAGCACAGCTCGAAATGCAGGAACGGCTTTTCGACTAGGGCGCCCCAGTAGCGGCCATAAAGCGCATCGCCGCCGATGAAGTTCAGCGCGCCGGCAACCGGCTCACCTTCGTCGAACGCCAGCACGAGCAGGATCCTGTCGGCCATCCGCTCGCCCAGCAGCGTAAACGCGTTGCGGGTGAGATAGGGCTGACCCCATTTGCGCTGTCCGGTGTCCTGGTAGAACTGCCAGAACGCATCCCAGTGCCGCTCCTCGATCTCGTCGCCGCGCAAGGCGCGGATTTCGATGCCTTCCTGCGCCTTCGCACGCTCCTTGCGCAGATCCTTGCGCTTGCGCGACGACAGCGCTTCGAGAAAATCGTCGAAGCTGGTGTAGTCGCGATTGGTCCAGTGAAACTGGGTATCCTCGCGAATCAGCCAACCAGCCGCCTCGAATAACGGCACCTGCTCGGGTTCGATGAACGTCGCATGTGCCGATGACAGCCCGCTTTGCACGCATAGCGCCTCGGCGGCGCGCAGCAGTGGCAAGGCCAGTTCGGGATCGCGGGTCAGCACTCGCGGGCCCGTCGCCGGGGTGAACGGCACGGCGATCTGCAGCTTGGGGTAATAGCTCCCCCCGGCCCGGTGCCAGGCATCGGCCCAGGCATGATCGAACACGTATTCGCCCTGGCTATGCTGTTTTACATAGGCGGGCAAAGCCCCGGCCAGAGCGCCGTACGGTCCCTCGATCACGATCGGCGCGGGCGACCAGCCGGTGCGACGTCCGACGCTGCCCGAATCCTCCATGGCCGCCAGAAAGGCATGGCTGACGAACGGATTGGCCCCATCGGTCAGCGCGTCCCACTCGGCGGCGGGAAGTCCCGCGACCCCGGTGGCGACTTTGGCGACCAGCTCGGTTTCGCTCACGCGTGCGCCTCCATCCGGACGGGTGCGATACCGTCGCCCTCGGCGATGGCGGCATCGGCGTGGCGGGCGGCACGCTCGCGAAGTTCGGCGTTGCGCACGGTCCACGTAGCGATCGCAAGCCCGCGCGCGCGCTGGGTGGCGGCAAACCGGCTTGGCAAATCGCGGACGTCATAGGCCAGAAAGTCGGGTCGGGCATGCCACAGCGCCAGCCGGCGGCGGAACCTGCCGACCAGTCCCGCGTCGTCGGCTTCCGACACGATGAGGCCACGCACCGTGTGCGCAGAATGGCGGCGGTACCAATGCGATACGCGCGGATCGAAGCTCATCACCGCATGCCGTCCGGCATATCCCTCCAGCACCCGGCGCACGGCAAGGCACAGCGCCGCGATATGCACGTCGCGGCGTGACTTGATCTCGATCAGCAGCGGCACCCGGCCGGCCACCAGCGTCAGCACCTTGCGCAAGGTGGGGATCGTGCCGCTGCCGCCGGTCAGGGCGATCCGCCCGAGCTGCTCGGCGCTGCGGCCGGCCACCGACCCCGATTCGCCGGTCAAGCGGTCAAGCTCCCAGTCGTGGAAGACCATCGCCTGCCCGTCACCCGATCGCTGGATATCGCACTCGATCCCCAGACCCCGCTCGATCGCAGCATCAATCGCGGCCAGCGAATTTTCGGGCAGACCCGCCGGACTGCCGGCACCATGCAAGCCACGATGGGCATAGTCCTGCGCGCCGATCCAAGCGATCCTGCGCGGATCGGGCGCCGGCGCGAACCAGTGATCAAGAAGCGCGAACGGCGACAATCGCATCGACCTCGACAGCGGCGCCAAGCGGCAGCACCGGCACGCCGACCGCGCTGCGGGCATGTTGTCCGGCCTCGCCGAAGACGGCGGCCATCAGCTCGGACGCGCCGTTGATCACCTTGGGCTGGTCGGTGAACGCGCCGGTCGAGTTGACGAACCCGCCCAGCTTGACGATCCGCTCGACCCGGTCAAGCGATCCCAGCGCTTTCTTGAGCTGCGCCAGGATCATCACGCCGCAAGCTTGGGCGGCCAGCACGCCGTCCTCGAGGCTGACGTCCTCGCCCAGTCGACCGGTCACCAACTGGCCGGAGATGAACGGCAATTGCCCCGACACATGCGCGAGCCCACCAGCGACCACGACCGGGACATAGGCCGCCACCGGCGCGGCCGGCTCGGGCAGCGTGAGGCCCAGCGCCGCGAGGCGTTGTTCGATCTGCTCGGCGGTCAATGGGCTGGTCATGCGTCTTCCTTCCGTTCGTCGCGAAGCTGGGCGCGTATCCATGGCAGCGCCTCTGCCCAGTTGTCGATCCGCGCGTGGGCATGCCCCGCCACGAACGCGCAACTGATGTTGGGCGCGATCAGCGGCTCGGCACACAAGTGCAGCCGCGCGACCTGCGGGGCGATCTCGCCCACCGAATCGTGATGCTGCGGCAGATCGTCGATGAACACGGCGCGGCTGGGCTGGTACTCGTCGAGGATGCGCTGCAACGCCGGACCCTTCGGCCCTTGATTGGTGAAGACCCGCAGGTCCAGTCCGTGTTCAAGCAACTGTCTGGTGCGCGCTTCCTGACGGAAATCCATGAGGTTGGTCAACACCACCACTTCGGCTTCCTCACGCAACGCGTTGATCGCGTCGATCGCGCCGGTGACCGCCGTCTGGCGGTGCATCTGATCGTCGAAGAAGCGGTTCAGCAAGGCCCAGATCTCGTCCTGTGGGATCGCCTCCCCCGATTGGGTGTAGCGCATGGCGCTGACGAAGTCGTGCCGCGCCATGTCGAAGGTGATACCCTCCTCCTCCGCCAGCCAGTCACGAAAATGCGATATCATGTAGAGCAGCACTTCGTCGCAGTCGGTGATGACCAGCGGACGGCCGGTTACGATCGGCTTCATGCGGCAAGCCTTTCGCGGGCGGTGACGATGTCCTGCGGGCGGCAACCCAGTTCCTCGGCGGCGGCGATCAGGTCCGGCTCGTGACCGCACAGGTACTCCAGCACCGCGGCGAGCGTCGACGGATAGGTCAGCGACGCGCGCAGTTCGTCCGGGGTGAGGCCGGTGAGATCGAGGAATCGGCTTGCGCGGTCCTCGTCCACGACGATCCAGCCCAGCGCGCTGAGCGCCAGGGTGTGGGGGTCCATGCTACCGGAGTTGTGTTGCTTGAGAATTGTCAGCCTCGCGTACGTGCCATAGAGGTCGGGAAATCGACCCGGTGGGTGCCGGGATCTAGATAGGGTCGCGATCCGAATGGCAAAGCGCATTCTTGTTGTCGAGGACAACGACCTCAATCGCAGGTTGTTCTGCGACGTGCTCAAAAGCCAGGGATTCGCGGTCGAACCCGTGGCGGATGGCCGCGATGCGCTGGAACGCGCGCGCCAGTTCGTGCCCAACCTGATCATCATGGATATCCAGTTGCCCAATGTGTCAGGTCTAGACCTGATCGAAGCGGCCAAGAAGGACGCGACCTTGCGCAGCATCCCGGTGCTGGCGGTGACCGCCTATGCCGGCAAGGGCGACGAGGAGCGGATCCGCGATGCCGGGGCCGAAGGCTACCTCGCCAAGCCGGTCTCGATCGGTCCGTTCATGCAGGCGGTACGGGCGTTGGTCTAGGCCGGACTTGACACGACACGCCGCGCGCCGCTTTTGCGCCCCATTCTGCGGCCATATGGCCCACAGACCTATCGGAGTACCCACATGGACCGCGAAGCCACCAAGGCCCGCATCGACGCCCTGATCGAGCCGTTCAACAAGAAGGGCATCGCCATCACCGACGCCACGCGCTTCACCGACGATCTCGAGCTCGACAGCCTGACGGTAATGGACTTCGTCGCCGCGATCGAGGACGATTTCGACATCATTATCTCGATGAACCAGCAGGCCGAGATCGAGAACTACGGCCAGCTGGTCGACGCCGTGATGAAGCTGAAGGGCTGAGCGAGCCATGACCGAAGCGATCAGCCAGCCCGACCGTCCCGAAACGATCGAGGGCGGCCAGCCCGACCTGTTCAGCAAGTTCGACCCCCTGATCCAGATGCGCGAGAACCTGCTCGCCTCAGGCGTCGAGGATCCGTTCAGCCTGGTGATGGAGCATGTGCTCTCGCCCACCACGGCGATCTGCAACGGGCGCGAGACGATCCTGCTCGGCACCTACAACTACATGGGCATGACATTCGACCCCGATGTGATCGCGGCGGGCAAGCAGGCGCTGGACGATTTCGGCTCGGGCACCACCGGCAGCCGCGTGCTCAACGGCACCTACTCCGGCCACCGCGCGGTCGAGCAGGCGCTGTGCGATTTCTACGCCATGGACCACGCGATGGTGTTCTCGACCGGATACCAGGCGAACCTGGGCATCATCTCGACGATCGCCGGCAAGGGCGACTACATCGTCCTCGACATCGACAGCCACGCCTCCATCTGGGACGGCTGCAAGATGGGCGACGCCGAGGTCGTGCCGTTCAAGCACAACGACATCGAAGCGATGGAAAAGCGCCTCAAGCGCATTCCCGAAGGCGCCGGCAAGCTGGTGATCCTCGAAGGCGTCTATTCGATGATGGGCGACATCGCCCCGCTCAAGGAAATGGTCGCGGTCGCCAGGAAGTACGGCGCGATGGTCTTGGTCGACGAGGCGCATTCGATGGGCTTCATCGGCCCCAACGGGCGCGGCGTGGCCGAGGATCAGGGCTGTCTGGACGACGTCGATTTCGTGATCGGCACCTTCTCCAAGTCGGTCGGCACCGTCGGCGGCTTCTGCGTCTCGAACCATCCCAAGTTCGAGATCATGCGCCTGGTCTGCCGCCCCTACGTGTTCACCGCCAGCCTGCCGCCCAGCGTCGTCGCCACCGCCTGCACCTCGATCCGCAAGCTGATGACGGCGGGCGACAAGCGGGCGCACTTGTGGGAGAACTCCCGCACCCTGCACAAGGCGCTTAAGGAAGCTGGTTTCCAGCTTGGCACCGAAACACCGCAGAGCGCGATCATCGCCGTCATCATGCCCGATCTGGAGCGTGGCGCGGCGATGTGGGAAGCGCTGCTGCACGAGGGGCTCTACGTGAACCTCGCAAGACCTCCGGCAACGCCCGCCAACATGACGCTGCTGCGCTGTTCGCTGTGCGCCGCCCACACCGCCGAACAGGTGCAGCAGATCATCGGCATGTTCCAGCGCGCCGGCGCGAAGGCCGGCATCCTCTAGCCGCCGTTCCGTATCAGCTGTGGGCGATCACCGTCATCGCGATGTTCGCCCACAGCGCGAAAAGGAACAACACGCCGAGCGAGAACATGCCGCCGCGCTGCGCCGGATTGTTGTTGGTCATGTGCACCAGGCTTTGTAGCACGCGCGCCACGGCATAGGCCCAGGCGAAATAGATCGTCCAGCGCCCGACCGCGCCCAGCACGAAGGCCGTAATGCACGCGGCATAGAAGAGCGTCGGCAGTTCGAACAGGTTGTCCCAATGGCGCGCACCCACAGCGGCCGCCTCGGGCTCCGGCGCGCCAAGATGCGCCCGGTAGTACGCCGGATCGTGCCCCGCCTTGATCGCCGCCGTACGGCCCAGCGCCAGCCGCACGAATGCGACCAGGGTAAGCGCGACCAGCACCAGCACTGGCAGGAATATATGGGTCTGATTGACGATGTACGGCACGAACGCAGCCTCCCTTATCGATTTTGATCGGGAGGATGCCCCTAGCTATGCGGCAGGGCAAGTGGCCTGCCCGTGACGATCAACAACGCTTGTGCCGCGTGATCGCAGTGGTGACGGTATCCGCAGCCGGCGTCAGCGAACGGCGAGTGGCCGCCCACCGCCGGCGGACGCCTGCGCTTCCAGTTCGGCCTTGGGCGCGCGCGTCGCAAAGTAGTCCTTGCCGTACTGGTTGTAGGCGAAAAACTCGGTGATCGGCACGGTATAGGCGCGCGATCCGTCAGCCAGCACCACGTCGTTGCCGGACAGATGATCGACGATGCCGACCGGCTTTCCACCCGCGTCATAGATCTGCATCCCACGCGACAGCTCTGTCCGCGCGATGTTGCGGACGGTCATCACGTTGTTCTGGTTCAGCGCCGCTTCGACGGCAGGATTGTCGGTCACGTCCTGCGCCACGACAGGAGCGGCCATGCCCAGCATCGCTGTCGCGGCCATAAGGATAATCTTGTTCATTCGCGTCTCTCGTGTTTGTCGGCCTGCCGATGGAATGCCGATCGGGCCCGACAAGTTGCACTTGCGAAGTCCCCAACCGAAATTAGGTGACTGCGCCCACCGTGCGGCTGCCAAGCCGTCAACTTGAATGAGAGATGGTGACGATGACGCCCGATTGCGAGCAAGCGCGCCATACGCCTTGTAAAAAGCGCTGACTCAACTGGCGTCTTTCTTGATCCAGTGCCGTCGATGCCACGATGAACCGCCAGCGAGTTGCGCTGATGCTGAATGCGCCATAAAGCATCTGGTGTCCCGCAATGGGATTACCATCACGTCATTTCATAGCTTCAGGCTCAGGCTCGTACCCACGCCATAATCGGCCGCGCCCTGCGTCAATCCGGCGCTGCCATAGATGGTCAACGTCAGCCGCTGTGACACCGGCCGGCTGACCGCACCGAACAGTTCATGCGAATCGGTGGCCAGGGCGCTGCTGGCCTGCCGGTAGTCATACGATCCGATCAGCACCGTCTTGCCGAGCAGCACGCTGGTGCCGACCGACGTCGACCATGAGTTTCGCAGGTCCGTACCCTTGGGCTGTCCGGGGATTCGGTAGCCGACGCTGATGAACGGGGTGAACTGGCCGACCGACTTGCTGACTTCGGCGGACACCGCGTAGTCGACCTTGCCGGTGCCGAGCGCGCGGGCACGTGATCCGGTCGGCAACTTTATCCTGCCACCCAGTTCGATCCCGATGCCAAGGGTCGACTCGGGGATCGTGTAGGCGGCGCCCACGCTCATGTCGCCGATCCCGTTGCGCGCGGTGCGCGGAGCGTCGGGATCGATGATGAAGCCGCCGTCGCCATCGGCCACGACCGCCGAGGATCCGGTGATGTGCAACCAGGGCACCGTTGCACTTACGCGCCAGTTTCCGGTGCGATACCGCACGCTCGCCGGCACGACGAGGATGTCGGTCTTCGTATCGCCGCCATAGGACCCGCTGGAGAAATCGGCGCCGACGGAGGCCACCGCCCCATCACCGCTGTTCGCCTTGACCTGCGTCGCGAAGACCAGCCCCAGCATCGCGCAGGCCGCGGCTACGCCGTGTTTCATCGCATCGTTACTCGCCAAGCGAAGTGGAGCGCGCTGGCGCGCCCCACTTCTTCATTGATGGACCGGATCAGCCGCGCGCGGCGAGGATCGCGGCGCGAGCATCCGCGGCGGCCTGCTTGGCAGCGGCACGGCCATCGGCCGTCGCCTGCTTGACCGCGGCCTTGACGTCCTGCGCTGCCTGCTTGGCGTTCACGCGCGCTTCTTCGGCCGACTGCTTGGCGGCGGCGCGGGCATCCTGCGCGGACTGGGCGTACTCCGAGCTCTTGGCGCGGGCGTCGGCCGCAGCCTGCTTGGCAGCGGCGCGGGCATCCTGCGCGGACTGAGCGTACTCAGAGCTCTTGGCGCGCGCATCTGCAGCAGCCTGCTTGGCAGCGGCGCGGCTGTCGGCCGCCGACTGCTTGGCGCTGCTGCGTGCGTCACTGGCCGCCTTGGTGGCCGCTGCGCGTGCTTCCTGCGATGCCAGGATTGCCGCGTCGCGGGCATCCTGTGCAGTCTGTGCCGAGGCGGTTCCGGCGTATCCCACAACGCCGGCTAGGGCGAGGATCGGGAGGAGGGAAAGGACTGACTTGTTCATGATGCTTCTCCGATTTTTCGGCATCGACCGGCCACCACGGGGGCGGGGCAACATGTCGATGCCTCCTTCCATCACCACGCGCCGGTGGAGAGCCGATGGAGGGTTTGTGGCCGAAGGCAGGCGCGCGACCGCTTGAAGCCGGCGCGCGCCCGACCGAGCGCAAGCATGCAAAAGCCGCCGGCAAGGTGCCGGCTCGGGGGACGGGGACCGATCGCCGCATCGTCCGCGCCGATATCCGATCATTCGAAGAGATTCGCCATGAACCGGACCCGCGCGGTCAGCGACGCGCGAGCGCTCGACGTTCAAGCTAGGCTATCGGCGCCTGCGCATCGCGGGCAAACGCAGCAATGACAGGGGGATCGATGACTGCGCCCCCTTGGTCATCAGAATCGGCCTGGATTACTCGGCTGCGACCGCCTCGCCGAACAATCCGGGCACCATTTCCACCGAGTCGTTCGCTTCGTCCCCATGGCGCACGTTGCGGCGCGAATCGAAGTTGTCCCACACGGTGTTCCAGTCGCCGCGGGTGGCACCCTTCGAGTACTCGGTTGCGCGCGTCTCGAAGAAGTTGGCATGCTCGACGCCGTTGAGCAGCGGCTGCAGCCAGGGCAGCGGGTGGTCTTCCTGCATGTAGATCGCCGGCAGGCCGAGCTGGTCCAGCCGCCAGTCGGCGATGTAGCGGATGTACTTCTTGATCTCCTTGGCGCTCATGCCGGGGACCGGGCCCTGCTCGAACGCCAGATCGATGAAGGCATCCTCCAGCCGCACCGTCTTCTGGCAGCAGTCGATGATGTCCTCCTTCACCGCCTTGGTCAGGCAACCGCGCTCCTTGGTGAAGGTGTGGAACAGCTTGGTGATGCCTTCGCAATGCAGGCTCTCGTCGCGGACCGACCAAGTGACGATCTGGCCCATGCCCTTCATCTTGTTGAAGCGCGGGAAGTTCATCAGCATCGCGAAGCTGGCGAACAGCTGCAGGCCTTCGGTGAAGCCGCCGAACATCGCCAGGGTGCGCGCGATATCCTCGTCGTTTTCCACCCCGAAGGTGTGCAGGTAGTCGTGCTTGGCGCGCAGTTCCTCGTATTCCAGGAACATGCCGTACTCGCTTTCGGGCATGCCGATGGTATCGAGCAAGTGGCTGTAGGCGGCGATGTGCACCGTCTCCATGTTGCTGAACGCGGCGAGCATCATCTTGATCTCGGTCGGCTTGAACACGCGCGCGTACTTGTCGTGATAGCAATCCTGCACCTCGACGTCGGCCTGCGTGAAGAAGCGGAAGATCTGGGTGAGCAGGTTGCGCTCGTGGTCCGAGATCTTCTGCGCCCAGTCGCGGCAATCCTCGCCCAGCGGCACTTCCTCGGGCATCCAGTGGATCTGCTGCTGGCGCTTCCACATGTCGTAGGCCCAGGGATACTCGAAGGGCTTGTAGGTCTTGCGGGCTTCGAGAAGGGGCATCGGTTAACTCCGGCAGGACTGGTGGCGGCGGGCGCGCCTTGGGAGGCGCTCACACGCGACCGGCGGCACGAGGCCACCGCGTTTCTCAGGAGATAAGCATTTTGGCGCAAATTGGGAGGGGGCTTAGGGGCATCGTTTGCCTTGTCCACAGTCGTGTGAACCACATGTTCTGGTGGTTCGGCCGCTCAACCAACCCCATGGCTTGTGGAGCCTTCGTGCATGCGCGTCGAGGGGATCGGCCTGAGAGCGGTAAAATGCGGCTCATTCCGGCGAGTCGCACCACATCCGATGTTCTTTGCTTGTTCCGCTCCATTTCTGGCAAGCGCCAATGTCTGCAAGCGGTCAAAACCAAGCCAGGTGGTTTGACGCATTCGCCATTCCGGGGAACCGCCCTGCCCGCCGGACATTCCCTTGATCATGACGCCGCGCCTGTCGCGATCCTATTACGAACGGAGCTTTCCCGTGAGCCAACGACAAACGCAGTCCCAATCCTGCCAGGGTCAATCGCAAAACCAGTCTCAAGGACAGTCGCAAAGCCAAGGCGCATCGTTATCCACGCCCGCCAAACCAGATCCCACCTCGCCCTACGATGGCCCCACTCCGGCAGCGATGCCGGAAAGGCGCCCCGATCATGTATCCGGATCGGATGGCCCCGAAGCCATGGAGCAGCCATACTTCTCCGAGGCGCAATCGACCCTGAGCGCTTATGCGCCGGTCGAGCGGCCGGGCGATCATACGTCGCAGCCCGAGGATCCCCTGCCCGCAAGTCTTGCCACGCGCCCCACCGAGCAGGCCGACAGCGCCCCCGTACCGACTTCGGCGCCCGGTTTCGAAACCGCGGAAGGGACGGTACGCAGTGGGATGATCGTGGTCGACAACGCCGGACAGACGATCGGCATCGTCTCGCGCATCGAAGGCGACAAGATGCGCCTGGCGTCGAACGATCCGCATGACGACAGCGATTCGTTCCTGCCGGTCAGCCTGATCGACGGGATCGACGGCAACCGTGTCCTGCTCGGCGGACGCGGCGATGCATCGTTCGGCATGTTGGGGGAATAATCGGAAACGCGCGTTATCGAGACCATCGGGCCTCGATAACGCCTTCGGCTTTGGCTAGCGCCAGAACCATCGCGGCTTCAGGGCGCGGCCAGCGCGGTTCCGCCACATCTGCACATAGAGCCACACGCCAGACCCGGCGAAGAACATCATCGCGAAACCGGACAGCAGCGAAATGATGGTGCCGACCGGACCGAACGTCTCGCCAGAATGCAAATGGTGGAACGTGCCCACGAGGGATCGCATGCCGCCTTCGGGACGTGGTGGCATGCAACGCCAACCTTGCGGACATACGAAGCCCGGCGGAGGCACGCTGCTCACCTCCGCCTTGGGCTCGTTACCGGGCCACAACACCGCCACCTGACTCAGGACGCCGGTCGCGGCGATCCAAAACAGGAAAAGTCCGAAGAATACCGAAAGCCAGCGGTGCCACTTGCGCATGCCAGAGCGTGTCCTTCATTGCCCGTATCCCACATGCTCAAGCAGCAACCGACCGTGCGATCAACCGATCGCTTGTCGCAGAATGGCGACGCGCCCGCTCAAGCGTCCGCCGGATCGGCGACGATCACGCCCAACGGTGTCTGCTGATGCTGCACGACATCCCATTCCTCGTGCGACAGGCGGCGTAGCGTGCTGGTGCACAGCGCGTGATAATGCTTGTCGCCACGGCTTGCCTGGACGCGATAGGCGATAACGATAAGGCCCTCCTGCGGGCGGCTCACCTGTGTGTCGAGCAGTTCCACCTCGTCCCACTTCGGCGTGTCCTGCACGGCCTGGGTCGCCTTTTCGCCAGCGTAGAGGAAAGGCTCTGCCGGCAGCGCCATCAGGCAATCCTTGCTCACCCGCTCATGATAGACCTCGTTTCCGCCGGTCCACAGTTCCCGCTCGAACTTCCAGATGCGTTCGTCGTCCATGTGCTTTCTCCCACCGGCGCCTTCGCGCGCCTCACGCAAAATCGGGCCGGATCATCGGAAAGAATAGCATCAGGCCCGCAGGCGGTTCCCTGCCCCCAAGGCCGTAGCGGCAATCCGAATTTCAGGGGAACGAAGAACGGCACACGCTGTTGGTGCTTCGTAACTGATAAACATTTAGCAGGAGCGACTTCATGTTCGAGAAACTTCGCATCAAGGAACACATGGAAATCACCGACAACGGTGGCCAGCATGTCGGAACCGTCGATGAAGTGGTGGATGATCGCATCAAGCTGACGCGCACCGACAGCGCCGATGGTGCACATCACTTCATCGCGATCGACCAGATCGATCGCATCGAGGACAACCGCATCTATCTCAAGCAAGGCACCCCGATCCCGCTTGGCCTGAACTGAGCTGACCGTCTTCGCGGCGGCCCTCCCCCCCCCTGCCGCCGCGCGATGGCCCCGGTGTCCCACAAGGATGCCGGGGTTTTTTCTTGATCATGGAAGAAAGGGCGCGCTAGCGGCGCCTGAACGGCAGGAGCGCGAGCAGCTTGCGCCACTTGAAGACCGCGAAACCCCCTCCGAACAGGCCGCCGGCCACGGCAGCAAGCTTGCCGACAAGCGCGGCGGTACCGGTCAGCGCGCCAACGGTCACGCCCCAGAACAGCTGCGAAAGGATGGCGACGACGGTTCCCATCCGCGCAACATCGTGCCCGTGCCACCAACAAGCAAGACGTTAGGCCGCAATCAAGCAGCCAGTGGTTCGGATATGCGATTCTGGCGCTGGTTTTCGCGCAAGGCGGCATAGCCTGCCAGGGCCGCCGATCCGACCAGCGAGAGAGCGTCCTCCACGAACGCCACCGGCGTGTCGCGGCCCAGCGCCTTGGCGATAACGGCGCGGGCGCGATAGCTGATATAGGCGCCAGCAAGGGCGCCGGCCACGCCGACGCCGGCTGCCAGCAACGCCTTGCCCGGACGCGCCGATGCGGCACCCGCCAGCGCGCCGCCGATCGCGCGGCCTGCAAGGCCGGCAGGCGAGGTACGATCGGGAATGCCGGGCTGCTTGTCGGCGATATACTCGCCCACCGCCGCCGCGCTCATGATCATGCCGGTCCACTTGGAGGTGAGGAACGACAGCGGCGTTCCTTGCAGACCCAGGCCACTGCCAGCCGCCGCGATGGTGACGGCGGCAGTCGGCGTGAACGTACGCTGCCCGTTCGCCATGCCCAGCAACAGCGGCACCGACACGTCCTCGATGGTGATACCGGCGCGCTCTTCGGCTGCGGCCACATTGCGGCTGCGCAGCGCCTTGCGCACCGCCTCGGTGACGATGCCGAACACCGCATGCGAGGCGAAGGCATAAAAATGCGTGCGCAGGCTGTAGCGCCATGCCGGTCTGGCAAATCCGGCCAATGGAACCGCGATCTGATCGATCAGCGTCGCACAGGCAAGTCCAAACGCCAGGCCGCGCCAGCGCGTGACGCCCGGTGCCGCTTCGGCAAAGGCACCATAGGCCGCACCCGTGATCGCGCCGGTGACGTAGTGTACCGCCGCCCCGCCGATCTCGCGATCCGCCCTGCGCAGCTTTGCCCCGGCCGCCAGCCGTGCAGCCCCTTGCGCCGCCTGCTCGGTCGCCGGCGGATTGGATCCCGACGGCTGAAACAGCGATGCCGAATAGGTCTGGAAGATCTCCATCACGGCCGAGCCGGCAAGGCCCGCGACCGCACCGGCGGCGGCGCCTTGCGCGACATCGACGGCGGTATCCACCTTGGGTCGCGTCGTCGTCTTAACGGTTTCGCCGGTGCTGGTTTCGAGAAGCATGTGATCGTCCTGTCCTGTCATGCCGCGCGGGCATTCAGAAGATGGACGTATCACGCGCAGAGCGGTTCCCATGCGAGCGGCAAAGCGCCTCACGCGAACGCTCCTGCGCCAACGATCCGCGTCCGACCGTGATCCGGCAAATAGCGGGGATCACGGTCGGACGGCGTGCCTTATTGGCAGGCGAGGCATTCATCGTAGTCGGTGGTTTCGCCCAGTTCGAACTTGGGTGCTTCGGGCGTGTTGTCCGCTTCCACCCCACCGGCAAACCCGGCGCGCTGCACCGACTTCGAGCGGAGGTAGTAAAGCGACTTGATGCCCTTCTCCCACGCCTGGAAGTGCAGCATCATCAGGTCCCACTTGTCGACATCGGCGGGGATGTAGAGGTTCAGCGACTGCGCCTGATCGATATAAGGCGTGCGATCGGCGGCGAATTCAAGCAGCCAGCGCTGGTCGATCTCGAAGCTGGTCTTGTAGACCGCCTTTTCCTCGGGGCTGAGGAAGTCGAGATGCTGGATCGATCCGCCATGCTCGAGGATTGAATTCCACACGTTGTTGGAATCCTTGCTCTTGGCCTGCAGCAGCTTCTCCAGATACGGGTTCTTGACCACGAAGCTGCCCGAGAGGGTCTTGTGGGTGTAGATGTTCGCCGGGATCGGCTCGATGCAGGCCGACGTGCCGCCGCAGATGATCGAGATCGACGCCGTCGGCGCGATCGCCATCTTGCAGCTGAAACGCTCCATCACGCCGACGTCCGCCGCGTCGGGGCACGGTCCGCGCTCCTTGGCCAGAAGCATCGAGGCCTCGTTGGCCTTCTGGTTGATGTACTGGAACATCTGCATGTTCAGCGCCTTGGCCATCGCGCTTTCGAAGGCGATGCCCTTTTTCTGCAGGTACGAGTGGAAGCCCATCACCCCCATGCCGACAGACCGCTCGCGCATGGCCGAGTACTTGGCGCGCGCCATCTCTGGCGGTGCCCGGTCGATGTAGTCCTGCAGCACGTTGTCGAGGAAACGCAGCACGTCCTCGATCAGGTGCTTTTCGCCCTTCCACTCTTCCCAGGTCTCCAGGTTGAGCGACGAGAGGCAGCACACGGCCGTGCGGTCGTTGCCAAGGTGATCGCGGCCCGTCGGTAGCGTGATTTCCGAGCACAGGTTCGACGTCGAGACCTTCAGGCCCAGTTCGCGGTGGTGGCGCGGCATGGCCCGATTCACGGTGTCGTTGAACACGATGTACGGTTCGCCCGTCGCCAGCCGCGTTTCGACCAGCTTCTGGAACAGCGAGCGTGCATCGACCGTGCTGCGCACCGAGCCATCCTTGGGGCTGCGCAGCGCGAACTCGGCGCCATCGCGTACCGCCTGCATGAACTCGTCGGTCAGCAGCACGCCATGGTGCAGGTTGAGCGCCTTGCGATTGAAGTCGCCCGAAGGCTTGCGGATCTCGAGGAACTCCTCGATCTCGGGGTGGGCGACGTCGAGATAGACCGCGGCCGAACCGCGCCGCAGCGACCCCTGACTGATCGCCAGCGTCAGCGAATCCATCACCCGTACGAACGGAATGATGCCGCTGGTCTTGCCGTTGAGGCCGACCGGCTCGCCGATACCGCGTACCGATCCCCAGTACGTGCCGATGCCGCCGCCACGCGAGGCCAGCCAGACGTTCTCGTTCCAGGTGGCGACGATGCCTTCCAGGCTGTCGTCCACCGAATTGAGATAGCACGAGATCGGCAAGCCGCGACCGGTACCGCCGTTCGACAGCACCGGCGTCGCCGGCATGAACCACAGCTTGGAAATGTAGTCGTAGATGCGCTGAGCGTGATCCTGATCGTCCGAATAGGCCGACGCGACACGGGCGAACAAATCCTGATAACTCTCACCGGGAAGCAGGTAACGATCGTCCAGCGTATCCTTGCCGAACTCGGTCAGCAGCGCATCGCGTGACGGATCGGTAACGATGTCGAAGCGGCGCACGTCGATCGACTTGGAATCGCCCTTGACCACCGGGGCGTGCACGGGCGCCTTCGCGATCGGTTCATCGGTGGCGACCTCGCCCTTTTCGGCTTCCGCCGCCGGGGTGCGACCCGCCTGCCGCGCCTTGACCGCAAAGGTCAGTTCGGCCTGACCACCGCCACTGGCATCCAGAACGTCCGTATCGCTCATATCACTGTTTCCGATCCGACCTTCGCTGCCGTTCCTGAAGTCCAAGTCGCGTCCCCTGTCTCGAATGACCTGCCGGTCCGAATCGAAGGCGCGCAAACAGCCTAACAGGATCAGTACGAAACAGGAACATTGCCCTGCTACCTACTCGTCCGTTCCGGCGGTTCGCCCATTTGCGATCCCGACCCGACCTTGCGGAGGGACAAACGGCCATCCGCGTTAATCTAGGTGTTGGTGCCCCTGCGTACAGCAGCCACTATATAGTGCGCCTTTACCCGGACGAAGCAAGGGGTGCGTGCATCAGTGCCGACGTCTCGATAGCGGTCAATGCGCGGCCCGCGACGCGTGGGAAGTCCTTCACTCTTGCGACATGCAATAGGCAAATCACGCCTGCGACGGCTTTCTTTTTCCACATCCGCGAGCGGCGAAGCGAATCGCATTTGCGACGAACGACATGGCCAAGGCGGGTTTCGTCCGACGCCCGCCCCGATCCATCCATGCAGGCTACGCTTTTTGCGTATCGGCAATCCGCAACCGCTTGCCCGATGCCGCGTTGCGCTGGCAGTCTGCAGGCTCATCCATGCGGGGAACTACGCCATGATCAATATTATCAGCGCTATTATCAGCGGCCTTGTCATCGGCGTGCTGGCGCGCTTCTTCTATCCCGGCTCGGTCAACATGGGCTGGATCGCGACACTGCTGCTGGGCATAGGCGGCTCGGTGCTGGCAGGGCTGGTGACGAGCCGGGGGTCGGGCGATTTCAATCGCGCCGGCTGTCTTGCCTCGATCGTCGGTGCGGTGGTGCTGATCTTCCTCGGCCGCCTGCTCAACATCGGCTGACGGCTGAGGCCGCGCCGGTGTGCCGATTTGCTCAGGGCACCAGCAGCGTGTCGACCGCTTCGGGCAGCGCGTCGGGATAATCGAGCGTGTAGTGCAGGCCGCGGCTTTCATGCCGCTTCAGAGCAGACACCACGATCAACTCGGCGCTTTGCAGCAGGTTGCGCAGTTCGATCAGGTCGGTGGAGACACGGAACTCGCGATAATAGGCCTCGATCTCGCGATTGAGCAGCTTGATGCGGTGTTGCGCGCGTTCGAGCCGCTTGGTGGTGCGCACGATGCCGACATAGTTCCACATGAACCGGCGGATTTCGGTCCAGTTCTGTTTGATGACGACCTCTTCGTCCGAATCGATGACGCGGCTTTCGTCCCAGGCGCGCACCGGCGGCGGCGCGTCGAAGGCGTCCCAATGGTCGAGGATGTGCGCCGCTGCCGCCTCGCCGAATACGAAGCATTCGAGCAGCGAATTGGAGGCGAGGCGATTGGCGCCATGCAGCCCGCTTTCGGTGCACTCGCCCGCGGCGTAGAGGCCGGGCAGATCGGTGCGGCCATCGAGGTCGATCAGGACGCCCCCGCAAGTATAGTGCTGCGCCGGCACTACCGGGATCGGCTCTCGCGTCATGTCGATGCCCAGGCCCAGCAGTTTCTCGTAAATGGTCGGGAAGTGATGCCGCACGAAGTCGGCGGGCTGGTGGCTGATGTCGAGGTGCACATAATCGAGGCCGAAGCGCTTGATCTGATCGTCGATCGCGCGCGCCACGATGTCGCGCGGGGCCAGTTCGGCGCGCTCGTCGTAGTCGGGCATGAAGCGGTGGCCGGTCTCGGGATGCTTGAGATGCCCGCCCTCGCCGCGCACCGCCTCGGTGACGAGGAAGTTCTTCACTTCGAGATTGTAGAGGCAGGTCGGGTGGAACTGCATCATCTCCATGTTGGAGACGCGCGCGCCCGCCCGCCAGGCCATGGCGATGCCGTCGCCGGTGGCGCCGCGCGGTGCGGTGCTGAACTGATAGACGCGGCCTGCGCCGCCCGTCGCCAGGATCGTCGCGCGGGCGGTGTGGGCCTCCACCCGGCCGCTCTCCTGGTCCAGCGCATAGACGCCCCAGACCCGCCCCGAGCCCGAGTAGCGCGCTTCGTGCCGCCCGGTGATCAGGTCGATACAGGCGCGGCCTGGCAACAAGGTGATGTTGGGATTGGCCTGCGCCGCGCGGATCAGCGCGGCCTGCACCGCCCAGCCAGTCGCATCGTCGACATGGACGATCCGGCGCTGCGAGTGGCCGCCTTCGCGGGTGAGGTGAAGCGCGTTCCCTTCGGTGTTGAAGGGGACGCCCAGTTCGGTCAGCCGCGCGATCGCATGCGGCGCGCGCTCGATCACGAACTCGACCGTGTCGAGCCGGTTGAGCCCGGCGCCGGCGACCATGGTGTCGCGAATATGCTCCTCGAAGGTGTCGCCAGCGTCGAGCACGGCGGCGATGCCGCCTTGCGCCCAGGCGGTGGAGCCTCCGGTTAGCTCACCCTTCGCAAGCACCAGCACCTTGAGCGTCTGCGCCAGCGCCAGGGCGGCGGTGAGGCCGGCGGCACCGGAACCCACGATGATGACGTCGTGATGCGGCGTTGCGCCATGGGGTAGGTCAGTCATCACGCTTCCTTGGCGGCAACCGACGATCCGGGCAACATCCTTGCGGGCCGGAAGGGCGTTAAGCCGCCGCGCTCGTCAGGCTGACGAACACGTCTTCGAGATCGGCCTCGCGCGTGGTCACGTCGATGATCGCGAACCCCTGCGCCTGCACCGAAGCGAGCACTTGACCCGCATTGCTGACGTCCTTGTTGTAAGTGATCGCGATCGAGCGTTCGCCCGTCTTCTCGCTCTTGATGAAGGCGGCATCGACCGGCATCTGGCCCATGTCGCGGTCCAGCGTCAGTTCCACCACCTTTTCGCGCGCCATGCCGACCAGTTCGCGCGTCGGCTTGTTGGCGATGCACTGGCCGTGGTTGATGATCGCGATCCGATCGCACAGCTCCTCGGCTTCTTCGAGGTAGTGAGTGGTCAGTACGATGGTGACACCCTCGGCGTTCATCTCGGCGACCAGCTGCCACAGCTGCCGCCGCAGTTCGACGTCGACGCCGGCGGTCGGCTCGTCCAGCACCAGCACGGGGGGCTGGTGCACCAGCGCCTTGGCGATCAGCAATCGCCGCTTCATGCCGCCTGACAGGGTGCGGGCGTAAGAGTTGCGCTTGTCCGAGAGGTGGACGGCGCGCAGCAGATCTTCGGACCGACGCAAGTGCTTGACGATGCCATAGAGACCCGCCTGATTCTCGAGCACTTCGTAGGGCGTGAAGAACGGATCGAACACGATCTCCTGCGGCACGATCCCGATCGAGCGCTTGGCGTTGCGCATGTTCTGGTCGATGTCGAAGCCCCAGATGTCGATCGAGCCCGACGTCTTCTGGACCAGCCCGGCCATGATGTTGATCAACGTCGACTTGCCGGCGCCGTTCGGCCCGAGCAGGCCGAAGATCTTGCCGGCCGGCACGTCGAAGCTGACGCCGTTCAACGCCAGCTTGCCCTCCGCGCCCTTGCTGGGCGCATAGCGCTTGACGACGTCGCGGATCGAGATGGCGGGTTGGTCGGTCATGTTCCGGCATTGGCGCAGGATCGGCAACGGGTAAAGGATTCGCAGCAAAGGAGCGCACGATGAGCGATCGCTTTCACGTCCTCACCGGAGGGCCCGGATCGGGCAAGAGCACCCTGATCGCGGCGTTGGCGGCGCAAGGCTTCGCACATATGCCCGAAGCCGGCCGCGCCATCATCCAGGATCAGGTCGCGATCGGCGGGTCGGCCCTGCCGTGGTCGGACCCGCGCGCCTTTGCCGAGCAGATGCTGTGCTGGGACCTGCGATCCCACCGCGAAGCGCGATCGCGCAGCGGTCCGGTCTTCTTCGATCGGGGCGTTCCGGACGTGCTCGGCTATCTTCGTCTTTCGAGCGTGCCGGTCCCGGTCCATCTGCAATGGGCGGCCGAATCGGTGCGATATGCCGACAAGGTCTTCGTGGCGCCTTTCTGGCCGGACATCTTTGCGCAGGATGCCGAGCGCAAGCAGGAGGCGCCGGAGGCCGAGGCGACGTGCCGCATCATGACCGAAACGTACGCCCAGCTCGGCTACACCATGATCGCGCTGCCGAAGGCGTGGTCGAGCGCGTCCGGTTCGTCCTTTCCCATCTTGCCATGTGATGATGGGCGACGTGATGATGGGCGACATTCGAACTGGCAAACCGGCGGCCGCATTGGTAAGCCGCTCCCCCATGATCCAGCCACCCGAAACCGTTTATACCGACAAGCGCCGCGTCTTCTGCGATGGCGCCACCAGCATCCGCGCCGGCGCCGCGCTGGGGCATCCGCGCGTCTATCTGGAGATCGACCAGAAGGGCTATGTCGAGTGCGGCTATTGCGACCGCCGCTTCGTGCTCAAGGGCGATCCGCACGCGCGCGGTGACAAGGAACTGTTCCCCGGCGACCTGCCCGAACCGGGCGACGCCTCGGTCGAGTAAGCAGGCCCGCGGCGGCACGCGCTTGATGCCGCTGGCGGAATCGATGTGCGGGCCTATATCTCTCCGATGGCTTCCGCACCCGACCCCCGCTCGCTCCTGTACCGTTCCGGCCAGCTCTCTCCCGACGAAGCGCAGGCGCTCGCCGCCGAGACGCTGAAGTCATGCGATGACGGTGAATTGTACCTTCAGTTCATCGCCTCCGAAGCATTCGGCTTCGACGATGGCCGGCTGAAGACCTGCGACTATTCGCGCGATGCCGGGTTCGGCCTGCGCGGGGTTTCGAGCGAGATGACCGGCTTTGCCCATGCCAATGACATCAGCGCCGCCGCGATCCGCCGCGCGGGCGAGACGCTCCGGTTGCTCGATCCGGCCAAGGGCGCGCGTCAGGCACCGCCACGCGCCAGCAATCGCCACCTCTACACCGATGCCTCGCCGCTCGACCTGGTGCCCTTCGCCGAGAAGGTGAAGCTGCTCGAGACGGTCGACGCCGCCGCTCGCGCTCGCGATCCGCGCGTGGCGCAAGTGTCGTGTTCGCTCACGGGCAGCTGGTCGGTGGTCGAGATCGTGCGCCCAGACGGCTTTGTCGCCACGGACGTTCGCCCGCTGGTGCGGCTCTCGATCTCGATCGTCGCCGAACAGAACGGTCGGCGCGAGACCGGCACTTTCGGCATGGGCGGCCGCTGGCTCTATGACGACCTGTTCGATCCCGCTCAATGGAATCGCGGCATTGACATCGCGCTCAGCCAGGCCTTGGTGAACCTCGAGAGCGTCGACGCGCCGGCGGGCGAGATGACCGTGCTGTGCGGCCCCGGCTGGCCTGGCGTGCTGCTGCACGAAGCGGTCGGCCATGGCCTGGAAGGCGACTTCAACCGTAAGGGTACCAGCGCCTTTTCCGGCCGCCTCGGCGAGCGGGTGGGCGCGCCCGGCGTCACCGTGGTCGACGATGGCTCGATCCTCAACCGTCGTGGTTCGCTCTCGATCGACGACGAGGGCACGCCCACGCAGGAGAACGTGCTGATCGAGGACGGCATCCTCAAGGGCTACATGCAGGACCGCCTCAACGCGCGCCTGATGGGTGTGCCCGCCACCGGCAACGGCCGGCGCGAAAGTTATGCCCATGTGCCGATGCCCCGGATGACCAACACCTTCATGAAGGGCGGCAACGACGATCCGGGCGAGCTGCTGTCGCGCATCAAGAACGGCATCTACGCCAAGTCGTTCGGTGGCGGCCAGGTCGACATCGTCTCGGGCAAGTTCGTGTTCTCCTGCACCGAGGCCTACAAGGTCGAAAACGGCAAGCTGGGTGCCCCGATCAAGGGTGCCACGCTGATCGGTGATGGGCCGTCGGTACTCACGCGGGTCAGCGGCATCGGCAACGATTTCGCGCTCGACGAAGGCGTGGGGGTATGCGGCAAGGGCGGACAGAGCGTGCCTGCCGGCGTCGGCCAGCCCAGCCTTTTGATCGAGGGGCTGACCGTCGGCGGTACCGCCTGAGCCCCGGCGCAGAGGATACAATCGCGGATCACGCGCGTTACACCTTCAGCGCCGGTTCAGTACCGCTGACGTACGGAATAGGCATAAAGCAGAAAGAGATCGCCATGATCAGCCGGATCGTCACCGCGGCAACGCTCGCCGCCACAACCATTACCTTGATCGCGACCCCCGCCATGGCCCGCCAGCCCAGGCTGACGGGCGAGGCGGAGCTGTCGAAAATGCTCGAAGGGCGGGAACCCGGCAAGCCGGTCAATTGCCTGCCGCTGGGCCAGTCGCAGGAGTCGCACATCATCAACAAGACGGCGATCGTCTATCGCTATGGCAACACCTTGTACGTGAATCGCCCGAGCAACGCGACATCGCTGGATGACGACGATATCCTCCTTACCCGCCAGACCTCGGGTCAGCTGTGTCGGCTCGATACCGTGCAGCTGATCGACCGCACCAGCCGTTTTTACAGCGGGTTCGTCGGCTTGCAGGACTTCGTGCCCTACAAGAAGGTGGCGACGGCCAACTGAGGGTGCTGGCCATGCTTCCGAAACCCCTCGAAAGTCGGGGTCGGCGGTTCGCGCGTATCGGGTTGGCTGTCGTCTATGGCGCGGCGGGCGTCATTCACCTCGCGAATCCCGGGCCGTTCATCGGCATCGTCCCCGCATGGGTTCCGGCTCCCGCCACCGTCGTCGCGTTGACCGGCGTTGCGGAACTGGCCGGAGCGGCGGGGTTGCTGCAGCCGGTTTCTCCAACCCTGCGCCGTGCGGCTGGCTGGGGCTTGGCCCTATATGCCTTGTGCGTATGGCCGGCGAACTATCATCACATGCAACTCGACCTCGCGCGGCCCGATCACGGCCTGGGTCTGGGCTATCACATCCCGCGCCTGCTCGCGCAGCCGCTCATCATCTGGTGGGCTCTTTGGGCCAGCGGAGCATGGCCGCGCAAGTCGCGTCAATAGCTGCGATCTTGGCCTGACCGCCGGGCGCGCTATGCCTTGCCCGTCGCAGTCGTTAAGGGCCCGCCATGGTCCTGTCCTCCTTGCATTATGGCGCACGAACTCTTGGCGTCATCGCCACTCTCGCCCCCGCCACGGTGTTCGCGCCTGCAGCCCTCGCGCAATCGGCAGATCCTGCCGGCCCGATCATCGTCATCGGGCGCGGCTTGCCCGACAGTCCCGCGACCCCCGCCTATGATGTGGTCGACATCGATCGCGAGGCGATCAGATCCAGCGCCTCGGGACGGATCGAGGATGTGCTGAGCGCGGTCGCCGGGTTCGCGCAATTCCGCCGGTCCGATAGCCGCTCATCCAATCCCTCGAACCAGGGCGCCACCCTGCGGGCGCTCGGCGGCAATGCCTCCAGCCGGGCACTGGTGCTGCTCGACGGGGTGCCGGTGGCCAACCCGTTCTTCGGCTACATTCCGTTCAGCGCGCTGTCACCCGATCGACTGGCGCGCGTGCGTGTGACGCGTGGCGGCGGCTCGGGCGCGTTCGGCGCTGGCGCGGTCTCCGGCACGATCGAGCTGGAAAGCGGCGGTCCGCAGGCATTGGGTCTGCTCGCAGGGCAAGCCCTGGTCGACCAGCGCGGCGAGACGCAGGCCTCGCTCACCGTGGCGCCGACGCTGGGTCAGGGTTTCGCCGTCGCCAGCGCCGCATGGGATCGCGGCCAGGGCTTCTACACTACCCCGCGCGACCAGCGCGTTCCGGCAAGTGCGCGCGCGAAGTACGAAAGCTGGTCGGGAGCGATCCGCGCGGTCGCCCCGCTTAGCGATGCGGTCGAGGCCCAGGCCTCGGCGCTGGTCTATAACGACGCACGCACGCTGCGGTTCGATGGTGCGAACGCGACCTCGAGCGGCCAGCAGGCGAGCCTGCGGCTGGTCGGACGCGGCGACTGGGCGTTCGACGTGCTGGGCTACGTCCAGCTGCAGGACTTCTCCAACGTGGTCATCAGCGCGACCAGCTTTCGCAAGACCCTGGATCAGGCCAGGACGCCTTCGACCGGCTACGGCGGCAAGCTGGAACTGCGCCCGCCGGTCGGATCTGCACACGTGTTGCGACTGGGCGCCGACCTGCGGATCGCCGAAGGCGCTCTTTACGAAGAGCTGATCAGCGCTGTGACCGGCCAGCGCACGGCAGCGCGCCATGCCGGCGGGCGCAACGGCGATGTCGGCTTCTATGCCGAGGACGACTGGACGATCGGCAGGTTGATCCTCACCGCCGGGGCGCGCGCCGACCGCTGGCGCGTGAGCGACGGCTTCTTTCGCGAAGCCAGCGCCTCGGGTGTGCCGGTAGTCGACAGACGCTTCGCCGATCGGTCCGGCTGGGTCGGCAACTTTCGCGGCGGTGCGGTGTGGCAGGCCGGCGCCCGTATCTCGTTGCGCGCGGCAGCGTACACGGGCTTTCGCCAGCCGACGCTCAACGAACTGTATCGGCCCTTCGTGGTGTTCCCGATCACCACCCAGGCGAACGCGGCGCTGAAGAACGAGCGGCTGAAGGGTTACGAAGCCGGCGTCGAACTGACCCCCTCCCCGGCGCTGACATTCACGCTGACCGCGTTCGACAACCGCCTAGAGGATGCCGTCGCCAACGTTACCCTGACTGCCACCACGCGCCAGCGCCAGAACGTCGACGCCATTCGCGCGCGCGGGCTAGAATTGGGCACCGAGGCGAAGCTTGGCACAGTGTCGTTCACCGGCAGCCTGTCGTGGACCGATGCCAGGGTCGAGGCGAGCGGTAGCTCGGCGGCGCTCGACGGCAAGCGTCCTGCTCAAGTGCCGCGTCTGGCTTCCAGCGCCACAGTGGCATGGACACCGAAGCGCGACTGGCGCATCGCCGCGACTTTGCGCCACACCGGCGCCCAGTTCGAGGACGATCTGGGAACCGACGTCCTGCCGGCCGCGACCACGCTCGACACGGTACTGCAGGTGCCAGTCGGCCATGGACTGAGCGTGACGCTGCGCGGCGAAAACCTGTTCAACGAGCGCATCGTGACCCGCAACCAGGCCGGATCGATCGATCTTGGCACCCCGCGCACGATCTGGGCGGGCGTGCGCGTGGGGTTGCGGTGAAGGGACTTACCTTGCCCTCCGGCATCCTCTAGACCGGCCGCATGCCTCGCCTCACCGTCAACGATCGCGCGATCGAGATCGACATGGATCCGATGACGCCGCTGCTGTGGGCCTTACGCGATGCGGCGAACCTGACCGGCACCAAGTACGGCTGCGGTGTCGGCGATTGCGGCGCCTGTATGGTGCTGATCGACGGCGAGGCGCTGCGGTCCTGCCTGATCAGCCTGGCGGAATGCGAAGGCCGCGCGGTCACCACGATCGAGGGGCTGTCGCGTGATCGCTCGCATCCGGTGCAGCAGGCGATGGTCGCGGAACAGGCGATACAGTGCGGCTTCTGCACGCCCGGCATCGTCATTGCCGCCGCCGCCCTGCTGGCGCGCAACGCCAATCCCGGGGAGGCCGAGATCAAGGCCGGTATTCCCAACTTGTGCCGCTGCGGCGTCTATCCGCGTCTGTTGCGCGTGGTGCAGCGCGCAGGCGCGGCGATGCGGGCGACGAACCCGGTGGTGCCCGTATCAGCGCCAACCAATCCCACGCCGGCGGCCGATGCCGCACTGGTTACGAACCCCTGAACCGTGAGGACATGATGAAAGCGACGATCTGGCATAACCCGAATTGCGGCACTTCGCGCAAGACGCTGGCCATCCTCCAGGAAACCCCCGGCATCGCGCTGGAGGTGGTCGAATATCTCAAGACCGCGCCGAGCGCGCAGAAGCTGGAGCAACTCTATCGCGATGCCGGGATCACCCCGCAGCAAGGCCTGCGTATCCGGGGTACCGATGCGGCGGAGAAGGGATTGCCCGACGCCGACGATGCTACCGTGCTTGCGGCGATGGCGGCCACTCCGGCGCTGATCGAACGGCCGCTGGTCGAAACCGAAAAGGGCGTTCGACTGTGTCGCCCGCAAGACAAGGTCCATGAGATCCTCTGACCGCCGACGCGCTCCGCTTGCCAAGGCGGAGTGAATCTGCCACCGCCCGAATTCGACACAGCAGTGCCATGACAAGTCCGAGAGCCGCCCCCGCATGAACAGTTCAGAGCTTTCCCGCGAGGCGCTGCCCCAGAAAATCGTTCGCAAGATCAAGCACTCGCTTGGCCCGTGGGGCGTCTTCATCGAAGGCTTCATCCGCCACCCGGTGATGGTCGGTTCGATCATTCCGTCCTCGCGCTTCACCATTACGAAGATGCTGAGCCGGGTGAAGTGGAACGAGTGCAAGCTGTTCGTCGAGTACGGCCCCGGCGTCGGCACCTTCTGCCAGCCGGTGCTCGATCGCATGTCGCGCGACGGGGCGCTAATCGTGATCGACACCAACCCGCTGTATATCGACTATCTGCGCCGGACGATCACCGACAGCCGCTTCACCGCGGTGCTGGGCTCAGCGGCGGACGTGGAGGACATCGTTCGCGCGCATGGGCATGACCATGCCGATTACGTACTGTCCGGCCTGCCGTTCTCGACCCTGCCCGACGGTGTCGGCCCGGCGATCGCAGCTGCCACGCATCGCGTGATCCGTCCCGGCGGCGCGTTCCTGGTGTATCAGTTCTCGACCCGCGCGCGCGACTTCATGGCGCGTCACTTCACCCGGATCGAGAAAGACTACGAACCGCTCAACATCCTGCCCTGCCACCTGTTCTGGGGCTGGAAGGATCGCGAGGCGGCCTGACCTTCACGGCAGTGGTCGCTTCGTGGAATCGACGATCGCGCCGAACTCTTCGCCGACGGCGCGCCGATCGATCAGGTCGACCTTGAACGGCAGGAGGCTCTCGTCGAATGCCTCGGCAAGGATCGCCAGCAGAGACAAAGGCAAAGGCTTCGGCCCTTCCAGCACGAGGTCCAGGTCCGAGAACCTTATGACGCGTCCCCCGGCCCGGCTTCCGAATACGGCGACGTCGACATCCGGCGGAAGGTGGGCGCGCAAGACGGAGCGCACTTGGGCAAGCTCCGCATCTTCAAGCGTGACCAGCGTCACGTCGAGGATCGCTCCTGCAGCCGCAGCAGGAGCGTACGCGCTTCCTCGAGGAAGGCCGGGATTTTCGCGACGACGTCCTTGGCCTTCGCCTCGTCGTAAGTATGTGAGGTGATGTTTCGCATATTGCGATAGCCGTGCCAGTCCGGCCATGAACCGAGCAACAGGTCCTGCTCGCTTGCCGTGCGTATCAGGGCGGAAACGTCATCTGATCGACGTATTCAGGAATATCGGCCGTAGCCTCAAGCGCACGCCGCAGCATCTTGGTCGACAGATCGTAGGTAAATTCGAACCGTTGGATCAGTCCGTCGCGGACGAGCGAATGGGTCGGATCCGATCGGTATTGCTGGAGGCCCTCGTCAAGGCGATCGACAGCGTTTGCCAAAGACCGAAAATCCAGAGCCATTACTCGAACGCCCGACGCTCCTGCTCGGTGGGATCACCGGCAAGCTGATGGTGTACCGCCTCGATGATCGCCACCAGGTACATCGCCATCAGCGCGTTCAGCGTCGAGGAAACTACCGCGGTGCCGATCTCGGCTACCGACGGGCTGGCGATCATCTGCAGCGGAATGCCCACGATCAGGCTGACGATCATCAGGACAACCAGGAAAGCGACGAGGAACAGCGCGTAGAAGCCCAGCAGCCGCCAGGCATTCCCCGCCGTCAGATCCCACGAGCGCCGCAGCGCGCGAATCGGACTGCGCTCCCCTTCGATGGCGACGACCGCGCCCGACAGCGAGACCCGCAGCGCCACCGCGACCGCAAGCAGCACGATCAGCAGCAGGCCGGCGACGGCGAGCGCCGCGATCCCGCCCATCGCCAGCAGCGCCAGCAGCAGCCCACCGGCTGCGCCCAGGCCGAGGCCGAGCAGGATCTGCGCACCAAGATATGTCAGCAGTCCGGCCAGCCCCAGGCGCAGCGCCTCGCCGACGGTGGGCCGGGTGGCATGACGCAACAGACTGAGCAGGCTGAGCGTGCCGAGCGCCTGGCAGATCACCAGCGGGATCATCGCCGGCAAGGTCGTCAGATAATAGTTCTGGGCCAGCGCGATGATCTGCTGCTCGTTCATGCCAACCGCCGGTTCGGGTTGCGGGAAGAACAGCGCCAACGCCAGTTGCGGCAACAGGAAGAACACGCCCGCCACCGCCAGCAGCGCGTCGCGGTTGCGCGATACGTTGCGTGACGCATGCTTCCAGGCGCGATTGCTGTCGAGCTTCATCCACCAACTCCGATTGAACCTGCCAGCGCTCTAGGCGTGCGCGGGGCGCGAAGAAAGTCCCCCTTGATAAGCGGGGCGATTGCGGCCACGCAACGGCGCATGACGGTTGCCACACAGATGATCGCCGACGACATCGAACTGCGGATCGCCAGCGCGCCGGTGCCCTATCGCGAGGCGCTGGCCGAGATGACCGCGCGCAATGCCGCGATCGCCGCCGGCGAAGCGCGCGAGCTGGTCTGGCTGTTGGAGCATCCGCCCGTCTATACTGCCGGCACCAGCGCCGCCGCCGCCGAGTTGCTCGATCCGCGCTTCGAAGTGGTCGAGGCGGGGCGGGGCGGGCGCTATACCTATCATGGGCCGGGCCAGCGCATCGGCTATGTGCTGCTCGATCTGCGCACCCGCGCGCGCGATGCCCGCGGCTTCGTCCACGCGCTGGAGGGTTGGGTGATCGACACGCTGGCATCGTTCGGCATCGACGGCTTCCGCAGCGACGGCCGCATCGGTATCTGGACCCGCGACGTCGACGGGCGCGAGGCCAAGATCGGCGCGATCGGGGTGCGCATCCGCAAGTGGGTGACGATGCACGGCTTCTCCGTGAATCTGAGCCCCGACCTGTCGCACTTCGCCGGCATCGTACCCTGCGGCATCAACGAGTTTGGCGTGACCAGCATGGCACGGCTCGGCCATACGGTAAGCGCGGCGGAATGGGACGATGCGCTGCTGGCCCGTGCGCCGGCTTTCCTGGCGATGCTCGACCGGGCATGTCCGCCGCTATCGCCAACAGTATCGTCAGCGGGGCCTGCGGCATGAAAGTCTCGATCGCGGTAGCCGCCTCGCTGCTGGTGCTGGGTGCGCTGGCGGGTTGCGGGAGTAAGGAGACCAAGCAGCCGCAAGGCGCCTCGTTCGGCAAAGTGCTACCGGGCTCGGCCAGCGACGCGATGCCGCCTTACGACACCGCCAGCTCGTCGCCGCCCCTGGCGCCCGAGACATACGACGCACCCGCCGATGAAGACGGAGCACGCCCCGCCGCGACACATTCCGAAGCTTCGATGGGCGACGTAGCGCCGGAAGCCGAGCCGACCTGAGCCACGACAGCGCTGCGCAGAATCACAACGCCTTTTCGTAGATCCAGTATTCGCGGTTGATCTTGCTGTCGATCGAATCGGCGATGGCGACCATTCCCTGGTTGTCCTCGAGGATCCAGCCGATCTCCGCGCGCTTACCGGCATATTCCGATATGGCCGCGCGGCGGATGTATTCGATCATCATGAAAGCAAGCTGGCTGGCAAGACGCGAACTCTGCAGCCGCTTGCGCACGCCCATCAGCGGCACGCGCATGTCAGCCGGCCGTGGCTTGCGCAGCCACAGCGCCAGCTTGATCCAGCCCAGCAGCGAGGGCTTACCGGTGCGGCCGTTGATCCGCAGCTGCGGTCCGTTGAGGTCGGGCAGCGTCATCATGAACGCCACCGGCTCTCCCTCATACTCGGCGATGCGGATCAGGTCCGGTCGCACCAGCGGCTTGAGCTTCTTGCCGGTGTAGGCGATCTCTTTGTCGGTGAACGGCACGAAGCCCCAGTTGTCCGACCAGGCATCGTTGAGGATGTCGCAGATGATCGCGGCCTCCTTCGCAAAATCCTTGAGCACGACATTGCGAATACGGATCTTGGGGTTCTTTTCACCCGAGGCGATGATCCGCTGGATCAGCTTGGGATACTCGCGCGTGATGTCGAGGTCGTACGTGTACAGCTTCTTGACCGGAGCGTAGCCGGCGCCCTCGATCCAGGGCTGATAGCTGGCCGAGTGATGCGCCATCATCACCATCGGCGGATGATCGAAGCCCTTCACCTGCAAACCCGGCTCTTCCCATACCGACAGGTTCATCGGCGCCAGGACGCGGGTCATACCCTGTTGGCGCAACCAGTCCTCGGCCTTGGCGATCAACGCTTGCGATGTCGCTTCGTCGTCCGCCTCGATCGCGCCCCAATTGCCGGTACCCGGCCCCATGCCCTGTTCGACCGGGGTGGTGAGCGCCAGTTCGTCGATATGCGCGGATATTCGCCCGACGATCTTTCCACCTCGTTTGGCGACGAACAGCTGCACCCTGGCGTGATCGAAGAACGGGTTCTTGCCGGGGGTGAACTTCTCGATCTCCTCCATCCGCAAATTGGCCACCCAGTTCGGATCGCCGGCATTGCGGCGATAGGCATAGTCAACGAAGGCGGCGCGGCCGGCCTTGTTCGTAACCGGTTCGATCACTAGGTCGCTGGTGTGCTGCGATACGGCCACGATGCTGCCTTTGTTCTGGGGTAGTTAAGCGGTGTGGCGCGAAGTGCGTCCGGCCCGGCCAGCTTGTCAAGTATCGGCTGATTGGCACGGCGAACCCGGCACCCCGGTGAACACGCATACGGATACAACGAGGCATGAGCGTGCAACAGTCGATTTCTCCTCCCAGCGCCTGGTCGATCCGGGGCGGCTCGACGCAACGTGTCGCGATCGCGGACGACAAGGAGATGTTGCGCGCCGCCGTCGAACTGACGCGCGACCTCGCGACGGCGAAGCCCTCGATCTACTGGGCCGACATGCTGCTATCAGCCGTGCTGGGCTATGCCGCGCTGGCCGGCGCCATCCTCGCTTCGCATCCGGCGCTGACGATCGCATGTGGCGTGATCGCGGCGCTGGCCTTGTACCGCGCGTTGCTGTTCATCCACGAGCTGACCCACATCCACCGCGACGCCCTGCCGGGTTTCCGCTTCGGCTGGAACCTCGCGGTCGGCATTCCGTTGCTCACGCCCTCGTTCATGTACGAAGGCGTGCACACGCTGCATCATGCGCGCACGCGCTATGGCACGGTGGAGGATCCCGAATATCTGCCGCTGGCGCTGATGAAACCATGGTCGCTGCCGCTGTTCCTGGTAACGTCGCTGCTGCTGCCATTCGCGCTGCTCGTCCGCTCGGCCGTGCTGGTGCCGCTTGGCGCGCTGGTACCGCCTGTTCGCCGCTTGGTGTGGCAGCGGCTTTCGGCACTGTCGATCAATCCCGCCTTTCGTCGCCTCCCACCCGAGGGTGCGTTCGCACGCATGGTGTACTGGCAGGAACTGGGATCGAGCCTATGGGCAGTGTCCCTGCTCGCTGCGAGTTTCGCGTGGGGGTGGCGCCCGCTGGGTATCGCGCTCGCGGTCGTCGCGTTCGCCGCCGTGCTCAACCAGCTGCGCACGCTCGTCGCGCATCTATGGGAGAACGAAGGCGAGACGATGACCGTCACCGCCCAGTACCTCGACACCGTCAACGTGCCCCCACCCGGACCGATCCCCGCGCTGTGGGCACCGGTGGGCCTGCGCTATCACGCGCTGCATCACCTGTTGCCCAGCATGCCGTATCACTCGTTGGCCGAGGCACACCGTCGGCTGCACGCGCACATGGGCGTTGAGGGCACTTACGTGAAAGCGAACCACGCCGGGCTGCTGCCGCTGGTAGGAAAGATCGCGCGCAGCACGATGCGCGCACGCTGAGCCCTAGGCCTTACCATGGTCGCGCGAGCCCGTAGGTGGCGGGCTATTCCTCGGTTCTGATCAGCACGGTCTCGCCGATCAGCAGGAACAGCAGGAACGGCGCCCACGCCGCGACGAAGGGCGGATAGCCACCGAAGTTGCCGATCGCCATCGCGGCATTGTCGAGCACGAAGTAGGCGAAACCCAACGCCATGCCGACAACTGCGCGGATCAGCAGCTGTCCGGATCGTGCCAGACCAAACGCCGCCACGGCGCCCAGCAGCGGCATCAGCGCCGCCGACAAGGGTCCGGAAATCTTGTGCCACCATGCCGCGTTGAGATCGGTGGTACGCCGTCCCGCCAGCGCCATCGCGTCGATCGAGCCCGAAAGCGCCAGAATGCCTTCCGCATCGGGATCGACGCCGGTGATCGCCACGCGGGTCGGCGTGATGCCCTTGGCTACGACTGCCGAGGCGAGCCGGCTTGCCGTCACCGTCTTGGTATCGAAGCGATAAGGCTGATCCAGCCGCCAGCCCGGGTTGGCGTAGGTCGCGCGTGCCGATCGCAGCTGCTCCACGATCATGCCAGTCCCATCGCGCCGGTAATAGGTGACCTGCGTCATCACCATGGCATCGCCGGTCCCCTCAATCGTGCCGGCGACCAGAATGTCCGGCCCTTCGGCAAGGTAGAGGTTGCTGCGCGAATTCGACGTCTTCGGGATCGGGCCATAGTCGACCGCCTGCCAGGCGTTCAGGGTGGCGGTGGCATGCGTCACCACGCGTTCGTTGAAGACGAAGCTTACGCCCGAGATCGCGAGCGCCGCAGCCACCAGCGGCGCGAGCACCTGATGCGCCGACATGCCGCCGGCCTTCATCGAAATGACCTCGCTGTTCTGGTTGAGCGTGGCCAGGGTGATGATCGTCGCCAGCAGCACCGAGTACGGCAGGAACCGCGCGATCAACTGGGGCACCCGCAACGAGACGTAGTACAGCAGCTGCGCTTGGCCATTGCCCTTGTACGCCAGGATATCGCCGCTCTCGCCCAACAGATCGAGCATCTGCAGCACCAGCACCAGCATGAACAGCACTGCCAGGATGCGCACCACGAACAGGCGCGCAAGATACAGCGTCAGCGTGCGCGACGGGAAGAATTCGAGGTTCACTTCAAAGAGTCCCCTGCGTGGACGGGCCCGGATCGGGCAGCAGGATGGGGCCCCTGCGCTGGCGGCGCAGGAGCGACTTGAAGCGCTTGGTCACGGTCTCCGCCGCCTTCTCCAGCCAGCCGATCGCCTGGCCGCCCGGCACGTAGGCGACGCGATAGTACATCCACAGGATCATCGCGGCGAACAGCATGAACGGCCCCCACAGTCCGATCACTGGCCCGATCTTGCCCAGCGAGGCGACATCGGAGGCATACTGGTTGATCTTGTGGTATGCGACCACCAGCACGATCGAGACGAACAGGCCGAGCGACGACGTCGACCGCTTTGGCGGGATCGCCAGCGCCACCGCCAGCAGCGGCAACAACAGCATCATCATCACCTCGACCATGCGGAAGTTTAAGTCGGCCAGGCTGGAAACGCGCTGCGACTCGGGCAGGCTCTTGTTCCAGCCGATCTGCAGCAGTTGCGGCAACAGATACTCGCGTTGATC
Organism: Novosphingobium sp. TK46; assembly: GCF_055361525.1. Lineage (NCBI taxonomy): Bacteria > Pseudomonadati > Pseudomonadota > Alphaproteobacteria > Sphingomonadales > Sphingomonadaceae > Novosphingobium > Novosphingobium sp. TK46. Next base: position 1,306,118 of record NZ_CM143963.1, read on the forward strand.
GCCATCGCCACCGCGACTGCGGAAACGCTCGATCGCCGGCAAGTCGATCGGCAGGTCGTGCCGGGTAAAGCTGAGTACGCGCGGGGGATCACCCGGCATGTCCTGGATGATCTGCCCTTGAGACAGGCGAAGGATGATCGTGTTGGGATTGTTGCGCAGCGCCAGGAAGCTTCCCTCTCGCGCCGAGATCGACAGCACCTGACCCTTTTCGTTCGACACGCGGGCGAAGATGCCCACCAGCTTGCGGCCGTCATCCTCGCTATGCTCGATACGCAAGGCAACGCGGTCCTTGAGCGTGGTGAACTCGCCTACCTTGATCGCCGCGCCCAATGCACCCGATCGCAGTTCGTAGTCGAGCTGTTCGTAGTAATAGCGCGCCAGCGGCTGCAAATATCCGACGATCACCAGGTTGAGGAGCGCCAGCCCGATCGCGAACATATAGGGCACGCGCAGCAGACGGGTGTAAGAAAGCCCCACCGCGCGCATGACGTCGAGTTCGCTGGACGTCGCCAGCTTGCGGAATGCCAGCAGGATGCCCAGCATGAGTCCAAGCGGTATCGCCAGGCTGGCATACTCGGGCAGCAGATTGGCCAGCATCTTGAACACGACGCCGACGGGCCCGCCGGCCGTCGCGACGAAATCGAACAGCTTCAACATCTTGTCGAGCATCAGCAGCGAGGCGGCGATCACGAAGACCCCCACCATGGGCATCAGCACGAGGCGGAAGATATAGCGGTCTATGGCACTGAAGAATTTCACGTGTACGACATCACCGCATGGCTGGCCCATCGCCTTACCCGCAAGGTGCGCCGGACGAAAGGGGCGGATTTGTCACGGTCACCGTAGAATGGCGTACGCCTGCAATCAGAGGGCATAGATAAGTCTCGACGCGTGGCGTGGAGGTTTGCCGTACGCTACGGTCGCCTGCTCACTTCGGATGCTGGAACCGGACGCCAGCATATCCTCGGGCCGCACGGCAGGCGAATACCACGCCGCTACGAGGCATAGCGCGTATACTGGCGGCGGCCGTCGCGCATGATCCAAGGTGACGGCCACTAAGTGGATCGAACCGCAAACCGGTCTAGTATGACAACCCATAACCTGACGGTTCTAGGCTGCGGGTCGGCGCAGTCAGGCTTTTTCGAGCGTGCACTGCAGCGGATGCTGATGCTCTTTGGCGAAATCCATGACCTGATTCACCTTTGTCTCGGCGATCTCGTAGGGAAAGATCCCGCAGACGCCGACGCCTTTCTGATGGACATGAAGCATGACGCGCGTCGCCGCTTCCATGTCCATATTGAAGAACCGCTTCAGGACGAGGACGACGAACTCCATCGGAGTATAATCGTCGTTCAACATCAGAACCTTGAACTGGCTGGGCTTTTTTGGCTTCGCACGGGTCTTGGTGGCGATGCCGAGTTGATCGCCGTCACCCGGGCGACGATTGTCGTTGCCATCGTCGTCACCAGCGCAGCGCGGCGCATCGGCCCGGCGGTTCCGCTGCAGCCAGACGTCATCGTCCCGGCCATCGCCGACGCGAGACGCGTTGGAAGATGCCGAAAGGCGGGAATCGGAGCTGGCGGATTCGGAAACCATGAATGCAGAATATCGTATCCAGTGGGTCATCTTCAAGATGCCCTGCGCAAGCATCGTCGCGCATGAGACACGAAAGGGCCGGAGCCTGTGACGGCCCGGCCCCCTCGCGCGTTCGATAGGCTTGAAATCAGGCGGCGATGTTGGTCGGTGCGCTGATTGGCGCGACTTGGCGCGCCTTCTCGACAGCGAGGCTGACACGGCCCGAAAGCGGAGCGAACGCGTCGCTCATCAGCTTCAGGAAATGTTCGCTGCTCTTCGAGCTGTACGACACCGCGGTGTCGAAGTTCTTGCGAACCAGATCGCTCTGCAGCTTGAGAAAATCGGTGGGCGACTTGGCAGCGGCCAGTTCCTTGATGTCACCGGTCATGCTCTCGAACGCGGTGCGGCTCTCGGCGACGAGGGTGCTGCCGATTTCCTGAACGCCCTCGGCGAAAATCTTCGATGCTTCGACCATCGCTTCGACGTTGCCCTTGGCGAAATCGCCGGCCTCGCCGAGCATGTTCGAGCTCTTCTCGAAAGCGGCCTGTGCCTTGGCCTGAGCTTCGCTCATTGCACCCTGAAAGCCGTTGAAGTTTGCGCTCATATCCATGGTCAAGTCCTTGATACTGATACCGGAAGGTGGGGTGGTGCTGGGTGTGGAAACGGAATTGATGATGCGGGTCGCGCGCAGAGCCGGTCGCGCCTCGGCGGCTGCCGATGCAGCAAGCTTGCCGGCGGCCTGCGCCGCACTGACCGGCGATGCCGGCGGCGTGGTCGAAGCCTTTACGCGGGGCAGTTTGGCGGCAACCGGCTTTGCGACAGGCTCGATCGGATGTGGCTTAGCGACGACCGGCTTGGCCAGCGATGGCTTCGCGATCAAGCGCTTGGCAGGCACGGACGCCGCCGGCACCTGCGCACTGGCCGTGAGCTTGCGCGGCCGACCGACGCCACGCTTGGGCGCGACCTCGGAAACGGCATCGGTTGCTTTGGCGGCAGAACCGGCATCGACCGGACCATCGAGGGGCTTTGCGGCCGCTGGCGACGGCGACTTGGCATCGGCGGAGACAACGACTTGCGCCGACGGTGTCGGCGTCATCGCAGCGGGTGCGGGCGAAATATCGAGCGGCTTGTCGATCGTAGCGGGCTTTGCCGATATCGCGCTGTCGGAAGGTTTTGACGAAGCAACGCCCACGTTGGCCTCGCTCGGCAACACGAGCGGCAATGGCGATGACAACGACGTCTGGCCCCGCCCAATGACCTTGCGGCGCTTTGCACCCTTGCTGGTCGCGCCCGCACCGTTAGCGGAGTTGACCGATGCCGGGGCAGAAGCTTTTGCCATATCGTCGAAATCGGCCATGTAATCAGGGTCCTGGATCTTCAGCTCGCTTGCAGCGCGCCGAGACCTGAATCTCACATGCTGCGACGCAACAATACACGGTCACTCAAAACGTGTCAATATCCTATGTTGCACTGCAACATGAAGATACAATAGCGTCAAGAGCTTGTTTTACGAAGATAAAAACGCCTTAGCGACTGGCTACGTATCTTCCCGGAGCGTCTTCGATGACCTTGTCGCCACGGGCGCCCGGCTTGCGTTTGCCGCGCGCTGGCACGGTCGCCGCGTCGACGGAGTCGAGCCAGGAGCGCCAATGCGGCCACCAACTGCCTGGGTGCTCCTGTGCGCCAGCGACGAACCGCTCGAGTGATTCGTGCTCGCCGGGATTGGTCCAGAACTGGTACTTGCCCGCGTCGGGATGATTGACCACGCCGGCGATGTGCCCTGACCCCGCCAGCACGAACGTCCACGGCCCGGTCAGCAATCGCGTCAGCTTCCACACGCTGCCGGGCGGCGCGATATGATCCTCGCGCCCCGCCTGGATGTAACAGGGCGTTGATATCCGCCCCAGGTCGAGCGGCACGCCGCACGCGGTCAGCGATCCGGGTACGACAAGCCGGTTGTCACGGTAGAGATCGCGCAAGTAATCGCGGTGCCAGCGTGCGGGCAAGTTCGTGACGTCGCCATTCCAGTGCAGCAGGTCGAACTCGGGGTGCGCTTCGCCTTTGAGGTAATTCTTCTCGACGTAGTTCCAGATCAGGTCGTTGCCGCGCAGCAGGTTGAAGGTGGCGGCAAGATAGCGCCCGTCGACGTAGCCCTCGGGCGAGAGGTGCCCGATCGTGTCGATCTGGTGATCATCGATGAAGTTGCTGAGGTCGCCAGCATCCGCGAAGTCGACTTGTGCGGTGAAAAAGGTGGCTGACGCCACTTTGTCCGCTTCGCCGCGGTGGGCGAGCACGGCCAGCGTGGCGGCGAGCGTGGTCCCGGCGACGCAGTAGCCGATCGTGTGGACCGCCGGCACCGCAAGACGGGCACGCACGAACTCGATCGCGTCCATCTGCGCGGCGATGTAATCGTCCCATACCATGTCGGCCATCGAAGCGTCGGCCGACTTCCACGACACCATGAAAACGGTCACGCCCTGCCCCACCGCCCAGCGCACGAAGCTTTTGTGCTCGTTGAGATCGAGGATGTAGAACCGGTTGATCCACGGCGGGAAGATCACCAGCGGGGTCGCCAGCACCTGCTCGGTGGTGGGCGCGTACTGGATCAGCTGGTACAGCGGCGTTTCGTGAACCACCTTGCCAGGCGTGGTGGCGATGTTCTCACCCAGGCGGAACGCGGTGGGACTGGTATGAGTCAGCTGGCCGCGCCGAATGTCGCCCAGCAGGTTCTCCATGCCCTTCACCAGGCTTTCGCCGCGAGTCTCGATCGCGCGCTCCAGGGCGACCGGGTTGGTCAGCGCGAAGTTCGCGGGGCTCAGCCCGTCAAGCAGCGCGCGGGTGGCGAACACCAGCTGGCGCTTCTTGGCCGCATCGAGCCCCTCGGCGTTCTCGGCGATGCCCAACACCTGCTCGGACAGCATGAGATACAGCTGATGGACCAGCGCGAAGAACGGCTGGTTGCGCCAGCTGGGATCCGCAAAGCGTGGATCGCTGCGCGGCAGGCGCGGCGTGTTGCCTGTGGGCTGTTGCGTGTTTTTGCCGCTGGCGCCGATCTCGAACGAAGCCAACACCGCCTGGGTGAGTTCGAGCCCCTCCTCCCATAACTTGCGCTGCACGTCGGGGTTGGCCAGCGGCAGCTGGCGCAGCACCGTGTCGGATGTTGCCAGCCAGTTGGCCGGATCCATCAGCTGGGCAGGCGCGGTTGTCGCACGAGTGATCTGTTCGAGCTGGAAGTCGGTCCACAGCTTCTGCAAGCGGCCAGCCGCATCGCCCCACTTTTCGGCTTCATCCGTGGCGCCGCCGGAGGTCTTGGCCGGGAGCATCTGCCCGAACAGGGCCATCGCGCCTTGCGCCTGCGCCATCATCAGCTCGCCGAACAGGTTCATAGGCAGATTCATTGCATTTTCGGGCGGACCCGCCTTCGTCGGCATCGGCTGCACTCTCACTGGCTTACCGTCTAAGTGCTGGGTGCGAGTGACATTGTCGAGTCCCCTTCGTCGTGTGCGATCGACTGGCGCGATCCGTGGCACGAGCCGTGCGATGAGGCATTTGCGGCGCCGTCTTAATGACCTACAGGAAACACCGTGGCGATCCTGCCGCGACCACGAAAGCTGTGCCAAGTCATGGAAGACGAGTTCTACCGCATCAAGCGACTGCCGCCTTATGTCATCAGCGAAGTCAACGCGATGCGGCACGCGGCGCGCACGGCGGGACGGGACATCATCGACCTGGGCATGGGCAACCCCGACCTGCCCCCTCCCCAGCACGTGATCGACAAGCTGGTGGAAGTGGCCAAGAAGCCCGGCGCGCATGGCTATTCGCAGTCGCGCGGCATCCCCGGGCTGCGCCGCGCGCAAGCCGGTTACTACGCCAATCGCTTCAACGTCGAGCTCGATCCCGAGACCGAGGTCGTGGTGACCATGGGGTCGAAGGAAGGCCTCGCCAGCCTCGCTACCGCGATCACGGCCCCCGGCGACGTGGTGCTGGCGCCCAACCCCAGCTACCCGATTCATACCTTCGGCTTCATCATCGCCGGCGCGACGATCCGCTCGGTTCCGACGACGCCGGACGAAAACTATTGGCGATCGCTCGACAAGGCGATGGCCTTTACCGTCCCGCGCCCGTCGATTCTGGTGGTGAACTATCCCGGCAACCCGACCGCCGAGACGGTGGACCTGGCGTTCTACGAACGACTGGTCGCCTGGGCCAAGGAGAACAAGGTCTGGGTCCTGTCCGACCTTGCCTATTCCGAGCTGTATTTCGACGGCAACCCGACGCGTTCGATCCTCGAAGTGCCGGGCGCCAAGGACGTGGCGGTCGAATTCACATCAATGTCCAAGACCTACTCGATGGCCGGCTGGCGCATGGGCTTCGCGGTGGGCAACCAGAAGCTGATCGCCGCGATGACGCGGGTGAAGAGCTACCTCGACTATGGTGCGTTCACGCCGATTCAGGCCGCCGCCTGCGCCGCGCTGAACGGCCCGCAGGATATCGTCGAGCGCAATCGCCAGCTCTATCAGAAGCGCCGCGATGTCATGGTCGAGGCGTTCGGCCGCGCCGGTTGGGACATTCCCCCGCCCAAGGCTTCGATGTTTGCCTGGGCGCCGCTGCCGCCGGCGCTGAAGCACATGGGCAGCTTGGAGTTTTCGAAGCAGCTGCTGACCCATGCCGGTGTCGCGGTGGCTCCAGGGGTCGGATACGGCGAGGATGGCGAGGGCTTCGTGCGTATCGCCATGGTCGAGAACGAACAGCGCCTGCGCCAGGCCGCACGCAACGTGCGGCGCTATCTCAGTTCGATGGGAGTCAACGCCTCGGCGGCCTGAACCGCTTGGCAGGTGCCGCAACCTACAAGGCGGCACCTGCAAGCATTTCTACCTACTTGGATCTACAAAACTGCCGCATCGCATGCCTAACGATCCGTAAACGCTACGGAAATCGAGATCGTTTCAGCATGGAGCAGATATGCGGCAGTTCAGGTGGGTCTCCACTCGCGAGATACCCGAGGGGTTGGACTTGCGCCTTCTGGGCTGGGCTCAGGTGGAATTATCCGGCGTGGAAGGTGATGCGGGATGCGTCGCGATCGTCGACGCCACAGGCCTCAACAGCACATGCTGGCGGCACCTGCTGACTGCCGCCAGTCCGGACGATCGACGGCTGATGCTGGTCATCGGGATCGACACCTCGACGGCACGCACGCGATTGCTGATCGAGGGTTTCGGCGATGTTGCCGCGCATGGCATCTCGCTGGAGGAACTGCAGGTTCGCGCGGGTCGGATTGTGGAATTGGCCGCGTGGATTCCCCGCCGACGGGTGTTGGCAGAGCTCGAACTCGACCTGCTGGGCCGCGATGCGACGTTCATGGGCAAGCCGCTCAACCTTCATCCGCGCGAATTCGCCTTGCTGTGGCGACTGGCGGCGGTGCCGGGAGAAACGGTGAGCAAGCAGGCGCTGGTGCAGGATGTCTGGCGCCTAGACGTTTCACCCGACAGCAACAGCGTCGCGGTGCATCTCTCGCGCACACGGGCGAAACTGGCGGCAGGCGGTCTCAAAGGTTTGCTCGAGACGGTTGGTGGCGGATATCGCCTGCGGTGTTCCGTGCTACAGAAGAGCCGGCCAGCCATATGGCGACGGTATTCGCCCACGGCATCCCTGGCCATTCCGTCGGAATCGATGCACCTGTAAGGGCGTTACAGCAGTGCAGCCCCTGCGCTCAGCGCGGCTTTTGGCTGAATGCCCTCAAGTCGTCGGGCGTATTGAGGTTCGCGGGGGGATCCGCAAGGTCGACCAAGCGAGCGCCGGTCGCCTCGGCGAAGCGATAGACCGAATGCGGCTCATCCCCATGCAGGATCTCTTCCACCGTCGATGCGGCCGCCGCGGGCCATACGCCGATAATCGGTTGCGAGCGCAGGCAGGCCGGGGCCGGTCCAAGCACGTCAGGCAGGTTATCGGGCAAGCCAAGCGAGTCGACCCCACAGGTGAGGACGGTGGCGTAGCCTTCGTCGGTGGCGAGGCGCAGGGCCGCGGCAAGGCCACTCAAGGGCCCCATCCCGGGGCGGGGCCAGTCCGGTAGCGTGGGGGCCGGCGCTTCGGCCCGCCCGACGACGATGACGTGATCGCACCAGCCTGCCAGGGTATCGACCATCAGCGCGATCAGGGTGTGACCATCGACTTCAGCCAGTGCCTTGTCGCTGCCAAAGCGGCGCGATAGTCCGCCCGCCAGCACCGCTCCCAATATCATCGCCGTCTCCTGAATACTTCTGCGGTCAAGCGATTACGTGGCGATTGGTTGCAGAACCATGGGCGATGGACGAGTCGAGCCGGTCCTGACGTCAGGCACGAAAAAGGCGCGCTGGGTGGACCCAGCGCGCCTTCTTGTCTTGCGAACGAAGAGGAAAGCTTACTTCTTCAGCTCGGCCTCTGCATCGGCAGCGGCGTCCGAAGCGGCAGCGGCAGCGTCGCCAGCGGCGTCGGCAGCCTTGGCGCCAGCAGCCTTGGCCGAATCGGCAGCCGAATCAGCAGCTTCCGAAGCGCTGTCAGCAGCAGCATCAGCGGCAACGGCCGCGTCGGTGGCGGTGCCGGACATGTCATCGGCAGCCGAGGTCGCGGTCGCATCAGCGGCGTCCTGCGTCTTCTCGGAGCAAGCAGCCAGCGTCAGCAGGCCAAGGCCGGCAGCGGCCGCGAGAACGATCTTGCGCATTGTGTAGTACCCTTGATTTGCTTCCGGACGGAACGGTGAATTCGTACAAAAAGCCTACCTCACGGATAGACTTCGCCGCCGCCAATAATCGGCTTGCCGCATCCATGCAAGTCTTCGCCGCAATCACCGCCTGCAACTCGTCGCATCTGCCCCCGCTGCCCCTCCCCTGCCCATAGCCGCAGCAATCTGCTGACGCGCGAACCTCACGCTGCTACCACGCCGCGATGGACCCCAAGCAGCATCTCTATCTGGTCGATGGTTCGGCCTATATCTTCCGCGCCTATCACCGCCTGCCGCCGCTGACCGACCCGGACGGCACGCCCGTCGGCGCGGTCTATGGCTATACGACGATGCTGTGGAAGCTGGCCGAAGACCTCAACAAGGCAGATGGCCCGACGCATCTGGCGGTCATCCTCGACAAGGCGAGCACCTCGTTCCGCAACGAGATGTACGATCAGTACAAGGCGCACCGCCCGCCACCGCCCGAAGATCTGGTGCCGCAGTTTCCGCTGATCCGCGATGCGACCCGCGCCTTCAGCCTCGCCTGCATCGAAGAACCCGGCGTAGAGGCGGATGACATCATCGCCAGCTATGCCCGCGACGCCACCCGCCGCGGATGGGACGTGACGATCGTCTCTTCCGACAAGGACCTGATGCAACTCGTCGGCAAGTGCGGCGAACCGCATGATGGGGTTCAGGGCGGCTGCATTGACATGCTCGACACGATGAAGAACCAGCGCATCGACGTCGCCGAAGTGATCGAGAAGTTCGGCGTGCCACCTGAGAAGGTCGGCGACGTGCTGGCGCTGATGGGCGATTCGGTCGACAACGTGCCCGGGGTCTATGGCGTCGGCCCCAAGACGGCGAGCAAGCTGATCCAGGATCATGGCGATCTGGAATCGGCATTGGCCGCCGCGCCAGGAATGAAGAAGGGCAAGCTGCAGGAGCGCCTGATCGAACATGCCGAGCTCGCGCGTCTGTCCAAGCGGCTCGTCACGCTGAAGGAGGATTGCCCGCTACCGATCCCCATCGAGGATTTCGCGCTGACCGCGATCCCGCCCGAGCCGCTCGCCGCGTTCCTCGCCAAGCACGGCTTCACCAGCCTGCTAAAGCGATTGGACGGTGGGCACGGCAGCCCCGAGCGCAACACCCAACTGCATCCCGCCAAGCTGGGCAACGCCGCTGCGCCCGGCGCCGTTGCCGGGGCCCGCGAGGGAACCAAACGCCAGCCGCTGCCCGAATGGCCCGCGATCGACCTCGACGCCTACAAGTGCGTGACCACCGTGGCCGAGCTGGACGAATGGATCGCCCGCGCCGCCGCCGCGCGGCTTATCGCGATCGATACCGAGACCTCAGCGCTCGATGCGATGCGCGCCGATCTGGCCGGGATCAGCATGGCGATCGGGCCGAACGACGCGTGCTATATCCCGCTGCACCATGGCGGCACCGACATGTTCGCCGAGCGGCCGCTACAGATCCCCATCGACGAGGCGCTCGCCCGGCTGAAACCGCTGCTGGAAAGCGACGCCGTCCTCAAGGTCGGCCAGAACATCAAGTACGACCTCAACGTGCTGGCGCGTCACGGCATTCATGTCGCGCCGATCGACGACACGATGATCATCTCGTTCTGCCTCGACGCCGGTCGCCAGCTCGACGGCATCGGTGGCGGTCACGGCATGGACGAACTGGCGACGCGTCATCTCAGCCACACGACGATGACCTTCAAGGACATCTGCGGCACCGGCAAGAAGGCGATCCCGTTCGGCGAAGTGCCGCTCGACCGCGCCACTCGCTATGCCGCGGAGGATGCCGATGTCACCTGGCGGCTGCACCAGCTGCTCAAGCCCCGCCTGTCGTTCGAAGGGGGCACCCGCATCTACGAGCGCGTCGACCGCCCGCTGGTGCCGGTAGTGGCGCAGATGGAGCGCCACGGCATCAAGGTCGACCGCGAGAAGCTCGCCGGCCTGTCGGGCGAGTTCGCCGTCGCCGTCGCCGCGCTGGAGGAGACGATTTTCGCCACCGTCGGCCAGCCGTTCACCATCGGCAGCCCCAAGCAGCTGGGCGAGATCCTGTTCGACAAGCTGGGCTACAAGGGCGGGCGCAAGGGCAAGTCGGGCATGTACTCGACCGACCAGGCCATCCTCGAAGGCCTCGCCGCGCAAGGCGCCGAAGTCGCCACCAAGGTGCTGGAATGGCGCCAGCTGACCAAGCTGCGCTCCACTTATACCGAGGCGCTGCAGGCCGCGATCAACCCCGATACCGGGCGCGTCCACACCAGCTACTCCCTCGTCGGCGCGCAGACCGGGCGGCTGTCCTCGACCGACCCGAACCTGCAGAACATCCCGATCCGCACCGAGATCGGCCGCCAGATCCGCGACTGCTTCGTCGCCGAGCCGGGTCATGTCCTGCTCAGCGCCGATTACTCGCAGATCGAGCTGCGGCTCGCCGCGCACATGGCCGACGTGCCGCCGCTGAAGGAAGCGTTCGAACAGGGCGAGGACATCCACAGCCGCACCGCACTGGAAATGTTCGGCACCGTCGATCGCGACACGCGCGGGCGGGCCAAGACGATCAACTTCGCCATTCTCTACGGCATCTCGCGCTGGGGTCTGGCCGGGCGGCTCGGTACCGAATCCGACGAAGCGCAGGCGATGATCGACCGCTATTTCGAGCGCTTCCCCGGCATCCAGCGCTACATCGTCTCGACGCTGGAGGAAGTGCGCCACCGCGGCTATTCCGAGACGCTGTTCGGTCGTAAGACCTGGTTCCCGCGGATCACTTCCAAGGCGCAGGCCGAACGGCAGGGCTCCGAACGCGCGGCAATCAACGCGCCGATTCAGGGCACCAGTGCCGACATCATCAAGCGTGCGATGGTCCGCATGGGGCCAGCGCTGGCGGACGCAGGCTTGGGTCACGTCCGGATGCTGCTGCAGGTGCACGACGAACTGGTGTTCGAACTTCCCGAGGGCGACGTCGAGGCCGCCAAGCCGGTGATCCATCGCGTGATGGCCGAAGCCGCGCTGCCGGCGGTGACCTTGGACGTGCCGCTCGGCGTCGAGATCGGTTCGGGCCTGAGTTGGGGCGCGGCGCACTAGACGTCGTGCCGCGAGCCTAGCCCTTCTGCTGCGCGAGGGTGTGCGCCACCACGGCATTGGCGTGGCCGTGGCCCATTCCATGCTCGTCCTTCAACATCGCGACCAGTTCCATGTGCTTGGCCGGCAAGCGTTGGCGTACCAGGTCCTGCCACTCCGAGACGGGGCGGCCATACTTCTTCTCGATTGCGGGGAAGTAGGAAGCGGGGCCTTTTACGGGTTCATCGCTCATGGGCTTGTCATCCGGATCAGAAGCACCCGCGATCTTCCGCGATCGCTCGACGTCTTTCAAGAGAGTCGAGGCATTTCCGCGAGGACCGGACGCCACCACGAATGGTCGACCATCCGTGGCCTGACCGGGCTCCGGCGTGCAACTGTTGCAATGCAGCATAGTTGAATCGCACATGATCCAACTCATCGAACACTACATCACCGGCGTGCCGCTTTGGGCGGAGCGTACCATCGTCGCCGTCATCGCCGCATTCGTCGGCGGACTGATCGCGCTCGTCATCCACACTCTGCTCTATCGGGTGAGCGCCCGCATCGCCCGCGCCAGCAAGAGCCAGGCTGACGATATCCTCATCAATCGCCTCGCCAGGCCCACCCGCTGGTCGTTCGTCACGCTGGGCGTCATCATCGCCGCCCGGGAAACCCCGGCGCTGGCGGCGGCGTGGGAAAAGGTCGCGGGCTTCGTCATGCCGGTGCTGATCGGCTGGATCGCACTCGCCATCCTGCGCACCTTCGTCGAGACAATGTACCTGCGCTACGACATCTCGGTCGAGGACAACCGTAACGCCAGACGCCGTCGCACGCGGCTCGGGATCATCAGCCGGATCGTCAGTTTCGGCATCGTGTTCCTCACCGTTTCGCTGATGCTGCTCTCGATTCCGGGCGTTGCCAAGATCGGCGTGACGTTGATGGCGTCGGCGGGCCTTGCCGCACTCGCGGTCGGCGCCGCTGCGCAACCGGCATTGAAGGCGCTGATCTCGGGGTTCCAGCTCGCCCTGACCGAGCCGATCAGCATCGACGACGTCGTCATCATCGATGGTGAGTGGGGCCGGATCGAAGACATCCGCACCACCTACGTCGTCGTGCGCGTGTGGGACGACCGGCGACTGGTGGTGCCGACGACCCGGTTCCTTGAGGACACCTTCCAGAACTGGACCAAGAGCACCGCACAGCTACTGGGTTTCGTGATGATCTACCTCGATCCCGCGACCGACATCGGCCCGATCCGCGAGGAGTACACTCGCCAGATCACCGCGCATCGCCTGTGGGACAAGCGCGCGCAGATCCTGCAGGTGACCGACCACAAGGCCGACGCGATGGAAGTGCGGCTATTGCTCAGCGCCAAGGACGGCCCGACGCTGTTCGATCTGCGCTGCGAAATCCGCGAGACCATGCTCGACTGGATCCGTCGCAATCAGCCCGAAGCGCTGGTACGCCAGAGGCTACTGCCGGTTGGCCCGATGGAGTTGTCCGCACCACCATCGATGGCGGATGCGATCGCAGCGCCCAGGAGCTGATTGCGAGAGGGGGCGAGATCGGACTGATCCCGCTCCTTCCTGACTATAAGCTTCAATCGCCGTGCTTACGCTCGCGCCGTGGCTCTACCATGCCCGGCGCGATGAAGCCGATCGGCTCCACGGCCATCGCCCGCTTCTTGAGTTCACCCTTCATCCGGGCGTACTCTTCCTCCATTTCCAGCGTCACGGTGGCGCGGCTGTCGTCCAGCGCCTCGTCGAAGTCCTCGCGGATGACCGACATCACCGCCGCTCCGCGCTTGCGAATGGCGATCAGACCGGCGCGGCGCACCACGTCTTCGAGGTCGGCGCCGGTGAACCGCTCGGTCTGGCGAGCCACCTTGCCGAGGTCGACGTCATCGCCCAGCGGCATCCGCGCGGTGTGGATGCCCAGGATGTGCTCGCGCCCTGCCTCGTCGGGTGTCCCGACATAGACCAGTTCGTCGAACCGACCCGGCCGCAACAGCGCCGGATCGACCAGCGCCGGGCGGTTGGTGGCACCGATGACGACGATAGACTGCATCTCCTCCATGCCGTCCATCTCGGCCAGCACGGTGTTGACCACGCGGCTGGTGACTTGCGGCTCGCCGCCGGCACCACCCATTCCGCGCGCGGGCACCAGGCTGTCGATCTCGTCGATGAAGATCACGCACGGCGCCACCTGGCGAGCGCGGCTGAACAGCTTGGCGATCTGCTGTTCGCTCTCCCCGTACCACTTGCTGAGCAGGTCGGACGACTTGATCGAGATGAAGTTGGCTTCCGCCTCCTTTGCCACGGCCTTGGCCAGCAAGGTCTTGCCGGTTCCCGGAGGACCATAGAGCAGGAAGCCCTTGGCCGGCCGAATGCCGAGGCGGTGAAAGCTCTCAGGGTTCTTTAGCGGCAGCTCGACGCCTTCGCGCAGCTTCATCTGCGCGTCGTCGAGGCCGCCGATGTCGGCCCAGCCGATCGTCGGCACCTGCACCATGACCTCGCGCATCGCCGAAGGCTGCACGCGCTTCAGTGCGGCCAGAAAATCGTCGCGTTCCACCGACAGGCTTTCGAGCACGTCGGCCGGTATCGTGCGCGCTTCCAAGTCAAGCTTGGGCATGATCCGGCGCACCGCGTCGATCGCAGCCTCGCGGGTTAACGCACCGAGATCGGCACCGACGAAACCATGGGTGGTGCGGGCGAGTTCGCCAAGATCGACGCCCTGCCCCAACGGCATACCACGCGTGTGGATGGCCAGGATCTCGCGCCGGCCGCTCTCGTCGGGTACGCCGATCACGATCTCGCGGTCGAAGCGGCCGGGCCGGCGCAGCGCCTCGTCGATCGCATCGGGGCGGTTGGTGGCGGCGATCACCACCACGTTCACCCGCGAGTTGAGGCCGTCCATCAGCGTCAGCAGCTGTGCGACCAGACGCTTTTCGGCCTCACCGTGAACCTGGCTGCGCTTGGGTGCGATCGAATCGATCTCGTCGATGAAGATGATCGCAGGGGACGACTTGGCCGCCTCCTCGAACACGTCGCGCAGCGCCTTTTCGCTGTCGCCATAGCCCGAGCCCATGATCTCGGGGCCGTTGATGGACAGGAAAGTGGCGTCGCTCTCGTTGGCGACGGCCTGCGCAAGCCGTGTCTTGCCGGTCCCCGGCGGCCCGTGCAGCAGCACGCCGCGCGGCGGGTCGACGCCAAGGCGGGTGAACAGTTCAGGGTAGCGCAGCGGCAGCTCGACCATCTCGCGCAGCTGGCGGATGGTTTCACCCATGCCGCCGACATCATCATAGTTGATGTCGCCGCGTGGGCCGTGCGCCTCCTCATAGACCTCGCGCAGTTCGACTTCGGTGTTCTCGTCGATATGGACGATGCCCTTGGGCACCGTGGTGACGACGTTGAGGCGGATCTGCGTCAGGGAATAGGCAGGCGCGTTGAACATGCGCTGCAACTGCGGCGGCAAGTCGGCGACCTGCTGCTGGCCGGTGGTAGCGACGAGATCGCCCTGCACCATCGAGCGGCCGAAGAAGTTGCGCTTCAATGCCTGGGGCGGACCCTGAAGCCGCATTTCCTTATGGGCCGGCGCGAATACGACGCGCTGGGCAGGGCGCGATTCGGCCTTTCGAACCTTGACGTGCTCGCCCGAGCCTACCTCGGCATTGCCGCGCTGAAGACCATCGAGTCGGATGACCTGCAGTTCCTCGTCCTCGGGATAGCCCAGGACCGCCCGTGCGACGGTCATCGACTTGCCGGCGATCTCCAGCACGTCGCCCTCCATCGCGCCGAGCGACGAAAGCGAAGCGCGCGACAGACGCGCGATGCCATGCCCGCTCTCTTCCTGGCGGGCAGCCGCGACCTGAAGCTTGATCGTCCTGTCTTCCGTATGGACCGCGGCATCTGCCATCGAAATTCCCTCTCGCAAATCACCCATCAGGGTTCTGTCGAAGCTAGGAACGAGAGAGGGCGATTGCAAACCGGTGCCCGAAGGACGGAACGGCCAGCACGGTCCATTCGCAAAGACGCCGGTTGAGCAAATTGCGAAAAAAAGGCCCGATCGAAACCGACCGGGCCTTGGAAGTTTTGGGAGAGGATGCCTGAAAGGCACGTTCTTTATGACTTTGGACCGACTTTGTTGCAAGTGCGAAAAGCTGTTACTCAGTTGCATTTTATGCATGTCTAACGTTGTCAACGCTGCCGATGGATTGCGCTTCTTGCATGGCGCGACCTGTTCAACGCCAGACCCGCGCTAATCTTTGCGCCTCATCCGCCTGGGTGGAACGCCAATACGGTGCTCACGCTGCGACGCCGCATCTCCTGACCTAGCATAGTATCCGGTCGGTCGGTGCCGCCATGACAACTTTACCTTTGCTCGCTGGTTCGGCTATCGGCCTTTGCTGATGCTGTATCCAGCAGCGCCCATTCGCCCGCGAGGACCTGGCTGCCGATGAAAAAGCTCTATCCCGATGCCGTAGCCGCGCTTGACGGCCTGCTGCGCGATGGCCTGCTGATCGCCAGCGGCGGCTTCGGCCTGTGCGGCGTGCCCGAGCGCTTGCTCGATGCGGTACGCGACAGCGGCGTGAAGGATCTGACTTTCGCCAGCAACAACGCCGGGATCGACAACGAGGGTATCGGCAAGCTGCTGCGCACCAGGCAGGTGAAGAAGATGATCTCCTCCTACGTCGGTGAGAACAAGGAGTTCGAGCGTCAGTACCTGTCGGGCGAACTGGAGGTCGAGTTCTGCCCGCAGGGGACCCTGGCCGAGCGCATGCGTGCAGGCGGTGCCGGCATTCCGGGCTTCTACACCAAGACCGGCGTCGGCACGATCATCGCCGACGGCAAGGAAACCATGCTCCTCGAAGGCCGCAACGGTGAAGAGGAGTTCGTGCTGGAACGCGGGATCTTTGCCGATCTCAGCCTGGTCAAGGCATGGAAGGCGGACGAGACCGGCAACGTCGTGTTCCGCAAGACCGCTCGCAACTTCAACGTGCCTGCCGCGACCTGCGGCAAAGCCTGTGTAGTGGAGGTCGAGGAAATCGTGCCGGTGGGATCGCTCGACCCCGATGCGATCCACTTGCCCGGCGTCTTCGTGCAGCGCCTGGTGCTGGGTGCGCCCTATGACAAGAAGATCGAATTCACGACGACCCGCGAGCGGGAGAGCGCATGATGCCCGATCGCTCCGAAACACATCCCCACGCGATCGATCTTGGCGATCTGGGCAACCTGACCGATCAGTCGCACGAAGTCATGCGGGTGTGGGTGACGAACAACGCCGGGAGCAGCGTGTGGGTCGATGCGCAATTGCTCGAAGACCCCAAGGTATTTGGCTTCCTCGTCGCCGATCTGATCCGCCACGCCGCCACCGCCTACGCCGAGACCTCGAGCCAGGACGAAAACTCGGCGCTCCAGGCGATCGTCGACGGCGTGATTATCCAGCTACGCGAGCAAGTCGTGGGCAGCAACGCGCTCAATCCGGGGAGCCTCAACTGATGACCGAGCAGAACAAGGGCTGGAGCCGCGACCAGATGGCAGCGCGCGCGGCGCAGGAACTGGAAGACGGCTTCTACGTGAACCTGGGCATCGGCATCCCGACGCTGGTGGCCAATCACGTGCCGGCCGGCGTCGAAGTGACGCTGCAGTCCGAAAACGGCATGTTGGGGATCGGCCCGTTCCCCTATCCGGATGAGGTCGACGCCGATCTGATCAACGCCGGCAAGCAGACCGTGAGCGAACTGCCGCAGTCGGCCTACTTCGACAGCGCTACCAGCTTCGGGATGATCCGGGGCGGCCACATCGATCTTGCCGTTCTGGGCGCGATGGAGATCGCCCAGAACGGCGATATCGCCAACTGGATGATCCCAGGCAAGATGATCAAGGGCATGGGCGGCGCGATGGACCTCGTCGCCGGGGTCAAGAAGATCATCGTGGTCATGGAGCACACGTCCAAGAACGGCGATCCCAAGTTTATCCCCGAGTGCACCCTGCCGCTGACGGGGCGCAACGTGGTCGACATGATCGTGACCGACCTGTGCGTGTTCGCGCGGCCCGATCACGCCAGCGCGTTCAAGCTGATCGAACTGGCGCCCGGCGTAACCGCCGAGGATGTCGCGGCCAGAACCACCGCGCACTACGATAGTTGAGGCGAAATGGCTGCCCGCCCGAATACGCGGGCGGTTGGTCTTACGATCTGCCTGTCGCGCGTCTTGCCCCCGTCACGCGGCCACCCCATACCTTCCTGCGAACCCCTGGGAGACGAAGCATGGCCGACCTCGAAACGATCGAACTCACCCGCATCGACGGTAAGCCCGACACGCTCGCGCAGCACAAGGGCAAGGTGCTGCTGGTGGTCAATGTCGCGTCGAAGTGTGGCCTTACCCCACAGTACGAGGGGCTAGAGAAGCTCTATGAGACGTACAAGGATCAGGGCCTCGAGGTACTTGGCTTTCCGGCCAATGATTTCGGCGCGCAGGAGCCCGGTACGCACGAAGAGATCGAGGCGTTCTGCAAGCTGAACTACGGCGTCTCGTTTCCGCTTTACGCCAAGGCCCCCGTCACCGGCCCCGACAAGCAGCCGCTCTACGCCGCCCTGATCGAGAGCGTGCCGACCAAGCTGGGCGATGTCGAAGGCATGAAGGAACGCTTCAAGGGCTATGGCATGACGCCCAATGACGATCCCGAAGTGCTGTGGAACTTCGAGAAGTTCCTGATCGGCAAGGATGGTTCGGTGGTCGGACGCTTCGCGCCGGCGATGACGCCGGACGACCCTGCACTGGTCTCGGCGATCGAGGCCGAACTGGCAAAGTGAGCATGCATCCCGACGCGGCCTGACAGGGCGGCGTCGGGATTAGGTGGCGATGGGTCGCAAGGGATCGCTGGTCCACTCGCTCCACGACCCGGGATAAAGTCGCGCACCGCGTAGCCCGGCGACTTCCATCGCCAGTGCGTTGTGGCACGCCGTCACGCCGGAGCCGCATTGCAGCACCGCCTGCTCCGGCGGCTTACCCGCCAGCGCCACGGCGAATGCCGCCGCCAGTTCGGCTGCCGGCAGCAAACGACCGCTGGCGTCCAAGTTGTCGCGAAAGAAGCGGTTGGTTGCTCCCGGAATATGGCCCGATGCCGTATCCAGCGGATGCGCGGCGCCGGCGAAGCGCTGGCCATCGCGGGCATCGATCACTTGCAGCACACCTGCATCGAGGTTGGCGAGAACGTCGTCGACCGTCACCGGAGCGCCGACCAGCGCCTCGCCCAAAACGAAGTCGCCCTCGCGTGCGGGCACCGGCTTGGTGGTGTCCATCGGCATGCCGGCTTCGACCCACGCCTGCCGACCGCCGTCCAGTACGGCTACGGGCGCATGGCCAAGCCAGCGCAACATCCACCAGGCCCGGGCGGCATAGATGCCCGCGCTGCTATCGTAGACGACGACCTGCTGCCCGGTCTGAAGACCGAGCCTGCGCATCATCGTCGCGAAGGCGGTGCGGGCGGGCAAGGGGTGCCGGCCATTCGCGCCGGTCTCGGGTCCGGACAGGTCGCGCTCGAGATCGAGATAGCGCGCGCCGGGCAAATGGCTCTCGCGATAGATCGCCCGGCCGCGGTCGGGATCGGTCAGATCGAACGCGCAATCGAGGACCAGTACGTCAGCAGCCGCCGCCATGAGCGCGTGCAGGTCGTCGACCGACAGGATCGTCTCGAACATCGCGCTCACCTTCACCAACGAAGCGCCCCGTGCCGCCTGCGGCAGGAACGGGGCGGCGTCCTTATTCCGCCGGCTCGAGCTTGGCGGCCTGCTGCGCGACCGCTGCCTTGAGCGCGTCGCCAAGATCGGTCCGTTCCCACGGGAAGAACGCGCCTTCGGGCTTGCGGCCGAAGTGGCCATAGGCCGCGCTGGGCCGGTAGATCGGCTTGTTGAGGTCGAGGCCGACGCGGATGCCGCGCGGGGTCAGGCCACCAAGCTTGTCCGCGGCGACTTGCGTGATCGCGGCCTCCAGCACGTCGTCTGGCACGCTGCCGGTGCCGTGCGTATCGACGTAGAGCGACAGCGGCGCAGATACGCCGATCGCGTAGGACACCTGGATCGTGCACCGGCGTGCGAGCCCTGCGGCAACCACGTTCTTGGCGAGGTAACGCGTCACGTAAGCGGCGGAACGGTCGACCTTGGTCGGATCCTTGCCCGAGAACGCACCGCCACCATGCGGCGAGGCGCCACCGTAGGTGTCGACGATGATCTTCCGCCCGGTCAGGCCGGCGTCACCGTCAGGCCCGCCGAT
The DNA here is from genome assembly GCF_055361525.1 of Novosphingobium sp. TK46. NCBI lineage: Bacteria > Pseudomonadati > Pseudomonadota > Alphaproteobacteria > Sphingomonadales > Sphingomonadaceae > Novosphingobium > Novosphingobium sp. TK46. The sequence continues at coordinate 1,325,733 of NZ_CM143963.1, forward strand.
CACGAAGCTGCCGGTCGGATTGATGTGATAGACGGTCTGGTCGGACAGCAGTTCGGCCGGCAGCACTTCGGCCACGACCTTCTTGACGTAGGCCTTGAGCTCGGCCTCCTTCTCGCCGCTGTCCCAGCCTTCCTTGTGCTGTGTCGAAACGACGATCGCGGTGGCGGCGACCGGGTGCTCGCCGTTGAAGCGCAGCGTGACCTGGCTCTTGGCGTCGGGTTCGAGGAACGGTGCCGCGCCCGAATGGCGATCGGCGGCCATGCGGTGCAGGATCTTGTGGCTGTAGTCGAGGGTGGCCGGCATCAGATCGGGCGTCTCGTCACAGGCGAAGCCGAACATGATGCCCTGGTCGCCGGCGCCTTCATCCTTGTTGCCGCTGGCATCCACGCCTTGCGCGATGTGGGCGGACTGGCCGTGCAGGTTGTTGCTGAACTCCAGCGTCCGCCAGTGGAAACCGTCCTGCTCGTAACCGATGTCGCGCACGACGCCGCGCACGGTATCCTCGATCTCCTGCAGCGCGCCCTCGGCCCACTGGCCGTTCTCGTAAACGCCCTTGCAGCGAATTTCGCCGGCCAGGACCACCTTTTGCGTCGTGGTCAGCGTTTCACAGGCGATGCGCGCCTCGGGATCCTTGCTGAGGAACAGGTCGACAATCGCATCGGAGATCTGATCCGCCACCTTGTCGGGATGACCCTCAGCAACGCTTTCGGACGTGAAGACATAATCGTTACGCATCGGCCACCATCATATAAAGAAATCTTTATGAGGCTCGATAGTCCTTCGCGAAGCGGCGTGCAACCACGGATGCGATCAGCAGCAGAACCGCCAGGGCGAGCGGCAACCGGTTGCCCAGCCGGGCGAACAGAGTCGGTTCGTGCGGCGGGGGGATATGTCCGTCGATACGCCCGGCAGTGTTCGTCGGTATGGCGTTGCGCACGATCCCGTCGGCATCGATCACGACGCTTACACCCGTCGTCGTGGACCGCAGGACGGGTAGGCCTTCCTCCACCGCACGCAGACGCGCTTGCGCCAGGAACTGCGGTTGCGCCCAGCTTCCGAACCATCCTTCATTCGACGGATTGAAGATGTAGTCGGGCCGCTCGGCAGGATCGACGACCTCGCCAGAGAATATGATCTCGTAGCAGACCTGAATGCCCGCCTTGCCCAAGACTCCGAAGTCGTAGGTGCGCGGCCCTGGCCCGGGCCAGAAGTCCAGCGCACCGGGAACCAGCCGCGTCGCGCCAAGCGGCTCCAGCAGCCAGCGCAAGGCCAGATACTCGCCGTAGGGAACCAGATGCGCCTTGGAATAGCCGGCCAGGATGCTGCCGCGCCAATCGATCGCGGTGACCGAATTGCGCGCGCCAAGCACCTGATCGTCCTTCAGCACCAGATCGACAGCGCCGGTGAGCAACAGGCTGTACGGTCCGATGACCTGGCCGAGCCGCTTGCGGGCCTGCACGGGATCGGCGGCGTAGGTCATCTGGCGATAATAGTAGTCGGGATAACCATCGCGCAGATAGTCCGACAAGCCGGATTCGGGCCACAGCACCAGTCGGCGATCGCCGCGGCGCTCGGGCATGGTCAGCCGCGCCAGCTTGATGAAGTGAGGCTCGAAGTTGCGGGGATCGTCCAGGGTTTCCTGCCGCAGATCGGGCTGGACCAGCGTGAAGCGGATCTCGCCCTCGCGCCGCGTCAGATAGGCGGCGGGCAGCAACATTTGCAGCGTCACCGCCAGCGTCAGAAGCACCAGAGCCACCGCCCACCCCGCGCGCGACGTGGCGGGCCCTGACGCAGGTTGGCGCGCGATGGCTCCGTGCCAGCAACGCCGCAAGGCGGCAGCGATCAGCACGACGATACCGGACAGGCCGTATGTCCCGATCCAGGGTGTCAGGGCGGCAAGGCCCTGTCCGGTGAACGATCCGAGCAGCGCCACGCCCAGCGGATTCCAGGCGAAGCCGGTGAAGACCCAACCGCGCATCCATTCGGTGACGATCCAGCAGCCTGCCAGCGCGATGCCAAGCACGGCGCGCGTGGGCGCACCCGGACGACGCCGACCACGCGCCAGCGACCACGCGACCACCGTCGCCAATGCAGGGAACACCGCGAGATAGACGGACAGCAGCACGACTGCGATCGCGCCCAGCCAAGCGGGCATTTCGGCCTGATAGGTGAAGGCGGTGGCGATCCAGTTATTGCCGATGGTGAAGTGCGACAGCCCGAACAGCCAACCGATCAGGAACGCCTGCCCGCGTCGGGGCGCACGCCCGAGCAGTTCGATCAGCCAAGCCAATGCGATCAACGTGAGGGGCCACCAACCCAGCGGCCGAAAACCGCAGGCGGCCAACGCACCTGCGATCAGCGCTGCGGCGTGAGGGTGACGCAAGGTTGCGGTGACAGCACGCGGAAACCGCGAGGCGCCGGGGCGGCGCGCGCCCAGGCGATCGTTCGCGCGATTGGGCTGGGGCAAGGTGTCGGGCGGCGTGTCCATGCGCGCGGGATTGCCGTTACCAGCGGGGCGGCGCAAGCGATTGTGCTGCGCCGCCCTCGCTTCAGGATCAGTTTACGTTTTCCAACGTGCCGGGGGCATCATCCGCCGGAGGCGCGGCACGGCGCGTGCGACGCTTGGGCTTGGCCGGCGCTTCCTCGGCCGCCGGAGCTTCGGAAGGCGCGTCGTCGCGACGCGAGATCGCGGGCGGCAAGCTGGACAAGTCCAGATTGGCTGCCGGCTCGTCCTGTCCGGCCGAAGCGGCGGGCGTGTTCACCGCGTCACCTGCATCCTCGCGACGCGGCTTGCGCGCGCGCGGGGCACGAGGCGCGCGATCGGCGCGCACGAAGGGGTTTTCGACCGGCTCGTAGACCGACGGCTCGTTGGCCTGCGGCGCATCGACCGGCTCGACGATAGCAGGCTGCGCGGCAGCGGGCTGCGTCTCGTTGAACGGCAATTCCGACGGACCATCGTTGCGAGCGGGCCGCTCGGAGCGGTCCTGACGATTGTTGCGGTCGTTATCGTTACGCCGCCCACGATCGCCGCGGTTGTCATTGCGATCCGCGCTGCGACCTTCATTACGATTGTCGTTATTACGACCTTCGTAATTGTTACGACTGTCGTTATTGCGATTGTCGTTGCCGCGATTGTCGTTTCCACGACTCTCCTGGCCCTGCGAACCATTGCCACCCTGCGGGTTCTGGCCGTTGCCGCCCTGCGGGCTTTGCTGGCCATTGCCATTCTGGTTCTGGCTTGACTGAGGCTGGCCGGTGTTGCCTTGCGTGCTGCCCTGAACGCTGGGCGCATAGTTGCCCGCGCGATCGTAGGGCGAGTTTGCATCGCCATAAAAATCATCTTCGGCGTATTCATCGCCATATTCCGCCGGGCGATCGTTCGGACGCGGCTGGCGCTGCTCGTCCTGACGCACCCGCTGGTCGGCGATCACGCGGAAATAGTGATCCGCGAACTGGAGGTAATACTCCTCTGTCACGCGATCGCCATTGAGATGCGAGTCATGGGCCAGCTTGCGGTATTTCTCCAGCATCTGCGGCGCATTTCCGCGCGCCCTGCTGTCGATCCGGTTCAGCTGCTGACCGCCCTGCTGGCGATTGTTGCTACTCCCGCGGCCACGCCTGCGGTTGTTGTTGTTGGCATTACGATTGTTATTCAAGGATAGCGTTCCTCAAAACCCCGGGGCTCTATCGGAACCCTGCAACGAGAGCCCACGATGCCGATTGGCATTAGACCACGGTTTGCTTTTCAATAGCCGTGATCCCGAAATCTGCGTAGCCGCAACTCCCCCGCCGCGACTGACTGCAAATGTTGGAGTTGAACCAGGTATGGGAAAATAACGTCCATAGGCCGGTTCGAAGACGGACTTAGGTGCTATAGCAGGTAATTCCAAGCGAAATCTTACTCACCAGCCCTGAATTGCACCACTCGGGCGCGGCCACCCAGATCCAGGTGGAGGCTTGTCTCGAAACCGAAATCATGGGCGAGCGCCCGCACGCTGCCGGCCTGGGTCGCGCCGATTTCGAACAGAGCCGTGCCGCCCGGCATCAGCAGGTTCGATAGTTGCGGGATGAGGATGCGATAGTCATCGAGACCGTCGGCCCCCGCGAACAACGCCCCGGCGGGCTCGAAAGCACGAACCGACGGCGCAAGGTCGGCGGCCAGCTCGACGTACGGCGGATTGGCGAGGATCAGGTCGAAACGGCCGAGTTCCCCGGGCCAGCCCGTCTGCGTCCAGTCGGCCTGGATCATCCTGACCCGATCTTTCAGGCCAAGCGCCATGGTGTTGCCCTCGGCGATCGCGAGAGCGGCGGCGCTACGATCGATGCCGACACCGCTTGCGCCGGGCAGATGGGTCAGACATGCCAGCAGCAGCGCCCCTGAACCGGTCCCGCAATCGAGTACGCGGACGGCGTCCGGGCTCCCCGCCAAAGCTTTGTCGACCAACACCTCGCTGTCGGCGCGCGGGATCAGGACGTCGGGTGTCACCCGAAAGGCCAGACCGTAGAATTCCTGCGCCCCGACGATGTAGGCGACGGGCTCATGGCCCGCGCGTCGCTCGACCAGCGAGCCGAAGATTGCCGGGGCAACATCGCCCATGTGGCGCAGAAGCAAGTCCGATCGCGATACGCCCAAGGCATGCGTCATCAGCACCTCGGCATCGAGCCGCGCGGTATCGCTGGTGGGGGCGAGCTGTGTTGCGGCGTCGCGAAGGGCCTGGGCGATGCGCGTCATGTGGTGGAAAGCTGTGTGCCGCCGCCGGTTTCGCCGCGCGGCTTACGCATCCATCGCGGCCAGCCGCTTGGCCTCGTCCTCGGCGATGAGGGCGTCGATCAGTTCGGCGAGACCGGTCCCCTCGAGGACTTCGGGCAAGCGGTGCAGCGTCAGGTTGATGCGATGATCGGTAACGCGCCCTTGCGGGAAGTTGTAGGTGCGGATCCGCTCGGAGCGGTCGCCCGACCCGACCATCGCCCGCCTCGCCTCGGCCTCGGCCCCTTGCGCTTCGTCGCGCATCTTTTCGTACAGGCGCGTACGCAGGACCTGCATCGCCTTGTCCTTGTTCTTGTGCTGGCTGCGCTGGTCCTGCTGGATCACCACCAGGCCGCTGGGCAAGTGGGTGATGCGCACCGCCGAATCGGTGGTGTTGACGTGCTGGCCGCCCGCCCCGGACGCGCGGTAGATGTCGATCTTGAGGTCGCCGTCGTTGATCTGGACATCGACTTCGGTGGGCTCGGGCAGCACCGCCACGGTCGCCGCCGAGGTGTGGATGCGCCCGCCGCTTTCGGTCACCGGCACGCGCTGGACGCGGTGGACGCCGCTCTCGAACTTGAGCTTGGCGAACACGCCGGTCCCGGCGATGTTCGCGACGACTTCCTTGAAGCCGCCGACATCGCTGGAACTGGCGCTGATCATCTCGACCCGCCAGCCCATCTCGGCGGCGTACTTTTCGTACATGCGATAAAGATCGGCGGCGAACAGGCCGGCTTCGTCGCCGCCGGTGCCGGCGCGGATTTCGAGCATGGCCGGGCGCTGGTCCGCCGAATCGCGCGGCAGCATGGCGAGGGCCAGCCGACGCTCGACCTCGGGCAGCTCGGCCTTGAGGCGGGCGATCTCCTCGTCGGTCATCGCCCGCATCTCGGGGTCGGGGTCCGACGAGGCCTGCAGGATCTCCAACTCGCCCCGGATCGAGACGATCTGCGCCGCGATGGCCGCGACCGGCTCCAGCTCGGCATAGTCGCGGCTGGCGGCGATGAATGCCTCGCCCTCCAGCGTGCCGGACGCCAGGCGCGCCTCCAGCTCCGCGAACCGCGCGGCAAGCTGGGACAGACGGGAATCGCTTACCGCCATCGGATCAGACGCCGATCCGGGCCGGGATCGCGTGCAGCGCCAGCCGCTCCTGCTCGCCGCTGACGAGGTCCTTCACCATCGCTTCGCCGGCGGCCAGTTCCTCGTCGCCGATGATGAGCGCGAAGCGCGCGCCGCTGTCGTTGGCGCGGCTCATCCGCTTCTTCATATTGCCGCGATAGCCCATGTCGACCGCCAGGCCGGTGCGGCGTAAGGTCGCCGCCAGACCCAGGCACGCGGTCTCGGCGGCCGGCCCCAGCGGAATGATCGCGACATCGGCCTTGGGCTCGTGCACTTCTCCCGCATCGGCGACCAGCATCGCCAGCCGCTCGATCCCCGCCGCCCAGCCCACCGCCGGGGTGGCCGGACCGCCGAGCGCCTCCATCAGGCCGTCATAGCGACCGCCGCCCAGCACGGTGCCCTGCGCGCCCAGACGGGTCGTCACGAATTCGAAAGCAGTATGGCGGTAGTAGTCCAACCCACGCACAAGGGCCGGGGCGCGGGTATGAGCCACCGACGCCGCCTCGAGCCCTTGTGTCACCGCGCCGAAGAAATCCTGCGCCTCGGCCGACAAATAGTCGTCGATGCGAGGCGCGGCGTCGGCGAAGGGCCGATCGCGCGGATCCTTCGAATCGAGGATGCGCAGCGGGTTACGCTCGAGCCGGTCCTGCGAATCCTCCGACAGGTCGGCAGCGTGCGCGCGGAAATACTCGACCAGCGCGGCACGCCAGGCATCGCGACTGGCCGCATCGCCCAGCGTGTTGAGCTGCAAGGTCACGCCATCGGCAACGCCCAGTTCGTGCAGCAGATGATCCGCCATCACCAGCAGCTCGACATCGGCGGACGGCTCGCCCGCGCCGATCACTTCGGCATCGATCTGGTGGAACTGGCGATAGCGGCCCTTTTGCGGACGTTCGTAGCGGAACAGCGGGCCGTGGGTCGCGACCTTTAGCGGGGCGTATTGCTGCCAGCCGTCGGTAAGATAGGCGCGCGCGATGCCGGCGGTGAATTCGGGGCGCAGGGTCAGCGATTCGCCGCCGCGGTCCTCGAACGAATACATCTCCTTGGACACGACGTCGGTGGTTTCGCCCAAAGAGCGCGAGAACACGGCGGTCTTTTCGAACACCGGCATCTCGACCCGCTTGAACCGATACAGCCGGCGGACACGCTCGAAGGTTTCGACGACGCGAGCGAACGCCTCCGCCTCCGGACCGAAGATGTCCTGGGTGCCGCGAATGGCCTGGGGGGTGGGAATGCTCATGGCGGGGCGCTTAGCGGACCCGCGCCCGGCTGCAAAGCGATGCGTCGATCGGGCAAGACGGGGCTTGCGGATCGTCGCGTGGCTAAGCAATGGTTCATCATGAGAAAACTCTACGGGATCGCACCCCTCGCCCTCGCCTTCACTCTCGCCCCGCTCGCTTCGGCGCAGCCGGTGCCCGGCAACAGCGCGCCAATGGCAAGCCCTCTGCCCGCCGCCCTGCCCGAACCGCGCGATGTCGCGTATCCCGGCACCATCGCGCTTTCGATCGACGCCACCGACACCCGTCGCGGCGTCTACAAGGTGGTCGAGACGATCCCCGTCGTCTCCGGCACGCGCGAGTTGACGCTGCTGGAGCCGCTGTGGATCCCGGGCGGCCACGCCCCGCGCAACAGCCTGGCACTGTTCGCGCAGATCCATTTCGAAGCCGACGGCAAGCCGGTCGCCTGGCAGCGCGACACCGTGCAGGTGAACGCGTTTCACATCGCCCTGCCGGAAGGCACCCGCCAGGTCACCGCGCGCTTCGTCCACACCTCTCCACTGCAGACCGCCGAGGGGCGGATCACGATGACGCAGGAAATGCTGAATTTGCAGTGGGAGAAGATGACGCTCTATCCCGCCGGCTACTACGCCCGCCAGATCGCGGTGGCGCCTGAAGTGACGGTGCCCAAGGGCTGGAGCGTGTTCACCGCGCTCGATGGCATGAACCGGACCGGCGACACCCTGCGCTGGAGCAAGGTCGACTACGCTACCCTGGTCGATTCGCCGATCTTCGCGGGGACGTATGCCAAGAGCTGGGATCTGGGCCAGAACGTCAAGCTGGACGTCGTGGCCGACGATGCTCGCGATCTGGCGATCAAGCCCGAGCATCTCGAAACCTATCGCAACCTGGTCACGGAAGCGACCGCGCTGTTCGGCGCGCGCCACTTCGATCATTACGACCTGCTGCTGGCGCTGACCGACCGGATGGGCGGTATCGGCCTGGAGCATCATCGCTCCAGCGAGAACCAGATGGAGCCCGACACCTGGACGGACTGGGATGCGATGGCTTGGGATCGCAACGTCATCCCGCACGAGCTGGTCCATAGCTGGAACGGCAAGTTCCGTCGCCCGGCCGACTTGTGGACGCCGGAATACCAGTACCCGATGGGGGACACGTTGCTGTGGGTCTATGAAGGCCAGACGCAGTTCTGGGGACTGGTGCTCGCCGCGCGATCGGGCGTGCAGCCAAAGGACGTGGTGCTGGGCGCCTTGGCGGGCAACGCCGCCCGCTTCGCCGAAGGGACGCCGGGCCGTGGCTGGCGCTCGGTCGAGGATACCACGCTCGATCCGATCATCAACGGACGCAAGCCGCTGCCGCATGCCTCGCTGATCCGTGGCGAGGATTACTACACCGAAGGCGCGCTGGTGTGGCTGGAGGCCGACCAGGTGATCCGCCAGGGCACGCGCGGCGCCAGGGGCCTCGACGATTTCGCCAAGGCCTTCTTCGGCATGCGCGATGGCGACTGGGGCGAACTGACGTACGATTTCGATGACGTGGTGAAGACCCTGAACGGCGTCTATGCCTATGACTGGGCCAAGTTCCTGCGCGATCGCCTGTACCAGTCCGGGCGCCCCGCGCCCATGGCGGGGATCGAGCAGGCGGGCTATCGCCTGGTGTGGAAGGACAAGCCCAACCCCTCGGACGCCGGAGCCGCCAAGGAGCGCAAGAACCTCGACCTCAGCTATTCGCTGGGCATGACGATCGGCACCGATGGAGACGTGACCGCCGCCGTGTGGGATGGCCCCGCCTTCAACGCAGGCGTGGTGAAGGGCGTGAAGATCGTGGCGGTCAATGCCAATACCTATACCCCCGAAGTCATGCAGGACGCGATCACCGCAGCCAAGGGCGGCTCCAAGCCGATCGAGCTGCTGATCAAGCGCGGCGATCGCTTCCAGACGGTTTCGATCACCTGGAGCGGCGGCTTGCGTTACCCTTGGCTGGAGCGCGCTGCGGGATTGAAGGAAGCGCCGCTCGATCGCTTGCTGGCGCCACGCAAATAAAACCGCAGCGCCAGCGCGACAAATCGGAACAGGCTTGAGCTGCGACGCGCATCAATTGCGTTGCGGCGCAGCATCGCGCTCGCTAAGCCGCCGCAGTCAAAGTCAACGGAGCGCCCTCGCGCGCGTGAGAGAAGGACGGCCATGCGTATCGACATGATCCCGGTGGGGAAGAACCCGCCCGACGACCTTAACGTCATTATCGAGGTTCCAGTCGGCGGCGAGCCGGTCAAGTACGAGTTCGACAAGGCTTCTGGCGCGTTGTTCGTCGATCGCATCCTGCACACGCCGATGCGCTACCCCGCGAACTACGGTTTCGTGCCGCACACGCTCTCGCCCGATGGCGATCCGCTGGACGCGTTGGTGATCGCACGTTCGCCGTTCGTGCCCGGTGCCGTCGTCGCCGCGCGCCCGATCGCCGTGCTGAACCTGGAAGACGAGGCCGGCGGTGACGAGAAGATCGTCTGCGTGCCTGCCAACTCGGTGTTCCCGTACTACTCCGACGTCATGGAGAAGGACGACCTGCCCGGCATCGTGATGGAGCAGATCGAGCACTTCTTCACGCACTACAAGGACCTGGAAAAGAAGAAGTGGGTTCGCGTCGGCGTCTGGGGCGGCGCCGAGGAAGCGCGCCGCATCGTCACCGAGGCGATCGAGCGCTATCAGCAGGCCGGTCCCGAGGGCGACCCCAAGCAGACCTGATCGCCAGCGACACGAATCAAGCGAAAAGGCCGGCAGGGATATCCCTCGCCGGCCTTTTCTTTATCGGGTGCAAGTGTGTCGGACCCTCCCCGCATGTGGCGGGAGAGGCCATAAATCAGCTCACCACGCGACCGCCGTTGACGCCGATGGTCTGCCCTGTGACATAGCTGCTGCGTTCGTCGCACAGCCATGCGCAGGCGTTGGCGATGTCGTCCGGCTCACCCATGCGGCGCACCGGAATACCCTGCATCAGCAACTCGGTCGGCATCTGGAAGCGGTCGCGGTTCTCTTCCGACATGATCGTGCCCATCACCGATCCCGGCGGAATGTTGTTCACGGTGATCCCGTGCGGACCGAATTCCTGCGCCATCGAGCGGGTCATGGTAACGACCGCGCCCTTCGACGAGGAATAGCAGATCATGCTGGTCGCACCGGTCTGCGCGCTGGAGGACGAAATGTTGACGACGCGCCCCCATCCGGCGGTTTTCATGTCACCCAGGACCAACTGGGTCATGATCATCGGACCGCGCACGTTGATGGCATAGACCGAGTCCCAGCGCTCGTCGGTGATATCCTCGAACGGAGTGAAGTCGGTGACGCCGGCGTTGTTGACGATGATCGTGATCGAGCCGAGCGCATCGCGGCACTTGTCGACGGCGGCCGTGGCGGAAGCGCGGTTCGAGACGTCGGCGCCCAGCGCGATGGCGGTGCCGCCCGCAGCCTTGATCGCGGCGACGGTGTCCGCGCAGCGCGCTTCGTCCAGATCGAGCACGCCGATGGCGACGCCCTCACGCGACAGGCGCTTGGCGCAGGCGGCGCCGATGCCGGCGGCCGCGCCGGTGACGATGGCGACTTTGTAGCTCATGCAGGTCTCTCCGCGATTGTTCTGTCTTGCCGGTGGCTAAGACCAAAACGGCATCACGGGAACCCCGAATTTGAACGCCTGTTCAGCATCGCCGGAGCGCGGTCCGACAAACGAACGGAACGCTAAAGCGCCCGGGTCATGCACAGGCTGAAATCGTCCGCGACATAGTCGGCGAACGGCGGGCACTCGACGAACCCGTTGGCACGATACAACGCCTGGGCAGGGAGAAACGGATCGGGTCGTCCGGTTTCCAGGCTCACCCGCGTATAGCCACGCGCCCCCGCCTCGGTCAGCAGGCGGTCGAGGATCGCCCGGCCCACCCCTCGGCCACGGTAGGCCGGCGCCGCGCGCATCGATTTGAGCTCGCCGTGAGTAGCATCGAGACGCTTGATCGCACCGCAACCCGCAAGCTTTTCGCCATCCCAAGCCGCGAAAAAGGTGACGTCGGGTTGGCGCAAGCGCCCGGCGGGCATGGCGTGGACGCTTTCGGGCGGGCTCCAGCGGTGCATGTCGTCGAGGTGGAGCTGCAGCAGCGCCAGGATATGCGCCCCGGTGAGATCGTCGGGAACGATGCGCAACTCCGGTACCGTCATGCATCGCCTGCGAACTTGTCGGCCTTGCGCTTGCCCATGCGCATCCCGGCTTCGAGGCGCGCGCGCAGTTGGGCGTAGTACGCCTCTAGAAATGCGCGCGCATCCGTCCCGTCGGGGTCGCGCCCGATCTTGGCGGCGATCGTGGCTTGCACCGACTGGATCGCTTCGGCCCGGTCCTCGCGCAGGATACGTTCGAGCGTCTGCAGCTCGTACTCGCCATAGACCATCAGCTCGGCATCGCTGAAGCGGTGCTGCGCGCTTGCGGCCGTCACGGGTTCGCGCAGTGTCATCGCCGCTTCCAGCTTGCGGCGCGGCGCCTCGACCACCCAAGTGCCGGCGATGACGTCACCCGCACGCAGGCGGTCCTGGTTGAAGCAGGGAAACAGCAGGAACATCGCGAACCAGGCGGTAGCGGCAAGCCATGCCGGGGTGCTGTCCACGCCCGCCGAGACGATGAAGCCTATCGGCAGGAACAGCTCGACGTCGCGCAGCAGGTTGCGCGCGATGACCATCTCGGGCGTCAGCCGCCCGCCATCGCGCGCGGCGATGCGGATCCCGGTCAGCCGCTTTCCGGGCGTCGCGCCGCGTGCGCCCAGCTCGAACCACAGGAACCAGGCATAACGCACCAGGAAGGCCATGATGATCCAGGCGACGATCAGGAACTGCAACGCGCCAGACGCGCCGCCCCCGCTGCCCAGCCGGCCCATCAGGCTGGCGACTCCACCCGCGAGCGATGCCAGCGCGATCGTCACCACCACGAAGGCGGTCCCCAGGAACAGGAAGTCGAGCGAAAGCGCACCGATCCGCGAGCCCCGGCTGGCAAGAGTGATCGGCAACACCACGCCCTCGGGCGTGATCAGCTCGCGATCACGGTTGCTGCGGGTCGCGCGCAGCGGCAGCGCGGCGGTGGCGGCCATCGTCAGCTGCGCTCCGACGGGATCACCGCGTCGCTGCGGGCGAACGCGAAGAAGTAGGCGCACCAGAACGCCAGCATGAAGCCGCCGACCGCGAACCGGCCCGGCGTGTTGTCGATCAGCTGGCGCCCGAACCCTTCGAGGATCGCGGCGACGACCAGCATGATGACAACCCCGGCCATGACCTGCGCCGCGCGGCGCCCGGCCTCCGACGCGGCAGCCAGCACGCTGCGGGTGCCGGGAAACGCCATTGCCCGCCCGATGTGGAGTCCGGCGCCGCCCGACAGCAGGATCGCGAACAGCTCGGTCGTGCCGTGGATGCTGATCCAGGCGGCGAAATCCAGCGTCAGGCCGGCGCCGTGGTACAGCCACAGCATCGCCCCCAGAATGGCGGTGTTCTGCACCAGCAGCAGCAGCGTCGGGATGCCGAACGCGAAACCAAGCGCGAACGCCATGATCGAGACGCCGGCGTTGTTGCTGAACAGATAGGCGGCGAACGCGCCCAGCCCATCCTGACCGGATTGGCCGAACAGCGTGGCGCGCAAGGCCGCCGGGGTGGCGCCGGGCACGCGGGCATCGGCATAGTCGCCGGGCACCAGCGCGCGATACCAGTCTGGATCGTGAGCGACGAGCAGCCAGCCGACCAGCACGCCCGCCACCATCACCGCGAACGCCAAGCTCAGATCGAGACCCAGCCCGCGCACGGCCCGGCTCCAGCCGCCGCCCAGAAACTCGCGCAGCCAGGCGCTCAGCGACGAGCGCGGGCCATAGACGACGAACCAGGCCCGTTGCACCAGCGATTCCAGATAGGCCAGCGTCGCCGCATCCAGCGAGATGGCGCGCGCGATCGAGAGGCTGGAGGCGACGGTGCGATACAACTGCGGCAGCGCCAGGAGGTCTTCGTCCGAAACGCGGCGGATACGGCCTTTCTCCATCGCGGTGACGATCGCATCGAGGCGCTGCCAATCCGCCTCGCGCTCGATCCGGAAGCGGTCGGACCGCAGCAAGGCGGCGGTGAGAAGATCGGAGCCCAGGGGGCCTGGAGTGCTGGCCATCACCCGATCGCTCCCTTGCGCTTGATCGCGAAGTAGGCGTCTAGCAGCCGCGTGCCGATCTTGTCCCAAGGCGCCTCGATCACGTCGACGCCAAGCTGGCGCAGGCGCTGCAAGACCAGCGCCCGCTGCCGCAGCAACCCGTCGGCGGACACCGCCATCGCCACCGCATCGAGGTCCGACGGTACGGCGACCGCCAGATCCTCCAGCTCGCTGTCGGCCAAGGTCACGAACAGCACGACGTGGCGGGCGACCATCCGCGAGACGCTTTCCAGCATCAGTTCGGCGCCCGTGGGATCGGTGAAGTCCGAGAACACGACAACCAGCGATCGCCGGGTCAGCCGCGACGACAGCGTCGCCATCGCGAGGGTGAAATTCGGCTCCTCGGGTCGGTAGTCGAACGCGGCGGCGGCGCGTTGCAGGCGGTGGAACTGCGCCGAGCCGGAAACGAACGGGCTCATCGCCTCGGGCCTTGCGGCAAAACCATAAAGCGCCACGCGGTCACCGCCTTTCAGTGCGACATAGGCGGTGGTCAGCGCGGCGCTGGTGGCGCGGTCGATGCGGGCCATGCCGACGACCGGCTCGCACATCGCCTGGCCGCAGTCGAAGGCGAAGACGATCTGGTTGTTGCGCTCGGTCTCCATCTCCTTGGCGTAGAGATGCTGGTGGCGGGCCGAGGCCTTCCAGTCGATCCGGCGGCGGTCCATGCCGGGCTGGTACTCGGCCAGTGCCTCGAACTGGGTGCCTTCGCCGCGGATACGCCGGGCGATGAGGCCGAACTGGGCATCGCGCAGGAACGTCTGCAGCGCCGGGCTGCGCACGTCGCCCAAGTTGGGCCAGACGCGGACGTCATCGTCCAGCGCGCGCGAATGCTGGCGCGCGCCGAGACCCAGTGGCCCGGTCCAGCGCAGCCAGGCGGTGGTCACCCGGCCGGTCCCCCGGCGCGAGGGGGTGAACGTGGCTCGCCCGGCCCAGTCGAGACCGCTTCCCGTCAGCTGCGTGGCGATCCGGCCTCCATCCGCCAGACGCGGATCAAGCGCGAGCGCCGCCTGCACATCGTGGCGCCGTCCACCCGAAAATCGCGCATGAAAGCCGAAGCGATGCTCGGCGCCGACTTCCGCGTCGCCGGGCACGGTCACGGTGAACGCCTCCAAACCGCCGGCGATAAGTCCGTCACCGATCGCTACCAGCAGCACCAGCAGCGCCAGCGCTACGACCGCCAGCCAGGTCTGCGGCGCCACCGCGGCGACGAGCACCGCCAGCGGCGCGGCGCCGGCAAGGATCGCGACGGTGCGACCGGTGGGGACGACAGGCGCCATCGGCTCAGCGCGGCGCCTCGGTCGACGAGACCAGCGTCGCGACCAGATCCTCGACCCGCCGCCCTTCGATCTCCGCCGAAGGGCTGAGTGCCAGACGATGACGCAACACGCCCGCCGCCAACGCCTTCACATCGTCGGGCAGCACATAGTCGCGCCCATCCAGCGCGGCGCGGGCACGCGCCGCACCCGCGAGCAGCACCGCCGCGCGTGGGGATGCGCCCAGCGACAGTTCGTTGCTTTCGCGGGTGGCGCGCACCAGCCGCACGACATAATCCGCGACCGGCTCGGCGAGCGTGACCTGGCGCACCGCTTCGGTCGCGGCGGCAAGACGCTCGGGGCTGACCACCGGCACGATGCCGAGGTCCGCCGGGCTGGGAAGACCGCGATTTTCCGCATAGCGCGTGACGATCGCGCGTTCCTCTTCGTGGCTGGGATAGGGCACCGACAGCTTGAACAGGAAGCGGTCGAGCTGCGCCTCGGGCAGCGGATAGACGCCCTGGCTTTCGATCGGGTTCTGCGTCGCGACCACGGTAAAGTGCTGTGGCAGCGGATGCGTGGTGCCGTCCAGCGTCACCTGCCGTTCTTGCATGGCTTCGAGCAGCGCAGCCTGGGTCTTTGGCGGGGTGCGGTTGATCTCGTCCGCCAGCAGCAGGTCGCGGAAGATCGCGCCGCGCGTAAGGGTAAAGGTGCTGGTCTGGAAATTGAACAGGTTGGAACCCAGGATGTCGCCCGGCATCAGGTCGGGCGTGAACTGGATGCGCCCGTAATCGAGCCCCAGGCTGGCGGCGAAGCATTGCGCGAGGAAGGTCTTGGCGGTGCCCGGAGGCCCTTCGAGCAGGACATGCCCGCGCGCCATCAGCGCGATCAGCAAGTGATCGACGATCGGCGCCTGCCCGACCACCGCCTTGGCGATCTCACCCCGGATGGCGGTGGCGATGTCGGCCACCTCGTTCAGGTTCATGGCGTCAGTCATCTGGTGAGCGTCCTTTCGAGCGCGTGGAGTTCGGCTGCGGCCTTGACGAGGTCGCGCTGGTTGCGCGCCTGGCTCAGCCGCGCGGAGATCTGGGAGAAAGCGTGATCGCCGGCGCCGGCGGCGCGCGCCGCCTGATCGAGCGCGGCAAGCTCGGAAGCGGTATCGCGGTCCCTCGGCAAGGCGAAGGCGCGCACAAGGCGTTGGCGCGAAGCGTCGGCTAGGGGCGGGCCGAGCAGATGATAGCGCCGCGATCGCACGATCAGGCCCGCCGAGTTGGCGACCAGCGCCCGCTTGCCGAAAGCGATCGCGCGTCCCGGCACCCGCGCCGGACCAAACCGCAGGAACGCCCGCCAGCCCACGGCGGCGGCGGCCAGCAACAGGCACAGCGTGGCGGCCAGGAACGGCGGCGAGAATGCCATCGTCAGCAGGTTGTCGCTGCGCTTGATGCCGTTGAGCGTGAGGTCGAAGGTCACCGTCTGCGGCCCGCTCGTCTCGCCATCCGCATCCGCCATCGCGCCGCGTACCAGCGCCTCGGCCAGTTGCGCGCCGGACTGGCGGGCCATGCCGTAGTTGTCGAGCAAGTCGGGGTCATAGACCATCACCAGCGGATAGGCCTCGCCCTCGTCCTCCTCGGCCATGATCGGCCAGTCGGCCGGACTCATCTCGGTCAGCGCGGGGTAGACGCCGTCATCTACATACGCCGCGAAGACGTCACGGCCATCGGCACCCAGGACCAGCGGCACCATGCCCGGTCCCTTGCCCGCCATCACCAGCGCGGGCTGCGGGAAAGTCCCCCGGATGCCCCGTGCGAACCATTCGCGACCACCGGGCTTCCTGGCGCTGTCGACCGGGTAGAGCGTCAGGTTATCCAGGAAGCCGCGCCACTCCACCGAGATCGGTCCGGCAAGGTGAACCCACCCGCGCTTCGCATTGGTCTCCGCGCTGCCGGTGGCATAGGCGTTCCACTTGGGCGTGATCACCAGCGTCGGGCCGATCAGGCGGCGCCCCGAGACGATCTTTTCGATGGTCTTGCCATCCATGTTCGCCGGCGGTGTCAGCACCAGCAATCCCGGTTCCTTGAACGATTTCTCGCTGCGACCGTGCCTGACGGTGAAGCCGCGCCGCTCCAGAAAATCCGACATCGCGGCAAAGCCGTTCAGTCCGCGTCCCTCTGCATGACCGCCACCGTCGTTCGCGCGCCCCTCGCCAAGCCCGTTGCCGATCAACCAGAGCAGCGCCACGAACATGCAGCTGCCGAAGAGGACTAGCGCCAGCGCGGTGCGCGCGGTGAACGGGCTGGCACCCGCCGCGGCGGTCGGCGCCCTGCTCATCGCTGGCCCTCGGCCCGCAAGTCGGCAAGCGCGAAGTCGGCGTAGGCGGCGCGGGCCACGGTCCAGTCGGCGGCATCGAGATCGCGCAACGCGAACAGGCTGCGCTCCACGCGATCGGCGATGATGGCAAAGGCGGTGCGGGCGGTTTTTGGCAATTGCGGCAGAGCCGTGATCTCGCGCGCGGTACTGGCGGGGATCACCGTACCGGGCCGCCCCGCGCGGATCTGACCGACGCTGCGCAGCAACAGCAAATGCGCCGCCTCACCAAAGCGACCGTCCGCCGCCAGCCGATCGGCATCGTCGAGCAGCGCCAGCGCTTCTTCACGACTGGGCGCCCATACTTCCGGCTTGGCCTTGGGATCGCGCAGCCGCGTGACCAGCGGCCCCAGCAGGCGCCATACCAAGTACAGCACGAGCAACACGGCAAGCACGATCAGCAGCTTCTCGATCACCGGCCATACTGCGACCATCCACTTCGCCAGCGGCCCGAACATCGCACGCAACGCTTCGTTGAGGGTTTCGAGCCAGGCGGGCGGCGGCACGTCCTTGACCGGCGGAACTGGCGCGAACTGTATCTCGGCCGAGCGGCGCACGGCCTCCCAGTCGCTTGTCGCATCCCGCGAAGCCGCCGCTTCGGCGATAGTTGCGCCCCGCACACTCACTCGGGGACTGGTGGCATGCACATGCGCGAGGCGCAAGCTTGAGTCCGGCCGCGCCGGCGTTTAGCTAGTCGTGATGGACCCATCCGCGATCGTGCGCATCGCCCGCCCCTCGAACGATCTCGAACCGCTGCTCGGTTTCTATCGCGACGGCCTTGGCTTCGACATCCTCTATCGCTTCGAGGATCACGGCGGCTTCGACGGCGTCATGCTGGGCAAGCGGGGCGCGCCCTATCATCTCGAATTCACACGCTCGGCGGCGCATCGCGCGGGGCGTGCGCCCAGTCAGGATCACCTGCTGGTGTTCTACCTGCCCGAGGATGATGCATGGCAGGCGGCCGTCGCGCGGATGCGATCGGCGGGCTTCGCACCGGTCGCCTCGTTCAACCCCTACTGGGACCGGCAAGGCCTCACCTTCGAGGATCCCGACGGCTACCGCATCGTCCTGCAACACGCGGCCTGGGGCTGAGGCACTCTCGATCGCTCAGCCGCGTATGCGGGCCTGCGGATAGGAGCCCAACCGACGCACGTACTTGCAGTGGAACGCCAGTTCCTCCAGCGCACGATCGATGCGCGGATCACCCGGCGCGCCCTCGATGTCGGCATAGAACGTCGTCATCGCGAAGCTGGCGCCGACCTGGTAGCTTTCCAGCTTGGTCATGTTGACGCCGTTGGTGGCGAACCCGCCCAGCGCCTTGTAGAGCGCGGCCGAGACGTTGTTCACTTCGAAGATGAAGGTCGTCATCGCCGGGATGTCCGCCAGCGTCGCCGGGTCGAGCGGGTCGCGCGCAAGCACTACGAACCGGGTCATGTTGTCGGCTGCATCCTCGACGTTGCGCTCGATGATCTCGAGACCGTAAAGCTCGGCCGCCAGCGCCGGCGCGATTGCCGCCGCCGAGGCATCGCCCTGCTCCTTTACGAACGCCGCGGCACCGGCCGTATCGGCATAGGACAGCGGCAACAGCCCGCGTGACCGCAAATAATGGCGCGATTGCCCAAGCGCCTGCGGATGGCTGTACGCTGCGGTGAACGGTCCCCGTCCGTTGCCCATCAATGCATGGTGAATGTCCATGAAATACTCGCCGACGATCGCCAGGCCGCTTTCGGGCAACAGGAAGTGGATGTCCGCGACCCTTCCGTGCTGCGAATTTTCGATCGGAATGATTGCGCGGTCGGCCCGGCCTTCCTTCACCGCATCCAGCGCGTCCTCGAAGGCGAAGCAGGGTAGTGGCTGGCAACCGGCGTCGTATTCGAGCGCAGCGCGGTGACCGTTGCAGCCCGGCGCGCCTTGCAAGGCCATGGCGCGGGCGGGATCGGCGGCGGCCTGGGCCTCCATCTGGGCGACGAGCGCGCGGGCGGGTTGCGGATATGCTTCCATGTCGCCAGCGCGCTTAAGGGCGCAGAGCCGCATCTGCAATGGATCTCGCGATGACTCTTGCGCTCGGGGGCGGGCAACACTAAGCGCTGGCCATTCAGCTGACCAAAGACTCCCGGGGCACGGATTAATGGAAGATCGCTTCAATACCATCGCCGGCTGGACGCTGTTCGCAGGCGTCGTGGCCCTGGGCCTGAGCAGCGTGAGCTCGCACTACTTCCGCGCCAACAAGCCGCACGCTCCCGAAAAGCAGGGTTACGCGATCGAGGGCGTCGAAGCCGAGGGCGGCGGCGCTGCCGCCGACGTGCCGATCGCGACGTTGCTGGCAAAGGCCGACGTGGCCAAGGGCGAGGCGACGTTCGCCAAGTGCACCTCGTGCCACACCATCAACGCCGGCGGCGCCAACGGCATCGGTCCGAACCTGCACGGCGTGGTGGGCGAAGCGATCGGCCAGGGTGCCGGTGGATTCGCCTTCTCCGACGCGCTCAAGAGCAAGGGCGGCAACTGGACCTTCGAGCTGCTGAACGACTGGCTGAAAAGCCCCAAGGCGTTCGCACCCGGCACCAAGATGACCTTCGCCGGCCTGTCGAAGGGTGAGGATCGCGCGAACGTGATCGCGTATCTCAACTCGCAAGGCTCGAACCTGCCGTTGCCGACCGCAGCCGCGCCCGCTGCCGACGTGGCCCCCGCGGGCAAGGGTGGCGAACCCGCGCCCTCCGGCACGCAGGCCGCTGCCGGCGCTCTTGCCGCACCCGCGCCAAAGGCCGAAGGTGGCGACAAGGCCGTCGGCGCGGCCGGCTCCAACTCGGCGCCCTGACATAATACGCTGGCCTCTCTCCGCTTTGGCGCGGAGAGGTCATGGCTGAAGCTGCCGCAGCGAGCAGGTCGCAAGACTTGTCGATCTCTCGCGCCGGAGGCAGACGACTACTTTGCCGCTCAGCGCGAGGAATCATGCAGGAAACGTTTGGCGGGCTTCGTGCGCGACGTAGATCGCGCGCAGCCATGCTCGATTGACGGGCCGGTGGCGATACCCGCGACCGGCTAAACCGGCCCAATGACGGGGATCACCCAATGAATGGTCGCACCCGTCACGTCAACAGCAACTAATCGTCCGCTGGTTCCGCCTCCCTTACGCCCTTGAAACCCTTGGCGATCACGTACCACTCAGACGAATCCTTGCGACTGGCTGGCGGCTTGGCATGCTTGACCGTGGCGAAGTGACGCTTGAGCAGCGCCAGCAGCGCCGTATCGGTGCCCCCGGCAAGAACCTTCGAAACGAACGTGCCGCCCGGCGCCAGCGTGGCGATCGCAAAATCCGCAGCGGTCTCGACCAGGCCCATCGTGCGCAGATGGTCGGTCTGCTTGTGCCCGACGGTGTTGGCCGCCATGTCCGACAGCACCAAATCGGGCGCACCGGCGAGTGCTTCCTCGAGCGCGGCGGGTGCTTCGTCGGCCATGAAATCCATCTCGAAGATGGTCACCCCTTCGATCGGATCGGTGGGCAGCAAATCGATCCCGACCACTCTGGCCTTGGGATTGCGCTTGCGCAGCACCTGGCTCCAGCCGCCCGGGGCGATGCCCAGGTCGACCGCCCGCGACACACCCTTTATCAACCCGAACTTGTCGTCGAGTTCCAGCAGCTTGTATGCCGCGCGGCTGCGATAACCATCGGCCTTCGCCTTCTTTACGTAAGGATCGTTTAGCTGCCGCTGCAGCCAACGTACCGAACTGCTGGTACGATTGCGCGCGGTCTTCAGCCGCTCGCCCGGGTCGCGGCCGGATCGGGTCATGATGCTGGGGTCATTGTGGGAATACTCGTGGAGCGGCTCATGACGAGCCCGCCATGCGCGGCCGGTCGCCCCGGCCATGGCCGTGATGCTGGCCGCCCTGCAGATGATTGTGGTTCTGACCCTGGCCACCGGCCGAAATCAGGCTGCGCAGGATGCCTTCGCGAATGCCGCGGTCCGCCACGCCAAGGCGGTGCGCGGGCCACAGATCGAGGATCGCCTCGAGAATGGCGCAGCCGGCGACGACCAGATCGGCTCGTTCGCGCCCGATGCAGGCGAGTTCACGCCGTTCCTCGATCGCCATGCTGGACAATCGCGTGCTGATCGCGCGCATGGCATCGGCCGGTACGATCAAGCCGTCGACCGCACTGCGATCGTATTGCGGCAGTTCCAGGTGCAGGCTGGCAAGCGTGGTCACCGTGCCGCTGGTGCCCAGCAAACGCAGCGGTCCGGTGCTCGATGCGGATTCGCGTGCCGGCTGCGTGCGCCTGGCGAAAGCGGCGAAACTCTCCGCAACCAGACCATGCATGTGGCGGTAGCGTGCGACCCGCTCTTCGCGCGTCGCCCCTTCCGTGCCGCAACTCTCACTCAACGAAACCACGCCCCATGGCACGCTTTGCCAGTCGAGTATCCTGGGTACGGTGTCGGTGCTTTCGATCAGCACGAGTTCGGTCGAGCCGCCGCCGATATCGAATATCATCGCCGGCCCCAGTCCGTCTTCGAGCAGGACATGGCAGCCCAGAACCGCGAGCCGAGCCTCCTCGCGCGCGCTGATGATGTCGAGCGCGATGCCCGTTTCCTCGCGGACCCGCTCGATGAACGCGGGGCCGTTGGCGGCCCGCCGGCAAGCCTCGGTAGCGACAGAGCGCGCCAGAAAGACATTGCGGCGCATGAGCTTGTCCGCACAAACCCGCAGCGCCGCGAGCGTGCGATCCATGGCCTCGTCGGACAAGCGCCCGTTCTGCGCGACACCCTCCCCCAACCGCACGACGCGGCTGAAGGCGTCGATTACGGTGAAGTTCTCGCCGGAAGGCCGCGCGATCAGCAGCCGGCAATTGTTGGTACCAAGGTCGATCGCCGCATAAGCCTGACGATGGCCGCCGGACCGCGCGTGCCCGCTCCCCGCACTGGTCGGCGCGATACGGACCGGGCCATCGACCATGCCCGCGGCGGGGACAGCAGCCCCTTGGGCCGCAGGGGACAAGGCGCGTGCCTCACCATCGCCCGGATCGACGCTGGTGGAGCCTACGGGTATGTCGCGCGGCGTGGCGCCTGTCGCATGCGGCCGTCCGCCCGTGATCCGAGCTTCGGGCGTGTCGGCAGCGGTTTGGCGACCCTTGCCTTTCCGCGCATGGCGCCGTCTCGCACGGCGGCCCGACACCTCGACCTTCGCTGCCGGCGGAGCTGTATCCGCCATGGGTAGCAAACTCTTTCAATCTATCATTCCGCCCGAAGGAGCGGACACCTGAAACCGATGCTACCGCCCGCGAGCCTCGGGAGCAAGAGCGGTGCAATGCCCCTCACCCGCAGCACGCATCCGCGAAGGCAAATGAGACTTGACCCCCAGCCGCCCCCCGCTTATTGGCGCCCTCTCGCTGCCCGATCCTCTAACGGTAAGAGAGCGGACTCTGACTCCGTCAATCAAGGTTCGAATCCTTGTCGGGCATCCACCACTCTGTCGCTTGACAGTTAAGCTTCACCGTCACGACACACGTTGTCTGCGGGCCTGGCTGCCCAGGATGCTTTTGCGACAGAGCGCCGACGCTGCGATAAGCGCGTGTTGTCTTCCAGCTGCCGGTTGAAACTCGGCCTTTGCCAGGCTGGCCGGTAAGCAGACGGGCGACTTTTCGATCCGAATATCGCAACACGGGACCATCTCTTGCTCGCCCACGCACCCTTGTGGGCTTGCGCCAAGTTACTGATTGTCGAAACGGCTCGTCTGCCCGGCTCATCCAATGGCGAACCGCTTGGCCGACCATGCGCTTGGGGATCGTGACCCACGCGTCTGTGACTTGGGCGAGCCGCCCACGACATAGACCAAGGCCGCTTCACACATCCGAGGGGAATTGGGGGCGGTCCTGGACGCACGTGACGAGCACGACGCCATGGGTGGTGCCGGCGACACTCTCGTTTAAGATAAGGCCAATAATCAACGGCCTACCATCGGGAGCATTCATGATGCATCGCCGCCAGTTTCTGGCATCCACCAGCCTCCTGTCAGCAGCGGTGGCCATGCCAAACGCGGTTCGCGCCGCCTCAGGCGCACGGGACGCCGATTTTCGCGCGATGCTCGACCGCTTCTTCTACGCACGGTTGCAGGACAGCCCCGAGCAGGCGACTTCGCTTGGTCTCGACACGGGCGCACGGGCGGAACTGAAGTCGAGGCTGGACGAAACGTCGCGCGCTGGCCAGGCGAAACAGTTCGCACGGGCACGGCAGGAACTGGCGTCGCTGAAGACCGTACGACGCAATACGCTGAGCAGCACGGCGCAGCTCGACTACGATGTCGTGGAGTATGGCCTGCAGCGGGTGATCGCGGGACAGCGCTACGCTTTCGGGGCTAGCGCGGGGCGGTACGCCCCCTACGTGCTGTCGCAGCTAACGGGCGCTTACCGCAACGTGCCCGATTTTCTTGCCAACCAGCACAGGATCGCAAACGCCGCCGATGCCGACGCCTATGTCGCACGGTTGCAGGCGTTCGCCGGTGCGATCGACGCGGAGACGGAGCGTCAGCGCGAGGACGCCGGCACGGGCGTGTTCGCCCCGGACTACATCCTCGATACCACGCTCAAGCAGCTAGCCTCCCTGCGGGACAAGGCGCCCGATGCCACCGGCCCGGTGACGGATCTGGCCGCCAAGCTGAAGGCTGCGAAGCTGCCGCCCGAACGTGCCAGGCAAGTCGCCACGCTGATGGCCGAGCAGGTGTTCCCCGCACTCGACCGTCAACGGGCGCTGGTCACCGAACTGCGCGGGCGCGCCCGGCACGACGCGGGTGTCTGGCGCCTCCCCGACGGAGACGCCTACTATGCTGCGGCTGCGAGCGCCGCGACCACGGTGGAGATGACCGGCGACGAGATCCACCAGCTTGGGCTGGCGCAGGTGGCGGAGATCGGTGCGCGCATCGACGGCATCCTGCGATCACAGGGGCTCACGCAAGGAAGCGTGGGCGAACGGTTGGTGGCGTTGAACAAGCGGCCAGACCAGCTTTACCCGAACACCGATCCGGGCCGCGAACAGTTGCTCCAGCAACTGCGCGGCCAGATCATGGCCATGACGAAGCGCCTGCCCGAGCAGTTCGCCGTCTTGCCGCGGGCACCTGTCGAGGTCCGCCGCGTTCCCGAAGCCATTCAGGCCGGTGCGCCCGGCGGCTACTACCAATCCGCCTCGCTCGACGGAACGCGGCCGGCCATCTACTTCATCAATCTGCGGGATACGTTCGATCGACCGAAGTTCGGATTGGGGACGCTCAGCTACCATGAGGCGGTGCCGGGTCATCACCTCCAGGTCATGTCCGCGCTGGAGAGCGAGGATATTCCGCTCATCCGTCGTCGCGGCTTCTACTCCGGCTACTCCGAGGGATGGGCGCTTTACGCCGAACAACTCGCCGATGAGATGGGTATGTACGAGGGCGATCCGCTCGGACAGATCGGCTATCTGCAGTCGCTGCTGTTCCGCGCCACGCGACTGGTCGTCGACTCAGGCATGCACGCCAAACGCTGGAGCCGCGAGAAGGCGACCGACTACCTCATCGCCATCACAGGTATCGCGCGCGGGCGCAGCCAAGGCGAGATCGACCGTTACACGGTCTGGCCGGGGCAGGCATGCAGCTACAAGATTGGCCACACCGTCTGGGTGCGGCTGCGCGACGAAGCGAAACGGAAAGCCGGCGCGAACTGGGATCCGAAAACGTTCCACCGGATATTGACGGCCGGTGCCATGCCGCTGACGGTTCTCGAAAAAGTCGCTCGCGAACAGATGGCATAGCAGGCCCACACGCGGTCATTGGGCACCGTTGGCGAGGCTCCCGGCTTCGGACGCTCGTCGATGGCAGGCGTTCGGGATCCAGGTGCGGTATCGCCCATGCGCAAATGGCGAGACGGGGGACGAAGCCGCCCAGGCAACTAGGAGATCCGTCGTCGCGCATCCTGCAGGCGAGGGTCGGGGTAAGTTGCCATCGGCTCGCCCAGGGGCTGCGCCTTCTCTAAAAGCAGGTCCGTCGTCGTGTGCCGATCGACGGCACGGGAGAACAGGTAGCCTTGGCCGAGGACGCATCCAGCCGCCTGCAGCATATCCGCCTGCACTTCCGTCTCGATCCCCTCGGCAATGACGCGGATGCCGAGCTTCGTTGCGATCTGCAGTATGCCTTCGACGATAGCCATGCTCGCATTGTCAGCGGCGAGCCGGTCGACAAAGCTCTTGTCGATCTTGATGATGTCCACTGGCACCGTCAGCAGGTGCGTCAGCGACGCATAACCTGTCCCGAAGTCATCCAACGCCACTCGGAAACCCTTGGCGCGAAGTGTTTCCACGCCTTTTTGCACGGAGCGACCGGCATCGCCCATGTAAACGGTTTCGGTCACCTCGACGATGACATGCTTCAACGGCACTTCAGCCTGCCCGAACGTGTCCTCGAGCATGGTGTCGAGCGCACCGCTATGCATGTCGGCGGACGAGATATTGACGCCCACGTGCTGGAATGGAATGCCCATGTCCAACCAGTCACGGACATCGGTAGCCACGAGCGTCATCATCCGTCCTGTCAGCGCGCGTGCAACATGCACGTCCTGCATGGCGTCTTGGAAGTCGGCGGCGGCGATGATCCGGGTTCCCAGCCGCATGCGACACAAGGCCTCCAACCCCACGATCTCACGCGTGTCGAGACGAACGACGGGTTGGTAGAACGCTTCGATCCGGTTTTCGCGTAGAGCGGCATCCACCTCGCGGATATGGCCGAGGCGGCGCGTCATGTTTGTTCCCAAACCCGGCCAATAGCGCACAAAACCGCCCCGGCCGGTCTCCTTGGCGTGATACAGCGCATAATCCGCATTCTGGCGGACCCGCTCCGCAATACTGTCGCCAGCCAGGAACTCCGCCCCGCCTATGGTGGCACGCGGAGCGATGATGTGGCCGCCGCAATCCGCGGGATGGGCCAGGGCTGCAAGGATCCGCTCTGCGCTCTGGTCAAGATCGAGCCGCTCGTCTCCCGCGTCGAGTATGATGGCGAATTCATCACCCCCGGTGCGAAAGGCTTTGCCGTTGGCGGCTGATGCGGCAATCCTGCGGCCGGCAATTCGAAGCAGGCTGTCACCCGCATGGTGGCCGAAGGTGTCGTTCACGACTTTCAGATTGTCGAGATCAAGCACGAGCAGCGCCCAGTCTCCTGGTTGGCTGTGGTCCAGCTTCGCCAGGGCTGCATCGAAAGCGGCACGATTGGCGAGACCGGTAAGTCCGTCGTTAAAAGCCCGCCTCTCATGTTCGACAAGACGCTGGTGGCGATCGAGCGCGATGACGCAAAGGTGCACGCAGTGTTGAACGATCTCCCTCTCCAGCTGTGTCGGGCCTCTGCACTCGCGATAGTAGAAGGCGAAGGTTCCGATGGCTTCCCCTGCCACATTGAGGATCGGACTGGACCAGCATGCCCGAAGGCCCAGTGGAAGGGCCAGATGGCGAAAGGCAGCCCACCGTGGATCACTCGCGATGTCGGCGACGGTCACCTCCTTACGGTAATATGCCGCAGTGCCGCAGGAGCCAGCTTCCGGTCCGATTGCCACGCCATCCAACGCCGCGGAATAGCTGGCGGGAAGGCTTGGTCCGGCCAGCGGATGGATGAAGCCGTCGCCAGCAACGGTCAGAACCGAACAGATGACGCCGGGAGACAGTTTCTCCGCCTCGACGCACATCCGGGATGCCGTGTTCGCGAGCGTTTCGCCCGTCGCTATCAGTTCGAGGATTATGTTTTGAAGTGCTAGCACTGTTCTCGAAGCTTGCGGTGGTGACGGGCTGGATCGGCAGTCGACAAGCATGATCTGATATTCGAAAGTTGTTAACGCGTGCTCGCATGCCCACTGCGGGTTTTGCCTATATCCCGATTATGCAAGGGCCCGCGTGGAGCATTCGTTTGCTCGCCTCTCAGTGGCGAGAAGCTGTAATAGTCTGAAACACGGGGCGGTAGCTTCCATCTCACGTCTTTCGCGAGAACTGCCGCGACTTTCGCACAACGGGCCCCACGATAGGGATCACACCCTACCGACCAGGACCGATGTGTGCATGCCTTCGATCTCGGACGCGGCATTCTCGGCCGCACCGCCATATAGTTGGGATGCCATGCGATCCGATGCCATTGCTGGAGGCAGCCAATAACATTGATCAGGCCGCTCAAGGCCTCGGCCGCTGCTGACCGTAGGCCCACATACTGGTCATCGTCACGTTGCGACCGAAGTGCTTGCCAACGGTGGTGCTGACCATGTCCGGAAGTGACGCTCGCCCACCCGGGCGCCGCCAGTAGAAGGTCCGAAAATCGGGACTGTCGCTCGACATGAGCGGGGGGCCGAAGCGGGCGCGAAGCTGCCGGGCAAGTGCCTCGCCTTCGGCAAGGAGAGTGGCAGGGGACTCGTCCCTCTCCCAACGATTGCTGAAATTCACCACTGCCAACCTGCGACCTTCGACGAGGTCGAGGAAGAACAGGCTGACCCGCATCGGCTTTTTCGCAGCTTGGTAACAGGGGGAATCGTCGCCGTGGTTGAACGGGTCGACCAGCAGGCTATCCTTGCTCGTACACGGGATCTGGACGTAGCCATGCTGCTTGAGCGCCGCTTCCACCTGCGGTGGCGACATCAGCGGGGCGATGCCGTCGATCGCGGCGCCCGTCCACTCGGGGCGCGTCTCCACCGGCAACTCGGGCTTGCCCTGGCAGCCCAGCAGCGCCAACGCGACCGGCAGCAACCATGACGATCGTAAGCCTTGCCGCCTTGCTGTCGAAGTCGTCATGGAATCATCTCGCAACTATCTGCAGGTGAAACAGCGCCATGCAGGGCGGCGAATGGATCAGCCAAGGGGCTTTCCATCGAAGCCTCGCCTTGCCGTTCTCCGTGCTGATGGGACATCGCGGCCATCCAACGTCTCTAGGACGTTCGCGAATCCGCGACAACGGCCAGTGCCCACAGGTCCAGCACGCGCGTCCCCCACCTGCTCCGCCAAGGCCCATGAAATGTTATAACATAGTTCTTGATACACTGTATCATTGGGGTTACGAGCGGGACGATAATGCCCAGGGAGCACGCCCCATGACTCGATTATTATTCGGCGCCAGCCTGTTGGCACTTTGCGTCACGCAGCCAACGTTTGCCCAGACGACCGGTCCCGGACGATCCGACCCTGTGGCTCCGCCCCGCCAGGGCGACATCATCGTGACCGCGCCTTTCCTGCAGAGCGAGGCCGACATCCTGCAAGGTACGTCGATCATCAGCGGCGAGGAACTCACGCGCGAATTGCGACCAACGATCGGCGAAACGCTCGCGCGGCAGCCAGGGGTGTCGTCGACCTCGTTCGGGCCCTCGGCATCCCGTCCCGTCCTGCGCGGCCTTCAGGGCGATCGCATTCGCGTGCTTACCGACGGCATCGGCTCGATCGATGTCAGCAACACCTCGGTCGATCATGCCGTGGCGATCGATCCGCTTCTTGCCGAACGGATCGAAGTCCTGCGCGGCCCTTCCGCCTTGCTGTTCGGCTCGTCGGCAATCGGCGGCGTGGTCAACGTGATCGACACGCGCATTCCCCGCTCGATCCCGGACAAGGGATATCGTGTCAGTGCGATCGGCACGTATGGGTCGGCCGCGAACGAGCGCTCGGGCTCGGCAGCCGGCGACGTAGCGGTCGGCAGGCTGGTGCTGCATGCCGATGGCTCTTACCTCAAGACCGACGACCTTGAGATCGGCGGTCATGTTCTCTCTCGCAGCGCGCGCGAACAGGCTCTTGGCCAGGTCGGCTTGCCACAGGAGATCGAGCCCGGCGAAGACGGTGCCCCGGGCGAGCCGATCGACTTTGCCGGCAATGCCGCCTTGCGCGGCCGTCTGCCGAACTCTGCGAGCAAGACGTGGTCGGCCGGCGCCGGCGCATCGCTGATCACCGACACGGGTCACCTTGGCATTTCCTACAGCCACTACGACAGCTTCTATGGCGTACCCGTACGATATGCGACGCTGATCGGGCAGGAACAGGAAGCTCCGCGCCTGGACATCGTGCAGAATCGCGTCGACTTGCGCGGGGAAGTGGAGACCGGCGGCGGATTCCTGGATAAGATACGCGTGCGCGCCGGGCATGCGACGTATCGCCACTTCGAAGTCGAAGAGAATGGCGAGATCGCCACCACCTTCCGCAACAACGGCCTGGAGGGCCGCGTCGAACTGGTTCAGGCCAATCGCGACGGCTGGCACGGCGCAAGCGGCGTCCAGTACTTCAACCGGCAATTCGACGTGCAAGGCGAAGAAGCATTCCTGCCGCGCAATGAAACCAATCAGACCGGTGTCTTCACGTTGCAGCAAATCGATCTCGGCTCCTTCAAGGCCGAGGGCGGCCTGCGATACGAGTGGACCAGGCAACAGGCGAAGACCGAACAAGGCGACCTTCGCTATTTCGGCGGCAATCGCAACTTTGCGGCCTTGTCGGGATCGCTGGGCGTATCGTTTGCCCCGGTCGAAGGTATCCGGCTGGGCTTGAACGGGTCGCGAACCGAACGTGCGCCCTCTGCCGAGGAGCTGTTCGCCAATGGTGGCCATGCCGGGACGCAGGCTTACGAGCTGGGCGATCCCGATTTCCGCAAGGAACGTTCATGGGGGATCGAAGCCACCTTGCATGCGCATGGCGAAGGTTTCAGCTTCGATGCATCCGCCTATCATAACTGGTTCAACAACTTCATTTACGAGAACCAGGTGGGACAGGGCATCTGTCAGGCCGCTGCCGACCCTTCGGGGCGCGAGGTCGAACTCCCGTGTTTCCAGTATCAGCAAGCCAATGCCCGGTTCTATGGTTTCGAGGCGGATGCGTCGGTACGTGTGGCGCGGCTTGGAAGCTACACCATCAATCTCGATGGCGTAGGCGACTACGTGCATGCGAACATCCGTGGTGGTGGTCCGGTGCCGCGCATCCCTCCGCTGCGGTTGCTGGGCGGCGTGGAAGCGCAAAGCGATCTGCTTACCGCGCGCGCCGAAATCGAGCATGTGTTTGATCAGAAACGCACTGCATCGTTCGAAACACCGACGAATGAATACACGCTGGTCAACGCCAACATCGCGATCCGTCCGTTCGGTCGCGACAACAACACGACCCTGCTGCTGAGCGCCAACAATCTGTTCGATGTCGTGGCGCGGCGCCACGCGAGCTTCCTGAAAGACTTCGCGCCACTGGCGGGACGTGATTTCCGCGCCACGATCCGCTTCAGCATCTAGTGTCCCAAGCGGCGCCGGGCCAATTCGGCGCCGCTGGCATCCGGTGGGATTGTCCGATCCGCCGGGGATCCGCCAGCTTATCGACACGCATCATCGGGACGTGATGCCGGCTACGATCACGTTAAGCGCCATCGGCAAGATGATCGGCCGACGGGCAGAGGCCAGCGGCGGCTGTTCCGCTATGTATCAAAACATGGCTTTCGCAACTCGCGTGGCGAAGAGTGGTTTAGTATCACAAGCGCAAGTGTGCCGTCGTCATCCGTGTGGCGGAGACGAACCAGATCGCCCCTGATCGATATGGAGATGCCTGTCTTTATGAACGTCCGCTCACGACCGGACCGAGGGCCATTCAACTGGCCCGGGTTTGTGTTCGCGGCGTTCATCGCGCTCTTCACCGCCATGTTTTTCGCCGTCATACCGCTCGGAGCGGCGACGGTGCAGGCTTACGGATCGGCTTTCGACCCGACGACGGCGGTGATGTCGCTGCAGCCCCGATCAGACGACCCGACGCAGGACGAGCGCACGATCCGCCAGTCGGACGACGATAGTTCCCCCCATCCCACCACCTGCATCGGTGCCTGCGCCGTGCATGCGCCGAGCGCGACAGTGAGCCGACTTCCTGCTCATATCGCGCCGCATGGCTACGCCGCACTTACCCTGAGACCGCCATCGCCCGACAGCGGTGCGCGGTTCGACGCCAGAGCGCCCCCGATTTCCTGACCCGCGGCCTTGCGGCCCACGCCGCTTGGCCAATTGCGAACTTTCGATCCGGCACCTCTGGCGTGCCATCGAAAGACCGCGAAAGCTCAGGTTCCGTACGGAGGTCGGTATGGATCAGCCGAAAAGACGCCCGCCCCGTTGGTTCGCGCCAACCGTGTGGGCCAGCATGGCCGTCGCGGTGAGCGTCCTCGCCATCGTGATCGGCGCAACCGAATGATAGAGCCATGCCGGGGGATGCACGTGCCCTCCCCGGCATGCTGGAACAAGTCATGCCACATCACACCCCCTTGATCGGCACGATCGTCGCCGGTCTGGTCGTCGCCTTCCTGATGGGCGCACTCGCGCATAGGCTGAAGGTCTCGCCACTGGTGGGCTACCTTCTGGCCGGCGTCATCGTCGGCCCGTTCACTCCCGGATATGTCGCCAACACGAACCTGGCCAACGAACTGGCGGAGATCGGGGTCATCCTGCTGATGTTCGGCGTCGGCCTGCACTTCTCGCTGCGCGATCTGCTGTCGGTCCGCAGGATCGCGATACCCGGCGCGATCTGCCAGATCGCCGTCGCGACGCTGCTGGGCCTCGGGCTGGCAAGTCTGTTCGGCTGGACCATGATGGAAGGTCTCGTCTTCGGCCTAGCGCTGTCGGTCGCCAGTACGGTGGTCCTGCTGCGCGCGCTGGAGGGTCACAACATCGTCCAGACACAGCGAGGCCGCATCGCGGTGGGCTGGCTGATCGTCGAGGACCTGGTCATGGTACTCGCGCTGGTGCTGCTGCCGGTCTTGGCGCGCATCATGAACGAGGCGTCCGGTGCCGGGATCGAAGCCATCGTCCAGCCTCTGGCGACGACTGCGGTCAAGATCGCCGGATTCATGGCGCTGATGCTGCTCGTCGCGCGCAAGTTGATCCCGTGGGCGCTTCACTGGGTCGTGCATACCGGTTCACGCGAGCTGTTCCGCCTCGCCGTGCTGGCGATCGCGCTGGGCGTCGCGTTCGGGGCCGCGCTGGCGTTCGACGTGTCCTTCGCGCTCGGTGCCTTCTTCGCCGGCATGATCCTGGGCGAGACACCGCTGAGCCGCCAGGCCACGGTGGAGACCCTGCCGTTGCGCGATGCGTTCGCGGTGCTGTTCTTCGTGTCGGTGGGCATGTTGTTCAATCCGATGATCGTGCTCGAACACCCGCTGCCGCTGCTGGGCACGGTGGCGATCATCCTGTTGGGCAAGTCGCTCGCCGCGTACCTGATCGTGCGCGTGTTCGGGCACGACAACCGCACGGCCCTGACCGTCGCTGCCAGTCTGGCACAGATCGGCGAGTTCTCGTTCATCCTGGTGTCGCTGGGAACGCGCCTGGAGGTGCTGCCGGGCGAAGGGCGCGACCTCATCCTGGCCGGCGCGATCATATCGATCTTCCTCAATCCCTTCATCTTCTCGCTCGTCGCCACCCGGCACAAGCAAGACGAGTCCACGCGGCCGATGCCGGCGGTGCCGCGCACGACCAAGGGCCATATCATCCTTGTCGGCTACGGGCGCATCGGCTCGCGTATCGCCGCCGAACTGCAACGCGGCGAGCAACCGTATGTAATCATCGAGGATCAGCAGGACATCGTCGCCCGTGCCGTGCAGGACGGTCACAAGGTCGTGCGCGGCAATGCGCTCGACACGCGCACCCTCGAAGCGGCGGGGATCGAACAGGCCGGGCGCCTGCTCATCGCCATACCCGAAGGGTTTGAGGGCGGCGCGATCGTCGAGCGGGTGCACACTCTCAACCCCGATCTTGCGGTGATCGCGCGCGCGCATTCGGATGCCGAAGTCGCGCACCTGGAACAACTCGGCGTGCCCGACGTGGTCACCGGAGAGCGCGAGATCTCGGCACGCATGCTCAGCCTGGCTTCACGGCCGGTGGCGGAAAGCCAGCGTGCTTAGCTGCGCTTCGTTCGCCGGCCACGCCATGCTCAAGTGCCCCCGAAGATCTTTCCGACGAGCCATATCCCCGCAGCAAACAACACCACCGCCGACCAGACGAGCAAAGTTTTCTGCCAATCGCGCAGTTGCCAACGTGCCGGCTTCGCGTTCCGTAGTCCGCTCGACGGTTCTGGCCGGTAGCCTTGAAACTGCCGTTCGTTCTTCGGCGGACGCTTGAACTTGTGCACGGTACCCATAGCCAGGATCCTAGACCGCGGACTTCCCGATGTCGATCGAAGCATCTCGGTAGAGGGGCGCCGCATGCCACGGCGACGGCATTTCGCCGGACGGCGGATGCATCGCTTCGTCCATTCAATCGTTAATGCCAGATGATAGGCTGGAAAATCGCCGTTAGGGGCCTCGCGCTCGCCTTGTCGCCGCTCGGTGCCGCAGCGCAGAGCGTGTCGCTTGGCGCCAACCTTGAGCGGTACGCTTATCCGTTCCCGGTGAACTGGTTCGAGACCACTTCGCAAGGCGATCCGATCCGCATGGCCTATCTCGATGTCGCGGCCCCGCACGATCGACACGGCGAGACGGTCGTCCTGCTGCATGGCAAGAATTTTTGCGCCGCGACATGGGCCGACACCGCCCGAGCGCTTGCAGCCAAGCATTTCCGGGTCATCGCACCGGATCAGGTCGGCTTCTGCAAGTCGTCGAAGCCGGCGGGCTATCAGTACAGTTTCCACACCATGGCGGCGATGACCCGCAGCCTGCTCGATCATGTGGGTGCGAAAAAAGTAGTGGTCGTCGGCCACTCGACCGGTGGCATGCTGGCGATGCGGTTCGCTCTTCTTTATCCCGATC
This sequence comes from Novosphingobium sp. TK46, assembly GCF_055361525.1. Classification (NCBI taxonomy): domain Bacteria; kingdom Pseudomonadati; phylum Pseudomonadota; class Alphaproteobacteria; order Sphingomonadales; family Sphingomonadaceae; genus Novosphingobium; species Novosphingobium sp. TK46. Next base: position 1,359,368 of record NZ_CM143963.1, read on the forward strand.
GCGTGTCGAAGCTGGTGCTGGTGAATCCCCTGGGACTGAACGACACGTTGGCCGAGGGGGTACCCTATGCGGACCTTGGCGCGTTGAGGGCCGAGGAGGCGAATACCAACGCTGCCTCGATCAAGGCCTATCAGCTTCGCAACTATTACCATGGCGAATGGAGACCCGCCTATGACCAATGGGTGACAATGCTGGCGGGACAATACGCCAGCCCCGATGGTGATACCGTTCGGGACGCGCAAGCGCGCTTGTCCGACATGATCCAGACCCAGCCCGTCGCGGCCGAGCTCTCCCGCCTGAAGGTACCGGTCACGCTGATCATCGGCCAGCGCGATACCACGGCGTTCAGGGCGAACACTGCCCCACCCGAGTTGCGCGGCAAGGTGAAGACCGTGCCCGAGGCTGCCGAGGTCGCGATCAGGCTCATGCCGAACGCGACGTTGACCCGCCTCGCCGACCTGGGCCATTCGCCCCAAGTCGAGGCGCCGGCACAGTTCATGGACAGCCTGTTCGCCGCACTCGCCGCGCAATGACCGTCGGCTGCTGGCGTTCGCGCCGATCGCTATCCCACGAAGGCTCGCTCGATCACGAAGTCTCCCGGGTTGGCGTTCGAGCCTTCGCTGAAGCCGAGCGATTCCAGCGTTCCCGTCAAGTCGCGGATCATCTCCATGCTGCCGCACAGCATGACCCGGTCGCTTACGGGATCGAAATGATGGCCACCGCCCAAGCCATCGAACAGGCGGCCGCTTTCGATCAGCGCGCCGATGCGGCCGGTGGTGTGGAACGGCTCGCGCGTCACGGTCGGAACATAGGTCAGTTGCAGCAATGCCTGGTCCTGGACCAAGGGATCGTGCGCAAGCTGGCTCTCGAGGTCGTCGCGGTATGCCAGATCGCTGACCGTGCGGACACAATGGACGATCACGATCTGGCTGAACCGATCGTAGATATCCGGATCGCGGATCAACGAGAGGAAAGGCGCAAGGCCGGTTCCGGTCGACAGCATGAACAATCGCCGCCCGGGCCGCAGCGCGTCGGCCACCAACGTGCCCGTAGGCTTGCGGCCCAGGAAGACCGGGTCGCCTGGACGGACGAGCTGCAGGCGCGATGTCAGCGGTCCATCGGCGACCTTGATCGACAGGAATTCCAGTTCTTCCGCCCACGAGGGAGACGCGATCGAGTACGCACGCAACAGCGGACGCGTCTCGCCCGGAAGGCCGATCATGACGAACTCGCCCGAGCGGAAACGGAATGAGGGCGGCCGCGTGATCGCGAAGCTGAACAGGTGCTGGTTCCAGTGATGCACGCGCACCACCTCCTCCACGGTCAGCGTCGACGGAGCGAGGGCGGCCAGCGTCATCTTGCGATCGCTCATCAGGTTCAATTCTCGATTGGCGTTGTCAGGGTTTCGGTCAGGTCGATCCCGGCAAGCAGAAGATGCATGGTGCACGACGCCATGGCCCGAGTGACGGGCTGCACGCTCTCCTCGCGCACCAGACGCCCGAGTGTCGCCATGACGAGCGCGCTGTTACCCTGTCCCGTCGCGTTCCAGAGCGAGAGCAGCACGGCCTCGTTCTCATGGATGCGGCAGCAATTGACCTGGGCGAACTGCAACCTGGTCAGCGCATCGCGATGGAGCAGCGCGTTCGCGATGTGAAAGTCAGGCAGAGCGGCGCTCGCCCCCATGCCGTTGAAGCCGCGAAACAGGGTCCGTGGCGGGCAGGACTTGTTCGCGACCGCCGAAGTCCAGCCGCGCATGGCCCAAATCACGAAGCGCCCGGCATTGCCCAGCGTGCTGGGGTGACGATCTACGAAGGCATACATAGGCGGGCCTCTAAATCTCCGGCGCTCGGAGCAGGTGACGCGGCTCATCGCCGCACTTGCAATCAAAAAGGATATTGCGAGTCATTATCATATAAGCATGACGAAGTACGCGCTGCCCGTCAAGACCGGTGAGGGAATGCAGGCGCTGACTAGCCATGCTTCCAGCAATCGCGGCGTGCCGATGCCGAGCACGCGAGCGTCACAAGGCAAGATGACAGGTTGACTGGTATCTGGGCAGCAATCGAGCGCCGACGGGACTACCCGATCAGCGCCGGCAACGCGGTGAAGGCGATCGCGACGATCGAGAGTGACAGCCCAAGGCCCGGTATCGAGACCAGCGTCCTGATCGATCGCCAGCGGGTGATGCCGTAGAGCGCGGCAAAGGCGACCACCGTGAGCACCGCCGCCAGCCAGCGGGCCAGCGATTGTTCGGGAAAGACGCTGCTCACGCTCCACAACAGGGTGAAATGCGCGGCCCAGATGCTGAACGCCAGAAACGGGGTGAGCAGGTCAAGGCGGTTGGTGAAGTCGTGCTGCATCACGCCCCCGGATAGAGGCGCGTCAGCAGGACGATCACGAGGCCCTGGAACGCGGTGTAACCGATGAACCGTACGACGATATCGAGCGTGACGTTGGTCGGCGTGGTCAGCAGTCCCTTGCCGCTGCGATAACCGAGGTACAGCGCCATGATCCCGGCGATCGCGACGGTGAACCCCTGGAAGGCGATCAACACGAAGACGGTAGCGCCCTGCCCACTCATCTTGGGGTCAAGCCCCGCGCCGCTCCAGCTCGCAACGTCCCACCAGCAGGCTGCGCCAAGCAGCATCGCGCCCAGGAGGCCAAGCAGCCACGGCCACTGCCCGGCGAATTCTCCGCGCTCGGTGGTGGCAAGTACGCGGCGCGAAAGCCATGCAGCGACGATCGCCAGAACAAGCATGAGCGAGATAGCCATGGTCTGCATCGTCGGCGGCGCCGGGATCCATACTTCGGGGTGGATGCCGTAAAGATAGAGGTACCCGAACAAACCCATCAGCACGATCATGCCCATGACCGTGAACAGCGTGTTGAGCGCCCACCAGCCATGGCTCTGCGGGCCGGTGAGCGAGATCGGCACGATGATACCGGCGCCGATATCGGCCTTGTCCTGCTGGATGGGGCGGTCGGTTTCCCACAACCAGCGCAGCACGCAGGCGATGCCCAGAACGCCGCTGACCGCGCCGAACATGTAGGCCTGCACGGTCAGCGCAAGGAAGAAGCCTGCCGTCAGCACCGCCGCGGCGAGCGGCCACACCGAAGGACCAGGCATCAGTTGCAGGTACTGCGGCTCGGCGTTGATCGGCGAGGTCACGATCGTCTCGCGCAAGCCGGTGACGCTGCCCGGCAGGAAGTACCGACCCTGCTCCACGTCGTCACAGATCCTGGGATCGTCCCACAGCGGATCGCGGCTGCGCACCACCGGGATCGAGCGGGTGGAGTAAAGCCCGGTCGGCAGCCACTCCAGCGTGCTTCCGCCATAGATGTTGCCGGCGTCGTCATCGGTGGTGAAGCGGAAATTGCGCGCGAGATCGATCAGGAACAGCACCACGCCGGCGCCCATGACGAACGCGCCCACGGTCGAGATCTGGTTCAGCAGATCGAGGCCGCGCCCCGGCATGTAGGTGTACACGCGGCGCGGCATGCCCATGAAGCCGGTGAGATGCATCGGCAGGAAGGTGATGTGCAACCCGGTGAACTGCAGCCAGAACACCCACTTGCCCACGCGTTCGCTCAGCGGCCGGCTGCTGGTCATCCCGACCCAGTGATAGAACGCGGCGAACATCGGGAAGACCATGCCGCCGATCAGGACGTAGTGCAGGTGCGCGACGATGAAGTAGGTGTCATGCGCCTGCCAGTCGAACGGCACCATGCCGACCATCACCCCCGTCAGCCCGCCCATGGTGAAGACCAGCACCGATCCCACCACGAACAAGGCAGGCGTCGACCAGCGGATCTTTCCGCTCGCGAGCGTGGCGATCCAGCAGAACACCTGAATTCCGGCGGGCAGGCTCACCGCCATCGAGGCGGCGCTGAAGTAGCCGGTCGACAGCCGTGGCATGCCGGTCGCGAACATGTGGTGCGCCCAGACGCCGAAGCTGATGAAGCCGGTGGCGACCAGTGCCAGCACGTTGAGCCGGTAGCCGATCAGCGGCGTGCGGGCGACCGTCGAAACCATCATGCTCATCAACCCGGCGGCGGGCAGGAAGATGATATACACTTCGGGGTGTCCGAAGAACCAGAACAGGTGCTGCCACAGCATCGGGTCGCCGCCGCGCGTGGGGTCGAAGAACGGCCAGTTGAACGCCCGCTCCAGCTCCAGCAGCAAGGTGCTCAGGATGACCGACGGAAAGGCGATGACGATCATCGCCGCGAACACGAGCATGGCCCAGGCGAACATCGGCATGCGGTCCAGCGTCATGCCCGGCGCGCGGGTGCGCAGGACGCCGACGATGATTTCGATGGCGCCGGCGATCGCGCTGATCTCGATGAAGCCGATGCCGAGCAGCCAGAAGTCGGCGTTGATGCCGGGGCTGTACGCGATCGAGGTCAGCGGCGGGTACATGAACCAGCCGCCGTCCGGCGCGAGGCCGACGAACAGCGAAGCGAAGAAGCACAGACCGCCCACCAGATAGGCCCAGAACGCATAGGCCGACAGGCGTGGGAACGGCAGGTCTCGCGCCGCCAGCATCTGCGGCAGCAGCAACACCCCGATCGCCTCGACCATCGGCACCGCGAACAGGAACATCATCACCGTGCCATGCATGGTGAAGAACTGGTTGTAGGTTTCCTGCGGCAGGATCTGCAGCAGCGGCGCCGTCAACTGCACCCGCATGCCGAGGGCCAGCACCCCCGCGAGCAGGAAGAACAGGAAGGCGGTCCCGATGTAGTAAAAGCCGATGTAGTTGTTGTTGACCGCCGTCAGCAGTTCCCACCCCCTGGGCCTGCACCAGATGCGTTCGAGTTGTTCGACCTCGCCCTCGGGCCTTGGCTGACGCGTGGGGAACAGTTCGTAAAGCGTGTGGTCGAACCCGGTTTCGGATTTCATCGCCGCTGCTCGAGCCAGGCGGCGATCGCCTCCAGATCCCGGGCCGAAAGCCGGTCATAGCTGGGCATGCGATTGCCTGGCTTGATCGACTGGCTGTCCCCGATCCAGCCGGTTAGCGTGCCGCGATTATTGGGCAGGATGCCGGCACCCACCGTCAGGCGCTCGCCCATGTGGGTCAGATCGGGTCCGGCCAAGCCGTTCGCCTCGGTACCGCCGACGCGGTGGCAGGCGGCGCACCCGCTTTCCATGAACCGCTTGCGGCCTTTTACGAGTTGCGGCGTGTTTTCGACCGTGCGCGGAGGAGCGCGTCGTTTCTCCAGCCAGGCCCGGTACTGGTCCGGCGCGTGCGCTACGGCCACGAAGCCCATCAGCGCATGCGGACCGCCACAGTATTCGGCGCAGAGGCCACCGAACTGACCGGGCCGATCGGCTTGCACGCGTAAAAGGTTGACGCGGCCGGGCACCATGTCCTTCTTGCCCGAGAGGTTCGGCACCCAGAAGTTGTGGATCACGTCCGCCGAGCGCAGTTCCAGCACCACGGGCTGGCCGACGGGAAGGTGAAGTTCGTTGGCATCCTCAAGGATCACGCGGCCTTGAGGATCGAGGTATTGAACGCGGAACCACCACATCTCACCAGTGACGCGCACCCGCATCTCCTTGCCGGTGATCGGACGGCTGAGTGATGCGGTGAGCGTCAGCCCCCACATCAGCAATGCGGTCAGCACGACGCCGGGGAACAGGATGCCGCCGATCCACACCGCGCGCTCGCCGCCCAGCTTGGCCTTGAGCCTCGGTGGTCCCTTGATGGCGATGTAGAGCGCCACGACGACGATCCCGGTCACCAGCACACCCATCGCCAGCAGCGCCCAGGTGAGCGTGGTCACGCTGTAAGCGTAGGGTCCTGCCGGGTCGAGCACCGGCGGGGGCCAGCCCCACAAGGCATCAAGCATCCCCCGCTCCCAACAGATAAGCCGCCACATTACGAGCCTCGGCGGGCGTAAGCGGCATCGGCGGCATGGTGGAGCCGGGCTTGGCCTCCGGCGCGTTGCGCACGAAGGCGGCGAGGTTGGCAGGCGTGTTCGGCAAGGCTCCGGCGATCATGCCGACGTCATCGAACCCCGCGAGCGAAGGGCCGGTCCGCCCCTTGGGCCAATCGATCCCCGGAATTTCGTGACACGCCGCGCATCCGACGCGCTCGATCGCAATGCGTCCGCGTTCGATGGCTTTGCTGTCGAACTGGTATCTTGCGTCCGGAGGAGGCTTGCAGGCGCCCAAGGCGACGCAGCCAAGGACCGAAACCCGCAATAGGCTTATGGGCGAAACCGCCCCGATCCGAAAAACGCTCCCCCGCATTTGAACGGGAACCTGTGCAGGCTCGCTTGGTTCCCATGCACGGTGGCAGTCTTGACCCAAATCTTGCGCAAGGCGCTTATCGTGGCCGCCTTGTCGGGCGCCGGATGCGCCGACTTGTCGCCGCGCGAAAGCCAGTTCGAGAGCAGCGGCGAAGTCATCGCCCTGAGTGGCGGCGACGCCGGAGCCACAGGCGCATGCGTGACCTGCCATGGTCTGAATGGAGAAGGCGATGGCCACCTCGCCCCGCGTCTGGCGGGGCTGAATCGGGGTTATTTCGCCAGGCAGATGGAGTTCTACGCCAAAGGCTTGCGCCGGAACGAGCAGATGTCGTGGATCGCCCGGCGCTTGGATGGTCCGGCCCGCGAGAAGCTGGCCCGCTACTACGCGGCGCTCCCCGTGCCGGAGCAGCCGCAAGCCCAGCGACCGCAGTGCGTCGCCGTGAACCTTTATCATCAGGGCGACCCCGCCCGCGGCATACAGGCCTGCGCCGCCTGCCACGGCGAGGATGGTCGCGGCAGGCCCGGCAACCCAGCGGTTGCGGATCAACCCGCCGCCTACCTTGCCGAACAGCTACGCCAATGGCGCGCGGGTGAGCGCACCGGCGATCCGCAGCGGGTCATGACGCGGATCAGTCACGCTCTGACCGATGCGGAACGGAATGCGCTCGCGGATTATAATCCGGCCCGCCGGGATGCCACTCGGAATCCACAATCTCCGGAAGCATGCCTTTGAGCACGTCGTCCTTGTCCCAGAAGTGATGCTTGATCGCGGCCAGGGCATGTCCCGGCACCAACAAGGTCAGCATGATTACGCCGGCGACATGGACCCACAGCGCACGATCCATGATCCAGAACTGCCACTCGGGCGACAGGTTGTGGAACGGCATGTTGGGCACCGGGATGAAGCCGGCAAGGTACAGTTCCTCGGCCGGCTGGATCGCCGACCACATCATCCAGCCCGATAACGGCAGTACCGCGAACAGTGCATAGAAGGCGATGTGGATGGTGTGCGCCACGGTCGTGCGCCATCCCTGATCGTCGGCGTCGTTGATCGGTCCGGGAACCACCATGCGCCACAATAGCCGCGCGACACCCAGCGCGAGCAGGCTCAATCCGACTTCGGTGTGGAGGCGATAGGCTTCCAGCTTGTCCGGACCAACCAGATAGCGCTGCATGATCCAGCCCGAGAGGAGCTGATAGATCACCGCCGCCGCCATGATCCAGTGGAACGACACGCCGACCGGCGTGTATTTGCCCCGCTCGCGATAGGCGTGCGACCATTCCTGCAGGCTCTTGATCACGAATGCGCCACGCGGGGCACCGACAGCGCGCGGTACAGGATGGTCAGCGCGACCAGCAGGTAGATGGCCGAAGCCGGTGCCCACATGACGAGACCGGCGACCTGCTGATCCTCAAGCGGTGTCAGTCCCCACGCCTGCGTCGTCAGCCAGTGCGGCGCATATAGCGCGCTGTTCGCGAAGGTCAGCAGCGCGCCAAGCAGCCCCATCTGCACCATTGTCGCCAGCAGCGCCGCGACCGCAGCCGCCGAGGGAGCCTGCCGCAACTTGGCCCACCACAAGGCGGCGGTGCCGGTGATCGTGACCTGCATGACCCAAAACATCATGTCGCTGCCGAGCGCCACGCCATAAAGCGGCGGCGCGTGCCACGCCCAGAAGGTCAGGGCCTGCACCGCCGTCAGCACGGCAAGCGAACCCGGCAGCCGGCGCTGATGCAGGCGCAATCCCGAAACGACGAGCGGCGCCAGGATCATCGTCAGGATGAGGTGATGGACGACGCGAGCCGAGAACAGCGCCGAGCCCAGCGCGCAAAGTGGCGAAACAAACAGGATCGTGAAGCACACCACCGCACCCAGTTGCAAGGACATCCCACGATCACGGCGCACCATCGACCATAGCACCACGGCAAGCGCCGCGATCAGAACCATGGGGTCGAAATTCCACTGGGAAAGCCAACCTTCGGGGACGGGAGCGACCCCGCAATAGGGTGTCCAGGTATTCTCGACGTTCAACTAAGCGATCCCTCGATCACGCGACAAAAGGCTCATCAAGGACATACGCAGGACCTGGGCGGCGGTTCCCCACGCCCAAGCCAACCGTGCGAGCGCCTTCCAAAACCCGCCGATGCGGAGGGCCGACCGGCGCACCCCGACCCGATTTGGATGCACCGATCAAGTGCCTCACCCCGGCTGATGGAAGCCCATGCAGACGTCAACGGACACGATACGATCCTGATCGTCGAAGGCGTAGATCGAGATGGAGCGAAGCGTGCTCACCGTTCCGTCCGGCGCCTCGCTGCGCTCGTCCAGGTCGAGATAGACTACGTCGCCAGCTTCCGTCGCGCGGTGGAACGTCTTGTCGTAAACGCCGCCGCCGGCTTTCCATTGCACCAGCAATTCACGGTACGCCGGCCAGCGTAGCTCCTGATCGCGCTCGTTGCCCCGGCGCACGAAACGGTCGGCGTCGATCATCGGTACCAGCACGTCCCAGTCGTCAGCGGACGCTCCGTTGACGATGTCCTTCATGCGGTCGCCCCACTCCAGCGCCTTGCGCACGCGGTCACTCGTGATCTCACCTCGGGTCGTCCAGTCGCCTGCCATGCTTACTCTCCTTTTTTCCCGCCATCTTCGCCCAAAGCCTTGGGGAGCGACGTTCGTGACATCATGGCGGCGAACATCGCGTTCGTCACGCGTTGTCGGATCGATGCCGATCCTGGCCTGGCACCCGCGACCCGGGCTTGTTGAAGTACGAGGCTCTGCCTTGATGGGAGCGGCGACGATCCGCCGGCATATCAGCTGCCAAAACCAACCCGCACATCCTCCGACGATGAACGGGGCACGGGAAACACGTTGCCTTTGCGCGTCACCGCCGGGTCCATGGTCGCCACGATGGCAGGATCGATCCGGATCACCGAATATCCGCCAACGGCTCCGGCTCCGAACCCCGGGGCGAACAGGCGCATCGGCTTGTCGATCACCCCTTCGACAACCGCGTCGTGGATCGCGAGCGGGATGCTTGCCGCCGAGGTGTTTCCGACGCGCTGGATATTGAAGTAAAGCTGATCCGGAGTCAGCCCGGCCTCGACCGCCAATTCGGTGACCATGGTCTTGTTGGCCTGATGCGGCACGACCAGATCGATGTCGTCGATCATCTTGTCCCCGCCATGAATGCCCGGGATATCCCGCAGTTCGCCCAGCATCTGGATCAGGTAGCGCTTGGCCAGCGCGCGGACCGGCGGACCATAGACGGTTATGTTGTTGTCGAAATCGGGATTGGGCCAGACGATCGCATTGACTTCGTTTCGGGGACCGCTGGCGTATGTCTGGACGATGTCGATGTCCGGCTCGCCGCCCGCTGGGGCCGGTCCGATCACCATGGCCGCCGCTCCATCGCCGAAGAGCATGCGGGACGTGCGCACGTTACCGATCTTGTCGGAGAACTTCTCGGCGCAGACGAGCAGGACCGGGCGGTTGACCTCATCGAGGATCCGCAGGGCTTCCGACAGGCCATAGGGCATGCCGGCACAGGCCGCGACGATGTCGCTCGAATTGTGCGTCTGATAGATCCCAAGCTCGGCCGAGAGCCAGGTCGCCACCGAGGGGATGAGGCGGATGCTGGTGCATGAGCAGAACAGGACCGCGCCGATCTCCTCGGGCTGGCGCCCCGAATGCGCGAGTGCGCTGCGCGCCACGTCGAGCGAAATCTCCTCGAGCGCGCGGTTGGTGTAGCACCTCGCCTCGATCCCGGTTTTGGATTGAATCTCCTCGGCCGTCATCGGCGACCAGTTCATCGCCGAGTTGCGGATGACGTCTTCATTGGTGCAGACCTGTTCGCCGGGGCTTGCGGCCAGCGCTTCGATCCTGGGCATGACGGTGAACTTGTCTCGCACCATCACGGGTGGATATGGCCGGATCGGCTGTTTCGCCTCGACGGCAGCCCGCGGTGGCGCCGCCGCTGTCGACGTTTCCCGCGCATCCTTCACGCGGTTGATGAACTCCAGGACTTCGCGGTTGCGCGGCTCGAAGACGATCACGAAATCGTCGTCGGCGATCTCATGCGGGCGTGCGAGCCGCTGGCGCGAGCGATCCCACGGATAGAGGTTGTGGAGCAGCATCACCCAGCGGTGTATCGCCTCCAGTTCTGGCAAGTCTTCCTTGACGTCGACGACGTCCTTCTCGGTGAAGACCGGGAAATTGGGATCGTGGCGATCCAGCACCGTGGTCAGGTTTTCGGGATCGGCCAGGAACTCCGCGATGGTGGGCTTGATCGCAGGCATGTAGGTCGCGTGATGCCGCTTGTAGCGCACGATCTCGAACAGCAGGCCGAAGATCTTGTTCTCGGATGCGGCGGATTGGGGATTGCTGCTGGGCAGCTGTTCGAAGGCGGACCCCATGGAGGCGATCTTGCGATCCGCATCCTGCCACGGCTCCTGCACCGGCAGGAACAGGTCATGCCGGTTCCGGGGCACGTCACGCCAGCGCATCGGACGCTTCTGGTACAACGTCATGGTGTTGCGGTTGACCCAGTGGAGATTGAGCGCGACGTCGCGCAGCAGTTCGATACGGCTGCGATATCTGCCCGCTTCGATCGACCCCAGGATCTCGGTCCCGGTCGGTGCCTTGGACTCCATGTCACGCTTAACGATCGCTTCGAACTGCGAGAGCGACGTGATGATCGAAAAGTCGAGTTGCGCGAACAGATTTGCCGGCAATACCAACGAGCCATGCCGGTTAAGCACGAAAGATTTCATAAGGCCCGTCTCCCGTGTTCGTGACGCGATCCCAACGGATGACTGTCCAGACCGGACATCGTCATCCCCTCGGTCGCGATCGCCACCATGAAGGCAAATTGTTGTGCGGTCGAAACTATTCGCAAAGAACAGCCAATCGGGCGGACACGAACGCTCAAGTACCCGAATTGACGATCGCCTGGCGAAACAGGCTGCCTGGTGCTTCCCAGTCCATGCGTACGCGGCGATGTGCGATCAGCCATTCGTCGCCGACCTTGCGGAACCGGTCGAGGTACAGCCCCGCGTGGTCCGGTCCGATGTCGGTCCAGGCCACCCAGTACGTGCGCGCTTCCGCCTCCCCGGTGCCGATCAGGTCGATCCGGGAAGTGGAAAGGTGGTGGCGCACGAACGAGGCCTGGTGGGTACCACCCTCACTCGAGCGCCAACGATCCTGCCACGCCCGGATAGCCGCGACACCCACATAGCGAAACGCGCGGTCGGGTGGCACGTGTTCGCTCTCGATCACGGCATCGTTCGTGAAGCAGGCGACGAAATCGTCGACCTGCAACCGGTCGCCCGCAGTCGTGTAGCGCGCCATGACATGCCGGATCGCTTCGCGAGCCAGCAGGTCGTCCACGGTCATGACATCACCAGTCCGGCATCGACGTTGATCGACTGCCCGGTGACGGTACGCGCATCGTCGGAGGCGAGGAACAGCGCCATGCGCGCGACATCTTCGGGCGTCGAGAACGTCTTGAGCGGCAGGGGCGCGACGATGCCGGCTTCCACTTCCTCGTAGGTCCTGCCCTGCTCCGATGCGACGCGCTTCATGTAATTGACCATGAGGTCGGTGCCGATCGCACCCGGGACCACGCAATTGCAACGTATCCCGAATTCGCCCACTTCGCGCGCGATCGTCTTGGTCAGGATGCGCAACGCCCCTTTCGCAGCGCTGTAATGGCTCTTGCGCACCATGCCGTCCCACCCGGCGCTGGACGAGAAGTTGATGATCGAGCCGCTGCGCCGCTCCAGCATCGATCGATTGAGCACTTCGCGCGTACACAGCATCGCCGCCATGCAATCGACCTTGTAGGTATCGAGGAAGTTGTCGACCGTCTGCTCCCAGATCCACTTGTCGGTGCCCGGAACGGCGGCGTTGTTCATCATAACGTCGACCTGCCCCCAGCGGCTCATGGCCGCCTCGACCATCGCGGCGACGTCGTCTTCGATCGTCACGTCGGCGCGCACGGCGATGGCCTGTTCGCCGATCGAGGCCGCAGCCTCCTCGACCAGTTCCAGCCGACGTGCGGCAAGCACCAGCCGCGCGCCCTCCTGCGCCATCATCCGCGCCATTACCGGGCCCAGACCCGTGCTGGCGCCGGTGATGATGGCGACCCTGCCTTCGAACCGGCCGCTCATATCGTCGCGACCTTGCGCATGGTCTCGTGACTTTCGGGTGACCCGTCGAGCGTACGGTTGAAGCGCTCGGCAATGCGCCAACCGTCGTCGGTGCGCCGCAGCGTCCAGTGGTTGACCGCTGCACGCCACAGCACCCAGCGCTCGGCCTCCTTGAGGATGACCAGCGAATAGCCGACCGCTTCCGCATCGTCGCCCGTCACCGTGATCTTGGGCGTCGCTGTGAGGTGCGCGCAGCCGGTTTTCACCAGCTCAAGGTGACCCTCCCAGTGGTACATGCCCGCGATATCGTCAGGCGCCTCGAGACGCTTGGTGCCGCCATCGGGAAGAGTGAACGAATAGCCGCCGCCCGGCACCCACAATTCTCCGGCAGGTTGCGCGGTGGCGCTGTCCACCAGCGGACCATAGGTGTTCAGCAGGTTAAGAATCTCGAGGTGATCCTCCGCCTTGCGGCATCTTGCCTCCAGGGCCGCGAGCCGCTCCTCGATCGTCGATTGCGCCATGATCCTTGCCTCTCCGGTCATATTATCGCTGGCAATTCAGCGCGACGGGATGGGCCGGGTCAAGTTCCCGCGTGGGGGCGCATGGAATAAGTGAGCGGGATCGCGGCCAGCCTCACCATTCGAGCCAGCGACGGCGACCGGCATGGCTGCCCGCGACGACGTCGGTATGCGTATCGACATATGTAGGAGCGGCCGCACCGGTCCTCGTCGCTTCGGCGACAGCTTCAGCGCGAGCCGCGCGCAGTTCGGCATCGTGCACCCGCTGCTCGGCATCCCGGGTCGCGAGTTCACCGCGCCGCTCGGTGCGCAGCGAATAATAGTGCCACCACATCTGGCTATGCGCGAACGCGAGCACCAGGCCGCCGATGATAGCAAGGTTCTTCAGCGCATTGATCTGCTGCACTGGATCGGTGAACTGGTTGTGGAAGAACAGGATTGTCAGCGCGGTAAACCCGGCGAGGAGGATCGAAACCAGCCGCACCGCGAAACCGGCGGCCAGGCACAGTCCGCCAACAAGCTCGAAGATTCCGACCGGCACTGCCAGATTGCTGGGCAAGCCGGCGTTCGCCAGCATTCCCGCCGGTCCGGCGACATACATGAGCTTTCCGGCACCTGTCGCGATGAACAGGATGCCGATCAGCAAGCGTCCGATGATGGCGGCGATCTTCGACATGGCGTGCCCTCTTCCCGACTGTTATCCAGCCTAGGACGCATCGACGATCAGGTTTGTTCCCGAACGGGCGAGGCCACTTTCATCGCCGCACGCGCCTAGAGCTTTGGCAGCGTTACCCCGCGCTGGCCCATGTACTTGCCCGCACGATCGGCATAGCTGACCTCGCAGGGCTCGTTCCCTTTCAGAAACAGGAACTGGCACGCGCCTTCGTTGGCGTAAACTTTGGCCGGCAGCGGCGTCGTGTTCGAGAATTCGAGGGTCACATGGCCTTCCCAGCCGGGTTCGAGCGGGGTGACGTTGACGATGATCCCGCAACGAGCATACGTCGATTTACCCAGGCAGATTACCAGCACGTCGCGCGGCACCCGAAAGTATTCGACCGTACGCGCCAGCACGAACGAGTTGGGCGGGATCACACAGACGTCGGTCTTGCGATCGACGAACGAGTTGGCGGCGAAGTTCTTTGGATCGACCACGGCCGAATCGACATTGGTGAAGATCTTGAACTCGTCCGCCACGCGCGCATCGTAGCCATAGGACGACAGGCCGTAGGAAATGCAGCCATCACGCCGCTGCCCTTCGACGAAGGGCTCTATCATCTTGGAAGCGAGCGCCTGCTCGCGGATCCACTTGTCGCTCAGAACTGACATGGCGGGTGCGATTCCCCAAGCTGGCCCCTGTAGCAAGAGGCCGCCGCAGCTTGTCCACCAAAGCGGTTCAGGCGAAGGCGTCCTGCTTCAGCAGTTGACGCATCTGGGTCACCGCCTCGCGTGCGTTGATCCCGACCATGAAGCGCACTTCCTGCAAGTCGTCGCGCATCTTCAGCGTGGTTTCTTCGCCCGCGCTGAGGAACGCCATGTTCCACTCGGAAAACGCGCGTTCCGTGATCGGCACCAGATCGATCAGCTTGACGTCGTCATGCCGAAAATCGCAGCAGATGGCCTCGAACGTGCGCTCGACCGCCAACTTGGGGCCTTCGAGCACCTGCACGAAGCTGTCGTTCACGAACAGCAGGCTGCCGCTCAGCATTGCCGAGGCATTGCGCTGCGCCGAGCGTGTGGCGATCTCGCGCACCGCCGCTTCGCGGGCCGCGCCTTGCTCGGGCAGGGCGCAGCGGCTGATATAGAGAAGTCTGTTCATGGACATCGATAGGGCCCCGTGCCGGATCGCTGAAGTGTCAGGCCGCGATCGAGCCCACGCGGCTGTGCAGCAGCGCGATCATGTCGGCGGTCTTGATGGGTCGGCTGAGCAGGAATCCCTGAACGTGATCACAGCCATGCTGAGAGATGAAGGATAGCTGTTCCGCGGTCTCGATACCCTCGGCGGTTACCTTCATGTCGAGGCTCTCGCCAAGTTGCGCGATCGCACGCACGATCGAGGCGCTGCCTGGATCGGACGGCAGCTTTTGTACGAACGAGCGATCGATCTTGATCCGGCTGATCGGAAAGCGGTGCAGATAGCTGAGCGAGGAATACCCGGTGCCGAAGTCGTCGAGCGAAATCCGCACGCCGAGATCGCGCAAGTTGTTGAGCGTGCGCAGCGCCGCCTCGTCGTCACCCAGCAGCGCGGTCTCGGTGATCTCCAGTTCGAGCCGCTCCGCCTTGAGCCCGGAGTCCTGCAGCGCCTGGGCGACGATCTGCGGCAAGCGCGGGTCGAGCAGCTGGACCGGTGACACGTTGACGGCGATGTCGAGACTTTCCGGCCACGATATCGCGTCTGTGCAGGCCTGGCGCAGCACGCTGGCGCCGATGCGCGAGACGAGCCCCAGATCCTCGGCGATGGGAATGAACTCCGCAGGCGAGATGTCGCCACGTCCCGGGCAGTTCCAGCGCAACAGCGCCTCGGCTCCCGCGATGCCGCCGGTCAGCGAATCCATGATCGGCTGATAGACCACGGTGAATTCGTCGCGCATACAGGCGCGGCGCAGTTCGACTTCGAGCAACCGCCTTCGCTGCATCTCTTCCATCATCGCCGATTCGAACAGGCAGAACTGGTTCTTGCCGGCGCCCTTGGCGGAATAGAGTGCCACGTCGGCATACTGGATCAGATCCTCGGGTTCGCTCCCGTGATCGGGCGCCAGCGCCACGCCCACACTGCCGCCGAGTTCGGCGACGTTGCCGTCGATGATGAACGGCCGTGACAGGATCTCGACGACCCGCGCGGCCAGCCCGCTCGCCTGCGTGCTGTCGGACATGCCGAACGCGATAATGGCAAACTCGTCCCCGCCGATCCGCGCGACCAGATCCCCGGCGCGGACGGCACGCAGAAGCCGTTTGGCGACTTTCTTCAGCACGATGTCGCCGGTGGGGTGGCCCAATGTGTCGTTGATGGGCTTGAAGCGATCGAGATCCACCATCAGCAACGCGAAGGGTCGACCATAGCGACTAAGCTTGCCGCATTCGCTCAGCAAAGCCTGCGAGAACGAATGGCGATTGGCCAGTTCGGTCAGGGTGTCGTGCATCGCGATGTGCTTGAGCTGATCCTGCGAGTGCGCCTGAACCCGCACTTCGATCAGATACGTGGAAATACCCATGCCCACGATGAGCAGCGCGACCATCGCGATCGCCAGCGCGACAGCGATGAAGGTCTGGTTCTGCGCGACGGTGGGCATGCCGCGGATCGGGGTGACGATGAACCCGGCCATGCCGGTGAAGTGCAGGCCGACGATCGCACCGACGAGGATGAGCGCAGGCGCCAGACGATCCAGTGGCCGCGCCTGAAGTCGATATACCACCGCCATCGCCATCAAGGACGCCACGAACAGCGAGGTGACGACATAGCCGGGGATCCAGTCAACGGTACCCTCGACACGGTAGGCGAACATGCCGACATAATGCATCGCCGCGATCGACAGGCCGATCACGCCGCCGCCGATCACCACCGCGAGCGATCGGCGCAGGATCGATGCCAGCATCAGCCCGCAACCGATCCCGCCGATCGCGATCATCGCCGAGGTTACCGTCAACGGCCCGTTGAATTCGACCGGGGCGGTGGTGCGATATCCCAGCATTGCGATGAAGTGCGTCGCCCATGTCGCGCATCCCGCGGTGATCGCCGATAGCAGGCACCAGTGCAGCCGCGAGGGGCCGCTTTCGCGCAATGTACGCTGGAACAGGGTGATCGAGACGATCGCGCCGGCACAGCACATCAGCGCGGCCACCAGGACGATCCGCCAGTCGTGCTCGTAGACCAGGCAAGTTAAGACCCGCATCGACGGCTCCATGACGACGGGCAAGGTCGCCCGCAGGCACTATCTGTGCCGGATATCGTTAAGATTCGGTCATTTGAAGCCATTTTGGTACATCTAGCAGATTCTACTACGTGACATTTATAGATGGATTGCGCGCTCGCAGGGGGCCGTGCGCATTGGCATCTCGCGACCGCAACGTCTTATGTCATGCTTAACCCGAGGATGGTACGGCCGGCGCCATGACCTCACCTTCGCGTATCCTCGTCGTCTTCGGCACTCGTCCCGAGGCGATCAAGCTTTTCCCCGTCATCCATGCGTTGCGCGCCGATCCCCGGTTCGCATGCATGGTGTGCATCTCCGCGCAGCATCGCCAGATGCTCGATCAGGTACTGGAAATTTCCGGGATCGTCGCGGATCACGACCTCGACGTCATGCAGCCCGACCAGACGCTGGACGCCCTCACCGCACGGTTGCTGACCGGGCTTGGCGAATTGATGGACCAGGTGCGACCCGATCGCGTGATCGTGCAAGGCGATACCGCGACGGCCATGTCGGGTGCGCTGGCCGCGTACTACCGCAAGATCCCGGTCGATCACGTCGAAGCCGGGCTGCGCAGCTACAACATCTATCACCCCTGGCCCGAGGAGGTGAACCGCAAGATCATCGGCGCCATGGCCAGCCTGCACTTCGCGCCCACCGCGACGGCAGCCGGCGCCCTGCTCAAGGAAAACATCGATCCGGCGCGCGTCCACGTCACCGGCAACACGGTGATCGATGCGCTGCATTGGGTTTCGGAACGGATCGAGGCGGAGCCGGCGCTCGCCGGCGGTCTCGCGGAGCTCGAGAGGCGGTTTGCGGGAAAGCGCATCATCGGCGTCACCAGTCACCGGCGCGAGAACTTCGGTGATGGCATGGAAGGGATCGCCCGCGCGATTCGCCAGATCGCCGAGCGCCCCGACGTGGCGGTGATCTTTCCCGTCCACCTCAACCCCAACGTGCGCAAGGTGATGAACGAGGGGCTTGCCGGGCTCGACAACGTCGCGCTGATCGAACCGCTCGATTATCCGCACTTCGCCCGGCTCATCAACATCGCCGAGATCATGTTGACCGACAGCGGCGGGGTGCAGGAAGAAGCGCCCGCGCTGGGCAAGCCAGTGCTGGTCATGCGCGAGACCACCGAACGGCCCGAGGGCGTCGAAGCGGGCACCGCCAGGCTGGTCGGCACCGATCCCCTGACCATCGTTACCGAATTATCAACCCTGCTCGACGATAGGGAAGCATACGAGGCCATGGCGCGTGCCCACAACCCGTTCGGGGATGGGTACAGCTCGGCCCGCATCGTGGAGTTGCTCGCCAATGAAATCGGATTCGAAGCCTGACGTCTGTGTAGTCGGCCTTGGCTACATCGGCCTTCCCACCGCAGCGGTGATCGCGCGCGCCGGGTGCAAGGTGCTGGGTCTCGACGTCTCGCAGCGGGTGGTCGACACCATCAACCGCGGCGAGATCCACATCGAGGAAGTCGATCTCGACGGCCTGGTCCAGGGCGTCGTCGCGCGCGGGCTGCTGTCGGCTTCGGTCGACGTCGCGCCCGCCGACGTGTTCGTGATCGCGGTGCCGACGCCGTTCGACAAGGATCACGCGCCCGACATCTCGTATGTTCTCGCCGCCGGTCGCACGATCGCGCCGGTGCTGAAACAGGGCGACATCGTCATCCTCGAATCGACCTCGCCGGTCGGCACTACCGACCGGCTGCGCGACATGATCGCCGAAATGCGCCCCGACCTGAAAATTCCCGGCCTCACCCGCGAGACGCCCGACATCGCGGTGGCTTACTGCCCCGAGCGCGTGCTGCCGGGCCGCATTCTGGAAGAGCTGATCAACAACGACCGCTCGATCGGCGGCATTACCCCACGCTGCGCGCGCAAGGCGCTGGCGTTCTACAAGCGCTTCGTGCGCGGCGAGTGCGTCACCACCGACGCCCGCTCGGCCGAGATGACCAAGCTGGTCGAGAACGCCTATCGCGACGTCAACATCGCCTTCGCCAACGAGCTATCGATGGTGTCGGACCGCATGGGCCTCGACGTGTGGGAGGTGATCCGCCTCGCCAACCGCCACCCGCGCGTGAACATCCTGTCGCCCGGCCCCGGCGTCGGCGGCCACTGCATCGCGGTCGACCCCTGGTTCATCGTCCACGGTGCGCCCGAGGAGACCCCGCTGATCCGCACCGCGCGCGGGGTCAACGATGGCAAGATGCACCACGTCATCAAGAAGGCAGACGAACTGGTCGCCGCCAACCCCGGGGCGAAGATCGCCTGCCTGGGCCTGGCGTTCAAGGCCAACATCGACGATTTCCGCGAAAGCCCCGCGCGCTTCGTCGCGGCGCGCCTGGCCCGCAAGTATGGGGCACGAGTCCACATCGTCGAGCCCTACGCCGCCGAGCTCCCGATCGAATTCACCGATACCGGCGCGCACCTGATCGACGTCGACGAGGCGCTGGAGACCTGCGACATCCTCATCGTGCTGGTCGACCACGACGTGTTCCGCGTCGTGCCGCTGGCCGAACGGGCGGACAAGCTGGTCTACGACACCCGCGGCATCTGGCCCGATCAGCCGCGCGCCATCCGCGAAGACGCGGCGCCGGTCCGTCTGGCGGGCTGACCCCGCTCCCGATCTGACTTTCTGGGCCTTCGACGGCCCCGCTCCGCGGGAGAAGGCAGGCTTTTTTACGAAGCTGGTGTTTTCAAGCCCTTTCCTTCGCGCTTTTTTCTATATACCGGCGGATATAGAACAGGGCGATTGAGGGCTTCGATCATGACGATGCGTTTTAGCGCGGTGCTTTGCGCCGCCCCGTTGCTGTGCGCGGCACCCGGCCTCGCCCGTGCCGACGAGGCTGCCGATGCCAAAAGCCCGATCATCGTCACCGCCCGGCAGCGCGCCGAAAACATTCAGCAAGTGCCCGTCGCGGTTTCCGTGGTGCAGGGCGAAACGATCGAGCGCGCCTATGTCGTCAACACCCAGAACCTGACGACGCTGGTGCCGACGCTGAACTATTCGTCGGCCAATCCGCGCAATACGTCGTTCACGATACGCGGTCTGGGCTCGAGCGTGGTCGCGGTAAGCCAGGCGAACGACGGGCTGGAACCGGGCGTCGGCTTCTACGTCGATGGCGTTTATCATGCCCGCCCCGCCACCGCCGCCTTCGACTTCACCGACATCGAGCGGATCGAAGTGCTTCGCGGCCCCCAAGGCACGCTGTTCGGCAAGAACACCACCGCCGGCGCCATCTCGATCGTCACCCGCGCACCCAGCTTCACCCCCGAGGCGCGCGAGGAGATCAGCGTAGGATCGCGCGATTTCGTCCAGGTGCGCGCATCCGCCTCCGGTCCGATCACCGACACGCTGGCGTTCCGCGTCTCGGGCCTGAGCACCCGGCGCGATGGCGTGATCCGCAACGTCGTCAACGGCCGCAAGCTGAATGGGATCGGCAATCAGGCGGTGCGCGGCCAGTTGCTGTTCAAGCCGAACGAGGATTTCCAGTTCCGCCTCAGCGCCGACTTCACCAACTTCGAAAGCGAATGCTGCACCCAAGTCTATCTGCGCGTCGGCACCAGCCTGCGCCCCGCCGCGCGGCAGTATCCGGCCCTCGCCGCGCGCTTCGGCTACTCGCCCGCCAGCTTCGACCCGTACGACCGGCGCACCAACATCGATGCCGCGTTGGGGGTGAACACCAACGAGGGCGGTGTGTCGGGCACGGCGGACTGGAATCTGGGCGCAGTGACGCTGACCTCGATCACCGCCTGGCGTTTCTGGAACTGGGATGCGGACAACGACCGCGACTACACCGGCGTCCCGATCCAGCTGGAACAGCACATCCCCTCGCGCCAGGACCAGTACAGCCAGGAACTGCGGATCGCGTCGAACGGCACCGGCCCGCTGCGCTATGTCGGCGGCCTGTATTATTTCCACCAGCAGCTCGATGGCAGTCCGATCAGCACTTACGGCCCGGCCGGTGCGCCATGGCTGATCGGCCCGACCTTCACCGCGAACGGCACCACCGTCGCCGTGCCGACCAACCTGCTCGACGGCTACGGCACCAACGGTCAGACCCACTTCGTCACCAGCAGCTACGCCGCGTTCGAGGAAGTAAACTACGACGTCACCCCGCGCCTGACCGCGACTGGTGGCCTGCGTTATACCTACGAGCGCAAGCACGGCGACTACGACAGCCCGGTCGGTGGCGGTCCGGCGCTGAGCGGCACCCCGGCGCAGATCGCCGCGCTGACGGCGGCGCGGCTTTCGATCCTGCGGCGGCAAACCTACTCGGCCCGTGACAAGGATGGCAGCCTCTCTGGCCGGGCCAACCTCTCGTACCGGTTGACCGACGCCGTCATGGCTTACGGCAGCTTTGCGCGCGGCTTCAAATCGGGCGGCATCAACATGTCGGGCTTGGTGCTGACCAGTGCCAACCAGCCGGCGCTATCGACCGCAGTGGTGCGGCCCGAGCGGAACACCACCTACGAGGCGGGCCTCAAGACGCAGCTGTTCGACAAGCGGCTGACCTTCAACCTCACCGGCTACATCACCAAGGTGCGCGATTTCCAGGCGACCGTGGTGGACAGCAGCCAGACCGTGGCCTTGCGCGGCTACTTGTCCAACATCCCCGAGGTGACGGTGAAGGGCGTGGAGATCGACGCCGCCCTGCGCCCGATCGCGGGTCTCACGATCGGCGGCTCACTCGCCTACGCACATGGCGAGTACACCGACTATCCCGCCGGTCCTTGCCCGCTGGAAGTACAGACCGCCGCCACCACCGCCTGCAATCTGACCGGCAAACCGCTGGTCGGTCTGCCCCGCTGGTCGGAAAGCGTGACACTCGACTACGCGGCGCCGCTCGGCAGTCACGGCAGTCTCGTCGCCCATGCCGACACCAGCTGGCGCACCAGCTACTACGGCGATCCCAGCCTGTCGCAGTTCACGCTGATCAAGGGCTATAATCTCACCAACGCCAGCATCGGCTATCGCCTGAACGCCGGGGTGGAGATCAGCGTGTTCGCACGCAACCTGTTCGACAAGGACTACATCCAGAACCTGACGATCCAGGCGGGCAATTCCGGCCTGATCCTGGGCACGCCCAGCGATCCGCGCACCATCGGCGTGACCTTGCGAGCATGGCAGTAGGACGTTCAGCCCCGGGCGCTGTCAAATCCCCGCGTACCAGGCGTAGCCGCTGCTATCCTCCCAGTAGCCACCCTTGCCGCCATAAACGCCCGCCAGAGTGTCTCGCGCCTCGATGCGCATGACGAACTTGGCATGCTTGTAGCCGAGCTGGCGTTCCACCCGCAGTCGCACCGGGGCGCCGTGAGCTTCTTCCAGCGGGCGGCCGTTCATCTGCCAGGCGAGGATCGTCTGCGGGTGGCGCGCATCGATCATGTCGATCGATTCGTAGTAGGGCGCGCCGCCGTAGATATCGGCGCAATGGAACACGAGGTACTTCGCCGCCGAGCTGACTTGCGCCAAATCCAGCACGTGCGACAGGCGCGGGCCCTGCCATTGTCCGATCGCACTCCAGCCCTCGACGCAATCGTGACGCGTGATCTGAGGGCGCTGCGGCATCGCTTGCAAGGCTGACAGCGGCAAGGCCAGCGGCCGTGCCACCATGCCGTCGACCCGCAGTGCCCATCGTGCGAAGCCCTGCGCCAGATGCCGCTGGTATTCTTCGCCCGCGCCTTGCTTGCTGCCGTTCGCGCGGAACTGCAGCGACATGTCCGTTGGCCGGTATTCGCGCGCGAGGGCCTGACCGCCCAAGGCGCGCTGGGTGACCTGGTGCAAGTCCTCGCCACGTTCCAGCAGGTTCTTGAATCCCGGCTGCTGGTAGAGCTTGTCGCAACCCGACAGCAGCAGCCCGCCACCCAGCGCCCCGGTGCGGATCAGCGTGCGGCGCGAAAGGATCAGCCTGCTCATGCCTTGTCGCTCCGATCGCGCGGCAGCCGGTACTTGCCGGTGACGATGGAGCGCAATTCGTTGATCGGCCCGGCGAGAATGACCATCGCGACATGCACCACCACAAACGCCACCAGCCCCCAGGCGCATACGAAATGCACCGATCGCGCCGACTGGCGGCCACCGAACAGCTCGGTCACTACCGGCGCCCAGGCGTCCGTGCCCGGCGACATCGCCAGACCGGTGAGGATCATCAGCGGAATCAGTCCGAACAGCACCGCGGCGTAGGACAGCTTTTGCAGCACATTGTATCGCAACGCCGCCGCTCCGGTGGGAAACCGAAGGCGCGCATGGGCCTTGATGTCATGCCAGATATGCGATGGTCGCCATTCGGCCCGGCGAATGTGAATGTCGCGCTTGAGATGGCCGTTCACCAGCGACCAGACGAGATAGACCAGCAACCCGACGGCCAGCAGCCAGGCGAAGGCGAGATGCCAGATCCGTCCATCGGCCAGGCTGTAGCTGGACGGCAACGTCGCCCAGTACGGAAAGGCGCGGTGCCGCTCGATCCCCGCCGCGTCGGTCCACGCGCCCAGCCAGTGCCCCATCGGCATCCGCAGCGAGCCGATGCGCAGGAACCCCTGCCCGCTCTGCTGCCCGATCTCGAGCCAGGCCCGGTCGAAGTTGGCGCCATATTCGCCCCAGTAGAGGCGGGGGTGCGCGTTGAAGATCATCAAACCGCTCATCAGCATGACGAGCAGGGTCACCGCGTTGACCGCATGCCAGATGCGCGTGGAAAGGCGATGACGCCGCACCACGTCCCCGCCCTTGGGCGTTGGACGCTCGATCGATCCGGCATCACCCGCCACCGCACCCCTGGATATCTCGGACTCGACCGGCATGACGCTCCGCTTCACTCGCCGATCACATGGACGGCGATTTCGCGACGGTGCGGCATCCGACGATGCTCGGCAAGGTATATCCCCTGCCAGGTGCCAAGGCGCATCCGTCCGCCCGCGATGGGGATCTGAAGGTTCACCCCGGTCAGCGTGGCGCGCAAGTGCGCAGGCATGTCGTCGGGCCCTTCATCGTCATGGGCGTAGTGATCGCCTTCGGGCGCGACCTGCTCGAACCAGGCAAGCAGATCGCTGCGCACGGCGCGCGCGGCATTTTCCTGGATCAGCAGCGAGGCCGAGGTGTGGCGGCACAGCAAGGTCAGCACCCCTTCGTCGATCCGTGCTTCGGCCAGCCATCGCGCGACGACATCGGTGATGTCGGTCAGCCCGCGGCCGGAGGTATCGAAGCGAAGGGTGGTACTGGATTGCTGCATCATCCTGTTTTGGGGTGCTGGGTGCGCGCTTGCAATCGTGCCGCCCCAGGGAAAGCTGCGCGACGTCGCGGCATGAGGCCATTCGCGATCGGTATCGCCGGGTTGCGAGGATGGCAGGAGGCGGCTACCTTCGCACTTGCAGCAACCGGCTTGCCCGGCACGGCGGCTACGATCGGCTCTATCGCGAGGACGTGCATGCAGGCAGCGCATACCATGGTGGCGGCCGCATCGCTGGGCGGCTTCGCCGGCTCGCTTGGGCATACGGCTCGATGAAGGTTCGCCGGATCGTTCGATCGGTGCTGGGCCTTGCCGCAGCCGGAGCCACGACGCTGGTGCTGCTCGGCCAAGCCGGCCGATCGTACCACTTGCTGGATCAGATCAACGCGCTGCTGCCGCCGCTGCTGATCGGTCTGGCGCTGGTCTTGGTCGTCGGGCTGGCGATGCGCGATCGGTGGGTGGCGATCCTGGCCGGGATCGGCCTGATCGTGGGCACCGTGCAACTGGGCGGCGCCGCGTTCGCGCAGCGCGGCCGTCCGGCGCAGGGGGGGCCGCCCAGCCTCAGGATCATGACGCTGAGCGCCTTTCACGCCAATCCGAAACCGGAAGGCATCCGCAAGGCCGTCATGGCCGAGAAGCCTGACATCGTGCTGCTGCAGGAAGCCAACGGCAACGCCGCGCAAGTGATCGGCACGCTGCTGCCGACGTACTACCGCCTCAAATCCTGCCGGCGACCCACCTGTACGCTGCTTATCATTTCGCGATGGCCGCTGCGCCACATCCTCATGCGATACGACAAAAGGCGCGCAACGCCCGATGTGCTCGTCGCCGAGGTCGAAGCGCCATTCGGGCGGTTTCGGCTGATCAACGTCCACATGCCTCGGCCCTACGACCCCGGCGCCGAACGATTCGCGCACCTGCTGGCGCTGGTCGCGCGCGCCAATGCCAAACTGCCGGTGATCGTCGCGGGCGACTTCAACGCCGCGACCGGCAGCTTCGGGCTGACCCGCCTTGCCAAGGAAGCGCATCTGCAGCGCGCCGACGGCTTCATCCCGACGTATCCGGCCAATCGCCCGATACCCGCGTTCGTCGGGATCGATCACATGATGGCCGACGATCGCTGGGCCGGCGCGGATTGCCGGCGCACCGGCGCCGGCAACTCCGACCACTTCGGCCTCGCCTGCCGGTTCCAGTTCGCCCCGGCCAAGTAGCGCGTCAGCGCGGCGGGGCGGCCTCGAAGCGATCCCAGTGGTCGAGCCAGGCATCGACCACCTTGGAACCGACGACGTAGAGGTTCTCCACCGCCGCCTCCAGCCCGGCGTAGCCCTCGTTCTCGCGCAGCAGGTAGCTGGCGGCCTCGGTGCCGGGTGGCGGCATCGTGTAGTTGCTGCCCGCCCGCAGCACCAGCACGCGGTCCTTGTCGGCCCGGCCCGCCGCATCGAGGTAGGTCATCGCCTGAAGCACGCCGGTGTCCTCCATCGCCGAAGTGACGAACTCGCCCTTGCCGTCTGTCCAGCGCTTGACCCAGTCGTTGGCCCAGTTCGTCAGCAGCTTGCCGTGCCAGAAGGTCATCGCCGACAATTGCTCCCCTTCCAGCACGAACGGCGGCTTCTGCGCGTTGGGATAGCCGGTAAAGCGCATCCGCTCGGCGCGGATGGCGGGTGCGTCCGGCAGCTTGATGTCCTTGGTCAGGCCGTAAGCCCACCCGACCAGCGCCGGGTTGAGCCGGAACACGTCACCGCCGGACGTGTCGAGCCTGGTGGTCCAGTCGTTGGGCCCCTTGGTGTTGCGGGCGAAGTAGCCGGTCTTCCAGTCCTTCGGGATCTCGCGCGCGTCGATCTCGTGCGCCAGATCGCCATCGACGACATAGCGCGCCCAGGCGGTCGACCCGATCGAGGCATCCTCGGGATCGATCCCGGCGATGCCGGCGACCAGCCAGTAGGCGCGGCGCAGGTCGAAGCGCGGGTCGAGCCCCAGCGCCATCGTCGCCGCGGTCGATCGCGCGGTACCGACGCCGGTGACGATACCCAGCACCTGCGTCGTGGGATTGTAGTAAAGGTCGTGAAATCCTTGCGGAAACGCGATCCGCTGCGTCAGGCCACGCCGCGCCTTCCACAGCTGGAACTCGCCGGCGACGTCCCCCTCGTCCTTGCCGATCTCGAACAGCGAGACGATCACCACCTTGACCGGCAGGGGCGAGGCGCAAGGCCGGGCGGGTGCACAATCGGCAGCCGCATGGGCGGGTGGCGGGGCCGCATGGGCAGGCAGCACGGTTATGGCGCCCAATCCGGCGAGGATCATGGCAAGCGACATCGGGCGCATCGAAAGCTTTCTCATTATCGGTTCATCGTCATCCCCGGCAGATGCGGGGATGACGAGGCAAAGACCTTTCAGAACTTGTACTTGACGGTGCCCTGCCAGCTACGCGGCAGTTCGGGCTTGACGTTCTGCGAGGCATAGAGTTCGACGAAGTTGGCGCGGAAATAGCGCTCGTTCAGCGCGTTCTTGACGTTGACCTGGAACATCCAGTGCTCGGTGTCGTACGTCACGCCCAGATCGACGATGGTGTACGACGGCAGGCGCAGCGTGTGCGGATAGTCCGCCCATTGCTTGGGCACGTGATAGGCGCTGGCGGTCAGCGAGATGCCGTTGTCGAACGAATACGATGCCGTACCCGAATAGAGGTTGCGTGGGATGCCCGGCCGCTCGGCCATGCTCTTGTCGGTCAGCGCGACCAGACCGTTGGGCGCGGCGCCCAGGATCAGCGTGGGGTCGACGCCGTTCGCCGCCAGCAGATCGGCGCCATAGTAATAGAAGAACGCGCCACCGCCGTTGAGGAACGACAGGTTCACCACCTTGGTATGGGTATAGGCGGCGGTCAGCAGCAGATGGCGATCGACCGACCAGCGCGCTTCGGCCTCAAGGCCCGTGGTCTTGATCGCCTGGTTCACCGTAAGCGACTGGATCGTGTAGTCGGTGCGCGTCTGCTTGTAGACCGACAGCGCCGCATACAGCTTGTTGTCCAGCCAGCTGCCCTTGACGCCGCCTTCGTAGAGCTTCGACGCGGTGATCCAGCCATTGTTGTAGACGTTGGAGGGATCGACCTCGGCACCCTGCCCGGTGATGATGACCGACTGCTTGGCGATTGTGGCATAGGGGATCAGGCCGAAGGGCAGCTTGTAGTTGGCGCTGGCGGTGTACGACCACACGCCCTTGCTGTCCTTCTGCGTGTTGTTGCCATTGGGTCGATTGGCGGTGTTGACCGCGGCCAGCGGGATGTTGACGTTGAACTGGGTCGCGTCGATCTTGGGCAGCACGGCTGTCGAAGTCACGCTCATGCGATCGTAGCGACCGCCCACGGTGATATCGAGGCCGAAGGCGAAGTCGAGGTCGGCCAGCAGGCTGAACGCGGCGTCGGTGTAGTGCCCCTTGAAGTAGCTCGAATAATCAGAATCCGTGCGTGTCGATACCAGCCGGTTCGACAGCGCGTTGTAACCCTGGCTCAGGTCGACGCGACCGAAGTATTCGTAGCCGAAATCGTCCGCGTGGTTGAACTTGGTATAGCGGATCGACGGCGCCGCCTGGATCGAGAAGACGCCGGCATCGTTGGTGAACTTCTTGGACAGGACCACCTTGTCCTCGATCACGTAGGAGTCCGCCTTTTGCGAGAAGCCATAGGCGTTCTCGTTGCTGTTCTTGTAGCCGTCGTAAAACGCCTGGTTCTTGATCTCGAGGTCGTTGCCGCCGTCCCAGATCAGGTCGGCGTAGAGCGTCGTCGCGATGTTATCCAGGAAGTCGTTCTCGCCCGTCAGCGTCTTCTTGCGGCTCAGCTTGGTGGTGCCGACGTTGGTCAGGCCGGAGTCCGGGTAGAGCGTCGCCAGACACGCGTTGTTGAGGCCCGAAGCGAAGGGGTTGCTGAACGGCGGGGTGGTGCAGAACGCGCCGCCGAACGTACCCAGGCCCCTGCCGCCGTTGGCCGCACGGGCTTCGGGCGCGGAGATCTTGCCGTCGCCATCGGTGTCGAGCGGCTTGGCCTGCCCGGTGATGTAGGTGCCGTTGTCGATCAGGTCCTGCGTCACGCGGTTCCAGCCGCCGTTCTGCGTGCCTTTGAAATTCTGGTACATGCCGCCGAACTCGACCCGAAGGTCAGGCGTGATCTCGGTGTCGAACGAGCCTTGCAGCAGCGTCTGTCGGGTCTTGATGTTGTCGTAATAGCTGTCGGCATCGGTCACCTCGCCATACAGGCTGTAGCCGAACGCATGATTGCCGATGCTGCCGGGGCCGACGACGTTGGCGGATAGCACGTTGTTGTTCCAGCTGCCGCGCGTGTAGGTGAACTCCGCCTTGGG
Source organism: Novosphingobium sp. TK46 (assembly GCF_055361525.1). Taxonomy (NCBI): domain Bacteria; kingdom Pseudomonadati; phylum Pseudomonadota; class Alphaproteobacteria; order Sphingomonadales; family Sphingomonadaceae; genus Novosphingobium; species Novosphingobium sp. TK46. The sequence continues at coordinate 1,387,767 of NZ_CM143963.1, forward strand.
CTCGCTCAGGTAGCCGCCGCCCGAGACGCGCGCGGACTTTGGCACGAAGTTGATGTAACCGCCGGTCTTGGCCGGGCCCATGATCGGCGAGGCAGGGCCGCGCACGATGTCGATACGGTCGGCGGCGCCGATCGGCGTGGGGTAGTTGCCCGGATTGTCGAGGCGACGGATGCCCCGGAAATAGGTCTCGCCCGGGGTGCCACGAATATCGAGCGAACCGCCGACGCCGAAGAACGAGTTGGTGAACGTGCCCGGCGCCTGCGCGATCAGGTCGTAGATGCTGGTGACGCCGAAACGCTCGATCTGCGCCCGGCTGACAGTCGAGACCGAACGCGGGGTTTCCGTCAGCGTCTTGTCGAAGCCAAGCACGGTGCCCACGCCCTTTACCGGCAAAGCGTCCAGCGCGCCTGTGACGACGATGTCGCCGGCGGGTTCTTCGCCCGACGTCGTGCTGGCGGCGGTGTCTTGCGCGAAGGCGGCCGTGCTCAGCGCGGTGCAGCCCAGCAGGCCGGTTGTCAGCGCCGTCACAAATCGTGCGGATCGGGTGTACGGTGTCGCGGTATCGCCGCGCGAAGCAACCGTGGTGAGCTTGGCCGTCATGTAAAACCCCCTGAATGGGTCTGCGATCGGTCGAAGTCTCCTCCCCCGTCCGCAATCCCCGATGCGTGTGTCGCCTCCCCCCGGTGCCCTCGTCTCGCCCTCGTTGCGGGGCTGAGGTTTCTGTCTGGCGATCGTGACCCGCCTGCGCCCCGACACGTCACCGCGGTGCCTGTGCCGTCACGCAAACAAAGCGTTCAGGCCGGCGCGCGGCGAACGGCCGGGGCCGCGCCATGTCAATCTCGTGTTAGTAGAAGCCCTCATTGTGTCGCGGATGCCAATTAACCCTCCCGCGCACTTTCCAAACGGTATGCGCTTGACATGCACCGCGCAAACGCAATGAATCTCGCACCGCGTTGCAAAAAACAGAGCACACCTGAATGCCCGCCTTTTCCCGTTTCCTGCGCTACTTCATGACCGTGGGCCGCCTCGGCTCGATCCGGCGAGCCGCCGACGAGCTCAACGTCTCCGCCTCGGCGATCGCGCGCCAGATCCTTAACGTCGAGGCGGAATTGGGAACGCCGTTGTTCGAGCGCCTGCCCTCGGGCCTGCGGCTGACCGCGGCGGGCGAGATCATGATGGCGGCGGGCGGGCGTTGGCAAAAGAACATGGCCGACGTACGCGCGCAGATCGAGGACTTGCGCGGGTTGAAGCGCGGCCATGTCGACATGGCGGTGATCGACGCGATGGCAAAGGGCGTGATCCCGGGCGCGATCCACGCGCTGCAGCAGCGCTATCCCGGCATCACCATTTCCGTTCGCGTGCTGGAGAACGAGGCAGTGCGCCGCGCGGTGAGTGCGGGCGAGGTCGATTTCGGCATCCTGTTCGAACCCCATTCCTATCGCGACCTCACCGTGCGCGCCTTCGCCGAAGTGGTGCTGGGTTTCGTCACCCCCTCCGGCCATCACCTTGCCCGGCGCAGCGAGGCGCGCTTTTCCGCGTGCATGGGCGAGCCCTTGATCGTGCCGGCCGAGCCGCTGCAGGTCTCGCAGCAGATCGCCGTGCTCGAAGGCGCGACCGGGTTGCAGCCCGAACGCGCCGCCAGTTCGGACAACATCCAGATGATCACCTCGCTGGTGCTGCAGGGCGTCGGCGTCGGCGTGCTCACCTCGCTCGACGTGATGACCGAGGTCGAGCGTGGACTGTTGGCGTTCACCCGCATCTCCGACACGCTGCTGCGACCGATGACCCTGGCGCTGTGCACCGCCTCCGCCCGCACGCCGACCTATGCCGCCGGGATCGTGCTGGGCGAGATCGAGACCGCTTTCTCGCAGCTGAGCTATGCCGCGATGATGCAGGGGGTCGAGGCACGCGCCGGGACGCCCGGATGATCAGCATTTGCCGAGTGCGGCGAGGTTGGGTAACCCGGCACGTCACCCGTGACACCAGCGGACAGGAACATCGATGAGCGAAGCGGCCGAACCCGAACTGTATTACCTGGAATACTACGAGGAGTTCCTCGCCAAGGTGCGGCTGCTGTCGCGCAAGATCCTGGAAAGCGACTGGCGGCCCGAATTCGTGATCGGCGTGGGTCGTGGCGGTCTGGTGCCGGCGGTCTACATCTCGCATCAGCTGGAGCTGCCGATGCTGTCGATCGACCACTCCAGCCGCGTGCCCGGCTTTGCCGACGAACTGCTCGCCAAAGTCGCGGCAATGAGCGCGCAGGGCTCGCGGCTGCTGTTCGTGGACGACATCAACGACAGCGGCAGCACCATCACCTATATCCGTGACCTGCTGCTGGGCAACGGCTGCACCGCCGACAATCTGCGCTTCGCCGTGCTGATCAACAACAGCGGCAGCCGCGCCACGGTCGATTACTGGACCGACGCAATCGACCGCGCCGAGGACAAGCGCTGGTTCGTGTTCCCGTGGGAGTCGGTCAGCACCAAGGCCTCGATTGTCGAGGAAGCGCTGTCGGTGCCCGAGCGGCTTTCCTGATCTAGGCGCGGCACCGGCCTGCGCGCCCACCCGACCTCCCGAACAGCGTATTCTGATGGGAGGTCGGGTGGGCGCGCAGGCCGGTGCCGCCTCCAAACAAAGGAGTTTCCTGATGCGGATCTGCGTCTATCTCGGCTCGTCAGCCGGAACCCTGCCGATCTACCGCGAAGCCGCCGAGCAGTTCGGCACCTTGTTGGCCAAGCGCGGCATCGGCCTTGTCTATGGCGGTGGCCAGGTCGGGCTGATGGGCGTGATCGCCGATGCGGTCTGCGCGGCGGGCGGCGAAGTGATCGGCGTCATCCCCGAAGCGCTGCGCGCGCGCGAACACGATCACCAGGGCATCACTGAGCTGCACGTCGTCCAGACCATGCACGAGCGCAAGGCGATGATGGCCAACCTCGCGGACGGCTTCGTCACCCTGCCCGGCGGGATCGGCACGTTCGAGGAAATGTTCGAGGCGTGGTGCTGGTCGCAGCTTGGCTATCACGCCAAGCCGGTCGGGCTGCTCGACGTCGGCGGCTTCTATTCGCAGTTGCGCGAGTTCATCGACCATGTGGTGTCACAAGGCTTCCTCCAGCCGCGTCACCGCGCGATGTTGCTGGTGGAGAAGGATCCCGAGGTGATGCTGGATCGAATCGTCAACTTCGTGCCGCCCGAGACCGAGCACTGGCTGGGCGATAAGGACGTCTGACCGATACCGTCAGGAACCGCGGGCGGGTGGCACGCTAGGCATCACGCCGCCTGCCATTCCGGCTCGGCCAGCGATCGATCCGCCTTCATCATAACCGTATAGCTCACCAGCGAAACCGCCACGCCCACGAACCAGGCATAGGTGTATATTCCGGGCCACGGCGCGCCGATGCCGCCGAACGTCCCGGGTGCCGCTACGGCCAGGAACCCCGGCAGGTTGGGCGCGATACCCAGCACCAGCGCCATCAGCGCCTTGCCGTTCCAGCCGTTGCCGTAGGCGTAGGGCCCGTCCGCTTGATAGAGCCCGGCGACGTCCAGCCTGGTCCCGCGCACCAGCCAGTAGTCGCCGATGAGGATGCCCGCGATCGGCCCGAGCAACGCGCCGTAGCCGGTCAGCCAGGTGAAGATGAAGCCCTGCGTGCTCTCCAGCAGTTTCCACGGCATCATGAACAGGCCGATGCAGGCGGTGATCAGCGCGCCACGCCGGTAATCGATGCGCGATGGCGCGATCGAAGCGAAGTCATAGGCCGAACACACCAGGTTGGCGGCGATGTTGCACGACACGGTATCGACCGCGATCACGATGAGGCCCAGCAGCACGAACGGACCCGACAGCGTGCCGGCCAGCTCGACCGGATCCCAGATCGCCTTGCCATAGATCACCACCGTGGCGGATGTGGTCATGACGCTGATCAGCGCGATCAGGCCCATCGTCGGCGGCAGGCCGAGCGTCTGGCCGATCGCCTGATCGCGCTGGCTGCGGGCGAACCGGGTGAAGTCCGGGATATTCAGCGCCAGCGTGCCCCAGAAGCCGACCATCGCGGTCAGGGTCGGCAGGAACACGGCCCAGAACTGCCCCTCCTTCGCGCCCCCCGGCGCGAACGCGGATGGCGTGGCGAAGATCGGACCCAGCCCACCCGCCGCATCGAGCGCCCACCACAACAGGCCAATGCAGGCGATCAGCTTGAGCGGCGCCGTCCAGGTTTCCAGCCGCCGGATCGTGAGCAGACCCTTGCGAACGAACAGCAGCTGCACCGCCCAGAACACCAGGAAAGCCAGCAGCTGTCCCGCGCCGATGCCGAGGATCGGCAGCGTCGCGCCGCGCAAGTCCTGCTTGAGGAAGATGCCCAGCAACGTCAGCAGCGCCTCGCCGCCGATCCAGGTCTGGATGCCGTACCATCCGCAGGCGACCAGCGCGCGGGCCAGCGCCGGCAGCCGCGCGCCGGTGGTGCCGAACGAGGCGCGCACCAGCACCGCGAACGGCACGCCATACCGCGCGCCGGGATGGCCGATCAGCAGCATCGGCACCAGAATGATGATGTTGCCCAGCAGCACCGTCCAGGCCGCCTGCGCCGCCGACATGCCCTGCTCGATAAGGCCCGAGGCCAGCATCCACGTCGGCACCGCGACGATCATGCCCACCCACAGCGCCGCGAAGTGATACCAGCGCCAGGTCCGCTGCTCCGGCCCGGTCGGTGCCAGATCGGCATTGGCCAGATCGGCATTCGTGAAATCCGGCCTGGAAAGTGCGCCACGATCGTCGTGCATGCTCAAAGCCCCCATGCGGATCCGCACTCGGCCACGAGAATGCCGCATTGCAGCAAAACCGCAAGATCATGTTGCCGCCTATCTGCCAGACGGAGATGGGCGCCGTCCGATCGCCACGACTTCAGAGCAGGGCGCGCCGAAACCGGGCCAGCCGCGCCACCGCCTCATCGATCACGGCGTCGGCCTTGGTGAAGCAGAGCCGCACGATCGTCACAGGCGCGCCCTCGCCTTCGAACAGCGCGGAGACCGGGATCGTCGCTACGCCCGCTTCGCGCACCGCGCGCTCCGCGAAGGTCGCATCGTCCAGCGCGATGCCGGAAGCCGCAAGGTCGACGCAAAGGAACCAGGTCGCCGCGTTGGGCAGGACGGCGTAGCCGGCCTGCGCCAGACCATCACGCAACCGCGCGCGAGAGGCGGCCCAGCCCGCCCGCTGCGCATCGAGCATGGCGTCCGACATCGCCAGGCCGTCGGCCACCGCCCACTGCAGCGGCACGGCGGTCGCATATGTCAAGAACTGGTGCGCGCGGGCCAGAGCGGTGCCGGTAGCGCCACTTGCCGCCATCCAGCCGATCTTCCATCCGGTGAGCCCGAAGATCTTGCCCGCCGAACCGATCTTCACGCAGCGCTCAGCCATGCCGGGAAAGGACATCAGCGATCGGTGAGGCACACCGTCGAAACGCACATCCTCCCAAACTTCGTCACAAATCGCGATGAGATCGTGGGCGACGCATATTCGCGCGATACCGCCAAGCTCCTCCTCGCTGGCCACGGTTCCGGCGGGGTTGAGCGGATCGTTGAGCATCAGCAATCGCGTGCGTGGCCCCATTGCCGCCTCCAGCCGAGCGAGTGGATAGGCGAAGGCTGGCGGCGCAAGCGGCACCGATACCGGCACCCCGCCCGCGCGCCGGATCATCGGTGCATAGGCGTCGTATGCCGGCTGGAACAGGATCACCTCGTCGCCGGCTTGGACCAGCGCCAGCAGCGACGCGGCCAGGGCCTCGGTCGCGCCCGAGGTCACGGTCACATCCCCGGCCTGAAGCGCCAGCCCCTGCCGCCGGACGTAGTAGTCACTTACCGCAACGCGCAACTCGGCGACGCCCGCTCCGGGAGGGTACTGGCTGGAGCGATCCTGCAACGCGCGCGCCGCGGCATCGAGCAACGGCGCCGGGCCGGGAGCATCGGGGAACCCCTGCCCAAGGTTGATCGCGCCATGTTCACGAGCCAGCGCGCTCATGCGGTCGAACACGGTTCGGCTCATCGTGGCATAGACGGGATTGATGCGCGGATTGTCAGTCATGTCGGCTACGATACAGCCGTGCGCGTGATGTTCCATAGCCGCCGCCGCATCACACCCGCGCCAGCCTCTGGCCAGCGCGGACCATGCGCCGCATGCCAGCTATGGCCATGGCGAATACGTCTCGCCATCGGCTGTCCTGATTGATAGCGGGGGAAGATGGAGATGCGCTTGCCCTGCTGCCGCCCAGGCATGCTTGTTCGCGAAGACCCGGCCCGATGATCCACCTTGGGAAGGCCGTGGACGAGTTCGAACAGCTGCCGCTGCTGCAGGAGCGACCGGCTTGGCGCTATGCGCTGGTCCTGGTGCTGAGCATCTCGGCACTCGCCGTGCGCTGGGTTCTCGATGATTCGCTGCCACCGGGTTACCCGTTCCTGACGTTCTTTCCGGTCGTCATCGTCAGTTCGTTCCTGTTCGGACGCGGTGCGGGCATCTGCGCCGGTACTATGTGTGGCCTTTTCGCCTGGTACCTGTTCATCCCGCCGGTGTTCACACTCGCGTTCTCGCCTGCCAGCCTGATCGCCATGGCATTCTACTGCGGCGTCGTCGCAGTCGACATCGCGCTGATCCACTGGATGCAGCGCGCCAACGCCCGCTTGCGCGCCGCGCGCGAAGAGGGACGCCGCCTGGCCGAGCACAGCACGAAGCTGGCCGAACGCTCCGAACTGCTGTTCCAGGAACTGCAGCATCGCGTTGGCAACAACCTGCAGATGGTGGCCGCAGTGCTCTCGCTGCAGTTGCGCAAGCTGGACCAGCCGCTTGCACGACGCGCGATCGAGGACGCGGTGTCGCGCATCCAGATCATCGGGGCGATCCAGCGGCAGCTCTATCGCACCACTGGCGAATTGGTGCCGATCGACGATTTCGTCGGCGACGTGTGCGATCAGCTTATCCGATCCAGCGGCAAGCCGGGCGTGACCTGCAACGTCGAGGCATCGACCGGGCTGGTGCTGCCGCCCGATGCCGCGGTGCCACTGGCGCTGATCCTGTCAGAGGCCATCGCCAACACGCTCGAACATGGTTTCAGCGATCGCGATCACGGCCGCATCGTGGTGGAACTCGTGACCCGAAGGGACATGGTCCGCCTGAGCGTGCGCGACGATGGACATGGCCTGCGCCTGGGCCTCGACCCGAGTTTGACGGACAGCCTGGGCTTGCGGATCTCGCGCATCCTGAGCCGCCAGCTCGGCGCCGATTATACACTGCGCAACGCCGATCCCGGCTGCGAAATGATCCTGTCACTGCCGGCACTGCGGCTCACGACGGCGCGCTGAACGACGATCGCGGATTGCACCAAAGTCGATTTCTCTGACGCCCGGCGATAACTTGTCATTCAGTGTCTTCGGCCTACATTACGAAGGCAAAGCGAGTTTCGAAAGACAGCTATGAACGACGATCAGCAGCCCAACGGCAATCCCTGGATCAAAAGCCTTCTGGTGTGGGGCGGCATCTTCCTGGCTTTGCTGATGGTCGTTTCGATGTTCGGGTCGCGCAGCGATGTCGGACAGTCGATTCGCTATTCGGATTTCCGGTCGAAGGTGGCGGGCGGCACTGTCGCCGAAGTGCAGATCGGATCCGATCGCATCGTCGGCAAGTACAAGAACGGCGACTCGTTCAGCACCATCCCGATTCCCAACGACACCACGTTGCCGCAGCTGCTTCAGCAAAATGACGTCAGCTATGCCGGCAAGGCTGCGGATGAGCCCAACCTATTGCTCTACATCCTGGTTCAGGCGCTGCCGTTCGTGCTGATCCTTGGCGTCGCGTTCTTCGCGCTGCGTCAGGTGCAAAAGGGTGGCGGATCGGGCGCGATGGGTTTCGGCAAATCCAAGGCCAAGCTGCTGACCGAACGTTCGGGTCGCGTTACTTTCGACGATGTCGCCGGCATCGACGAAGCGCGCGAGGAGCTGGAAGAGATCGTCGAGTTCCTGCGCGACCCTACGCGCTTCTCTAAGCTGGGTGGCCAGATCCCCAAGGGCGCGCTGCTGGTCGGCTCGCCCGGTACGGGTAAGACACTGCTGGCTCGCGCCATCGCGGGTGAGGCCGGCGTGCCGTTCTTCACCATCTCGGGCTCCGACTTCGTCGAGATGTTCGTCGGCGTCGGCGCCAGCCGCGTGCGCGACATGTTCGAGCAGGCCAAGAAGAACGCACCCTGCATCGTCTTCATCGACGAAATCGACGCCGTTGGCCGCCATCGCGGTCATGGCATGGGCAACTCGAACGACGAGCGCGAGCAGACGCTGAACCAGCTGCTGGTCGAAATGGACGGTTTTGAGGCCAACGAGGGCATCATCATCATCGCGGCCACCAACCGCCCCGACGTGCTCGACCCCGCCCTGCTGCGTCCGGGCCGCTTCGATCGTCAGGTCGTGGTGCCGATCCCCGACATCGAGGGTCGCGAGAAGATCCTGTCGGTGCACATGAAGAAGGTGCCCTTGGCTCCCGACGTGCTGCCGCGCGTCATCGCTCGCGGCACCCCCGGTTTCTCGGGTGCGGACCTCGCCAACCTCGTCAACGAAGCCGCCTTGCTCGCCGCGCGTCGCAACAAGCGCTTGGTCGCCATGCAGGAGTTCGAGGATGCCAAGGACAAGGTCATGATGGGCGCCGAACGCCGCTCGATGGTGATGACCGACGACGAGAAGAAGATGACCGCCTATCACGAGGCCGGCCATGCGATCATCTCGATCAACGAGCCCGCGTCCGATCCGATCCACAAGGCCACGATCATTCCGCGCGGTCGCGCGCTGGGCATGGTGATGCGCCTGCCGGAGCGTGACAGCTACTCGTACCATCGTGACAAGATGCTTGCGAACCTCTCCGTCGCCATGGGCGGTCGCGTCGCCGAAGAGATCATCTTCGGTTACGACAAGGTCAGCTCGGGCGCGTCTTCGGACATCCAGTACGCCACCGGCCTCGCCCGCAACATGGTCACCAAGTGGGGCATGTCGGACAAGCTGGGACCGCTGCAGTACGAAGAGCAGCAGGAAGGCTATCTTGGCATGGGCGCTTCGGCCCGACTGATGGGCTCTGACGAGACCAACAAGCTGATCGATAGCGAGATCCGCCTGCTCGTCGACACCGCGCACAAGCGTGCGACCGACATCTTGCAGGATCAGGCCGAAAAGTTGCACCTGCTGGCGAACGCCATGCTCGAATACGAAACCCTGAGCGGTGACGATATCAAGCAGCTGATGGAAACTGGCGAGCTCGACCGGCCCAACGAACCCAAGGGCCCCGCTCGAGCGGTAGCGGTCAAGGGGTCCTCGATCCCGAAGACAGGCAAACGTTTTTCAGGCGGAGCAGCGCCGCAAGGCGCCTGATTTTCGCTAGCCCGTAGTCTTAAGAGAAGGGCCGTGGGGAAACTCTCGGCCCTTTTTCGTGCTCCATGGAAGGGGATACGTGACGGATCGCGGATAGGGCATTCGAGCCAGGACACCTACCCCGCATAGCCCGGCCTTGGTGTGAAACCACGCCCCCGCTCTCCTGGCGCATTACGCCTGCGTGCTAAAGCCACCTTCAAAGCATGCTGTCATCTGACGCGGATCAGCTGCCTCGATCCTCAAGCTTCTTCTCGATCGCACGCCACAAGCCGATGAAACGTTGAGCCGAGGGACTTTGCGGGGCGATCGCCCCGACCGGCCGCTGTTGCACGGCGCATTGTTCGATCGCGCTGGTGTAGGGGATCGTCGGCCAGTCCGGATGCGCTTCGCGTACCTGCTTGTGCAGAGCGCGGCGCATGTCGATCATCGAGAGGACGGGGAGGATCGGCGGGTGCCGCTTGGCGTGATCCGCAACTTCGCGCACCACCAGTTCGAGCGCCCGGGCCGATAAGGGCGACGGCGGCAGCGGCACGATGATCAGGTCCGCCGCGCGCACGACTTGCGCGCTCAACTCGTTCATGACCGGCGGACAATCCAGCACGATCCGCTCATAGCGCGACCCCAGCATCTCGGTAAGACGCGCCAGCCGCTTGCGCTTGCCGATGGCGTTGAGCGTCGCATCGATGCTGCGGATCGATTCGTCTGCCGGAAGGACGTCCAGACCGGAAAATTCCGTCTCGCGTATGAGCGCGTCGGGATCGGCATCGCGCGAAAACACTTCGCCCGCCTGCGAGGACGCTAACGGGTCGAGTCCATAGAGAAACCCCGATCCGCCCGCGGCATCGAGGTCCCACAACAAAGTGGGACGCCCTGATAGCTCGGCGGAACACCAAGCCAGGTTTGCAGCGACAGTGGTCTTTCCGACACCGCCCTTGACGCTATAGACCGCGATCGTCGCACTCTTGCGCAGCTGGGTTGTCGGAACCGACCTGGGTGCACGAACCAGGCCGGCAATACGCGGAAGCGTCCGTTCGCGTTTCGCCACGCCCGACCGTCCCCGCGTTTCGCCTGCCCGATCAGGCCTCAGCCATCGTAATCGGACCCGATGGAGGTATTGCGCGTCGGCGCGGCAGCGGTGATCCGCAGGGCCTCGGCCGACTGGCTCAGCGAACCCACATCGTCCATTTCGTCATCATCTTCAGGCAGGACGCGCTGCAGCGACGAAACCAGTGTTTCCTTGAGGTTGGCCGGGCGCACCGTCGTCTCCGCGATCTCTCGCAGCGCGACGACCGGGTTCTTGTCGCGGTCACGCTCAATGGTCAGTTCCGCGCCACCCGAGATCTCGCGCGCACGCTGTGCCGCCAGCAACACCAGATCGAAACGGTTGGGGATCTTGTCGACACAATCTTCGACGGTAACGCGCGCCATAGGGCACTCCAGAACATCAACGGAATAAGAAGGGCTACCTCGTACCGCGCGAATGAGAAAAAGTCAACGATCTCACCCATACGGCGCGATCAGGCTTAGGGCGCGTCCATCCTTCATGCATACGACGCCTACCATGGTCACGCGGATGGCGCGAACGATACTGCGGTCGCGCTCGGCAATGCCGGAGCCAAGCCGATGCATCCGGTTTCGGAGATGGGCGTCTCACCTTGCGGCATCGTCACACCGGCACAACATATCTGGCAGATGTACGTAGGCTCTACGCCTTGCCGATGGTCACCTACGGGAACACCGGAAGCCGGGGGTGCAGACGGACCTCTGGCTTTGCATCGGCATATGTTGCAAAGCAGCAATCTAATGCGACGAGTTGCAAGGACGAAGATGAGCGCGATCACCCCGGTAATCCTGTGTGGCGGCAATGGTACGCGGCTCTGGCCGCGCAGCCGGGCGACCCAGCCCAAACCATTTTTGCCGCTGGTAGGTGATGCCACTTTGTTCGAGGCGACACTTTTGCGCTGTCCGGCGAGCGATGGCTTTGGGCCGCCGATAATCGTGACCGGGCGCAATCATCTCCAGCATGTCGAAGCGCAAATCGGTGAAGCTGAGGGGGCCTCGATCATCATCGAACCTGTCGCCCGCAACACAGCGGCGGCGATCGCGCTGGCGGCATTGCGCCTGCCCGAGGACGCGGTCATGCTGGTATGCCCCAGCGATCATCACATCGGCGACCCCCGCGCATTCAGCGAAGCGGCGTGTGCCGCAGCGGGCCTGGCGAAGGAGGGCTGGCTCGTATCCCTCGGCATCGAGCCCACTGCCCCCGAAACGGGCTTCGGGTATCTCAAGCGCGGCGAAGCGATCGGTTCGGTCGGTTTTCGGACCGCTCAATTCGTGGAAAAGCCCGAACTGGAGCGAGCCGAGGCTTTCCTCGCCGACGGATCCTATGCCTGGAACGGCGGCATCTTCGCCTTCACTGCGGGTGATTTCCTGCGCGAGCTCGAAGCGCATCGTCCCGCAATTCTGGCCGCGGTGCGTGTCGCGGTCGAAAAGGGGCACGAGGACGGCCGCCGCTTCCACCCTGACGCGGACGCCTTTGCCGCGGTGGACAGCGAGTCGATCGACTACGCGGTGATGGAGAACACCCGGCGCGCTGCGATGGTCCCGGCCGACATGGCGTGGTCCGACATCGGCAACTGGCCGGCGTTGCATCTGGCGCGCGAGCAGGACGAAAACGGCAATGCCACGCGCGGGCCGGTGGAACTGGTCGACTGCCGCAATGTTCTTGTCGATAGCGACGGCCCGCGTGTGTCCGTGATCGGACTGGAGGGTGTCTACGTCGTGGTCGATGGAGACGATATCATGATCACAACTGCCGCCGGCGCCCAGAAAGTCGGCAAGCTTTCAGGCGCTGCCAACCAGTGAGCGGCTCACTCCCTATCAAGGAAGTCGAAAAGCCCTGGGGTCGCGAAACCCTGCCTGCGCCGTTCACCGCGCCGGAAGGCAAGAAGATCGGCGAAGTCTGGTTCGAACCGCCGCCGGAGTTGCCCGAGCTGCTGGTCAAGTACATCTTCACCAGCGAGCCGCTGTCGGTGCAGGTCCACCCCAGCGATGCCCAGACCCTCGCCAAGGGTCTCGGTCGCCAGGGCAAGGAAGAGTGCTGGGTGATCGTCGCGGCCGAGCCGGGCGCGAAGCTGGGTATCGGCTTCAACCAGCACATCGATGCCGAGCGCATGCGCGCAGCGGCGCTGGACGGTTCGATCGAACACCTGATGACTTGGCATACGGTGTCGCCGGGCGATTTCTATTACATCCCGGCCAATACGGTGCACGCGATCGGCGCCGGGATCAGCCTGATCGAAGTCCAGCAGAACTCCGACATCACCTATCGCCTGTACGACTATGGCCGCCCGCGCGAACTGCACCTGGACGAGAGCGTCGAGATCGCGATCGGCGAGCCCTACGACGACAAGTGGAAGGGCAAGGCAGCCGAGGGCACCACGGTGTCGCTGGTGCCGGGACCGTTGTTCCTGCTGGATCAGGTTGCCGGTCTGCCGTCCGACGACATAGCCTCGCGCTATACCGGCGCGTTGCTGGTGATCCCGCGTGAACAGTCAGTCCATGTCGCCGGAGAGGAGATCGCTCCGGGTGGCTGCGCCGTGGCGAGCAGCCTCGCCGACGTGACGTTCGCGAAGCTAGGATTATGCTTGCTGGCGGCGCCTTACCGCTGAACCCTCGTCAACCCCGCTCTCGCGGGGATGACCGGAGGCAGATTCAGACCACGTCCGCTACGCCTTCCAGCGCGTCGCGCAGCTTGGACAAGGCTTGCGCCTTCAACTGGTGGATGCGCGGGATCGACACATCGAGCACTTGCGCGATCTCGGACAGGTTGAGTTCCTCGACGAAGTAGAGCGACACGATCAGCCGCAGCCGTTCGGGCAAGCCACCGATCGCGGCGATCACCGCGCCGCGGGTTTCCTCGTCCTGCAGCAAGCTCAGGCTGTCTGGCGTCTGATCGGCAAAAGCGGTGTTCTGGTCGGAATAGACCTCGTCGATCGAATCGAACCGCAGCGGCTGGCTGGTATCGCGCAGCGCCGCCAGGTGAGTCTCGTCGACGCCGAGCGCCGTGGCCAGTTCGTACGAGGTTGGGTCGCGCCCCAGCGTGCCGCGCAGTTCGGTTTCCTTCTCGCGCAAGTTACGGCTGCGTTCCGAGGCGCCCCGCGACATCGGTATCGTGCGCCGGATCAGATCGACCATCGCCCCACGCACACGCATCTTGGCATAGGCCGCGAAGCCGTCCTCGCCCGGACCCTGGTGCTTTTGCGCGCATTCGGTCAGCGCGACGAGACCGGCCTGCACCAGATCTTCCACCTCGATACCGGGACGGCCGGTGCCGTTGACGTGCCAGGCGAGGCGACGGACCATCGGCAGGAAGCGGCGGACGCGATCGCCGGTATCGCCCTGATAGGCGCCAGCGATGCGACGCGCACCCGATGCGTTGGAACCGAAATTCGAATGGTCTAGCTTCATGCGGCCATATCCATGGATTCGATGATGTGGGGTTCGGGCAGCGCCGGGGCAGGCGGTGCGGCACCGATGACGTCGACGACCTCGATCGGCTGTGTCGGCGGCAATTCGGAAATCGACAGGACGAGACAGGCGGGCGCACGCATCCGCAACAGCGCGGCCAGCACCCGGCGGGCGCGCGGCTGCACCACCAGCGTCAGCGGGATCGCATTGGGGCCCCGCTCGGCCGACAGCATCGCGACACGCTCGCCGATCATGCGCGCGAGGTCGGGCTCGATCACCGGCTGGCCGGTGACCGGATCGTGCATGCCCTGGACGATGGCGCCTTCGAGGCCAGCGTCGAGGGTGATCACCGGCAGGCGCTCGTGCGGCGGGCAGATGCGCCCGACGATCAGCGAGCCCAGATCGGCGCGGACCAGTTCGACGAGGCGATCGTGATCGATGGTCTGCATGACCGCGCGGCTCAGCGATGCCAGGATGGGCAGCGGGTGGCTGATCGGGATGCCGTCTTCCAGCAGCGCGCGCAGCACACGCGTGATCGCGGCGAGGCTCAGCGGTGCCGGATGGATGGTTTCGACCAGACCGGCAGAGTGTTCCTTCACGCCATCGATAAGCATGCGGACCTCGTCGGGGCCGAGCAGGTCGTGCGGTCGTTCTGCCAGCAACTGGTTGAGGTGCGTGGCGATCACGGTCGCGGCATCGACGGTCAGGAAGCCTTCGGCCACGGCGTGGTCCCGCGCGGCGGGATCGATCCACAAGGCCGGGCAGCCGAAGCTGGGATCGCGCGTGGCATCGCCCCGCAAGGTATGGGTGGGGCGTGCCTCACCGGCGTCGATCGCCAGCACCCGATCGGCGCGAATGGTGGCACCGCCCAGCGTCACCCCGCCCAGCACGATGCGATAATCGTTGGGCGCCATGTCGAGCGCGTCGCGTACGCGGAACTGGGGCACGATGAAGCCGAAGGTTTGGCTCAGCTGCTTGCGCACGCCAGTGATGCGGGTGATCAGCGGCGCGCTCTTGCGCTCGTCGACCAGCTGGACGAGGCCATAGCCCAGCTCGATGGTGACGAGGGTGTGGTCGGACACGTCCTCCAGAACGATGCGGCCGGGATCGACGGGGAGCGCTGCGGGCTCCTCGGCCACCGGAGCGGGGCGATTGGCGCGCTTCCTCAGCGTGTGCCACAGCCAGCCGGCCAGCGCGGCGGCGGGCAGGAAGATCGACTGCGGCATCGCCGGAATGCAGCCGATCGCGCCCATCACCACCGCCACCGGCAACCAGGTGCTGGGCGTGGCGAACTGGCCGCCGATCTGGCCGGCAAGATCGCGGGTGTCCGAGACGCGGGTGACGATCACGGCTGCGGCGATCGAGAGCAGCAGCGAGGGCACTTGCGCCACCAGCGCGTCACCGATGGCGAGCGTGATGTAGTGCTGCGCCGCCTCGCCTGCGGACAGGCCGTGGCTGATCATGCCCAGGCAGAAACCGGCGATGATGTTGACGCCCAGGATCAGCAGCGCGGCGACCGCGTCGCCCTTCACGAACTTGCTGGCGCCATCCATCGAACCGTAGAAGTCGGCTTCGGTCGCGACTTCGCGGCGGCGGGCCTTGGCTTCGTCGGCGTTCATCAGGCCGGCGGCAAGGTCCGCGTCGATCGCCATCTGCTTGCCGGGCAAGGCGTCGAGGGTGAAGCGCGCCGAAACTTCCGACACGCGGCCCGCACCCTTGGTGACCACCACCATGTTGATGATCATCAGGATCATGAACACGAAAATGCCGACCGCGAAGTTGCCGCCGATCAGGAACGCGCCGAAGCTTTCGATCACCATGCCGGCGGCCGCCTCGCCCTCGTGGCCGTGGACCAGCACGACGCGGGTGGAGGCGACGTTGAGCGCCAGGCGCAGCAATGTCGCGAACAGCAGCACGGACGGGAAGGACGAGAAGTCGAGCGGCTTGGTCGCGTTCATCGCCGCCATCAGGATCGCCACCGACAGCGCGATGTTGAGCACGAACGAGATATCGAGCACGATCGCCGGGACCGGCACGATCATCAGCACGATCAGGACGAGGATGCCGCTGGGCAGCGCCAGCGAGCCGATCCCGGAAAGGCGATTAAGGAAGGCGCTCACAGGCCCAGCCTCGCCAGCTGGGCATAGGCGTTACGGACATGCGCAGGCGCGCTTGCGACGCTGCCGCCGAAGCTGTCGCTGACCGTCTGCGCCATCGAGCGGCTGGTCGAGGTCGGCATCTGCATCTCGGCAGAGCGGAACTCACGCTCGATCGGGCCACCGGTGGGCTGCTGCGTCGGCACGTTGAAAGTCTGCATCTGGCCCGGCATGCCGGCGCCGGTTGCGGCCCACATCGCGGCGCTGCCGCCTTCCATCGCCCCGCTGACCCGACCCCGGATGAGGTTCATCATGTCGGACACGCTGCGCGCGCCTTGCGGACCATAGAAGATGCCATGGTTGGCGGCAGCGGCTTGTGGCAGCAGGGCCGCGGCGCTGGCGTTGGGATCGTTCGCCAGCGTGGTCAGGAAATTGGTCGCGCCGCCGATGCCGAGGAAGTGGCCGAGGTAAAGCTCGGCGGCGTCAGGCTCGCGGCCCAGCGCGGTCGCCAGTTCGGCGCGGTTGTCCGCCGCCAGTTCACCCGCCATCAATGCCGAGGTGTTCGCGTCCATGCGCAGCGCCATGATCTGCGCGCGCATCGAGGGGTCGCTTACCTGTCCGTCCGAGATCGCATCGCCGGCCCAGCCCAGCCCGTGGGCGGAGCCGTGACGGTCGAGCGTCTGCAGCCAGGTACCCTTGGTGAACTGGTAAAGTCCGGCAGCGCTGGACGTCGGCGCCTTGGCCGAGGGGTTCAGGCTGGACTCCAGCTTGGCTTGCGCCAGCAGGTAGTTGAAATCGACACCGGTCGCCTGGGCGGCCCGGGCGATGGCGGCACGCACGGGCGTGCCGTTGTCTGCAGGAAGGGCCGAGGTGCCGACGTAAGGAGAATCGCTCAATGCTGGATCCCGGTGGAAAGTTACCGGAGTCGTTCAGCAAGGGGCGTGCCAATTGCCCTTAAAGATGGGCCTCAGCCGGCGTACGCATGACGCGGGCCGGCACGATAAAGCTGCGGTCCGCCCGTCATCAGGTCGAGCCGGCGGCTCACATTGGCGGCCACGAGGTTGCGAATCTGTCGGTTTACCTCGTTGAGGCGGCGCGCCGCTTCGAGCATGGCGCGGCATTCGTCGTCCAGGATGATCCCGGCGGCGCCGTCCAGCGCATCGCAAAGTCGCCCCTTGTCGTTCGCCGCACCCATCACGCCATCGACGTCCAGCCCGGCAAGCGCCTGCCGCTCTGCCTCGAGCACGGCAAGCATCTGCCGCAGTGAGTCGCGCAGGGTTGCCGCGTTGGTGATCGTGGCCGGGACCGGCGCGGGGAAACGGGGAATGGTCACGCTTTACTGCTCCTGAGGAACATGCCGGCGGCGATCATGGCATCGGCGATACGCGCCGGCACCAGCGGATAGGAGCCGCTTTCGACCGCTTTACGGATCTGCGCCACGCGATCGATGTCGACCGGTTCCTTGCCCGGATCGAGCGCTTCGCTGGTGGCGATGGCTGGCTTGGCGTCGACTTGCGTGCTTTGCGGCACGGTCGCCTGCGCGGGGCTTGCGTTGACGGTGGCACTGTCGGTCGCCGTTTCCGCACTGATTCTGCGGGTCAATTCGGGACTTACCGCGCCGATCGCGCGGGCTGCACCCACTTCGATTGGAGGCATTTCGCCGCTCCTGTGTGACTTCTTACAGGAAAGAACGGTAGCGGCGAAAAGCGATTAAGGGGCGAAGCGGCAAATCGTTGCCGGTCTGCCCGGCAAAATCATGTCGGCCGCGTCTCAGTCGAGCGGCAGCGCGACCAGGCCGGGGCGCACGACTTGCGCGCGCATGGCCTCGGCATTGGGCTTGGCGTTGATCGGTCGCACCCGGATCCAGCTGCCGACCGCGCCGGACTCCATCGCCTCGCCCGGCTGCGCCACGCTGAAGCCATCGCCGTTGACCGCGATCGAGATGCCGTCGCCGCGATTGATCGCGGGCGCACCGGCCATGCCCTGTCCGGCCCCTTGCATGTCGCGCTTGACCGGCACGAACAGCCGCCAGCTGCCGGGATCGCCGCACTGGACGACGACGCTTTCATGGTTCTGGGTGCGCCAGGCGAGCGCCAGCGGCGATCCGCACGGTGCCAGGCGCAGGCGCCGGTCCACCGGCGTCATCGCGCCGCCGCTCTGCCCGATCTGGGCCCCGGTGAAGCCGGCGACCTCGCGGTCGATCGTCTCGAGATCGGCATAACCGCCCGCGGCAGCCGCCGCGGCGAAGATGGCAAGAGTGAAGCTCATGAACGGTCCTTGGACTTGATAGCGTCCGCTTCCCTACGCAAGTCATGTGCCAGCCGCGCCTCGGGCGCATCGTAGCCGATCTCCACTCTCACGCTCGCCGGGCCCGGCTCGACGACGACACGCGCATCCCCCGCCTGCAAGGCCAGGGCTTGGGCCTGCGCCATCGCCTGCGCCATGGCGCCGGGCGCATACGTCGCGGTGATGGTGACTTGCTGGCGGCTGTCGCGCGGTTGCTGCGCCAGCCACTCGCGCAGCGGCGGCGCCCCCTCGCCGGCGATCCATACGGCCACCGGCTCGCCACGGGCAGTGGGCTGAAGGGGCGCCGGTTTCGACGTGACCGCGCTAGCCGGCGGTGGGCTGACTGGCGGTGGGCTGGTCCGCGAGCCTTGATGCGCCACGGCGCTAGCCGTCAGCATGAACAGGATCATCGACAGGTCAGCGATGATCGTCTGCCAGCCGGTGCCGACGCGAACGCTCATCAGGCACGCGCCTTTTCGGATGTCGCCTTGCCTTCGTGCAATCGCGGCACCGCTGGCGCGATCTGCGTCTCGAGCCAGTCGACCACCGTCTGACGCTCATACTCCTCGGCATCGGCGATGCGTTCGATCAGCCGGGCCAGCGGAGCGAACAGCACGTTGCCCAGCAGCAGGCCATACAGCGTGGTGATCACCGCCATGCCGATCGCGCCGGTGAAATCGCCGCTCGCGGCGCCACCGGGCGGCAACTGGCTGAGTGATATCAGCGTACCGGCCAGACCGAACACCGGAGCCATCTCGGCGGCCTGGGCGAACACGTCGATCGCGCGACGGCTGCGATCCTGTCGCTTTTGGCGGTGGGCGCGATGGGCGTCGCGCAAGGCGGTCAGCGAATGAGTCTCGGCCAGGCTGTCGCAGGCATCGTCGAACTCGGCGTCGCCGAAGTGGTGCGGCTGCGCGCGCAGCAGTCCGTCGCGACGGATCGCCTGCACGTGCGTGGCCAGTTCGCTGCGGGCACGCTCGGCATTGAAGCGGTTGCGCCCCAGCGCCAACACGACGCCCAGCGCGACCCGGCAATCGCTCGGCCCGCAGCGCAGGAACGTGGCCAGCAACGTGCCTCCCACGACGATGGCGGCGGACACGGGATCGATCAGGGCTTGGGGATGCATGACGCGAGACACTCCTTCGCAACACAAGAACGGCGCCCGCTTCAAGACTTTTTGGCGGCAACGTGCATTTGCCGGTTGGCGGCAAGAGCTTGCCGGTGCCGGCCAACGTGGCGTGCGATCCACCGTGCGGTGACCCGTGTGGCCTATGGGGTGAAATCACCAGCGGCGTGGCCGGCCAGACGCCCTTGCACAGCGTGGTCGAGAGCAGTTGGCACGGTGCTTGCTGATATGGCTCGCGAATGTCGTGACACCCACGACCATGCAAGCCAGGAAGGGAACCCAAGCGATGAGCCAGAGCCTGTTCGGCATCCACGCCGCCGCTCTCGAACTGCGTTCGCAGCGGATGGGCATGATCGCCTCCAACATCGCGAACGCCGCGACGCCGGGGTACAAGGCCAAGGACATCGACTTTCACGCCGCGCTCGCCAAGAGCCAGAGCGGGAACGGTGATACCGATGCCGCCGCCAAGGGCGCGGTGCTCTATCGCACGCCGGTGATGCCATCGATGGATGGCAACACGGTCGAGATGCAAAGCGAGCAGCTTGCGTTTTCCGAAAACGCGGTGGGCTATTCCGCCACGCTCGAATTCATCCGCGGCCGCGTCGACACGCTGACGCGCGCGATGCGGGGCGAATAAGCGATGAGCGGCCCCACCTCCCTGTTCGATGTCGCCCAGCGCGGCATGTCGGCGCAGCTCGTACGTATGAACGCCGCCGCGTCCAATCTCGCCAACGCGGGTACCATCACCGGCAGCGAAGAGGCGGCCTATCGCCCGATCCGCGCCGTCTTCGCCGAAGACTTCGACCGCGCCACCGGCATGGCTTCGGTCAAGGTGCAGGGCGTGGTGCGCGAAAATGGCGCCGCGATCCGCCAGCACGACCCGAACCATCCGCTCGCCGACAAGAACGGCGACGTGTGGAGCGCGCCGGTCGATGAAAACGCCGAGATGGTCGAGATGCTCGAAAGCTCGCGCCAGTATCAGAACATGGTGGAGGCCCTCTCCACCGCCAAGCAACTCATGCTCGAAACGATGAGGTTGAAATGACCGTAAGCTCCGTATTCTCGAACTATGCGGCCAAGACGACCGCCGCCACCGACACGACGACCGCCAAGACCGGCCTCGGCTCGCTGGGCGCGAACGACTTCCTCAAGCTCATGACCGAGCAGATGAAGCAGCAGGATCCCACCGATCCGGTCGATCAGAAGCAGATGCTGTCGCAGATGGCGCAATTCTCCTCGCTCGCCAGCACGTCCGAGATGGGCAGCACCATGAAGGCGATCGCCAGCAAGCTCGACGTCCTGATTTCCAAGACCGCCACGATTACCCCCGGCACCACCACACCGACCGCCTCGTAAGGAGCCAGCCTCATGTCCTATTACACCTCGATCAGCGGGCTGAAGAACGCCCAGACCGACCTCAACGTCATCAGCCACAATATCGCCAACGCCGAGACCAACGGCTTCAAGAAGTCGCGCGTCGACTTCGCCGACATCGTCGCCAGCTCGTCGTTCACCAACCCCAAGCAAGTCCAGGGCATCGGCTCGGCGGTGGACTCGATCACGCAGACGTTCTCGGTCGGCCCGGTCGAGCAGACCGGTTCGGCATTGGACGTCGCGATCACCGGCAACGGCTTCTTCGAAGTCAAGTCACCCACCGGCGACACCATGTTCACGCGCAACGGCAGCTTCTCGATCGACGAGAACGGCATCGTCAACGATGGCTCGGGCAACAAGCTGCAGGCTTTCGCTCCCGGCACCGCCCCTCCGGGCACGCCGAGCGACGTGGTGGTCCCCGCGACCAACGCGGCCGGCGCCGCCTTCGTCGGTGTCACCATCTCGAGCCGCGGCGCGGTCACCGCATCCTACGCCGATAGCTCGACCCTGCCGATGGGCACGGTCTCGCTCGCCAGCTTCATCGCACCCGATGGCCTCAAGCAGGTCGGCAGCTCCAACTGGAAGGCCACCGGCCTGTCCGGCGCCCCTCAGCGCGGCGTTCCCGACACCGGTGACTTCGGCGCCCTGCTGTCGGGCTCGATCGAGCATTCGAACGTCGATATCGCCGAGGAGCTGGTCAACCTGATCACGGCGCAGCGCTATTTCCAGGCGAACGCCAAGGCGATCGACACCGCGACGCAGATCTCGCAGACCATCATCGGCCTGCGTTCGTAAGGGCTGACCGATGGACCGGCTCGTCTACACCGCCGTCTCCGGCATGAACGCTTCGATGATGCGCGAGCGCATGATCGCAAGCAACATGGCGAACGCACAGACCATCGGCTTCAAGGCCGAGGTCATGCGGGCAGAGACCGTCACGCTCGACGGTCCGCAGCTCGACGTGCGGGCGATGAACCGGTCCGAGGTCAAGGGCGCCAACATGAAGGAAGGCGCGATCATCGCCACCGGGCGCCCGCTCGACGTGGCGATGACCGGCGACACGATGCTGGCGGTGCAAGGCGCCGATGGCCAGGAGGCCTATACCCGGCGCGGCGACCTCTCGATCTCGACCACCGGCGTGGTCGAAAACGGCGAGGGGCTGCCGGTGCTGGGCGAGACCGGGCCGCTGATGGTGCCGCCCGGCGCCACCGTCAGCATCTCGCAGGATGGCTCGGTGATGGTGCGCGATCCCTCGACGCCCGAGCAGGAGCCGCAGAAGATCGACCGGCTAAAGCTGGTCAGCACCGCCGGCTCGAACCTGGAAAAGGATCTGACAGGCGTGTTCCGCGTCCCCGGCGGCGGCGTGCTGCCGGTCGACGACAACGCGCATGTCGTCCCTGAATCGGTCGAACAATCGAACGTCAATTCCTCCGAAGTCCTGGTCGACATGATCGAATCGCAGCGCCTGTTCGATCTGCGCACCAAGCTCGTCTCGACCGCCAAGGAGCTGGACGAAGGCTCGTCCAAGCTCATGCGCCTCGATTAATCCAAGGAAGCTGTAAGCCATGCCAACCTCCGCCCTGCACGTCGCCCGCACCGGCCTGGAAGCCCAGGACCAGCGCATGCGCGTCATCGCCAACAACCTGGCGAACGTCTCGACCACCGGTTTCAAGCGCGACCGCGCCAACTTCGCGACGCTGGCCTACCAGAACGCGCGCGTGGCCGGCGCACAGTCTTCCAGCGAGACCGCCTATGCCAACGGGTTGAACCTGGGCACCGGCGTCGCGATGCAGTCGACCACCCGGATCGAGACGCAAGGGACCCTGGAAACCACCGACCGCTCCTATGACATGGCGCTGGACGGTGACGGGTATTTCCAGGTCCAGCTGCCGGGCGGACAGCTTGGCTATACTCGGGCCGGCAACTTCTCGCTGACCAGCGAAGGCCAGGTGGTGACGACGCAAGGCTATCCGCTGCAGCCGCCGATCAACGTGCCGACCGGCTCGACCTCGGTGACGATCAGCCAGGACGGCACCGTTTCGGCGCAGGTCGCAGGCCAGAACGAAGCGCAGGAAATCGGCCAGATCACCGTCGCCACGTTTACCAACCCGGCGGCGCTGCAGCCCGCTTCGGACAACTTCATGATGGAGACCAGCGCCTCGGGCCCCGCCCAGATCGGCGTCGCCGGAGAGGAAGGCCGCGGCCACATCCGCCAGGGCATGCTCGAAGGCTCGAACGTCAACATCGTCGAGGAGATGGTCGACATGATCGAGACGCAGCGCGCCTACGAGATCAATTCCAAGATGATCTCGTCGGTCGACGAAATGCTGCGCAACGCGAACCAGACCCTGTGATCACCATGCCCGCCCAGCTTCGTGGAATGTTGCGCATGGCCGGCGCGGTTGCCGCCGCCGCCGCGATCAGCGCCGCGCTGCCCGACCCCGCCGCCGCCAAGAAGGCGCCCAAGCCTTCGGGCTACGAGCCGACGCTTCCCTATGAGGCGCCGCTGCCGATCGCCAACGGTTCGATCTTCCAGGCCAACCTTGGCTATGCCGGGTTGTACGAAGGCAACCGTGCACGCCGGGTCGGCGATCCGCTGACGATCCGGCTGGTCGAAACGACCACGGCCGCCAAGGCGGTGAATTCCAAAAGCAACAAGGGCGGCGGCGCCTCGATCACGCCGCCGACGTCGGGGCCGCTGTCGTTTCTTAACCCTAACGCCCTTAATGCCTCGTCCACTTCGTCGTTCAATGGACAGGGCAGTGCGGCCCAAACGAGCAGCCTGAGTTCCACGCTGGCCGTCACCATCGTCGAAGTCCGTCCGAACGGCACAGCGCTAGTCAGGGGTGAAAAGCAGATGGTTGTCAGCCAAGGCGACGAATGGGTCCGATTCTCGGGCATCGTGCGTCTGGTCGACATCGATGCCGACAACATCGTCCTGTCCACACGCATCGCCGACGTCCACGCGCAGTATTCGGGCAAGGGCGCGCTCCAGCAGGCCAGCAAGCAAGGCTGGCTTGGCCGCTTCTTCAACGTGATCTCCCCCTTCTGATGCGCAAGCTGCTCCAAGCCTTCACCGCCGCCCTGTGTGCGCTGCTGATCGTCACCCCGTTCGCGGTCGGCACGGCTCATGCCGAGCGGGTGCGCGATCTCGGCCAGTTCCAGGGCGTGCGCTCCAACCAGCTGACCGGCTACGGCGTCGTCGTCGGCCTGCCCGGCACCGGCGACGACAACCTCGCCTATGTCACGCAGGCGATGAAGGGCGTGTCGGGCCGCATGGGCTTCACCCTGCCGCCGGGCGTGCAGCCGGGCCTCAAGAACGCGGCGGCAGTGATGATCACAGCCGACCTGCCCGCCTTCGCCAAGCCCGGCCAGCGCATCGACGTAACCGTCTCCACCATCGGCAAGGCCAAGTCCCTGCGCGGTGGCGCGCTCATCATGACGCCGCTGTATGGCGCGGACGGCCAGATCTACGCGATGGCGCAGGGCAACCTGGCGGTCGGCGGTCTCGACGTCGGCGGCCGTGACGGCTCGAACGTCACCATCAACATCCCCACCGTCGGCCGCATCGCCGATGGCGGCAGCGTCGAACGCGCGGTCGCCACCGGGTTCGACAACGGCGCGGACCTGAGTTGGAACCTGTTCACCGCCGACTTCC
The DNA here is from genome assembly GCF_055361525.1 of Novosphingobium sp. TK46. Lineage (NCBI taxonomy): Bacteria > Pseudomonadati > Pseudomonadota > Alphaproteobacteria > Sphingomonadales > Sphingomonadaceae > Novosphingobium > Novosphingobium sp. TK46. Next base: position 1,412,164 of record NZ_CM143963.1, read on the forward strand.
TGACCGCGAGCCGCGTGCGCGACGCGATCAATTCCAAGCTGCCCGGCACCGCCACGATCACCGACGGCGTCTCGCTGTCGCTGCGCCTGCCACCGGCCGCCGACACCCGCGCCAGCCTTATGGCAGCGATCGAGATGATCAACGTCGATCCGGCCGAGACGCCCGCCCGCGTGATCGTCAACAGCCGCACCGGCACCGTCGTGATCAACAGCGCGGTGCGCGTGTCGCCCGCCGCAATCAGCCACGGCAAGCTGGTGGTCCGCATCGACGAGAAGCCCACCGTGGTCCAGCCCGCGCCGTTCAGCCGTGGCCGCACCGCCGTGGAGCAAAGCTCGAAGATCACGGTCGAGGAAGAGAACCGCAAGGTGATGATGTTCCAGCCCGGCGCGTCGCTGAGCAAGATCGTCGACGCGCTCAACATGCTGGGCGTCACCCCGTCCGACCTGGTGGCGATCCTTGAAGCGTTGAAGCAGGCCGGCGCGCTCAAAGCGGAGATGGTGGTGATATGACGAGCGTTACCACCACGAACCTTGCCACCACCAAACTGGGCCTCGCCGCCAAGACCGACCGCGAGAAGCTGTCGGCCACGGCCAAGCAGTTCGAGGCGATCTTCGTGCGCCAGATGCTGGCCGCGGCGCGCAAGACAGATTTCGGCGGCAACGACCTCACCGGTGGCAGCGCGCTCGATACCTTCCGCGAGATGCAGGACAACAACTTCGCCGACATCGCCTCGCAAACCGGCGCGCTGGGTTTCGCCGCCAAGATCGAGGCACAGATCGCTCGTTTCCTGCCGTCGGAGCAAGCCGCCCCGACGACGCCTGCCACCAAGTCCGGAGGGACCGAATAAGCCATGTCCTCCGATATGCTCGCCATCGCCCGCAGCGGCACGCGCGCGGCACGCGCCGCGCTCGACGTCACCGCGCAGAACATCGCCAATGCCTCGACCGAGGGCTACGTCCGCCGCTCGACCGAGCTGAGCGAGGTTGCGGCGTCGGGCTCGATTGGCGGCGTCGGCAGCACCACGCTGGCGGGCGTGCGGGTCAGCGGGATCGTGCGCAATGCCGACATTTTCCGCCAGATCGAGGCCCGCCGCACCGGCGCCGACGCGGCCCGCGCCTCGACCGAGGTGCAGGGGCTGGAAAACATCGAAGCGGCGGTCGAGCAGAGCGGCGTCTACAAGGCGTCGGTCGCGTTTGAGGGATCGCTGCAGCGACTGGTCTCGGATCCCACCGACGGCTCGCTGCGGGCATCGGTGATCGAAAGCGGCCGCACGCTGGCCAGCACGCTGAACGTCACCGCCGGCAGCCTCGATGCCGCGGGCAAGGGCATGCGCTTCGAGGCGCAGGACGGCGTCGACCAGGTAAACCTGCTGACCGGCGAACTCGCCCGCGTCAATGCGCGCCTGGGTCGCACCACCGATGGCTCGGCCGCGCAGTCGACGCTGCTCGACCAGCGTGATTCGTTGCTGCAGAAGATGAGCGGCCAGCTCGACATCACCACCACCTACGCCGCCGACAAGACCGTGGAAGTGCGCATCGGCGGCGCCACCGGCCCGGTGCTGCTGAGCGGCCAGACCCCCGCGACCCTGACGATGACGACCGCCGCCAATGGCACGATCGGGTTCACGCTGGACGGTGCAGCGGTCACCCCCGCCGCCGGCGCATTGGCGGGCAAGAGCCAGGCGCTGGTGCAGCTGGCCGACACCCGCGGCAAGATCGACACGATCGCCACCAACATCATCAACGCGGTAAACGGTGCGCAAGGCTCGGGCGTCGACCTGCAGGGAACCCCCGGCGAGGCGCTGTTTTCGGGCACCAATGCCGCCGATATCGCGATGGCGACCAACGATGGCGGCAAGATCGCCACCGCGCCGGCCGGCGCCGCAGCCAAGAGTCGCGATCCCGGCAACCTCACCACCTTGCGCAACGCGCTTGGCGCCGCAAATCCTTCGGGCGGTCTCGATGCCGTGCTGTTCGATGTATCGAGCGCCGTCGCCGGACGGACCGTCACGCGCGACGCGCTCGCCTCGATCGCGGACAGCGCCAGCATCGCGCTGTCGGAGCAATCCGGCGTCGATCTCGACCAGGAGGCGGTCAACCTGATCCGCTTCCAGCAGGCGTTCTCGGCATCGGGCCGGGTGATCCAGGTCGCCAACGATCTGTTCGACACACTCCTGAACATCCGGTGAGGCGATCATGACCACCATCCTGAGCAACAGCACCGCCGCCTTCTACAACCGCGCGCGCAGCGACATGACGTCCCTGCGCACGCAGGCCGAGAAGCTGCAGGACCAGATCGGCTCGCAGAGCCGGCTGACCAAGTCGTCCGACGATCCGGTCGCCGCCTCGCGGCTGCGCAACCTGGCGCGGGCGGACTCACTGTCGAAGATCGACACCGCCAACGCCGATCGCGCCACCGCCGACCTCAACCTGGCCGATTCGACGATGTCGGACATCACCAATGCCATCGCCCAGGCCAAGGTGCTGGCGACGCAAGCCGCGTCGGGGACGCTGACCAAGGAACAGCGCGCTGCCATCGGCACGCAGATGGAAGCGATCCACGGTACCATCGTCGGTCTCGTCAACACCCGCGATTCCAACGGCAACGCGCTGTTCGGGGGCGAGAACGCATCCACCGCCTATACGCTGGATGCCAATGGCAACGCGGTCTATACCGGCACCGCGCGAACCAGCGAGCTGCCCCTCGGCGATGGCCAGACGGTCACCCGCTCGATGACCGGGCCCGAGTTCCTGAACTTCAACGTCAATGGCCAGCCGACCGACCTGATGGCGACGATCAAGTCGCTGGCCGATGCGCTGCAGGGCGGCGTGGCCGATCCCGCGAGTGCCGCGCGCGGCGCGCTCGATGCGCTGACCACCGGATTGGACACGGTATCGACCGGGCAGACCGTGGTGGGCACGCGGCTCGCCTGGATCGAGCTGACCACCGATCGTCGCGCCAACATGGAGGACACGCGGGCCAGCGAGGAATCCTCCATCGGCGGTATCGATATCGCGAATTCGTACGCCAAGCTGCAGGAACTGGCGACCGTACTGCAGGCGAGCCAGGCCAGCTTCACCAAGATGTCGCAGCTCAGCCTGTTCAATCAGCTGAACTGATCGGCTGCATCGCGATCGCGGCGATCGACTTTCGCCGCACAAAGTCTCGCCGCACTTTGGCACGCCGTACTTTGGCACGCCGTACTTTGGTACTCTGGGGTTTTTGAACGATGTTTGCTGCAATCGGAGTAGTCATCCTGCTGGTGATGGTGTTCGGCGGTTTCGCCCTCACCGGCGGTGCGCTCGGCCCTGTCATGCACGCGATCCCGCACGAGATGCTGATCATCGGCGGCGCGGCGCTGGGCGCGATCGTGACCGGCAACTCGATGCACGAACTGAAGGGCCTTGGCGGTTCGTTCGCCAAGATCTTCAAGGGCCCCAAGCACAACAAGCAGGATCATGTCGATGCCATCGTGTTGACGAGCCGGCTGATGAAGCTGCTGCGTTCCGAAGGCCCGGTGGCGCTGGAATCGCATGTCACGGATCCGGCATCCTCGGCAATCTTCGCCGAATTTCCCCGGCTGCTGTCCAACAAGCCGCTCATCGCGCTGATCTGCGACACGCTGACGCTGATCGTCGTCTCGTCCGGCACGCTGGAAACCCATGCGGTCGAGGAAGTGATGGACAACGGCATGAAGACCATCTTCCACGAGATGCACGAGCCACAGCACGCGCTGCAGACTTTGGCCGACGCGTTGCCTGCGCTGGGTATCGTCGCCGCCGTGCTCGGCGTGGTGAAGACGATGGGCTCGATCGACAAGCCACCCTCGATCTTGGGCGGAATGATCGGTTCGGCGCTGGTTGGCACCTTCATGGGCGTGTTGCTGGCGTATGGCATCGTCGCGCCGATGGCCGGCCGCCTCAAGCAGATCATCGAGCAGGACGAGATGATCTTTCACGCGGTGAAGCAGGTCGTGATCGCCAGCCTCCATGGCTATCCGCAGCCGCTGGTGGTGGAAAGCGCGCGGTCGGGCCTGGGCCATGCCTTCCGCCCCGGGCTGTCCGAACTGCTCGACGCGATGCGGGCGCGCTGACATGGCCTCGGCCGCTGCCAAGTCCGGCAAGAACGAACTGCCGGCTCCGATCATCGTCAAGAAGGTGACGATCGTCGCGGGCGGGCATCACGGCGGCGCCTGGAAGGTCGCCTATGCCGATTTCGTCACCGCGATGATGGCGTTCTTCCTGCTGCTGTGGATCCTGGGCGCCACGACCGAAAAGCAGCGCCAGGGCATTGCCGACTACTTCACGCCCACCCTGGTCAAGACCAAGGAAGGCAGCGCCGGTTCGGCCAACGGCCTGCTCGGCGGCGACTCCCTGACCGCGCCCGACAAGTATCCCCATCGCGCCGGGCAGACCGGCACCAAGACATTGACCATCCCGCGCGACGCGACCGGCGGCCCCAAAGAGGGCGGCTCCAAGATCAAGCGCACCGCGCGCGCCAAGGCGGCGCTGGAACAGAAGCTCAAGTCCACCGATGCCCTGCGCAAGCTGGCTCGTCAGGTGCGCATGGTCGATACCACCGAAGGCGTGCGGATCGATCTGGTCGACGATGCCAACTTCTCGATGTTCCGGGTCGGCACCACGATCCTGACCCCGCAGGCGAGCGAGCTGCTGGTCGCGATCGCGCAGGCGGTCGGCGACGATGCCGGCGCGCTGACGATCCGCGGCCACACCGATGCCCTGCCCTGGCGCGACGGCGTACCCGGCAACAACTGGTCGCTTTCGGCCGGGCGCGCCGAGGCGACGCGGCAGGCGCTGCTGCGCGACGGGATCGTCGAAAAACGCTTCAACCGTATCGAAGGCGTCGCCGATCGCGAACTGCTGATCCCCGCCGATCCCTCGGATCCGCGCAACCGCCGCATCTCGATCCTGCTGCTCGACTAGGCGCGCGGCGGGGCAGGCGCCACCCCGCTCGCGGCGCCGGCCTGGTGCGACAACAACGCACGCCGGGCCGAGGCGGTAAGCGCGGCCTCCACGTCGCCGGCGGGATGCCGTGCCCGGCCTGCGCCACCTCGTCCAGGGTCCAGGTGCCATCCGCCGCCATCAGCAGCTGGCGCAGCTCAGGCGGCTCGATCTTGAGCAATCCATGGTCGAGCGTGCTGACCATGATGCCGAGCCTGTCGAATATGGCACCCGGTCCAATGCCAGCAAGCCTGGCGACAACCGCCGGATGGCAAGACCTTGCGCGAGAGACAGCGCGCCAAGCTTCGTGGCGCCAAATGGCACGATGAGCAAACCGGGTTGGTCGGACATTCCGGAAAATCAGATGCAGACGTTCAAGTCCTATCCCGAAGCCGTTGATTTGCCCGAAGCCATCAAGATTTACCGCGTAATCGATTCCGGCAGCAATCCCAACGGCATGTTTTGGACTACGGATAACCGGGCAGCGATGACCGAAGCGCAATGGCGCGCGGGTGCGGCCGTGCGCGGGGAGTGGAACGGCGATGGTGAGAATATCTCGCGTCCGGCTCGATGCTGGACGAAGCCAGTGGCATCCTGAGCATAACGTACTGCATAGACGGCGAGCCCGAGGGCGCGCGGCTCGTGATCTATTGAGAGCTCGGTTTGCGGCGCAGGCGCACAACCGCGGTCGCGCGAGCCTGCGCGACCGATAATGCCGCGCGCGGGTCTATCTGCGCGCCGAAGATCCGGTACGCCAGCCGTCCGACGATCATCAGCATCGCAAGATCAAGCGCAACCATCGCGGCGGCCGCGCCGCTGGCGCCGAACCGGGCGGCCAGCGCGTAGCCGATCGGCAAAGACAGCACCGCGAGTGCGACATACCAGGTCGTATAGCCCGCCTGCCGGTTGCTCGCGAGGATGAGGTTCGACAGCGGATACCAGATGCCTCCCAGCAGCACGGTGAACCCGAAGACAACCGCGAGCGACTGGGGAACCACGATCGCGCCGTGGGTCCACAAGCCGATCATCGTGGTGCCCAGTCCCATGAACATCAGCGCATAGGGCACGACCAGCACCGCCGAGATCAGCAGCGTCGCACCGATCATCGCCGCCATGCGCATACCGTCGCGCCGGGCCAGCGCGGCGGAGAACTCGGGCATCAGTGGCGTGCTCACCACCCAGCACAGCTGCATGCCCACGCGCGACAGCGTGCGCGCCGCCGCGAACGCCGGGACCGCGGCGCGCCCGGCTGCCGCGCCCACGACCAGCGCCATCCCTTGCAGCACCAGCGCCTGTGCGATCGGCAGCAGCATCACCGCGCCCGCCGGCGCCAGCAGCGCTCGTGCTTCGGCCCAACTGCCTTGTGCCAGGCCGATCGGCAGCCACGGCACGCGGCGCCGCAGCAGCCAGTTCTGTCCGGCGAGGCCGAGCAACCGACCCGCCAGCCAGGCCGTCGCCGCCGCGACGATCCCGCCGCCCAGCAGCACGGTACCCACCAGCGCCCCGTTCTCGATCAACAGCACCATCGCGTTCCAGAAGGCGCCGACCGGGAACAGTTGCGCCGCCCGAAACCCTGCGAAGAAGATGCTGCCTTGCACCGCGATCACGCCATAAAGCGCGAGGATCGCCAGCGTCATCCGCAGGTCCGCCACGGGCGCAGCGGGCGCGGCGCCGAACACGCTGTCGGGCGTCAGCCATGCTGCCGCCAGAGCAAGTGCGATCATCACCGCGCTGCTGAGCAGGATCGCACGCCAGGCGCTTTGGAAGATACGGATCGCCTCGTCGCGCTTACCCTGTGCGGCAGCCATCGTCATGCGGGTGCCGGCCGCGGTGGCGAAACCGAAGTCGCTCATGCTCAGGAACTGGGGCAAGGTCGCCAGGAGCAGCCATTGACCATAGAGCGGCAGCCCCCAGCGGCTCGCCAGGATCGGCACCAGCGCGAGCTGGGTTCCGGCAACGACCAGCTTGTCGAACGCGGTCATGCCGATCCCCGCCGCGATCCTGCGGATCATCGCAGGCGCCTTGCCCGAGCGACGCTCCGGCCAGCGCGTTCATCGGTCAGCAGACCTGCCACGGGTGCCGGCCTTGCCGAGCGGGCGCGTATCGCCCGGCGCCCGAACACGATCGCGCCGGTCAGCAGCGCGGCACAGCCGATGAACGAGGCGTCGAACCGCCACATCGCGATGGCGGCGAATGCCCCCATCATCTGCACCACGCGCGCTTCGGGTGCGATCAGGCGGTAGATGCCGTGCCACAGCAGCACGAACGCACTCAGCCCCAGCGGCCAGAACCAGCCGAAGTTGGCATAGCTTTCGCCGTACAGCGTGGAGTTGAGCGCCAGCGACGGCAGTTGCGCGATGCCTTCTCCCAGCGCGAGGCCGAAGTTCTGCGGACGATCGGGCCACAAGGATCCCGGCAGCAACAGGGTGACGGGGCGCGCGAACATCGCGAACGACAGGAACGGCCGCGCGGTCGTGCCATAATTCTCGACGATCCAGTTCAGCACCACGATGTTCGAGGATTCGAAGACACCGTTCAGCGACGCGTCGAGCGTCCCGGCATCGAAGCGCTGCGCGCGCCGGGCGATTTCCCAGGCCTGCACGAACGATGCGAACGAATAGCCCTGCGCCGTCGCCAGCCCCCTGAATGCCGGCCACAGCATGCTGAAAGCCGAGATATTCCACAGGCTGGCCGCCCCCGCCATCACCATGCGCCAGGGATATCGTTTCAGCAGCAGCAAGACCATGATCAGCAGGTACACCCCGGTGATGCGGTTGAACGTGGTCAGCAGGTCGATGACGACGAAGGCGACGCCCATCCCGATCGCGCGCGCCATGGTGATGCGCCCGGTCGCCGCGCAATACAGCAGCACCGCGAAAACGGCGTTGCGCAGGACATTGGCGGCATATTTGATCGGCAGGAACAGCGGATTTTCGAACGCGCCATCGAGATTGGCCTGCCAGTGCCCGCCCTGCGCGAGACCGCTGAGCAGGAACGACAGCGACGCGGTCATCACGAACAGCAGCATCACGGTCGAAACCAGTGCGGAATCGCTGGTGTCGTGGGCACCGCGCGGAATCCGGGGACACACGATGCGCAGGAACGGGAACAGGTACATGCCGGAGACGAGCATGCTCGTGGTCGCAAGATCGGCGTAGGGTTCGTACGTCAGCGAAACGTCCGGCATCTGCGTGCGCCCCTCGATCAGGAAGACGAACAACGGCACGATGATGTAGTAAGCCTGGCCGATCAGGATGCCGTCCAGAAAGTCGAGCCGGATCAGATCCATCCGCATGAACATCGCCACGTTGATGGCGACGCCGACGATGAAGAAATACCAGACGAAGAGGGCGATCACAGTTTGTCCGCCCCTTGGCGATCGACCGATCGCACGTCCGGCGGTCCCAGCCGCCGCCGCTTCACCGCCATGGCCGGATTGCCGGCGTGGACCACGCCCGCCTCCAGATCGCGCATCGCCACGCCCCGCGCACCCAGCACCGCGTAGGCGCCGACGGCAACGCCGGGACCGACGAACGCCTCGGCCGCTACCCAACAATGCGCGCCAAGCGTGATCGGTCGCGTGCGCAGCTGAAAGTCGCGATCCTCGTAGTCGTGCGTGCCCGCGCACAGGCTCGCGTCCTGAGACACCACGGCGTAATCGCCCAGCGTGATCGTCGCCTGGTTGTAGCAGTTCACCCGCGGGCCCAGCGTGGCGTGATCGCCCATGACGAGGAGCGCCGGATGCCAGATGCGCACGCTGGCATAGACGTTGGCGCCCTTCCCCATCGTCGCCCCGAACGCGCGCAGGATCAGCCGCCGCCAGCCGCGCAACGGTGGCGGCGTCCAGGCCGCAAGCACGGTCCAGCACACCACGAACAGCGCGCGCACCAGCCGCGAACGCAGCGTGAAGCTGGCGCCGCCGTCACGCGGCGCAGCCCGGCGAGCATCGAGGATCGGCGAGGCGGCGGGCTTCACAGCTTCAGCCCGGTGGCATCGCGCAAGGCGGCAAGACGCGCCTCGCGGGTATCGCAGCCGCGCATCGCCCGTTCCAGTTCCACCACCCGGACGTCGACGAGGAAGCGGTACCAGAAGCCTTGCATGACATGATAGATCAGGCCGGCGCGTCCATCCAGGAAACCGCGCTGCAGAATGTAGCGGTACAGGAAATAGGCCAGCGGCCCGACGCCGAACGGCAGGCGGTTGTAGATCCGCTCCTTGGCAAGGCGCTTGGTCCGCGCCTGTCGGCCACTCCCTTCGTCGGTCAGGTCGGCTTGCGTGAACAGGCCGTGCCTGCGGGCCAGCACATCGATCGCCTCGCGCGTGGCATAGCTGTTGTGCTTGGTGACGAAGAAGGCGATGTCGCGCTCGCACTCGTCGGCGAATTCGCCGGGCAGCGCGATACTGCGCCCCTCGCGCAGGCGAACGTGTTCGTCCATCCAGCGGTCTTCGACCTCGCCCAGCCCGTTGCGCCACAACCGCAAAAGCTGCAGCGGATAACGACCGCCGTGGCGGATCCAGCGGCCCATGAAGACGTGGCGGCGGTTGAGCATCACCCCGGTCACGTCGCGCGGCAATCGTGGCAGCGTGTCGCGCAAGGTTGCGGCCAGATCGTCGCCGATCCGCTCGTCGGCGTCGAGGCGCAGCACCCATTCGGTAGCGATGCCACATTCGTCGAGCGCGAAGCGGAACTGCCGCGCGTAATTGACCCAGGCGTTCTGCACCACCCGCGCGCCCAGGCTGCGCGCGATCTCGACGGTGGCATCGCGCGAGAACGAGTCGACGACCAGCACTTCGTGCGAAAAGGCGCGGGCGCTGGCGATGGCGCGGGCGATGTGGATCTCCTCGTCGAAGGTGAGGATGACCGTGGTCACGCCGGCCACGAACCCCGGTCGGACCGAGGAGGAGGGCGCCGCGACGATCCGCGCCTTGTCGTGCGCCAGCACCGCCGTCATGCCGCCTGCTCGCACGATGCGCCTCGGACCGCCGCATCGTGCAGGGCGAGGTGCTCGGCCGCGAACCGGTCGCGCACCACCCGCGCCGGGGTGCCCGCGACGATGGTATAGGGCGCGACGTCGCGCACCACGGTTGCCGCCGAACCGACCACCGCGCCGGCGCCGATGGTCACGCCTTCGCGTATGGTCACCCGTTCGCCGATCCAGGCATCCGCGCCGAAGATCGTCACCTGGCGCGGCTCGTCGGGCCAGCCGAGACGGGTCGGGGTGCCGGCGCGATCGATCAGGTGGTCGGCGCCGACGATCCGACAGCCCGCCGCGATCATGCACAAATCGCCGACGACGACCGGCCCATGACTGGCGAAGCCGGGGCCGAGATAGGCGAAACGCCCGATCCGGCTACCCGCGCCGACGATCAGCCCGCGCCCCCACTGAAATCCCTCGCCCAGTTCGGCCAGGCGCCACCGGCGGCGCAGAAGCGGCAGCAGCAGGGCGCGGACCATGGCCTTGCCGCGCCCTTCGACTTCGCGGCGGCAGCGTGCGATCATCGCCTCGCTGGCGCGATCGGGTGCGGGAAGCGACGCCAGGAGCGTACGATCAGCCATGACCTGCCACCTCCAGCACGGCCTGCTCGATGATCTCGGCCTGCGCGTGCGGCGTCCATTTGCGCCGGATCGCTTCCCGCGCGACGGCACGCACTTGCGCGCGCGCCGGTGCGGTCTCGAGCCAATGCGCGATCGTGGCGGCAAGGTCCGCCGCATCGTCGCAGCGAAAGAACGCGCCGGTCCGACCCGGCTCGATCGCCTCGACCTCCGGCATCTGCGCGTCGAAGTCGCCGTGCGTGATGGCGGGCGTGCCGTACATCAGGCTGTGCATCGCGGTGAGGCCGATCTTGCCGGGCGAAACCGTCAGGTCGGCATGGTAGATCATCGGGCCGACGATCGCCTCGTCATGGCACGCGCCATGAAAAAGCGCAGCGACGCCAAGTTGCGCCGCCTGTCGTTCGAGCGTCCCGCGTTCTGGGCCATCCCCCACCAGCAGCACGTTGACCGGCACTCCGCGCCTGGCCAGCAGCGCCGCCGCCGCCAGCAGCAGGTCGAAGCGGCACTTCGCGGTGAGCCGGGCGGTGCAGATCAACAAGGGCCGCGCGGGATCGGCGAACAGCGTCTGCGGCCTTGCCAGGGATGCCGAGGCGCTCTCGATCCCGGCAATCACCGCGTCCGCGCGCGCGACGTCGAGACTGTTATAGACTACCGTTATCCGCTCAGCCGCATATCCGGCGGCGACGCCCAGCCGCTTGCCCCGCTCGGCATAGACGAGAAAGCGGTGCGCGAGGCCGAAATAGGCCCGGCGCACCGCGCGCTTCGCTTCGCTTTCGGGACGCAGCCAGCCATGTCCCCAGAACAGCACCGGCACGCGCCGGACCCGCGCGATCGCGGCGGCCACCCACGTCGAGGCGAAGTTGGGATCGGCCAGCAGGATAATCGCCTGATAGCGGCCATCGCGCGCCGCCCGCACCGCGCCGGGCTGCCACAGCAGCTTGCCCCAGCGGCGGAACGGCGCGCGCACGAAGCGCGTGACTGCGCCGACATCGGCATGGAGCACGCCTTCCAGCGCATCGCCGCTACCGAAGAAGTCATAGGCGATGGCGCCGCTGCGATCCATCGCCTGCATGACGGCTTGGCGGTAGTGCGGCCAGGCGTGATAGACCACCGCGACGCGCATGCGTGCGCCGGGGCCGCGTTCGTCCTCATGCCCGGCCGCCGTGTTCATTTCAGGATCGCTTCCAGCGCCGCCAGGGCGCTGCGGGCATAGCGTTCGCCAAGATAGGCAGCGCCATGGTTGCTAGGGTGGATCCAGTCCGCGTTCATCACGAAGCGGGCGTTGCCTTCGGTCTGGCGCACCATCGCAGAGGCGCCGGCGGTGACCGCGCCGGTCCAGCTGACCGCAGTACCGTTCTGCGTCAGGCTGGCGAGCCGGATGGAACCGTCCGAGAACAGGATCGTGTAAGCGCTCGCCGACGTCCCCGCCGGCCAGGGCGCGGCGAGCGTGGCGGTGGTCGCGCCCGCGATCGGACCGGTGAAGCGCAGTTCCGAACCCAACCCGGTGACCCATTTGCCGGTGGGATCGCCATCCACCGGCACGAACCGGCACAGCGGATCGGCGAAGGCGGCAACGGCGGCGGCCACGCTCGTCTCGGCCAGCGCCACTTGCGCCGCCGTCCGGTTCGGCGCGGCGATGCAACCGAACACGATGATCGGTACCGTCGGATACTGCGCACGCGCCGCTTTCAGGCCCGCCAGCGCGTTGGCCTGCACCGTCGCGCCGTTCTGCCCGGCATAGGCATCGTTGACCGAGGCATGCAGGAAGATCAGCTCTGGTGGGTGGTAGCCAAGTGCCAGGTCGCCGTTGCCGATGCGCTGATCGAAGCGATAGACCCCGGTCGCGGTCTGGTTCCAGCCGGTGCCGCCCGAACCGCTCGCCTGTAGTGCGAGGCCCATGCGATCGGCCATCTGCACCGCGACTCCATCCGCGCCAAGATCGGGGCCGGAGCCGAACACGTAGCTGTCGCCCAGAAACACCGCGTGCGGCGCCTCGCTGGCATCGATCGGCCACAACGCCGCACCATCCTCGACGAAGCCACCGGCCAATCGCCCACTGCGCATCGCCTCGACCGTGATGCGGCGGACCGCGCGCGTGCCGAGGTCGAGCGTCAGGTACTGGTCGATGTTGCCGGTCGTCGTCGCCAGCACGGTCCCCGCCAGCGAGACGTATCGGCCGTCGACGATGAAGCGATACGGCACCGTCGTCGGGCCGAGGCGCGCGGTGAAGTAGCGGCTGTCCGCCATCACCTCCCAGCGGGCGTACGTGTTGACGTCGGTCGGGACCGCATCGAGCACCGCCGCCGTGATCCGCCCACCGCTGCCATAACGCCCGCCGACCACATGCCACACGCCACGGCTGACGGCGTTGCAGCCATAGGGATTGGCGGCGGTGATCGTGGGACTGTTCGGACCGTTGTCGGTGATGGTCGGCGGGGCCGGATGCACGCCGGAAATTCGTGGATTGGCCAGCGCGGCTTTGGCGGCGGCGCGGCGCACGCGATCGAGCAGGCGCTGGTTGGCAAGGTCGCGCGGGCTGGCGGATGGGAGCATGACGGCAAGCATCGAACGTCCTTCCTCAGACCAGCGCGTGAAACGAAGCGGCGGCAGTGGTGCCGCTCGCCAGGATCTGCGTCGCCGCAAACGGCAGGATCGTCAGCCCGGGGGCGACCGGCACGGTGATCGCACTGGCATCGGCGAAGCGAAACGCGACCGCACCGGCGCCTTGCGCGATCACCGCGATGGCGCGCGGCGGCGGGATCACGGCGTCCAGCGCGATCGGCGCGGCGCCCCGGTACGACGGCTCGCTGATCGGCAGCGGCGTGTCGATCGAGACGAGCGCGGCGCCTTCGGGCGCGGCGAAGGCGATGGCGGTCTGCGGCACATAGGCGGCAGGGGCGGTGATCTGGATGGTCATCGGCGGCTCCTGATCGCGGGAATCACCCGCAGCGTTGGGAGCCGGAAAACTATGCGCAAGTCAGGCGTGTAGGAAAGAACAAATTGCGAACAGGCTGGCATGATCAGGCGGCCAGCTCGCTCAGCTGCCGCTCGAAACGATGCAGGATTTGTCCGCGGCTCCAGCGCTCCTGGGCGCGTCGCGCGGCGTTCGCGCCCATCGCGGCGCACAGCGCGGGTTCGTCGAGCAGGCGGGTGATGGCGCGCGCGAACGAGGCTGCGTCACCCGGCTCGACAACGAGGCCGCAGCCCTCGACTTCACGCGCGATGCCGGTGTCCGCCAGCGCGGTGGTCACGACCGGACGCCCCGAGGCCAGCATGTTCGTTAGCTTGGACGGCAACAGCAGGTCGGCGGCGCCGGCGATCTGCGGCAGCAGATGCACACTGGCGAGCGCGAGCAGTTCGCCCAGTCGCTCGGCAGGCTGCAGCGGCCGGAACTGGATGTTGTCGAGCCCGGCGGCGAGATCGGCAAGGCGACCGCGATGGGGGCCATCGCCACATATCACGAACGTGAGGTCGTGGCGGTGCTGCAATTGGCGCGCCGCCTCGACGATCAGTTCGATCCCCTGCTTGTTGCCGATCGCGCCGGAATACACCGCGACATGCGGCCGATCGATGCCCCAGTCCTGCCGATAACCCGATCCGCCAGCCGAGGGCACGATGCCATCCAGCGTCGCCCAGTTGCGAAACTCGACGATCTTCGCCGCCGCCACGCCACGCCGCGCCAGCCTTGCACACATCTGCGGCGAAATCGTGCTCACCCGGTCGGCCTTGAGCGACCACTGCTCGAACCGGCGCGCGGCGCGCGACAGCAGGCCCCCATCGCGCAGCAGCCCGGTGGCGAAGGCGGCATCAACCTCGAAATCCTGCACATGCAGCCACAATTTCGCGCCCAGCAAACGGGCGACCGCGCGCGCGATCGCGGCGGACAGCAACGACGGCGCGATCGCGATCACCACGTCGGGCCGCTGCCGCCGCGCCTCGGCCAGCAATGCCGGAAAGGCGCGCAAGGCGAAGCTTGCGTGATGCGCCAACCGGCGCGCCCCGCTGGGTTCGCGCGGGACGTAGATCGGCAAGCGGATCACCCGCGCACCGCCTTCGACGCCACGGCGGGCGCGCGGTCCGCGAAAAGCGGGCTCGACATGCCAGTAGGGGTAATAGGGCTTGGCGCAAACCACCGACACGCGATGCCCGGCGCCGACCAGCGCCTCGGCCATGCCGGTGGTGTACGGCCCGATGCCGACCGGCTCGGGCGCGTAGTTCAAGCCCAGGATCAGGACGTTCACGCCGCTTGCGCCTGAACGTCCAGCGTCCGCAGGAATGCCTGGTACGCCGAGGCAATCCCTTCACGCAGGCCGATCCGCGGCTGCCAGCCAAGTGCCGCGAGCCGCGCCCCCGACATCAGCTTGCGCGGCGTACCGTCCGGCTTGTCGAGGTCATGCCAGATCTCGCCGTTATAGCCGATAACGTCGCAAACCAGACGCGCGAGATCGGCGATCGCGATGTCCGCGCCCGACCCGACATTGACGTGCATCTCGTCCGAATGACGCTGCATCAGGAAAACGCAGGCGTCTGCCAGATCGTCCACATGCAGAAACTCGCGACGCGGCTTGCCCGTGCCCCAGATGGTGATGCCATTTGCCCCAGTGACCATCGCCTCATGCGCTTTGCGCATCATTGCGGGAAGGACGTGGCTTGATGTCAGATCGAAGTTGTCGCCAGGGCCGTAGAGGTTGGTGGGCATCGCGGAGATGAAATCGCAACCATGCTGGCGGCGATAAGCCTGGCATAACTTGACGCCGGCGATCTTGGCGATCGCGTACCATTCGTTGGTGGCTTCGAGCGGGCCCGACAGCAGCGCCTCTTCGACGATCGGCTGTGCGGCGAGGCGAGGATAGATGCAGCTCGACCCCAGAAACAACAGCTTGCTGACGCCGCTGCGGTGCGCCGCATCGATGACGTTGGTGGCGATCGAGAGATTATCGGCCAGGAAATCCGCAGGGTAGCTGTCGTTCGCCAGTATGCCGCCGACCTTCGCAGCGGCAAGGAACACCACCTCGGGACGATGATCGGCAAACCACGATCGCACCGCGCCTTGTTCCCGAAGATCGAGACGGGCCCGGTCTGCGGTGATGATCGTACAGTCCTCGCCAGCGAGGCGCCGGACGATCGCCGAGCCCACCATGCCGCGATGACCGGCAACGAACACGCGCTTGCCAGCAAGCGTAAAAATCGCTTCATTCATTGCGCAGTCTTCCTTTTCAGGCACCTTTGCCGATCGGCGCATGGCGCATGAGGGCAAGGTCGGCGGTCACCATTTCGCGCACCAGTTCTCGCACCGGAGTCTCATGGCTCCAGCCCAGACGCTGCTTTGCCTTGCTGGGATCGCCGATCAGCAAATCGACTTCGGTGGGGCGGAAATAGCGTGGGTCGACTTCGACAAGGCACTTGCCCGTGCGGCGGCAATACCCCTTCTCGTCGGCATCGCGCCCATCCCACTCCAGGCTGATGTCGACATCTTCGAACGCCCACTCGACGAACTTGCGCACTTGGGTCGTTTCGCCTGTGGCCAGCACGAAATCGTCCGGTTCGTCCTGCTGCAGGATCATCCACATGCCGCGTACGTAATCGCGGGCATGCCCCCAATCACGCTTGGCATCGAGGTTGCCGAGATACAGTCGGTCCTGCCGCCCCAGCTTGATCGCCGCCACGCCCCGCGTGATCTTGCGCGTCACGAAGGTCTCGCCACGAAGCGGGCTTTCGTGATTGAACAGAATGCCGTTCGACGCATGCAGCCCGTAAGCCTCTCGGTAGTTGACGACCATCCAGAACCCGTAGAGTTTGGCGACCCCATAAGGAGAGCGGGGATAGAACGGTGTCGTTTCGCGCTGCGGCACTTCCTGCACCAGCCCATACATTTCCGAAGTCGATGCCTGGTAGAACCGCGTGCTCTGCTCCAACTTCAGGATACGGATGGCTTCCAGGAGTCGCAGCGTGCCGATGCCGTCAGCATTTGCGGTATACTCGGGCGTCTCGAAGCTGACCTGCACATGACTTTGCGCGGCCAGATTGTAGATCTCGGTCGGCTGCACCTGCTGGACGATGCGGATCAGGTTCGACGAGTCGGTCAGATCGCCATGGTGGAGATGAAACCGCGCACCTTCGGTGTGTGGGTCCTGGTACATCGTTTCGATGCGCCCGGTATTGAACGAACTTGCACGTCGCTTGATGCCATGAACTTCATAGCCTTTCTCAAGCAGAAACTCCGACAGATAGGCGCCGTCCTGACCAGTAACGCCAGTAATCAATGCAACATTCCTGGTCATGTTCGCTCCTGGTAAGGTGGACAAGTCGATGCGATCCAGGAAGCAAGCTTACTTCTGGAGCCAAAACTACGCACAGGACAAGACAAAACGGCTCGGCGAAATACCGATACCGAAAGGCTTGTCACGTATATAAGATGATGATGATGATTACTGCGCCCAAGGCGTTTAGATCACAGCCCAGGGTTACCCGCAATTTAAGATTTGGTTATTCTTGTTACAGCGTTGTAACTTAAGCTCGGCGTCCACCGAGCGTAGCAGCCTTAAGGCACTATCGGGCAAGCCTGGTCGGAGCGGCGGCCCGAACAGGCTTGCAGAAGCGATGGCGCCCTGATCAGGTGCCGCAGCAGACCTTGGGCTCGGATCTAGCAGCCAAAGGTATAGCCGAAGCCATCGCCCTCTACCTTGACCGCGATGTCCTTGACTTCCTCTCCGCTCATCGTTGCCGCTGTCCTCTGGACACTTCGCGCACGATCCCGATAGAGACGATTTCGGCGCGAATTCTCGGCGTCTGCACATGGCTTCAAGCATTGGTGCCCACACCCAAAGACCGCGTATGGCGATGGGATAGTAACGCTTCATGACGAACGCGGCGGCGCCGAGCGCGCGATGGCCAAGCGCGTCCGGCAAGGACGCGAGGCATGAAAATGGGCCCGGCGGTCTGGGGAAACCCGCCGGGCCCGAACCTGCCCGAAGGCAGGGGTAGCGTATTGAAGCTTAGCGCAGCAGCGACAGGACGTTCTGCTGGCTCTGGTTGGCCTGCGAGATCATCGCGGTCGATGCCTGCGACAGGATCTGCGCCTTGGCGAGAGCGGTCGTTTCCGTCGAGTAGTCGGTGTCTTCGATGCGCGAGCGTGCATCCGACAGGTTGGTGACGTTGGTGGTCAGGTTGTTGACGACCGATTCGAGGCGGCTCTGGCCGGCACCCAGCTTCGCACGCGCGCTCGAGATCGCGTCCAGCTCGGTATCGAGCACGCCCTTGGCCGGGGCCGTACCGGTCAGCAGCGCGGTCGCGGTGGCTGCGGTCGAGATGTCGTACGATGCGGCACCGCCGCCGCTGGCTTGCATGGTCGTGAGATCGGCCATCTCGAGGTCGACCTGATCGCTGCCGTTCGAACCGGTCTGGATGGTCACGGTCGTGGTGGTGCCGTCGAACAGCTTCACGCCGTTGAATTCGGTGTTGCTGATGATCTGGCCCATCTGGGCGGTGAGCTGATCGACTTCGGTCTGCATGTTGTCGCGGTCGGCGTCGGCGTAAGTACCCGAAGCGGACTGCACGGCCAGTTCACGGACGCGCTGCAGCATGTTCGTGACTTCGCCCAGCGAACCTTCAGCGGTCTGCGCCAGCGAGATACCATCGTTCGAGTTGCGAACCGCCTGGTTCATGCCGCGGATCTGCGAGGTCATCGAGGTTGCGATGGCGAGGCCGGCGGCGTCGTCCTTGGCGCTGTTGATGCGCTTGCCGGTCGACAGGCGCTCCATGGCGGTGCCGAGGGCCTTGTTGGCGTTCAGCGATGCGTTGGACGCTTTCATGGCGGAGATGTTGGTGTTGATGGCGGACATTAGATGTACTCCCGTGAGGACCCGAAACCGTCAGCCTGCCAGCCCATCCGGCGCAGCTGCTGACCACCAGAACGGAAGGCGAGCCCGAACTTTTAAGCGGAAAATCGCAGGTTTTTTCCGTTCGGCGGGAACTACATCCCAAAATACGTAGTACCCCTAGGCCTTAAATTACCGATCCTTTCGACGTTTCGCGCAAAAAGAGCGCATCGACAGAGTGGTTAATGTCGTTGGGGATCGCAAAGCACATGACCCGTTTCGAAGGTACGCGAGATACTTGTGGCACGCATGGCTTGCTCATGCAGCGGGCCGATGCCGTGCTCGCCACGCTGGCTGGTACGAACGAGGTCGTTTTCATCGACGCTGCGGAAAAGACCGCACCTGTCGCGGGTCGCCGCCAAGTTGCTCTGAACCGGGGACTTTCCGCGATCGCACGCCATGGCTGCGGCCGCACGGTGGTGAGCTACGGCGATCCCGCCAGCGAATCGTCCCTCGCGATGATCCTGGCGGCCGCCGCGGGTCCGGGTGCACCGATCGCCGCCGATCCCGAAAGCCTCGCCGTGTTCGCGCTGGCCGATCGGCTGGCGGTCAGCGACATCCCGGTCTTGATTAACGGACCGACCGGTACGGGTAAGGAAGTGCTCAGCCGCTTCATCCACGCGCGCAGCAAGCGTTCCAGCGGACCCTTTATCGCCGTTAACTGTGCCGCGATGCCCGAACACATGCTCGAAGCCATGCTGTTCGGCCACCAGAAGGGCGCCTTCACCGGTGCCACCAACGCCAGCGAAGGCTTCATGCGCGCGGCGGACGGCGGCACGCTGCTGCTGGACGAGATCGCCGAACTGCCGCTGTCGCTGCAGGCCAAGCTGCTGCGTGCGCTGCAGGAGCAGGAAGTGGTGCCGATCGGCGCGACCAAGCCGATCCCCGTCGACATCCGCGTGATCGCCTGCGCCAACCGCGACTTGCCCATCGAAGTCGCCGAAGGCCGCTTCCGCGCCGACCTTTACTACCGCCTCAACGTCTTCCCGCTTTCGCTGCGCCCGCTGCGTGAGCGCGCCGACGACATCGCCCCGCTCGCCTTCGGCATGGCGTTGCGCCACGCTCCGAACCCGGCGCGGGTGCCCTGCTTCAACGAGGCCTCGCTCGCCATGCTCAAGCTGCATGCCTGGGCCGGCAACGTGCGCGAGTTGGAGAACGTGGTGCGCCGCGCGCTGCTGCTCGCGGGTGATTCGGTGACCATCACCCCCGACCATATCGTCTTCGACAGCCCCGCCCGGCTGGTCAACGTCGCCACGGTGGAAACCGCCGAGGCCGAGCCGATCGCCCGCAAGCTGTCGAGCGTCGTCCAGCTTTCCGAAGCGCGCGCCATCATCGACACGCTGGAAGCCTGCGGCGGCAACCGTCTTCGCGCAGCTCGCGAGCTCGGCATCTCCGAACGCACGCTACGCTACCGCCTGGCATCGTTCCGTGACGCCGGCATCGAGATCGGCCGCGTTGCGGCGGGTGGCCGCTGATGAGCGCGATCTCCGGCATCGGCGGGGGCGCGGCGGGCGTCCAGCAGATCATGGCCTTGCGCCAGCAGATCATGGACCGCTCGCAGACCCTGCAGCAGCTCCACGCCCCGCAAGGGGCGGCACAAGTCGCCCAAACCCAGGCTCCGGCGCAGAACTTCGCCGACGCGTTCAAGACCGCGCTCGACGGGGTGAACGCCACGCAAGTGAAGGCCGAAGGCATCACCGACGCCTACCAGCGCGGCGAAGTGACCGACGTCGCCAAGGTCATGCTCGCGCGCCAGGAAGCCAGCGTCTCGTTCGAAGCGACGCTGCAGGTCCGCAACAAGCTGCTGAGCGCCTACCAAGACATCATGCGGATGGGAGTCTGATAGATGGCTGACCTCGTTCCAGCCACGGTTCCCGCCAACGTTCAGGGCGGTGCCGGCGGCACGTCCTTCCTTGGCCCGCTGACCGATCCGGCCGGCGGCAATGCCCTCACGCGCATGAGCGCCTTTTCCGCCCAACCGGCGGTCAAGCGCATGCTGCCGTGGTTCCTCGGCGTCGCGGCGCTCGGCGGCGCGGCGCTGACGTGGGCGGCGGTCGCGCCCTCCCCGCAGCGCACTCTTTACACGCAGCTCGACGACAGCGAGCGGGCCGGCGTCACCGCCGCGCTCGACACCGCGAACATCGGCTATCACATCGACAACGACAGCGGCGCGCTCACGGTGGACGAAAGCGACTTCTACAAGGCGCGGATGCTGGTCGCGTCCGATGGCGCGCTCGCCACGCCCGAGACCGGCGACCAGATGCTCGACAAGCTGCCGATGGGCGCCAGCCGCAACCTCGAAGGCCAGCGCCTGCGCTCGGCACGCGAGCGCGATCTGGAGCTCTCGATCGCCGAGATCGACGGGGTGGACACGGTCCGCGTCCATCTGGCCGAGGGTGAGAAGTCGGTCTTCGTACGCGATAACGTCGCACCCACCGCGTCCGTCATGGTCCGCCTCAAGTCGGGCCGTCAGTTGAGCGAGGGCCAGGTCTCGGCCATCGTCAACCTCGTCGCCGCTTCGGTGCCGGGGCTGTCGCCCGATGCGGTGCGCGTCGTCGACCAGCACGGTTCGCTGCTTTCGACGAAGGGCACCGCCGAGGACGATCGCCTCGACATGCAGGCGCGCATGGAAGACAAGCTGCGCGCTCAAGTCGCCCAGATCCTGCGGCCCATGCTGGGCGACGGCAATTTCAGCAGCGAGATCCAGGTCGAGCTAAACATGGACGACGTGACCTCCGCGCGCGAAAGCTATGACAAGGACGGCGTCGTCCGCTCCGAAACGCAGGAACAGTCGCAGCAGGCGGGTAGCACGCCTGCCGTCGGCATCCCCGGTGCGCTCTCCAACTCCCCGCCGCCCGCCACGCAAGTGCAGAACGGCCCGCCGCAGGGCACCCAGCCTGCTCCTGGCGCACCGCCCTCCACCAACGGCGAGTCGAGTTCCACCCGCACCTACGAACTGGGTCGCGAGGTCTCCGTCTCGAACCAGCGCCCCGGCGGCATCAAGCGCCTGTCGGTCGCGGTCGTACTCAGCAAGGAAGCGCTCAAGGGCGCCAAGGCCAAGGACCTGGCCGACATCGAGGCGCTTGTTGGCGCGGCCGTGGGTGCCAACACCCAGCGCGGCGACCAGGTGAAGGTCATCCAGCGCAGCTTCGAAGCAGTCGACGATACCCCGCCCGCCTTCTACGAGACACCGTGGTTCGCCACCGTCGTACGCTATGGCGCGGCGGTGATCGCGGTCCTGCTGGTGCTGCTTCTCGCCGTGCGTCCGCTGATCGCCAAGATGGGTGGCGAAAAGGTGGCCAAGCCGAAAAAGGGCAAGAAGGGCGCGGCCGACAACGACGAGGGCGATGCCGCTTCGGATCTCGCCTCGGCACCGGTTGCGTCGCTGGGCACGAGCGCGCGTGACAATGGTGGTGTCGCCGTCGACATCTCGCGCTCCGAATTGCTCGCGCGTCAGGTCGAGCTGGCGCAACGCATCGTCACCGAAAAGCATGGCAGCTCGGTCCAGGCACTTCGCCAGATGCTCAATGAACCGCCGGCCCCGTCCGCCGCGCAAGCACAGGCCGCCTGATGAGCATCCTTGCCAATCTCGATCCCGCCGGCAACGCCGCGGTCATGGTCATGCTGCTGCAGGACGACCAGGCCGCGCGCATCCTGTCCGAACTGGAGCCTGAAGAGCTGCGCCTGCTCGGCCAGAAGATGGTCGAACTGGGCGAGATCGGCCCCGAGGTCATCGCCGGCGCCATCGCCGGCTTCGTCGAGAAGACCGAGTCGCTCGGCCTCGTCACCCACGATCGCGTCGGCCACGTGCGCAACATGATGGGTCGTGCGGTCGGTGACGTGAAGGCCGACAACCTGATGCGCCGGATCGCGCCGCAGACCCCGAAGGCCTCGACCATCGAACTCGCCCGCTGGCTGGTGCCAGAAGCGCTCACTCCGCTGATCAAGGGCGAGCATCCGCAGATGATCGCGGTGCTGCTGGTGCAGCTCGATCCCGAAGTCGCCGCTGCGGTGCTGCATGCGCTGCCGACGACGGACCAGGGCGAGATCGTGCATCGCATCGCCACGCTGGGCCCGGTCGCGCCCGAGGCGATCACCATCCTCGACGAATTGCTCACCCGCCGTATCGCCGAGCGCCACGGCCAGACCCCGCTCAGCATCGGCGGGATCAAGGAAGCCGCCGAGATCATCAACGGCGCCGGCAAGGTGGTCGAAGCGCGGGTGCTTCCGCAGATCGCCAAGCTGGACAAGGTGCTGGCGCGCAAGATCGAAGAGGAGATGTTCAAGTTCGAGCATCTGTTCGTGCTCGATCCGCAATCGATGGGTGCGCTGCTGCGCGAGATTGAAAGCGACCTGTTGATCGGCGCGCTCAAGGGCATTCCCGAAAGCGAGCGCGAGGTGTTCTTCCGCGCGATGTCGAGCCGCGCCGCCGATGGCGTGAGGGACGAGATCGCCGCGCGCGGCCGCACCAAGCTGGCCGAAGTGGTCGAGGCGCAAAAGCAGATCGTGGCAGTCGCCCGCAAGCTTGCCGCCGATGGCACGATCGTGTTCGGTTCGGGCGATGGCGATTATGTCTGATGGCTACACGCGGCTGTCGCTGAGCGGGCTGTCGCGCGCTTCGGCGTTCCAGCCCGACAGTCGCTTCGGCGATTGGCAGCCCGAGCCGACGCTCGAACGCGAGCCGATCGCAGCGGTCCGGCTTGAACCCGAAGTCGATCCCGTCAGCGATGCGTTCATGAAAGGCTACAACCAGGGCCTCGAGATGGGTCGGAGCGAGGCCGAGGCCGGCGCGGCAGACGATGTCGCCGCCGCAAGCCGACTGGCGCTGTCGTTCGCGAAGGTCGACGAAGCGATGGAAGAACAACTGCGGCAGCGTCTGCGCGACACTGTCGTGGCACTGTGCGAATCGGCGCTGGCCCCGCTTGCGATCGACGAGGACATGCTGACGCGCCGCATCGCCATCGCCGCAGCCATGCTGGCGCGTGCCGATGACGACCGGGTAATCCGCATCCATCCGCTGGATCTGGAACGACTCGCCCCGCGCCTGCAGGCGGATTGGGACGTGCAACCGGACTCCTCGCTCGAACGCGGCGCGATCCGCGTCGAGGGCGCGAACGGCGGCGTCGAAGATGGCCCCGCCACCTGGCGCCGGGCCATCGCCGAGGCCCTGCACCAGTGCTGAACCTGTTCGACCCGATCCTCACCGAACTGTCCGCAGAACCCATCGACCTGACGCCCCGCCGCTTCGGACTGGTGGCCGCGTGCGACGGAGGCTTGCTCGAAGTGAGCGGACTGTCGATCCCGGTCGGGGCGATGTGCCGCGTCGCGCATGGCCGCAACGCCACCTTGTCCGCCGAGGTCATCGGCTTTCGCAACGGCCGCACGCTGATGATGCTGCTGGGCGATTCGGTGCTGTTGCGCCCCGGCGCGCGGGTCACGCCTGAAGGACGGCCCGGCATGTTGCCGGTCGGCCCGCAGTTTCTGGGTCGTGCGGTCGACGGCGAAGGCCTGCCGATCGATGGCGGTCCCCCGATCCATTCGCGCAACGAGTGGCCCTCGGGCGGCTTGCGCACATCCGCGCTCGATCGCAGCCCGGTGCGCCAGCGCTTCGACACCGGCGTGCGCTCGCTCAATGCGCTGACGACGTTCGGCGTCGGCCAGCGGATCGGCATCATGGCCGGTTCCGGCGTCGGCAAGTCGGTGCTGATCGACATGATCGCGCATGGTGCCAGCGCCGAGATCATCATCGTCGGCCTGATCGGCGAGCGTGCGCGCGAAGTGTCCGACTTCGTCGAGCGCCACATGGGTTCCGAAAAGCGCGAGCGCACCGTGATCGTCGCGGTGCCCGCCGACCACGCCCCCAACTTGCGCCTGCGTGGCGCGATGCTCGCCACTTCGATGGCCGAGCACTTCCGCGCGCAGGGCAAGAAAGTGCTGCTGATCCTCGACAGCCTGACCCGCGTCGCGCACGCCGCACGCGAGATCGGGTTGCTGTTGGGCGAGCCCGGCGCCGCGCGCGGCTATCCGCCCTCGGCGCTGGCCGCGATCACCAAGCTGGTCGAGCGGGCGGGCAATTCGGCGGCAAGCGGCGGCTCGATCACTGGCCTGTACACGGTGCTGGCGGACGGCGACAACCAGGACGACCCGGTCGTCGACACCGCGCGCGCTATTCTGGACGGCCATGTCGTGCTCAATCGCGCGCTGGCGCAGCGCGGGCAGTATCCGGCGGTCGACATCGCTGCTTCGCTCAGCCGCGTCATGAACGACATCGTCAGCCCGCAACACCAGCGCTTCGCGCGCGAGTTCCGCGCGCTGATCGCCAGTTACGAGGCCAATCGCGACCTGGTGTTGATGGGCGCCTATCGCGCGGGCGCCGACCCGCAGCTCGACCGTGCGATCGTCATGCACGAACTGCTCACCGCGTTCCTGTGCCAAAGCCAGGGCGAGATCATCGACCTCGACGTCGCCGCCGCGCAGCTGGCCGCACTGCTGGGCGCATGACGCAGGATGAACGCGCCCGGCTGCTGCGGCTGAACCGGCTCGAGAAGATCCGCGCCATCGCCAAGCAGACCGCCGCGCGCGAGGCCGCAGAGGCGGAAAGCACGTTGTCGCAACTGCGCGCGCTCACCGATCGCACCGGGCGCCTTGCCGCCGACTACGCCTCGCGCCGGGGATCGCAGGACGGCGCCTCGCTGCGCCACCTCGCCGGGTTCGTCGAGGGCCTTGGCAAGCTCACCCGCACCACCCACGCCGATGCGCAGCGTGCCGAGGCCATCGCCGATGCCAAGCTGCGCCTGCTGGGCGAGGCAGAACGCCGCCGCGCCGCCGTTGAGGAACGGGCTCGGTTGGAAGAAAAACTCATTGCGCGCAGTGCCGAAGTGCCCGCGCTGGGCAGTCGCAAGCCGGCTGCAACCGACTCTGGCACGGACCTTGTATAGTTAACCACGTGTCCGTCACGAGGTTCGTCTGATCCATGATCGAATTGTCCGCCGCTGCTGTTCCCGCCGTTGCCCCGTCCGGCGCGATCCTCGCTGCCGCGCCGGCACTCGCCAGCAGCGATGGCGGGCAGATCGTTGACTTTTCCGTGCTTCTCGCCGGCGCTACCCTCGCCTCCCAGTTGCCCGAGCCGACCGCAACGGTGGAACCCGAGACTCAGGCAACGGCGCCCGTAGTGCCCGAGCTTGCCACCCTTTCGACAACGGCAGCCGGCAAGAACGGCAATCCCGGCAAGGAAACCGGCAAGATCTTGCCGGGCGGCAAACCGCCGGCCACTCGCGTCTCGACCGCCTCCGTCAAAGTGCCGCATCCCGCTACGAGCAAGGTGACGGATGACGACGCCGGCCTTGCCGAGGCTGAGCAGGCCGACCCCGCGATCGAGGATGCTGCTGTCCCTGCCGAGACGCGAGATCCCAATGCGCCTGCGATAGCAGCGCCGTCCGCCGCGCTGCCGTTCGTGACGGCTCCTCCCGAGCAACCAGTGCCGATCGAGGCGGCAACGCCGACGACGCAAGAGGCATTGGTCCAGATGACTACTGTCGTCGATCGCCCGGCAGTCCCTTCGCGCCCGCTGGACGCCGCCCTGCCGGCACAGCCGAAACCAACGGCTCCCGCAGCGCCGCACATCGGGCCGTCGGCGATCGCCAAAGCCGAGCCCGCCGTGATCTCGATCGCGCCGACCTCGATTTCGTCGACCTTGATCGCGCCAATCTCGATCGATAGCGCGGGTACTGCCCCGCGCGCGGTTTCGCCTGAAACGCCGCTGCCCGCTCCAAAGATGGACGAAGGTAACGTCGCCCCGAAGGATCAAGGTGCGGCGGTTCCCCTCAAGGCCACCCTCGCGGCAGGAACGGCCGCGAACCTGATCCCGATCCAGACGACCCAGATCCCAATCGCGCGGACTGCGGTGGTGGCGCCGGCTGTTGAAGCGCCAGCCAACGTGAGCGCACCCGTTGTCGCTCTTCCCGCGATCTCGCTGACGGTGGTGGCCAACGACACCCCGGCACAAGCTGCCGGCGCTAACGCTGCGCCGATCACGATCGCCAATCTGACTGATGCGACTCCGCCGAGCGCAATCCTGCCGAGCGCGACTCTGACGCCTGCGGCTCTGACGACTTCGACTGTGGCGATCCCGACTCTCGCGAACACGGCACCGGCATCCCCGGCGCAGGATAACACCCGCCAGCCCGTGATCGCAGCGCCAACGCCCGGAGCGGCCATGCCGCTGAGCGGGCCAAACGACGTCATCATCCCTGCGGTCGCAATGGCTACGACATCAGCCTCGGCACCTAACGAAGCGCGGCCCGATGCCGCGCCGATAGGAACGCTAGCTCCGCACTCCCAGGTCGCCCATCAGCCAGTCGTCGGCGCTTCGGCGGCGGCGGTGCCATCCGCACCCGTCACCGGTATCGTCACCACCGCGCTGCCGATCTCGACCGGTGAAACGATCGCTTCCGCGACCCCGACACCCGCCAAGCCCGCCGCAGATGCGTCCGGCGATCTGCGGGCGATCGCTCCGGTGAGCGTCGCCGTCGAGCACAAGCGGAGCCAGCCGACGGTCGCTGCCGCGGACGCGCCGGTGGCGATGTCCCGGCCCGAACCGACCTCGATCGTCACCGGAAGCGACATGCGCACTGCCGCGATCTTCGCTGCACCGGCAGCACCAGCTACCGCGCAATCCCCGACCCAAGACATCGCCGCACTGGTGGACCGCATCACCGAGGCGCGTGCAGCAGCAGCGCCCCAGACGATCCGCGCTGCCCTGATGCATGAGGACTTCGGCGCGGTCTCGCTGAACTTCCGCACCGAAGCCTCGCAAATCCACGTCACCCTCGGCAGTGCAGATCCAGGTTTCGCCCCGGCGGTACAGGCAGCGGCGGCAGCCAACATGGCGGGCCAGACCAGCGACGAGGCACAGACCCGCCGCGATGCGCCGGCACCGCAAACCGGCGCGCAACCGCAGGACACCGCCCGCAACGATGCCTCTTCACAGCAGCAGGCGCAGCGTGAGCGTGCGGCGACGGGCGAACGCCAGCAGAGCCGGCACGCACCCGGCCGCCAGCCTGCGAACCCCGGCGAGCGCGCTTCGTCCACACCCGTGCCCCAGCGGCGCGGCGGCATCTACGCCTGAACCTGAAACCCCTTCGATCCCCAAGGTACCAAGATGAGCGACGATAAAGAGAAGAAGCCGAAAAAGGGCAAGGGCCTGATGGTCAAGGCGATCGGCGGCCTGGTGCTGCTGACGCTGGGCGGCGGCGGCGTGTTCGCGCTGATCCAGACCGGCATCATCGGCGGCCATGCCGAAGCCAAGGAAGACAACCACCCCAAGCTGATCCGCAAGGGCGAGGAAGATCCCTACGCCGCCAAGCCCGCCGAGGGCGACGAAGCCGCAGGCGAAGCGGTCTATGGCGAAGGCGGCAGCGAGTATCGCACCGCCTACTACACCTACGAGGGCGACTTCACGTCCAACCTCAAGGATTCGGATTCAATGATCCAGGTCAGCGTGGCCTCCTCCACCCGCCGCGATGGTCGTGTGCTGATGTGGCAAAAGGAGCATGAACTGGCGATCCGCTCGGCGATTCTGGCAGTGCTCGCCGATACCACCGAGGACGAAGTCACCACGATCGAAGGCAAGGCCCGCCTGCAAAAGCGCCTGACCGCCGCAATCAACAAGGTCCTCACCGACGAGGAAGGCTTCGGCGGCGTCGACGACGTCTTCTTCCGCAGCTTCATCGTTCAGTAAGGCGGTCCGTGAAGCCTCAACGCACCTTCGTCGCGGACCGGATGGTCGCGCAGCACTGCTCCGAACTGCTCGGGCCGACCACCCCGGCGATGAGCGAGCTCGCGCCGTCGCTGGCGCTGCTGTCGGGCCGTCTGGCTTTCAGCATCGCTCATGGCCTGGGCCGCCTGTCCAGCAGCGAATCGCCGGCGGTAGTCGCCGCGCCGCCGCGTGCCATCACGGCCGTCGAACTTTCCGGCGAAGCGCCATCGCTGGCCAGCTACGCCGTGATGGGGATCGGACCCGAGCGCCATCGCGTGCTGCTGACGATCGCGGCGGCGCCGGTCTTTCGCCTCGTCGACCGCGCCTTTGGCGGTCGCGGCACCGTGCCCAAGCCACTGCCGTCCTGCTTTCCCTTGTCGGCCGACCTGCTGGTCCAGCGGCTCGAGCAGACGATCGCCGCAGCCCTGCAGGAGGCGCTGGGTGGCGGGGCCCTGTCGGTGATGCCGCTGGAGCGAGACACCGACCTCACGCAGATCGCGCCGTTCACCGCCGAAGAGACCGTGTTCGACTTGTCCGTCGGCGTCGAGGAGCCCGGCTGCGAACCGTGGACGCTGGCGCTGACGTTCCCGCAGGCGACGCTGGCCGCTTTGTTCGCCGGGCGTGAGCGCAAGCTGCCGGCGCCCGCCGCGCCGCATGCGCCCGATCCGATGAGCGAGCCGTTCGCCTCGCTGCCGATCACGCTGACCGCCGTCGTCGTCGACATGATGGTGCCGTTCACCCGGCTCGCCGCGTTGCGCCCGGGTGACGTCATTCCCGTCGCCCTCGCCCGCAGCGTGCCGGTGAAGGCCGGCGACCGTACGATCGCGACCGGCTCCATCGGTGATTTCGAGGACCAGGTCGCGGTCCAGATCACCGCCGCATTCTAATATTTTCATCGAACTGGGGAGTTCACCAATGTCCATTCACCCTCGCGGTTTCGACTTTCTCAAGGATGTCGACGTACGCCTTTCGGTCGAGCTTGGCCGTGTCGACATGAAGCTCAAGGACGTGCTGTCGCTCGGCCAGGAAAGCGTGGTCATTCTCGACCGCCTGACCGACGAGTTGCTCGACGTGCTGGTCAATGGCAAGCCGATCGCCAAGGGCGAGATCGTGGCGCAGAACGGCCGTTTCGGCCTGCGTATCGTCGAACTCGCCGGGTCGCAGGCGGCCGAACAGAGCACCGAGATCGCACCGGTCGACTTTTCGTCGCTGGGCGGTGGAGCCAACCTTGGCGGAACTCTGGCCTGATGCTTTGGTACATCCTCAAGCTGCTGATCATGCTGCCGCTGATCGGCCTGGCAATCTGGGGCTGCCTCAAGCTGGCGCAGAAGGTTCAAGCCAAGGCCGGGCTGGCGGGCAACGCCGGCAAGTCGGTGCGGGTGATCGAGACGACCATGCTATCCCCCACGGTCAAGCTGGCGGTGATCGAGTTTCACGGCCGCGAGATCCTGGTCTCCGCCGGACGCAACGGGCTGACCCGGCTCGCTGAAGCGCCCGCGCGCGCCAAGGAGATCGTCGAGTGACTTTCGCGCGCATCATGGCGCGTGGCGTGGCTATCGTCACGGCGCTTTCCCTGCTTCCCGCCACGGCCTACGCCCAGGCGGCGGCCCAGGCGCCCTCCGCCATTCCCGGCGCGCTCGATCGCGCATTCGGGTCGATGGGCGGAACCGGCGGCCAAGGCATGACGCTGTCGCTGCAGCTGCTCATGATCATGGGCCTGCTGACGATCCTGCCCAGCCTGATCCTGATGATGACCAGCTTCACGCGCATCCTCATCGTGCTGTCGATCCTGCGTCAGGCGCTCGGGCTGCAGCAGTCGCCGCCCAACCAGGTGCTGATCGGCCTGTCGCTGTTCCTGTCGCTGTTCGTCATGGCGCCGACGCTCGAGGCGGTCAGCAACCGCGCGATCCAGCCCTACTCGGCCGGTACCATCAACGCCGAAGTCGCCATCCAGAACGCCGGGCAGGAATTCCACCACTTCATGATCCGCCAGACCCGCCAGCGCGATCTGGCGATGTTCGCGGAGATGGCCAAGGCGCCCAAGTTCCAGAACTCGAACGACGTACCGTTCTCGATCCTGCTGCCGGCGTTCGTCACCAGCGAGTTGAAGACCGCCTTCCAGATCGGCTTCATGCTGTTCCTGCCGTTTCTGGTGATCGATCTGGTCGTCAGCTCGGTGCTTATGAGTCTCGGCATGATGATGATGAGCCCGATGGTCGTCTCGTTGCCCTTCAAGCTGCTGCTGTTCGTGCTGGTGGACGGCTGGGCGCTGCTGATGGGCTCGCTCGCTTCAAGCTTCGGTTAACCAATTTAGGCGATTACGCGTCATGGACGATATCACCGCGCCGCTTGCCCTGGCGGACCAGATGCTCTGGACAACCGCGC
Source organism: Novosphingobium sp. TK46 (assembly GCF_055361525.1). Taxonomy (NCBI): domain Bacteria; kingdom Pseudomonadati; phylum Pseudomonadota; class Alphaproteobacteria; order Sphingomonadales; family Sphingomonadaceae; genus Novosphingobium; species Novosphingobium sp. TK46. The sequence goes on from NZ_CM143963.1 coordinate 1,442,698, forward strand.
TTGTCGCCGCGCCGATCCTGCTTGCCTCGCTGGCCGTCGGGCTGGTGGTCGGCGTGATCCAGGCCGCGACCTCGGTTAACGAGCAGACGCTGACCTTCGTGCCAAAGTTGGCCATCACCGCGCTGGTGCTGGTCGTCATGGGCGGATCGATGATGGCGCTGGTGGGAGACTTCACGCAGGACGTCTTCGCCCAGATCGCCAACATCTCGAAGTAGCGGGCAAGACGCCGTGCTCCAGCTCGACTTCGGCTTCGGCCCGCTGGAGAACGAGTTCTGGCGCCTGGTCTTCGTGATGACCCGCGTCGGCGCCGCGCTGGTCGCCGCGCCGCTGTTCGGCATGGCCGGCGTGCCGGCGCAGGCGCGGGTGATGATGGCGGGCGCGATCGCGGTGCTGATCTGCGCGTGGTCCCCGGTCGCCGCGCCCGCCAACCTGCTCTCGGTCGCCGGCATGGTCAGTGTCGCGGGCGAAGTGCTGGTCGGCGTGGCGCTGGGGTTCGTGCTGCAGTTCGCCTTTGCCGCACCGGTGATCGCAGCCGAGATGATCGGGGGTGCCATGGGCATGAGCATGGCGACCGCCGTCGATCCCAACTCGGGCAGCCAGTCGCCCGCGCTCGGCCAGTATTTCACGGTCGTCGTCACGCTGATCTTCCTGGCGTTGGGCGGTCATTTGCAGTGGATCGCCCTCGTCATCGAAAGCTATCGCGTGTTCCCCCCAGGCCAGACTTGGCTAGGCGCTGAGAAACTGGCCGAAATCGCCAGCTTTGGCGGGACGATGTTCATCACAGCCGTCGCAATCGCCCTGCCCGTCTCGCTGATCATGCTGGTGGTCCAAGTGGTAACCGGCATCCTCAGCCGCTCGGCCCCTGCACTCAACCTGTTCTCGCTGGGCCTGCCCGCCGGGGTGCTCGCCGGTATCGCCGGGCTGATCGTCGCGGCGCCGGTGCTGACCGATCAGGCCAGCCTGCTCACCAGCGACGCGCTCGCCGCAACGGCAAGGGTGCTCGCCAAATGAGCGAAGACGCCGGCGAAAAGTCGTTTGCACCAACCCAGAAGCGGGTGCGCGATGCCGCCAAGAAGGGCGACGTCCTGCGCTCGCGCGAGCTGGCGACCGCAGGCGCGACGCTGGTCGCTGCCGCCTGGCTGCTGCTCGCGGGGCCTTGGATGCTGCGCCTGCTGGTCGAGACGGTTCGCTCCAGCTTCACCTGGGACCGCGCCTCGATCGAGGATTTCGAACCCGGCAAGATGCTGTTCGCCGCGACATGGGCGGTGCTGCCGCCCATCGCCATCCTGGGCGTCGGCGTGATCGTCATCAGTGTCGCGTCGCAACTTGGCTTTGGCGAGGGACGCTGGATCGCCGGCAATCTGGCGCCCAAGGGTTCGCGGCTGAACCCGATGTCCGGCCTTGGCCGCATGTTCGGTGCGAATGGCTGGATCGAGATGGGCAAAGGGATCGCCAAGGTCGTGCTGCTGGGCACGATCGCCTATTACTGGGGAAGCAATCATCTGGGCGCCCTGTCGCGCCTCGGCCGGGGCGAACTGTTCGAACAGCTCGCCTATGGCTGGCACGAGATCGTGATGCTGCTGTTCACCCTGTCGGGCGGCCTGGTCATCATCGCCTTCATCGACTTTCCGGTCCAGTGGCTGCGGCGCCGCAATCGCCTGATGATGACGATGCAGGAGATGCGCGACGAGCATAAGGAAAGCGAAGGTTCGCCCGAGAACAAGGCGGCGCAGCGCGACCGCCAGCGCAAGATCGCCATGGGCGGCCTGATCCCGGCGGTGAAGGAGGCGCAGTTCATCCTCACCAACCCGACGCACTTCTCGGTCGCACTCACCTACGATCCGGAGATCGGCGCGGCGCCGGTGGTGCTGGCGAAAGGCCGGGGCGACAAGGCGCTGGCGATGCGCGAGCTGGCAGCCGAGTACAACGTGCCGATCCTCGAATACCCGGCGCTCGCCCGGTCGGTCTATTACACCACGCGCGAGCGGCAGATGATCCGCGAGGAGCTTTACGTCGCCGTCGCCGCGATCCTGGCGTTCGTGTTCGCGATCAGGCGCGGCGAGCATCCGGCACGGCCCGACGTCTCCGTGCCGGTTACCCTGCGTTTCGACACCGACGGCAGGCTCGATCCGTCGATTCTCGCTTAAGACCGGCGCCGCAAAGCCGTTCTTATCACCATGACGACCACCACTTCGACCACTTCGACGGGCGCCACGCAGTCACTCGTCACCGCGCTCGGCGCCGGTAGCGGCATCGACATGGCGGCGCTCGCCACCAATCTGGCTACCGCCCAGTTCGCCAGCCAGGTCGATCGGCTTACCAACAAGACCGAGACCCTCACCGCGCAGATCTCTTCGGCATCGAACATCAAGTCGATGCTGCTGACCTTCTCGACATCGCTGGGCACGGCGGTGCGCACCGGCAGCCTTTCGCCCCAGCCCCAGATCGCCAACGCCGCCGTGGCGAGCGGGACGCTGTCTGGCACGCGCACGCCTGCCGGCAACTTTTCGCTGGAGGTCACCAAGCTGGCCAAGAGCCAGACGCTGACCAGCGTGCCGTATGACACGCCCACCAGTAAGGTCGGCTCGGGCACGCTCACCCTGAGTTTTGGAACCATAGCCGGCGGCGTTCTGAACCCCGACAGCGCTCATGCGGCGGTCGACATCGCGATACCCGCCGGAGCCACGCTGAACGACGTCGCCAACGCGATCAACGCCAAAAAATCCGGCGTCACCGCCTATGTCGCGCAAACCGGCACGGGCGCACAGCTGGTGTTCAAGGGTGCCGAAGGGGCCGCCAACGGCTTCCAGATCACAACCACGCCAGACGCCGGCACTCCGAGCTTGTCAGACCTCGCCTGGACACCTGCGGCCAGCAGCCAGTTGATCGCGACGGCCAGCGATGCGGAGTTTCTGGTGGACGGCATCTCGCGCACCGCAACCTCCAACACCGTGTCCGAGGCGATTCCGGGCGTCACCCTGAAGCTGACCGGCGTGAACACCGGCGCGCCCACCACCGTGGCGTTCACGGATACGTCCGCCGCGCTGGCGACGACGATGGCCGACCTGACCGCCGCTCTCAACGAAATCGCGGGCGCGCTCAATACCGCCACCGACCCCACATCGGGCGATCTGCGCGCGGACAACGGCGCGCGGGCGCTCAAGAAGGCGTTTGGCCAGCTTGCCGGCTCCACCGTCATGCCCAATGCCACGGGCGCGGCGAAGACCCTGGCGGATCTGGGTCTCTCGACCCAGCGCGACGGCACCTTCGTGCTCGACAGCAATCGCCTGAATGCCACGCTCGCCAAGGATCCGGATGGTGTCGCGGCGATGTTCACCACCGGGCTGTACGGCGTTTTCGCGACGATCGACAAACTGGGCCGCAGTGCTTCGAGCCCGAGCGATCCCGGCTCTCTGGGAGGATCGATCAGCCGCTTCAACAAGCAGTTGGCGCAAGTGAAGCAGGATCAGTCGGGCATCGCCGCCAAGCAGGAGACGCTGCGTGCCAACCTGACCGCGCGCTATGCCGCGTCCGATACCCGGATCACTGCCTCGAAGTCGACGCTGTCGTTCATCCAGAACCAGATCGCCGCCTGGAACAAGTCGAGCAACTAGGATGATGATCGCCCGCACCCCCCAGGAAGCCTATCGCCGGGTGGACTTCGATGCGCGCGTCAGCGCATCGGGACCGTCGGACCTCGTGCACCTGTGTATCGAGCACCTGATCGGTGCGCTCGGAACCGCACTGCATGCCGCCACCGGGGGCGACAACGAACTCAAGAGCCGGTCGATCACACGCGCGCTGACATCGGTGACCGCGCTGCAACTCGGTGTCAGCGGCGAAGAGGGCATCGCGGCAGCACTGCGCCAGGTCTATGAAGCCGCGCGGCGCACCATTCTCGATAGCGCTACTGCGTTTGATTCGCGCAAAATTAACACTTTACGCAGCGATTTCATCGATATCGGCAAGGCGCTTCGCAGCGCATGACGAGTATAGCCCCCATAACGGGCTTTATCTAAGCCCGCCTCCGCAAGACTTTGCCCGGTGCAGAGCCGCTTGTCGCTCGGAATCGGATCGGACAAAGCACCCGGCAGGGCTAAAAAACCCGAAGCTCCCCCTAGGCACAAACCATTAGGGGGCACTTCATGGTGCAGCACGTTTCCACTCTCATTCTGGTCGATCGCGATTCCAGACGCCGCGCGGCGATCAGCCACGCCCTCGCCGCCAGCCAGATCCATGTCGAACCGTTCGAGAACATCGGCGAACTGGCGATGGCGTGGCCGCGTTCGGGCGTGATCATGATGCACGATGATGCCGGGTCGATCGGTGATCTGATCGAGAAAATGGCCGCCGATGGCGAATGGTATCCGATCATCGCCTTTTGCGAAGATCCCTCGCCACATCAGATCGTCCAAGCGGTGTTGGACGGTGCCATCGATTACGTCGCCTGGCCGATCACGCCAGCCGAGCTTGGCCACGCGCTGACCCGCGCGACTGACAAATCCGAAGGGACAGGCAATACGAAGCTGCGCGAGGTCATGGCGCGGTCTCGGCTGGATCGATTGACCAAACGGGAACGCGAAGTGCTCGATGGTGTCGCCAGCGGTCTGTCCAACCGCCTGATCGGCGAAAAGCTGGCGATCAGCCCCCGGACGGTCGAGATCCATCGGGCCAATATGCTCAACAAACTGGGCGCCAACCACACCTCGGAAGCCATTCGCATCGCTATCGAGGCCGCACTGGTCAATTGATTGTCACCGGCATGACGTGCGCGCCCGAGAATTCCGCTGCCACTCATCGACGCTGACAGCGGATACACACGAACCAAGCGCGCACACTTGGTCGAGCAGCACGACGGCCCCCAAATGCGATGGCCGATAACCGCGGTCTATGCCGTGATCATTGCGATGGATAAATGGAAGTCGACTCTCTCGGAGAGTGGTGGGCGGTGACGGGCTCGAACCGCCGACCCTCTCGGTGTAAACGAGATGCTCTACCAACTGAGCTAACCGCCCGGCATGCCGGTGGAGGCGCAATGCCGCCAAATCGCACGATCGTCAATCGCCGCTGTCACGCAATTGCCCAATGGACGGTCGACCAGGTTAGGATCGCAATCGCCGTCCCGATCAGACCATCGTCGTCGTGGTGCCGATCTCGGCGAAGTACTTCGCCATGCTGTCGGCGCACCGCTCGCTCAATTCGATGAACGCGCGGCGGCGATCGGTCTGGTCGCCGACACGAACGAACTGACCCTGCTCCACCATCTGGCCGATCCAGCGCAAGGCCGTGGTCGGCGGGACGCCCGAGGCGATGCATAACGACGTCACCGACACCCGGCGATGCTCGACACGCGCCGCGGTAAGATCGAGCAGCATGTCCCACGCCGGGTCGGCGAAAAGTTGGGCGTCGAGATACCGACCGCGAAGCTGCCGATGGCGGATGATGCGGCGCACGAGGCGTGGATCCGGCAGGGGCGGACGGACGGCACGTGTGGCGCGGGCGTCTTCGGGCTGGACCTCCGGAGCGGCCAGCGTTTGCGTCCCGGCCACAGCCACGGCTTGCGTCTGGCCCGGCGGCGTCGGGGCAAGGCGTTCGATCCGACCGGCGATCTGGCCCACCTGTTCGGTCAGTCGCATGAGCAGGTGCCGCTCATCCTCGGAAAGCTCACGCAGCCGCGCGGAGGGGAACTGCGCCATGACGTGACCCAGCGCGATCACGCGTTCGGCACGATCTGGATCGACCAGGATCTGCGCCCCGCTCTGATCGAGGCAGCCGAAGACATCGTCCAATGCGGCAACGCTTGTCGAAACGATAAGCTTGGTTCCGGATCGCTTCGCCCGCACATCGAGGCGCGAGAGCGCGGCAAGCGTGGCGGCATCGACGACCGGACAGTCGACAAGCACGACATCACCAAGCGGCCGCGCGTCGCCATCGCTCAAGGCGCCGAGGTCCGCAGCCACGCCGACGCGCAACCCGGCGGCCTGCGCATCCTCCGACAGGACGCTACGAACGAGCGATCGGTCGGCGTAGATCGAAAGCGCCAGAGGCAGCCCGGCAGGTCCGTCCGCTGTGGCGCCATAGGCCCAGTCATCGACCTGATCTTGGGGACGGCTTAGGGCGGAAGTCGAATTGTTCATGGCGCGCTCTCGTCACGAAGGTGATAACAAGAACAATAATGGAACAAAGCAGGTAAATGTCAACGACGCTTGGTAAAATACCTAGGTGGCGGAGGGCCTCGGAGCCAAACCGTTCAATCTAAGGCGTTTTATCGTTTGGCGAACGCTGCATGCATCCGCCTGCCCCGAGCGGGGACGGACCGGGCAGTCTGCTGGTTACCCCATTCCGGTGGAATGCGTCAGACCCAGCCACCCAGTTCGCGACGCACGATTCGCTCCAGCATGGCCATGCCAGCGGCACCGTCGTTCAGGCAGGCCAGCGTCGCGAACTGTGTCCCGCCGGCTTCGAGGAACGTCTCGCGCCCGCGTATCGCCAGTTCCTCCAGCGTCTCGAGGCAGTCGGCGGAAAAGCCTGGCGCAGCGACGACCATGCGGCGCGTCCCGGCACGCGCTTCGGCCGCAATCGTGGTGTCCGTCGCAGGCTCGAGCCATTTCGCGCGACCGAAGCGTGACTGAAACGTCGTGTCGATTCGCATTTCCGGATATCGCGGCGCCAGAGACAGGGCCAGCAGCCGCGCGGTCTTCCGGCAATGGCAGTGATACGGATCGCCCAACTCCAGCGTCCGTGCTGGCATGCCGTGAAACGACAGCAGCAGCACCTCCGGCCTGAACGCCAAGCCATCGATCTGGCAGGACAGGTCCGTGGTCAATGCCTCGATATAGGCAGGATCGTCATAGTACGGGGGCAACGTTCGCAAGGCCGGTTGCCAGCGCATCGCCCCCATCGCTTGACCAACCGCATCCAGCACCGACGCATTGGTGGCGGCGGAGTATTGCGGGTAGAGCGGCACCACCAGAATGCGATCGCAGCCTTGCGCCTTGAGTGCGGCGAGGCGATCACCAACCGCAGGCTTGCCATAGCGCATGCCCCAATCGACCAGCACGCCATCGCCCATCCGCTCACGCAAGGCGCGGGCCTGGCGTGCGGTGATCGCAGCCAGCGGCGAGCCGTCCTTGGTCCATACCTGCTGGTATGCATGCGCCGACTTGGCGGGGCGGGTGCGAAGGATGATGCCGTGGAGGATGGGCTTCCAAACCGCTTTCGGGATCTCGACCACGCGCGGATCGCTGAGGAATTCGGCGAGGTAACGGCGCACCGCCGCCGGAGTCGAAGCGTCGGGCGTGCCCAGGTTCACCAGCAGGACCCCGACCCGGCCAAACGCGACGCGTGGGTGGTCCGCAGGCTTGGCCGCCAATGTTGATGGGGTGGTATTGGGGATCACACGTCCTCCGAAAGCAGGGGTAACTGTCGCAGCCGCAAGCCGGTTGCGGAATACAGCGCATTGGCAACGGCGGGCGCCACGGCGGCGACCCCCAACTCGCCGGGATCCGCCGGCTCGGCGACACTGGTGATAAAGCCGACTTCGATCGTCGGGCAGTCGGCGAGTACCGGCAAACCCAGCGTGCCCAGCCGCCCGGTAACCGGCAGGCCGGCTTCGTACCCGGTGCTGCAACCCAGCGCCAGCCCGAGGCCAAAGATCAGCCCGCCCTCGATCTGTTGACGCGCGATATCCACGTTGACGATGCGGCCGATATCGACCACCGCTGCCAGACGATCGACGCGCACGCCGCCGGCCTCACGCCTGGCGCTGGCTACCATCGCAATGCGCCCGGGCCGCACCGGATCGTCGATGACATGGCAGGCGATACCCTGTCCGCTGTTGTCACCGCCGCCACCCCAACCCGACAAGCTGGCGACCTGCTGGAGACAGGCGGCAAGCCGGGGATCGTTGCCCAGCATCGCCATGCGGTAGGCCAGCGGCTCTCGTCCGGCGCGATGGGCCAGCTCGTCGATGAAGGATTCGGTGAAGAAGGCGGTATAGCCGTGGGCGTTGCCGCGCATCCGCCCGGTGGGAAGCGGCACGCGCACCGGCACGTGATCGATGGCGAGGTGGGCGATGGCATAAGGCGGCATCGCGCCTTCGATCACCAGCGGATCCGCCGCGTCCGCCGTCGCCGCGATTGCATCGTGCGGCGTGTCCTGCGCGAACAGGCGTCGCCCGAACTCGCGCGCCGAAGGCGGCGCGACGATCCGCGCGCGCAGACCTCCGATCCGGCCCTCGCCATCGAGATTGGCGCCCAGCATGGCGACGACCGGCGGACGTGGCCTGGTGGCCATGTGCTCCTGCTTGCGCGACCAGACGAGCTGGATTGGGCGGCCGCAAGCCTGTGCGATCAGCGCGGCCTCTACCGCATGATCATGCTCGAGCCGGGCATCGAAGCTGCCACCCAGCGGCATCGGATAAAGCACCACGCGATGCGCTTCGATGCCCAGCGCGCGCGCAGCCGCCTCACGCGCGGCTTGCGGCGCCTGGGTGCCCAGCCAAAGCTCGAGGCGGCCGTCATGAAAGCGCGCCGTGGCGGTCGCCGTCTCGATCGTGGCGTGAAGCGCGGGCGCGACCTGGTAACGCAGTTGCAGCGGCAGACGTCCGGTAAGATAGCTGTCAGGATCGCCGCGACTGTGGATGCGCGTCGCCTTGCCGCTTCGCATCGCCTGTTCCATCGCCGCATCGATGGCGTTATTGTCGGCGCGATCGGTAGCGGAGAACCGCGCGTCGATCAGCTTGAGCGCGCTTTCGGCCGCCCACCAGTTGGTCGCCACCGCCGCGACCCAGCCGGGATTGTGAACCAACGTCAACAGGCCGCGCGTGCCGACCGCTGCGGTCTTGTCGTAGCCGGCGAGGACCGCCTGGCCGATCGGACCATGGCGGATCGCGGCATAGACCAGATCCGGCAGGCGAACGTCGCCGGCAAAAGTGTAGCTGCCATCCACCTTCGCCGGCAGGTCCAGCCGGGGAAAGCGGATCGCTGCGCCGCGCGGCATCGTGCCGGGATCCTCCGCAGGTGCCGTTACGCGCAGCGGCGGGGTGCCGGGAGGATCGAACTCCGCTGCTTCTTCGGCAAGGGTGCCAAAGGCGATGCGCTTTGCCCCGTGCGTCACGAAGCCGTCGCGCGTATCGCATTGCTGCCAAGACACATCCCACCGCTTCGCCGCGGCCATGCACAGCAATGCTCGCAACGATGCCGCCGCCGCTCGCACCGGCGCCTCGTAGGCTGCAAGTGAAGTGCCGTCCGCCGTGACGTCGAAGGCATGGTCCTGCGCCCAGCGGCGAACGAGCGCGCCGTTCTCACCGGTCAGCCAGGCCGGCGTGGCCGGCATGGTGAGTTCGGCCCAGCGCGAGGCCAGTGGCACGTTGGCATAGAGCGCGCTGGCGGGCGCCGGCTCCACGGCCACCCGCCGCCAGTCGGCCCCCAGTTCCATCGCCGCCACTTGCGGGATCAGGGTGGTCACGCCCTGCCCCATCTCCACTTGCGGCACGGCCACCGTCACCACACCGTCGAAACTCAACTTCAGCCAGGCATCGAAGGCGACTTCATCGCGACCCGGCGCCAGCGGCAGCGGATACCGGTGCGGACGCACGAGGTAGCCGACCGCGAGCGCACCGCTCGCGAGCCCGCCCACCAACACGCCCCGCCGGGTGACGGCCATGGTCAGCCGCGGCTCGTCGGGCGGCGGCGCATCACCGTGCGGCGATCCAATCCGCGACTTGCCCGGCGATCGCGATGAATGCCTGCGCCTGCGGACCGTCGCCGGCCGCCGGGGGCGTACCCGCGTCGCTTTCCTGCCGGATGGCGATATCGAGCGGGATGCGCCCCAGGAAACGGTGCTGGCCGTCCGTGGCGGCGGCTTCCGCACCGCCGCGACCGAACGGATCGCTGACTTCGCCGCAATGCGGGCAGGCATAGCCGGCCATGTTCTCGATCAAGCCGATCACCGGCACGCCGCCCTTGTCGAACAGGGATATCGCGCGGGTGGCATCGATCAACGCCAGATCCTGCGGAGTCGAGACGATCACCGCGCCATCCGGCTTGAAGCGCTGCAGCATGGTGAGCTGGATGTCACCGGTGCCCGGCGGAAAGTCGACCACCAGCACGTCGACGCCTGCCCAGTCGCCCTCCAGCATCTGCACCAGCGCATTGCCTGCCATCGGCCCACGCCAGGCGACGGCCTGCCCCGGCTCGACCAGATGGGCCATCGACAGGACCGACACGCCCCATCGGCTTTGCAGCGGGATCATCTTCTTGTCGCGAGCGATCGGCCGCTGGTCTTCGGTATCCAGCAACCGCGCCTGCGACGGACCGTAGATATCGGCATCGACGACGCCGACCCGGTGTCCGGCCCGCGCGAGCGCCACCGCCAGGTTGGTCGCCACGGTGGATTTGCCGACCCCGCCCTTGCCCGAGGCGACGGCGATGATCCGGCGACGCGGCCCGGCACTGTCGCCACGTTCGGCGGTCATCGCGACGTGCACCTCTGCAATGCCGTCGACCGTTTCCAGCGCACCGCGCGCCTCGCCTTCCATCGCATCGCGCTCGGTCGCGGTAAATCCCGACGCGTCGAGCACCAGGATCGCGCGACCATCGGTTACCCGCAGCGATTGCAGCCGCTCTTTCGACCGTGCCGGCAGGCGTGCCTTCAGACTCTCTACGGGATCGCTGCTCATGTCCGCTCCGTGTGGGAGCTTGGCGCCCCCGGGCTCCCTAGCAAGGAAAAAGGGCGAGAAGGACACTGTTTTTAGCGGCAAGCCGTTCCTATAACGAGGCCATGAAAACGTTTGGTGGTGGATGGGCACGCGGAGCGCTCGCGATGGCGGGACGACGCAGCCCCTGGGGCGGCGATGGTGGCAAGGGCTCCGAGCCTGAGGATGGAACCGGCGGCGAAGGCACCGGCGATCCTGCCGCCGATCCCGGCACCTCCGGCAAGCCCGCCGACTCCACGCCGGAACGCGGCCCACGCAACCCGTGGCTGCCCCCCGCCGGCAATCCCCCTGAGCGACCGCGTCGGTCTGCCGGCATAGAGGACATCTTCAAGAGCCGCGATCAACGTCAGGGCGGAGGCGGCGGCGGCGGCCCTGGTCGTGGTGGTGGCATGCCTCGGATGCCGGTGCGCCCCGACGGCAAGAGCTGGCTTCCGCTTGTCGTCGCGGGTGTCGCGCTCGTCTGGCTGGGCGTCACCAGCGTGCACATGGTCGGGCCGAAGGAAGAAGGCATCGTCATGACCTTCGGCAAGTACGCGCGCACGATCGGGCCGGGCGTGTCGATCACGCTGCCCTGGCCGATCCAGCAGGTCGAAGTCACCGACGTGACCTCGATCCAGCGCTACACCATCCCCGAGGGCGAGGGTGAGAAGCTGATGCTCACCAGCGACCAGAACCTAGTCGACCTGTCGTATCTCGTGCGCTGGAACATCAAGAACCTGATGGATTACCGCTTCCGGCTGTCGGATCCGGAAGACACCGTGCGCGAAGTGGCCGAGGCGGCGATGCGGTCGGCGATCGCGGAAGTCACGCTGGATGGCGCGCTTTCGGGCGCAGGACGCGCGCAGACCGAACAGGCGGTGCGCGAACGGATGCAGCGCGTGCTCGATTTCTACAAGGCCGGGGTCATCGTGCAGGGTGTCGAGATCAAGAAGGCCGATCCGCCCACCAAGGTTATCGGTGCCTTCCAGCAAGTCACGGCGGCACAGCAGGATTCCGAGCGTGATCGCTCGAACGCGCGCGCCTGGGCGCAGCAGCTGCTCGCCCGTGCGCAGGGTGACGCTGCCGCCTTCGACAAGGTGTACGAGCAGTACAAGCTTGCCCCCGAAGTCACCAAGCGGCGCATGTACTACGAAACCATGGAGCGAGTGCTCGCCAACAACGACAAGGTGATCGTGGAAAGCAACGGCGTCACGCCTTACCTGCCCCTGCCGGAAGTGCGCCGTCGCGGCGCGGCTGCGGCGGCGCCCGCCCCGGCGCCCAGCCCGGCTCCGACGACCGGCGCAACCACGGGAGCGGCTCAGTGAACGCCATCTGGGAAACCTACAAGGCGCCACTGGTCGCCGCGGTCGCGTTGATCATCGTCCTGCTCGCCAGCGTGATCATGGTGCCCGAGGAACAGCAGGCGGTCGTGTTGCGGTTCGGTGATCCGGTGCGCGTGATCAACCGCTATCGCGCCGACGTGCCTTATGGCAGCACGGGTGCGGGGTTGAGCCTGCGCATTCCGTTCGCCGAGCGCGTGATCCGGATCGACAAGCGGCTGCTGTCGCTCGACATGCAGCCCCAGCAGGTGCTTTCGACCGATCAGCTGCGGCTGAACGTCGATGCTTACGCGCGTTTCCGCATCATCGATCCGGTGCGCATGGTGCGCACCGCCGGCACGCCGGAACGAGTGCAGGAACAGCTCGAGCCGATCCTGACGTCCGTCCTGCGCCAGGAACTGGGCAAGCGCACCTTCCGCTCGCTGCTCACGGCGGAGCGGGGCCGGGCGATGGAAAACATCCGCGCCGGGCTCGACAAGGAGGCGCGCGAATACGGTGCGCAGATCGTCGATGTCAGGATCAAGCGCGCGGACTTGCCCGATGGCGCCCTCGAAAGCGCGTTCTCGAGCATGCAGGCCGCGCGCGAGCAGGAATCGACGACGATCCGGGCACAAGGCCAGAAACAGGCGCAGATCACCCGCGCCGAGGCCGAAGCACAGGCTGCGAAGACGTATGCGCAAAGCTTCGGCAAGGATCCGCAGTTCTATGATTTCTATCGCGCGATGCAGAGCTACGACTTCGCGTTTGGCGATGGCGAAGCCGGCACGACGATCGTGCTGTCCCCCGACAACTCGTACCTGAAGGAATTCAAAGGGCCGTGAGCCGTCCGGGGAGACCCGGGCCGGACGATCGGCGAATGAGGTGGGAACACCTGCCATTCAATGCCGGTTAAGCCGCCGAAGTCTGAATCGATGCCGAGCCGGAAAGTCGGCGCGCCTGCTTCTGGCAGGAACGCCGCATTGGAGGAAATAAAGGACGTGAAGCCAGTGCGCTATGCTTATGGATTGACCACCGCCCTTCTGGTCGGGGGCGCCACCGCCTCACTCGTCACCGGTTTGCCGGCAGGCGCGCAAGTCGCCCAGAACGAAGCCAGCCAGATGACGAACGTCGTCCCGCGGGCCGGCGCCCCATCCAGCTTCGCCGACCTGACGGCCCAGCTCGCCCCGGCGGTCGTAAATATCTCCACGCGCCAGCGGGTGCAGGTATCGGCGGCACAACAAAACCCCTTCGCCGGCACCCCGTTCGAAGGGCTGTTCGGTGGTGGCCAGGGCGGCGGCGGTGGCGGTCAAACGCGCGAGGCGCAGTCGCTGGGCTCGGGCTTCATCATCTCGGCCGACGGTTATATCGTCACCAACAACCACGTCATCACCGCCGACAGCAAGGGTGCGCAGGTCGAATCGATCACCGTGACCATGCCCGACGGAACCGACTATCCCGCCAAGCTGGTCGGCAAGGATGCGGATTCCGACCTTGCGGTGCTGAAGATCACCGCGAGCAAGTCGTTGCCGTTCGTCAAATTCGGTGATTCCAGCAAGGCGCGCGTGGGTGACTGGGTGATCGCGATCGGCAACCCGTTCGCGCTGGGTGGCACCGTCACCGCCGGCATCATCTCGGCCGTCTACCGCAACACCGGCGGCGGCGCTTACGACCGCTACCTGCAGACCGACGCCTCGATCAACCGGGGCAACTCCGGTGGCCCGCTGTTCGACATGAACGGCCAGGTCGTGGGCATCAACAACGCGATCTTCTCGCCCACCGGCGGCAGCGTCGGCATCGGCTTCGCCATCCCGGCCGAGACCGCTTCGCCGATCGTGCAGAAGTTGATCAAGGGTGTCGCGATCGAGCGTGGCTATCTGGGTATCCAGATCATGCCGGTAACCGAGGATCTGGCTGCATCGCTGGGCATCCCGCGCAATCGTGGCGAGTTCGTCCAGGCGGTGACGCCCGGCGGCGGCGCCGCGGCGGCTGGCCTGCAGGCTGGCGATGTCGTCGTGCGGATCGACGGCAAGGACGTCACTCGCGAGCAGACCCTGTCGTTCATCGTGGCGAACGAGCGTCCGGGAACCCGCATTCCGGTCGAGGTCATCCGCAACGGCAAGCGCCTGACGCTGAATGCCACCGTCGGCAAGCGACCGAGCAGCGAGCAACTGGCGCAGGAAAGCTTCGACGCCGATCCGGACCAGAGCCCCGATGATCTCACCCAGCCGCAGCAGGATCCCAATCCGGCGATCGCCAATCAGGCGCTCGGCTTTACCGCGATCCCGCTGACTCCGCAGATCACCCGCCAGCTTGGTGCCGCCGATGGTACGCGCGGGGTGGTCGTCACCGCTGTCGATCCAAGCTCGGACGCCGGCCAGAAGGGTCTGCGCCGGGGCGACATCATCCTGTCGGTCAACTATCAGGATGTGACCGGGACGCAGGACCTCGACAACGCTGCCCGCGCGGCCAAGAGCTCCAACCGCGATGCCGTGCTTCTGCGCGTGCAACGCCGTGGCCAGCCCGCCACCTACCTGCCGATCCGCATCCGCTGAGGATCTGCCACCGACCGTCATGCGACGGTCGGTGGCTTCAAACGCAAGCGGCCGATCGCCTCCGCTCAATCTTTCCAGGGATCCAGCACACAGCCCCCTTTGGGCGACCAGCGCGCGGTTTGGCTGACCAGCAGCGGCACGCTCGCGGTCAGGCTGCGCGCCTGTGCATCCTCGTGCAAGCCGACCCAGCTTTGTTTGACACCGGCATCGCCCTGGCACGAAGCCAGGCTGCGCTGTGCGGTATAACGGCACAGGCAGCCGGTCTGCGCCGCATAGGCGGTGCGGGTTTGCGCGGCGACCTGCATGCGGTTCCAGAACCAGGCGGTCACGACAGACGCGATCAGCAACACCAGGATCGTGAGATTTCGTCCCCAGCGGACCGGCTGACGGTGCTGCATCTCTGCCCTCTTGGCTGTTGCCATCGCCCCGCCTCTCGCACATCACCCGCGCGATGTCGCCGCGCCGCCTGCCCCTTATCCTCGCCCTCGCCCTGCTGCCAGCCCCGCTGCTGATGTTGGGTGGATGTGGCAGTGGACAGGAAGGCCCGCCCCCGCCCAGCGCCGAAGCACAGGCCGCGGTGCGCGACGATGGCGGCGCCGCGCGGTTGCCATTGGCGCGCACGATCGATGCGCTGTTCGACGACGAAAGCGTGGGGCCGACTCAGGCGCTGCTTGTCATGAAGCGCGGCAGCGTGGTCGTGGAGCGCTTCGCGCCGGGGATCGATGCCAAGACACCGCTGCCCGGCTGGTCGATGGCGCAATGCGTCACCACCCTGATGATCGGCCAGCTGGTCAGCGACGGACGGCTGCGCATGGACGAGACCGCGCCGGTGCCCGATTGGCAGCGCCCGGGTGACCCACGTGGCGAGATCACCTTGCGCCAGCTGCTGCAGATGCGCTCCGGATTGCGTCACACCGAAACCACCGCGCAAGGCGATGGCGCGGATCGCAAGTCCGATCGAACGCGGCTGCTGTTCCTCGACGGGCGCGACGACATGGCGGCCTACGCCGAAGCGCAACCACTGGAAGCGCCGGCAGGCCGCGCGTTCGAACCCTCGTCCGCCACCGGGGTGATCCTGGCCGACCTTGCCGCGCGCGTCCTTACCGACAGTCGTGATCCCGCCAGTCGCCGGCGCGCGGTGGCCGACTACCTGCGCAACCGCGTGCTCGATCCGGTGGGCATGAAGGATATGCGCGTCAGCTTCGATCGTACCGGAACGATGGTGGGATCGAGCGAAATGCTGGCTCCCGCGCGCGACTGGGCGCAACTGGGGGAATTCCTGCGGCATGCCGGTTCGGTAAAAGGCGCGCAGGTGCTGCCCCACCGCTGGGTCACCTTCATGCGCAAGCCCAGCCCGCGCAATCCTGCATACGGCGCGGGCGTGTGGCTCAATGCGAATGCGCCAACAGGGCCGGCTCCGTTGTGGCCGGGCCAGGGCCGCAAGAAGATGTTCGCGTGTCTGGGCGATTACGGACAGTACGTAGTCGGCTCACCCGACCAGTTGCTGACGGTGGTACGGCTGGGCCACTCCTCGCCCATGCAGGAAGCGGCACTGCACGAGCGACTGGGCGAACTGATCGCGCTGTTTCCCGGGTGACGTTCTTCAGAAGGTGAACGTGCCTTCGACCACGGTCACGCAAGGACCGCCCAGCCAGGCGACATCGCCATCGCGACGGCAGGTCAAGTGCCCGCCACGCGTCGAGGCCTGGAAGGCGGTGAACGTGTCGCGGCCCAGCTTGCCCGCCCAGAGAGACGTCAGCACCGCGTGCGCCGAACCGGTCACGCTGTCCTCGTCGATGCCGCCGCCGGGCACGAAGACACGGCTGACCACATCGCTGGTCGTTCCCGGGGCGGTGACGATGAACTGGTCGTCGCCCAATGCCTCAAGCCCGCGCATGTCCGGCTTCAACGCCAGCACCGCCGCCTCGTCGGGATAGAGGAACACGTTGTATCCCAGCTCGGATCGCCAGGTCTCGACGGGTTCGGCCCCCAGCAACGCCGCCGCTTCGGCAAACCGGCCCGGCTCGGTGGCGATCGTCGGCAAGGCCAGTTCCAGTGTCGCGCCGTCGCGGCGAACCTGCAACAGGCCGGCCTTGCGCGTGCGGAAGGTCACGGCCCCGCGCTCCGGCTCAAGCCCTAGCAAGACGTGGCCCGAGGCGAGCGTGGCGTGGCCGCAAAGGCGGATCTCGCAGGCCGGCGTGAACCAGCGCAGTTCCCAGTCGGCCACGCCGGTCGCGTCGCGCACGACGAAGGCGGTCTCGGCAAACAGGTTTTCCGCCCCGATCGCCTGGAGCACGGCATCGTCGGGCCAGCCATCGAGGATCATCACCGCCGCCTGGTTACCGGCGAAGGGTCGATCGGCGAAGGCATCGACATGCCAGTAGGGAACGGTCGGCATCAGGTGCGTCCTTGCTTGATCCGGGCATAGTGCGCCTCGACATCGCATACGTGTGGCAACACGTCTTCCCCCGCCGGTCCGATCTCGTCGACATGCCCGACCGGTTCGGGATGAATGAGGATTTCGACGTCCGGAAACTCGGCCTGGAGGCGATTCTCGATCTCGTCCATCACCCGGTGCGCTTCACCCAGCGTCATCTCGGGATCGATCCAGACGTGGAACTGCACGAAATCGCGGTTGCCCGAGGTGCGCGTGCGCATGTCGTGCACGCCGGTGATGTCGGGATTTCGTGCCAGCACCGCCAGGAAGCGGTCCTTCTTCTCGACCGGCCATTCGTGATCCATCAGCTGTTCGACCACCGCCTGCGAGGCGCCCCACGCGCTCCATCCCAGCCACGCGGCGATGCCCAGGCCGAACACCGGGTCGGCCCCAGCGACCCCGGCATAGTGATCAATCAGCAGCGCGGCGATCACCGTGATGTTGAGTAGCAGGTCGGATTGGTAGTGCACGCTGTCGGTGTGGATCGCCAGGCTGCCGGTGCGTCGCACCACATGGCGTTGCCAGGCGAGCAGGGCCAGCGTCATCACGATCGCGACGACCGACACCGCGATACCGTCCTGCGCCGCCACGGTGCGCGACCCGGCGATGAACTCCTCGATCGCGCGCGCTGCGATCGCCAGCGCCGAAATCGAGATCAGCACGACCTGGAACAGCGCCGCGATCGCCTCGGCCTTGCCGTGGCCAAAACGGTGCTTGTCGTCGGCGGGCATCGCCGCAATCCACACCCCTGCCAGCGTCGCGCAACTGGCGACGAGATCGAGCGTGGTGTCGGCAAGGCTGCCGAGCATCGCGGTCGACCCGGTCGACCATGCCGCCCAGCCCTTCAGCCCCAGCAACACCAATGCCGCGCCGATGCTGGCGTACGCGGCACTGCGGTTGAGCGCACCCGAGGCGGTCATGGATAGAGCAGCGTGCTCGACCAGCCGGCGGTGCTGTCACGCACGAACTGGCGGCGTTCATGCAGGCGGTTGGGGCGGTCGATCCAGAATTCGATGACGCGCGGGGTCACCCGAAAGCCCGTCCAGTGGGCAGGACGCTCGATCTCGCCTTCGGCGAAGCGTGCCTCGACATCCCGAAAACGCGTCACGAACGTCTCGCGCGAATCGAGCGGCGCGGACTGATCGGAGGCGACAGCGCCGAGCTGTGAATCGCGGGCGCGCGAATGGAAGTAGTCGTCCGCCATGCTCGCATCGACTTCGCTGATCGTACCTTCGATGCGGATCTGGCGGCGCAGGCTCTTCCAGTGAAACAGCAGCGAAGCCACCGGATTGGCCAGCAGTTCGCGCCCCTTGCGGCTTTGCGCATTGGTGTAGAACACGAAGCCGTCGGGGCCATGATCCTTCAGCAATACCATGCGGACCGATGGCACCCCCCGCGATGTCGCGGTAGCCAGCGCCATCGCGTTCGAATCGTTGAGTTCGAATTCGTGCGCTTCGGCGTACCATCGATCGAACAAGGCAAACGGGTCCGTCTGCGGGATCACGTCTTGGCTGGTATCAAGGTCCATCGGAGTACTCGAAGCTGGAGTGTCGTGGCGATAACGCGTCGATGCCGGTTCAGTTACCGCACGATGACGGTTAGTGCCAACGCGCCGCTTGCCGGAATGCTCTCGCAATCCTAGCTATGTCGCCGATATGGCAGCAGACCCTTACACCACACTGGGCGTGACCCGCGGCGCGAGCGAGAAGGAGATCAAGTCCGCTTATCGCAAGCTGGCCAAGGAACTCCACCCCGACGCGAACAAGGACAACCCCAAGGCGACCGAGCGCTTCAGCGTGGTCACTTCGGCTTACGACCTGCTGTCCGACAAGGACAAGCGGGCGCGTTTCGATCGCGGCGAGATCGATGCGGACGGCAACCCGATGGGGTTCGGCGGCCAGGGCGGCGGCTTCGGCGGCGGTCAGCGCGGCTTTGGCGGCGGTGGCCAGGGCGGTGGTTTCGAAGGCTTTTCCAGCGAAGGCATCGACCTGAGCGATCTGTTCGGCGACGTCTTCGGCGGAAGGTCGGCCGGTGCCGGCGCCCGCGGCGGCGACCCGTTTGGCGGACGCCAGCGGCGCGCGGCACCCAAGGGGGCCAATGTCGCCTATCGTCTGGCTGTGTCCCTTCCCGACGCGGCCAATCTCAGCCCGCAGCGGATCACGCTCAGCGATGGCAAGACGATCGACCTCAAGCTGGCCAACGGCGTGGAGGACGGCACGCAGATGCGGCTCGGCGGCAAGGGTGAGGCCGGGCCCGGTGGTGCCGGCGATGCCATCGTCACCATCCAGATCCAGCCGCACACCTTCTTCAAGCGCGAGGGCGACGACGTGCGGCTCGACCTGCCGGTCACGCTGGACGAGGCCGTCAACGGCGCAAAAGTGCGCGTACCGACCGTTGGCGGCGCGGTGATGCTGTCGGTGCCGGCGGGCAGTTCCTCGGGCAAGGTGCTGCGGCTGAAGGGTCGCGGCTTCACGCGCAAGGACGGCACGCGGGGCGACCAGATGGTGACGCTGCAAATCACGCTGCCCGAAGGCGACGCGGACCTGGCCCAGCGGCTGCAAGGCTGGACCGATGCGCGCGACGTGCGCGGAAAGCTGGTCGTTTGAAGTATGCGCCGGGTCCCTCCCCACGTCGGGGAGGCGGCGAGCGCGCGGTGCCTGACGATGCTGTCGGGAGTTCGCCGGCACGGGCACGGCCACGATGACCGAGCCCACCGCATCGAAATCGGCGCTCACACCCGAGGCGCGGCGGCAGGATGCCGTGCGCCGCAGCTCGGGCATGCAGGCGCGCATCCACGAGAAGACCGGCATCGGCTCGGGCGTCATCAACGTCACCTGGCGGGTGATTGCCGGCACGTATCAGGATGGCTTCATTCATGCCGGCAATCTTGCCTACATGACGATGCTGGCCTTGTTTCCGTTCTTCATCGTCGTCGCGGCGGTGTTCTCGCTGATCGGCGAGCAGACGCAGCTCGACGCATCGATCGATTCGCTCTTGGCCGCGCTTCCCGCTCGTGTGTCTGAGGTTCTGGCCCCGGTGGCGCACAATACCGCGGCGGCGCGGCAGGGCTGGCTGCTGTGGGCGGGTGGACTGTTCGGCATCTGGACCGCTGCCAGCCTGATCGAGACGATCCGCGACATCCTGCACCGGGCCTATGGCACGCAACCCAGCCATGCCTTCTGGCGCTATCGCCTGACCTCGACCGGCATGATCCTGGGTGCGGTGCTGCTTCTGCTCGTCTCGCTTTCGGGACAAGTGCTGATCGCCTCGATCCAGGAGATCGTCTTCGCGCTGTTCCCCAAGTTGCCCGCCCCGATCGCGACGCTGGTGTTCACCCACGGGCTGACCGCGCTGATGCTTTATGCGTCGATCTACACCCTGTTCTACACGCTGACGCCATCGGCATACCAGAAGCCGATCTATCCGCGCTGGCCCGGGGCGCTGCTGGTCACCGCATGGTGGGTGATGGTGGCGCTGGGACTGCCGCGCGTGTTGCGCACCTTCCTCACTTACGATCTGACCTACGGCAGCCTGGCCGGAGTGATGATCGCGCTTTTCTTTTTCTGGCTGGTCGGACTAGGGATGGTAATGGGCGCCGAACTGAATGCGGCGCTGACGCAAACGCCTGAGGAGCGGGCGCTCGCCCACTCCGGCGGCGGCGAAGACATTGTACGGGAAGACAATAGATGACTGGTCTGATGCAGGGGAAGCGCGGTCTCATCATGGGCCTGGCGAACGACAAGTCGCTGGCTTGGGGGATCGCGAAGAAGCTGGCCGAGCACGGTGCCGAACTGGCCTTCTCCTATCAGGGCGAAGCACTGGCCAAGCGGGTCAGGCCGCTCGCCGAAAGCCTGGGCAGCGATTTCCTGCTGGAATGCGACGTGTCCAACATGGACGCGCTGGATGACGCCTTCGCGACACTGAAGGCGCGATGGGAGACCATCGACTTCGTGGTCCACGCGATCGGCTTTTCCGACAAGAACGAGTTGCGCGGCAAGTACATGGACACCAGCCTCGACAACTTCCTGATGACGATGAACATCTCGGCCTATAGTCTGGTCGCGGTGACGCAGCGCGCGGCGGCGATGATGCCCAACGGCGGCTCGATCGTGACGCTGACATACTATGGCGCCGAAAAGGTCGTGCCGCACTACAACGTGATGGGCGTGGCCAAGGCGGCGTTGGAGGCTTCGGTGAAGTACCTCGCCAACGACCTGGGCCCGCAGAACATCCGGGTGAATGCGATCTCAGCTGGTCCGATCAAGACCCTGGCCGCCAGCGGCATCGGTGACTTCCGCTACATCCTCAAGTGGAACGAGCTGAACGCGCCGCTGCGTCGCAACGTCACCATCGACGATGTCGGCGGCAGCGGTCTTTACCTTCTGTCAGACTTGTCCTCTGGCGTGACGGGGGAAACGCATCATGTGGACGCGGGTTATCACGTCGTCGGCATGAAGCAGGAAGACGCGCCGGATATCGCGCTGACCTGATCGTAGCGCCGGCTGCTTGGCAACGACGCTACTAAGTAGGTAGAGGCTTACGGGGTCGTCGTAGCCGCAGTCCCGGCCTTCGCATCCGCCGCCGCCTTCTGCCGCGCTTCGTAGGCCCGCTCCTCGGCTTCGACGCTCACCTGCTCATCCGCGGCGGTAGCGTCGATCGTCGACAGGCGCTTTTCGCGCTCTTTCTGGATCAGTTCGCCGAACTTGATGTCGGTGCCGTTCTTCTTTTCGGCCCGCGCCTTTTGCAGCAATTGCTGGTTGCAGCCGGTAAAACCGCCCGCCCCCACCGGAGAGCAACTGTCGGTTCCGAAGCGGCCGACCGTTTCGTAAGCGGTTACCTTGTTGCTCCAGGCTTCCGATGTCGGGCGATCGATGCCGCGCAGCGGCTCGGGGATGCGATAGCGTTCGCCCTCGGGCTTGCGGGCACAGACGGTGATCTCGTCACCGGTCGATGCCGGGCAGGGATCGTCGCCATAGACGATCACCTGGTTGACCTTGTCGCTGCCACCATCGTCCTGCGCAAAGGCGGGAACGGCAAACGCCGCGAACGCGAGTGCGGAAGCGACGGTCAAAGTGCGCAACATAATCGATAGCTCCATCAGGCAAGGCGCCTCTTGCCCATCATATAAGGTCGGCACCGCTTGAATGATAGCTGAAGCCGGGCGGTTTGGTTCCCGCCCAAGCCTTCATCAGATGCGTTCGGACACCTTGATCGCGAAACGACATCCGAGCCGGATGACGCCGGAGAGCAAGGCATAGGCCGGCGCCTTCTCGGCACCACCGGCAATGGCGGCATCGTGATGCTCGCGCTCCTCGTCGCGGAATTTGGCGATATGTCCGGCCAGTTCCGGGTCGTCGGTGCCCAGTTCGTCCAGCTGCTCGCTGTAATGGCGTTCGATCTCGGTCTCGACCGCGGCGGTGCAGGCCATCGCCGCCTCGGGTCCGAGCAGCGCCGTCGCCGCGCCCAGTGCGAAGCCGGCGGCGGACCACACGGGTTGCAGCAGCGTCGGCCTGACGCCACGCCGTGCGATGAGCGCGTCGAACACCGCGCGGTGCTCTGCCTCCGCCGCGGCCATGCCGGCGATCTCGCCCGCACCGGGCGCGCGACTGCCCATTACCGCCAGTTGGCCGGCATAGATGCGCGTCGCCCCGTACTCCCCGGCCTGATCGACACGCAGCATGCGCTCCGAACGCTTATCCATCGACCAAAGTCCTGCCGCGTTTGAGGAGAATTGCGATCGCCAACGCCGTGGCGAGCGAGAACAGGAAGTTCCAGCCGGCGAGCGAGATCCCGAGCAAGGACCAGGGCGCCACATCGCAGCGGACCACCGGCGCGGCCAGGATCGCCGCGAGCGGGTCGCCACCAGCGGCGAAAGCATTGGCGGTGCATGCGGTCACGCCTTTCCACCAGCCATACTCGACGCCGGCGTGGAAGCCGCCGATCAGCCCCGACACGGCGATCGCGACCGCGGCCAGCGCCACGGGAACGCGGGGCGGGACCACGAATGCAACCGCTGCAAGGGCGAGCGCAGCAAAGTGCGGATAGCGCTGCCACCAGCACATCTCGCACGGTACCAGGCCATACCCGTATTGCGCGACATAAACGGCCGCCAACGCCGCAGTCGGAAACAGCAGCGCCAGCCAGCGTGCCCCCCGCAGCGGGCCCGAGGCAGGTATGGCAACCGTCACTTGCGCGCGGCGAGCGCCGGCCGCCCGGCGGTGCGATCGAGCGTCTGGACCGCGTAGTGCAGCTGGAAGTCCTTGATGCCCTGCTTCTTCAATTCCTCGGGCGTCGCGGTGAAGCGTGGATCGTCCTTCTTGTCGGTCTCCAGCTCCTTGTCGTCGAGCGAGGCCTCGTTGATCAGGTGACCGCGCAGATCGGATTCGCGCACCGCGCGTTGCGACCGGGCCTTGGCGTCAGGATCGGTAAGCTGCGGCACGCGGATGTCGGGGTCGATGCCGCCCTCCTGCACCGAGTGGCCCGACGGCGTGAAGTAGCGCGCCGTCGTCAGTTTGACCGCGCTGGTCTTGTCCAGGCCGATCAGCGACTGGACGCTGCCCTTGCCGAAGCTGGTCTCGCCCATGATGACCGCGCGATGCTGGTCCTGCAGCGCGCCCGCGACGATCTCGGATGCCGAGGCGCTGCCGGCGTCGATCAGCACGATCATCGGCATACCCTTGATCGCATCGCCCTTGAACACCGATTCGGCGCGATAGAACTGGTTCTCGGACGCGACGCGGCCGCGCTGCGAGACGATGTCGCCCTTTTCCAGGAACAGGTCGGACAGTGCGACCGCCTCGTCCAGCGACCCGCCGGGGTTGGAGCGCAGATCGAGCACCAGCCCGGCCAGCTTGCCCTTGGGCGTCTTGGCGACTTGCGCCTTGAGCGAGTTGATCGCGAGGTTCACGTCCTTGCCGACATCGCGCGAAAATTCGTTGACCGAGATCACGCCAACATCGCCCTGCAGCTCGGAGGTGACCGGCTCCAGCTCGATCACGCCGCGCGTGACGGTGACGTCGAATGGCTCGTCGCGGCCCGTGCGAAAGATCGTCAACCGGATCGACGTGCCCGCCGCACCGCGCATCTTGGCGACCGCTTCATCCAGGTCGCGTTCGAAATACAGTGTCCCGTCGAGGTGGGTGATGAAATCGCCCGCCTTGATTCCCGCCTTCTCCGCCGGGCTGCCCTTGAACGGCGAGACGACCTTCACCGCGCCATCCTCCTCGACCACCGAGAGGCCAAGCCCGGTGTAGTTGCCGTCGATCATCGTCTCGATCCGCTGCAACGAGGGACCGTCCAGATAAGTCGAGTGCGGATCAAGGCTCGCCAGCATGCCATCGATGGCGCCCTTCAGCAGCTTGTCGTCATCGACCTTGTCGACGTAGTTCTCCTTCACCAGCGAGTAGATCGCCAGCAACTTGCCGAACTGCGGTCCGCTGCGCGCATCGACCGCGGCGAGGCCGGCAGTCGCGGCCGGGATCAACGCGACGGCGCTGACCAGCATGGTCGCGCGCAGGAGGGGGGCGAATTTCATCGGGGCGGAACGGCCTCTCTAGTGACCGCGCAGGAGCGCGTCGGTGCATTGCGTATATCAGTTATTAGTGCGCATCGGCGGGTATGACCAGCACCTGCCCGAAGGATGGCGTTTGCGGCACGCCATCACAGCGATCGCAGATATTGCAGCGGGTTCACCGGTTCGCCGTCGTGGCGCAGCTCGATGCCGACCTGCGGGCGGCCCGGCCCGGTGGTGCCCAGCGGCGATCCCGCGACGACCTGCTGGCCGACCGCTACGTTGAGCGCGGCAAGCCCGGTCACCAGCGAAACCCAGCCTCCGGAATGTTCGACGATGACGATCTGGCCATATCCGCGATAGCGACCGGCATAGGCGATGCGGCCCGGCGCGGGCACCACGGCTTGCGCGTTGGCTTGCGTCGCCATGACGATCCCGCGCGACCGGCCCTGGCCACCGAGGCCCTGCTCACCAAAGCCGGTGACCAGCCGCCCTGCCAAGGGCAGCATCCAGATCGGCAGACCCTGCGGCGGCGGCGTGAAGATCGGTGCATCGACGACCCGGGAATCCTGCGGCCGCGGTGGGCGCATGATCGGCCCCGGCAGGCGTGCCAGCGCATCGCGCAAGGCACCGTCGCGGCCGATCGCACCGATCAGGTCGCCAAGATCTCGTGCCCGCTCTGCCAGAGCCAGCGCCCGGTCCGCTTCGCGCGCGGCGATCCCGACGGCCTGGCGACTGGCGATCCGCTGTCGCGCCTCCACCGCTGCCAGCTGGCGGCGTTTCTCGCCCAGCTGGCTCTCGCTGCTGCGCAGTTGCGTGGATGCCGCCTGGGCTGACTCCTCCAGCCTGCGCACCTGCTCGATCTCGCTGCGCAAGGCGGCCGTGCGGCGCTCCACCTCGGGCAGCATCGTCTCCAGCAGCGCCCGCATCGTCACGAGGTCGCGCAGCGATCCTGGCCGCAACAAGGCCAGCACCGGCGGCCGGCGCGACAGGCGCTGAAGCGCGGCGGTCAACCGGATCAGCGGGGCCTGCCGCTCGGCCAGCCGTGCCCGCAAGGTTGCGCGGGCCGAAGCGATCAGCTTCACCCGCGCTTCCTGCGCGGCGATCTGTGCTTCGGTTTCCTGCACTCGCGCCGCGAGCGCCGCTGCCTCGCGCGCGGTGCGATCCGCCTGCTGCGTCACGGCGCGCGCCTGCCCTTCGAGCGTTTCGGCGCGTCGCCGGGCCGCAACGCCTTGCGAATGGGCGAACGCAAGTTCGCGGCGGGTCTGCGCGACATCGTCCGCAGGCGCAGGTGGCGCATTCTGGGCGCTGGCGTTCAAGGCAAGCGTGAGGACGATCACCGCGGACGTGGATGCAGCCAGCCATGCCGCCAACCGGGATCGGAGCGGAGCAATCTGCTCTGGCAATTGCCTATTCGCCCGGACTGGATCCGTTGGAACCCACGATTGCGACCACCCCTCACCCGGCAGGTGATCGTGCGCGAGGACACTCGCAGCCCGCATTGGTTTACCCCGCCCGATGATAGGGGTGACCGGCAAGGATGCTGGTCGCGCGCCAAAGCTGTTCGGCCAGCATCGCGCGGACCATCAGGTGTGGCCATGTCATGGCGCCAAATCCGAGCAGCAGATCGGCTTCCCGGCGCGCGGCGTCGCCGTGGCCATCCGCCGCCCCGATCAGAAAGCGAGTCTCGCGCACGCCTTCGTCGCGCCAGCGGCCAAGCAGTTCGGCGAAGCTTTCCGATGACATGAGCTTGCCCCGCTCATCCAGCAGCACCGCGCGTGAGGGGGTGTGGGCCGGGGGTGGCACCCGGCCGCCGACGTCTGGAAGTTCGGTGTGACGAAACGGCCATGCCAGCCGTTTGGCATAGCGGTCGAGCAACTCGGCTTCGGGCGAGCGGGCGATCTTGCCCCGGGCGATGATGTGCAAAAGCATGGCAGCAGCGTAAGCGCCGGCGCGAACCCGCGCACCTCCCCTGGCGTGGGCCGGACGGCCACGCCGCCCGGCATCACGGTGTTTACGCGGCGCCGCCTTCGCCGAAGGCCCACATCCGCTCCAGGTTGTAGAAGGTGCGGACCTCGGGACGGAAAACGTGAACGACCACGCCGCCGGCATCCACCAGCACCCAATCGGCTGCGGGCAGCCCTTCGATGCGCGGATTGCCATGGCCGCCATGCTTCAACCGCTCGGCGAGCTTCTGGGCGATCGCGGCGACCTGACGGCTGGACCGGCCCGACGCGATCACCATGTGATCGGCGATGCTGGATTTGCCTTCTAGATCGATCGTGACGACGTCCTGCGCCTGGTCTTCGTCGAGCGAATGCAGGACGATGGCGAGTAGCGGATCGTCCGATCCGGGCTGAACCTGGGTTCCGACCGGGGTCGCAGTGCCGGCCTGGGCCGGTGGTAGATGTGCCTGTGGCATCTTAGGGGTAGTCAGCTCCTCTCTTGGGGGTACGCGGGACCGTCATGTGCTTGGAAGACGGCCATTCCGGATGGCGTGGGCGATGTCGGGGAAATGGTGGTCGCCAAGGTAAAGGGCAACCCGCACGCTCACGCCCCCGCTTCTGTATGGGCGTCTCCGGGGATCACGTGATGGGTAACCTCGTCGCGTATGCCTTTGCGTCTTGCCCCGAGGACCGACGAGCTGTCGGCCCAGTCCGGATCGGCACGACGAAGCGCCGTGGCCGAGCTCGGGTCGGGATCGAAACGCAAGATCAACAGCGCCGGGGCGCTCCACGTTTCCCGGAACTGTGGACTGGCGGGCGGCTTCCGGTACCGGCCCAGCCATGCCATCGCGGGGCTCGCGAAGGCGGCGCCATCATAGCCCGGACGCGCGATCACCGCAATCGGCATGAGTCGCGCCAGATTGCGCCACTGACGCCAGAGGTGGAACTGCGCGAGATTGTCGGCCCCCATCAGCCAGACGAAGCGCCGCCGAGGGTAGCGCCGCACCAGCTTGCGCAAGGTATCGACGGTGTAACGGGTGTTCAGTTCCCGCTCGATCGCGGTGACGCGGATAGGTGCGCGGCGGGTTCGCCGCCGCGCGGACGCGACGCGCGCAGCCAGTGGCGCCATGCCGGAACGCGGCTTTAGCGGATTGCCGGGCGAAACTAGCCACCATACCTCGTCCAGGCCGAGGGCGCGAATCGACTCGAGCGAGATCTTGCGATGGCCGCCATGCGCCGGATTGAAGCTGCCGCCAAGCAGCCCGGTAAGCGTCACGCGACGGCTTCGCCTACGGTCGCGCCTGACCGGTCCCGCGCACCTGCCACTTGTAGGTAGTGAGCCCTTCCAACGCGACCGGTCCCCGGGCATGCAGCCGCCCGGTGGCGATGCCGATCTCGGCACCCAGCCCGAACTCGCCCCCATCGGCGAACTGGCTCGATGCGTTGACCATCACAATCGCGCTGTCGACTTCGGCCAGGAAGCGCTCTGCCGAAGCATCGTCGGCGGTGATGATCGCGTCGGTATGATGCGAGGAATGCGTGGCGATGTGCTCCAGCGCCGGATCGAGGCCGTCGACGACCGCCACCGACAGGATCGCATCGAGATATTCGGTATCCCAGTCCTCGTCGCTGGCGGGCACCACGCGCGGGTCGAGCGCCTGCGCCCGCGCATCGCCGCGCACTTCGCAACCGGCGTCGAGCAGGTCGCCCACCAGCGGGATCGAATCGGGGAATTGCACATCGAGCAGCAACGTCTCCATCGACCCGCAGATGCCGGTACGGCGCATCTTGGCATTGAGCGCCAGAGCGCGCGCCATGGCAGGATCGGCCGATGCGTGGACGTAGGTGTGGCAGATGCCGTCGAGGTGGGCGAGCACCGGCACCCGCGCATCGGCCTGCACCCGCGCGACAAGGCTCTTGCCCCCGCGCGGCACGATCATGTCGATCAGGCCCGCCGCGGTTAGCATGGCGCCCACGGCCGCGCGATCCTGCGTCGGCATCAATTGCACCGCATCGGCCGGGACGCCCGCGCTCACCAGTCCGCGCACCATCGCGGCCAGGATGGCGCGGTTCGAGTGCAAGGCCTCGGTACCACCGCGCAGCAAGACTGCGTTGCCCGAGCGCAGACACAGCGCTGCGGCGTCGGCGGTGACGTTGGGACGGCTTTCATAGATGATCCCGATCAGCCCGATCGGGATGCGCACGCGCGACAGTTGCAGGCCATTGGGACGCTCGGTGTGGTCGATCACCTGCCCAACCGGATCGGGCAACGCCGCGACTTGCTCGACCGCATCCGCCATGCCCGCCAGGCGGGCGGCATCCAGCTTGAGCCGATCGAGCAACGCGCCGGAGGTGCCGCGTGCCTGCGCCGCAGCATAGTCGGTGGCGTTGGCCGCCAGGATTTCCGCCTCATCCTGGCGCAGCGCGACAGCCGCCGCGCGAAGCGCCTCGGCCTTTTGCGCGTCCGGCAGCAGCGCCAGCTGCCGCTGCGCGATACGACCGGCCTGCGCCAACCGCGTGACGAGGACTTCGGGCGACTCCGTGACGGAACTGTGCATATCCATGGTCGCCGCCTAACACCGCGCTGTAGCGATGTCACCGCAACAGCGCGTTCGAGTGATCGTGAAGTATTGCGATTTGATGGGTGTGGGACCGCCGATAATTCGATCCGTCGCGATCGGCTCGCGGCTCACCGCGTGTTCGCATCTGCACAAGACAGGCGGATTCGCCATCACGGCTCTTGGTCGATAGGGGCCGCGGCAACAACAGCTTACGCAAAAGCGGGGTCGAATTGAAAATGCCAGCCGCCGACGGGCTTCATGCACGTCTGCGGACCCTCTTCCCGGATCGCGAATTCTTCATGCGATCACAGGGCCAGGTCCGATTTATCAAATTGTCGACGAAGATTCAGGCACTTGCCGCGCTGGTGGTGGTCATCGTGGTCGCAGCCTGGCTTGCGACGATGGTGAGCCTTACCGTGTCGCAATGGTCCGCGAACCGCGAGCGCGGCGCCCTGCTAGATCGCGAGGCGCGAGTCGCGCGCCAGCAGCACCGGGTCGACGCCTATCGCCGCGACGTCCGATCGGTCGCATCCGATCTCGCGCGACGTCAGGATTTCATCCAGCGCATGGTGGAAGCCCATCTGGGTGACTTGCCCGAGGTCTCCGAGGCGGACGCCGCGGAGGTCAAAGCGCCGGAAAAGCTGAGCCGGGCTCTCCCCGAAGCCAGTGCCTTGGCTCGCATAGAGACCGAGCAACTCGCCTTCGTCGAGCGGCTGACCCGCTATGCCGATCGCCGCGCCAGCCGCACCGCCGCTGCGATTCGCGGCCTGGGCCTCAATCCGAATACGATGATTTCCAGCGCCCGGATGGCCGAAGGTGGACCGTTGCTGCGTTTGACGACCGCGCGCAACGGCACAGTCGATCCGCGATTCCGGCGCATGGGCATGAGCCTCGCGCGGATGGACGCACTGGCGTCCGGCCTTGCCAGCCTGCCCCAGGTTCAGCCGGCGCATGTCGCCTATGTCTCGTCCAGCTATGGCTATCGCACCGATCCGTTCAACGGCGGCGCCGCCTTTCACGCCGGGCTCGACTTTCCCGGACCGCTGGGTTCGGCGATCTATGCCGCCGCCAAGGGCACCGTCTCGTTCGTCGGCCAGAGGCAGGGCTATGGCAATTGCATCGAGATAAGCCATGGCAATGGGCTGCTGACACGCTATGCTCACATGTCCGCGCTTGGCGCACGTGTCGGTCAGCAGGTCGATGCAGGTGCCAGGATCGGAGCGATGGGCAGCACCGGTCGCTCGACCGGGCCGCACCTGCATTTCGAAGTTCGTATCAATGATCGGCCGGTAAACCCGCGCCCCTTTCTGGAGGCTGCAAGCCGTGCTCAACCCCGTCACACCCCGGACTCCTAGCTCGATGCCCAAACCCATTGGAACCCACCGTCCGATCAACGGCGCCACCGTATCGGTGCTTGGCGGCGACACCACGATCGCCGGCAGCATCAAGGCCGATACCGACCTGCACATCGATGGCCGCGTCGAGGGCGATGTCGCCTGCACCGCGCTGGTGCAGGGCGAAAACAGCGAAGTCGTGGGCGCCATCACCGCCGAATCGGCCCGGATCGCCGGCCGGGTCGAAGGTTCCGTTGCAGCGCGTGAGGTCGTCATCCTCAAGACGGCGCGGATCAGGGGCGACATCGTCTATGATTCGCTCACCATCGAGCAGGGCGCCCAGTTGGATGGCCGGCTGACCCCGCGTACCGCGCAATCGCAAACGATCACGCGCAACGTCGAAGGCGCCGAAGCCCGGCTGATCCTGGCTGCCGCCGTCCAGAAGCCCGAGCCGACCGAAAGCCAGGCGCAATCGGACGATTGAAGCCTGCCACCACCAACCCGTCGACCATGAAAAAGGCCCGGCCCGCATAGCGCGGACCAGGCCTTTTTCTGACCGTATTGCGGCGCTTATCAGCGAGCGGCGCGCTCTTCGGCTTCGGCGGCGCGCTTGGCTTCGAGCCAGGCGGCGGCTTCGGCTTCCTGGGCGGCCTGGCTGGCGGCGACCCGTGCATCGTCACGCTCCTGCCGCAGCTCCTCGAGCAGCGCCTGGCGATCATCGCCCAGACGCTCGTCGTCGCGACCATCGTCTTCGATGCCGGCCTTCTTCGCCGCCTTCGCCACAATACCGTCAAGCTCACGCTGCGAACACAGGCCCAGCGTGACCGGATCCTTGGGCGTGATATTCGAGATGTTCCAGTGACTGCGGTCACGGATCGCCGCGATCGTGGTGCGGGTGGTACCGATCAGCTTGCCGATCTGCGCGTCCGAAACCTCGGGGTGGTTGCGCAGGATCCAGGCGATGCCATCGGGCTTGTCCTGCCGCTTCGACACGGGGGTGTAACGCGCGCCCTTGGTACGGGTGACGTTGACCGGCGCCTTGTGCATCTTGAGCTTGTACGAGGGGTCGGCCTGACCCTTCTCGATCTCTTCCAGCGTCAGTTCGCCCGAGCGCACGGGATCGCGGCCGGTGTACTTGCTGGAGGCGAGGTCGTCCGCCATGGCCTGGACTTCCAGGATGTGGAGGCCGCAGAATTCGGCGATCTGCTCGAAGGTGAGGCCGGTGGTGTCGACCAGCCACGAGGCGGTCGCGTGCGGCATCAGCGGTGTGGGCTGGCTCATGTCTCTTGGTCCCGATACATTCGTATGGCGCAAAAACGATAAGGGCCGCCCCTTTGCGGAGCGGCCGTAGATGGCTGATCTAGGCAATCGCGGCGGATTCGGCAAGCTCTTCGGTCCATCGAGGCTGGATGGGGTCGCCAGGACTGCAATCACGCGCTCGTCAATCCATCGCCACGAAGCCCTTCAACTTCTCGATCCGCTTGAGCCAGCCGCACAGCGCCGGGTAATCGCGCAGGCGGAATCCGCCGGCCTCGCACACATGGGTGTAGGGGTAGAGCGCGATGTCGGCGAGGCTCGCCTGTCCGCCGACCAGCCAATCGTGTTTGAGCAGATGATCGTTCATCATCGCCAGCGCCGCTTCGCCGCCGACGCGCTTCGCCGGAATCTGATCGCGCTGGAATTTCGACAGGTTGCCTTCGCCCACGAACAGCAGCCAGAACCGCAGCGTGGCGACATTGGGTTCGTGATTGTACTGTTCGAAGAACATCCATCGCAGCATGTCGGCCCGTTCGAACCGGTCGGTCGGCACCAGCTTCGTCCCCTCGGCGAGGTACCAGCAAGCGGCGTTGCTTTCGGGCAGGAAGCGGTTGCCGATCTGCAAGGTCGGAATGCGGCCATTCGGGTTGACGTCGCGCAGGAATTCCGGCGTGCGCGTGTCGCCCCGCATGATGTCGTATTTACGGCGTGCCAGCGGCAGTCCCAGCAGCGCGGCCGTCAGCTGGATCTTGTAGCAGTTGCCACTGCGCGGATCCTCGTGAAGCGTCAGCTTGTCCATGCGTCCCCTTCCATTTGCAGTCAGCGTAGGGTCTAAGTCGCCAAAGCGGAACACCTTTCAGCCATCGCGTGATGTCGCGCCGGGATGAGAGCATGTCGACCCGACGATCGCATGACCGCGCGGCACGCTTCGGAACCTTCATCCGCCCGCATGCTTGTGAAGGCAAAGGGAGTTCACAATGGCATCGGTTACGATCAAGGCAGTTTCGGACAGTTCGGGTGGCGTCTATGCCGAAGTCTATCGTGACGATAGCACCGAACCTTACATGAAATCGCAGCCCGCCTTCGCTTCGGAAGAAGAGCTTGTGCAGCAGGTTCTGGACATGTGCCGCATCCATTTTCCCGATCATTTTCCGTACACGGACGATCCCACCATCGGCGTGTGATTCGCGAATCGCCGGCCCGGTCGCTCTCCGCCGCCGGGCCGGCTTGCAGCGAGCCTTTCTTCAGACCTCCAGCACGATCTTGCCGACGTGATCGCCCGCTTCCATGCGGCGATGCGCCGCGCTGGCGTCTGTCAGGGAAAATGTGGCATCCATAACCGGGCACAAGCGACCGCCTTCGACCATGGGCCACACGTTGGCGATGATCTCCTGCGCCAGCAATCGCTTGAACTCGACACTGCGCGCTCGCAAGGTTGAGCCGGTCAGCGTATAGCGTCGGCTCATCACCACCGCCATGTTGAGCTGGACCTTTGCCCCGCCCAGCACCGCGATGGTCACATGGCGCCCATCTTCCGCCAGGCATTTCAGATTACGCGCGACGTAGTCGCCCGAAATCATGTCCAGGACTAGGTTTACGCCCTTGCCGCTGGTGATGCGCGCCACTTCCTCGACGAAGTCGCTCGCCTTGTAATCGATGGCGTGATCGGCGCCGATCTCCACAGCGCGTGCGCACTTGGCCGCGCCTCCGCAAGTGACGATCACCGTCAGCCCGAACAGCTTGCCCAGCATGATCGCCATGGTGCCGATGCCGCTGGTGCCGCCGTGGACCAGCATCGTCTCGCCCTCGCTCGCCCAGCCGCGCTCGAACACATTGTGCCACACGGTAAACAGCGTTTCCGGGATCGCCGCCGCTTCGGCCAACGATAGCGAATCTGGGACCGGCAGGCATTGCGCGGCATCGGCGACGCAATATTCGGCGTAGCCACCGCCCGCGACCAGCGCGCAGACCCGCTCCCCCGGCAGGAGCGTCGTAACGCCCTCACCCAACGCCACGACGCTGCCCGATATCTCGAGACCCGGCAGCGGGGAAGCGTCGGGCGGGGCTGGATAAGTTCCCTGGCGCTGGGCCACGTCGGGACGATTCACCCCGGCAAAAGCGACCTTTACCAGCACCTCTCCCGGCCCCGGCCGGGGCACCGCGACCTGGCGGGGAACCAGCACTTCCGGCCCTCCAGGAGCGTCGATGGTGATGGCGGTCATCTGCTCGGGCACTGTGTTGGGCATGGTACCTGATGGCACAAGGCGAAGGCGCTTTGGAACTGTTTTCGCGCGTGTTTGTCGAGGCAGTTGACAGGTGAGGGATCGAGTCCGATGCTGCAATGCAATGGACGACGACGAGCGACCGCGGCGACGGTCGACCGAAGGAAACTTCGGTGCCGCCAGCCTCCTCTCCAGCGAGAGCCTAGAACGCTACTCGCTGGATGAACTCGACGCACGCATTGCCCTGCTCGAAGCCGATATCGCCCGCATAAGGCAATTTCGCGACAAGAGCGCGGCCCACATGCAAGCAGCCGATGCCTTGTTTCGGCCAAAACAGCGATGAACCCGATGCGTCGTCTCGAAACGGCAGGGCGGGTTCCTATATTGATGGAAACGAGTGCTGACCTTCGGGCGCATCAGGGAACCCTGGCCCGACAAGGAGCGCGATCCTACCCAATGAAAGAACGCTAAATGCCAAGTTTCGCGCAAAGCCTTGAAAAGACACTGCATTCGGCGCTGTCGCATGCGTCGGACCGTAGCCACGAATACGCCACGCTGGAGCATCTGCTGCTCGCGTTGATCGACGATACCGATGCGGCGCAAGTGATGACCGCCTGCGGTGTCGACCTGGGTGATCTGGGCGACGTGGTGCGCCAGTACCTGGACCAGGAATATCAGTCCTTGAAGACCGAGGAGAAGGGCGACCCCGCTCCGACCGCCGGCTTTCAGCGGGTGATCCAGCGCGCCATCCTCCATGTCCAGTCGTCCGGCAAGGACACCGTCACCGGCGCCAATGTGCTGGTCGCGCTGTTCTCCGAACGCGACAGCTATGCCGTGTACTTCCTGCAGCAGCAGGACATGAGCCGCCTGGATGCCGTCAGCTACATCAGCCATGGCATCGGCAAGGGCGGTCGCCGGATCGAGGACAAGAACGCCAAGGGCTCCGAAGAGCAGGCGCCCCATGCGTCCGAAGAAAAGTCGGACGCGAAGGGTGGCAACAAGAAGGAGTCCGCGCTCGACCAGTTCACCGTCAATCTCAACGAGAAGGCGCTGACCGGCAAGATCGATCCGCTGATCGGCCGTGGCCCTGAGGTCGACCGCACGATCCAGATCCTGTGCCGCCGCTCCAAGAACAACCCGCTCTACGTGGGCGACCCCGGCGTCGGCAAGACCGCCATCGCCGAAGGTCTCGCGCGCAAGATCGTCGAGGGCGAAGTTCCTGAAGTTCTCGAAGAGGCGGTCATCTACTCGCTCGACATGGGTTCGCTACTGGCCGGTACCCGCTATCGCGGCGACTTCGAGGAGCGGCTGAAGCAGGTCGTTTCCGAGCTGGAAAAGATGCCGCACGCGGTGCTGTTCATCGACGAGATCCACACCGTGATCGGTGCCGGCGCGACCAGCGGCGGGGCGATGGATGCGTCCAACCTGCTCAAGCCGGCACTGTCGGGCGGCACGATCCGCTGCATCGGCTCGACCACGTACAAGGAGTTCCGCAACCACTTCGAGAAGGACCGCGCGCTGCTGCGGCGCTTCCAGAAGATCGACGTGAACGAGCCGACGATCGAGGATACGATCAAGATCCTCAAGGGCCTGCGCACCGCGTTCGAGGATCACCACAAGGTCAAGTACACACCCGACGCGATCAAGACCGCGGTGGAGCTTTCGGCGCGCTACATCAACGACCGCAAGCTGCCGGACAAGGCGATCGACGTGATCGACGAAGTCGGCGCGATGCAGATGCTGGTGCCCCCCAGCCGTCGCAAGAAGACGATCACCGCGCGCGAGATCGAGCAAGTGATCGCGACGATGGCGCGCATCCCGCCAAAGTCGGTCAGTTCCGATGACAAGCGGGCGCTGGAAAGCCTCGAGCGTGATCTGAAGCAGGTGGTGTTCGGGCAGGACAAGGCGATCAACCTGCTGTCCACCGCGATGAAGCTGAGCCGTGCGGGCCTGCGCGATCCGGACAAGCCGATCGGCTCGTTCCTGTTCAGCGGACCGACGGGCGTCGGCAAGACCGAAGTCGCGCGCCAGCTCGCCACGATCATGGGCATCGAATTGAAGCGCTTCGACATGTCCGAATACATGGAGCGTCATTCGATCAGCCGCCTGATCGGTGCACCTCCGGGCTATGTCGGGTTCGATCAGGGCGGCCTGCTGACCGATGCGATCGACCAGAACCCGCATTGCATCCTGCTGCTGGACGAGATCGAGAAGGCACACCCGGACCTGTTCAACATCCTGCTGCAGGTGATGGACAACGGACGCCTGACCGATCACCACGGCAAGACGGTCGACTTCCGCAACGTGGTGCTCATCATGACCACCAATGCGGGCGCTTCGGACATGGCACGGTCGGGCATCGGCTTTGGCGACACCTCGAAGGCGGATGCCGGCGAGGAAGCAGTGAAGCAGATGTTCACGCCGGAATTCCGCAACCGTCTCGATGCGATCGTGCCCTTCGCCTACCTCGGCAAGGACACCATCAGCCGCGTCGTCGACAAGTTCATCCTCCAGCTCGAACTGCAGCTGGCGGACCAGAACGTGCACATCCAGTTCGATACGGATGCGCGCGAGTGGCTGGGTGAGCGCGGCTACGACAAGCTCTATGGCGCGCGCCCGATGGGCCGCCTCATCCAGGAGAAGGTCAAGCAGCCGCTCGCCGAGGAACTGCTGTTCGGCAAGCTGGCGCAAGGCGGCGAGGTGCACGTCTCGATCAAGGAGAACGCGCTGTCGTTCGAATTGACCCCGGCCCCGCCCAAGCTGCCCAAGGCGAAGAAGAAGGGCGCTGTGAAGTCGCCCGCTCCCGAAACCGGCTCCGAACCGGAAGCAAGCTCGGACGAGTAGGCCTTCGGGCCACTCGTTAAAGCCTGCCCTCAAGCATGGGGTGGAACCACGACGGTTCCGCCCCATTCTTCTGTGATGACCCGTGACTTCTCCTGGATCCGACCCGAACCCTGGGGAATTCATGTCACCCCCGCCGATGCCTGGATCGACCCCTCGCGTCCGGTCGATCGCGCGCTGGTCACTCATGGCCATGCCGACCATGCGCGAGGCGGCCATGGGGTGACGGTTGCCACGCCCGAGACGCTGGCGATCATGAAGCTGCGCTACTCGACCGAGGAAGGCGCGACGCCGGTGGCTTACGGCGAGACGATAAGCCTTGGCGGCGGCGTCGATGCGACCTGGTTGCCGGCCGGGCATGTCCTGGGTTCAGCGCAGATCCTGCTCGAGCATGCCGGCGAAAAGATCATCGTCACCGGCGACTACAAGCGCCGCGCCGACCCCACCTGCCCTCCGTTCCAGGTCACGCCATGCGATGTGCTTATCACTGAAGCCACGTTCGGCCTGCCAGTGTTCCGCCACCCACCGATCGAGGGCGAAATCGCCAAGCTGCTAAAAGCGCGGGCCGAGAACCCTGACCGCTGCGTGCTGGTCGGCGCCTACGCGCTGGGCAAGGCGCAGCGCCTGATCGCCGAAGTGCGCCGCGCCGGTCACACCGCGCCGATCTATCTGCATGGCGCGATGGAGCGGATGTGCCGGCTCTACGAGGAATTCGGCGTTGGCCTGGGCGACTTGCGTCTGGTCAGCGAGGTCAAGAAGGACGAGATCGTCGGCCACATCGTAGTCAGCCCACCCTCGGCGCTTAACGATCGCTGGAGCCGCCGCCTGCCCGATCCGATCACGGCGATGGCATCGGGCTGGATGCGCGTGCGCCAACGTGCCCGCCAGCGCATGGTCGAGCTGCCACTGGTCATCTCCGACCATGCCGACTGGGACGAACTCACCCAGACGGTGGTGGACGTGAACCCTTACGAGACCTGGATCACCCACGGCCGTGAGGAGGCGATGCTGCGCTGGTGCCAGCTGCACCAGCGTCGTGCCAAGGCGCTGGCACTGGTCGGCTACGAGGACGAGGACGACTGATGGAGGCGTTCGCCGCCCTCCTCGACGCGCTGGTCTATACCCGCAGCCGCAACGCCAAGCTCAAGCTCCTGGCCGACTACCTGCGCGACACGCCCGACCCCGACCGCGGCTGGGCGCTGGCGGCACTGACCAACGGGCTGGACTTTCCGGCGGTAAAATCCTCCACGATTCGCAACCTGCTCAGCGAGCGGGTGGACCCGGTACTCTACGCGCTCAGCCGCGATTTCGTCGGCGATAGCGCTGAGACCGCGAGCCTGCTTTGGCCGGAGCCCGACGCCGCGCCCACGCCGCCGACCGTGACCGAAGCGGTGGACGCACTCGCCGCGATGACCCGCGCCACTGTCGCAAGCGAACTGCCGCGCATGCTCGACCGTCTCGACTCGGATGGCCGCTATGCGCTGCTCAAGATGGCGACCGGTGCGATGCGGATCGGCATATCCTCGCGCCTTGCCAAGACCGCATTCGCGCAGGCGTTTGGCGTCACGGTCGAGGAAGTGGAGGAGCACTGGCACGGCCAGACGCCGCCCTACCAGCCGCTGTTCGCCTGGGCCGCACATGGCGAGGATGCACCCTCGTCCGAAGGCATCCCGCTGTTCCGCCCGTTCATGCTCGCGCATCCGCTCGATGAGACGATCGTCGATATGGTCGACTATGCCGCCGAGTGGAAATGGGACGGCATCCGCGTCCAACTGGTGCGCGCAAACAATGCGGACGGGACCGGTGAAACGCGCGTCTACTCGCGCTCGGGCGATGACATCTCGGCCACCTTCCCGGAAGTCGCCGCATCGTTGCCCTTCCCTGCCGTGCTCGATGGCGAACTGCTGGTACGCGGCTCGCACCAAGGTGGCGAGGAAGGCGGCGCGGCCAGCTTCAACGCGCTGCAACAGCGGCTCGGACGCAAGGTTGTGAGCAAGAAGATGCTCGCCGAGTACCCCGCCTTCGTGCGCCTGTACGACGCGCTGATCGTGGATGGCGAGGACTTGCGCGAACTGCCGTGGGAGCAGCGCCGCCAGCGGCTCGAAGCACTGATGCCGCGCCTCGATCCCGACGACTTCGACCTGAGCCAAGTGATCGAGGCCGGAACCCTCGATGAACTCGGCGAGATTCGCAGCCGCACCCGCGACGATGCGATCGAGGGGGTCATGCTAAAGCGCCGCGATTCGCCCTACATCGCCGGGCGGCGCACCGGCCTGTGGTACAAGTGGAAGCGCGACCCGTTGCTGGTCGACTGCGTGATGATGTACGCGCAGCGCGGCAGCGGGCGGCGCTCGTCGTTCTATTCCGACTACACCTTCGGCTGCTGGGATGGCGACCCGGATCAGGGCGCCGAGCTGCTACCGGTCGGCAAAGCCTACTCTGGCATCACCGACGAAGAGCTCAAGATGCTCGACAAGTTCGTGCGCCAGCACACGCTCAACCGCTTCGGCCCGGTGCGCGAAGTCGAACGCTCGCTGGTGCTGGAGATCGCGTTCGATTCGATCCACCTGAGCAAGCGCCACAAGTCCGGCGTCGCCATGCGCTTTCCCCGCATCAACCGCATCCGGACCGACAAGCCCGCCCACGAAGCCGACCGCATCGAGGCACTGAAAGCCCTGATCCGCGACTGACTTGGCGGTCGTCGACCATGCTATGCATCGTCTGAGGACTGCCCGACAGTTGCGAGGAACCGCGTGTCAGATCTCGCCGCGCACCGCGTGGTGGCCCATCGGCCCATGCCCCGCACCGAAATCGGGCGCCGCCTCGAGCGCCGATCGCACGAACGAGCGGGCATGCTGGATCGCCTCGACCAGCCCGTCTCCCCGCCCCAGCGCCGTGGCGATCGCACTCGATAGCGTGCAGCCGGTTCCATGATTGTGCCGGGTGACGATGCGCGGCGCGCTCCACGCGACGGGTTCGTGGTGGGGGCGCAACAAGCGGTCCAGCACTACGTCACCGGGGGCATCGCCGCCCTTGGCGAGATATGCGATGTCGCGCTTCGCCATCATCGCGTCACCCCCCAAGGCCGCGAGTTCGGCGACGTTGGGCGTCGTCACCACCGCCAGCAGCATCAGCCGCTCGAATGCCGCGCGGGTGGCGTCGTCCGCCAGGATCGAGCCGCTGCTGGCGATCATCACCGGATCGAACACGATCGGCACCGCCATGCCGTCGAGCAGATCGGCGACGACGTGGGCGATCGCGGGCGAGCCGATCATTCCGATCTTTACCGCATCGACGCCGATGTCGGACGTGCATGCCTCGATCTGTGCCGCGACCATTTCGGGCGAGAGGATGTCCACCGCCGTCACGCCCAGCGAGTTCTGCGCGGTGATCGCGGTGATCGCGGTCATCGCAAAGCCGCCCAGCATGGTGATGGTCTTGATGTCAGCCTGAATACCCGCACCGCCTCCACTGTCGGAACCGGCGATGGAAAGGATGCGTGGGGGTGGCCGCATGGGTTTCAGTTCTTGAACTGGCGCTGGTTGGAGGGCGGGCTCTTGGCATGATGCTTCCTGGCTCGCGTCGGCCGATCGACCAGTTCGCCGCCGCAGTTGGGGCAAAAGTCGTCCAGCGTCTCGGCGCATTCGGCGCAGTAAGTACATTCGAAGCTGCAGATGAACGCGCCCGGTGCCTCGGCTGGCAATTCGGTGCCGCAGCGTTCGCAGTCGGGGCGCATTTCCAGCATCAGGCGGCAGCCTTTTCCACGGCGGAGCAGATCGCGGCGACCATTGTTTCGACTTCTCCGGCATCGTCACCCTCGGCCATGACGCGGATGACGGGTTCGGTGCCCGAGGGGCGAATGACCAGCCGGCCCTTGCCGTTCAGCGAGGCTTCGGCATCGGCGATGACCGCCTTGACGCTATCGGCCTCAAGCGGCTTGCCGCCGCCGAAACGTACGTTGCGCAGCAGTTGTGGTACCGGGTCGAAGAGGTGCAGCAGTTCGCTTGCCCGCTTGCCCGACTGAACCAGCGCGGCAAGCACCTGCAGCGCCGCCACGGTGCCGTCGCCGGTCGTCGCATGGTCGAGCAGGATCATGTGGCCCGACTGTTCACCGCCAACGTTGTAGCCGCCCTTGCGCATCGCCTCGAGTACGTTGCGATCCCCGACAGCGGTGCGGACCAGGTCGAGCCCGCGTCCTTGCAGGAAACGCTCCAGCCCCAGGTTCGACATGACCGTCGCCACCACGCCGCCGCCGGTCAGACGTCCCTGCGTCGCCCACTCGCTGCCGATCAGCGCCATGATCTGGTCGCCGTCGACGACCTTGCCCTTCTCGTCCACCACGATCAGCCGGTCGGCATCGCCATCGAGCGCGATGCCGATGTCGGCGCCGGACGAAACCACCGTCTCCTGCAAGGCGGCGACATGGGTCGAGCCGCAATTGTGATTGATGTTCTTGCCGTTGGGATCGACGCCAAGCGCCACCACGTCCGCGCCCAGCTCCCAGAATGCCGAGGGCGCGACCTGATAGGCGGCCCCGTTGGCGCAATCGATGGCGATCTTAAGCCCGTCGAGACGGATCGCCTTGGCCAGCGAACCTTTGACCGCATGGATGTAGCGCCCCCGGGCATCGTCGATGCGTCGTGCCCGGCCGATCTGCTCGGCGGCGGCAAGCGGCATCTCCTGCGCCAGCATGGTCTCTATCGCCATTTCATCGGCATCCGAAAGCTTGAAGCCGTCAGGGCCGAACAGCTTGATTCCGTTGTCCTCATACGGATTGTGGCTGGCCGAGATCATCACGCCGACGTCGGCGCGCAGTTCCTGCGTGAGCAAGGCCACCGCAGGCGTCGGCATCGGTCCCAGCAGCACCACGTCCATGCCCACCGACGTGAATCCGGCAACCATCGCGTTCTCCAGCATGTATCCCGAAAGCCGCGTATCCTTGCCGATGACGACGCGGTGGCGATGATCGCCGCGCAAGAAGCGCGTGCCCGCCGCCTGCCCGACCTTCATCGCCATCGTCGCGGTCATCACGCCGGCGTTGGTGCGGCCGCGAATGCCGTCGGTGCCGAAAAATTGCTTGGTCATGCGCGTTCCTACGATCGTCACCTAATGGCCATTCCCTAGAACAGGCCACGTTACTGCGACGTTGCCGACAAATTGCTATGTCGTCATCGGGTGCTAGTGTCACGTCTCGTGCGTTCACGACGACATATGGCGACACAGGAAGATATGGACACAGTCGTAAGCGGCCAAAGCAGCGCGACCCGCATGCCCGAGATCAAGGTGCCCGCCGGCCTGACGTTCCTGGGTCTGGCCCTGGGACTGGCAAGCGGATGGCTGCTGCGTTCGACATCGGCCGCCGAATGGATTCTCGAAGTCGCCGGGCCGGTGGGCAAGCTGTGGCTGCAGGCGTTGACCATGACGATCCTGCCGCTGGTGGCGGGTCTGCTGTTCACCGGCGTGGTCGAGACGGTCGCCGCTGCCCGCGCCGGCGCCATGGCGCGGCGCACGCTTGGCCTGATCATTGGCGTCCTGGCGGCAAGCGCGCTGCTGGGCGGACTGGTCACGCCGCTGCTGCTGCAGCTGTCGCCGGTACCGGCAGGCGCCGCCGCCGCCATCGGCGCGCAGACCGCCGATCCGGGGCCGGTACCCGGCATGGCGGAGTTCCTGTCTTCGCTGATCCCCTCCAACATCGTCGCAGCCGCCGGCGCGAATGCGATGCTGCCGGTAATCGTGTTCTTTTCGCTGTTCGCAGTCGCCTCGACCCGATTGACGACAGAGCCGCGCAGGGCGCTGGCCGTGGTGTTCGAGGGTCTGGCCGGGGCGATGATGGTGGTGATCGGCTGGGTGCTGGCAATCGCCCCGATCGGCGTGTTCGGTCTGGCGTTCGGCGTCGCGGCTGGCAGCGGCGGCGCGGCGATCGGAGCGCTGGCCCACTACATCGTCATCGTCACCACCATCGGCACGATGGTATTCCTTGGCGGCTACGCCATGGCGGTCATCGGCGGCAAGCGCTCGCTGCCGGCTTTTGCACGCGCCATGCTGCCGGCGCAGACGGTCGCCTTCTCCACGCAATCGTCGTTGGCCAGCCTGCCCGCGATGCTCGTGTCATGCCGGCGACTGAGCTTGCGGGAGAACACAGCCGAGTTCTCCCTGCCTC
Source organism: Novosphingobium sp. TK46 (assembly GCF_055361525.1). Lineage (NCBI taxonomy): Bacteria > Pseudomonadati > Pseudomonadota > Alphaproteobacteria > Sphingomonadales > Sphingomonadaceae > Novosphingobium > Novosphingobium sp. TK46. The sequence goes on from NZ_CM143963.1 coordinate 1,485,533, forward strand.
TCGCGACCGCGCTGTTTCGCGCCACGGGTCCCGGGATGAACATGGCGGTCGCAGTCTATGCCGCGCACCTGACCGGAGTGACGCTGACGCCGATGGTGCTGGCCGCCGGCATCCTTACCGCCTTCGCGACCACCTTCGGCGCGGTGTCGCTGCCGGGCGCGATCAGCTTCGTCACCTCGGTCGGACCGATAGCCATCGCCATGGGCGTTCCGGTGGAGCCGCTGGCCCTGCTGGTCGCGGTCGAGATGCTGCCCGACCTGATGCGCACGATCGGCAACGTCACGATGGACGTGGCGATCACCACCGTGGTCGACCGATCCAGTGAAGATGCGCCTGTCGCCACGGTTCATTGAACGCCGCGACGTCAGGCCTCCAGCTCGACGTCCCAATAGAGCCAGTCTCGCCAGGTCTCGTGCAAGTGGTTGGGCGGAAAAGCCCGTCCGCGTTCCTGCAATTGCCAGCTGGTCGGCCGGATCGGCGGGATCAGCGGCGGCATCTTGGCCTGCTTGGGGGTGCGTCCGCCTTTCTTCATGTTGCATGGCGCGCAGGCGGTGAGGATGTTCTCCCAACTGGTGCGCCCACCCAGTCTTCGTGGCACAACGTGATCGAACGTCAGGTGCGCCGGGCTGCCGCAATACTGGCAGCTGAACCGATCGCGCAGGAACACGTTGAAGCGGGTGAAGGCCGGAAATTCGGACGGCTTCACATACTGGCGCAACGCGATCACCGAGGGAATTTGCATCGTCCAGCTGGGTGAATGCACTGCGCGTTCGTACGAACTGACGACATCGACCCGCTCCAGCACGATCGCCTTGATCGCGGTCTGCCATGGCCACAGGCTGAGCGGATAATAGGAGAGCGGCGTGTAATCCGCATTCAAAACGAGGGCAGGACAGTCGGTGAGACTGCGGGAGGGATCATCCTCCGCGCTGCGGAACCGGGCCGCGCGCTCGATCAGCTCCGACTTGAGCATGGCCTCCTGTTGCAGGCCGAGATTGCGGTTTGATGGCAACGCATGATTTCAATTCCAGCATTTGTGCGAGAAAGCGTCAAGTTCCGCGTGCTGCCCGCGGGGGCCGAAATCCACAGGCGAGCGCATGAAGGCGCCGCCGCGATCGGTACCGATGCGCCGTATCGCGTTGCCCCGTGTCCTCTTGCGCCAGATGCCGCCTTGGACGACATCCGGGAGCGATGATCCGCACGCGCTTCGCCCCCAGTCCCAACGGACCGCTGCACCTCGGCCATGCCTATGCCGCGATCGTCGCGCATGACGTCGCCTGGACGCGTGGCGGCACGTTCGTACTGCGGATCGAGGATATCGATGGCGAGCGCAGCCGCCCCGAGTACGTCGCCCAGATCCGCGATGACCTCGCCTGGCTCGGACTTGCGTGGGACGGACAGGTGGTGTTCCAGTCGCAGCGGCTGGCAAGCTATGCCGCTGCAGGCGAGCATCTCAAAGCGATGGGGCTGCTATACCCTTGCCACTGTACCCGCGCCCAGATCGTGGCCGCCGCGATCCGGTCAGGGCCGGATGGCCCGATTTATCCCGGCACCTGCCGGCATGCCGTGGTCGATCCGCAAGGCGCGGCCTGGCGTCTCGACATGGCGGCCGCCGTGGCGCTCGCCGGCCCGCTGGAATGGCTCGACGAGCTTGCCGGACGTCAGGCGGCCACGCCCGGTGCCTTCGGCGACGTGGTCCTGCTGCGCAAGGACTTGCCCGCCAGCTATCACCTCGCCGCGACGCTGGACGACGCGACGGACGGCATCACCCTGGTCACGCGCGGGGTCGACCTGTTCGCCGCCAGCCATGTCCACCGCCTGCTGCAAGCCCTGCTCGAACTGCCGGTTCCCACGTGGCATCATCACGCGCTGCTGATCGAGCCGGATGGACGCAAGCTCGCCAAGCGGCGCGGCTCACCGTCGCTGGCCGATCGGCGGCGTGGCGGAGAGGATGGAATGGCGCTGGCATCTGCCCTTCGGGACGGTCGCCTGCCCGCTGGTATTTCGCTCTCTGGAAGCCTACATCATCTCCCATGAACTACATCCTCATCCCCATCATCGGCGGCCTGATGATCATGGTCGTCATCAGCCTGATCCGCGGCATCATCGCGTTCATGCAGAGCACCCGCGCGGATCTCGAACGCGACCCGTCGGCGACCGGCGCCTCGCCGGCGCAGCTGATGCAGAACAAGATGATGTTCAACCGCATCAAGTATCAGGCCGCGGCGGTCGTCGTCGTGGCGCTGGTCATGGCGATGTCCAAGTAATCGCACCGGCACGCTGACTTGGTCCGCCTGAACCGCATCTACACGCGCACCGGTGACGATGGCACCACCGGCCTCGTCGATGGATCGCGCCTGCCCAAGCACGCCGCGCGCATGGAAGCGATCGGCGCGGTCGACGAGGTGAACAGCGCCATCGGCCTCGCGGTGTGCGCGCTGGGCGACACCTCGCATGGCGCTTCGCTCACTCGGATCCAGAACGATCTGTTCGATCTTGGCGCGGACCTTGCCACACCTGGCGATGACTTCGCGCCAAGCGAAATGACGCTGCGGATCGTCCAGGCGCAAGTCGACTGGCTCGAAGCTGCCATGGATGCGCTGAACGAGCATCTCGAACCACTGCGAAGCTTCATCCTGCCCGGTGGCAGCGAGGCTTCGGCGCGCGTCCATATCGCGCGGGCCGGTACGCGCCGCGCCGAGCGGGCCGCCACAGCCCTTGCCAGCGAAGCGCCGACCAATCCGGCCGCGCTCGCCTATATCAACCGGCTGAGCGACTATCTGTTCGTCCTGGCACGTGCGATCAACGCTGCCGGAGCTGGTGACGTGCTGTGGGTCCCGGGCAAGAACCGTTAGGTATCTCGCATGAGCGGCGGGGCGGTTTCGCGATGATCGCTGTTCCGGTTTGCCTCCCGATTCAATCCCGCTAGTCAGCACTCCGAGTTCATCAAGGGAGAGCCAACGGTGCAGACAGTCGCGATCATCGGTGCGGGTATCATGGGTGCGGGCATTGCCCAGACGGTTGCGGGCAAGGGCATGGATGTCATCCTGTCCGACGTGTCGCAGGAGCTCGCGGACAAGGGCAAGGCTGGCATCGCCAAGAGCTTGGCCAAGCTGGTCGCCAAGGAAAAGCTGACCCAGGCCGATGCCGACGCGCTGCTCGCCCGCATCACCCCGGTGGGCGATTATGCCGCGATGACCAAGGCGGACCTCATCATCGAGGCCGCGACAGAGCGTGAGGACATCAAGGCCAAGATCTTCGAAGCGGCCGGCAAGGTGCTCGGCCCCGATGCGATCATGGCGTCGAACACCAGTTCCATCCCGATCACGCGGATGGCGGCAGGCTCGCCCGACCCGGCGCGCTTCTGCGGCTTGCACTTCTTCAACCCGGTGCCGGTCATGGGGCTGGTCGAGGTGATCCCCGGCCTCGCCACCTCGCAGGACACCATCGACCGGATGAAGGCATTCGGCGAGGCGCTGGGCAAGACGGTGGTGCTCGCCGGCGACGCGCCGGGCTTCGTCGTCAATCGCATCCTGTGCCCGATGCTGAACGAGGCGATCTTCGTGCTGGGCGAGGGTCTCGGTTCGGTCGAGGACATCGACGCGGGCTGCAAGATCGGCCTGAACCACCCGATGGGTCCGTTGACGCTGGCGGACTTCGTCGGGCTCGACACGCTCTACGAGATCATGAAGGTGTTTCTCGCGACCACCGGCGATCCCAAGTACCGCCCCGCACCACTGCTGCAGAAGTACGTCGAGGCCGGCTGGTACGGGCGCAAAAGTGGCAAGGGTTTCTACGACTACTCGGGCGAAAAGCCGGTTCCCTCGCGCTGACCATCACGGAACCGACTCCTTCACCCGTGGGTTGCTGCGGGTGAAGGAGACTTTCCATGATCGACCAGAACCAGTCGCGCGAAGACATCGTGCCCGAGCAGGAAGACGAAGAGACCCAGGCGCAGACCGTCGCGGATGAGGCGATCGGTTTGGACACCCGCACTCCGGGCGAAAGCGAGAAGGACAAAAGCGGCCTGGAAGACGTCGATGCGCCCGACCTCATCGACCGCATGAACCAGATGGAAAGCAGCGGCCGCATCGATATGGGTGCCTTCGACGGCGAAGAGACCATGGACGATCTCGAGAACAAGTACGGCAGCCGCAATGCGGCGGACGACGAGTTCTCCGAAGACGACAGCTGAAAGATTGAGGTTGGCATGCGACGCGGCGCCCGCTGCCGCGCGAGCACAAGCTTGGTCGCCTGCTGGCCTCGTCATTCATCGTCGCCGAGAGATTTGCAGGTGATCAAGGGCCGGGAGCGCACAAGCCTCACCGATCGGGAGTTCGGGAGCTCCCGAGCTGTAGTCCTTCCTCTATGCGAATGAGTGAGGCGAACTTGGCCTAGGATATGGGTAAGGCAGAAGAATAGATTAGGACGAACCTGCCAAGACCCTACTTCGCCGGCACGTCCTTCGCCCATGGGCCCGCGTCATCCGAAGGCTGCGTGACAGGCGTCGGTTTCGCCGCTTCGTCATCCTGCGACGGAATCGAGCAGTAGGCAGTAAGCAACACCCCGGCCGACCACCACAGTGCGCGCCAGCGGCTGCGGAATACCGTTTTCATCGAAGGCCCGAGCGTCGAGATCATCCCCTCGCCATGCGCCTATGAGGGTTAAGCTTCCGTGCCCGCCTCGCGTTTGAGCACGTAAAGCAGGTCCAGCGCCTCGCGTGGACTGAGCGCGTCGACATCGACATCCTTGAGCCGATCGCGCAGCGTGTCGCATTTCTCCTCGTGCGCCAGCGCGGCGGCGGCGAACAGTGGCAGGTCGCCCAGACCCGCCGCCAGACCGCCCGTGCGGGCGCGGCCCTTCTCCAGCTTGTCCAGCACCGACTTGGCACGGCTGACGACTTTGGCCGGCACGCCGGCAAGCCGCGCGACCGCCAAGCCATAGCTGCGATCCGCAGGGCCTTCCGCCAGTTCGTGCAGCAGCACTAGGTCACCCTTCCACTCTCGCGCGCGGACATGATGCAGCGACAGTGCGTCGCACGTCTCGGCGAGGCGCGCGAGTTCGTGGTAATGCGTGGCGAACAGGCAGCGGCTGCGATTGGTTTCGTGCACCGCCTCGGCCACCGCCCAGGCGAGCGCGAGACCGTCATAAGTCGAAGTGCCGCGGCCGACTTCGTCCAGAATCACGAAGCTCCGCTCGGTCGCCTGCGACAGGATCGCGGCGGTCTCTACCATCTCGACCATAAAGGTCGAGCGCCCACGCGCCAGATTGTCCGAGGCGCCGACGCGGCTGAACAGGCGATCGACCAACCCGATCCGCGCCTTGGCCGCAGGCACGAAGCCGCCCGCCTGCGCCAGCAGCACGATCAGCGCGTTCTGGCGCAGGAAGGTCGATTTGCCGCCCATGTTGGGTCCGCCGATCAGCCATAGCCGATCCGACGCCGACAGCCGGCAATCGTTGGCGACGAAGCGCTCGCCGCGAGCCGTCAGCGCCGCCTCGACCACTGGATGACGCCCACCCTCGATGGTGAGGCATGGCTCCTCGACGATCTCGGGCGCGCTCCAGCCGCCCTGTGCCGCTTGCTCGGCCTGCCCCGCCGCGACATCGATCCGGGCCAGTGCGGCGGCGGCGGTGGCGATCGCATTGCGTGCCGCCACGACGGCCGCGACCAGCTCTTCGAAATGCGATTCCTCGGCCGCGAGCGCATGGCCGCCAGCCTCGGCGATGCGGCTCGCCTCCTCGTGCAAGGCCAACGCGTTGAAGCGCATCGCCCCGGCCATGGTCTGCCGGTGGGTGAAGCCGCTTTCCGGCAGCAACAGCTTGTCGGCATGACGCTGCGGCACTTCGACGAAATAGCCCAGCACGTTGTTGTGCTTGATCTTGAGACCGGTCACTTCGGTCTCGTCACGATACTTCGCCTCAAGCGCGGTAATCGCGCGGCGTGCGTTGCCGGAAATTTGGCGCAACTCGTCCAGCGCGGCATCGTAGGCTTCGGCGATATAGCCGCCCTGTCCGCGCTCGGTCGGCGGGGCGGACACCAGCGCGCGTGACAGCCAGTCCACGAGTTCGCCATGCCCCGCGAGCGACGGCATGATCCTCGCCAGCAAAACCGGCAGGCCCTCCCGCCGCGCCAGCCGCTCGTGCAAGGATCGCGCACCGCCAAGGCCGTCGCGCAACTGGCCAAGATCGCGCGGCGATCCACGACCCGCCACGACGCGGCCCAACGCACGCCCGATATCCGGCAACGCGCGCAAGGCGGCGCGCACGTCATCGCGCAGCAGCGCATCCTCGTGCAACCAGGCAACCAGCTCGAGCCGCTCGGCGATGGCCTGGCGATCGAGCAACGGCGCCGACAGATCGTCCGCCAGCTGGCGCGCGCCCGCGCCGGTGACGCAGCGATCGATCGCGTCGATCAGGCTGCCTTTGCGCCCGCCTTGCGCCGATTGCAGGATCTCGAGGCTGGCGCGTGTCGCCTCGTCCATCGCCAGCGTCGCGGCGTTCGCGCGGGCTTCGGGCGGCAGCAGCAAGGGCAGCTTGCCACGCCCGACATGATCGAGATAGGCGATCAACCCACCCGCCGCGCCCAGCATCGCCCGGCTGAACACACCGAACCCGTCGAGTGTGGCGACGCTGTGCACAGCCCTGAGCCGCGCCTCACCCGCGTTGCTGGCGAAGTCGCGCGCCGGTCGGTCGATGGCCTCCAAAGGCATACCCCAACCCTCGGGCGCGACCAGTTCGGTGGCGCCGACCCGCGCCAGCGCCGCACCCATGGCTTCCGGCTCGCACTCTTCCAGCTCCATGCGCCCGGTGGAGATGTCGATCGCGGCGATTCCGATCGTTCCGCGCACTTCGCACACGGCCGCCAGCACGTTGGCCCGGCGTGGTTCGAGCAACGCCTCCTCGGTCAGCGTGCCGGCAGTGACGAACCGCACGATATCGCGCGCCACCAGCGTCTTGGAGCCGCCGCGCTTCTTGGCCTCGGCCGGGCTCTCGACCTGCTCGGCGATAGCGACCCGGCAACCCGCGCGGATCAGCCGGGCGAGATAGCCTTCGGAGGAATGCACCGGCACCCCGCACATCGGGATCGGTGCGCCATCGTGCTCGCCACGGCTGGTCAGCGAGATGTCGAGGATCGCCGCCGCCGTCTTCGCATCGTCGAAGAACAACTCGAAGAAGTCGCCCATGCGGTAGAACAACAGGCAATCGCCCGCCTGCTCGCGCAAAGCGAGATACTGCGCCATCATCGGAGTCGGAGCGGAGCCATCGGCCATCGCCCGCACGGTTAGCGCCCCGCGCGGCAATAGGGAACGCGCCCGCGCGCCCTTTCCCCTACCAAGAGAGGCAAACTTTGGTTAGGGCCCAGCCAAGATCGCAGTTCGGCCTTGCCGGGCGCGGTGTGCGATTGCGGGAGAATGGCGCGTGTCCGACGAAACCAGGGTTCAGTTCACCGACCGCGAGGCGCTGTTCTATCACCAGACGATCCGTCCGGGTAAGATCGAAATCATCGCGTCCAAACCGATGGCGACCCAGCGCGACCTGAGCCTCGCCTACTCGCCCGGCGTCGCCGTGCCGGTGCAGGCGATCGCCGACAATCCCGCCGACGCCTACGAATACACCGCCAAGGGCAACCTCGTCGCCGTGATCTCCAACGGCACCGCGATCCTGGGCATGGGCAACCTTGGCGCGCTCGCGTCCAAGCCGGTGATGGAAGGCAAGGCGGTGCTGTTCAAGCGCTTCGCCGACGTCGATTCCATCGACATCGAGCTCGCATCCGAAGACACCGACGCCTTGATCGAGGCGATCGCGATGATGGAGCCGAGCTTCGGCGGCATCAACCTTGAGGACATCAAGGCGCCGGAATGCTTCATCATCGAGCAGGCCCTGCGTGAGCGGATGAAGATCCCGGTCATGCACGACGACCAGCACGGCACCGCGATCATCGCCGCCGCCGGTCTCGTCAACGCCTGCTTTCTGACCGGGCGCAAGTTCGAGGACGTGAAGGTGGTGGTCAACGGCGCCGGCGCCTCGGCGCTCGCCTGCACCGCGCTGATCAAGTCGATGGGCGTGCGCCACGAGAACGTGATCGTGTGCGATACCAAGGGCGTGATCTATCGCGGCCGCGCCAACGTCGACCAGTTCAAGTCGGCGCATGCGATCGACACCGACATGCGGACGCTCAGCGAAGCGATCGTGGGTGCCGACATCTTCCTGGGCCTTTCGGCCAAGGGTGCGGTGACGCAGGACATGGTGCGCAAGATGGCCGACCAGCCGATCATCTTCGCGATGGCCAATCCGGATCCCGAGATCAACCCGCCCGACGCCATGGCGGTACGCCCCGATGCGATCGTCGCCACCGGCCGCTCGGACTATGCGAACCAGGTCAACAACGTCCTTGGCTTTCCTTTCATCTTTCGCGGCGCGCTCGACGTGCGCGCGACGGCGATCAACGAAGAGATGAAGATCGCCGCCGCCAACGCCATCGCCGAACTGGCGCGCGAGCAGGTGCCCGAGGAAGTCGCGGCGGCATACGGCCAGAACCACCAGTTCGGCCGCAGCTACATCATCCCGGCGCCGTTCGATCCGCGGCTGATGGAGCGCGTCTCCTCCGCCGTCGCCAAGGCGGCGATGGACAGCGGCGTGGCGCAAAAGCCGATCGAAGACTTCGACGCCTATCGCCATGCGCTCAAGAGCCGGCTGAACCCGACCACCTCCGTGCTGACGCAGGTCTATGCGCAAGTGAAGGCAGAGCCCAAGCGGATGATCTTCGCCGAGGCAGAGCACGAAGTCGTGCTGCGCGCAGCCGTCCAATACCGTGAGTTCGGCTATGGCGAGCCGGTGCTGGTCGGCCGCACCCAGGCCGTGATCGACAAGATGGTAGAATTGGGCGTCAGCAATCCCGAAAGCTACGAGATCCAGAACTCGCTGGTATCCGACCATGTCGAACCGATGGTCGAGATGCTCTACGAGCGGCTGCAGCGCCGCGGCTATCTGGAGCGCGACGTGCGCCGGATGGTCAATCAGGATCGCAACGTGTTCGCCTCGGGCCTGCTCAAGCTGGGTGTCGGCGATGCGATGATCACCGGCATGACCCGGCCCTTCGCGCAATCGCTCAAGGAAGTGCGGCGTATTCTCGATCCGCGCCCCGGCGCATTGCCGTTCGGCATCCACATGATGGTGGCGAAGAACCATACCGTGTTCATGGCCGACACCACCATCAACGAGCGTCCGAGCCCCGAGGATCTCGCGGTGATCGCGCGCGAAACCGCTGCGGTCGCTCGCCGTCTCGGGCACGAGCCGCGCGTCGCGTTCCTGTCCTATTCGACCTTCGGCAATCCTTCGGGGCGCTGGCTGGATAATATCCGGGCGGCAGTGCAGATCCTCGACCGCGAGGAACAGCCGTTCGAGTACGAGGGCGACCTTGCTCCCGACGCGGCGCTGAACCCCAACATCATGAAGCTGTACCCGTTCTCGCGCCTGTCCGCGCCGGCCAACGTGCTGGTGATGCCGGGTCTGCAGTCCGCCAACATCTCGGCCAAGCTGCTGCGCGAACTGGCGGGCGCGACCACCATCGGACCGATGCTGATCGGCATGGAAAAGCCGGTGCAGGTGGTGCCGATGACCGCGATCGCGCCCGACGTGCTGACCAGCGCCGTGCTGGCCGCTGCCGGTGTGGTGGGGTAGGCGCCTACCACACCGCCGGGTGGTACTCGCATCAGGCGAAAGTCGCGGCGACGCCCAGCGTGGTTTTCTGCGCCTGGGTGATCGCGGTGATGATCCTGACCAGCAGCCAGGCAGCGGCCATCATCAGGGCGTCACTGATCATCGCGAGCGCCGGGGCGATCTGCATGATCGCAGGCGAGCTGCTAGGCAGTACGCTCGCGTTGCTGAAGATGTTGGCCAGGATCCAGGCACCCCACCAGAACTTCAATATACTGGTTTGGCCATCGGTCACCTCACGCGTCCCGCTGCGGGTCCAGAGCTGTCGCATCGCGTCGAACGGCTTGACCAGATTGGCGATGGGGATGAAGTACCAGCCGATCGCCCAACTCGGATCCATCGTCGGACCCTGCGCACGCGTGAACTTCAGATGGGCGTGCGCCCGGTAGATCCACATCGCGACCAGGATCATGGTGACGATCATCACGACGAACGTGACGATCAGGATCGCCAACGCGACCGTGCTCCAGGGGTCGGAGCCACCGTTTTCGGCATCGACCCATCCGACCCATTCGGCAGCGGTTTCCAAGGTCGAGAATGGCAGCACGCCCATGTAGGCATACAGCGCAAAACGCGCTCTATGCGCGTACCTGTCCAACAGAGGCAGACCGCGATCGAGGGGGCGTTCACTCATGCCTGCTCCTGCCTCCGAGAACCTGGACCGAGCCGCCCGGCGACCGGCAATCCTAACGCGCGTAGCGACCTCAGAACCAGGCTTTGTAAATCCCGAAAGCACTGGTCAACGTCAACACCACGCCAACCAGCGTCAACATCGGCTTGACCGGGATGCGCTTGGCCGCCCAGGCCCCGATGGGCGCCGCCGCAACCCCGCCGATGAGCAAGCCCAGCGTCGCCCCGGCCACATTGGCGAGGCCAAGGTGCCAGATGAAGGCGGCCGATACCGTCAGCGTCAGGAAGAACTCGACCGAGTTGACGGTGCCCACCACCTTGCGGGGATCGGCGCCCTGGATCAGCAGGTTCGAGGTAACCACCGGCCCCCAGCCGCCGCCGCCCGCCGAATCGAGGAAGCCGCCGATCAGACCCAGCGGTGCGATGAACTTGGCTTCCTTCAGCTTGGGCGGATAGAGCAGGCCGCGTACCAGCAACCACACGCCGATCGCGGCCAGATAGATGAGGACGAACGGCTTCACCACGCCGGCATCCAGCGACGTCAGCACATAGGCGCCCAATACGCCGCCGATGATGCCGGGGACCAGCAGGCTGAAGAACAGCTTGCGATCGATATTGCCATGCAACAGGTGGCTGACGCCGGACGTGGCGGTGGTGAAGCATTCGACCAGATGCACGCGCTGGGATGCCAGCGCCGGGGGCACGCCAAGCACTGCCACGAGCATGGTGTTGGTGATCACACCGAATGCCATGCCAAGCGCGCCGTCGACCAACTGCGCGGCAAAGCCGACGGCGATGAACGGCAGAAGCGCGGCGAGATCGAAACTTCCAAATGCCGTGCTGGCGAAATCCATGCGGTAGCTCTCCGTCGTCTACTTCGCTGGTAGACTTTCTGCCCTCAAGTTCCAGTGGATTATTGTTGCCCCCTCCGAAGCACCACTTTGCCGGGGCCTAACCAACGATGCTTTTGGCCACCGCCTCGGCGACCTTGATACCGTCGATGGCGGCGGAAAGGATGCCGCCGGCGTAGCCCGCGCCTTCTCCGGCCGGAAACAGCCGTGCGGTGTTCAGGCTCTCGAACTGCTTGTCGCGCGTGATGCGGATCGGAGAGGACGTGCGTGTTTCCACCCCGGTCATCACGACGTCAGGATGATCGTAGCGGCTGATCTGCCGGCCAAACGCGGGCAGCGCTTCACGCATGGCTTCGACCGCAAAAGCCGGCAGGCAGTGCGACAAGTCGGTCATGGTCACGCCCGGCTTGTAGGAGGGCGTGACCTCGCCAAGCTCTGTCGATGCGCGTCCCGCCAGAAAATCGCCGACCTTCTGCCCCGGGGCCGAATAGTTGCGGCCGCCCGCCTCGTAGGCGAGCGATTCCCAATGCCGCTGGAAGGCGATTCCGGCCAGCGGCCCATCGGGATAGTCGCGCGCCGGATCGATCCCGACGACAAGGCCCGAATTGGCGTTGAACTCCGCGCGCGAATACTGGCTCATACCGTTGGTGACGACGCGGCCCTCCTCGGATGTCGCGGCCACCACGCGCCCGCCGGGGCACATGCAGAAGCTGTAGACCGTGCGCTCGTTCGCGCAGTGATGCGCGAGGGAGTAGGACGCCGCGCCAAGGTCGGGATGCCCGGCGCAGTTGCCATAGCGGGCGCGATCGACCCAGCTCTGCGGATGCTCGATCCGCACGCCGATCGAGAACGGCTTGGCCTCGATGTGCACCCCGCGCGCATGCAGCATCTCGAACGTCGGCCGCGCGCTGTGACCGACAGCGAGCACGACATGATCGGCTTCCAGAAACGAACCGTCATGCAGATGCAGGCCGCGAACCCGCTGGCGCCCCTCGCCATCGCGATCCAGCGCTATATCGTCGACCCGCGTTTCCCAGCGGTATTCGCCCCCGAGCGCCTCGATGCTGGCGCGCATGCTTTCCACCATCGTGACCAGCCGGAACGTGCCGATGTGCGGATGCGCCTGCCACAGGATATCGTCAGGAGCGCCGGCCTTCACGAACTCTTGCAGCACCTTGCGGCCCAGAAAGCGCGGATCCTTGACCCGGCAGTAGAGCTTGCCATCGGAGAAGGTGCCCGCCCCGCCTTCCCCGAACTGGACGTTGGAATCGGGGTTCAGCTCGGCCCGGCGCCACAGACCCCAGGTGTCCTTGGTGCGCTGGCGCACGACCTTGCCGCGATCGAGGATGATCGGGCGAAAACCCATCTGCGCCAGGATCAGCCCGGCGAACAGGCCGCAGGGACCGGCTCCGATGACGACCGGTCGCAGACCCGACCAGCCCTCGGGAGCAGAGGCGACGAAGCGGTAGCCGGTGTCGGGCGTCGGCCGCACATCCTTGTCGCCGGCCAGGCGCGTCAGCACCTCGGTCTCGTCGGCAAGTTCGACGTCGACGGTATAGACCAGCAGGATTGCGGTGCGGCGGCGCGCGTCGTTGCCGCGCTTGGCGATGGTGAACCCGATCAACGATTCGCGCGCTACGCCCAGGCGTTGGGCGATCGCTGCCGGCAAAGCATCCGGCTCATGGTCGAGCGGCAGGCCGAGCCCGGAAAGTCGCAGCATCAGCCCGCCATCGCACGCCGGTAGCGGAAGTACCAGACTTCGTGGCCTAGCTTGCGCGCCTTCGCCTCATAGCGGGTCTCGGGCCAGCCGCCGGGGCGGCGCAGGAAATCCTGTGGCCCCTCGGCCAGCCACGCGAACTCGGCCGTGTGGCGCTGCATCACCATCAGCGCGTGGCGCAGATAGACCGGATGGTCGGTGCCGAAACGAAATTCGCCGCCGGGCTTGAGCTTGGCCGCGATCAACCGCACCGGCCCGTCGTTCATCATCCTGCGCTTGGCATGGCGCGCCTTGGGCCAGGGATCGGGATGCAGCAGGTACACGAACGACAGCGTTCCGTCGGGTATGCGGGCCAGCACTTCCAGGGCGTCGCCGTGATGGATGCGCACATTGCCCAAGGGCGTGCCGGCGCCGTTATCGCCTTCCACATGGGTCAGCGCCTGCGCCACTCCGTTGAGGAACGGCTCGCAACCGATGAAGCCATGGTCGGGCAGCATGTCGGCGCGACCGGCCATGTGTTCGCCGCCGCCGAAGCCGATCTCGAAATGGAGCGGACGCGCCGATCCGAACAACCGCTCGGCCGTGATCGGCCCATCGTCAGGCACGGCGATGCGTGGCAGCAAGGTATCGATCAGCCCCTGCTGGCCGGCACGCAGGGTCTTGCCCTTGGCACGGCCATAGAGACGGCTGAGGGTGGTCGGGTCGCCGGGCTTGTTAGCGGTCATGGCGGCGCGCGATGGCAGGCGCACCGGCGCGGGTCAATGCCGGGCATGATCATGCGCCGCCACGAGCGACCGTGAACGATCGCCTGCCGCTTTGCGCAATCCAGCTCAGGAAGTCACCCGAGGGGATGGCCAGACTGTTGGCAGGCGCGGCGCCACGCCAGCGGTAGACCGTAGCCGCAACCGCAGGCCCGCCCACGACATGCACGCGCCTGGCCTCGCGTCGATACTCGGGCCCTTCGTAGCGATCGAGCCGCGCGAGATCTCCGGGTTCCAGCGCGACCCGGATGAGCGTTCCATGGCATCGCTCCCACGGCCTGCCGCGCACCAGTGCCGGGAACCAGCCGGTGCCCCCTTTGATCGCGATCAGGCGGCCGGGGACCGTCGCCGCCCGTGCTTCATGCGCACGTGAACCAAGCCATCGCGCCATCGCGGTATCGGCGCCGGGCCGCAGCGTGCCATATACGAACAGGCGCATGCGTCCGCGGCAGCAGCCTAGTGGTGACAGGCCATCGCCTCGACGACGTCCTCCAGCCGTGCAGGATCCCCCAAGGCAAGAACATGCCCATCGGAGCCCTGGTGGAGCGGGTCGCCGTTCCAGTCGCACATCGTGCCGCCGGCGCCTTCGACAATGGGGACCAGCGCCGCCCAGTCGTGCAGCTTCAGACCCGCCTCGCAGATGACGTCGATGTGGCCGCTGGCGAGCAGGCCGTAGTTATAGCAGTCACCGCCCATCATCATCCGCTTGTGATCGGTCTTGGCGGCGAGCGCCATGAAATGCCCGCCCTCGTGATCATCGAAATACTGCGGCCCCGTGGTCGCCAGCATCGCCTGGTCCAGCGCCGGACAGGCGCTCGTACGTGCCTCGGCTCCGTTGAAGCGCGTCGGCCTGCCGCTGGCCCCGACCCACCGTTCGCCTAGGATCGGTTGGTCGATCACGCCCAGCACCGGCCAGCCGTCCACCAGCAAGGCGATCAGGGTGCCGAAGATCGGTCGGCCACCGATGAACGATACGGTGCCATCGATCGGGTCCAGCACCCAGGTTCGGCCGCTGACGCCCTCGTCCTCGCCGAACTCCTCCCCGATTACGCCGTCGCGCGGAACCTCGGCCTTGAGGATGCGGCGCATCGCTTCTTCAGCGGCGCGGTCGGCCACAGTGACGGGCGAGGCGTCGTCCTTGCGCTCGGACATGAGGCCACTACGAAAGTGCGGACGGATCGCGGCACCGGCGGCATCGGCGAGGCGTAAGGCGAGGGCAAGTTCGTCGTCGAGTTTCATGCCGCCGCTGTGCCACTGTGGCGCGTGACCGGCAAGCCACACCTCAGAGGCGCCGCCACTAGGGTAAACGACTCCAATATTTACTCACGCCAGACTATTCCCATAAAATAGGTTCAAACCCGTGCAATCCGCCGACGGAACAGATGTAGTTCTTATTGATTTAGGCCTACCAACCGCACCGGGCGTTAACCATCAAGCCAGGGAAAGGGAGCATCATCCGCACTTCGCGACCGGCCATTGATGCGCGCGTGAAGCCCGGCCTTGGCGCGACCAGGGATGGCCAGCCGCTATCCTATAATCGTGCTCCGGCCGCCGACCTGGCTGGCCTTGTCGCGCGATTGTCGGTCACCAGGCTGGAGCTGAAAAGCGGCCGCTCGCTGTCCTGCGGCCTGTTTGCCGATACGGCCGGCTTTCGCTTTCAGCTTGCCGGGGATTTTCGCATCCAAACCGTGAACGGCATGCAGCATCATGGCCAGGGACCCTTGTTCTTCGGTCCGCAGTCCAAGCTTATGCCGGTGCACGTCGATGGCGACCTCATCAGCATCGGCATCTCATTCCGGCCCAGTGCATGGCCGATGCTGTTCGACCAGCCAATGACCGACTTCGTCGATCAGGTCATCGTCAGCCAACGCTGGTCGTACGATTACGTGTTTCCCCGACTGGACCCCCAAGGGTCGCCGGAGGATTGGCTTCAAGTGATGGAGGATTTGCTCCGCGAAGAGCGCAAGCGATCGACCGGCGCCGATCCGAACCCGGTTACGGCTCGCTTGGAAGAGATCGCCTTTCTCGACCCCGCGGTCTCGATCGCACAAGCCGCACGGGAAATCGGCGTGGACCGAAGAAAGCTCGAACGGCTCGTGGTCCGCGACTTCGGCATGTCGCCCAAGCAAATGCTGAAACGCGCGCGTGCGCTGGACATGGCGAGCTATTTGCGTGGCGTGGCCGACGGCGACGAAGGCGAGGCGCTGGCGCTGCGCTATTACGACGAGAGCCATCTGATCCGGGAGTTCGTGGAACTGTTCGGAATGTCCCCGCGCCAGTTCGCGGCATTGCCCCAGCCCTTGCTCACGCTCAATCTCGAGATCCGCCAGGCGCGACGGCTGGAGATGATCAAACGCCTCGCGCCTGGGGCCAAGCGTCCGTGGGAGTGAGTTAAGCCTAGTCGAACAGGCTTGAGACCGAGCTTTCGTCGGCAATGCGGCGAATCGCCTCGCCCAGCAGGGGTGCTATGGTGAGAGTACGGATGCGATCGGATTGCTTGGTGGCATCGGTCGCCAGGATCGAATCGGTTATCACCAGTTCCGTCAGTGCCGAATTGTTCACCCGCGCCACGGCCCCGCCGGACAGGACGCCATGAGTGATGTAAGCGGTAACGCTCTTGGCGCCGGCGTCGAGCAGCGCCTGCGCCGCGTTGCACAAGGTGCCGCCCGAATCGATGATGTCGTCGATCAGGATGCAGGCACGGTCCTTCACGTCGCCGATGATGTTCATCACCTCCGACTGGCCGGGCCGGTCACGGCGCTTGTCGACGATCGCCAGCGGAGCGTTGTCGAGCCGCTTGGCGAGCGCGCGCGCGCGAACCACGCCGCCGACGTCGGGCGACACGACCATCAGATCCTGCCCGCCGAGGCGCGCCTGGATGTCCGCCGACATGACCGGGGCGGCAAACAGGTTGTCGGTGGGAATGTCGAAGAAGCCCTGGATCTGCCCGGCATGCAGATCGCACGACAGCACGCGGTCGGCGCCGGCCTGGGTGATCAGGTTCGCAACCAGCTTGGCCGAGATCGGGGTGCGTGGCCCCGGTTTACGATCCTGACGCGCATACCCGAAGTAAGGCACCACCGCCGTGATCCGCTTGGCCGAGGCGCGGCGTAGCGCGTCGATGCAGATCAGCAGTTCCATAAGGTTGTCGTTGCACGGGAAGCTGGTTGGCTGGACCACGAACACGTCCTCGCCGCGTACGTTCTCGTGGATCTCGACGAAGACCTCCTCATCGGCGAAGCGACGAACACTGGCATCGGTCAGCGGCTGCTCGAGATAGCCTGCGACCGCACGCGCGAGCGGCAGGTTGCTGTTGCCGGACATGATCTTCATCGCGAGGGGTTCCTTGGCCGCGTCAGGACGCGCCCGCCTCTACCCCAGCGTCACGCGATTGCAAGACAACGGGTGTCGACAACGCGAGACGATTACGCGCCGTGCTGTTCGCAACACAACAAAGGCCCCGTCATCCTCGCGAGAGAGATGACGAGGCCTTGGCAATGCCAGGTGGGTATCAGGACTTGGGCAGTGTCAGCCCGGCTTGCGGTGCTCGCCCTTGATCCAGCGCACGGTGCCCGAACTGGCGCGCATCACGACGCTCTCGGTGGTCATGGTGCCATCCTTGCGACGCTTCACGCCGTCGAGGAGCGAACCGCTGGTCACGCCGGTGGCGGCGAAGATGCAGTCGCCCTTGGCAAGGTCGTGCAGCTTGTAGACGCGATCGAGATCCTCGATGCCCCACTTGCGGGCGCGGCCACGCTCATCATCATTGCGGAACAGCAGGCGACCGTTCATCTGGCCACCGACGCAGCGCAGGGCCGCAGCGGCAAGCACGCCTTCGGGAGCGCCGCCCGAACCCATGTACATGTCGATCGTGGTGTCCTCGTCGGTCACCGCGATCACGCCGGCGACGTCGCCGTCACCGATCAGCACGACGCCGCAGCCCAGCGCGCGCAACTCGGCGATCAGCGCCTCGTGACGCGGACGGTCGAGCACGCAGACGTTGATCTGGCCCGGCTCGACACCCTTGGCGGCGGCGACGGCCTTGACGTTCTCGGTCGGCGACTTGTCGAGCGAGATGATGTCCTCGGGGTAGCCGGGGCCGACCGCAAGCTTGTCCATGTAGACGTCGGGCGCGTTGAGCAGGCCGCCCTCTTCGGCAGCGGCGAGCACGGCGAGCGAGTTCGGGCCGGCCTTGGCGCAGATGGTGGTGCCTTCCAGCGGATCGAGCGCGATGTCGATCTTGGGGCCCTTGCCCGGTGCGCCACCGACCTTTTCACCGATGAACAGCATTGGCGCTTCGTCGCGTTCGCCTTCGCCGATGACGACGGTGCCGTCCATGTAGAGTTCGTCGAACGCCTCGCGCATCGCTTCGACGGCGGCATGGTCGGCGGCCTTTTCGTCGCCTCGCCCGATCAGTTCCGAAGCGGCGATCGCGGCGGCCTCGGTCACACGGACCATTTCAAGGACCAGGACGCGATCGAGGACTTGGCTTGCAGGAGTCGACTTGTGTGGCATGTTCACTCCGGATTAAGCGTGACGGCGTGCTTTAAGGTACGAAGCGCTTAGACAGAGGAACCCCAATTGTCGAGACGATGCGCCTCTATCCTTTTACTGTTCGTCGCAGGGGCCATTGCGGCCCCCGCTTCGGCACAGACCGTCTCCGATCGGGACCGAGAGGTCGCGCGCGGGCTCATGCTGCGCGTCGGCAAGCTCGCGCCACCGGCACGGCCGCGTTGCGAAGCGCCCAAGGGCGACGATATCGTGGTCTGCGCGCAGGATCAGAAGCAGTTCCGCGCCCAGGGCAGCAGCGACGAGGATCCGACCGGCAAGGCGGGCACCAACGACGGTCGCCTTACGCCTCCGGACGTCGCCGGCAACGGCATCTTCAAGGGCAAGCCGACGATGGGCGGCATGTGCCTGATCCCGCCGTGCGCCGCGCCCAAGGCCTACATGATCGACCTCGCGAGCATTCCCGACGCGCCGGCGGGATCGGAGGCCGACAAGATCGCCAAGGGCGAGATCCGCGCGCCCTAGCGGTCTGCCGACTGGCCCCGTCGAGGCGTTCGGTCCGATACCGGGCCTGCAAACGCGGGCCTGGGGCTTCAGCCGCCGATGATCTGCATCACCAGCGGCGGACGGGCGACGCTGTCCGACCCCTCGAGGATGCGCAGCGCCTCACTCACCGCCGCCTCGGGGCCTTCATGCGTCACCAGCGCGACGATCACATCGCCGCCCTGGTCGCCTCGGCCCTTCTGGATGAAGCTTTCGATCGACACGCCGGCATCGCGCATCGCCGCGGTGATTTCCGCCAGCACGCCGGGACGATCGGGCACGATGAAGCGCAAGTAGGCACGGCCGACGCGGTGCCCCGATTCCGCGGGCTCCAGCGCCTCGAGCTCGCTGGACGGCATCGAGAACGCCGCCCCCTTTTCGCCCCGCGCGATGTCGATGAGATCGGCGACCACGGCGCTCGCGGTCGGACCATCACCGGCGCCCGCCCCCTGGAACAACAGTCGGCCCATGAAATTGCCCTCGGCCACGACCGCATTGGTCGCACCATCGACGCTTGCCAGCGGATGATCGCAAGGGACCAGGTGCGGGCGGACGCGCTGGAACAGTCCGCGGGGGGTGCCCTGACCGGTCGCGCCGCCGTCGATCTCGGCCGTTCCGATCAATCGAATGACATAGCCGAGCGCACGCGCCTGGGAAATATCGGCAGCCATGACCCCGGTGATCCCGGTCGTCTCCACCGCATCGAAGCGCAGCCGCGTGCCGAACGCGATACCGGCCAGAATCGCCAGCTTGTGCGCCGCATCGATACCCTCGACGTCGAAAGTCGGATCGGCCTCGGCATAGCCGAGCCGCTGCGCTTCGGCGAGCACGTCCGCGAAATCGCGCCCGGTGTCTTCCATCGTCGACAGGATGTAATTGCAGGTGCCGTTGAGGATGCCATAGACCCGCTCGATCGCGTTGGCGGCCGCGCCTTCGCTCAGCCCCTTGATGACGGGAATGCCGCCGGCCACCGCCGCCTCGAACTTCAGCGCGACGCCCGCCGCCTCGGCCGCAGCCGCCAGTTCGAGCCCATGATGCGCGATCATCGCCTTGTTGGCGGTCACGAACGACTTGCCGCTGGCGATCGTCTTTCGCGCCAACGTCAACGCCGGCCCGTCGGAACCTCCGACCATCTCGACGACCACGTCGATCTCGGGCCGTGCCGCCATCTCGGCGGGATCGTCGAGCCAGAGATAGGACGACAAGTCGATGCCGCGATCCTTGCCGCGATCTCGTGCGCTGACCGCCGCGATGCGAATCGGCCGGCGAGCACGACGGGCGATCAAGGCGGCATTGGTCTCGATAAGGCGCACGACGCCCGATCCCACGGTGCCTAGCCCAGCAAGGGCGATGTTCAACGGTTCAGCCATGACGCTCCTTTTCGGGTGCGCGCCCTAGGCGAGGCGAGCGCCGAAGGCCAGCGGCTTGCGCATGGCACCCGCACCGTGGCGCCCGGCGCCACCCAGCACCGCTACAATGTGCGGGGACAGGGGCCAAGCGAGTCCATCACCAGGCGGTAGTCCGCCTCCGCCATGCCCCTTGCCTCCTCGCCTTCCGACATATTGGCCTTGCCGGGCAGGCGCTGGGGCAGGAAGCAGGCGAGCCGATACCATTGTACGGTCTCTCGCTGTGGTGGATGCTCGACTTCGGCAACCAGTTCGGAGAACGACGCCCCCCATCTCGGCGGCTGATTCGGTTGGTGCCGCACCGTCACGCTTGCCGCCGATCCATCCGCCGTGGTCAGGAAAATCTGCGTCTCGCCTTCACCCGCCAGGGTGCCCGGCACGTATGCCAGTTCCCGCACCCCGGTCACCCGCGCGGGCGCGCCGGGGGCAAGCAGTTCGGTCAGGATCGCGCGCAACCGGGTCTCGTTGCCTTGACCGCCGGCGATCTGCGCATTGGGGCGGACAAGCTGCAGTTCGCCGGGACGTCCCGAAACAGGACGTGCGAACACGATTACCTCGTCTTTCTTGCGCACGAACGGCTTGCCTCGCCCGTCCACCGGCAAGTCGACCAGATAGGCGAACGACTGTCCGATCGGGCTGGCCCCGGTAAGCAGCGCGACGGTCTCAGCCATCACATAGAACCGCGCGGTACCTGGCGCCGGCGCGCGCGCTCGCTCGTCCTCCACGCGCACCAGCTTGCGCACCCTGCCACGCACGACCAGCGGACTGCCATCGGCAAGGCCGGCAATATCGGCATAGGTCGGGCCGGACGGGCGCGATTCGGGCGGCACCGCCGCGGGGATGATCTGCGCCACCCCATTTTCCGGCAGCATT
Organism: Novosphingobium sp. TK46; assembly: GCF_055361525.1. Taxonomy (NCBI): domain Bacteria; kingdom Pseudomonadati; phylum Pseudomonadota; class Alphaproteobacteria; order Sphingomonadales; family Sphingomonadaceae; genus Novosphingobium; species Novosphingobium sp. TK46. The sequence goes on from NZ_CM143963.1 coordinate 1,506,540, forward strand.
GTATACGAACCCGGCAGAGCCACTGCTGCAGCCAGAGGAAACGCCATCCGGCGCAAGGGTATAATCATCGTTGCGGTCTTCCGGTAAACTGCGTTACGCCGATCATGGCACGGGCGTCGGCAAGGGCCAAATTTCCTTTGGACTGGAGGCACCAGCTGCTGAATTGCGCGTTAACGCCTTGTGGGAATACAATGCCGTTGCGTGTGGGTAGATCCGACGCTAAGAATTTCGCAGAAGCGGGGCTATTAGCCAAAAAAAAGGCCCCCGGATGGTTTTCCCAATCTACGGACACGTTCGTAATGGGTTGGCCGGCAGCCGTCAGGGTGGATATAGATTGTTCTTCATGGGTGTCGCGACCGCGGCGCTCGTGGGCTCCCGCCGGGCTTAGCCCCGAGTCCTGTTAGATGGAGTGATGTATCTGAATGGCTTACGCTGACCAAACAATGAGCGGTAACAAGATTACCGCGCTCGTCATTGTGGCGCTGATACATATCTTCGTTGGTTACGCGCTCGTCACCGGCCTCGCGTATGAGGCGGCGAAGAAGGTCATGCAAAAAGTGACCACCGTGGACATCAAGGAAGAAGAACCGAAGAAGGAGGAACCGCCACCACCTCCGCCGGAGAAGAAGCTCGACACGCCACCGCCGCCGGTGGCTCCTCCGGTCAAGATCAACGTGGCTACCCGGCCGCCGGAAATCGCGACAGTTCAAATCGCGCCACCACCGGCTCCGCCGGTCGTTCTTGCCGCGCCAGCGCCGATCGTGGCGCCACCGGCACCGCCCGCTCCCAAGGGCGCGACATCGGGTGTACAGCCAAGGGGCAACCCAGGTTCGTGGGCGACGGATGCGGATTATCCGCAGCGTGCTCTGCGCGAGGAAAAGGCCGGTACGGCGACGTTCCGCGTGACCGTCGGCACCGATGGCCGCGTGGTGGACTGCACGATCACCGGTTCGAGCGGAACGCCCGAACTCGATGACGCGACCTGCAAGAACGTGAGCCGCAGGGCGCGCTTCAAGCCGGCGATGCAGGATGGTCAACCGGTACAGTCGACCTACACCAATCGCATCCGCTGGGTCATTCCGCAGTGATCCCGATCCGGCCGATCCATTCTAAGTGATCTGCCAGGCGACGCCGGGCCGTCCGCGTCGCCTTCCAACTTCGCTTACCTGTTTCAAGAGGACTTAACCGCATGCTTATCAATCTTCTCGCAGCAGGCGCCCAAGGCGCGCCTCAGAACAAGTTCGGCTTCGTAGAGGCGCTCGAGCAGGGCGGTTTCATCGCTTATGCGACGGTCATCATCCTGGGCATCATGTCGTTCGGCTCGTTCTACATCCTGTTCACCAAGTGGTTCGAACAGTCGAAGATCCTGCGTCAGTTCGGCACGATCCGTACGCACTTCTGGAAGGCACCGACGCTTCGCGAAGGTTCGACCAAGCTCGAGAAGAACAGCGCCTGGCGCCAGCTGGTCGAAGACGGTCTGGTTGCCGAGGACCAGCATGCCAAGATGACCGACGCTCTTGAAGCACACGACTGGATGCACAGCTCGCTGGCGCGTTCGGAAGCCTCGATCCTAGCGCGTCTCGCTTCGGGTCTGCCGTTCCTCGCCACCGTCGGCGCGACCTCGCCGTTCGTCGGTCTGTTCGGCACCGTCGTCGGCATCTACCGCGCTCTGATCGCAATCGGTCTGGCCGGTTCGGCTTCGATCGACAAGGTCGCTGGCCCGGTCGGTGAAGCTCTGATCATGACTGCGCTCGGTCTGCTCGTCGCCGTTCCGGCGGTGCTCGCCTACAACTACCTGCAGGCCCGCAACAAGCGTATCGCCGAACTGCTGACCGGCTTCTCGAACGACGTGCTGGCCAACATCACCTCGCGCGGTGCGGTCAAGCCTGTGGTTGCGGTCGCACCGACCAAGACCGTCGCTGCCCCGGCGAAGCCCGCCGCCACCCCGGTCAAGTCGTAAGGCTACCGGCGACGATCGCTCTGCCTCGCGGCAGGACGATCGTCGCGGATGCGAACCGGTGGGTGGGCATGCACGCTCACCGGCCGCTCCCGAGGGAAGCCCGAACATCTGGGCTAGGAACTAGGACAAGACTATGGCGATTTCCACGGGCGGAGGCGGTGTAGAGTCACCGATGTCCGACATCAATACGACGCCGCTGGTCGACGTTATGCTCGTGCTGCTGATCATCTTCCTCATCGCGGTTCCGGTCGCGATCCAGACGATCGAGAAGTTGCGTATCCCGATCATCGTGTCGACCGAATCCAAGGACAAGGTGGACAACCTGTTGCTCACCGTTTCAACCACCGACGAGGGTGGCCGCGCCGCCGGCGAGCCCGGATTCCAGGGTGCGTCGCGAAACGGTGAATGCCGGATCTACTTCAACAACGTGACGCCGGTCACTTCAGAAGAGCTGCGCGATCGTGCGTTCAAGCGTCTCGACGACGTGGTCAAGCGTGAAGGCGGTCCCGAAGCCCTCAAGGCCAACCCGGACCTGATTCCGCAGGTGCATATTCGCGGCGATCAAAGCGCTCCCTGGCGTTGCGTGGCGGGTGCGATCTACAACGTGCAGGTCTCCGGTTATCCGACCGTCGGCTTCATCTCGAATCCCGTCGACCCGACCTGACGCGTCGGTTCCGCTAAGAAACTAGGAGTACTTCCCATGGCAATGTCAGGCGGCAAGGACGACGGCTCTCCGATGATGGAGATGAACACGACGCCGTTGATCGACGTCATGCTCGTGCTGCTCATCATGTTCATCATCACCATTCCGGTGGCGACTCACTCGATCGATATCGACCTGCCGGTGGCGACCCCGCCGACGAACACGCCCCCGCCGGTCGATCCGATCAAGAACAAGGTTGTGCTTACACCGGACGACAAGATCCTGTGGAACGGCACCCAGATCGACGGTCCCATACTGGTGAACAACCTCAAGGAATCGCTGACTTTCGCCAACGAGCCGGAGCTTCAGTTCCAGCCCGACGGCGGTGCCAGCTACGATCTGTCGGCCAAGGTGCTGCAGATCATCAAGGCATCGCAGGTCACCAAGTTCGGCTTCGTCGGCAACGAACAGTTCGCCGAATTCAACAAGTAATAAAACTGGCAACGAAAACCCGAAAGGGTCTGGAGGGGGGCGGAGCGATCCGCCCCCTTTTCGTTTGTGAAGCGATCTGGGCCCGCTCACAAAAGGATCAGAAAAACACGGGCTGCAGCGTCAGCCCATTGCGACGAACGCCAAAATGCGAGCCGCGCTTCACCAAATGCCAGCCGGCATCGGTAGCTGACCGCTCGGCCAGCGTCACGTCAGGCCTAGTCGCCCTCGATCGATTCGACCGCATCGGTGCGCATCGCCAGCGATGCCAGGCTCTCCGCCTCCAGCAGCAGGTCGTCGTCGGCGGCACCTGAAGGCAGGTTCTCTCGCCCGATCATCGAAATGACGGGTACCGATAGCGGGCTGATCCGGTCGAGATGCACATGGTCGATTTCGCGTGCCGCGCGATCGAGCACGTCTCCCACTCGCCCCACATCGGTCATCCGCGCCCGCGCATCCGCCCAGGCCGCCTGAATGAGAAGATGGTCAGGTTCGTACTTGCGCAGAACGTCGTAGATCAGATCGGTCGAGAAAGTGACCTGCTTGCCCGACTTGCGTTTGCCCGGCTGCTGACGCTCGACCAGGCCGGAGATCACCGCCACCTCGCGAAAGGCGCGACGCAGCAGATGGGATTGCTGTACCCAGTCGACGAATTCGTGAGTCAGGATGTCGGGCGAGAGCAGGTCGACGGGATCGTCCACCGGCTCCAGCCCCCATACGGCCAGCGTGTAATCAGTGGCGACGAATCCCAACGGGCCCAGGCCGCGATCTTCCATGCGCCGGGTCAACAGCATGCCCAGCGACTGATTCGCGTTCCATCCCTCGAACGTATAGTAGGTCGTGTAGGCGAGACCGCGATGCGGAAAGCTTTCGACCAGCAATCGCCCGGGCGCGGGCAGGTGAGAGCGGTAATCCTGCACCTCGAGCCATTCGCGCACGTCGTCGGGGAAGCGAGCCCATCCGGCCCGATCGGCCAGCATCTCGCGCACGCGCTCGGCCAGGGTGCCGCTGATCGGAAGGCGCACGCCGCCATAGCTCGGGATCGTCGCCGACTTCTTCGCCGCGCGCACGATCAGTTCCGATTCGCGCATCGATTCCACTTCGAGGTCGATGCCGGCGAAGCGGAAGGTATCCCCCGGCGAAAGACTGGCGCCGAACATCTCTTCGACCTTGCCCAATGAGCGGCCGTTTTTGAAACGCACCTCCAGCATCTCGCTGTCGACGATGATGCCGGCATTGAGGCGATGGCGGGCCGCATGCTCGGGATGCGCCAGCCGCCAGGTGCCGTCCCGGTCCTTCACGATCCGCTTGAAGCGATCGTAGGAGCGCAGCGAGTATCCGCCCGTCGCTACGAAATCGAGCACGCGAGCGAAGATCGTCTCGTCGATCCAGGCGTAAGGCAGCGAACTTCGTATTTCGCGCAGGAGCTGCTCTTCGCGGAACGGCCCGGCGCAGGCGCACCCCATGACATGCTGGGCAAGCACATCGAGGCCGCCATCGCGAAAGTCCTCGCCATCGCGGATCCCCAGAGCTACCGCTTCTTGCGCCGCCATCGCCTCGATGAACTCGAATCGATTGCCCGGCACCAGCATCGCCTTGCTCGATTGATCGAGCCGGTGATTGGCCCTCCCGATACGCTGAAGCAGCCGTGACGAGCCCTTTGGCGCGCCCATCTGCACGACCAGATCGATGTCGCCCCAATCGACGCCAAGGTCCAGGCTGGACGTGCAGACCAAGGCACGCAACTCTCCCCTGGCCATCGCGCCTTCGACCTTGCGTCGCGCCTCTTTCGACAGCGAGCCGTGATGGATGCCGATGGGCAGATTGTCTTCGTTGGCGTCCCACAACCAATCGAAGATGTATTCGGCAAGAAACCGCGTGTTGGTGAAGATCAACGTCGTACGATGATCGCGGATCTGGCTGTATAGCTGCGGAATCGCCCAAGTGGCCGCATGCCCGCTCCATGGAATGCGTTGCTCGTCCGGGAGCAGGATCGAGACTTCCGGATCGGCGCCTTTCTCACCCTGCACCAAGGCGACGCTGTCGATATCGCCCCAGGGGGCCAGCCAGCCGCGATAGTCCTCGGGTATCGCCACCGTGGCCGACAAGCCAACGCGCTGCATCTCGGGCGCAAGCGCCTGCAGACGCGACAGCGCGAGCGCCAGCAGATCACCGCGCTTACCGGTGGCGAAGGCATGGACCTCGTCGATCACCACGCGCTTAAGGCCGGTGAACAAGGTCGTGGCCTCTGGATAGCTCAGCAGCAGCGACAGGGATTCCGGCGTGGTGAGCAGCACGTGCGGTGGTCGCGCGCGCTGACGTGCCTTGCGGTCGGACGGCGTATCCCCGCTGCGCGTCTCGATACGCAGCGGCAGGCCAATCTCTTCCACCGGGGTCAGCAGATTGCGCTGCACGTCGTGCGCCAAGGCCTTGAGCGGCGAGACATACAGCGTGTGCAAGCCTTCGGGTGGCGGCGCTCCGTCCAACCGCGAGGGGCAGAACGCCGCGAGCGTCGGCAAGAAGCCCGCCAGCGTCTTGCCCGCGCCCGTATCCGCGACCAGCAATGCATGATGACCGGCATCTGCAGCGTCGAGCATTTCGCGCTGGTGCCGTCGCGGCGTCCACCCTCGTCCCGCGAACCAGGCATCTATCTCGGGTGGGACGCGAAGCGGTGAGACCATCCGTTGCAAGCTGGCGATCGGGCACACCAGAAGCAAGCAGGACCGCTAAGGTGCTGCAAACCATGGCACTTGCGGCAGGTAACTTAGGTTGCGTCCGACCGAGTGGCCGTTGCGTCAAGCGGTGGACCGATTGCGTGCGCAGCGGCGTTCTATTGTCACTGGGAGGAGCCGTTACGCGCAGCGAAGCGCCGACCCGCCCCCGGACAATGATGATGGAGAGATCTCATGAGCGAACGCGACCGTCACAATCGAGACGACTTCGGTAGCCAGTTCGGCAGCAACTATCGTGGCAGCGAAGGCCGTGGCTCGGACCAGGCAAATCAATGGCAAAGCGACGGCGATCGTCAGCAAGGCGGATACCTGCAGGGCGACAATCGTGGTCGCGGCGACGATCAGGACGGCGCGTACCGCTTTTCGGGGCAAGGCAGTCCATACGGCGGTGGCGCAAGAAGCCAGCAAGGCTCGCGAACCTATGGATCAGGGCGCGATCACGACCTCTACACTTCGAACCATGATCGCTCACGTCCCGAATATGGGCAGCACAACGATCGCGAGCAGCCGGCGCGTTATCAGCAAGGCTGGCAGCGCGATGATGCGCAGGGGCGTTACGGCCAGCAAGGCAGCCAGGCCAACGATCCCAGGTATGGCGGTGGTCGCGACTTCGATGCCAGCGGCGGCAACGACTTCTCCAGCTTCACGAGTGAGGATTTTGGCGGTCGCGACTTCTCGAACCGCAGCGGCGGCGTGACCGGTGGCGCGCGTTCCAGCGAGTCGTATCGCCCCAGTTATGGTCTCTCCAGCTGGTTCAACGACGATGATGATAGGCAACAAGGCCGATCGGGTCGTTCGTCCGGTCGTGAGGACTATGGCAACTGGCGCCAGTATGGAGAAAGCCGCGGTTTCCTTCAGCGCGCCGGTGACGAAGTGGCGAGCTGGTTCGGTGACGAGGAGGCCTCGCGCCGTCGCGATCAAGATCACCGCCATGATCAAAGCCAGGACTCATCCCGCAGCCATCGCGGGCGCGGACCATCCAACTACACCCGCTCGGATGAACGCATTCGCGAGGATGCCAACGATCATCTGACGCATGACCATCATGTCGATGCCAGCCATATCACCGTCAGCGTGAAGGACGGCGAACTGACACTTGATGGCACGGTCGACAGTCGTCATGCGAAACGACGCGCCGAGGACACGGTGGAGCATATTTCCGGCGTGAAGCACGTGCAGAACAACCTTCGCATCCAGGATAGCAGCGCCAACTATGGCAGCTCCAGCTATTCCGGCACGTCAGCATTCGACGGGGGCGCGACCTATGGTCAGAGCGGCGGCGCCTCGTCCGGTTCGTCCTTGCGTGGCAGCAGTGCCGCTTCGGGCGTCGGGTCGTCGACCACCGCGAGTTCTGGAACGGCGACGCCAGGCCAAACCGGTGCCAGCACCACAGGCGGCATCGGCTCGTCCGCAACCGCCGGCGTCGGCAGCGCAAGTGCGACTCGCTCGAGCGACAAACCGAGCTAACCAGTTCGTCACCGCGAATGGAAAGGGGAGCCTGCCGGCTCCCCTTTTTGCGTCCGCACCCATGTGGCTTAATGCAGCCCGGTTATCAGTGACTCGCTCGCTCGCCCCGCGTCAGACCAGATAGCGCAAGCTGTGCATCGACCTGCGCGAGCAGTCGATCAAGCCCCTCGGGTGTCTCACTTTCGACGCGCGCGACCAGAACATCCTGCGTGTTCGACGCGCGCAGCAGCCACCAGCCATCATCGTTGGTGACGCGCACTCCGTCGATGTCGTTTACGTCGGCTTCGGTAGCGGCAAGGCGCTGCCTGACCTCCTCTACCGCCGCGAACTTGCGACTTTCGTCGACCTGGAAGCGTAGCTCGGGTGTGTTGAGGATCCGGGGCATCGCCCCGCGCAACTGCGTTACCGACCGACCCAGTCGCGATGCCGCCGCGATCAGCCTGACCGCCGCATAAAGCCCGTCATCGTAGCCATAGTAGTCGTGCTTGAAAAAGATGTGCCCGCTCGTCTCACCGGCGAGCAGCGCTCCCGTTTCCTTCATCTTGGACTTGATGAGCGAGTGTCCCGCCTTCCACATCAGCGGGACGCCGCCATGTGCACCGATCATGTCGAACACCGTGCGCGAGGCTTTGACGTCGGCGATGATCGTCGCGCCTGGCTCGATCTTCAGCAGATCCTCGGCAAAGATCATCAGCAGCTGATCGCCCCAGATCACGCGTCCCTCGCCATCGACGACACCGATCCGATCCGCATCGCCATCGAAAGCCACACCGAAATCGAGCCGCTTGCGCGCGACGAGCGCCCTCAGGTCTGCAAGGTTGGCTTCTTCGGTGGGATCAGGGTGGTGATTGGGAAAATGTCCGTCGACTTCGGTGAACAGCAGATGATGCTCACCCGGCATGTGGCCGGTGAGCCGTTCCAGGGCGGGGCCGGCGGCGCCATTCCCGGCATCCCAACCGATCCGCAGACTGTTCAACTCGCCCTCGGGTATCCCGGTCAACCCGCACAGCAGGCGCGCGACATACGTATCGAGGATATCGACGCGGCTGCTGGTACCGCTCCCGGTGCTCCAGTCACCTTCAGCCGCCATGCGCCCGATGGCTTGGATATCCGCCCCAAAAAAGGGGTGGCCCGCAAATACCATCTTGAAGCCGTTGTGATCGGCGGGATTGTGGCTGCCAGTTATCTGAATGCCGCCCTGCACATCTTCCATTGAGGCTTCGGCATAATACAGCATGGGCGTTGGCCCCATGCCGATACGCACCACGTCGATACCGCTGGCGTTCAGTCCCTCGACCAGCGCCGCCTCGAGCATCTGCGAACTGAGGCGTCCGTCATAGCCGACGACGACTGTCCGTCCTCCTGCCCGCGCCACCAGGGTGCCGAAGCTGCGACCGATCGCCCGGGCATCCGCCGCTGCGATCCCATTACCAACGATGCCCCGGATATCATATTCGCGCAGGATCGTCGGATCGAACCTGTGGTTCACCTTTCAATCCCTGACGGGCGCAGGCAAATCCGCAAGCAGGACGTCGCGCGCGGCATTCGCTTCGTGCACCAGTTCATTGCTGCCCCCGCGATCGGGATGAACCGTCGCGATCAGGGTGCGATGCGCCTCGAGGATATCCTGCCGCCCGGCGCTCCGCTCCACGCCCAGCAAGGCCCGCGCCCGGACCCGCTGGTCCGATCGTCCCGCAAGGCCTTTTGCTTCCCAGGGCCAGCGTCCGGTGATCATCTTCCATGCGACCAGCGCCAGGACGAGCAGGAGAAGGAGTTTTATCACTCCGCCGCGACCGCCATGTCGGCATCGTTCTGCGGCTGCCTAGAGCCGCCGTGATTGGGCATCGGCAGGTTGAGGCCTGCCAACAGCCCGCGTACTTCCTGCCGCGCGACCAGGTGGCTGGTGCCGAGGTCGCCCAGATGCCCCTTGTCGAGCAGGGTGAGGCCCGACGGGAAGAGCTCGCGAAAGATCACGCGCTCCGACAGGCCGCCGGCAATCCGGAAGCCCACGCGCTTGGACAGTTCCTGCAGCGCCCCGTTCAGACGCTTCATGTTGCGCGCTTCGGCATGCTGGGTGCGATTGCGGACCACCACCCAGTCGAGGTCGCGGCGCTGCTCCGCGATTGTCGAATGCGCCCGCTTCTTGCGTGCTTCCCACATCAGCTCGGCATAGAACGACAGCTTCTTGACCTTGAACGTCTCGCCCTCGACCTGGCCGATCAGGTCGAAGTCGACGAAGCTGTCGTTCAATGGCGTCACCAGCGTATCGGCGGTGGTGGCGACATGGCGGGCAAGCGGATCGTCCTTGCCCGGCGTGTCGAACACCAGGAAGTCCATCCCGTCCGCGATCTCGTCCGACAACGCTTCGAGCTCGTCGATGCTGGTGCCGTCATAGACCGTGAACCGCGTGCCCGGCAGGCTGATCTTGCGCCGCTTCTCGGTATCGAGGCGGTTTTCCATATAGCGGAACAGTGTCCGCTGGCGGTGATCGAGATCGATGCACGCCACGTTCGCGCCCTGATAGGCGAGCGCGATGGCCACGTGGACCGCCGTGGTGGACTTGCCGGTGCCGCCTTTCTCGTTGGCGAAGACGATGCGATGCGTTGTCACGGTAATTCCCTAAAATCGTTGCCCGACGAACCGTGCGGCGTTTAAGCCGCGCGATCCGAGTCCGGTCGCGGACATCATACCGGAGCAGGCTGCATCAATGCAATTGATCCACACTCTTGATCCACTGCGAAGCGTAGTCGACGTCTTGCGTGCCGATGGCCGACTCGCCCTCGTGCCGACGATGGGCGCTTTGCATGAAGGCCATCTTACGCTGGTGCGCGAAGCCAAAAGCCAAGCGGAACGCGTCGCGGTGTCGATCTTCGTCAACCCGCTCCAGTTCGGTGCCAACGAAGATCTGAGCGCCTATCCGCGCCAGCTCGAACGTGATCGCGCGATGCTGGAGAGCGAAGGCGTCGACCTGCTGTGGGCACCATCGGTAGAGGTCATGTACCCGGCCGGCTTCGCGTCGACCGTCTCGGTCGCAGGCGTGAGCGAAGGCCTGGACGGCGCCGCCCGCCCCGGACATTTCGATGGCGTCGCCACCGTGGTCTGCAAGCTTTTCCAGCAAGTGCAGCCGGACACCGCCTTGTTCGGTGAAAAAGACTGGCAGCAGCTTGCAGTCATCCGCCGTATGGCCCGCGACCTCGACCTGATCCGCCCGCATGTCGATGCAATCATCGGCGTCCCCACCGTTCGCGAAGCCGATGGCTTGGCGATGAGTTCGCGCAATGCCTATCTCACGGCCGAACAGCGCGCGGCCGCCGTCGCCCTGCCCCGGGCCATGCGCGAAGCCATCGCCGAGATCGAAGGGGGCCTCGACGTTGGCGAGGCGCTGGCGCAACTGTCGCGCACTGTGCTGTCGGCGGGTTTTCTCTCGGTCGACTATGCCGAACTGCGTGATGCGGACGATCTTACCTTCCTGCCCTCGCGCTCGAACAGACCGATGCGGCTGCTGGTCGCCGCGCGAATCGGCAAGGCCCGCTTGATCGACAACATGGCGGTCATGCCCTGAGCGCCCTTATGCAGAATGACTTGTGCGGAACAGGCAATTTGGGCAAGTAATCGCCCGAACCGCGAGGGGTGTCGCGGGTTGCCGTGCAAGTCATGGCTCGGGGAGCATTGATATCATGAAGAAATTCGCTTGTGCCGTTTCAGCGTTGTCGACCTTGTTCGTCAGCGGCGCCGCCTTGGCCGACACGTCCTCGGGCCGCCAGCTGCAGGAACGCGGCATGCAGCAGATCCCCGTCTGCTCGCGCAACCTGGGTTCGGTCGCGATCGTCGAGCCTGATAATCAGTGGTGGCGCGAATTCAGCCTGGGCAGCCCCGAGTCGATCCTGCGCATCTTCGTGCAGAAGTCGGGTTGCTTCACGCTCGTCAATCGAGGTCGCTCGCTGCAGAGCAGCGCCATGGAGCGTGCGCTGGCCGACCAGGGCGAACTGCAGGGCGGCTCGAACATCGGCAAGGGCCAGATCAAGGCGGCGGATTACTTCCTGCAGCCCGACATCGTCAGCACGAACAACAATTCGGGCGGCAGCGCGCTGGGCGGCGTACTCGGCGGCGTGGGCGGCCTGTTCGGGCGCGGCATCGGCGCGGTCGCCGGTGGCCTGAACATCAAGAAGGGTGAGGCCAACGTCACGCTCTCGATCGTCAATTCGCGCACCACAGTCGAAGAGGCGATGACCGAGGGGTATTCGCGCAAGTCCGATGTCAGCTTCGGCGGCGGCGGCGGCGGGTTCTTCGGCGGCACGTTCGGCGCGGCGGGTGGCGGTGGCTACCAAAATACGCAGATCGGCCAGATCATTGTGCTTGCCTATCTCGACGCCTATACCAAGCTGGTGTCGCAGATGGGTGGTTTGCCCGCGAACGCCTCGCTGGCGGCGCCGCGCGCCAAGTAAGCTCGTGCCCCCACCATCGTTGACGGTGATGGTGGGGGCACGACGGCGCGACAACCAAAAATTGCACCTGAGCCCGCGTCTCGCTAAGGGCCGCAGGTCATGACCCAAGAGCGCGATTACCGAGCCACTGTCTTCCTGCCGAAGACGGACTTCCCGATGAAGGCGGGCCTGCCCCAGAAGGAGCCGGCCATCCTCGCGCGCTGGCAGGAAGCCGGCCTCTACGAGAAGACCCGCGCCGCCCGCGCCGGGCGTGAGAAGTTCATTCTCCACGACGGGCCACCGTATGCCAACGGCGATATGCACATCGGCCATGCGCTGAACCACATCCTCAAGGACATGGTCGTGCGCACCCAGACGCTGCTGGGCAAGGACGCGCCTTACGTGCCCGGTTGGGACTGCCATGGCCTGCCCATCGAGTGGAAGGTCGAGGAGCAGTACCGCAAGAAGAAGCTCGACAAGGATCAGGTCGACCCCGTCGAGTTCCGCGCCGAGTGCCGCGCCTATGCCGCCGAGTGGGTCAACGTCCAGCGCGAGCAGCTAAAGCGCCTCGGCATCAATGGCGACTGGGACCACCCCTACCTGACGATGGACCCGCAGGCCGAAGGCACGATCGTGTCCGAACTGCTCAAGTTCGCGGAGAGCGGGCAACTCTATCGCGGCGCCAAGCCGGTGATGTGGTCCCCGGTCGAGAAGACCGCGCTGGCCGAGGCCGAGGTCGAGTACGAGGACATCGTCTCGACCCAGATCGACGTGGCGTTCGAGATCACGCACTCGCCCATCGACGAACTGGTCGGCGCGCATGCGGTGATCTGGACGACGACGCCTTGGACGATCCCGGTGAACCAGGCATTGGCTTATGGGCCTGAGGTTGATTATCAACTTCTGTCGATAGATGGCAAAAGGTGGCTCATCGCAGAGGCCCTGGTCGCGCCATTTCTGCAACGTCTCGCTCATGCAAATCCAGAACACGTCTCATTTGATTGGGAAGGCTGGAAGCTTGCGGCCACGGAAAACCGGAAACTGCTGAAGGGCTCCGACCTCGCCGGCACCATCGCCCGCCACCCCATGCACCACCTCGGCGGCTTCTTCGCCGAGCCGCGTCCGATGCTGGCGGGCGCCTTCGTCACCACCGACAGCGGCACCGGCCTTGTCCACATGGCGCCCGACCATGGCGAGGACGACTTCGAGTTGTGCAAGGCGCACGGCATCGGCCCCAAGTTCGTGGTCGAAGCCGACGGCAAGTACCGCGCCGACTGGACCTGGCTCGGCGGCCAGGGCTCGGTCATCAACCCCAAGTTCAACGCGCCCGACGGCCAGATCTGCGCGGACTTGCGCGAAGCCGGTGGGCTGCTGGCGGCTAGCGCGGACTACAAGCACTCCTACCCGCACTCGTGGCGCTCGAAGGCCAAGGTGATCTACCGCTGCACCCCGCAGTGGTTCGTGCCGATGGATCGCGAGAGCGGCGGCCCTTCCCTGCGCCAGACCGCGATCCAGGCCATCGCCGACACCCGCTTCGTTCCCGAAAAGGGCCGCAACCGCATTGGCGCGATGGTCGAGGGCCGGCCCGACTGGGTGCTCAGCCGCCAGCGCGCCTGGGGCGTGCCGATCACCCTGTTCGTGAACCGCGAGAGCGGCCAGTATCTCGTCGACCCGGCGGTCAACGCGCGCATCATTGCAGCGGTAAAGCAGGACGGCGTCGATGCCTGGTCCGACGCCCGCGCCCAAGAGTATCTCGGCAACGAGTATCGCGCCGACGACTATGAGCGCATCGTCGACATTCTCGACGTCTGGTTCGATTCCGGCTCCACCCACGCCTTCGTGCTGGAAAGCGGCCGTTGGCCCGAGCTGTCGTGGCCGGCCGACCTCTACCTCGAAGGCTCGGACCAGCATCGCGGCTGGTTTCAGTCCTCATTGCTCGAATCGTGCGCCACGCGCGGGCGTGCGCCGTACGATGCGGTCCTGACCCACGGCTTCACCATGGACGCCAAGGGCCTCAAGATGTCGAAGTCGCTGGGCAACACGGTCAGCCCGCTCAAGGTCATGGAGACCAACGGCGCCGACATCATCCGCCTGTGGGCGCTGTCGGTCGACTACACCGAGGATCACCGCATCGGTGACGAGATCCTCAAGGGCGTGGCCGACCAGTACCGCAAGCTGCGCAACACCTTCCGCTACATGTTGGGCGCGCTGGCCGATTACGATCCGGCCGAGACCGTCGTCGTGGCCGAGATGCCCGAGCTGGAACGCTACGTGCTCGCACTGCTCGGCCAACTCGACGCCACCTTGCGGCAAGCCGTCGCGGACTTCGACTTCAACACTTACGTCCGCACGTTGATCGACTTTTGCAACGAGGACCTGTCCGCGTTCTTCTTCGATATCCGCAAGGACAGCCTTTACTGCGACGCAGCCACGGACCCGAAGCGGCGTGCCTATCGCACCGTCCTCGACACGCTGTTCCAGGCGCTGATCCGCTACGCCGCGCCGGCGCTGGTCTTCACCGCCGAGGAGATCTGGCAGAGCCGCTATCCCGGCGCCGAAACCGTGCACTTGCTCGAGTGGCCACAAGTCCCCGAAGCGCAGGCCGATCTCGCGCACTGGGCGAACCTGCGCGCGCTGCGCCAGCAAGTCACCGAGGCGATCGAGCCGCTGCGGCGCGAAAAGATCGTCGGATCCAGCCTCGCCGCCGAAGTCACTGTGCCCGATGCGGCACCCGAGGGTGACTTGGCCGAACTGTTCATCACTGCGAAAGTCCACCGCGGCCAGGGCGAGGCGGTGCAGGTTGCCCCATCCGAAGATCACAAGTGCGGCCGCTGCTGGCGCCATCTCCCCGAAGTCGAGGAAGACGGCGCTTTGTGCGCGCGCTGCGAAACCGTCGTCGGCGCGATGGAGCCTGCTGCGTGACGGCGGTTCCGGTCAATCCCTGGCGCAATCGCGGCATCGGCCTGTTGATAGCACTGGCGATTTTCGTGATCGACCAGGGGATCAAGATCTGGGTCGACAAGGGTTTGAACCTCTACAACGTGCGTCTGGTGAAGGTGCTGCCGTTCTTCGATTTTCGCTGGACCGAAAACTACGGCGTCAGCCTCGGCCTGCTCACCGCCGGATCGATCGAGATGCGTTTCGTGCTGCTGGCGATGACCGCCGGTATCGGCCTGTTCGTGGCAGCATGGATGCTGCGTGAAAAGCTGCTCGGGGATGTTCTGCCGCTCGCACTGGTGCTGGGTGGTGCCGCAGGCAACATCCGCGACCGCTGGGAACACGGCTTCGTCATCGACTATGCCGACTTGCATTTCGGCGATTTCAGGCCGTTCCTGATCTTCAATTTCGCCGACGCCGCGATCACCATCGGGGTCGTGATAATCCTTGCCCGCTCCCTGCTTTCGCGCGAAAAGCCCGACGCAGCCGAGCCGGCCCCGGAGATTTAAGTGATGAAGCTGAACCTGTCGACGCTGGCTCTGGTGGCCTTGGGCGCAGCCGCGCTTTCGGGCTGCGGCAGCACCGGGCTGCTCAATCGCGACCGCCCCGACGAGTTCGCCGTGCAGCGCCAGTCACCGCTCGTCGTGCCGCCGGATTTCGCGCTCAAGCCCCCACAGCAGGGCGAACCGCGTCCAGCGGACGAGACGTTGCAGGGACAGACGCTCGACGCGCTGTTCGGCGGACCGTCCGCACGTAGCGACATCGAATCTTCTGCTCTGGGACTTGCCGGCACGTCGGACCCATCAATCCGTTCGACCGTGGGCGATACCGGCACCCACACTGTCGCCAAGGGCCGCGTGACCCAGCAGATTCTCGCCGCTCCGCAGGGCGATGGTCGCGACGCGCAGGCGACCGCGGGCGCAGCCCCTGCCGGACAGGCGCCTGCCGGCACCTGATCGCGTCGCGACGGTGCGGGGGATGTTCGGGTCGTCGGGCGAGATGCGTTAGCCTCAGGGAACGAGCGGCAAGGTTCTACTCGTCGCCGGCCACGCCATCGCCTTCTTCGTCCGTGTCTTCGCGCGAAACCAGCAGCTTGTCGATCCGAAGGCCGTCCATATCGACGACCTCGAAACGCCAGCCTTGCTCCAAGAAGTGCTCGCCTTCCTGCGGCACTCGCTTGATGACCGCCAGGACGTAGCCTGCCGCCGTCGCGAATTCGCGATCTTCGGGCAGGCTCAGGCCCAGCTTGTCCGAGAGTGTATCCGCCGGCATCGCGCCCGAGATCAGTAGCGATCCGTCCTCGCGCTCGACCAGCATCGGGTGGTCGCCCTCGTCCTGGTGGCTGACGAAATCGCCTGCGATCGCCGCCAGCACATCGCTGGGCGTAACCAGACCTTCAAGGTGGCCGTATTCGTCCCGCACCATCGCCATCGGCACTTCGGCGCGCTGCAGCACCTTGAGCGCGTCCATCGCATCGATCTGATCGGGGATCACTTCGGCCTTGCGCATCAAGGCCGCGATGTCGACCGCGCGGCCTTCGACGACGGCAGCAAGCACTTCACGTACACGCAGTACGCCGACGACGTTGTCGGGCGAGCCCTCCGCCACCGGCAATAGCGCATGCGGCGTATCGGCGATGCGCGCCAGCAATTGCTCCTGCGTTGCGGACGCTTCGATCCAGTGCACTTCGGGGCGCGGGGTCATCAGTTCGCGGATCGGACGATCGGCCAGACGCAGCACGCCCGCCATCATCGCCCGCTCACCCTCTTCGATCGCGCCTGACCGCGTCGCCTCGGCGAAGATCATATGCAGTTCCTCGGCGGTGAGCTGCCCTTCGCTGCCGCGATGCACCGAGAACAGGCGCAGGATCACGCTGGACGACTTGTCGAGCAGCCACACGAACGGCGCCATGACGCGGGCCATGAAGGACATCGGCAGCGCCATCACCAAAGCGATCGGTTCGGCGGCCCGCAAGGCGAACTGCTTGGGTACGAGTTCGCCGACAACCAGACTGAGATAGGTGGTAATGGCGATCACCAGGGCGAAACCGGCTTGCGGAGCGTATTGCGCCGGAACGCCAAACGCCGCCATCCGCTCGCCGGTGGGCCCGCCAAGGCTCGCGCCCGAAAAGGCGCCGGCGATGATACCGATCAGGGTGATGCCGATCTGCACGGTCGACAGGAACTTGCCGGGATCTTCCGCGAGGGCGATCGCAGTGAGCGCGGCTTTGCTCCCCTTGTCCGCCGACATCCGCAGGCGTGCCGGCCGCGCGGAGACGATTGCCAGCTCGGACATTGAGAAGAGGCCGTTCACCAGGATGAGCGCGGCGATGATTAGGAGATCAGTCCAGGGGAAAGGCGTCACGATGTTCCAGGCGCTAGCAGACAAACAAGCCCGAGCGAAGCGTATGGTGCGTCAGCAATCCAGGCGCTGCAAGAACTACCATGCGGAACCGAAGGCCGGGCGATCCGTTCCGCGGCTTATCATCCAGACGATGTTAATCTGCCGAAATACAAAAAGTCGCTACCGATAGGAAAGGCCCTGCCATGAAGACTTCCCGCTTGTTGACGTCCGCTGCCGCGGTGATCTCGCTCGTCACTGTCTCAGCTTGCGTCACGGATCCCAACACCGGAGAACGCAAGGTTTCGCGCACCGCGATCGGCGGCGCGGGTGGTGCGGGCCTGGGCTATCTGCTGGGAAGCGTAATCGGCGGCAAGACGGCGCGCATCCTGGGTGCGGGCATCGGCGGTGTCGCCGGCGGCGCCATCGGCTACCAGAAGGACAAGCAAATCCGCGAATTGCGCGAGACAACCGCCGGATCCGGCATCGACGTGACCGAGCAGGGTGATGGTATTCTCCTCAACCTGCCCGACGTTACGTTCGCGGTGGATTCGACCGAAGTCAGCCCCGCCTTCCAAAGCGCGCTCGATCGCGTGGCGCAGAGCATGATCCAGTATCCGGACAGCCTGGTCGACGTGTACGGACATACCGATTCGACCGGGTCCGACCAGTACAACCTCGATCTGTCGCAGCGCCGCGCCGATGCCGTGGCGCGTTATCTGATTTCGCGCGGGGTTTCGTCGGCACGCCTACAGGCCAAGGGCATGGGCGAAAGCTACCCCGTCGCCGACAACGCGACCGCCGATGGCCGCGCCAAGAACCGCCGCGTCGAGGTCAAGATCACGCCCGTGTCGACGGACGACGTGCAGCGCGCCCGCTAGTAACCGGCCGGAGCGAGCCTAGGCGCCCGGCGACCGAGGGCGGGAGCCTTCGTTCTCCGGGCGGCATGTGCTCGCTGTGGCTATCGCGGATCAGGACGGTCGGAATACCACCATTCCGACCGCCATCGGCCGATCGTGGGACGAACGACGCAAAGTTCTGGCCCGTCCCAGGCGATGAGCCGAATGGATCAGGCCGCCACCTGCTGGGCCAGAAGCTCAAGAACCTTGTCGTTCAGCCATGCCGCACGTTCGGCCGTGGCACTTTCGGTATAGCAGCGTAGTTCAGGAGCATTGCCGCTGGGACGCAGGTGGATGATGTCGCCGCCATCGAACGAGATCCGCAATCCATCCGTAACGTCAAACGAGGTGGCGGCGCCTGCAAGCGCGCCAAACATCTCGCTCAGACGAGCAAGAACCGCGGACCCCGAACCTTCCTGCAGCGATGCCAGCAACGCCTGGCTGTGCGCTGTCGGAAAGTCCTTCAGCCGCTCGCTGTAGGTGTAGCGATCCGGCAGCCCATCCTGAAGCTGGGACAAGGACACGCCCTGGCGACGCGCCTGGGTCAATACGGCGACCATCGGCAGAACGGCATCACGGGTCGGAAGCGCCGGAAGATGCCGCCCCCCGTCCTCGACCGCCGTGGCGAGCAGAAAGCCGCCATTCGCCTCGAACCCGCAAACGGTCGCCCAGTCGTGCAGCAGTTCGTTCATGGCTTCGATCACGAAGGGAGAACCGATGCGGGTGCGTCGTACCTGCTTGAAGCTTCCCGTCTGCTCCAAGGCGGTGTTGCAGCTGACCGGCACCGCGACCGCCTCGATGTTCAAGGCTTGGGCGCACAGGATGCCGAGCAGATCGCCGCGCAGCCACGATCCTGCTTCATCGGCCAACAATGGGCGATCCGAGTCGCCGTCGGTCGACAGGATCGCATCGAGATTGTGCTCGACGGCCCACTGCTTTGCCAGGACTTGATCTTCGGGTCGGACCGCTTCGGTATCGACCGGGATGAACCGTTCGGAACGCCCAAGGCGAACGGCCTCGCCACCAAGCTTTTCGACGATCGCCACCAGCAGGTCACGGCCCACGGCGGAGTGTTCATAGATGCCGAGCTTCAATCCCTTCAGTGCTTCGGTACCGAAGAAATCGACGTATCTCGCGGTGTACGCCGTCGCGACATCGATCAGCGGCCCGCAATCGACATCTTGCACCAGCATGCCGTGATCATCGAATATGTTTGGCAGCAAGACGGTCTGCGCGCGGATCGCCAACTCGTCCGGCTTCAGGATCTCGCCGTCGGCACGGTTGAACTTGATCCCGTTTCGGTCATCGGGAATATGACTGCCGGTAACCATCAGCGATGGATGCCCGTGCACGAAACCATAGCCGGCCACGGCCGGCGACGGCACGTAACCGCAATACGCAACCAGGCCCCCCTTGTGGCGGATCGCCGCTGCACAAGCGGCCATGATGCGAGCGGTCGATGGTCGCAGATCACCGGCTATCGCGACCGGCTTGCCTTCAGAGAACTGGCCGATGGTTTCCAGATGCTGGAGGAATGCGCACGTATACGTGAAGCACACTTGATCCGTCATCGCTTCCACGAGGCCGCGAGCGCCGCTGGTACCGAAGGCGACACCCGATCGGATCATCACGTCGTCGACCGCCACATAGTCGCCCATCATCTGCATAACTCCGCTGCCTTTTCGGTCCAGGCCGGCATGCTGCCCGCCTTTTTGCCCGTTCGAATGTCCATGAATTCGCCTGTGAATAGCCGGGCAGCACCACCGATCGACCCAGTTTCAGCGCACCTTATCAAGACGCCACCTGTTAGCTGTGGCTGCACCAGCTGCCAAGCCGGGATGGGCCGTTGCGAATCGTACCGGGAATCTGGAATCAAAAGCATGGCCAGTCGAACAAGGTCTTTAGGCAGCACTGTATCTTTGGTCCCGTGAACGCTCGACGACGAATGGTCATGGTGGTTCTCTAGCAAAAGTTTGCTGGCAAACGACATCGACAGAACGATCGCATGCTTACCGGCTTATCGTGATCCGATCAGACGTAGCGAATTGCCTTCCTCAGTTCCGCGACATTGTCGCTGAACGTAACTGTAATCGTGCTGTTGCGCAAAAAGCACGATCCGACAAATAACAATCCTAGAGGCTTCACTAACGGCAACTACACAAGTACGCGGCCGTTTGTCGCCTGACGGCAATGCAAGGATTTGAAATGAAGAAGACAACCCTCACCCTCGCCGCGATGCTGGTAGCTGGCATCGCCGCTCAGCCGGCGTTCGCTCAGGACGCGACCGGCACCGACCTGGCTGCCAACGGCACCTCGTTCCGCGGCATCCGCATCGAAGGAAACGCAGGCGGCGATCGCTTCTACTCCGAAGGCGAGCACAACGACAAGTTCGGCTACGGTGGCACCATCGGTTTCGACGGCACGCTGGGTGAGCGCATCGTGATCGGCGCCGAGGGCAGCTACTGGCGTCCGGGCAACGGCAACGAGAACTGCACTGGCCTCCCCGACACCAACTCGATCTGCCACAAGGCGTTCCAGGAACTCGGCGCTGCCTTCCGCGTCGGCTATCTGGTTACCCCGCAGTTGCTGGTCTTCGGCAAGGGCGGTTACGTGAACGGCGAGCAGCGCCGCCGTATCGACGGTCCTACCGGCACCCAGCTCGTCTATGACAAGTACAATGCTGACGGCTATCAGCTTGGCGGCGGCGCTGAGTTCACGCTGACTCAGGGCCGTGCCCCGGTCTATGTCAACGCGCAGTATGTCTACTCGAACTACAACGGCGCTTCGTCGCGCAGCCGCCTGATGGGTGGCGTGGGCATCCGCTTCAAGTAAGCTTGAGCACCTTCGGACCAGCGCCGTGATCGGTGCTGGTCCGATCTATCGCGGCTTACGGGTGCTGTATCGCGCCAAGGCGCAAGTGGCCGTCAACGGCCCCATCCAGTCGATCCATTGATCCGCCTTTGGCCAGACCCGCATGTCGAAAGGCCCCCACCAGGGCATGTTCGCTCGCAACCCGTGGCCGAACCATTCAATCCATCGATATTCGGCCTGCGCGACTTCCCGCCCTAGAAAGTAGCCGGAAGCAAGCGCTGCGCCGGTCCACCACCTACCCGTGAGCAGTCCGATGATCGACTGCACGGCTATCGCCACCAAGGCATGCGCCAGATATTCCATGTCGGCAGGATGCCCGATCGATCGCGACATGCAACATCGATAGGTGTCAGGCCCGGGTGGAACGGCGCAAACGACCAGCCAAATGTCTTAGTTGATGACATCATCCGTGGCGGTACGAACACCTGCGGGGCGCCAGGGTTGGCCCAGTCGCGTCTCCAGCCTGTCGCGCAAGTACCACAGCCAGTTCACCCGACGCTCGGCCAGGCCGGGCACGCTCAGCACATCTCCGCCCAGCCAAGGCAGGAACGGATTGCGACGCGCATAGGACCACAATTCGACTCGCTCGGACGCATGGGCCGAAGGACCGCGCGCATGAAATCCGACCGTATCGGCTACGACAAGCGTGTTTCCCGATACCGCCAGAGCTCGAGGCTCGGGTAAGCCCATAGCCGTCAGATCCTCCGCCGAAACCCGCGGCGATCCCCGCGCAGACAGGCGATCGATGCTACTTGGATCGGGCAGGCTGCGGCGATGTTCCCAGGCCAGCCGCTCGGTGGTGAAGCGATGAGACCCTGGTACGAATGTGAACGGTCCATCCTCGATCGTAACCGGGCGAAGAAACAGCCAGGCCTTCAAGGACGCATGGAAGCTGTCGGCGTGAAGGGTCTCCTGCGGATCAGCTTCCGGCGTGCCGTCCTTGCTGGCGATGGTCTGCACATAATGCAGGGGGGTGGTCCGGAAGCTGGAGACATAGTGGAACAATGCCACCAGATCTCGCCGAGCCAAAAGCTGGCCGAGGTCCGGAACCGCCGCGAGCATGGCGGGATCGATGGCCAGCCGGCGGGTGATCGCATCACCCTGCCGCATCTCGCGCGCAGGTCCGCGATAAGCGAGGATTGCGTCGCGCAACTGGGCAAATTCAGCAGAGGGTATCACGTCCGGTATGATGACGAAGCCATCACGGTCGAAGGCCTGGCGCCATTCCGGCCTGACACGTCGAGCAAGCCGGCGGCGGCGCCATGCGGTCAGGCTTGCTGCCAGCCTGACGCGCGCAAGGTGAAGACCCCGGGCGTTCAGGCGCCGGGATCCGATGATCGGATTGTCCAGGAAGCTCTTGGCTGAGGTGAGCAACTGCACCGTCCAAAACGGAGCCAGCAGAAGCCTTCGGATGTTCATCGTCTTTTGCTTCGGTCCGTCCTCGTGCCGCCGCATGGCCGACCTGCGGTGTACCAGGGGTTAGGCTTCAGCACTCTTCACCACTGCGTCGATGGCTTGCAAGCGCGCCACCAATCCTTCGAACTGATCGAGCGGCAAGGCGTTGGGTCCATCGGACAATGCACGATCGGGATCCGGATGCGTTTCCATGAACACGCCCGAGACGCCGGCCGCGACCGCCGCTCTTGCCAGCAGGGGCACGAATTCGCGTTGCCCTCCAGAGCTCTCGCCCAGCGCACCTGGCTGTTGCACCGAGTGAGTCGCGTCGAATACGACCGGGCAGCCGGTCTCGGCCATGATCGCCAGCCCGCGCATGTCCGACACCAGGTTGTTGTAGCCGAACGAGGTTCCGCGATCACATACCATGAAAGCGTCGGGATCCTTCCCGGCCGTGCTGGCCGCGTTGCGTGCCTTGGCGACCACTTGCTTCATGTCGGCCGGCGCCATGAACTGGGCCTTCTTGATATTGACGGGCTTGCCGGCTGCCGCAACCGCCGCAATGAAGTCGGTCTGTCGAGCCAGGAAAGCCGGGGTTTGCAGAATGTCCGCCACTTCGGCCACCGCCGCGACTTGCGTCGCGTCATGCACGTCGGTGAGCACCGGCAGGCCGGTCGCATCCCGCACCTTTTCGAGAATGCGCAGCCCCTCATCCATTCCGGGCCCCCGGAACGATCGATCGGAGCTGCGATTGGCTTTGTCGAACGAGCTTTTGAATACCACCAGCAGGCCCAGCCGCCGGCCGATATCCGCCAGCCTTTGCGCGACGGACAGCACCAGTTCCTCGCTCTCGATCACGCAGGGGCCTGCGATCACGAACAAGGGCGAGCGGGCGTTGATCTCATGGTCGTGAAAGATCATTGTCTGCCTGCCTCTGCCATCGCCGGTCTCGTCACCCGCCGGCTGCGATTTCGCGATGCAAAAATGTCTCGGTTCGCGATCCAAACGGATGCGCTCCCTTGGAGCTTAACGAAACGGCTGGCAATCCCCGGAACCTTCAATTACCGCTCCCGACTTGTTTACCGGTTAGGCAAGCAGCTGATTATACAACGATCCGAGTTCGCGATGGCATCTGAAGTGTTATCCACGCGGTCTTCCGCATCGGCCCTCAGGACGCTCGATATCGAGCTCAAGGCTCTCGAAACCCTGCGCGAGGCGATGCATTCGCCTCAGTTGGCCGGGGCGATCGAGGCAGCGATCCAGTTGCTCGTGAGCACGCGGGGGCGGGTGATCGTCACGGGCATGGGCAAGAGCGGGCATATCGCCCGCAAGATCGCCGGGACCATGCGCTCCACCGGTACGGCTGCGCTCTATCTCCATCCCGGCGAAGCCAGCCACGGCGACCTGGGCGTCATCACAGACAACGACGTAGTTCTGGCGATCACCTGGTCGGGTGAAACGACCGAGCTTGGCGATATCTTTCATTACTGCAAATTTCGCGGCATCAAGCTGATCGTCGCGACGTCCCACGCCGACAGCACGGCGGGCCGCATCGCCGACGTTTGTCTCGCCATGCCGGCGGTGCGGGAAGCTTGCCCCAACGAACTGGCGCCGACCTCTTCGACGACGCTGCAGATGGTGCTGGGCGACGCATTGGCGATGGCACTGCTCGAAGCGCGCGGTTTCAC
This sequence comes from Novosphingobium sp. TK46, assembly GCF_055361525.1. Taxonomy (NCBI): domain Bacteria; kingdom Pseudomonadati; phylum Pseudomonadota; class Alphaproteobacteria; order Sphingomonadales; family Sphingomonadaceae; genus Novosphingobium; species Novosphingobium sp. TK46. Next base: position 1,530,385 of record NZ_CM143963.1, read on the forward strand.
GCCCTCGGACTTCCAGGCCTTTCACCCCGGCGGGCGCCTTGGCGCGCAGCTGTGCCGCGTCAGCCAGATCATGGGCGCCGGCGATTCGATCCCGCGCGTACTGCGCACGGCTTCGGTCAAAAGCGCCACGATCGAAATGAGCCTCAAGCGCTACGGCTGCACGGCCGTCGTCGATGAAGACGACATGCTGGTCGGTGCGTTTACCGATGGCGACCTGCGTCGTTGCATTGCGGTTCACGATCTGAACGACGACATCGGCGCGCATATGTCGCCCCGCCCGGTGGCGGTGAGCGCGCAGACCTTGGCTTCGGAAGCATTGCGCCTCCTGAATGAGAATGCGGTATCCGTGCTCTTTGTTGTCGAAGACGACGGCAAGCTGGCCGGCATCGTCCACATGCACGACATCGTCAGGGCAGGCGTCGCCTGATTTGGCGAATGACCTGATCGTCGTTCCTGCGCGGTATGGATCCACACGTCTTCCCGGCAAACCGCTACTTCTGATTGCTGGACGCACGCTGCTGGAACGTGTCGTCGCCATCGCGCGAGCGGCTTCCCGGACTGCCGGCTCTTGCGACGTGATCGTCGCTACCGATGATCATCGCATCGCCGACCATGCCCGCCAAATCGGCGTGGAGGTGGCGATGACGGACACCGCGCTCGACTCAGGTTCGGCACGCGCATGCGCCGCGGCGCGGACGCGGGCACAGCCGCCTTCGCGCGTGGTCAATCTGCAGGGCGACGCGCCGTTCGTGCCGCCGCATGTCGTGGCGGGATTACTCTCGACCTTGCGGTCCGGCGAAGCCGACGTGGCGACCCCGGTGTACCGGCTCGACTGGGAGCGACTCGACCGGCTGCGCGCGCACAAGCAAGCCTCCCCATTCAGCGGGACGACGTGCGTGCGTGGTCAGGACGGCCGGGCCTTGTGGTTTTCGAAGGCAATCCAGCCCGCCATCCGCGACGAGGAGAAGCTGCGAACACAGTCGCCGTTTTCGCCGGTGTGGCAGCATCTTGGCCTCTATGGCTACCGCATGGCCGCGCTGGACTGGTTCGCGTCTGCTCCGGCCAGCACCTACGAGCAACTCGAAGGGCTCGAACAGCTTCGTTTCCTCGAGGCAGGCCGCACCATCGCCACCGTCGCGGTCGATGCCCCCCAACACGCCATGTCCGGCATCGACACGCCCGCCGACCTGGCCCTGGCCGAAGCGACCATCGCGCGATTGGGTGACCCGTTCCCGCATTGAGCCGGGTCTGGTATTCGGCGGCGCAGAGCGGCTATGGCCGGACGATGTTCATCATCATGCGCCATGGCAACACCTTCGAGGCGGGCGATATCCCGCGGCGAATCGGTGCGCGGACCGACCTCCCGCTCACCAAGGCAGGATTGGAGCAGGCAAAAGCCTTGGGCGCCCATTTCGCGAACGATGGGATCGTCTTCGATCGCGTGCTGGCCTCGCCGTTGCGGCGAACCCGTCAAAGCGCGCAGGCGGTGCTTGAGAGCCATGGCTCGCCCGTGACGATCGAAACTGCGGAATGGTTGCGCGAAATCGATCATGGTCCTGACGAAAACATGCCCGAAGACGCCGTGGTGGCGAGGATCGGCGCGGCGGCCTTGACCGACTGGGACAGTGCCGCAATCTCGCCCGCAGGCTGGCATGTCGAGGCCGACATGCGTCTGGCCGCCTGGCGTTCGCTATTCGCAACACCATTGTTCGGCACGACGCTGATCGTCACGAGCAACGGCGCGGCGCGCTTCGCTCTTCTGGCGGATGAAGCGCTGAAGCTCGCGAGTTTCGGCTTGTCGGGGCTCAAATTGCCGACCGGGAGCTATGGTGTCATCCGTCGAGCGCCGAACGGCCGCCTGGAAGTGCCGGTGTGGGGCCGCCGTCCATGAACGAGAGCCCGCTCCCCCTGTTGCGCGCTCCGCCGTTTCCGGGCGCCGACGCGACGGTCTCGACCGTGGCCGAGGCGCCTTCGAAGGAGGTATCGCATGATATCGCCTCGCTGTTCGCGATGGTGCGCGCCGCGCGTGTCGGTGGTCGGTTCTGGGATGACGATGCGCGCATTGATGGTCCGGTCGATACTGTCGTGCGCCTTCGCGATCGCCGTGACTTTGCTCGCGAACACGATGGCAGGACCATGGCGGAACGTCGGTCGACCTTATGGATCGCTCCCGATCGCCGCACGGCGCGCCAGGTGGCTCGCGCCGTGCGGAAGGACGGAGGCGCATGGCGTACGGATGTCGATCCCTGGTCTGCGTTGGACGGTGCGCGATCGCTGGTGACGCACGGAGACGACGAATGGGTGGCCATCGCCCGCATCATCGGATTGCCGGTACAGGTGCTTTCGCCGGGACCATTCGGGGCTCCCGACGATGGCCCGGATCGGCTCGATGCCAAGGTGGCCGAGGCGCTGCTCGCCGCAGTATGGCGCAATCCTTTTGCCGACGCGCCGACGACGATCGAGGTCACGATCGAGTTGCTTGGAACATGGCGTGCGATGCTGAAGGCGAACCATGGCATTGCTGCGGCTTGCGGCATGGCCTGGTGGAAGCGCGCGGAGATTCGCCGCTTCCTGTGGCACCCGCGACGCCCGGTGCGCTTGTTCCACAATCCGGCGCGTGCCCTTGCCTGCGCCGCGAGACATGGCGGTGCGCTCGCGGTCTGGCCGTCACGCGTCTCGCGCGAATTGATCGCCAGCAGCCGTGACCGCAATGTGCCGCTGGTGCGCATCGAGGACGGCTTCGTGCGCTCGGTCGGGCTTGGGGTACATCTGGTGCCGCCTTCCTCAGTCGTCGTCGACGCGCGTGGGATCCACTTCGATCCTGCCGGACCAAGCGATCTCGAGCATATCCTCGCCACGACCACGTTTTCGCAACGTCTTCTCGATCGCGCGCGGAGCCTGCGTGAAACGATCGTGGCGGCCGGCATCAGCAAGTATGCCGCAGGAGCCGCCACCCCGGTGCCGGATCACCAGCCCGAACGCCGTCTCGTCCTCGTCGCCGCGCAAGTGGAAGACGACATGTCGGTGGTGGCCGGTGGTGGCGGGTTGACCTCCAATCTCGAGGTCTTGCGCCGCGCCCGCGCGCTGGAGCCCGACGCCGAGATCTGGTTCCGACCACATCCCGATGTCGATGCCGGTCATCGCAAGGGATCGGTGCCGGACGACGAGGTATTGCAGTTCGCCGATCGGATCGTGCGGGGCCCCGACATGGCGACTCTGCTCGGCGTCGCCGATGCGGTTCATGTGCTCACCTCTCTGACCGGTTTCGAGGCCCTGCTGCGCGGTTGTGCGGTGACGTGCCACGGAACGCCTTTCTACGCCGGCTGGGGCCTCACGCGTGACCTAGGCGCGGTGCCACACCGGCGGGGACGAGAACTCACTTTGGATGCGCTCGTCGCCGGCGTGCTTATCGTCTATCCCCGCTACCTCGATCCGGTGACCGGACTGCCTTGCCCGCCCGAAGTGCTGGTCGGCCGCATGGCGACCGATCGCGCGACCAATCGCCTTGCCTGGATCGCCCCCTTGCGTCGCTGGCAAGGATGGTTATCGGCAGCCCTGCGATGAGCGCCGTGATCCTCGACATCTCCCGCCTGATCTCGCGCGTCCGTTATTCCACGCCATCCGGCGTCGACCGGGTGGAGATGGCCTATGCGCGGGGCTTCATCCAGCATTATGGCGATGCCCTGACGTTCGCCGCGGTCCACCCCATAGGACGGTATGGCCGTCTTCCACGCGACGCGGCTATCGCATACCTCGATGAGCTCGAGCGGCGCTGGTCGAGCCAGGAGGCTCATCCGCCGCAGCGCTCTCTGCTTTCGATCCTGCCTCAGCTTGCGAAATTGTGGCCCAGGCGCGAGGTGACCGACCTGCAGGACCCCGTCTATGTCCAGGTATCGCCTCATCACCTGACCGATCGTACCAAGGTGCAGCGTATCCTCGCGCGGGAGCGGGCTCGCTTCGTTTGCCTGGTGCACGATCTCATCCCGATCGAGTATCCTGAATATGCGCGTCCAAGCGGGGCCGCGCTGCATCGTCAGCGGATCGAGACGATCGCGGCAACTGCTGATGCGGTGATCGTCAACTCCGCGGCCACCGGGCGCTCGCTACAGCCGTGGCTCGACAGCGGCGACCGTCACCCGTCCGTTCACATCGCCTTGTTGGGAACCGAGCGCTTGCCCGACACGCCCGCGCCGCCGCAATCGGATCCGCGACCTTATTTCGTGTGTCTGGGGACGATCGAACCGCGCAAGAATCACTTGCTGCTGCTGCATCTGTGGCGCGATCTTGCGCAGAGCCTCCCGTCCGCCGAGGTACCGCGCCTGGTCATCATCGGCCGGCGCGGCTGGGAGAACGAGCAGGTGATCGACATGCTGGAACGATGCCCCTGGCTGGCCGGGCATGTCGAGGAACGCAATGGATGCTCGGATGCGGATCTTGCCGGGATGCTTCGCGGCGCCAGAGCGTTGTTGATGCCGTCGTTCACCGAAGGCTATGGCATGCCGGTTGCAGAAGCCTTGTCAGTCGGCGTTCCGGTGATCGCCAGCGATATCGCGGCGCTGCACGAGGTGGGTGGTCATGTCCCGGACTACCTCGATCCACTCGATGGACCCGGCTGGCGCGCCGCGATCGTGGACTATGCGACGCGGGGGCCACGCTTTGCCGCGCAGTGCACGCGGATAGCCGACTGGAAAGCACCGACGTGGCAACGGCATATCGAAATCGCCACGTCCGCGATCGCGACACTGCAAGGGCTATAGCGCCCATGCAACTGCAGCCAATCAGCGCTTGAGCGAGGTGATGCGCGTACGAAGAATGCGATCCCAGAAGATCGCCGAAATGGCGTAGTTGGCCTTCTCGTCGACATAGTGGTGATGCATGTGGTGGCGCTTGAGCGCTCGACCAATGGTGCCCTTCATCGGCCACTGGTGGCATGCGTAATGCACCGCGTCATAGATCACATAGCCCGAGATCCAGCCCAGGAACAACCAGGTGCCGCTCGCGCCCAAGAGCGCCAGGCTGGACGCCCAGGCGATGGCGGAGATGGGCAGGCTGACGATGAAGGGCATCATGTTGCGCAAGCGATCGTTCGGATTTTCGTGGTGATTGCCGTGCATCAGGAACACGATGCGACGCAGGATCACGTGCTTGGAGGCGAAGTGAAACACGAACCGATGCATGCCGTATTCGAAGAGAGTCCAGACCATCAGGCCGGCCAGCACAAGCACGACGGCGTGCAGCGGAGCGGCACTACCCCATCCCACCCAGGCGATCGTCGGCAGCAACACCGACCAACTGATCGCAAAGAGCTTCGGCGACATCAAAGTCAATTGCTCTAGGTGTGAGTTCGCAAACAAGCGGGCACGTTTAGAGCTGGAATATAGAGCGGGCATTATGGAGCACCGTGGACAGCAGCAGGTCGGGTCTGTCAAGCTTCATAGGGTCGGGCCGATGAATACGATCTTATCGCTGATAACCAGTGATCCGCAATTCTCCCGAGTGAGACGAATATGACACGTTTTCCGCGACCTGAAAGCATCCTGTTGATCGGAGCATCAGGCGCGCTCGGTAGAGCCCTGGCGGCGCGCTATGCTGCTCCGGGTGTCCACTTGTCGCTGTGGGGGCGCGATTCGAAAAGATTGGACCTGACTGCCAGTGCCTGCCGCGCCTCGGGCGCCGATGTGACGGTGCGGTCGCTCGATCTCACGAATGTTGCCGCCGCAGTTGAATGTGCACTGGCCGACGATGCGGCCACGCCCTTCGATCTTGTGCTTTTCGCCTCGGGCCTTGGCGACGTGCGCGGATCAGGCGACCTGGTCGAAACCGCTGAACTCGTCGCGCGGCTTGGCGCCGTCAACTTCACCGCCCCCGCGGCAATCGGTGCCGCCCTGGCTGGCCGCATGGTGGCGCGTCGGTCGGGTGGCCTGGTCTTCGTGGGCTCAGCCGCTGCATTCCACGCCTTGCCGTTCGCGGCGGCATATTCGGGTTCGAAGGCAGGTCTCGCCCGCTTTGCCGATGCCCTTCGCCTGGCTGTGCGTCAGCACGGAGTCGCCGTGACGCTGGTCTCGCCGGGTTTTTTCGATACGGACGCGTCCGGCGAGAAGGTCTCTGGCAGACCTTTTGCCATCGAACCCGAAGCAGTCGCAGACCAAATCGTTCGCGCAGTGCAACGTCGGCGGGCGCATGTCATCCTGCCGTGGCCCTTCGCGCTACTCAGGGTTTTCGACCGCATCCTTCCCGCATCCCTGCGCGATCGCCTGCTGCTCTCGTTGCCTCAACCCTAGGCCCGGCGCTGCTACGCTATGGCCACGCCAAGCACATCGTCGAGAATCGCGTGGTGCAAACCTGCCGGGGTCAGATCCACACGGCGATTGCCCCCGGCGACGATTTGGCCGGCCTCGTCGAAGCGCAGCATGACGTAAGGCGTGTGACGCTCGCCCGCTGGATCGGTGGCTCCGGGTATGCTGGGGCGGTGATCGCCGAAGAAGACGAGCATGGCGGGACGCTGCAAGACGGCGATGCCATTGATCAGTTTGCCGAGCATGGCATCGCTGTGCCGCACAAGCCGCATATAGCTGCCGATCAGGTCGCTGCCGCCCGCCGCCGCGGACGGTGCCCAGGGGCCGTGATTCTCGATCGTCACCGCATAGAGCATGCTCTTGGCCGGCGATGTTCGCGCAAGCTCGAGGATCTCGTTGGTCATCGCGGCATCGGTGACATAGCGGCCCTCGCCGGGCCCGGGCGGCACGAAGCGTTCCTCGCCGATCAGCTCGGCGAACCCGCCCGCAGGCATGATCCGGTCCCGGCCGTAGAACCGCATGTCGTGAGGGTGGATGAACAGGCTGCGCCAAGCGGCGCCAAGCCGGGCCGGGAGGGCAAAACTGGCTTCGCCAAGCGCGGTCAAAAACGGATCATAGCGACGAAATCCGAGCGCGGATTCCTCTCGCCCGAACAGCACGCCATATTCCGTTCGCATCGTGTAAGCGCCGAAACCGCTCACTTCGAGGTGGCCATGCTGCCATGCCTCGTCCCTGGCCCGGGTAAGCGCCGGCAAGGCGACGTTCGCATCGCCGAAAAGCTCGACCGGATCGGCAAAGCTCTCGCACTGAATGACGATGACCAGATCCGTCGCGGCGGATGGCTGCAGGCGCGCGACGTGCGGGCAAGGTGGCGGATCGCGGCTCTCCCGCCATTTGCGCCAATATAGCATCAAGCTGGGCGTCAGGCCCAAACGTGCAACACCCGCATCGCGACGCGGTTCGGCCATCGAAGCGTGCAGACGAGGAACTCTCAGGCTGATCGCCAAAAGGATCGATGACGCAGCGGCGATCACGCAGCCTAATATATGCGGGGCCAAGCCGGGAACGAAGAACCAGACGATCACCGCCAGCAGCAAAGCCGCAGCCAGACCCGCGAGCGCACGCTGCCAGAGCGGAACCGCGGACAAATAGAACTGTGGATGACGAAAGATGGCCTGGACCAATGCCAGATCCGAGAACACCAGCGGCTCGCCCAGCATCGCATGCTTCGCGTTGGAGGCCACGACAAGCAGCGCCAGACACGCAAGCGCAAGCGCCACGGACACCGCGACATGGCCACACAAAGCCATGAACAGCCCGAACATCGCAGCCACCTGACACCCGAGCAACCACAGGCCCGCCCAGCTTCGTGCGCCTCTCGGGCGAGCGAGAGCATCGATCAGCAGTGCGCCCACCAATCCCGCGAGAGCCGCTGCGAGCTGCATTTCGGGCGTCACTGCCACACTCCTTGCCGTATGATCGCTTCGTCGCGCGATCCTGCAGCGAGACCCCGCCAGTCGGGGCCGCGCTGATAGCCGCCCGCCGGCCGATTGTCACCTGGATCGGCTTTTAAAGGGACGCTCGGCTCGGCCCCGGTGGCGCCGCAGGGTTGCTCCGCGAGCACGGCCAAACTATCGGGGCTGACAAACCAAGCCGGAGGCCACTTGCGACCGGCTGTCCGGGAGCTAGGTGTTCGATGTCGGATCGTCTGGACAACGCGGCGCAGGAGGCTCGTGAACCTGCGCGCCGCTCCGTCCTGTTGCTGCAAGGGCTGATGGGCCCGATGTTCCGCCGCCTTGGACAGGCGCTGATCCAGGCGGGCCATGATGTCCACAAGATCAACTTCAATGGCGGTGACCGCCTGTTCTGGCGGTTGCCGGGCGGTGTCGACTATCGCGGTTCGCTGAACGACTGGCCCGGTTTCCTCGAAGGCGTGATCCGCGAATATGCGGTGACGGATGTCACTTTGTTCGGCGATTGCCGTGACCATCACCTGCCTGCCATCAAGCTATGCCGCGACCTTGGCGTCGCGGTGCATGTCTTCGAGGAAGGTTACATCCGCCCGGACTGGGTGACACTGGAACTGGGCGGCGTGAACGGTCACTCGTCGCTCCCGCGCGATCCGGCATGGTATCGCCAGACCGCGGCTGCCCTTCCGCCGGTTCCGCCCCATGCGCAAGTACCCTCCTCCTTTCGTCGCCGCGCGATCGAGGGACTGCTCTATAACGCAGCCGACGTGCTGACACGTTGGCACTATCCGCATTGGACCAACCATCGCCCCTGGCATCCGCTGGTCGAGGCGATGGGCTGGGCGCGTAAATTGCGCCGCCGCAAGGACAACCAGCGGCGCAGCCAGAACCTGGTGAACCGACTGCAGACGTCCGATGCCGCCTATTACCTGTTCCCGCTGCAACTCGATTCCGACGCGCAGATCCGGCTGCATTCGCCCTTCGCCGGGATCGCCGACGCGCTCAAGCTGGTCATCGGGTCGTTCGCGACGCACGCGCCGGCGCACACCCGCCTGCTTGTGAAGGAGCATCCACTCGACAACGGCGTGCGCGACTGGAGGCAGGAAACGTCGGACATGGCGGAACTGTTCGGAGTGGCGGATCGGGTCGATTACATGGCCTGGGGTGACATCGTCCCGGTCACGCAAAGGGCGCTGGGCATGATCACGATCAACAGCACCAGTGGCACCCTCGCATTGGCCGAAGGTGTACCGGTGGTCGCGCTTGGCCACGCGATCTATGACATCGCGGATATCACCTACCAGGGTGGCATCGACGCCTTCTGGGGCGATCCCGTACCGCCCGACAAGGTCACGTTCGCGGCGCTGCGCCGCGTGTTGGTCGAGCGGTGCCTGATCCCCGGCGGGTTTTTCTCCGACGAAGCGCTGGACAAGGTCGTGCGTCACGCCGTCGCCCGCTTCGAGGGGCGACCGATGTTGCCTGAATAATTGCTGCGCCGGTCAGACCAACAGCGGTCAGGCGGACAGGCGCCGGGCCCGCTCCGCCAGCCGCTCGACCGCGGCGGCATGCATCGCGGGTGACGAAACCAACGTGCCGAATGCCCTGGGGTCGCGCTTGTTGTAGTTGAGCGGCTGGCCGAACGCGTCGGTCACCGCCGCGCCGGCCTCGCGCGCGATCAGCCCGGCGGCGGCGATATCCCATTCAAAGCCCCAGCGCAGCGTCGCCACCAGATCCGCCTCGTCGGCGGCGACCATGGCAATGCGCAGCGCGATGGAGTTGGGCTGCTCGACCGTCACCAGATCGGCGTCCTCCTTCTGCAAGGCCTTGGCGGGGACTCGCGCACCGGGCAGTTCGATCCGGCGAGTCGCGCGCAGAGGCTCGCCGTTGCGCGCCGCGCCCTGCCCCGCCTCGGCATGCCACATCTCGCCACCTTCCGACCGTCGCCGCACGGGCGCGAACAGGCACCCGATCAGGGGCCGTCCCGCGCTCACCAGGGCGACGGAGACCGCCCAGCCGGTCTGCCCGCGTACGAAATCGCGCGTGCCGTCGATCGGGTCGACCAGCCAGATCAGCGACCGATCCAGCCGAGCGGGCGCATCGGCCGTCTCCTCCGACAGCCACCCCGCCGATGGCAACAGCGCGTTCAATTCGCGCTTGAGGAAGGTATCGACCGCGATATCGGCGGCGGAAACCGGGGTGGTGTCGTGCTTGTCCCATACGTCCAGCGCATGGCCATCACCCGGCCAGGCCGACAAGGCGATCCGGCCGGCCTCGCGCACGATTGCCTCCAGGCGGGCACGATCGATCATCGGATTGCGTTTTCGTTTGGCACCTAGACCTAATCGGAGACCTGCCGGCCCTTTTCAAGGCGAGCCCGATATGCTTATGCGGCAGCGCATCATTTCCCATCAGGCCCTCCCCAGGCGCTGCGCGGCAAGGCTGTCGCGAAACTCCAGCAAAAAGGCGACCCAGCGATGAACGTTCACGAGTACCAGGGCAAGGAACTGCTGGCCAAGTACGGCATCCAGATTCCCGCAGGTTATCCCGCGCACACCGTCGAGGAAGCCGTCGCCGGCGCCAAGCAGCTGCCCGGACCGCTCTACGTCGTAAAGGCGCAGATCCACGCCGGTGGCCGTGGCAAGGGCAAGTTCACCGAACTGGGCGCCGATGCCAAGGGCGGCGTGCGTCTGTCAAAGTCGATCAAAGAGGTCGAGGCGAACGCCAAGGAGATGCTCGGCAACACGCTGGTCACCATCCAGACCGGCGATGCCGGCAAGCAGGTCAACCGTCTGTACGTGACCGACGGCGTCGACATCGAGAAGGAATACTACCTCTCGATGCTGGTGGACCGTTCGACCGGCCGAGTCGCCATGATCGTGTCGACCGAGGGCGGCATGGACATCGAGGAAGTCGCCCACTCGACGCCTGAAAAGATCGTCACCATCACCATCGACCCCGCAGAGGGCTTCCAGCCGCACCACGGCCGCGCCGTCGCGTTCGGCCTGAAACTGGAAGGTGAGCTGAACAAGCAGGCGCAGAAGCTGTCGAAGCAGCTCTACACTGCCTTCATCGACCTCGACTGCGACATGGTCGAGATCAACCCGCTGGTCGAGACCAAGGACGGCAACCTGCTGGTCCTCGACACCAAGATGAGCTTCGATTCGAACGCGCTGTATCGTCACCCCGACGTCGTCGCCCTGCGCGACGAGACCGAGGAAGATCCCGCCGAGATCGAAGCCAGCAAGTACGACCTGGCCTACATCAAGCTGGATGGCGACATCGGCTGCATGGTCAACGGCGCCGGCCTCGCCATGGCGACGATGGACATCATCAAGCTCAATGGCAGCTTCCCGGCCAACTTCCTCGACGTGGGCGGCGGCGCCACCACCGAGAAGGTGACCGCAGCCTTCAAGATCATCCTGTCCGATCCCAACGTGAAGGGCATCCTGGTCAACATCTTCGGCGGCATCATGAAGTGCGACATCATCGCCGACGGCATCGTCGCAGCGGCAAAGGAAGTGAACCTCTCGGTTCCGCTGGTCGTCCGTCTGGAAGGCACCAACGTCGAGGAAGGCAAGGCCATCCTCGCGAACTCAGGCCTGGCGATCGTTCCCGCCAACGACCTGGGCGACGCCGCCCGCAAGATCGTCGCGGAGGTCAAGGCAGCCGCCTGATCTGCACGAACGCATGATTTACGAGAGGGGCTCGTCGGCAACGGCGGGCCTTTCTTGTATCTGCCGCCTGCTACCTTCATCGTCATAGCCGCAAAGTGTGACCGCCCGCCCTCTAGCAGGGCTTGACGTAGGCCGCTCGGAACGCAATGGCGTCTCCCGCGTACCTGTTTAATCGCGCGACTAAATCAATGTCGCGCCGCAGAGAGGACCGTACCGCATGAAGATCCTCGTCCCCGTCAAGCGGGTGATCGACTACAACGTGAAGCCGCGCGTCAAGGCCGACGGCACCGGCATCGACCTTTCGAACGTCAAAATGAGCATGAATCCCTTCGACGAAATCGCCGTCGAGGAAGCCATTCGCCTGCGCGAAGCCGGCAAGGCCGAAGAGGTCATCGCGATCTCGGTCGGGCCGACCAAGGCGCAGGAAACCTTGCGCACCGCGCTGGCCATGGGCGCCGATCGCGCGATCCTGGTCGAGACCGATGCCGAGGTCGAGCCGCTCGCGGTCGCCAAGATCCTGAAAGCGATCGTCGAGGCAGAGAACCCCGGCCTGGTAATTTTGGGCAAGCAGGCGATCGACGACGACGCCAACCAGACCGGCCAGATGCTCGCCGCGTTGCTCGGCCGTCCGCAGGGCACGTTCGCCAGCAAGGTCGAAGTCGAAGGCGAAAGCGTCTCGGTGACGCGCGAAGTCGACGGCGGTCTCGAGACCGTGAAGCTGTCGCTGCCCGCGATCGTCACCACCGACTTGCGCCTGAACGAGCCGCGCTATGCGTCTTTGCCCAACATCATGAAGGCGAAGAAGAAGCCGCTCGACGTGAAGTCGCCCGCCGACTTCGGCGTCGAGATCGCGCCGCGTCTCAAGACGCTCAACGTCAAGGAGCCTGCGGTACGCAGCGCCGGCATCAAGGTGCCCGACGTCGCTTCGCTGGTGAACAAGCTCAAGGACATGGGCGTCGCGAACTGACGACGCCGGTCTGAAAGGATACTGACATGAAGACGCTAGTCTGGGTCGAGCACGACAACGCCACCGTCAAGGACGCGACCCTCGCGGTCGTCACCGCCGCCGCCAAGCTGGGTGACGTGACCGCCCTGGTCGCAGGTTCGGGCGCACAGGGCGCGGCCGATGCCGCCGCGCAGATCGCCGGCGTGAGCAAGGTGCTCCTAGCCGACGATGCCGCCTACGCCAACGCCTTGGCGGAGAACGTCGCGCCACTGATCGTCCAGCTGATGGGCGAATACGACGCGTTCCTCGCGCCCGCCACCACCACCGGCAAGAACGTCTCGCCGCGCGTGGCCGCGCTGCTGGACGTGATGCAGATCTCCGACATTCTCTCGGTCGAGGGTGAGAAGACCTTCACGCGTCCGATCTATGCCGGCAACGCGATCGCCACGGTCGAGAGCAGCGACGCCAAGCTGGTCATCACGGTGCGCGGCACCGCGTTCGAGAAGGCTGCAACCAGCGGCGGCTCGGCCAGTGTCGAGACGGTTTCAGGTGCTGGCGAATCGGGTCTGTCGACTTTCGTCGGCTCCGAACTTGCCAAGAACGAGCGCCCGGAACTGACCAGCGCCAAGATCATCGTCTCGGGTGGCCGCGCGCTCAAGGATGCCGACACCTTCCAGAAGCTGATCTTTCCGCTGGCCGACAAGCTGCACGCCGCTGTCGGCGCCAGCCGCGCTGCCGTGGACGCGGGCTACGTGCCGAACGATTACCAGGTCGGCCAGACCGGCAAGATCGTCGCGCCGGAAATCTACATCGCGGTCGGCATCTCGGGTGCGATCCAGCACCTTGCTGGCATGAAGGATTCCAAGATCATCATCGCCATCAACAAGGACGAGGATGCTCCGATCTTCCAGGTCGCCGACATCGGCCTGGTGGGCGATCTCTTCACCATGATTCCGGAACTGACCGAAAAGCTCTGACGTTCGCATCGAGCTGCGCATCATTAGAAGTCCGGTCGGCGACGGCCGGACTTTTTTCTTGGCTTCGCTAGAGGCTGTCGGGCGTGGCGAACGGCGGCACTTGACGAAGCAGGCCGCCTGACGCGATAGCCCGAGGCAGCGGGCCAAAGCGGACGCCCGATCAGACGGCCATCGTCCAAGTCCGCTCCATTCGCCGCGATCGCGGCGTCAGGAGCGCTTGCCAAATGTCCCTGCCTTCTATCCCCGACAGCGCGTCGCCACGGCCTCCGGCGATCAGCGCGCCGGCCTTGTTCTTCAAATTCCTGCGTTTCGGAGCCTTGGCATTCGGAGGGCCGGTGGCTCAGATCGCGATGTTGCGCCAGGCGCTGGTGGAGCACGAACATTGGATCAGCAGCGGACGCTTCAATCGCCTCCTCGCCATTCTGCAGGTCTTGCCGGGGCCCGAGGCGCACGAATTGTGCGTGCATCTGGGCATGATCGCCAAGGGTCGCCTCGGTGGCCTGCTCGCGGGACTTGGCTTCATGTTGCCAGGCTTCCTGCTGATGCTGGCGGCGGGCAGGGCCTATGTCACCTGGATCGCCGGCAATGCCGAGTTCGCCTATGTTCTGCTGGGCGTGCAGATAACCGTACTCGCGATCATCCTGCGTGCGGTGGTGCGAATCGGCCAGCATGTGATCGAGAACGCCGCACTTTCCGTCATCGCGGCGGCAAGCTTCGTCGCGACGATGGCCGGCGTGCCGTTCTGGATCCCGCTGGTGGCGGCGGGTCTGGCTTATGCGGCGTCGGAGCGCCGGCTGCTCATGGTGACGGTCATCGTCATGGCCATCGGCGTGGCGATCATGATGGAGACAAGCAGTCCAAACATGGCGGCGACAAGGCCGGCTGCCGGAGCGGCGGTCAGTGCCGGGGCATTGTTCCTTGCGGGGCTGAAGGGTGGCCTTCTGACGTTCGGCGGGGCTTACACGGCGATCCCCTATGTCCGGGAGGATACCGTCGGCCGGGGCTGGATCGGCGATGCGACATTCCTGGACGGAATCGCCCTGGCCGGCATCCTGCCGGCGCCGCTGGTGATCTTTGCCACGTTCGTCGGCTACGTCGCGGGGGGCCTTGCCGGAGCGCTCATGATCACGGCAGGCATGTTTCTGCCGGCGTTCGCCTTCTCCCTGGTCCTGTTCGAACGACTCGAGGCGATCGTCGAAAATCCGGCGCTGCACAAGGTGCTCGAAGGCATCGCCGCAGCCGTAGTCGGCATCATCGCCGCGACATTCGTCCACCTGGCAGCCACGGTCGCCGGGCAGGACCGATACCCGTTGACGAGCATCGCCCTGTTTGCCGCCGCGCTGGCAGCGACCTGGCGCCTCAAGGGAGCGTGGGTGACGCCCGCAATCGTCGCGGCGGGCGCCACGATCGGCTGGTTGCTGCTGAGGCCCTAGCCGGCGCGCACGATTCGCCTACCGGCAGTTGCCCGCACAATCCTTGTCGCGCACGGCGCGAAATTCGTCGGTAGGGCGCCAGTTCGGCCACCTGTCGCTATCGGCCAACTGGCGACCGAGTGCGGTGAACAGTTCCACGTCCTGCTGGATACCGGACCAGTCCCAGCTGTCAGAATACTGATCGCTGGGCTGGTGATAGCGGTTCTGGGTATAGTCGTCGTTGGCGGCCTGGCCCGCCGCCTTGCCGCCGACCACAAGGTCGACCCCGCGATCGACCGCGAACATCGGCACGCCCCGCTTGGCCATGCTGAAGTGATCCGAACGATAGTAGCTGCCCTTTTCGGGCGTGGTCTCGGGCGCTTCGACCAGGCCACGCGCTGTCAGCGCCGTGCGGAAGAGGTCGGTAAGCTCGGACTTGTCGCCCCCGGTCATGCCATAATCGCGCACCCGCCCACCCGGCAGCAGCGCATCCATGTTGACCCCGCCAACGGTACGATTGAGCGGGAAGATCGGGTTTTGCGCGTAGAACTCCGATCCGAGCAGACCCGATTCCTCCAGCGTCACCGCCAGGAACACCTGGCTGCGCGCTGCCGGACCCATCGCTACATTGGCCTTGGCGATGGCGGTCAGCGCGGCGACGCCGGTGGCGTTGTCGACCGCGCCGTTGCAGATCGCGTCGCCGGTTTTGTCGGGCGTGCAGCGGCCCAGGTGATCCCAGTGCGCGGAATAGAGGACATACTGATCGGGCGCCGTCTTGCCCGGCAGGATGCCCACGACGTTGTGCGAGGTCGATTTGCGGATCGCATTGTCGAACGAGACGTTGGCAGTCAGGCCCAGCGGCACCGGCTTGAACCCCTTCGCCTGCGCCGCCTTGGTCAACGTGCCAAGATCCTTGCCGGCGGCGGCGAGGATCTTCTGCGCCACGTCCTTTTGCACCCAGGCGTTGACCTGGGTCTGGTCCATGCCATCGTTCGGCGTCTGAACGTGGTACTGCGGACCGCTCCAGCTGGAATTGACGACGTTCCAGCCATAGGCGGCGGGGAAGGTATCGTGGACGATGATCGCGCCTGTCGCACCCTGCCGCGCGGCTTCCTCGAACTTGTAGGTCCAGCGGCCGTAGTAGGTCATGCGCCGGCCCTTGAAGAGGCCTTGCTCACCCTCGTCGGCGTAATCGGGATCGTTGACCAGGATGACGGCGGTCTTCCCCTTCATGTCGATCCCGGCATAGTCGTTCCACCCCAGCTCCGGCGCGACGATGCCATAGCCCACGAACACCAGCGGGCTGTCCTTGACCGTGGTCCTGGGCGTGACGCGATAGCTGGCGCCGACCCATTGGGTCCCGAACGCGAAGCTGAGTGGCGCCTTGCCGCCATTTACCGACAACGTGCTTTGATGCTGTCCGGTGATCTCGACCGTGGGCACGTCCTGCAGCCACTGACCCTTGTTGCCCGGTTGCAAACCCGCCGCCTTGAACTGGCCGACGATATAGTCGAGCACGCGCGGCTCGGTCGCGGTGCTCGGTGCCCTGCCCTCGAAATCGTCGGCAGACAGGCGCTGTGTCATCTGCTTCATCAGCTCGAGCGAGACGGCGGGTACCGCGGCACTCTCCTGCGGGGGATCGCTGGGCGGTGGCAGCGCCGTCCCCGGCTTGCCGATCGGCTGCGCCGTCGCGCAGGCGGATAGCGCCAGGATGGCGAGGCAGGAAAGCACAGGTTTCATCGTGACATAGGGGCTGTTCATGCCTGCAGTGGTGCCAGACGCCAGCCCCCGGCACAATGCCCGGCTTGCCCGCGCGGGCACGAACCCGCATGAACGCTGGCGATGACAGTGGCAAAGCCTTCGAGCGTCGACTGGGCCGATGCGATCGCACGGGCGCATGCCCATGCGCCTTATCTCTCGCGTGGACTGAACCAGCTGCCCGAACTCGCGGCGTTGCTCGCGACAGGACAAGGCGAAACCGCACTGGAATGGGCACGGCAGGCGGGAAGTGGCGCCACTGATGTCGGTGGCGCGTTGCGGCGCGAAAAGCAGGCCCTGGCGCTCGCGCTCGCCATCGGCGATCTGGCCGGCGCCTTCCCTCTGTTGACCGTCACCGGTGCCTTGTCGGACTTTGCCGATCGCGCTCTCGACGCCGCGATCGTCGCCGGGATACGCCGCCGGATGCCCGATTTCGATCCCGGCCAACAGACCACTGGGTTCTTCGCGCTGGCGCTTGGCAAGCACGGGTCGCGTGAGCTCAACTACAGCTCGGATATCGATCCGATCCTGCTCTATGATCCGGCGCTGCTGCCCCGCCGGGAACGGGATGAGCCCGGCGAAGCGGCGCAGCGCGTGGCGCGCGCAGTGGTGGAGACGCTCGCGAACGTCACCGACCAGGGCTATGTCTTTCGCGTCGACCTGCGATTGCGCCCGGCCTCCGAAATCAGCCCGCTGGCGATCTCGATCGATGGCGCGCTGACACATTACGAAACCTCGGCGCTGGCCTGGGAGCGCGCGGCGTTCATCCGCGCGCGCGCCGCCGCCGGGGACGTGGAGGCGGGCCAGGCGTTCCTTGCCGCCATCCGCCCGTTCGTGTGGCGCCGCAGCCTCGATTTCGGAGCCATTGCCGAGATCGGCCGGCTGACCACGCAGATCCGTGCCAGTTCGCGCGGCAAGGCGGTCGCGGGTCCGGGTTTCGACCTCAAGAAAGGCCGTGGCGGAATCCGCGAAATCGAGTTCTATGCGCAAGTCCACCAGTTGATCCATGGCGGCCGCAACCCATCGCTGCGATTGCGCGGAACACGCGAAACGCTGGATGCGCTAGCGGATGCCGGCCTGATCGCCACTGAAGACGCCGAAGTGCTGGGCACCAGCTACGACCGCCTGCGTACGATCGAGCACCGCCTGCAGATGGTACAGGACCAGCAGACGCACATGCTTCCCGCCAGCTTCGACGCGCTGGACAACGTCGCCCGGCTCGATGGCCTGGCTGATGGTCAGACACTGGTGGACGAGGTGGCGGCAATCACCGCCCGAGTGGGCGACCTGTACGATTCGCTGATCTTGTCCAATCCAACGGGTGCCAGCAGCAATGTCTCGGCAGAGCCGCTGGTCGAGATGCTTGCCCGACTGGGCTTTGCCGATCCACAAAGCACCGCCACGCGTATCGCGGGATGGACCAGCGGGCGGATGCGCGCGTTGCGCTCCGATGCCGCACGCGTGGCGTTCGATGCGATCCGGCCCGATCTGCTGGCCGCGCTCGCCGCCTCGCCCGAGCCGGAGCGCGCACTGGCACGGTGGGAGCAATTGCTCGACAATCTGCCCAGCGCGATCAACCTGTTCCGGCTGCTGGAAGCGCGTCCGGGCCTGACCTTGCGGCTCGCCCGGATCCTTGGGCTAGCACCGCCGCTGGCGGATGCGCTTGCCCGCCGGGCCGACTTGCTCGATCCGCTGATCGACGCCAGCGCGCTGGAACTGCCCGGCAGCGTCGACGAACTCGTCGTCGCGCTTTCGCGGTTCGAGGCCGACGACGATTACCAGCGGATCCTGGACGCGGTACGGCGCAAGGTGGGCGAGTGGCGGTTCGCGCTGGGCGTCCAGCTGATCGAAGGCACCCGCGATCCGATCGCGATCGGCGCGGCGCTCGCCCGCGTGGCGCAGGCCGCGGTCTGCGTGCTCACCGATGCCGCGCACGCCGACTTTCGCCGTGCCCACGGCAACGTCGCGCACAGCGAGTTCCTGATCCTGGCACTCGGCCGTTTCGGGGGCGGCGTGCTGACCCATGCTTCGGACCTCGATCTGGTGTTCCTGTTCACCGGCGATTTCGCGGCGGAATCCGATGGCCGACGGCCGATCGGGGCGACGTTGTACTACAACCGCCTTGGCCAGCGGGTGATAGGCGCGCTGTCCGCGCCCACGGCGGAAGGCGCCTTGTTCGAGGTCGACACCCGGCTGCGGCCTTCGGGCGCGCAAGGCCCCCCGGCCGCCAGCCTCGACAGCTTCGCGCGCTACCAGCGCGAGCAGGCGTGGACCTGGGAGCACATGGCCCTGGCCCGGGCACGACCGGTCTATGGCTCCCCGGCCGCCACGCGTGAGCTGGCCGAAATCGTCGGCTCGGTCCTCGCGGCGCCACGCGATCCCGCCAAACTGCGCGCCGACGTGTTGGAGATGCGCGCAACGATGGCGGCGCACAAACCGCCGCGCGGGCCGCTCGACATCAAGCTCGCGCGCGGGGGGTTGGTCGACTGCGAGTTCCTGATCCATTTCATTCAGTTGCGCGACGGTGTCGGCCTCGATCCGGATCTGGACGTGGCGATAGCCGCGCTAGTCGCCGCCGGCCTGCTTCCCACCGAACTGGCCGAGGCGCAGGCCGCCCTTACGCGGTTCCTGGTCGCTGCCCGCCTGTTGGCCCCCGATGCGCAAGTGCCCCCGGCCGCGGCACGCGAAGCGCTTGCGCGCGCGTGTGCTTGCGGCGATTGGGACGAAGTCGTGGCCGGACTGCTGCGGGCCCGCGCCACCGTCGCCGCGGCATGGCACCATGCCTTTGGCGAGGAACTGGAGATCGTATCATGAGCAACCGTCCCGCCATTGGCGACACCTTCCCCGATATCGCCCTGGAACTACCCGATGGTGGCACGATCCAGGCCTCCGCTCATGCCGGCAAGCCGCTGGTGGTGTTCTTCTACCCCAAGGACGACACGCCCGGCTGCACCACCGAGGCGATCGACTTCACCACGCTCAAGCCCCAGTTCGATGCAGCCGGGGTGGCCCTGCTGGGCGTCAGCAAGGATACGCCGGCCAAGCATGCCAAGTTCATCGCCAAGCATGATCTGGGCGTCACACTTGCCAGCGACGCGGCCGAAGGCGGCCTGTCCGATGCGCTCGGAATCTGGACCGAGAAGCAGAACTATGGCCGCACGTACATGGGCATGGTCCGCACCACTTACCTGATCGACGCCGCCGGCCGGATCGCGCAGGTGTGGGACAAGGTGAAGGTGAAGGGGCACGCGTCGGCGGTACTGGAAGCCGCGCAAGCCCTTTGACCGTGCCCGAACCGTCTGATGGCAGCGTGGCGGGTGCAATCCGCGCCGCGTTGCTGGCGCAAGAGCCCAGGGCTAAAGTCATGGCAACCCGCCGCGTGGCGCGCGATTGGCGGCTCGGGCGGCTCACCGGGGTGTTCGCGGTGGCGATGCCCGATACGCCGGGGCGGCCCTCCGCGCCCGAGCTGTTGCCGCCGAACCGCATGCCCAAGCGCCGCAAGGCCGGCTCCGAGCGTGGACGCATCGCGCTATGGCATTCGCTCGCACATATCGAGTTCGTCGCGATCGATCTCGCCCTCGACATGGCGGGTCGCTTCGGCGGCGAAATGGGAGCTGAGTTCGTCGGCGATTTCCTGCAGGTCGCCGGCGAGGAGGCGATGCACTTCGCCATGATCGACCGCCACTTGCGATCGATGGGCAGTTTCTATGGCGCGCTTCCTGCCCACGGCGGCCTTTGGGATGCGGCGGCGGCGACAACACACGATGTCGCCGCAAGACTGGCGGTCGTGCCGATGGTGCTGGAAGCGCGAGGCCTCGACGTGACGCCGGCCATGCTCGATCGCGTTCGGCTGGCCGGCGATCGGACCGGTGCCGCTATCCTGAGTCGCGTCCTTGACGACGAGATCCGCCACGTCCGGATCGGCGTAAAGCACTTTGTCGCGCTTGCCGAAACGAGCGGACGGCCAGCGGATTCTCTTTGGAAATCACTGGTTCAAAACCACTTCCACGGGCAACTCAAAGAACCGTTCAACGACTCAGCGCGGCGGTCAGCCGGTTTATCGCGGGATTGGTACGCCAGCCTTGTTCCGTTAACCACTTCCGCGATACCCGCGTTCTCGTGAGGCGGCGGGGGGTAACCGACCATCTCCAAACAGACAGACCTTCGGCATCCGTGCCGTAGGGATCGATGAAACACGCCGTACCGGCAACGGAAACGGCGGAAAACAAGGTGTCGCGAGTTGGTCGTAACGCATTCATTCGCCGGGTTCCGCATCGCTTCATGCGTCCTGGCTGCAGCTTCCCTGTTCGCTTCGGTACAAGCGGCCCAGGCCAACGCCGCCAACACCGATATCTCCGCTCCTTTGCGCGCTGCCCAAGGCGCTGAAAAAAGCGCCAGCGGTGGTGAGGACGAGCAGTTCCGCAAGCTGTTCAGCTCGTGGCAGAACTTCGAAGAAACCGGCAACGCCAGCCTTGCCGCGTCGGTGGGCAAATCGCCGCTCTCGGCCTCGGCCCGCGCCGCCGCCGGCATCAGCGGCCCGGTCTCGATCCCGTCGCGCACCCCGCTCGACGGCCTGACCATGACCAGCAACTTCGGCATGCGCGTCCACCCGGTGCTGGGCGGCATGCGCGCACACAAGGGCGTCGATCTTTCCGCTCCTGTCGGCACCCCCATCCATGCCACCGCCGATGGCGTTGTCGGCAAGGCCGCCTGGTTCGGTGGCTATGGCCTCTACGTGCAGCTTGAGCACGGCAACGACCTCGAGACGCGCTATGGCCACATGTCGCGACTGAACGTCGCCGAGGGCCAGCATGTCCACAAGGGCGACATCCTCGGCTTCGTCGGCACCACCGGCCGCTCAACCGGCCCGCATCTCCATTACGAAGTCCGCGTCGCCGGCAACGCGGTCAACCCGGTTCCCTACATGCAGTCGGAGCGCGTTTCGCTCGCCTCCTCGGGCCATTGAGCCAGACGGAGGGCTGCCGGGCCGGTTGAACCGGCCGCGCTAGAGTTGGAAGAGGAGGGAGAGGCGGCCGCGAGGTCGCCTTTTCTGATTCATGCGGGGCAAATGGTGGCGGTGCGCTCCCGCCACCAGGACGCAGCTAGAGGCGCGCCGCCGCCAGCATCTGTAGCGAGGCCGCGAAGTAATCGGTGGCAAGCTGCATCGGCGCGGCGGTGCCGGTCACCTTCGCCACGATCGCGGCACCGCCGCTCGACACCGCGTACGGCGCCTCCTCGCCGGTGACGACATCGATCCATGCGGGGATCGCGCGATGCTGCGCCATGACGGCGCGCCACCACGACGCCGCGTCTCCCGCCAGAGACGCGCGCCGGCCCATCTGCGCATACAGCGGCACCCGGATCGCATCAAAGCCGAAACGGGGCGGCTTGTCCCGAGCCGGCGCGACCGCGCTGGCCGAGGAGACGGACACCCAGTCGCAAGGCAGGTTCAAGGGCCCGAACCGCGCCTGTCGCAGTAGCGCCTCGCCGGATGCGATCACCCCGCTCCACGTCGCGGCGCCATCAAGGGCGGCAAACGCGTCGAGCGCGGGCCACACGTAATAGGATGGATTGACCGTCACGTTGCCCGGCGCGGCAAAACCGATCCGGCCCGGCAGCAGCAATTGTCGCCCGAACTGATCGACCACGCAATCGCGCCGGATCGCGCCACGAAGCTTAGCAGATCGCGCGAGATAACCGTCGTTCCCCCACTTCTGACCCGCCAGCGCGAGCGCCCAGGCGATCAGCATATCGCCATCGGTGGCGTTGTTGGGATCGGATACCGGGTTCGGCTGGCGCGGATCGAAGCGCCACGCGTACAGGTCGTCACCGGGCACGGTCAGGTTCGCATCCGTCCATCGCGCCATCGCCTGGAAAGCATCCTGATCGGCCGATGCGACCGCCAGCAGCATCCCATACCCCTGTCCTTCGGAGTGGCTGATGCCGCCATTTCCGGTATCGACGATCCGGCCCGATCCATCGAGGAACCGCTGCTTGTAAAGGCGCCACCAGCCGCCCGCCGGCTCGGTCCGCCCCTGCACCCCGGTGCTGCTGCAGGCCGCCGTCAGCGCCAGCACCAGACCAAGCGAGAACTCGCGCCGGTCAACGACCATGTCGCAACTCGATCGTGGCATCCTTACAGGACCCAGTCGTGCGCAAGGTCGGGCCGCTGCCAAGCCCGCGGAACCAGGCATCGTATGCCCCTTCAAGAACCGCCAGCAGCATGTCGAGCCATGCCTTGGCAGGAATGCCGGCAGGGGGTGCGGGTGCGTCGCGATGATGCACCCAGATCGCATCATGATCGATGGCGACATCGGCTTCGCCCCAGCCGGACACCTGCCACAGCGCGTTCACGCGATCGGCGAGCTCGGCCAGATCGTGCACCCCCTCCAGCGACACCGCGGCGGCCATCCGGCGCCCGACGGCGCAATAGAAGCCATGACGTTGCGCCGGGGGTATCGCCTCGCCAAGCTCGCCCACCAGCGCGGTGGCGAGGATCGCGTGCGAGGGCGATGCCGCTGTCGGCAGCGCCGCGGCCGCGGGAGAGAACATCGGGTGGACCGGATCATATTTCATGGCTGGGTTCCGAAAGTCTGGCGGACGCCAAGGGAGGAGCGGAATTCCTTGTAGCTGCCGAACGTGTTGTAGCTCGCCTCGCCGCCCACGCGCGTGCTGGGACCGACGCGATAGTACAGCGAGGCGTCGGCAGCGACCGCGAAGCCGGTCTTGCTGATGCTGTCGTAAGTCGATCGCACGTCGGTGTTGAGCAGCTTCAGACGGTCGAGCTCTGCCTGCGCAGCCGCATCGGTGGGATAGAGCGGCACCTGATCCTGGCTGTAGCTTTGAAAGCCCGGCGACAGCGACGCCTTCAGCTCGAGCGAACTGGTGTCCATCGCATAGGTGATCGGAACGCTGACGCTGATGAAGTCCTGCGGGCTGAAATATCCGCCATGCCCGAACGTGAAGTAGTTCTGGCTGTTGTCGTACTTCTGGTAATTGACGTTGAGGCCGACGCTAAGTTTCGATTGCGGCGTGGAGAGCACGCGCAGGTATCCGCCTGCATTCGCCTCGATCCCGTCGTTGTTGCGCACGTTGCGCCCGCGATACTGGTTGTACCGCCCTTCGGCGTAAACGCCGTTGCCGTCCTTGTCGTACGAGAAGCCGACCCCACCGCCCGTGCGCATGACCTGGCCCCAGCGCTCGCCGGTCACGGGATCGCGGGTGCCGGCATAGGAGATGACGCTGTCGGTCACCGGCTTGCGCTCCGCCCAGGCCCGAACGAGGGCGTTCGCACCGATCTTGGGCGAGACTTCCGCCCGCCCGGTGAACTTGGTCTTGCCCAGACCGATCGGCGTAGCGCCGACCTCGGCCTTCACCAGATCGCTCTCGTAGCCGATCGCCGGCGCCAGGCCGGAGCGATGCTGCGTGTCCGCGCGCGCCAGCACGGATGCTTCCTCGGCGACGATCGCGCGCGCTTCGGCGGAACCGTTGCGTCCGAACCGCGCGAGGCCCGATCCGGTCGGCTCGCCGGCATCCAGGACAACGGCTTCACCGCTGGCATAGACGCGACCGCCGGCAATGCCGGTCGACAGCTTCACGTTGCCCTTGATCTCGTCCAGCCGGCTAAGGCCCTTCTCGCCCGAGCGAGCCCGATACGACGTGCTGACGTCGGCACGCGGGCCGGTATCTTCCGAAAGCGCGGCGATGTCGGACTGGATGCGCGACAGCACGGGATCGGCCGCATAGCTGCCGCCCGAAGGCGCGCCCGGATTGGTCCAGCCTGCCGCCGCCGCCGGAGCCGGGTAGCCTGGGTTGGGCGCGGGGTAGCCGGGTGCGGGATAGGATTGCTGCGGGTAGGGCGGCGCCGGATAGCCGGCTTGGGGATAAGCCGGCGCCGGATAGGCTTGCTGCGGATAACCCTGCTGCGCTTGCGGCTGCGCCGGGTAGGCTTGCTCCGGATAGGACGCGGGATAGCTTTGCGCCGGATCCGGGCTGTAGCTTGCCGGCGTCATCGCCACACCGCCACCGCCGCTGAAGCTCTGCGGGATAGGTGCGGCCTGCGGCAATCGCGTGCCGCCACCCAACGCGAAGGGATTGATCTGCGTCGGCGCCGCCGGGCCCATCGGTGCCGCCTGGTTGCGGAACGGATTGCCCCCTTGCGCCGGGCCCATGCCGGCGAAAGGATTGCCCCCGGCGGCGGCAAGCCCACCCCCCGCGTAGAGCGAGCGCGCGTCCTTGAGCATACGGATCGCGCCGCGTTCGTCACCACGGGCACGCTCGACATCGGCAAGCGACAGCCGCACCTGATAGTCCTGGGGGTAGGCGTCGAGCACGTCGCGTTGGGCCTTTTCGGAAAGTGTGTTGTCGCCAGCGGCTTGCGCCGCAGCGGCCAGCCCGAGCAGCGCATCCTTGTCGCGCGGGCTTCGCGACAGCACGAGTTGATAGGTCTGCGCGGCGCGTGCCGACATCCCGCCCGACTGGTAGAGACGGCCCAGCGCCGCCAGCACCGCGACGTTGTCGGGCGCGGCGTTGTAGGCCGACTGGAGCATGTCGAATGCCGTGGCGAATTGCCCTGCCTGGCGGGCGCGGTCGGCTTGCGCGATCGAAAGCGTCGCGCCCATGCGCGCATAGGCGCGCTGGCCATCGGGCCCGCTGCCCGCCACTTGCGAGGCGCGTTGCAGCGCCGCTTGCGCCAGATCTTCGCGACCGGCACGCGTCAGCACGCCGATGACCGAGGCATAACCGTCGATATCCAGATTACCGCCGTCGGCTGCGGTTTGCGCCACGGTCACCGCCGCCCCGGTATCACCAAGATCGATCAGCGCGTCGGCGATGGCCGGCATCTTGCCCGCGGGCACTGCCGGCATCTGGCCCAACTGGCGCAGGACGCTGACGGCCTGGGCCTGCTGGCCACCGGCGGCCAGCGATTTCGTTCGCGCGATCGCCGCGTCGACCTTCACCCCGATGGCGAAGCTGCGCATCGGCGCGGTGCGCTGCGTTTCCGGGATCGTGCCCATGAGGCGGTCGGCCTCGCCGGTCCGCCCCATGTCGTTGCTGACCAGCGCGGCGGCGTACGTCGCATCTGGGGTGCCCGCGCCCGACAAGGCGCGCAGCAGACCGTCGGCATCCGACACCCGCCCGCGCTTGACCAGGTAACGGGCGAATTCGTAGCGGATCCACGGATCCTTGGGGTCGAGCAACAGGCCGTTCTGGAATTCACGCTCGGCGTTGAAATCGTCACCGTGCTCGGCGGCGGCGAGAGCCCGGCCGCGCGCGGCGCGCGACTGGAGGCGCGCATCATCCTGCGCGCCACCCTGCAGTGCCTGGCGGTAGAAGTCGGCCGAATCGACGTAGCGGCCCTGCTTGTCGTAGATATCGCCCAGCAACTCGAACGCAGGGGCGGGCTGCGGATAGCCCATGCGGACCAGCGCCTCGGCTGCGGCCTGCGCATCGGCCAGGCGACCGGCGGCGAGCTGCTCACGCGCATGGCCGATCCCGGCAAAGAACTGTGCGGCGGCAAGCCCGCTCGCCCACTGGCTGCGCTTGCCCAGTTGCGAAGCCTGCTGCAGCAGGTCCGCAGCCTCGGCGAACCGCTGCTGGCGCAACCGCACCAAACCCAGGCCGCCAAGTGCCTCGGGATCGCGGCGGTTGACCGACAGGGCCTTCTGGAACTGGTTCGCCGCCTGATCGACGCTGCCGTCGTTCAGCGCATCGTACCCGGCAACCCGCGCCTGCCCCGCCCGGACCGAGGACGAGGGCGCAGCAGGTTTGGCCGGGGCGGGTTTTACCGGTGCCGGTTTCGCCACGGCGGTCTTGGCAGGCTTGGTGGACGTCCGGCCAGCGGGGGCCACGGGCCTGGCAGCTGGCACCGCTTTGGGCCTCGGCGCGGCCGGGGGCGCCGCGGCTGCGGCTGCCCTGGCATTCGGGTCCAGAGTGCGAGCCCGGCGCATCGCCTGCTCGGCCAGGTCATCACGCCCCTTCGTTTTCCAGTATTGCGCCTGCTTGACCAGCGCATCGACTGCGGGATTGGCCGCCAGCGCGGTGCCGATCCCCGCCGTCGACACGAGCAGGACCCCCACGGTCAGCCGCAGGCCGCGAAGACGCGCGGACATCAGTGGAAATCCTTCTGGCTGAGACGGCGTGCCGCCTGTCTGCGGAAGTAGTAGTACACGGGGCTCGCCAGCAGGGCCGCCAGCATGACTGTGAACAGGCCCATCAACACCGGGCGCTGGCTGAACCAGTATGCCGCCTTCATCCACAACGGTAGCGAGCCGACCCAGTAAGTCGAGCCGATCGCGAAGCTGGTCATGCCCTCGCCCGATGTCACCGCCAGATCGCCTTGGATCGAGGCGTTGATCTTGTCGTCGGCCATGCCATCCACCAGCATCGGCAAGCTCGATCCGTCATCCGCCAGCAGGGCGACGACGGTGCGCTTCGAGCCGAACGGGGACTTGAAACTGACGATGCCCGAAAACTCGCGCGAGCCATAGACGACCGGCTCGGCATCCGCCGGGCTGTCGGACTTCATGCCACCGAACAGCGCTCCGACATATTGCAGCGGCGACCGTTCGGCGACATGCAGGACGCCATCGGTGTAGGTCAGCGGGGCATTCTGGAACAAGGTGGAGACGCCCGCCATCGCGCTGCTGCCGATGACCAGGATGTCGCGATCCTCAAGCTGGGCCGGGTCGACCTGCGATGTCACCGTGACGCCGCTCGTCGGGACGCCGGTGGCATCGCCGAACCGACCCATCAGCGTCAGGAACGCGGCGACCGACGCGGGCGCCGGATCGCGCGCCATCAACACCGTCGTCTCCGACAGGTCCGGGCGCACGGTGAAGGGAAAGCCCGCACCCGCGAACGTTGCCAGATCGGGCATCATCAGGCCGTGATAGGCCGAAGTCAGATCGATCGTGCTGTTGGGGTCGAGCGAGACGCGTACGTTGTCGGGCAGCGTGCCGGTGCACTTCTTCTTGTCGGCGATGATCAGGTTGTAGTCGAAGGTCAGTTCGTTCGAGCCGAACAGGTTGTAGCGGGGCAGCACGACGCCGGCATCGGAATCGGAGCTGCTGGCGGCGGCGCCCGAAAACCAGTCGCGCCACCAGGAGCCGCCGAGCGGCAGCGTCTTGAGGTACTGGCTGTTCATCGACACGTCGAGGCGCGACGCGCGCTTGTCGAGCCACTGGGCGACCGGATAGCGATAGCCCAGGTTCAGCTTGCCGCCCTGACGGGGCCAGAAGAACAAGTCCGGCGCGACGCGGAAGCGAGCCGTCAGCGGGCCGGGCGGCAAGCCCATGCCCTGCAACTCGTAGGGCTCCATGATGTCGCCGAGCTTCACCGCACGGTCGGTCGGGATCCAGCGGGGCGCGCCATAGGCGCCATACGTCGGTATCCGCACGCCATCGAAGTTCATCTGCGTGCCGCCGAACACGCCGCGCCCGTTGGCGACGGCCGCCGCCGCCATCCGAAGCTCACGCGTGTCGCTACCCATCACCACCAGCAGCATGCCCAGCGGATCGCGCGGGTTCTTGACCATCGCCACCGACGGCCGGTCGGGATTGAAGTTCAGGCCATCGATGCGGGTTCCGCGGGTCATGAACACGATCGCGTTGCCGGTGGGCAGGCGACCGTAGAGCGGCGGGAAGTTGAAGCCGCGATAGCTGGCGAGGCTGCCCATCCACGAGGCCATGCTGGCCGCCGCCTGCAACTCGCCACCGTGCGGCTGGCCGGCGAACACGAACGGCAGGTTGAGCGGCTTGTTGTCGCCCTTCTCGAAGAACGGGCCGGGCAGCCGTGCCAGGTCGGGCAACAGGGCGATGCGCTGGAGCTTGAGGTCCATCCAGGTGCGGGTGTTGCTGACATTGGCCCACAACGCGCTGTTGAACGGATCCTCGCAGTCGCGCGTATAGTGGCCGATCAGCCTGAGGTTGAGCTGGTTGTCGCCCGGCAGGAACAGCGCCGGATTGATCGGCACCGTAAAGGTGGCGCCGCCCGAATTCGCGCGGGTGAGCGGGATGGTGCGCACGACCTCGCCGTTGAGGATGACGACCAGCTGGCTCATGTCGTCCAGCATGGCCGGCGACCAGGCGGTGTCGATCGTGATCGAGGCGTCGAGCACCACGCGATCGGAACGCAGGCCGAAGGGAATGCCGATCTCGCCGTGCGTTCCCTGCAAGCGCACCGGCTGCTTGATGCGCAAATCCTTGAGGCTGAGCCGGCGCGAGATGTCCGCCCCGGCAGCGGGAGGCGCATCGTAAACGGTCGCCGCGCGGACCGGCTGCGGCGTACCCAGGCCGACGATGGCACCAAGCCCTGCCAGCAGCGTGGCCGCGATCGCCGCCGCCTTCGACAGCGGCGCGTCGGGCTTGGCCGCTTCGCTCTTGCGGATCTTCTGGCGTTCGGTGCGATTGAGGTGGAGCATCCGCTTTACGGTGACGAGGTCGACCACGATGATATCCTTGATGGAGCTTAGGCCACTGACGGAAGGCGTCGGCCCACTCGGGTGCCAGGCGTCGGCGCGCCCCATCACCGCGCGCACCAGATGGCGGCCGGCCATGACGTCGAGCTTGAGGAAGTGGACGAAGGCCATCTCGCCGGCGATGCGGACGGTCTCGACCGGGATCGCGAGCGTCTCGTCGCCCATCGCCATGGTGAGGTGGACGACTTCGCGATCGCGCACCGGCAACTCCGCCGGCAGTTCGAGTGCGGCTCCGCCCATCGAGATGTCGATGGTGTGCGCGGGCACGACATGGCCCGAGGCCAGATGCGCGGTGACTGGCAGGCGCACCGGGATGCGGATGTCCGAACGGGTCTGGCGGGTTTCACGCGCCACCGAGACGGCGGCGAGCAGGATGATCAGGCTGAAGATCGCCCAGGCCATGTTCAGGACCAAGGTATCGGTTTGAATGTTGAACAGATGTGGAAAGAAGACGCGCTTGACGATACCCATGACGATCCCGGTGATCATCAGGCCGATGCAGACCAGGTGCGGGCGCACCACCACCCAGTCGAAATAGGTCTTGTCGAGCAAGTCGCCCTTGTCGGTGACGTTGAACTTGCCCTTGTGCGGCTGGAACCAGGTCATGACCGTCGGCTTGACGAGGTGGAAGGCCAGGATCGTCTCGTAGACCTCGCCCCAGAACGGCCGGCGGTCTCCTCCCTGCGTGCGCTCGTTGGCGACCGACGAGCAGAACAGGTGCGGCGCGGCATAGGCGAAGATCAGGCCGGCGCTGGCCTGGATGATGTTCTGGCCGAAGATCAGGTAGGCAAGCGGGCTGGTCAGGAAGACGATGCGCGGCAGCGGATACTGGAAGTGCAGCATCGCGTTCAGGTAACAAAGGCGCTGCTGCCAGGTCAGGCCCTTGCCCTTGAGCGGATTGTCGATCCGCATGATCTGCGTCATCCCGCGCGCCCAGCGGATGCGCTGGCCGACGTGGAGGACCAGCCGCTCGGTCGCGAGACCGGCGGACAGGCGCGCGCTGATGTAGGCGGTGTTCCAGCCCATGCGCTGCAGCTTGAGCGCGGTGTGCGCGTCCTCGGTCACCGTCTCGCCGGCGAAACCGTTGGTCATCGCCAGCGCTTCGCGGCGGATGATCGCGCAGCTGCCGCAGAAGAAGGTAGCGTTCCACAAGTCGTTGCCGCCCTGAACGGCGCCATAGAACAAGTCGCCCTCGCCCGGCATCTCGCCCATCGTGCTGGCGAGGTTACGCTGCACCGGATCGGGCGAGTACATGTGGTGCGGTGTCTGGACGAGCGCGAGCTTCCGGTCGCGCTGGAACCAGGCGACGGTCAACTGGAGGAACGCCCGCGTCGGTACGTGGTCGCAGTCGAAGATGGCGATCAGTTCGCCTTCGGTCTTTTTCATCGCCGCGTTGAGATTGCCTGCCTTGGCATGCAGGTTGTTGTCGCGGGTGATGTAGCCGCAGCCCGCTTCCTTGGCGAAGGCGCGGAACTCGGGCCGCTTGCCGTCGTCGAGGATGAAGACCTGGTACTTGTCCTCGGGGTAATCGAGATCCATCGCCGCGAAGACCGTGTTGCGCACGATCTCGAGACTCTCGTTGTAGGTCGGGATGTAGATGTCGACCGTGGGCCAGGTATCGGGTTCGCCGATCGGCTCGAGCACAGGCCGGTCGAGCGGAAAGCTGGTCTGGACGAAGCCGAGCACCAGGATGACCCAGGCATAAAGCTCGGCCAGATACAGACCACCGCCGAACACGAATTCGGGCAAGGTGCCGAACGACAGCGTCTGCGTCGTGCGCCAGAACATGTAGCGGGTGCACACCAGCACCGCGAGCAGGCCCAGCGCCATCGCGCCCTTGCGGCTTTTCCAGCGCTTGAGCGCCATCGCGCCGGCCATCACGATCAGCGCGAACATCCATTGCTCGAAGTTGTCGAGCGGGACGCCGATCACCATCGCCGCGATCAGCGCGATCGGCAGCGCCAGCAGCGCTTCCGGCCTCATCCAGCGTCGTTTGCGAAGCGCGCTCATGCCGCCTGGCTCGCGTCGACGTCGAGATCAGCCGCTCCGCGCTGCTCGGCAAGGATCGCGGCGACGGCCATCGCCACGTGCCTGATATCGGCCAGCGCGGCGCTTGCCGGGGCATAGCGCGCCAACGTCTGCAGCATCGCCAACGCTTCGGGTACGGCCTGGTCGTTGCGGATCTTGGCGATCAGTCGCTCGCCCAGAACTTCGCGCGCGAACGCCGCGACGTGACGGCCCAGCCGTCTCGTCTCGTCAAGCTTGCCGAAGACATACGCCGTGCGCTCACCTGCCTCTTCGAGAAGTTGCGGCAACAACGCGAGGCAATCGGGCGAAGCTGTCAAAGGGCAGACGTGCACCGCCGCATGTCGCTTTAGCTTGCGCGCCAAGGCATGCTGCCCCGAAGGCACGTCGATCACCAGGGTCCGGTCGCCGCCGATGGCCAGATAACCCGCATCCTCGATCCGCGGCAGGAAGTCCGCATCGTTGGCCGCGTCTGGCTCGCAATACAGGCTGACCCCGCCCGCCAGCACCGTTGCCTCGGCCGACGCTTCCATCGGCGGCAAGCGCAGCGCGGGATCAAGGCCGAAGTGCATCGTCGCCAGATCGCGCGCCGACAGCGTCAGCAACGCCGCATTCCCGGCCAAGCCATCGGGACCGGGCGCCGACAACTCTCTTGCGAGATGGGCGCTGAGAAACGTCGTTCCCGTTCCACCCTTGGGGGAATGGCACACTACCAACGGCATCAGAGCTCTCCCCGCTCGTCGAGATCGGACAAGCGCCGCAGTATCGCGCGCACGTCCTGGCCGGCGGGCGCTTCGGGCTCGGCCTGGCCCTCGCTTTCGTATCGGCTGAACAAGTCTGACAAGGATTGCGCACCGGGCCGCTGCTCGACGGGTGGGGTCGGCACGTCAGGACCGCGCGGGACGACCCCCGTCGGGCGCGCGCCTGCGATACCTGGCGCCGCGACCGCTTCCGCCGGCATCGACGGCTCGCTCAACGCCACGCTGTCTTGGCGAAAGACCCGTGGATCCTTGAGCAAGGCCTCGAAAAGAGGCCACAGTTCCAGATCGCTGAACCGATCCGCAAACTCCTTGTACGCGAAGTCGCTTCTACCCAACCGATCGAGCAAAGTACGGGCATCGGCTCGCATACTGCATCTCCCCTGTTCCCAACCTCTCTGTCGAAAATTGGTTAAGATCAGATTGAATGCGCGGCCTAACGCTCCCTGGTTACGGCAGAACTCTGGATTCGCGATCTTCATCCGGCGGGTCCGGCGTTGGCCACGATCCGGATGAACGCCCCCCGCGCGAGACGAAACACCGCCAAGCCGCAGAGGCAACGTGCATGCCAACGGCCACGCTGTCGCGCGATCCCTAGCTTTCAAAATACCCTGGAGAATACGAGGCTCAGCGTCAGCCAGATGGAGCGGGTAGCGGGAATCGAACCCGCATAGCCAGCTTGGAAGGCTGGTGCTTTACCACTAAGCTATACCCGCGTGTCTGGGACACCTCGTGCCTTGCGGATGCCATGGGGATGGGCGCGGCGTCAACCGTGCATTGCGGTCTGCCGGTGCGGATCGTGGTGATTACGATGGCCTGCCCTTCGCCCGGGCGAAGCCGGCGATCACGGGCTTGTCACATGGCTGTCGGAACCCTCATGATACAGGTTATCGACTCGCGCGCTCGACCGGCTCGACCGCGCCACGACATAAGGTGATCGGTTACGATGAATACGGCGAGGACCAGCATCAAGGCAGAGGCTCCGGCACGCAGGCGCAACGCGCTCGACCTGCTGATGAACTCGGGCCTTGGCAAGATGCTGCGCGGTATCGGCATCGCCCCGCGCGAGGAAAACGGCGAGAGCCTGCTTGACCTTGCCGATGCCCTGCTGTCGCTGCGTGGGCGCGCGTCTGGCCCGGCGCTCGCGTCCGCTTTCTTCGACTTGTACGAAGCGAGCGATATGGCAGCGCGCCAGGAATTTCTCGCCAAGATCCACGACGCGCATCCGGCGGATGCGGCCGCGATCGAAAAGGCCATCGCCAAGTGGACGCAGGCGCATGACGAAACCGCGGCGCGCGGCCTACACGAAGCGACCGAATCGCCCAGCCAGAAGCTGATCCGCGTCCTCAACCTCGCCCCCCAGGGGACCGAGCGCCTGATCGGCATGCGCGAAGACCTGCTGGCTGCACCCAAGAGCCCCAGCCTGTCGGCGTTCGACCGCGATCTCGAAGGCGCCTTCACCACCTGGTTCAATGCCGGTTTCCTCGAATTGCGGCGCATCGCCTGGGATTCACCGGCATGCCTGCTCGAGCGCATCATCCGCTACGAGGCGGTGCACGAGATCCGTGGCTGGGACGATCTTCGCCGCCGGGTCGAGCCGATCGACCGGCGCTGTTATGGATTCTTCCATCCGCAAATGCCGTCCGATCCGCTGATCTTCGTCGAAGTGGCGTTGACCAAGGAACTGCCCAGCGCGATCCACCAGATCATCGCCGAGGAACGCGAGACCGTGGACCCGGCCGAAGCGTCTTGCGCGATCTTCTATTCGATCAACAACTGCCGCAACGGGCTGAAGGGCGTGCCCTTCGGCAACTATCTGATCAAGCGCGTGGTCGGCCTGTTGCAGCAGGAATTGCCGCAGTTGAAGACGTTCGCCACGCTGTCGCCGGTGCCCGGCTTCGCCAAGTGGCTGGCGAAGGAACAGGGCGCCGACGGCACCGTGCCCGGCGCCAAGGACTTGCGCGTGCTGGGTGCGAAGTACCTCGTCAACGCCAAGGGCAAGGGCGATCAGCCGCTCGACCCGGTGGCGCGCTTCCATCTGGGCAACGGCGCCCGGCTGGAGGCGATCCATGCCAATGCAGACTTGTCTGCCAATGGTCAGCGCCAGGCGCACGGCGTAATGGTCAACTACGTCTATGACCTGAACGAAATCGAGGCGAACCACTTTGCGCTGACCGAACTTGGCACGGTGGTGACGGGCAAGGCCGTGCAGACGCTATTGGACGATAGCGAGCCCAAGGACACCAAGGGCAAAAACGGCAAGAAGAAGTCGAAGTCCGAAAAGGATGCGGTCCCCGCCTGAGGTTCAGCCGCCTATAACCCGCGACCGGTCCCCGCTTATTTCGTGTTCCTTGAGCATCGAACAAGGCAGGGCCGGATCGCAATGCGGGCACCTTGCAGGATCGGGCCTTACTCATCGCGTAATTTTCTTGCGCATCGTCGCAATGTCAGCTATCAGCCTCTCCAGCAATCGGCGTGGGATCCATTTCTCACTGCAATTCGTGAGCAGCGTGAGATCCCGGCACCGTCCGACGATCCGCTCCGGATGAGCGATTGCCGATAAGCCAGCTTCCTTATTCACGCAGGGTCGCATTGTACGAACCCGTGCGATGCGCGCCGACTTGCGCGCGCTTTGCTGACATTTTGAGAGACACTCATGTCCTATTTTTCCGATCTCGGCCTCGCCGAGCCTCTTCTTCGTGCGCTCGAGACCAAGGGCTATGCCGATCCCACGCCGATCCAGCGTCAGGCGATCCCCGCCCTGATGGAGCGCCGCGACCTGCTCGGCATCGCGCAGACCGGCACCGGCAAGACCGCCGCCTTCTCGCTTCCGTCGCTGCACCGCCTCGCCGCCGACGCCAAGCCGCGCCAGAACGCCGGTTGCCGCATGCTGGTGCTCAGCCCCACGCGTGAGCTGGCGGCGCAGATCGCCGACAACATGCGCGAATACGCCAAGTATCTGGCGATCAACGTGCAGTGCGTGTTCGGCGGCGTGCCCGTCGGCAAGCAGGCGCGCGCGCTTGAGCGTGGCACCGACGTGCTGGTGGCTACCCCGGGCCGTCTGCTCGACCTGATCGACCAGCGCGCGCTCACCCTGCGTCACGTCGAGATCTTCGTGCTCGACGAAGCCGACCAGATGATGGACCTGGGCTTCATCCACGCCCTGAAGCGCGTCGCTGCGATGCTGCCCAAGGAGCGCCAGAGCCTGTTCTTCTCGGCCACCATGCCGCAGGCGATCGCCGATCTGGGCAAGCAGTTCATCAACAACCCGGTCAAGGTCGAGGTGGCGCCGCAATCCACCACCGCCGAGCGGGTCGAGCAGTTCTCGATCCACATCAACCAGGCCGAAAAGCAGGCGCTGCTCACCATCAACTTGCGCGATGGCCTGGCCAAGGACGAGGACGGCGTCAGCAAGATCGACCGGGCCCTGGTGTTCAGCCGCACCAAGCACGGCTGCGACCGTATCGTGCGCCATCTGATGACCGCCGGCATCCCCGCCGCCGCGATCCATGGCAACAAGAGCCAGGCGCAGCGCACCGCGGCGCTCAGCGGCTTTCGCCAGGGCACCGTACGCGTGCTGATCGCCACCGACATCGCCGCGCGCGGCATCGACGTGTCGGGTGTCAGCCACGTCTACAACTACGAGCTGCCCAACGTCGCCGAGCAGTACGTCCACCGCATCGGCCGCACCGCGCGCAACGGCGCTGACGGCATCGCCATCAGCTATGTCGCGCCGGACGAGAAGGCCTACCTGCGCGATATCGAGAAGCTGACGCGCGTCAAGCTGATGCCGTTGCCCTTGCCCGAGGACTTCCAGCGCCAGGCCGCTCGCCTGCCCGCCCCTTCGCGCAAGACCACCGAAGCCGAGCAGAGCGGTCGTCGCGACATGGGTCGCGGTGGTCACGGTGGCGGCCAGCGCAACGGTCGCCCCGGCGAGCGTTCGGGTGGCGCACCACGCAGCGATCGTCCCCGTGGCGATCGCCCGCAGGGTGACCGTCCGGCCAGTGATGGCGAGAAGCGCAGCTTCCGTCCGCGCGGTCCCAAGACCGTCGGCGCGCACAAGGACAGCGTGCGCCGCGCCAGCTGAGGCTTAGCCGATATTCGCTATACGAAGCCTCGTCGTTCCCATCGTGATGGGAAGGGCGAGGCTTTGCGTTGCCGGCGTCGCGGGATTTCAGATGGTGCTGGCCCCTCGACCCGGCCACAGGCATAAGGCGCACCATGTCGGATAGCCTCATCGCCGGGATCTGGGCCGCAGCGGTATCGGCTTTGGCCATGACCGCGATCGTCGGGGTGCGCTATCTGGCGACGAGCGGTTTGTTCGCCTGGATCACCTCGCGCGTCCGCCCTGGCCTCTACGACGATCTGGGCCCCCAGATCGGCCGTGAGCTTCGCTGGTCGCTGCTGTCGGCGGCGATCTATGGCATTCCCGCCGGCGTCGTCGCGTGGGGCTGGCAGACGCACGGCTGGACCCGGATCTATACGCGAATCGACGCCTATTCGCTGTGGTGGCTGCCGGTCTCGCTGTTCGTCTATCTTTTCCTTCACGACACCTGGTTCTACTGGACGCACCGCTGGATGCACCGTCCGCGCGTGTTCGCCGCCGCTCACGCGGTGCATCACGCCAGCCGCCCGCCCACCGCCTGGGCGGCCATGAGTTTCCATCCGCTTGAGGCACTTACCGGCGCGATCGTGGTGCCGGCCCTGGTTCTGCTGATCCCGATCCATGTCGCCGTGCTCGGGCTTGTCTTGCTCGTGATGACGATAATGGGCATAACGAACCACATGGGGTGGGAGATGTTCCCACGTCGGCTCATTCATTCGTCGTTGGGAAACTGGCTGATAACCGCCAGCCACCATCAGCGCCATCACGAGCAGTACAAATGCAACTTCGGCCTCTACTTCCGGTTCTGGGATCACATCTGCGCGACCGATCGCGGGCTTTCGCAGCCCTGATTCTGGCAGCGACCGTACCGGCGCTGGCCGGTGCGAGCCTGCCCAGCACGGATGTGAGCGCTGCGGTGACGGGGCTTCGTTCCACCAAGGGCCACATCATGGCGTGCCTCACGGCTCGGCCCGACGCCTTTCCCGAATGCCAGAACGATCCCTCCGCGCGCCGGCTGATCGTGCCGGCCACCTCGCCCAATCTGGATTTCGGAACGGTGGCAGAAGGGCGCTATGCGATCGCGCTCATCCATGACGAGAACGGCAACGGCAAGCTGGACAAGCGGCTGATGATCCCGCGCGAAGGCTTCGGCTTTTCGCAGGATGCTCCCGTGATGATGGGTCCACCGCGGTTCGCAAGCGCCGCCTTCTCCGTCGGCAGCGCGGCCGAACACCTGTCGATCAAGATGCGCTACCTGCTCTAGGCGGTTCGGGCAGGGCTTGCCCGCTCCGCCTGCCCGCCGTACCGACAGGGCGTGGCGGATGCGAAATCTTCCCTGACAGCGGGCATACGCGATCCCAGCGGCGATACGCCGGTGGGCATCGGTACGTTCTCGCCCTTCCGCTATCCGGTATTCCGGGCGATCTGGCTCGCTAACCTGTTTTCGAACCTTGGCAGTACGATCCAGTCGATCGCGGCGGCCTGGATGATGACCGAGCTGACCACGTCGCACCAGCTGGTGGCGCTGGTGCAATCCTCGGCCACGGTGCCGATCATGCTGTTCGGCGTGTTCGCCGGCGCTATCGCCGACAACTACGACCGTCGCCAGGTCATGCTGGCGGCACAGGTCGGCATGCTGGTCGTCTCCAGCGTGCTGGCGTTGATGGCTTACCTCGGCATCGTCGGCCCGGGGCTGTTGCTGGCGTTCACCCTGACGGTCGGCATCGGCACCGCGCTCAATTCACCGGCGTGGCAGGCATCGGTGCGCCAGCAGGTCGATCGCAAGCAATTGCCGCAGGCGATCGCGCTCAACTCCATATCGTTCAACATCGCGCGCAGCATCGGCCCGGCACTTGGCGGCGTGCTGATTTCGGTGTGGGGCACATCGTTCGCGTTCCTCGTCAACGCGCTGAGCTACATCGGTCTGATCGGTGTCCTGCTATGGTGGCGACCGCAGCCGCGCGCGATCGACCGGCGTGCGATCCTGCCGGCGGTGGCGATCGGCGTGCGATTTTGCGCCAGTTCGCCACCGCTGCGCCGGATCCTGCTGCGCGGGCTTTCGCTGGGCTTCAGCCTGGCGGCCTATCAGGCGCTGCTGCCCACCATCGTCAGCGACCAGTTGCATGGCACGGAGTTCCAGTTCGGGCTGATGCTGGGCCTGTTCGGCATCGGTTCGATCGCCACCGCGCCGTTCATCGGCACGATTCGCCGCAAGCTGCAGATGGAAGGGGTGCTGGCGCTGGGATCGCTGATGTTCGTGTTCGTCCTGTCGCTTTTGGCAGAGGTGCATGTCATCTGGTACGCCCTGCCGGCGGCATTCGTGGGTGGAATGGCCTGGGTGCTGATCCTGACCAGCATCAACACCGCGGTCCAGATGCGCTCCCCCGACGCGATCCTGGGGCGATGCCTGTCGATCTATCAGGCGGTCACCTTCGGCGGGATGGCGCTGGGATCGTGGGCCTGGGGCGCTCTCGCGGATTCGCGGGACCTGCCATTCACCTTGCACGCCGGTTCTGCGTTCCTGATCGTCTCTGCCATCGTCCTGCGCATCGTCGCGCCCCTGCCCAAAGCCGGAGAAGGCGTCGTCAAAACGTCCACCTAGGGCACGGCTTCACGATTAATTTACCACGCGAAGCCAGAACGGGACGGGTGAGCTTTTCGATCCGGGAAGCGAGGGGGTAGGCAGTGGGGATCTTGCGCGGTCAGGTGGACGATCGGGATGGGCACGCCGCCCCCTTCGCCGACGATGACGAGACCGGCTGCGAACCGTTACCGATGATGGTCGGGCGTGCCGAACGCCGTCTGCAGGTGCGCGCCTACAGCTTGTGGACCGGTCTGCTGGGGGATCGCCGGTTTCCCGCGCTCTCGACGTTCGTCATCGATACGCCTGCCGACCTTGCGCCCTTCGGCGTTCTCATCGACTTCAGCGCCGGCAACGCGGATCCCGCGATCAGCCGCATCGGGGCGGCGCTGGCGGACGAATGCGGCCCTCCCGGCAGCATCGCTCGCCTCAGCGACGCGCCGGACGGGTCGCTGCTGTCGCGAATCGCGGACCACTATCACGAGATCCTTACCCGCCAGGCGCCCGTTGGTTTCGAAGCGGAGTTCGTGAACTGGCGCGGCGCGACGGTGCTGTACCGTGGCATCCTGCTGCCCTTTTCCAGCGACGGCGAAGCGATCGACCACGTCTTCGGTGTCGTCAACTGGAAGGAACTGGCCGACACGCACATAGCGCAGGAATTGCAGTTCGAGATCGAAGCCGCGATCGGACCGCTTCGCCGCCTGCGCCTGGAGCCCGTGCCGGACGGTGACGCGTTGGCCGGCAGGGTAGCGCCGCCATCGCCGCTCGACAGCGACATACGGGACCGACTGCGGACGCTCGACGTGCTGCCGTTCTCGGCCCTGCCGGCGCAAGGTCCGGAATTCGCGATGTTGCTGGCCCACCGGGCGCCGGGTGGCGAGATCGCCCTGATCGGCGAGGTTCCGGACGATCCACGCTTGCTGGAGCATGCCGCGCGCCGCCTGCTCGGTTGAATCGCAAGCGAAAAGCATCGACGGCGACGGCCGACGCGGGCATGACGCAAGGCGTGACAGCTTCCCCGCTCAAGCCTTGGTTCACCCCACGACTGCGCAAGTCGGGGGCTATGAGATCGTCGCGGCGCACTGCCCTTCTGCTTGGTCTGGCCGCAATGCTCGCACCGCTGCCCGCTGCCGCGCAGTCGATCCTGCGCGACGCCGAGACCGAGGCGCTGTTTCGCGACATGTCCCGGCCGATCATCGCGCAAAGCGGCCTCGACCCCAAGAATGTCGACGTGGTGCTGATCAACGATCCCAGCGTCAATGCCTTCGTCGCCGGGGGCCAGGCGGTCTACGTCAACTCCGGACTGATCAACGAGGCGGACAACGCCAACGAAGTGCAAGGCGTGATCGCGCACGAACTGGGCCACGTCGTCGGTGGCCATGCCGTGCTGAACCTGGGCGGCAAGTCGGCGACCAACATCAGCCTGCTTTCGCTGCTGCTGGGCGCGGCGGCGGCGGCGGCGGGTGGCGGCGAAGCGGCGATGGGCGTGCTGATGGCCGGCCAGCAGGCGGCGATGGGCAAGTTCCTCGCGTACAACCGCGCGCAGGAAGCCAGCGCGGATGCGGCCGGCGCATCCTATCTTTCCAAAGCCGGGATTACCGGCAAGGGCTCGCTGGAATTCTTCCAGAAGCTGCAGGGGCTGGAATTTCGCCACGGCTACCGCCCGCAGGACGGCGACGAATTCTACAGCACCCACCCGATGACCGCGGACCGGATCGCTACGCTGACCGATGTCTATCAGGCCGATCCGGCCTGGAACAAGCCAAGCGATCCCGCGATCGAGGCCCGCTTTACCAGGGTCAAGGCCAAGCTGTTCGGCTTTCTGGCGGAACCGAACGACACGCTGCGCACCTATCCGCTGACGAACAATTCGATTCCGGCCCATTATGCCCGGGCCTACGCCTACCACAAGGATTCGCAGCTCGACCGCGCGCGTGCCGAAACCGATGCGCTGCTGCAGACCGCGCCGGACGACCCCTATTTCCTCGAGCTGAAGGGCCAGATCCTGCTGGAAGCGGGCAAGGCCACCGAAGCGCTGGCACCCTTGCGTCGCGCCACCGAGCTTACCGGCAACCAACCGCTGATCGCCACGCTGTTCGGCCATGCGCTGATCGCGACCGAAGACCGCAAGAACTTCGACGAGGCCGGTACCGTGTTGCGCGCCGCCGTGGCGCGCGATCGCGAGAACCCGTTCGCCTGGTACCAGCTGGGCGTGATCTACGCCAACCAGGGGGACATGCCGCGCGCCCGCCTCGCCAGCGCCGAGCAGCAAGTGCTGAGCGGTCGCATGGAGGAAGCGCTGACCAGCGCGCGCGCCGCCGAGATGGGCCTGCCCGAGGGGTCTCCCGACTGGTTGCGCGCGCAGGACATCGAGTTCCAGGCGCGTGGCGAGATTGAACAGACCCGCAAACGCAAGTAGGCGATCCGGCATGACAACACAGACCCGGACGCCCGGCAGTGGCGGCACCACGCGCATCCTGCTCGTAATCGCGCTGATGGCCCTCGCCGCGCTTGGCGGATGGTTCGCACACCGCCAGGTCGCTCCGGCATCGGATCGCGCGGCGATCGAGCAGATTGTCCGCGCCACGATTCTCGAACACCCCGAGATCCTGCCCGAAGCCATGGACAACCTGCAGCGCAACCAGGGCAAGAGCCAGCTGGCCGAGGTTCGCGGTCCGGTCGAGAAGCCCTTCCCCGGTGCGATCCTGGGCAACCCGCGCGGTTCGGTGACACTGGTCGAGTTCACCGACTTTGCCTGCGGCTACTGCCGCAAGTCGGTGGCCGATATCGCCGCGCTGGCGCAGCAGAACCCGGACTTGCGGATCGTCGTGCGCGAATTGCCGATCATCAGCCCACACAGCGCCGCCGCCGCCCGCATGGCACTCGCCGCGGCCGAGCAGGGCAAGTACCCGCAGTTCCACGATGCGATGTTCGCCGCCGGGCAACTCGATCCCGCCACGATCGAGGCTGCGGCACGCACCGCCGGGCTCGACCTCGACCGCGCGCACAAGGTCGCAGCCAGCGCGCCGGTCGCCGCCGAGATCCGGCAGAACCTGGCGCTGGCGCAGAAGCTGGGCTTTGGCGGCACGCCAAGCTGGGTCGCCGGGGATGAGCTGATCGCGGGCGCGGTGGGCGTGGACAAGCTGGAAGAAGCGCTCAAGGCCGCGCGCAAGAGCTGATCGGGTGGTCCGCACGACTGGACCTCGTGAAACCACAAGGATTCCCGCGCCGAATCTTTTGCGCTAGTACCACGGACCATGGCCGTGCTCCCGATCAAGCCGATCCCGTTCTTCGCGAACAAGAACCAGGCCTTCTGGCGCCTGCAGGCGGTTGGCTGGGCCGGCGCGATGCTGCTGCGGGCGATGTCCGCGATCGCCAACGATCAGCCACTGACGTTCCTCGTCATCGTGCTGATCGGCACCGCCACCGGGTTTTCCATATCGCTGGTGCTGGCGGTGATCTTCCGCCAGCTCATCTCGCAGCGCCCGCTCGTCACCTGGGGCGTCACCGTGCTGGCGATCCCTGTCGCGGTGGGCCTCTATGCCTTCGTCGATGCCTGGGTGATCTGGCTCTACCGTGCCGAATCGCAAGCCAGCTTCGCGCAGCTGTTTATCGGCTACTTCTATTACGACGCGACGCTGCTGGGCGCATGGTCGGCGCTCTATTACGCGATCAACTTCTATCTGACGGTCGAGGAGCAGAACGACCAGCTGCTGCGGCTTGAGAATCAGGCGACGCAGGCGCAGCTTGCCATGCTGCGCTATCAGCTGAACCCGCATTTCCTGTTCAACACGCTCAATTCGATCTCGACGCTGGTGCTGCTCAAGCAGACCGAGCCTGCCAACGCGATGCTCAGCCGCCTGTCCTCGTTCCTGCGCTATACACTGGTCAACAAGCCTTCGGCCCGCGTTACCGTCGCGCAGGAGGTGGAGACGCTCAAGCTGTACCTGGGCATCGAGATCATGCGCTTCGAGGAGCGTCTTCGCACCACCTTTGACATCGCGCCCGAAACCGAGCCGGGGCTGCTGCCCTCGCTGCTGCTGCAGCCGCTGGTCGAAAACGCGATCAAGTACGCGGTCGCGCCGCAGGAAACCGGCGCCGAGATCACGATCACCACGCAACTCGTCGGCTCGACGCTTCGCATCGTCGTCTCCGACACCGGCCCCGGCTTGCAAACATCCACCACGGACAACAGGCTTTCCGGCATGACATACGATGGAGGTGAACCGGTCTCGACCGGCGTGGGACTGACCAATATCCGCGATCGCCTGTTTCAGGCCTATGGCGAGGATCACCGCTTCGAGACGATCGAACCGCCCGA
This sequence comes from Novosphingobium sp. TK46, assembly GCF_055361525.1. Taxonomy (NCBI): domain Bacteria; kingdom Pseudomonadati; phylum Pseudomonadota; class Alphaproteobacteria; order Sphingomonadales; family Sphingomonadaceae; genus Novosphingobium; species Novosphingobium sp. TK46. The sequence goes on from NZ_CM143963.1 coordinate 1,573,185, forward strand.
AGGCGGCTTCGCCGTGGTGATCGAGATTCCTTACGAGAGCCAGGAAACCGTGCGGGAGACCGCATCGGCCACTCGACTCGCCGCAGCCGCCTCACGCTGATACACTGCCGCAGCTTTTTGCCGACGCGCGTCATCCACCGTTCAAGGTGACACCTTGATGAGGACCACGCGTTCGAGCGCCGGAGATATTACCGAATGACTATCCGCACGATCCTCGTCGATGACGAAAAGCTGGCCATCCAGGGTCTCCAGCTCAGGCTTGAGAAATACACCGACGTCGAGATCATCGACACGTGCTCCAACGGGCGCGAGGCGATCCGCAAGATCAAGACCGAAAAGCCCGACCTCGTCTTCCTCGACATCCAGATGCCCGGCTTCGACGGGTTCTCGGTGGTCAAGGGCGTGATGGAGATCGAGCCACCGCTGTTCGTGTTCGTCACCGCCTATCAGGAACATGCCGTCCGCGCGTTCGAAGCGAACGCGGTGAATTACCTCATGAAGCCGGTCGAGGACGACAAGCTGGCCGATACCCTTGCCCGCGTGCGCACCCGCCTGGCCGAGAAGCGCGGCGTCGAGGAGGCGGAAAAGCTCAAGACGGTGCTGGCCGAAGTCGCGCCCGATGCGATGGACCAGATGCCCGACGAGGCCGAACCCAGCACCGACCGATTCGAAAAGCTGATCAACATCAAGGATCGCGGCCAGATCTTCCGCATCGATGTCGATTCGATCGAGCACATCGAGGCCGCCGGCGATTACATGTGCATCCGCACCGCCGACAATTCGCTGATCCTGCGCGAGACGATGAAGGATCTGGAGCGCCGCCTCGATCCCCGCGTGTTCCAGCGCGTGCACCGTTCGACCATCGTCAACCTCAACCAGGTGCGTCAGGTGAAGCCGCACACCAACGGCGAATGCTTCCTGGTGCTCGATTCGGGCGCGCAGGTGAAGGTGAGCCGCAGCTATCGCGACGTGATCGCCCGCTTCGTGCATTGAGGGCACAAGCCTTCTAAGCTTACGCTTCGTCAATCGTCATTCCCGCCTGCGCGGGGATGACGAAGCGGCGATGAGCCCCCCTATCCCTTCAACGCTGCGTCCAGCCGGGCATGGTCCAGCCCGCCCTCCCACTTCGATACGACGATCGCCGCCACCGCATTGCCGACGAAGTTGGTCAGGCTGCGGCACTCGGACATGAAGCGATCGACGCCCAGGATCAGTGTCATGCCCGCCAGCGGCACCGTCGGCACCACCTGCAAGGTCGCCGCCAACGTCACGAACCCGGCCCCGGTCACACCCGCAGCGCCCTTCGACGACACCATCGCGACGCCCAGCAGCAGCAACTGCTGCGACAGCGTCAGATCGACGTTGCAGGCCTGCGCGATGAACAGCGCTGCCAGCGTCATGTAGATGTTGGTGCCATCGAGGTTGAACGAATACCCCGTCGGCACCACCAGCCCGACCACTTCGCGCGGGCAACCGGCATGCTCCATCTTCTCGATCAGCAGCGGCAGCGCGCTTTCGGACGAGGACGTGCCCAGCACCAGCAGCAGCTCGGCCTTGAGATAGGCGATCAGGCGGAAGATCGAGAACCCGGCCCAAAGACCGACGGCGCCCAGCACGACCACCACGAACAGGATCGACGTCAGGTAGAACGTGCCCACCAGGAACGCGAGCTTGGCCAGCGCGCCAATGCCGTAGCTGCCGATCGTGAAGGCCATCGCCCCGAACGCCCCGATCGGCGCAGCCTTCATCAGAATGCCGACGATTCGGAACACCACCACCGCGACGTCTTCCAGCACGCTCACCACGCGCTCGCCACGCTCGCCCACCAGCGTCAGCGCGACGCCGAACAGGATCGCCACCACCAGCGTCTGGAGGATGTTCTCGCCCACCAGCGGCGAGACCAGGCTGGTCGGGATCATGCCCAGCAGGAAGCCCACCAGCGAGGTGTCGTGCGCCTTGGCGGCATATTGCGCGACCTTGCCGGCATCGAGCGTCGCGGGATTGATGTCCAGCCCCGCCCCCGGCCGCACCACATTGGCCACGATCAGCCCGACGAACAGCGCCAGGGTCGAGAAGAACAGGAAATAGCCGAAGGCCTTGGCCGCCACGCGCCCGACCGAGGCCAGGTCGCGCATACCGGCGATCCCGGTGACGATGGTGAGGAAGATCACCGGCGAGATGATCATCTTGACCAGCGCGATGAAGGCGTCGCCCAGCGGCTTCATCGCCTCGCCCGTTTGCGGGCGCAGATATCCCAGCAGCGCACCCAGCGCGATGGCGATCAGCACCTGCACATAAGTGTGCGAGTACCAGCGATGCGCGCGCACCGGCGCGGCGGGGTCAGCTGTCGGGATCATCGCAACACTGCTAGCAGCAACCCTGCGCTTGCGCGAATACCAAGCCACGCTTGCGCAGATGTCCGACACGCGCAAAAGACTGCGGCCATGACTTTTTGCATTCCCGGCTTCGATCTCGACTCGTTCGTCACCGCCACCCTCGACGAGGATCTGGGCGTCGGCCTGCCCGACGGTGGGCATGACGTCACTTCGGAAAGCGTGATCGATGCCGACGCGCGCTTTTCGGGCATAATGGACTCGCGCGACGCGATCACCGTCGCCGGCCTGCCGATCGCCGCCGCCTTCTTCCGCAAGCTCGACCCCGCGATGGCGATCGAGATCCTCGTGGCGGAAGGCGCGCAGGTGAAGCCCGGCACGCACCTGATGCGCCTGACGGGCAGCGCGCGCGCGATGCTGACGGCGGAGCGATCCGCGCTCAACACCGTGCAGCACCTCTCGGGCATCGCCACGCTGACGCGGCAGTATGTCGAGGAGATGTGGGGCAACGCGACGCTGCTCGACACGCGCAAGACCATCCCCGGCCTGCGTCATCTCGAAAAGTACGCCACCCGCATGGGCGGCGCGCAGAATCATCGCATGGGCCTGTGGGACGCGGCAATGATCAAGGACAACCACGTCCTGGTGGCCGGCGGCGTCGGCCCCGCCGTCGCGCGCGCCAAGGCCGCCGGTGTCGCCCGGGTCATCTGCGAGGTCGACCATCTCGACCAGATCGAACCGGCGCTGGCGGCAGGCGCGGACCACCTCCTGCTCGACAACATGGGGACGATCGCGTTGCGCGATGCGGTGGCGATCGTCGCCGGGCGCGTTCCCACCGAGGCTTCGGGCGGGGTCAACCTCGACACCATCGGCGCAATCGCGGCGACGGGCGTCACCTATGTCTCGGTCGGCCGCCTGACCCAGAGCGCGCCAGCCGCCGACATCGGGCTGGACTTCACACCGCTGTGAGGCGTCTGGCCGCCGTCCTGGCGCTGCTGCCCTCGCCGGCGCTGGCGCAAGCCTATCAATGCACGCCGCCCAGCCGCATAGAGCCGGTCGGGCGCGTCACTCCCGATGGTCCATCACGCCGCAGCGCGATCGCCGGCTATACCTTGGCGGCGAGTTGGTCGCCGGACTACTGCAAGACCAGCGGCGACAGCGGCGCGATGCAATGCTCGGGCCGCGACGGACGCTTCGGCTTCATCCTCCATGGGCTCTGGCCCGAAGCGGCGTGGGGCCCCTCCCCGCAATGGTGCGCCACCCGCCCGCAGCCGTCGCCCGCCGACCTGCGGGGCAACTTGTGCATGACGCCTTCGGCGCGGCTGCTGGCACATGAATGGAGCAAGCACGGCAGCTGCATGGCCAAGACGCCGGCGCAGTATTTCAAAGTGGCGCAAGTTTTGTGGCGCTCGATCCGGTGGCCCGATGCCGATCGCATCTCTCGCCAGGATGGCCTTACCGCAGGCGATTTTCGCCGTGCCTTCGTCGTCGCCAATCCCGCATGGACCGCCGAGCAGGTCGGCTTGCAAGTCAGCAAGACGGGTTGGCTGCGCGAGGTACGCCTGTGCTATTCCCGGCGCTTCCTGCCCAAGCGTTGCGATTCCGCCAAGTTCGGGCCCGCCGATACCGCAAGGCTGAAGATCTGGCGGGGCCTTTGACTCATCGCCGTGCGCGGAAGAAACCGCGCAGCAGTTCCGCCGCCTGGGCTTCACCGATCCCCGCATAGACCTCCGGTCGGTGCAGCGACTGCGGGTGGTCGAACACGCGAGCGCCATGCTCCACCGCGCCACCCTTGGGATCGGACGCTGCGTAGTACAGCCTCGCGATCCGGGCATGGACGATCGCGCCCGCGCACATCGCGCAAGGCTCAAGCGTCACCCACAGTTCGCATCCATCCAGCCGCTCGTTGCCGATGACCTGGGCCGCAGCGCGAATCGCCTCGATCTCGGCATGGGACGTGGGATCATGGCGCGCTCGCGGCGCATTGCGTCCGGTGGCGATCACCACGCCGTTGCGGACGATGACCGCGCCGATCGGCACCTCCCCCTCGAAAGCCGCCAAACGCGCCTGTTCAAGCGCCTGCGCCATCGGTAAAGGGAGGGGCCATCGCGCGGTCATTCGGCGGCGCTAGCGGGTCGGACGCCTGTGCACAACTTGACCTTGGCGAGGCGACTCGCTAAGGGCCCGCCTTCCCGTTTAATCGGCACAGACATTTTTCTAGCGAGATTACACATGTCCCGTATCTGCGAACTGACCGGCAAGAGCCGCCTTACCGGCAACAACGTCAGCCACGCCAACAACAAGACCAAGCGCGTCTACCTGCCCAACCTGCAGAACGTGACGTTGCTGTCCGATGGCCTGGAGCGCAGCTTCAAGTTCCGCGTTTCGACCCACGGCCTGCGCTCGGTGGAGCACAATGGCGGTCTCGACAACTGGCTGCTCAAGGCCGGTGACGAAAAGCTGAGCGCGCGCGCCCTCAAGGTGAAGCGCGACCTCAAGAAGAAGCAGACGGTCGCCGCCTGATCCAGCCGCTCCGCTTCGGCGGGGCGCTGCAAGCGAACCTATCTAGGCGTGCGGAGCGATCCGCGCGCCTTTTCGCGTGATCGGGGAGCGCCGGGCAAGTCGGCCGGATCGACCACCAGCTTCCACAACAACGTGCGCTGCAGTTGGGTCTGATTGTCGTCCGAGATCAGCCAAACTATCAACTTGCCATCATCGCGCGGCACGATCGCCATCCCTTCGAAGTTGTCGATCGGCAGGCCGGAGGCAAGTGTCGCGACCTGGGTGACCTTCCACACGCCACCGGCACGGATCTGCTTCGGATCGCCGATCGCGATCCGGCCGGCGAAGCGCTCCGGAAGTGGCCAGATCAGCGTGCGCATCAGCACCAGCACGCGCCCGTCGGGCATCTGCGCCATGTCCACGGGATCGAAAGCAGCCGGTCCATCGAACGTGAACCGCTGTGCCTTGCCGTGAACGGCAATGGGATCGCCGGCGAACAGCACGCCATCGTGGCGATGCGGATAGATCCATTCCTGCGCACCTTCGGACAAGGCGACGAAGCGGCCATCGGCGAGCCTCACCATCGCTTCGGCTCCTGAGTTCGAAGGCCAGTTGGCCATGGCGCGCGGGCGGACGCGCCCGGTCTCGAGCCAGTGCGGCCCGATCCGCACCACGGCGTTCACGTATTCCAGCCCCAGCCAGATGGTGCCGGTCTTCGGATCGCGCGTCGCCGATTCACTATCGACGTTGCGCTTGTCGTTGCGCTTGTCGTTCAGCAGCGTGCCGAAGCGCGGTGTATAGGGGCGCCCGCCCGGAGGCATGAAGGTCAGGAAACGGCCATTGTCGGCAACCGCCAGCAACCGCGCATCGGGCAACGCCACGAGCGCCGAATAGCCGCCGAACTTGTACGATCCCAACGTCATGTGCCAGGCGCCGACCAGCCGGAACGGACCGAGATGCGCAGCGAGAATCGGCGCCGGCGGCAGCTTGAGAGCGCGAAAGTGAAGGGTGTCGTTGGGCACGATCAGCACCCGGTCCGACCGCAACCAAGTGGTTACGGTCACGCCGAGCAGCAGGATCAGGAGAGCGATATTGCGCTGCACGATGGCCTGATAGGGCAGTGGCCCTGTGGTGCAACCCCACCAGCCCAGGAACCTGTGCCAAGATGCCGGCCCAGGGCCGACCGGACGCCTACCGCATCGGCCCGGTCAGCAGGATCGGATCGAGCCGCGAATCGTTCCACTTGACCGACCAGTGCAAGTGCGGGCCGGTGGCGCGTCCGGTCGCCCCGATGCGGGCGATGACCTGGCCCTGCTTCACATGGTCGCCCTCGTGTACCAGGATCGTCGAGCAATGCAGGAATGCACTGTTCAGGCCCATGCCATGATCGATCATCAGCAGGTTGCCCTCCAGCGTGAAGGGCCGATCCGCCGCCAGGATCACCACGCCATCGGCCGGCGCCACGAACGCGGTTCCCGGCCCACCGGCGATGTCGAGGCCCGAGTGGTAAGCCCCCGGCTCCCCGCGATAGACCCTCTGCGAGCCGAACCGGCCGGAAATACGCGCCTTGACCGGCCAGATGAAATCCTGCCGCCAGCCCATCGCATCGGTCTGGCGGGTACGCGCCGCCTCGATCCGGGCAAGTTCGGGCCGACGCAGCGCGAGGAATGCTTCCGAGGGGCCGGATTGGCGACGCGCGATGTTCACGTTCTCGATCGCCCAGGCGCGCTTCGAAATGACCAACGGGCGGGTCACCTGCTCGCCCTGGCGCGACGTCGCGACCAGTATCGCGGACGGACCGGCGTCACGATCAAAACCTGCAAAGAAGCTGCCGTCGGGCGCGATCGCCACCGGCTTGCCATCCAGCGTCAAGGTGCGGGTTCCGGAAGGCACGGTGCCCTTCACCCAGCCGCCTTGCGTCAACTCCCCAGCGAACGCGAAGGTCGCCGGACGCGCCGGTACATAGACCGGTCGATCAGGGCCGGGCAGGCCGGCGCCGGCGGGATTGTTTGCGGCAGGTGGGGGAACCGAACTGCAGCTTGCAAGCACAGGCAATACCGCCGCCATGACGGCAGCACACCACAAAGGAACGCGAATCATGAGGCGCCGAGCAGCCGCCGGGTAGCGATTTCCGCGCTGGCGTAGGGCTCCTGCCGCTCGGCGCTCCAGTAACGCAGCACTTCGAGCGGGATCTTCTCCAGCGTCACGGCGCACAGGACATGGTCCCCTGGGCTCAGCATGCGGAACCCGTTGGGGCCATAGCGCAAGGTGGCGGGACGTTCGGCAGAGGACATCAGCATGGCCACGCTCCTAGCAGATGGTCATGGTCAGAACAAATCGCCTTGCTGAGGCCCAAGCTCCCTGGAGCGCGAGACCTTGCGCGGGCTGCTGCCGGGCGCGACGGTCAGATCGCCATCGCGGAACTTCAGGATCAGCGTCGGCTCGCGTTCGGCCTGGGCCCTGTCGGTCAGCGTCTGCCCGGCGGCATCGGTGACCCGGGCAAAGCCCTTGGCCAGCGGCTTGTCCGGATCGAGCTGCGGCAGCACGCGGGCTACCGGGGCGAAGTGCCGGATCGCGGTGGCAAGCTGGCGTTGCAGCAAGGCCGGCGTGAGGCCGGCGCGGGCTAGCCGCTCGTCCGCGCGTTCGATGCGGTGACGCAGGAGCGGGAGCGAGAGCTTGCCGCTTTGAGAGTCAAGCCGTCCGCGTGCGGCTTGCGCGCGTTCCCGCAAGCCCCGGCGCAGGCGTTCGCCCGCCTCGTCGAGCCGCTGCGCCTTGGCTGCCAGCAAGGCCTCGGGCTTGGGCAAGTGGCGGACGCGCGCGTCCAGCCGCTCACGCCCCAAGGCCACGGGCCGCGCGGCACAGCGCTGCTTGCGGATGGCGAGCTCGGCCAGGGTCGCCGCCAGTTCCGCGCGCACCGGCACCGCCATCTCGGCGGCGGCGGTCGGTGTCGGCGCACGGCGATCCGCGGCATGGTCACACAAGGTGGTGTCGGTCTCGTGGCCCACCGCCGAGATGATCGGGATCGTGCAATCGGCAACCGCGCGCACGACGATCTCCTCGTTGAACGACCATAGATCCTCGATCGAGCCGCCGCCGCGCGCCACGATCACCAGATCGGGCCGGGGCACATTGCCGACGCCCTCGGGCGGCATCGCGGAGAATCCGCGCACCGCCGCCGCGACCTGCTCGGCCGCACCCTGCCCCTGGACCAGCACCGGCCAGACGAGGACACGGCTGGGAAAGCGATCGGCAAGGCGATGCAGGATGTCGCGAATCACCGCTCCGGTGGGCGAGGTCACCACGCCGATCGTCGCCGGCAGGTACGGCAACTCGCGCTTGCGGTCGGCGGCAAACAGGCCTTCGTCGGCGAGCCGTGCGCGCAATTTTTCGAGCAGGGCCAGCAGCGCGCCCTCACCGGCGATCTCCATCGTCTCGACGACGATCTGATACTTCGAGCGGCCGGGATACGTCGTCAGCTTGCCGGTGGCGATGACCTCGACGCCATCCTCGGGCCGGAAGGCGAGGCGTTGCGCCCCACCTTTCCACATCACGCCGTCGATGATCGCCTTGTCGTCCTTAAGGCAACAATAGAGGTGGCCCGATGCGGCGCGCTTCACGCCCGAGAGCTCCCCGCGCAGGCGCACGAACCCGAAGCGATCCTCGACCGTTCGCTTGAGCCGTGCCGAAAGTTCGCTGACCGACAGCGGCTCGGCGTTGTCGCCCGCGACAGCCTTCGCTACGAGCGGCGCCTTGCGGCGGTTGCCGCGCAGATCGTAATCGTCGTCGTCATCGAAAGGCAGCGCCATGAACATCCTGTTGCTGGGCTCGGGGGGCCGCGAACATGCTCTCGCCTGGAAGCTGGCGCAATCCCCGCTGTGCGGCACTCTGTTCGCCGCGCCTGGCAATCCCGGCGTCGCCGAACACGCCACCTGCGTCGCGCTGGATGCGACCGACCATCCGGCGGTCATCCTGTTCTGCGAAGAGCAGGCGATCGGCCTGGTGGTGATCGGTCCCGAAGCGCCGCTGGTCGATGGCCTTGCCGACAGCCTGCGCGCCCTGGGCATCTCGGTGTTCGGACCAAGCCGTGACGCGGCACGGCTGGAGGGCTCCAAGGGCTTCACCAAGGACTTGTGCGAGCGCGCCGGAATCCCGACCGCGCGGTACGTGCGCGTCTCGAACGAGGCGGACGGCCTCACCGCGCTCGACGGGTTCGGCGCGCCGGTGGTCATCAAGGCCGATGGCCTCGCCGCCGGCAAGGGCGTGACCGTCGCGATGACCATGGACGAAGCACAAGAAGCAGTGCGCGAGATCTTCTCTGGCCGATTCGGCGAAGCCGGTGCCGAAGCGGTGATCGAGGAGTTCCTCGAAGGCGAGGAGGCCAGCTTCTTCGCGCTGACCGACGGCAGCACCATCGTCCCGTTCGGCTCGGCGCAGGACCACAAGCGCGTGGGTGAAGGCGATACCGGGCCCAACACCGGCGGCATGGGCGCCTACAGCCCCGCGCCGGTGCTCACGCCCTTGCTGGAGGGCGAGGCGATGGCGCGTATCCTTACCCCCACGGTGCGGGCGATGGCGAACGAGGGCTGCTCGTACTCCGGCGTGCTCTACGCCGGGCTGATGCTGACGCGTCACGGGCCAAAACTGATCGAATACAACGCCCGCTTCGGCGATCCCGAATGCCAGGTGCTGATGATGCGCCTGGAAAGCGACCTGGTCGAACTGCTGCTCGCCTGCGCGCAAAGCCGGCTCGCCGCGATCCAGCCGCCGCGCTTCTCGCCCGCCGTGGCGCTGACCGTGGTGATGGCGGCGAACGGCTATCCCGGCACGCCCGACAAGGGTGGATCGATCGCGGGTATCGCGGCGGCCGAGGTGGATGGGGCCAAGGTCTTCCATGCCGGCACCACGCTCGACGCGGCCGGACACCTGACCGCCGGCGGCGGCCGCGTACTCAACATCACGGCGACCGGCGCCACCGTCCGCGAGGCGCAGGAACGCGCCTACGCCGCGGTCGATGCCATCGACTTTCCCACCGGCTTCTGCCGCCGCGACATCGGCTGGCGCGAAGTCGCGCGCGAAGCGGTCTGAGGCGGTGGCGATGCAGCCCGACGCAGCTCTGAAATACAGTCTGGCGGGCGCGGTGCTGCTGGCCGGCGCGGGCGTCGGTTATTACTTCGGCATCTTCCTGCCCGCGCAGGCGATCCACGAGACGCTCGACACCGGAACCCGGCAGCAAGTGGAGAGCACCGATCGCACCGCCGATCTCGAGCGCGCGCGCCTGGCCGAGACGCAACGGCGGGAGGCGGCCCAGCAGCGCTATCAGGCTTGCGTGGGTACCGCGAATGCGACCTACAGTGCGCGCTGGAATTCGGGTTGCCGCGCTCAGAACGCGCGTCAGCAGGCGGCATACGACGATTGCGCCGACGATCTGTTCAGCACCCGCGAGGGTTGCGCGCGCAAATTCCCGATCGAGCCACAGCAAGGCTGCGCGCTGCCCGTGCAGATCAGCGGCCGCCTCGTCGCCGATCGCGATGCCGCCCGCGCGCAATGCCTGGGCGAACTACAAGGAGGTTACAACGCGCCGACACCCGCACCCGCCCCAATCGACAGAGGCACGGCGCAGTAGGCTCAGGCCTTCGCTTCGCCATCGAGCAGCAGCTTGACGGTCAGTGCGAGCCGGCTGGCATCGTCGCGGGCGATGTGCAGTGTCGGCATCCGTTCGCGCGCCTGCTCAAGCGCGGCCACGACCTGCTCGCGCGTGTAGCCGCGTTCGAGCATGTATTCGCCCAGGTACCGGACCGGGAACTGCGGATTGGCCGCAGCCGCCTGCGCCAGCACTTCCAGCCAATAGGCGTCGAGGTCGGCATCGGCATAGACGATGCATTCGCCGACGAACTCGGTCAGCTCGGCCAGCACCCGTTCGGGTGGCAGGCCTTCGCGCGCGATCATCTCCTGGCTGATGCCGTGCAGGGCCTCGGCCTCGGGCGACCAGTCCCAGTAACGCCAGGCCTCGGCCGGACGGATCAGCCAGGTGCGGCTGGTGCCATCGATCCGCGCCACCGCGACTTCGATGGGATAGGACTGGCCGTATTCCGGCAGGCAGCTCGCTTCGAAATCGATCAGGGCCGGGTAGGTCACGCTGCGTTTCCTTTCCGGCCGATCACGATCAGCCCATCCGCTCTTGGACCAGCGCCGCCAGATCGACTTCGGGCCGAGCGCCGAAGTGCGAGATCACCTCGCTCGCGCAGATCGCGCCCAGCCGCAGGCACTCGGCCAACGGTCTGCCACGTACGTGCCCGAACAGGAAGCCCGACGCGAACAAGTCGCCGGCACCGGTGGTATCGACCACGCGAGCGACAGGTTCTGCAGATACTTCGGCCCGCTCGCCATGAGCAATGGCGACAGCGCCCGCCTCGCCCTTGGTCGCGACCACGACCGGCACCTTGCCGGTCAGCGAGGCAAGGCCTTGTTCGAAATCGGCAATGCCGGTGAGCGAAGCGAGTTCCGTGGCGTTGGCGAACAGGATGTCGATCTCGCCGCGCGCGATAAGCTCGCGAAAATCGTCGCCATGGCGGTCGATCACGAACGTGTCGGACAAGGTGAACGCCACCCGGCTACCGGCCGCCTTGGCGGTTTCGATCGCCTGCCGCATCGCCAGACGGGGTTCCTCGGGATCCCAGAGGTAGCCCTCGAGATAAAGCACTGCCGAATCGGCGATGGCGTCGAGGTCGAGCGCGTCCGCCGGGAGGAACTGCGATGCGCCCAGAAAGGTGTTCATCGTGCGCTGCGCATCGGACGTCACGAAGATCATGCACCGTGCGGTCGGTGGATCGCCCGCGCGCGCCGGAGTGGCAAAGGCGATATCGGCGGCGCGGATGTCATGCGCGAAGACTTCGCCGAGCGTATCGTCGGCGACTTGGCCGATAAAGGCGCAGCGTGCCCCCAGCGCGGCCATACCGGCCAGCGTGTTGGCGGCCGATCCGCCGGAAACCTGCGTCGTCTGCCCCATGTGCGCGTAGAGTTCCTCGGCCCGCGCGGTGTCGACCAGCGCCATGCCTCCGCGCGTCAGCCCCAGTTCCTCGATCACCTCGTCGCGGCTGTGGGCGAGAACATCGACGATGGCATTGCCGATCGCGATCACGTCGTAGCGCGGCTCGGGCGAGGTATCATTCATGCTGTGCGTTTTCCCTGGTGCCTGGCGGTTCGAGGCAGGCACTGCTTCATGTCGCGAGTAGCGTGCGCTCGAACGCGCGACAACCTCGCGCGGCATTGACAGGCCGCCAAGCCCCGGCAATGCGATCGACGATCATGCCAGCTTCCCCGTGCGTCCCGATCCCGACTCCGCCATCCCTCCGCGCAATAGCCACAGCCATGCTGTTGGTGCCGCTGCTTGCGGCCTGCGCATCGACGGGAGGCGCGGGCACGGCCTCGCGCCCTGGCAAGATCATCGGCAATCAGACGGTGCGACCGCCAGTCCGGGTGCCGCCACGCGATCCGAAGTTCCAGGCGATACCGGGCCTCGAATCCGTCATCGGCGCCGATGAAAGTGCGCTGGTGCGCCAGTTCGGCCCATCCCGCCTGAACGTGTGGGAAGGCGATGCCCGCAAGTTGCAGTTCATCGGCAAAGCCTGCGTCCTAGACGTGTTTCTGTATCCCACCACCACGTCGCGCGCACCCGTGGCGTCGTACGTGGACGCACGACGCTCTTCGGACGGGCAGGATGTCGACCGCGCCGCTTGCGTCGCGGCGCTGAAGGGTCGCTAGACCGTAAAGCTCTCACCGCAGCCGCAGGCACCCTTGGCGTTCGGATTTTCGAACACGAAGCCGGCGGTAAAATCGTCTTCGCGCCAGTCCATCGTGCTGCCGACGAGATAGAGCACCGAAGCGCCGTCGATGAAGAACGGGCCGCCGGGCGTTTCGATCCGCTCGTCGAACGGTTGCGCCTGCGTCACGTAATCGACCGAATAGGCGAGCCCCGAGCAACCGCGACGCGGCGTCGACAGCTTGACGCCGATCGCATCGGCGGGCGCCTCGGCCATCAGCTTGGCGATGCGCGCATGTGCACCATCGGTGAGGATGACAGCGGCCGGGCGTAAGCGGGTCTTGGTTTCAGTCGTCATGTCAGCCTCTTTACGTCGGACATTGCGCCGGAAATGGTCACAACATGCCCAGTTCGAGCTTGGCCTCGTCGGTCATCTTCGCCATGTCCCACGGCGGATCCCACACCAGCGCCACGTCGCAATCGCGCACGCCCGGAACGGCAGCGACCCGCATCTCGACTTCACCGGGCATCGATTCGGCCACCGGGCAGTGCGGCGTCGTCAGCGTCATCTGCACTGCGACCGCACCATCGAGCGACACGTCGACGCCATAGATCAGTCCCAGATCGTAGATGTTCACCGGGATCTCGGGATCGAAGATCTCCTTCAACGCCTGGATGATGTTCTCGTAAAGCGCGCCACCGGGACCGTTGGGATCTTCGGCTACGGGCTGCGCCGCTAGAAAACCTTCGAGGTAGTCCTTCTTGCGCGCCAGTTTGTGCGCCGCGCCTTCGTTGGCGATGGAGCCATCGTCGGCCGCATCGTCCACCCGCGCGCGGGGCGGCGGTGTGGCGGAAACGACTTCCTCGACCGCGAAGCGCGGCTTGTCTTCAGTACTGTCGGTCATCAGGCAAAGATCCTTCGCGTGCGCTCGATCCCTTTCAGGAGCGCCTCGATGTCGGTTTCGTCGTTGTAGAGCCCAAAGCTGGCGCGCGCCGTGGCGGGAACGCCCAAATGCGCCATCAACGGCTGGGCACAGTGATGTCCGGCCCGGATCGCCACGCCTTCCTCGTCCAAGATAGTGCCGAGATCGTGCGGATGCACCCCATCGAGCGCAAAACTAGTGATGCCGATCGAGTCTGCAGGCCCGAACAGCGTCACATCGTTACGCAGCGACAGTTCATCGCGCAGCTTGGCGGCAAGCGTACGCTCGTGGGCCTGAGCGACGTCGAGGCCGATCGCGTCTAACCAGTCGATCGCGGCAGCCAGGCCGATCGCCTCGATGATCATCGGCGTTCCCGCTTCGAAACGCTGTGGCGCCGAGGCAAACGTCGTCTTCTCGAACGAGACGGTGTCGATCATCGCACCGCCGCCATGCCAGGGCGGCATCGCGTCGAGTATTTCATGCCGTGCCCACAACGCACCGATACCGGTCGGGCCATAGAGCTTGTGCGCCGAGAAGACATAGAAATCGCAGTCCAGCGCCGCCATGTCGAGCTTGATACGCGGCGCCGCCTGGCAACCGTCGATCAGCAGTTTGGCGCCAACGCCATGCGCCAGGGCGGCGGCATGTTCCACGTGGAGCACGGAGCCCAACACATTGGAGACATGGGAGAATGCGACGAGCTTGTGCGCTGGCGTCAGCATCCGTGTCGCCGCTTCGAGATCGATCCGACCATCCGGCGTCAGTGGGCAGACATCGATTTCGACGCCGACGCGCTCACGCAGAAGCTGCCATGGGACGATGTTGGAGTGATGTTCGAGCTGCGACAGCAGGATGCGATCGCCGGCCTTTAGGTTGGCTTCCCCCCAGGTACTGGCGACAAGGTTGATCGCCTCGGTCGCGCCGCGGGTGAACACCACCTCGTCCTCTCGCGCGCCGATGAAAGCGGCGACACATCGGCGTGCGGCTTCGAAGCCGAGCGTCATTTCCGCAGAACGCGCATAGACGCCGCGGTGGACGGTCGCATAGTCGACCCCCATCGCGCGGACAGTGGCGTCGATCACCGCTTGCGGTTTCTGCGCCGTCGCGGCGGTATCGAGATAACGCCACGGTGAACCATCGAGATTCCACATGCCGGGGAATTGCGAACGTATGTCGGTGGTCACCGCGACCCGCTCGGCGGTGTCGACCAATGTCTGGCTGCTCGTCATAGGATCGCCTCCAACCGAGTCAGGGCAGCCTCGCTCAGCGCCTCTTCACCCGGTGCTCCGGCGAAGGCTTCGGCAATGAACGCCTGCAGCATCAGCCGCTTGGCTTGCGGCGGGGTGAGCCCGCGCGACATCAGGTAGAACAGGCCCTGCGCGTCGAGTTCGCCGACGGCGCAGCCGTGCGCGGCCTTGACGTCGTCGGCGTAGATCTCGAGTTCGGGGCGCGCGTTCATCGTCGCGGTGCGCTCGAGCAGCATCGCCCGCACCGACTGTTCGGCATCGGTCCCGTCAGCGCCGCGCGCGACGGCGATGCGGCCCAGGTACGTGCCGGTCGAGTGGCCGGCGAGCGCGGTCCGGATGATCTGCTTGGAGGTCGAGTTCGGCGCCGCGTGCATGACCTCGGTGACGATCTCGACCGTCTCGGACCCGGTAGCGAGCTGCGCCGCGCCAAGCGTGAAATCCGCGCCTTCGCCCAGGATCACATCGACTTCGATGCGACCGAAAGCAGGTCCGGCGTTCAGCACGCGCAAGTCGAACGTCGCGCTCGCCTCGAGCGTGATCAGCAGATGCCTTGCGACGGTGCCTCCATCGGTGGCGACGATCTCAAGCGAGCCGCTGGTCCCGGCAGCAACCGTGATGTCCTCGCGCGCGACCGGCCACACGCCTGCCAGCGCATCAATGTCGGAGTAGCGGAAGCCCTCGTCCCGCCGGGTCGGAAGCGCCAGCGTGTTCACGCGACCACCGCCTCGTAGCCTTCGCTCTCCAGCTGCAGCGCCAGTTCCGGACCACCGGTGCGGATGATCCGGCCGCCGGCCAGAACGTGCACGAAGTCCGGCTTCACGTAGTCGAGCAGGCGCTGGTAGTGGGTGATCAGCAGTACCGCCTTGTCGGGCTTGCGCATGATCGCGTTGATGCCCTCGCCGCAAATCCGCAGCGCATCGATGTCGAGGCCCGAATCGGTCTCGTCGAGGATCGCCAGCTTGGGATCGAGGATGCCCATCTGCACCATCTCGGCGCGCTTCTTCTCGCCGCCGGAAAAGCCGACGTTCACCGGCCGCTTGAGCATGTCCATGTCCATCCGCAGCAGCCCCGCCTTTTCACGCGCCAGCTTGAGGAACTCGCCGCCCGACAGCGGCTCCTCGCCACGGCCCTTGCGCTGGGCATTCGCCGCCTCGCGCAGGAACTGGACGAAGGACACCCCGGGAATCTCGACCGGGTACTGGAAGCCCAGGAACAGGCCCGCGGCGGCGCGCTCGTGCGGCTCCAGGTCAAGCAGGTCCTGCCCGGCGAACGACACCGATCCGCCCGTCACCTCGTAACCCGGGCGTCCGCCCAGGGTGTAGCCCAACGTCGACTTGCCCGCGCCATTGGGGCCCATGATCGCATGGATCTCGCCCGCGTTGATGGTGAGCGAAAGGCCCTTGAGGATGGACTTGTCGGCGACGGTCGCCTGAAGGTTATCGATCTGAAGCATGGGAACTCTCAATTCGCTTTCGATTGCGCGGGCAAATGCGCCGCCGCCTTGTCTTCGCAATTGTTGTCACCGGCGGCGCGGCATTGCCGCATGGCCGCGACCATCGCCTGAAAACCGGCCGGGTTCGTGGCTATGAAGCCGACGCGTTGCTCGGCGGAGGACAGGATCCGCTCAACCTTGGCGGCGCGGATTTCCGGATCGGTCCAGCCGGGCACTTGCGCCATCCTGGCGTTCATCGCCTCGGCCGCCTGGGTGCGCTCATGGCGGCAATCCTCGAGGGTCAGGTCCATGGCCTGCCGCCGATCGTTCGCAGCCGAGGTCGTGCCCGCAGCGATGTCATCCAAAGTCCCGCCGCTGATGCAGGTGATATAATTGGCCGCCGGCACCCCGATCGCGTCGGGGATCGGCAAGCCATCCCACGCCGCGATCTCGGCCGGCGTCGATAGCGCCAGGAGCAGCGCGACCATCATCCGCGATAGCCTCCACGACCACCGCCGGCATCGCGGCGGGGTGGCCGCGCGCCATAGCTTGAACGCGGCGGTCCGTCGCGGCGCGGCGCCTCCCGGCGCGCGCCTGGCTTGGTGAAAGGTTTGTTCACCTCGACACTGATCGATTTGGCGACGCTTTCGGGATCGTCCAGCACCGCGCTTTCGGCGTAACGCAGCACCCGCACGCCGACGTCGGTCAGCTTCTTGTCCTGCAGCGCCTCGACCTCGGCCGTCAGGCCCTCGGGCGAGAGCACGACCACCAGCCAGCGCGAAGGGCAGGCGAAATCGACCAGCGTCGAGCCGACGATCGTCTGCCGGGTGAACTTGATGCCGCCCAGCTTCGATTCGCCTATGTGCTGCCAAAGCGCCGACTGCGCGGGCGTGGGCGCACGGCGCTGTGCGCGAGCGCGATCCTTCAGCTTGTCGAGGCGCGCGCCGGTCGCGGCAAAGCCTGCCTTTGGGTCTGCCTTGGCTGTAGCGTCCTGGCTCACTCCCAGGGTCTTGCGTTCAATCGTCATTGGGGATTCGCTTCCCGGCAGCGCTGATAAGTGTAGGTTTGGCCAAGCGCCGTCAGTTCCAGCCGCTTGCCAGGAAGTGGACGCAATCGCACGGCTTCGGTCCACTTTCGGCCTTCGCCCGTGAAATCAACCGTCGCCGAAGCACCCTTGGATCCTTCCGAAACGCTGCGAACCACGCCGCCCGCTTCGTAGAACGCGATGTTGTGCGGATCGATACGCACGCCGTTCGTATCCTCGTCGCCACATGCGACCGACTGATCGGTCGTCCACTCGCCGAGGTAGGGAGCGGGGATGGTGGCAGCGGGCGTCGAAGCCGCTGCCGCAGCCGCAGCCATGATTGCGAACCCGATCACCCGACGCTCCCTTCGAGCGAGATGCCCAGCAGCTTCTGCGCCTCGACCGCGAACTCCATCGGCAGCTGCTGCAGCACTTCCTTGGCGAAGCCGTTGACGATCAGCGCCACCGCCGATTCGGTGTCGAGCCCGCGCTGCTGCGCATAGAACAGTTGGTCGTCGCTGATCTTGCTGGTGGTCGCCTCATGCTCGATCTGCGCGGTCGGGTTGCGCACCTCGATGTAGGGCACGGTGTGGGCGCCGCATTCCTTGCCGAGCAGCAGCGAATCGCACTGGGTGAAGTTGCGCACGTTGTCGGCATTGGCGCCCACGCGGACGAGGCCGCGATAGGTGTTGTTCGATTTGCCGGCCGAGATGCCCTTCGAGATGATCGTCGATCGGCTGCCCTTGCCGTTGTGGATCATCTTGGTGCCGGTGTCGGCCTGCTGATGGTTGTTGGTCACCGCGACCGAGTAGAATTCGCCTACTGAATCCTCGCCGTTCAGCACGCAGCTGGGATACTTCCAGGTGATCGCGCTGCCGGTTTCGACCTGGGTCCAACTGATCTTGCTGCGCGCGCCCTGGCACAGGCCGCGCTTGGTCACGAAGTTGTAGATGCCGCCCAGACCCTCGGCGTTGCCGGGGTACCAGTTCTGCACCGTCGAATACTTGATCTCGGCATCTTCCATCGCGACCAGCTCGACCACGGCGGCGTGAAGCTGGTTCTCGTCACGCATCGGGGCGGTGCAGCCCTCCAGGTACGAGACGTAGGAGCCCTTCTCGGCGATGATCAGCGTGCGCTCGAACTGGCCGGTGTTCTCGGCGTTGATGCGGAAATAGGTCGACAGCTCCATCGGGCAACGCACGCCCTCGGGGATGTAGACGAAGGTGCCGTCCGAAAAGACCGCGCAATTCAAAGTCGCGAAGTAATTGTCGTGCACCGGGACCACGCGCCCCAGCCACTTCTTCACCATCTCCGGGTACTCGCGGATCGCCTCGGAGATCGAGCGGAAGATCACGCCCGCCGATTCCAGCTCAGCGCGGAAGGTGGTGGCGACCGAGACCGAATCGAACACCGCGTCCACCGCGACCTTGCGCGATCCCTCGACCCCGGCGAGCATCTTCTGCTCCTCGATCGGGATGCCCAGCTTCTCGTAGATGCGCAGGATCTCGGGGTCGACCTCGTCGAGGGAGCCGAGCAGCTCCTTCTTCTTGGGCGCGGCGTAGTAGTACGATTCCTGGTAGTCGATCGGCGGCACGTTGAGCTTGGCCCAGTCCGGCGGAGTCATCGTCAGCCACTTGGCATAGGCCTTCAGCCGCCAATCCAGCATCCACTCCGGCTCGTTCTTCTTGGCCGAGATGAAGCGCACCGTCTCTTCGGACAGGCCCTTGGGCGCGAATTCCTGCTCGATCTCGCTCGACCAGCCATGCTCGTAGTCGGCAACGCGCGCGGCCGCATCGTGGGCGGCCTGATCGCGCACGACCGGATCGAGGCGGTCGGCATCCTTGAGGGCGACTTGTTCGTTCATGCAACGTACTCGGGCGAGGGGGTGATGGGCATCGGATCGGCCGGTATCGAAGCGGCCGGTATCGCAGCGGGTGGCGCGGCCTGGACCAGGCGGGTCAGCGTGACCCCGGCGAGAGCACCGCGCATGGCCTCGTTCACCAGTGGCCAGTGCGGCCTTACCGTGCAGGCGCCTTCCAGGGTGCATTCGTGCTTGCCACCCTCGATGCAGGCGGTGAGCGCGATCGGACCCTCCACCGCCTCGACGATGTCCGCGACGGTGATCGCCGCGGCCGGACGTGCCAGCTGCAACCCGCCGCCGACGCCACGCGACGATCGCAGCAGGCCGGCGCCGGCGAGGCAACTGACCAGCTTCTGCACGGTCGGTGTCGGCAAGCCCGTCTCCTGCGCCAGCTGCACCGCCGAAACGCGCGCACCGCCGCAATGCCGCGCGGCGGCAGACATCACGACAACCGCGTAATCGGCCATGCTGGACAAGCGCATAATAAGGCTACCCGGATAGCACTCCGTAAATCGGAGCGATCTTCTCCGGTTTGAATTAGTGCAAAGAGCGGCCAGTTTCAATGGGCCCCTGCGGGACAGCCCGCCACCGACGCCAGTCGCATAGGAAACGAAATCTTCGCAGGCACAAAAAAGCGGTTTCCCGCACGAGGGCGGGAAACCGCTAAGTGTAAAAGAACTCGAATGCCAGATGGCACAGAGCCCTTCGGGTCGCACCGCCTCCCTATGCACCGGACGAGGGGTTTAATTGTAAAATTGCGACATCGACGAGAAATATGGGGACACGCGGTCCTTTTTGACACACCTGTCTGGAGGCCAGAAATCCAGTGAAACCTACGTATCCCGATTGAGCCAGAGGTTACATTTCGGTTAAGCGCCTGCCTGTGTCTTATTTCTCAACCATCCGCCCGCTGCTTTTTCGGCTCGAGCCCGAAGTGGCCCACACTCTGGCCCTGCGATCGCTGGCGATGGCGCCCAGCCGCAAGGCGCCGGCACAGTGCGTCAGCCTGGCCGTGAATGTTGCCGGGCTCGCCTTTCCCAACCCGGTCGGCATGGCCGCCGGCTTCGACAAGGATGCGCGCGCCGCCGCCGGCCTGCTTGGACTGGGCTTCGGTTCGGTCGAAGTCGGCACGCTGACGCCGCGTCCCCAAGCGGGCAACCCGCGCCCGCGCCTGTTCCGCCTGGTCGAGGATCAGGCGGTCATCAACCGGATGGGCTTCAACAACGGCGGCGTGGCAGCGGCGGCGAAGCGCCTGGCGAAACGCCGGCGCGAATCCGGGATCGTCGGCATCAACATCGGCGCCAACAAGGATTCGGCGGACCGCGTGCTCGACTACCAGGTGGCGTTTCGCGCCATGGCGCCGCTGGCCGATTACGTGACGATCAACATATCGTCACCCAACACGCCCGGCCTGCGTGCCCTGCAGGACAAGGTGGCGCTCGAGGAACTGCTCGACGCCGTGATCGAGGAGCGCACCAATCTGGGCAGCGCGGTGCCGGTGTTCCTCAAGGTCGCCCCCGATCTCGAGCCGGTGGACATCGACGACATCGCCAGCGTCGCGATCGAGCGCAATATCGATGCGCTGATCGTCTCCAACACCACGATCGCCAGACCGGCCCTGCGATCGCGTCATGCGGGCGAGACGGGTGGCCTGTCGGGCGCGCCGCTCAGGCAAGTGGCGCTGCAGCGGCTGCGCGACTTTCGCAAGGCGACCGGCGGCGCCATGCCCTTGATCGGCGTCGGCGGGATCGCGAGCGCGGAAGACGCCTGGCAGCGCATCCAGGCGGGCGCGAGCCTCGTGCAGGTCTATTCGGCGATGGTGTTCGAAGGCCCCGGTATCGCGCGCGCTATATGCGACGGGCTCCACCGGCTGATGCGGCGTGATGGCTTCGCTTCCATTGCCGAGGCGATCGGAAGCGAATAACGGCTGGGCCTGATGAATCCACGACACACTCCCGCCCGGCTGCTGGCGCTTGCTGCCGCAGTCCTGCTTCCCGCCTGCGCCGCGACGACGGCGCCGATCACCACCGGCTCGCCATCGGACCGCGTGGACGCCGCAAAGGCGACGCCGGCGCAACCCGGTATCGTCAGCGCCGCCGACCCGCGCGCCGCCGCCGCCGGGGTCGAGATCCTGCGCAAGGGCGGCAGCGCCACCGATGCCGCGATCGCCACGATGCTGGCGCTCAACGTGGTCGAGCCGCAGAACTCCGGGATCGGGGGCGGCACCTTCTATGTTCGCAGCGACAAGGCCGGCGCGCTGACCACCATCGATGGGCGCGAGACCGCGCCGCGGGCCGCGCGGCCCGACTGGTTCCTTGGCCCCAATGGCAAGCCGCTTGCGGGGGGCCAGATCTACACCGGCGCGCGCAGCGCCGGGGTGCCGGGATCGCTGGCGACGATGGCATCGGCCCACGCCCGCTTCGGCAAGCTGCCCTGGGCCGACCTGTTCCAGCCCGCCATCCGCCTGGCGCGGGACGGCTTCGTCGTCTCGGCGCGGATGCACAACGGGCTTGACCTCTATGGCCGCCACATGACGGGCTGGGCGCAACAGACCTATTTCCCCTTCGGCAACCCGGTGGCGACCGGCATAACCATGCGCGTGCCCGAACTGGCCAAGACGTTCGAGCGGATCGCCAGCGAAGGGGCCGCGCCGTTCTATCATGGCGAGTCGGCCCGACGCATCGCCACCGCGCTCGCGACCGCGACACCACGCCCCTCGCCGATGACCGCATCCGACGTGACCTCGTACAAGGCGAAGGATCGTCAGCCGGTCTGCGCGATGTACCGCGTGTACAAGATCTGCGGGATGGGTCCGCCGTCTTCGGGGGGAATCACCGTGCTGATGATCCTCAAGCAGCTGGAGCGGTTCGACATGGGCAAGCTGGGGCGCAACTCGCCCGTGGCCTGGCACTTGCTCGCCGAATCGGAACGCCTCGCCTACGCCGATCGCGACACGTATGTCGCCGACCCGGACTACGTCCGCGTTCCGGTCGCCGGACTTCTCGATCCGGCCTATCTCGCCGCTCGCTCCGCGCTGATCCGCCAGGACAGCAGTCTCGCCACCATAGAGCCGGGCCAGCCCGCCGGTGCCCCGCCGCGCCAGCGCGCGCCGTTCAAGGACGATCCGGGCACCACGGATTTGGCCGTCGCGGATGGTCACGGCGAAGTGGTTTCGGTCACCACCACGATCAACGGCTACTTCGGCTCGGGCATCGCGGTCGACGGCTACATGCTCAACAACGAACTGCCCGACTTCGACGCAGGCCCGGCCAAGGACGGCTATCTGGTCGTAAACCGCGTCGAAGGCGGCAAGCGACCGCGCAGCTCGATGGCGCCGACGATCGTCTATGGCCCCGACGGCTCGGTACGGCTTGCGATCGGCGCTGCGGGCGGCTCGACCATCATCTGCCAGATCGCCAAGGCGCTGATCGGCGTGCTCGACTGGAACATGAGCGCGCAGGACGCGATCGCGATGGGGCTGGTCTATGCGCCGGGTACCAAGGCCGGCGTGATCGAGCAGGGCAGCGACCTGGAACCCATGCTGCCGCAGCTGCTGGCGCTGGGCGAAACGCTGCGGATCGCGCCGCTGGGACTGAAGGCCAATGCGATAGAGGTCGTGGGTGGAACGTGGGTCGGTGCCGCCGATCCGCGCAGCGAGGGCGTGGCGATGGACACGACCGGGGCTGTCACGGTAATCGAGCGGCGCGCGAACGAATTGAACGGCGCACACGAGTAACGTCTCGAGAGGATATTCCCGATGCCGGCCGGCCTGCAGCTCAGCGACATGGCGCAAGCGCCGAACCTCGTCGCGATGTTCCTGTCGCGCGCCGACGCGCTGGGCGACAAGCCGTTCCTGCGCCACAAGCATGACGGCGAATGGCGGGCGATAAGCTGGAACGAGACCGCGAGGCGGGTTTGCCTGATGGCCCAGCATCTGCGGCAGCTGGGCCTGAAGCCCGGCGCGCGGGTGATGATCGTCTCGGAAAACCGCCCCGAATGGTGCATCGCCGACCTCGCGATCATGGCCGCCGGCTGCATCACCGTTCCCGCCTACACCACCAACACCACGCGCGATCACCTCCACGTCCTGCAGAACGCCGGCGTGCGCGCGGTGATCGTCTCAACCGCCAAGCTCGCGGGCGCGCTGCTGCCGGCGGTAGTGAAAAGCGACTGCTGCGATCACGTCATCAGCCTGGAGCCACTGCGCGCCGGCCAGAACAAGTTCACCGTGCACGACTGGGCGACGTTCACGCAGGGCGATGCCGTTGCGGCGCGCAAGGCCGTCGACGCGCGGATCGCCACCATCGGCCGCGCGGACCTCGCCTGCATCATCTACACCAGCGGCACGGGCGGCGCCCCGCGCGGCGTGCGCCAGCATCACGGCATGATTCTGATGAACATGGCCGGCACCGTCCAGGTGATCGACGAGGATTTCGGCTGGACCGACGACGAGGCGATGCTCTCGTTCCTGCCGCTCAGCCACGCCTACGAGCATACCGCCGGGCAGTTCGTGCCGATCGGGCTGGGCGGCCAGATCTTCTATGCCGAAAGCCTGGAAAAGCTCGCCGCCAACATCGAGGAGACCCGCCCCACGCTGATGGTGGTGGTGCCGCGCCTGTTCGAGGTCCTCCGCACGCGCATCATCAAGCAGGCCGAAAAGCAGGGCGGCGCCGCCAAGTGGCTGATGGGCAAGGCCGTGGCGATGGCCAACCGCAAGGCTTCCGGCAAGCCCGCGCTGATCGATCGCGCGCTCGACCTGCTGCTGGCGCCGACCTTGCGCCCCAAGATCCGCGCCAAGTTCGGCGGGCGGTTGAAGGCGCTGGTATCGGGCGGCGCCCCGCTCAACCCCGAAATCGGCAACTTCTTCGACGCGATCGGCATCACCCTGCTGCAAGGCTACGGCCAGACCGAATCAGGCCCTGTGATCAGCTGCAACCGCCCCGCCGCCGGGATCGCGATGGACACCGTCGGCCCGCCGCTTCCCGGCGTGCAGGTGCGCATCGCCGACGATGGCGAGATCCTCGTCGGCGGCGAGCTGGTCATGCAGGGCTATTGGGACAACCAGCCCGCCAGCGAGGCGGTGCTGCAGGACGGCTGGCTGCACACCGGCGACATCGGCGAGTTCGACGCCAGAGGCCGCATCCGCATCACCGACCGCAAGAAGGACATGATCGTCAACGACAAGGGCGACAACGTCTCGCCCCAGAAGGTCGAATCGATGCTGACGCTCCAGCCCGAGATCGGCCAGGCCATGGTGACGGGCGACCGGCGACCCTACGTGGTCGGGCTGATCGTTCCGGACGCCGAATGGGCGGACGGCTGGGCCAAGGCCAACGGCGTCGCCGCCGGCGCCCTACACGCCGATCCGGCCTTCAGCACTGCGATCCGCACCGCGATCGATCGGGTCAACATTGAGCTGTCGGTGATCGAGAAGGTACGCCGCTTCGCCTTGGCCGACGAACCGTTCGGGATCGAGAACGAGGAAATGACCCCCAGCCTCAAGATCCGCCGTCACAAAATCAAGGCCCGCTATGGCGATCGGCTGGACGCGCTCTATCGCGTGTAGAGCGGCGGATCCGGGTTGATGCCCTTGGCTCGGACAGGCCTCGCGGCCAATCACCTGGGCGCGCGGCAGTTGGCCCCAATGGACACGTCGGAACGAACTCGCCGCTGAAAGATTTGAATCTCCACACCTTTTGCCACCCGCAAGTGGAGAGAAGACATGGAATATCTTTGGGGATTCCTCATCATCGGTGGCCCGATCATCCTGGGCCTCGCGCTGATCTATGGCACGTTCCAGTATCGCAATCGCGATCGCAGGCTGGATCGCGTGTCGCAAGACAGCGCAAAGCGCGTGCGCGAAGACTCCATGCGTGAGGAAGAGCGCAAGGTCATGCGCTAAAGCGCCCTTCCCCGTCCTGCGACGGGGACGCGCGAAGACCTAGATCAGATCAGGCCTGCCAGCGGGCTGGAAGGATCCGCATACTTGCGGGTCGCCATCCGGCCGGAACGGTAGGCCTCGCGCCCCGCTTCCACGGCCAGCCGCATCGCGCGGGCCATGCGAATCGGATCCTTGGCCTCGGCGATGGCGGTGTTCATCAGCACACCGTCACAGCCCAGTTCCATCGCCACGGCCGCGTCGGACGCGGTACCGACACCCGCATCCACCAGCACCGGCACGCTCGCACCCTCGACGATGAGGCGGATGGTGACACGGTTCTGGATACCCAGCCCCGAACCGATCGGCGCGCCCAGCGGCATCACCGCGACGGCGCCGGCATCCTCGAGCTGCTTGGCCGCGATCGGATCGTCGACGCAATAGACCATCGGCAGGAAGCCTTCCTTGGCCAGCACTTCGGTCGCCAGCAGCGTCTCGCGCATGTTGGGATAGAGCGTGCGCGCTTCTCCCAGCACTTCCAGCTTCACCAAATCCCAGCCGCCCGCCTCGCGCGCCAGGCGCAGCGTGCGGATCGCATCGTCCGCGTTGAAGCAGCCCGCGGTGTTGGGCAGGTATGTGACTTTCTTGGGATCGATGAAGTCGGTCAGCATCGGCGCATTGCGATCGGACACGTTGACCCGGCGCACCGCCACGGTGACGATCTCGGCGCCGCTGGCTTCCAGCGCGGCGGCGTTCTGGGCGAAATCCTTGTACTTGCCGGTGCCGACGATCAGCCGCGAACGAAAAGTACGACCGGCCACGGTCCAGGTGTCCGCAGGCGCGAGCGGCGCATCGCCACCACCGACGAAATGCACGATCTCCAGCGTATCGCCATCGGCCAGCGCAACTTGCGCCAGCGTGGAGCGCGGAACGATCACGGCATTGCGTTCGACCGCGACCTTGTTCGGATCGAGATCGAGGCTTGCCACCAGATCGGAGATGGTTGCGCCAGGCGCGATGCGGCGGGGGTCGCCGTTGACGGTGAGCTGCAGTTGAACGGTCATGCTGCGCCAGATAACGCTCAACCCGGCTTGTGCAAGTTGCGGATGTGGGCCGCGGCGACCAGCGAGACCCCACAGATCGTCAACACCGCTTCGGGCAGGCCATGTCCGACGAACAGCGCCGCGGCCATCAGCGAAAGCCCCGCGGCGCCAAGCACCAGTGGCTCCAAGCGGCCGTGCCGCAAGGCGCCGAAACCCAGCGATATGCCGCCGATCACCACCGCCAGCGCCAGTCCATAGCGGTGGATTTCGGGGGCGAGCAGCACTTGTCCGCCCAGCCCGAGCACGCCGACCAGCACAACGCCGAGCACGCAATGGACGGCGCACAAGCCCGATAGGACCACGCCCAGGCCGTCCATCCGGCTACGAATCGAGGTGAGTGCGCGGTGCATGGGGTTCCAGATATGTGATGTTGTATCATCCGACAACCCACATGGGCAAAAACAGTTCCTCGCCGCACGGCTTGCGAAACGTCTGGCGTGGGAGCAGGGACGCCAGCCATGAGGAATGTTTCCGGAAAACCGATCCTTGGCACCAGCGACGATATCGTGCCGATGGTGCGCTGGCTGACGATCGTGGCGCTGATGATCCTGGCGATTGTGGTGATCGGCGGGATCACCCGTCTGACCGAATCCGGCGTGTCGATCGTCGAATGGAAGCCGGTCACCGGCGCCCTGCCCCCGTTGACCCAGGGGCAATGGCAAGATGAATTCGCCGCCTATCAGCGCACGCCGCAATACACCCAGGTCAACGGACCTGCCGGCATGACGCTGGCGACCTACAAGTTCATCTACTTCTGGGAATGGCTGCATCGCCTGCTGGCGCGCGTGATCGGGCTGGCCTTTGCCGCGCCACTGGCCTGGTTCTGGTTCAAGGGTACGATCCCGGGCGGCTACAAGCCGCGCCTGCTCGCCTTGCTGGCGCTGGGTGCCCTGCAGGGCGCCGTCGGCTGGTGGATGGTGTCGTCGGGCATCGTCAACGACGTGAAGGTCAGCCACTTTCGCCTCGCGGCGCATCTGCTGGTGGCATTGACAACGCTGGCCGGCCTGGTGTGGACCGCGCTGGACCTGCTGGCGCTCAAGCGCGGGGAGCCACGCGCCCGGCTTGCCGGCATCGGCACCGTGGCGCTGGCGCTGGTGGCGGTGCAGCTGTTCTTCGGCGCGTTGCTGGCCGGAATGCGCGCGGGCGTCGTCGCCGGTGCGGGCTGGGGCAACTGGGATGCCTGGCCGCTCATGCAGGGCCGCGTCTTCCCGGATGGGGTAGAGCCGGCGCTGGTGCCGTTCAGCGATCCCTACTTCGTCCACTTCTTCCATCGCTGGTGGGCCTGGGCTGCGGTGGTCGCGCTGATCGTGCTGGCGCGACGGATCAAGGCCAAGCATCGGCCGATTTCGGTCGCCATCCATGCCGCGTTCGGCACGCAGATCCTGCTGGGCATCTTCACCGTCTGGTCGGGCGTCACGCTGTGGATCGCGGTGGCGCACCAGCTTGTCGGCGCGCTGCTGCTGTGCGCCACCGTGTGGGGTGCGCATGCCCTGGGCCGCAGGCCTGCGCGGGCGCAGCGGTAGGGCCGCGGATCCGCTTTGGGTTGGGCTTGGCCATGCGCCGCATTGAATGTAACGACCTAGGTCGAGACCGCCGGCGCCCCAGTGCAGCCGGCAAATGGCGCAAGTGGAGGCGGCATTGAACTGGCAGAAGACCGTAAGCGCACGCGGATGGAAGGTGCCGTTCGTCAACAAGTCGCTGTTCCAGATCGGCAAGGACCTGCGCCCCAAGATCGATCGCGTGATCATGCGCAACTCCCGGATCCCCGACGCGGCCGTGCAGGACAAGGCCTTCTTCCCGTGGATCGCCGAGCTGGAACACAACTGGCAGGCGATCCGTGACGAGGCCTTGCGCATCCGGGCAGAGGACATTCCTTCGCTGGGCGATCTCTCCTTCGATCATGGCAGGATCGCCGCCGACCGTCGCTGGCGGGCCTTTTTCCTGAAAGGCTACGGCTATCGCCTGGCCATAAACGGTGCGCGGGCGCCGATCACCGCCGCCGCGATCGAGCGTGTGCCCGGACTGGTCACCGCCAACTTCTCGGTCCTCGAAGCCGGCGGCCACATCCCTCGTCACTGGGGCATGACCAAGGGCATGCTGACCTACCACCTGGCGCTCAGGGCCCCGGCCGAGCGTGACCGATGCCGCATGCACCTCGAAGGCCCCGACACGCTTCATGTGCTCACCTGGGCGGATGGCCAGTCCTTCCTGTTCGACGACATGTTCAATCACGAGGTCTGGAACGAGACCGATGAGGATCGCTACGTCCTGCTGATCCAGATCAAGCGGCCCTGTCGGTGGCTGGGCACGTTGATCCAGAACACTTTTCTGTTCGGTGTGCGCCATTCGCGGTTCGTGAAGGACATCACCAAGGCGATCGAGCGCGCCAGCAACAACCCCGCCGTCGCGGTCCGGCCCTGAGCGGCATTTTACGCCCGCGCCACGATGCATTAGCATCAACGGTATTATTTTACCTCTCGGCAAACCCGCGCAATCCTTGACTCTGCGACGGATCTGAACGATTGGGCCGCCTTCTCGCGCTTCCGACAGCCGGCGGCGCGACACAGTCATAGGGATAAGACCAGCCATGAAGGCGCTTACGAAGGTCACCCGGTCGATCAAGCCGGCCGAGGTGGAGAAGAACTGGCATCTGATCGATGCCGAGGGTCTGGTCGTCGGCCGGGTCGCCGTGATCATCGCCGATCTGCTGCGCGGCAAGCACAAGCCCAGCTATACTCCGCACGTCGATTGCGGCGATCACGTCGTCGTGATCAACGCCGAGAAGGTGCGCTTCACCGGCAACAAGCTGAAGCAGCAGACCTATTACAAGCACACCGGCTACATCGGTGGCATCAAGGAAATCACCGCGGACAAGGTCCTCGCCGGTCGTTTCCCCGAGCGCGTGCTGGAAAAGGCCGTCGAGCGTATGGTCCCACGCGGACCGCTTGGCCGTGACCAGATGCGTGCACTGCATGTCTATGGCGGCACCGAGCATCCGCATGCGGGCACCCAGCCCCAGCCGCTCGACGTTGCATCCATGAACCGCAAGAACAAGGTGGGTGCGTAATGTCCGACACCGAAAATTCCGTCCAGAGCCTGTCCGACCTCGCCGAGCTGACCGCCAACGCGCCGCTCAGCACCGAGGACGCAGCGCCTGAAGCGCCCAAGGTTCGCACCGGTCCGGCCGCGCCGATCCGCCCGCAGGAAATCGACAAGCAGGGCCGCGCCTATGCGACCGGTCGCCGCAAGGACGCCGTTGCGCGCGTCTGGCTCAAGCCCGGCAGCGGCAAGATCACCGTCAATGGCCGTGATCAGGCTGTGTACTTCGCCCGCCCGACCCTGCGTCTGGTTATCGCGCAGACCTTCCAGATCACCGATCGTGTCGATCAGTACGACATCGTCGCCACCGTCAAGGGTGGTGGCCTGTCGGGTCAGGCCGGCGCCGTGAAGCATGGCATCGCCCAGGCTCTCAGCAAGTACGAGCCGCTGCTGCGCGCCGCGGTGAAGTCCGCCGGCTTCCTAACCCGCGACAGTCGCGTGGTCGAGCGCAAGAAGTATGGCCGTGCCAAGGCGCGCAAGAGCTTCCAGTTCTCGAAGCGCTGATTTCAAATTCCAGTTTCGTGGCGACGGTCACGATTGGGAGGGCTCGTGGGAAACCACGGGCCCTTTCTGCTTTTGCCCATCAGCATGACACAACGATCTTGACTATATGAACCGTATCGGTTATATGCTGCAGCACTGGAGCAGGTCTCGGCCTGATCCGGTAAATGGCGGGTGCGGGCGGACAGGGCCTTGTTCGACACCACCCCGCACCGTGCGGCCGGCGCTTCACAGACGGGCGCCTGCACCCGATGCGATTGCCAACGATCGGCATACCGGCGGCACGCCCGCAGGCTCTCCCGATCGTTCAAACCGGCGGTGTTCTGCGAACCTTTCGCCGCCCGGGCCTCGCATGACAAGAAGGTCGAGCTGGCGGTCCGCTTACGCGCTTCCCCCGTCAGCCGGTCGCAAGATGGAACGCGAGCCAAGCCTGTCGCGCCAGGTACCCCGCGCCGGCCGCAACGTCCGCCGTGTGTTTCCCTTGGCGTAACCCCGCGCTCGCCGGCGGGCACATTCGCATGCCCGCTCTCCAGACGAACATACTGTCAGCCGCTTAATGTACTGGCGGATCCTGCGCCGGCACGGCGGCGATCGGCGAGACCGGTTCGCCCGGCGTGCGCGGCGGCAGCGCGTTCTCGGGCACATCGTCGATCTGCATGTCGGGTGTCGGCACCCGTTGCAGATTGCGGGCTTCCACTTGCACCTTGTCGCCGTCGATTGTGATCTGATTGAAGCTTGGAGGCGTGGAGCGTACCCGCTTCGACAGCGTTCCCGCGCCGATCATCCGTACAGGACCGAAGGCGGTCTGCTCGATCAGGTCGAACGGATCGTGGACATGACCCGTCAGGACCCCGAGGACCTTGCGCTTGGCGAGTTCCTCCAGCGCCAGCTTGCCACGCTTGGTCAGGACGTTTCCGCGCGAATTCACTTCGACCAGCGGATGATGCGCGGTGACGAGCACTCGCGTGCCCGGCGGCAGCGCGTCGATCAGAGCGAGCGTCTTGGCCAGCGCCGGGCGGGTGATCCAGCCGCGCGACCAGTTGGTCCGCCACTGCGCCCGCGCCGTGGTCTTGAGCGGCACAAGCGCTACTCCACCAAGGTCAAGTTCGCGCTCGAGCACCGCCTCGATGCTGCGGAAGCGCTTGTATGGGTCGAGGAAGCGTTCGATGGGATTGAAGTACGGCATGTCATGATTGCCGATCTCCACCGTCACCGGAACGTCGAGCGACCCGATCCATTTGCACGCGGCGACGAATTCGCGATGCCGGGCCCGCATGGTGAGGTCGCCGGTCACCGCCACCGCATCGGGCCGCTCCGCGCCGATGCAATCCTCGACCCAGGCAAGCGCGGCGGGATCCTCGAGGCCGAAGTGGATGTCGCTGACGTGGAACAGCTTGATGGGACGCCGGGCGATCGTGTCGTTCATCTCGCTCGCCTCACGATGCATCCGCGGTCGCCCAGAAATCGACATCGCTCTGAGCCAGCTCGAACTCCTCTTCCGCCGCGCCCTGGTACGATTCGCCGTCGATCAGCAAACCCATCGGCTCGCCATCGGTGCTGGCGATATGGATCACGTCGTGACGCCCAAGCGATTCGTTGGGTCCGTTGCGGAAGTCGCGCTGAAGCAGGGCGAACCCATGCCGGGCGAAGTCGATCAGCGATTCGGTGTAATACCCCGCGCCCTCGATACCATCATCCCGCGGCGTCAGGGTGATCGCGGTATAGCCCTCGTCGCGGCCGCAATCGCTGTCGCGGCAGACCACCTTGGATCCGCCCGCCGATGAGGAAATGGCCTCTCCCGCAGTATCCATCAGCTCCTTGATATTGGGCGCGCGCATCGCCTCGCGCACGTCGGCCCACGCGGTTCCGGGCCCGGCGAGCGCCCCGGTCAGCCCGGTCGCATGGCGTGAACGCAGAACGGTGGGACGTACGCGCCTGATGATGCCGCCATCGAACCGGGCGATGATCTCAGGCGCAGTGGCATCGCCGTGCAGGCGCCGGGCCAGCATGTTCATCGTGCCACCGGGAAGCGGCAGCACCGTACCCTGCCAGCCCGAAAGCGTGGCGACGATCGAGCTGATCGTGCCGTCGCCCGCGAAAATAGCGATCGTATCGGCCCCCTTGGCATCGAGGTCGGCGACTGACGGCGGCTCATCACACGGGAAGCAGGTTTCCCCCAGCAAGGCGATCCCGGCCGTCGACAAGGCATCGCGCAGGGCCGTCAACGCCGCTTCGTCGTTGCTGCCGCTGGCCTCGTTGCGAACCAGCCAAAGCCGGGCCGCCTTGGCGGGGCCGACCGATGCCGAAGTCGCCGCTGACGGCGCAGGGTTTTCCATGCTCATTCCCGCAGAACAGGACCGGGGAAACTAGGTTCCCCTGTCACGCGCGTCCGGAAAGAATAAGCCAGGCCGCCAGTCCGTTCATGGCGCTGTAGCCGACATAGGCCAGCGCCCAGCCCGCCGATCCGGCCGAGACCATCCACATCGCCCCCAGCAGCATGGCGAATTCGACCACCAGGCTCATCCGGCCGCCCAGCAACCGGAACATGGCGGGCAGTGAGTCGACCAGCGGATGATCGCTCTCCAGCACCGCGCGGTGCAGCGCGAAGTTGGCGATTCCCAGGATGAAGACGATCACGATAGCCATCTGTCCCCCCAATGTAGGTCGGCGGGGCAGGCCTGGCCATACGCGAATGCGCCATGTCCGTTCGAGCGGACGGCAGGGTCGGGCCGTTCGGCGCTGGTCGGGCGGACACGTCGTTCGTCGGGCAGCGTCAACGCCGGTCGATGCCGGCAAGGCGGCGGTCGAGCGAGGCAGGCGGGCCTGCGCGGCGATAGGCAAAAGCCACGCATCGAGCCGCCCGACGCACCGTTCACCCGGCTCATCAAACCGGAGAAGTACGATGATCAAAACCGTTCTGTTCGCCGCCGCCGCTGCCCTTGCTACCGTCGCCACTTCGGCGCCCGTCCTCGCCAAGGATGTGGTGGTGCGTTACGGCGATCTCGACCTTGCCACCGCCAAGGGTCAGAAGGCCTTCACCCACCGCATCAACCGCGCCGCCAAAATCGCCTGCGATTTGCGCGACGGACAAGGCCTGCCAAGCCATGATGCAATGACCTGCTATCGCCAGGCCCGTACGAAAGCGCATGCCGAGATGGCCATGCGCCTGCGGAACGACCGCCTCGGCGGCTGAATATGCGCTTCGTCGCAGATCACGATGGCGGGCCCCGGTGGCCCGCCTTTTTCGTTGATGGGCCACACACGCCCGCCCGTCTCCCGCGCGACCGACAGCGCGCCCGGCCATGCCGTTCGTCGATCCCCGAAGTCGTTGGTGCCGTCATGGTGGCGCTGGTCGATCCCGACCGTGCCGCCGTCGAGCCGGCGATGCGGGCAAGGTTCGATCGGCGCACATCCGGGTCAACGGGCCGCCTCACTCCAGGCCGGCGCCACTGCAAAGGAACCCAAGATGCTCAAGACCGCCCTGTTCGTTGCCGCTGCCGCCGCCGCCACGCTCGCCGCTGCGAGCCCGGTGCTCGCAAGCGAGGTTTCGGTGCGCTACAAGGATCTCGACCTCGCCACCCCTGCCGGCCAGAGCAAGCTGGCCCGACGCCTGGACGTCGCGGCGCGCGAAGCGTGCGGTTACGACGAGACGATAACCGGAACCCGCCTGCCCGCGCGATCGACCGTCGAATGCTATCGCCAGGCGAAAGTGCGTGCGCGCAACGCCATGGCCACGATCCTCGGCGATATCCAGCGCGGCGGCTGATCCCCTTTCACGGCGTCCCTACAAGAAACCATGGAGACCGACTGGCGGGCCCCTCACCAGGGCCCGCCTTTTTGTGTGCCGGCGCTCTGCCGCGATCTCAGCGACCGGTCATCTTCTTGACGGCGGGCAAGTAGGTCCGGCCGATGCGCAGCGCGGTACCGTCGGCCAGTTCCGCCGACCACACGCCCAGTCCTTCGTGGCGCAATCCCGTGATCGCGTCCCGGCGCAGGATGCAGCTGCGATGGATGCGGATGAAGCGCGCCGGGTCGAGCCGCTGTTCGAGCCCGGTGATCGTTTGCAACAGCAGGAAACTCTGCGCACCCAGCGCGCCACCGACGTGAAGCCGGACATAGTCGCGCTCGGCATCGATGCGTTCGACGTCGCTGGCGGCGATGCGTACCAACTCGGAGCGATGCGGCACCCAGAATTCGGTCAACCACAGGCTTGCGGCCGCGGCCTGCGTCTCCGCCGGCTCGACGAACCGGGAGCGCCGTGATCCCACCCGCTGCACCGCGCGCTGCAGCCGCTCGGGCGAGACCGGCTTGAGCACGTAGTCTATCGCATCCAGATCGAACGCCTCCACCGCGAAGCCATCATGCGCGGTCACGAAGATCACCGCGGGCGGGCTTGGCCGCGTGCCCAAGGCGCGCGCCACGCCCAGCCCGTCGGTCAACGGCATCGTCATGTCGAGAAGCACCAGGTCGGGCGCCAGCGCGTCGATCAGCCGCAACCCGGCCTCGCCGTCGCCAGCGGTGCCGATCACGGCGATGCCGTCGAGCCGGGCGCAGATCATCTGCAAGCGTTCGACGGCCAGTGGCTCGTCGTCGACGATCAGCGCGCGCAAGGGAGCAGCGTCAGGCACGGATGGGTCAGTCATCGCGCTGCTCCTGCATGGGAACCCGCAAGGTGGTGCGAAAGCCGCCCTTGGCCGGCCTGCCGAATTTCAACGAGGCGTTGGTGCCGAACCGGGCGCGCAGGCGATCGCGCACGTTGGCAAGGCCGATGCCGGTGCTGTGCGTGCCGGCGACCGCGGTGCCCGGTCCGTCATCGCTGACCGTCACCACCAGCTGGCTGCCTTCGCGCCACGCGGCGATGACGATGGAGACTTTCGCCTGGGTGGCGGCGACAGCGTACTTCACCGAATTCTCGACCAGCGGCTGCAGAATCATGCCCGGCACCATCGCCCGCTCGACATCCTCGGCGACATCGATCTCACAGTTGAGCCGGTCGGGGAAGCGGACCGACTCGATCTTGAGATACAGCTTCTGCAGTTCGATCTCGTCGGCCAGCGACAGGTCGCTGGTGGGATCGCCAGACAGCGTGTGGCGATAGAAGGTCGACAGCGTCTGGATCATCGTCTCGGCATCGTCGTGCCGGCCCACCATCACCAGCGCCGACAGCGAATTGAGCGTGTTGAACAAGAAGTGCGGGTTGATCTGGTAACGCAACGACCGCAGCTCGGCCTGTTCGGCGGCGCGGCGATATTCGCCCTCGCGCCGCTCCGCCGCGCGTGCCTGCTCGGTCTTCGCCAGCGCGAAATAGAACGCGGCCCAGGCCAGGACCAGGAAGTAGCGACCAAACGCGGTGTCGGCGATCAGCACCCAGCGGTTATGGCTGTCCTTGCCGGACACTTCCATGGCGGCGCCGGCGTCCTTGTCCCCCGAGTGGATGGTGATGGTGTGTTCCCCCTTTTCGCGGGTGATCGTCGGCACGGCCGGCGGTGCCGGGGCCTCGCTGCGGGTCGCGCCCGGCGGCACTGGCGGGACCGGTGGAGCGGGGGGCGGCAGATCCACCAGGATGTTGCCGGCGGCATCGTGAGAGATGCTCACGGTGCGCTCGGTCGAATCCTGCCTGGTGGTGACGACCTCGACGTCGGCGAAGATGGCTTCGTTGATCAGGCTCAAGGCCAGGCTGACCGGAAGCGCGCCCAGTACCACCACCAGCAGCCGGGTGGTGAACGATTTGCGGTCGAACAGCTGCAGCAGCGGCCACAGCGCTGCCATCACCAGCATCGAGACGATGCAGATCGTCAGCCGCCGCGAGACGATCGGCCAGACGAAATCGATGCCCAGCAACATCCCGCGTAGCGTCGCGACGGTGAAATAGCACGCCCACAACGCGGCAAGCGAAGCCAGCACGAGGCGCGCCGGTACGCGAGGATGGGCGAGGTCGGTCATGGCCGATCATGGTAGCGCGAACGCCGGGGCGCAAGCCAGTACGCCGGTCGGATCAGGTCGATTGTTGGTCGAAGCGGCGATCCGCCACGGTCCCGGGCGACACCCCCGGCGCTGGCGCCGCGAGTGTCGCCTCGGAACGCGATGATCAGACGGTCGCGGCTTCGCGCGCGATGCGCTCCTTCCAGATCTTCGGCGCGAGCTGGTGCACGTTGTTGCCTTGCGAATCGACCGCTACGGTCACCGGCATGTCCGACACGGTGAACTCGTAGATCGCTTCCATGCCCAGATCCTCGAAGCCGACCACGCGCGCTTCGCGGATCGCGCGGGCGACCAGATAGGCCGCACCGCCGACCGCCATGAGGTAGGCGACCTTGTGCTTGGCGATGACTTCGGTGGCGCCCTGCCCGCGCTCGGCCTTACCGATCATCGCCAGCAGGCCAAGGTCGAGCATCATGTCGGTGAAGCTGTCCATCCGGGTCGCGGTCGTCGGCCCTGCCGGTCCGACCACTTCGCCCATCACCGGATCGACCGGGCCGACATAGTAGATCGCCTTGCCGCGAAAATCGACGGGCAGCGCCTCGCCGCGCTCGAGCATGTCCTTGATCCGCTTGTGCGCGGCATCACGCCCCGTCAGCATCGTGCCGTTGAGCAGCAGGCGATCGCCATGCTTCCAGCTCTGCACTTCCTCGGGCGTCAGGGTGTCGAGATCGACGCGCTTGGCTTCCTTGTCGGGCGTCCAGGTGACGTCGGGCCACTCGTCGAGATTGGGCGTCTCGAGGAAGCTCGGCCCCGAACCGTCGAGCGTGAAGTGCGCGTGGCGCGTCGCCGAACAGTTGGGGATCATCGCCACCGGCTTGCCGGCCGCGTGGCACGGCCACTCCTTGATCTTGACGTCGAGCACGGTGGTGAGACCGCCCAGCCCCTGCGCGCCGATGCCCAGCGCGTTGACCTTCTCGAAAATCTCCAGCCGCAGCTTCTCGGTATCGGTCTGGGGCCCGCGCTCCTTGATCTCGTGGATGTCGATCTCTTCCATGAGCGACTCCTTGGCCAGCAGGATCGCCTTTTCGGCGGTGCCGCCGATGCCGATGCCGATCTGTCCGGGCGGGCACCAGCCGGCGCCCATCTGCGGGATCATGTCGATCACCCAGTCGACGATCGATTCGCTGGGGTTCATCATCTTGAACTTGGACTTGTTCTCGCTGCCGCCACCCTTTGCCGCCACATCGACCGAGACGGTATTGCCCGGCACGAATTCGACGTTGAGCACGCAAGGCGTGTTGTCCTTGGTGTTGCGGCGGGTAAACGCGGGATCGGCGACGATCGAGGCGCGCAGCTTGTTCTCGGGGTGGTTGTACGCCCGGCGCACGCCTTCATCGACGACTTCCTGCATCGACATGTCGCTTTCGAGTCGGCAGTTCTGACCCCATTTCAGGAACACGTTGACGATCCCGGTGTCCTGGCAGATCGGCCGGTGCCCCTGTGCGCACATCTTGGAGTTGGCCAGCACTTGCGCCATCGCGTCCTTGGCGGCGGGGCTCTCCTCGCGCTCGTAGGCGGCACCCAACGCGCGGATGTAGTCCATCGGATGGAAGTAGCTGATGTATTGCAGCGCGTCGGCGACGCTCTCGATAAGGTCCTGTTCGCGAATGGTGACCATTTCGGCCATGATCGTTGCACTCCTGATACGGTCTTGATCGATTCCATAGTCGCGTGACGGTGGGTCCGTCAAAGCGCTTGGCCACGACTGGACCATGACTTAGAAGGCGCTTCGAGCGCAGATGCCCGGCAAGGTCACGGGCCGATGAGGGAATAGCCAAGCCAATGACGGTTACCGAGGAACGCGTCGTCCACGATCAGCGCGATACCAGCGCCGCGGCACGCCGGGCCATGATCGACAGCCAGCTGCGTACCAGCGGTGTCAACGAACCGTGGATCCTTGATGCCATGGGCACGATCCCGCGTGAGGATTTCGTCCCTGCTTCCATGCGCGAGGCCGCCTATATCGATCGCGCGATACCGCTGGGTGACGGACGGATGCTTGCAGCGCCGATCGTGCAGGGACGCTTGCTGGCGGAAGCACGGCCTATCCGGTCGGACAAGGCGCTGCTGGTCGGCGATGGTGCGGGCTATCTGGCAGCCTTGCTGCGCCCGCTGGTCGGCTCGCTGGATGCGCTATCCCCTGCGGAGGCGCTGGAGCGCGGCGATGGCGACTACTCGCTGATCGTGATCGACGGCGCGATCGAAGTGCTGCCCGACGCACTGGTCGACCGACTGGCCGAAGGCGGCCGCATCTCCACCGGTCAGGTCCTGCGCGGCGTCACCCGTATCGCGATCGGGCAAAAGTCAGGCACCAACGTGTCGCTGCTGCCGCTGGCCGAGATCGGCATTCCCATACTTCCGCAATTCGGCGCTCCCAAACGCTGGAGTTTCTGATCGTGGTCCGGTCCGCGACGCGTGCCGGTATCCGCAATGGGGCAGGTCTGGCGGCGCTGGCGCTCGCGATGGCGAGCCATGGCGTGGCGCGGGCGGACACTCTGACGCAGGCACTGGTCGAGGCGTATCAGACGAACCCGACGCTTGAATCCTCGCGGGCCCAGCAGCGCGCGAACGACGAGAACGTGCCGATTGCCAAGGCTGCGGGACGGCCCAACCTCGGCGTCACCGCGTCCTATACCGAGATCGTCCAGCGCAGCGTCAATTCGTTCAACGCGCCCCAGCGCGCCGGTGCGGCCGGTGCGGACCTCAGCATCCCGATCTACTCCGGTGGGGGCGTCAAGAACCAGATCAAGGCGGCAAAGCTGCGGGTCGGCGCCGGGCAGGCAGATCTGCGCGGCACCGAATCATCGCTCTTCAACCAGGTCGTGACGGCCTACATGGACGTGATCCAGAACCAGGCGATCGTCGGGCTGAACCGCAGCAACGTGGCGGCGCTTTCCACCAACCTGCAGGCCACCAGCGACCGGTTCCAGTTCGGCGATCTCACCCGCACCGACGTGGCGCAAAGCCAGTCGCGCCTGGCGCTCGCGCGCGGCGACCTGCGTACGTCCGAGGCTAACCTCGCCAACGCGCGCGAACGCTACATCCAGCTGGTGGGCAAGGCGCCCGAGGATCTCGAAGCGCCGCCACCGCTGCCCAACCTGCCGGAAAACGCGACGGACGCGGTCACCTACGCTCTCGACAACAATCCCGACCTGGTCGGCGCACGCGAACGGGTGAAGGCCGCCGAAAGCGACATCGACGTGGCGGGAGCCGGCCGCCTGCCGACGGTCAGCCTGTTCGCGTCGGGCACCTACAACAACTATTTCAACACGCTCGCCAGCGGCGTCGTGGGCGTTTCGCAGACCGACAAGCAGGCTCAGGTCGGCGCACAACTGTCGATCCCGATCTTCCAGGGCGGCCGCCCGGCGGCGCAACGCCGGCAGGCGCAGGCCAATGCCTCCGCGACGATGGAAAACCAGGTCGCCACCGAGCGGGGCGTCGTCGCCCAGGTGCGCTCGGCCTATCAGTCCTACATCGCCGCCACCGAACTGATCGCACTGAACCAGACGGCGGTCGATGCCGCCGCGCTCAGCCTCGAAGGCGTCCAGGCCGAAAACAGCGTCGGCAACCGCACCATCCTCGACATCCTTGATGCCGAACAGGAGCGATTGCGCGCGCAAGTCCAGCTCGTCATCGCGCGGCGCAATGCTTACGTCGCCGGCTTCTCGCTGCTCGCCGCCATGGGCCGCGCGGAAGCCCGCGACCTCAATCTCGACGGCGGCGTGCTGTACGATCCCGCAGTCAATTACAAACGAGTACGTGGCAAGATCTTCGACTTCGACGATGATCCGGCACCGGTCGTAAAGGCGACGCGCACCGTTGACACGCCGGTGCAAGCTGCGGACATACCGGCGGCGGATGTTCCGCCACCCGCGATCCAGCCGGGCGATGCGGGTACGGGGGTAACCGCTCCGGCAACCGGGGCGGAAAGACCGGCAGGGGCAATAGGGGCAACACGGCCATGAAACAGAACGGCGAACCCACGGTCGAAGAGATCCTGGCATCCATCAAGCAGGTCATCGCGCGCGATGCCCGCGTCGGCTTCGATGCGCCGCGCCGCGAAGACCCGGTGACGGCGGCGCCGGCCGAGCAGGCGGTTCACGACCATGATGACGTCCTCGACCTGACCGAGGCCGTCGCCAGCGAGCCGGTCGAGAGCGAGAGCGAAACCGACACTGCCACCGATACCGCTGCCCCGCTGCTCACCGAGAACACGCGCGCCGCTATGCGCGATTCGCTGGCCGCACTGGCCGCGATCTCGGGTCCGGGCGCGATTCCGCAGATCGTCCGCTCGGGCGAAACGTCTCTGGAAGGTCTCACCCGCGAACTGCTGCGCCCTGCCCTGACCGACTGGCTGGACAAGAACCTTCCTGCGCTGGTCGAGCGTCTGGTCGCGGCAGAGATCGCACGGATCGTCGGCAAGAAAGCCTGATCGCAAGCGACGCCGCACGAGGAGATCCGATGTCGCTCTCTGGACGCAGCACGGACGGCACCCTACTTCTTCGTCCATGGCAAAGCCCGATCCTGCGTTTCTGAACCCTGCACGCTATCCGTTCACCTGCCGCATCGAGCCGCGGTTCGGCGATCTCGACGTCAACATGCACATCAACAACGTGGCCATGGCCTCGATGATGGAAGAGGCGCACGTCCGCTTCCATCGTGCCAGCAACTATACCGCGCAGCTTGCCGGACTAAGCTCGATGGTCGCGAGCGTGACGATCGAATACCTGGGCCAAGGGTCTTACTCCGAACCCGTCGAGATTCACGTCGCCGCCGAACAGATCGGGCGGACCAGCCAGACGCTGGTCAAACTGGCGACGCAAGCCAGTCGCACGATAGCATTCTCGCGTGCGGTAATCGTGACCGTGGGACCGGATGGCCCTGCTCCGATGCCTGCCGCCCTCGTGAAGTCCAGCGATCGTTGGACCCTGCGCGCATGAGCGGCCGGACCGACGTCACCAAGGCGCGCGATGCACTGGCGAAGGCCGGCGGCACGGGTATCGCCAGCCACATCTTCCTGTGCGCCGAACCGCAGAAGGGTGAGTGTTGCCGACCTGAAGTGGGCGCGGCTGCCTGGAAATTCCTCAAGAAGCGCCTGAAGCAACTCGGCCTCGACGGTCGCGGCGGGGTCGCCCGCACGAAGGCCGATTGCCTGCGTATCTGCGTTGCCGGACCTATCGCCGTCGTCTGGCCCGACGGCGTATGGTATCACTCCTGCACCGAGCCGGTTCTCGAGCAGATCATCCAGCAGCACCTCATCGGCGGCGTCCCGGTCGAGGATTTCCGCTTGCGACCGACGCAGGATCCACAACTCGAAGGCACCGCGATCGAGGACTGACGTTCCGGAGGCTGCCTATTTGTTACGCTCTTCCTCAAGCTTGTTGCTGATCGAGTCGTCGTGACCCGTTCCGCTCGACAGAAAGATCAGGCCCATCAATGCCGATGTCAGCAGCATCGTGAAACCGATCCCCAATGCCGCGGCGATATAGAGATGGATCGAGACCATGCCGTTGCTGCGGTAGAGTACCCAGAGCGAACCTAGCACGAGCGTAACGGTCACCAGCATCATCCAGCGCATGATCCGGCGATAGCGCGCCCAGGCGTGCGCGGCCTTCTCCGGATCATCGAGGGGGGAACGCGGTATCATCGCGTCTATGTGCGACGGCTGCGGCGCGGCTGCAAGGGGGATCCACATCCGCTTCGATGCAAGCGAATTGGCCTCGATCACGCGTCGTGTTATCGTGCCTTCATAGCAAAAACGGGAGAGCACGCGATGAATATCGGGCGTCTTATCGAAGGCCGCGACACCACGGTCGTGACTTGCACGACCGACACGCTGGTGAGCGAAGCGATAGCCTTGCTGGCCGATCGCCGTATCGGCGCGATGCCGGTGCTGCATGACGGCAAGCTGGCGGGCATCTTTTCCGAACGCGATGTCGTCTATCGATTGCGTGACGCCGGCCAACAAGCGCTGGCGATGACCGTTGGAGACGTGATGACCGCGCCAGCCGTGACCGCGCATCCCGACACGTCGGTGCTGGCGGCCTTGTCACTGATGACGAAGCGCCGCATCCGACATCTGCCGGTGATCGCGGATGAGAGGATGATCGGCTTCGTCTCGATCGGCGATCTGGTGAAGCATCGGATCGACCAGATCGAAACGGAAGCCGAAGCGATGCGAGCCTACATCCAGTCCGCCTGAACGCTCGCGATAGCGCGCCGTGCGGCGCTTGCCGCCAGCCCTTGCCACGCCTACATCGACGGACATGGATATCATGCCGCCGAATTTGAGCCCTTCCGCTGCCGCCCGCGTCGCGACGATCGCGCAAAAGCAAGGCAAGCCGGCGATCCTTCGGCTTTCGGTCGAAGGCGGCGGATGTTCGGGTTTCCAGTACAAGTTCGGTCTGGCCGACGCCATCGACGATGCCGATACGATCGTCGAGACCGATGGCGTTCGCCTCGCGGTCGACGACATGAGCCTTGAACTGGTGGCCGGTTGCACGGTCGATTACGTCGAGTCGCTCGGAGGCTCGGCCTTCAAGGTCGAAAATCCGCAAGCGAGCGCCGGCTGCGGTTGCGGTTCAAGCTTCGCGGTTTGAGCGACACGTTGATCAAGGTCGCATCGTTCAACATCAACGGCATCAAGGCGCGGCTGCCGCGCCTGCTGGAATGGCTTGAAGAGACACGTCCGTCGGTCGCCTGCCTGCAGGAGATCAAGACCCAGGACGAGGGATTTCCCGCCGCCGAGTTCGAAAAGCTGGGCTACAAGGCGATCTGGCATGGCCAGAAAGGCTTCAACGGTGTCGCCATACTGGCCGATGGCGAGCAGCCGGTCGAAGTGCAGCGCGGATTGTCGGGTGAGCCCGAGGACGAACATTCGCGTTACATCGAGGCAAACGTCTTCGGCATCCGCGTGGCCTGCATCTACCTGCCCAACGGAAATCCCCAGCCCGGCCCCAAATTCGACTACAAGCTGCGATGGATGGACCGTTTACGCAGCCGCATGGACGCGATCCGGGCCGAGGAAGTGCCGGCGATCGTCACCGGCGACTATAACGTCGTACCCAACGATCGGGATATCTGGTCACCACCAGCGCTGGCCAGCGATGCCCTGATGCAGCCGGAGACGCGCGACGCCTATCGTCGACTGCAATACGATGGCTGGACCGATGCGCTGGAGATCTACAATCCGCGTGGCGGGGTGTGGACGTTCTGGGATTATCAGGCGGGTGCCTGGCAACGCGATCACGGCTTTCGCATCGATCACGCGTTGCTCTCGCCGGAACTGGCCGATCGCCTGACGGGTTGCGGTATCGACAAGGCGCACCGTGGCCGCGAAAAAGCCAGCGATCATGCGCCGGTATGGGTCACCCTGCGAGCGTGATGGCGCTTCGTTGATCCCGGATCGCATCCGGGGTCACGATCAAATCAACGGTAAAAGATGTGATTGTCGACCCGCGCCAGACGCGTGAGGCGCCAGCTGGGTGAAACGCGGGCTGCGTGGAAGAACAACGCACCGCTGGCTTCGCTCTTGTAGCTTCCCTCGTCGGCAATTTTCGCGACCGCAATCGCTTCGCGCCAATCCTGCGATCCGGCGCGAACCGATGGCATGCTGTTTCCGCGCACGAACGAGAATTGCGATGGCTGATAGACGACGCCGCAGTAGCTGGCCGGGAAGCGACCCGACTTCGAGCGGTTCACGACCACGCGCCCGACAGCAAGCTGGCCTTCCAGCGACTCGCCGCGCGCTTCGAAGTAGATTGCTCCGGCAAGGCAGCGCATCTCGGGGGTAAGATCGGTATCGGTGGCTTTTTGGTCGACGAGCGCATCGAGCGATCCGGCCTGATGCGCCTCGGCCAGATGATCATCCTGCTCACCGGTAGCGACGGTGCCGTCGGCATTCTTGGGCAGAGCCTGCACCATCGGCTGGGAAACGAACTGGGTCGACGTTTCCGGAAGCATGAGCGTCGGGATCATCGCCTCGGCATACGCTACCGACCCTCGAACGCTGAACATGGCCGTCACCAGCGTTCCGACAAGCGCAACCGCGCTTGCCAACCGTACTTTGCTTCGCATTAAAGACGTTCAAAAAGCGGTGGGCATCCGTCGCAGGCGGGAACGATTTGTTCCTTGAGCACGTTCATTCGATGTGCACGCCAGCCGATGGCCCCCCGTCTGCGTGCTAGCTGGAGCGCTGATCTGCGCCGCCAAGCCGCTTTCGCTTGTGAGCGAGGAGGCGGATGGCTTACCGCATCTGCGAAGTCAATCAGCAATCAACCATGTCGTCGACGAAGCGTTCGGGGTTGCGGATGTCCAGTTCCACGACCCACAGATCGGGATCCTGAGCTTGGCGTCGCTCGAGATATTCGCCGAATGCGTGGGGATCGTCTGCATCCTGGGCCTTGGTCAGAGACCACTTTCGGCTGCCGTCCGCCTGCGGCATGCGCTCGTATGCGGTCGATAGTGCGCCCCTGTCCGTCAGCACCAACAACAGCGTGCCGGCATCGCGTTCGCCTTTCGCCAACACGGTGGCAAAGCCGCCTTCGGCCTGCACGCGGCGAATCAGGGCACTGACCCGAAGATGCATGGGAAGGCGCGGGGCGGCAGGTTCGCTCAAGCGATAGCGTCCGCGCCAGAGTAGCCCGGCAAGCTCGAAAGCGGGATACGCGAGCGCATGAACGTACCGGTTCCGCGTCCGATCTCTTCACCTTCCTCGTCAACCAATCGCGACTCGGCCACCAGAACGCGCCGTCGCCCGCTGACCCAGCGTCCCTCGGCCACGATCATCCCGCCACGAACGGGCTTGGTCAGGTGCAGGTTGAAGGCGGTCGTCAACAAGAAGCGATCGGTGACGAGCGAATTGGCGGCGTAGAATGCCGCATCGTCGAGCATCTTGAAATACATCGTGCCATGTGCGGCGCCGGCCGCATGGAACACAGTGGGCTCCACCGGAAAAACGATGCGGGCCCTGCCTTCGGCGGTGACGGTCAGGCTGGAGCGGAACAGCTGGTTGATCGGGGCGGACGCATAGAGCCCCTCCAGCGCGCGCCAGTGTAGCTGGGCGCCGGAAGCCGCCTCAGGCGGCGTCGCGGTCGATGACATTGGATAGCAGGCTATAAAGCGCGTCCGGACCGGGTGCGGCAATCAGGGCCGCGCGCATCCGTTCGTCGCGCATGATGCGCGAGATCGCCGCCAGTGCGTGAAGATGCGTCGCCCCGGCGCCATCGGGAGACAGCAGGCCGAATACCAGATCGACAG
Source organism: Novosphingobium sp. TK46 (assembly GCF_055361525.1). NCBI lineage: Bacteria > Pseudomonadati > Pseudomonadota > Alphaproteobacteria > Sphingomonadales > Sphingomonadaceae > Novosphingobium > Novosphingobium sp. TK46. Next base: position 1,618,087 of record NZ_CM143963.1, read on the forward strand.
GCATGCCGTCCGCCGCTTCGAATTCGACAGGTGTGTTCAGCCGGATCACCGCCGCTACCGGCCGGGTGAGGCCGGGAAGCCGGGCATGCGGGATTGCCACGTTGCGACCGAATCCCGTGCTGCCAAGCTGCTCACGCTCCGTCACGCGCGACAGCACCAGCTCTCGATCGAGATCATAGACGCTGGCGAACAGATCGGCCAGACGCGCAAGGATCGCGGCTTTGTCGCCATCTGCGGCCATGGTCACGGCCTCTGGCATCAGGATGAAAAGGGCGCTCATCAAAAGGTTCAATTCGGTTTCGAGGTAATCGGTCCCGGATGCATGTCGCCACCAAGCTTCATGCCATCGTCTGTGCCATCAACACCAAACCCCCGGCATGACCGGGGGCTTGGCCCTGACTTCCGCGATCCGTAAGGCTAACGCCCGCTCAGCGGGTCATGAAGGTTCGACCCAACCGATCGATCCATCGCCTCGCCGATAGACCATATTGTGCCGTCCGGTGCCAGCATTTTTGAACAGCAACGCGGTGGTGTTGCGCAAGTCGAGCATCATCACTGCGTCCGAAACCGTCGCTTCGGGGACATCCACCCGCGTTTCGGCGATGACCAGGGGCGCATCCGCCTCGGTATCTTCCCGCTCGGCCTGCTCTTCGAAGATCGTGTAGGCAGCATCGCCCGCGGCCATCGCATGCGTGCTCTGCGCGCTACGGTCGACCAGTCGACGCTTATAGCGACGCAGCTGCTTTTCGATCTTCTCTGCAGCCTGGTCGAATGCGGGATGCGCATCCTGCGCGCTGCCGGTGCCCTTGAGCACGAGGTTCTGCATCACATGCATGATGATGTCGCAGCGAAACGCGCCAGCCGGAGCCTTGCCGAAGGTCACGTGGCTGGAGATCGCACGGCTGAAGTACTTCTCGACCATAGCCGTGAGACGCTCGCTGGCATGGCTTTGCAGCGCTTCTCCCGTGTCGACCTGATGGCCGGAAACGCGGATATCCATGGGCGTTCTCTCCTCTTGTTGAACTCAATTCGACCAGATCGGCGTTTCGATCGTGGCTAGAAACCCGGCATGTGCCGCCAGTTCCTGCGCGCTGGCCTGATGCGGTCGTGGCGCGCGAAACACACGTTCACGCCTGACGATGGATTGCGTGACGATCTGCGACGCGCCATCCTCGGCGGTCAATTCTAGGCCGATCTGGCGACCCCCACGCAACTCGACGTAGACCTGGGCCAGCAATTCGGCATCGAGCAGGGCGCCGTGCTTGGTGCGATGGCTGCGATCGATGCCATATCGGCTGCACAGCGCGTCGAGCGAAAGCTTGGCGCCGGGGTGCCTTACCCTAGCCAGGGCGACGGTATCGATCATCCGGGTTCGGCAGACCGGCGGGTGGCCGCAGATGCGCATTTCCGCATCGAGAAAACCGAAGTCGAAAGCCGCGTTGTGCGCGATCAGGGGGCTGTCGGCGATGAACTCGAGCAATTCGTGCACGCGATCGGCGAACTGTGGCTTGTCCGACAGGAACGCCTCGGACAGACCGTGCACCGCTTCGGCCTCCGCCGGCATCGGCCGCCCGGGATTGTAGTATGCATGGAACGAACGCCCGGTGACGATCCGGTTGAACATCTCGATGCAACCGATCTCGACCATCCGGTCTCCTGTCCTGGGATCCAGGCCAGTCGTCTCGGTGTCGAAAATGATCTCTCGCATCATTACCATATCGACGCGTGGTTGCTGGCGCGCAAGGCCCGTAACGGGATTATACAGTCGCCGTCAGCCTATCCACGAGGCGCTTTACCTCCGCGCGCGTGGTGGCAAGATCACGGCCCGTATCGATGACATGATCCGCCTTCACACGTTTTTCCGCATCTGGAACCTGCAGCTCGAGTATCTGCGTGAACTTTTCCTCGGTCATTCCCGGACGGGCAAGCACGCGCGCGCGTTGTACGTCCGCCGGGGCCGAAACCACGACCACCGCGTCCAGCCCGCGACGGCCGGTTTTCTCGAACAGCAATGGTATGTCGAAGACCACCAATGGCTGATCGGCATTGTCGCGCAGAAACGCGCTTCGCAACGTCGCAACGGCGGGATGCACGATAGCTTCGAGCCGCGCCAGCTGATCGGGGTTGCCGAATACGAGAGCACCCAGTTTCGAGCGGTCGACGCCGCCGTCGTGGGTGCTGCCCGGGAAAGCCGCCTCGATCGCAGGCAGCAGCGCGCCGCCCGGACCCTGCAGTTCATGCACTGCGGCATCGGCATCGAAAACGGGCACGCCGAAATCGCGCAGCATGGCCGCCACAGTCGATTTGCCCATGCCGATCGAGCCGGTCAGCCCGACTATCCTGGGTTCGCTCATGCCTGGAGCCGGGCGCGCAACCGGGCGTCCTCATCCCGTGGTGGACTGGCACCGAAAAAGCGTGTGAACGCCGCATCGGCTTGGCCGATCAGCATCGAAAGTCCGTCGATCGTCGTGAACCCGGCCCCGCGGGCGGCCTTCAAAAAAGCCGTATCGAGGGGATTGGTCACGATGTCGTAGACCAGGCTGGCGGGCGGTACATGGCTGATATCGAATGTCAGCGGCGGTTGCCCCGCCATCCCCAAGGGACTGGCGTTCACCACGAGATCCAGCAGTCTGTCACGATCATCGAAGGCGAAATCGGTCGGCGCTGCGAAGTGCTCCAGACCGATGGCGTGATGCTCGCCACGCGGGGCAAGCTCATCGAGCAGCGCCCGTGCTTTGCCCGGATCTCGCCCGGCAAGGACGATGACGAAGCCGACGTCCGCCAACGCCGCGACGACCGCGCGGGCGGCGCCACCTGTTCCGACCACCCGAGCCATCCGGAAAAGGTGCGCTTGTGACAGTTCCTCACGCAAAGGTTCGAGGAAGCCCGGCGCGTCGGTGTTGTAGCCCGTCAGCCCGCCCGCATCGTCAGCGACGATGGTGTTTACAGCCCCGATCCGTGCGGCGAGCGGATCGATGCGGTCAAGCAACGGCAACACCGCCTGCTTGTGAGGCATGGTTACGTTGCAGCCACGCCAGTCGCGATCGTGCCGCCGGTTTTCGAGATATCCCGCCAGTCCGGCTGCCGTGACATGGCATCGCTCGTATCGCGCCTCGATACCGAGCCGATCGAGCCAGAACCCATGGATTATGGGCGATTTCGATTGTGCGATGGGATCGCCGATCACCTCCGCATAGGGCATGCTCATTGCTGCAACTCGCCCAGTTCGCGCAAGAACGACAACACCGCCAGCAGCGGCATGCCCAGAACGGTGAAATGATCGCCGTCGATCTTGCGAAACAGCTGCACTCCGCGCCCTTCGATGCGGAACACGCCGACGCAGCCAGCCACCGCAGGCCACTCGTGGTCGAGGTACTGGTCGATGAAACGATCCGATAAGTCGATGACGTGCAAGGCGGCCAGGCTGGCATCCTCGCACAGCACCTCGCCATTGTTCGCGAGCACCGCGGCGCTGTGCAGGTGGAGCACGCGCCCCGAAAAGAAGCGCAAATGTTCCGCAGCCTGTTCGCGGCTCGCTGGCTTGTCGAACCGGCGGCCCTCGCACTCGACCAGCGAGTCGCTACCAAGCACCAGTTCGCCAGCCTTCTGGACCGATACCGCCAAGGCCTTTGCCCTCGCGAGGGCAAGCGCGACATCGCGCGGCGCGGCGGACACCCCGAGCTCGGCTTCGATCTTGCGTTCGTCGAGGTTCGCCGCAAGCACGCCGAACGAGACACCCGCCGCTTCCAGCATCGCCTGACGTGATGCGCTCTTGGATGCCAGGATCATATCGGTCGCGGTCCGGCAACGCCCTGTTCGCCCGCGGCGACGCGTTCGTTGTAGAGGTTGATCACTGCCGCCGCCGTCTCCTCGATCGACCGGCGGGTGACGTCTATGACCGGCCAGGAATTGTCCGCGAACATGCGCCGCGCATATTTCAGCTCGGCTTCCACCGCGCTCTGATCGACATAATCGGTGTCGGGGGACTGGCTCAGGGAAAGCAGGCGATTGCGGCGGATCTGGATAAGGCGGTCGGGAGCCGTGGTCAGGCCCACCACGAGCGGGCGCTTCAAGCCATAGAGCAGCGGCGGAGGCGGGCTTTCGACCACGATGGGGATATTGGCCACCTTGTATCCGCGATTGGCAAGATAGATGCTCGTGGGCGTCTTAGACGAGCGCGAAACCCCGGCAAGGACGATATCGGCTTCCTCCCAGTTCTCCCAGCCGATGCCATCATCATGCGCGATGGTGAACTGGATCGCATCGACCCGCGCGAAATAGGCCTCGTCCAACCGGTGCTGGCGGCCGGGGCGCCCTTTCGCTTCCTGACCCAGCAGCACCTCGAGCGCATCGGTCACGCCATCGAGCACGGCGATCGCCGGCAGGCCAAGCAACTGGCAACGCGCCCCCAGCTTTTCGCGTGTCTCGTCGTTGACCAGCGTGAAGAAGACGAGGCCGGGATTGGCCGCGATCTCGCCCATGATGCGATCGAGGTGTTGCTGCGAACGGACCATCGGCCAGAAATGCCGTACCACCTCGGTATCGTCGAACTGGGCCAAGGCGGCCTTGGCGATCATCTCCAGCGTTTCACCCGTGGAATCCGACAGCAGATGGAGATGGAAACGCGCCATGAAATCAGGTCTCTGCGGGTCTATCGGCCGCCCTGTCGGCAGACCTGTGGATAGCATGCGCATAAACCACGGGAGCAATCGGGTGACAACTCACAGCGGCCATTTCACCCCCACTGCCAGCCTTCGCGGCCTCGACTTGCCGACAGGCCGGACCCGTCCTCCACAGCCTGGGGATAAGGCGAACAACCTTCGCTTGACGATACCGGGCAGGGGAGTCGCGCATCAAGGCGAGGGTGTTCAACCCCGGACAAATCGGGCAAGGCGCCGTTGTCCCCACAATCCACAGGACCAACTAACTCCATCATCCTTTTCTAGAATCTCTTTTATTTTAAGTAGGACTCGAACGACGCGATGCCCGGAGTGCTTCTGAACGTCCTCAAGGGCGACAATATCAAACCCCGTCCCGTATGGCTGATGCGACAGGCCGGACGCTATCTTCCCGAGTATCGCGCCTTGCGAGCCGAGAAGGGTGGCTTCCTCGCGCTCGTCTACGATACCGACGCCGCGGCCGAGATCACCCTCCAGCCGATCGAGCGGTTCGGGTTCGATGGCGCCATCCTGTTCTCCGACATTCTCATCGTGGCCTACGCGATGGGCCAGGATCTGGCTTTTCTGGCAGGCGAGGGACCACGTCTGACCCCGCGCCTGGTCGATGCGACGCTCGCAAGCTTGCAGGCAGTGCCCTCGCGCCTGTCGCCGATATACGAAACGGTAGCGAAGGTTCGCGCTGGACTAGGACCGGACACCACGTTGCTCGGCTTCGCGGGGAGTCCCTGGACCGTCGCGACGTACATGGTGGCGGGTGAAGGCAGCCGCGACCAGCATGACGCCCGGGCAATGGCCTATGGCGATCCAGCAGCATTTCAGGCGATCATCGATGCGATCGTCTCGGTCACCATCGCGTATCTTTCCGGCCAGATCGTCGCCGGGGCCGAAGCCGTGCAATTGTTCGATTCATGGGCGGGCAGTCTCGCCCCCGCCGAGTTCGAACGATGGGTGATCGCGCCCAATGCTGCGATCACGAAGGCTATCCACCAGCGGCATCCCGGGGTGCCGATTATCGGCTTTCCCAAGGGTGCGGGCGAGAAGCTGCCAGCTTATGCCCGCGAAACCGGCGTCGACTCGCTTGGTCTCGACGAGACGATCGATCCGGTATGGGCGGCGCGCACGATCCCCCAAGGCATGCCGGTGCAAGGCAACCTCGATCCCCTGCTGCTGTTGGCCGGGAGCGACGAGCTGGATCGCCAGACTTTGCGTATTCTCGACACCTTCGCGGACCGGCCGCATGTCTTCAACCTGGGTCACGGCATCGGCCAGCACACGCCCATCGCCCACGTCGAGCGATTATTGTCGACCGTTCGCGGATGGGCGGGCTGACTTGGCCGCGCGTTACGCTAGGATGCCTCCATGGAGTCGCTCTCGGTGATCTATCTCTGGCTCAAGGCCGGTCACGTGATCTTCGTCATCTTCTGGATGGCGGGTCTGTTCATGCTGCCGCGCTACTTCGTCTATCACCAAGAGAGCGAGGCGGGATCGGCGGAAGAAGCGCGCTGGGTCGATCGCGAGGCGAAGCTGCGCAAGATCATCCTGACGCCGGCTCTGATCCTGGTGTGGATCCTCGGCATCGCCTTGGCGAGCAGCGGCAACTGGTGGGTGGTCGGATGGCTCCACGTCAAGCTGCTGCTGGTCCTGGCGCTGAGCGGCTATCACGGCTGGATGGTGGGGTACTCGAAGAAGCTGGCGAAGGGTGAGCGCAGGCTGTCGGGCAAGCAATTGCGCTTGCTTAACGAGGTGCCGGGCCTCGCCGCGGCGCTGATCGTTGTACTGGTGGTCGTGAAGCCCTTCTAGACGCAAGTGTCGCGGCATCGCGGGTTGATTTGAGGTGTGACGAGCCGTTTCACGCTTACGTATCGATTCCGTTGACCCCGCGGCTCTCGCCGCTTATCTAGAGTAGGTTCCGGCACAGGGCCTGCGAGCATGCCTCGCTGCGCCCGGATCCGCTTTCCCCAAGCCCATCGGTCCGCCGGCCAGTTCCCGCACTTCCTTTCCGGATAGACAAAGACCCCCACGATGCACCTTAAAGAACTCAAGAAGAAGACCCCCGCCGAGCTGGTCGAGATGGCCGAAGGCCTCGGCGTCGAGGGCGCCTCCACCATGCGGCGCCAGGACCTCATGTTCGGCATCCTCAAGGAAGTCGCCGAGGATGGCGAAGAGATCATGGGTCTGGGCACCATCGAGGTGCTGACCGACGGCTTCGGCTTCCTGCGGAGCCCCGAGGCGAACTATCTCGCCGGGCCCGATGACATCTACGTCTCGCCCAACCAGGTCCGCAAATGGGGCCTGCGCACCGGGGACACTGTCGAAGGCGAGATCCGCGCCCCGCGCGACGGCGAGCGCTACTTCGCGATCACCAAGCTCACGAAGGTCAACTTCGACGAGCCCGAGATGGTCCGCCATCGCACCAACTTCGACAACCTGACCCCGCTGTATCCCAACGAGCGGCTGAACCTCGATTGCGTCGATCCGACGGTCAAGGACAAGTCGGCGCGGGTGATCGATCTCATCAGTCCGCAAGGCAAGGGCCAGCGCGCGCTGATCGTGGCGCCGCCGCGCACCGGCAAGACCGTGCTGCTGCAGAACATGGCCAAGGCCATCACCGACAATCACCCAGAGGTGTTCCTGCTCGTCCTGCTGGTCGACGAACGTCCCGAGGAAGTCACCGACATGCAGCGCTCGGTGAAGGGCGAGGTGATCTCCTCGACCTTCGACGAGCCGGCACAGCGTCACGTCCAGGTCGCCGAAATGGTGATCGAGAAGGCCAAGCGTCTCGTCGAGCACAAGCGCGACGTGGTGATCCTGCTCGATTCGATCACGCGTCTGGGCCGCGCCTACAACACCGTGGTGCCAAGCTCCGGCAAGGTGCTGACCGGCGGTGTCGACGCCAATGCCCTTCAGCGGCCCAAGCGCTTCTTCGGCGCGGCGCGCAACATTGAGGAGGGCGGTTCGCTCTCGATCATCGCCACCGCCCTGATCGACACCGGTAGCCGCATGGACGAGGTCATCTTCGAAGAATTCAAGGGCACCGGCAACTCCGAGATCATCCTGGACCGCAAGGTTTCGGACAAGCGCATCTTCCCCGCGCTGGATGTCGGCAAGTCCGGCACTCGCAAGGAGGAGCTGCTGGTTCCCAAGGATCAGCTCAGCAAGATGTGGGTGCTGCGCCGCATCCTCATGCAGATGGGCACCGTCGATGCGATGGAGTTCCTACTGGACAAGATGAAGGACTCGAAGACCAACGAGGACTTCTTTGCCACGATGAACCAGTAAGCGAGAGGTACGCACATGAACATGCTCATGACGCTCGCTGCCGCGGCTTCTGCGGCTCCCTCTCTGGGGGGACCGGGAGAGATCTGGGGCCACATCGTCGACGACTTCTCGAACATCGGCACGCCTTCGGCTATGGCAGCCTTTCTGCAGGTTCTGATGATCGACCTCGTACTGGCGGGAGACAACGCCATCGTCGTCGGTTCGTTGGCGGCGGGGCTTCCGACCGAGCAGCGCAAGAAGGTCATCCTGATCGGCGTTCTGGCTGCGCTGGTTCTGCGGATCGGATTCGCACTGATCGTGACCTGGTTGCTGGGGATCGTGGGCTTGGTGTTTGCCGGCGGCCTGCTGCTGCTGTGGGTTGCCTGGAAGATGTATCGCGAGTTGGCTGTGCCCGGCCACTCTCCCGGATCACCCGAAATCGACGGTGATCAAAACTCGGGCGTGAAACCCGCCAAGTCCTTCGCAGCGGCTGCTATTTCCGTGGCGGTGGCGGACGTGTCGATGAGCATCGACAACGTGCTGGGCGTTGCTGGGGCGGCTCGCGAGCATCCCGGCATCCTGATCGTCGGCTTGATCTTCGCGGTCGCTCTGATGGGCCTCGCAGCCAATATCATCGCGCGTTACATCGAACGTTTTCGCTGGATCGCATGGGTTGGCCTGATCGTCATCCTCTACGTCGCCGGCAAGATGATCTACGAAGGCTGGATCGACCCGCAACTTGGCGTCGGTACCTTGTTCTGACGCCAGCGCTGGCACCGGGCCCAGGCATGATCCAGGTCCGGTGCGAGCGCTGTTCTCAAGTCGTGAGCCGTGTCTGCCGCCGGCCCTAGCTTCGAAGGTTACTCGACGCCGGGCCGCCGAGCTACTTTGGCCCCGCTTGGCGACAAGTCCTTAGCCAGAGCCATAGCTGACCATTAGGCCTAGCCATTGTGCGACGGCTGATGATATTGTCGCCGCGAGGCCTGTTTGGTTCGTAGTGGGCTAGGCGAGATGCTCGCCGAAGAATGCCGCAGTGCGTTTGTCCGCCAGTTGCGCAGCTGCGTCATCCCTGCGGGATCCAATCTCGGCTGCGAAGCCATGATCTAGACCCTCGTAGTCATACAAGGTCACCTTCGGATGATCGTCTAGACCTTCGTGTATTGCGCGCTGCGCCTCGGGCGACACGAAATGATCGGCGGTGGGGATGTGCAGCATCAGTGGCTTTGCGATCGCGTGCTTTTCACCCAGCATCTGGTCGATCATCACGCCATAGTAACCGACGGATGCGTCGATGTCGGTTCGTGCTGACGCCATATAGGCGATACGTCCGCCCATGCAAAAACCCACGAGGCCCACTTTGGACACACCGCGATCGTTGCGCGCCCATCGGATGACCGCCTCGATATCCTCGATGCCAAGGTCGAAATCGTGCTTCATCATATAGCCGACGGCTTCGTTGAACTGCTCGGGAACGTCCGCGTCCAACTCGACGCCGGGCTGTTGCCTCCAGAAAGAGTCCGGTGCGATCGCCAGATAACCCCGATCCGCCCAATCCTGGCACTTCTTGCGCACGCCGGCATCGACGCCGAAGATCTCCTGCTGGACGATGATTGCCCCCTTGGTCGCGGTTTTCGGCTCGAGAACATAGGCTGGTATCGATCCCGTACCATCGAATGTCGGTATGTGTGTGTTGGTGGTCATATCAGCTCTCCATCGCCTCATGCAGGACTACGCGGGCAAGATGGACATTGCCAAGCGTATGTGTCAGCAAAGAAACGCAAACGACGCCACAGGAGCGCCCGATGAAAGTCAATGTCGAGGTTGAGTGCTCGCCGGAAGAGGCGCGGCGGTTCCTGGGGCTACCGGATGTCACGCGCGCCAACGACGTTTATGTGGACGCCATTACCAAGGCCATGCAGGGCGTGGGCACCGTCGACCAGCTTCAGGACATGGCGAAGCAGATGGCGCCCATGGGGCAATTTGGAATGAAGCTGTTCCAGCAGTTGATGGAAGGCGGAGCAGCGATGGCCATGTCCGGAAACAGTGGCAAGAAGGATGGCGATTGAACGACCCGGCGATCTCGCTGCTGTAGCCAGCACGGATACGATTTTCGCGCTTTCGAGCGGCGCCCCTCCCGCAGCGATCGCAGTGGTCCGGATCAGCGGGTCCGAAGCGGCTCTGGCGCTCACGTCCATTGCGGGCAATCTGCCGCCACCTCGTCAAGCCAGCCTCCGTCGTCTGCGAGACCGGGAGCGTGAGACACTCGACGACGCATTGATCCTCTGGTTTCCCGGTCCGAAAACGGCGACGGGCGAGGATCTGGCCGAACTGCATCTTCATGGGGGAAGGGCAGTCGTGGCGGCGGTTTTGGCCACCCTTGCCGATGTTCGGGGACTGCGCGCTGCCAGACCGGGAGAGTTCACCCGACGCGCCTTCGCCAACGGTCGTCTCGATCTTGCCGAAGCCGAAGGGTTGGCCGATCTGCTGGTCGCGGAAACGGAGTCGCAACGTCGGCAGGCTCTTGCTGTCGCTGGCGGTCAATTGTCGAAGCAAGTCGAGGCTTGGCGCGATAGGGTTCTCGAAGCGTCAGCCGGCATCGAGGCCTTGCTGGATTTCGGCGACGAAGATGATGTCGCGGGATCGCTTTCCTCGACTGATGGGATCGATCTGGCCGAACTTATTCAATCCATCGACGCCTTTCTCGAGCGACCGCGCGCCGAGTTGCTGAAGGACGGGTTCCGCGTGGTCCTCGCTGGACCACCGAATTCGGGCAAAAGCAGCCTGTTCAACCGGCTTGTTGAGGACGAGGCAGCGATTACGGCACCGGTCGCAGGTACGACGCGCGATGTCCTGACGCGGCATGTGTCATTGGCGGGTATCCCGTTCGTCTTCACCGATACCGCTGGCGTACGTGAGACCGCTGGTGATGAGATAGAAGCTATCGGCATCGAGCGCGCTCACGCGGCTGTAGCGAGAGCGGACCTTGTCTTATGGTTGGGTGAGCAAGATCAGGGAAAGGGCGAACCGCTTTGGGAAATCGCCAGCTTCTGCGACGCCCCATTGCCGCAACGCAAACCAGGCGCGCGCCACGAGGTATCCGGTTTGATTGGATCGGGTGTTCGCAAGCTTCAAGATGATCTCGTTGATTTCGCCCGGCAGCGCTTACCTCCTCTGAGCCAGATCGCACTCAACAGCAGGCAAGCCGATGCGCTGAAGCTTGCGCGTACCGGATTGGCTGAAGCCAGCAGTTCTTCGGATTTGCTGATCAAGGCAGAATCGCTGAGGTTCAGCCGAGAGGCCTTTGATCGCTTGCTAGGCAGGGCCGCCACGGAGGATATGCTAGATACCCTCTTCGCAAGGTTCTGCATTGGAAAATGATGTTTCACGTGGAACATCGGCGCTGCGCAGATCTCGACCAAAGCTGTGCTTCACGCTAAATGCCGCGAATGCACGAATACGATATAGTGGTGATTGGTGGTGGTCATGCTGGCTGTGAAGCGGCGGCTGTAGCCGCGCGAATGGGGGCAAAGGTGGCTCTGGTCTCCTTTGATCTTGCGACGATTGGTGCGATGAGCTGCAATCCCGCAATCGGTGGTTTGGGAAAGGGCCATCTTGTTCGCGAGGTTGATGCATTCGACGGATTGATAGGTCGGGCCGCTGACGCAGCGGCGATCCACTACCGCATGCTCAACCGCTCCAAGGGAAGCGCTGTCCAAGGGCCGCGCATCCAGGCCGACCGACAGAAATTCAAGATCGCCATCCAAGCTCAGTTGGCGCGCCATGCCAATCTTTTCTGCATCGCGGGAGAGGCCGTCTCGCTGATCGTTAGAGGCGGTCGGGTTAATGGCGTCGAGTTGGCGGATGGTTCCAGCCTGAAAGCGCAAGCGACCGTACTGTGCACGGGCACGTTCCTGGGCGGCTCGCTGTTTCGAGGGACTGAACAATTTCACGGTGGACGGATTGGCGAGGGCAGCGCTTTGCGGATGGCAGACCAACTGCGCGACTTGAAGCTTCCCATGTCTCGTCTAAAAACAGGTACACCGCCAAGGCTCGATGGGCGAACCATCGACTGGTCGCGCCTTGACGAGCAAGCCTCGGATCCGGACCAGTGGACCATGTCGAGCATGGGTGGACCACGCGTTAACCCGCAAGTCTTTTGCGCCATCACCCGCACGAACGCTCAAAGTCATGACGTGATAAGCGCCAATCTCGATCGTTCGCCGTTGTTCAGTGGGGCGATAGATGCCCGGGGCCCGCGATATTGCCCGTCGATTGAGGACAAGATCCATCGTTTCGCTGATCGTGACGGACATCAGGTCTTTTTAGAACCGGAGGGTTTGAACACCCATCTGGTGTATCCGAATGGCATTAGCACCTCGCTTCCCTCCGACGTCCAACTCACGATGCTGCGGACCATGAGTGGGCTGGAAAGTGTTGAAATGGTCGTTGCTGGCTATGCAGTTGAATACGATCATATCGATCCACGGGCCTTGCGGCCGACGCTTGAATTGCAAGATATCGCCGGGCTTTATTGCGCTGGGCAGATCAATGGAACGACGGGGTACGAGGAAGCAGCGGCGCAAGGTTTGATCGCCGGAATGTATGCCGCATGTGCGATCCTCGAGAAGGAGCCGCCAAGGCTTGATCGCGCGAACAGCTATCTTGCGGTGATGGTAGACGATCTCACACTGCAAGGCGTGAGCGAACCCTACCGTATGTTGACCGCCCGGGCCGAGTACCGATTACGTTTGCGAGCGAACAATGCCGCGAGCCGGCTTACGCCTCTGGCCCTGAAAATTGGCGCCATCGGCGAAGAGCGCAAGGCGTGGTTTGCGTGTCGTGAAGAACAACGAAGTGAAATGGATGAACGGCTTGATATGCCCATGCGCTCTCAAGATCTGCCCCTCAGTCCAATGAACGGCGGAGCGGCGCCGCGCGCATTGCGCGATTGGTTGAAGCATGAAGAGGCGAGGACTGCGCAATTTGCGGCTTGGAAGGCGAGTGGATTTCTAGACGTACAATTGCTGTCGGAGATTGAGGAAGACATCGCCTACGCACCTTATGTCGCACGGCAAGAGCGAGAGTTGCGGGATCTTCGGGCAAGTGAGAAGCTGACCCTCTGCGATGATTTTCCGTTCGCGAACGTACCGGGACTGTCGACGGAAATGATCGAACGCCTCGCGAAATCCCGGCCTGCGAATTTGGCTGCGGCGGGCAGGGTACCTGGGATCACTCCGGCAGCGCTAGCGGCGCTTCTGGTTCATGCCCGACGTATCGCAGCATGATCGAAACGGAAGCAGACGCCCGGCGATGGACACTTGGTGAATTCGAGCTGGTCGACGCCGAGATACTGGATCGCCTTATCGAGCTTCTCCGAGTCGAAAACGAATGCCAGAACCTGGTGTCGGCAAATTCGCTCGAGCAAATTTGGCGAAGGCATATTGCAGATAGTGCGCAACTGCTGCTGCATGTTCCACGTGAAACATCCCTATCATGGGTCGATCTTGGCGCTGGCGCAGGTTTTCCCGGTTTGGTGATTGCTGCTCTCAGGCCAGATATCACGGTCACGCTTGTGGAGTCGCGGGGTCGGCGCATCGAGTGGTTGCACCGTGCTGCGGAGATGCTGAAGCTCCGGAACGTCGACGTGGCTGGTCAGCGGCTCGAGCAGATGAATATACAAAAATTCGACGTAATCTCGGCACGTGCCTTTGCGCCTTTGCCGGCCTTGCTGGAAATGGCGGCGCGCTTTTCCACAAGCGCCACGATCTGGGTGTTGCCCAAAGGACGTTCAGCGGCGCAAGAACTCGAAAGCTTGGTTGGCTGGAGTCATGCTTTCCATATTCAACCGTCGATCACCGATTCCGACGCAGGTGTCGTGGTCGGCAGGCTTCATGGCCGAAAGGACGCTCCCTCGTGATCCGCATAGCTATCGCCAATCAAAAGGGTGGAGTGGGCAAGACCACGACGGCTATCAACGTCGCAACCGCGCTGGCCGCGACGGGGTGGAAGACCCTTCTTATCGACATCGATCCCCAAGGTAACGCCTCGACCGGGATTGGCATCGGTCCGGGTGAGCGGGAGCGGTCGACGTACGATGTGCTGGTCGATCGGATTCCGATCGAGCAGTGCATCATGCCGACGGCGATACCTCTGCTGGATCTTTGCCCCGCTACTGTGGATTTGTCGGGCGCCGAGATCGAACTGGTGACGATGGAGGATCGGGCGCATCGGTTGCGTGCTGCCTTGCGCCCTGACCTTGGCTACGATGTCTGCCTTATCGATTGCCCGCCATCACTTGGCTTGCTGACGCTTAACGCGCTCACGGCTGCAGATACTTTGCTCGTGCCGTTGCAGTGCGAATTTTTCGCACTTGAGGGCTTGAGCCAGTTGCTCAGCACCGTCGATCGCGTGCAGCAGCGCTTCAATCCTGACCTCGGGATCATCGGTGTCGCACTTACAATGTTCGATCGACGTAACCGCCTGACCGACCTTGTCGCCGAGGACGTGCGCTCATGCCTCGGCAAGCTGGTGTTCGAGACCACGATCCCACGAAATGTTCGCTTGTCGGAAGCACCAAGTCACGGGGTGCCGGCCTTGATCTACGATCACGCCTGCGCAGGCAGCCGCGCCTATATCGCGCTGGCACGTGAGCTTATTACGCGCCTGCCCCAGGAAAGGATTGCCGCATGAACGAGGGAGCGGTGACAAGCCCGACCGGTCCGAAAGCCAAATCGAAGGGATTGGGCCGAGGGTTGGGCGCTTTGCTCGGAGAGACCCGGCGTGAGGCTTCAGTGTCGTCAGGATCAGGACAGGATGGCCGCGACGAGCCTCGTGCTTTGGGATTGGCGACGTTGCCGGTCGCTCAGATTGTGCCGCACCCCGATCAGCCTCGTCGTCACTTCGATGAGGCAGCACTTGAGGAACTGGCAGCTTCGATCGCGCAGCGTGGAGTTATTCAGCCCATCGTCGTGCGACTGCTCGACGATGGGCGCTATCAGCTTGTGGCTGGTGAGCGTCGTTGGCGCGCTGCGCAGAAGGCAAAGCTGCACGAGATACCGGCGCTGGTCCGGGAGCTATCCGAACGGGACGTGATGGCGCTCGCACTTATCGAGAACCTTCAGCGAGAGGATCTCAATCCGATCGAGGAAGCCCGAGCCTACAATCGTCTGGCCGAGAGCGAAGGTCTGACTCAGGCCGAGATCGCGCGGATGGTGGACAAAAGCCGCAGTCACGTCGCCAATCTTCAGCGTTTGCTGGCCCTCCCGGAGTCCGTGATCGAGCTTGTAGAGCGCGGGACGCTCTCGATGGGGCATGCGCGGGCGCTGATCGGATCCGAAGATGCCGAAGCCATAGCCCAAGCCGCAGTCGACAAGCAGATGTCGGTGCGCGAAGTGGAAAAGGTGATAAGGCAAAGCTTGCGAGCAGATTCCGCGCCACGGCGACCGCGAACTGCGCGCAATGCCAGTGAGGATGCCGACATCGTAGCCGTTCAGGGTCAGCTCGAAGAAGTCCTTGGCTTGCCCGTCCGGATCCAATCCGATGCCGATCCCAGATCGGGTGTGGTGACGATCCGTTACGCGACGCTGGACCAGCTTGATCTGGTTTGCCAGCGCCTCACCGGTGGGTCGATCTGAGTTCGATCCCGCAGGCAGTCTTTCGACGATCTGCGGGACAGTCTCCTACTTCAAGCTGACGCGCTTATCGGGAACGATCTTGATGCGCTTGTCGGCGACCACGCGCTGGCGTTTGGCGACGCGGCGGTAAGTACGGCGCGGTACCGGAACGTCCTCATAGACATACTCGATCGTTTCCGTGCATTCGGGTTGAACCTGAACGGGAGTGCAGCAATTTGCGGCGGGGTAGGCATATCCGGGCGCATAGGCCGGCGTATATGCCGGTACGTATCCCGAGGCGTATCGGGGACGGTCGTAGCCGTAGGGTGGCTGCGGTTGTTGCCCCTCGGCATAGCGCGCGTAATAGTCATCGAGATAAGCCTCGCACTCATCTTGCGCTGTGCCGCGATCTTCCGCGCGGTCGATCGCCGATCCGGCTACCGCGCCCACCGCTACACCGGCGACAGTGCCGACGGTACGATTGTGCCTTCCGGCTATACGGTTGCCGGCCAGTCCGCCTACTGCTCCACCAATGACAGCACCGCCAACCCCGTTATCGCGGGCAGAGACGCGGCGACGACAGTCTGCCAACCATGCATCAGCCCCTGGCTGTGAGAACCGTGATTCTTCCTGCGCGGTTCTGTCGTCTCGCAGATCACGCGGCGCTTGGCGCGGTTCCGGATCGGGATAGCGTCGATCGTCGCGTGATGGAGGTGCGGGACGTCGGGGTCCGACATCGACGTCATCGTACCAGCTGCCGTTTCGCCATCCGCCATCCGCCGCAAAAGCAGCGGTGCCCGTGCAGAGAACAATCAGGGCAGCCGTCGCGAATGACGCGGCAGAAGACAGGGAAGGGCGGAGCGGCATCAGGCGTCCTTTCGCATCGAAATTACCGAGTTCATCGGTCTTAACGCCAAAGTTACCATCCGAGGCCATGTTTGGCCAAGTCTCATCGGGTAGGATTGCAGGCCTGTGCCAGTTCGGAGCAATCCGGGACAGTGCGACTATCAGCGCTGCAGGAAGGGTGCGATCGTACTTGCCAGCAATTCGATACCTGCTGCGTCTTGTGCGTCAAAACGACTGGGCAGGGGGCTGTCGAGGTCGACGATGGCGACAACGCGCCCAGCCACCAGGATCGGTACGACGAGTTCGGAACGGCTGGCGGCGTCGCAGGCGATATGGCCTTCGAAGGCATGAACGTCCGGTACCAGCTGTGTCGATGCCGTCGCCGCGGCTGCTCCGCAAACACCCTTGCCGAACGGTATGCGGATGCAGGCAGGTTTGCCGATGAACGGGCCCAGCACGAGCGCGTCGCCGATCACGCGATAGAATCCGGCCCAATTCAGGTCCGGTATCGACAGCCAAAGCAACGACGCCAGATTTGCCATATTGGCGATCGCGTCCGGTTCGTCGGAGCATAAAGCCTTGGCGGACTGCGCCAGCTCCGCATAAAGGAGAGGTTTGGGCAAATTCGTCTGGGGTGCAAAGTCGAACATGGCGGCTGGCATAGCCAACGCGGCAGTTGTCGCATAGCCTGACGAAGGCTATCTTTGCCGTCATGAAAAGCTGGCAGCGCAAGGCGCTTATCGTTCTGGTCGTCATCGCGGTTATGGTGGGTGGCTTGTTCGCCTACTTCCAGCTGGCGCATCGTTCCGACAAGGCGACTCTGGCCACGACGGGCACCGATCCGCTGCTCGTCGACCCTGAACCGCAGACGATCCCCAGCGTCAGCTTGGCCAAGCCAGCGGGTTGGGGTTCGAATCTGGCCCCGCAACCCGGGCAGGGTCTTGCGGTCGCGCGTTTCGCCGATGGACTGGATCATCCGCGAACGATGCTGACATTGCCGAATGGCGATGTGCTTGTTGCGTTGACCAATGCCCCGGCTGGTGGGCGCGAAGGCGGCATCAAGGGCTTTTTCATGACCTTGTTCATGGGCCGCGTCGGGGCAGCCGATCCGTCTCCAGACACCGTCATGTTGCTGCGCGATGCCGATGGCGACGGCAAAGCGGAAGGTCGCTTCGTCTTTCGCAAGGCGGATATGCACTCCCCGTCCGGAATGGCCTATGCCAACGGCAAGCTCTATATCGCCAACCACGACGCAGTGCTGGAATTCGCGTTCACGCCGGGCGCCACGACGCTGGTGGGTAAGCCGCGACAGCTGATGGATCTGCCCGCGGGGGGTAATCACTGGATGCGCAATCTGCTGCTGACGCCGGACGCGAAGGAGCTTTACGTCGCGGTGGGATCGGCAACCAACATCGCGGACAACGGCATGGCCGCTGAAACGGGCCGCGCTGCGATCTGGGAGATCGACACCGCCACGGGTAAGCGCCGGCAATATGCCGCCGGCATGCGCAATCCCAATGGCATGGACTGGAACCCTTCTACCGGCGAGATGTGGGCGGTGGTTCAGGAACGCGATATGCTGGGCCCTGACCTGGTGCCAGACTACCTGACCAACGTACCGGTGGGTGCGCAATACGGCTGGCCGTGGGTCTATTGGAAAGACAAGTTCGACGACCGCGTGACATGGCCGATGGACACCTACATGCTGGAGTACACCCGCAAGCCCGAATACGCGATGGGCGCGCACACCGCCGTACTCGGGTTGACGTTTTCGGCAGCGGGCAATCGCATGGGCGAACGCTATGCCAACGGTGCATTCGTGGCGCGCCATGGCTCGTGGAACCGCAAGCCGCCAGCAGGCTACGATGTGGTTTTCGTCCCGTTCGATGCCAACGGGAACCCGCGCGGCAAGCCCGTCCCGGTGCTTGGCGGCTTCCTGGAGCAGGGCGGTGACAAGGCGCATGGGCGTCCGGTCTGGCTGGCTTGGGACAAGAGCGGCGGCCTGCTGGTCAGCGACGATACCGGCGGCGTCGTGTGGCGTGTCGTGGCGCCGGGGGCCAAGCCCTCCGCCGGGCCAAAAGCGGTCGTGACAGAGCACATGAAGGCGGAAAAGGAGCTGATCGATCCGACCCTGCCACTCGCACCCAAGACCGCTTCGCCAGCGGCGACGGGTGGAGCGTCGCGCTAAGACAGAGGCGACGGCATCAGAGGACCTTGCCGGTACGTCCGGCAAGTTCCGCGATGTACTGCCACGCGACCCGGCCCGATCGGCCACCGCGCCGTTGTGCCCATTCGATCGCGTCCGCAGCCTGCCATTGCAGACCGAATTCGGCGGCATATCCAGCCACGATTGCCAGGTAATCGTCCTGGCTGCAGTTGTGAAAGCCGATCGCCAGCCCAAAACGGTCGGCAAGCGCGAGCCGGTCGTCCACCACGTCGCGTGCGTTGATGGGATCATCTTGCTCCGACATCGACCGTGAAACGATCACGCGGCGGTTCGAGGTTACGGCGAGCCGGACGTTGGCGGGACGTGCCTCGACTCCACCCTCAAGCCAGGAGCGCAGCAGGCGAGGGCCCGACGCGTCGTCCTCCTCGAAACCCAGATCGTCGATGAAGATTAGGAACTGACGATCCTGCCGGGCAAGCGCGGCAAACAGCGACGCCATCGAGGACATGGCATCCTGCGCAAGCTGCACGAGCGCGACCCGCCGGGCGTCCCCGCGTTGTGCTTCCACGATGGCGGCACGAACCAGGGCGGACTTGCCCATCCCGCGCGAGCCCCACAGCAGCATGTCGTGCGCCGCAAAGCCATCCGCCAGACGCGTGACGTTGGTGACGACACGCTCTTTCTGGCTGTCGATCCCGCGCAGCAGCGACAAAGCCGGCGCTTGGAGGGTGTTGACAGCGCGCGCTCCATTTCCGGTCCACACGTATGCCGGGGCGGTCAACCACTCGACGGGATCGGGCGTTGCCGGGGCCAGCCTTTCGAGTGCTCCCGCGATACGTTCGAGAAGCGAAGCAAGATCCTGTGCAGGGGCGTCAAGCGACATCTGGGTTGCTTTTCCTTGGCAAGCGAAGCCTGCGCCTATAGCGACCAGCAATGATGCAGGCCAGTCGTCCTCAGGTTATCGCGGCGAATGCGCGCGGCATCGACGACGCGGCGGCGCGGCTCAGCGCAGGCGATCTCGTCGCGATCCCGACGGAAACCGTCTATGGTCTGGCTGCCCGTGCCGATCGTTCACAAAGCGTGGCGGCCATTTACGAGGCGAAGGGACGGCCGAGCTTCAATCCGCTGATCGTTCACGTCTCCGGCCTCGTGCAGGCAAGACAGCTGGCGGTCTTCGATGATCGTGCCGAACGGCTTGCGGCCGCGTTCTGGCCGGGTGCCTTGACCATCGTCCTGCCATTACAACCAGATGCAGACCTTGCCCCGGCAGTCACCGCCGGCTTGCCGACCGTCGCTCTACGGTGTCCCGCGCACCCGGTGGTGCAGCGGCTGCTGGAAGCGGTCGGCCTGCCTCTCGCTGCCCCGTCGGCAAACCGCAGCGGAGCGGTCAGCCCGACTTGCGCGGATCATGTCGTCCAATCGCTCGGCGCCCGGGTCGGCATGATTCTCGATGGCGGTCCCTGTGAAGATGGCGTCGAATCCACGATCGTGGCCCTGCGGGACGACGGAACCTGGCAGATCTTGCGCCCCGGTCCGATCGCTGCAGAGCAGTTGACGTCGGTTCTGGGATCGCCTCCGTCCGCAGGGCAGACCCAAACTATCGAGGCTCCCGGCCAACTGATCAGCCATTATGCACCTGGCAAACCCATGCGGCTCGAGGTGCTGATCCCCGAGGATGACGAGTTTTTCATCGGCTTCGGCGCCTTGTCCGGCCATGTGCAATTGTCCGCGATGGCGAACCTGGAAGAGGCGGCTACGCAGCTTTATGCCGCTCTTCACCAGGCCGCAGCGTCGGCGGCGGGGCGAATCGCGGTGGCACCGATCCCGAATGAGGGTGTCGGTGTCGCCATCAACGATCGCCTGAGACGCGCCGCCGCCTAGCGGCGTTCGTAAGGAACGCCGGGCGCCAGGTTCTGCATAGTCGCGTATTCGCTCCTGGCGACCTCACAGGCGTTGGGATTGCCGTTCTGACACTCGCGACGGTGCCGATCGTAGCTGCGCGATAGCTTGCCGAGCTGCTCTTCGCGGCGGCGCACTTCGCGACCGCGCTTCTCGTCCGCCTCGGACTGGCTGGTCGTCGCCCAGTCGACCGTCTTGGAGGCGACACGCACGGGCGCGGTTACGACGCTTACGGCGGTCCGCGCCAGGCAACCGGATAACGCCAGCATGGCGAGAGGGGCGAGCATCGCGGGATGGAATGGCTTCATGCGATCTGGCTGCCACGGTGGGCATGACATGGCAATGAACAACCCGTGGACCAGACGTCAAAAGGGGCCGCCTTCCTGCGAAAGCGACCCCGTTTCGATGGAAGCCAGGTGAAGCGGATCAGGCCGTCTCGGCCGTGTCCGCCGTGTCGTAGTACTTGGGCGCATGCTCGTTCAGGATCGCGAGGATCTTCTTGAGCGCGGCAGGTTCGTCGGTCTTTTCCATCGCGGCGAGCTCACGCGCGAGGCGTGATGAGGCCGCTTCGAAGATCTGCCGTTCCGAATAGCTCTGCTCCGGCTGATCGTCGGCGCGAAACAAGTCGCGAGTCACTTCCGCGATCGAAACCAGATCGCCAGAGTTGATCTTCGCCTCGTACTCCTGGGCGCGGCGCGACCACATGGTGCGCTTGACCTTGGGCTTGCCCGTCAGCGTTTCGAGAGCCTCGCGCAGGGTCTTGTCCGAAGACAGCTTGCGCATGCCGATGGACTCGATCTTGTTCACCGGAACGCGAAGCGTCATCCGCTCCTTTTCGAAACGCAGGACATAAAGCTCAAGCTGCATGCCGGCGATTTCTTGGCTTTGAAGCTCGATCACACGGCCGACACCATGCTTGGGATAAACGACATAATCTCCAACATCGAATGGATTGGCGTTGGTTGCCATGTATCGTCCTTTCACCGGCAGGTTTGCAGCGAGCGGCGGGAATAAGCGACCCAGCCGAGACAATGCCCCAGCCGCCGGTCAGATCGCGATTCCAACCGTGTGCTTTCGAACCGTGCCTCATCAGAAAACGACCGCCGAAGGGCAGGACGCCCCGGCAGTTGCTGCCTATATAGCACCGATGTCATAAAATCGCCAGCGCCCAGAGCATTTACATGCTGCGGGCGCCGGGTTTTAGATCGGGGAACGGCGGCGCGCCATCGGCGCGCGCCGGTTCAGTCGCCTTCGCCAGGCTCGGCCGAGAAGTATTTGTCGAACTTGCCGTCGATCGATTTGAACTCGTCCGCATCCTCGGGCGAATCCTTCTTCGAGGTGAGATTCGGCCACTCGGCGGAATACTTCGCGTTCAGCTCCATCCATTGCTCGAGACCGCTCTCGGTATCGGGCAGGATCGCTTCGGCAGGGCACTCGGGCTCGCAAACGCCACAATCGATGCACTCGCTTGGATTGATGACGAGCATGTTCTCACCCTCATAGAAGCAATCTACGGGGCATACCTCCACGCAATCCATGTACTTGCAGCGGATGCAGGCGTCGGTGACGACATAAGTCATGGCTGCGAAAACCCTTCCTGGAACATATCTATTGCGCCGGCTGCTATGGGATCAGCGGCGGTTCCGTCAAGCACTCTGTACTGTGCCCGCGCCTCGGGAGCGGGGCCGCGCCGCAGCGGCAATGCGAGCACTTCGATCACCTGGACACTTTGCCCCACGGGAACCGTGAGCACGTCTCCCACCCCGACCTTGCAATGCGCGCGTTCGACCCGGCGGCCGTTTATGCGGATGTGGCCTTCCTCGGCCATGGCGTGCGCGACGCTGCGACTGCGCGCCAGCCTCATGTACCAAAGCAGCTTGTCGATCCGCATCGGCTGCCGCGACCTCCTATCGTACGAGGTCTGACAACGCGGCAAAGGCGCTGTGCGACGGGGGCGGGGCGGGGGCGACCGATGGCGGTAGCTGACGCGACGGCCGCCACCGCCAATGGGTCGGCTGCGAGGGGCCGAACGCGCCGGCTGGCAGCGGGCGCGCAAAGACGGGCTGAAATCCAGCGAGCCGAAGCAGGCGGTCGTAGCTGGCGTGGGTCAGGCCCATGGAGACGGCCTTGGCCGGATCCAGCCAGAACGAGCGCCGTGCGGCTGGCAAGCGCACACCATGCGCTTCGCGCAGCAGTTTTTCCGCCATGTCGAGCCGGATCGCCTGCTTGCCGAGGCTACGATAGCCAGGTGGCCGGCGGCGATTGGTGGCATCGATCGCCGGCGGCATCACCTCTCCGATCGCCGTGTCGGTGGCGTCCAGATTGTGCAGGTTTTGCCACAGGCGGATGGTGTCGGGCCGCAACATCGCCGGCACGAAGATGTCGAGCGTACCGACTTTCACGCCCATACGCGCGAGCCGGACGCGTTGGTCCTTGTCGAGCCGATCGAGGCCCGAACCGACCCGCTCCAGCATTCCGCCATGTTCGACCAGCGCGATCAGCAGCGCCCGCAGTTCCGGACCCGCTTCGGTGCTGCGGCTGGCCTCGTCGATGCGGCGCAAGGGCGAAAGCGGCAGTAGCAGGCGTTCCAGCCACTGTTCCATCGCCGCGACGAGTTCTTTCCGCGCCTCGGTCGGGATCGCATCCAGGACGCGCTCGGCCTGCAGTTGCGGAGACAGCGGCGGCCGGTTGCCCGCGAGCCTGGCGATCGGCGCGCCATCGAGCATCACGCAACCATTGGTAAGTTCGAGATTGGCGGTACCCTCGCGCATTTCACCGATCAGTTCGGCCGCGCGCCGATCCAGCAAGGCCGGAAGGTGGCGTTCGGCGGCGGCAAGCAGCAGTTTGCGATCCGAAAGCCTGGCGCCGGGATCGACCTGAAAGGCAAAGCCTCGCAAGGATCCGATATGTTCACCCTCGACGAGAACCTCCTGATCTTCCAACCGCACCGACAGCAGTCCCGCGTCGGCGCCCACCTTGCGCATCAGGATCGCCGTGCGGCGATTGATGAAGCGTTCGGTCAATTTTCCATGCAAGGCATCGGATAGCCGCGCCTCCACCGCGCGGGCGCGTGCCGCCATTTCATCGCGTGCGAGCACCCAATCGGGTCGTTGCGCGATGTAGGCCCAGGAACGGATAGCGGCGATGCGGCCCTGCAGTGTGTCGATGTCGCCCGATGTCACGTCCAGCTGCGCGATCGCCTGGGCCATGTAGTCGGCGCCAAGCTCTCCGTGGCGCAGATCCTGCCAGAGCCGCGCGACGAAGCGTGAGTGGGTTTCCGGACCCTGGCTGCGGAAATCGGGCAAGCGGCAGACATCCCAGAAGCGCCGTACCATGCCCGGCGTGCGGACGCTGTCCGCCACCTGTGGATCGTCGGCCAGCAGCTTCAACACGGCCAGATCGATCGCCTCGGGCGCCGGGGCCAGTTCGGGTCGCTGCGGACCGGCTTCGAGGTCCGCGATCAACGTGTTGAGGCTGTCGAAGCGCGGCTCGGGTTCACGCCAGAACAGGCGGGTCAGTGGCGGGAAGCGATGCTCTTCGATGGCATAGACTTCTTCGTCGGTGAACTCGGCGGCATGATGACCGCCGGCGAGGGTGCCGAACGTCCCATCTTTCTGATGCCTTCCGGCGCGGCCGGCGATCTGCGCCATCTCGGCGGTGGTAAGCCTCCGCTGGCGCACGCCGTCGAACTTGGACAACCCGGCAAACGCGACATGTTCGATATCCAGGTTGAGTCCCATGCCGATCGCATCGGTGGCGACCAGATAATCGACTTCGCCCGACTGATAGAGCTCCACTTGGGCATTGCGGGTTTGCGGGCTGAGTGCGCCCATCACGACCGCCGCACCGCCCCTGAAGCGGCGCAGCATCTCGGCGGTGGCATAAACCTGCTCTGCGGAGAAGGCGACGATCGCGCTGCGCGGCGGGATCCGGCTCAGCTTTCTGGCGCCGGCATGGCGCAGCGTCGAGAAACGTGGACGGGTGACGATCTCGGCCCCCGGGATCAGCGCCTTAATCATCGGCTCCAGTGTGGAGGAGCCCAGGATCATCGTCTCCTCGCGACCGCGCGCATGCAGCAGGCGGTCGGTGAACACATGCCCACGCTCTCGGTCGGCAGAAAGCTGCGCCTCGTCGATGCCGATGAACGCGAGGTTGTTCTGCACGACCGGCATCGCCTCGGCCGTACAAAGCAGCCACCGGGCATCCTTGGGTTCGATGCGTTCCTCGCCGGTGATCAGCGCGACGCGGTTGGCGCCCTTGATCGCGCAGACCCGATCATAGACCTCCCGCGCGAGCAATCGCAGCGGAAACCCGATCGCGCCGCTGGAGTGCGCGCATAAGCGCTCGATCGCGAGATGGGTCTTGCCCGTGTTCGTAGGTCCGAGAACGGCGCGGACACAACTCGTATCGCGATAACGAGCGTCGGCGGTTCGTGGGTCAACCATCGTGTTAAGGATGTGGCACTGCCCGACCGCCCCCGCAAGGCGTACGGGAATCCGCTCATCGTGGAACTGGGGAAATTAAGCACGTGCGCCGATGCCGGCGCTTCCCGACGAAAGCAGCTGTCGCGGCGGCGCTATCCTCGATCCCGAAATCCCTGCGTTTGAGAGGATGTTAACCTTGCTGCGGCAACAGGAGGAACTGTGAACGTCCGCGGGGGCGTGCGATCGGGACGAGTGGTTGTTCAAGGGACCTGGCCAGTTTCAGCACGGCGCGATCGACGCTCGACGACCGGCGATACTCGTGCGAGCACAAATCGTTGGCGAGCCCGAGGAAGGGTCTGGTGCGCCGGATCGGCCATCGCCCGCATGGCGTGCCTACGCCAGGAACCTGTGGACGCGGATCGACCTCGCCCTGGATCTCAGACAGGATGCCGGAGGCCGGCGCTGGTGGCGCGGGCTGGGGACGATGCTCGGCCTGGGCATCTTCGCTCTGTCGCTATGGCCTGATTTCTCGCAGGTCGAGGCGGCGCTGGCCTTGCCGGCGGACGGCGCGGTTCGCGACGAATTTCGCAGCCAGATGATCATGCCGCTCGCCTTCGCTGGCGACAGTGGTCGGCATATGGGGCCAACGGCAGGCGTTCGCCGGGTCACAGGAGTACCCGAGCGGCCGTCGCAGCAGCTCGTTGCCACGTTGGGGCAGGGCGATACGCTGGCCGGAATGCTCGGCCGGGCCGGTGTGGGTCCGGCGGATATCACCCGCGCCGCCAGCCTGATCAGCACGGCAGTGCCGCAAGGCCAGATCGTGCCGGGTACGCGCTTTGCCATCACCCTGGGCCGGCGTCCGGCGCCTGCGGCGCCGCGAGCGCTGCAGGCGATCGATTTTCGCGCGCGCTTCGATCTTGGCCTGGCGATCACCCGTGCGGGTGGTGAACTGGTGCTGGTGCGACACCCCATCGCCGTCGATACGACACCCTTGCGCATTCGCGGTCCGATCGGAAGCAGCCTCTATCGATCGGCGCGCAACGCCGGCGCTCCTATCGCGGCGATCCAGGATTTCCTTCGCGCCATCGATCGCCATGTCAGCCTCGACAGCGATCTCTATCAAAACGACGCGTTCGACATCATCGTCGATTACAAGCGATCGGCGACAGGCGAGCGCATGATCGGCGATCTGCTCTATGCCGGGCTGGAACGGGGCGGGAAGCCTCGTCTCCAGTTGCTGCGCTGGGGCAGAAACGGCGACATGGTCAGCGCCGGCGATCCTGCCGCCGACATGCTCGCAAGTGCGCAGCCAAGAGCGATCGGCGCGCCGGTGGCCGGGCATATTACCTCCGTTTACGGCATGCGGCGCCATCCCATCCTGGGTTTCGTGCGAATGCATTCCGGGATCGATTTCGGGGCCGCTTTCGGAGCCCCGATCTTCGCGGTCGCCGACGGGATCGTCTCGTTCGCGGGACGGCACGGCGGCCACGGCAACTATGTCCGGCTGGAACATGGTGGCGGCAACGGCACCGGTTATGGTCACATGAGCCGCATCGCGGTCGGCCCCGGCGCTCATGTCAGCGCGGGGCAGGTGATCGGCTATGTCGGTTCCAGCGGACTTTCGACCGGTCCTCATCTTCACTTCGAAGCTTATCAGGGCGGGCACACCATCAATCCGTTGGGGCTGCGTTTCGCCGCAGGTCCGCAAGTCGATCAGCGTGAGATTGGCGCCATCAAGCAGCGCCTGGCCTCGCTGCTGGCAATCAGGCCGGGCGTGACTTCAGGCAGCATCACTTCGTCGGCAGCGATGGCCCCGCAGCGGTCGGGCCATGAGATCGACCGGCTGAGCGATCGCGGCGATGCAGTGCCACTTGCGTCCGGGCGTTCCAGCCATCCCCGGTTCGCGTCCGGCAGGGACATGCGCAACCGCAATTGATGCGCGGATCGATTTGCGGCAAGCGATCGGCATGACCGCTGCTTATCCCCACGCTCGCCCGCGTCGTTCGCGCGCAACCGCCTGGAGCCGCGCGCTCCATCGTGAAACCGTGCTTACGCCGGCCGACCTGATCTGGCCGCTGTTCGTGACCGAGGGCGACGGCGAGCATCCGATCGCGTCGCTGCCGGGCGTGTCCCGGTGGTCGCTGCCTGGCATCGCCGATCGGGCGCGCGAAGCGGTGGAGTTGGGCATTCCGTGCCTGGCGCTGTTTCCCAATACCCAGGCCGAGCGTCGTAGCGAGGATGGCGCCGAAGCGCTCAATCCCGACAATCTGATGTGCCAGGCGATCCGCACCATCCGCGATGCGGTGGGCGATGCGGTCGGCATTCTCACCGATGTAGCGCTCGATCCGTACACCAGCCATGGGCAGGATGGCCTGATCGACGAGGCCGGCTATGTCCTGAACGACAGCACGGTCGAGATGCTGGTCGGCCAGTCGCTGAACCAGGCGGCCGCCGGGGCGGATATCATCGCTCCGTCCGACATGATGGATGGCCGCATCGGTGCCATCCGGGCCGCGTTGGAAAGCGCGGGTCATGCCAACATCCAGATCATGGCCTATGCGGCCAAGTACGCCTCGGCGTTCTACGGTCCGTTCCGCGATGCGGTCGGATCGCGCGGGCTGCTGAAGGGCGACAAGAAGACCTACCAGATGGATCCCGGCAACAGCGAGGAAGCCTTGCGCGAAGTCGCGCTCGATCTGGCGGAGGGTGCGGACAGCGTTATGGTCAAGCCGGGCCTACCCTATCTGGACATCGTGCGACGGGTGAAGGAGCGGTTCGAGGTGCCGGTGTTCGCGTATCAGGTCTCCGGCGAATACGCGATGATCGAGGCGGCCGTGGCGGCAGGCGCCGCGGACCGGGACGCGATGGTGCTGGAAACCCTGCTGGCGTTCAAGCGCGCGGGCTGCTCGGGCGTGCTTACCTACCATGCGGCGCATGCCGCACGTCTGCTTAATGGCTGACTTTCGGATCGAGACCGAACGGCTGGTCCTGCGCAACTGGGTTCCCGGCGACATGGACCGGGTCGCCGCGGTGACGAACACGCCGCAGGTGATGCGCTGGCTCGGTGCACCCCAGGATGCGGCCGCGCTGGCCGCCGCCGAGGCGCGCGTGATCGCAAGCCACGAGCGGTTCGGGTATTGTTTCTGGCTGGTCGAACGCTACGATGATGGCGGTCATCTGGCCGGCGAGGTGCTCGGCTTCTGCGGTCTCAAGCGTGATGACGCACCCGGCAGTCCCTATCTTGGCGGCTTCGAGATCGGCTGGCGCCTGCGCGAGGATGCGTGGGGCAGGGGCTATGCGCGCGAAGCCGCGACCGCCTCGCTGGATGCGGCATTCGATCGTTTCGGGGCGCAAGAGGTGGCGGCCTTCACCGTCGTCGAGAACACCGGCAGTTGGGGGTTGATGCTGGGGCTGGGTATGACCCGGCGCGAGGATCTGGATTACGAAGACGCACGCTTCGAACCGCCCAACCAACGTGTCTGGTCGATCACCGTCGACCGCTGGCGCGACCGCAAGCGATGATTGGTTCGGCAGGACGCGGGTTGTTCGTCGCCACCATCGTCGTCGGCAGCTTCCTGCTATTCATGGTGCAGCCGATGGTTGCGCGCATGGCCTTACCCACTCTCGGCGGCGCGCCGAACGTCTGGAACAGCGCCATGGTCGTGTACCAGGTGCTGCTGCTGGCGGGTTACGGCTACGCTCACGCACTGTCCCGTTTTCCGCTGCGCCGGCAGGCGATCGTGCACCTTGCACTGCTCGCCGCCGGCGCGCTTATGCTTCCGATCGCGCTTGCCGATCTGGCTGATCCGATTCCAGGGTGGGAAGTGCTGTGGGTGCCGCTGCTGCTGATCGCGAGCGTGGGCCCGGTGTTCTTCGTGATGGCGGCGCAGGCACCGTTGATGCAGCGCTGGTTCGCGGCAGATCCGCGGGCCGGCGCACCCTGGGCGCTCTATGCCGCATCGAACTTGGGAAGCTTCGCCGGCCTGATCGCCTACCCGTTGCTGGCCGAGCCGTTCCTGTCGCTTCACGCGCAGAGCCTCGCCTGGAGCATCGGTTACGGCGTGCTGTTCGTGTTCGTCGCACTGGCGGCCCGATCGCGCTGGCAAGTGACCACTGGCGCGCCGGTCGTGATGCAGGATGACGCGGATGAGAAGGTCGGCGTCCGGCGCATCATGACATGGCTGGCGCTATCGGCCGTCCCGTCGGGCCTGCTGCTATCGACCACGACGCACCTGACGACCGACGTATTCGCGATGCCGCTGCTGTGGGTGATCCCGCTCGGACTCTATCTGCTAAGCTTCGTCGTGGCCTTTGCCGAATGGCGCAGCCCCGCGCGGGCCATCACCTTTGCCACGCCGGCATTGCTGCTGTTCGCCGGCAGTTTCGCCATGATCTCGGCCACGGCCGGAACCATGGCCGTCGCGGTGCTGACGCTGTTGCTGCTGTTCGCGGTCGCGGTGGCGCTGCATGCCCGGATGTACGATCTGCGCCCCGGTGCCTCGCGCCTGACGCTGTTCTATCTCGTGATGTCGGCGGGTGGCGCGCTGGGTGGCATATTCACGGCGCTGATAGCACCCGAGGTGTTCGACTGGGTGTGGGAGCATCCGATCCTCATTCTTGCCGCGGCGCTGCTTCTGCCGCTGCCGCCACGGCTGGATTGGACGAGGCTGGCGGGGCTCGACAAGGGCATGTCCCGCCTCGCGCTCGCGGTGCTGGTCGTGATCGCAATCTTCTTGAACACGCAACTGATGGCGATCAGCACGGACAAGGGCACCGAGTTCACGCAGTTGTTCCTGCGCCTGATGCTGACCTGCATCGGCTTGCTGTTGCTGCCATGGCGTTGGGCTTTCGTTGCGCTTTTGCTGGCGATGATGGTGGCGCAAGGCGGGTATTCGACGATCCGCGAGACTTTCGACCATCACCGCACCCGCAGCTACTTCGGCATCTATTCGGTGTACGACAATCAGCAGGAGCGCACCCGCCTGCTGGTTCACGGGACGACGCTGCATGGCAAGCAGTCGCTGGAACCGGGCCGCCTTCGCGAGCCGACGACGTACTATGGCGATACCTCCGGCGTCGGCCTGGCCCTCGATAACGCGCCGGCCATGTTCGGCCCGCATGCGCGCATCGGAGTGGTTGGCCTCGGTTCGGGAACGCTGGCGTGTCGCCACAGGCCCGGTCAGGCCTGGACCTTCTTCGAGATCGATCCCGCGATCGTGCGCTATTCGCGTCGGGGCACGTTCTCGTTCCTCAACGCTTGCGCGCCGGACGCACGCATCGTCGTTGGCGATGCCAGGCTCAAGCTGGAGGCGACCCCGCCGTACAGCTTCGACATGCTGGTGATCGATGCCTTTTCGTCCGACGCGATCCCCCTCCATCTGCTGACCGATGAAGCGTTCAGCGTGTATGAACGGGCGCTGCGCCCCGGTGGGCTGCTGCTCGTCCACATTTCGAACAACTACATCGAGCTGGAACCGGTCCTGGCCGCCATCGCCGCCAAGCGCGGACTTGCCGCCAGTGTCCGTCTCGACGCTCCCTCCGGCGGATTGACCGTGGCGTCGAGCTGGGTGGCGCTGTCGCGTGATCGGCAGAAGCTGGCGTTCCTCCAGGCGCGCAGCCGCAAGCTGGAATGGAGGGCGCCAAAGCCGTCGCAGGGCGCCGCATGGACGGATGACCATGCCTCGGTCCTGCCCTATATCCGCTGGCGCAATATCGTGGGGAAACGATGACCGATATCTCTCAACGCCGCGACGTCACGATCGCGGCGATCCATGGCAAGGCGCCGCGCATCCATCCCAGCGCGTTCATCGCCCCGGGATGCCGCATCATCGGCGATGTCGAGATCGGAGCCGAAGCGAGCATCTGGTATAACTGTGTGATCCGCGCGGACGTCAACCGGATCGTCATCGGCGCGCGCAGCAACATCCAGGATGGCAGCGTGATCCATTGCGACAGTCCCAAGCCGGCGAGCCCGGATGGCTTTCCGACGATCATCGGCGATGACGTGCTGATCGGGCACATGGCGATGGTCCACGGCTGCATCCTGCAGGACCGTGCGTTCGTCGGCCTGGGGGCGATCGTGATGGACGGATGCGTGATCGAAAGCGACGGCATGATCGCGGCGGGCGCGATGCTGACGCAAGGCAAGGTCATCGGCGCAGGGCAGCTGTGGATGGGCCGTCCCGCCAAGTTCGTGCGCGATCTCGACGAGGCGACGCTGGCCGCGCATCGCGCGGGCGTGGCGGGCTATGTCGTGAACGGGCGCATGCATGCTGCCGCTCTTGAAAGCGGGAGCTGAGCGATGACCGCCGTCACCATGCCCCCCGAATGGCATCCGCAAGACTGGTTGTGGATCGGCTTTCCGCACGATCCAGTCGAGTGGCCGGGCTTCCTTGGCCGCGCGCAGGAACAGATCGCGCTGTTTGCCAACGCGGTCGCCGACAGCGGACAGCCGGTGCGCCTGATCGTGCGTGACGAGGCGAACCGGGCGAGGGCGGCGGCCTTGTGCTCGGCGGCCGTGACGCTCGAACAGCGGCGTTACGGTGACGTCTGGCTGCGCGACACCGGACCGCTGGTGGTGGCCGATGATCAAGGCCGGTTGAGTGCCAGGCGGTTCGGCTTCAACGGCTGGGGCGGCAAATACCTGATGGACGGCGATCAGGAGATCGGCGCCGACCTTGCCGCAAGCGCCGACCTGAAGGTCACCACCGGCGACTGGATCCTCGAGGGCGGGGCGATCGATGCGGATGGCACCGGCCTCGTCGTCACCACCGAGCAGTGCCTGCTCAATCCCAATCGCAACCCCCACCTCAAGCGCGTCGATCTGGAGCACCGGCTCCATCGCGATCTTGGTTTCGAGCGCGTGCTGTGGCTGGGGGACGGCTTGATCAACGATCATACCGACGGCCATGTCGACAATCTGGCTCGCTTTGTCGGGCCGAACACGCTGGCATTGCCGCGCGCCACCGGTGCCGACGATCCGAATGCCCGGATCTACGCCGATGCCAAGGCGCGTGCCGAAGCATCGGGAGTGCACGTCCGTGAGGTGCCGTCACCCGGCCGCTTGGAAACGGAGGGTCGGATCGAACCGGCCAGCTACATGAACTTCGCCGTCACCTCGAAGCTGGTGGTGGTACCCACCTATGGCACGGTGCACGATGCCGAAGGGGTAGCCGCGATCGCCGAGCTGTTCCCCGATCGCGCCACCGTGGGCATCCTGGCGGACGCGGTGCTGGCAGGCGGCGGCTCGTTCCATTGCTCCAGCCAACAGATGCCGTCCGGCGTGAATCGCTAAGGCTGCTGCTGCTGACTTGGCTTCATCTACGGACGTTCTATGGCTGTTCGGAAGCGGCGTCCGCACCGGCAGGCGATGCCCATTGCGCGCGAAGGGTGCCTCGGGCGGCCCCTGCGGCAGCCTGTCCGCCTCGATCGACGATGCCGTTGGCAATCGCCTGGCGTTGGGCGGACGTTCCGCCGACGATGCTCACCGTGTCTTGCGATCTCGCCGATGCCCAGGCGATCGCGTCGAGCGCTTGTCCGTCGATCACGCCCTCGACAAGCTTCAGTTCCGGAAGCGCGACGCCGGTGGGGGGCGCAAGGCGAACCGTCCATCGCGGCAATGCCCGGGTGGCTCGCAATTCCAGTTCACGGTAGCCCACCATGCCAAGGCCCGGCAGACTGCCCGCTGTCGCGCGCAAAGTGTGCTGCGGCATGTCGACACGGATCGTGGCCGGGTCGACTCCGGCGATAAGCGCAAGGTCGGCCACCGCCTGCTCCCGGTTGTCCGCGTCGCTGCTCGCGCCAGTGCTGTTCGCCCGTGCGATTTGCGCCGCTTCTACGCCGCCGCCGTCCGGCTCCACCCGAAGCTGATCGACATGCAGATCGATCGCGCGGCCGAGGCGTCGCCCAAGGTCCGCTGCAAGATCCCTGTCCGCTCTGGCATCGAGTTGCGGGGTCAGTACGACAGCGCGTATCCGGATCGGCTCCGCGGCATAATCGATGTCCAGTTGGCCAAGACGCGACGCTTTGGCGAACCGCGCGCTTATGGTTTCGCGCACCTGGCGCTGTGCGACCGCTTCGAAGGCGATCTGGCGCAGCGCGGCGCCCAGTGGAACCGACAGGATGCCCAGCCCGACTATGAACAGGATCAGCTGCCAGCCCGTATGCTGCGGGGACAGATGGCTGCCAAAGCCATACACGCGCGCAACCAGGGCGGCGGTCAGCGCGATCGTCACCGCGTTGGTAAGGAACAGCAGCAGCGAGCCGGCGAACACCGTCCAGTTCAGCGTGGCGATGCCAAAGCCCACCACCACCAGAGGCGGCATCAGCGCGATCGCGATTGCGACTCCCACGACCGCGCCGCCCCGGCCGCGGATCAGCGCATAAGCACCCGCCACCGCTGAAAGCAGAGCGACCAGCAGATCGAACAGGGTCGGTCGTGTGCGACCGGCGATCTCGCTCGTGATCGTTTGAATGGGCGACAGCGTAACGAACACCACCGACAGCGCGATAGCGATCGCAGAACCCAGCAGCAGCGCCGTCGCCGCGCGGCGAATCTCGTGCGTGTCGACCGTGGCGATGCCAAAGCCCAAGCCGATGATCGGCATCATCAGCGGGGACAGCAGCATCGCGCCGATCAGCACGGCGACCGAAGGCATCAGCAGCCCCAGGAGCGATATCGCCGCCGAGATGACGATCAGAAATGCATAGCGCCCCGACCAGCCGGAATCTTCGGCGATCTGCTGGAGAACCGCGTCGTGATCGACGCCACCGACGACCCAGATCGCCCACCATCGGCTGAGCCTGCTGCGATCGCCAACCTTGCTTTCTACCATCTACCTGCTGTTCCTACGGCCAATGGTCCTTTTAAGGGCATCGTTTCGCGATGGCGACCCCGGGCCTCTGGCTATCTTGCGGGGTCGCGCACCGCGGGGTCAGGTCCCAGCTCAACCCAGACGGGAGCGTGATCGCTGGTCTTCTCCCACCCGCGAACGTCGCGATCGACGCCTGCCCCGACCAGCCGCGCGGCAACAGGCGCGCTCAGGAGGAGATGGTCGATCCGCAATCCGGCATCGCGGCCATAGGCGTTTCGAAAATAATCCCAGAAGGTGTAGATCGTCTCGTCGGGATGAAGCGTGCGCAAGGCATCGGTCCAGCCTTGCGCCACCAGCCGGGCAAAGGCGTCGCGCACTTCGGGGGCGAACAGCGCGTCATCGGTCCAGCGCTCGGGCTTGTAGACGTCGCGTGTCGTGGGCATCACGTTGAAGTCGCCCGCGAGCATCACCGGCAGGCCCGAGGCGAGCAGGTCCTTCGCATGGGCGACCAGCGCCTCGAACCATCTGAGCTTGTAGTCGAACTTGGGACCGGGGCGGGGATTGCCGTTGGGCAGGTAGAGCGCGCCGATCAGCACGCCGTTGACCGCCGCTTCCAGATAGCGGCTTTGCGACGGGTCGGGATCGCCGGGCAGGCCGCGCCGGGTTTCGTGGATCTCGCCCACGCGGCTGAGGATGGCGACGCCGTTCCAGCTCTTTTGCCCGTGGCATATGGCGTCGTAGCCGGCGGCGCGGATGGCTTCGGCGGGGAACTTATCGTCCGGGCTTTTGAGTTCCTGCAGGCAGACGACGTCGGGCGCGCTCTCTTCCAGCCAGCGCAGCAGCACCGGCAGACGGCCGTTGACGCCGTTGACGTTGTAGGTCGCGATTTTCACAAGCGTCGCAGCGCGCTGGCCGGCCGCACCGCCAGCAGCGGCAGGGAGCCGAGCAGGCCGATGCCCAGCGTCACCACCGCGCCCGCGCCGAGCGTCGCCAGCACCACGCCCCAGTCAGGCGCCCACTTGAAGGCGAAGACCTCGACGATCACGTACCAGGCCGCCGCGCTGCCCAGCCCCAGTGCCAGCAGGCACAGCATCGCGGCGAGCAGCGCGTACTCCAGCCCTTGCGCGGCCAGGATCTGCCAGCGCGTCGCACCCAGCGTCTTGAGGATCACGCTGTCGTAGCTGCGTGCCACGCGCGAGGCGGCGATGGCGCCAACCAGCACCGCGATGCCAGCGAGGATCGCCACCGAGGCGGAGAGCAGGATCGCGGTGGCCATCTGGTCCAGGATCGTGCGCACCTGGCCCAGCACTTCGCTCACCGCGATGATCGAGGCGGAGGGGAAGGCGGCGAGCAGCGCGCGGCTGACCGCGCCCTCGTGGCGGTCGTCCATCTCGATCGTCGACGTCAGGCTGTGCGGCGCCGCGACCAGCGTGTTGGGTGAGAACACCAGCACGTAGTTGAAGCCCATCGTGTCCCAGTTGATCTGCCGTAGCGAGGCGATGCGCGCCTCGATCTCGCGGCCGAGGATGCTGACGGTGAGGGTGTCGCCGACGCCGATGTTCAGCACCTTGGCCGCCGCCTGGTCGAGCGAGACAAGGGGCGGGCCGCTGTAATCCTTGGGCCACCATTGCCCGGCGGTGAGTTCGCTGCCCTGCGGTAGGGTCGCGGCATAGGTCACGCCGCGCTCGCCGCGCAGGAACCAGGCGCCTTCGGGCAAGCGCTCCATGTCGGCCACGCGCTTGCCGTCGTAGGCGACGATGGTGCCGCGCAGCGACGGCACAATGTTGAGCTTGGCCTCGGGGGCATCGCGCTTCACCACGCCGACGAAGCGGGCGCGCTGGTCGGAGGGGATGTCGAGCACGAACTGGTTGGGCGCACGCTCGGGCACGGCGCGGGCGATCTCGGTGTTGAGGCTGGTCTGGATCGCGGCCAGCGTGACGAACAGCGTCAGCGCCAAACCCAGCGCGATCACCAGCGCCACCGTCTGCGCGCCGGGGCGATGCAGGTTTGCCAGCGCCAGCCGCAGCAACGGACGGCGCGGACGGGGAAGCCGCGCGGCGAAGCGGCGGATCAGCGCGCCGATGCCGAGCAGGATCAGCAGCACGGCGGCGACCGCGCCCAGCACCGCCGCGGCAAACAGCGGCTCGCGCGCGGTGCCGAGCGCCAGCGCGACGACGAGTGCTCCGGCGGCGACAACGCTCAGCACCGTGCGGCGATCGATGCGTCCGCTCGCCTCGACACCGCCGCGCATCTGCGCCGCCGCCGGCTGCGACCGCGCACGGGCGAGCGGCGGAAGTGCAAAGGCCAGCGCGATCAGCAGGCCATAGACCGCGCTGGTCAGCAGCGGCAGCGGATGGAGGCCAAAGCCGGGGGCGACCGGCAGCACGTCCCGCGCTAGCCGAACCAAGGCGAGCGGCAGCAGCGCACCCGTCACCAGCCCAGCGCCTACGCCAACCAGCGCCACCACGCCGATCTCCAGCAGGTAGATGCGCGCGATGTCGGACGAGGTCGCACCCAGCACCTTGAGCGTGGCGATGCTGCCGCGCTTGGAGCCCAGGTACGAGGCGACGCCATTGCTGACACCAATCCCCGCGATCACCAGCGCGGCGAGGCCGATCAGTGCCAGGAACTGCCCCATGCGTTCGAAGAAGCGCACCGCGCCGGGAGCCGCGCGGCTGCGGTCCTTGTACTCCCAGCTTTGGGCGCCGTAGCGGGCCTCGAGCCGGTCGATCACGGCCTTGGGCTCGGCCTGAGGCGCCAAACGGATACGGTACTTGGTCTCGTACAACGCACCGGGTTGCAGCAGCCCGGTGCGTTGCAGCCCTTGCATCGAGACGATCGCGACAGGGCCAAGCGTGAAGCCCTCGCCGACACGGTCGGGCTCCGCGGCGATGATGCCGGCGACGCGGAACGACGCCTCGCCATAGCGCAAGGTGTCGCCGGGGCGCAGCAGCAGGCGTTCGGACAGCGAACGGTCGATCACCACCGTGTCGGGTGAGAGGGGGCGGTACGTGCCTTGTGCCAAGCGCAACGTGCCATAGAGCGGATAGCGCGCATCGACGCCCTTGAGCTCCGTCAGCACCGCATCGGGAGCGCCTGCTGTCGGCGTTGCGCGCCGGGCCATGGCGCGAGTGCGGATAGTGTCGCTAACCCGTCCTTGCGAGGCGAGCGCGGCATGCTCGCCCGCCGAGGCCTGACGCTGGGTCATCGCCACTTCGACATCGCCGCCCAGCAGCACCCGCCCGCGCGCCGCCAGCTCATTGGTGATCGCGGCGGTCAGGCTGCCGATCGTCGCCAGCGTCGCCACGCCCAGGAACAGGCAGACCAGCAGCAGACGCAAGCCCCGGAAGCCAGCGGTGAGATCGCGCCGGGCGATGCGCCAGCTTTCGCTCCAAGCCAGGGTCGGCGTGTTCAAGTGGTCGTATCCGAGACGATGCGGCCATCCGCCATCGTCAGCACCCGGTCGCAGCGGTGTGCCAGCGAGGGGTCGTGGGTGATGATCAGCAGCGTTGCGCCGGCCTCCCGCTGCCGGTCGAACAGGAGGTCGACGATGCCGCCGCTGGTGGCGCCGTCGAGGTTGCCGGTCGGCTCGTCGGCGAACAGAATGGTCGGGCGCGGCGCGACAGCGCGGGCGATCGCCACGCGTTGCTGCTCGCCGCCCGAAAGCTGCACCGGGTAGTGGCCGGTGCGATGGCCCAGGCCGACCGCATGCAGCTCCGCCTCGGCGCGGGCGAATGCGTCTGTCACGCCAGCCAGTTCCAGCGGCACAGCGACGTTCTCCAGCGCGGTCATCGTCGGCAGCAGGTGGAACGATTGCAGCACGATGCCGACGCGTCCGCGCCGCGCCCGCGCCAGCCCATCTTCGTCCAGCGAGCCATAGGACACGCCCGCCACGGTCACCTCGCCGCCGCTCGCCTGCTCCAGCCCGGAGAGGATCGCCATCAGCGACGACTTGCCCGAACCCGACGGGCCCAGGATCGCGACGCTGGCCCCGCGCGCGATTTCCAGGTCGATGCCATGAAGAATCTGTGTCGGCGCCTCGCGCGTGCCCAGCGTCAGGGTGACATTGGTCGCACGGATGGCCACATCCGCTGTTGCATCATCTGGCATCGGTGGAGAGAGTTCCTTGATCAACAGGCTGGTCCCATATGCGGGCGCACTGCTTCTCCTCCAAGGGCTGGGGGGGTGTTCGAACGAGAATAATCCCACGGTCGAAGCCACGTCGACGATGCCGACCAGCGCCGCCGCGTCGTGGCAACAGGCCAGCGACGCGCCACTGGTGGTTGCATTCGGAGACAGCCTCTATGCCGGCTATGGGCTTGGCCCCAAGCAAAGCTTTCCCGCAAAGCTGGAGCAGGCGCTGAAAGCCAAGGGCGTCGCGGTGACCATCAGCAACGCCGGCGTCTCGGGCGATACCACGGCGGCGGCGCAGCGGCGGCTGGCGTTCACGCTCGACGGCTTTTCGCGCAAACCCGACCTCGTCATGGTGAACCTTGGCGGCAACGACATGCTGCGCGGCATCGATCCCAGCCAGACCCGCGCCAACCTCGCCGCGATCTGCGAGGAGCTGAAGCGCCGTGGCATCCCGATCCTGCTGACCGGCATGATCGCGGCACCCAACATGGGGGCGGACTATGCCGATCGCTTCAATGCGATCTATCCGGACCTGGCCAAGAAGTACGACGCCGCGCTCTATCCGTTCTTCCTGGATGGCGTGGTGACAAACCCCCGCCTGATGCAGGCCGACCACGTCCACCCCACCGCGCAAGGCATCGACGTGATCGTCGGCAAGGTAGAGCCTTTGGTGGAGAAGAAACTCGCGGCCGAAAGTTGAAGGGCACTCAGCCCGGAAACGTCGATGTGCGCGAACGAAGCATCGCGATGACTACGGTGCTCGTGACAGCGTATCAGGAGTCGCCTTCGATCAGCCGGGATTGACCGTGATCGAGGGGTGACCTGCCTGTCCGGACCGATCATCCGTGTGGGCTAGCTCGCATCACCAATCCAGTCGGCCACGCGCAGGTCACTCGTCGGCGCGACCTGCGCTCCCATGCTGTTGGCCATGATGTCGAGGGCCCAGCGCCCTCGGTCATCCGCATCCGCCGCCACCGTGTCGGCCGGTATCCAAAGATCGTAGTCGCGCATGTGCGCATCGGCGGCGGTGAACAGTATGCAGATATCGGTCGAGATGCCCGAAAGGATGAGGCGGCTTACACCAAGCTTGGGAAGCAAAACCGGCAGGTTGGTCGCGTAAAAACCGGAGAACTGCGGCTTTATGATGAAGTAATCCGCATCGGTTGGCCTGAGCCGCGTCGAGACCGGGTTCTCACCACACAGCGCATGCTCGATCAGACGTGATCTTTCGGAGTGCCACTCTCCAAAGTTGTCATTCACGTAGATCACGGGGCAGCCGCGGGCCTCGGCATCCGCCCTCAGGCGCAGGATGGGATCGACGATCGTGGCCGCCTTGTCGCGCA
Source organism: Novosphingobium sp. TK46 (assembly GCF_055361525.1). Lineage (NCBI taxonomy): Bacteria > Pseudomonadati > Pseudomonadota > Alphaproteobacteria > Sphingomonadales > Sphingomonadaceae > Novosphingobium > Novosphingobium sp. TK46. The sequence goes on from NZ_CM143963.1 coordinate 1,657,263, forward strand.
GATCCGTCCCGCCCTCGAAATCGAACGCGCTGATCATATCGATGATCAGCAGCGCCACGTTGCCTTTGGGGCTGTCTCTAAAGGGCGCTGTCGCTTTGCTTTCCATAGCCAAACCAACTTCCGAAGAAACCAGCGGTTCCAACCGCTTACATCGTCGAACCCGCGCGGGAGCCAGCGCTGTGATCGGCCTGCCCGCCTCCTTGGTATTGGCGTCCATGCCACAGAGGGAGGGCCTCTAAGCCTGAAACCGCGAGGCTTCGTGCTTCCTGCCGCTTTGCTTTGGCGAAGGTCACAGCAGTTCGGTTCAGAAAGCGATGACGGTCTGCTTCACGCATTTTGCCGTGCATGACGTTGCTGCGCTGCTCAACGCGACGCCTATGGGCCTGCCGCGCGCCGGCGAAACACGCCTGAGCAGAGCCGCTCTAGCACTGATGGATGCTTCAAGGCCCAACCGCCGGTCCGTGCCGGGTTGCCTTGTGGAAGTGCCTTTAAGAAGGTGGTGCCGCTTACAGGACTCGAACCTGTGACCCCCGCATTACGAAGGCTAGTCACGGATCTTCTCACCCCCTTGATAACCTTACGTTATTGTACGGCGGGTGCTGCTCTTTTGTCGACGACCCAACCTTATCCCAGTCTGACCTGAGGTCGCAATTGGGTCGTTTCCTAGTGGAGGCGCTTTCACGTGGGAAAGTCAGAAATTCCGACCTGCGCTATACCTGCGAGGGTCGATCGAGCCGGGCAGCCAGCCGAGATCCGAGATTTCCGCTATCAGGCTCTGCAGCCCGTCTTTGTTGCAGTCGGGTGGTACGAGGCAGAGGCAGCCGAGCGGGGGTGCCGTCACTGCCAGCAGGTGGCACATAAGAGGTAAGTAAGGGCACTTGGCGGTGCTCACAGATAGGCGTCGGTCGTTTTGAAGCTGACATAGTTCAGCGTGGTGGCGGGCTTGTCGACTCGATCGGTTACAGAGGTCACCAGCCAAGCGCCGAGGATATCGTCGCTCTTGCGCATTTGAAACGCCATGAACAGACTTTCCTCTCTGAATAGGTCTCGACATGCCTTGATGATCGAATCGACGCCATGATCGCCATAGACACCGCCGATCCAGCTCTTGAGCTCACTGGCATCAGAGAGTTTGACCATTGGGGCCCCTGGGTCAGCCAACCATTGTGCGAACGTTGGAAGGGTCATCATTTGTTCCTAAGATAATCCGAACGGCGGATGGCTCGCTATGGTCTTTATGCGATGGGCTCTGGTCGGCGGTTCGGCCTCGTGTGTTTAAACGGGTGCGCGTTGAGGAAGGCAACCGTAAAATCTCTCCATCCAGGTTACTTCGTCATCCCACAGGTACTTGCCGATATCGTAGACGCCGACTCAATGCATTGCGAAGAGCGATGCCTCCACAAAGCCTGCTTTCATCATCGGGGTAATGGAGCTTAGAGTTCCGCCGTGGGACCGCTGAGGCCGCGGTCCATTGCTCCACATCGTTGAGCAGCAAAGAGACGCCACGATCATTGCCTTAGGCGTTCAGTAACAGCTTAGAGCAGGTCGTCAGGTATCTGCCGAAAGTTCCTCCGCAACGTCGACGGAGGCGATCGGAGGCGATCGGAGGCTAGCATTGAGAATAATCCGCTCTACAGGATTTACTCGTTCCAATGATATTGTCTTTATAAGCCAACGAGGCAATAGCGCGTATACCGTGAATTCGGTTTAGGACTGGAGCACAAAATGGCATTTGTTGAACCGATCACGATCAAGGCCGCGATCGAAAAGATTCATCGGAAGGAGTATTTGCTTCCCGCTATCCAGCGTGAATTCGTTTGGTACCCCGAGCAAATCGAAACGCTTTTCGATTCCCTCATGCGGGACTATCCGATTAGCTCATTTCTTTTTTGGGAAGTCGACCGCAAGAATGTCGATAAATACCAATTTTATGAATTTGTGCGAGATTATCACGAGCGCGACAGCTTTCATAATCCCAAAGCCAACCTCAGCGGCGAATCTGGGATCATTGCGATTCTAGACGGTCAACAACGCCTCACCTCTCTCTACATCGGCCTTAAAGGTTCATATGCCTACAAGATGCCGCGTAAACGCTGGGACAACGATTCTGCTTTTCCCAAGCGGCACCTCTATTTGAACCTTTTTAGTAATGTCGCTGAAGACAGCGACGTCGAGTACCAATTTAGTTTTATGACAAAAAAGGACGCGGAGCTTCGAGACGCTAGCAATTTCTGGTTCAAGGTTGGCGATATTCTCGGCATACATGAGCCGGTAGATGTTAATGAATACCTTCTGAATAACGATGCTGCCCAGTTTGGTAACGATAGTTTTCGACTGGCCAACAAAGCTCTTTTCAAGCTACATGATATCATTCACAAAAGCCGATCCATCAACTTTTTCTTGGAACGTGGCGAGGACCTCGACAAGGTTCTCAACATCTTTATCCGTGTCAACAGTGGCGGCACACAGCTTAATTATTCCGATCTTCTGCTATCCATTGCTACCGCGCAGTGGAAGGAAAAGGACGCACGTGAAGAGATTACAGAATTTGTAGACGAGGTGAATGCTATTGGGGACGGCTTCAACATTAACAAAGACTTCGTCTTGAAGTGCTGCCTCGTCCTTGGCAACTTTCGCGAAATCGCTTTCAAGGTCGATAATTTCAATAAAGCGAACATGCTGGATATCGAGCGGCAGTGGGAGGACATTACCAAAGCGATCCGTGGTGCCATTATCCTACTTGCGAACCTCGGCTACCATCGGGATACACTGACGTCCAACAATGCCCTGATCCCCATCGCTCACTATTTGATGAAGCTCGGTGTTCCTAACAACTTCGCCATTGCGTCGAAATATGAGGCTGACCGGAAAGAGATATTCAAGTGGTTAGTAATTGTTCTCCTCAAGAGGACGTTTAGCGGCCAACCGGATAATGTTCTTCGTCCTATCCGAGAAGTCATTAACAGTACCTCAGAGGGGTTTCCGTTTGCGCAGATTGCAAGCAAGCTTAAGGGGGGCACAAAATCTCTGTCGTTTGACGACGATGAGATTGTGAGTCTTCTCCATTACAGCTATGGGGAGGCGTACACTTACTCTATCCTAGCGTTCCTTTATCCGACATTAGATTTTCGCAACAAATTTCATCAAGACCATATCTTCCCGAAGAAAATGTTCACCAAGAAGCGACTATCGAAGGCGGGGATCGCGGATCGAGATATCGAATTCTTTATGCAGAAGTTTAACAGCCTGGCCAATCTCCAGCTTCTTGAAGGAGTTCCGAATCAGGAGAAGTCCGGCAAGGATTTCGAACTTTGGCTGACTGATAAATATCTCTCAAACGCTGATCGCAAGGACTACAAGGCGAAGCACTATATTCCCGATGTCGATCTCTCGTTAGCCAACTTCCGGGAATTTGTCGAGAAGCGGGAGAAGATGCTCATGAAGGCGTTCAAGGAGCTGCTGGCTTGATGCGGATGGAGAAGGCAGTCCCTCAATCGCAAGAGTTGCCTAAAAGTTGACTGGCTTGGACATGGTCCGCACTCTTCTTACTGCTCACCGGCGGCGCCGCGTCAGGGTGCGCCGGGAGCACGTGTCGGCCGGTGAGATGGGGGCAGCAGCCACGTTCCCGACTTCACGCCCAATTGGTTCAGAGCGGCACCGTTGAGGGCCAGGCGACACGGTGGGCAGGGCAGTAGCGTTGGCTTCATCCCTAAGATCGCCAAGAGTTCAGTTCTCAAGTTTTTCGGCACGCTGGCACCTAAGAGGATAATTGTCTCACGTTTGCTCTACCTTGCCTTGGCAAACGGATGCTTTTTTCATTTAAGCGCCTCAAGAAGGCGCAAGCATAATGGTCGCAAGTGAAATGAATATCCATCTTCGCAGCATTGTCTGGCGCTACGCGCGCTGACCACCGAACTGTATCAGAGACCAAACGTTGAATATCAACTCAATGACTGCATCGTAGGTCGTTAGCAGGAAGTACCCGATAAGCGCGTATAGGTTGCAAACCGTATCGATCGGCTGAAATACCAATCCGACAATCGCTGCTAGAATCCCGTATACGGTACCCGCACCGACCTCCAGTATGTCAATCACCACGCCAATGCTAGCGTCGATAAATTGCGTGGTGTCACCATTTCGACTGCGCCTAACCTGTGATGCGAAGTAGCCAACTTCCTTCTGCGGCAAATTAACAATGGCGGCCCATAGATGAAGCACTTGCGTCGCGGCATCCCATGTGAACAGCGTCAACGTGCCCTCGCCATGATGATCGTATACATAAAAGTTGTATCCGAGCGAATGTGTGCCGATCATGTAAGCGCGCTGTATGTCATCATTGCCCGCCGCAAATCGTGGGCGTTCGACGGCCCAGGGTTTCCCCTGAGCTCGATCGAGGTAGGTATGCTGAGCCGTGTTTATCCAAATAGTGTTTAGCTCGTCGCCACCTCCATTCTGTCGCTGGATTACATGCTGCGATTCGCAAGCAGTTCGCTCGGTTGTGAGAGATTCCACTGGGTGGCGGAGGAGGCAGTAGCCCTTGCCGAACATTCGCGGCAACGCCTGCGCGTCGCCGATGGGCCAAAGTATCGCAAGTGCAACAAGAGCCGCGCCCATGCCGGATTGAGTGAAAGCCATTATTCTCGTTTCCCGGATTAAAGACCAGATAGCCGAAGTTCACGGCCGAGCAGACATGCTTGCCTGATTTTGGGGCGGGAGGCGACAGTTCGCTTTGAGGCTAGCTACAACAGACAGCAGACGTAAGTGAGCGGTAACAAAACACCGGCCACACCGTCTCAGGGCAAGCGCTTTGTTCCCCGCCCGCACCTCGCGATTGGCAGCTTTCCTACAACGAACCATCCGGGTTATGCGCCGCCAAGAAGAGTCGTTCAATGATGAGCTTTGTCCCGGCGTATGTGGCTGCATTCTCAGCCCTGATCACCAGCCTGTCAGCCCTGATTTGGTCGGTGAGGCGAAAGCCATGATTGCTGTACGCGTCAGCACCGATGCCCTTGCCAGTACGGCTGCCACCGCAGGGCCTAACCACCTCGCACCATAGCGCAAGACAGGTCACCGCCACGAGGCGACACGCACCAGGCAGCAGTCCTTGCGCCCTTGCCATTGCCTTCGGACAGGCACCGCATCCTCGGGCCGCGCACCAGCACATGACCCTCTCGCCTCCGTCCGATTGGAACGCCCACAAGCTCCGCTAACCTGTTACGCGATCGCTCTGCGCTCACCTTTGAGCACGGCTGGCTTGTCCTGCAGGTACCATCCATTTCACGCGCAGCTATGCCCGCGAGCTGATCTTTGGCCCTTCCGCGCACCAAACCGGCCCGTCGCCGTCATAGACCGCCGTTGGAGTGCAGGCGAACGTCGCGCCAGCCGGGATGACGGTGGCAGCAAGGATGGCGAGGATGAGGGCCATCAGAAGCGTCCGCTTCTGGGTGACTGCAGCGGCGGCGCCAATGTCTTAGAAGAGCGCAACCCGCCCATCCGGTTCAGGCGACGCCAACGCTATAGCGGACACTTGTGAGGCGCGGGCCAGTCGACCCTATCCAGGCCTCTTGCTGATTTCACCTGGGCGCGGCAACATGGATTACGTTGTGATAGACGACGATCGCCTTTATCGCGTCGTGAGGTTGCTCACGGAGTACGTGCGCAGCCCCTCGTTGCGCCATCTGCGCGATCCCCACTTCATCCAAGTCCTTGGTCGAGCGATCGTGAAGGACGTCTGCAGCTACAATCCGATCTGGACGAAGTGGACAAAGGAGCGCGAGGCCATCGCCCAACCTGCAGCCTTCTGTTGGATACCGCCAGAGGACTTCCGAGACTACCTCAATCGCATGCCCGGCCCGCCGCTCACCCGCACCGATGTGGTCGAACGTCTGCGGGCGTTCAACGAAGAGTCTTACGAGCAGTACCCGGATGACGAGCAGCGTGCCGCCTGTCTCGAAATCTATCACCGCGAGCGTTCCGAAGGCACAGACATGCCGGCAATCGTAGGCGCCATTCAAACGTTCGTAGAGGAAGACCGAGATCGGCGTCACCAGGAACAGCAGGAGCGCTACCGCCGAAACATGGAGGAACAGCGCCTGGCCGCAGAGGAACGGCTGAGATCAGGCGCGGATTGCAAGTGGACGGCCCTGGGCTCTTCCAAGACGGCCTACTGCCGCGTCAACGGGCGACTTTACCGGATTAATCAGCAACCAGATAAGCGGTGGGAGCTCCAACGCATTCGCATACTCGACGATCTAAATGGCGATTTTATTGGGTGCTACGGCGGGCGCGGAGATGCGACCAAAGCTGTTCGCGAGATGGCTTATAAAACCGAACCACGTTGGCGTTGATGCCGTGCCTCGCGACTGAGCTGATATGGCGGCTTTGCCCGCTAGATGAGATAATGCAGATCGGTGATCTGCAATCTGTTTACATGTTGACGGCCGCAAGCCTCGATGTTCGTACGCGTTTAGTGTCGCGAGCAGGAGACTGCGGCGTTCCCGTAATTTGGTGCGAGGACCTGCCACGCCCGCGCGTCCGCGAAGACGGGTGGAAGTACAGCCCTCCTTCAGAGTGGGAGCTTATTGATCAACGCTGCCAGTTCCACATGCCGCCGACAACCGGTCTTGATCTTGATCGAACGAATTTGAGATCGCACCGTGTCCAGGCTTTTACCCCGCTGCTCTGCCACAGAGGCAGGCGCTTGCCCCTCAGCGATGAGCAGCGCGACCTCTCTCTCGGCAGGCGTCAATCCATACAGCGTGCGTAGACCTTCGGCACGAGCACTGCGCTTTGGGGCTTCCCTGAAAAGCAGCAGAGCCACACGGCGCCCGTAATTAGTGCTGAAGGGAACGACGTTGACCGAGCATTGCGAACCGTCCGTCAGCTTTATCATCGCGGTGGTGGCGGTCGGCCGCGACGGCCTCGTGGCTGCCGAAATAGCGCGGGCAAGGCTGCGGCACGGTACGAGGGCTTTGCCGGTCTCGTGTGTTCTCAAACTTCCTTTAATCAAGAGCCTCTCACCACCGGAATTCGTCGTGATTATGCGATTTTGAGGATTGACTGCGATTATCGCAAATCCGGTTGCATCGAAGGCGTACTCGATAAACTTCTTGTGTCGGGCCGTGGCATCGAGCTTCCCTCTGAGCTCGAGGACGCGCGAGAGATGCGGCCATACATCACCTAAAGCGCTTGCCTCCTTGCTCGTAAATTCACTGTCGCTACCTGATCCACGCAACAGGCCGATGACCCCTGCGCCGTCTGCGGTCGAGGTGGCTATCGCAAGGCTATGGACCGAATCATCACCCATGCCGCGCAGCCAATCGTTGTAAAAAGCAGTATTTCGCAGTGCGCCCACGCCCACGTGCTCATCCATTAAAATGGGGCGATCGAGGTGTGCTTGTAAACAAGCGATCGGAACCCACGGGTCACAATGCGCGAAGTTCTCCTCGTAGTTGGCAATATCGGCATCGCTGAAGTAGCCTGAGTGGTAAGCTATGGCAGTCTGTCCGCTTCGGTAATGCCATCCGAGGGACGCGGATCGGGCTCCGACCGCGTCTGCGATCAACCTGGGCAACATCGCAAACAGGTCATCGTCGAAAAGCGACTCGTAGATATCCTCGGTTGAAAGGCTCGATAAACTTCCGTTGCTCAAGTGCCGCCCCTGACGATTGATGACCACACACCGAGGTGGTCTCACAAGGTAGCGGCTTAACCATAAGGCGGCGGTCAGCCGCATAAACGGGAATATAGGTAGAAGTTAGTATTTTTGCAGGTGGTCTAATCACTTATGGTGATGAGGCCGCGCTCTCCCGATGCCAGCAGCGCCCCTCACCTCTGTTGGCGCAGTTTGTGGGAGAAACCAACATGCCAATATCGATGCTGCTTATCGGCATGATGTTAACCATCTTTGCCTTGTTTGACTGCTTGATCGGAGACCTTCCCGGTGAGCCACTGCTGGTTGGTCACGCTTGGCGTAACCGACCATCCCACCATCGGACCCCATCACCTCAACGCTGCCGCTCAAGCTTGTCGATCGGAATGCGCCGCTCGGTTCGGAGGGCGGGATAAATGCCGCATCGTGATGGAATGAAGTTGACGGAGAAGCAGCGGGAAACGATCGAGCTTCTGTGCACCGGCCACACTTCAAAGCACATCGCCGCGAAGTTCGGGATTTCCCCGCAGGCGGTCGACCGCCGTGTTCAGGGACTTCTCCGCAAGACTGGTTGCGGCGACCGTAGAGAGTTGATCCGCTGGCATCAGCAACAGGCTGGTTTATCGTCAGCACAGGAAAGCAACCTAGGCACTCCCACGGATGCTGCACCATCATCCATTACGGAACGGTTCACGACCGGCCTGGATGAAAGCGTGAGATTTCCCGATCGCCATGCACTGCCCCATCCGGCCGTGGACATATACCCGGAGAGGCGGCTCAGCGGTGCCAGCGCCAATCCTCGTACCGACTGGCTTGGTATGGAGATCACTTGGTTGCAGGCACTTCTGGCGCTGATCGTGCTGAAAGAACTCTATGAGATCATCAGCTGACGCCTCTGCGCCCACGAAGATGGACGGTGCTGACGATGAGTGCTTACAAGAAGGTTTCTGAAGATCAACGACGCGCCCGCGAACAGCTTGATGCAATTTGGCAAGTCGCAACGGACCTGGCGCAAAAGGCGGGCGTGGAGATGCCCACCACATCCGACATGGCACAGCCGGGCCTCCGACGCTCACCGGGCCCGTTTGGCTATGCGATCATGGCTGAGCAGACCTACGAGGAAAGGCGGCTGCGCCACGCCTTCTTCGACGATGACCTTTTTGGAGAGGCGGCGTGGGACATTATGCTGGATCTCTACAAGCAGAAAAGCCGACACCGTCAGGTGAGCGTCACGTCTGCCTGCATCGCCTCGGCCGTGCCGCCGACCACTGCCTTGCGCTGGATTGGCCTTTTGGTGGAACGGGGCCTGCTGGCTCGTACCGGGGATCCGGTCGATCGCCGCCGCGCCTTTATCGAGCTAACGCAACCCGCCCTCGCGAAGCTGGGGCAGTTTTTCGAAGCCGTCGACCAATCCCGATCCCGCGTCTAGTCATGGTCATCCCCGACGATCGGAGGGACGGTAATTTTCCTAGATGAAGGTGCTGTGCCTCAGGACGCGACGGTGTTGACGGCGATTGCTGAGCGGAGATCATTGCATGGATGATGTATTCCTTCCCGGTGTGCCAGTGGACTACGTGCTGCAGCGGCTAAGGGCGGCTGGCGGCAATGAAGTAGAATCGGGCAAGCTCGCCAGCCCTGAAAGTTCGGCAGCCCTCGTCGTTAACGCCTTCGGTTGGTTTGTCGAACGTCCGAATCTGTTACCGACATTGCCCGGAACAGAAGTCGCTGGAACGGCTCAGCAGATTGAAGTCGAGTATTGCGCACGCTTTCCTTGGTCAGGGGGGCGCCACCCATGGCTAGACGCCGCCGTGATTACCGAAACGCATGTGATTGGCATAGAGTCGAAACGCTACGAACCGTTTCGCGACAAGAAGTCGGTCTCGCTATCGCCGGCCTACGACAGGCCAGTGTGGGGCGACCATATGCAGCGGTACAGCGGTGTGCGAGATGCGTTGCGTTCACGTCAATTGCAGTTCAGGCATCTCGATGCGGCACAGCTCGTCAAGCATGCTTGTGGCTTAGTTACGGAGGGGCAGCGCCTTGGGAAGCGACCGATCCTGTTTTATCTCTTCGCTGAACCAACCGCGCGAACCGGGCGTCCAATCGATCCCAAAGATCACGCTCGCCATCGCGCTGAGATAGAGGACTTTGCAGCTGCGGTCGCGGGTGACGAAGTTACTTTCGCCTCTGCTAGCTACAATGATTGGCTTGCCAAATGGGACACTGCACCTGCCCACGCCGCCGAATTACGCGGAACCTTCTGCCTCTGATAAAAACTTTCCTACAGCGAACCAATCTCGCTAACTGGTGACAGTGGGAGTCGATCGATGATGAATCTGTTGCCGTCTGAATTAGTTGCTGCGTCTGCTTTGATCACAAGCATCAGCATTAATTTGGTCGCTCAAGCGTAAGCCATAATGCTGCGGTCAATGACGTGTATCGCTCCGCCAATCGTCGCAAGATCCAAGCTCGTTTAGGTTTTCAGACCGGCCCTCCTCGTCATTCAGCAGGGACGAAAGCCGGTGTTCGATGGCCGCATCGATCTCCGACTGATTTACATCTGAAAGACTGTCTCTGGTCACACAATTGGGGGATAGGACGGCAAAGGTCCGCAAAACCAATCTCGCTAGACCGAACACATCTTGCGGAAACGCGTGGGCCTCATCTGCTATCAAGGCTGCCTCCATATGCTCGATCGTCAGTTCGGCAAAAGCATCATCTAGGGTCATATTCTCCGTCCGGATTTGTGCGCCTTCATTGCAGAATGGCCTTCGACGGCAAAGGTCCAAAATCCCCTTTTTTGGCCAACCAGTAAGCGATTGATCGCACGCCCGCGCATTCTGCAAAAGGTCGATGTTTGCAGACTAGGCCTGGACCCAGTATTTTCCAAGCGTGGGCATCGACCCAGTGGTGAATCCCTGAGCCGGGCCTACAACTATCGGGCCAAAGCGTCGACCAACAAGCGGGTCGAGCACGGGCTAGTTGCGCATGCACTATGTTGCTCACCCGTGCCTAACGCTGCAGCATGCTGAAAGGCACATGGATGATCTCACCGCAGATCCGCGCCATAAGCATCAGACGAAGGGCCACGTTCGATGACAAGGCGAACTGACTTCCTGATAGCCGCCGGGAAGGTTCCGCGCGATGGGATCGGTGATGGCCCGGCAATCGGTGTCAAGCCATCTGGATGGACTTGGAAGGCAATGAGCGACTTATTCGCTCGATAGTAATAGGATAAAGACTCAGAGTTAAATATTCGGTAACTATAATAAACTATCGACATCTTCGGTGTTGCGGGCAACTATCGTATATCACAGAGATTGAAGCTCTGTATTTGATTCGTATTGTCATAATTGATGCAAGATACTGCTTGAGCCTTTGTGAGTTGGCATGATGCAAAATTGTAAGATGGAGCGGCCATGAAGTTTCTTGGATGGAATATGGATTTTGGGCTGCATACGGAGCGCGCTGGACTCACCTATAGCGGTACCGATCCAGTAATTACCGGCACACTTGGCGATGACCATCTAACAGGCATATCAACCACTTCTGCCCAGGTACTGCGAGGCTTAGCTGGCGACGATTATCTGGCCTTGCCAGAGAACTTCGGCGGGGATGCGTACGGATCTTCTGGCGACGACGAACTGCATGGCGCAGAATCCAGCAACTTCAGTGCGCCGATAACCAATCGGCTTTTCGGTGAAGCAGGCAACGACTTGCTCTTTGGTGGCAACGCAAACGGCTACGCTGTCGTTAGAAACGAAATGGATGGTGGCTCGGGGAACGACACGCTTCAGGGCGGCGGGCGAACAACCGCTTACGCAAATGTGACCAACGTAATGCATGGTGGTGCAGGCGAAGACCGCATCCTTGGTGCTGATGGCGCCACAAACCAAGCGTTTGGCGACGCCGGCAATGACGTAATCACGGGCGGCAACACGTATGGCGGTACGGGAAGCCCCTTCGACGCCGTGAATGACCTACACGGAGGCGCGGGTGACGACACCATCACAGGCGGGGGCGGGAACGGTCGCAGCACAGCGACAAATACGATCAACGGCGATGCAGGAAATGATACGCTGACTGGCGGCAGCGCTGATCCGTTCAATAGTGTATCGAACACGATTTTGGGTGGCGCTGGTAACGACCTCATCAAGGGCGGTAGTGCTTCAGGGCCAGCCGGGGTGTCTAATGACCTAGATGGCGGTGCAGGCAACGACAGGCTTGTTGGGGGTGACAGCGACGACGTAGCTACTGTCAGGAACACGTTGCATGGCGGCGCAGGAAACGACGTCCTAGTAGCGGGTTCGAACGGAGGGGAGCTTTTCAATCCAAGCGCTGGCAATTTCGACGATCTGTGGGGCGGGGCCGGCAATGACACTTTTGTGTTCCGGCCGTTCAATCTTCAGGACACAATCCATGATTTCGCTCACGGGAAGGATCTAATCGATCTCACCGCATTCACTCAGTACGATGAACTAAGTGACCTGAACATCACCGCTAACGCAGGCAACAGCATCATCGATTTCGGAAACGGTAACGAGGTCACTTTGCTCGGGCTGAATTCGTTAAACGCTAACGACTTCGTCTTTTTTCACCTCTGATCTTCTCCGCTTTCGCCCGCGTAATGTTGTGAAGATGGGGCCTGCTTCGCCAGCGGCCCCATTCCACCGACTCTCCATCACTTTCGAGAAGCTATTTAGCGCTGGCCGTGTCTGGCATGCGTGCGTTGCTACGCTGCACTGCCACGGGGCTCGGTCGAGTTCGGCATCGTCGACCACGTCGAATATAGCACATCCATGGTCACACAGGTTGAGCCAGGCGCGCACATCGTCTGCGCTGCCGTGTTCGTCAGTCCCTTGTGCTTGAGCGTGCTCTCGGCTGGTAAGGGTGTGAAGGCGCCGAGGTGCGCTAGCTCGGCTATCTCTCAAAAAGCATTTACCCGCTAAAATGCGATCGATTGCGTGTTGGTCTAATCGGACATTTTATCGGTCCTACGGTGGATATCGATGCGAACCATGAGCGCCTGACTAAGCATCCCTCTTGCGCCATGTTCTGTATATGTTCCACATGGGCCATGGACCGAATCAACCGAACCGTGATCGCCGACGTGGTGGCAATTCAAAGTCCCGGCTGGGCGCGTGTGGGTTTGACGATGCCCGATCCTGATCTTCGGCGTCGAGCTGCCGATGCGATTGCAGCCGTCATTATGGAGGCGATCGAACCGGACGAGCAGCCCGATCCTCGCCAATTGCCGCTCTGCCTCTAGGATGGGTCGCCGCAGCACACCGCAGCGCGCGATTGACGAGCGATGCTTCCCGATCCGCGTCAGGTTCGCCTTGCCGGCCAACGGAATGGGCTTTCCAGATGGCGCCAGGATGACCGCCTGGCTGCAAGCGAACCTACTGCGAGGGAACTTCGCTCAGCATCCAGACTCAGGCTCAAGCTTTCATGAGGCGTCCGCTGTCTATTTTCGCAGTGTGGCGGACGCCCAGCGTTTCGTTGATGCATTTCCCGGCGCTAAATTGGCGGACGGCACTGGCCTCGCAGGCTACACTAGCCCGGCACTGCCAATTGCAAGGCGCGCTGACTAGCGAACAGGCTCGGACGCTTATCCAGACAGTCGGGAATGATCGTGAAAAGCTCGACGCTGCCGCCGAGAAGATGGTCGGCATGCTTGGCAAGAAAGCAGGATAGCGCGTGGTTGCTGGCGGTTCTTGCTGCAGAGCCGCCAGCATCTCCGATCAGCCGTTCAGCTTGTCCTTCACGGCTTTCGCGACAGTGAACGTCAGCTTCTTGGACGCCTTGATCGTCATTGCTTCACCCGTCGCCGGATTGCGGCCCTCGCGCTCTGGGCTGTCCTTGACCTTGAACTTGCCGAAGCCGTTGAGCGAAATCTCTTCGCCCTTGCTCGCCGCGTCAGCGATCGCCTCGAATACGGCATCGACAATCTTGCGGGCATCCGCCTTGGACACGTCGGCCGAGGTGGCGATGGTGTCGGCCAGATCGTTGTTGTTCATGTCAGGAGCTCCTGTTGGATGATAAGGGACCGGGGACCTATGGCAACGACTGCCGTTCAGCAAGCGAGCCGGGCAGTTCCCTCAAGTTGATCCTTAACATAACCGGCATCTCCGACGAGAACGGGCGAGGCTTGATGATAACTCCGCAACGAGCTGGCTCTAAGTTGAGACCGATGAAACGGCTGGTACTCCTCGCAGCGCTCCTCGCGCCTTGTTCGCCCGCGCTGGCCCAGCCGATTGCCGGCCTTGCGCGGACTGTCGATGGCGACACCTTGACCCTCGGCACCCTTCGCGTTCGGCTGTTCGGGATCGATTCTCCGGAGGCTCTACAGACGTGCCAACTTAGGGGCGCGGCCTGGGCCTGTGGTGCAGAGGCGACGGCGGCGCTTCGCTCGATGGTGGATGGCAAGCAGATCACCTGCCAGCCGATGGATAAGGACGTGTACGGCCGAACGGTTGCGCGCTGCCAAGCCGGAGAAGTGGATATCGGGGCGGAAATGGTGCGCATCGGGCTGGCGGTCGTGATCGGTGGTGGCGCCAACCAGTATGGCGGCCTGGAGGCGCAAAGCAGGGCTTTCAAGACCGGTGTCTGGGCTTCCGAGTTCGAGATGCCGAGCGCTTATCGTGAGGCACATTCACGAGAGCAATCTCGGACGCTTGATCGGCCGCGCACCACAGCCGTGCGTCGCCAAGTCGCCCAGCCACGTCCGGCTGGATCGGCGTTCTTTAGTTGTGCGGCAGCTCGTGCGGCTGGTGCAGCGCCGATGTACAGAGGACAGTCTGGCTACAATCCCAATCTTGATGGCGACAATGACGGCATCGCTTGCGAGCCATACAGAGGGCGCCGCTAAGGGCCGTGATCGCCGCAGCATCACAGCCCAAATGCGCAGACGCTCAGGTCTTCCAGTTGCGTTTCGGCACGTTGTAACGCGGGCGGTGTAAGGCACACATCGCATTTCGAACTTGCCGGATTTTCTGCGGTGCCGCGTCCAGGAGCGCGTATTCTAACTTCAACGTATCGCGCTCGGCATAGATCCTTTTGCCGCCGGCATGACGCAAGCCGCTTCCTCCTGGCGTCGCAAAGCGCCTGAACTTCGCAAGACTTCTCGTCTCCATCCCTATGTAAACCACCTCCCCACCCCTGACGAACCTTATCAGCCCCGGCTTTCCGGCGTGAGGGAAGAAGTTGTTGGACCAGTCAGGGAGGGTTACCCATTCGAGGTCTGGTCGTTGATCTTGAGTCATGCGTGGTGATCTAACTAAAAAATAATAGGGGAACGACCCTCTCCATCCACGCGGGACAGAGAGGGTGAGGCGTGATCAAAGGTTCTGCTTGGCTGCCCCGGCTTCAACAGCGGCGAGCAGGGTGTCATTGGCCAAATGGCTGTACCGCTGGGTTGATTGGTAGCTCGCGTGACCGAGCACCTTGCCCACGGCGAACAGGTCGACGCCCGAGTTCACCATGAAGCTTGCGGCCGAGTGCCGTAGGTCGTGGATGCGCAACCCCGGCAAACCAGCCGCCTTACGCGCACCCTGCCAGGCGTGTTTAATTGATACGAAAGGCTGGAGGGTGTCGGGGTTTGGTATGAGCCAGTCGCATTTTTCGTAGCGAGGCAATGATGCAATGGCATCGACTGCCGCTAGCGACAGAGGCACATGCCGCGACTTGCCGGTCTTACTGGTCGGGATGAACCAGACACGCCGCTCTACGTCGACGTTCTCCCAGCGGGCATCGAGCAATTCCCGGACGCGACAGCCCGTGTACAGAAGCAAGTCGATGATCATGGGCAGCTGCTTGTTCTTCGACAAAGCCGCAGCGGCACGCAGGCGGGTAGCCTCCTCGGCCGATAGGAAGCGCTCGCGAGCGTTATTCAAGGGATTGCTCTGCACCCCTCGCACCGGGTTTTTGTCGCAGCCTGGCACGCCCCAACGTAGGCCTAGTTCGAAGGACCGTCCGAGAATGGCCTTGAGCTTGACCACGGTTGCGGGTGCCAAGCCTTCGTCGCTTTTGGTAGCCAACCATTGAGCCACCGCCCGTCCATTGATGTCGGTCAGCCGTACCTTTCCCCACTTCGGGAGGATGTGACGCCGGACATACATCTCGGTCGTGCTGTAAGATCGTTGATGGAGTTCAGCATCGGCCAAGTGCATCTTTGCGAGTTCCGAATACAGCGGGATGGCCTTCACCGCTGCCTTGGCTGCGCCAGGGTCACCGCCCATCACGACCTCAGACCTAAGCCTTTGCGCGGCCTTCTTGGCGGCGGCGAAAGTGACATCCTCGTAGCGACCGATCTTGTGCTGCTTCTGGCGTCCACCGGCATCCTCATAACGCAGGTAGTAGGTCCGGCCGCCGGTCGAGCGGCATTCCAGCACAAAGCCGGTCACAGCTTCGTCGTAGTAGTCAGTCTTTTTCTTGCCCGGCTGGCATTGCAGGGTCAGCGCAGTCATGTGGTCAAGCTTGATCTTAGGCACAGCGAATTCCTTTCGTTTGATGGCGGTTCCCCGCGCGACTGCAGGACGCGCAAAGAGGCGCGCCAGGTGGCGGGGATGGTGGTGGCAGGGCCGCCGCCGGGTTGCGCACCAGCGGGCCCTCTGCAGGCATTGTGGGGGTCGTCAGTGGCTGGGCAGGGAGGCTCGCCGCTCGCGCAGCGTTGCACCGCCGCAGCGTTTCAGTGGCCCGACCGATCCACCGCTTCGGGATGCCGAAACGCTGCGATGATGAAACGCTGCGTAGTCGCGGTCAGGCCGTTTCAGGTGCCGGCGCCAGCAGTTCGTAAACTTGAGCGCCCCTATTGCCACGGCTGAAGCTCCAGCGATGCTCAACTGGATCGGTCCCGGAGTAGCGATCAATAAGACGGCCAACTGCGCGAGCGCTTATCTCCAGCCGAACCGAGACTTCCTTGGCGAGTACCATTTTGGTGTTTATGCCTTCTTCGATGCAGGCGCTGACCGCAGCAATTACTTCGGCGTCCGATCTCTGATCCTCGATCCGCTTGAACTCGTCCACTTGCATCGGATCGATGGCCTGGACTGAGGCGAGCAACTCTTCATAAGGGACGGCTTCGGCGGTGAACGAGTACGCAGCACACTCGGCAGAAGGGCCGCGAGACTTCACGCGGTCGAATTGCACTACGTGCTCGCCGGCTGCGCCCACGTTTTGCAGACGCTTGAGCGTGTAGACGGCATCGGCATCATCCACGAGATCCGAGGTTCCGGCGTAACGCGGTGTACCATCGGCATTCGGGCTTTTGGTAGTGTGAGCCAGCCCCAGCACCGTACCGCCCTTCATCGCGACCTGCCGGAAAGCTTGCGCCATGGCGCTGGATTCCTTCTTGTCCATGAGACTGCCGAACTTCTTGACCGTGTCGATGATGATGAGGACACCTCGCGCCTCGTCATGATCGGCCATCGTCTGTAACAGGGTGATCAGTTCCCTGGTCCGCAGTCCCTTGAAGCCAGGAGCAAGCGTGTTCGCTTCGATGTCGTCCATGATCTGGAGCTTAGTCGCGAAGCCCGCTCCATTATCATCCGCGTTGATGTAGAAGATGTTGCCGCCAGCGATCCGCCCTTCGCGGACCGCATCGATCGCTAAGCTAAGTGCGAACAGTGTCTTTCCCGTATTAGGACCAGCGTACCAGATGGTGACCTGACCCCGTAGGCACACGTTGCCCAACAGTGGTGTTGCCTCTAGGGCAAGCCGCTTGAATTTTTCGCTTTGTCCGCGAAGGCTGAAGGGCAGCAGCGGATTGCTGGTGACCACAGCGTCGGGCTGACGTTTCCCGACCTTTGCTATGTCGGCACGGGTCAGCTCGGCTAGCTCCGTGATAGATCTTACTTGGCATTGCTGCTGTGTCCAATCGTCAGGCAATGCGACGGCGTCATTCTCGCGCAGCAAAGCCACGCCCTCCGGCAGCACCTTAGCAAGCTGATCACCATACTCTGGATCGGCCAAACGATAGATCACCCTACGATGAGCGCCGTGTATTATGCCGATCGTGGCCGGCACCTCCATGGTCTTGAGCAGGTCTATCAGTGCCGGCCCGCCTGTCGTCTCCAAAGCATCAAGGACGATGACGCTGGCAGGTATTATGTACTTGCCTGAGCCCACCGGATCGAAGCCTAGCCGCGGCCAGAAGGTAGAGGCTGCGTCGGCGGAGCTTTGCAAGCTGCCTATGTCGATATGCGCTGCCTTCACGGCCGCAGCGGCTCGGGCCGATTGCTCTTCAAGCATCGTGATCCTTTGTGATTTGGTAATTGGCCGCCTTGCCACCGTCCTCAGCAGTTCGGATGGGCTCGGCGTTGTGTGGGGGGCGTTGGGTTGAAACGCTGCAGACCTGCGGCGCTGTGATCCTAGTGTGAGGCACTTCAGTATCTCAGCGCCGCCGGAATTTAGCCCTGCACGATCCAGGCTCCCCGTGTGGACAAGGTGCGGTGCGAACCTGAGAGCTGAAGGTGTACTCTGGGCTTGGCGAGATAATGTAAGCGGAACTGTCTTTCCGCATCGACGTACCAGAGGTGCTGCTTGGGATCCGGCCCACGAAGACCGCTCAGCAGAAAACCTGCATGACGGTAGCTGTACCGGTAGTCGTTCCACATGATACGCAGGATTTCGTCACGTGTCTTTGGACCCTCGGCAACAAGCGCGGAGAGTACGGCAACGCAGCCCGCGTTTGCAAACGTCCGCCGCCCGCTTCGGACAGGTGCCTCCTGGCCAAGGCGAAGCAACGCCTCTCTGTTATTAAGCAGTAATTGTCGGTCTTCAGCACTCTGCCTTGCTGCCTCGGCAGCACGTGCACGAGCTTCCTCGTCAATGCGTCTCAGCCGAGCCTCTAGTTCTCTGCGAGCTCTCTTCTCCTTACGTAGGGCGGCTTTTCCGGCAGGTGTCAGAAGCAAGGCGATTTCGGTTACAGTCTCACTCACGGCAATAATCTCCGTAGCGGACGCATCTGCATGCTTTTGGCATGCAAAATACGGCGCTTTTTGAAAGGGTTGCTGTGTGATCGGCCGTTCACAAGGGCCTTATGTCGCCATGATTAGCGACCGGGAAGCCCCCTAAAAAACCACAAATTGTCAAAGCGGCGATCAAACGCCATGTCGCCCCAAATCCGCGATCAGAAGAGGGCTGAGGCTTGCTCAGGTCAGCTTGGCTGGCCTACGGACGTGGTGAAAGGTACGATGTGAAGCAACGCGCTAATGCCAAAGTACTGGACCTACGCCTTGGCTGGCTCGAGACCTTTCTCGACGTCGCCCATTACCGCGATTTTGAGCGTGCCGGACAAGAACTTGGCGTCACCGCCAGGCAAGTGCAGCGGACCATTGAGCAGCTGGAACTCTGGTGCCGGCGTGAATTGCTCAGCGTCAAAGATGCGCTTGAACTAGATCCCCTGAATGGATCAGAGTTCATCCTAATCGCTGTCGAGGTACTCGCCTTGTTTGATAACTGTTGTGCAGGGGAACGCCATTCCGCTGGCGGTGTAGATCAAGGTAAACGGAGAAAGCTGAGAATTTCTCAGTTCGAAACATTTTTGGATGTCGCGCGTGCTAAGAATATTAAGGCGGTCAAAGAAGATCAAGGGTATCCGATGACGAATATCAGGCGCGATGTACGTTGTATTGAGGACGTGCTAGGTGTTAAGATCCTTACCGGTCGCGCAGTAGTTAAGCTCACGCCCGAGGGTCAGAATTTCGTCATTGTTGCTAGCCAGATCATAAAGCTATTGCAGCGCTTCCGTCCCGGAGTTCGGGAAGCAATGCGGTCTCATGCAAAGATTCTGCGGAAATACCAAATTGTCTTACGTGGAAATATCAGCGTTTGGGAACGAAGGACGCGACTTTCGGGTAAGGCAAGGCGTGACCTAGAAGAGACGAAAGCTCGGCTTTCTGAGCTTAATGCAGTTCAAGCCGAGCTGGAGCAGGTGTTCGGTCCTTTGCCGTCGGCCTCTGCTTCTCATATAGACATGGACGCTTTTGTGAGAGAACAAGCTAAGCGCGACACACTAGATTAGATTGCTTTCTCGGCCCGAGTTGTGAGCGTGGATTAGCTGCTCGTGTGGCAGTGCGAGGCCGGTGCGTAAGGTAAGTACATTTTTCGGTTTCGGTTAAGCAGCGAACATTGAGGTGGACGCCGACCTGCCATTGAATGCAGAGATGCACTCGATCTGCGGCAATCCGCTTCGGATCTTGGCTGGGCTAGCCGCAGGTGCCTACATTGAGGATAGCCCCAGTACGCGCCCTAGGCAGCCGGCCCAGCCCCTAAGGTTTCGCACGCTATCGTGTTGTAGACCTCGTATGTCCCCGCCTACTCCCCCGAGCGCCGCCTATCATTTACGGCTGACCAGCTTTGTGAAGACGAGAAGGGCAACGACCCCCAAGGACGCAAGAGGTTGCGCGTGGAACAGCCCGATCACGGCAGCCAGCCCGACCAAAGCAAATAGCTCTTTCGGGCAAACGAACAGCGACCAGACTACTCCGGCGATGAGCAGGATCACCAACACCGCCATCGTTGCCTGCGCCGCGGCTAAAACGACACAGGCCGTGAGGAGAATGCCAAGGAGCTTCATGCCGCGAATTTCCGGCACATGCGGAGTAGGTCCGGCAGCACGCCATCTGCCGCAATGAGGATGATCGTCGCGAATGTGCTGCCATATGAGATCGACAGCTCGTACCAGCCGTCATGCCGGATCAGGTGATCCCAGTAAGGGCGGAAACCATCGGAGCCGAAGCGAGCGCCGTCGATCGGTTCGACTAATGGCGAGTAGCCTATCTCCTCCACAAGGTCGGCCTCCCCGTCGCCGGGTTGGACGATAAACCATTCCGTACAGTCGGTCAGATCGCCATAGATCGTATCAAGAGCGGCAAACCTGAGTTGGAGTAGGGCTCGTAGGTGCGGATCTAGGTCGAGTGCCAAAGCTAGGGCCATGGAGGCACGGTCGGTGATTATGATCACGGTTTGTTCCTTTTAAGTAAAAAGAAAGCCCGCGAAGGCGAAGGCCTTGCGAGCGTTGGGATTGCGGGTCCGAGACGATGCCCCGGTGGATCAGAAGGCGGTCAGATCACCTGCTCGGCTGGTGGTCGGTGATCCGGTGTCGTTGGGGTGGATACGTCAACGGCGTGGATGCGCATGATTGCTTGCAGCGTAGGATCGATGTCATCGCGATCGGGCATCAGGATCACTGCGCCGCTGCCGTCATCGCTGATCACGAACACGATCTCGCACCAGCCGTGATCGATGAGGCAGCTTTCCCAGGTCGGGTCGCCGCTGAGGTCCACTCCTGCTGCCTGCTCGATGGCATCTGCCGTGTCCGTCGGGTCAACGATGATGACAGGCCCTAGCTCGCCAATCTCGCACTCGGCTTCTTCCAGGTTGGATTGGTAGAGTACCAGCCGCCGCAGCAGCCAAGGGTTGCGGTATGTCGCCAAAGCGGTGGCCATGGCCTCGGGTGTGTCGATGATTTCCATTTGGGGCTCCTGAATCAAAAAAAGCCCCCGGCGGTGAGGCCGAGGGCTGTGGTTTAGGGGGGAGGGCTGATAGGTTGGGTAGCTGCTAACTCTCGCGCACTGAGCCAAAGATGTTAGGGTAGATCTCCCGAAGTTCGCGACGACAACGCTTGTTGAATACGTGACGACAGATCAGGCCGGCCCCGATAAACAAGATCCCCAAGCCGGCTAGATGTAGAAGGCAAATACCTCCGGAGATCAGCGAGATTACGACCCATTGATCAAGAGGCGTCCACCGCTTTCTAGCCTCTTGCTTGAATAGCTGACGACGTACGTTGTTTTTTATCTCTGGACCAAAAAGAGCGGCATCTGGATCGTGTACCAAACTGACGACCCCGTCGTCGTTGATCGCTTTCGCCTCCCCGCCCGTATTGATTTCTTCTGTTATTTCGGCTGCCGCCGCCGTCTGTGCTCTTACCTCCTGCTCAGCGGCACGATCGCGCTCTGCCTTGGCGGCAACCGTTTTTTCCGCTTCTTGCTTTGCAAGCTCACGCCGACGAGCGGCTATGCGTTCGTTCATGTCCATGAGGGTTCTTCCTGTTATTCACTGCCTATGATGGTTGCGATGGCTGCTGCACCGAGCCCAAGCCCAACCGCGCCAGCGGCTGCTCTGCGGCCTGTGCCCCGCGCGCCGTCTTCTGCTGCAATTACGTCATCGATCACGCGAGCCGCTCGCGCCTCTCGCTGTTCTTCGGGCACACGCCGTTCGAATGTGACCATCAGTGTCTCACGATCGCTGGTGAGCATGTAGCGCTGCTGCACCTTCTCCATGAACACCATGCGCCACCCTTCGGCAGCCAAGGCATTGATGTAGGCCTGCAGCACCGCTGTCTCGATGCGGCCATCACCCAGGAGGACGGAACTGATCGCCCCGTCGGCCACGTCGATGACCTTGTATTCGTATTCCATCATCACTTCTTCCAGGTAGCTTCGGCGAAGGCCCGGCAGGTCGTGCGAGCGTTGATGATGTTACGGCCAGTCGAGACACGGATGGCCTGTTCGTCGATGGGAGCGATCTCTCGGCCACGCTGCTTGGCCTCATCGAATGCCTGGGCGACCACAAGGGACTTGCAGGCAGTGATCAGGGCTCCTGCCTCGGGTACGAACTGGTAGCGGCTGTAGCTGACCTCGACGCTGAAGCCGGCGGGTGTGTCCTTGAGCGTGAACTTTGCGTTCTTGTCGGCCACTTCGGTGAGCGGTCGAGAGACGTCGGCGGCATGGGTGCATCCTGCAACGGCAAGCGCTGCGCTCAGGACAAGCATCTTTGTCATCATAGTAATTCCCCTGTTGTGTAATGTGGACGCGACAAAGGGCGTCAGGACGCTGGTGCGCTGACCGATGCCTTCGATGCGTTCATGTACTGCCCCCTAGCGGGGCGACGTGCGGCTCAGACCTTGCGCCACCCCTATGTTCCTCTCGGGGCGACGGCCGAAGCCGGATGTTGGAAACCTGATCAACGAGCAGGCGCATGCGCCTTTATCGGTCGAAACCGACTGGACATGCGCGCATGCCACCCGGCCTCCATAATGGTGACCGAGTTTCGTTGATTGGGGTTTCCACGCCCCACCCCCTGGCTTTCACAGGAGGTGCGACGACCTTGGAAGGTTGACGGGCAGATCGCAAGGGCCCTTTGCAGGGGCGCAAGCGGGTGCTTGTCAGACCTTCATATAAGATGGCTGCTTTTGCGCGTTTCAGGGGACCTAAGATTTAGATAGGCTCAGGGCCCGGCTGTCGGCTTGATTGCTGACCACTTTGCCGGTCTTATTATGCTCTCGACGGTTGTACATGACTGATCAGCAGACGCCTGAGATGACTAGGTTTCACACGACTTAGAACGTAAAAGTTGACCACGATCCAGGTCGATGCGGAATATGGGACGGTGCAGAAGCATGAAGCGTGAGCCGACAAGATTGCCGCGTGGGGTGCAAGCGAGCCGCGAGCTTGTCACCGTTGCGAAGGACGCCTGCCCAACCATCTCGATCAGCCCTCCGCCTCTTGTGCACGTCACATCTGTCGGTTGGGGAAGGCGCATCATAGGCGCTGGGACCATTGAAAAGAGAGGGTGCCACGTGTTCGGCCGAGAACTTGTGTATGCCTTCCTGGGGCGGCCAGCTTACCGCTTCAAAGCCGGCGACGAGAAGGCCGAACAGATAAACTTCTTTCCATTTGCCATTGTGCTTTCGCCCGACGCCCTTCCAGTGCCTTACCATGTCTATCCATTTGACACGGGCGCATACGTCTCGGGGTACTATGATGAAGCTATGGATCCTTCAATCTACCTTGAGGACTACGAATTAGAACCGACCGCCGAAGCAGCCTTAAGGCACGTAGAATGGGGGTTCGGTTCTATCGATGGCTACATTGATGCGAAGCTCAAATCAGGGCTTGCGGCTACGCTCCCTGATTGGCGATCTGTTGCGAAAAACTGGATCTCGATCGCGGGGTTAGCCTCGACCGGTCGTAACAGGCCGGATCGTCGAGCCTCCGCAGTTGAATTTGCTTACAGCCATTCGATTGACCTTCGCGAGGGTCATGGACAGCTAGTTGTCTTCCCTCAGCAATTGTTAGAGGATCCACGAGGGTTGAATTCAGTGTTTAGGGATCAGTTAATCGCACTGGGTATTGCTTTCGATACTTATGAATGGCGTCCAAACGAGACGCCCGACTCGTATGCCAACGAAATCGTTGACGTAGTTCAGAGAAATTTGCGTGGGCGTCTGCAGACATGAGCAACGGAACATACACTCATTTCGAGGCTCTCTCGCTGGTAGCCTACGAGAGATTGTGCGGGCATGGGTTTGCATTGCCACTCTACGCAACGTCAGCAAAGGCGAATGCTTTGCACATCGGCGTACCTTCTATCCCGGCCGACGCACGGGCCAAGATCACCCGCTTTGAGCTCTACAACGCAGATGCACCCGTCGCTCTCCACAAGCATTTGCGTCGCTCGGCGGGTTCCGGCTGCGATTGGTTGGACGTGTTCCTTTGGGAAGGTGTGGTTTACGTCGGTACGCGTGTTGAGATATGGAACGAAACACTTCCCGTAAGGCGAGAGATGGAACTTACAGCTCCGCTTTCGCTGCTAGCCCTAGCGGAGGGTGCACACGCTGAAGGCGGTGTCTCCTATGCGCCAGCCGCATACAACTGGCTAGCCAAAGAGTGGGGCTCGACCGTTGCTGACCGTTGGCGTTTGGATACCTACCTCAGGAATGTTGTTTTGTTGGAACTGCGCCGCCGGCCAGTTCCGGCGACCTTGACGAGTGAGGAGGCGGAGCGAACGTACCGGGAAGTACAACTTGTTAACCGCGGCACTGTCCTGGAACTTCGAATACCTTCCTTGCTGGCCAGCGTGGCTGCAGATCCAGACTTCCACTTGCCGCGTCTCACGTCTGCCTGTAGCGCTTTTCATCTAAATTTGGAGTTGGGAGGGTTGGCAGCAAGCACTCGAAAGGCCAAAGCGCCGTCCTCGGAGCCTAAGACGCAACGCACCCGCGTGAACCCGCCTGGTGCGGCAAGGCGCTCGGCGAAGGTGGAAGAGGCTCCCGAGGTTCGCATCTTCGTGTCGTACTCTCACAAAGACGCTGCGGCGCAGGAAAAACTGCAGACCCACCTTGCTCCGTGGAAGCGTGATGGTGTCACCGTCTTCGTCGACAAGAACATCGAGCCTGGAGCCCAGCTGGACCCTGACATCGCTCGTGAGCTTCGGCGAGCCCATATCTTCGTTGCCCTGTTCAGCCCATCATACCTCGACAGCAACTACTGCTGGAACATTGAGTATAAGCGGGCGATGGATCGTCGCGCTCGCAAGCTTGTGCGCGTGATAGGTGTCGTCGTGAAACCTTGCGGCTGGAAGCAAACCCGCGCAGCCGGCTTCAAGTTGCTGCCAAAGGACGGTCGTGAGCCTGAGCGGTGGGCCAGCACCGATGCGGCTTACGTGAACATCGCGGAAGGTATCGGCGAGGTAATCAAAACCGTTCGCCGTGAGCTTGCGGCGGCAACGGTCAGCCGGTCCCGCACCGTCGCGAAGCTCACTTCGAAGCCTAAGCCCCTAAAAGTGAAAGCGGCGACGGCCGGAAAGGCTCGTGTGAAGCTGCCAACGAAGGCGACTAAAGGCCGGACCCAATCTCGGAAGGTATAAGGCAGGTGCGTTCGAGGCTCCGCCCACCGAGCCGCGGCAATATGGGTCAGTTCTCTGCGCGATCCTGCGCCCCCAGATGTACGCAGCTATTCTTGTAATCACAAAAGGCGAAGGAAAAGTTCGGGTTCGCTTCTTATGCTGTGAATTTTGCTTTGCCGGTGCCGTCATGTTGATAGAGGACGCCGCATCGATTGCCTGCGCCGAGAACAAGGCGCCAGCGACGGATTCCGACTACTACGTCGTCACAGGCGGCAGGTACCCGCGAACGTTCCTAGAACATCAGCTTTCGACGTCGAGATCGATGTCGACAGTGCCGACTTCCACAAAGGTGCCCAGTTCAGAGCGAATCTCACCATAGAGATCGTCTTCAGGATTACCGGTGCCCAGCGTCAGGACGAAGACTACGTCTAGCGCTGGGACCTCCTCGTTGGAGCCGTAAGGATACATATAAAGATCTCTTGTAAAAACCCTGCCATAGATCTTTACGCTGTCGCCTTCGAAGGTGACGCCATTCATTTGTTTGGAGTGATGTCTGAGAGGGCACCACTTGTGATCAAGGGTTCTTGCCTCCTCCTCGGTTTGCTTTCCTGATTGAAGCGACCCCAGGAGGTTGACGGCCCTCCCGTGCCGCTCGCATTGAAGCGCTGTTTCAAGTCGGGCGCTAAAGTAATTCTGACCTGCGAAATCGGACACTAATGGGTGGGGGTTCAGCAGGGCAGTCAGGTGTGCAACACCTTTGAGTTTGCCAGTCCGACGCAATGATTCTGGGATCGGCAACTCCCAATAGTACGCAGCTCCAGGCTTGAGTGAAGCCGTCCATTGTAGCGTGACAAACCCCGGGGCTGTGGACCATGGTGCGGTTGTCGATGGAGTTCCAAATCCGATGGACCTGTCGAACGCTCCCTCTGCCGATCGGTGGAGAATCAAGGCTTTGACCAAATCCGGGCTAGGATCTCGAAGTTGCTGGAAGGAGTGTGCTGCCAGCGGCGAGGTGAGAGCGGCGGAAAAGCTCGAGCCGGCTGTAATAACTCCCCCGATCACACGGACATGCGAAAAGTTGGAGACTTCGGGCTTCAGCATCCCAGCAGGACCAGGACCTTGCAAGCTAACCGGGCAACTACGCGCAGGAACTCCTTCAGTGTCGTGCACGCGCCCACCAATGGTGAGCCCTGCTTCACAGTCGCCAGGAGGCTGCAACAGATCACCCGGGCGATTCCCAACCGAGATTACCGGCAAGATTTTGTGCTTGCGTGCGAGTAGGGCGATTTGATGCCCTAGGTAGCTGACGTCCTCCAGGGATCCAGGAGCTGGCTCATTGAACGAGAGATTCCAGACTTTAGCTTCTGGGTAGGCGGTCATAACGCCGTCGAGGTAGGCCACTAACTCACTAGGATTTACAACGGCACCACTCTCCCTTTTTGGTACTGCCTGAACTGTACCAACTCGGCAGTAGAGTGGGGGAAGGCTTAGCTGATTGTTCCAATCATGGCCCTGCACCACAAGGGATGTAACCTGATTGCCGTGCGCATGATCCGCATGACCATCTAAGATAAACGGTGGTGCGCGCCAGGCTTCCGCGCTTGAGACATATGACGTTGCCGTACAGCCGCCGTCGATCACCCCCACCACGGGTGCAAGCTTGAGATCTGATGGAAGCGGGCGGGTAGGCTCATTGCCCGTGCCTGGTGCCGTCGAGGATATAGAGCGCACCGGCTCGAGACGAAAGACTGTGCCGGATGCTACCAATTCGGCCAGGTGCGCACGTGACGGTACGACAACAGCAGCACTGGCGCGGCGGGTTTGACGATAGAGGCGAGCCGCGGTGCCAATGCTATCTGAAACACTGCTCGCGCGGAGCGCGCGAACAACGGCCTGAGGCGCACCCTCAAGATTCAGGTCGAGCTGTCCAAATGCTGAAGGCGTTGACAAGATGGAGCGGTTCCGCAACTCGAGAACAGTACTCAGCAGCTCTTCTCCGGCACCCTCATCACTAAATGGCATTAGCCAAATGAGAAATGCTCGGCCTTTTCCAGTCTGTGGTGCGACCGCCCAAGTTTCATCGACAGTGTACTCGCCCGCCGGATCATCATCGTCGAAGAAGCGGATGGTCTCGACTCTCGATATGTCTACAAGGTCGGTGGTGCGGCTTCCGGTGCTAACCACTTTTGAAATGGCACCTAGCGCCTCTTGTTCAATCTCTACCAAATATCCGTTGCGGAACGGAGCGATGATCCTCGCGCCCCGTTCTGGCGCAAACAAATCGTTTGGTGTCCAGCTTGGCGCTAGAGAGTCGTCAAACATGGATGCGTATATAACGCTCTTGTTTGAGAAGGAGGGCTGATCCGAGGACATCTCGATCATCTCGTCGAGATCGTTGGCAAGCGACAGCCGCTGGGTTTCCAACCGGCTTACCCGAATGCTGTCCGCGTTCTTTCCACCGCCGCTTACGCTTTTCGGTTTCGGATCCTTCAGAAAACGAAGGACAGGGTTGAGAACCGGGCGCCTTTCGTCACTCGCCATCTGCATGCTCCTTTAAATATCGATGAGCCATCTGTCGGCTCACTCCGACAACACGTGCAATTGTAGTTACCTCCATGGCCGCCTTGTCTCTCAGGAGAGCAGATAAAGTGCGACGATCTTCGTGTGATAGTGCTACTTGGTCCAAGAGATTGGGCGATGCCTGCTTCGACCGTGCGGCAGCAAACACGATGCTGGCAAATGGCGGCTCCTCGCCATCAATAATCGTGCGTCTCTTTGCTGCTAACGCGATGTTTTCGATGTCAGCGCCAGACAAACCAGCCGATACCTTCGCCAGAACTTCAGCGTCAGCGATCCGTTCGGCGGCATCAGAGAATAGGTAATAGCCCCACATGGCGGTACGCACTTCGTAATCGGGCATCCGCAAGTCCGCCTTGTAGGGGAACCGTCGCCAGATTGCAGGATCAAGCAAGTGCGAGTGATTTGTCGCCGCAATGACTACAACTTCGTCAGGAAGAGAGTCTAGCCCCTGTAGGACGGTGTTAACGACTCGCTTCAATTCACCAAGGTCGTTCTTGTCGTCGCGCACCTTTGCGAAGGCATCAACTTCGTCTAGAAAAAGCACGGAGCGGCGCTGCGGAATGAAGTCAAATACGGTACGAATATTTTTGGCAGTATCACCCAACTTGGAAGAGATAAGCGAATCCAGCCTGGCAACGAGAAGCGGAGCTTGCATCTGCGCAGCTATATGGCCCGCTAGATGCGACTTTCCCACGCCGGGCTCACCGTGAACCAACAAGCCTAGTCGCGTCGACACACCGTTGGCGGCGAGGCGCTCAATGTGAGCGCAATCCTCCAAGAAACGAGAGACCACGCGCGCTGCATCGCTATTTAAGAATAGGGGGTTAGTAGGCCAATTCTCTTCCTGAATCAGCGGCAGTCGTGAGCTACCATCCCTGGGCAGGTGCTCCGCGTATCCGGAAGCCTGCAGCGGAACGCCTTGCCGCCTGAGTGCCGTTCTGATCGCCTTTGCTGCCTCGGGATCTTCTTGGATCAGGGCTTTCGCCAGTCGGTTTCCAGCGCGACGAACTCGCGTGTAATCCGCCGCTAATGCAGATTCACAAAGTTCAATAATGTCGCGAGTGTCAACCATCATGATGCCTAAAGCACTTTCTTACTGTCTAGTGTCAACCGGAAGAGAGCATGTGTAAACCGTTTCCCGCTTGAGGCAAGCGCAAAGGATCGCACAGCTCGAGCGATCTGGCGCATATTCGATCGGCGGGTCTCTAAAGATCGCACATTGCCGTGATGACGGGTCAGCACGTAACGTTGGTGATGGATCTCTCAGCGATCTTAAGGACAGGGAGCAATGTTGAGCCAGTATCCTGGCCGTGGTTGGACGAGGA
Organism: Novosphingobium sp. TK46; assembly: GCF_055361525.1. NCBI lineage: Bacteria > Pseudomonadati > Pseudomonadota > Alphaproteobacteria > Sphingomonadales > Sphingomonadaceae > Novosphingobium > Novosphingobium sp. TK46. The sequence continues at coordinate 1,686,453 of NZ_CM143963.1, forward strand.
TGACGAGCACGTTGCGCGGTGAGTGGTATCTTGAAGACGGTTGATCGGGCGTTGGCCGACATCAACGCCGCCCCCGAGTTATAGGTAAGTGTTGGATCGCCCATGAACGCGGTAGCGAATATGTGAAATATGCTAGGCTTCGATCTATTTCGTTTGACCCCGCTCTGATCCGCGAAGCTCCCGGTTGATGAGAGCGCTAGACCGAGTAAATGCGCGGTTCCGGAATGCCGGGCGTTAGCGCCGTTGGTAGAGCATCTCGTTTACACCGAGAGGGCTTGTCCCTGAAGGTCGTGATCTTGCCTGAGGGATGTGCCGATCGAGGTATCCTCTTGTCTTCGGCTTCGGGCTGAACTCGGAACTCGAGCACCAGATCGAGCGCGGCAGGATAAACGTTCCGGAAAGGCCTTCAGATAGTCGCGGCGCCTGCTCCGCCGACCATGTTGCCTGAGTGCGGCGTCGTTCGATAGGTGGCGTTCGCACATCCGATGCGAGGGTCACTCAAAAACTGCGGCGGTCGCGAATTCCTGCCAAAGCCGCCCCAGCTAGGACCCAAGCTCTACCCAAGCCAAAGGCCCTTCCGCCGGTCAGTGCCGGATACCCTTGTCGAAGTGCCTCTAGGAAGGTGGTGCCGCTTACAGGACTCGAACCTGTGACCCCCGCATTACGAATGCGATGCTCTACCAGCTGAGCTAAAGCGGCCTGGTAATCTTCGTGCCCTGATCGCGGGGCAGGCGGCGCGTTTACCGGGGGAGACGGGTTGGTGCAAGCGGTTTGGCGCGATCAGATGCCGAAGCGCAGCTTGATCGCGCGATAGCGGTCCAGCAGCATGGCGGCGCGCTGATCGGGGGTGACCCTGACCGTGGTGGGTGGCAAGTGGTTTGCCAAGTCGGCGCGCTTGACCAATCTGGTTGCGAATGTCGCCCGATTGCGGCTCATGAGGTTGCGGTAGGTCAGGTTGCCGTCGCTGAAGCCTTGGGTGTCGAGCCAGTTGTGCACGCCGGGATCGTCGTGGCTGAGGACGAGGCGGACCACGCCGTCCGCGTCCACCCGGGTGCGTGCCGGCGTGTAGCTTGTCGGGCGGTGGAGGAAGTCCATCGAGCCGACGAACGGCCCGCCCATGCCGAAGATCCAGAAGCCGTCGTGCGCGGGCATCTCGACGATCAGGGCTTCGTCGGGGGCGAGGCGCCAGACCATGTGCGCGGCCATGCGTCCGCGCTTGGCATCGTCGGCGGTGTCGGCGGCCTTGTCGGCGGGGAACTGGTTGCGCTGGTTGGGATCGACGACGCCGCCCGAGGTCAGCCAGGCGTGTTCGGGCCAGTCGCGCATCAGGCCGGTCATGAACTCGCCGGCCCAGTCGAACGCCTCGATCATCTGGGCGGGGCTGGCCATCGGGCGCGGCTCGGCCATGCCGATGCGTTCGATGGTGAGCGCGGTGGGGGTCTCGCCCCAGGCGTCGAAGGCCTCGCGGATGAACAGCTTGCGGCTGCCGGGGGTGGTGGGGAGCCAGTTTCCGTCACGCTTATCGCCGCCGACGATCAGTTCGAAGTTGCCGTCGGCGTCGGTTTCCAGCTGCGAGCCCAGGATGTTGCACTCGGGCACGTCGCCGAAGGGTTCGTGCAGGGGGGGCAAGTCGGTGCCGGGGATCGTGGCCGGCCTGGGGCCTTGCACGGTGATGTTGAGCCAGCGGGCGGTGCCGCGTTTACCGGTGATGCGGTAGGTGTGTTCGCCCGAGATCCAGGCCTGGCGATAGGTGAAGTCCGACACGTCGCCGCCCAGCTTCATCGTCGGCGTGGTGAAGTAGTGGATCTGCGGGAACGCCGGGTCCCGAGTTTCCAGCGCGAGGTCGAACGCCTGGCCCAGGTTCTGGGTGAGGAAGCGGAAGGCGTCGGCGCGGTGGATCGGCGCGGGCGGGTTGGCGTCCTTGAAGGCGTAGGTGCCGGCGTGCTTGAGGCGGTCGCAGAAGCGCTCCCAGGCCAGCTTCAGGTCGGCATCGGCGGGTCCGTCGCCATAGGCCATGCGTCAGGCTCCCAGTCGGGCGAGGATTTCGGAGAGGTTTTCGGCGGCGCGGGCGAAGGCGGCGCGGTGGCCTTCCTCGACGATGCGCGGGCCGGTCAGCTCGAGGTCGAAAACGCCGGTGTAGCCGAGGTCGAGCAGTTGGCCTAGCAGCCGTTCGAGCGGCACGACGCCATCACCCGGCACCGCGCGGCAAGGCGTGGAGCGGTCGCCGAGCACGTAGTCGCTCACTTGTACGAGGCGGGTCAGCGGCATCGCGCGGCGGAACTTGTCGGCTAGGTTGGCCTCGAACCAGCAGGCGCCGAGGTCGATGGTGACGCCGATCTGCGCGATCTCGGCGAGGCGGATGGTGTCGTCGAGGGTGTGGGCGATGTGGATGTCGGCGTTGAGCAGGTTGGCGGTTTCCACCATCAGCGTGACGCCGAGTTGTTCGGCGAGGTCTCGGCATGGCGCGATCAGTTCGGCGCAGCGGGCGGCGGCGGCTTCCCAGTCGAGCGAACCGCGTCCGCCGGTGACGATGTAGAGGTTCGGCGCGTCGAGCGTCGCGGCGGCTTCGATGGCCTCGTTCAGCGCCGGAGCCGCGCCGCCGGTATCAGCTTCGAGGTCGGGGTAGTGCGCGAAGGGTTGGGTCAGGTTGGTGGCTGCGGTGCCGCCCGGTTTTAGCGCGGCGATGGTGGCGTCCAGCACGTCGGGGCCGAGCAGGTGCGGGTTGGCGAGCGTCATATGCGCGACGCCGATCTCACGGCAGAATTGCACGAAGGCGGGGGTGCTTTCGCTCAGGAACCCGACCTGGTGGAGGCACACGCGCGGGTGCATCAGCCTGCCTTGCGCACCTCGATCGGCACGCCAAACTGCTCGCGAAACGGCGCGAACTCGTCGTTCAGCGCGGCGATGTCGTAGCCGGCGTCGACCAGAACTTGCGTCGAGTAGTGGAACTTGCCGTGCCGGTCGCCGCGGTTGTTGGCGAGGTAGTCGCGCATCGCCGCTTCCGCCTGCGGGGTGAAATCGCGTTCGGCGAAATGGTAGTAGCCGCGCACCGTGGCGATCGGGTCGGCGACGAAATCGTGGTAACGGACGTGGTGGATGCGTGGGTCGTTCACCAGCGGGTGCGTCATGGTGTTGGCGATGGAGGCGCGGACGCGTTCGAGGTGCATCCGGGCTTCCTTCACCAGATCGATCTTGCCGACGATGCCTTCCATGATGTCGGACATCATCATCGTCGAGCTGGCCGCGACCATTACCGGGTCGCGGTGCAGCCACACCAGCGTCGCGTCGGGATAGGCGGCGAAGAACGCGTCCAGCCGCATGGTGTGGAAGCCCTTGAGCACCCAGTACTTCGCCGGCCGGTTGTACTGGAACGCCTGCAGCATCGCCTTGTGGATGCGGTATTGCGCGACCGGATCGCTCGGTAGGCCCAGCGAGAGGTTCTGCATCGGCACGCGCCACCAGCCGGTTGGCGTCATCACCCGGAAGTCGAAGGCCCAGGTGCGCTCGTCCTCGGGCAGTCCATCGCCCAGCATGTCGTTGTAAGGATGGCAGTGGAGCCACTTGGCCATCTTGGTGTTGATCTCGCGCCACTCGTCGTCTGCGAGCGCCCTTCTTGGATCATTTGGGCGCGGGTCATCGCCCGACACCGTGCCGGGCGGCGGCGAGGGGTGCATCACTTCCCAGAAGCGTAGGGCGCGAGCATCCGGATCGACGCTCATCAGCGCGTGCATCAGGGTGGTGCCAGAGCGTGGCTCGCCGGTGGCGAACATCGGGCGGTCGATCACTTCGTCGGCGAGGGGATAGTCCTTGCGGTCCTGGAAGAATTTGAGCCGATCGGTCAGCAGCCAGTGGATGTTCTGCGCCGCCGCCGCGCGTCCGGCGTCGTCCATCGCGATGGTGTTGATGTGCGCCACTGCCTTGGCGAACCGATCGGGGAAGCTCTCGTCCGCCCAGTCGGACAGCCCGGTCTCCGCTTCAGCCCGCACCAGCAGCGCTGCGGGGTCGAGCGCCGTCACGCCGCCACCAGCGCCTGGATCGCGTCTTCGGTCTCGCGTACCTTGGCGGCCGATTTGGCACCAAAGCGCATGCCGCCCATCGCGCCATAGTCCATCAGCTTGTAAACGCGCATGCCGGCGTCGGCAAAGCCCTTGAGCTTGGCGGCGACTTGCGCGGGCGTGCCGACCGGCAGGATGTCGCGGATCATGCGGGTGTCGAGCGCCTCGCAGAACGCGATCATCCGCTCGCGCGTCAGGATGTGCGGGTCGAAGTCCATGATCCCGTTCCACTCCGCGCCCATCGGGTGCTCGTAGCCGAACTTGGCGAGATCCTTGGCGTTGAGCATAAGGATGATCGACTTGACCATCGGCTGGTTCAGCATGTCGGCGATCTCGTCCTCTTCGCCGATCAGGCAGATCTGGGTGAGCGCGGGCGTGAAGTGGCTCATGTCGCGGCCCGCCGCTTCGCCGGCATCCAGGATCACCTTGAGCTTGGCGGCATAGTCCTCGGGCGTCCACGAACCCGCCGGCCACCAGCCATCCGCCTCGCGCCCGGTGATGCCCAGCATACGCGGGCCAGCAGCGCCGGTCCAGATCTCGGGCGCCTTGCCGTCGTACAGTTCGGTGTCGAGCCGGGCGTGCTCCAGCTTGTAGAACTCGCCCTCGAAATCGACCGGACCGTCCGAGTGCCACAGCAGCTTGATGACCTTGATCGATTCCTCGAACCGGCCGACCGGCTTGCGGAAGTCGAAGCCGTAGGGGACCGTGTTCTCCAGCTCGCCCGAACCCAGGCCCAGGATGAAGCGGCCTTTGGAGAGGTGACTGATCGTCAGCGCCGACTGCGCAAGCAGCGAGGGATGACGGCGCACGGTGTCGATCACCGTTGTCGCCAGCGGCGTGTTCCTGGTCAGCACCGCGGCAGCGGCGGCGACCGCCATGCCGTCGAGGTGGCGGTGCGGGCTGGGGCTGGCGGTGGCGAGATCGGTGAACTCGGGTGTCCAGATCGAGTCCGGCCAGAAGCTGACCATGTGATCGGGCAGCCAGATCGAATGGTACCGCCCGGAGTCGTACTCCGCCGCCAGGTCGATGCCCAGCGGCAGCGTGGTGCGCAGGAACGCGGCGGGCTGGACGGGCATGTTCAGCGGCATGTGCGGCGATCCTCTCCCGGTTCGCGCCTCTAGTTGGACGCGATTGTCAGGCCGCCGGTTGTGGTCTAGGCCGCGTGCCAAGAGAATTCCCATTTGGGGATAGAACGATGCTTTGTGGAGAAGACGCCGCCGCGCTGGTCGAGCCGCTGATCGCGGGGATGGTCGAGCGCCCGCCTTGGTCGGCGTTCCTGGACCGGTTGAAGGTCCGCGTCGCCGGCGATTACGCCAGCCTGGTGTTTCGGCCGCTGCCGTTCGGCACGCCCGAAGCCCGCGTGATCCACCTCTATGCCGGTGAGCCTTCGCCGCCGCCGGTCTCGCGCCGCTACCGCGAGGAACTCTACCGCTCCGATCCGATGCCCTATCACGACATGGTCGAGGGCCGTGTCTATGCCCTCGACGAACTGCTGCAGTTCGAGGATCCGGCGCACCGCGAGTACCTGGCGCAATTGCTCGAACCCAGCGGCATGAACCACATGCGGATGATCCGCGTGGAAGAGGCGGGCGGCGTCAGCGGCTGGATCACCATCACCCGGCGCACCGGCGACTTCGCGCCCGAAGTCGACGCCCTGCTGGCGGACCTGGCGCCGTACTTGCGCGCGGCGATGCGCGGGCATGTGGCGCTGGAGCGTGAGCGGATGGGCGCGTCGGTCGCCACCGAGGCGATCCGGCGGATGAACTTTGGCTGGGTGACGCTTGATGCCGACGGGCGTATTCTCGATACCGATTACACCGGCGCGGAACTGCTCGCCGCCAGCGGCACGCTGACCCGCGGCAAGGATGGCCGGCTGACCGCGCGCGATCCGAATTTGAGAGCCGAGATCGTCAAGGCCATCGGTGGCCTGCTGGGCGATGCGCAAAGCCGCCCGCGCGCAATCGTGCTCAGCCGTGAGCCATGGCTGGACCTGCTGCTGGTCGCCTCGGCGCAGCGCATGGGAACGATGCAGGCCGCGCCCGCGATCGTCGCCTATGTCCATGCCGACAACTGGTCCTCCGCCGATCGCTGCGACCAGCTGGGCCAGCTGTTCGATCTCGCCCCCAGCGAGGCGCGCCTCGCGCTGGCGCTGAGCCGGGGCATGTCGATCACCGAGGCGGCGGGCGAACTCAAGCTGACGGTGGAATCGGCGCGGACCTATTCCAAGCGGATCTACGCCAAGACCGGTGCGCGGGGGCAGGCGGACCTGGTGCGGTTTATCCACCGCAGCGTACTGGCGATCGCATGATGGTATACGCGACGCCAATAAATTGAACAGGTGTTCAGCAGATCGCTTGACATGACGCGTGTCACGGGCCAGCGATTGGATACTTTATAGGCGTCCGTGTAAGAAGCCGGAGCCATGCGAACCGAGGATGTTAAGATCATGTCGAAGCTGCTTGAAGGCAAAGTCGCGCTCGTCACCGGAGCCAGCTCGGGCATCGGCGAAGCGACTGCGCTGTGCCTCGCCGAAGCCGGTGCCACCGTCGCGCTGTCGGCGCGCCGGGCCGAGCGGCTGGCAGGCCTCGTCGAAAAGATCGAGGCGCTGGGCGGCAAGGCGCTGGCGATCCCCGGCGACATGGCGGTCGAGGCCGATGCGCGCCGCGCCGTCACCGAAACCGTCGCCGCGTTCGGGCGGATCGACGTGCTGATCAACTCGGCCGGCGTGATGCAGGCAGGCGGGATCATCGGCGCCGATACCGATCTGTATCGCTCGGTGATGGACATCAACCTGCTCGGCACGGTCTATACGTGCGCGGAGGCGGTGCCGATCATGATCGCGCAAGGCGGCGGCGACATCATCACCATCTCCTCGCTGGCAGCGCGCAAGGGCGGTCCGATGACCAGCGCCTATTCGGCCAGCAAGAGCGCGGTGAATTCGTTCACCGACGGCATCCGCCAGGAACTGGGCGACAAGAACATCCGCGTCTGCACGCTGATGCCCGGCGCCACCGAAACCGAAGTCGCCGGCGGCATCAAGGACCCCAACTGGCGCGAGGCGATCGCCGCCCACGTCAGCAAGGACGGCGCGGTGAAGCCCAGCGACATCGGCGAGGCGATCGTCTTTATCCTGGCGATGCCGCGCCGAACCAACATTTCCGAGATCACCGTGCGCCCGACGATCGACACGTCGGCTTGAGATAACAGACACAGGAGAGACGACATGGCTGGAAGACTCGAAGGCAAAGTCGCCGTCATCACCGGCGCAGGCTCGGGCATGGGCAAGGCGATGGCCGAGCTGTTCGCCGCCCAGGGCGCGCGGCTGGTGCTGGCCGACATCTCGGGCAAGCAGGACGAGGTCGCGGCGGCCGTTGGCAACGGCGCGGTCGGCATCCGCTGCGACGTCTCCGACGAGGACGATATCAAGGCAATGATCGCGAAGGCCGAGGAGACCTTCGGCCAGCTGGACGTGCTGTGCAACAACGCCGGCTTCGGCGGTCCGATGGCGGCGCTGGCCGATCAGACGGTCGAGACCTGGGACAAGGTTCACGCCACCAACATCCGCGGCGCGTTCCTGGGGATGAAGTACGGCATCCTGTCGATGTTGAAGACTGGCGGCGGCTCGATCGTCAACACCACCTCGGCCTCGGGCATCGTGGGCTGGAAGCATCACGGCGTCTATGGCGCTGCCAAGGCCGGCGTGAACCAGCTGACCAAGGTCGCCGCGCTCGATTATTCGGACAAGAACATCCGCGTCAACGCGATCGCGCCCGGCACGATGTGGACCGGCCTGGTTCCGGCCTCCGCCACCCACGATGTCCCGCCAGAGGGTTTCCCGATGCTCGCCGGCATCCCGATGGGCCGCTGGGGTTTCGCCCGCGACATCGCCAACGCCGCGCTGTTCTTCGCCAGCGACGAGTCCGCCTATGTGACGGGCACGATCCTGCCGGTCGATGGCGGCTATTCGATCGGCTTTTCCGGCATGGGTGCCGAGCGGCCCGGGCTGGTCAGCGTCGAATAGACGATACGCGGCGATCTTGACAAATAGAACCAATTAGGTTATATGCTGCAGCACTGGAGCAGGTCTCGGCCTGATCCGGTAAACGGCGGGTGCGGGCGGACAGGGCCTTGTTCGACACCAACCCGCACCGTGCGGCCGGCGCTTCACAGACGGGCGCCTGCACCCGATGCGATGGCTGACGATCGGCATCCGGCGGTACGTCCGCAGGCTCTCCCGATCGTTCAAACCGGCGGCGTTTTTGCGAACCTGTCGCCGCCGGGGCTTCGCATGACAAGAAGGTCGAGCTGGCGGTCCGCTTACGCGCTTCCCCCGTCAGCCAGTCGCAAGATGGAAGGCGAGCCAAGCCTGTCGTGCCAGGCACACCGCGCCGGCCGCAACGTCCGCCGTGTCTCTTTCCTGGCGTTATCCCGCGCTCGCCGGCGGGTGAGAAGCCGTGTCCTCTTTCCGCGACCGGGCGGCGGGCCAACGCGCGGGACGCTGCCCCGCCGCGTGGCCGCGACGCCTTGTTTCAGCCTGCGGTGGTCTTGATGGGGATGTCGTAGCGCTCGATGTAGTCGGCGAACGCTTCATGCACGCCTTCGCGGGTCAGGCCATAGGTTTCGAGCGAATAGCTGTGCTTGCCATGCTTGCCCTGCGGATTGTCGCGCATGTAGGCGTGCATCGCCGCTTCGGCTTCGGGCGTGAACGTCTCGCCGAACCGCTCGTAGATCTTGCGCACTTCGCCCAGCGGATCGCGGCAAATCGCGGCATACTGGACGTCGTGGATCGCATCGGGTCCACGTGCATCGCGGAATGCCTGCTGGCGATCGATCATGATCCGGAACGTTTCCATGAACGTCTCGCCGATGCGGTGCAGGTCGACCTTTTCCGCATAGATCTGGCGCACGTACTGGATCAGGCTGCCGATAGATCCGAGCACGTCCGCCGGGTCGCGATGGGTCATCACCAGCTGCGCGTCGGGGAAAACCTCGGTCAGCGCATTCAGCCACAGCGGATGCCATGGGTTCTTGAGCATCCAGCGCCCCGGAGCCTCGGCCTGCAGCACCTGCAGCAGCCGCTTTTCATAGCGGAACGCAGGCACATAGTCGGCCTCGTGGAACAGCCACTGGCGATAGCTGGGGATGTCGGCCTGCGATTCGTACACTTGCGCACAGAACGAGGGCGCCATCGCGAACTGGCACTCGGTCGGGCTATGCGCATCCTCGTAATGGATCGAGGCGATCTCGGGCATGTACTGCAGCGAGGCTTCGGTCTTGTCCTGCATCGCCTTCCACCGCGGGCCGGCGGTCAACTCTTCGGGGCGTGGCGGCGGGACCGGATCGTAGGCGGTCCAGCGCAGCAGACTGCGGTGCGCCGGGTCGGCGGCGAGCAGGTTGATCGCCAGCGTCGTCCCGGTGCGCGGCAGGCCGAAGACGAACAGCGGCCGTTCCACCGGACGATCGAGCAGCTCGGGATGACGGGCCAGCCAGTCTTCCACCTTCATGCGATTGGCCAGCTGGGTGACCAGCTCGTTCTCGGCGATGGCCTTGCCTCGCTCGCTGAACCCGGCCTCGTTCTCGTAGGCGCGGCAAAGCACGTCCAGACCCTCGAGAATCGACGGGTCGCCGAAATCGGTCAGGCCGGTACGCTCCCGCGCGGCTGCGACCACTGCTGCTGAATCCATCCGACCAACCTCCCGTTTCGGCGTTTTGCCGGTTCGCGATGACCGTCTGCGCGCCCGATTGCAAGAGGGTGTGCCCCGCGAAGCCTTGTCACGGCTTCATCTTCGGTTCATCGATGATGATTCCAGCCCCCGATCGCATTTTGCAAGGTGTCTCTGGTCTTTTTTTGGGTCAGTCCGGCGGTTCTATATACCGGCTTGGCGCATTCGCATATGCAGCGAAGAACCGAGAGGCTTGCCAATATATAAGCAGAGCAGGGCGGCGACCCACAACTGCTGGAGACTTGACCCGCGCTATCGCGGAATGAATTGGAGCTGGGGACTTGTCGATGTTAACTCGGGCCGATCTTGATCCCGCGATGTATTTCATCGTGGTCATGGGGTTGTTGTCTTCTTTGATGATCAGCCGCGCGGTGGTGGCGCCTGCACGGTACGAGCGGATCGGATCGCACGAAGGCCAGGTGGTGCTCGGCAGCGCCATCGTCGGTACGCTGCTGGCCGGAGCCGTCACGCTGCTGATGGGCGGGCGACTCTCGCACATGGTGCCGGTGATCATCCTGTTCGTGGCCTGCGCCTGGCCGCTGTGCCGGCTGGTGCCGCGCCTCAACGTTCCCGGTGCGATCCTGATGACGACCGAGCTGTTGGGCTTCATGGTCGGCTTCGTGTGGACGGCGCTGTTCCTGGGCGAGTCGGGATTGCCCGACAGTGCGCTGCTCCTTGCCGGTTCCGGCATGATCTTTGGTGCGGTGTTCTATGGTCTGGGCTTTGCCGAGCGCATCGCGCGCGATGCGGTGCTTACGCATGAATCCTGGCGCAAGCCGATGGACGCGCCGCACGGGGCGCCGCTGCCGCGCGACCAGAAGGTGTCCATCCAGCTGCCTTGCTATGCCGAGCCGCCCGAAGTGGTGATGGCGACGATGGACCGCCTTGCCGCGCTCGACCACCACGACTTCGAAGTGCTCGTCTGCGACAACAACACCAAGGACGAGGCGCTGTGGCGCCCGCTGGAGGCGTATTGCGCGCAGCTCAATGCCGCGGCCGGCAAGGAGATCTTCCGCTTCTTCCACGTCTCGCCGCTGCCCGGTGCGAAGGCCGGCGCGCTCAACTGGCTGCTCGACGTGATGCATCCCGACGCGGAATTCGTCGCGGTGATCGATGCTGACTACCTCGCCACCCCGGACTTCCTGGCGCGGCTGCTGCCGTTTTTCCGCAATCCGCGCGTCGGCTATGTCCAGACGCCGCATGATTATCGCGATTACGAGGGCAGCGCCTATCTGACCTCCTGCTACTGGGAGTACATGCCCAGCAACAAGGTCGATATGGTCGGCGTCAGCGAATACGGTGGCGCCTTCACCATCGGCACGATGTGCATCATCCGCGCCAAGGCCATCGTCGAGGCCGGCGGCTGGGCCGAATGGTGCCTGACCGAGGATTCCGAGATCTCGGTCCGCCTGCGTGCGATCGGCTATTCCGGCCTCTACATCGGCGAGACGTTCGGACGCGGCCTGATCCCGGAGACCTTCTCGGACTACAAGAAGCAGCGGTTCCGCTGGACGGCGGGTCCGGTGCAGCAGCTGCGCCGCCACTGGAAGCTGTTCCTGCCCGCACCGTGGGCCCCACCGCTCCCCGGCTGGACCAAGCTGCTCGAAGTGCTGCGCTGCATGGCGCCGCTGCGGGTACTGTTCGCGATGATCAGCAGCCTGCTGGGCTTCGCCGGTCTGGCGGTCGCCCTGTTCACCGGCGTCATGGAGCCTTTCGTGGTGCCCGACCCGGCCTGGATTCTGTTCCTGCTGGGCACGGCAACCTGGCTGGTGGGCATCTGGCATCGCTACAAGCTGACCGGAACCACCAAGATCGCCGACATGCTGCATGGCGAGATCGCGCGCAACGCCCTGACCTACACGGTGTTGCAGGCCGGCGTGGCGGGCTTGTCGAGCAAGCCGCTCGCCTGGCGCCGCACGCCCAAGTTCGCGCTCAAGGCGAAGCAGGGCTCCATCCTCGCCGATTCGCTGACCGAGACGCTGATCGGCGTCGGCCTGATGATGTTCGCGGTGCTGACCGCCGCGGCCGCAAACCGCGTCGGCGTCAATTTCGCGGTGCTTTCAGCCATTACCATCGCTTCGATCGCCCTGCGCTTTCTCTGCGCGCCGTATCTGGCGTGGCTGGCGCTGCGTCATGCCCGGCATCAGGCCCAGCTCAAGTCCAAGCTGGATGGGGTCGGATCGGCCGCGGCCAAGGTGCTGTTGCCGCAACGTGCTGTCTGACGCGACAAGACCCTCGGTAAAATCCGGCGCGGTGGTGTCACGTTGCGGGACGGCCCGCCAATCGCCGCCGCCGCACGATTGACTGGGGCGGCTGCCACGCCGAGGCAGCCGCCAAGGTCGCAACGTTCAAGAAAGCCAATTGCATGATCGAACGGCCAATCCCGCGCCGGTCTGCCCGCGCCCGTGTGTTGCAGGACTTCCTGCACGACTGCGTCGCAAGTTCGCCAGCCGAGCAGGCGATCCGTCTGGCCGAAGCCGTCTATGTGCTGCGTCCGGGAACCAATCACGCCGCACTGGAAGCGATGGTCGCATGTGGCGCTTATGAAAGCGCGGCGTTCCTGATCCTGGGCCATGATCGCCCGTTCCTGATTTCGCGGGGCGCTTCGGGGTTGTCGATCGCTTCGGCCGTCTTCGCGGATGGATCCGAGGAGGCGACCGCCGAAGCGGCGACCCCGGCGCTGGCCTTGCTCGCCGCGAACGCCGCCGCGCTGCTCGCCGACGAGGGGCGCGCCGCCGCGCCGCCGCGCCGACCTGGCGATGCGCCAGCGCCACGACTGCACTGATCGCCCTCGCAGGGCCGGCCCGGCGGCGCCAGCCTCAATCGCCGGCGACGGTCATGCCTTCGATCCGCAGCGTCGGCACGTTGATCGCCCGGTGCCATTCCAGATCATCGGCCGGGATCATCCGCGCGAACATCGCCAGCAGGTTACCCGCGACGGTGAACTCCGCCACCGGTCCGGCGATCCGACCGTCGATGATGCGAAAGCCGCTGGCGCCCCGGCTGTAATCGCCGGTCACGCCGTTGACGCCCTGGCCGATGAGCTCGGTCACCAGCACGCCATCGGCGATATCCGCGATCAGCGCATCGCGCGACAGGATGCCGGCCGCCAGATGGACGTTGCCGACCGAGACACCCGGCGCCCCGCCACCGCCGCGCGCGGCATGGCCGGTCGGGGTCTCGCCAAGCTGGCGGGCGGAGGCGCTGTCCATCAGCCAGCCGGTGACGCGGCCATGCTCGACCAGGTTGCGCCGATTCGTCGCCAGTCCTTCGCCATCGAACGGGCGCGAGCGCGGTCCGCGTGGGGCATGTGGATCCTCGACGATGCGCAGCGACGGATCGAACAGGTCGGCATCGCGCTTGTCGAGCAGGAAGCTGCTGCGCCGGGCGATCGCGCTGCCCGACATCGCCGAGATCAGGTGCCCGACGATGCTGCCGGAAACGCGCGGATCGAACACCACCGGCATCGGCCCGCTGCGCAGTTTGCCCGGACGCAGGCGCGCCACGGCCCGCTCGCCCGCTTCGGTGCCGATTCCGGCGGCGGACGGCAGGTCGCCGCGATGGCGCGACTGTCGCCATGCGGAGTCGCGCTGCTTGTCCGCGCCTTCGCCCGCGACGACACTGGCGCTGATCGAGTGGCTCGACCCGCGATAGCCGCCGGCGAAACCATGGCTGGTGGCGAGCGCGAAGACGTTGAAGCCGGAACTGGCGCTGGCGCCGTCGGAATTGGTCACGCCCGAGATCGCGCGCGCCGCATCTTCGGCTTCTTCGGCCGCCGCCCGCAGTGCTTCGGCGCCGGGATCGGCGGGGTCGTACAAGTCGTAGTCAGCGAACGGCGCGTGGGTCAGCAGGTCAGGCGGGGCAAGCCCGGCGAAGCGATCCTCGGGCGCGGCGCGCGCCATCGCCACCGCGCGAGTCGCCAGTTCGTCCAGTGCGGCCGGGGTGAGGTCTGACGAGCCAATGCTGGCCGATCGCTGCCCGATGAACACGCGCAGGCCCATGTGCTCGCCTTCGGAGCGTTCGACATCCTCCAGCTTGCCCAGGCGCACCTGGATGCCTTCGGATGCATTCGCGGAATAGACCGCATCCGCCGCGTCCGCGCCGGCTTGCCGGGCGCGCGCGACGAGATCGGCGGCGCGGTCGGTGGCGGCTTCGGGGCTCAGCATCGTGTCGGGACTCCTTGCGCGGCGCCGGGCATGGGCGGTGCCGGGCCGAACTAGGGTCGCGAAGGCCACGCTGCAATGATGAGCGCGCCATGGCCGCATCGAAATCCGCTGCAGGAACTAGGCGAACACCAGCGCCATGCCCTTGAACAGCGCCGTCAACCCGAACGGCAGACCGATCGCCAGCAGCCACAGCGCCAGGCGGTCGCGCCGAAATTCGGGAGCGCGGGCAGGATCGTGCGCCTCGGCATCGCTCAGCCTGTTCCAGCGCGCCTCGAACCCGCGACAGGCCGGGATGATCGACACGACCAGGATCACCAATGCGAGATACGGCAGGAGCGATCCGCCCTCCGTCTTGAGCGCGCCGACGGTCACGAAGATCTGCAAGGCGGTATAGACCAGCAGCGCATAGGCGATATGATCGCTCATCCGGCGGCGCCAGTCCACCGGTGGGGCGTCGGCCTGCGCGCCGACGGCCTGACCGCGATGCCGAAATTCAACCATCTCCCGTCCCCTTGTCGCGGGCTGCTGCCGTCGATTTTTGACCAATAGATCACTCAACCGCGCAAGGATCAAGCGTGCAGGACGCTGGTCGCGCGGCGGCGTGGAAGGGTTTGGACCGGGGCGATCGACGGCACCATGCATCGGATGGGCCAAAAGCTTTCTTGCCTGCCCGAAACACCTTCCTTAAACCGCGAGGTCATGACCGACACCGCCACCACCATGCCCGATGCCGTCGATGCCGCGTCGCTCGCATTGAACGGCGGCCTCGAAGTGATCTCGATCGCCAAGAGCTATGACAAGCGCGCCGTACTCACCGACATCTCGCTTTCGGTGGCGAAGGGAGAGGTGCTGGGCCTGCTGGGCCCCAACGGTGCGGGCAAAACGACCTGCTTCTATTCGATCATGGGTCTGGTGCGGCCCGATTCGGGGCGCATCCTGATGGACGGCTTCGATGTCACCCGCCTGCCGATGTACCGGCGCGCGATTCTCGGGCTGGGCTATCTGCCGCAGGAAACCTCGATCTTTCGCGCGCTGACGGTCGAACAGAACATCAGCGCCGTGCTCGAACTGGTCGAGCCCGACAAGGACGTGCGCGCCTCCGATCTCGAACGCCTGCTCGACGAGTTCGGCCTGGCCCGCCTGCGCGCCAGCCCGGCAATGGCGCTGTCGGGCGGCGAGCGCCGCCGTTGCGAAATCGCGCGGGCCTTGGCGGCCAAGCCGTCGATCATGCTGCTGGACGAACCGTTCGCGGGCATCGATCCGTTGTCGATCTCGGACATCCGCGATCTGGTAAAGGATCTCAAGACCCGCGGAATCGGCGTGCTGATCACCGATCACAACGTGCGCGAGACTCTCGATATCGTCGATCGGGCCTGCATCATCTACGGCGGTCAGGTGCTGTTCGCGGGCAGCCCCGAGGCTCTGGTCGCGGACGAGAACGTGCGGCGGCTGTATCTGGGCGAAGGCTTCACGCTGTGATGCGGGTCGTCTCGGGGCCTGGCGCGACATCGGGGCTTCACGCTGCGAGGCCCGTCAGCACGGGAAGCTGAGCGGTGGGCTTGGGGCCGCGCCTCGACCTGAGGCAATCCCAGTCGCTGGTGATGACGCCGCAGCTGCAGCAGGCGATCAAGCTGCTGGCGCTGTCCAACCTGGAGATCGAAACCTTCATCGGCGATGCGATCGCCGCCAACCCACTGCTCGATATCGGCAGCGAACCGGGTGAGCCGGGGGCGGCGGATCGGTTGCCCGAGGCCGATGTCCGCACGACGGCGCTGGAGACATCCTCGGTCGACCGGCTGATCGGCGAAGGGCGCGGCGCCGACGATCGCCCGCTCGACATCGACACGGCCGCCGCCGGGCCGGAGCGCGATACCGGCGATGGGGCGATCGGTGAAACGCTCGATGCCTCGTGGAGCAGCGAAATCCGGCTCGGTGGGGGCGAGGACGGCCCCGGCATCGATGAGCGCGGCGGATCGGCGGCGACCCTGGCCGAGCATCTCGAGGCGCAGATCGGGCTGGTGGCCCATGACGACCATCTGGCCGGCATCGCCAGGTACCTGATCGGCCTGCTCGACGATGCCGGCTACCTGCCTGTGCCGATGCGAGAAGTGTGCGAGGATCTCGGGATTCCGCTGGCCGAGGGGGAGGCGGCGCTGGCGCTTGTCCAGTCGCTCGATCCCACGGGCGTCGGCGCGCGTACGCTTTCGGAATGCATCGCCTTGCAGGCGCGCGAGGCGGATCGCTACGACCCCTGCATGGCGCGGCTGATCGACAATCTCGATCTGGTCGCGCGCGGTGAATTCCCGCGTTTGCGCAAGATGTGCGGCGTCGACGACGAAGACTTCGCCGACATGATGGGCGAGCTTCGCGCCTACGATCCCAAGCCCGGCCTGCGCTTTGGTGGCGAGAGCGGTGGAGCGGTGACGCCCGACATCCTGATCGACCCGAGTCGCGATGGCGGCTGGAAGATTTCGCTCAACGAAGTGACTTTGCCCAAGCTGGTGGTCAACCGCAGTTATTATGTCGAGCTCAAGAGCAGTTGCCCCGACAAGACGTCGCGCGGCTGGCTGTCCGAGAAGCTCGCAGATGCGAACTGGCTGCTGAAGGCGCTGGACCAGCGGCAAAAGACGATCCTGAAGGTCGCGACCGAACTGGTGAAGCAGCAGGAGGGCTTCTTTCGCCATGGCGTGTCGCACCTCAAGCCGCTGACCTTGCGGACGGTCGCCGACGCCATCGGCATGCACGAATCCACCGTCAGCCGGGTGACCTCGGCGAAGTATCTGCACTGCGCGCGCGGCACGTTCGAGCTGAAATACTTTTTTACATCAGGCATTTCCACGCCTGGCGGCGAGGGAGCCTCGGCCGAAGCGGTAAAGTCCGCGATCCGCAAGCTGATCGAGGCCGAGCAGCCCAAGGCGATCCTTTCGGACGATGCGCTGGTCGATCTTCTCAAGGCGCAGGGCTATGATCTGGCCCGCCGGACCGTCGCCAAGTATCGCGAAGCGATCGGGCTTGGCAGCTCCGTACAACGGCGCCGGCAGAAGGCGATTGCTGCAGCGCAATAGGTACTTGGATCGGGGCTCACACAACAAATACGCCCGATACTTGCCTGGCTTAGTAAAAAGCAGTTTGTGAACCGGCGATTTATGATAGCCTCTCCATAGATCGAGGCTCCGCTGCGACAAAATGCAGGTCGAGAAGCCCCGGCATGGAGAGGATGTCCTTATGGCTCATGCCGATAGGATGCCTGGAAAAGGCAGGGCGTTGACGGTGATCACCGTCGCCGGCCTGCATGGCATCGCGCTTTACGCCCTGATGACAGGCCTTGGGGTGGATTACGTCAAGAACGTCGTGACCGTGATCAAGGGGGAAAGCATCCCCTTGGAACCGATGCCGACACCATCACCTCCGCCCGAAGCGGTTCGGGTCGAGAAGGTGATCGACAGCAGCGCCACCCCCCCGCGGGTCGCACCGCCGGTCGATGCCACCCGGACCGAGTTTGCCGACGACGCGTTCCGGATCGACTTTCCGCTACGCCCTTTCGATACGGATTTCGAGGCGGGCCCCGGCTCCACTCCCTCGGCGACGCCGGACAGGCCGCAGTTCGTCGCGCGCGGCGTCCGTCCACGCGGTGCACCGGGCGGCTGGGTATCGACCAGCGACTATCCGTCCGCCTCGCTGCGTCGGGGTGAGCAAGGCACGGTCCGGTTCGAACTGGCAGTCGGGGCGAACGGCCGGGTGGCCGATTGCCGCATCACGACATCGAGCGGATCGGCCGATCTCGATGCGGCGACATGCAGGCTGGTGGCACGACGGGCCCAGTTCGATCCGGCGATGGATGAATCCGGCGGCCAGGTGACCGGGGCCTACTCCGGCACGATCCGGTGGGTGATCCCGCGGGACTGACGCGTTGGTTCTTCGCCGGCGGTCGACGCTTCCGGCGCACACGGAGTTTTGAGTTCACGAGGTTTTGAATTCACGAGATAGGGCGATCCGGCAAGATAGTCGGACGTTCTCTCCGGGACGGCGCTATCAACCGCGCCTCACGAGGCGCCGTTCCGGACTTTATTGCGCGCCGTACCCGCCTCCGCCCTCGATAGCGCCGGGCCGGATGCGACGGCGGGAACCCTCCACGGCCTCGTGAGCTATGGACTCGCTGCAAAGGAGCGGTGACATGGCGGCACGGGCTTACTGGCAAGGACAGATACGACTGGCACTGGTCTCGATCCCGGTCGAGATCTATGCCGCGACCAAGTCCGGCGCGGCGATCAGCTTTCGCCAGATCCACGAACCCTCCGGCAAGCCGATCAACTACGAGAAGGTCGTGCAGGGCATCGGTCCTGTCGATCACGACGAGATCGTGAAGGGCTTCGAAGTGTCCAAGGGCAACTTCGTCCTGCTTGAGGAAGACGAGATCGAGGCGGTCAAGATCGAGAGCCGCAAGACGCTCGATCTGGTGCAATTCGTCGATCAGCACGAAATCGACGTGTTCTATTTCGAAAAGCCCTATTACGTCGTTCCCGCCGACGATCTGGCGGACGAGGCCTTCGTCGTCCTGCGCGAGGCCTTGCGCAAGACCAGGAAGATCGCCCTTGGCCAGCTGTCGGTTCGCGGACGTGAGCAACTCGTCTCGTTGCGCCCGTGCGGAAAGGGCATCGTCTTGGAGACGCTGCGCTATGCCGACGAAGTAAAGAAGGCGCAGAGCTACTTCAACGAGATCCCGGATGAAACGCCCAGCGAAGACCTGCTCGACCTGGCGACGACGCTGATCGAGAAGAAAAGCGCGCCGTTCGATCCGGCCGAATTTCACGATCGCTACATCGACGCGCTCAAGGGCCTCATCGCGAAGAAGAGCAAGGCCAAGGGCAAGAAGATCCTGGAAGATGTCGAGGAACCGCAAAGCCGGGGCTCGAACGTGATCGACCTGATGGCGGCGCTCAGGAAATCGGTCGGCAGCGGCGGGGCGGCCAAGGCGGCGCCAGCCAAGACGACGCCGGCAAAGAAGACGTCGGCGAAGAGCGCTACGAAGAAGCCGGCGGAAAAGAAGATTGAGAGCAAGAAGGCCCCTGCCAGGAAGGCGGCGATCAAGACCGAGGCGCCGACACCGCGCGCGCGCAAGCGGGCATAGGGCGCAGCGCTGACCGTGGCCGCCCGCACCGATCCTCTGGCCGAATACAACGCCAAGCGTGACTTCAAGAAGACCGCCGAACCGGCCGGCAAGTCAGCGCGGAGCGATACCGGCAACCTGTTCATCGTGCAGAAGCATGCGGCGACCCGGCTGCACTGGGACTTTCGCGTCGAAGTCGACGGCGTGATGAAGTCATGGGCGGTCACCAAGGGGCCAAGTCCCGATCCCGATGACAAGCGGCTCGCGGTGCGAACCGAAGATCATCCGCTCAGCTATGCCGGGTTCGAGGGCGCGATTCCCAAAGGCGAGTATGGCGGCGGCACCGTCATGCTGTGGGACAAGGGCACCTGGGCGCCGGTGCCGGGCAAGAGCGCGAAGGACATCGAGGAAGGCCATCTGCACTTCACGCTCCAGGGCGAGCGGATGAAGGGCGACTGGATGCTCATCCGCCTCAAGCCGCGCGCCGGCGAAAAGCGCGAGAACTGGCTGCTGCGCAAGGTGCGAGACGAGTTCGCGCAAGAAGGCGATCAACTGGTCGAACACGCACTGACCAGCGTGCTCACCGGTCGTTCGATGGCCGAGATCGAAGCCGACAAGCAAGGCGA
The DNA here is from genome assembly GCF_055361525.1 of Novosphingobium sp. TK46. Classification (NCBI taxonomy): domain Bacteria; kingdom Pseudomonadati; phylum Pseudomonadota; class Alphaproteobacteria; order Sphingomonadales; family Sphingomonadaceae; genus Novosphingobium; species Novosphingobium sp. TK46. Next base: position 1,706,130 of record NZ_CM143963.1, read on the forward strand.
GTTCGCGCTGGCGGGCAAGAAGGGCAAGGCCTTCGCCGCACAGATGGACGCAGCCGCCGACCATAATGCGGCCAAGGCCAAGCCGGCGCTGAAGCTGCAAACCAGGCCGCGCGCGAAGCGCAAGGCGGGGGGCAAGCCGCCCGCGTTCCGCGCCCCGCAGCTGGCCACGCTGGTCGATGCGGTCCCAACCGGCAATCAGTGGATGCACGAAATCAAGTTCGACGGCTATCGCGCGCTTATCGCCGCGGCCGGCGACACGGTGGTTGTCTATACCCGCAATGGTCATGACTGGAGCGACAAGTTCAAGCCGCTGGTCACCGCGCTATCCGCGCTGGACCTGCCACCATGCCTGATCGACGGCGAGATCGTCGCCTATGGCAAGGACGGCAATCCGGATTTCTCGTCGCTGCAGTCGGTGCTGAAGCGCGGGCATGGCTCGCAGACGGACAGCGACCTGCTCGAACTGTTCGCATTCGACTTGCTGGAGCTTGATGGCGAGGATCTTGGCGGCCTTCCCAACATCGAGCGCAAGGAGCGCCTGGAGGCGCTGCTTGCCGAGGCACAGGCGCCGATCCATGTCGCCGACCACGTTATCGGCGCGGGCGAAAAGCTGTTCAAGGCCATGTGCGCGGCAAGCCAGGAAGGCATCATCGCCAAGAAGATCGATGCCACGTACCACGGCAAGCGCAGCCAGAACTGGGTCAAGGTCAAGTGCATCAACCGCCAGGAATTTGTCGTGGTCGGCTGGAGCAAGTCCACCACCAAGCAGCGCCCGTTCGGTTCGCTGCTGCTCGCCCAGTACGAAGGCGCGAAGGCCAAGGGTGATCTGGTCTATAAGGGCAAAGTCGGAACCGGGTTCAACGGTGATGCGCTGGCGCAAATCGCGGACCGGCTCGGCAAACTGGTCGTCGCCAAGGCGCCGCTCGATGTGCCGAGGGTCGAGGCGCGCGGGGCGACCTGGGTGAAGCCCACGCTGGTGGCCGAAGTCGCCTTCGCCGAGTTCACCGGCGAGGGCCGGGTCCGCCACGCCAGCTTCCTGGGCCTGCGCGCCGACAAGAAAGCCCGACAGGTCACGCCCGAAAAGGCTGCCAAGGCCCCGCCGCCCGCGGCCAGTGTCGCGATCAGCAATCCCGATCGGGTGATCTTTCCCGAAAGCGGCCAGACCAAGGGGGCGCTTGCCGCCTACTACGAACAGGTCGCGCCGCTGATGCTGCCGTTTGCCGGCAACCGACCGATCAGCCTGGTGCGCTGTCCGCAAGGCCGCGACAAGAAGTGCTTCTTCCAGAAACACGACAGCGGCACCTTCGGCACGAACGTCCATCAGGTGCCGATCCTCGAAAAGGACGGCGGCAGCGAGGACTACCTCTACGTCAATAACGTCGCGGGGCTGTTGCAGTGCGTGCAGATGGGCACGATCGAATTTCACGGCTGGGGCGCCCGGGCCGATGCCGTGGAGCGGCCCGATCGCATGATCTTCGATCTCGATCCCGACGAAGGGCTCGACTTTGCGGACGTGAAGAGTGCCGCGATCGATATCCGCGATCGTTTGGCCGCCATGGGGCTGACCACATACGCGATGCTTTCCGGCGGCAAGGGCGTCCATGTTGTCGCACCGCTCAAGCCGGGGCACGACTGGGACACGCACAAGGATTTCTCGCGCCGTTTCGCCGAGGCACTCGCCCAGGCCGAACCCGACCGTTTCATCGCGACGATGAGCAAGGCCAAGCGCAAGGGCAAGATCTTCATCGACTGGTTGCGCAATCAGCGTGGCGCGACCGCCGTCGTGCCCTTTTCAGCGCGGGCGCGGGCAAATGCGCCCGTCGCGGTGCCGATCGCGTGGGACGAGCTTGCCGGTTTCGATCACGCCAACGGCTTCACCATCGCCGATGGTCCCGAACTTATCGAACGCGCCACCGGCAAGCGTCTGGCGGGGTGGGGCTTTGCCGACCAGGAACTGCCGGACCTTTAGGGAGGCCCCATCGACCGAGGGCGGGGCCCCGAACGATCGGGAGCCTAGGCTTCGGTCAGGTCCTCGCCCATGAACAGCGAACCTTCGCCATAGAGGTAATCGGGCTGGAAGTGCGCGAACACCTCCAGTGCCGGGCGATCGGGAATGGTGACCCGGCCCCGGTTGATTTCGAGCAGATTGCGCTGGCGCACGGCCTTGATGACGCGGTTGATATGGACCGCGGTGGTGCCGCAGGCGTTCGCCAGATGGGTCTGCAGCAGCGGCATGTTGAACCCGTGCGCATCGGCCAGCCCGACGAAGTTCAGTCGATGCCAGAGTTCCAGCATGATGTGGGCAAGCCGTTCCTCGGCCTTGAGCTGTTCGAGCTTGAGGATCCACTCACGGTGGATCGCCGCATCGAGCAACGTCGAGAACCACAGCACACGCGTAAGGTGCGGCTCGTCACGCATGACCTGGGTGAGCCGCTCGTGCGGGACGTAGCCGAGCATCGCCGGTCCGATCGTCACGACATCGTGATCGAGCCGCTTGAGAGCGAAAGCATGAAGGTCAACGAAGTCGCCGGGCACCTGAAGGCCGACGATATGCCGCGTGCCTTCGATCTCGACGACGCGCGCGATAAAGCCATCGAGCAGGAGCGTGCTCTTGTCGGCGAGCACGGCGCGTTTTTGCACCATGTGCCCATCAGGCACGCGTTCCGTCGCCACCAGCAGATCGTCGAGAAGCGAAAGCTCGCGCTCGGACATCGCGTGGCGAAGACGGCCCTTGAGAAATAGACGTGTCTGCCCCGAGACATCGTTCACGAACCGGCTCCATCAGACTTGATAATAGTTAACCTCTATGACCCGACTTTGGTCCGGGCAAGCGGCAACTCATGCCGCTTGTCGTCGCTCTTGAACGTTCAGACTGCTGAATGGTTCATTTTGCTTACGCGACACAGGCAAGGCGCGGAAATGGGGGGCGTTCGTATGGTATCTTCTGCAGGGCGATCCCACATGGCTGCCAAGGAGACCCATGGCATGACCGAAAAGATCGAACTCACCGATGCCCAGTGGCGCGAAAAGCTGACACCCGAACAATACGCCGTCCTGCGCCAGGCTGGAACCGAGCGCGCATTCACCGGCAAGTACGACAAGAACAAGCAGCCCGGGGTTTACACCTGCGCCGGATGCGGCGCGCCGCTGTTCTCGTCGGACACCAAGTACAACTCGGGCTCGGGTTGGCCGAGCTACACCGCACCGATGGAAGACGGCGCGGTCGACGAGGATCGCGATGTCTCGCATGGCATGGTCCGAACCGAAGTGCGCTGTGCCAAGTGCGAGGGGCATCTGGGGCATGTGTTCCCCGATGGTCCGGGGCCGAACGGCCTGCGGTACTGCATCAATTCCGCCGCGCTCGACTTTGCGCCGAAGGACGAAGGCGAGGCGGGCTGAATCGACGCGGTTGATCCGGCTCGTTAAGGGCGGGTTACAAATGCCTGCGCCAGGTGTAGGCGTCACCCGCTCTTGATCGTACGTCACGGGGGTTCGTAAACCGGGAATGCCCAAAGATTTCGGCCGGCGCCAGGAAGGCCGGGATTTCCGCTCGCCAGAGGCGGCGCGCAGGCCTTTCTGGCTGCGCATGCTGCGCGGCATCTTCATCTGGGGCGGTGCGCTGGCGTTGCTTGGCGTAATCTTCCTGGGGACCGCCGTGTTCATGACGGCGCGCGAATTGCCGTCCTTCTCGTCCCTGCAAAGCAGCCAGAACGGCCAGATGATCGTCGTGCGCGCTCGCGACGGCACGGAACTTGTGTCGCTTGGGCCAAGCTATGGTCAGTGGCTACCCTATGACCGCATTCCACGGATGATGAAGGACGCGATCGTCTCGGTCGAGGATCGGCGTTACCGTGAACACTGGGGCGTCGATCCCGTCGGCGTCGCCCGCTCGGTGATGGTCCGCGCCGAAAGCGGCAAGTGGCGCCAGGGCGGATCGACGATCACCCAGCAGCTGGCGCGCACGATCTTCCTCAACAACAGCCGCACGTTCGGGCGCAAGATCCGCGAAGCCGTGCTCGCGCTTGCGCTGGAACACAAGTTCACCAAGGACGAGCTGCTCGAATTGTACCTCAACAAGGTCTATTTCGGCGGCGGCGCCTATGGCATCGATGCCGCGAGCCGCAAGTTCTTCGGCCATTCCGCCAGCGATCTTTCCACTGGCGAGGCGGCGATCATCGCCGGGCTGGTGAAGGCGCCATCGAACTACTCGCCCACCGCCGATGTCGATGCCGCGATCGCGCGGGGCAAGGTCGTGCTGGGAACGATGGCCGCCAATGGGGTCATCTCGCGATCGGAAGCCGAAAGCACCGATCTCGACGCCGTGAAGATCGCCAAGGAGAAGGGCCAGAACTCGGTCCGCTATTTCACCGACTGGGCCTTGCCGCAGCTCGACGTGCTGCTGCCCGATACCGACGAACCGATCGAGGTCTGGACCACGCTCGACACCGGTATGCAGCGCACCGCCACGCAGGCGATCGACAGCAACGTGCCCAAGGGCGCGCAAGGCGCTCTCGTCAGCATGGACGGCGATGGCGCCGTTCTGGCGATGGTGGGCGGCACCGATTACGTGAATTCCAATTACAACCGCGCCACCCAGGCGGTGCGCCAGCCCGGCTCGGCGTGGAAGCTGTTCGTCTATCTCGCCGCCTTGGAAGCAGGCTACACGCCCGATGATCGCGTGGTGGACGAGCCGGTGACGATCCAGGGCTGGAGCCCGCACAATTCGGGCCGCAATTTCGCCGGCGAGATCGATGTGCGCACGGCATTCGCCTATTCCAAAAACACGATCGCGGCATCGCTGGGCAACGAGGTCGGTTTTGCCACGGTCGCATCGATGGCGCGTCGCTTTGGCATAACCACGCCGATCGCGACCAACCCGTCGATGGTGCTGGGTACGTCGGAAACGCGCGTGATCGACATGACTCGCGCATTCGCCGCGGTTTCGGCGGGCGGCACCGCGATCGAGCCCTATGGCATCGTCAAGGTGACGACGACCAAGGGCGAAGTTCTTTACGAGCACAAGGCGCAAGCCGGGCAGGTGCTGGTGCCGCCGCACGTCGCCGCCGGGATCACCGATCTGCTGCAGTCCGCGGTCGCGACCGGCACGGGCCGATCCGCGCAGATCGGTCGTCCGGTCGCCGGCAAGACCGGGACGACGACCTCGAACAAGGATGGCTGGTTCCTCGGTTTCTCCAGCGGGATCACCACCGGGGTATGGATGGGGCGCGACGACGCCCGGCCGGTACCGGGGCTGCAGGGGGGCCACGCCCCGGCCTCCGCCTTCGCGGCTTTCATGCGCTATGCGGTAAAGGATCGTCCGGTGAAGCCGTTCGACACCCAACTCAAGCTTCCGGACTGGCAGCTGGAGCCGGATGACGAGCAGATGACCGGCAATCCCGACGACTATTACTACACCGACGATAACGGCAACTTGATCCAGCCGGGTGGTGCGGGCCGGCGCGGTCCCGCCGACGGCCCCTCACGCTATGAAGACGGCACGGTCGGTCCGGGTGGCCCGGCGGGCGAGCAGGGGCAGGGAAATCGACCGCCGCCGGCTGCGGGCGACGACTTCCTGGAACAGGCAACCGGCCGCCAGGACCAGCGCGATCCGGCTCTGCGCGCCGCACCGCCGCCGCCGGGGGGCAATCGTCCGCCACCGCAGCAGGGATCCAGCGTCCGGATCGTCTCGCCGCCGCCGCGCTCGCCGCCCCAGCAGCAAGGGGCGCCGGTCAACTATTGATCGTCAAGGCTGCCATCGTGCTTCCGGCGCCGTGCTGCCGGCCTAGCGCTGCTTCTTCGTGATCGTCGCGGTGAAGTCGGGGTCTTTCTTTGCCACCCAGTCGACGAACTTGCGTACGTTGGGGTTCAGCAGCAGGCCCTCGACATCCATACCATGACGCTGCAGTTCGGAGTTGGTGAAGTTCGCGGTAAGCGTCTGCTGACAGATCGGATGCATCGGCACGACATCGCGGCCGCCCCGGCTTTTAGGCACGGGGTGATGCCACACTATGGTCTTTCCGGTCGGCCGGCCGCATAGCCAGCAAGGCACGACCGGTGGCGGCGCCTCGTCTTCATCGGCCAGGAAGTCCTCACGCGGACCGTGCTTCGAGTATTTGCGGGCCATGGATCTGCCTGATGTGTCGGGTAATTGAAAAAGCGATGATCGCGCGTCAATGCGCCGCCGTGGTGCCGTCGATCCAGCCGCCGCCCACCACGCGGTCGCCGGCATAGATCACTGCCGCTTGCCCTGGTGCAACCCCGTATTCCGGCTCGGCGAAGCGGATCGTGGCCTCGGCATTGTCGCCGATCGCGCCTTGCAGGGTGATCGCAACCGGCTTGGCAAGCGAGCGGACCTTTGCCGTCAGCGACCCGGTCGGCAGCGGTCCGATGCGATTGGTCTCGATGATGCGCGCGGTACGTACCGCCAGCAAACGCCGGGGGCCGACCCGTACGCGGCGGCTGCCGGCTTCGATGCCGATGACATAGAGCGGTTCAGGCTGGCCGCCGATCTCGAGCCCGCGACGCTGGCCGACAGTGTAGTGGATCACGCCGCGATGCTCGCCCAGAACCTGTCCGGTGATGGCATGGACGATCTCGCCGGGTGCCTCGCCTTCGGGGCGGACGGCGCGCACCACCTTGGCGTAGTCGCCATCGGGAACGAAGCAGATGTCCTGGCTGTCGGGCTTCGCGGCGTTGCGCAGGCCCGCCGCATCCGCCAGCCGCCGCACCTCGGGTTTGGGCAAGCCGCCCAGCGGGAAGCGGAGAAAATCGAGTTGCGCCTCGGTCGTGGCGTAGAGGAAGTAGCTCTGGTCGCGCGCCGGGTCGGCGGCACGGTGCAGTTCGGGACCGGCGGGGCCCATCATCCGGCGCACGTAATGTCCGGTCGCTAGGCAATCGGCGCCCAGGTCTCGGGCCATCGCGAACAGGTCGGTGAACTTGGGGCCCATGTTGCAGCGGATGCAGGGGATCGGTGTGCGTCCGGCCAGATAGTCGTCGGCGAAGCGTTCGACCACGTCCTGGCGAAAGGCGCTCTCGTGATCGAAGACATAGTGGGCGATGCCAAGGCGGTCGGCCACGGCGCGCGCGTCACGAATGTCGTCTCCGGCGCAACACGCGCCCTTGCGGCCGGTGGCGGCGCCATAGTCGTAGAGCTGCAGCGTCACGCCGATGGTCTCGGCTCCGCTCGCCGCTGCCAGCGCCGCGACGACGGAGCTGTCGACGCCGCCGGACATCGCAACGACGATCCGACGCGCGCGAAACGGTTCGGCCAGCTGGAACAGCGCCGCCGGGTCCAGCCCGGCAAGATCGGTAGCAAGGTCCATCGGCAGGCCCATACGCCTTTACGGCGCGTCTGACCACGCCGTGTTGGCATCTGCATCAGCCGAAACGATGATCCTGAAGAGCGAGTAAACGCCGCCTTTACCTCCCCTTGACCATGCTGGTGGTAAGAGCCCGGCCATGGACATGACGTTTGATCTTCTAAACCCTGCATCTGGTCGCAAAGGGAATGCCGGCAAGCCAAGCGCCGTCCACCCGAGCTGGCCGGAGCTGATCGCACGCATGATCGCGGCGCGAGAGGCAAGTGTATCGATGGCAAGGCAAATTAAGGAAGTCGCCGATGTCGAACATGGCAGTTTCAATGGCGGCGCAGCCGCTCACGTGGCGGCGCAAATGCAATCTCGATCATCCGTTAACCCAAACGATTTAGGCAATGGCAAGCCAGGTACGGGCATATCCTCACCCGTCGCCGGCCCAAGCAGAACCGGTGGACGAGGACAACGATGATCGAGAACCAGAAGATCCGACCGGCGCAGGTGATCGGCCCGCTTGGAGAGCCATTGACCCTGGCGTCACTGCCGCCGCCCAGCACCACGCGCTGGGTCGTGCGCCGCAAGGCCGAAGTGGTCGCGGCGGTAAACGGCGGCTTGCTGTCGATCGACGACGTATGCCAGCGCTATTCGCTTACGCTCGAGGAGTTCGCCTCGTGGCAGCGCGCGGTCGATCGGTCCGGAATGCAGGGCCTGCGGGTCACCCGCATCCAGCACTATCGCGATCTTTACGAACGCCAGCAGAAGTATTGATCATCATCCAGGCCCATGATCGGGCTTCAGCTTGAAACAAAGTATCCGTACGATCCGGACCGAGTTCTCCGCTTCATCTTCGAGCCTTGCAGGGGTGATCGTCCGCACGTGACCTAAATGGCACGCGGCGACTCCTTTCCCTAATGCGCATCGCGCCGCATCGACATGGCGTTTGCCACTGACAAGCCCCGGGTATATGGCTCGCTCAGGGGTAGGTATCGGTGCGGACGGTGATCGCGTGCGAGCGTGAGGAGCAGGCCACACCGGTTTTGCGATGGGGGGCAGTGCCGCCGCCCTCGCGCAGGTGGTAGCGGATGAACTACGACGCCAAATTCGATACGATGAACGTCCCTGAGATGGATGAGGCCTACCCGGCCGATGCGCGGCATGGGGCGTGGTTAAATCGGCGCATCTGGCTGTTCGCGGGCCTGGCAATACTCGCGATTTTGGCGATCTGGTTCGCCGTCCACTCGCGCAACACGCCCGCTACCGATACCGGCGTCGACACCCAGATCCCGGTCGTCAGCGTCGATACGCCCGGCCGCGCCTCGATCGTCGGAGAGATCACCGGGACCGGCTCGATTGCCGCACGGCGCGAAATGCCGATCGGCTCGGTGGGCGATGGTGGGCAAGTGATCGCGGTGATGGTCGATGCCGGCGACTGGGTTCGCAAGGGCCAGACGCTGGCGGTGATCGATCGCTCGGTGCAAGTCGAACAGGCCGCCAGCCTATCCGCGCAAGTCGAGGTTTCCGCCGCGGATGCCCGACTGGCGCAGGCCAATCTCGATCGCGCGCTGCGACTGGTCGCTCGCGGTTTCATCTCCAAGGCCGACATCGATCGGCTGACCGCCACGCGCGATGCCGCCAACGCGCGGGTCAAGGTCGCACGCGCGCAACTGGGCGAGACCCAGGCGCGCAATGCCCGCCTCAACATCGTGGCGCCGGAGGATGGCCTGGTGCTGACCCGCACGGTCGAGCCCGGCCAAGTCGTGACCGGTGGCAGCGGCGTGCTGTTCCGCATCGCCAAGGGGGGCGAGATGGAAATGACCGCCCGCCTGTCAGAAGACGACCTGGCCAAGCTGTCCGTCGGTGTGCGTGCGGAAGTGACCCCCGTAGGATCCGCCAAGCCATTCGCCGGCCAGGTGTGGCAGCTTTCGCCGGTGGTCCAGCAGGACGATCGCCAGGGTATCGCGCGCATCGCGCTGAACTATGCGCCCGGCTTGCGCCCCGGCGGGTTCGCCACCGCACGTATCGCTTCGGGAACTACTGTCGCGCCGCGTCTGCCTGAGTCCGCGATCCTGAACGACGACAAGGGCAGCTTCGTCTATATTGTCGGCAAGGACAGCCGGGTCGAACGTCGCGCGGTGAAGACCGGCGCCGTCTCGGCCGAGGGTATCGCCATCGTCGATGGCCTGAGCGGGTCGGAGCAGGTGGTGCTGCGCGCCGGCGGCTTCCTCAACCCCGGCGACAAGGTCAAAGCCCAGCGCGTGGCGCAAGGGCCGTTGCTCCGATGACGCGTACATACTCGATTATCAGCGGACGATAGCGCCATGGGCCTGCAGAACATCTCCGCATGGTCGATCCGAAATCCGATCATCCCAATCGTCTTCTTCTTCGGCCTTCTGGTGGCGGGCATCGTCTCATTCAGCCGGATGGACGTGAACAACATGCCCGACGTCGAGTTTCCCGGCGTCACAATCAGCATTTCGCAACCGGGCGCCGCGCCCAGCGAGATCGAGACGCAGATCACCCAGATCGTCGAGGGCTCGGTCCGTTCGATCCCGGGCATCGACAACATTCAGTCCACCGCGTCGGAAGGCAGTTCGCAAACGCTGGTGTTCTTCAACGTCGGTACCAATCCGGACGTCGCCACCAACCAGGTGAAGAACGCGGTCGATCAGATTCGTTCGGAACTGCCCGACGGTATCCTCGAGCCGCAAGTGCAGAAGATCGAGGCGGGCGGCGGCTCGATCGGGTACTTCGCGGTCAGCGCCGACGACATGACGATGGAGCAGCTCAGCTGGTTCATCGACGATACCGTGGCGAAAAGCCTGTTGTCGGTCCCCGGACTCGCCACCGTCGAGCGCAACGGCGGCGTCGATCGCGAGATCCGCGTGGTCATGGACCCGGACCGCATGGCCTCGCTCGGGGTAACGGCGCGTGACGTCAACAACGTGCTGCGCGCGGTCAATACCGACGCAGCCGGCGGCAAGGCCGAGATCGCCGGATCACGCCAGTCGGTTCGCGTGCTGGGCAATGCCGGCACAGCCTACGCGCTCTCGCAGACGCAGATCAACTTGGGCGGCGGGCGATCGGTCAAGCTGGCCGATATCGCCAATGTCTCGGACGGCTATTCCGAACAGGTCCGCATCGCCAAGCTGCATGGGCGCGAAGTGGTGACGTTCGGGTTCGAGCGCGCGCTCGGCGCGTCGGAAGTCACCGTCTACGAAAACGCGATGAAGAAGCTGGACGCGATCAAGAAGGAGAACCCCAACGTTCACTTCACCCAGCTGTTCACGACCGTCGATTACACCAAGGGCCAGTACACCAGCTCGATGGAGGCGCTGGTCGAAGGCGCGGTGCTGGCGATCGTCATCGTCTACCTGTTTCTACGCGATTGGCGCGCGACCTTCATTTCGGCGATCGCGATCCCGCTGTCGGCGATCCCGACCTTCTGGTTCATGGACCTGCTGGGCTTCACGCTGAACTTCCTGTCGCTGCTGGCATTGAGCCTGGTCGCAGGTGTGCTGGTGGACGATGCCATCGTCGAGATCGAGAACATCGTCCGGCACATGCGCATGGGCAAGACCGCCTATCAGGCGTCTATCGATGCTGCCGACGAGATCGGGCTGGCGGTGGTCGCCACCACCTTCTCGATCGTAGCCGTGTTCCTGCCGGTCGGCCTGATGCCGGGTATTCCGGGTGAGTTCTTCAAGGCGTTCGGCCTCACCGTGGTCGCCGCCGTGCTGATGAGCCTGGCGGTAGCACGCATCATCACGCCGATGGTTGCGGCTTATTTCCTCAAGTCGCACGGCCACGCCGAGCATGGCGGCGGCAAGGCGATGGAATGGTACCTGCGGGTGCTCGCCTGGACGCTCGACGACCGCGAATCCCAGCGTATGCGGGCCGCGCTTCGGCCTGCCCGTGCGAAGGCTTGGTTCTATCCGCTGGGCCTGCTGCTGCTGATGCTGATCCTGGGGTTGGGCGGCGGTCTGGCCTATCTGACATTCAAGGCGGTCGACACCGGCCTGCGCGGCATCGGCTTCGACAAGACCGCTTTCATCCTCTCCGCCGTCATTGCGCCGATCGCGGTGCCTTTCGTGGTGATCGTACTGGGGCGCTTCCTGCGCGCCGCAATCGGGGCGTTGGGTCATTTCGGGCGTTGGTATCGCTATCTCAGCGACCGCATCGCCGCGCGGATGCGCGATCACCGCTTCTTTGCTTTTTGCGCCGGTATCTATGCACTGGTCGTCACGTTCGCACTGCTGGCGGGCGCACCGCAGCAGTTCCAGCCCAACGCCGACGAGGACACCAGCCGCGTCAACATCGAGATGGTGCCCGGCACGACGATCCAGCAGACCTCCGCTGTCGCCACCGAGGTGACGGCGCTCCTGGAACGGCAGCCCGAAGTGCGGCTGGTGATGCAGGCCGCGCGCGAGGGTGTCGGCACGCTCTATGTCTCGCTCAAGCCGGCCAAGGATCGCGATGCCACCAGCGTCGAGTTCGAACGCCGGCTGGCCCCGCAGCTGCAGCAGATCCCCGACGCGCGCGTCAGCTTCGCCACGCAGTCCGGTGGCTTCGGCTCCGGGCGCGACATATCGGTGATGTTGTCGGGCAGCGATCCGGTGAAGTTGCAGGCTGCGGCGCAGACGCTGGTAGAACAGATGCGCGGCGTGGACGGCGTCGTCGCGCCGCGCATCGCCGCCGATCTCAAGCGGCCCGAACTGGTGGTCGTGCCCCGGCTCGATCTCGCCGCGCAACTGGGTGTCACGACCTCGTCGCTCAGCCAGACCATCCGCATCGCCACTTTGGGTGAGATCGACCAGAACGCGGCGAAGTTCTCGCTGAACGACCGGCAGGTGCCGATCCGCGTCATCCTGCCTGCGAACTCGCGGCGTGATTTGTCCACGATCGAGAACCTGCCGGTGCCCACCGCCTCGGGCGGTTCGGTGCCGTTGAAGCGCGTCGCCGAGATCAAGTTCGGCGCCGGTCCGACCCAGATCCAGCGCTATAACCAGGCGCGCCGCATCTTCGTCGGCGCGGATCTCGGCCCCGGCAAGGTCAAGGGGCCGGTGATGGAGGCGATCCAGAACCTGCCGATCATGAAGGACCTGCCCACCGGCGTCTCCAACGCTCCGGTCGGTGAGGACCAGTGGCAGGGCGAGATGATCCAGAGCTTCATCGTCGCGGTGGTCAGCGGTATCTTCCTGGTCTTTGCGGTGCTGGTGCTGCTGTACAAGCGGTTCGTCTCGCCGCTGGTCAACATGGCCTCGCTGCTGCTGGCGCCACTGGGCGGGCTGCTGGCGCTGACCATCGTCGGCCAGCCGGTGTCGATGCCGGTCTACATCGGCATCCTCATGCTGCTGGGCATCGTCGCCAAGAACTCGATCCTGCTGATCGATTTCGCGATCGAGGAGATGGCGAACGGCGTCGACAAGCTGGAGGCGATCATGGACGCCGGCCGCAAGCGCGCGCAGCCGATCGTGATGACCACCGTGGCGATGACCGCAGGCATGATCCCCACCGCGCTGTCGCTATCGGGGGATTCTGCGTTCCGCGCGCCGATGGGGTTGACCGTTATCGGTGGACTGCTGCTGTCGACGCTGTTGACGCTGGTGATCGTGCCCGCCGCGTTCAGCCTGGCCGACGGTTTCGAGAAGCGCATCGGCCCAAGGCTGCGCCGTACGTTCCTGACTTACGATCCGACCACGTCGCACGAACCGCACCCTCCGCGCGGTGGGCAGGGCGTGCTGCCGGCGGAATGAACGAAGGTGCACGGCGCGCGGCACCGTTTGGCGTCGCAGCCGTTAAGGCCCGCATGAAGTCGCCCCGACATCGATCAGACGTGCGCGTCACATGACAGCACGCGTTCTTGCAGCGACCACGCCACCGGATCGCGCGCGCACCATGCGCCGCACGGCTACCGGCATGCTGCTGTTCATGGCGGCGGCGTTCCTGGCCCTGCAGCTTTCACGCGATGCGTTCCCGGCATGGAGCGCGGCGTGGGGCTATGCCATCGCCTTCACCGAAGCGGCGATGGTGGGCGGGCTGGCGGACTGGTTCGCCGTTACGGCGCTGTTTCGCCGGCCGCTTGGGCTACCCATCCCACACACCGCGATCATCCCGACCAACAAGGACCGCATCGCCGACACCATGGCGGTGTTCCTGCGCGACAACTTCCTGACCCCCCAGGTCGTCGCCCGGCGCCTGTCGGGCTTCAACCTCGCCGCGAGCGCGGGCGGCTTCCTTGCCGATCCCGGCCGCTCGGAACAGTCGCGGCTGCGCGCCGGTGCCGCCAACCTCATCGCCGATGTACTCGAATCGCTCGATCCCGAGCGTCTCGGCACGCAAGTGCGTACCGGGCTGGTCCACCAGCTGGAGAAGATCGCGGTGGCGCCGCTGCTGGGTCAGATGCTCACGGCGGCCATCGCCGATCGCCGCCACTTGCCGCTGATGGAAGGCGCGATCCGCTGGGCCGGCCAGGCGCTGGAGGCCAACGAGGATCTGGTGCGCGCGATGATCAGCCAACGCGCCAACTCGCTGTTGCGGTTCGCCGGGCTCGACACCCGCCTCGCCAACGCGGTGCTCGACGGGCTCTACAAGCTGATGGCAGAAATGATCGTCCAGCCCGACCACCCGCTCAAACTCAAGATCGAAGCGATGCTGGAGGAACTGGCGGACAAGCTGGTCCATGACCCCGACACGCAAGCCAAGGTCGAGCAGGCCAAGCGCGACCTGCTAGCCAACCCGGCGGTCAGCGCCTGGTGGCAGAGCGTGTGGGAGCGCCTGCGCCGCACCTTGATCGAGGCCGCGCGCAATCCCAACACCGCGCTGGGAACGCGCATTTCGGGCATGTTGGCCGAGATGGGGCAGGCGTTGCGCGGGGACCCGGCGCTGCAGTTGCAGATCAACCGCTTCGCCCGCCGCACGCTGGTTGGCATCGTCTCGCGCTATGGCGACGAGATCGTGCGGATTGTCTCGGAGACGGTGAAGCGTTGGGACGCACACACGGTTACCAGCCGGATCGAGGGTGCCGTGGGGCGCGATCTGCAGTTCATCCGGATCAACGGTACGCTGGTCGGCGGCCTGTTCGGCCTTGCCATCCATACGGTTGAGCGTTGGCTGTGATCAAGGCGCCGCTGCTTACCACCCCACGGTTCGGCTTGTGGCCACCGCGCGGTCCCGGTGATCTGGATGGCTTGTGCGCGCTGACTGCGGACGAGGAGACCCGGCGTTATCTCAGCACTATCCCACCTTCGCGGCAGAGCCAGTGGGAGCGCCTGATGCGCACCGCCGGTTCGTGGAGCCTCTATGGCTATGGGGTGTTCTACGTGCGCCCGCACGGCAGTGACGAGATCATCGGCAGCCTCGGCATATTCCACTCGTGGCGCGGGCTCGAGCCGCGGATGGACGACCAGCCCGAGGCCGGCTGGATCGTGCGCAAGGACTGGTGGGGCCGGGGTGTCGCGATGGAAGTGATGCGCCCTGTGCTGGCATGGTTCGATGCGCTGCATGGCGAGCAGCGCATCGTGGCGATGATCGACCGCGACAACCTTGCGTCGCAACGGGTCGCGGCGCGGCTGGGCTTTGCCATCTACACGCAGATCACCGACCCAGCGGGCACCCTGATCGACATCTACGAGCGATTGCCGGCCTGACCCGCTCGCTTGCGGCGCGTTGCCGGCCAGGCCCTGGTTGATCTACCTGCAGTCCAGCTCATAGAAGTCGACGATGTGCTTCCAGCCGTCCTCGGCGGTTTCACACCAGCGGAACAGGTCGGTGTCGTTGGCGTTGATCACGCCTTCCTCCGCCATCGCATCGAAGTTGACCACGCGGTTCCAGTAATCCTTGCCGAACAGCAGGATCGGGATAGGCTTCATCTTGCCTGTCTGGATCAGCGTCAGCAATTCGAAGAATTCGTCGAACGTGCCGAAACCGCCGGGGAACACCGCCACCGCCCGCGCGCGCATCAGGAAGTGCATCTTGCGCAGCGCGAAATAGTGGAACTGGAACGACAGGTTGGGAGTGACGTACTGGTTGGGCGCCTGCTCGTGTGGGAGCACCACGTTGAGGCCCAGCGAATCGACGCCGACATCGGCGGCGCCGCGATTGGCCGCTTCCATGATCGACGGGCCGCCGCCCGAGCAGACCACGAACTGGCGCATGCCCTTTTCGACGATGCCACACTCGCTGGCGGTGCGCGCCAGCTTGCGGGCTTCCTCATAATACTTCGACTTGGCGACGAGCCGCTCGACCACTTTCTCCCGCTCGGGCGTGGTGGCGGTAGCGCGTACGGCCTCGACATGCTCTGGCGAAGGAATGCGTGCGGATCCGTAGATCACCAGCGTGGAGCCGATGCCGGCTTCTTCCAGCAACATCTCGGGCTTGAGCAGTTCAAGCTGAAAGCGCACCGGACGCAACTCGTCGCGCAGAAGGAATTCGGAATCGAGGAACGCCAGCTTGTAGGCGGGATCCTGCGTCTGCGGGGTGCCGTGGCGTTGCCCACCGGCGAAACTGGCTTCCTGCTCGGCCTTGTAGAACCGGCGGCGGGTAAGCTCTTTGTCTTCTGGTTCGGTCATCGCCGCCACATGGGGATTTGCGCGGCGATCGTCGAGGGCATTTGCACCCTTGCCGCAGAGCGCTAGGCTGCGTGCGATGCTGAACCGTCGCACCGTCATCACCGGGCTGGCCGCCGCCGCCAGCATCGCCGCCACCGCGCCGCGTCTGACGGCGCAGCCGATGCGCAAGCCGAAGCGATTGAAGCAAGGTGATACGGTCGGCCTGGTCGCACCCGCCGGCTTCGTCGCGGATCGTTTCGATCTCGGAGCCATTCTCGCCTCGGTGCGCGCCGTCGGGCTGGTGCCAAATCCCTCGCCGCATCTTACCGCGCGCCATGGCTATCTGGCCGGGGACGACAAGACCCGCGCGGCCGACCTGCAGGCGATGTTCGAGGACGATAGCGTCGCCGCGGTGATGAGCGTGCGCGGCGGTTGGGGCTGTGCGCGCATACTGCCCTATCTCGATTTCGCGGCGATTGCGCGCAACCCCAAGCTGTTCACCGGGTTCAGCGACAACACCGCGCTGCACATGGCGCTGGCGGCACGCTGTGGGTTTCCCACCATCCATTCGCCCAATGCTTCGGGTGCATGGCACCAGGGTTCATGGCAGGCGCTGCGGGCCTTGGCGTTCGATGGTGCGATGCCGACGATCGCGGTGCCGGACGATCCGCTGGTCGCGCTCAGCCGCCCGAGCAATCGGGTGCGTACGTTCAGGGGCGGCAAGGCGCGCGGACGCCTGCTCGGCGGCAACCTGACGGTGATTTCCGCACTGGCCGGCACGCCCTACTTGCCCGATTTCACCGGCGCGATCCTGTTTCTGGAAGATACCAACGAATCGGAATACCGCATCGACCGGATGCTAACCCAGCTCGCGCTTGCCGGGGTCCTCGGCAAGGTGGCAGGGGTGGTGTTCGGCCAGTGCACCGACTGCGTCGAGAAGGAGGCCGGGTACGGCAACTTCACCGTGTTCGAGGTAATGGACCATGCGTTCGGATCGCTCGGCGTGCCGGCATTCCAGGGCGCCCGCTTCGGCCACATCGCGGGGCAGGCCTGCATTCCCGAGGGCGTCATGGCCGAGATCGACGCGGATGTCGGCACCATCCGGGTGCTGGAATCCGTAGTCGCCTGATATGATGCGCCTCGATCCGGAGCGGCAAACTCCGAATCGAGGACGCAGCGTTCAGATCGCCAGCCGCGCGACGAAGCGCACGTTGCGCCCCGGCATCACCACGACATCCTTGTTGAGCGCGGCTGCGTTGCGCTGAACGTCGTCGGTCAGGTTCTGGCCGACGACCGCGAACTCGATGCCGGGCCTGGCATCGAACGGGCGCCAGGCGATCTGCGCGTCCAGGTTCATGTAGCTGGGCGTCGCGGTGTCGAAGGCGCCGGCCTTGTCCTGGCGCCCGAAATATTTCAGATCGATCCCGGTATCGAGCTTCGTCCCTTTCCAAGAAAGACCACCGCCGACCCGATACGGCGGTATGCGCGGCACGTTGCTGCCGTCATCCAGCGTGGCGCGCGTGTAGTCCGCCAAGACGTGGGCCTGGAAGGTGCCCCGATCGGTCTGCACCAGATCGTAGCTGGCTTCTCCCTCGACGCCGCGGAAGTGCGCGTCCTGCTGGCGATAGAACAGCTCGCGCAGGTCCTGGGTGTCATCGTCGACGCAAGTGCCGGTATCGTCGCAAGTGCGCCCGGTCAGGTCGCCATAGATGTAGTGCTTGAACCATGTGCTGTAGATGCTGCCATCGAAATGGAAGCGCCCCGATCGCAATCGCAGGCTTCCCTCGAGCGAGTTCGCCCGCTCGATGCGCAAGTCGGGATCGCCGGTTTCGAACGTGCCGGGACCATCGTGGCCGCCCCGCGCGAACAACTCCGTTTGCGCCGGCGCCCGTCCGGTGCTGGAGAAGGTAAGGCCCAGCTTGACGGCGGGGCTTGCCGTCCACAACGCGCCGATCGCGCCGCTGACGGGGGTGTAGCTGTTGCGGGTGCGGATGTCGTCCGCCGGCGTGCCGGAAATGCTGACATGCTCGACCCGACCGCTCGCCTGAAGGTTCACGCTGTCTGCAAGCGCAAGCTCTGTGAACAGATAACCAGCCTGCGACTTGGTATGCGTCGGGAACAGATAGCTTGAATCCTCGCCGATGGCTGAGAAGCGGCGGTCCTGCGCTTCGAAACCAATGGCGGTGTTGTGCAAAGGCCCCAGCGGCCCCATCAGCAGTTCGGCGCGGCCATCGTATTCCTTGTTGCGGAACGTGCTGGCGATCTCGCCCTCGGGCGTGACTTCGCTGTGCTTATACTTGCCGTAGCTGCCATCGAAGGTCAGCGTCTTCAACAATCCCGAACCCAGGTCGAACGCGTTGCGGGTCAAGACCTTGGTCTGCTTCATCACGATATGCGTGTCGTCGCTGGGGATGCCGTAGTTGGCGTCATACTGCGTCACCGCCGCGCCGACATGGCTGTCTCCCATGAAGTACGATCCGCCCAGGGTGCCGCCGTGGGTGTGCGAATACGAGTTCGCCTGCGTGCCGAGCGGCGTGTCGTAATCGTCCGCGTGGCGATAGAAGCCATCGGCATGAAGCGCCAGGTTGCCGATCGCGGCGTCCGCCAGCCCCGAGGTTTCGAAAGCATTGGCGACGGTGCCGTAGCTGCCGGTGACCTCGGCCGAGAGAGGCTTGTCGGGCAGCGACATCGGCACCCGGTTGTTGAGCACGTTGACCACGCCGCCGATCGCCTGACTGCCATAGCGCAAGGTGCCGGCCCCGCGGACGACTTCGATGCTCTGGGCGGAGAGCGGGTCGATCGGGATACCGTGGTCGGGGCCGATGTCGGACACGTCGGAGCTGCTGACCCCGTCCTCAAGGATGCGGACGCGGTTGGCGTCCATGCCACGGATGATCGGACGGCTGGCGCCGGTTGCGAAACCGGTCGACGAGATGCCCGGTACATTGGCGAGCGCGCTGGCGATGCTGGAGCCGCCTTGCGTCAGGATCGTGGCGCGATCGACCTTGGCGACGATCGCCGGGGTATTGTCTTGCTGGGTGGCGAAGGGCGACGCGGTGACGACGATCTCGTCATGGGCGTGGGTTCTGGTCTTGGCGGTATCGGCCGAGGCGTCCTGCGCGGATGCCGCGACAGGGGTGAGCACGGCAAGAGCCGTACCCGCAAGCAGGAAGGTTCGCATGAAATTTCTCCGGAAAAGAACGGGGCAACAGCGCGCAGCTCAGGGTGCACGCTGGAAGCGCCGGTGCGTGGGAAAGCACCGGCTTTGCGGGTTCAGACGGAGAGGAGAGGCGGTCCGCGGCTATGCCAGGAATGGCTGGCCTGCCGCACCGACAGCGGGGAGAGCGGCGATGGGGCGATCAGGTCCGGGCTGCGCGAACGTTCGTCGGCAAACAGCGGAACCGGTGGCAGCGTGTAATGTCCGGCAGATGCCTGCTCGGCACAGATGACACAGGCGTGCGACGAGGTTTCCTGATCGGCGGCGATCGTGCCGATCGCGTATCGTTCGATCGTGGCAGGACCATCGCCGGATGCGTGGAAAGGTGCATGCCAGTGAAGCTGTACGACAAGCGCCTGGACGAGCAGCGCCAAGGTCGCCATCAGCATCGTGAGCGACCCGGGGCTTCTACCCTTAGCTGAACTGGCCTTGGCGGACAAAAAGGCGACGCCCCCGAACAGATCGGCGCGATCTGATAGCACGGCCGGTACGCATAATCGTCGTCCTGCGCAATGATATTGCATCTCATCCAGACCTGCCCGTGCCGCCTCGCGATCGACGACGTCGCCGGGAATTGCCGTCGGGACTGCGATGCGGTAAGACCTGGCCGTCCTCGGGAGATCGACGAAATGATCCAGCGTCACCGCTAAGGCGGCAAGCCATACGCCGGCGGAGCGATCCGCCCACTGGACTCCGGCTCGAGAACATCATGCAAAGATTGAAGAACAAGACGTGCGTCATCACCGGCGCCGCTCGGGGTATCGGCCGTGCCATCGCGGCGCGTTTCCATGCCGAGGGTGCCGTCGTCATCGTCACCGATATCGACGA
The DNA here is from genome assembly GCF_055361525.1 of Novosphingobium sp. TK46. Taxonomy (NCBI): domain Bacteria; kingdom Pseudomonadati; phylum Pseudomonadota; class Alphaproteobacteria; order Sphingomonadales; family Sphingomonadaceae; genus Novosphingobium; species Novosphingobium sp. TK46. The sequence goes on from NZ_CM143963.1 coordinate 1,726,034, forward strand.
GGCAACGGGATCTGCGACGGCGGCCGCGATCGGCTGTCGCTTCGAACCGCTCGACGTGCGTGAAGAGGCCGATTGGGTACGGCTTTCCGGCATCGTTCCGATGGCCGACGTGGTGGTCAACAACGCCGGGGTGACCGGGTTCGAGGCAGGCATGGCGGCCCATGATCCCGAACATGCCAGCCTGGTGGACTGGCGCGAGGTGCACCGGGTCAACCTCGACGGGACGTTCCTGGGCTGTCGCTATGCGATCGGTGCGATGAAGGCGGCAGGTGCCGGTTCGATCATCAACATATCCTCACGCTCGGGACTGGTCGGCATTCCCGGCGCGGCGGCCTATGCCTCGTCCAAGGCGGCGATCCGCAACCACAGCAAGACGGTGGCGCTTTACTGCGCGCAGCAAGGCTGGCGGATACGCTGCAATTCCATCCATCCCGCGGCGATCCTGACGCCGATCTGGGAGGCGATGCTGGGTGATGGTCCCGATCGTGAGGCGCGGATGCGGGCGCTGGTCGCCGACACGCCGCTCAAGCGGTTCGGACTGCCCGAGGAAGTCGCCGCGATCGCGGTAACGCTCGCTTCGGACGAGGCGACCTATGTCACGGGGACGGAAGTGAACATCGACGGCGGACTGCTGGCAGGTTCCGCCGCCTCGCCGGGTTGACCCACCAGCGCCGCGACGCCTCCTGTGCCACCTCGTAATCGGAGACGCGCGGCCCCACGTCATGTCCGTTCGATCGTTTCAGGAGCTTGCCTTTATGTTCATCGCCATGAACCGTTTCCAGGTCATCCCGGGTGAGGAAGATGCGTTCGAGCAGGTTTGGCTGGCACGCGATTCCCATCTTTCGGGCGTGCCCGGCTTCGTCGAGTTTCACATGTTGAAGGGGCCATCGGCCGAGGACCACACGCTCTACTCGTCCCACACCATCTGGAACTCGCGCGCGGATTTCGAAGCCTGGACCCGGTCGGAGGCATTTCGGGCGGCGCATCGCGGTGCTGGTGGGCATAAGCCGCTGTACCTTGGGCCACCGCGCTTCGAGGGCTTCGACGTCATCCAGACGATCGCATCGTGACCGCCGGAAGCCATCCGGCGCTGGCGAGCAGGCTGGAGCAACTTGTCGACACCGCAGTCGGCGCGATCGCGTCGCCGATCGTCACCGGCATCGCCGCGTTCAATCGGCGACGTCTGCCGCCTCGCGATGCGCCGCATCCGCTGCTGACCGGCATCCACGAGCCAATGACGCAGGAGCTCACGCTGACCGACCTTGCCGTCGAAGGCGTGATCCCGCCCGAGCTCGACGGTCGCTATGTGCGCATCGGTCCCAATCCGGCAGCACCCGATCCACGCTCCTATCATTTCTTCACCGGCGACGGGATGCTGCATGGCGTTCGCCTCGGTGGCGGAAAGGCGCATTGGTATCGCAATCGCTGGATCCGATCGACCGAAGTGGCCGCCGCCCGCAAGGTGCCCGCCGCGCCGGGACCCCGGCATGTCTTCGATACGGTCAACACCAGCGTGTTGAACCACGCCGGTGCGGGCTGGGCGCTGGTCGAGGCGGGCAGCACGCCCGTTCGCTTCGACGAGCATCTGGAGGCGCAGCGCTACGACGATTTCGACGGCACGTTGCCTGGCTCCTTCACCGCGCATCCGCGGCGCGATCCGGCGACGGGCGAACTGCACGCGCTGTGCTACGAGGCGACCGATCCCAAGCGGGTCCGCTACAATGTGGTGGACGTATCAGGGCGCGTGCGGCGCTCCGTCACCATCCCGGTGGAGCACGGGCCACTGATCCACGATTGCGCGATCACGCAGCGGTATGTCGTCATCCTCGACCTGCCGCTCACCATATCGATGCGCACGGTGCTGTCGGGACACGGCTTTCCCTATCGCTGGAACGACAAGCATCCCGCCCGCGTCGGGCTGCTGCCGCGTGAGGGGGATGCGCAGGACATCATATGGATACCGATCGATCCCTGCTTCGTGTTCCATACCGCCAACGCGCACGATCTGCCGGACGGAGGCGTGGCGCTGGACGTGGTGGCGTACGACCGGATGTTCGCGGACGACAATCTGGCGCCCGACGAACAGCCGCGCGGGTTGGAGCGCTGGACGATCGATCCTGCCACGCGAACCGTTAGTCAGCGCACGATCGACCCGGCACCGCAGGAGTTGCCGACGATCGACGAGCGCCGCACCGGCTTGCCCTATCGCTACGTCTATGCGCTCGGCCTGCCCGGGGAGCTTACCGAATCGCTGGTGGGCGAGGCGCCGCTGATCAAGCACGACCTGCAGGATGGCACACGGCAGTTGCATGATTTCGGCGCGGGGCGGATTGCTGGCGAGTTCGTGTTCGTGCCGCGCTCCAAGGGCGCCGATGAAGACGATGGCTGGCTGATGGGACTCGTGATCGAGGCCGATGGCCGCAGCACGGTTTTGGAGATACTCGCCGCCGCTGACCTTGCCCGCCCGCCGGTCGCATCCATCCGCATTCCCCACCGCGTGCCGCCCGGAATTCATGGTGCGTGGCTGGCGACCGCTGATCCGGCGCGCGCCTAGCCCGCATCTCCGTGGACCGCGCAAGGCCTGCGCAAGCAAAAGCCGCCGACCCGAAGGACGGCGGCCTCTGCCCGTGGACCGGGAAGACGGAGGGAGGGGGTAACGCCTTCCAGATCCACGTAACGCGCGAAGTATTGCGCGTTTATCGGATCACGGCATCAACACGCTGTCGATGACGTGGATCACGCCGTTCGACTGATTGACGTCGGCGATGGTGATCGTGGCCGTGCCGCCCTTGGCATCGGTGAGCATCCAGGTCTTGCCCGGGCCCTTGCTTACCGTCAGGGGTTCACCCTGCACCGTGGTCAGCGTGGCCTTGCCGTTGTGCGCGGCGGCGTTCTTGGCGAGGTCCTTGGCGCTCATCTTGCCGGCCACGACGTGGTAGGTCAGGATCGAGGTAAGCATCGCCTTGTTCTCGGGCTTGACCAGCGTTTCCACCGTGCCGGCCGGCAGCTTCGCGAAGGCGGCGTTGGTCGGTGCGAACACGGTGAACGGACCGGGGCCGGAAAGCGTCTCGACAAGACCGGCGGCCTTTACCGCGGCGACGAGCGTGGTGTGATCCTTGGAGTTGATCGCGTTCTCGACGATCGTCTTGGTCGGGTACATCTCTGCACCGCCGACCATCGGGTAGCTCTTGGTGGCGGCGACTGCGCCAGTCGCGAACAGCGACGCGCCGGCAACGATAAGCGTGATCTTCTTGAAATTGGGCATCTCGGCTTCCTTCTCCGGCAACCCGAAAGGTGGGATGCGTCAGCAGATACGGAGCCGATGACGCGGCGGATGCACGGAGCCGTTCAGATCGTCGAAATTTTTCCGGCGGCGATCGGCGCGCTGCTGGGGGCCGTGTGCGGCGCGCCATCGCGAGGCTCCAGCGTGACCGCCAGTGTCGCGCCGTCCTGCATCAGGGCGCGCGTCTGCGGCGCTATGGCGACCCTACTCACGCCATCGGACGCGACGATCCCCAGCGATCGCGGCACGCCGTCAGCGGGGATCACCCAGAGTTCGGGCGCCAGCCCGCTTTGCGGCACCCGCACCGCCCGAATGCGCAGTACGCCGCCCGCGGGATCGTAGTTGGCAGACAGCATCGCCGCGGCCTGCTCGTCGCCAAGCTGGGCGATCGCCGTTTGCCCGGTTGCGCGCGTGGTGTCGATCGGGGGCGGTGGCGCGCGCAATATGACGAACGCGGCCAGCGATGCCGCCAACGCACCACTGGCGATCGCGCCGGTCCGCCAGCGAGCGAGCGCGCGGCGCAGGCGGGTGTCGTCGAACGCCGCCAGGCGCCGCTCGATCGCCGGCCAGACGTCGGGTGCGGGTTGGTCCTCGAACGCGTCGAGCAGCGGTTCGAAGCGCTGGCGCCAAGTCTCGACCGCCGCCGCGAACGCGCGATCCGACAGGCAGAGCCGCATCGCCCCGGCGCGCTCCTCGCCATCGAGCAGACCCAGCGCCAGTTCGGCGGCGAGGGCGTCGCGATCGTCGTCGGGGTGGCCGGTTTCACTCATGAGCGAGGCAGGCCTTGAGCTGGATGAGACCGCGCCGGACCCAGCTTTTCAAGGTACCGAGCGGCACCGCCATCGCTTCGGACAACTGCAGATACGTCAGGCCGTCGAAGAAGGCGGCGTGGATGGCGCGGCGCGGGCGTTCGTCCAGCGAGTCGAGGCACTGGTATATCCGCGCCCGGTCCTGATCCGCGGCGATCGCCTGCCAGGCGAGCGGAGCGTCATCCGCGACCGCCGCGGCGGCGCTCTGCGGCAGATGCGCGGTCTTGCGGTTGGCACGCAGCCAATCGATCGCGGTGTTGCGCGTGATCGCGCATAACCATGTCACAGGGCTTGCCCGCTTCGCGTCGAAGCGTCCCGCACGATCCCAGACCTTGATGTACACTTGCTGCAAGATGTCCTCGGCGGCTTCGTGATCCTGACAGATACGCAGGCAGACGCCAAAAAGCTTCGCCGATGTCGCCAGATAAAGTTCGCGCAGCGCCTGCTGGTCGCCACCGGCCACGCGGTCGAGCGCGCGGGCGAGATGCTCACGGCTGGTATGGGCACTCGCTTCGACCATCATCCCCGCCCCGGTTGCCACTTGGCTCTGTCGCCATTGAACGATCCAAGTTCAAGCGAAAGCGTCCAAGAGGGCGCGGATCATGCCGACGAGCGCACGATGCGCTGGCGAAAATCGAGTGGTCGAATCCCCGTGGCCTTCCGAAAGACGAGCGCGAAGCTTGAAGTCGACGAGAACCCGAGCTGCTGCGCGATAGACTTGATGCTCTGATCATTGCGCAGCAGGCGCTTGGCATGCTCCATGCGGCTGTGCTGCATGTAATCGCCCAGCGTGCAGCCTCGGCTGGTGCGGAACGCCCGGGTCAGGTGGCGTACCGACATGCGGCACAATGTCGCCAGCTCGGTCAAAGTGGGCAGCCGATCGGGATCGCGCAGGCGTTCGTCGATCAGCCGCAGGCGCCATGCGGACAGGCCGCCTTTCACGAGGTCGTCGCCGACAGCGTTGAGATAACGGCCGAGCTCGATGACGAGCTGGCCGCCGATCAAGCGGGTAAGTTCGCTGCTGCCGGGACCGGGGTCACTCGCTTCCTCGGCCAGCCGGCGGATCAAGTGGCGCACGGTCAGGCTTGGTATGTCCAGCGCCGCCACCAGCCGATGGTCCGTCCAGTCCGCGCGCCCGCCGAGCCAGCGTTCGGGCAATCCCCCGCGCAATTCGCAGCGGATGGAGCTCAGCATGCCTTCCGCCGTGCCGCGGATCTGCAGCGGCTCGCCCGGCGGCACCAGCATGATATCGCCGATCCGCTCGAACCGGTGCGGGTCCCAGCGCACGGGAAAGCCGGCGCGCGCATCGGCCGCCCGCGGCGTGATGCACAGGTCCAGACGGTAGTGGTCGAGGACCAGCCTCTCAGTGATGTCAGTGCCGGCACATCGCACCGTGCCCACATCGATCCGCAGTTCCAGGGCAGATAGTTCGTCCATGCGGGCCTTCCTGCCGAGCATCATGTCGGCTCATGGCCGGGTCGAAGCCTTTAGGCCAGATGCAAACGTGGTTGGTCGTTGTCGGCCCGATGCCGATGCGCCACATTGGCGGCAAGCAAAACAATCGCATCATAATGAATTGGGAAGAGTAAGGCATGTCGACGAAGATCGCATCCACACATCTCGATGATTTCGACGGTCTCGTCGATTACGCGTCTCTGAACAGGTGGATAGGCCAGCAAGATGTTCCCGGAAGCGGCGACATCAGCCAGGTTGAGTTGCTCGCAGGAGGATTGCAGAACAGCGTTTTTCTGCTGACGCGGGGTGATGCACGACTGGTTCTGCGCCGTCCCGGCAAGCGTTTGAACGCCAGGAGCAATGCCACCATGCTGCGTGAGGCCCGCGTTCTGCGCGCCCTTGATGGCAGCGCCGTTCCACATCCGTCGATCTACGCGGTGTGCGAGGACGAGGCGGTGATCGGTGCCTCCTTCTACCTGATGGAGCCGCTCGAGGGCTTCGCCAAATCGGGCGACCTGCCCGAGCCTTACGCCTCCGACCCCGCCTGGCGCCGTGCCATGGGCGAGGAATTGGTGCGTGCGGCCGTCGCGCTGGGGCAGGTCGACTACGAGGCAGCCGGGCTCGGCGACCTGGGCAAGCCCGACCAGTGGCACGAACGGCAAGTTGAGCGCTGGCGCGGCCAGCTTGAGGGCTATGCAGCCACCCCGGGCTACGACCCCAAGGCGCTGCCCCATGTCGAGGAAGTGGGACGCTGGCTGCTGGACAACCTGCCGACCGGACGCAGGATCGGACTGGTGCACGGCGACCTGCAGTTTCCCAACGTCATGTTCTCGCAACGAGCGCCGCGAATATCCGGCGTGCTCGATTGGGAGCTGGTATCGCTCGGCGATCCGCTGCTCGATCTGGGGTGGGTGCTGTCCAGCTGGTATGAGGAAGGCGATCCGCAGGGCAAGTCGCCGATGGTCAAGCCATGGGATGGCTTCCTTTCGCGTGGCGAACTGGTGGCGCTGTATGGCGAATTGAGCGGCCGGGACATGAGCGAGATGCCGTGGTTCTTCGCCTTGGCCTGCTACAAGCTGGCCTGTCTGCTTGAAGGGACGCACGCTGCCAGCAAGGCCGGCAAGGTCCCCGCCGCGGTGGGCGAATCTGTCCACGCCTATGCGACTTGGCTCACGACCAAGGCCCGCCAGATCATCGCCGGCTGACGCTGCGCGCTCCCCCTCATGTCAAGGACACGTTGCCATGGATTTTTCCGTAGATCCCGAATTCCAAATCAAGCTCGATTGGATGAAACAGTTCGTTCGCGATGAAGTCGAAGCGATGGACCTGCTTTTCCCCAAGGGCAGCGAGCAGTTCAACATCCGCAACCGCAAGGCGCGCGCGATGGCGAAACGCCTGCAGGCGAAGGTCAAGGAACAGGGACTGTGGGCCTGCCACCTCACGCCCGAGATGGGTGGCAAGGGCTATGGCCAGCTCAAGCTGGGGCTGATGAACGAGATTCTCGGTCGCAGTTCGTGGGGGCCGGTGATCTTCGGTTGCGCTGCGCCCGATACCGGCAATGCCGAGATTCTGGCGATGTTCGGCACGCCCGAGCAGAAGGCGCGCTATCTGCAGCCGTTGCTCGACGGGCAGATCTTCTCCACTTACGCGATGACCGAGCCGCAAGCCGGCGCCGATCCCAAGGAGTTTACCTGCGTCGCGACGCGCGACGGTGACGAATGGGTGATCGAAGGCGAGAAGTGGTACGCGTCGAACTTCAAGAACGCGTCGTTCGTGATCGCGATGGTCATCACCAATCCCGAGAATCCGCCACATGAGCGGATGTCGATGTTCCTCATTCCCGCCGACACGCCGGGGCTGGTCGACGTGCGCGACGTCGCCGGCATGAACGACGCCGTGGACGAAGGGCATCATGCCTATCTACGGTTCGAACAGGTGCGCGTGCCGCTCGATGCGATGCTCGGGGAGGCCGGGCAGGGCTTCAAGCTGGCGCAGGCGCGGCTTGGAGGAGGGCGCATCCACCACGCGATGCGCGTCGTCGGGCAATGCCAGCGCGCGCTCGAGATGATGCAGGAACGTGCCGTCTCGCGCCGTACGCAAGGGCGGCAGCTGGGCGACCATCAGTTCGTAAAGGGCATGATCGCGGACTCCGCGCTGGAGCTTGAGATGTACCGCCTGCTGGTGCTCAAGACCGCGTGGATCATCGATACGCAGCCGCATGGCACGGCGCGCATGCACATCGCCATGTGCAAGGTGGCGATGGCGCGGGTCTATCACGACATCGTGCGCCGTGCGGTGCATCTGCATGGCGCGCTGGGCACGACGCACGAGACCCCCTTGGCGAAGATGTGGATGGGCGTGCCGATGCTGTCGGTGGCCGATGGTCCGACCGAAGTTCACCAGGTGCAGATCGCCAACGCGCTGCTCAAGCAGACCAAGCCTGCGGATGGACTGTTCCCGTCCGAGCATATCCCGACCAAGACGATCGAAGCCGAGGCCCGTTATGCAGAGCTGCTGGCCGAGGCCGAGTTCGAGGCACTCGAGAGTGCCGGCTAGACCAGCCATGTCCGGCTTGTTCGACCTGACCGGCAAGGTCGTCGTGGCGACCGGTGGCAAGAGCGGCATCGGCCTTGCTTTCCTGCGCGGCTGCGCGCGACAAGGCGCCAGCGTCGTCGCCTGGGATCGTGATGCACACGGTACGGCCGACTTCGTCGCCGAGTTGTCCGGGCTTGGCGCGGGAGGCGTACATTTCGAGCAGGCCGATGTCGCCGAAGAGCATGCGGTCGACGCCGCGATGCAGGCGACCTTGACGCGCTTTGGCCGGGTGGACTGCGTCTTCGCCAATGCCGGCATCAACAAGCGGGCGCCGTCGTTTACCGAACTGACGAGCGAGACCTATCATGCGCTGCTCGACGTCAACCAGCATGGCGCGTTCTACACCCTGCGTGCGGTTGCCCGACACATGAAGGAACGCGCGCAAGCGGGCGACCCGGGCGGTTCGCTGGTCGCGTGCGGAAGCCTTTCGATCTTCCACGGGGTACCCGGCATGCAGCACTATGCCGCCGCGAAAGGCGCGTTGCTGGCGATGGTGCGCGGGCTGGCAGTCGAGATGGGTCCGTTCGGCGTGCGCGCGAACATGCTGGTGCCCGGGTTCATCCTGACGGGACTCACCGACGGCGGTGCCGATCGTCAGGCGATCATCGACCGCTTCGCCGCGATCACCCCGCTTGGCCGCCCCGGTGAGCCCGAAGATATCGAGGGGCCGGCCGCGTATCTCGCCTCCGATGCGTCGCGCTTTCAGACCGGCGACACGATCGTGCTCGATGGTGGTCGGCTGGTGAGGAACATCTGACATGACCATGCCCGATCTCACAGGAAAAGTCGCCGTCGTCACTGGCGGAAGCCGAGGCTTGGGGCGGGCGATCGTGCTGGGCCTCGCCAAGGCGGGCGCCGCCGTCGCGATCGCCAGCAGGAAGGTGGAGACGTGCCGCCGGCTCGCCGACGAAGTGAGCGAGGCCGGAGGGAAGGCTTCGGCGCATGCCTTCGATGCGGCGGCCTGGGCCGATTGCGACCGACTTTTCCTGGAGGTGACCGAACGTTGGGGCGGCGCGCAGATCCTGGTGAACAATGCCGGGAAGTCGCCGATCGAACCCTCGTCCGCAGCGACCAGCGAAGCGGCGTTCGACCACATCATCGCGGTAAACCTGCGTTCCGCCTTCCGCTTGTCCGCCCTGTTCGGCGCGCACATGGCCGAGAGCACGGGTGGCGCGATCATCAACATCAGCTCGACCGGATCCCTGCGTCCCGAGCCGTACTTCGCCCCCTACGCTGCAGCCAAGGCGGCGCTCAACGTGCTGACGCAATGCTTCGCCAAGGAGTATGGTCCAAACGTGCGCGTGAACACGGTCATGCCCGGACCCTTTCACACCGATGGCACCAAGTCATGGTCGCGAACCGATGGCTTTGCCGATCACGCGCGCAAGAGCATGCCGCTTGGCCGAGGGGGAGAGCCGGACGAGATCGTCGGCGCCGTTCTTTTCCTCGCCAGCGGCATGGCGTCCTATGTGACGGGCGCAAGTCTGGCGGTCGACGGCGGCCATCTGATCTCGCGAGGCTGACCACCGCCTTAAGCCGCTGACGTGCCCAGCGACCTGGCGCGATCGCGGAAGCAGGCCTGGCTGAGATGTGCAGGCACGCTTTTGCGGCGTGCGAATGCCTGTGCGTGCTCATTGTGATCAAGGAAGCGCCAACTGACTGTAGGTCAGCATCTACTTGCCTCCTAGGTATGAACCCGTTAGTTGCGAATGATTAGCAGTAGCAGGGGTTTTGATGAAGTCGCGGTACCTGGTGGCATGCGCCACGTCGCTTGGAATAACGTGCGGTGGGCAAGCCGCTTGCGCACGGGATGCGGCAGAGGCGGATCAACCGGTCGACGAGATCATCGTCAACGGTCGAGCCCAAAGGCTGTACCGCGTGGACAGCACCACGGTGGGCAAGGTGGCGGAAGACCCGCTCAACATCCCGCAGGCGCTTCAGGTCATCAATGCCGAACTGTTTCGCGATCAGGGCGCGCGCGATGCGACCGATCTCTATCGCAATATCTCGGGCGTCAGCTTTTTCAGCTATGCCGGCGTCACTTTCCGGGGCTTCCGTCAGGACCAGTCGTTCTACGACGGGCAGCGCGGCAATCCCTTCATCGGCTTCTCGGTGCCGCAATTGTTCAACATCAGCCGGGTCGAAGTGCTCAAGGGACCGGCCGGGTTGTTCTTCGGTCCGGGATCGCCGGGCGGCATCATCAACTACGTCTCCAAGGTGCCCGACGACAAGACCTCGCTGCGGATGGTCGGCACGCTGGGCAATTACAACCGCGCCGGTATGTCGGCAGAGGCGACCGGGCCTGTCGACGCCGAGGGCGTCGTGACATACCGGCTTGGTGGCTTCTACGAGTCCATGGCGCCGTACCGCGTCAACACGAAGAGCAAGTCGCTGATCGGTGACGGTGGCCTGTCCATCAAGACAAACCCCGGCGGGAAATTGACGCTGCAGGCGACGATCTACGACAACGATCTTCCCGGCAATCGTCTGCGCGGGGTGCTGACCGACGATGCCGGCAACTTCCTCACCGGCATCCGCTGGAATGCGAACGAGCCGACCGACTTCCTCCATCTGAAATCGAAGGCGTTCCAGGCGCGTTACGCCACCAGCATCGGCGATGCCGTGACCTTCGATGCGGGCGCGCGCTATTTCAAGGCGAAAGAAACGCAGCAGTACCACGAACCGCGCGGGCTCGTGCCCGGCAGTTCCGACCTCGTCGCCAGGGAGTTTCGCGACCAGATCCGCCAAGTCGACGGCTTGTCGTTCATGGCCAACATGACCGCAAAGGTCGGCCTGCTCGGGATGGAGCACAAGTTCCAGGCGGGTGGGGATTGGTACGACGAGAAGAACGTGCTCGACTCGCGCATCCTGCGTGCCGGCGTCACGCCGCTGAGCCTGAGCAATCCCGTCTATGTTACTTCGGCCAGAGACGTGGCGCGTGCGGCAGCCTTGCCGTTCACGACCACCGATACCCGCACCAGGCGCCAAGGCGCGTACCTTCAGGATCAGGTGAGCGTCACCGAGGCGCTGCTGCTGGTCGGAGGTGTGCGCTATGACAAGTACGACGACGGCGTGACCACCAGTATCGGCGGCCGCCAGAGCGCCGCGTCTTCCTATAGCGACGGCGACGTCACCTATCGTGCAGGCGCCGTGTTCAAGCCACGAAAGGACGCATCGCTGTATTTCAGCTGGTCGGGCAGCTTCGAGCCGCAGGCCGCCGCCAGCCAGAGCACGGATGTCGGCGGGCCTTTCGGTCCGGTGACCGGCAAACAGATCGAGGCCGGCATCAAGTCCGACCTGTTCGCCGGCCGCCTGCAGGCCAACCTGGCCGTTTATCGGATCGTGCGCCGCAACATCCTCCAGGCCGATGTGACGCTGGCGCCGGTCAACGGGCAGGATCAGCTGCGACCGATCGGCGAAGTGACGAGCAAGGGCTTCGAGATCGATCTGGCCACCGACGTCACGCCGAACTGGGTGCTGCTGGCGAACTATGGCTACAACGACACCAGGATCACCGACACCGTGGCAGGGCAGGCGGTGACGAACGCGGTCGGCAACCGCTTCGCCAATGCGCCCAAGCACAAGGTCGGTTTCTGGACTCGCTACCAGATCCCGGCGATCGGCACGGCGATCGGCTTTGGCGGCGAGCATGTCTCACGCCGGATCAGCCTGTCGGGCCAGCAGGTGAAGCCATACACCATCTTCGATGCGTCGCTCACCAAGGGGCTGGGCTTCGCCGAACTGCTGCTGCGGGTGGATAACATCTTCGACAAGGTCTATGCGGCCTCCGGATTCTCGGCGCAAAGCGGTCATTTCCCCGGCGAGCCGCGAACCTTCCTGGCCGAGTTGCGCTTCGGTTTCTGACGATGAGGCATGAACGCGGCGCAGCCAGGCCGGCGAAGCGGACGAAAGGGCGTTCGCTCTGGTGGATCGTCCACAGCTGGCTGGGGTTGAAGCTTTCCATCTTCCTGAGCTTCATCCTTCTTACCGGAACCTTCGCCGTCTTCGCGCATGAGATCGACTGGCTGGTGACGCCGGCGATGCGGGTCACGCCCCAGGACGCCCCGCCCGTTTCGTGGGGCAAGCTGGCGCAGGCGGCGGCCCGCACCGATCCGGCTGCCCGCCTGCAGACGCTCTATGCGCCCATCGACCCCTGGTTCGCCGTCGAGGCCTGGATGGATCATGGCAAGGGCGCCCCGTCACGCGTCTACCTCGATCCCTGGACCGGGCAAGTCACCGGCACGCACGGATGGGCCAACGTCCATCGCTTCCTGCGCCAGGTACACCGGCACCTCATGCTGCCAACCAGGATCGGCATTCCCGTCGTTTGCTCGCTGGCGCTGTTGCTGGCGACGTCGCTGGTGACCGGCATCGTCACGTACAAAAAGTGGTGGCGCGGCTTTCTGCGAAGGCCGCGCGGCGGTGACACGCGGCGGTTGACGGGCGATCTCCACCGGCTTGGCGGCTTGTGGAGCTTGTGGTTCGTGACGCTGATCGCGGTGACGGGACTGTGGTATCTGGTAGAGAGCCTGGGTGGGCAGGCCGCAGTCCCGAAGTTGCCGGCCGTTCCGCCATCGATGCAACCGCTCGGGAACGAACTCGACCGCCTCGTCGGGGTGGTCCGGCGCGAGCGACCCGGCCTGATGATCCGCGAGATCCGCTTTACCGAGGACAACGGCGTGGTGTTCCTGGGACAGGATCAAGCCTGGCTGGTCCGTGACCGCGCCAACGGTGTCGCGATCGATCCCGGCCGCGGTCGCGTGACGATGTCGCTCGATGGCCGCGCGTTAAGTACACACCAGCGTATCTCCGAGATGGCGGATCCGCTGCATTTCGGTGATCTGGGCGGCTTGGCCACCAAGATCATCTGGTTCTGCTTCGGTCTGATCCTGACCGCGATGGCCATCAGCGGCGTGGCGATCTACAGTCTGCGTCTGGCCAAGGCGGCGCACCAGCCACGGCGCGGCATCAAGCTGGCATGGGCAGGGATGGGCACATGGGGCTACATCTGCACGGCGCTGATCCTCATGGCGCTGGCGCTGACCCCCGGCGCGATCGCAGGCGCCAGTTAGCGCGGCGCGGCTTCTCGCCGGTCGCGCAAGCCTGATGGTCTCACAAGCGATTGCGGATCAAATCATTGCCGATCTTGTCAGGGATCGCAGATCCCTCGATCTGTATCGCTCGGCAGCGCATTTTCACACCTAGGTATGATGGTGCGATCATCGACGATTGCCCAGATCGGTCTGGCGGCTTCGGCGCTTATGGAGACGAGCATGAAAACGGTCGATACCCGCGAATATCAGCGATTTCCGGTATTGAATTCATCGCAGATCGCGACCGCGCGGCGGTTTGCCAGTGGCGCGGAAGTGCAGTTTGCGGCGGGCGTGACCCTTTATGCCATTGGCGATCACGATGCGCCGGCCTGGTTGGTACTGGCAGGCACGATCGAGGTTTTGCGTCGTGACGGGCTCGATGGCGAAGCGCCGATCACCACGCACGGGGTCGGGCAGTTCTCGGGCGAGGTGAACCAGCTGGCCGGCCGGCCTTCGATAGCGGCCGGGCGGGCCGGGCCGGAAGGCTGCACCGCGCTGCCGCTCGATCCGGCGCACTTGCGCGCGCTGATGGTCGGCTCGGCGGATCTGGGCGAAGTCGTCATGCGCGCACTTATCCTGCGGCGGGTCGCCCTGATCGAGGAGGGTGGCGCCGGGACCATCATCATCGGCTTGCCGAACAGCCCCGACGTTTTGCGACTGCAGGACTTCCTATCGCGCAGTGGCCTGCCCAACCTGCTGCTCGACATCCGGTCCGACGAGCAGGGGCGTGCGCTGGTCGAGCGTACCGGCGTGCTCGACGAGGAACTGCCGCTGGTGGTCTGCCCAAGCGGCCCCATACTCAAGCGTCCGAGCAACGAAGAACTCGCCGCCTGCCTCGGCGTTGTACCCGAAATCGATCCGAAGCAGGTTTATGACGTAGCGGTCGTCGGCGCTGGTCCCGCCGGACTTGCCACTGCGGTCTATGCCGCGTCGGAAGGGCTGTCGGTGCTGGTTCTGGATGCGCACGCGATGGGCGGGCAAGCAGGCGCGTCGGCGCGGATCGAGAACTACCTGGGCTTTCCCACCGGCATCTCCGGGCAGGCGCTGGCGGGCCGGGCATTCAATCAGGCGCTCAAGTTCGGAGCGGAAATCGCCATACCGCTCGGCGTCAAGCGCCTCGATTGCGATCAGCCGGGGCTGGCGCTGGTCTGCGCGGACGATCGGCGGGTGCGCGCCCGTTCGGTGGTAATCGCGTCGGGCGCGCGCTATCGACGGCCCGACTTGCCCGATCTTGCCGAATTCGAGGGTGCAGGTGTCTCCTACTGGGTGTCCGCGATCGAGGCGCGGCTTTGTGCGGGCGAGGAGGTGGTGCTGGTGGGCGGCGGCAACTCGGCAGGCCAGGCGGTCGTGTTCCTCGCGCCGCAGGTCAAGAAGCTGCACCTCGTGGTACGACGCGACCTGACGGCGACGATGTCGCGCTACCTGATCGACCGGATCGCCGCACTTCCCAATGTCGAGTTGCACATCGGCAGCGAAATCGCCGGTCTGGAGGGCGATCGCAAGACAGGGCTCACTGCCGCGACCTTGCGCGACATGCGCGACGGCAGCATCACCCGGCGCGCGGTGCGCCACATGTTCCTGTTCATCGGCGCCGATCCCAATGCCGACTGGGCACGCGACTGTGTCGACACCGACGGCAAGGGCTTCATCATCACAGGAACCGGTGCCTTGCCGCTGGAGACCAGCCATCCCGGCGTGTTCGCCATCGGCGATGTCCGCGCTGGTTCCACAAAACGCGTGGCCGCCGCCGTGGGTGAGGGCGCTGCGGTTGTCGCTCAGATCCATGCCATGTTTGCCGCACAGCCTGTTCGGGAGATGCCCTGACGTGCCGCGTCCAACTGTCGACGATCTGCGACGTGACTGCTCGCGTCTCGCTATGTTGATTCTTCCCGTGCGGAGATCAGCGCCCTCAAGAAGCGCGTTCTTCCGCCGCCTGGCTTGGAGCGTCGCTGCCGCCTGAACTTGATCAGCTCGATCGCTGGCGGGCAGCCATCGTGATGACCGATACTGTTGTCCCTGCGTGCAACCGGTCCGATAGCGCTTGCCAGCACCGCCTCTGCGCGATGTACTGCCGCGAATACAAAGCGCGGGAGATGGCGCACATGCTTGAGACACCTGAAGGCGGCATCCGTACCGTTCCGTTCGCCATCGATGATCCCGAGCGGATCCCGGTTCAGCGCTACTACGATAAGACGTTCTACGACGCGGAGGTAGAACATCTGTGGCCGCATGTCTGGCAAATGGCCTGCCGCGAGGAGCAGTTGCAGGATATCGGCGACTGGATCGAGTACGAGAACGTGGGCAAGTCGGTGATCGTGGTCAGGACCGGCACCGGCATCAAGGCGTTCCACAACGCCTGCCGTCACCGCGGTGTGCCTATCGCCGGGGGCACCACGATCGGATCCTCGCATGCGACCGCGCACGGCAACTGTTCCAAATCCGGCTTCATCTGCCCGTTCCATGGCTGGCGCTGGAACATGGATGGCGAAAGTACGCTGGTCTATGGCAAGCACCTGTTCTCGGACAGGCAGCTTCATCCGGACGAGATCAACCTTATCCCCTGTCGGGCCGAGGTGTTCGCCGGCTGCGTCTGGATCAACCATGATGACGACGCGCCGAGCGTCAAGGAAAGCCTGGGCCCACTCGCCGATCGGCTCGAGGCGCACCGCGTGCAGCATTTGAGAGCCGAGTGGTCGTATGCGACGGTGCTGCCGGCCAACTGGAAGGTGGCGATAGAGGCCTTCATGGAAGGCTATCACGTGATGCAGACCCATCCGCAACTGCACAAGCCGCTGCAGGGTGTCTATCACGATCCGTTCGACCCCGATGTGGCGTTGCGCAAGGACGGTGCGGCGAATGCCAGGCGCGTTGCGGTGGCAGGTGTCACGACCAGGCAGGCCGTCGATATGCAGATCCATCACCTGGAATTGCTGAGCGAGGGCATGGCCGGCATGGTGCACGCCAAGGAGGTCGAGATCGCTCGCGAAGTATCGTCGGAAGGCCTGCCGGACGATCCGAACATTGCGGTGCCGCAATGGTATGCGCTGGTGATGCAGCGCCTGTCGGAGCGCCTGCGTGAGCGCGGCGAGCCGGTTCCCGACTTGCTGGCCGTCGCGCAATCGGCGCCGATCAGTGCGGTCGAGTTTCTTTTTCCGCACTACTTCCTGCTGCCGATATTCAGTTCGATGTCGGCCTATCGCATTCGCCCCTTGGGTCCGGAGAGCTGTTTCTTCGAATTGTGGTCGCTGACCTTCTACCCAAAGGGAGAGGAGCCTGATCCTGTCATGGAGCCGATCGTGCTGCCGTTCGACAGCCCCGATTTTCCGCCGATTCCACGCCAGGATTATTCGAACATCCCGATCCAGCAGAAAGGCCTGCATGCCAAGGGCTTCGAGTTCATGCGTCTTTCGAGAGACATGGAAGGATTGATCGGCAACTTCGAACAAATCCTGGACGGATACTTGCGCGGCATGCCTGCGCAAAAGCTGGCGGCGGCCCAACATAAACTCGGCGGCAACTTCGATGGGCCGGTGGTTGATGTATGGCAGTGAGCCCGCGGACTTCGCAGCCAAGGACCCTTCCTGTAGGCAGGATTGGACCAGGTTCCGCCCAGGCCCAGGCCGCAAGATCCGCGTTATGATGGAGCTGTCGTAGCGGCACCTAAGGATGTGTCACCATGAACCGTTCTGCTTGTACCGCCTTGATCCTGTGCATCGCCCTGTTGGGCGACGGGGCATTCGCCCAACCCAAGGAAATCAGGCCACCCGCTGCTGTGCGGGCAATGATGCTCGAAGATATCAACGAGGGTTGGGAACGGGAAAAGGCGTTGTCGGGTCTGGACCCGAAATCTGTTCTTCTTCGTGTCGATGTCGGCACCTGCACGCCGGATCCGATTTCGCCGCAAGTCTTCGAATGCAGGGCGAAGGAGGTTTACCGGTCGCCGGAAGGAGCGATGGCGACGCAGGATTGGGGCAGCCGATACGCTCGCCAAGGCAGACGATGGATCAGGGTGGTGGCGGTGCCGACAGGTGGCTGATGTCAGGGCCGGTGCAAGAACCTGGAACTGCGCCGCCATCGCTCCTCCGTTAAGGTGGCGTTACAGCGTCACGGTCGTATGACGTTCCTCCAGACGAGGTAATCCGATGCTCCATCCTTCTCGCAGGTCTCTGCTTCTTGGTGCCTTAATGGCCGCGCCGCTGCTCATCTTGCCTGGGTGCGCCACGATCGGCTCGGGCGATGGAACGACGGAAGGTCTGCGGCGCCTGCTCGCCATCGCGAGCCAGCGCGCGATAGCGCGGCTGATCACGCCGGACGGGTATCTCAACGATGCCCAGGCGCGGCTCGCATTGCCGACGATCGGCGGCGATCGTTCTTCGGCCATCCTGGGAGCGCTCTTGCATTCGGCGCCCGTCCAGCGCGAACTGACCGCGCTGGTGAACCGTGCCGCAAGCGATGCCGCCGATCGCGCGGCACCGCTCGTCTATGACTCGATCCGTTCGCTCACCTTCTCCGATGCGGTGGGTATCCTGCGCGGGGGACCAACCGCCGCAACCTCCTATCTCGAACAATCAATCGGCGACCGCATCATCGACGTGATGCTGCCCGAGGTCGGCGATGCCTTGCGGCAATTGGATGGCGGATCCATCCTGGGCCCGGTACTGGGAGCGGCGACCGGGGTCGACATTTCCGGTATCCAGCGAACCGTCACTCGCCAGGCGGCTCAGGGACTGTGGGCCGCGATCGGGCGAGAGGAGGCGTCTATCCGCGCAAATCCATCGAGTGCCGGTGACTCGCTGGTCGAGGGAATTTTGAACGGATCCAGAGTACTGGGTTGAGCGCGATCGCACGCGATCATCCGTGACGCGATGCGCCTAAGCCCCAGCGTCGCCCACAGGCTCCGCTTGCCAGCCCGCGTGCCACGTCGACAACTTGATGCCCCAGTCTTCGATGCTCTCGCCAGTGGCCGAAGGCATCGCAGCTTCGTCAAAAAAGGGATTGGCCAAGGCGTCCAGGCCCGCCGAGCGGGCGACGGCGCCGCTCTCGAAAAGTGCTTCTTGCATAGCTACTCCGGTTTCTCCCGGTTTGCCCCGCCGTCCATTAACCGGCGGCTGCGCGATGTGGTTGCTATTTGCTGAAAGATCGGTCGGACCGTCAGCATCTGCGCACTTGACCTCGCTCGGCTGTTCTCCAACATTCGGCCGTCAAACGATGGAAGGATCGAGAATGCCATCTCGTGCGATGCTGCTGATCGGCAGCCTTGTCGCCTTCTCCTCCGCTGCCGCCGCAATCGTGCCCATCTCTCCGCCGGATCGTGTTGCGGTGTTGCTTCGGTACGACCCGAACATGGACGCGTGCCCATCCATGGTCCGGCCCAAGCTGCCGCATCGAGGGCGCGATGGCTATCTGTCTCTCCGCGTCGGTCCAGGAACGGCATGGCCCGAAACCGATCGCCTGAAGCCGGGTACGCTCATGTTCGAGTGTGAAAACACGCGCGAGTGGGCGGCAGTTATCGTGCAGCCTGCCGGTGGCGGCGATTGTGCGATCCCTCGTCCAACCGCGAAGAAGCCGTTGCTGCGCTATGAGGGCCCGTGCCGGCGGGGGTGGATTTCCGCTCGCTTTGTGGAGACGGTGGCCGGTTAGCCGGATCTTACGGACCATAGCGACGCCGCGCCATCTCACGTCAGCCTTGCCTTGGAGCAGCAACCCAAGGCGCATTCTGCCAAGCCGGAGCCGACCATGACCGACACGACAGGCGCTGTCCTTGGCACCGTGATCATGCTGATGCTTCAGCCGATCGCCATCGGGATGACGATCTATATCCTCTACCGCCTTGTCCAAAGGCGCTCCGCGCGCGGCCAGCGCGGGCCAATCCATTCTGCCGCGGAAGCGGGCACGACGGTTGCGGTCCTTGCGGCCTTTGCCGGCATCAAAGGATTGCCGTGGTGGTTCGCGATCGCCAGCAACAATGCCAATCCGTCGCTTGCCATCCTTTCGTCAGGGATCCGCTATCGCATGCTCCGCAGGCACGAGCGCCGCTTCGCCGATATCGAGAGGGTCGAACTCAGGACGGCCTGGAAAACGGTGAACGTCGAAATGCACTTTCGGGGCGAATTGTTGACCTTTTCCGTGAACGTGGGAACTGTCGCCGCCGCTCGGGCCGCGTTGGCGCTGTTCCCGAAAACGGTTGTCATGTCCGATCAGGCGAGGTTCGTCCTGGCCGGCTCGTCGCCCTGACAGGCTCTTTCGCTGCAAGGCCGCCTAGCTCGGGCCGTCCGCTTCCCAGTACCAAAGTTATGGATGTCAGCTTCGGCGATTTAACCGGTTTTAAAGCACCTGGGGCGGATGGTCGTACCATGAGCAGGGTTGTTGTCATCGCCAGACGAGTCTCTCGACGTGCCGGGCAATCGGAACTGCTGCAGGGCGGCGGCGTGGTCGTCTGTGCCCTGGCTCTCATCTGCGCCGGACCCTTGTTCACCATCTAGCACATGATCGGTGCATGATTGGCCATGCTGGCGGCAAGAGCACGAAGTTCGTCGTAGGCACCAATCTTGTGAAGCGGTCGGCCTATCGCCATGCTGCAGCGCAGCAAGCCTTTGTTGCAATCCATGAACACTGCCGACAACCGCGCCTTCCACTTATCAGCTTTGGATCTAAGTAAGGAAACGTGCACATGGATGACGCCGGACGATTGGAAAAGAAGCGCATGATGGAGGCCTTGGCCGGTCGGGCGCTGCTGCTGCTGTTCGGACTGGGCGTGCTGGGCTTCCTGGTAGCAATCGATCGCAGTGAATGGTTCGCGATCCGACCCGCCACCGGCACCTCGATCGCGATGGCAAAGGCAGCTGATTCCGGTCAGTTTGTGAAAAACGAAAAAGGTTCGACGATCCGCCAATGATCATCAATGCTGCGCCGAGTGCCAAGCAGATTGCCCGTGAAGTCTGGAAGACCCTGACGATCCTGTTCGTGTGGGATGTGATCGTCACGATAACGTATTATTATCTGCCATTTAGCGCGCCACCGTTGCCGCTGACGATCTTCGGTTCGGCGTTGGCGCTGTTCCTCGGCTTCCGGAGCAACTCGGCTTACCAACGCTGGTGGGAAGGGCGCGGACTGTGGGGGTTGATGATCAACGCCAGCCGCAACCTGGCGCGTGGTGTCCGCAACTTCATGCCCGATCCGGATGCAGCCGAGATGAAGCGGCGCATCGTGATGCGCCAGATCGCCTATGTGCACGCGCTGCGTTGCCAGCTGCGTCGTCAGTCACCCGACGAAGAGGTGGTACGGCTGCTGCCACAAGGTGATGCGGATCTCGCACTTTCGCGCGTCAACGTCGCGAACGGCATTCTGGATGATACCGGGCGACGCATCGACGAAGCTCGCCGAAATGGCTGGATCGATACGATCCAGCAAACCCAGCTTGAGGCCGTGCTCGTCGACATCGCCAATGCCCAAGGCGGCATGGAGCGGTTGAAGAACACACCGCTGCCGACGCAGTACCGTTTCCTGCCCACCTTGTTCACCCACATGTTCTGTTTGTTGTTGCCGATCGGGCTGGTCGAGACTCTGCAGTTCGCAACCCCGCTGGGCTCCACCGTGGCCGGGCTGATGTTCCTGGCGGTGCTTGCGATCGGGAACGATCTGGTCGATCCGTTCGCCAACACGGTCCACGATCTGCCCTTGCTGAACATGTGCCGGACGATCGAGATCGATCTGCTCCAGTCGATCGGCAAGGAGCCACCGCCACCCATCGCCCCGGATTCCGAAGGCGTGTTGTGGTAACGATGGTGGCTGGGTCGATCAGGACCGTATCGATGCCGCGATAGCCGCGCAGGTCGCATCGTCCTGCGCGGGAGCGACCTAGCGCTTCGAGGCGAACCAGATGATGTGTTTGGGACCTTTGCCGTTGCTGCGGGACGCCACCTTCACCTCGTCCACCACGAAGTCGCACCGTTCCAGCCGGCGGGTAAAGGTCGCGTCCGGGCCTGCCGACCAGATCGCCAGCACGCCATCGGCGGTCAAGGCCCGCTTGGCAGAGCGCAGGCCCGGGGTGGAGTAGAGGATGTTGTTGTCCTCCCGCACCAGACCGTCGGGCCCGTTGTCGACATCGAGCAGGATCGCATCGTAGTCGGCATGAGCGCCGGCGATGAAAGGCGCGACGTCAGACTGCACCAGCGTCACTCGCGGATCCTCAAGGCATCCCGCGGTCAGGTCCGCCATCGGCCCGCGCGCCCATTCGATGATTTCGGGCACTAGCTCGACCACGGTGACGTGACCGTTCGCCGGCAAGGCTTTCAGCGCGGCGCGCAAGGTGAAGCCCATGCCATAGCCGCCGATCAGCAGGCTGGGCTGCTTGGCGTTGCCGATCTTGTCGATAGCCATGGTCGCCAGCGCTTCTTCCGAGCCCCACTTGCGCGTGCTCATCAGTTCGTTGTCGCCCAGCACGATCATGTGATCGCGATCATGGCGATAGAGCGTCAGTTCCGCGCCACCGGGAACCTGAGCGGTGGCCAGTTTTTCACGCTGGATCATGTGATCGATGCCTCGGGACCGGGATGCCGCAAGTGGATGATGGGGTAAGGCAAGCCTTCCGCGTCGCGCTCGGATCGCCCGACTTGCACGAAGCCCCTGGCCTCGTAGAACGGCAGCGCGTTGTCGGCCTGCTCGTTGGCATCGACGCACGCCTGCGGATCGATCGAGAGTGCCTGGTCGACCAGCGCCGATCCGAAACCCCGGCCATGCACCGCAGGATCGACGAACAGCGCCTCGATCGAACCGTCGACGAAGACCATGAAGCCTTGCACCTGGCCCGCCTTGTCCGCGACGACGGTGAACGGTGTCGTGGCGAGCATGTCCTCTACGATTCCGGTGAACCTGGCCTTGTGGTCCGGCGCAAGAAACCCGTGGGTTGCCGCGATCCCGGCGCGCCAGATGGCAAATGCGCGCGCGCGATCGTTCGCTGTTCCGTCCCGAATGGTCACTTCAGATCCGGCGGGGTGCCGGCGTCCTTGAGCAGGGCGATCGCCTCGTCGAGAGTGACGAACTTCTGCTGCTGCTCGCCCAGCGTGCGGATGGCGACGGTGCCTTCCTCGGCCTCGCGCTTGCCGACCACCAGCAGGTAGGGGACCTTCTGCAGCGAATGCTCGCGCACCTTGTAGTTGATCTTCTCGTTGCGCAGGTCGGTTTCGACCCGCACGCCTGCGGCCTTGAGCCTGGCCGTGACTTCCTCGGCATAGCTGTCCGCATCCGAGACGATCGTCGCTACCACAGCCTGCACCGGCGCGAGCCACACCGGCAGCTTGCCCGCAAAGTGTTCGATCAGGATGCCGATGAACCGCTCGTACGAACCGAAGATCGCGCGGTGCAGCATGACGGGGCGGTGCTTGGCGCCGTCCTCGCCGATGTAGTGCGCGTCGAGGCGATCGGGCAGCACCCGGTCGGACTGGATCGTGCCGACCTGCCAGGTGCGGCCGATCGCATCGGTCAGGTGCCATTCCAGCTTGGGCGCATAGAACGCGCCTTCGCCGGGCAGTTCCTCCCAACCGTACTCCGGCGTGGCGAGCCCGGCCTGAACCACCGCCTCGCGCAACTCGGTCTCGGCCTGATCCCACATCGCGTCGCTGCCGAAACGCTTGTCCGGGCGCAGCGCCAGCTTGATCGCGTAGGTGAAACCGAAGTCCTTGTAGATCCGGTCGGCCAGCGCGCAGAACGCCTGCGTCTCGGCGACGATCTGGTCCTCGCGGCAGAAGATATGCGCATCGTCCTGGGTGAATTGGCGCACCCGCATCAACCCGTGCAGCGCGCCGTGCGGCTCGTTGCGATGGCAGCAGCCGTTCTCGTAGATGCGCAAAGGCAGGTCGCGGTACGACTTGATGCCCTGGCGGAAGATCAACACGTGCGCCGGGCAATTCATCGGCTTGAGCGCCATCCACTCGGCGTCATCCGAAACGATCGGGCCTTCGTCCTCGACGTTGGGCACTTCGTCGGGGATGACGAACATGTTCTCGCGGTACTTGCCCCAGTGGCCGGACTGCTCCCACTGGCGCGCGTCCATCACTTGCGGGGTCTTGACCTCGCGATAGCCGGCGCCGTCGATGGCGCGGCGCATGTAGGCCTCCAGCTCGCGCCAGATCAGGTAGCCCTTGGGGTGCCAAAACACCGAACCGTGCGCCTCGGCCTGGAGGTGGAACAGGTCCATTTCGCTGCCGAGCCGGCGGTGATCGCGCTTGCCGGCTTCCTCCAGCCGCATCAGGTGCGCCTCGAGCTGCTTCTTGTTCAGCCAGCCGGTGCCATAGATGCGGCTGAGCATCGCGTTCTTCTGGTCGCCGCGCCAGTAGGCGCCGGACACGCGCGTCAGCTTGAAAGCGGCAGGGTCGAGCTTGCCGGTCGAGGGCAGATGCGGACCGCGGCACATGTCGAGCCAGGCGCCGTCCGAATTGGGCGAGCCGGACCAATAGACCGAGAGTTCTTCGTTTTCGGGCAGCTCCACCGCCCACTCGGCCTTGAAGGTTTCGCCTTCGGAGGCCCACCGGGCGATGAGGTCCGCGCGCGTCCAGACTTCGCGGTGCAGCGGCTTGTCGGCGGCGATGATCCGCCGCATCTCGGCTTCGATCGCCGGCAGGTCCTCCTCGGTGAAGGGGCGATCCTTAGGGGCGAAGTCGTAGTAGAAGCCATCATCCGTAGAGGGGCCGAAGGTGATCTGCGTGCCGGGGAACAGCGATTGCACCGCCTCTGCCAGAACGTGGGCAAAATCGTGACGGGCCAGTTCAAGGGCATCGGCCTCGTCGCGAGAGGTGACCAGCGCGAGCTGCGAATCACCCTCGAAGGGGCGGGAGAGATCGACCAGCTCGCCATCGACCTTTGCCGCCAGCGCCGCCTTGGCCAGGCCCGGGCCGATCGCCGCGGCGACATCGCCCGGGGTCGAGCCTGCGGGTACTTCTCGCACCGAGCCGTCGGGCAGGCTGATCTTGAACATCTCGGACATTGTCGTCTTCCCTAGTACCGTCGCGCGCCATGGCACATGGGGCCGCGTGGCGCAAAGTCCGGCGCCGATTTCAGCAGGTTCGGATGGGACGCCGACCACCCGAACCCGGGCGGCGGCAGAGACGCTCAGCGCGCGTGCCGACACCCCGGGATTGTCCCGGTGGTAGTGGTCGTGGCCGGGGCGCTCGGGATTGCCATGGTTGCGGATATAAGCTGCACAATGGGCATTGTCACGCAGACGCTGCGATGACGGGCGCGGTGGCGGTGTCGCGCGCCGTAACTCTGGCCTTCCAGACCTCGGCCAAGAGCCAGCCACTCGCCAGGCAAACGAACGGCATCACCGGATAGTGGAACCGTGACTGACCCGAAAAGATCAGCGCGATCAGGCTGGGATAGGCCGCCACGCCCCACGGCAGCAGCCACCAGCCGACCCAGCGTTGCCGCTTGGCACGGCGGTTCAGCGTCATCATCACGAAAGCTGCGGCGAACCCCAGCATCAGCAGCGCATAGAACGCCTGGTTCAGGATACGAACGGCACGATAGAGCGGGGCGAACCGCGCGTAGGACGGGGCGCCGGCCTGATAGGCCCACTCCGCTTCGCCATCGGGCAGCCACAACCGTGCGAGCTTTCTTGGGGCGAGAGACACGAAGCCGTCGGGATTGGCGGCGATCCAGGCCCAACCCAACCGCTTGGCTTCGGCATCGCGGGTGACTTCGTTCAGATCACTGCGCGCCATCAGTGCGGTTACCGTGGGATCGGCGGGTGTATAGTCTCCGGTCGCGGTGTCGTTGTTGCCGGTCAGCAGCGTGAAGCCGCCGTTGGTGGACACCGCGACCCAGGCCCCCAACCGTGCGTGATTGCGCAGCGTCCACGGCATGACGGTCAGCGCGGCCATTGCCAGAACCAGCGCGCCCTGGCCGATCAAAGCGGGGAGGCGGCGCCATATGTCGCCCGTGCGCAGCCAGTCGATTGCGAACAGCAGCGGCACCATCACCAGCGTCTGCGCCTTCACCAAGGTGGCCACGCCGAACACGATCCCCGCCGCCACCAGCCACAATGCCGAACGCCGCATGATGACCAGCCAGCAGCCCAACAGAAGCAGCGCGGTGTAGAACACCTCGGTCAGCGCCAGCGGAACATAGCCGATCGCGTTTGGATAGAGCGCGAACAGCAGCAAGCCGGTGCGTGCCGCCAGCTCGCTGCCGAACAGGCGCCTGGCAAGCAGGAGCGCGAGATAGCCGGTGAGGATCGAGCAAGCCAGATTGAACAGGCCGACTGTCATCAAAGAGGGGCCCGTGATGCGGAACAGCAGCGACATCGCTATCGGCCAACCCGCCGGCCAGAACGCCGTGGGCGCTCCTGTGTTGTCCAGGTATCCCTCGCCAGCAGCCAGGCCGATGGCGCGCAGCACGTACCATTCGGCGTCGGAAGTCGCCGCCACCGGGATCAGCAGTATCACCAGCCGCAGGGCGACGAACAAGGCCCAGAGGGCGATGAGCGCACGCGGCGAGGTGGCGAAACGATCGATCAGCGGCGGGCGGGCGCGTCGGTACATGGCTCGGCCTTAGGCAAGAGCGCTTAAGATCGGATTGATAGAGCTGGCACCCTTCGACCCTTGTGATGCGCAGCGTGGATCGCCACGTTTTGGGGATGGTGGATATCGCCTTTCACGACATGCCCGATGGTCGTCGCATCGCTTACCGCTTCACGCTGGGTCAAGGCCCAACGGTCGTTTTCCTGCCCGGCTACAAGTCCGACATGGCGGGCGGCAAGGCGATGGCAGTGTTCGCGGCCGCACGGGCGCAAGGGCATGGCGCTTTGCTGCTGGACTATTCCGGCTGCGGGCAGAGTTCCGGCGACTTCGCCGACGGTACGCTTTCCGGCTGGCGCGACGAGGTGCTAGCGCTGATCGCCGCGCACTGTCCCGGGCCGGTTGTGCTGGTCGGGTCCTCGATGGGTGGCTGGCTGATGCTGCTGGTGGCTCTGGCGTTACGGCCCAATCGCGTCGCCGGGCTTATCGGCGTGGCACCAGCGCCGGACTTCACCGATTGGGGCACCCCGGACGACGAGCAAGCCAGGCTCGCGGCGGGCGAGACGCTGTGGGCCGACAACCCCTATGGCCCCGAGGCGACGCCGACTTATCCCGCTTTCTGGGCCGATGGGCAGCGGCACCGCCTGCTCGATGGGGAGGTCGCCATCGATGCTCCGGTGCGGCTGTTGCATGGCCAGGCCGATCCCGACGTTCCCTGGGCCATTTCGCTCAGGCTGGCCGAAGCGCTGCGTTCAGACGCGGTGCAGGTCACGCTGATCAAGGACGGCGATCATCGCCTGTCGCGGGACGCGGACATCGCCAGGCTGCTTGATGCCGTCGGTGAACTTGCCGGATGGGCGCGCTAGGCGCCGGAGACTTTCATGCTTTTGCTGCTACTTCCCCTTTTGCAATACGGCGCATCGGTGACGTCGCTGCCGCCCGAAATTCTCGATCGCAAGGCCATCGAGGCGAAGCGTCGCGTGCAAGAAACCGGCGGCTCCGCGAACGGCCCGATCATGCCCGCCGGGCAGACCGCCGGGTGCGTCGACGAAATGCAGGCGAACCCCGCCGCCGGTGCCGTGGCCGCGCAAAAGGCCCTGGATCGCGCGGTGGGTGACGAGCGGGTACGCGCCGGCCTGTGCCTGGGCGTGGCTTTCGGTGCCATGGAGCGCTGGAGCGAGGCGCAGAACGCTTTCCTGCGCGCACGCGACGCCGCTCCGCCGACCGATGCCGCCAGCCGTGCACGACTGGGCGCGATGGCCGGCAATGCGGCGCTGGCGGGCGGTTCGGCCGCCACGGCATTGCCCATCCTCGACGCGGCCCAGGCGCAAGCCAAGAGCGCGCAGGACAGCGACCTGCTGGGGACCATAGCGGTCGATCGCGCGCGCGCATTCGTCGCGCTGAACCAAAAGCCGCAAGCCGAAGCCGCGCTGGCCGAGGCCCGCACCGCCGCTCCGGGTGACGCGCAGACCTGGCTGCTTTCGGCCACGCTTTCGCGGCGTGACAACAAGCTGGCCGAGGCGCAGACCCAGATCGAACGCGCCGCGCAGATCGCGCCCCAGGATCCCGAGGTCGGCCTTGAGGCCGGCGTGATCGCCGTGCTTGGCGGCCGGGATGCGGCCGCGCGAAAGAGCTGGCAATCGGTGCTCGCCACCGCCCCCGACAGCGACGCGGCAAAGACCGCGAAGGGTTACCTCGCCCAACTCGACAATGGAGCCGCCAAATGAGCAATCGCGCCATGATCCCCATGTCGGTCCTGGATCTCGTGTCGGTCCGCGAGGGCGGTTCGGTATCCGAGTCGCTCGCCCAGACGGCCTTGACCGCGCAAGTTGCCGAGCGCGCCGGCTACAAGCGGTACTGGGTGGCCGAGCATCACGGCATGGACGGCATCGCCGGGGGTGCGACGTCCGTAGTGCTGGCGCATATCGGCAATGCGACCTCAACCATCCGCATCGGTTCGGGCGGGATCATGCTGCCCAACCACAATCCCTACGTGATCGCCGAGCAGTTCGGCACGCTCGACGCGCTGTTTCCCGGCCGTATCGATCTGGGGCTCGGGCGCGCGCCAGGCGCCGATGGACGGCTGGCCTATGCCTTGCGCAAGGACATCCACAAGGCGTCCGAGGCGTTTCCGCAGGACGTCGTGGAACTGCGCGCGCGCTTCGCGGGCGATCCATCGGTGGGCGTGTCCGCTCCGCAGGCGGCGGGTGCCGACGTCGAGATGTGGATCCTGGGTTCCAGCTTGTTCGGCGCGCAACTAGCGGCGATGCTGGGGATGCCCTATGCGTTCGCCTCGCACTTCGCACCGGCCGCGCTCGATCAGGCGGCGGCGATGTATCGTGAGCGGTTCCAACCCTCCGAGACGCTCGATCGGCCGCACTTCATGGCCGCGATCAACGTGATGGCCGCCGAAACCGACGAAGAGGCGTGGTATCAGGCCTCGACCAACGACCAGTCGTTCGTCGCGCTGCGCACCGGGAATCCCGGCCGCTCGAAGCCTCCGATCCGCGGCTATCGCGATACCTTGCCGGCGCAATCCCTGGCGATGCTGGATCAGATGCGATCGGTCAGCGCGATCGGCTCGCCCAAGACGGTGCGCGAGGGGATCGAGGCATTCGTCGCTCGCACCGGCGCGGACGAGTTGATTCTGTCGGGGTCCACTTATGATCCCGAGGCGCAGCGCCAGTCGCTGGAATTGACGATGGAAGCCTTGCGCCAGCCGGTATCCGCCTGAACGCTCGAACGATGAAGGCACGCGGCTGGCCTGTGGGGCATTGACGCGCGGGCGGTTTTCTCCGACTTCCCGCGTCATGGACAAAGCAGACGTCGTGATCGTGGGAGCAGGGCATGCCGGCGCACAGGCCGCCATCGCCCTGAGGCAGAACGGGTTCACCGGCACCGTCGTGGTGATCGGGCGCGAGCCGGAGTATCCGTACGAGCGGCCGCCGTTGTCCAAGGAATACTTCGCGCGCGAAAAGACCTTCGACCGCCTCTATATCCGCCCGCCGACGTTCTGGGCCGACAAGGAGATCCACTTCGAGCTCGGCGTCGAAGTGACCAAGGTCGATGCCGGCGCGCACGAGGTCACGCTCTCGAATGGCGGCAAACTGGGTTACGGCAAGCTGATCTGGGCAGCCGGCGGCGATCCGCGGCGGCTTTCGTGCCAAGGCGCCGATCTGGCCGGCGTTCATGCGGTACGTACGCGTCAGGACTGCGACTTGCTGATGAGCGAGATCGATGCCGGCACCAACCGCATCGTCGTCATCGGCGGCGGCTATATCGGGCTGGAAGCGGCGGCTGTACTCAGCAAGCTGGGTTGCCACGTCACCTTGCTCGAGGCGCTGCCACGCGTGCTGGCGCGCGTCGCGGGTGAGGAGCTCTCCGCGTTCTACCAGCAGGAACACCGCGATCACGGCGTCGATCTGCGCACCGGAGCGGCGGTCGATTTCATCGTTGGCGACGGGCACAAGGTCACCGGCGTGCAACTTGCCGACGGCGAGGTGCTGCCGGCACAGGCTGTGATCGTCGGTATCGGCATCGTGCCTGCGGTCGGTCCGTTGATCTTCGCTGGGGCGTCCGGCGCCAATGGTATCGACGTGGATGAATTCTGCCGCACGTCCTTGCCCGATATCTATGCGATCGGTGACTGTGCCGCCTTCGCGTGCGAGTTCGCCGGCGGCACCGTGATGCGGGTGGAATCGGTGCAGAACGCCAACGACATGGCGACATGCGTGGCCAAGGCGATCTGCGGCGATGAAAAGCCGTACAAGGCGTTTCCGTGGTTCTGGTCGAACCAGTATGACTTGCGGCTGCAGACCGCCGGGATCAACGTCGGCTTCGACAAGGTGGTTGTTCGCGGCGAACCGGCGACGCGTTCGTTTTCGGTCGTCTATCTCAAGGAGGGCCGCGTGCTGGCGCTCGATTGCGTCAACATGGTCAAGGACTACGTGCAGGGCCGCAAGCTGGTGGAGGCTGGCGCCAAGCCCAATCTGGCCGAGCTGGCGGACAAGGACAAGCCTCTGAAAGAACTGCTCTGATCGGGCAGCGGATTTGAACGTCTATCGCCGCCATGCGCGGGTTTTGACCGCAAGCCTCGTCGGCACGGCAGTCGAATTCTACGACTTCTACATCTATGCCACGGCGGCGGCGCTGGTGTTCGGCCCGCTGTTCTTTCCGGCGACGTCGCCATCGGCGCAGCAACTGGCGGCCTACGCCAGTTTCGGCATCGCCTTTGTCGCCCGCCCATTGGGTGCCGCGTTGTTCGGCCATTTCGGAGACCGCATCGGCCGCAAGTCGACGCTGGTCGCCTCGCTGCTGCTGATGGGCGGTGCGACCGTCCTGATCGGGGTGCTGCCCACGTACCAGAGCATTGGCTGGTACGCGCCGCTGCTGCTGTGCGTCTTGCGATTCGCACAAGGGCTCGGCCTTGGCGGCGAGTGGGGCGGCGCAGCGCTGCTGGCGGTGGAAAACGCACCGGAGGGCTGGCGCGCGCGCTTCGGCATGGCGCCGCAGCTTGGCGCACCGGTCGGTTTTCTGGCGGCCAACGGGCTGTTCCTGATCCTCAGCACCACGATGAGCGATGCGCAATTCATGGGAGGCGGCTGGCGGCTGCCGTTCCTGCTGAGTTCCGTGCTGGTGATCCTGGGATTGTGGATTCGCTTTCGCCTGGCCGACACGCCGGCGCTGGTCGCCGCCCATGTGGAGCAGCACACCACCATTCCCATCGTCGAATTGCTGCGCGATCAATGGCGCCAGACGCTCGCGGGAACTTGCGCCGTCGTCGCCTGCTTCGCGATCTACTACCTCACCACCGCCTTCGCGCTCGGATATGGCACGACCGCGTTGGGATACGACAAGCGCAGCTTTCTGAGCGTGCAGCTGTTCGCGATTCTGTTCATGGCCGCGGGCATTTTCGTTGCGGGTTATGCTGCGGACAAGTGGAGCTCGCGCACCGTGCTCATGACGGGCAGCGCGATCGCGGTACTGGTCGGCTTCGCGATGGGCCCGATGTTCGGATCCGGCTCGCTGGGGTTGGTCGCGCTGTTCCTGTGTATCGGCCTGTTTACGATGGGCTTGGTCTATGGTCCGCTGGCCTCGCTGTTGCCCCAGCTGTTCACCGCCAGGGTGCGCTACACGGGAGTCTCGATCGCCTTCAACGTCGGCGGCATCCTGGGCGGCGGCTTTGCGCCCGCCGTCGCGCAAGGCTTGGCCGATCGTGGCGGTCTGGCGTTCGTCGGCCTCTACATCTCGGGTGCGGCGGTGCTGACGCTGCTTGGCCTGCTGGCGGTGCCGTCCCGCACGGAGCGTGAGTTCAGGGTTTAGCCTGCAGAGCGGTAGCCGCCCAGCGCGCCGCATCGGCGACGACTTCGTCGGGATCGGCCATCAGCGGCGACACATGCTCCAGCAACTCCGTGTGTCCGCTGTTCCCGGCGGCATAGAGACAGTTGCGCACGAAGCGGTTGCGACCGATCCGCTTGATCGGTGATCCGCTAAACAGCATGCGAAATGCCGCATCGTCCAGAGTCAGCAGATCCGCCAGTTCGGGCGCGGCGAGTTCGGCGCGGGGCAGATAGGCGCGAAAGGCATGGGCGTCGCGGGCGAACTTGTTCCAGGGGCATACCGCCAGGCAATCGTCGCAGCCATAGATGCGGTTGCCCAGCTTGCCCCGCAGCTCGATCGGCACGGGCCCCTTGTGCTCGATCGTCAGGTAGCTGATGCAGCGCCTCGCATCGAGGCGGTATGGTTCGGGGAATGCCTGGGTGGGACAGGCATCCTGGCAGGCATGGCACGATCCGCAGCGATCGCGCGCGGGCTGGTCCGGCGGCAGGTCGAGCGTCGTGTAGATCTCGCCCAAGAACAGCCACGAACCGTGCTGGGGACTGACCACATTGGTGTGCTTGCCCTGCCAGCCCAGGCCCGCGGCCTGCGCCAGCGGCTTCTCCATGACGGGTGCGGTATCGGTGAAGACCTTGACCTCGGGCTCGCCCAGGGCCCGCTTCGGTGCCTCGGCCACCAGCCAGCGGGCGAGCGCCTTGAGCGCCTTCTTCAAGGCATCGTGATAATCGCCGCCTTGCGCATAAGCCGAAATCCGCGCGTGTTCGCCATCATCGGCCAACCGCAGCGGGTCGCTCGCCGGGGCATAGCTCATCCCCAGCGCGATCACGCTTTGCGCTTCGGGCCAGAGGGCTTGCGGCGCGCGGCGCTGATGCGCGCGCTCCGCCATCCACGCCATGCTGCCGTGCATGCCTTGCGCAAGCCAGGCGGAAAGCCGGTCGCCGTGAATGGGGTCGCTTCCGGCAGGCGCGATGCCGAAGGCGCAGAAGCCCAGCGTCTGGGCATAGGCGCGCATGTCCGCGACGAACCGCGTAAGCTCGATGTTAACCGGGCTTGCCGATGCTGGCGTTGACTCGGCATCGGCAAGGAGGCCACGGGGTGAAGGCGCCTGCATGAGTCTGGCCATAGGAGACACGCGCTTGGCGGGCAACGTAGCCATGACTTCCGGCCCGCTGGCGATCGAGGCGCGGGGGCTGATCAAGCGCTTCGATGGCTTCACCGCGGTCTATGGCGTCGACCTGTCGGTGCCGCAGGGCGCGATCTACGGCATCCTTGGGCCCAACGGCGCCGGGAAAACCACGACGCTGCGCATGTTGCTGGGGATCATCGAACCCGACGCGGGATATCGCCGTGTCCTGGGCGCAGATCGACCGCACGACGTGGCGCGGGCCATCGGCTATTTGCCCGAAGAACGCGGGTTGTATCCGTCGATGAAGGCAACCGAGGCGATCGCCTTCATCGGTGCCTTGCGCGGGCTGCCGCTGAAGGAGGGACGCCGCCGGGGACGCGAGCTGCTGGAAGCGCATGGTCTGGGTTATGCGGCCGATCGCCAGATCCGCCAGCTTTCGAAAGGCATGGCGCAACAGGTGCAGATCCTGGGCACGCTGGTCCATCGTCCGCGGCTGGTGGTGCTGGACGAGCCGTTCTCCGGCCTCGACGCGCTCAATCAGGGCAAGCTCGAAACGGTGATTCGCGGGCTGGCGCGGGAAGGGACGACCGTCATCTTTTCCACCCACGTCATCGCGCACGCCGAACGGCTGTGTGACGAGGTGGCGATCATCGCGGGCGGCAAGGTGCCGTTCGCTGGCCCAGTTGATGTGGCGCGCGATCGCATCGCGGCGCAAGTGCGATTGGAGACCCGCGTCGAGACGGGGGCGTGGCGGGCCGGACTACCCGCTGACGCGCGGCGTGAGGGGCGTTACTGGAACTTCGCCCTGCCCGAGACGGGTATCGAACCGCTGCTGCGCACCTTGATCGAAGGCGACGCCGGCATCCTGTCGCTATCGATCGAGCGGGCCGGGCTCCACGATGCGTTCGTCGCCATCGCCGGGGAAGCGGCGGCAAAGGCGCTCGAAGCCGGCAAGCCTGAGGAGGAAGGCAAGTGAGCGAGCACCCGCCCTTTGCGACGCCGATCGCCGGTCGTCTGTCGATGCTTGCCGCTGCCTATGTGATCGCGCGGCGTGATTTCGTCGCGATCCTGTTCAGCCGCAGCTTCATATTCTTCCTGCTTGGCCCCCTGTTCATGGTGGCGGTTGCGGGGTTTTCGGGGGGACTTGGCGAGCAGATGCAAGCCGCGAGCCGCCAGCCACATCTAGGCCTGGCGATGACCACAGGCGATATCGACGCTTTCGTCGCATCGCAAAGGGCGCTGGCCGCTCAGCTGGGCGATGCGGTGCCGCCGGTGGTCGTAGTGCGCAGGCTTGCCCCGGGAGAGGCTTTCATCCCGCAGGCGGCACTGGTTCGCAGCCAACGTGACGCCATCGGCGCGGTTCTGACCGGCACCCTCGCGCATCCCATGCTGACCGGAACCGCCGAGCAGCTAGAAGACTGGCGCGGGCCCGTGGCGCTCATCGCGGGCGCGGCAATCCATGGCACACCGCAGCCGGTCCCGGTCGTAGCCCTGCGGCGGACCGCTTCGAGCGCCGCAAGCGAACACAAGGACCAGCTGTTGACGGCGCAAGCCGCACAGACGCTGCTGTTCCTGCTGACGATGCTGCTTGCCGGCATGGTGCTGTCCAATCTCGTCGAGGAGAAAGGCAACAAGGTCATCGAGATCCTCGCGGCGGCGATCCCGATGGATGCGGTGTTCCTTGGCAAGCTGTTCGCGATGCTGGGCGTTTCGTTCGTCGGCATCGGCGTCTGGGGCGCGGCTTCGGGGCTGTTCGTGCTGGTGGCGCACGGCTCGCTGGGAATTTTGCCGGAGCCGGCGGTGGGTTGGCCGCTGCTGATCACGCTCGGCATCGTCTATTTCGCCATGGCTTATCTGCTGCTGGGTTCGGTGTTCCTGGCGATCGGCTCCTTGGCGGCCACCGTGCGTGAAGTGCAGACGCTATCCATGCCGGCGACGATGCTGCAGCTCGTGGTGTTCTTTCTGGCCACTTACGCCATGACCAAGCCGGGAAGCGCGGCCGAGATCTTCGCGGTAATCTTTCCCTTCAGTTCGCCCTTCGCGATGCTGGCACGCGCGGCGCAGCAGCCAGGCCTGGGCCAGCACGTCCTGGCGATCGGCTGGCAGATGCTGTTCGTGGCGGTCATGGTGCGGCTGGGCTCGCAGCTGTTTCGCCGCCGGGTGATGAAGTCCGGTTCGGCAAGCGTTGGGTCGAGGCGCGGTCCGTTCAGGCGGCTGCGCAAAGCGAAAGGCTGAAGGGGCGGATTGAAAAAGCCGCGACGAAGCGCGATCTTCGTTTCATGACATCAGGATCGACATCTCGCCGGCAATTCCTTGGCTGGCTTGGCATCGGCGCCGCCATGCCGGTGATCGCGGCGTGCGGCAGCGACGACGCACAAGCCAAGAGCTTCCCGGTCCGCTTCACGCCAAGCGAGTGGCGCAAGCGATTGACCCCGGCGCAGTTCCACATCCTGCGTGAGGAAGGAACCGAGCAGCCGTTTTCATCACCGCTGAACAACGAGCATCGCAAGGGTACGTTCGTGTGCGCTGCAGACGGCCAGGCGCTATATTCCTCGGCGACGAAGTTCGACAGCGGGACCGGCTGGCCCAGCTTCTGGAAGCCGCTTCCGGGCGGGGTGGGGACATCGACGGACTTCTCGTTGGGTTATCCGCGCACCGAAGTGCACTGCACCCGGTGCGGCGGCCATCTCGGCCACGTCTTCGACGACGGCCCCAAGCCCACCGGAAAGCGGTACTGCATGAACGGTGCGGCGATGCGGTTCCGGGTCGCCTAAACCAGGTCGAAGGTGAAAAAAGCCGGTCCGGCTCAGGCGGCGATGGAGCCCTGATCGTCGTGGTCCATCCGCTCGGCGCGCTGGGCCAACTCCTCCAGCCCCATCAACTGGCTGAACACGACGCCGTATTCAGGTTCGCGGCGCCAGCATACGGTGGCCTCGAACAATGGCAGCTCGCGCGCCTCGAGCCAGAACTTCTGGCCGATCGCCAGCCGGGTCGGGATGTTCAGTCGGGCGCCTTGGCGTGAAATATCGAGGATGGTCGCCGTCATCACGGTGTCGTTCATAGTGCGGACCTTGGCGGCGTGATGCACCCGAAGGCGCAAGGGCCGCTTGGGGTAGGGCCCCGACTCCTTTACGAAGGCGTCTACGTCGATCGGCTGCTGGAAGCGAAAACCTGCTTCGCCGTTGGCTTCCCAAACCAGCTGCATCGGATAGTGTTGCCCGCTGGCGGTCTCGATCAGCAGAACCTCGGCGCGCGGAGCGGCATGGAACAGCCGCAGCTTGACCCCGGTTTCCGACACGTCGCGGATGATGCACAGGTACTCGGCCCCGTCGGCAAGCAGCTTGGCACTGCGCAGCATGAGCGCGAAGCGAGGCGCACCGCGCAAGTCCGCAACCGATGGCGGGGCATCCGCTTGATGGGCCTGGCTTTGAACAATGTCTTGCATCTGCACCCTCAGCTGGCCCGCACGCCGTCACTGGCGGTAAGCAGCACGACGCGATCAGCGGATATACGCTGTTGATTAGCTGCCCCGTTCCTAAAAAATCGTGAAACTTGCTCTACGATTAACACCATGTTGCCATGCGCAGGCATCGGTGTTCATGGCTCCCACTCTCGCAACGCAGCGTCATAGGCGTCGCGAGCCTCGCGCCGTTTGGCTTGAAGGTGTTCAAATTGCCGGGCAAATCGCGCCTCGCTGGCCTTGCGCTCGGCCGTCAGGGCCAGCTCTCGCTTGCGCAAGTCTTGCTCGGCTTTTTGCTGTTCTTGTTCCAGCACCGTGAGCGCATGTTCGGCGGCCTCCACGTCGGCCCTGCTGGGTCGCGGGCGTGGCGGCTTGCGGGGCGGGGGCGCCGGTGCGGCGATATCCTTGCCTGTCTTTGCGGATGCGGTGCGCCTGGCCTTTCGACGCGGAAGCTTTCCCAAGGCCGCGACCTGTTCTTCCAAGCCGCCGCGCGTACGATAGACGACCTCGCCAGGATTGCTCAAAGCATCGCTCGCCAAGGCGGGATCGGTAACCTCTTCGGCGGATCCACGCGCGAAAAGATCCTTTTGCGTTCCCCACGCCCGCAAGGCCGCCGCTCGGCTGGGAGCTGCGACATAGGCGTCGCGAAAGCCGACCGCAGTGCGAAAAACCTTCAGCTTGCGGGGCAAAATAGTACCTGCCGGCTGAACCTGATGGTCAGGCGATCTGGTGCGGACGGCGGGACTCGAACCCGCACTGAGAACCTCAAGCGGATTTTAAGTCCGCTGCGTCTACCATTCCGCCACGTCCGCATCGGGCCGGATATCGTCACCGGCAACCTCTGGCAGATCGCTTCACGCCGGGCAATGGTCGCTTCGGCATGGCGGGACGGCGAGGGGCGGTAGATCTTAGCTGACGTTGAGCCGCAGCCGCATGTCCTTGCCCGGCTTGAAATAGGGAACGCGCTTCTCCGCCACTTCGACCGCTTCTCCGGTGCGTGGGTTGCGACCCTTGCGGCCATCGCGCTGGCGGGTCGAAAACGCGCCAAATCCACGCAGTTCGACGCGTCCGCCCGCTGACAGGCTTTCCGAGATCTCGTCGAAGAACGTATCCAGTGCGCGTTCGACGTCATCGATGCGAAGCTCGGGGTTTTCCTTGGCCAGCGACTGCAGCAACTCGGACCGGATCATATGAACCCCTACCAAAGGGCAGCTAGATGCTGCCTTCCCACGGTGGCAGAGTGCCATTTTCCTGGTAGTTTCGCAATGGTGAATGGCGCCTTGGCAACGTCGTTCCGGCCAGGACGTGTCCGTGTTGCGACGCGCCCGGCGTTAGCGGGCTACCCATGGTCCTTTACGCTTTGATTGCAGCGGATTGCTCGCTAACCATCGTCGTTTGCGCACGCACTACGGCTCTAAGGACACCGCATGAAGGAAATCGGCAGCTGGAACGAGGGTGACTGGATCGGGGCGATAGCCGCCGTCGCGCTTTTCGCGGTCCTGATCATCGGCGGCATCATCGCCACGCGCAAGAGCGAGGAATTCGCCGGCCATCCGCGCGGCTTGTTCGTGCTGTTCTATGCCGAAATGTGGGAGCGGTTTTCCTATTACGGCATGCGCGCGTTGCTGGTGTTGTACCTGGCCAAGTTCTGGCTGTTCACCGATGGCAAGTCCAACCTGATCTATGGTGCCTATACCAGCCTCGTCTACATCACCCCGGTGCTGGGTGGTTATCTGGCGGACCGTTACCTCGGCCAGCGCAAGGCGGTGTTCTATGGCGGCGTGCTGCTGGCGATCGGCCATCTGTTCATGGCGGTCGAGGGCATGCACGGCGTCACCGATCCCGCGATCAAGCAGGCGGACCCGGCGATCAACGTGTTCTGGCTCGCGCTGTCGCTGATCATCGTCGGCTCGGGCTTCCTGAAGGCCAACATCTCGGTGATCGTCGGCCAGCTCTATCGCATGACCGACCCACGCCGCGATGCCGCCTACACGATCTTCTACATGGGCGTGAACGTCGGCGCGGCCATGGGTACGATCCTAGTCGGCTACCTGGGCGAGACGATTGGCTGGTCGTGGGGCTTTGGCCTGGCCGGCATCGGCATGGCGCTGGGCCTCGTCATCTTCAGCTTCGGCAAGCCGGCGCTGCGCGGCAACGGCGAGCCGCCGGTACCCCTGAACCGCAGCCGCGAGTGGACGCTCTATGGCATCGGCCTTGCCGCCGTCGTCGTGATCTGGCTGCTGGTGCAGTACCAGGACGTGATCCAGAGCCTGCTGATGGTGTCGGGCGTGGCGATGCTGCTCTACACGCTGTACGAAGCATTCAAGCTGCCCAAGGAGCCGCGCGAGCGCATCTTCGCGATCCTGTTCCTGGTTGCGCTCAACCCGGTGTTCTGGGGCCTGTTCGAGCAGGCGGGCGGCAGCCTGAGCCTCTACACCGATAAGTTCGTCGACCGGGGCGGCGTGCCGACCAGCCTGTTCCAGTCAATCAACCCGATCTACATCGTGATCTTCGCCCCCCTGTTTGCGGCCTTGTGGCAGTACCTGGGCCGCAAGGGTGTCGAGCCATCGGCACCCGCCAAGTTCGGTCTTGCGCTGGTGCAGGTTGGCGTATCGTTCCTGCTGTTCGTGTGGGGCGCTAACTCGGTCGGTCCGGCGGTCATGACGCCGGTCATCTTCGTGTTCCTGATCTACCTGTTGCAGACAACCGGCGAGCTGTGCCTGTCGCCGGTAGGCTTGTCGGCGATGACGCGGCTTTCGCCGGTGCACCTGAGCGGGTTCATCATGGGCGCCTGGTTCTACATGACTGCCGTGGGCAACTTCGTGGCCGGCAAGATCGGTGAGGCGACCGGCGGCGAAAGCGGCGTGATGAGCAAGGAACTGACGCTGGCCATCTACGCCAAGATCGGTTGGGTCACGATCGGCGTCGCCGTCGTGGTGCTGCTGCTGTCACCCATCGTCAAGAAGTGGATGCACGTGGACACGCTGGTCGACCGCGATCCCGGCGATGACCTGCGCGGCCAGGCGCAGGCGGGATTGGACAATCAGGAAGCGGGCATCCACCCCGAGGTCCGGCCGCGCTAGCCAGCGGGTTCCGCAAGGGAGGCGCTCGGCTTGTGGCCAGCGCATGATCGAGCGGGCGTTCTCGAAGCTTGAGGGTCGGTAAGCCCATGACCTCCGCTTCGCTGACGCGATGGAGCGCCGTCCACGGCGCGGCATCCGGACCGAGAGGGCTGGACGTATCCGGGTGAGACGGTCAGAACGGCGGCTGATATAGCGGCGGCACAAGATCAAGGGCGCCGCTTATAGGTAGAGGACGCCTTTCGATGACGTATTTCACCGAGTTGGCCCGCAATTGGCGCCCGCTTCTGGCGGCGACGATCGGCATGGCCAGTGGCATGTCGATCGTGGGGACCATCACCAGTACGATTGCGCCGACGTTGATCGCCGACACCAAGTGGCCCAAGTCGGAATTCGCGATGGTGGGCAGCCTGGCGCTGCTGATGTCGTTCATCTTCCCCCTGGTCGGGCGTCTTGCCGATACCATCGGCGTACGCTGGACTGCGCTGATCGGCCAGGTCTCGCTGCCGCTGATCTATCTTGCATACAGCCTGATGGGCGGACAGCTGTGGGTCTATATCGTGATCTTCTCGCTGCAGAGCCTGCTGTGCGTCACCACGACATCGACGGTCTATACCCGTGCCGCCGTCCAGCACGTCGAGCGCGCCCGTGGCCTGGCGCTGGCGATCGTGGCTTCCGGCCCTGCAATCGCCGGGATCTTCATCGCTCCGATCCTCAACGCTTATGTCGAAGCGAACGGGTGGCGCGCAAGCTATCAGGCCATCGCGATCTTCACCGCCATCGCTGGGCTGGTGACGTTCCTGCTGCTGCCACCCGATCGCGGCACACGCACGACGACGGCCCCGAAGCGTCGCGCGCGTGAGGATTATCCCCTGATCCTGCGGTCGCGCCCGTTCTGGATCCTGCTCGTATCGATGTTGTTGTGCAATCTGCCGCAGACCATCGTGCTGGTGCAGCTCAAGCTGCTGCTGCTTGCCAACGGCATTACGGGCGAGGGCGCAGCAGTGATGCTGAGCGCGGTGTCGGTGGGGATGCTCGCCGGACGGTTCGTCACCGGGATCGCGTTGGACCGGTTCAATGCCGTGATCACGTCGTTCGTGGGTCTGGCGCTGCCTTGCGTCGGGCTGTTCCTGCTGGCATCCAGCCTGGATACGCCTGCGATCATCACCTTCGCCGTGTTCTGCCTGGGCTTCGCGTTCGGTGCCGAGGGCGACATCATCGCCTTCCTCGTCGCCCGTCATTTCGGCGTGGCCGTTTACAGTTCCACTCTTGGCTTGCTCACCGCCGCCATGTCGTTTTCGACGGCAGCGGGTGCGATGCTGCTTGGCCTGACGCTGGCAAGCACCGGTGGCTACGAACTGTTTCTCGTCATCGTCGGGTTCGCCGTGTTGCTCGGTGCCTCCTCGATCCTCCTGCTCGGCCGTGGCAGCAAGCCGGGCCCGGAGGCCGAGGCGCTGGAAGCCGGCATCCCGAACCCCGGTGTCATCGGAACGGGGCAAGCCTGATCCAGGCGCGATGGATGGGCCCTGGATCGCCATCCGGCAGTCCAAGGGCTCGTTCATCGACGAGGATACGATCTGCACGCAACGAAGGGCGGCGGGCCGCGCTTGGTCTGCCATCTGGTTCCGACAGCGCGAGGCTCAGGCTTTAGCGGCTCACTGTAAAGCAGCCTTGATCTAGGCGCGCGCCTCGGTCACGCCGGCGCTGTTGTGACGCAAGGCCTTGAGCACGGTGTCGACGATCTGCGGCGCGTTGAGGCCGGCTTCGTCGTATTGCTTGTCGGGCTTGTCGTGATCCTGGAACACGTCGGGCAAGCGCATCGTGCGGATCTTCAGTCCGCCGTCCGTCAGCCCTTCATCGCTGGCCAGCGTAAGGACGTGGGCGCCAAGGCCGCCGATCGAGCCTTCCTCGACCGTCACGATCACTTCGTGGCTGAGCATCAGCTTGCGGATGAGTTCCGAATCGAGCGGCTTGGCGAAACGCAGGTCGGCAACGGTCGTCGAAAGCCCCTTGGCTTCTAGCGTATCGGCTGCCTTGAGCGCTTCGGCCAGGCGGGTGCCGAGCGACATGATGGCGACTTTCGTGCCCTCACGAACGATCCGGCCCTTGCCGATCGGCAGCAACTGGGGCGTCTCGGGCAGAGGGACGCCCACCCCGTTTCCTCTGGGATAACGAAAGGCGATCGGACCCGCGTCGTGCTGCGCGGCGGTGTGGACCATGTGCACCAGTTCGGCCTCGTCCGCCGCCGCCATGACGACCAGATTGGGCAGGGTCGCCAGGTACGTCACGTCGAACGATCCTGCGTGAGTCGCGCCGTCCGCACCGACCAGCCCGGCGCGATCGATCGCGAAGCGCACCGGCAGGTTCTGGATCGCCACGTCATGCACCACCTGATCGAAGGCGCGCTGGAGGAACGTCGAATAAATTGCGCAGAACGGCCGCATGCCTTGTGCGGCGAGGCCGGCGGCGAACGTGACGGCGTGCTGTTCGGCTATGCCGACGTCGAAGTTGCGCTCCGGAAAGCGCTGGCCGAA
The DNA here is from genome assembly GCF_055361525.1 of Novosphingobium sp. TK46. Taxonomy (NCBI): domain Bacteria; kingdom Pseudomonadati; phylum Pseudomonadota; class Alphaproteobacteria; order Sphingomonadales; family Sphingomonadaceae; genus Novosphingobium; species Novosphingobium sp. TK46. The sequence goes on from NZ_CM143963.1 coordinate 1,767,318, forward strand.
CTTGTCGAGCCCGGTGCCGCCCGGCATCGCCGCGGTGATCGCGCAGATGCGGCTGTCCTGCTCGGCCTCTGCCAGCAGAGCGGCGGCGAACACGTTGGTGTAGCTAGGCGGACCGCTCGCGCTCTTGACCTGTTCGCCGGTGATGACGTCGAATTGCTGAACCGCGTGCAGCTTGTCAGCCGCCGCTTCGGCAAGCGCGTAGCCCTTGCCCTTCTGCGTCACGACATGGATCAGGATCGGGCCGGCCGCTGCATCGCGCACGTTCTCCAGCACCGGTACCAGCGCGTCGAGATCATGACCATCGATGGGGCCGACGTAATAGAAGCCCAGTTCTTCGAACAAGGTGCCGCCCATCGCCATGCCGCGCGCGAACTCGTCGGTCTTGCGAGCGGCGTTGTGCAACGGGCGAGGCAGCTTGCGCGCGAACTTGCGCGCCAGTTCGCGCAAGCCCAGAAATTGCCCGGAAGACACCAGGCGCGCAAGGTATGCCGAAAGCCCACCGACGGGCGGCGCGATCGACATGTCGTTGTCGTTGAGCACCACGACCAAGCGATTGCCCGCCTCGCGCGCGTTGTTCATCGCCTCGTAGGCCATCCCGGCGCTCATCGCGCCATCACCGATCACGGCGATGCCGCGGCCCGGCGAACCGGTCAGCTTGTTGGCGATGGCGAAGCCCAGTGCCGCCGAGATCGACGTGGAGCTGTGGGCGGTGCCGAAGGGGTCGTATTCGCTTTCACCACGCTTGGTGAAGCCGGACAATCCACCGCCCTGGCGGATGGTGCGAATGCGGCTGCGGCGCCCGGTGAGGATCTTGTGGGGATAGGCCTGATGGCCGACGTCCCAGATCAGGCGATCATCGGGCGTGTTGAAAACGTAGTGCAACGCTACCGTCAATTCGACCACGCCAAGCCCCGAGCCGAAGTGCCCGCCCGTTTGGCCCACGGCCGAAATCATCTCCGTTCGCAACTCGTCCGCCAGCTGTCGCAGCTGGGTCGGTTTGAGCAGGCGGAGATCGTCGGGGGTGTCGACGGTATCGAGGAGTGGCGTTGCCGGGTCGGCTGTCATGTCAAGCTTCTACACGTGCGTTGATACGCTGTCGAATAGCGCGAAGGTGCATTATGAGTGTCGTCACCCGAATGACAGGGAAAAACCGCTATCAGGCGATTTGCCTCGGTTCACGCGCACGCGGCGCAGGTTCCGCGCAACTCCACCACCGGGCGCACATCGGCGAACCCGGCGCCGCGTGCGGCGGCAACGAGCGCGCCGGTCATGCGATCGTCATCGATATGCGTGACCGTACCGCAGGCATCGCAGATCAGGAAAATACAGTCGTGGCGACATCCCGGATGGCTGTTGGCGATGTAGGCGTTGGCGCTTTCGACCCGGCGCGCCAAGTTGGTGCGCACGAACAGGTCCAGGATCCGGTAGACGCTGTTGGGCGCCACGCGCTTTCCGCGTATAGCGGAGACGCTTTCGGCCAGATCATAGGCCGATGCGGGGCGATCATGGGCGGCAAGCGCAGCGAACACGTTGGCGCGCATGTCCGTCCATTGCTCGCCCGCTCCGGTCAGGGCGGTGCGGGCGGCGGTGACGAGATGCTCGCCCGAATGCTCATGATGATTGTGTAGGGACATTACGCCGATATGGCGCTGCGCCGGCGCGCGCGCAATTGCCGCGAGTCAGGCAGAGTGATCTGGCCTCGCGATGCGGGGTTTCAGCCCTTGGTGAACCCGGTCTTGTAGAGGGCGGGATAGCCCTTCTGGAATGCCGCGACCTTGGGTGCGTCCCAGCGCAGGATGTAGCCGTTGTCGGGGTTCCTGGAGGCGAAATCCTGATGATGAGGCTCGGCCGGATAGAACCCACGGAACGGCTCGATGGCGGTCACGATCGGTCGTGACCACAGCCCCGATTTGCCCAACTGCGCGACATACGCCTTGGCGACCCGCGACTGCTCGGCATTGAGCGGGACCAGTGCCGAGCGATACTGCGTGCCGCTGTCCGGACCCTGCCGGTTCAACAAGGTGGGATCGGCAACGACCGAGAAGTAGATCTGCAACAGCTGGTCGTAACGTACCACGCTGGGATCCCACGTCACGCGCACCGACTCGGCATGTCCCGTGCTGCCGCTGCTGACCGTGTCATAGTTGGCGGTCGAGCGGGCGCCGCCAGTATAACCCGAAACGGCGCTGGTGACGCCCTTGACGTGGCTGAAGACCGCCTCGACGCCCCAGAAGCAACCACCCGCAAAAATGGCGGTCTCGCGCTTGCCGACATCGTGCGACTTCACCATCGCCACAGGTGCGTTGACCGACGTCTCGGCCATTGCCGGCTGCAGGCAACCGCTTACCGCCATGCTGAAGCCGGCCAGAGCAAAGGCGCGAAACGCCAGACGGCTCACTTTACCGACGCTGCCTGAGCGGGCGGGACGACGCCGTTGGCGATCTTGGCCGCGGAATCGAGGCCCATCGTGCCAAGCACCAGAGCGGCGCCGCCGGCAAATCCGAGTGCCATGTAACGGGCGATTTCGTTCTTCAAAATACGCATAGTCTTGTTCCGTTCGTGGTCTGATCCAGTCCACCGTCGAGGGCGGTCTGAACCTTCCACGCTTGCGCTTAGCTGAATGCCGCCATCAAATTGCCATGTTTGCCCTGGACCGGGGCCGACCCGGTGCCGGCGCCATGATCAGTGGCGGAAATGGCGCATTCCGGTGAACACCATCGCCAGACCCGCCTCGTCCGCAGCCTTGATTACCTCGTCGTCGCGAATCGAGCCACCTGGCTGAATCACGGCCGTCGCGCCAGCTTCCGCCGCGGCAAGCAAGCCGTCGGCGAACGGGAAGAAGGCGTCGGATGCGACCGCGCTTCCCGCCGTACGCGGCTGCGCCCAGCCATAGGTCTCGGCGGCTTCGGCTGCCTTCATCGCGGCAATCCGCGACGAGTCGCGCCGGTTCATCTGGCCGGCGCCGATCCCTGCGGTAATGCCATCCTTGGCATAGACGATGGCGTTCGACTTTACATGCCGTGCCACGGTCCAGGCGAACAGGCAGTCCTTGAGCTCCTGTTCGGTCGGCTCCCGCTTGGTTACGATCTTGAGGTCGGCCGGGCTGATCGCGCCGTTGTCACGATCCTGCACCAGAATGCCGCCCGCGATGATCGCCAGCGTCTGGCCGGCACGGCGCGGGTCGGGAAGGCCATCGGTCAGCAGCAGCCGCAGGTTCTTCTTGCGGGCGAACACCGCGCGGGCGGCATCGTCGGCACCGGGCGCGACGACGACTTCGGTGAAGATCTGGCAAATTGCCTCCGCCGTCGGCCCGTCGAGCGGGCGATTGGCGGCGACGATGCCGCCGAACGCCGAGACGCTGTCACACTGCAGCGCGCCTTGCCATGCCTCCAGCAGCGAATCGGCCTGTGCGACGCCACAAGGATTGGCATGCTTGACGATCACGATCGCGGGCGCCTGGTCGCGAAACTCGGCGACGAGTTCGAGCGCGGCGTTGGCATCGTTGTAGTTGTTGTACGACAGTTCCTTGCCCTGCACCTGCTCGGCCTGCGGCAGGCCGGTCGCATGCGGTCCTGCCGGCAGATAGAGCGCCGCGTCCTGATGCGGGTTTTCGCCATAGCGCAGCGTGCCTGCGAGCGTCCGCGTCATGCTGAGGCGCGCAGGGAACTTCTCCTGCTGATCGACGCGCGCGAACCATGCGCCGATCGCCGCATCGTAAGCGGCGGTCGCGGCAAAGGCCTGCGCGGCAAGGCGCTTGCGAAAGGCGAAATCCGTCGCGCCATCGTTCGCCTCGAGCTGGGCGAGCAGCGCCGGATAGTCGGCCGCATCCGTGACGATCGCGACATAGGCATGGTTCTTGGCCGCCGAGCGAACCATCGAAGGGCCACCGATATCGATGTTCTCGATGACCTCGTCGCGTTCGGCTCCCTTGGCGACGGTCGCCTCGAAGGGATAAAGGTTCACGATCACGAGGTCGATGGCGCCGATCGCATGCTCCGCCATGGCCGCGGCATGCTCGGGATTGTCGCGCACCGCCAGCAGGCCGCCATGCACCATCGGATGCAGGGTCTTCACGCGACCATCCATCATCTCGGGAAATCCGGTGATCTCCGACACGTCCTTCACGGCGAGGCCTGCCTCGCGCAGCGCCTTCGCCGTGCCGCCGGTCGAAATCAGTTCGACCCCGCGTGCCACGAGCGCCTGGCCCAGATCGGCAAGCCCGGTCTTGTCCGACACGGATAGCAGGGCGCGGCGGACAGGAACGAGCTGGGTCATGGTGGCAGGGGTTTCCGACAGGTTGCGTTGCGCGCGCTCCTAGGTCGGGTCGGCCCGCGGGGCAAGCTTCGGCGGTCGTGCGCAATCGCAAAGCGATCCGCGCGTCAGCCCATCTTCTTGAGCAGCCAGCTGAAATTGCCGCCGCCGCGAGAGACCAGCCCTTGCAGGACGAGCTGCTGCGTGCCGAGCGGGCGACCCTGGCCATCGACCCACAGGCTATCCTCCAGCACGATCTCGACGCCGGAAGCGCGAAACTGCCAGTAGCTGCCATCGGGAAGGGCGAGTCCGGCGCCCTGGTTGTCCTCGGACAGGGCCACCTCGATATCGGGGCCGAGGTGGAACCGGATCGCGAAGCCGACCTTGCCGCGCTTGGCCTTGCGTGCGGCCGGCAGCAGCATGTCCTCGCCGCGAAGCTCGGTGCCGTCGTCACGCAGGATCAGGATGCGCCGATGCGTCAGCCCGTAGCGACCGGCATAGCCATTGTGGCTGGCTTCGAGCCGCGTCGCCGATGCGCCACCCGCCTCGATGCTGCGCCGCTCGATATCGACTTGCGAGACGCCCACGCCGATCGCACCGTTGATCAGCACGGCCGTCGAGTTGGCATCGTCGAGCGTCAGCGTCGAGTGTGCGGCCGTCGCGCGCAGGCCTTGTTCGAGCCGTAGCGGGATAAGCCCGCCGGCCGCGGCCGCCCCGCCGCAGTTGACGATCAGCCGGTGCGCCCCGTGCGACAGCTCGAACGCCAGCGTCGAAGCGCAGCCGTTGCGCGCATGGCGGGGCATTGGTGGAGGCGCGGCGTCGAACTGCAGCACCGTCTTGTTGGCCAGCACGCGCTGATAGCCCCACTGGCGCACGTCGCGCAGCGGCCGGGTGCGCACGCTGCTGGCATCGACCAGCGCCGCGACCTCGTCGCCATCGACCGCCCAGCCGCCCTGCCAGTTGCCCAGCGCGCTGTCGGTATGGACCAATGCCAGCAATGGCGGGACAAGCAGATTGATCATGGCATCGACCGCCTTGGGCGGATCGCGCCGCGTCGCCCGGTAACAGGCGCGCAGCTTCACCAGCAGCGCGATCGCTTCCATCTGCGCGATCGGGCTGCGCGACAGCACGCCCCCATCCTCGCCGACGAGCTCGCCGAGCGCCTTGATCAGTCCCGCCTCGCCGAAGAGGCGCCGTGGCTTGCCGTCGGGCAGAAGCAATCCGGCAGCGACGATGGCGACCCAGCCGGACACTTCGGCAAGGCCGTCCTCGGCATGGCCGACGTGTCGATCGAGCCAGCGCGCCGTATCGTTCATCGCCCGCAGCGAGCGACTGCGCAGCGCTTTTTCACCCGACAGGATCAGCGGGGCATGGACCAGCCAATGAAGCAGCCGATTGCCGGTGTTGCCCACGCTCCAGGCCGGGCCCTTGCCGGGCTTGGCAGGTGGCTGGGCGTTGGCCTGCAGCCACGACGACAGGATGCGCTCGGCAACACCGGCGGCCTGGTTGCGCGGGGCACAGGCCTCGAGGTCGGCAAGCCAGCCGAAACCATGGACGACGCGTTCGAGCGGCGGCGTCGCTCGCGAAGTGCCGGCATAGTCGATCTGGGCGATCGGCGTCTTGGCGCCGTGGACCAGAAAATGTCCTGCGCGCAACGCGGTGCCCGATACTCGGTTGCCGGGCAGGGGGGCAGTGACGGTGGCAAGCAGCCGCAGCTTCGATTTGGCACCCAGCGGCGAGACCAGCATCGCGCCCGGTACCCCGAGGCGATAGGCCAGCCGGACGAGACGCTCGCCCGCCCCCACCTTGGGTGGCGTGAAGTCGGTCAGCGCCAGAGCCCGTCCGGGTTCGATCAGTTCGCCCGTGGCGACCGAGGGCTGGCGGATGTCGGCATAATCGAGCGCGTCGTCGTCCTGCAGCACGCCCTCCTCGGCTTGGATGTCAGACGGTATCGCCCGAGCTTCGCTGTGGTTCCGAAGAGCCTTGCGCGTTCTCGAGCGTACCTTTTGCGTCATCGCCTCATTCCAGACCCTTGAGGGTGCGGATATTGGCGGCATAACGGTCCGGCCCGCCGCGGAAGGTCGCGGTACCGGCCACCAGCACGTCGGCACCGGCGGCAACGCACGAAGCGGCGGTGGAGGCATCCACCCCTCCATCGACTTCAAGGTGGATGGGGCGTCCGGTCTTGTCGATCATCTTGCGCACCGCCTCGATCTTGCGAAGCTGGCTGGAGATGAAGCTCTGTCCACCAAAGCCGGGATTGACGCTCATGATCAGCACCAGGTCGATCTCGTCGATCAGATAATCGAGCATCTTGGCCGGCGTGCCCGGGTTCAGCGAAACGCCCGCCTTCTTGCCCAGCTGCTTGATCGCCTGGACGGTGCGGTGAATATGCGGCCCGGCTTCCGGATGCACGGTGATGATGTCCGCCCCGGCCTCGGCAAAGGCCTCGAGATAGCTGTCGATCGGCGAGATCATCAGATGCACGTCGAACGGCTTGGCCGTGTGCGGGCGCAGGGCCTTGACCACCGCAGGTCCGATGGTGATGTTCGGGACATAGTGTCCGTCCATCACGTCGACGTGGATCCAGTCCGCACCGGCGGCGTCGATCGCGCGCACCTCCTCACCCAGACGAGCGAAATCGGCGGACAGGATCGAAGGAGAAATAAGAGGGGATGACATCGCGCGAGCAGTCCTTTTGCGGCGGGTACAGCACCATATCTTGTGGCGGCAAGTTGTGTATGCCGGCTTTTCCACACGCGATGCGGTGTGAACGTGTTTTTACCACCTCATGCCAGGACTCCATCATGCTTCGATCGAAGCCCGGCATCCGGGCAATTCAGTCCCGATTAAGCGCGACCGGGGCATGGTAAACCATCGTCGTCGACCCCAAGAAGCGATCATGGCGGCGGCAACCCATCTTTTCCTAGAGATCGACATATGAACAACCACGAACCGGCTTTCATGACCTTCGCCATCCCTCGCGGCCAGCGATCCGCCATCGCCGCGCTGGCGCTGGGCCTGATGATGGTCGCCACCGTCACGCCGGCCATGGCAGAGTACAAGCAGGAACTGCACAACGACATGCGGCGCTGCACCGCCGGTTCGGGCCCGGCGATCCTGGTCACGGTGGATGGCGTCAAGAGCGCGTCGGGTAACGTACGCGTGCAGTCCTATCGGGGGACTTCCGAAGACTGGCTGCAAAAAGGCCGCTGGCTTGCGCGCGTGCAACTGCCGGCGCGTGCCGGTACGATGACCTTCTGCATGCCGGTGCCCTCGGCCGGCCGCTATGCGATCGCGGTGCGCCACGATGTCAACGGCAATGGCGAAACCGACATCAGCACCGATGGCGGCGCGATGTCGAACAACCCCAGCATCAACATCTTCAATCTGGGGCGGCCCAGCGTCGGCAAGACCGCTTTCGAGGTCGGTTCAAGCGTCAAGTCGATCCGGGTGCAGATGCGGTATCTTTAAGGGCCGATGCGGCGACAAGCGCGCGCACTTGCGCAAGATCGCCGGGCTTGTCGACGTCGACCGCGGCCAGCCCATCACGGGCGGCCACAGCGGTGGCGACGATGCCGATCCGCTGGCCAAGCCGCGCTATAGCCTCCGCCATCGTCAACCGGCCCAGCGCATAGCGCCATAACGTGCCCGCACCCAGTCGCGCGGCGATCCGCCACGGCCGCTTGCGATCGGCCTCGACCGCCGCCCAGGTGGTGATGGCCGCCTCGGCACGTGGACTGGCGAGCAGGAAGAGGTTGCAGCCAGACCAACCGCCATCCGCAAGCTTCAGGTAGGTCCGGCGACTGTCGGGCAACGCCGTCTCGACCGCGTGGCGGTGGGCTAGCAGGACCGAGACGTCGGCTTGCGCCGGCGTGTCGGCCACAAAGTCGCGGACCCACTCGGGGCGCAACAAGGCATGATCCGCAGTCGTCACCAGCAGCGGCGCCTGAAAGCGGGTGAAGGCGGCGCCGACGCTGGCGCTCGGCCCCGCACCGGTGGCCACTACGGTGCAGCCCAGCCTGCCGGCAAGCGCGACGACTTGCGGATGATCGGCGCTCACCGCGATCGTGTTTATCCCGCACGCCCGCAGCGCGCCGACGACGCGCGCGAGCATCGGTTCACCACCGACATCGACCAGCGCCTTGTGCGCGACTCCCTCGGCGATCGCGACGGGGTCGGTGGCGCCGGGCCGCGATCCGGCGAGAACCAGGGCGGTATGCACCTTCATCGGCCATGTCCTGCTCGCCGGCGTTTGGCGCGCCAAACCCGCCACAGCACGCCGGGCGCGGCGAGGACCGGATGGCGTTCCTGCCATGGCGAAAGGGGAACGGCGATGCCGGTATGTCGCTCGATCTTCCAGGCGGCATAGCGCGCCGCGCCTTCGAAGGTGGTCGATGCGCGCACCAGCCGGACAACGTTGTACGGCTTGCCCAGGCGGCGGCGGCGCGACCACCAGCGAAGCACCCGACGCCGTTGCCGATCGGGCATACCGGGCCGGATCAAGCCATCGGCCCCATGCTCGAACGAGATGCCATCCGCTTTCAGGGCCAGGGGCAGCAGTCCGTCGAAATGCTCGCGATTGACCGCCAGGATCGTATCCTCGCGCCCGCCACGCTCTACGCGGAACTCCGCCGCGTATGTCGCGCGGAACAGCGCCCGCCAGTAACCATCGGCGGTATCTTCGTCCGGCCCCAGGGCGACGGCCAGCCGGGCCGCGGTGCGCGCTGCATGGGCGATGGCGCGCGCGATCGCCGCCGCCTGGGCGTCGTCGCGCTGCCAGGCCAGTGCCGAGGGTTGCACGAAGCGCGCCCAAATGGTGGTGTCGAGCAGTCGGCCGGCGGCGGCGGCGGCGAATGTCGCCAGCGTCATCGTCGCCACCTTGGCCCGCAATGTCGTGCCCCCGACCAACCATTCGTGATAGCTGACGCGCGGCCAGATCCCGCTTTGCACCGGGCCCGAGGTGAGCAGGTAGAAATCGAGTACGCCATCGAGCGAGCCTGTTCGCAAGTTCGAACCGTAGAACAGAACCCCAAGGGCATTATCGCTGACGAGCAGCCTGGCGCAGGTTCGCACCGGCTCTTCGACCGGACGTGCGAGCGCGTCGGCAATGCGACGCTCAAGATCGTCGCTCATGGTACGACGAAGGTGAGCTGCGGGCCTTCCTCAAGCACGTACCGGCCGGCGGGAAACGCCTCGCCATCGAGAATGAACGCGCCGCCAAGATCGATGTCGATCGGCCCGCTTGCCACCCGGTGCGCGCCCGCACGCTGCATGAAGCGTGGCAGGAAGCCCAGCAGCATGACCGGCAGCAGCATCAGCATCCAGCGCACCGGCGCATCCATCACCGCCAGCTTAAGTCCCGGCGGCACGTTGCTGCCGAACAGCCGCAGTCCCAGCGGAAATTTCTCGAACGTGGTGGCGACCGCGATGAAGCGGGTATCGCGTGCACCCGGCCCGCGCCGAGGAAGTTCGCGTCCGCTGTCACGATCACGCAGCCGCATGCGGGTGCCGACGCGCCATGGATTGCCGGCACGGCCGAAGATCGTCTGGATGATGCTCCAGGCGATGATGAGACCAACCGCGAAGCTGTTGAACACACCGGCACGATGCGCACCCTGGCCAACTTCGGTGCCCAGCGTAAAAGCGCCTGCACCCAGGAAGAAGCCGAGCGCACTACCCTCCTGGCCTTCGGCGCTGATCTGCATGGGCCTGCGCTGGACGATGCCGCCGCTGCGTGCGGCGACAAGCGCCTCGGCCAGGCTCCAACGGTTGGGCAGGCCCAGGTCGACCGCGAGCGCGTTGGTCTTTCCCTTGGGCAGGACGATCAATTCCGGCCAGGTGTCGCCAAAGATGTCCGCACCGCAGGTTAGGACATCACGCACGGTACCGTCGCCGCCGTCGATCACCAGATAGTCGATCCCGCGACTGGCGAAATCCCGCAGGCTTGTGCGCAAGGCGGTGCGGCTCTTGGGCGTCTCGGTCAGGATATTGGAGCAATCCGCCAACTCCGGATCGAGCCCCTTGTTGCGATGGCTTCGCGGATTGCGCACGATGCCGACCAGCGGAACGGCGCGTCCGCGCGGCACGTAGCGGATCATGGACGCATCAGCCGTGCGCCCTGGACGCCCGAAGCGAGGCAGGCCTTCGATTTCGTAGATTGTTCCGTTCACAATCACCCGTACTTAGGAGCGTCGGCGGCTGAAATCATCTGAAATTCACCGAATACTGTGATCGTGCGGCGGGGCGTCGCGCTGCCGGGCCCGACGGAGTGAGAAGCCATGGTGCCGGATCACGCGCGCTCGCGGCGGCGATTGCCTGCATCCCGACAGTCGATTAGGAGCCACCCCATGGCGCGCACCGAACCCACTTTCGCAACGATCGGCGACAATCCAACGCCGATCTGGGGCCTGAGTTCGGCCGAGCGGGTGCGCCGCATCGCGCTTGCCGCGAAGCTTTCGCCGCGCGAGCGCGGAGCCGGGCCGGTATTGCTGACCAACGCCACCTTCGCCTTCGATCCGGCATGGCTGCGACACGTCGCGGCCAACCCCGGCATGATCCTGACGGCCGGTGGCGTGCCCGTACTCGCCCATGTGCGAAACGGCGACGATGCCAGCGTGATCGAAGCGGCGATGACCGGCGGGATCGTGCCCGGCCTCGATGGCTCATATGAAGTGCTGGCGTTGGAAGACGGGCCGACGATCGAGAACAAGCAGCTGCGTAAGCGCGAGACGCCGTTCGTGATTCCGCTGCGGCCCGACACCGTGCGCAGCATCGAGCGGGCAAGCTATTTCGGCGCCTACAAGGGCGTAACCGACGTGCTGACCAAGTACCTGTGGCCCGAATGGGCGCTGGTGCTCACCCGCATCAGCGCGCATCTTGGCCTGACGCCGAACATGGTGACGACGATCGGCGCAGTGCTTTGCGTGCTGGCGACCTGGTGTTTCGCCGAGGGGCGCTATTGGCTGGGCATGCTGCTTGGTCTTGGGTTCATGGTGCTCGATACCGTGGACGGCAAGCTGGCGCGCTGTACGATAACCTCGTCAGCGTGGGGCAACGTGTTCGATCATGGCATGGATCTGGTGCATCCGCCCTTTTGGTGGTGGTTCTGGGCGACCGGCCTGGTGCATTGGGGCCTCGCGTACGATACCGCCACGTTCTGGTGGGTGCAGGCTGTGATCCAGGGAGGGTACTGGGTGCAGCGCCTGATCGAAGGGGTGTTCATGCGCCAGAACGAGATGATGCACATCCACGTCTGGCGGCGGTTAGACAGCCGTTTCCGCCTGATTACCGCGCGTCGCAATCCCAACATGGTGATCCTGTTCGTCTCGATGGTTTTCGGCCGACCGGATCTTGGCCTGATCGCGGTCGCTTGGTGGACCGGGATTGCTTGCCTTGTCCATGCGGTGCGGCTGGTGCAGGCGTGGATCGTGCGTAGTCGTGGGGGCAAGATCACCAGCTGGCTCTCCGAAGAAGGAGCGCTTTTGCGATGAACGAGACGATCCTCAAGTTCGGCTATCCCGATACCCTGGTCGCCGACTTCGACCATTGGCTGGTGCTGCTGCGGCCGGCGCAGCCGACGCTGGGTAGCCTGGTTCTGGCGGCGAAGTCGGACGCGACTGCATTCGGCGACTTGCCGGTCGAGGCGCATGCCGAACTCAAGCAGGTCACGGCCTCCATCGAGCGGGTGCTCCGCGGCTTCGTCGATTACGCGAAGCTCAATTACCTCATGCTGATGATGGTGGATCCCTACGTCCACTTCCATGTCATCCCCCGCTACGAGGGAGAGCGAACCTGGGGCGGGCGGGTCTTTGTCGATACCGGCTGGCCCAAGCTGCCCGAACTGGGTTCCGCCGTGACGATCGAGGCCGAACAGATTGCGGCGCTTGCCGGGCAATTGTCCGCGCGCTTCTAGAAGCGCGCAACGTCCAGTGCCGACGCTCGCCATATTCCTGCACCAGCTCGACGCCACAGGGGTCGCGCGCAATGCGATCGCAATCGCCAGGCACATGAACGCGGCCGGCTGGCGTACGGTTATCGTGACCGTTCGCGCCGGTGGTGACATGGCTGCCGCACTCGACGGGATAGAGCATCGCGTGCTGGGTGCGATGCACCTGCCGCGGAAGATGGAGCTACGCCTTTCTATACCACGCTTGCGCCGAACGCTTAAGCACATGGCTCCCGACGTGGTGCTGTCTGCCGGCAACCACGCGCATTTTGCGATGCTCATGGCCACCCGCGGTTCGTTGCGGCAGCGGTGCGTCTATCGGTTCAGCAACGATCTGGCGCACACGGGCGGCGGAATACGGGCCCTGGTCAGCCGGCGGCGCAACGTCGCTCGGATGGTCGCGCGAAAAGCCGCGCGGCTGGTGCTGGTATCGGACAACCTGGCCCTCGATCCGATCCTTGCGGCCCATGTCACAAGCGGCAAGGCGATGGTGATCGCCAATGGCGTCGATGTCACGCAAGTCAGGATGCGCGCACTGGAGCCTGCAGCGCACCCCTGGACGGGCGAGGACGTGCCTATCGTACTCGGCGTGGGGCGGCTGGTGCGGCAAAAGAACTTCGGTGTGCTGATTGAGGCTTTTGCCCGGGCGCGCGGCGAGACACCGATGCGGCTGATCATCCTGGGCACCGGAAAGCCGCAAGTCCATGGCGCGCTGCAGTCGCAGGCGACCGCGCTCGGAATTGCCGATGATGTCAGCTTCGCGGGGCAGGTCGCCAATCCCTATCCGTACTTTCAGGCCGCGGCGGTGATGGCGATCCCCTCGTTGTGGGAAGGTTCGCCCAACGTGCTGCTCGAAGCACTTGCGATCGGCACTCCGGTCGTCGTGTCGCGAACCGCGGGCAATGCGGCGGCTATTCTCGATGAAGGACGCTATGGCATCCTTGCCGATCCCAGAGATCCTGTCGCCTTCGCGCGCGGCATTATCGACCAGCTCGACGCTTCTACCCGCGTCAGTCCCGGCGGCAGAGCGTATGCATTCGATCGCGCTGCCGCATTGGCTGGCTATCAGACGCTGTTCGAGGAAATGCTCGAAGACGCCTGATCAGGCGGCGATCCTCTGGCTTCAGCCTGCTTTGGCCCAACTGTCGGTGAGTGCGGTGGCAATCTCGATATCGTTCAGAAAATCGACCTCTGCCCATTCCTCACCCTCGATCGAAACGGTTCCGACCTTGCCGGTCGGCGCGATACTGTCGATCACCTTCAGATACCAATGCTGCACGCCTTCCGGAGTGCGCATGGCCTTGCGCACGGTCTCGCGAAACAGCGCTACGCCCTCGCCACGAAACGCCAGGAAGCCGATCGACTCGGAATTGGATTGCGCGGCGGTCAGGGTCTTGCCGATGTGGATCAGTCGCTCGCCATCGCGTTCCACCTTCATGTCGTCGCTGTCATAGGCGGGCTTCACGTCGACGGTGACCGCGATCGGCCAGTCGCGGTCCTGCAGGACGGTGCGCACGATCGCCTCGGAGACCAGCGTGTCGCCGTTCAGGATAACGAAGTCGCCCTGCATCTGCTCGCGAACGATCCAGCAGGAGCCCAGGTTGTCGGCCACTTTGAAGAACGGATTGAAGCGAGAGGTGATCGTCACGCGCGGGTCGTCGATCCGGGCGATGACGTCGTCCACCATGTCGGTCATGAACCCGGTGACGACGTCGATATGCTTCACGCCGCCGCGCGCGAGCATCTCGACCTGCCACTCCAGCAGCGTACGGCCTGAAAACTCGATCAGGCATTTGGGCCGCTCGGCGGTGAGCGGAAGCATGCGCGAGCCTTGGCCGGCGCTCAGGAGAATGGCGTGTTCGATCATCCGCGTCTCCTAAATGCGGCAGGCCCGGAGCGAAAGGGTTAAGCGCGGAAACGCACGCCAACTTGCCTTCCCCAGGCGAAAGGCGCAAAGGCGCCCGAATGCCTGCCGATAGCGCCAAGCCTACCACCCCGATCGCGCGCATCCTAGCCAACACAGCCTGGTTGATGGGCGGCAAGGGCTTCGGTGCGCTTTGCAGCATCGTTTACCTGGCGATCCTGACACGGACCTTGGGCCTCAAAGGTTTCGGGCACTTTTCGCTGATCTTCAGTACCGCACAGGCGCTGATCGCGATCGCGGGGTTCCAGACGTGGCGGGTGGTGGTGCGCTATGGCGCCTCGCACATTCACGACAAGAACTGGGCGGCGTTCGGCCGGCTGGGCATGTTCGCCGGGCTGCTCGACGCGGCTGGCGCGGCGTGTGGTTGCGTGCTGGCGGCGATCGTGTTCTTCGGATTCGCGCATCTGCTCGATCTCAACACGAACTACATCGGCATCGGCTTCGCATTCTGCTGCGCGCAGTTGTGGGCGCTGGTTTCGGCACCAACCGGCATGGTACGCGCGCTCAACAAGTTCCAGATGGCCGTCTATGTCGAGGCTGTCGTACCCGTCGGACGGCTGATTGGAGCGGTCACCGTGTGGCTGACCGTTCCCAGCGTGGAGAATTTCCTGCTGGTCTGGGCAGCGGTCGATCTGATCGAAGCGGCTTGCTACTGGGCGATGGCGAAGCGGCTGGCGCCCGAATCCGTGCGTCTGTCATTTCTCAAGGAGACCCGGCTGGCGTTGCAGGAAAACCCCGGCCTGTGGCGCTTCTTCCTGGTGACGTTCGCCGGCTCAAGCATCGATGCGCTGACGAAGAACGGCCCGCTACTGATCGTCGGCGGCATCGTCGGCACGCGCGCGGCGGGTCTCTATCGTCTGGCGAGCCAGCTCAGCCAGGCGCTTAGCAAGTTCTCGACGATGCTGACCCGCGCGGTCTATGCCGAGATCTCGCGGATGCGGGTCGCCTCCAGCTTGCGCGAATTCCAAAGGCTGGCAATCCAGACCAGCCTGATCGCGGGTGCTGGTGGTGTGGTCGTGGTGCTGATCGCGCTGATCGCCGGGCGCTCGCTGCTGGGCCTGATCGGTGGCGAGGCGTTCGAAGGCGGTGCGGCGATCCTGGTGCCGCTGGCGATCGCGGCCAGCTTCGATCTGGCCAGCGTGGCTTTCGAGCCGGTGCTGCACTCGACCGGCAAGGCGCAGCTTTCGCTCACCGCGCGGCTGATCGCGCTGGGCGTGCTGGGCATCGGCATGGTGCTGTTCATCCGCATCGGCCCCAGCGGCGCGGCCTGGGCGGTGACCCTCGAAGCGGCGGCACTCTATTTCACCATGGGCGTCATGGCGATTTACACGTTGCGCCGGATGCGCGGCGACGAGTCGCTGGAGCCGGCGGCGCAGTCGATCGCGCACGATCATCCTGAAGCGCCGGCGAAAGCGGCCTCGACAGCGCTCTAGTCACGCGTATCATGGCGGCATGACCACAGCTCTTGTCGCCGACGCGGTCGGCATCGCGGATCGCCTCACGGCGCTGCGCCGCGCGATCCATGCCGAACCCGAACTTGGCCTGCATACGCCCAGGACGCGTGACAAGATCCGTGCGGCCCTGGCGCACCTGCCGCTCGAATGGCGCGAGGGGCCGTCGACCACGGGACTGGTCGCGACGTTGCGGGGCGGGGCGTTTGCTTCCGGCGATGACGCCCGCTCGGTGCTGCTGCGCGGCGACATGGATGCGCTGCCGATGCCCGAGGAGACCGGGCTGGACTTTGCCTCGACCATTCCGGGCCGGATGCACGCGTGCGGTCACGATGCCCACGTCGCCATGCTGGCCGGTGCCGCCGAGCTGCTTTGCGCGCGGGCCGATTCGCTCGCGGGCGAGGTCCGTTTCATGTTCCAGCCGGGCGAGGAGGGCTATCACGGCGCCCGGTTCATGCTCGACGACGGGCTGCTGGGTGCCAAGGACGGGGAGGGCGCGGATGGCGTGAAGCTGCCCGATGCCGCATTCGCGCTGCATGTCATGCCTAACGCGCCGCATGGCCTGATCGGCGGGCGGACCGGAGCCTTGCTGGCGTCCGCCGACCAGCTCGGCATCGTCGTCACCGGACGCGGCGGCCATGCCTCGATGCCGCACGGGACGCTCGATCCGATGCCGGTCGCCTGCGAGATCGTGATGGCGCTGCAGGCGATGGTCACGCGCAAGTTCAGCGTGTTCGACCCGGTCGTGGTGACGATCACCAAGATCGAAGGCGGCACCGCGCACAATGTGATTCCCAACACCGCCCAACTCACCGGCACGATGCGCTCGCTGTCGCCGCGCAACCGCGCGCGGCTGCGCGAGGAAGTGCAGCAGCTTGCGGCCGGGATCGCCGGGGCGCACGGCCTTACCGCCGAAGTGACGATCCAGGAGGGCTTTCCTGTCACCGTCTGCGACGAGGCTGCGGTAGCCTTCGGCGAAACGGTGGCCCAGGGCCTGTTCGGGGCCGAGGGATTCCAGCGCCTGCCCGACCCCATCATGGGCGCGGAGGACTTCGCCTATGTGCTCGAGAAAGTGCCCGGCGCGATGTTCTTCCTGGGTGTCAGCCACGAAGGTGACGACTGGCAGCATTGTTGCGGCATCCATTCGACCCGGATGCAAGTCGACGAAACCACGATGCCGCTGGGGGCGGCGTTCCTGGCCGGGCTGGCGGTGCGGTTTCTCGACGAAGGCTTCGCCTGACGATCAGGCCCGGACGTCGTTCCATTCGGGATGGCGCTTGAACGCGACCGCGACATAGCTGCACGCCGGCTCGATCTTGAACCCGTTCTCGCGTGCGTCGGCTACCAAGGCCTCGACCAGCCGGGCGGCGACGCCCCTGCCGCCGATGGCCGGCGGCACCAGCGTATGGTCGGCAATGTGCACGCCGTCACGCTCGACCCAGGTGAGGCGACCGATCGTATCGCTGTCGGCCAGATGCGCCTGGTATTCTCCGGCACCGCCGGAATCGTGCTTGGTGATGGTGAGGCCGACCATGCGTGCTCCTTTGTCTCGACGGGCGCAGGGCTTGACGCGCCTGCCATCCGGTAACAGGCGATATGGCCATGCAGTTCCTGTCCGACAATGCCGCCGCCGTGCACCCCGCCGTGTGGAGCGCGATGCTCGCCGCGGATGCGCCCGATGCGCCGTACGACAACGACGCGATCAGCCGTGAACTGGACGGCGCATTCACGCAACTGTTCGGGCGCGAATGCACCGCGCTATGGGTCGCGACCGGCACGGCGGCGAATTGCCTCGCGCTGGCGGCGATGGTGCCGCCGCATGGCGGCGTGGTCTGCCACCGCGAGGCGCACATCGAGGTCGACGAAGGCGGCGCGCCGGGCTTCTACCTGCACGGCGCCAAGCTGATGCTGGCCGAAGGGCAGAGCGCCAAGCTGACGCCCGAAGCCATTGCCGGGGTCGTCGATCCGATTCGCGACGACGTGCACCAGGTGCAGCCGCATGCCGTCTCGATCACGCAGGCCAGCGAGTACGGGTGCGTCTATCGCCCCGACGAGCTTGCCGCGATTGCCGCCTTTTCCAAGGAGCGCGATCTGGGGCTTCATATCGATGGCGCCCGCTTCGCCAACGCCGTCGCGCATCTTGGCTGCACCCCCGCCGAGGCGTGCAGCGGGGCCGACGCGCTCAGCTTCGGGTTCGTCAAGAACGGTGGTCTGGGGGCCGAGGCGATCGTGTTCATCGAGCCGGGGCTGGCCGACGTCGTGCGCTATCGCCGCAAGCGTGCGGGACATCTGCAATCGAAGGGCCGCTTCCTTGCGGCACAAATCCTCGCCATGCTGAAGGACGACCTGTGGCTGGACAACGCCCGCGCGGCCAACGCGGCCGCGGCTGAAATCGCCACGGCTGCAGGCGAACGGCTGCTGCACCCGGTCGAGGCCAACGAGATCTTCCTGACCCTTGCCGCCGATGAACGCGCGGCGCTGCGGGCGCAGGGCTTTTCCTTCTACGACTGGGGCCGGGACGGCGCGCGGCTGGTGACGTCGTGGAACGCCGATGCCGGTCACGTCGGCGCGCTCGCCAAAGCGATTCGCGCGCTGTGACGTCCTTGACTGAAGGTCAACCACCGCCGCATGCGCTGTTGCGGCCGCAGATCGCGATCCCGTTCCTGATCGTCGCGCTGATCTGGGGTTCGACGTGGTTCATGATCCTGGGGCAGAACGACGCCGCGCCGGCTGGCTGGTCGGTGACGTTCCGCTTCCTGATCGCGACCCCGGCGATGTTCGCGGTCGCGCTGGCGATGCGACGGCCGTTGCGACTGGGCGCGGCGGGGCAGCGGCTCGCGTTCCTGGTCGGCGTGACGCAGTTCTGCGGCAATTACAATTTCGTCTATCGGGCCGAGGCCTACCTGACCTCGGGCATCGTCGCGGTGATGATCGGGTTGCTGCTGGTGCCCAACACCCTGCTCGGGCGGGTGTTGCTGGGGCAGGTCATCACCCGGCGCTTCGCCGTGGGCAGCGCCATCGCCATCGCCGGCATCGCCTTGTTGCTGCTGCACGAGGCGCGGATGGAGCCGCTGGGCGGGCATGTCGTGCTGGGCGTCGTGCTGGCGCTGGCGGCGATGCTGTGCGCGTCGATCTCCAACGTGATCCAGGCCAACGAAACCGGACGCGGCCTGCCGATGGTCAGCCTGCTCGCCTGGGCGATGCTCTATGGCACGCTGGCCGACGCCGCATTGGCCTGGATCCTGTCGGGGCCGCCGGTGTTGCCGGCCAGCGGCGCCTACTGGGCCGGGACCGCCTACCTCGCGATCGCCGGCTCGGTGGTGACCTTCCCATTATATTACACGCTGATCCGCCAGCTCGGCGCCGGGCGCGCGGCGTACAACGGGGTCGCGGTGATCGTGATCGCGATGCTGATCTCGACCGCGTTCGAGGGCTACCGCTGGTCGCCGCTGGCGATCGCGGGCGCGGTGCTGGCGATGGCAGGACTGATCGTCGCGCTAAGGGCGCGCAGGCCGGCAGCATAGTCGGGATAGGCCGGCTGCCACCCCAGCACGCGCTTGGCCTTGCCGTTGGCGACGCGCCGGTTCTCGGCATAGAACCCGCGCGCCATCGGTGACAGCCGGGCCTCTTCCAGCGACTGCATCGGCGGCGGCGCGATGCCCAGCAGGCGGCAGGCCTCCTCCACCAGTGTGTTCTGGCTGCACGGGCGATCGTCGCTGAGATTGTAGGCGCCAGCCGGTGCGGTGATGCCGGCGATCACGCCGCTGGTGATGTCCGCCACATGCGCGCGGCTGAACACCTGTTCGGGCATGGCGATACGGTGTGCCCGCCCATCGGCAATGCGATCGAACACGCTGCGCCCCGGTCCGTAGATACCGGGCAGGCGATAGACCCGCGCCCCGCGCGCCAGCCAGGCCGCGTCGGCGTCGACCCGCGCGGTGCGGCGTCCGCTACCGACCGGCGCGCCTTCGTCCACCCAAGCCCCGCCGGCATCGCCATAGACCCCGGTCGAAGACAGATACGACAGCGGCTTGCCCACCAGCGCATCGCCATAGCGGTCGAGCACCGGGTCGATGCCTTCGCCGCCGGGCGGGACGGACGATAGCACATGGTCGGCATCGGCCAGCGCCATGCAGACATTGCCCTCATCGTCGAACGACAGCGTTCCGGCGCTGCCGGTCGAGACGACTTCCCATCCGAGAGCCTCGGCGGCAGTGGCGATATGGCCGGCGGTGTAGCCCAGACCGAAGATGAAGAAGCGTGGCATGTCGCTGCCCCGTCTAACAGCTGCGTGTTCGCGGTGGCAATCGGCCCTCGAAGGCTTAATTAAGCGCGCATGGACATCGCCAGCAGACCCTCCGTCACGCCTGAAAACCCGCAGACGGCCGATGCCGCCCCGCCGCCGACCGCGCCGGCGGTGATCCGCCGCGAGGATTATCAGGCACCGCCCTGGCTCGTACCCAAGATCGCGCTCGACTTCGCCCTGTCGCTGGACGCGGCGAAGGTGACTGCGAAGCTGAGCGTGCGGCGCAATCCGGACGGCAACGGCAGCGATACCCTGCGCCTCAACGGCGACCAGATCGCGCCGCTGGCGGTACGCATCGATGGGCACGACACACACGACTGGCGGCTCGACGGCCCGGACCTGTTGCTGACGCTTACAGGCGACGCGCACGAGATCGCGGTCGATACGCTGCTGAACCCCGCAGCCAACAGCCAGCTGATGGGTCTCTATGCCTCGCACGGCATGTTGTGCACCCAATGCGAGGCGGAAGGCTTTCGCCGCATCACCTTCTTCCCCGATCGTCCCGACGTGCTCTCCACCTATCGCGTGCGGATGAGCGGCGACAAGGCGGCGTTCCCGATCCTGCTGTCGAACGGCAACTGCGAGGCGCAGGGCGAGGGGCCCGACGGCACGCACTGGGCCGAGTGGCATGATCCCTGGCCAAAGCCAAGCTACCTGTTCGCGCTCGTCGCCGGCAACCTCGTCGCCAACCATGACACGTTCACCACGCGCTCGGGCCGCAAGGTCGATCTCAACATCTGGGTCCGCCCGGGTGACGAGGCGCGCACCAGCCACGCCATGGAATCGCTCAAGCATTCGATGAAGTGGGACGAGGACGCGTTCGGGCGCGAGTACGACCTCGACCTGTTCAACGTCGTCGCGGTGTCCGACTTCAACATGGGCGCGATGGAGAACAAGGGCCTCAACGTCTTCAACACGCGCTACGTCCTGGCCGACCCCGAAACCGCCACCGATGGCGACTACGACGCGATCGAGGGCGTGATCGGGCACGAATACTTCCACAACTGGTCGGGTAATCGCGTGACCTGCCGCGACTGGTTCCAGCTCAGCCTCAAGGAAGGCTTCACCGTCCTGCGCGACCAGATGTTCAGCGCGGCCATGGGCAGCCCGGCGGTCAAGCGGATCGAGGATGTGCGGGTGCTGCGCTCGGCGCAATATCCCGAGGACTCAGGTCCGCTCGCGCATCCGATTCGCCCCGATTCGTATCAGGAGATCAGCAACTTCTACACCGCGACGATCTACAACAAGGGCGCCGAGGTGATTCGCATGATGCGCACCATGGCCGGGCCCGAGCGCTTTCGCGCCGGCACCGACCTGTACTTCGATCGGCACGACGGCGAAGCGGCGACGTGCGAGGATTTCGTGAAAGCGATCGAGGATGGCGCGGGCCTGGACCTTGCGCAGTTCCGCTTGTGGTACTCGCAGGCCGGTACCCCGCAAGTGACAGCCGCTGTCACCTATCGCGGCGATGAGGTCACCCTCAAGCTCAGCCAGATCGTGCCACCGACGCCGAGCCAGCCTGAAAAGCAGCCGGTGCCGATCCCGCTGAAGCTGGCGCTGTTCGATCGCGAGAGCGGTACGCATACCGGTGAGCAGCTGATCGTGCTCGACCAGGCGGAGCAGAGTTTCACCTTCACCGGCCACGCGCGCCCGCCGGTGCTATCGCTAAATCGTGGTTTTTCGGCGCCGGTCGCGATCGAGTTCGATCGGCCGGTCGAAGACCTGGTGTTCCTCGCCGCCAGGGACGACGATGCGTTCGCCCGGTACGAGGCCATGCAAAGTCTGGTCGTGCGTCACCTGATCGCGGCGTTGAGCGGCAACCTCGACGCGCCGGCACGCGATCGCGACCGTGCGGCGATCGTTCAGGCTTTCGCCTCGGTTCTGGCGGATGAATCGCTGGATGATCTGATGCGTGGCGAGTTGCTGATCCTGCCGGCGGAAGGGTATCTGGCAGAACAGTTCCTGGTCGCCGATCCGACGGCCATCCACGCCGAGCGCGAGGGGCTGAAGGCCTGGATCGGCAAGCAGCTGGAGGCGCAGTTCATCAGCCTGCACGATCGCGTTCGGACCGTGCCATACTCGCGCGAGGCGCAAGCGCGGGGCGCTCGCAAGCTCAAGACGCAGGCGCTGATCTACCTGGCGGCCGGGGTTCCCGAAGAAGCTCGGCGGCGTGGTATCGCGCAGTATCGCGCGGCGGACAACATGACCGATCGCCAGGGCGCGTTGATGGTCCTGTCCGGGCTCGACGGTCCCGAACGCGCCGAGGCATTGGCCGATTTCCATGGCCGCTATGCCGGCAACGCGCTGGTGATCGACAAGTGGTTCTCTTTGCAGGCGGGATCGCTGCACCCCAAGGTGCTCGATCACGTCAAGGCGCTGGCGGGGCATCCCGACTTCACCATGAACAATCCCAACAGGGTGCGGGCGCTTTACATGGCCCTCGCCGTCAACGCGAAGGCGTTCCACACTGCAAGCGGCGAGGGCTATCGCATGATCGGCGACCTGATCCGTCGGCTCGACCCGATCAACCCGCAGACGGCTGCACGCTTCGTCCCCTCCTTGGGGCGGTGGCGGCGGGTAGAGCCGGGTCGCGCGGCGCTCATGCGTGCCGAGCTCGAGCAGATCGCGGCACAGCCCTCGTTGTCCCCCGACGTCAGGGAACAAGTCGGCAAAAGCCTTGGCTGAGCCTGCCGACGAAGCGGTCGAGGCGGTACGCGCCCCTTGTCTGCAGAGTATCGCGCACGCTTTCCTCGGTCGGCGCGGGGGCGTTTCGCAGGGCGCGGTCGCCGGTCTCAACGTCGGTATTGGTTCCGGCGATGATCCCGAGGCGATCGCCGAGAATCGGCGGCGCGCGATCGCGATCGTTGCCCCCGGGCATCAGCTGGTCACCGCCTATCAGGTCCATTCAGCGCAATGCGTGATCGTCTCGGATCCCTGGGGCGATGCCGATCGTCCGCATGCCGATGCGCTGGTCACCGATCGTCCGGGCATCGTGCTGGGTATCCTCACGGCGGACTGCGCGCCGGTGTTGCTGGCCGATCGCGAGGCTGGCGTGGTCGGTGCCGCACATGCCGGTTGGAAAGGGGCGATCGGCGGCATCACCGACGCCACCGTGGAGGCGATGGAGCAGCTCGGCGCCCATCGCGCCAGGATCGCCGCCGTGGTGGGGCCATGCATCGCGCAGGCAAGCTACGAAGTGGATGACGCTTTCCAGAGTCGGTTTCTCGACGAAGATCCGAACAATCTCGTTTGGTT
Source organism: Novosphingobium sp. TK46 (assembly GCF_055361525.1). NCBI lineage: Bacteria > Pseudomonadati > Pseudomonadota > Alphaproteobacteria > Sphingomonadales > Sphingomonadaceae > Novosphingobium > Novosphingobium sp. TK46. Next base: position 1,790,453 of record NZ_CM143963.1, read on the forward strand.
CGAAGCCGGCCGGGCCGGGCACTGGCAGTTTGATCTCGAAGGCTACGTGGCCGCCCGATTGCGCGCTGCCGGGGTCGGGCAGGTCGAGCGCCTGGGGCTCGACACGTATGGGGCACCGGGCCGCTTCTTCTCGTATCGGCGCGCCTGTCACCAGGGTGAAGCGTCGTATGGACGTCAGATTTCCCTGATCGCGATCGGCTGAAGTCACCGTCCGTCTTGCCAAAAAGGCGGTTGGCAGGTGGCGCAATCGCAGCTATCAGCGCGCCAAGTCGGCGTCGGCTCGGGGTTCCCGTGCGTCCGGCTGTGGGCGGCATTCGGGTATTCACAGCCACCACCGACTAGGAATTTCGCTTGGCGCCGGGTTCGGTTGCAGGCATCGAGAAGTCTACGAGAGTAGGGCAAGGGCGAACATGGCAGAAGAAGCGGTCACGGGCTCCCCGGATCTGGTCACGGGACCGGACCTGGTCACCGGCGATGGAGTGCGGCGACGCGACTTCATCAACATCGCCGCGGTCAGCGCCGCGGGCGTCGCCGGCGTATCGATCCTCTACCCGCTGATCAGCCAGATGTCGGCCTCGTCCGACGTTCTGGCCGCCTCCTCGACCGAAATCGATATCTCGTCGATCAAGTCCGGCCAGGCTATCAAGGGCGTGTTTCGCAAGCAGCCCGTGTTCATCCGCAACTTGACTGCCAAGGAAATCGCCGAAGCCAACGCGGTTCCCATCTCCTCCCTGCGCGATCCGCAGACGCTCGCCGAGCGGACCAAGGAGGGCAAGGAGAACTGGCTCATCACCATGGGTGTCTGCACCCATCTGGGGTGCGTTCCGCTAGGCGCCGGTGAAGGCGAAACCAAGGGCGAGTTCGGCGGCTACTTCTGCCCCTGCCACGGCTCGACCTACGACACCGCCGCGCGCATTCGCAAGGGCCCCGCACCGAAGAACCTCGAGGTTCCGACGTACGAATTCACGTCCGACACCGTCGTCAAGATCGGCTGAGGTAGACCATCATGAGCTTTCCCTGGGCCCAAGAATACAAGCCGGTAAATCCGTTCATGCGGTGGGTGGACGAGAAGCTGCCGCTTCCGCGTCTGGTCTACAATTCGCTGGGCGCCGGCTATCCGGTTCCGCGCAACCTGAACTACTTCTGGAACTTCGGTATCCTGGCGGGTCTCTGCCTGATGCTGCAGATCGTCACCGGCGTGGTCCTGGCGATGCACTATGCCGCCAACGCGGGCGTGGCCTTCGACAGCGTCGAGCACATCATGCGCGACGTCAACTGGGGCTGGATGCTGCGCTACGCGCATGCCAACGGTGCCTCGGCCTTCTTCGTTGTCATCTACATCCACATCTTCCGCGGCTTCTTCTACGGTTCGTACAAGGCTCCGCGCGAAATGGTGTGGCTGCTGGGCGTCACCATCTTCCTGCTGATGATGGCCACCGCCTTCATGGGCTACGTCCTTCCCTGGGGTCAGATGAGCTTCTGGGGCGCCAAGGTCATCACCGGCCTGTTCAGCGCCATTCCGTTCGTCGGCGAACCGCTGCAACAGTGGCTGCTGGGTGGCTTCGCGCCCGACAACGCCGCGCTCAACCGCTTCTTCTCGCTTCACTTCCTGCTGCCGTTCGTGATCCTGGGTGTCGTCATCCTGCATATCTGGGCGCTGCACATCCCCGGCTCGTCGAACCCGACCGGCGTCGAAGTGAAGACCGAGAGCGATACCGTGCCGTTCTACCCCTACTTCGTCGCGAAGGACGGTTGGGCCGTGGGCGCGTTCGCGTTCCTCTACTGCCTGGTGCTGTTCTTCTTTCCGAACTACCTCGGGCACCCGGACAACTACATTCCGGCCAACCCGATGAGCACACCGGCGCACATCGTGCCCGAATGGTACTTCTGGCCATTCTACGCGATCCTGCGCGCCTTCACCTCGGACTTCTTCTTCATCCCGGCCAAGCTGATGGGCGTGCTCGCCATGTTCAGCGCGATCCTGGTGTGGTTCTTCATGCCCTGGCTCGACCGTTCGCCGGTTCGCTCGGGTGCGTACCGTCCGCTGTATCGCAAGTTCTTCTGGGCGCTCGTCGTCGACGCGCTCATCCTGGGCTATTGCGGCGGCGCGCCGGCTGCGGAGCCTTTCGTGATGATCAGCCAGATCGCCGCGATCTACTACTTCGCGCATTTCCTGATCATCGTGCCGATCGTGTCGGCCATCGAGCGTCCCGATCCGCTGCCGTTCTCGATCACCGACGCCGTGCTCGGCAAGGATGAGAACGTGCCGCTGATGGCGAGCCCGACCGCGCCGTTTCCCGGCACGACCTCGACCCCCGACCACAGCCACGCCTGACCCGATCGAGACGGAAATAACGCCATGATCCGCATCATCTCCATCCTCGTCGGACTGTTCTTCACAGTCGGCCTCGCGTGGTCGTTCGCCAACGGCGCCTACACCGAGATCACCGAACCCGCGCCGGTGACCGCCGAGCACGAGTTCCACCTGCACCCCAAGGAAGTCAGCTTCTCCAGCGACGGCGCGTTCGGCAAGTTCGACCGCCAGCAGCTGCAGCGCGGCTTCCAGGTGTACAAAGAAGTCTGCTCGGCCTGCCACTCGCTCAGCCACGTCGCCTTCCGCGACCTCACGGCGCTGGGCTACAGCGACCCGGAAGTGAAGGCGATCGCCAAGGGCTTCCAGGTTCCCGGCACCGATCCCAACACGGGCGAGGATGCGATGCGTCCGGGCATGCCCACTGACTACTTCCCCAAGCCGTTCGCCAACGACATCGCCGCGCGCGCTGCAAACAATAACGCGGTTCCGCCGGATCTCTCGCTGATGACAAAGGCGCGTCACGATGGCGGTCCGTATGTCTATTCGCTGCTGACCGGCTACCAGAAGCAACCCGCCGCGCTGCTGAAGGAATTCCCGGATGCCAAGACGCCTCCGGGTCTGCACTACAACCCGTACTTCGCAAACCTGAACCTGGCGATGCCGCCGCCGCTGACCAGCACCGGGCAGGTGTCCTACAGCGACGGTACCAAGGCCACGGTCGACCAGATGTCCAAGGACGTAAGTGCCTTCCTGATCTGGACGGCCGAGCCCAAGCTCGAGAAGCGCAAGCAGACCGGTTGGCCAGTGCTGGGCTTCCTGCTCTTCGCCACCGTACTCGGCTTCATGTCGTACAAGAACATCTGGTACGAAAAGAAGAAGAAGGCGGCCTGATCAAGGCCACCCAGGCGGAACATGCAGCGCCCCTGCCATCCTTGAGATGGCAGGGGCGTTTTGTATTGGTGATGGACATACGAGCCGTCCTCACAAACGGACCGCGGGTACCGTACCGATGTTCACACCATGATCGCTGATGTTCTGTCGCCGTGTACCGGCGTGTGCCGGATCGATGATGCGACGGATCACTGCAGCGGCTGCTTTCGTACCCTCGAAGAGATTACCGTCTGGTCCAGGCTTTCAGCGCCTGACAAGCTGCAGATCATCGGCAAAGTCCGATCGCGTATTGGTACGGCGCCAACGCATCGCGATCGTTAGAGCATCGCACGATCCGGCCACTACGCCTCGTAAAGTCCCATCACGCCCTGTCGCCGGATCGGGGCTGCTTTACTTGCTATTGCGATCCTGCGTCGGTGTCTGTGCCCGCTGGTTCTGCTCAGCGCCGGCTCGTCAGCAGAGCACCGCAAAGCCAGTGCCGGTGCACACCGATGCGCTTGCCCAGAGCCACTCGCGATCCCGCCATCGGCGCTCAAACCTCGATGCCAACCAGCGATGAGCCGTCAGTCGCTTGCGCCCCATTGTATCGTATGGGGGTCGGCTCCGGTGACGAGGCGGCGCATCGATGTGCGGGCAAGCCGTTCGATTTCGACCTTGCGCCGCGGCGCGGCAAGCTTGCGGGTTGACGCAGGACGAAGGATCTCGGCGTCGTAGCCGTCGGCGACAATGAGGCCGCACCGACCCGGCAGAAACGCTTCGCTCTCGAGACAGGCACGGTCTAGGCTCGGCGCGAGACCCCAGTAGAACCTGTCGCAATAATCGAGGTAGTCGGTCCATTTGGCGTCGCCCAGCAGATCGGCTCGGCTCACCTTAACCTCGACTATGATGATGGCACCCTTGGCGTCGATGCCCATCAGATCGGCGCGCCGACCACAACGCAGCGGCATCTCGGGCACGCACCAGATGTCGTTGCGCGCGAAAAGGCGGCAGATGCCGCGCATCACATCGCTGGCGACGTAAGTGGTTGGCGAGGGCCGCACGGGTATGGCCGGATAGGCACGCGAGTCGTGTAACGTCATGCCACCCGCATTAAGAACATAGCGGGAACTTGCAACCTCTCAGACGAGCTGATGCGTACTCACCTAAGCAAGCCGCGTCGAAATGGCGTCTCTTGCCGCAAGAAAATCTGCCCACAACGCACGCGCCGCAGCATCGGGAGAACCGCCGCTGGTATGGGCATATAGCAGTGCGGCGATACCACGCTGCAGAACATCGGCCAGATCCTGCATGTCATCCCGCAGGGCTGCATCGGCGCATGGGCCTATCGTAACTTGTAATCCGCGATCGATCAGAAGGGAAAGATGAGCCATGTCGATCCGGGCGATCACCCCCACGGTGGTCGCAGCCTCATGGATCGCCGACCAAGCGGTGGTGAGCGCCATGGGTACGCTGGCTGTTGGTGTTTCGATCCCCATAGGATGCCTGCGGCCAGGAAACGGCCGGGCCTCGTTCAAGTCGATCGCAGATGCGTCCATAGTGGCGCAAGCTAGCGAACCAGGCTTGCCAAAAAGCTAATGGCCGCTGGTGGATCGTCCCATGAGCGGTGCGAGCCCAGCCTGCATCGCTTGAAAAGCCGCTGGCATCGGCCGCAGCCCTCTGCTAGTCGCCCGACCGTTGCACCCGTAGCTCAGCTGGATAGAGCGCTGCCCTCCGAAGGCAGAGGTCACAGGTTCGAATCCTGTCGGGTGCACCATTCCAAACACATCGGTCGCCGATCTCGCCTTAAGCCTTGAGCAGGTCGAGCGCTTTGTCGTGGACGTAGTTGTATGCCATCCGCAGCAGCTGGCGCGCGCCGCTGTCCGCCATGCGCCTGGTGCGGGTGATGCCGGGGGCCAGCGTGTTGTTGCGCTCGATAATCTGGTCGCTGGTCCAGTTGGCGACGAATGCGGTCTGCCATGGGTAGTTCGGGACCAGCCAGGCCTTGTTGTTCTCGATCACCAGGCCTGCCGACGTGTTCTCGCGGCCTTCGGGTGCGACCGAGATGAAGGTCGTGCGGTTCTCCTTGCCCAAGCCATTGACGAAGGCGTTTCCGGCAATCCGGCCGACGGCGCCGTTCGGCAGATCGATCATGTAGTTCGTCATCGTGCCGCGGCTGTCGTCGAAGCTGCTGTCGAGCACTTCGATGTTGGGCGCGCGGCTCTTGATGTAATGACCGCCGGTGCCGCGTTCGAAGCGCGAGTTGGTCACCTTGAGCGAGCGGACCCGACCGATATACATGGCGTGCGCGCCATTGCCGCGCGGATCCTTGCCAAGGCCGGCGAAAGTAGAGCGATCGACGGTGACGGTGTTGGTCGAGGCTTCGTCGCCCGAAAGAATGCCGCACTGCGCATCGATGAATGTGGAGCCGACGACCGTCAGGTTGGCCTGTTCGAGCCTGATGCCCGCACCATTGCCATCGGGCACGACCTGATGCGTGAAGCGAATGCCTTGCACGTGCGCCCCGCGGCCTCGCAGTACCAGCGTGGCCTTACCCTCGCAGACGCCGCCGTCGAAAGTTACGGTGCCGGGCTGGCGCGCGACGAACGCGACGCGGCCCGCGGCCTGCACCGCGCAATCGGCGTAGCGGCCGGGAGCGATGAGGATGGTGCCGTCACCGTCGCCGATCGCGTTCACCGCCTCGGTCAGGCTGCCGAATCCCTTGCCACTCTCGGATACGAAGAACGGCGCCGTCGACTGGGCCATCGCCGGCCCGGCGGTCAGGAACATGACGGTGGCGAGGATGGGCAGACGCACGGCGGGGATTCTCCAACGGTTGTAGCGTGCATAACCACACGCGCAGGTGCTTGGCATCCTTTGCGGCAAGTTGGTTGCCGCCGTGTGCCAAGGCTGGACACTCACCGTACCAATCGTGACCCAAGATAGGTGGCGAGATATTCGAGCAGGGCGATGCGGCGCTTGAGCCCGCTGTCGGTGACCGCGTCGACGTCGAACCAGCGGCGCATCACCGGGTAATCGAGATCGATCACTTGGCCCATGTACTCATCGGCGTGCAGGCCGCCATGCTCGTCGCCGAGCGGCTTGAGACGCCGCTGGATGGCATAGCTGTTCTTGCGCAGCCAGATCGGACGGATGCGCGTCGCCCATTCGTCGAAGCGATGGCGCCGGCTCGGAGGCTCGGCGAAGTGGTGGCCATAGGCGGAAGGCCGCGCCGCCAGCACCGGATCGATCGCGTTGAGCAAGGCCGCCTCGAACACGCCCGCACGCTTGAGCGGCATGGGCAGGGTCATCGCTTCGGCCACCACGCGCTGGTCGAGGAAAGGAAAGGTGTAGGGGCTGTAGCGCGCTTCGACGCTCAATTCGCGCCCGAACAGGCTGCGGCCGCGAAAGCGCGGGTAGAGCTGCTCGATCAGGGTGCGAGGCAGGACGCCGGTGTCGCCGGGCCGCTCCAGCGCCTCGAGCATCTTGTCGCGGATCCGGCGCAGGAAGGCGCCGCCGTCGAAAGCTGCGGTCATGTCGCGGCGGTCGTACCGGGCGAAGAAGCTGTCGGCGACATCGGCGACACGCAAGGGGCGATCGGGCAGGAAGAAGAAGTCGCGATAGATCTCACCCGCGCCGCCCGAGATGGTCAGCGCGCCGTCGCGGTGGCGACGGTCGCGGGCGTAGGAGTTGCCGCCGTTGTCGAACAGCCCACCGAAGTTGGGCAGGCCATCGTTCTCCTCGAAATTGCGGGCGACTTGCTCGGGAAACGCGTCGGGGGTGATTTCGCGATAGGCGTCCTTGTCGATCCATTCGACCGCGAAGCCCTCCGCCGCGCCGATCTGCTGCGCTATCTTCACGTCCTCGCTGATCGGCCAGCCGTAGACATAGACCTGCGGCGTACAGCCGAGGGAGCGCAGCACCGCATAGACCAGCCGCGAATCGAGCCCGCCGGATAACGGGCATTGCACCAGGTCGCCGAAGTGGCTGACCTGTTCGCCCACGACGTTGCGCAGCAAGGCAGCCTGACTGGCGACGCGTTCGGCCAAGGGCTCCACGGTGGGGGCCGTCGGCAGCGGCTTGGATACGGCATGGAAGGTTGCGCCTCGCTGTGAAAGCTCGACGACCTGGTTCGGTCCCAGGCGCTTGAGCTCGGCCAGCACCGTGTCGTCGCCCAGGACTGCGGCTTGCACGGCATATTCATAAAGCCCCTGAGCGTCGAAGCTGACTTGCGGCAACACCGTCGCGGCAGTGAGGAACGAGGTCGAGAACAGGGTGTGCCCGGCGTCGTGATAAAGCTGGAACGCGCCGAAGAAATCAGTGGCGATGAAGGTTCGTCCACCGCGATGGAGGATGAGCGCGAATTGGCCGGCGAGACGGGCCCAGTCGAACTGCGGTGGCTTCGCCTCGGCCAGCAGCTGGCGCAAGGCGGCAGGACCGGTCAATCCATCGTAGGCCAGGGTGCCTGCGGCGAGCGCGAAATCACCGTTGATCTCTTCGAAGAACAAGGACGGCCCGCCGACGATGTAGGGCGCGTGGATCAGGGCCCAGCCGGCGAACCGCTTTTCCTGCAAGTTGGTGAAACCATGGCGAGCGAACTGCGCCCGCGCGGTGTCGAGTGCGGTCTCAGCGTCGCCGGGATGCTCTTCGCGGGTGAGAAACCAACCAGCCATCGACAGCGCATCTCCATCGTCCCGTGGCTCGGGACGCAGCGGGAGTGCCGCATCGTGGTTAAGATCCCATGAAGCGATCGCAGACGCGCCCGTTCAGGCGTGACATGCGCCGAACCGGGTCAGGCCAGGGCAAGCAGCCGCCGCGCCTCGTCGCAATCGCGCTCCATTTGGTCGGTTAGCGCATCGAGACTGTCGAACTTCGCTTCGGGTCGCAGAAAGTGGTGAAACGCGACTTCGATCTCTTGCCCGTACAGATCGCCGGAGAAATCGAAGAAGTACGGTTCGAGCAGTTCCTTGGGCGGATCGAACGTGGGGCGGATGCCGATGTTGGCGGCGCCGTCGAGCACGCGGCCATCGGGCAGTCTCCCGGTCACCGCATAGATGCCGTAGCGGGGGCGCAAGTAGGTACCCAGCGGTAAGTTGGCGGTAGGGTAGCCGATCGTGCGGCCCAGCTTGTCGCCATGCTGGACGATGCCACGCACCGCGAACGGACGGGTGAGCAGGCGGGCGGCGGTTTCGCAGTCGCCGGCGCGCAGTGCGGCGCGGATGCGGCTGGACGAGATCGGCCCTTCGGCGTCCGACACGCCGCCCACCGCGCGCGTGGCGATACCGAGCGGCTCGCCCAGCGCCTGCAGCGAGGCGGCGGTGCCGCTGCGATCCTTGCCGAACACGAAATCCTCACCCGTGGTGACGCCGGCAATGGCGAGGTGTTCGTGGATGATCTCGCGGACCCAGCGTTCGGCCGGCATCCCGGCGATCACGGCGTCGAAGTGGAACACCAGCATCGCATCGGCCCCGGCGGCGGCGAACAGCGCCTCGCGCTGGTCGAGCGTGGTCAGCCGGAACGGTTCGGCATCGGGCTTGAAAAAACGAACCGGATGGGGGTCGAACGTGGCGACGATCGCCGGCCGTCCCTCGGCCCGCGCCCAGCGGATCGCTTCGCCGACGACGGCCTGGTGGCCCTGGTGGAAGCCGTCGAAGTTCCCCAGCGCGAGGATCGCGCCGCGCAGGGCTTCGGGCATGGGCTCGCGGTGATCGAGGCGAATCATCGCAACGCCTATAAGAGGCGCGCGAGCGTCACGAAAGCGTAGCCGGGCCTGCCATCTTGGGCAGCATGCTCCTCGCGGCTCAGTTCGCGCCAATCGGGGCCGGGCGCGGGCATCGTCGTATCGCCGGGATAGTCCGCGTGAATCTCCGTCGCTTCGATGCGAGTCACCCGATTTGCGAACAGCGCGAAGACCTCGGCGCCGCCGATCACGGCGATCTCGTCTGCGTTCGCCATGGCCACGGCATCGTCGGGCGAGTGCGCCACCTCGGCGCCGGCGGCATTCCAGCGCGCATCGCGGGTCAACACGATATGACGGCGACCCGGCAGCGGCGACGAAAAGCTTTCGAAGGTCTTGCGGCCCATGATCATCGGCTTGCCGGTGGTGAGCGCCTTGAACCGCTTGAGATCAACGGGAAGGTGCCAGGGCAGGGTGCCGTCGCGACCGATCACGCCGTTCGCGGCGCGGGCATAGACGAACACGATCGCGCTCATGCGAACGTCAGGCGCGTGACGTGACCCATCTTGCGGCCGGGGCGCGCGGCGGCCTTGCCGTAGAGGTGCAGGTGGCTGCAGGGATCGGCGAGGATCGTCGGCCAGTCCTCGGCGGCATCGCCGATGACGTTGCGCATCTCGACCGCCGTGGCGGCAAGGCCGGTGTCGCCAAGCGGGAGCCCGCAGATCGCGCGGATATGATTTTCGAACTGCGAGGTGACCGCGCCCTCGATGGTCCAGTGGCCCGAGTTGTGGACGCGTGGCGCCATCTCGTTGAATACCGGGCCATTGGCGGTGGCGAAGAATTCGAGGGTCAGCACGCCGACATAATCGAGTGCCTCGGCGACCTTGGCGGACAGCGCACGCGCTTCGTCGACCTGATCGCTGATGGGTTGTCCGGCGGGGACCGACGAGCGGGCGAGAATGCCGCTGACGTGGCGATTGCGGGCCGAATCGAAGAACCGCACGTCGCCATCCTGGCCCCGGCACAGGATGACGGAAAACTCGGCTTCGAATTCGACGAAGCCCTCGTAGATCAACGGCTGCGACGGCGGGTCGAGCGCATCGGCGTCGCCGGGCGCCTGTATGCGCCACTGGCCCTTGCCGTCATAGCCGTCGCGCCGAGTCTTGAGGATGCCGGGCAGGCCGATGTGTGCGATGGCGGCATCGAGCTCGGCGGGCGTATCGACCGCGGCGAATGGGGCAGGCCTGCCACCCAGTTCGGTGACGAACCGCTTTTCGCTCAACCGATCCTGCGCGGTTTCGAGCGCGCGCGGGTGGGGATGGAGAGGAACGGTGCGAAGCGCCAGCAACGGCGTGACCGGTACGTTCTCGAATTCGTAAGTGATCACCGCGCAATCGGCGGCGAAACCGGCCATCGCTGCGGTATCGGACCAGTCGGCGCAGGTGAACGCCGCACTGACCTCGGCGGCGATGGAATCGTTTTCCGGCGCGAAGATGTGGCAGCGATAGCCAAGCTGGGCCGCCGCCATCGCCAGCATGCGGCCAAGTTGCCCGCCGCCCAGGATGCCGATCGTTTCGCCCGGAGCGATCATGCCGGCTTTTCGGCGACGCTGGCGGACTGTTCGGCGCGGAAGACCTTGAGCCGTTCGGCGAGCGCCTCGTCGGCGGTGGCGAGGATCGCGGCGGCCAGCAGCCCGGCGTTCGCGGCGCCGGCTTCGCCGATCGCCAGCGTGCCCACGGGTATTCCGGCAGGCATCTGCACGATCGAGAGCAGGCTGTCTTGCCCGGAGAGGGCCTTCGACTGCACCGGCACGCCCAGCACCGGCAGATGGGTCATGCTGGCGACCATGCCGGGCAGATGCGCGGCACCGCCGGCGCCGGCGATCACCACCTTGAAGCCCTCATCCGCCGCGCCCTTGGCGAAAGCGACGAGACGGTCGGGCGTACGGTGGGCCGAGACGATGCGGGCGTCATAGGCGACGCCCAGTTTGTCGAGCATTTCGGCGGCGCGTTGCATCGTCGGCCAGTCGGACTGACTGCCCATGACGATTGCGACCATGGGCGCGACGAGCGCCGCCGAGGTCATCTCACCGCTCCGACAGATAGTAGCGATCGGTCACGGCCAGTTCGTCGTCGAGTTCGTACACGATCGGCTGTCCGGTCGGGATCTCGAGTCCGGTGATCTCGTCGTCGGAGATGTTCGACAGATGCTTTTCCAGCGCCCGCAGCGAATTGCCGTGCGCGGCGACCAGCACAGTGGCCCCGGCCTTCAGGTGCGGCACGATCGAGCCTTCGTAGTACGGCAGGACGCGCGCGATCGTGTCCTTCAGGCTTTCGGTGCTGGGGATCGCGATGCCGGCATAACGGTCATCTGCGGCCAAATCGAACTCCGAGCCCGATTCGAGCACCGGCGGCGGAATGTCGAAGCTGCGGCGCCAGATCTTGACCTGATCGTCGCCATGCTTGGCTGCGGTCTCGGCCTTGTCGAGCCCGGTGAGGCCGCCATAATGCCGCTCGTTCAGGCGCCAGTCCTTGGTCTCAGGGATCCACAGCAGGCTGGCGGCTTCCAGCGCGAAGTGCAGCGTGCGGATCGCGCGGGTCTGGAACGAGGTGAAGGCGACGTCGGGCAGTATGCCCTTTTCACGCAGCAGCGTGCCGGCGGCGCGCGCTTCCGCTTCGCCCTTTTCAGTCAGGTCGACGTCCCACCAGCCGGTGAAACGATTCTCGAGATTCCACTGGCTCTGGCCGTGGCGGACAAGGATCAGGCGGGGCAAAGGGCACGCTCCTTGGTGAAAGGACTTGTAAAAGAGCGCTGGCCCTAGCTTTCCGGGGCCTGCTTGGAAAGAGCAGCCGAGTCGTTTTCGCGTGAAGGACCGTCAGAGGCCCGGACGCTTGAACCATCCAGCGCGCGGGCCTGGGCCTTGCGGCGACGCAGGTTCTCGCGCAGCTTGGCGGCGAGACGCTCTTCGCGGGCAGCATGATCGATCGGCTTGGCCATGGAATCGACATGCCGCGCCGGTCCACCAACTGCAAGGCGCGCTTGACAATTCCCCATCATACTCACAAAGCGCGCCTCTGCCCGGCAGGCCGACAGGCTGGCCGGATGCACGCTGCTGTAGCTCAGTGGTAGAGCGCGTCATTGGTAATGACGAGGTCGGGAGTTCAATCCTCCCTAGCAGCACCATTCTTTCCCAAGATGGTGCGTCGCGTGCAGCGCCAAGGCGCAAACTTCCGCCAGAATTGGTCGCTTGGGGTGCTCCTTCTCGATTCGGCTGTCTCAGGTTTCGTACGGACCACTGGCGGCTTGAGTTGTTAGCTATGTTCGCGGTATCTCCTGTTGCGGGACATATGGCGGATCGGGGCTGTTTTTTACATGACCAAGCAATTCATGGCCTCGGTCGTGGCCGTGTTGGCGCTCGCCGCGCCGGGCGTGGCCAGCGCCGATGTACTGCAGGTCGAGGCTGCGGGCGTACGCTGGGTGTCGGGCGGCCCTTCGCCATCGGTCTCGGAGATCAGTGCCGGCGCGCTGGACCAGGATACTCTTGAATTGCTGCCCGACGGGGGCGGCTTCCACCCGGCTTCCTTTACCGGCGTCGCGGATGCGGCTGGCCCCGAGCGCTTTCGGGCGCGGGTGGCCGAGCTTGCGGCCAAGTACGACATCAGCCCGACCTTGCTGGAAGCGGTGATCTGGCAGGAAAGCCGCTGGAACACCGGTGCGCGATCGCCGGTGGGCGCGCGGGGGCTGGCGCAGTTGATGCCAGGCACGGCGCGGCAGATGGGTGTGGATCCTTCCGACCCGATGGCGAATCTGGAAGGCGGAGCACGCTACTTGCGGATGCAGCTCGATGCGTTCGGCGGCGATATCGAACGGGCGCTGGCCGCATACAATGCCGGTCCCGCCCGCGTGACCAAGGCAGGCGGCATCCCCGCCATTCGCGAGACCGAGCTCTATGTCGCATCCATCATGGCCCACTTGACCGATCCGGTGCGCAAGTGAGCGGCCGGCGAATCCTGCTGGCGCTTGCGGCGCTGGTCGGCACTCCCGGAACGGCGATGGCGCAGGCCGTGGTGCGCGATCCGGCGGGCAGCGGGCCGATCGTGGCCGCGCTCGGCTGGCTTCAGGGCACCTTGCTGGGCAACGTCGCAACGGCGGTCGCGGTGATGGCGGTCGCCGCCGTGGGGTTCATGATGCTGACCGGGCGGATGAACTGGCGCTTCGGCGCGACCGTGATCATCGGTGTGTTCATCCTGTTCGGAGCCGGGGCGATCGTGTCGGGCATCCAGTCGGCGGCCGTTGGCGGATAGCCAAGAGCCGCTGGTCCTCCCGTCCCGATCGAGACAGGAGGATCAGTCAGGCGATCAGCCTTGCAACAGGCGCTCCGCGATCTTGCGCACGTCGTCGCCCATGTCGGGGCGGTCGAGCGCGATGGCCAGCGTCGCCTCGACGAAGCCGAGCTTCGATCCGCAATCGAACCGGCGACCCTGGAAGGTCACCGCGTGGAACGGCTGGGTGTCGATCAGCTTGGCCATCGAATCGGTCAGCTGGATCTCGCCGCCTGCGCCCTTGCCCTGATTTTCGAGCAGGCCCATGACCTCGGGCTGGAGGATATAGCGGCCCGAGACGATCAGGTTCGAAGGCGCCTCGTCGACTTTGGGCTTTTCGACCAGGCCCTTGACCTCGGTCAGCGTGCCGCCAAGCGCGTCTAGCGTGGCGCCCGGTGCGATCACGCCATAACTGGAGACCTCGTCGCGCGGCACTTCGAGCACCGAGACCAGGTTGCCGCCCACCTGATTGTAGGCCTCGATCATCTGCGCCATGCAGCCGGGCTTGCCGTACATCAGCTCGTCGGGAAGGAAGATCGCGAAAGGCTCGTCGCCGATCACGGCGCGCGCGCACCACACCGCGTGGCCAAGGCCAAGCGGCACTTGCTGGCGCACGGTGGTCAGGTTGCCGGGCCGCATCCGCGTCGCCTCGAGCGGCTCGAGCGACTTGCCGCGACCGGTCATCGTCGCTTCGAGTTCGTAGGCGGTGTCAAAATGCTCGACGATGGCGGTCTTGCCGCGACCGGTGACGAACACGAATTCCTCGATCCCGGCTTCGCGTGCTTCGTCCACCGCGTACTGGATCAGCGGGCGGTCGACGATCGGCAGCAGTTCCTTGGGGATAGCCTTGGTCGCGGGCAGGAACCGGGTGCCGAGGCCGGCAACCGGAAACACGGCCTTGCGAACGGGCTTGCGGAACTGATTTTCGGACATAGGCACGTATTCCCCCTGGATGCTGCGCTGCAATAAAGGCGATTATGCCCGGAAGCGCAATCTGTCGCGGATCTTGATTGCGATTGCGTGAACGTACCGCAGGCCCAGCCGTTGCGCCTGCGCGATCATCCACCGGTCACGCTCGCTTGCCGCGATATGCAAAGACGCTAAGGGGTGGTGATGGACAAGATCATTATCGAAGGCGGCAAGCGCCTGTCGGGCACCATCCCCGTATCGGGCGCCAAGAACGCCGCATTGACCCTGCTGCCGTGTGCGCTGCTGACCGACGAGCCGCTGACGCTGCGCAACCTGCCACGCCTAGCCGATATCGATGGCTTCCAGCACCTGATGAACCAGTTCGGCGTGTCGACCACGATCGCCGGATCGAGGCCCGAGGATTTCGGCCGGGTGATGACGCTGGCCGCCACGCGGATCACCAGCAACGTCGCGCCCTACGATCTCGTGCGCAAGATGCGTGCCTCGATCCTGGTCCTGGGCCCGCTGCTGGCGCGCATGGGCGAAGCGACCGTGTCGCTGCCCGGCGGTTGCGCCATCGGCAACCGACCGATCGACCTGCATCTGAAAGCCTTGGAAGCGCTGGGTGCGACGATCGAGATGGCGGCGGGCTATGTCCGCGCGATCGCCCCCGATGGCGGTTTGCCGGGCGGGCGTTACTCGTTCCCTGTGGTCTCGGTGGGCGCGACCGAGAACGCGCTGATGGCGGCGGCGACCGCGCGCGGCAAATCGACGTTGCACAACGCCGCGCGGGAACCCGAGATCGTCGACTTGTGCAACCTGCTGGTGGCGATGGGTGCGCAGATCGAGGGGATCGGCACCAGCGATGTCACCATCCACGGGGTTCCCCGCCTGCACGGTGCGACGTATCGCGTCATGCCCGATCGTATCGAGGCGGGCAGCTATGCCTGCGCCGCGGCGATCACCGGTGGCGAGGTGACGCTGGCCGGTACCCGGATCGAGGAGATGGATGCGACGGTGCAGGCCCTGCGCAGCGCCGGCGTCCATGTCGAGCCACGGCCCGAGGGGCTGCACATCGCCGCGGATGGAAAGCTGCGCGCGGTGACGCTCGCGACCGCGCCGTACCCCGGTTTCGCCACCGACATGCAGGCGCAGTTGATGGCGCTGCTGTGCCTGGCCGAGGGGTCGAGCGTGCTGACCGAGACGATCTTCGAGAACCGCTACATGCACGTTCCCGAACTGACCCGGATGGGCGCGCGCATCGACACGTCGGGGCGCACCGCGATCGTCCATGGCGTCCCCAAGCTGCACGGCGCCGAAGTGATGGCGACCGATTTGCGCGCGTCGATGAGTCTGGTCATCGCCGGTCTGGCCGCAGAGGGGGAGACGCAAGTGCACCGGCTCTATCATCTCGATCGCGGCTACGAACGGCTGGAAGAGAAGCTCTCACTGCTGGGCGCCAACGTGGAGCGGGTCGGCGGCGACTGACGTTCGCCGGCAACTCGCCCGATCCTCGCGCGTTGCAAGCTCGTTAAGGGATAGGAGCTTTTAAATCATGGGTTTGATCAGACTCGCGCTGACCGGTGCGGCCGGCTACGCTTTCTACAAATATGCCACGCGTGACGCCAATGGGCAGGCCGCATTCGCCGGTGGGTCGAAGGACGGCAACGATAACTTCTCCAAGGTCCGCGATGCCGGAACCGAAGGAATGTCGAATGCGCCGCGCACCTGGAACAAGGTGGATGAAGCCAGCGACGAGAGCTTCCCTGCCAGCGATCCGCCCTCGACATACTGAGGCGGGCGCGACCAGGAAAAAGGCGGTGGGTGAGAGCCTGCCGCCTTTCCTGTGATCGAACAGATCAACCGAGCACCCGGCCCATCGAAACCCGTGGTTCGTCCGCAAAGCCGAGCTTGCGGTAGAACGCCGCGACGGCCTCGTTACCACTGCGTATCTGAAGATTCACCTTGCCGCAGCCCATGTCCGCAAGACGTCGGCAGGCCTCTCCGACCAGTGCCGAGCCGACACTGGTCCCGCGATGTTCAGGGGCGCAGGCGACGGCGTAGAGCCAGCCGCGATGGCCGTCATACCCGGCGATTACGCTTCCGATTACGTGCCCTGCATCGCATTCTGCCACCAGCAGCAGATCATCGCCCAAGGCGAGTTTGGCCGGGATCGCCCGGTCGGCGCGGTTGCGCGGCGGATCGTCGGGGAAGCAGGTCTGCCACAACGCATCGATCCCGTCGAAATGGCGCGGCTGGTACGGCAGGATGATCATGTCGAGACCAGCCATACCCGGATCGCGCCGGCCAGGCCCGGCGGGGTGTCGGCTTCTAGCCTCTCGGCATCGATCCGGGCCACCAGCGCATTGATCGGCATCTCGTGCTGGGCAGCGCGGGCCTTGAGCATGTCCCAGAACACCGGTTCCAGGCTGATGGAGGTCTTGTGGCCGGCAATCTCGATCGATCGCTTGATCGGAGGGTGGAACGGCACGGGCATAATAGCCTGATAACGGGTTCGACGAGAATTGCGACGCCATGACCGCGAACGGATCGGGCGAACCTGCTGTCCGCCCCGGCCACTCCGCCGCCGCCGTCAATACATGTGCTGACCGCCGTTGATGCTCAGCGTCGACCCGGTGACGAAGCCCGCATTCTCGCTGGCGAGAAACGCGACTGCGCGCGCGATCTCGTAAGCGTTGCCGAGGCGACCGACCGGGATCTTGGCGACGATCTTCTCCAGCACCGGCTCGGGCACGGCGGCGACCATGTCGGTGTCGATGTAACCAGGCGCGATCGCGTTGACCAGGACGCCGAACTTGGCACCTTCCTGGGCCAGCGCCTTGGTGAAACCATGGATGCCGGACTTGGCGGCGGCATAGTTCACCTGGCCGTACTGCCCCGCCTGTCCGTTGATCGATCCGATGTTGATGATCCGGCCCCAGCCACGCTCGCGCATCCCGCCGAACGTCGCCTTGGCCATGTTGAAGCAACCGCCCAAGTTGATCCGCATGACCTCGTTCCAGTCGTCGAAGGTCATCCGGTGCAGCGTGCCGTCGCGCGTGATGCCGGCATTGTTGACGACGATATCGATCGGGCCGACTTCCGCCTCGACCTGCTTCACTCCGGCAAGGCAGGCCTCATGATCGCCCACGTCCCACTTGTAGGTGGCGATCCCGGAGCTTTCGCTGAAGGCCTTCGCCTTCTCCTCGTTGCCGGCATAATTGGCGACGACGGTATGCCCGCGATCCTTGAGCGCCTGCGAAATAGCCGCGCCGATTCCCCGGGTACCACCGGTAACGATTGCTACACGTGCCATCAATTCTGCCTTGTCCTAGCGCGCCTCTCTCTTGCGCAGTGCTAGTTAAGGATAGCAGGCAGCACAAGGGTACCATGTCCTGTCGGGCGGTACATTGGGGTGGGCAAAGTGCACCTGCGACGGCAACGCCTCGCGTCAGAAGCTGAATTGCGTGCCGACGTAGACCGCCTGGCTGTCCTGCTTGCCATCGGTCAGCGGCGTCAGGCGTTCCCGATCCTGGGAATAGCGGACCCCGGCAGTAACGTTGAGATTCTTGGCCACCCGGTAGGCGCCGCCCAGATCGACATCGCTGCCATCGCTCGCGAAGGTACGAGACGTGCGGCCAGGTGATGCCTTGTCGTCCACGCTGATCCGCGAAGAAAATCGCGAATCGTCGGGTTTGCCCGAGGGGGCCAGGCTGAACTTGCGCAGGTCCGGCAGATCGACGGCCGCCGGGCGCGTGGGGGGCGGTGTGATCGTATCTGCGAAGTTCTTGTATCCTCGCGATACGCCAAGGCTGAAGCCGGTCGGCGCGATCCGCAAGTGGGCGAGATCGGCATCCTGCTGCGCCAGGTTCCCGCGCACCGTGATCGCGCGGGCCGATGCCGGATCGACACGCACCGCGACGGTCACCGATCGCTCCGCTTCGGCCGAGATACCGGCCGGTGTGAACGGAAACAGCTTGCCCTTGGCTAGCGAGCGGATCGCCAGCGCACGCGAGAATGCGGCACCCTGCTGCGGTGCCGGCGATGCCTCGGCCTCGGGCGCCAACGTCTCGTTCACGGTGAAATCGGCAGTGAAGCCGAGCACGGCGCTGGGCAGCGCGAGTAGGCTCACCGCACCGGCGATGAGCAGGCTGCCGGTCGTGGCGCTCTTGCGATCAGCCAGTTCGGTCATGCGTGAAACCTTCGAAAACCTCGTACCTGCGGGCGCCAGCCGGTATGGATGCCCATGGAAAGCTTAAATATCATCAATCCGCGTCTTAACACACGCTGATGATGCGAAACAGATCGCCCTGCGAATGCCTTGCGGGCTTTGGTCGGTGCTCGTCGCCTGCACTTGCCGCGCAGGCGTGGCGGCGATAGAGGCGGTGCCTTGGGCGCATTGCCGCAAACGGGCGGGATTGTGCGCCGAAGAAACAGGAACTGGGAACGACGATGACAGTCTGCACCGATACGTCGCGCAATGGTATCACGCGCACCGGCCTGAAGCGTGCCGGAATGATGCGGGCTGGGCTGGGGCTTGCGATGGTGCTCGCGCTGGGCGCGTGTGGCGGCAAGAAGGAAGTGCGCAAGGAGATCGCGCCGACACAGGTGACCACGATCGGGGTGAACAGCTATCTGTGGCGCGCCAGCCTCGATTCGCTGTCGTTCATGCCGCTGCTGCAGACCGACAGCAACGGCGGCGTGATCGTTACCGACTGGTACTCCAACCCCAAGAACCCGGGCGAGCGCGTCAAGGTGTCGGTGACGATCCTCGATGCCGACTTGCGCGCCGATGCCTTGCGCGTCGCCGCCAGCCGCGAAGTGCAGCAAGGTGGCGGCTGGATCGCCGCGCCGGTTCAGGCCGCGACGGTGCAGAAGCTTGAGGACATCATCCTGACGCGCGCGCGCGACTTGCGGCGCAATTCGGTCGGCTGACAGCCGGGTCTCTACCTTCGTCACCCCCGCCGCGGCGGGGGCGTCTCCTGACGTTGCGTAACGCCGAACCCCCGGAGATGGATTCCTGCTTTCGCGGGAATGACGAAGCTGTGTAAGTGGCGCCGATGCCCGCTGGAGATTTTACGAAGATGACCGAGCGGTTCGACCCCGCCATTGCCGACACGCGCTGGCAGCGTGTCTGGGACGAGCGCGCGTGCTTCACGGCCGACGATGCCAGCGAACGCCCACGCAGCTACGTGCTGGAGATGTTCCCCTATCCGTCGGGGCGCATCCACATCGGCCACGTGCGCAACTATACGATGGGCGACGTCCTGGCCCGCTACAAGCGGATGACCGGGCACGAAGTGCTTCACCCGATGGGCTGGGACGCGTTCGGCATGCCTGCGGAAAACGCGGCGATGGAGAAGGGCGTCCACCCCGGCGGCTGGACTCGTGAGAACATTGCCAACATGAAGGCGCAGCTGAAGCGCCTGGGCTTCGCGCTCGACTGGAGCCGCGAACTGGCGACCTGCGAGCCTGACTATTACGGCCACGAGCAGGCGCTGTTCCTCGACCTCTATGCGGCGGGGCTGGTCTATCGCAAGGAAAGCTCGGTCAACTGGGATCCGGTCGACCAGACCGTGCTCGCCAACGAGCAAGTGATCGACGGGCGCGGCTGGCGCTCGGGCGCGCTGGTCGAGAAGCGCAAGCTGAGCCAGTGGTTCCTTAAGATCACCGACTTCGCCGAGGAGCTGCTCGAAGGCGTGCAGAGCCTCGAGAACTGGCCCGACAAGGTCAAGCTGATGCAGGAGAACTGGATCGGCAAGTCGCGCGGGCTGCAGTTCAGGTTCAAGCCGGTCAACTTCGCCGACGAGATCGAGGTCTACTCGACTCGCCCCGATACGATCTTCGGTGCCAGCTTCGTCGCGGTCGCTGCCGAGCATCCGGTGGCGCAGGCGATCGCCGCCAAATCGCCCGAGGCGCAGGCGTTCATCGAGCTGTGCAAGCAGGGCGGCACCACCGCCGCCGAGCTGGAGACGGCCGAGAAGCTGGGCTTCGACACCAGCCTCAAGGTCGCGCATCCCTTCACCGGCGAGGACCTGCCGGTGTGGATCGCGAACTTCGTGCTGATGGACTACGGCACCGGCGCGGTCATGGGCGTTCCCGGCCATGACCAGCGCGACTTCGAGTTCTCGACCAAGTACGGGTTGCCGATCGTGCGCGTGGTCGCAGCCGATCCGGCCGAAGCCGATGCCCCGTTCAAGGGCGAGGCTGAGGCTGGTGACGGCGTGCTGGTCAACTCGGACTTCCTGAACGGTCAGAGCATCGCCGATGCCAAGGCTCAGGTCATCGCCCGCGCCGAGAGCGAGGGCTGGGGTCAGGGCAAGACCGTGTGGCGCCTGCGCGACTGGGGCGTGTCGCGCCAGCGTTACTGGGGCACGCCGATCCCGTTCATCCACTGCGAGGCTTGCGGCGTCGTTCCGGTCCCCAAGGACCAGCTGCCGGTGGTGCTGCCCGAGGACGTCGACTTTCAGACGCCAGGCAACCCGCTGGTGCGCCATCCCACCTGGAAGCACGTCGACTGCCCCGACTGCGGGAAGCCGGCGGTGCGCGAGACCGACACGCTCGACACCTTCGTCGATTCGTCGTGGTACTTCCTGCGCTTCGCCAGCCAGCCGGGCGACAAGCCGTTCGACCGCAAGGCGATCGCCCGATGGTTGCCGGTCGAGCAGTACATCGGCGGTATCGAGCACGCGATCCTGCACTTGCTCTACGCCCGCTTCTGGACCCGCGCGCTCGCCCGGATCGGCATGATCGACGTGAAGGAGCCGTTCGCCAGCCTGTTCACGCAGGGCATGGTGACACACGAGACGTACTTCCGCATCGACGATGCCAACGGCCAGCCGGTCTATTTCCCACCCGCCGAGATCGAGCGCGGGTCTGAGTCGGCCAAGCTGATTGCCGACGGCGCGCCGGTCGAGATCGGCCGCGTCATCAAGATGTCGAAGTCGAAGAAGAACGTCGTCGACCCCGATGCGATCGTTGCGACCTATGGCGCCGACGCGATCCGCTGGTTCATGCTCTCCGACAGTCCGCCCGAGCGTGACCTGCCCTGGTCCGAAGCCGGGATCGAGGGCTGCGCGCGCTTCGTCCAGCGGCTCTGGCGTCTGTTCAATCAGTACGATGCGCAAGCCGCCGGCGAGGACAAGGGCGTAGACCGCAAGCGCGATCAGACGGTGGCGCTGGTGGCCGAGGACATCGAGGCGCTGTCGTTCAACAAGGCCGTCGCGCGGATCTACGAATTGACCAGCGCGGTCGAAAAGGCGCAGCCATCCGCCAGCCGCTCCGCCGCGATCCGTACGCTGTTGCTTCTGGTCGCGCCGATGATGCCGCACTTGGCCGAAGAAGCCTGGTCGGTGATCGGAAACGATCTCGTCTCGCTCGCCGCC
The DNA here is from genome assembly GCF_055361525.1 of Novosphingobium sp. TK46. Taxonomy (NCBI): domain Bacteria; kingdom Pseudomonadati; phylum Pseudomonadota; class Alphaproteobacteria; order Sphingomonadales; family Sphingomonadaceae; genus Novosphingobium; species Novosphingobium sp. TK46. Next base: position 1,811,927 of record NZ_CM143963.1, read on the forward strand.
TGGCCGCCGGTCGATCCGGCGCTGCTGGTCGAGGACGAAGTGACCGTCGCCATCCAGGTGAAGGGCAAGCTGCGCGACACGATCACTGTCGCGAAGGGCACTTCAAAGGAAGAACTGGAGGCGCTTGCGCTCGCCAGCGACAAGGTGCAGCGTGCACTCGATGGTGCCGCAGTAAGGAAAGTCATCGTGGTGCCCGATCGTCTGGTCAATCTCGTCGCATGAAGCGTTTCGGCGCCCTTCTGCTGTGTGCCTTGCCGCTGGCGGGGTGCGGACTGCAGCCGATGTATGCGGGCGGTGGCAGTGGCACGGTCGCGCGCGGGCTCTCGGGCATCGAAGTCGCCACCATCGATGGCCGCGCGGGATGGCTGGTCCGCAATGCGCTGAACGACAAGCTTTCGGCCAGCGGTAACACGACTCCGCGGTATCGGCTTGATGTACGACTTGACGACAAGCTCGAATCGTTCGGCTTGCTGCGCGACGATACCGTGGGCCGCGAGCGTCGGTCCTTACGCGCGCGTTACCAGTTGGTGGATTTGGGCAGTGGTGCAGTCCTGGTGGATGCGACCGCGGGATCCGATGCCGGGATCGACGTCGTCTCGTCCGACTATGCGACGATTGCAGCCGAGCAGACCGCTCTGGAAAATCTCGCCAGGGATGTCGCCGATCGTATCGTCACCAATCTGGCGGTGCAGCTTCGCAAGGGCACGGCCGCCGCGAAGTGAAGGCGACGCAAAAGGATTTCGCCGGCCAGGCCACGCGGGCGGCGGCGACGGCGCGCGTGTTTTTCCTGTGCGGACCCGACGAGGCCGGCGCCGCCGATGCTGCGGCGCGGATCGTCTCGCTGCTCAAGGATCCGGGTGAACGGATCGAGTTCACCGGAGCGGAATTGCGCAAGGATCCGGTGCGCCTGGGTGACGAAGCGCGCTCGAGCTCTCTGTTCGGCGGTGCCCGCCACATCTGGGTCCGCGCGGCAGGTGACGAGGCGCACGATGCCGTCGCCAATCTGATCGCCAGCGACGTTGCAGCCTGTCCGGTGCTGGTCGTCGCCACCGGCGCCTCCGACAAGTCACGCACAGCCAAGCTGCTCGCCACGCGCGACGATGCCCTGGTGGCGATGTTCCATGCGCCCGATCTTGCTTCGGTGACTGGCAGCGTGCGCACACAGGCCGGAGTCGCGGGTTTGCGAATCACCAGTGAACTGGCAGAACGAATCGCCAGGAGCGCCGGACTGGACACACGGATCGCGCGATCCGAGATCGAGAAACTCGCGCTGTATTGCGATGCGTCACCCGAAAGCCCGCGTACGGTCAGTGCACAGGATCTCGATGCGATCGCGGCGCAGACGTCCGACGACGACTTCGCGCCGATCGTGGATGCTGTGCTCGGCGGTCGCCGCGATCGCCTCGCGCCCGAACTGGCGCGGATGCGCGCGATGCAGATTTCGCCGGTAGGCTTGTTGCTCGCGCTTGAGCGGCGTGCGGCGCAACTGGCAGGCCTGGCATCGCGCATGGGGCCGAACGAAAGTCTGGCGCGCTTCATCGATGCAGAAGCCAACGCGCGTCGCATATTCTGGCGTGACAAGGCGGTCATGGCCGAACAGTTGCGCAACTGGCGTGGCGCCAGGCTGGAGCGTCTGGGGCAGCGACTCATGCTGCTCCATCAGTCGATGTTGACGAACAGCGCCGACAGCGATCTCTTTTTGGCGCAAGAACTTGCGACGATCACGCGTCTGGCACGTGTCGATTCGGCACGTACGCAGCCGCGTAACTAAGCTCCCGTTCAACTAGCATTGCGCTATACCACTTATGGAACTATACGTGCTGCATTGCAGCATCGGATTCCGCACCTCTGATGAGAGCAGATGATGATTGCACCAGACGATGTGAGCACAGGGAGTCGCAAGCGTATGAATGCGCCATTTGCGATACGGCACCCCGGTACCGCGCTGCCGGAAGGGGAGGCGCTGCTTGTCGCGCCGTCGCTCGAGCGGCGCCGGCTGCAATGTTATCTGGCGATCATGGTCGGCGACGTCTTGGCCATGGTCTTCGGCTTCAGCATCTCGAGCTACCTGTTCCTTGGTTCATGGGCCTTGTCGCAGGCATTCCTCCACGTCGAGATGGTCCTGCCGATCTTCCTGACGATCGCGCTGTACAATGGATCGTACTCGGTCGCGGCGCTGCTCGACAGCTGGGTGGGCATCTTTCGCGCCCAAGGGGCGCTGTTGCTGTCGGTGGCGGCGGTGGTATTCGTCGCGTTCTTCGCCAAGGCTTCCGCTGACTTCTCACGCTTGAGCTTCAGCGGCGGCATGGTGTGCACGCTCATCTTGATTCCGCTGGTGCGCTTGCAGCTTCGCAGCTTCACCTTTCGGCGTTGCGGCGCAAATCCATACAATCAGCTGGTCATCGATGATGGCGGCCCGCGCGTGGACATCCCCGGTGCGATCCGTATCTCGGCCAACGCGATGGGTCTGCGTCCCAATCTCAACGATCCGCACGCACTCGACCGTATCGGGCTGGTCCTGCGCAACATCGACCGTGTGATCGTGAGTTGCCCCGCCGCTCGCCGGGTTGAGTGGGCGATGATGCTCAAGGGTGCCAACGTCGACGGCGAAGTTCTCGACGACGAAGTCGCGCGACTGGGCGCGCAAGGTGCCCGTGTCCACAATGGCCACGGATTGTTGCTGGTGTCGGCAGGACCGCTCGGCTTGCGCGACCGTATCATCAAGCGCGCGCTCGATGCGGGCGCGGCCGGCCTTGCGATCTTCGCGCTGTCGCCCTTGCTGATCGTGGTCGCGCTGGCCATCAAACTGCAGGATCGTGGACCGATTTTCTTCGTTCAGCGACGGATGGGGCGCGGCAACCGGTTCTTCAACATGTACAAATTCCGCAGCATGACCGTTGCGCTGAGCGACAAGGACGGCAACGTCTCGGCCTCGAAGGGTGACCAGCGCGTCACACGCGTCGGTAAGTTCATCCGCTCGACCAGCATCGACGAGTTGCCGCAGCTGTTCAACGTGCTGCTGGGCGACATGAGCCTGGTCGGACCGCGCCCGCATGCGATCGGCTCGCAGGCGGGCTCCAAGCTGTTCTGGGAAGTCGACATGCGCTACTGGCAGCGCCACAGCCTCAAGCCGGGCCTGAGCGGGTTGGCACAGGTGCGCGGCTTCCGTGGGGCGACCGAAAAGGAATCCGATCTGGTTTCGCGCCTGCAGTCCGATCTCGAATATCTCGAGGGCTGGACGATCCTGCGCGACATGAAGATCATCTTCTTGACCCTGCGCGTCCTCGTACACGACAAGGCATTCTGATCCGCTGGATCCGCCTCAAGAGTGCGCATGTATGAAGAAGAATGCCCCTGTGGCCATCGCACAGGGTGCACTTCGAAGCTGCCGCAGCTGGCGCCGCCCATCAGGGGCGCCTGACAGAGAGCGTCAGTTCTGCTTCTTGGGAACGCTGAAGGTGCCCGTGACGCGACCCTCGGCAGAGGACACGCCGCTGTTCAGATCGACTACAAAGCGATTGCCATAAAGCGTATCGCCGCCACCGCGCTTGAGCGAGGCATTGCCGACCATCGTGATCACGCGCTTGTTGAAATCATAGATGCCAACGTCGCCGGTCGCGATCTCGTCGTTGCGGGTGACCGTGACTCCGCCGGTGGCGGTGATGCGCTGGATCTGCATCGATCCGCCATTGGTAAAGTCCACCACCGTACGCGCCGCCCTCAGCCGTAGCTCGGCCTGCTTGACGTCGACGTTGCCCGACAGCACGACACGATTCTGGCGGTCCTGCAATTCGATCCGATCGGCGGCATAATCGACCGGCGCATTGGTGTTATGGGCCGAGAATGACTGCGCATGGACATGCGACACACCAAAGAGGCCAAGCGAGCCCACGCCGATTGTAAGGGAAACGCCGGCGAGGACCGCGCTACGAAGGCGAATCGGCGTCATTTTGGTATCCTCAGCTTGCCGGGCGTCATCCGCAGCCGGGCGTTACCTTCGAGTTTGACGGTACGGTCCTCAAGATTGGCGACGATGCGGTCGGCCTTGAAGGTGCCGGTCGGCACCGATCCGGTCACGCCGCCGGCACCCACCGCGTTCTTGGACTTGACGTCGATCGCGACATTGCGCGTCTCCATCCGATAACCGTCCGCCGCGTTGAAGAACACCGGGCCATTCACGGCGATCTTTTCGGTACGATAGTCATAGTCGCCCGATGGCGCGCGTATCTGGGCTGGGCCATCGTTCATCGCCAACCTGGCGACCAGCTCGTCGAGATGGATCACCGGCACCGCCGCGCTTTCCTGAACGCCGCTATCCGCGGTCACCACGAAGGGACGATCGTTGTCATCCATGCCGCGATAGGCCGCGCCCGCGACCTGCACCCGTTCGTTGGTGACGGCTACCTTGTTGCGATCGAGCAGAAAGCTGATCTCTCCGCGCGGTGATAGCGGTAAGAGGATCATCACCGCGACCAACAGGCCGATGCCCATCGGCAGCACCTTGCCCAGCAACGTGATCGTGCGATCGTGCGAACCACCCGGCGCCGCGAAATGGCGGCGGCGATCGCGCATGCGGATGGCTTGGGTGGTCATCTACGGGTCAGGCGGCTTCGTGACTGAAGATGTCGTGTTCGGGCCATCCGGCGAGATCGAGGCGCGCGCGATGGGGGAGAAAGTCGAAGCACGCCTGCGCAAGTTCGGTGCGGCCTTCGCGGGCGAGGCGGGTCACGAAGATCTCATGCATGGCATGAAGATAGCGCACGTCGGATGCCGCGTACTCGCGCTGCGGATCGGAAAGGTCGGCGGCCCCCCAGTCGCTGGACTGCTGCTGCTTCGAGATCTCCTTGCCCAACAGTTCGCGCACGATATCCTTCAAACCATGGCGGTCGGTGTACGTGCGGGTCAGCTTGCTGGCGATCTTCGTGCAGAATACCGGAGCGGCGGTGACGCCAAGGTAATGCTCGATCGCCGCAAGGTCGAAACGAGCGAAATGATAGAGCTTGAGCCTTTGCGGGTCGGCCAGCACTGCGCGCAGGTTCGGCGCGGCATAGTCGCTGCCGACCTTGAACCGGACCAAGTGCTCGTCACCCCCACCATCGCTGATCTGGACGACGCAAAGCCGGTCACGCGGAGTGATAAGCCCCATCGTTTCGGTGTCGATGGCAACCGTGCCCGGAGCGAGCACGCCCTCGGGCAAATCTTCTTCGTGGAGATGGACAGTCATATGGCTTGGATGCTTAGGCATTGCACCCGAACTTCGCAATGGGCGCCAGCCGCATGAGCCTGAACGATTCTGACCCGGTACTCGCAACGCTGGTGCCGCCAGACTGGCGGGCAGCGCTCGCGCCGGTCCTCGAAAGCGCCGAAACGCGCAAGCTGTTGGCCTATCTCGTTGCCGAGGAGGCAGCGGGAAAGCGCGTCTATCCGCCGCAGGCGAGCCGGTTTCGCGCCCTCGCGCTGACGCCGCTCGATGCGGTGAAAGTCGTGATCCTCGGGCAGGATCCCTATCACGGCGCAGGTCAGGCGCATGGTCTGGCATTTTCGGTACCCGATGGAATCAAAGTGCCGCCGTCCCTGCGCAACATCCACAAGGAGATCGCGAGCGATTGCGGCGTGGCGCCGAGCCCGGGGGGGAATCTTGAATCGTGGGCACGGCAAGGGGTGCTCTTGCTCAACACGTCGCTGTCGGTCGAGGAGGGCCGCGCCGGCTCGCATGCGAAACTGGGTTGGGAGGCGGTGACCGACGCCGTGATTGCAGCCGTCGCCGCAAAGCGCGAAGCGACCGTTTTCATGCTGTGGGGCGCGCACGCCCAACGCAAGGCCGAGCGGTTGCCGGAGCTCGCCGGTAGTTGCCATCTGGTGCTGTGCGCACCACATCCAAGTCCGCTCTCCGCTCGAACTGGCTTCTTCGGCAGCCGTCACTTCAGCCAGGCGAACGTCTTTCTCGAAGCGAACGGCCGCGAGATGATCGACTGGACCGCATGACCGGTCAGCCATGCTGGACGTCTGGGAGCACCACTGGTTCCGTTAGAGCGTCAGGTTCAAACGGATGGTCCGCTTACTGCCGCGTCGAGGACATAGTGGTTCATCGATCCGCCCTGGGTCAGGTCACCCATGGCTGCTCTAAATTGCTTGAAGCTGTCGAGGTCGCGTGCCGCGATGTGTTCTTCGATGGAGGTCCACACGACGTGGAACAGGAACGTACCGGGCTTTTCGACCCCGCGTCCCAGGCGTGCTTCGATGACGCCCTTGCAGGCCGCGAGGTGGGCGATGCCGCCACCGCGCATGGCGGCCGCAAATGTGTCCTCTTGCCCCGGCTTCACTTCGATCTCGGCAATTTCCAGCAGCATCTTCGGCCCTCCTAGGCGTCGCGGCGAGGACAGCGCACACGCACGGGGCGGTCAAGCAGGGACCGCGCCCGTTCACGTTCCATCGCCTCAGCGCGGCAGGTTGGAAACGCCCATCAGGGCTTCGTCCACCGCGCGGGCGCACTGACGACCCTCGCGGATCGCCCACACGACCAGGCTCTGGCCACGGCGCATGTCGCCGCAGGCCCAGATCTTGTCATCGCTGGTCTTGTACTCGAAGACGTTGGCCTTGACGTTGCCGCGCGGGTCGAGCTCGACGGCCGCCTGATCGAGCATGCCGGCCTTGCGTGGGCCGACGAAGCCCATCGCCAGCAGGATCAGGTCGGCCTGCAAGGTGAAGGTGCTGCCCTCCACCTCCTGCATCTTGCCGTCCTTCCACTCGACGCGGACGCACTCCAGCCCCTTGATGTCGTTGTCACCGACGACGCGCTTGGTCAGCACCGCCCAGTCGCGAGCGGCGCCTTCCTCATGGCTCGACGAAGTGCGCAGCTTGAGCGGCCAGAACGGCCAGCTCATCGCCTTGTCTTCCATCTGGGGCGGCTTGGGCATGATCTCTATCTGGGTGACCGAGGCGGCGCCTTGGCGGTTCGAGGTGCCGACGCAGTCCGATCCGGTGTCGCCGCCGCCGATGACGATGACGTGCTTGCCGGTCGCGGTCAGCGATCCGCGCGGGGCGGCGCGCAGTTCATCGTCACCGGCGTTGCGCTTGTTCTGCTGGGTGAGGAATTCCATCGCCAGGCGCACGCTGGGCAGTTCCGCGCCGGGTATGTCGAGCTTGCGCGGATCCTCGGCGCCACCGGCGAATACGATCGCGTCGAAGTTCTCCTTCAGTGCCGCGACCGAGACGGTGACGCCCACTTCCATGCTCGTCTTGAAGGTGACGCCCTCCGCTTCCATCTGCACCGCGCGGCGGTTGATGAGGTGCTTCTCCATCTTGAAGTCGGGGATGCCGTAGCGCATCAGCCCGCCCAAACGGTCGTTCTTCTCGAATACGGTGACCGAGTGGCCGGCGCGCGCGAGCTGCTGCGCGACGGCGAGGCCAGCTGGGCCCGAACCCACCACCGCGACCGTCTTGCCGGTGCGCTTGGCGGGCACTTGCGGCGTGATCCAGCCGTTCTGCCAGCCCTTGTCGACGATCGCGCATTCGATCGACTTGATGGTGACCGGCTGGTCGGCGATGTTCAGCGTGCAGGCCGCCTCGCACGGTGCGGGGCAGATGCGGCCGGTGAACTCGGGGAAGTTGTTGGTCGAGTGCAGGACGTCCAGCGCGTTGCGCCAGTCGTTCTCGTAGACCAGATGGTTCCAGTCCGGGATGATGTTGTTGACCGGGCAGCCGGTGTGGCAATGCGGCACGCCGCAGTTCATGCAGCGCGAGGCCTGGGCCTTCAGGTCGGCCTCGGGCAGCGGGACGATGAACTCCTTGTAGTTCTTCAGCCGCGCTTCGGGGGCTTCATAGCCGCGATCATGACGATCGAGTTCGAGGAACCCGGTTTCCTTGCCCATCTTCTTGATACTCCGCGCGACGGTCGGCCCTCACCGACAGTCCGTGTCCAGGCTTATGCCCGAAAAAGCGGGCTCCGGCGAGCGGAGCCCGACATTGCGTATTATTCGGCGGCGACCGATGCCGCTTCCAACCGCTCGGCCTCCAGCGACTTGAGCGCCTTGGCGTAGTCGCGCGGCATCACCTTCACGAACTTGCCCAGGGTGTTGCTCCAGTCGTCGAGCAAGGCACGCGCGCGCTTCGAGCCGGTGTGCAGGTGGTGGCGTTCGAGCAGCACCCGCAGGCGGTCCGCATCATGGCGGAGCGGATCGCCCATGCCACTGTCGTTGACGCCGTTGGTGCGCTGTTGCGGACGACCGGCGCCCTCATCCTCGTCACGTTCAGCAGAGAGCGGAAGCAGGTCGACCATCGCTTTGTTGGCCAACTGGTCGAACACGCCGTCCTCGTCGTAGACGTAGGCGATGCCGCCCGACATGCCCGCCGCGAAGTTGCGGCCGGTCTTGCCCAGCACCGCGACGACGCCGCCTGTCATGTACTCGCAGCCATGGTCGCCGCAACCTTCGACCACGGTGACCGCGCCCGAGTTGCGCACCGCGAAACGCTCGCCGGCGACGCCGTTGAAGAACGCCTCGCCCGCGATCGCGCCGTAAAGCACGGTGTTGCCAACGATGATGTTCTGCGTCGGCTCGCGATTTACGTGGCCGGGCTGGCGCACGATCACACGGCCGCCCGAGAGGCCCTTGCCGACATAGTCGTTGGCGTCACCCGTCAGGTCGAGCGTGACGCCGTGCGCGAGCCAGGCGGCGAAGCTCTGGCCGGCGACGCCGGTGAGCTTCACGTTGATGGTGTTGTCGGGCAGGCCGGCATGGCCGTGCTTCTTCGCCACTCGACCCGAAAGCATGGCGCCCACGGTGCGGTTGACGTTGATCACGGTCTTCTCGATCCGCACCGGCTGGCGGTTTTCCAGCGAGTCGTAGGCAGCGGCGATCAGCTCGTTGTCGAGCGCGTGCTCCAGCCCGTGATCCTGGTGTTCGGACCAGTTCAGCGTCGGGCTGTCGCCCTTGCCGGGGTTGTAGAGGATCTTGGCCAGATCCACGCCCTTGGCCTTCCAGTTCGAGATCACCTTGCGGGTGTCGAGTCGGTCGACGCGGCCGGTCATCTCCGCGATCGTGCGGAAGCCCAGCTCGGCCATGATCGCGCGCAGTTCCTCGGCGACGAAGAAGAAGTAGTTCACGACGTGCTCGGGCTGGCCGGTGAAGCGCGCGCGCAGCACCGGGTCCTGCGTGGCGACGCCGACCGGGCAGGTGTTGAGGTGGCACTTGCGCATCATGATGCAGCCCGCCGCGATCAGCGGGGCGGTGGCGAAGCCGAACTCGTCGGCGCCCAGAAGCGCCGCGATCGCGACGTCACGTCCGGTGCGAATGCCGCCGTCGGCCTGCACCACCACGCGGCTGCGCAGGTTGTTGAGCAGCAGCGTCTGCTGGGTTTCGGCCAGGCCGATCTCCCACGGCGAACCCGCATGCGTCAGCGAAGTCAGCGGCGAAGCGCCGGTGCCACCTTCGTAGCCGGCGATGGTGATGTGATCGGCGCGCGCCTTGGAGACGCCCGCGGCCACCGTGCCCACGCCCACTTCGGACACCAGCTTGACCGAGATGCGCGCGCCAGGATTCACGTTCTTGAGATCGTGGATGAGCTGCGCGATATCCTCGATCGAGTAGATGTCGTGGTGCGGCGGCGGGCTGATCAGGCCCACGCCCGGCGTCGAGTGACGCACCTTGCCGATGATCTTGTCGACCTTGTCGCCCGGCAACTGGCCGCCTTCGCCGGGCTTGGCGCCCTGGGCCATCTTGATCTGGATGTCGTCGGCATTGACCAGGTATTCAGTGGTGACGCCGAAGCGGCCCGATGCCACCTGCTTGATCGCCGAGCGCATCGAATCGCCGTTGGGCAGCGGCGTGAAGCGGTCGACTTCCTCGCCGCCTTCGCCGGTGTTCGACTTGCCGCCGATCCGGTTCATCGCCAGCGCCAGGGTGGTGTGCGCCTCGCGGCTGATCGAGCCGAAGCTCATCGCGCCGGTGACGAAGCGCTTGACGATCTCGGTGGCCGGCTCGACCTCCTCGATCGGCACCGACGTGCCGGGCACGAACTCCATCAGGCCACGGATGGTCAGCATCCGCTCCGACTGGTCGTTGATCGACGCGGCGAAAGCAGCGTACTTCTCTGGCACATTGCCACGCACCGCGTGCTGCAGGTTGCCGATGTTCTCGGACGTCCAGGCGTGTTCCTCGCCGCGGACGCGCACGCCGTAGATGCCGCCGACGTCGAGCATGTTCCTGTAGACCGGGTTGTCGCCGTAGGCCGCGGCATGGCGCGCCACGGTTTCTTCCGCGATCTCGACCAAGCCGGCGCCTTCGATGGTGGTGGCGGTGCCGGTGAAGTACTTGTCGATGAACGCACTCGACAGGCCGACCGCGTCGAAGATCTGCGCGCCGCAGTACGACTGATAGGTCGAGATGCCCATCTTGGACATGACCTTACGGATGCCCTTGCCGATGGCGTAGACGTAGTTCTTCTGCGCCTGTCTGGCCTCGATCGGCAGCTCCTTGCGCACCCGCATCGCCTCGATCGTCTCGAAGGCGAGGTACGGGTTGATCGCCTCGGCGCCATAGCCCGCGAGCGCGCAGAAGTGGTGCACTTCGCGCGCTTCGCCGGTCTCGACCACCAGGCCAGTCTGCATGCGCAGGCCCTGGCGGACGAGGTGGTGGTGGACGGCGGCGGTCGCCAGCAGCGCCGGCATCGGAATACGGTCCGGGCCCTGCTCGCGGTCGGACAGGATCAGGATGTTCTTGTCCGCCAGCACCGCTTCGGTCGCGGTCCAGCACATCTCCTTGATTGCCAGCTCAAGGCCCTCGGCGCCCGCTTCGGCGTCCCAGGTCATGTCGATCGTCGCGGTGCGGAAGGCGCCGTCGAGCGCGGCCTCGACCGAGCGGATCTTGGCGAGATCGGCGTCGGTCAGGATCGGCTGACTGACTTCCAGGCGCTTGTGCGTTCCGGCGACATGGCCGAGCAGGTTGGGGCGCGGGCCGATCATCGACACCAGGCTCATCACCAGTTCCTCGCGGATCGGGTCGATCGGAGGATTGGTGACCTGCGCGAAGTTCTGCTTGAAGTAGTCGTAGACCAACCGCGACTTGCGGCTGAGCACGGCTATCGGCGTGTCGGTGCCCATCGACCCGATCGGATCGTCGGCGTTGACCGCCATCGGCTCGAGGAAGCGACTGACGTCTTCCTGAGTGTAGCCGAACGCCTGCTGGCGATCGAGCAGGGTGCCGGTGGGCTGCGGCAACTCGGTCAGCTCGGGATCGATGACGTCGAGGTCCTCGAGCTTGTACTGCGCCTGGTCGAGCCAGTGCTGGTACGGCTCTTCGGCGGCGAGCTGGTTCTTCAGCTCCTCGTCCTCGATGATGCGGCCCTGCTCGAAGTCGATCAGCAGCATGCGCCCCGGCTGGAGGCGCCACTTGCGCACGATGTTGTCTTCCTTGATCGGCAGCACGCCGCTCTCGGACGCCATGACGCACAGATCGTCGTCGGTGACGAGGAAGCGGGCGGGCCTGAGGCCGTTGCGGTCGAGCGTGGCGCCGATCTGGCGGCCATCGGTGAACGCGACGGCGGCGGGGCCGTCCCACGGCTCCATCAACGCGGCGTGATATTCGTAGAACGCGCGGCGCTCGGGCGTCATCAGCGGGTTGCCGGCCCAGGCCTCGGGGATCAGCATCATCATCGCGTGGCTGAGGCTGTATCCGCCCGCCAGCAGCAGCTCGAAGGCGTTGTCGAGGCAGGCGGTGTCCGACTGGCCGTGCGGGATCAGCGGCCACATCTTGTCGAGATCGGCGCCGAGCAGGTCCGATTCCAGCGTGCGGCGGCGCGCGTTCATCCAGTTCACGTTGCCGCGCACGGTGTTGATCTCACCGTTGTGGGCCATGAAGCGGTACGGGTGCGCGAGCTTCCAGCTGGGGAAAGTGTTGGTGCTGAAACGCTGGTGGACGAGGCCGAGCGCCGAGACGCAATCGGGATTGCGCAAGTCGTCGTAGAACGAGCCGACCTGGGTCGCTAGCAGCAAGCCCTTGTAGACGATCGTGCGGGTCGAGAAGCTGGGCATGTACAGCTCGGCGATGCCTGGAAGCCCATGCTTTTCGGCCATCTGCGCCAGCGGGTTCTGCGTCTGCTTGCGGATCACCAGTAGCTTGCGCTCGAACGCGTCCTGGTCGGCGCAGTTGAGCCCGCGCGCGACGAAGCACTGGCGGATCACCGGCATCGAGGCGATCACCGCCTTGCCCAGGCCGTCCATCGTGGTGGGAACGTCGCGCCAGCCGATCAGGCTCTGGCCTTCCTTCTTGATGAACTTCTCGAAGGTCTGGGTGATCAGGTCGCGGCTGGCCTCGTCCTGTGGCATGAAGCACATCGCCACGCCATAGTCGCCGAGCGCGGGCAACGTAAGACCTTCGGCGTCCGCCCACTTGCGGAACAGCGCGTCGGGTGTCTGGATCAGGATGCCGGCACCATCGCCCAGCAGGGGATCGGCACCAACCGCGCCGCGGTGGTCGAGGTTTTTCAGAATCTCCAGCGCCGACGATACGATCGCATGCGATTTGATGCCTTTAATATGGGCGACGAAGCCCACACCGCAGGAATCATGCTCGTTGCGCGCGTCGTAGAGGCCCTGGGGCTTCGGAAATGCCATCGATAAATACCCGTCCTGTCATTTGCACGGGTATGTCTTGTCGCAGGCCCACCCCGCACGATCTTTGCAAGGTCGTCCGTGGTATTCACGAATCGCGAGGTCGCGACACGCGGCAATTCATCCCGAGCATCCCCCATGACGATTGCAGGCATTATTTGCAACCGCGAAGCCCCTGTCGCGGCACGATCCGGATCGAAGATGCGCCAGATTGAACACGTTTCTTGCCGGATCACCCCCTAGGGTAGTGCCGAACCAGCCTCAAAGCGGAAGCGTCAGGCTGCTCCGCTCATCCGGCGCAGCGTGGCGAGGGCGGCACGCAGGGCCTGCTCGGTCTGGTCGGTTCCAGCTTCGGCAGTTGGCGGATCGAAGGCGCGCGGTGCAGCAGCGGCTTCGCCCGCATCGTTGCGGGCGAAATCGTGGACGGTGGCGCCCTTCGACATTCCCAGCAGCGACGAATATCCGGTTGCGAGAACGCTTTCGTCAGACGTCGCGTCGTCCATGGAGCCAGGGGCTGCCGGGAACGCGACGGTGCGCAGCGGAATGGATGCCGGCACGGCATAGTCGTCCGCATGGTCTGGTGCCTGATGCGGTCGCAGCGCAGCCGGTATGGGCGCGTCGTGCTGCGCCGCTGCCGAGGGTTCGGCGTGATCGCGGGATAGTGCGCGATCGGTCTGGCGGCGCGCTATCGTCTGCGCCAGGCGCTCAAGCAGCTCGACATGCGACAACGTGTCGAGCGGTGCGCTGGCGATCCGCTGTGCGGTGTTGGCGTAGGTGGTGTCGCCGGGAATAGCAGCGACAGGCGCAGATGCGGGCCGGTCGACCTGCTGCGCGACGATGGTCTCGTCGGGGGCGCCGGACTGCTCGGTTGCTGCTAGCGTGACGAACCCTGCCGAGGGGATCGCATCGGCATCGTTCGAACCCACGCCGGCGGTCACGCGCCGGACGTAGCTTTCGAACAGGCGGTTGTTGCGTGGATCGGTGACGTCCTCGTCGCCATCGGCCGAGGTATCGGCCGGTGTATCTGCCGGCGCTTGCGTGATAGTTTGCGCCTCGTCGTCGGCCGCCTGCCGGTCGCCTGGTTCGCGCTCGGCGGGCGTCCGCGCTCGATCCCGCTCGCTGCTGTGCAGCCAGATTTCGTCCACCTCGTCGAAGCTCTTGAGCGGCAATTCGGCGACGCTGAGGATCTGTCCGTTGCCGGGCAGGGGGGCGTCCTCTGTCGGAAGGTCATCACTATCGAGAATGGCAAGCTGACGTCGCCGACGCTGCGGTTGATCCTCGTCGACGGTTTGGTCACGCTCAGCTCCGAACAGCGCGACAGGGGAGGGCGCCTCGTCCGGCGTGATCGTGGCCGTCGCGACGGATGTCCGGCGTACGCCGCCGGTCTTTTGCGGGAGGGGTTTGGCGAGCCGGCGCGCGACCAGTGCGCCGACGGCGCAACCCAGCCCGGTCATCGACAATGCGATGAGAATGCGGGTCGTCCTGCCGAGCGGCGGTGCGGCCATCGGGATCACGCTATCGATCCCGGACAGCGCGACCAATCGTTCGATCAGGGTAGGATGGATCGCGAGGCTGGCAAGCCCGAACAGGGCGCCGAACCAAAGCACGACCACGACAGGGAACAGCGGATGGCTGGCGACAGACGGTTTCGAAGCCCGTCCTTTGCGCTTTTCGTCGGCCAAATCAGTTCCCCATCAACAGCGTCGTCGGCCTGGGCGGGGGCGATCATGGCGAATCAGGCGGCTGCCCCCAGCCTTGGTTGAGCACCCACGCCTAGGAGCGTTTGGTAAACAACTTGATAACGTTTCGCGTTCAACGCCCAATCGTGTTCGAGTTCGACATGACGGCGGCCGGCCTCGCGCAGCGCGGGCCAGCGTTGACGGTGCGTCAACATCGAAGCCAGCGCGCCGGCGCAGGCTTGCGCATCGTCCGGCATGAACAGGCGTCCGGTCACGCCATCCTGCACCAGTTCCCGGTGGCCGCCCACGTCCGAGGCACAAACGAGCTTGCCTTGCGCCATCGTCTCCAGCGGCTTGAGCGGGGTGACGAGATCGGTCAGGCGGCTGCGCTTGCGTGGAAAGGCGAGGATGTCGGTCAGGGCATAGTAGCGCTCGACCTGATCGTGCGGCACCCGGCCGATGAAGTGGATCGCCTTGGCCGCGCGTGATTTCGCGGCCTGCGCCCGCAAGGCATCTTCGCAGGGACCACCGCCGACCAGCAGCAACCGGGCATCGGGATGGTAGCGGACCAGCAGTTCCATCGCCTCGATCAGGATGTCGATGCCTTCGTAATCATAGAAGCTGCCGATGAAACCGATGACCGGCAAGCGCTCGCCCCGCTCATCGATCAGGTCCAGCTCGCGGGCAAGGCCGGCTTCGGGTTCCGGCGGCGTGCCGAACAGCGACAGATCGACGCCATTGGGAACCACGGTGATTCGCTCTGGCGCGGTGCCGCGTGCGATCAGGTCGCGGCGCAGCCCATCGCAGATGGTGACGATGGCATCGGCCTGGCCGACGACATGATTCTCGAGCTGTCGCGTCAGGCGATAGCGCAGCGAGCCTTCGCGGGTCACGCCATTGCCCACGGCCGCGTCTTCCCAGAACGCGCGGATTTCGTAGACCAGCGGGATGCCCTGGCGCCGGGCGATCCGCAAGGCCGCCTCGCCGCATAGGGCCGGGGAGTGCGCGTGCAGCACATCGGGGCGCCAATCCTCGATCACCTTCTCGATCGCATCGGCGAACAGGCCGACCTCGCGCCATTCGCGAAGGCCCGCCGGCCCGCTGGCGACACCCGGAGTGCGGTGGAACAACAGGCCGTCCGCTTCCTCGGCGGCACCGCTGGGCATCGTATGGCGAAGGCCGGTGATGCCGCGCACCTCGATGCCAAGCCGCTGCTGCGCCTTCAGGATCGCGCGGGTGCGGAAGGTGTAGCCGCTGTGCATCGGCAGCGAGTGGTCGAGGATGTGGAGCGCCCGGATCATGGCGCTGGTGCTAGCAGAAAAACGCTTAACGCGGCGTCAACTCCGTCGCTCTAGGACGGTCGGCGATGGTCGATATCTTCGCCTTGTCGATAGCGCACGGATTGCTCGTGCTGGCTGCGCTGCGCCTGATGGCGCGCGACGACCTCGATGCTGAAGGCGCCGAGCGTCCGCGCTTCGGCATGCGGCGCAAGCCGACGCTGACCACCGACGATCGGGACGAATCGGCGTGATTGACCTGTGCCTCACCGCGTTCCTGGGGCTGTTCCTCGCGCTGGGTTGCCGTAAGCCGTTCCTGTGGGTGCTGGCCTATCTGTACGTCGACATCCTGGCGCCGCAGCTGATCTCGTGGGGGATCCTGTCGCACATCCCGACTTCGCTGATCTTCTTCACCGCCGCGTTCGCCGGCTGGCTGTTCTTTGATGACAAGACCGATTCGCGCTTCACCATGCGTCAGGCCCTGCTGTTCCTGCTGCTGCTGTACTGCGGCTATACCACGATGGTCGCCGACTTCCCGGCCGAGGCAGCAGAGAAGTGGTCATGGGTCTGGAAGGCGCTGATCTTCTCGATCTTCCTGCCACTGACTTTGCGCACGCGCCTGCGGATCGAAGCCGCGCTGCTGGTGATGGTGCTCAGCGCGGGGTCGATCATCATCGACGGAGCGATCAAGACGCTGGCAGGCGGCGGCGGCTATGGCACGCTGCGCTTCTTCGTCGACAACAATACCGGCCTTTACGAAGGGTCGATTATCTCCTGCGTCGCCATCGCGATCATCCCGTCGATCCTGTGGCTGGCGAAGCACGGTACGATCTTTCCATCCGAAAAGCGGGTGTGGCTGTTCGCCGCGGCGCTGATCTTCGCCTGCCTGCTGATCCCCGTGGGCACCCAGGCGCGCACCGGTCTGATCTGCATCGGCGTGCTGTGCCTGCTCTACCTGCGCACGGCCAGGCATCGGGTGTTGATCGGCGCGGGCATGGCGCTCGCCGCACTGGTGGCGGTGCCGTTCCTGCCCAAGTCCTACACCGCGCGGATGAACACGATCGAGAACAACCAGGCCGACCAGTCCGCCAGCACGCGCCTCGCGGTGTGGGGCTGGACCTGGGACTATGCCAAGCATCACCCGTTCGGCGGCGGCTTCAACGTGTATCTCGCCAACAACCTGCGATTCGAAACCACGCAGACGCAGACGGCGGGCAGCAGCACCGTCGTCACCACCCAGGTGATCCAGGATGGCGCGCGTGCATTCCACTCCAGCTATTTCGAGATGCTGGGCGAGCAGGGCTTTCCCGGCCTGGCGCTATGGTTGACGATCCAGCTGTCGGGCATCATCCAGATGGAAGTGCTGCGTCGTCGCTGGGCCAAGCGCACCGGGCCCGACGAGCAATGGCAGGCGCCGCTGGCGATCGCATTGCAGCTGGCGCATGTGATCTACATGGTGGGCGCGCTGTTCGTCGGCATCGCCTACCAGCCGTTCGTGCTGATGCTGATCGGGGTGCAGAACGGCTTGTGGAGCTACCTCAAACGCACCGAGCCCAAGCTTGCGGGGCGTATCGCGAAGCGTCGGATGAGCCCGGTACCCGCCCCGGTACTGGTGTCGTAACTGCCGCGATAACCTAGATTTATCCCTGCGCCGACGTTTACGGTGAATTAACCTTTAATCTTCATAGACCATATGGTTAACTGGCGGCAGCACTCGCGAAGTGAGTGGTCGTTTGCGCACTTCGGGGCAATCAAAGGGATAATCGCATGCGCGTGCTGTTGATCGAGGATGAGCCGACCACCGCCAGAGCGATCGAGCTGATGCTCACGGCCGAGGGTTTCAACGTCTATTCGACCGACCTTGGCGAAGAAGGTCTCGATCTCGGCAAGCTGTACGATTACGATATCATCCTTCTCGATCTCAACCTGCCCGACATGCATGGATACGACGTGCTCAAGAAGCTGCGCGTCGCCAAGGTGCAGACGCCGGTGCTGATCCTGTCCGGCATCTCCGAGATGGACAGCAAGGTGCGCAGCTTCGGTTTCGGCGCCGACGATTACGTGACCAAGCCATTCCACCGCGAAGAACTGATCGCGCGCATCCACGCCGTGGTGCGGCGCTCGAAGGGTCACTCGCAGTCGGTCATCAAGACCGGCAAGCTGACCGTGAACCTCGATGCCAAGACCGTCGAAGTCGACAGCGCCCGTGTCCACCTGACCGGCAAGGAATATGCGATGCTCGAGCTGCTCAGCTTGCGCAAGGGCACCACGCTGACCAAGGAAATGTTCCTCAACCACCTGTACGGCGGCATGGACGAACCCGAACTCAAGATCATCGACGTGTTCATCTGCAAGCTGCGCAAGAAGCTCGCGCATGCCTGCGGTGGCGCCAACTACATCGAGACCGTCTGGGGCCGCGGCTACGTGCTGCGCGATCCCGACGTGGAGGCCGAAGCGGCTTGAATCCGATCCTTTTACCCCCGCATGCCCGAGCGGGGTTCGAGTGAGCGGCTCGTCCACCTGGGAGGACGGGCCGCTTTCGTTTTCGACGGCACGAAGGCGGATTGGCGCTGCCGATTTGCGCTTACGCTCCACATGGTCTAGAGCGAATCCGCTGACGTCGCCCGCGACGGACTTTCGGGCAGCAAAGCTCCCCCCTTTGTCCTAAACTAGCTTCACGAACGCCTGGTGTGCCCTGTTCTCGGGTACGCCCTGAATATGCAAGAGACGAAGGACGCTTAATATGATCACCGGCACCGTAAAGTTTTTCAATGCCGACAAGGGCTATGGTTTCATCGCACCGGAGACCGGCGGCGACGACGCATTCGTGCACATTTCCGCCGTTCAGTCGGCCGGCATGAGCACGCTGAACAAGGATCAGCGCGTTTCGTACGAGCTCGAGACCGATCGCCGTGGCAAGACCTCGGCCGTCAATCTCCAGGCTGCCTGATCACAGGCTGACTGATTAACGACAGCGCGGATGGCCGAATGCCGTTCGCGCTGTTGCAGTCCCCCATTTCCCCGACCTGCATCAGGAGCCGTACTATGGCCGATCCCACCAGCCGCCCCTTCCTCATCGCCAAGGACGCGGATGGCAACTTTCGGCTGACGGTCAGGACCACGCGCTACAACTCGCGCGGCTACCCGCTGATTACCGCGACGCTGCAGGACGAGACGTTCAAGACCGCCAACGCCGCCCGCGCTTTTGCCCGCGACAACTTTCGCGCACAGCCCGGCGAATACACCAGCAAGTAATTCGCGGCGGCCCGCCTGGGCCTGCCAGCACCGTGGCAACAAGCAACTTCGGCTCGGCAGCGATCGCGCGCCTTGCCTTTTGCGCCACCCGCCGCTAAGCGCGCGCACTTCAATCGGCACGAACGAATATCTTAGCCAAGAGATTCGCGCGCCGGCCTGGCGAAAAGGGCTGCCAGGGCCGGCCGTACGTGTCCCCGAACAAGGAGACGAAAATGCCCAAACTGAAGACCAAGAGCGGCGTCAAGAAGCGCTTCCGGCTCACGGCTACTGGCAAGATCAAGCATGGCGTGGTCGGCAAGCGCCACCGCCTCATGAGCCACAACGCCAAGTACATCCGCCAGAATCGTGGCACCGACGTCATTTCCGACGCCGATGCACGCACGATCAAGAAGTGGGCGCCCTACGGGCTGAGCTGAGGAGCGCTAGACTATGAGCCGTATCAAGAGGGGTGTTACCACCCGCGCAAAGCACAAGCGGATCCTGGACCAGGCCAAGGGCTACCGGGGCCGCCGCAAGAATACCATCCGCGTCGCACGCCAGGCCGTCGAAAAGGCCGGCCAGTACGCGTACCGTGACCGCAAGGTCAAAAAGCGGACCTTCCGCGCCCTGTGGATCCAGCGCATCAACGCTGCCGTCCGCATCGAAGGCCTGACCTACTCACAGTTCATCCACGGCGTGAAGCTTGCCGGCATCGAACTCGACCGCAAGACCATGGCCGATCTCGCCATGAACGAAGGCGGCGTGTTCAACACGGTGATCGCCCAGGCCAAGGCCGCGCTTCCCGCGTAAGCGCCTTGGTGGCAAGCAGACAAGGGCGCGGGAGGCGAAAGCTTCCCGCGCCTTTTCTGTTTGACGAGCCGCCAAGTCGCACACCATTTGCCCACGCCACTTCGTCATTCCCGCGCACGCGGGAATCCATCTCCAGGTCTTTCAAACGACGCAACGTCACGAGATGGAATGCCGCGTTCGCAAGAGTGACGAAGGAAATGTAAGCAATGAAGCGCGACGTGTTCCAGCCGTGTGTCTACCTCATGGCCTCGCACCGGAACGGCACTCTATACACTGGTGTCACGTCGAACCTGCTCCAGCGCTTGCACCAGCACCGGGGGGGTTGCTTGAAGGCTTTACCAGCGACTACGGCGTCTACCGCCTCATGTGGTTCGAACAGCACGGAACGATGGAGCTTGCGATCCCGCGCGAGAAGCGGCTCAAGAAGTGGACACGGGCTTGGAAGGTCGATCTGATCGAGCCGGCCAATCCGCTCTGGCGCGACCTCGCTCTGGATTTCGGCTTCGATGCGCTGCCGTCGAAACGGAGTGTCTGACGTGAGGTCAGGAGATGGATTCCCGCGTTCGCGGGAATGACGAAGATGGTTGGGATATGGTGTGGTTGATCTAGAGCAGATACTCGGCGCCATTGCGCAGGCCTCGTCGCTTGACGAGCTCGAAGCCCTGCGCGTGCGCCACCTCGGCAAGCAGGGCGACATCTCCGCCTTGCTCAAAACCCTCGGCGCCATGAGCCCGGACGAGCGCAAGGTCGAAGGCCCCAAGATCCACGCCCTGCGCGAGTCGGTCACCGAAGCGCTCACCAGCCGCAAGGCCGCGCTGGAGAGCGCCGCGCTCGATACGCAACTGGCGTCCGAGACGATCGACCTCACGCTCCCCGCGCCGGAAACCCCGCGCGGCACCATCCACCCGATCAGCCAAGTCATGGACGAACTCGCCGAGATCTTCGCCGACCTCGGCTTCGCCGTCGCTACCGGCCCCGAGATCGAGGACGACTGGCACAACTTCACCGCGCTCAACATGCCCGAGAGCCATCCGGCGCGCGCGATGCATGATACGTTCTACTTCCCCGATCGCGACGACCAAGGCCGCGAGATGCTGTTGCGCACGCATACCTCGCCGGTGCAGATCCGCACAATGCTGGCCCAAGGCGCGCCGTTGCGGCTAATCGCGCCGGGCCGGGTTTATCGCTCGGACAGCGACGCCACCCACACGCCGATGTTCCACCAAATCGAGGGCCTCGTCATCGACAAGGGCATCCACCTCGGACACCTCAAGTGGACGTTGGAGACGTTCCTAAGCGCCTATTTCGAGCGTGACGACATCGTCCTGCGCCTGCGCCCCAGCTACTTCCCCTTCACCGAGCCCTCGGTCGAGGTCGACGTTGGCTATGCCAACGAGGGTGGCCGGCGCGTGGTCGGCGGTTCGGGTGACGCGCCGGGACATGCCTGGATGGAGCTGCTCGGATCGGGCATGGTCAACCGCAAGGTCATCGCCGCCGGCGGGCTCGACCCCGACGAGTGGCAGGGCTTCGCCTTCGGCGTCGGCGTCGATCGCCTCGCCATGCTGAAGTACGGCATGAACGACTTGCGCGCCTTTTTCGACGGCGACGTGCGCTGGCTGGCGCATTACGGCTTCTCCGCGCTCGACGTGCCGACCTTGTCGGCCGGCGTCGGCACGGCGGCTTGAGAGGGACTAGACCATGAAGTTCTCGCTCTCCTGGCTGCGTCGCTACTTCGATACCGACGCCACGCTCGATCAGATCCTCGACGCGCTCAACGCGATCGGCCTCGAAGTCGAAGGCGTGGAGGATCCGTCCGCCAAGCTCGCCGGCTTCCGCATCGCGCATGTACTGACCGCCGCGCGCCATCCCGATGCCGACAAGCTGCAAGTGCTCAGCGTCGACACCGGAGCGGGCGAACCGCTGCAAGTCGTCTGCGGCGCGCCCAACGCGCGCGCCGGCATGATCGGCGTGCTCGGCCTGCCCGGTGCGACCGTGCCGGCCAGCGGCATGGTGCTCAGGAAGTCGGCCATTCGCGGCGTCGAATCGAACGGTATGATGTGCTCGACTCGCGAGTTGGAGTTGGGCGAAGATCACGACGGCATCATCGAATTGCCCGAAGACGCACCAGTCGGAACCGCCTTCGCCGACTATCGCGGCGTCGATCCGGTCATCGACGTCTCGGTCACGCCCAATCGCCCGGACTGCATGGGCGTCTATGGCATCGCCCGCGATCTCGCCGCCAAGGGAATTGGCACCCTGCAGCCGATCGTTGCCGCGCCGATCGACGAGGCTTATCCCTGCCCGGTCGAGATCCGCACCGACGATCCGGAGGGTTGCCCCGCGTTCTACGGTCGCGTCATCCGCGGTGTGAAGAACGGGCCATCGCCGCAGTGGCTGCAGGATGTGCTCCATTCCGCCGGACAGCGCGCGATCTCGGCGCTGGTCGATGCGACCAACTACATCATGCTGTCCTATGGCCGCCCCGCGCACGCCTACGACCTCGCCAAGTTGACCGGGGCGGTCGTCGCCCGCTGCGCAAGCGATGGCGAGCAGGTGACCGCCCTGAACGGCAAGACTTACGCACTCGATGCGGAGATGACGGTGATCGCCGACGAGGCCGGGGTGCATGACATTGCCGGCATCATGGGCGGCGAGCATTCGGGCTGCGGTGACAACACCACCGACGTTCTGCTCGAGATTGCCTACTTCGACCCCGAGCGCATCGCCCGCACCGGTCGCAAGCTTAACCTGACGTCGGATGCGCGCAGCCGGTTCGAGCGCGGGATCGACCCGGCCTTTCTCGATACGGGCTTGGACCACTTGACCGCGCTGATCATCGCGTTGTGCGGTGGTGAGGCGTCCGAAGCGGTACGCGCCGGTGCGCCGCCCTCGACACCCAAGACGGTCCACTTCGAGCCCGCACTGACCGAACGACTGGGCGGTGTGGCGATCTCGCCCACGCGTCAGCAGGCCATACTCGAAAGCCTGGGCTTCGCGGTGGTCGAAACGCAGGCCGGCTTCGACAGCAGCTGGTCGGTAACCGTCCCGGGTTGGCGTCCCGACATCGCCGGCGCCCCCGATCTCGTCGAGGAGGTCGTGCGCATCCACGGCCTCGAGCAGGTCAAGAGCGTCGCGCTGCCCCGCGCCGAAGGTGTCGCCCGCCCCACCGCCACGCCCGCACAGAAGCTGGAGCGCCGCGTGCGCCGCGCTGCTGCCGCGCGCGGGTTGCACGAAGCCGTCACCTGGTCGTTCCTGCCCGCGGCCGAGGCTGCTGCCTTCGCAGACGGTGAAGTTTGGACGCTTGCGAATCCGATCAGCGAGGACATGAAGGTCATGCGACCGTCGCTGCTGCCGGGTCTGCTGTCGGCCGCGCGCCGCAATCTCGACCGCGGGGCCAGCGCGCTGCGGCTGTTCGAGATCGGCCGGCGTTACTTGCGCGGGGCGGGCGGCGCGAGCGATGAGCGGCTGACGCTGGGCCTGGTGCTGGCGGGTGAGAAGACGCCACGCGGCTGGGCTACCGGCAAGGCGACCAGCTTCGACGCCTTCGATGCCAAGGACGCGGCGCTGGCGCTGCTGGCGCAAGCCGGCGCGCCGGTCGACAAGCTGCAGGTGATGGGCGAGGCGGGCCCTCAGTTCCACCCCGGTCAATCCGGCACGCTGCGGCTCGGCCCCAAGACGGTGCTGGCGCGTTTCGGCATGCTGCATCCCGCCACTGCCAAACTGTTCGACATCGCCGGTCCCGTGGCGATCGCCGAGCTTTTCCTCGACGCGGTTCCTGCGCGCAAGGGTGCGGCCGGGTTCGCGCGGACGGCCTATGCGCCGCCGGTACTGCAGGCTGTGACGCGCGACTTCGCGTTCCTGGTTCCGGTCGGCCTGCCGGCTGGCGACCTCGTTCGCACCATACAGGGCGCGGACAAGGTGAACATCGTCGCCGCGCGCTTGTTCGACGACTTCCGTGGTCAGGGCGTTCCCGAAGGACACAAGTCACTGGCGGTTGAAGTTACGCTGCAGCCGGGCGAAAAGAGCTATGCCGAGGCAGACCTGAAGGCGATCGCCGACAAGGTAACCGCGGCAGCCGCCAAGCTGGGCGCAGTGCTGCGAGGATAGGCCGATGGTGCAGATGATCGAACGGTTCCTCGACGACGGTCTGCGCCAGAAGATGCGCGAACCCGACGATTCGACGTTCATGACCGTCTTCATTCCCGGCGATATCGATCCGCTGGAGCGGCACCACCGCTTTACCGTCCACCTCGATGCGGAGTTGCGACTGGCGGATCTGGGTTGCAGCGACGGCGGCGGAACGCTGTATTTCGATGGTGAGGATGCGGGTGCAGAGCCCGGGAAGTGCTTTTGCGTCATCGACATCGATGCGACCGACGTGAACGCCGCGCGCGCGCTGCTCCGCCTGCACTTGCCCGAACTCGGGATCCCGGCAGGGACGATGGTCCAGTGGGACGAGCTGGAGGACCGCTTCGACGGGCTCGACTGGCAACTGGCGCGACCGCGCAGCCTCGGCGAGTTCGATCTGTGAGCGCGCTTGTGACCATCGCGTCCGCAGGGCTGACGGCGCGGATCAATCCGCTTGGTGCGGAGCTATGGTCGCTGACCGACACGGCAGGGCGCGAATACATGACCGATGCCGATCCGGCATTCTGGACCGGCCATGCGCCGATCCTGTTCCCGATCGTCGGCATGCTCAACGATGGCCGTTATCGGTTGGATGGCGAGACGCACGAATTGGCCAAGCACGGCTTCGCGCGTCACGCGAACTTCGCGTTGGTCGCAGCGGAGGAAGGCACGGCGCATTTTCGCCTGCGTAACGATGCGCAGACCCGTGCCGTATATCCCTTCGCCTTCGCGCTCGATCTGCTGTTCCGCCTCGAAGCGATGACGCTGCATGTCGAGGCGCGCGTCACCAATACCGGGGCCGAGGCGATGCCGTTCAGCTTGGGCTTTCACCCGGCCTTTGCCTGGCCTCTGCCCGGTGGCGCCGACAAGGCGGATCACCGCGTGACTTTCGCACAACCCGAGCCTCAGCCGATCCGCCGCATCGACCCTGCCAGCGGACTGTTGCTGGCCAGCCGCTTCGAGACCCCGGTGGTCGGCCACGACTTGATACCCGACGCATCCCTGTTCGAAGCCGACGCATTGATCTGGGACGACCTAGCCAGCCGTTCGATACGGTTCGGGGCGCCGGGTGCGTCGTCCTTGACTGTCGCCTTCCCCGATATGCCGATGCTGGGGATCTGGCAGAAGCCCGGCGCGGCGTACTTGTGCATCGAACCTTGGCAGGGGATCGCCGACACGGTCGGTTACCAAGGCGATTTTCGCGACAAGCTGGGCATCGTCAGCCTGCCGGCGGGTGACAGCCGCGGCTTCCGCATGGGTGTGACAGTCGATCCTGCCTTCTGACGCTCCGCGCTCGTCGCAAGTCTCCACCGTGCAAGGAAAAACCATGAAGACAGTCCTCATCACCGGCGCGACGTCTGGGATCGGCGAGGCTTCCGCGCGTGCGTTCGCCGGCGCTGGCTGGCGCATCGTCGGCACCGGTCGCCGGGCCGAGCGGCTCGAGGCGTTGGCGCAGGAGCTTGGTCCCGATCGTTTCCATCCCTGCGTCTATGACGTGCGCGATGTGGCCGCGCGCGATGCCGCCCTCGCCGCCTTGCCGATCGCCTTCACCGGCATCGACTGGCTGGTCAACAATGCCGGGCTCGCGGTGGGCACAGACAAGGCGCAGGATGCCGACCTCACCGCCTGGACGACAATGATCGAGACCAACGTCACCGCGCTCGCCGCGCTGACGCACAAGCTGCTGCCGCAGCTGATCGAGCGGCGGGGGGGTATCGTCATGCTGTCGTCGGTGGCGGCGACGTATCCCTACACGGGCGGCAACATTTACGGCGGCACCAAGGCCTTCGTGCGCCAGTTCGCGCTGGGTCTGCGCTCCGACCTGTCGGGCACTGGCGTGCGCGTAACCTCGATCGAGCCCGGCATGGTCGAAACCGAGTTCACCCTTGTGCGCACCGGCGACCAGCAGGCGTCGGACAAGCTCTATGCCGGCGTAAATCCGCTGACCGGAGTGGACATCGCCGAGGTCGTGCTGTGGGTCGCCAGCCAGCCGCGCCACGTCAACATCAACGCGCTGGAGATCATGCCGGTGAACCAGTCGTTCGCGGGCTTCCAGGTCGCTCGCGACAGCTGACGTTGCGAGTAGAGCCGCGCGCTCGTATGGCGCGCGCATGACGATCAATACGCGCCGCACCTTCGCCATCATCTCGCACCCTGACGCCGGCAAAACCACGCTGACCGAAAAGCTGCTGCTGCAAGGCGGCGCGATCCACTTGGCCGGGCAGGTCAAGGCGCGCGGCGCGGCGCGGCGTGCACGCTCCGACTGGATGAAGATCGAGCAGCAGCGCGGCATTTCCGTGACCAGTTCGGTCATGACCTTCGAGCGCGAGGGCATCACCTTCAATCTGCTGGACACGCCGGGGCACGAGGATTTCTCCGAGGATACCTACCGCACGCTCACCGCGGTCGACTCGGCGATCATGGTGATCGACGCGGCCAAGGGCATCGAGCCGCAGACCCGCAAGCTGTTCGAGGTCTGCCGCTTGCGCTCGCTGCCGATCATCACCTTCATCAACAAGGTCGACCGCGAAGGCCGCGCCTGCTTCGATCTGATGGACGAAGTGGCCGACATGCTGGCGCTCGACGTGTGCCCGATGTCCTGGCCGGTCGGCATGGGCGGCGTGTTCCAGGGCATCTACGACATCGAGACCGGCACGGTCGCGCGACCCGAAGGCCCCAGCCGCGAGTTCCTCGGCAAGGTCGACGCGGACGTGACTCTGCCCGAGGACGTCGCCGAGGAGATGGAGCTGGCCCACGGTGGCTATCCCGCCTTCGATCTCGAGCAGTACCGCGCCGGCAACCTGACTCCAGTCTATTTCGGCTCCGCGCTCAAGAACTTCGGGATCGCCGAGCTGATCGACGCGATCAGCCGCTTCGCCCCGCCGCCGCGCCCGCAGCCCAGCGAGCAGGGCACGATCCTGCCCGAGTTCGACGAGGTCACCGGCTTCATCTTCAAGGTGCAGGCCAACATGGACCCCATGCACCGCGACCGCATCGCCTTCATGCGGCTGGTCTCCGGCACCTTCAAGCGCGGCATGAAGCTGACGCCCTCGGGCCTCGGCAAGCCGATCGCGGTGCACTCGCCGATCCTGTTCTTCGCGCAAGATCGAGAGATCGCTGACAATGCGGAGCCCGGCGATATCATCGGCATCCCCAATCACGGTACGCTGCGGGTGGGCGATACGATGTCGGAAAAGAACGACGTGCGCTTCATCGGCCTGCCCAACTTCGCGCCGGAAATCCTGCGCCGCGTCCAGCTGAAAGACCCGACCAAGACCAAGCAGCTGCGCAAGGCTCTCGACGATCTGTCGGAGGAGGGCGTGATCCAGGTGTTCTACCCGGAGATCGGCTCGCAGTGGATCGTCGGCGTCGTCGGCCAGCTGCAATTGGAAGTGCTGATCTCGCGGCTGGAGGCGGAGTACAAGGTCGAGGCGATGCTGGAGCCGGCACCGTTCGACACCGCCCGCTGGCTCAAGGGTTCGGACGCCGCGCTCAAGACCTTCGCCGACTTCAACAAGATGAACCTGGCCAAGGACCGCGACGGCGACCCGGTGTTCATGGCCCGCTCGGCCTGGGACGTGAACTACCAGGAAGAGCGCAATCCCGACCTCGCCTTCAGCGCCACCAAGGAGCGGTGACACGCGGCGTCTTGATGGGGTAGGTTAGCGAGAATATCGGCGGGGATCATGGCTGAATTTTCCGATCATCTGACAGACGCGCATGTCGCGATGATTTCTCGTCAGAGCGTATTCTTCATCGCCACGGCGACGGTCGATGCGCGCATCAACCTCAGTCCCAAGGGCTACGATGCGTTCCGGGTCCTTTCACCCAACCGCGTCGCGTGGCTCGATCTCGCCGGGTCGGGCAACGAGACCCATGCGCATCTGGTGGCGGACGGCCGCATAACGATCATGATGTGCAACTTCCAGCAGCCCGCGCTGATCCTGCGCATCTACGGACAGGGTCGGCCAGTGTTGCCGCAAGATGCGGACTGGGACGAGCTTTCCACACGCTTTAACTTGCTCGCAGGTACGCGGCAGATCTTCGATGTCGCGGTGCAAAGCGTGCAGACCAGTTGCGGCTGGGGCGTGCCTGTCATGGCGCTCGACCATGAGCGTGACACGCTGGTGAGGTATCATGCGCAGCAGGATCCCGCCGCCTGGGAAGCCAAGGCCAAAAGCCGCACTCGCAGCATCGACGGGTTGCCGGTGCGTCCGACGGATCGTTTCATCGCCGGAAACAAATCGGGTTCTGACGCTTAGTAGCCGCGATGCAAGTCACCTTCGCCAGTTATAACATCCATAAGGCCGTGGGCGTCGACCGGCGGCGCGATCCGGACCGGATACTGGCGATCCTGCGCGAGATCGATGCCGACGTGATCGCGTTGCAGGAAGTCGACCGGCGCTACGGCCAGCGCGAAACGGTGCTGCCGCTCGAGGCGATCCATCTGACCGACTATCGTCCGGTCCCCCTGTCGATGAAACCCGGCAGCCTCGGCTGGCACGGGAATGCGATACTGGTTCGCCGCAACATCGAACTCATCGAGGCCGCGCCTGTCCCACTTCCGGTGCTCGAACCGCGCGGTGCCATTCGTGCGGATTTGCGGATCGAAGGGCGTTGCGTGCGCGTAGTCGGCATGCATCTCGACCTGTCGGGATTGCGTCGCCGCCATCAGGTTCGCTCCGTCCTTGCACATGCTGCCGGATGTCCCGACGCGATGCCGACGGTCTTGATGGGAGACATGAACGAGTGGGCGGCAAAGGGTGGCTGCTTTCGCGAGTTCAGCACCGACTGGAAGGTGCTGACACCGGGACGCAGCTTCCCTTCGCGACGCCCGGTCGCATCGCTTGATCGTATCATAGTTTCTGGCGAGTGCGAGGTGTTGGGAACCGGAGTGCATCGCAGCGCCTTGTCTGCGATAGGTTCGGACCACCTGCCGGTATTTGCATCCCTCGGGCTGCCCAAAATTTAGGCACGCTGCTTAGTAAACGAGCGAGTCATGTTGCACCTGCTCACCGCTATCCGCTGAGCGGTGTTGATATCTTACCAAAACCTAAATTGGCACGTCGCTTGCAAACCCGATGTCACCGGCAGGTGGGCCGGGGGCTACAAGGGGATCGGCATGAAGTTCATCATCGCCATCATCAAGCCGTTCAAGCTCGACGAAGTGCGGGAAGCTCTTGGCGCCATCGGCGTCGCGGGCATGACTGTTTCGGAGGTCAAGGGCTTTGGGCGGCAGAAGGGGCAGACCGAGATTTATCGCGGTGCCGAGTACTCGACCAACATGCTTCCCAAGGTGAAGATAGAAGTCGCCGTACCGGACGACATGGCCGCTAAGATCGTCGAGACGATCCAGCAGGTCGCCAGCACCGAAGCGATCGGTGACGGCAAGATCTTCGTTCTCGACCTGGCTTCGGCCGTGCGCATCCGCACCGGCGAAACCGGCGACACCGCGCTGTGAGGGGCAATTCCATGATGAACCGCAAGATATTCTGCGGCGCCGGCGCGACGATCGCGTCGCTCGCCGCCTCCACCGCGGCATGGGCGCAAGCCGCCGCGCCGATCAAGGCCCCCGATGCGGCCGCGATGGCCGGCATGGTCAACAAGGGCGACACCGCGTGGATGCTGATCTGCGCCGCGCTGGTGTTGCTGATGTCGATCCCGGGCCTGGCGCTGTTCTATGGCGGTCTGGTGCGCGCCAAGAACATGCTTAGCGTCTGCATGCAGGTGTTCATGATCGTCTCGGTCGCGGGCCTGCTGTGGGCATCGGTCGGCTATTCGATCGCCTTCACCTCCGGCGGTGAGAATCACTTCTTCGGCGGCCTGTCGAAGGCTTTCCTGATCGGCGTCGACGGCACGACGATGGGCGCGACGTTCAGCAACAACGTCTACATCCCCGAACTCGCTTTTGTCGTCTTCCAGATGACCTTCGCGATGATCACGCCTGCCCTCATCGTCGGCGCCTTTGCCGAGCGCGTGAAGTTCAGCGCGCTGCTGGTCTTCGTCGTGCTGTGGTCGATCCTCGTCTATTACCCGATGGCGCACATGGTGTGGTACTGGGCCGGCCCGGACTTCCTGGCCGACTCTCCGACCGACTCGGGTCTGCTGTGGGGCTGGGGCGCTCTCGACTTCGCGGGCGGCACCGTCGTTCACATCAACGCCGGCATCGCTGGCCTGGTGGGCTGCCTCTTCATCGGCAAGCGTCACGGCTACCCGCGTGAGCCCATGCCGCCGCACTCGCTCGTCATGACCATGATCGGCGCAAGCCTGCTGTGGGTGGGCTGGTTCGGCTTCAACGCCGGCTCCAACCTCGAAGCCAACGGCGTCACCGCGGTCGCCTTCATCAACACAATGCTCGCCACTTGCGCCGCCGCCGTCAGCTGGTCGTTGATCGAGCAGTTCCACCACGGCAAGGCCAGCATGCTGGGCGCCGTGACCGGTGCCGTCGCCGGCCTCGTGGCGATCACGCCTGCTGCGGGCCTTGGCGCGCCGATGACCTCGATCGTGCTGGGCCTGATCGTCTCGCCGGTCTGCTACATCTTCGTCACCAAGGTGAAGATCAAGATGGGCTACGACGACAGCCTCGACGTGTTCGGCGTTCACTGCATCGGCGGTATCATCGGCGCCATCGGCACCGGGATCGTCGCATCGCCGGCGCTCGGCGGTCAGGGTGTGTTCGATTACACCCAGTTTCCCGCAGTGTTCGATGCCTCGACGTACTCGATCAGCGGTCAGGTCATCACCCAGATCAAGGCGGTGCTCTTCACGCTCGTCTACTCAGGCGTGATCTCGGCGGTCCTCTACTTCATCATCGACAAGACCATTGGTCTGCGTCCGAGCATCGAAGACGAGAACGCCGGCCTCGACATCACCAGCCATGGTGAGCGCGCCTACAACTACTGAGTTTTCTACCAGTTTGGCGGGGCCGGTTTACTCCTCCTCTCCTCCGATCGGACCCCGCCATCCGATGTTCCTCCTGCGAACACAAACTTCAAAAGGGCCGGAGCCAGCAGCTCCGGCCCTCTTTTCATGCGCTCAGCAATAACGGTGCTTCCGAGGGGAGCGGCCGGACTATTTCGATCCGGCGGCAAGCATGTCCATGATCTGGCGAATCGGCGCGACATCGTAGCCGGCGGCGGCCGCCTGCTCGGCCAGCTGATCGGGGTCACCGCCGGACTTCGCGCGAGCAAGTGCCCACAGCAGCGTCGATCGGGTGCCGGACCGGCAATAGGCCAAGACGGGGCCGCCGCTGCGTTCAAGCGCCGCTGCCATCGCGGTCACCTGATGTTCGGCGAAGCCGGCGTGCGTGACGGGGATGGCGACATAGTCGATACCCGCAGCAGTGGCTGCGGCCGCGATCCTGTCGCCTTCGATCTGGTCATCGCTTTCGCCTTCGGGGCGGTTGTTGATGATCAGCGTCACTCCCAGCATGCGGGCCTGTTCGACGTCGTCGAGGCCGATCTGCGGGCTGGCGTAGATTTCATCGGTGAGCTTGCGAAACATGACTTGCGGGTTCCCTGCAAACGACCCTCGGGCCTGACCGGCCGCTCCTAGCACAGCCATGCGTAAATTCGACATGCACCGCCGAAACCCACGCATTTGTGTTCGCCAAGCCCTTGCATGTTGTATATAAGCTCAAATCGCGGGAAAAGGTTGTGCATGTTTGCCGACCATTTTCCCGGCGTTTGGCGCGGCTCGTCCACGTGACCAGATGAGAGCTTTTGGGGCGGAGCGAAGGTGCGTTCGTAGAGATGGGTTTTGATAGAGGACGTCGCGGTAGGGGTCGTGACAAGCGGGATCGGTTCGGCGGCGAAGAAGATTTCGATCCGTTCTTCGCAGGCCAGGACCGTGGCGGCGGCGGCGGCGGCGGTGATCGCTTCGGCGGCGGCGGCGGTGGTGGCGGCTTCGGTGGTGGCGGCGGCTTCGGCGGCGGCGCTCCTCGCGGCGGTGGCTACAGCGGCGGCGGTGGTGGCGGCTTCGGCGGCGGCGCTCCTCGCAGCGGTGGCTTCGGCGGCGGTGCCGGCGGCGGCGGTGGTCGCGGCATGCCCGCGCAAGTTGTCGGCCAGGGCAAGGGCGTCGTAAAGTTCTTCAACGCGGCCAAGGGCTTCGGCTTCATCCAGCGTGAAGAGGGCGGCGATGATGTGTTCGTGCACATCAGCTCGGTCGAGCGTGCCGGTCTCGAAGGTCTTGCCGAAGGTCAGCAGCTGGAATTCCAGCTGGTGGATCGTGGTGGCAAGGTGTCGGCCAGTGATCTCGTGGTTGTTGGCGATATCATTCCCGTCGAGAAGCGTGACGAGGCACCGCGCGAAGCGGCGCCGCAACGTCAGCTCACCGGCGACAAGGCAACCGGAACGGTCAAGTTCTTCAACTCGATGAAGGGCTTCGGGTTCATCACGCGTGACGACGGCCAGCCTGATGCGTTCGTACACATCAGCGCGGTCGAGCGTTCGGGCATGTCCGGCCTCAACGAAGGCGACAAGGTCGAATTCGACATCGAAGTGGATCGACGAGGCAAGTACTCGGCGGTCAACCTCGTCCCGCGCCAGGGTTGATCCTGCCGGCCAGGCTCCGGGTCGTCTGACCCGGATTCTCGCAAAAGCCAAAGTGCGCAGATGGCGGCCCGCCTGGGCCGCCATTTGTCGTTTGCAAATCCCCGACAATCCATACCTGCAGGAAGTCCGGCCATGTCGATCACTCCGCTGATGCCCGTCTATCCCCGGTGCGACGTCCGCCCCGTGCGCGGCGAACACTGCCATCTGATCGGTGAAGACGGCCGTCGCTTCCTCGATTTCGCCAGCGGCATCGCGGTCAACGCGCTCGGCCATTCTCATCCGGGGCTGATCGCCGCGATCCAGCAGCAAGCGGCATCGCTGATGCACGTTTCCAATCTCTATGGCAGCCCACAGGGTGAGGCGCTGGCGAAGCGATTGGTCGACCTGACCTTTGCAGACACGGTGTTCTTCACCAACTCGGGCGCCGAGGCGGTGGAGTGCGCGATCAAGACTGCACGTGCCTATCACCAGCACGGCGGCAACGCGGATCGCTTCGAACTGATCACCTTCAACAACGCCTTTCACGGGCGCACGCTCGGAACGATCAGCGCCTCCAACCAGGAGAAGATGCATAAGGGCTTCCTGCCCCTGCTGCCCGGCTTCCGCTATGTCGAGTTCAACGACCTGGCAGCCGCCGAGGCCGCGATCGGTCCGCACACTGCCGGCTTCCTGGTCGAGCCGATCCAGGGTGAGGGTGGCATAAGGGTGGCCGACGATGCCTTCCTGAAGGGACTGCGCTCATTGTGCGATGCGCATGACCTGATGCTCATCCTCGACGAGGTGCAGAGCGGCGTGGGCCGTTCGGGCACGTTCTATGCCCACGAACAATATGGCCTCGATCCGGATATCCTCGCCACTGCGAAGGGCATCGGCGGTGGCTTTCCGCTGGGTGCTTGCCTGGCGACCGAAAAGGCCGCGCGTGGCATGATCGCGGGGACGCACGGCTCGACTTACGGGGGCAATCCCCTGGCGATGGCTGCAGGTAACGCGGTGCTGGACGTGATCGGCGGCGAGACGTTCCTCGCCGACGTCCGCCTCAAGGGTGAACGCCTGCGCGGGCGCATCGAGCAGTTCCTCGGCAATTATCCCGAGCTGTTCGATTCGGTCCGCGGTCGGGGCCTGTTCATCGGCCTCAAGATGAAGGTGGAGCCGCGCGCATTCGTCGCCCACATGCGCGATAACCATGGGCTGCTGACCGTGTCGGCGGGCGAGAACGTGGTACGCATCGTGCCGCCATTGGTGATCGACGAAAGCCACATCGACGAGTTCATGGAGAAGCTGTCGGCCGCCGCCGCCAGCTACCAACCGGCAGTCGTCGCATGACGACGCGGCACTTCATCGGACTTGCCGACGCCGGCGGCGATGCCGTGGCGGCCATGATCAACGACGCGCTCGATCGCAAGACGGCGCGTCGGGGCTGGGCCAAAGGGCGCCCCGATGCCGATGCGCCGCTTGCCGGCCATGTCCTCGCGATGATCTTCGAGAAGAATTCGACGCGTACTCGGGTATCGTTCGACATGGCGATGCGCCAACTGGGCGGGAGTGCGCTGATCATGGAATCGGGCAGCACCCAACTTGGGCGTGGGGAGACTGTCGCGGATACCGCGCGGGTGCTTAGCCGCATGGTCGATGCGATCATGATCCGAACCGACGATCATGCCAAGATCGAGGAACTGGCGCACTATGCGGAGGTTCCGGTGATCAACGGCCTGACCGACCTGTCGCACCCCTGCCAGATCGTCGCGGACCTGCTTACCGTCATCGAACGCGGATTCGCGCTGCCGGGCCTGCAGGTGGCATGGCTTGGCGATGGCAACAACGTCGCCAACTCGCTCATCGAAGCGGCGGGGCTGATGAAGTTCACCATTCGCGTGGGAGGGCCCGCCGGTTACGAACCGAGTGCGGGCTTCATTGATGCGGCGCGCCGGGCAGGCGGACAGGTGATCATGACGGATAGCGCGCAGGCAGCGGTGCGCGGCGCGCAGGTCGTCGTGACCGATACCTGGATCTCGATGGGCCAGGCCGGCGGCGACGCCCATCTGGCCGCCATGGCGCCATACCAGGTGGATGCGTCATTGATGGCGTTGGCCGATCCAGGCGCGGTGTTCCTGCATTGCCTTCCTGCGCATCGCGGTGAAGAAGTGACTGCGGATATCATCGACGGGCCTCAATCGGCGATCTGGGACGAGGCGGAAAACCGGATCCATGCCCAGAAGTCGATCCTGCGCTGGGCGTTGGGTCAGCTATGAGCGGAACCGCAGCCGACATCAGGGTTGAGCGGACGGGCTTCGACCAGGTGATTGGTTTCACGATCGCCGATCGGCACGCGCGTGGCCGGCTCGTCCGTCTGGGTCCAGCTCTTGAGACCGTACTGTCCGCGCATGATTATCCGCCGGCAATCAAGCACCTGCTCGCAGAGGCGTTGGTGCTGACCGCGCTGATGGGCTCGCTGCTGAAGGATGAAGACGGCCAGCTAACCCTGCAGGCGCAAGCCAAGGGCGGCTCGGTCGACCTGCTGGTGTGCGATTACCTGCGCGGTGCCGTCCGGGGCTATGTCAGCCACGATCGCGAGATGGCGCAGGCGATGGCCACGACCCCTCGGCTCGAAAATCTGTTTGGTGAGGGTTATCTTGCCATCACATTCGACCTCGCATCCAGCGGTGAGCGCTATCAGGGGATTGTCCCGCTTGAAGGCGAATCGCTGACCCGATCGTGCGAGGCCTATTTCGCGCAGTCGGAACAAGTGCCGACGCTGCTGCGCGTGGCGGTCCGATCGGAAGGAGCCCGCTGCATCGCTGGTGGTCTGCTGGTCCAGCACTTCCCCGATGGCGAGGAGGGGCGCGAGCGGCTGCATGTGAAGGACGCGCATCCCGAGTGGGAGCATGTCGCGACGATGGCCGGCAGCACCCGCCACGACGAGCTGGTCGATGCAGGTCTGCCGCTCGAAGATTTGTTGACCCGCCTGTTCCATGAGGAGCGAGAGGTTCGCGTCGAGACGCTGACATCGGTCACGCGCGGCTGCCGATGTACGGTCGAGCATTACCAATCGGTGCTTTCGGGCTTTCCCGAGGATCAGCGCGTCGAGATGAGGGACCCGGACGGAACCATCCCGGTCGATTGTGCCTTCTGTTCGAAGATCATCCGCGTAAACGCCTAGGTCATTGCTGCTCGCTTCGTCGATGCTGGAGGGCGCTTGGACGGCGGACCAAGGTGTGCTACATCAATTCTCGATGGTGATCGGCTTTTCTGCCTGCTTCATCACACGTCCAGGACCGCCAAGCCATGAACGCCAAGTTCGCCCTGAGGTCGCTCGCCACTGCGCTTTGCATACTTACGTCCGGCGTGGTGTTGGCCGATGTCCAGCGCTTGTCCATGCTCAACCGCGTGGAAAAAGGCGAATGGGAACTGCGGCAACGTGACGAGCCGGGCAAGGTGACACGGATTTGTCTCAACGATGCGCGGCGCTTGATCCAATTGCGACATTCGCGGCTAAATTGTTCGCGGATGACCGTCGAGGATGGGGCTGAGGAAGTCGCCATTCAGTACACCTGCCCCGGTCATGGATACGGCCGGACCCAGATCCGGCGCGAATCCGACAGCTTGCTGCAGATCGAGAGCCAGGGGATTGCCGAGGGCCTGCCGTTCGCGTTCTCCGCCGAAGCCCGGCGTCTCGGAGATTGCCGCAGCTGAGGGCTGCAGCGGCTCACCCTTTCATCGGCGTTGGTCTCGCAGTAAGGCCGACTGATGCAAGAGATCAGCAATCCCACCTCCAAGCCGGCGGTCGTACTTCTTTCCGGCGGTCTCGACTCGATGGTAGCTGCCGCGCTTGCGCGCGAGAGCGGCTTCGCCGTTCATGCGCTGACGATCGATTACAACCAGCGTCATCGCCGTGAGATCGACGCGGCGCATGCGATCGCCGCTCATCTCGATGCGGTTCGCCACGTGGTGCTCCCCCTCGACTTGCGACAATTCGGCGGCTCCGCGCTCACCGACGATATCGCCGTGCCCAAGGATGGGGTGGGTGCGGATGTTCCGGTGACGTACGTGCCGGCACGCAACCTCGTGTTCCTGTCCCTGACGCTGGCATGGGCAGAGGCGCTGGGGGCGCGCGATATCTTCATCGGCGTGAACGCGCTGGATTACTCGGGCTATCCCGATTGCCGGCCGGAGTTCATTGCCGGCTTCCAGGATCTTGCGGAGCTGGCGACGAAAGCCGGGGCACAAGGGTCCGGCTTTACGATCCACGCGCCGCTGCAGTTCCTGGGCAAGGCGCAGATCGCGGCCGAGACGGCCCGTCTAGGTCTGGACCCGGCGATGAGCTGGTCGTGCTATGACCCCACCGACGAAGGGCTTGCCTGCGGGCTTTGCGACAGCTGCCGATTGCGCAAGGCCGGTTTCGAAGACGCGGGCCTGATCGATGGAACCGCTTACGCCGCCTGATTTACGCGGTGGCTACGTGCCGCTTTCTCTCGGTCCCAAGCTGCGAGACGTATGCGATCGGCTCTTGTGCCAGGCTACCGTTCCCAACCGCGCGGAACGGTAGCGTGACGAACAGCCAGGTCGTCTCGAACGACGTAACCATCTCGCCCTGATGCAGGCGATTTGACCGCACAAAGAAAAAGGGGCCGGATTTCTCCGACCCCTCAATCCTGTAACCGTTGCCGGTTCGCTTACATGCCCGAACCCGGACCGTAAGTGATCTCGACGCGGCGGTTCTGCAGCTCGCGAACACCGTCCGCAGTCGGGACGCGCGGGTTGCTTTCACCGAATGCCTGGCTCGAGATCGAACCGTCGGCAATGCCGTGGCTGGTGAGGTACGAACGCACGGAGGCGTTACGACGCTCAGACAGACCCTGGTTGTACTGGGTCGAACCCGAACGGTCGGTGTAACCGGCCAGCATGATCGGCACGCTCTCGCAATTCGCGTAGGCGCTGACGGCGCTGTCGAGAATGGTCGCAGCCTCAGGCGTGATGTCCGACTTATCCCAGTCGAAGAACACGATGTACGGACCCTTGTTGCAGACCGGAGCCGGCGGCGGGGGCGGAGGAGGAGGCGGCGGCGGCGGCGGCGGAGGCGGGGGAGCGACTGGCTCTGCGCCACCGAAGTTGAAGCCGATCGTGCCCAACAGCGAGTGCGAACGGAAACGGGTCTCGATCGGCGCGCCGAAGGTGCCGGTCATGTCCACGTTGTCGGCGTTGAAGAAGCGATACTTCAAACCGATGTCGATGTTCTTGGTGATCGGAGCGCGAACGCCGGCGAGCAACTGCCAGGCGAACCCGGTGTCGTTGTCGTCGAACGGCACGGTACGGCCGGGCACGGTGTTCAGCGACGAGTTGTAGTGGATGCGGGCAACGCCGACACCACCGCCAGCAAAGCCCTGGATGCCGTCATCGGCACCGAAGTCGAGCAGGCCGTTGACCATGAACGCCAAGGCGCTGGCATGGCCGCGGTCGTCGAACGTACCGACTGCCGTCGAGTACTCATCGCTCTCTGCACGACGGAAGCTGCCTTCCGTCTCGAGACGGAACGCGCCGAAATCGTAACCGATCGCCACGCCACCATCAAAACCATAGTGCGAGTCGAGCGAAGCAGCGTTGTTCAGACCAGCGATGTCGAACTTGGAGTCTTCGACGAGAGTCGCACCGAAGTCACCTTCGATGTACCATGCGTCGTCGCGCGCGAATGAAGGCGTGGCGATGGCTGTAGAAGCCAGCGCCAAGCCAATAACGAGTTTCCTCATATCG
Source organism: Novosphingobium sp. TK46 (assembly GCF_055361525.1). Lineage (NCBI taxonomy): Bacteria > Pseudomonadati > Pseudomonadota > Alphaproteobacteria > Sphingomonadales > Sphingomonadaceae > Novosphingobium > Novosphingobium sp. TK46. Next base: position 1,849,959 of record NZ_CM143963.1, read on the forward strand.
TTCCCCTATTCAGGAATTTGGAGCCACCGAGTGATTGGGCATCTATCCCGTCCGCAGACCCTACGCAAGCGTACAATGACCACGGCTGTTGTATATATGTCGCATTTGCAGATGTATCGACTTGTCCGCATCGCGAGCTATGCTTTGCAGACGGCACCATAAACCCCTGTAAACTCGCCACTGCTTTCAAGCAGAAGGATAAATACCAGAAGCCCTAAGATCCGAGATCAGCGTCGCGATAGCGGTCCGAGCCTCGCTATCAACATACAGCCCCCCGATTGGTTCCTGGGGTTCCCCTCCTTTTTGCCACGCCTCGTGGAATAAAATGAATTGGCCGTTGCGCTGGTTGAACAGCCGCATTCCCGGGGCGGGCGCCGTGAACAGCCAGGCTCCGGCCTGGAAGATCGCGATCTCGCCGGCGTGGTCGCGCCAGCTCCCTTCGGGTCGGGCGCCTACGAGCCAGCATTCGCCGTCTTGCGCCGCTGGCGGAGGCGCGTCGGCCTCATCCTTGATGGCGGCGTGAAGCAGCGCATCGATTCGGGCGAGCGCCTCGTTGTGGCAGAGCTCCTTGCCCGCCTGCGCGACGAACAGGAGCGGCAGCGACAGGCGCGGCGTGACGGATGCAAAAGCAATGGTATCGGGCATGCGGTCGTCTCCAGCGGGAAGTGTCGGGATCAGGTTCGTCAAGCGATGGTGATTCGATGCGGTAAAGAAAGCCCGTGGGTGCCTTGCTGCTGGACATCGAAGGAGCGATCCCGCCCAAGCCAGGCGACTTGCGCGAGATCGTCGGCGCTCAAGGCGAGCAGGGGCTGGATGACGCTCCATGCATGGAGCACGCCCGCCGCGTCCTCGTGAGTGACGAGGTAGCGCTCACGCTCTTCCACCAGCGCCACGTCGACGCCATCGCGCCAGGTCCAGGCGCCCCGTGCACGGCGTGTCCATGCGAGTCGGAGGACGCCCTCGCCGGTCATCACCCCGCGCCCATGCACCGGCGCGAGCGGGCGAAGGGTCACGCCTGCGAGACGCAGCGGTGAAGCAGCCGGAGCCGCATCACCTTGGCCAAGTGCCATGATCGTCGTTTGCGGGCCAAGATCGATCGGTGGATCGAGTACGGTGATGCGACCGTCGAGCAGCGCGAAGGGATCGCCGACGGCATGACCGTGCACCGCCGCCTCCGTGCCCGCGCAGCCGCGGATCAAGGTGCCGAGGCGCCAGCGTCCGTTGCCCAGCGGATCGACCGTGGCGAACTGGATGAGTTCGTCGCCCACGAGCGCGAGATTGACGCCATTCGCCAGGTCTTCGATGCTTGCGCCCGAAAGCGCAAGGTCGGCAGCCGCCAGTTCGACGGTGAGAGAACCGCCGCGATCGAGCAGCAAGGGGCTGGCCGGTCGCAGCCTATCCAGCGCGACTCCCACCACGGCACGAACCCGTCGCGCCGGCCCGAGCGGATGCAGATGGCCGGCTGCATTGGGCCCCTCGGCAAACAGGGCGGCACCGCGCCAGTTCGGTCCATCGGCGCTGGCGGCGATGGCGAGGCGCGGGCGCGGCGCCGCTCCGCCGGTGCCATCCCACGGCAGCTCGAGGGCCACCAGCCTCGTCTCCGCGCCCGGCAAATCGGGGGGCGAGGGAAATGCAACGCCGCCAGGCGGCGCGGGCGACGCGGCGAATGTCGCGGCGATCCGGGACAGCTCAAGCTCGATGCCGTCCTCGCGCCACTCCGAGCTTTCGACCCGCCACGTCCCCTTGCGATCGGGCAACCTCACCGCCGAGCCGGTCGCGATACGGCTATCGAGGGTGCAGGTACGCCAGGCGATTCGCTCGCGCGCGGCATCTTGCCGTGTCGCCATTTGTTCGACGAGTATGCCGGCCGTGTTGCTGTCGAGCGCGGCCGGCAGTTCGACGATATCCGGCTGTCCGTCTCCCGCACGACCGCCGGCATGGCGGGTGCCAGGCTGGTAATCGCGCGCGACATCTAGATAGCGTAGCACCGGCGCCGGCCGGGCCGCGATCGGGGCGCGCCTGTGACTGGTGCCGCGTGCCGGGGCGAACGCGTCGTCCTCACCGGAGATCGCGGGTTCGCCCAACATCACCGCGTCTTCGCGTATCGCGCCGGCCTGTACGGCGATGGTTTCGCCTGCGGCATCCAGGCCCATCGGGATGACGGGATCGAGCCCGGCGAGGCTGGCGCCAAGACTGTCCTCGATCGCAAAGCCGACGATGTTCTCGATCTCCTGCGGCACGCGAACGTCGGCGACCGTATCGCCAATCATGTCCGCCAACCGGACCGCGCCATCGTCGGCGATGACTTCGAACGTCAGCCCCGGGATGCGATTGCCGAAGTCGGTGAGGTCGAGCGCCTCGAACACCACGTAGGCCAGTCCGCGAAAGGCGGGGCAGCGTGCCGCGCCTTCGCTGGCGGCGATGAGCGGGTCGACGGCCTGATCGTGTGTGCCGCGATGGATGCGCAGGATGCCGCCGGTCTTGAGATCCCCGGCGGCGCCGCGCAGCAGCTTGCCGTCCGCCCAGATGCGCCCGATGCCGACAATCTGCCGGCTCGACAGGGCCACTGCCAGGTTGGCGGAGTAGCTGAAGGTGGTCGTCGCGGGCTGCGCCTTGCCGGTACCGCGCAGATCGGAATGTTCCTGAAGCTCGGTCGCCCAGATGATCGCCCCGGCCACCCGCATGCGGCCATGCAGGCGGGGGATCGTGACGCCATAGCTGGAGAGCGATACCTCCAGTTCACGCAGCCGGGGGCCGTTGCGGGCTGACGGGCCGAACACGGAGGCATCGAACTGGCGCCCCGCCATCGCGCCGATCGCGCCACCGAGCGGTCCGCCCAGCGCGGTACCCAGGCTGCTGAAAACAAGCGTTGCCATGTCCGGTCAATCCTCGATGATCGAATGAAGTCGCCAGTGCCGGCTTAGCGGCCAGGACGGATCGCATGGCCCCAGTACGACCCGGCGCAGCGCCGCATGGGCGTGGACGTAGCTATTGGGGTCGACCGCGATGAGCAGGTGCGGCTGGATCGGCGCGCAGTGCACCAGCACGACGTCGCCCGCGACGATGGGGCCGGTCGCATCGACCAGGCCTGCCGCTTGCGCGATGGGATCCGCTTCGGGCAGGGCGTTGCGGCGCTGGGTGCCGCGCGGCGGGACGCCTGCGCGGGCGCCGATCGCGGCGAGTGCGGCGGCAAGCACGCCGAGGCAATCCAGCCCGGTCGCGGGATCGCGTCCGCCAGGGTGATAGGGCGCGCCGACGAGCGCGCGGGCGGCCTGCGCCAAAGCGGCACCGGTCATGATGCGGGCACCGGATAACGCGCGAGCAGGTCATTGCCGGGCAGGAACGGTTCGCCGCGAAAGTTGACGGCGTTGGCGAAGCGATCGGCGCATGTGTCGAGTGTGTGATCGCACCCCTCGCGCACGATCGCGCGCAGTCCAGCCGGCAACGTACGCTCCGGCGCCGGAGCGACGAAGAGCACGCCATCGGGCGCTTCCGCCCGGATAAGGACCTTCGAACCGGCCAGCGGGCCATCGATCCAGCGCAAGGATCCTCCGACGAGTGCTCCGTTCGCGGCAGCGCTGGCGATCGTGATCGACCCGCCTTCAGGATCGCAGCCGGTCAGCACCGCCTCGTGCGTGAAGAAGCCGGGGTTGAGAGCACAACCGGGTCCGCAGAACATCGCGCGGCAGGCCGGGCTGGTGCGGGGTACGAAGCTGCGCGACAGTTCCGCCTTGCGTGAGGCGAGCTCGGCGGTGAAGCCGCCGTCCTCCTCGATCGTCGCGCCCATCGTGCCGACCCAGAGCGTTTCGCGTTCCAGCGTCAGCCAGTCGACCAGGCCGATCCGCACGCGCGCGCCATCGTAACGGCCCGCGGCGAGGTCGACCGCGCTCACCGCGTCATGGCTGAGCGCGCCGGCGACCTCGGCGCTGTCGTCGTCCAGACCGGCGCTGCGGCGGATGGCGGATGCGACCATGCCCGGCGCGGCGCGATGCGGCACCCCATCGAACCAGAGGTCGCGGTCATGCGAGACGAAGCCCAGCGTCACCCCGTCGCGGCGCAGAATCCGCCACCAGGTCGCGACGGTCTCCAGCGGTTGGGCGAACCAGACCCGGCTCATGCCGCCTCCCGCACTTCGACGACGGGCACGCTCGGGGCCTCGCCGGCGGCGAAGGCGGCACCCGAGATGTCCAGTCGATCCTCGGCGAAGCGCACCGGCACATCGAACAGGAAGCCGGCGCGGATCTGCGTGCCGGGCCTGGGCGGGTTGGCGCAAGCGACGACGCAGCCGCCCTCCAGTGTCCAGCCGGTTTGCGCCACGCCATCGAGGCTGACGACGACGCTGACCGGATCGGGCCGGGTGATCCGGCGCACTTGCGGGTCGTCGCCCTCCCCGTAGCGCTTGAGCAGCGGGAAGGCGGTGCGCATGCCGTCACCGATCCCCAGCAGCTGGTCGAGCATGGTCGGCGTGCCGGTCATGTCGTGCGAGCTGAAGTCGGTGGGATCGCGCAGGCGGAAGCCGCGCGCCGGGCCACGCCGCGCCCGGAAAAAGGCGATCAGCGTGCCCATCTCCGCTTCGGAACGCACGCCGGGCCCGACATCGAACCGCAGCCGCGCGTCCGACCACAGCGCATTGCGCCGTTCGTAGCCCGAGGCGGTGACCGCGACGGTGGTCGAGAACTCAGGCGCGACGCTGGCGTCGCTGCCGAGTGCGAGGGGATAGGGCACATCGTCGAAGGGCTGCATGTCGGGCTCTCCTGTGAGGGGCAGGCGCAGGTATCCGTCGCGGGCCACTTGCGGCAGCGCCCAGACGACGATCTCGTGGGGGTGGCGGGTGCGCGCTTCGTCGATGCCGGCATCGATGGCGCGCCACTGGTCCTTGATCTCGGAGGTCAGGACGAAGCCGGCGAAGTAATCCTGCTGGTCCGGCGGATAGCCGAGGCGGGCGTTGACCAGCGCGTAGCCGTCGCGGCGGCGGCTGTCGGCGCCGGCGGTCAGCCAGTCGTAGTCCTCGACCTGCAGGCGATCGAACGCCGGTGCGGCCCAGCCGAGCGGCAGGTTCGCGCGCAAGGCCTCAGGCGTGGCCGGGTCGAGGATGGTAGGGGTGAACACCAGCAGCAGCGATTCGAGGGGGTCCGGAGCCACGGCGTCGCGGGCGGCGGCGACCACATCGGCGGTCGATCGCGCCAGCATTGCGCCCGCCCGGTCGAGCAGCGCGATCTGGTCGGCGTTCAACGGCGCGCGCAAATCGGCGATGGCGGGAGGATCGTCGAACGCGGCGCGGGCGGCATCGTCGTAAAGGCAGATGCGCCCGTCCGCGTACGTCCACCACCACGGCTCGCCGATCTGGAACCGCACCGGGACGCCCGCTTCGCGCATGATCGTGGCGAAGGCGGCGGCGACACTCTGGAGCCAGGCCATCGCTTGCGGGTTGGCGGGCGAGAGCAGCGAGGAGGGCGGCATCCATCCGGTCAGCGCCGGATCGCCGTTCAAGTCGCGCTGCATCCACGCAGGTGGGCAATGCTGCGCCAGCACTTCGTAGGACAGCGAGGCGACCGGGCTGAACCCCAGCCGCGCGCATTCGGCGAAGAGGGCGGCGTGCCAGACACGCGTCGGCGTGTTGAGCGGATCGTCCGTGCTACCGGCAACGAAACGACCACCCATCGCCACGAGCCGGAAGTAGTGGCTCATACCCACATAGTGGATCACCGAGCCGCGATAGCCGAGTGCACGCACGTTGCGCAGCAGCCGCGCAGGCGTCTGCACGCCCTCGTCGTCGAAGCCGGTGGCGATGGCGAGGCCGGTGGGTGCGACCATCACATCGCCGATCTCGAGCATCGCGCGCGCGCCCTCGCAGCGGATCGCGCTGAGTTCGATCCAGCCCTCGACCTCTGCCGGCAGCGGATCGCCGCTGGCGCCATCGTAGCCGGGCGGCGCGATCGAGATGAACATGCGGTCGATCGCGCCCGGCCATACCGGATCGGCATCGGCGGGAAGATCGAACCCGCCGATAAGCTCCGAGAACGGCAGCACGATGGCCGCGTCCTCTGGCGTGCCCTGGGCGTAGTTCCAAAGCCGCACGTACCAGGTGCGCGGGAGCCCGGCGGCATCGCGCCCCTCGATCGTCAGCGTCGGCCCGTTCACGCCGTCAAGCGCGATCACGCCGACCGAGCGCCAGCGGAACGACAGCGTCGCCCCCGAATAATCGGCTTGCGTTTCATAGGCGAGCAGGGGGTGGTCGAGCGTGTCGGCGCTCTCCCAGATGAGGCCGGCAAGGTCCGCCTTGCGCAGGAACGCGCAGTCCAAACGCAATGCATCGGGCGCGGTCGAGATCACGCTGGCCATCATCGGACGCGGAAAGTTGACGGTCCAGAAGCGTGGATCGAAGCGCTGGATCCAGTCGCTTTGCTGCCCCTCGCGCTTGTCGGCGAGCCAGAATGCCATGGGGAAACTCCAATCATAAGTACCTTCGTCATCCCCGCGAAAGCGGGGATCCATCTCCTGACCTCGCGTCAATCGACAGACCTGGAGATGGCTTCCCGCCTGCGCGGGAATGACGAAGTGTGGGGTGAAGTCGGGCGTCAGTGTCCGGTCAGTGCCCGCCGCACTGCGCTGGCGACTTGGCGAGAGGAGCGTTGCAGCGACCTGGGCGTGCTGGCCCCGGCGGGCGTGTTCAGGTTGATCGATACCCGCACGTCGCGCGCCGGCTTGGCAGACGTCTCGATCCGCCCGGCGCTGGTCGGCACGAACACCTTCGGCCCACGCTCGCCGACGAGGTAGCCGCGCCCCGGCGCGACGTTGCCGCCGGTTGCGCGTCCGGGCAGGCCCAGCAGCGATCCCGCCAACCCGGCAAGGTCGAGGCCCGCACCGCCGCCGCCCAACGCGCCTTTGAAGGACTGCGCGGCGATGGCGTCCATCGCGTCCAGCGCCACCCGCTTGAGGTCGTCGAATCCCAGGCTGCCCTTGCGGATGGCGCCGGTCAGCCCGCGTTCGAGCACGTCGCCGGCGCGGGTGAAACCGGCCACGAGGTTGCCGTCCACACTGGCGCGCATGTGTTCGATGTCGCGCGCGAAATCATCGGTGCCGGCGCGCACTTCGACCAGCAGACTGTCGATGTCGTCATCCATGATCTTGCTCCATCAGGCGTTGAAGGGTCGCGCGGTCGAGCGATGGCGGAGCGCTGGCGACAGGCCCCAGCGCGGCGAAGAGTTCGCCGGGCGTGGCGCGCCAGAACTCGTCCGGGCGCCAGCCGAGCTGGCGTGCCGCCGCCGCGCCCAGCGTCAGCGCCAGTTCGCCAAAGGTCATTGCGCCCCGCCCAGGATCTGGCGCAGCAGCGTCCGCAGCGGGACGGCGCAGGCGGCGAGGCCGGCGGAAAACACCGCCTCGCCCAGCGCCTCGCGCGAAAGGTCGTCGCGATCTGTCAGACAGTGCCAGAACAGCGCCGCCATCTCGGCCAGCCGTAGCTCACCCTTGGCGGCACGCTCGACCAGCGCGAACAGGGGACCGAGTTCCTCCTCGGCGGCGACCAGCGCGGTGAAGCTGGGGCGCAGCAGCAAGTCGCGGCCCGCGACCGACAGCGCTGTCTCACCCCGCAGTGGGTTGGGCGCGGCGCTCATGCCGGCGAGACCTGTCCAGAGCTTTCCAGCTGCAGCGTGTAATTGCGCTCGCCGTTGAAATCGCCGGCATAGTCCAGCCTCTGGACGAGGAATTTGCCCCTCAGCTTCTCGCCATCCTCGAACGACAATTCGTAGTCGTCGAGCGTGCCGGCCAGCACGTTGGCGCGCACCTTGGCTTCGGCGGCGCTGCCGAGGAAAATGCCCGCCGCACTGACTGACACAGCGCGCACACCCGCGCCCGACAGCAATTCACGCCAGCCGCCACTGGCCTTGTGGGTGACGACCACGGTCTCGCCGGTCACGCTCATCTGGGTGGTGCGCAGGCCGGCGACGGTCTGATAGGCCGGGCTTTGTGCGCCATCGCTGATCTTGAGGAGGAAGGCGCTGCCTTTCTGGGCGGTCATACGGGGTCTCCGTTGAGGGCGAGGACGCGAAAGGCGTACTCGATGAGGATGGCGCGGCGGCTTTCGGCGCGCTGTTCGGCGCGGGCGCGCAGGAAGCGGCTGGAGGCGAAGGTGAAGCCTGCGTGATCGCGCGGCAGGTTGGCAATCCGCGCTTCGATGCGGGCGACGAGATCGCCGGCGGCGTCGGGCGCATCGCCACGGCAATGCAGTTCAAGCGCGACGCGCACCTCGCGGCCCGCGTGGCTCTTGGTGCTCCAGTCGATGCTGGCGCTGGCGGCGATCGCCAGCCACGGCAGGCTGGTGCGCGCCGGGGCTTCCTCGACGATGGCGTTGATTTGGCTGGCAAGTTCGGGATCGGCGGCGAGCCAGGCCAGCAGCGCGGCGCGAAGCGGGACTTCCATGGTCATCCTTTCGTGAACAGCGGCCAGAGCAGCCTTGCGCGACGCCAGCGTTGAGCGGGGTCGGTGCGTCGGGTAGCGGCGCGGGCTTGGGCAAGGGCGACGGCGCGGGCGCGTAGGGGCTCGGCCACCTCAGTGAAGTTCGTGGTCATGCCAGCCGCATCCGCCGCCAGGGCCGCCACAGCGCCGCGACCGAAGCGGGTGGCAGCGGCGCCGCGCCTGAGTTCTCACGCTCGCGATGCTGGTGCGCGGCGAGGCGGACGATGCCGTGGCGCAAGCTTTCGGGCAGGGCGCTCCACTCGGAAGCGAGCCCGGCGGTGAAGCGTACCGCCACGCGGCCCGGCTCGGACGAGAGCAGCCGCACGCGGCCCGACCCGTCTGCATCGAGGTCGATTTCGTAGGCGTCGGGTGCCAGCGTGATCCGCCCGGAACCGGAGATCCGCTCCACCGCGGCGATCGACTGGATCGGACGCGTCGCCAGCATCTGCCAGCCGCCGCGTCCTGCCAGCACTTCCTCGCAACCCTGCTCCAGCGGCATCGTGCCGGTGAAGCTCTCGCAAGTTTCCTGAGCCGCGGCGAACACCAGCGCCAGCGGCGCATCGTCAGCGGGGATCGTGATGCCGAGCCATTGCTTGAGTTCGGCCAGGGCCATGGCTGGCACCGCCGCGGGCGTGAGGATCACGCGGGTCATGGACATCTCCAAAGAGAGTGAGTTGGCAACCATCCCCTCGTCATCCCCGCGAAAGCGGGATCCATTTCCCGAGGTCGCGGCAAAGGAGCCACCTGGAGATGGATTCCCGCGTGTCCGGGAATGACGAAGAGAAGGGGCGAATGTCTCGCGCCGGTCGGACCAGCGCGGGAGCCAGATCAGGCGGTGATCTTCAGCAGCTTGATCGCGTCGCTATCGAGCACCTGGCCGCCGATCCGCTTGGTCGCGTAGAAGTGCACGAACGGCTTGTTGGTGAACGGATCGCGCAGGATGCTCGTCGCGGTGCGTTCGGCGATCAGGTAGCCGGCGCGAAAGTTGCCGAACGCGATCGGGAAGGTGCCGGCGGCGATGTCCGGCATGTCCTCGGCCTCGACCACCGGGTAGCCGAGCAGGCGGTCCGGTTGGCCCATCGCCAGGCCCGCCTGCCACACGAACGCCCCGTCGCTGGTCTTGAGCTTGCGCACTTGCGCCAGCGTGGCCGAGTTCATCACCCAACTAGCGCCCTGGCGGTGGCCGGACTTGAGCGCGTGGACGAGGTCGATCAGCTTGGATTCCGGCTCCGCGCCAAGACCCGCCGCCGCGCCGGTGCCGAGGAACTGGAGCGCCCCGAACGCGCGGGTGGCATCGTCCGTCGCCGCGGTCGGTGCGGCGAGGAAGCCCTTGGGCCGGTTCACGCCGGTACCGCTGACGAAGGCGGACCCTTCCGCGCGGGCGAACTCCATCGCGATCTCGTCCGCCAGCCAGCATTCGAGGTCGAACCCGGCATCGTCGAGCATCGCCTGGCTCGCCGCCGGGTTGGCGTAGAGCTCGCCCGAGGGTGGCGCGATCTCGGCGAAGCTCGGCGTCGCGGTTTCGGGCCGCGCCGCCGTCTCGCTCACCCAACCCGACGCGGTGCCGCCGGTGGTGACGAGCTTGCGGTACCCCGCGCTGCCGGTCTGCACCACCTGGGCGATGGCGCGGATCGGGCTGATCTCTTTGAGACGGCTGGCGATCAGGGCATCGATCTCGCGCGGGACGGCATAGCCGCCGTCCGAGGCGACCGCGCCCGAGAGCGACTTGACCTCGGTCTCGCGGCCCTGGCGCAAGTAGCCGTCGACGAAGCTCTTCACCTCGACGCTGGCGGTGCCGCCGCCGATCATCGGCCGGACGGCGGCGCGGCCGACGCGATCGAGGCGGGTCTTCACGTCCTCCACATCGGTGCGCAGGGTTTCGACGGCGGCGTCGGTGGCATCCTGACGCGCGACGATGTCGAACGAGGCGTCGAGGACTAGTGTCTGCTGGGTATCATCCATGGTGGGCATGGCCTTTCTTGGGGAGCCGCACGGAGGCGGCGGGAAAATGGAAACCGAAGGCGCGATCACGCCAGCAGGTGCACCCGCGCGCCGTGCTGGACGGGGTGGGTGACGAGGCTGACTTCGAGCAGGTCGATCGCCAGCAGATCGCGCCCTTGCGGCGTGTATTCGGCGTGGCGCGTCTGGAAGCCGAAGCTCAGGCCCGTCACCGCGCCGCGCCGCAGGGCTCGCCCCGCTCCGCCCTCGGGATTGTCGATCCCGGCGACGATGCGCAGGCCGCGCTCGTCTTCGGCGATGTGATCGATCCAGCCGATGCGCTGGTCGGCGCGGTGCTGCCAGAACAGCGGCAGGGGATCGCGACGAGCGGCCAGAGTGCGTGCGAAGGCACCGGGGCGGATCGTGTCGCGGTGGCCGTCGCGCCGTCCGAACAATGCGGCGTAGCCCGCAAAGCGCATCACTTGAGCAGCTCCGTCGCACCCATCCGCACCGCGATGCCGAGCAGCAGCAGCGCGCACAGCCCGCGCACGATCCAGCCGATCGCCGCCGTGCGCGCGCTCGCCTTGGCATCACGCCAGGCGCGCAGCAGTTCGCGCAACTCGGACATGTCCTGCGAGGCGCGCGCGTCGTCCAGGCCGATGCTGGAGAGCATCCGCTTGGCGCCGACCTCGCTCGCTTCCTCGACGATGGCCCGCAGGGTGATCAGGTCCGCCCCTGCCAGCTTCGCCTGCGCCAGCAGACCGGCGAGCATGTCATTCTGGTTCATGATTTGTTCCCTTCATCCTTTGCCGGAAGCCCGAGCAGGGCGCGCTTCTCGTCGGCATCGAGGAAGTCGGCGGCGCTGACTTGCGCCCATAACCGCTCGCGATCCTCGGCCAGCGCGGGCACCCGGTCGAAGTCGATCGCAAGTTGCTGATCGGCGAACCACGGCGACAATCCCTCGGCCAGCGCACCCAGCAGCTTGGCGCTGAGCGGCAGCAGCGTCAGCCGCCACAGCGCGCGGTTGGCCTCGCGATAGTTGGCGTAGGTCGCATCGCCGGGCAGCCCCAGCAGCATCGGCGGCACGCCGAAGGCGAGCGCGATGTCGCGCGCGGCGGCGGCCTTCAGCGTGGCGAAGTCCATGTCCGCCGGGCTCAGCGCCATCGCCTGCCATTTCAGCCCGCCTTCCAGCAGCAGCGGCCGACCGGCGTTGGCGGCGCCCGCGTACGTGCCGGCGAGTTCGTCGCGCAGGCGGTCGAACTGTTCGGTGGTCAACGTGCCGCCATCGCCGCTGTCATAGACCAGCGCGCCGGAGGGCCGGGCCGAGTTCTCCAGGATCTGGCGGTTCCAGTCGGCGGCGGCGTTGTGGATCGCCACCGCCTGCTCCGCCGCGACGAGGCATCCGGCGCCGGAGTGATCGTCCGCCGGGTGGAAGTGGCGGATGTGGATCAGGTTGGGCGAGGCGTGCTCGTCCTCCAGCGGGATCGTCAGCGCGCGTCCGGCGACGGTGTAGGTCCAGGCGCTCGGCCAGCCGTCAGGGCCGGCGACCACGCTCATCCGCTCGGGCCGCAGCGCGAACAGTTCGACCGGGTGCCCGCGCGCGTCCTTGAGCACTTGCACGAAGGCGTTGCCGTGCAGCAGCAGGTGCGAGGCCAGCGTTTCGAGCAGCGACTGCCCGGCGCTGGTCGCCTGCACCAGCGCGGCGAGCTTGGGATCGGTCGGCAGCAAGGGCGCGCCGGCGATGCCCTCCGCCACCAGCCGCACGGCGCGCTGGGCGACGGGGTTCTCCAGGTAGGCGCGGCGCACGGCGGCGTTGTACTCGAACGGCGCGCGCGTGGCGGAGCCGGTGGCGAAGGACCACGGCGAGGAGGGGCCGCGCGCCAGCGGCACGCGCCGGTCGGTGCCTTTGAAGGCGGTTACGAGTGCATCAATGAAAGACATATCGCCTCCGGTCTTTTGCGTGGGGTTCTCCCCCCCTCCACCACTCGCTGCGCGAGCGGTCCCCCTCCCCGAGCGAGCTTGAGGAGGATCTTCGCGTGTTTCTTAGGCTTGTCTCGGGGAGGGGGACCGCCGCCGCAGGCGGTGGTGGAGGGGGCTTCAGGTCGTATCCAAATTGCGCACCCGAGGTTCGCCAGCGGTCCCCAGCATCAGCTCGGTCAGCGCCCAGACCAGCGCATCGGCGCGGTCGGGTGAGCGGCCCGGTCCTTCGTAGCCGCCGCCCACGATCAGCCCGCACATCTCGTCCTCCAGCTCGGCGAACACGCCGCCGTGGCGCACGCGGCCCGCTTCGTAGAGCGCTGCCACCGGCTCGGCCCGCGCCACCTTGCCGCGCGTGGCGTGCACCAGCTTGAGCGGCAGGTCGTACCCCGTCGCGCGCAGGACGCTGGAGACCATCTCGCCGCCCTGGTTGGCCTCGGCGACGACGCGGTCGGCGTTCCAGACCTCGGCCATTTTGGCCACCTTGCGCGCCCAGCGTTCGGGGCTGGGTTTCAGCAGCGAGCCATCGTGCCGCACCCGGGCGATCCCGTCGAAGCCGAGCGCGACCACCACGATCCCGCAGGCATCGCCCCGGCTGGATATCGGCGGATCGACCGCTACCACCACGCGCCGCGATTCGGCGCACAGGCCCTGGATCTCGCGGCAATCCTCGATCATGGCGCGCGTCCACAGCGCGCCGGGGATGTCCTCGATCAGCTCGCCGTCGAGCTCCTGGCGGCCCAGTTGCGAGCGGCCGAAGCTGCGCCGCACGTCGCGCAGGAACCGGTCGGGCAGGTTGTGCACGTTTTCTTCGGTGCGGCCCTTGCTGACCGCGACGTCGTTCGCTTCCTCGGCCAGCAGCCGCCGCATCAACGGCACCGCGCGTGGCGTCGTCGTCGCCACGATCCTCGGATGGTCGCCCACGCGCAGGCCAAGCAACAGGTTGTCCCAGGCCGACAGCGCGCGGCCACTGGCGTTGTCCCACTTGGCGATCTCGTCGCACCAGGCGTGGCTATGCTGCGGGCCACGCAGCGATTCCGGCTCGCCCGCCGAATAGAGCATCGCTTGCGCGCCGTTGGGCCAGCTCAGCCGCCGCAGCGAAGGTTCGTAGGCTGGGCGAAGGCGAGGCGGGCACACCGAAAGCAGCCCGGCTTCGCCCTCCACCATCACCGCCCGCGCTTCGCCCAGCGAGGCGGCGACCAGCGCGATGCGGGCACCGGGGTCGGCATCGGCGCACGCGCGGATCCACTCGGCTCCGGCGCGAGTCTTGCCGAAGCCGCGCCCGGCCATGATCAGCCAGGTGCGCCAGTCGCCGGCGGGCGGCATCTGCTCCTCGCGCGCCCAGAAGGGCCAGTTCCACTCGAAGTTCTTGCGCTCATCGTCGGGCATCGCCGCGAGCTGGCGGCGGCGTTCCTCGGGTTCGAGCTCCATCAGGTATCGGAGGCGCGGCGATTCAGCCATGATCGGCATCCTCGCTGGCCTGCTCCACGGCAGCGACGCGCGTGGCGCGCATCCGGTCGATGCGGATGTTGATCCGCTCCAGGATCGCCGAGGTGTCTTGGTTGTCACGGATACCCTGCTGGCGCGAGACCGAGTCGCGGTGCGCCACCAGCAGGCGCAGGGCATTGGCGTTGTCGAACACGCGCGTGCCCTTCTTGGCCCCGGCGGTGGGCTTGATCTCGCCATCGCGCAGGCGCTGGAGCAGCGACATTTCGAGATGCTCGTAGCCTTCGCACAGCGCCTCTTGCCACGCGCGGTAGAAGCCTGCGTCCTTGCGCCGCGCGTCATAGGCGCGGGTGGTGCTGACCGCCGCCGCCTTGGCCGAAGCGGTGACGTTCGACGTCGCCGCCAATTCGGCCAGGAACGCGGCACGCCAGCGCTTCTCCTCGGCCTTCGTGGCGCGCGTCGGCTTGCAGACCGGAACAGCTGTGTCCCCCATGGATACTCCCCCAGCAATCGGATGAATGTCGCGAGTGGCTCGGCCCCTCGCTGTTCCCGTTATGTACCCAAACGGCATGCTGATGTCAAGAACAAAGTGCCAAAATGGTTATGCACTTGCTCGCTGTTGGTTTGCTGCTAGGCACCACGCGCGAGGGATCGAAGCGCGACCCCGAGGGGAATCACTGATGCTGCGCCGCCTTTTCGACTGGACGATGGCCAAGGCCGCGCACCGCAACGCCGCGTGGTGGCTGTTCGCCTTCGCGTTCATGGAGGCGAGCTTCTTCCCGGTGCCGCCGCATCCGCTGCTGGGGCTGATGTGCCTGTCCGAACCGAAGAAGGCGATCCGCTTCGCCGCCGTGGCCACGATCGGATCTGTGCTGGGCGGGTTGCTCGGCTACGCGATCGGCCACTTCGCGTTCCAGGCGTTCGGCGAGGCGCTGCTGCACGCGCTGGGCCTGGCCGAGAGCTTCCCCAAGGCGGCGTGCTATTTGCGCGAATACGGGGCCGAGATCATCATCGTGAAGGGCGCGACGCCGATCCCGTTCAAGCTGATCACGATCACCGCCGGCTTCATCGGCATGAGCCTGCCGGTGTTCATCGGCGCCAGCATCATCTCGCGCTCGATCAGCTTCATGATCGTAGGCGTGCTGTTCCGCCTGTTCGGGGCGCCGATCAAGCGCTTCATCGACAAGTACCTGGGCCTCGTCACCATCGGCTTCGTGGTGCTGGTGATCGTCGGCTTTCTGGCGGTGACGCTGCTGGGCCATGGCGACAGCAAGGCGAACGGCCTGTGCGAGACCAACCCGCAGGCAGTGCGCGCCTAGGCTTGCAGCCAGGGATCGGGCGCGGCACATCTCCTGCAAACAAAAGCAGGAGAGGACCATGCCCGACACCACCTTGGCCGAACTGGTCGATCGCCATCACATCTGCGAAGTCCTGCTGCGCTATGCCCGCGGGCTGGATCGGCTCGACAACGAACTGGCCCGCTCGTGCTATTGGGATGATGCGATCGAGGATCATGGCCAGTTCGTCGGCACGCCCGACGATTTCCTCGCCTACGCCGACGGCACCACCCTGATGTTCGAGGCGACGCAACACGCCATCCTCAATCATGTCTGCGATCTGCAGGGCGACGATGCCTATTGCGAGACGTACTACCATTTCTCGGGCGTCACCGCGCAGGGGCCGCACTTCATGTCGACCGGCCGCTACGTCGACCATCTGCAGAAGCGCGGCGGCGAGTGGCGGATCGCCAACCGCGTGACCTTGGTCGAGGGCACGTACGACGTGCCCCGCGCCGCGCTCTCCCCGGCACCCGCCACCGCTTACACGCCCGAGGCGCCATGCCAGGCCGCGCGCGATCGCAGCGACGTCAGCTACCATCGCCCGCCTGTGCCACGTCGCCCTGCGTGAGCGGCCACTCACCAAGGTGCAGAGGAACGCGGCGACTTGATAAGGGTTGAGAGCGGCAAGACAGGCCTTCCTTTTATCCCGGAGTCACCATGCCACTCAAGATCTGCGTACTCGTCGGCTCGCTGCGAGCCGAATCGATCAATCGCCGCCTGGCCGAGGCGCTGATCCACTTGCCCGAAGCGCGCGAACACGAATTCGTCCATGCCGACATCGGCAGCCTGCCGCTCTACAGCCAGGACCAGGATGAGAACCCGCCGGCCAGCGTCGTCGCCTTGCGCGAACTGGTGCAGGGCAGCGATGCGGCGCTGTTCGCCATGCCGGAATACAATCGCTCGATCCCCGGCGTGTTGAAGAACGCCATCGACCATGGCTCGCGTCCTTGGGGCAAGAGCGTGTGGAAAGGCGTGCCCGCCGGTGTCGTCGGCACCTCCACCAGCCCGGTCGGCACCGCGATCGGCCAGTCGCACTTGCGCATGGTGCTGGCCTACCTCGACATGCCGGTGCTCGATCAGCCCGAGGCCTATATCCAGTGGCAGGATGATCTCATTGGGCCGGATCACACGATCCACGATCGCTCGGCCGAGTTCCTGGCCGGGTGGATGAAGGCCTATCTGGCGTTCGTGAAGCAGCACAAGGCGATGGCTGCCGCCTGATCGACGGCGGGCGTTCCTCGGTCAGCCGAGGCCGAGGAACAGCCCAGCCAGCGCCGCGCTCATCAGGTTGGACAGGCTGCCCGCCGCCAGCGCCCGCATGCCCAGCCGGGCGATGACGGGGCGCTGGTTGGGCGCGAGCCCACCCGTGACCGCCATCTGGATCGCGATCGACGAGAAGTTGGCAAAGCCGCACAGTGCGAAGGTGACGACACCCACCGTGCGCGGGCTGAGGCCGGTATCCTTGCCCAGTTCGATGAAGGCGACGAATTCGTTGAGTACGATCTTGGTGCCGAACAGTCCGCCGGCCTGCAGCGCCTCATGCCAGTCAGGCGTGGCGAGCAGGTAGAAGATCGGCGCGAAGATGTACCCGAGCAGCAGCTGGAACGTGACGTCGGCATAACCGAACCACCCCGCGATCCAGCCAACCAGCCCGTTGGCGAGCGCGATCAGCGCCACGAACGCCAGCACCATCGCCCCCACTGCCACCGCCAGCCCGACGCCGGTCTGCGCGCCTTGCGCGGCGGCCATGATGATGTTGGCGGGCTTCTCGTCGTTATGCGGAACCTCGACCGGCACGTCGTCGTGAACCGTGGGCTGGTGGGTCACGTCGGCGCGATTGAGCGCGGCGGCGGCCATTCCGGCGGGCGGGTCGCCATGCTCGAGCAAGCCGTCGGCGCGAACGATGTCGGTAGGGCGCGGATCGGGCATGATCATCTTGGCCATGAAGATGCCGCCCGGCGCCGACATGAAGGCGGCGGCCACCAGATAGTCGATGCGGATGCCCATGCTGGCGTAGGCGGCCAGGATCGTTCCCGCGACCCCGGCGAGACCTACCGTCATCAGGCAGAATAGCTGCGAGGGGGTCAGGCTGGCGAGATAGGGCCGGACCACCAAGGGCGATTCGCTTTGCCCGACGAAGATGTTCGACGCGGCGGACAGGCTCTCGATCTTGCTGATCCCGGTCACCTTCTCCAGCGCGCCGCCGATCCAGCGGATCACCAGCGGCATGATCCGCAGGTAGTACAGGATCGAGATCAGCGAGGCGAAGAAGATGATCACCGGCAACGCCGAGATCGCGAAGCTCTTGCCGCCGATCGCCGGGCTGGCGAGGTTGCCGAACAGGAACTCGATACCGGCGTGCGCATAGCCCAGCAGGCTGTCGACCCCGCGCGCCGCGCCGCCCAGGATCGTGCGACCGACGGGGACATAAAGCACCAGCGCCGCGAAGCCGGCCTGCAACGCGAAGGCCGCGCCCACCACCCGCAGTCGGATCGCGCCGCGGTTTGTCGAAAGCAGGAAGGCGACGCACATGATGAGGACGATGCCGATTAGGCTGTAGGCAACGTGCATCGGCCGCGGGTTCCTTGTCGGGAGAGGGAAGGTGCCTGAAAGTGGGGCAGAAACTAGATGGCGGGGCGGTTAGCCGCTAGTGCAATTCTGCCGCCTTGGTCTAGACCCTGCGCCATGTCATCCCATCTATCCGCGCCTAACCCGCCAGCGACGATCGCCATCCCGCGCGCCCTGTTCGTCTTTTCGCTGCTGTACGGCGGGCTGGTGGTGCTCGCCGGCGTGCTGGGTACCAAGCTGGCATCGCTGGGTCATTGGCCGGTGCTGGGCGATCTGGCGGTCGAAAGCGGCATCTTCGCCTTCCTGTTGCTGGTCGTGATGTCGAGCGCGGTGGCCGAGCTTTACGGGCAGGCGACCGCCAACCGGCTGGTGCGGTTCGGCTTCCTGCCCCTGATCGTGTCGATGATCCTGCTGTCGCTGGTGATCCATGTCGTTCCGCCGGCGCCGTTCTGGGGCGATCAGCAGGCATTTGCGCGGTTGCTGGGGCAGGGCGCCCGGATGCAGTTCGCCGGGCTGTGCTCCTATGGCATCTCGCAGACGCTCAACGTCTATCTCTTCTCGCGGCTGGCGGGTGGTACGCAGGCGGGGCGCGGGGGCAAGCTGCTGATCCTGCGCGCCTGGATCGCCAGCCTGATCTCGCAGATCGTCGATACGGTGATCTTCATCACGATCTCGTTCTACGGCACCATCGATGCCGCGGGACAGGCGATGCCGGTCGGATCGATCATGGAAGGGCAGATCATCTCCAAGGTGGTGCTCTCGACCATCATGGTGCCGCCCTTCATCTGGCTGTTCGTACGGCTGGGGCGCAGACTGGACGCCTGAGGGCGCGCGAAAAGCCCTTCAAATCGGCACGCTCCGGCTCTAAGCGGCGAAGCGATGACCGAACCGCACGATCCCGCCATGCTCGCCAAGGCCGCGACGCTCGTCGACGCGCTGCCCTATCTGCAACGCTACGCCGGCCGCACTTTCGTGGTGAAGTACGGCGGCCATGCGATGGGCGATCCCAACCTTGCGCGCGATTTCGCACATGACGTCACGCTGCTGAAAGCGGTGGGCATCAACACCGTGGTGGTCCACGGCGGTGGCCCGCAGATCGGCGCGATGCTCAAGACCATGGGCGTGGTATCGCAGTTCGTCGATGGTCTGCGCGTCACCGATACCCAGACCGCAAAGGTGGCCGAGATGGTCCTGTGCGGCGCGATCAACAAGGAGATCGTCGGCTGGATCGCGCAAGCCGGCGGCAAGGCGATGGGCCTGTCCGGCAAGGACGGCGGCATGGTCACCGCGCGCAAGGTGCAGCGCACCGCCAAGGATCCGGACAGCAACATCGAACGGGTGATCGACCTGGGCTTCGTGGGAGAGCCCGATGCGATCGACATCGGCGTGATCGAGACCGTCTCCAACGCCGGGATGATTCCCGTCATCGCCCCGATCGCGCCGGGTGCCGATGGCCAGACCTATAACATCAACGCCGATACGATGGCCGGCGCGATCGCCGCCGCTCTTGGCGCTGCACGGCTGTTCCTGCTGACCGATGTCGCGGGCGTTCTCGACAAGCAGGGCGAACTGCTGCGCGACTTGCGCCCCGCCGATCTCGCCCGATTGCAGAGCGACGGTACGATCTCGGGCGGCATGATCCCCAAGCTGGAAACGTGCCTGATGGCGGTCGAAGCGGGTTGCGAAGCGGCCGTTGTGCTTGACGGACGGGTCTCACACGCCATGTTGTTGGAAATATTTACACAGGAAGGCGCCGGCACGCTGATACGGGCGGGCTGACAGCCATCCGCGGGGGATCCCGTCAGACAAGGGCAGGGGCGAGAAGTCATGCGTAGCCGAACCGCTCAACTGCTCGCCGTCATTGCCGCCGGCACGGTCCTGGCGCTTGCCGGGTGCAAGCAGGACGAAGCACCCGGGGTGTCGCCCACGCAGACGGTCGAATCGGCCGAGGCGACGGAGACGGTGCCGAGCGATCAGCCATCGGCCTGGTCTTCCGGCGCGGCGAACGGAGTCGCCGCCGATCTCGACATGGGCGCACTCGACGAGCGCCGCGATCCCGAGCGGCTGCTGCGCTTCTACACCAGCGCGATCCGCGTCGGCGACTGGGCGAGCGCGGCCAAGGCGTGGAGCCTCGATGCGACGATGACCCCCGAAAAGCTGGCCGCGCAGTTCGATGGCGATGCGGGCCCCAAGCTTGCCCTTGGTCGCGGTGATTGGGAGAATGCGGCAGGCTCGCTGTTCTACGAGACCCCGGTCACGGTCGACTTTCCCGATGGCCGCGAATCGCGTCGCGGCAGCATCGTCTTGCGCCGCGCGAACGACGTGCCCGGCGCCAGTGCGCTGCAACTGGTCTGGCGGATCGAGCGCAGCTCCATCGTCCCGCAATAAGGCGCCGGACGACGGTCCCGATGCTGGGCAGAGGACGGAAGGTATCGGCACGCACCACCAAGCTTGTGCGCGATGGGTGCGCTCGGCTATCAGCGGCCCCGACATTCCAAGCGAAAGGCACGCTCCTTGATCTTCCTCACCCTGTTCGAGATCGTCGGATACGTCATCTCGGTCATACTGATGCTGGTGATCGTGCAGTTCGTGCTCAGCCTGCTGATCTCGTTCAACGTGGTCAACACCAGCAACGACTTCGTCGCCGCGGTGTGGAAGGCGGTCAACGCGCTGCTTGAACCGCTGCTGCGTCCGATCCGCCGCATCCTGCCTGCAACCGGCTCGATCGACTTTTCGCCGCTGGTGCTGATCGTCAGCCTCGAGATCCTGCGCATCATACTGCGCAACCTGGCGATCGCCTCGGCTACCGGCGGCCTGTGAGCGACGGATCGGTGAGCGGCGAATCTGCCATCAAAGGCAACCGCATCGACGGCAAGGCCTTCGCCGAGACGCTGCGCGCGCGCGTGGCCGAGGCTGCCGCGACATTCGAGGCCGCCGCCGGTCGCAAGGCGGGCCTTGCGGTGGTGCTGGTTGGTGAGGATCCGGCGAGCCAGGTCTATGTCCGCTCCAAGGGCAAGCAGACGCTGGCGAGCGGGATGAACAGCTTCGAGCACAAGCTTCCGGCGGACACCAGGGAGGCCGATCTGCTGGCCTTGGTTGAGACGCTCAACGCCGATCCGGCGGTCGACGGCATCCTCGTCCAGTTGCCGCTGCCCGCGCATGTCGACGAGCAGAAGGTCATCGCCGCGATCAGTCCGGACAAGGACGTCGATGGCTTTCATGTCATCAATGCAGGGCGCCTGGCGGTGGGGCAGCCTGGCTTCGTGCCGTGCACCCCGCTCGGTTGCCTGATGCTGCTCAAGGATCGGCTCGGCTCGCTCTTGGGCCTCGATGCGGTGGTGATCGGGCGATCGAACATCGTCGGCAAGCCGATGGCGCAACTGCTGCTGGCCGAAAGCTGCACCGTCACCGTTGCCCACAGCCGGACCAGGAACCTGGCCGAAGTCGTGCGCCGCGCGGATATCGTCGTCGCCGCGGTCGGGCGGGCCGAGATGGTGAAGGGTGACTGGATCAAGCCGGGTGCGACCGTGATCGATGTCGGTATCAACCGCGTTCCCGCGGCCGAGGCAGGCAAGACTCGTCTGGTGGGCGATGTCGACTATGCCGGTGCGTCGTCGGTCGCCGGGGGGATCACGCCCGTTCCCGGCGGTGTCGGGCCGATGAC
Organism: Novosphingobium sp. TK46; assembly: GCF_055361525.1. Taxonomy (NCBI): domain Bacteria; kingdom Pseudomonadati; phylum Pseudomonadota; class Alphaproteobacteria; order Sphingomonadales; family Sphingomonadaceae; genus Novosphingobium; species Novosphingobium sp. TK46. Next base: position 1,871,346 of record NZ_CM143963.1, read on the forward strand.
CATCGCGGTGCTGCTGCGCAACACGCTGGTCGCCGCGCACCGCAATGCCGGCGTGACGCTTTCGGCCGACACGTTGTGAGGTGTTCGGCGGTCGCGCTGGCGACGATCGCAGCCGTCACCGCCAGCGTCGCCAGCCACGAAGTGACAGCCAGGCCGAAGCGTCCGCCGATCCGCTATGCCAGCCCTGCGGCGATCGTCGCCGCCGATGTGGCGATGTCGCAGCTTGCGCAACGCAAGGGACAGTGGGCGGCGATGCGCGATATGGCGACGGAGGATGCGATGCTGTTCGTGCCGCAGCCGACGATCGCCCGCGCCTGGCTCAAGGCGCAGCAACCCACCGCAAGGCCCGCCGCCTGGCAGCCGCAACAGGTCTGGCTGAGTTGCGATGGATCGCTGGCGGTCAGCTATGGCGCCACGCGACTGGCAGCGGGCGGGCCGGGGTATTATACCACCGTCTGGCAGCGTCAGAAAAAGGGCGATTACAAGTGGGTCATGACCCAGAGTGACGGGTTGGCGGCGGCGCTTGCCGCGCCCGACATGATTGGCGCCGGCGTCGCCACCTGCGATCGCACCGCGCGGCCCCAGCTGGCTCCGGGCGCGCCTGTGCCGCCGCCGCCGGCCTTTCCCGCCGGAACCCGCGGCGGCTGGAGCGATGATCGCACGCTCAGCTGGGCGGTCGCCGTCGATGGTACATGTGGACGCGCGCTGACCGTCAGCCTCCATCGGGGCTTGGGCAAGCCTATGGAGCCGGTCCTGCAGAAGCAGGTCGCCGGCAGCGCCGGTTCGGCGTGTCCCGCATCATGATCGATCCGCAACTCGGCGCGTTGTTCGTCTCCGCCTTCGTGACCCTGTTCGTCGTGATCGATCCGCCAGGTTGCGCGCCGATCTTCGCCGGTCTGACCAGTGAAGCCACCGCCGTTCAGGCCCGATCGATGGCGGTGCGCGCCTGCTTCATCGCCACCTGCATCCTGTTCACGTTCGCGTTGTTCGGCGAACGCTTGCTGTCGGCGCTGCATATCGAGCTCAATTCGTTCCGTATCGCCGGTGGGATCATGCTGTTCCTCATCGCACTGGAGATGGTGTTCGAAAAACGCACCCAGCGCCGCAGCGAGCGGGCCGACAGAGTGCGCGCGCACGGTGATGATGCGCCCGAATTCAACGATGTTTCCGTATTCCCGATGGCGATGCCGATGCTGGCGGGCCCGGGCTCGATCGCCACCGTCATGCTGTTGATGAGCCGGGCCCAGGGCACCGAGGCGACGCTGGCGATCCTGGCGGCGCTGGTCGCGGTGCTGCTGCTCTCGCTTCTGGCACTGCTGGCGGCGGGGCCGCTGATGCGGCTGCTCGGCGATCAGGTGGAGGCGGTGATTACCCGGTTGTTGGGCGTGTTGCTGGCTGCACTTGCGGCGCAATACGTGATCGACGGCATCCGCGAGGCGATCTGAACGGATTCCGTCGGACCGGACGGCTTGGCGATCACTGCAGCGTGATGCCCTTGTCGTCGTCGTCATTATCGGTGCGGCCGAAGAACTGCATCAGCTGCACCAGCAACTCGCACCGTTCGGACACCCCGCCCGCTTCCAGCAGTGCCTGCTTGGCGGCGGGATCGAACGGTGCGATCTGCGACACGCCGTTGATCAACGACACGTCGTCCAGCCGCGAAACCTGATCCCAGTCGACGCTGTAGCCCTGCGCATCCGCGAAGCGACGCGCTTCGCGTTCGAAGCTGGCGCGCTCGATCGCGGCAAGCGGTTGCGGTGCTTCGGGCAGCAGTTCGCCCTCGACCTGACGGAACGGTGTGGTGACGTCCAGTTCCCGGATCACGCGAAACCGCGATTCGCCTTCGAGGACGATATTATAGCGCCCGTCCTCCATCGCCTCGACATCGTCGATCCGGCCCAGGCATCCCACCGCGAACAAGGGTGCGCCCTCGACCGCGCGTTGCGGCTGGATGATCCCTATCCGGCGATCGCGTACCAATGCATCACCCACGAGCGCGCGATAGCGCGGCTCGAAAATGTGCAACGGCAGTTGCAGGCCGGGATAGAGGATCGCACCGGGCAGCGGGAAGATCGAGATGCGCGCCATTCCGCGCGTCAGCCGAACAGGATCGTGGAGAGCTTGCGCCGCGTCGATGCGACCCATGGATCTTCGAGACCGATGGCTTCGAACATCTGCAGCAGCTTGGTCTTGGCGGCGCCTTCGTTCCATTCGCGGTCGGTGCCGATCATCGCCAGCAGGGTCGCCGCCGCCTCGTCGCGCTCTCCGGCGGCAAAGGCTGCCCCGGCAAAGGCGAGCTGCGCGTCCATGTCGTCGGGTCGCTCGGCGGCGGCGGCCCGCAGGGCGACCAACTCGCTGTCGTCGGGGCGATCCTTGGCAAGCGCGAGAGCGGTGCGCGCCCGCTCGATCAGCGGATCGGCGGCGAGCGCGGGGTCGATCTCGGCCAGCAGGCCTTCGGCTTCCTCGAACTGGCCGTTCGCGATCAGCGCACGAAGCAGCCCCGCGTGCGCCTCCGCACTGTCGGGTACCATGTCGAGGATCTGCGCGAAGATGCCGATGGCACGCTCGCCATCACCGGCCGCCAGCACGTCCTCGCCCATGGCCAGCAATGGCGCTATATCGGGTGCGGGCGCGTCTCCCGCCTGGACGGGCAGCTTGGCGAGCAGCTGGTCGATGGATGCGCGCAGCTGGGATTCGTTGCGTGCGCTTGTCAGATCGGCGACCGGCTGCCCCTGGAACATCGCATAGACGGTCGGGATCGATCGCACCTGGAACTGCGAAGCGATGAACTGCTCTTCATCGACGTTTACCTTGGCCAGCACCACGCCCTTGTCGGCATAATCGGCGGCGACCTTTTCCAGAAGAGGCGTCAGCGCCTTGCACGGGCCGCACCACTCGGCCCAGAAGTCGAGGATGACCAGTTTGGTCATCGACGGCTCGGCCACCTCCTGCCGGAAGCGGTCGACCGATTTCTGTTCTTCGAGGTTGAGTCCCATGCTCGCCAAAAGGTGTGCTCCCGCAATTTCGTTCGTCGCCCCTAGATCGCGATCCCGGACGGCTTTGTGAAGAGCGAATGCTTCCAAGAGGCCTGCGTTCCGGATTGTTGAGGTCGAAGATGCGTTTTTGGCTTGCGGCCCTCACAACCCGATGCTAACGGCGCGCCTCACCCCGGCACGCCAGCCATTTGGCAGCGTTCCGTAAGCGTCTCGAGCGGGCGTAGCTCAGTGGTAGAGCACAACCTTGCCAAGGTTGGGGTCGAGGGTTCGAATCCCTTCGCCCGCTCCAGTTTCCCTGCCGCAGTCATGCGGCAAGGTGCTGATAGATAGCAGGGTGGCCCCCACAAGGTCATCGCGCAGACAGGTTCGTCGCCGGACTGGCATCGAGCCTTGCTGCACCTCTTCATGCAAACGAAAAAAGCGGAACATCGGCTGTGAACCGATGTCCCGCTCTTGTTATTTAATGCGTCAGGCGGCCAATGCGTCAGGTGGCCGGCCCGGGCTTTGTAGTGCCCGGGGTTTGCCCAACCTTGTGCGTCAGACCACGCGGCGGCGCGTCGCGGCAGTCGCGCCGACACCCGATGCGGCGGCACCGACCAGCAGGGCCAGAACCAGCACGAACGAGGTTCCGGCAGCGGCACCGGCAGCGGCGTCGGTCGCCGTCTTGGCGGTGGCGACGGTGTCGTCCTTGGTCTTGGCGAACTGCTGCTTGGCGCGGGTCACCTGAGCCTGGGCCTCGTCACGGCTGATCTTGCGCTGAGCGGCGACGATGTCGACGATGCGGCCTTCAGCCTGCTGACCCTCTGCACCGCCACGGGCCAATGCCGGCAGCTGCTTGGCGATTTCGGCCTGCGCCTGCTCGGTCGTCATCTGCGCAGGGTCGCTCGGCGCGTCCGAGAGGTAGCGGGCGGCTTCGCTGCGCACGTCGGTCTTGTCGATCCCGGCGATGGATGCGGCGGCGGGAACTGTCGCGCCCACCGTGGCACCGGCCGCGCCGGCAACCGCGGTGACGGTGCGGAACGCGCCGCCGATGATGCCGCCCACGACCGAGGTCAGCAGGTACAGCGTGAGCAGCAAGGTCACGCCCCACACGACGAGGCCATGGACCAAGCCGTCGAAACGATCATGCACGCCGGCGACGCGTGCCGCGGCGTAACCACCGGCACCCAGTGCGATGATCGTGGTGATCAGCCAGTAGATGCCCGCGCCGATGCCGAAGCCTGCCGCGCCCGGCGTCGTGCCTTCGGACGGGTCGACCATCGTCAGCCCGATTCCGGTGCCAAGGATGCCGAGCACGATCTGGATGGCGACGGCGAGAATCACGCCGGCGAAGATCGCGCCCCACGAGATGCGGGCGCGCGTCTTGGGGGCGCGCAGTTCATCGACCGGCATTGGGCCGGCTGTTACTATGGTAGCCATTGTTCACTCCTGTTGAGATGTCTTGCCGTCTCGGGACTGGACGGATTACTTGGGACTTCGTGATTTCCTGGGTTTGCCGGGGGTGGTTCCGGTCGCTTCTCTCTCGGCGGCGCCGCGCTTTTGCTCGGCGTCGTCTCCGATCAGCTTGCCGATCGCTTCGTGTACCGACGCCTTGGCCGCGGCGGCCGGGGCATCGGGATCGGAGGTTCTGGCCACACCGCCGGTTTTGGCGGACTTGGCCGGGTCGTCGCTGGTTCGCTTGCCGGTCATGCCCGTGTCTCCCGCTTGGTTTTGTCGATCGTCAGGCTCTCACCATCGAAGCCGCGCGCACGCGCCCAGGCGACCGCCGCGATGCGGCGATGGACGCCGATCTTGGCGTAGATCCGCGCGACATGGTTGCGCACGGTGTTGCTGGCGACGTCGAGCGTGCGCGCGATGGTCTTGTCGTCATAACCGCGACAGATCAGTGCCAGCACGTCACGTTCGCGGGCGGTCAGATCGTCGAGGCCGGGGCCGCTGACTTCGGGTTGCGGCGTGCGCAGCCGCGCCAGCTTGTCCATGATCGAGCGGCTGAACCAGCTGGTGTCCTTCATCACCGCCTCGATCGCCTCGACTAGTTCGAGTTCGGTCGCCTTGCGTTGGGTGATGTCCTGAAAGGCCCAGAGAACGCAGGTGTTTTCGCCCAGGCGCACCCGCTCGGTCGCGACCAGACAATCGATGATCGCATCGTCCTTGGCGTGGACGCTGGCCTCGTAACCGCGCAGATCCTGACCGGCCTCGATCAGCGTCTCGATGTCGTGCCGGGCTTCGCCGCTGTCCCACAGCCCGATCTCGCCCAGCGGCTTGCCGATGATCTCGGCGGCGGAATAGCCGGTCAGTTGCGAGAAGCTGGCGTTGACTTCGCACAGCAAGTGACCTTCCCGCACGCCGATAGCCATCGGCACCGGTGCCATCTGGAATGTGCGGGTGAACAGTTCCTCGCTGTGCCGCAAGGCGTCCTGCGCCTTGCGACGGGGTTCGAGGTCCGCAAAGGTGAACAGCATGCACGGCTGCTCGTCCATATCGATGGGTTGACCGGCCACGATCACCAGCTTGGTGCCGCCTTCGGGCAATTCCAGTTCGGCTTCCATCTGCGGAATGGTGCGCCCTTCCGCCAGGCGCTCCTTGGCCAGATCGCGGCGTTCGGCGTTGCGCAGCAGGTCGACGTCGTAGACGGTCTTGGTCAGCACCTGATCGCGGACCAGGCCGGTCATTTCCAGAAAGCCCTGATTGACCTTGATGTAGCGCAGATCCTCCAGCCGGCATATGACCGCCGGCGCCGGATTGGCGTTGAAGGACTGCTCGAAGCGCTGCTCCGCTTCGTACCGCGCCGAAACGTCCTGGATGATGAGCACCAGGCACGCAGGCTCGGCATCGTCCGCGTCGTTGAGGACCAGGCTGCGCACCTGATGCACCCAGCGCGGGCTCTCCTCGCCCGCGACGGTGACTTCGACCACGACCTGGGAAAAAGAGTCGCCGGCCACCACCCGGTCGATCGGATAGTCATCCGCCTCGAGCCGATGGTTGTTGCGGTAGCGCAACTGGAACCGCGATCGATATTCGTCGACCGTGGCCCCAAGTTCGGGGATGGTCTCCACCCCGTGCATCGCCAACGCGGCATCGTTCGCCCAAAGCAGGCTCTGGTCGGGATCGATGAGGATCACGCCCTCGTCCAGTCCAACGATGATCTGGCGCAAATGGCGCAGATCGGCGGTCTCTCTCAGGGTCTTGAACGATGCCGTCGCCATGGTCGATCTCAGCGGCGTGCGTGGATGAACCAGGCCAGCGCATAGCCGGCGACACCGGCGGCAAGCGCCCAGATGGCGGGCTGCTCGCGGACGGTATCGACTGCGACCTTGCCACCATGCTGCGCAGCATCGGTCGCCCGCTCGCCTGCCGCCTTCAGGCGATCACGCGCTTCGTCGGCCAACTCGGGGGCGCTGTCGACGATGTCGCCGACGATGGACTTGGCCCGGCCATAGGCGTGCTGGGTACCACCGGCGACCTGGTCGACAACGCCGTCGACTTGCCAGTCACGGCTATCGACCGTGTCGCCGATCGTCTTCTCGACCTTGCCGCCAACATAGCGGGCGCCGCCCGCAAGTTCGTCCTTGTTCATGGTTCTTGATCCTGTTGTACTACTGGGGGAAAGGGAGGGTGTCAGGGTACGACGTTGCAGGCTGCCGCAGCCTTGCCGACGGCCAGCACGATCGCGGGGTCCCTGATCTCGCCGGCGACCCGCAACAGGTCGGCGGCGGTCAGGGTGCCGGGATCGGCGTCATCCTTGCGGTAGGCGGCCGCGCCCCGACCGAGTTGCTGCAGTTGCCCGATCGAGAGCTCGCCCTGCAGGCGGGTGCCGACGCAATCGGCACGCGCCGGGTCAAGCCCGTAGCGCTGCAGTCCGGTGGAAATCCGCGTTGCCGGTGCTGCGCACGCGGCGAGCAAGCCCGTGCCAAGCACCAATATAGATATGGCCTTCATTGCTGACCCTCTTGCCGACGTTTCGCGAACTGCGAGGCCGGTGTTGGCGGATCAACAGGTATGACGCTGCTACGTTCCTGGTATTTTCGCGCGGATTTTTAGGTTCAAAAGCACCATAATAAAACGACTCGTCTGGCGATTTAGCTCGCTCTGCGGAGAAAAAGGCAATGTTTTCTGACCGGTCTATCGGGCGACGGGACTACCATTCTTCCCTCTACGCAGACCAGCCGCCGGCGACTTTCCCCGGCCAGACCTTTGTCGGACAGGGCAGTCCATCTTCGTGAGCGAACGGCATGGGTACTGGGAAACTTCACGCCGACGAGCACGCAGCAGTCGCGGCGAAATCGGGAAGCAACCTGGCGACATTGGCTGCAACAGACACCGCATGGTTCGTCACTTCGGGCAATCCCATCAACTCGCCGAACGTTCCGCGTGCCAGAGGGCCGGCCACGAAGGCGTGCGGGGTCGCACCATGGGGGCCGAGGAGGCGGCTGGCCTCGTCCACCGCGATCCCCAGACCCGTGGCATCGGGCATGAGCGATCCTGACGCGCGAAGCTCGGCGAGGAAGGGCTGCGAGTTCAGGATACTGCCATGACCCGGCCCGGTCGTGGCGATGACCGCATCGAATTCCCTGGTTTGCAAAGCCCCGTTGCGGCTGCGCATGGTGACGGCGAACCGGCCGGATACCATTGCGGCGCGGCGGATCGACGCCGCCTCGATCGATAGTGTTCCTTCCGCGATCCGGCGGTCGAGGATCGCACCGATCTGCGGGGCGATGCGGAACCGGTGGGTGTCCCAGAAGGGCCGTAGATGGCGGATCAGCCGGCGTCGTTCGGCCAGCGGCAGGGCTTTCCAGATGTCGGGACCCTGGATCCGCAGGCGGTCGAACAGGCCCTGCCATGCGCCGCCGGCCTGCAAGGTCGAACGGACGCGGCGAAGCAGGCCGAGCGCGGTGTGCGATGGTCGGGTCAGGAAGTCTCCGAACGGCTCGACGTGGCTTTGCGCATGGCTATGCGATCGCTGGCCGCGCCGGGAGATCGCCGTGATCGATCCGCGATGTCCTTGTGTATCGAGCGTGGCGATGGCGTCCGCCATGGTCAATCCGGTGCCCACGACCAGCACGCGGTACTCGGCCGCGATCGGCGCCAGCGCATCGGGTACCCAGGGATCGGCGATGAACCTGGGGTTTGCGCCAAACGCCTGGGCGAGCATGGCGGGCGGCACCGGTGGCGGATGGCTGGTGGAGATGACGATGATGTCGGCGGCAAAGACCTCCCCTGCGTCGGTGGTCAGCGACCAGCCGCTGCCGTCCTTCGCCACCGAGACGATCCGGGCGCGATGATGCTCGATCCGGCCGCTCGTGATCAATGGGTCCAGCTGCTCCGCGACGTAGCGGCCAAACAGCCGGCGAGCGGGATAGGACTGGCCGTTGCGCAACGTCGCCTCCGGATCGCGTGCCAGCGCACCTTGCGCTGCAAGCCAGCGCGCGAAGTGGTTTTCGTCGTCGGGCAGCAGCGTCATGCGCGCGGCGGGCACGTTGATGCGATGGACCGGATCCTGCGTCGAGTACGCGACACCCCGCCCGATCTCGGCGCGCGGCTCGAAGACCAGGATGCGCGAGTGATCATCCGTAAGGGACGCAAGGTGATAGGCGACCGCGGCTCCGGTGAAGCCGCCGCCGATGATCGCCACCGTCGGTACGGTAGGTGAGGTGTAGGGCATGGGCACTCAGGATTGCGAGGCGCGGACCGCGGGGCGGTGGTCGCCGGCGATGGTCTCGCCGAACGGGCCCATGTTGCTGGCGGCGGCGGTGGTGCGGTGGCCATGCGCGAGGGGGAGACGGGGCAGCACCAGCTCGCCGAAGCGGTAGGCTTCCTCCAGATGCGGGTATCCCGACAGGATGAAGCTGTCGATGCCGATCCGCCGGTATTCGTCGATGCGTTCGGCGACGGTTTCGGGATCGCCCACCAGTGCCGTGCCCGCGCCACCGCGCACCAGGCCGACGCCGGCCCACAAGTCGGGGCTGACCTCCAGCCGGTCGCGGCGGCCCCCGTGCAGCTTGCTCATCCGGGCCTGCCCGACGGAGTCCATCCGCGCGAACACACTTTGTGCGCTGGCGATGGTCTCGTCGTCGAGCCGGCTGATCAGCGCATCGGCGGCGGCCCAGGCCTGCTCACGGGTCTCGCGCACGATGACGTGCAGCCTGATCCCGAACGAGACCTCGCGCCCCTGTTCGGCAGCCAATGCGCGGATCGTCGCGATCTTGGCGGCGACGGCGGCCGGCGGTTCGCCCCATGTCAGGTACTTGTCGATGGTCTTGGCCGCGACCCGGTTGCCCGCTTCGGACGATCCGCCGAAGTAGAGCGGCGGGTAGGGCGTCTGCACCGCCGGGAACAGCAGCCGCCCGTCGGCGATGCGGAAGTGCTTGCCCTCGTGCTCGACCAATTCGCCGCGCAGCAGCGCGGTGTAGATGCCCAGGAACTCCTCGGTCACCTCATAGCGCTCGGCATGGTCGAGGAAGATGCCGTCACCGCCGTTCTCCACCGGATCGCCGCCGGTGACGACGTTGATCAGCAGCCGCCCGTTCGAGATGCGGTCGAGCGTCGCGGTCATCCGCGCGGCGAGCGTGGGCGACTGCAGCCCGGGCCGCACCGCGACGAGGAACCGCAGTCGCTCGGTCGCGGGGACGAGCGCGGAGGCCACCACCCAGCTATCCTCGCAACTGCGCCCGGTCGGCAGCAGCACGCCGTAGTAGCCGAGCGTATCGGCGGCCTGCGCGATCTGTCGCAGGTAGGGCAGGTCGACCGCCCGACCGCCCTCCTGCGTGCCCAGATAGCGGCTGTCCCCGTGCGTGGGCAGGAACCACAGCACGTTTATCTTGTCGGGTGCGCTGGTGCTCATCGGTTCAGCTCCAGGCATGCAACGGCGGGTTTTCGCCGTTGAGGTAGTAGTTGCCGACGATTGCGTATTTCCACCGCACCGGGTCGTGGAGCGTGTGCGTGCGGGCATTGCGCCAGTGCCGGTCGAGGCCGTGCTCGGCGAGCGTCGAGCGGGTGCCGGCCAGTTCGAACAGCTTGTTGGTGGCCTCGATCGCGATCTCGGTGCTGAGGATCTTGGCCTCGGCGGTGGTGATCTGCGCCGTCGCCACCGCATCGGCATTCGGGTTGGCGACGGCCTCGTCCACGGCGATGGCGGCACGGTCCAGCAGGGCGCGGGTGGCGTTGAGGCGTAGTTGCAGCGCTCCGATCGCCTGGATCACGTATGGGTCTTGCCACGCATGGTCGAAGCCGCTGTCGACCCAGGCGCGCGACTTCTCGCGTACGAAGGTGATGGTCTCGGCGATAGCCGCTGCGGCAATGCCGGTGTCCACCGCGACCTGGATGATCTGGAAGATGGCGCCATCGGCGGTCGGCTCCGCATAGCCCTTGTAGCCTGGGACCACGTGACTCTTGGGCACGCGAACCTTGTCCAGGATGACGGTTCCGCTCAGCGTCGTGCGCTGGCCGAACGCGGACCAGTCGTCGATCACGGTCAGCCCCGGCGCGGCGCGGTCGGCGATGGCGTAGAAGGCGCGGCCCTCGTCATCCAGCGCGACGATCGGCACCAGGTGCGCGAGCAGCGCGCCGGTGGCGTAGAACTTGCGGCCCGAGACGATGACGTCGTCTCCGTCCTCCACGAACGTGGTTTCGAAATCGGCGGCGCGTTTCGATCCGAATTCCGAGAAGGCGTTGCCGAAGCGGGTGCCTTCCAGCACCTGCTTGAACAGCAGCGCCTGCTGCGCCTCGTCCGAGGTGGTGCGGATCGCGGCGACGACGCCGATGTGGTTCTGTGGGATCTGGCCCAGCGACGGATCGGCCGCCGAAATGATGTCGATCACTTTGACGATGGTGCGATACGACAAGTCCGGTCCGCCGAATCGCTTGGGCACGTTGAGCGACCACAAGCCGCTTTGCGAGAACGCGTCGAGCTCGGCCAGCGGCCAGATCCGTTCGCGGTCGCGGTGGGCCGCGCCCTTGGCGAACTGGGCCGCGAGGCGTTCGGCGACGGCGATCGCCTCGGCATCGTCACGGATGACATGGGCGGGAGCGTCGGGCCGGGCGACGGCGGGGACGCCGGTCGGAGTGGCCGGCGCGGCGGGAGCATCCTTGAGAAGCGTAGTCATGCGGACTCCTGTCAATGGATCTGGGTGTTGGATGGGGGGGAAAGCGTCCCCGCTTGGGGTTCGATGGAGCTGCCGCCGATCGCGCCGATGCGGATCAGGCGGGCGCGCACGATGTTGCGGCTGATGCCCAGCAGCCTGGCGGTCTGAACCTGGTTGCGCTGGCAGTATTCGAAGGCCGCCAGGAACACCCGGTTCTCGATCTGCTCGAACAGCTCGTCGCCGCCCTGCTCGAAGATCTCCGACAACGAGCCTTCCAGATCGACCGCGGCCGGCTGGTGGCCGCTACCGTGATGAGAGGGCGGCGCGGCGACTTGCGGGCCGGAGGTGAGTTGAAGGTCGGCAGGCCGGATCAGTCCGTCGTCGCACACCAGCAGCGCGTGGTGGATGGCGTTCTCCAGCTCGCGGATGTTGCCCAGCCAGTTGTGCCGCACGAGCGCGCGTTCGGCCTCCGGCGAGAGTTCGGCGTGGGCATAGCCGAGGCGGTCGCGGTGCTGTTTGAGGAAGAAATGCGTGAGCGGCAGAATGTCGCGCGGTCGATCGCGCAAGGCCGGCAGCGTCAGCGAGGCGACGCGCAGGCGGTAGAACAGGTCCTCGCGAAAGCGCCCCGCCGACACCGCGCCTTCGAGCTGGACGTTGGTGGCGGCGATCACCCGCACGTCGATCGGGCGCGAGGTGCGCGATCCCACGCGCACCACCTCGCGCTCCTGCAGCACGCGCAGCAGCTTCACCTGCATGCTGAGCGGCAGGTCGCCGATCTCGTCGAGGAACAGGGTCCCGCCGTCCGCCGCCTCGAACCAGCCCTCCTTGGCGGCGACGGCTCCGGTGAACGCGCCGCGCTCGTGGCCGAACAGTTCGCTTTCCACCAAGGTTTCGGTAAAAGCGCCGCAATTGACCGCGAGGAACTGACCGTCCTTGCGACGGCTGAGATCGTGGACGTGGCGCGCGACGATCTCCTTGCCGGTGCCGGTCTCGCCGACGATCAGGACGTTGGCCTCGCTGGGCGCGAGCCGCTCGATGCGGTCGAGCAGTGCGCGCGAAACCGGGTCCTCGAACACCAGCGCGGAGGCCCGCACCGACTTGGTCAGCGATCGCGGGTGCGGGTAGGTCAGCAGGGATTTGATCTGTGCCATGGCGGGCTCCGTTCGCGCTTCGTCAGGCCGGGATGGCTTGCAGGACAGCGGGTGCCGTGGTCGGCAGGCCCAGGTATGTCGACCAGATTTCCGGATGATGGAGCAGGTCTGCGGCGGTGCCGGAAAGGCGGATGGCGCCGTTCTCCAGCACATGGGCGTCCTGCGCGAAACGCAAGGTCAGTGCGACGTTCTGTTCCGCGATCAGGATGGCGACGCCATGCTCGCGGTTGAGCGTGGCGACGGTCTCCAGGATAGTTTCGGCGATCTGCGGGGCGAGGCCCATGGTCGGTTCGTCCAGCAGCAGCAGCCGGGGCGTTCGCACCAGCGCCCGCTCGATCGCCAGCATCTGCTGCTCGCCGCCCGAGAGCAGCGCAGCAGGCGTACGGCGGCGGCCGGCAAGCTGGGGGAAGCGGGCGTACGCCTGCTCCAGCGCGGCGCGGGTCTCCGCCCGGGACAGGCGGAGCGCGGCGGCGGCGGTCAGCAGGTTCTCCTCCACCGTCATCGGCAGGAAACAGCGCCGCCCTTCCAGCACTTGCGCGATCCCGCTCGCCACCAGCGCGTGGGGACTTTGCCGGGCGATATCCCCGCCGTCGAACCGGATCGCGCCACGCGTCACGCGGCCACGATCCAGTTCGAGCAGGCGGGAGATTGCGCGCAAGGTCGTCGTCTTGCCCGAGCCGTTGGCGCCGATGAGCGAGACGAAGCCACCTTCGGGCACGGCGAACGCGATGTCGCGCACGGCCAGAATCGCCTGATCGTAGCGGATCTCCACGTTCTCGACTTCGAGGATGTTGCGCATGGTCTCGCCTTCGCCTTGCCGGTCAGCTCTTCGAGCAGTCGCGCGGGGTGATGCCCTTTTCGCGGGCGTACTGGCGCGCCGATGCCTCGATGATCGGGCGCAGCAGCGGACGGTCGGCCTGGATCCAGTCGCTGATGACGTTCCATTTGGTGCCGTCCCACTGCTGGAATCGCACGGCGCCGCCGCCCTCGTGGTCGGAGCACGACAGCTTGAGCGGCTGGACCAGCCCGACCGCGCCCAACGCCTTGAGGCGGGCGTCGTCGATGTTCAGGTGCTCGAACCCCCAGCGCACTTCCTCGCCGGTCAGCGGGCGCTTGCCGAATTTGGCCTGCGCGACGCGAACCGCCTCGACGTTGAGGATGCCGTTCACCACGCCCAGGTTGTAGTACACCGTGCCGAAGCGCTTCGGGTCGGTAAGGTTGCCCTTGCCCTTGTCGATCACCTGCGCCTTGATCTGCTGCAGCACGGGGAAGCTGGTGCCCGACGGGTGCGTGGTGATCGAGATGAAGCCCTTGGCGGCGTCCCCGGCGGGCGCGGCGTCTTCTTCCGAATTGCTCCAGATGTTGCCGATGATGTGGTCCGCCGGGAAGCCGACCTTGCGCGCGGTTTTCAGCGCTACCGGGTTCATCACGCCCCAGCCGCGCAGGATCACCCATTCGGGGTTGAGCTGACGGATCTTGAGCCATTGCGACTGCTGCTCGTTGCCCGGATGCGGCACCTCGATCTTGTCGACCGTGATGCCATAGCGCGCCGCCAGCGTGTCGATCACGCCGTTGGTCTCCTTGCCGTAGGGCGAGCCGTGATAGAGCACGACGATGTGCTTGCCGCGCAGCTTGTTGAGGCCACCCGCCTTGCTGCCGATCCAGTTGAAGATCGCCGAGACCTCGCTGTAGGGGTTCAGCTGGAGCGGGAAGACGTAGGGAAACACGCTGCCGTCGGTGGAGTCCGTGCGGCCGTGGTTGATGGTGATGAGCGGGATCTTGTCGGTGGTCGAACGGTCCAGCGTGGCATAGGCGATGCCGACCGAGAGCGGGTTTGTGGCCGCCGTGGGCGATCCATCGGCGCTTTTCTTGAGCCGTTCGTAGCATTCGACGCCCTTCTCGACGTCGTACTCGGTCTCGCACTCCGCCCACGTCAGGGGCACGCCGTTGACGCCGCCCTGCGCGTTGATCAGCTGCATGTAGTCGATGAAACCGCCGAAGAAGCCGCTGCCACCGGCCGCATAGGGACCGACGCGATAGCTCTGCAGCGGGAAGTATTGCGACTTGCCCGGCGCGGCCGAGACGCCCCCCTGCTGGGTCGTGTCGGCCTGCTTGTGGCAGCCCGACAGCAGGGCGAGCGTCGCCGCGGCGGACAGACTCAGGAACGACTTGGACGAATACTTAAGCATGCACGGCAACTCCTACTGGCGGGATTTCGTCAGGCCGATCCAGCTCGAGCGGGTACGGAGTGTGCGGTCCAACAACCTTGTCAGACCGTCGGGTTCTGCGACGAGGAAGAAAATGATGAGCGCGCCGAAGACGACCTTCTGCGCGTTTTCGAGCAGCGCGGGGTCGAGGCTTGGGCCGGCGATGGCGCCACCGACCACGCTCAGTGCGACGGGCAGCAGGACGACGAAGGCCGCACCCAGGAAATTGCCCCGGATGCTGCCGAGGCCGCCCAGGATGATCACGAACAGGACCTGGAACGAACGGTCGAGGTCGAAGCCGGCGGGCTCCACGGTGCCAAGATAGGTGAAGGCCCATAGCGCGCCGGCGATTCCGAGCAGGAACGAACTGACCGCGAAGGAGAGCAGCTTGGCCCGACCGAGCGGAATGCCCAGCGCGGCGGCGGCAAGGTCCATGTCGCGCACCGCCATCCACGCGCGCCCCGTGGGGCTGTCGATCAGGTTGCGCGCGAGCAGCGTCAGCACTGCGACGATGCCCAGGGTGTAGCCATAGCGGCCGGCGGGATTGTCGAGGTCGAAACCGGCCAGCGTCAGCGGCGGCGCGGTGATGACGCCCGATGCGCTGCCATTGGTGAACCAGCCGTACTGCGACAGGACCCAGGGCACGAAGAACTGCGCGGCGAGCGTCGAGGCGATCAGGTAGAAGCCTTTGACGCGCAGGCTGGGCAGTCCGAACAGCACGCCGAACGCCGCGGCGACGAACCCGCCGGCGACGATCGCGGGCAGCAGGGTGAAGCCCGGCACCCGCAGGTGGATGTTGTAGGTCGCGAAGGCACCGATCGCCATGAACGCCGCCGATCCCAGCGAAAGCTGGCCCGCGTATCCGGTCAGGATGTTGAGGCCAAGGCCCGCGAGCGAGAGGATCAGGATCGGCACCAGCACCGCGCCGAACAGGTAGTCGGAGCCGATCGCGAAGGGCACGATCGCGGCTATAATGATCGCCAGCATCGGTGCGAGAGCGCGGATACGCGGGGTTTGGGGCAGGGCGGCGGCAAGGGGTGCGGGCAGGCTGGCCATGGCTCAGATCCTCGCCCAGGTGCGCTGGCCGAACAGGCCGGTCGGGCGCGCCATCAGGAACACGAGCGCGAGGGCGTAGGCGAACCAGCCCTCCACGCCGTTGCCGATGGTGGGGCCAAGATAGATCGCCGCCAGGCTCTCGCCCGCGCCCACCAGCACGCCCGCGACGATCACGCCGCCGATCGAGGTAAAGCCACCGATGATGAGGACGGGCAGCGCCTTGAGCACGATCAGCGAGAGCGAGAACTGCACGCCCGATCGCGCGCCCCAGATCAGCCCGGCGACCAGCGCGACGAACCCGGCAAGGCTCCAGGCGATCACGGTCACGCGGTCGAGGCGGATGCCGATCGACAGCGCCGCGAGCGGATCGGCGGCGACGGCGCGCAGCGACAGGCCGAGGTTGGTCTTGCCCGTGACCAGCGCCAGGACGATCACGAGGCTGCCGGCGATGGCGGTCGCGGCGATGTCGAAGCTGCTGAGCGAGAGGCCCCCGACCGACACCGGATCGTCGGAGATGCCCAGATCCAGCGCATGGACCTGCGTGCCCCAGGCGATCTGGGACAGGCCCTCGAAGATGTAGCTCAGCCCCAGCGTGGCCAGGAACAGGGTGCTGACGGAGCGGTTGGAAAGCGGGCGCAGCACCAGGCGCTCGATCGCGAAGGCCGCCGCGATCAGCAGCAGCAAGGTGGCGCCGAACGCCAGCCAGAACGGCACGCCGCGCTCGACCAGATTCACGAACGTGAGCGCGGCGAACAGGATCATCGACCCTTGGGCGAAATTAAACACGCCCGAGGCGCGATAGATCAGCACGAAACCGATGGCGACGAGCGCGTACATCACGCCCGACAGCGCGCCTGCGACCAGCACTTCGAGAAAGAATTGCATCGCGCGCCCCTTAGTGCCGCGTGCCGAGATAGGCGGCGATCACTGCGTCATCGGCGGCGACTGTTGCGGGCAGACCATCCGCGATCACGCGCCCGCGATCGAGAACCACCAACCGATCGGCCAGGGTCAGCACCACGCCGATGTCATGTTCGATCAGCACCACGGTGGTGCCGCGGATGTCGCGCGCGGCGCGGATCGCGGAGACCATCTCGTGCTTTTCATCCGGATTCATCCCCGCCAGCGGCTCGTCGAGCAGCAGCGTTTGCGGGGCCATCGCGAGGGCGCGCGCCAGCTCGACCCGCTTCTGCGCGCCATAGGGCAAGGCGGACACGAGCGTGTGGGCGTGATCCTGCAATTCCAGCGAGGCGAGTGCATCGAGCGCCAGCGTGCGGTTTCGACGATCCTCGTTGCGGGCGGCGCGGGTGCGGAACAGGTAATGCGGCCAACCGGCCTTGCCGTGCAGGGCGCGGCCGGTCAGCACGTTGTCGAGCACCGTCATGCCGCCGAACAGCCCGAGGTTCTGGAACGTTCGGACGACACCGGCCCGCGCCACTCGCCGCGGCTGCAGGCGGTCGAGCCGGGTGCCTCCGATCGACACGCCGCCGCGATCGGCGCGATAGAACCCGCTCATGACATTGAGCAGCGAACTTTTGCCCGCGCCGTTGGGTCCGATCAGCCCGACGATCTCGCCGCGCCGCACGTCCAGGCTGACATCGCGCAGCACGTCCAGCCCGCCGAAGGCCAACGAGATGTCGTGCAGCGCGATGGCCGAGCGGGACGGATCGTCCCCCTGCGGTGCGAGGGTGTGCGGCGCAGCCATGATCAGACCGTCTCGAGCGTGCGCGCGTCTTCCAGCGCCCGCACCAGTGGCAGGACGTTGCGGCCGAAGTATTCGACCTCCTCCTGGAAGTGCAGGAAGGCGGACAGCACGAGGTCGACGCCGACGGCCTTGAGCGCGACGATGCGCTCGGCGATCTGCTCGGGGGTGCCGATCAGGTTGGTCTTGAAGCCGTCGTTGTACTGGACCAGATCCTCGAACGTCGACTTCGCCCAGTTGCCTTCGCCTTCAGGGGACGCGCGACCGGCCTGCTTGGCGGCATCACCGAACGCGTTGACCGCTTCGGGATCGGCCTGGGCGATGATGTCGTCGAGGACGGCACGGGCTTCGGCTTCGGTGTCGCGGGCGATGATGAAGGCATTGACGCCGACCTTCACGGTCCGCCCCTCGGCGGCCGCCTTGGCGCGCAAGTCGTCGATCTGGGCGCGTATGCCCTCGACGCTGTTGCCGTTGGTGAAATACCAGTCGGACACGCGCGCCGCCATGTCGCGCGCGGCGCGTGAGCTGCCGCCCTGGAAGATCTCGGGGTGGGGCTGCTTCAGCGGCTTGGGGCGCAAGGTGTAGTCGGTGAAGCGGTAGAAATCGCCGCGGAAGCTGAAGTTGTCGGTCGTCCAGATCCCCTTGAGGGCGCGGATGAACTCCTCGGAGCGGCGATAGCGCTCGTCGTGCTCCAGCCAGTGCTCGCCGATCGCGGTGAACTCACCCTTGAACCAGCCGCTGACGATGTTGACCGCGACGCGCCCGCCGGTGAGCTGGTCGATCGTCGCCAGTTGCTTGGCGGCGACCGCCGGGTTCCACGGTCCGGGCAGGATCGCGGCGATCACCTTCAGCTTGGTGGTCGCCGCCAGCAGGGCGTGGGTGAAGGCCACCGGCTCATGCTGGAATTCGGCGCCATAGCCGGCGGTGAAGCGGATTTGCGACAGTGCGTAGTCGAAGCCGTTGGCCTCGGCGATCTGCGCCAGCTTGCGGTTGTAATCGATGTCCCAGCTGGTGCGCTGCTCGATCTTGCTGACGACCAGGCCGCCGCTGACGTTGGGCACCCAGTAGGCGAACTGGATCGGGCTCTTCGATGCATCGGTCATGATGATGTCCTCGCAGGTGTTCAGAGTTGGGCGATGAAGGGTTGGCGCAAGGCGGGCAGGCGGCGCGCGTCGGGGCGGATCAGCCACGGCAGCGCGTGATCGACCGCGAGCGCGATGCGATCGGCGACGGCCTTGCTGGCAAGCCGGTAGTCGTCGAAGTCCGCCTCGCTGGCGTAGATGCCGAGCGGCAGGGCGAGCGCCTGGAAGAAGCCGAACAGCGGCCGAAGCTGGTGCTCGATCATCAGGCAGTGGCGCTCGCTGCCGCCCGTCGCGGCCAGCAAGACCGGCCGGCCGACGAGCGATTCATGGCCGACGAAGTCGAACAGGTGCTTGAGCAGGCCGGTGTACGAAGCGCGGTAGACCGGGGTCGCGACGACGAGCGCGTCGGCGGTTTCGATGGCCTGGATGTCGGCGAAGACGCGTGGGGGCAAGGCGCCACGGTTCAGCGTGGCGCCGACCTCGGCACCGATCTCGCTCAGCTTCACGAAATGGACGTCGATCGGCAGCGCGACCGCCAGCTCGCCGACGATCGCGTCCAGCAGAACCTCGGTTCGCGACGGCTGCTGCAAGGCGCCCGATATGGCAACGATCCGCAAGGGCTTGGTCATCTCGTTCTCGTTTCTTCGCAATGCACCGCAGGAAGCGTGCCAGATGTCGGCGTGTGGGAAATCAACACCTTAGAGGCAGGGTGCGGGGCGCCATGCTGGGGCAAGGCCAGCGCCGTGCTGATCGGGTGTTGCCTCACCAGCAGCGCTCACGAATAGAATGTCGGCACGGGCGCGACGTCGTTCAGCGCCCAGTCGCCAAGCTCACGCAACTTGTAGTCGACAGGGTCGTGCGACGAGTGCGTGCGCAGGTTGCGCCAGTAGCGGTCGAAGCCGAACTTGCCGGTCGTCGAGCGGGCACCCATCACGTCGAACATGCGGGTGGTCACATCCATGCCGCCCTTGATCGCGGCGACCTTGGCCGTGGCGATGGCGATCGCCGCCTCGCCGCGCAATTCGTGCGAAAGCGCCTCATCCTCGGCCCAGGCATCGTCGAGCAGGGCGGCGGCGCGATCGTTCAGCAGGCGCGCGCCTTCCAGCGCCAGCCAGAATTCGCCGGCGCGCTCCAAGGCATAGGGGTCCTGCGACTGTTCGACCGCCGTCGAGGTCAGCCAGCGCCGGGCCTGACTGCGCGTGTAGGCCTTGGTCGCGCGGAAGGCCCCTTCGGCGATGCCGAGATAGATGTTTGACAAGATCAATTGCGCGATCAGCGGGCGCAGTGTCGCGAACACGGAACCCAGCGGGCCGGGGGTGAGCAGGATCTCGCTTTCCTCGATCCGCACGCGATCGAACAGCACGCTGCCGCTGTCGGTCTGCCGCTGGCCGATGTTGTCCCAGTCGTCGAGGATGGTGATCCCGGCGCGGTCGGTCGGGATTGCGGCGATGACCAGGCGCTGCTGGCCATCCTGCCGCGCCGAGGCGACGAGCATGTCGGAATCGAGCGCGCCCGAGCAGAAGCTCTTGTCGCCGGTGAAGGTGCGCGCGCCGTCGCCGGGCGTGCTGACCGTGCGCGTATCCAACGGGTTCAGCGCGTTGCCCCAGAACAGCCCGTCCTGCGCGGTGCGGCGATAGGCGCCCTCCCACTGCGGTGCCGATCCGAACAGCCGCACGGTGGCGAGCATCAGGTGGTGGAACGCATAGACATGCGCGAGCGAACTGTCGGCGCGCGCGATGATGCGAACGGTCTGCATCGCCGTCGCCCAATCGGCCCCGGTCCCGCCGTGAGCTTGCGGTATGGTGAGCGACAGCAGGCCGCTTTCGCGCAGAAGGTCGCGTTCTACCTTTGGCGTGCCGCCGAGGCGATCGCGCGCGACGGCGGACTGTTCGAACAGGTCAGCCAGGGATGCCGCGGTACGCAAGGCATCGCGAAGCGGCGTGGGAAGAAGCGCTGTCGTGCTCGTCATAAAACCGGTTCTCCCATGCCTGGATGTCAGGCCGCACATCATCCTGGGTATCAGCAAGCAGCGTGCCATCCGGGCGATCCAGCGCCGCTCCGTGCAGTGCCCGCGCCGACGGGAGCATCGCGGGCGCAGGTTGCTGATGGGGTGTTGCTGAAGCAGCAGTGGATCAGCAGTCTGGCGCTGCTCAGAATGCTTTCAGCAGACGCACGTTGACGCGTCCCGCTTCCTTGAAGCCGTTGCGTACGTCGAGGTCGCGGCCGAGCGTGACGATGACCTGCGTGCTGGCGCTTGGCTTGACGGCGGTGCCGACCCAGAACTTGGTCTGGGTGAAGCCGCGATTGACCAGCGCGTTCTGCGTGAAGTCGCCGCCCTCGGCATGGGAGATGCCACCGCGAAGATCGAAGCGGTCGCTGATGAAATAGCGTAGCGACGATTGCACCTGATATCCGACTTTCTGCGTCATGCGGCCCCCCGCGAAAGACTTGCCGGTCTTGCCGTAGAAGGTGATGTCCGCGCCCGCATCCCATGCGAGCTTGGGGGCGATGCGCACGGTTCCGGCCGCCTGCAGGTTGAGCTTCCAGCGGTCCTCGCCGGCATTGAGCGCGCGGTCGGCGCGATACTCGCCGGTGGGAAGATAGAGGTACGGCGTCACGCCGAAGTACGTGTTCGACTTGGGGCGGTTCACCAGCCACACCGGTGCCGCCAGGATGATGTCGCCCACCCCGGTGCTGCGACCCAATGAGGCCCGATCGCCAAGGCCCCGCTGTGCGACCACGGGCACGAGAACCTGTGGGGCGACGGTCAGGCCGGCGATGTCGACGTAATGCACCAGCCTGACGATCGCGACATCGGTGTTGACTTCGTTGTCGCCCGGAACCTTGTCGCCATCAACATCCTGTTCGTTGCGCTCCGCATGCTGAAGGTAGACGAGAGCCAGACTGGTGCCGGGCTTGGCCGGATCATAGTCCCCGGCATCAAGATCGACGGCATGGGCCAGGTTCGGCGCTGCAAGTGCCGCGAAGGAAGCGAGCGCCAGGCTCAGACGACGATATGGCATGGATGTCTCCGGTTAGATCAAGGACCGGGTGCGATGCCTGGGCAGCGCAATCGATCTTGGTCGCCCATGAGCAATTCATGTGCCAGACCGGGCTCGCCAATCGTTCCAACACGTTGCGTGTTGGGTGGGCTCGGCGACACGCCGCGTGATCATCAGACGTGCTGAATCACTGTTGCCCAGGCAGCGAATCAAGAGCGCCTTGCAGCCGCTTGGTTGCGACCTTTCGGTAATCTCTAGAGTGGAATGCGCGCATCGTGGGTGTCGCGGGGTGAGCTCGACCGTGCGGGGATGGCGTCGGCCATTTTGCGACCGTGTCTGCCGCCAAACGCGGGAGCTTCTTCCAATCGGCTGTAGGGACTTCCGCATCCAGGATCGTAGATTAGGGCTGGCCCGCCTGGTTTCGGCGGAGATGCCGGGGATCGCGCTGCTCAGGCGCGATTGAAACGCCAACGATCGGGTTCGCTCTCAGCATCGTCGAAGCTATATCCGTCGCTATCGAAGTTGCGCATGTCTTCCACGTTCTGCACGTGATGCTCGCACATCCAGCGGGCCATCATGCCGCGCGCGCGTTTGGCGTTGAAGCTCACGAAGCGCGGGCCGGTAGGGCCGGGTTCGCGAAATTCGATGTCCACGACCCGCACGCCTGCAAGTTTGCCTCTGACCGCTGCGAAATACTCCTGGCTGGCGAGATTGAGAATGACGCCGGATCCTTCGGCTGCAACCTGGCCGACAAGCAGTTCGGCGATACGCTCACCCCACCAGTCGGTCAGGCTTTTATGGCGCGGCGCCCAACGCGTGCTCATTTCGAGACGATGGGGCCTGATCGTGTCGAGCGGCCGCAGCAGGCCGTATAGGCCCGACAGCATGCGCACGTGGTTCTGGGCGAAAGCAACGCCGGCATCGTCCAAGGTATAAGCCTCGAACCCGGTGTAGACGTCCCCTGCAAAGGCGAAGAGCGCCGGTCGCTCGGGCAGGCTGGCGAAATCACGGAACCGGTCGGCGTTGAGCTTGGCCAGGCGTGGCGAGATATGCATCAGATCCGCCAGGCGTTTCTGCGAAAGGTTTGCTGCCGATTTTGCGAGCTTGGATGCTTCCTCGGCAAAATGTGGCTTGGTGGCATGCAGCGCGGGTAACACACGCTCGAAATCGAGCGTCTTCGCAGGGGAGAGCAGGGTGATCATGCGCCGTCCGTAGCGGGGGTGCTTTCTTGCGTCAAAGCGGTGGCCGATGCCGGCAATCCGGCTCGCGTTTAACGGCAGGAAGCAGGAACAGCCGGACGGCGTGTCGCGAGTGAACCACGCATCGTTCGCCAAGCCATCGCCCAGTTGCTTAAAGCGGCGGCGGCCTGCATTCTTCGACGATGATAGAAGCGCTCTTGCTCGCCGTGGCACCCGTTGCCGCCAGCCCTGCAACAAGTCGGCCCTGCCTGCCTGTGGCCGCGGGCCCATCGAAGGCCACCACCTCGGCGATCGGGGACCATCGCATGCTGCGCCAGGCCATGGGTGAACCGATGCCGCAATCGCCTACCATGGTAATGCTTTTTGGCAGAGGAGGGCACCTGTCGACGCAAGAGTACAGCATCGTTCTCGTCAAAGCTGCGAGCGGCGCCTGGCAAGGAACAGCGGTCGGCCGCAGCCGGATCTGGGTCGAGGGTTCTCCTGACAGTCCGATGAAACGAGCTGAATGGGTGCTCGACCGCAAGGCCGGGCGCGAGCTTGATGATGCGATCACCCGCCAGTGCCATGCCAAACGCGCGGACGCCGACAAACCGATCGCTCAAGGACCGCCGCCACTGGGTTTCGTCTCGGAACGCATCGATGTCCTGATGCCAGGCCATGCCCCTTCTACGTTTTACGCGGATGAGGGCGACGATAACCTGGCAGCGTTGATCCGCCCGCCACGGTAGCGGGCTTGCGTGATTCAGGTGTCACGAAACATTGCATCGTAGATCACGCGATTACGGCCATTGTTCTTCGCCATGTACAGCATCTGATCCGCAGCGTTGAGGTTGTTGTCGATCCCCTCTTCGTGCTGGACGATCGCCGCGCCCAGGGAAGCGGTTATGCTGAAGACGGTGTCGTAGTAAGGAATGGACAGGGCGGCGATCCGCTCACGCAGTTCCTCGCACAAGCGGTGCACGGTCTCGCAGTCGCGGCCGGGGAACAGGGTGACGAACTCTTCGCCGCCGAACCGTGCGGTTATCAGCCGCTCGCGCTTGGCGATGTCCAGAAGAACCTTGGCCACCGCCTTGATCACTGAATCGCCCGTATCGTGGCCGTAGGTATCGTTGACCTTCTTGAAGTGGTCGATATCGAGGATGGCGACGGAACCCTCGCCCTGATGTTCGCGCATCTCGTCCAGGACTTGATGCGCCTGTTCGAAGAACGCGCGGCGATTGTAGAGGCCGGTGAGCGGGTCGCGCTCGGCCAGGAAACGCAGATGGCGGATATGCTCCAGCATCTGGATGTTGCCGCCGATCCGGCATTGCACCTCTTCGGGGATGAACGGACGATAGATGAAGTCGGATGCGCCCGCCTTGAGGAACGATGCCGACAGATAAGGATCGGATGACGCCGAGATGCCGATGACCCGCACCCGATCCGCAGCGTAGCGCGACCGGATCTCGCGCGTCAGGGCGTGCCCATCCATATCGGGCATGTTGTAATCCGTGACGACCAGTTCGATGGCCTCGTTCTCGGCGAGCAGCTTGAGCGCTTGCGCACCCGAACTGGCCTCCAGGATGCGGTAATTCTGCTTCTTGAGGATGCCGGCAAGGTCGTGGCGCGCACTGGACATGTCGTCGACGATCAGCACCGGGGTTGCCGCTTCTTCCGTCACCCGCACGATAGTCTGAACGATATTGTCCACCGCATCCGGTGCGTTCTTGACGAAGTAATCGACTATGTTGGGAGAGCAGAAGCGTTCGCGTATGCTGCGCGTCAAGCTGGCCGTATATAGCAGCGTGGGCACATTCTCGGACGCCAGCAGATCCAGTATTTCTCCGTTGGGCGCGTCGGGTAGGTTGAGCCCGGCGACCGTCAGCAGGGGCTTTTGCACCGCGAGGGCCTCACGCGCCTCGGAATAGCTCTTGTAGCACTGGACGTCTGCGGCGCTATGCTCGGCGATGCGGGAGATCAGCAGCTTGCTGAGCGCGGCGGAGTCCTCGATGATGAAGATGCCGTGTGCCATGCTTGCAGGGTTTGAGCTGTGCGCTCGTCGATCGGCCTGCCGATAGAGGCTCATAGATTATCACCGCTCTGCCAGGTGCATCGCACCTCTACCATGAGGCTATATAGGATGACGCAAGCGTTCGGGTGTGTCCGTGAGCCTGCACGCGCGTAAAATTCCGGCGGCAGCATGTTCCTGTCACAGCCTTCAGTGCCGCGTGAAACGAGGTGGCCAACTTACAAGTACGAAGTTCATCCAGAGATGCGGCGATAAGCGAACGATCGCTCGGGCTCCTTAGAACCCTAGAACAGGTTCGATGCTCGCACAGATGTTATAGCTGGTTCTACCGCGAGTAGGTGAGGGCAAATGGACACACTCCGGTATAAATGCATCCGGATTGGCCGCTGTCCAAATTCATCAAGAGATTTGGCCGTCGGATGGGCTAGTGCCGCGACCGAGAGCAAGATCAATCTTGCCAGTCATTGCGACAACAGGGAGAGAATTATGACGAAGCGCGCCGCTCGGCGGACCATTATGCTTGCCGCTTCCGCGCTGGCCACGGGCATTGCCCTTCCGGCCGCCGCTCAGCAGGCCACCGGCGACATCATCGTTACCGCTCGCCGTGTCGAGGAGCGCCTGCAGGATGTGCCGATCTCCATCACGGTATTCGACCAGCAACAGCTGAGCACCCGCAACGTTGTCAACGCCGGCGATCTGGCGATCTACACGCCTTCGCTCAGCTCCAACGGACGCTTCGGTGCCGAGAACACGTCTTTCGCGATCCGTGGCTTCGTGCAGGACAACGGCACGGCGCCTTCGGTAGCGGTCTACTTCGCCGACGTGGCGACGCTGCGTGCTGCCGGCGGTACCACGCTGGGCAACGGCGCAGGTCCGGGCGCGTTCTTCGACCTCGCCAATGTGCAGGTTCTCAAGGGCACGCAGGGTACGCTGTTTGGCCGGAACACCACCGGCGGTGCCGTCCTGCTCGTTCCGCAAAAGCCGACCGGTAATCTGGAGGGCTACGTCGAGGGCTCCTACGGCAATTACGACATGAAGCGAGTGCAGGCGGTGGTGAACATTCCACTTGCCGACACGTTCCGGGTTCGTCTGGGCGTAGACCGCCAGAAGCGTGACGGGTATCTCAACAACTATTCGCCTATCGGTCCACGCGACTTCGCCGATACCGATTACACCGCCGCACGGTTGAGCGTCGTCGCCGAACTGACGCCGAACCTCGAGAACTACCTGATCGCCACCTACAGCGACTCCGACACCAACGGCTTCCTGCCGCAGATCTTCAACTGCGCGCCCGGAACCCAGCCCACTGCCCAGACGCGGGCCGTCGCGAATGCCGGCTGCGCCCAGGTTGCGCGGCTGCAGGCAACCGGCGACTACTACGCGGTAGAGAACGGCACCAGCAATCCGCGTCAGCGCATCAACCAGTGGCAGGTGATCAACACCACGACGTGGCAGGCCACCGATAACCTGACGATCAAGAACATCGCCAGTTATGGCGAGTTTCGCGAGAAGTTCCGCGCCAGTGTCTATGGCGAATACCTGATCATTCCCGATGGTCCCAACGCCGGCCAGAACCTCATCAAGGCGGCGACATCTCCGCGCAGGGGGCAGGACAGCGCCGCACAGTCGACGTTCACCGAAGAGTTGCAGTTCCAGGGCACGGGCCTGGGCGATCGGCTCAATTGGCAGGCAGGCCTCTATACCGAGCAAAGTGAACCCATCAGCTTCAGCGGCAGTTCCTCGGTCAGCAGCGGCGTGTGTCCGCTTACCGCCACCGAGAGCAGCGTCTGCTATTCCACCCGAAGCCCGACATTTGGCGGAACCTCGATCATCAACGAGCGCCTGAACAACCAGCGCTTCCAGAACTACGGCGTCTTCGGCCAGGGGACTTACAAGCTCACCGACAAGTTGAGCCTGACCGCCGGCCTTCGCTATACTTGGGACGCGACGACCGCAGTCACGCGCCAGGCAGTCTACCTCTTGCCTGCGGTGTCCGGTGGAAACCTGATCCGCCTTTGCCAAACCGGCACTGCGGCCAACCAATGCGAGGCCGAGTTCCGCAGCACGAGCGATGCGCCGACCTGGTTGATCGATGTCGACTAC
This sequence comes from Novosphingobium sp. TK46, assembly GCF_055361525.1. NCBI lineage: Bacteria > Pseudomonadati > Pseudomonadota > Alphaproteobacteria > Sphingomonadales > Sphingomonadaceae > Novosphingobium > Novosphingobium sp. TK46. Next base: position 1,897,933 of record NZ_CM143963.1, read on the forward strand.
AAGCCAACCGAGGACATGCTGCTTTATGGCAAGTACTCGCGCGGATACCGGTCGAGCGGCGTGAAGGTCGATGGTGGCCCCGTCTTCAACACCTTCGAGCCGGAGAAGGTGGACAACTACGAGATCGGCCTCAAGACCAGCCTGAGCGGTCCTGTCCGTGCGACCTTCAACGTTGCAGCCTTCTATTCCAAGTTCCTGAGCCAACAGCTGGGCGCTCGACTGGATCCAACCCCGGCGAACCCCAACCAGCAGCCGCCGCAGACGATCGCCTCGGGTGCCCGGTCGCGGATCTACGGCGTGGAAGTGGAAGCCTCGGTGACCCCGTTCACGGGTTTCACCGTCGATGGCAACTACGCTTACCTGAACACGAAGCTGACATCGGTCGAGCCGGTCGCCGGCAGCAACAACTTGTACTTCCCGCCGATCCCCACAGGCACGGCAGTGGGCTATCCGCTCGGATATGCGCCTAAGAACAAGTACAGCATCTCGGCGAACTACACGCTGCCGCTGGATGAAAGCATCGGGAAGATCTCGTTTGGCGGAACCTTTTCGCACAGCGACAGCCAGTTGACGGCGATCTCCTATGTCATACCGGTCGCGGTCAATAACCCCATCATACCTGCCAACCTGGTCGGCAATCCGGGCCGTATTCCCGGTATCGATCTGGTCAACGCCAATGCCAGCTGGGCGGGCGTGGGTGGCCTTCCGGTGGATCTCAACTTCTTTGTCACCAACCTGACCAAGGAGAAGTACACCGCATCCGTGTTCGGCGGGATCGGCGCGTTCGGCTATGACGCACGCGCACTTGGCGAGCCACGCACGTATGGTGTCCGCCTGCGGTATCGTTTCGGCAGCTAAGCCTACGTCAACCGAGGCAACATATTGAGCCACTCTCCCACGCTTGCAACAAGCGTGGGAGAGTGGCTTCGCTGTTTCTGCTGCCTGCGATCCGCGAGCCGCCCGCTGCGTACATTCGGAGCCTGTCACCACGGGCCGTGCCGATCCACGACATTCACCGCGTTGCCAAAAAGGCACAATCCCAGACGATATAGTGCGGCGTATTGCCCATGATTCTCATTAGCGCTAGGGCGCAGCCTTATTGAGATCAAGTCGCAAGAGGATTGTTGTGAACTCCATTCGTTCTATCGCGCTGAGTGGTGCTGCCGTATTCGCTATCGTGGCACCTGCAGGCGTCCACGCGGAAGAAGCCGGCGCTGAAGCCACGGCTGCAGGATCGGGTGTCGACGACATCGTCGTCACGGGCGCCATCTCGGGTACCAAGACCGAGACACCCCTGATCGAAGTGCCGCAGCCGCTCACCGTGATCACGTCGGAGCAATACCTTTCGCAAGGTGCGATCAGCATCAGCGATACCGTGAAGTATGCCGCCGGCGTGCTGGCCAACGCCTATGGTCGTGACACGCGAGTCGATGGGTTCAGAGTCCGCGGGATCAACGCGCTGCAGTTCCGCGATGGCATGCGCGACGTGTTCTCGTACTACGCCAGCATCACCTCGGATCCCTATAACTTCGAGCGGGTGGAGATCGTGCGCGGTCCCGCCTCCGTGCTGTTCGGCCAAGGTTCGATCGGTGGCATCGTCAACCTCGTTTCCAAGACGCCGCGGTTCCAGACGGGTGGCGAGATCAACCTCGTTTATGGCAGCTACGATCGCAAGGAAGTCCTGGCCGACGTCAACCTCGCGCTGGCGGACAATCTGGCGATCCGCGCCGTGGGCCGCGTTCGCGACGCCGACACTTATGTCGACCACGTGCCCGACGATCGCGTGATGTTCGCGCCGTCGATCCGCTGGCAACCTACCCCTGACACGAATGTCGTCCTGACCGGGCTTTACCAGGAAGACGACACCGGCTCGACCTCGCAGTTTCTGCCGCTGATCGGGACGTTCCGCCCCAATCCGGCGAACCCCACGGGTCGGCTCGATCCCTATACCTTTGTCGGCAAGGCTGGCTGGGACCGGTACGATGGCCGCTCGCTTCAGGGCGGCGCTGCCGTCACCCACGACTTCTCCGACAGACTGCGCATAAGCCTCAAGGCGCGGTACATCGACAGCGACCTGACGTATTTCACGCATTACGCCGACAGCTATTCGAACCCGACCGATCCTTTTTCGGTCTATGGAACCGATGGGCGCACGATCGGGCTCATTGCGGATTCCAGCTATGCGCGGATGAACGTCTTCTCGACCGACAACAACGTCCAGTTCAAGTTCAACACCGGCGCCGCCATCGAACACACTCTGTTGGCCGGCATCGACTACAGCTGGAACAAGGTCAGCAAGCGCCTCGGCACAGGCCAAGACGTCGTGGATCTTTACGACATCGATTTCGATGCGCTGCCAACCTATGATCCCGTTGGTCCCTATCTGAGCGAATCCCAGAAGCAGCTCGGCGTCTACGTTCAGGACCAGATCCGTGCGTTCGATCGCGTCTCGGTCGTCCTGGGCGCTCGTCGTGACCGCGTGACCGGCTCTTCGGGCCAGAAGGACAATGCCACCACGTTTCGCGCAGGGATCATCGGCGAACTGGGTGCCGGCTTCTCGCCGTTCTTCAGCTATACCGAAAGCTTCCTGCCGCAGGCTGGCTCGGTCCAGAACGTCGGCGGCACCATCGGCGATCCCTACAAGCCGCTGACCGGCACCCAGTACGAAGTCGGGGTCAAGTGGCAGCCAGAGCCGCACACGCTTATCACCGTAACCGGCTTCAAGATCAAGGAGCAGAACCGCGTGCTCTATCTGGCGGGCAACGCAACCACGCAGTCGGGGGTGCTGAAGACCAAGGGCATAGAGGTCGAGGCGAACCACACGCTGCCCGGGCAGTTCGAACTGCTGCTCAACTACGGCTACAACAAGCTGAAATCGGAAACGGACACCAACCTCGACTACATGCCACGCCATGTAGCGTCGGCCTGGACGACCAAGACCTTCGGCGCTCCAGGCGAAGCCCGGCTACGGCTCGGCGCCGGCGTGACCTATAACGGCAAAAGCCGCTCGACCAGCGCGATCTGGTCCATCGTCACGCCTTCGCGCACGAACGTCGATGCGCTGGCCGAAGTCACCTGGGAGAACTGGCGCTTCGCGATCAATGCGACGAACCTGCTGAACGAGATCCGTTACGCCTCCTGCCTTGCGCGCGGCGACTGCTTCGTGGCGGCCCCACGGAACGTGATGGGTTCGATCGGCTACCGCTTCTGATCTTGCTTCGAACGACGTAGCAGGCGTGGGTTCATGGCTCCGACACGCGCGTCGTTCACTTGGCATCCGTGAGCGCCGCGCTACTGATATTCCAGGAAGCTCGACCCCGGGCGGCTACGGCGGGTTCCAAGGTCGATCCCGGCTTGGAAGGCGCACCGTGACCACACGTCCCTCATCGATGATTCGGCCTGCTATCGCGTGGCTGGCCGCCGGCTTGCTCTTGCTGGGATGGGCAACGTTGCTGGCGCCGTGCGCCATGGCTGAACCGCAGTTCCCGGCGCTCACCGGCCGGGTGGTCGATGGCGCGAACGCCATTCCCGATGTGGTCGAGGTGCGCCTGACGCAAAAGCTGGCGGCGCTGGAGCAGCAATCCAGGCGTCAGCTGGTCGTGGCGACGGTACCCAGCCTGCAGGGTTACGACATCGCCGATTATGGCTACCAGCTTGGCCGCAAGTGGGGCGTCGGCGACAAGGAGCGCAACGACGGCGTGCTCCTGCTGGTCGCTCCGGCCGAGCGCAAGGTCCGGATCGAGACCGGCTACGGCCTGGAAGGCGTGTTGCCCGACGGTATGGGCTTCGTCATCATCAACAACGACATCGTGCCGCGCTTCAAGGCTGGGGACTTGCCCGGCGGGATCGAGGCGGGCGCCGACGCGATCATCCGGCAGCTGACCTTGCCAGCTGCGCAGGCTCAGCAGATCGCCGCGAAGGCCGAGCGCGGTGGCCAGCAGAAGGGCGCAAACCTGCCGATCGTTCCCATCATCTTCGGCGTGTTCATCCTGCTTTTCTTCGTGGTGCCGGTGGTGAGCGCCATGCGCCGCCAGGGCGGGCGCCGCAAAGGGGGCTGGGGCGCTCCGATCGTCTGGAGTTCCGGTGGCGGCAGTGGAAGTGGAGGATCGAGTAGCGGCGGCGGCGGCTTCTCGGGTGGCGGCGGCAGCTTCGGCGGCGGCGGCGCGAGCGGGAGTTGGTAGCGAGCCGCGCCGTCCAGGAGGTGCGAACCGATGATGAACGGCATTGATTAGCGGGTCATCACCAGCTTTGCGCCGATGACGCTGAACTGCATGCTGACCGGGCAAGGCGGCACGCTCTGGCTGGAGATGGTCAGGGCCGCCTTGCCGATGACGCTGGCCCAGTCCAGCACGCGGCCTGCCGCCATCGTCCTGAATTGCGCCTCGCCGCGGCTCATCCACCTGCAGCCGCCGCCGGGAGGTGACCGCGATCGGCGCGGTGCGTTGTTCCAGGTTCATTCCGGCGAGCCCCACCCGTACCTTGGCCCGATTCTCGCCCGGCACCATGTCGTGCTGGATAGCGAGCGACTCCACGCCGGTCTCGCCCGCCTCCGATCGCGCGAGCAGGATACCGTTGAGCCAGGTCTCGGAACGCACTCCGGCGCCGACGCTCACTTCAAGGCCATGCACCGCATTGCCGGCAACGGTCGTCATCCTCATGTTCCTAAGCCCATACATTCGGGTTTCTGTAGAGTCCTGCGTCCTCGCAAAGCGCTGCAGACGTTCGACGGATGGGTGCTGACCAGCGTCGACAAGGCGGATGTCGGCCCGGACCGCGTGCGACTGCCGGGCAAGCCGATATCTATGGACGAGGCCCGGCGGCAATTGCGCGAGGCCCGCAATGCCAAGGCGACGATAAGGTGACCTGCCCCACGATTGGTCGAGGGCGTCCGCCGGGATGCCTCGATCGGATCGTCAGCGCCTAGTCTGCCTTGACTCTCGCGCGCACTTTGACCATAGGCCCTCGCTGACCGGCGGCTTGTGTTGCCGTGTCATCCGTCCGAGACAGTTGGTGAGGGTTTCCCTCTTAATTTCCAGCCTAGGCGGGGACAGAGATATTCCACGGCCCCTCTCGCTCCTTTGCGTGATGCCGCCATCGCACTTTCGGGTGTGATACCTCCTTCCCCATCGACAACGGACTTCTCCTTGCCGCATTCGCGGCATGGAAAAACGTAGCCGGTCGCTGGCGGTTTGCCATCAGCGACCATTGTGAAGGAGTAAGGCATGGATCGTTCGCAAAAAGCCGATTCGGTCGCCCAGCTCAGCGCGACGTTCAACGAAGTTGGTGTGGTGGTCGTCACCCGCAACCTCGGCATGACGGTGGCCCAGTCCACCGCCTTGCGCACGAAAATCCGCGAAGCCGGAGCGACCTTCAAGGTTGCGAAGAACAATCTTGCCAAGCTTGCCATCAAGGACACGGACTACGCGGGCATCGACACGATGTTCACGGGTCCGACGGCGATCGCCACCTCGGTCGATCCTGTCGCTGCCGCCAAGGCAGTCGTGGACTTCGCCAAGACGACCGACAAGCTCGAGATCGTCGGCGGTTCGATGGGCCCGCATGTTCTGAACGCGGACGGGATCAAGGCACTCGCCTCGATGCCTTCCCTCGATCAGCTGCGTGGCACGCTTATCGGCCTCATCCAGGCACCGGCGACCAAGATCGCCCAGCTCACGGTCGCTCCGGCGTCCAAGCTGGCGCGCGTCTTCAACGCCTATGCCGAGAAGGAAGCCGCATAAGCTTCGCCAAGCGATTTCTAGCCGGGTGCAGCCTGGCGACTCGGAAATCGTGGCAACGAACAAGCTTAGCAAGTTTGCAAACCGATTTGCCCGGTCGCCGTTCGGCATCGGGTCCACAATTAGGAGTGATATATCATGGCCGACATCGCCAATCTCGTTGAAGAACTCTCGAAGCTGACCGTTCTCGAGGCCGCTGACCTTGCCAAGGCTCTGGAAGAGGCATGGGGCGTTTCCGCCGCTGCCGCCGTTGCCGTTGCTGGCCCTGCCGGCGGTGGCGCTGCTGCTGAAGCCGTTGAAGAGAAGACCGAATTCGACGTCATCCTCACCGGCGACGGTGGCAAGAAGATCCAGGTCATCAAGGAAGTCCGCGCCATCACCGCGCTGGGTCTCGCCGAAGCCAAGGCTCTGGTCGAGGGCGCTCCCAAGGCGATCAAGGAAGGCGTGAACAAGGCCGAGGCAGAAGAGATCAAGAAGAAGATCGAAGAAGCCGGCGGCACCGTCGAAGTCAAGTAATCGATTTCGTTTCGGTCCTTGCGGACTGGAACAGCGAAAGGGCGGTCCTTCGGGGCCGCCCTTTTTCGTAAGCGACGCCGGTCAGCCGTGCAGCAGGCTGGTCGGGCTGACCCACAAGGTGCGGGGCCGGCGGTGGGCGATCAGCCAGTCCTCGCCCTCGCGGCGCAGGGCATCGACGTAGAAGCCGTTGTGATCGAGACCTGACGCACTCGTCACCATCCAGTAGGTGCGCACGCTGGCGGCGATCGGGCTGTTCAGGACGATATGCGATGTCGTCAGATGATGGCTGATGAAGCCGGGCGCGCCACCGGCAGGCTGCGGGATGACCGAAGGCGCCTGCATCCAGGCCAGGATCGCCATGCGACCGGAGATGGTTTCGCGTTCCAGGGCGAGCACGCCATCAAGGGCAAAGCAGGCGGCATAATCTTCGGCCTTGCGGGCATCGCCGGCCTGCGTGCAAGCGGCGAGACGCTGGCGGATGGACTCGGTCCAGCGCGCCGCGTCGTGGGTGAGCGCGACGCTGGTCACTTCAGCTTTCGCAAGTAGTCGATCACCGCCTTGCGCGCTTCCAGGTTCGGAATGCCGACGACCATCCTGGTTCCCGGCACCATCTTCATCGGCGCGGCCAGCCAGGCGTCGAGCGTCTGATCGTTCCAGACGATGCCCGATGTCTTCAAGGCGCCGCTATAGGCATAGCCAGGCAGACTGCCGGCCTTGCGCCCCCACACGCCGGCAAGGCTGGGCCCCACCCCATGCGCATCGCGTGCAACCGCGTGGCACGAACTGCAAACCGCGAAGGCCGGCGGCGGCGACAGGGCGAGCTGCGCGGGGTCATCGCGTCCGCTTCGCGCAGTCGACCCGCTTCCCGACGGTCCGCAAGCACTTGCCAGCGACATGGCAAGGATCGGTACGAAAAAGCGGAACATGGTCGTGCGTCTCCCGAACGCGCTGATGCGATACCCCGGGCCTATTGCAGAAAGCGACCGGTGTGAAGCGCGCGCGGGGCCGATGGCTTCCGGACGACGAAACGTTGGCTTCGCGCGACTAAGGTCGCGCTTGCCGCTTGCTTGCGCTACGGACCCGCCCGATGACCGCCGTACCACTCTTTACCGCGTCCCCCACGCTCGACGCTCCCGCATCGGGACTGTTTCGCGCCGAGCTTGCGGCCACGTTGCGGCTGGCCGGCCCCCTGGCCACCGCCAACATCCTGCAGATGGCGGTCTTCGCCACCGACGTCATGTTCGTATCGCGGTTGGGGCAGGAGGCGCTCGCCGCGTCGAGCCTGGCGGTGGCGATCTTCGCGCTGATGCTGATGTCGTTCTATGGCCTCACCGGCGCGGTCGCCGCACTGATCGCCGCCGAGATCGGCCGCTCGCGCCATGCGGTACGCGAGGTGCGCCGCTCGGTGCGCATGGCACTGTGGCTATGTGTCCTGCTTGGCCTGTTGGGCATCGTCGTCTGCCTCTTCGGCGAGCGCATGGTGCTGGCTGCCGGACAAACGCCGGTGCTGGCGCGTCTTGCCGGTGATTTCCTGCAGGTATGCGCCTTGAGCGTGATCCCGATGCTGGTGGTCAACGTCCTGCGCACGTTCGTATCGGCGATGGGCAGGCCGGTCTTCGCGACCGTGATCACCGGGGTTTCCATCGCGGTCAACGCGCTGGGCAACTGGGTGCTGGTGTTCGGTCACCTTGGCATGCCGCCGCTGGGCCTGCTCGGCTCGCCGCTTGCCAGCTTCATCACCGCGGTCGCTACCGTCATCGCCTATTGCGTGGCGATCTGCTCGGACCGGCGGTTGCGGCGCATGCGCATCTTCGGACGCTGGTGGCGGCCCGAGTGGCAACGCATGCGCCAGATCGTCAACCTGGGCCTGCCGATCGCACTGACGCTGATGGCGGAAGGCGGGCTGTTCAGCTCGGCCGCGTTCCTGATGGGCATGATCGGCGAAGCGCAACTGGCCGCGCACACCGTGGCGCTGCAGATCGCGGCGATCTTCTTCCAGGTTCCGTTCGGCATCGGCCAGGCGGCCACCATCCGCGTCGGCTATCACTATGGCGCGCGGGATCGCGCCGCCGTCGGTCGGGCAGGGTGGGCGGCCCTCGTTACCGGGCTCGGGTTCGTCGGCTTTTCGGCCGGGGCGATGCTGATCGCACCGCGGCTGATCGTCTCGGCCTACGTCGCGATCGACGATCCCGCCAACGCCGCGGTGATCGCTTTCGCCTTGCAGTACCTGGTCGTCGCTGCCGCCTTTCAGCTGGTCGACGGCACGCAGGCGGTGATTGCCGGCGCGTTGCGCGGCATCCAGGACACGCGTATTCCCGCGGTTATCGCTATCGTCAGCTACTGGCTGTCGGGCTTCGTGGTGGCGTATTGGCTGGGTTTGCATACCAGCCTGAGCGGGGTCGGCGTGTGGATCGGTCTGGCCACGGGCCTGACCGTCGCCGCGGTGTTGCTGTTGATACGCTGGACCGGGCGCGAACGCTTCGGCCTGTTGCCGGCGACCACGTTCGCCTGAGCTTACGCGGCGCCTGAGCTTTGGCGGCATCGGCGTTCAAGGAGCGCCATCCTCGTTTGAGCCGATCACGCCATCGCCGTGTCATTTTAATTGCCTAACTTGCTTGACGCACCCGACCGGCGGAACCATATCCCGCCCCGTTGGCACTCCCGCATCGAGAGTGCCAAGCCCAGTTCATTTGAGTAAGGGAGAACCCCATGAGTTTTCGTCCGCTGCACGACCGTGTACTCGTGCGCCGCGTCGAGGCCGAGGAAAAGACGGCCGGCGGCATCATCATCCCCGACAGCGCCAAGGAAAAGCCTGCTGAGGGCGAGATCGTCTCGATCGGTTCGGGCACCCGCGCCGAGAACGGCACGATCACTCCGCTCGACGTCAAGGCTGGCGACCGCGTTCTGTTCGGCAAGTGGTCGGGCACCGAGGTCAAGGTCAACGGCGAAGACCTGCTGATCATGAAGGAATCGGACATCCTGGGCGTGATCGGCTGAAGCCGGACACCACCTGCGTTTCCCAATTTAGATAAGGATTTTTGACAATGGCAGCCAAGGACGTACGCTTTTCGCGCGACGCTCGTGAGCGCATTCTCGCTGGCGTGGACACCCTCGCCAACGCCGTGAAGGTCACGCTGGGCCCCAAGGGTCGCAACGTCGTGATCGACAAGAGCTTCGGCGCCCCGCGTATCACCAAGGACGGCGTCACCGTCGCCAAGGAAATCGAACTCAAGGACAAGTTCGAGAACATGGGCGCGCAGATGCTGCGCGAAGTGGCCTCGAAGGCCAACGACAAGGCCGGCGACGGCACCACCACTGCGACCGTTCTGGCGCAGGCGATCGTTCGTGAAGGCATGACCTCGGTCGCCGCCGGCATGAACCCGATGGATCTGAAGCGCGGCATCGATCTCGCCGTGATCAAGGTCGTCGAAGACCTCAAGAACCGTTCGAAGGCCGTTTCCGGCTCGTCGGAAATCGCCCAGGTCGGCATCATCTCGGCCAATGGCGATACCGAAGTCGGCGAGAAGATCGCCGAAGCCATGGAAAAGGTCGGCAAGGAAGGCGTCATCACCGTCGAAGAGGCCAAGGGTCTCGAGTTTGAACTCGACGTCGTCGAGGGCATGCAGTTCGACCGTGGTTACCTGTCGCCCTACTTCGTGACCAACCCCGACAAGATGACCGTCGAGTTGGACAACCCCTACATCCTCATCCACGAGAAGAAGCTGTCGTCGCTGCAGGCGCTGCTGCCGATTCTCGAGGCCGTGGTGCAGTCGGGCCGTCCGCTCCTCATCATCGCCGAAGACATCGAGGGCGAGGCTCTGGCCACGCTCGTCGTCAACAAGCTGCGTGGCGGCCTGAAGATCGCTGCCGTCAAGGCACCGGGCTTCGGCGATCGTCGCAAGGCGATGCTGGGCGATATCGCCACGCTGACCGCAGGCGAGATGATCTCGGAAGATCTGGGCATCAAGCTGGAGAGCGTCACGCTCACCATGCTGGGTCAGGCCAAGAAGGTCACGATCGACAAGGACAACACGACCATCGTCGATGGCAACGGTTCGGCCGAAGAGATCAAGGCCCGCGTCGAGCAGATCCGTTCGCAGATCGAAGGCACGACCAGCGACTACGATCGTGAGAAGCTGCAGGAGCGTCTCGCCAAGCTGGCCGGCGGTGTTGCCGTGATCAAGGTCGGCGGCGCTTCGGAAGTCGAAGTGAAGGAGCGCAAGGATCGCGTCGACGACGCTCTCCATGCAACCCGCGCGGCGGTCGAAGAAGGCATCGTCCCCGGCGGCGGTACCGCGTTGCTCTATGCCACCAAGGCTCTCGAAGGCCTCAAGGGCATCAACGACGACCAGACCAAGGGCATCGACATCATCCGCAAGGCGATTACCGCCCCGCTCAAGCAGATCGCCCAGAACGCCGGCCACGATGGCGCCGTCGTCGCAGGCAACCTGCTGCGTGAAGGTGACGAGACCCAGGGCTTCAACGCCTCGACCGACGTCTACGAGAACCTCGTCGCCGCCGGCGTGATCGACCCGACCAAGGTCGTTCGCACCGCGCTGCAGGACGCGGCCTCGGTCGCCGGCCTGCTGATCACGACGGAAGCCGCGATCAGCGAGAAGCCTGACGACAAGCCCGCGATGCCCCCCATGGGTGGCGGCGGAATGGGCGGCATGGGCGACATGGGCTTCTAAGTCCAAGTCGACCAACCACCAGCATACCGGGAAGCCGGGGGAGCGATCCCCCGGCTTCTTTGCGTTTGGCGACCGGAGGTGCAACCATGTGCCTGGTCGGCACGCCTCCGCTCTATCGCGTTCTAGCCGTCTGCACCTTTCGTGTCGTAGCCCAGCAGATCGCCCGGCTGGCATCCCAGTTCGCGGCAGATGGCTTCGAGGGTGGAGAAGCGGATGGCTTTGGCCTTGCCGGTCTTGAGGATCGAGAGGTTGGCGATGGTGATGCCGATCCGCTCCGCCAGTTCGGTCAGCGTCATGCGACGTTCGTAGAGAAGATCGTCGAGCTTGACGGTGATGCGTGATCCCGCGGTGTCTTCGGTGGTGTCCTCAACGTCGACGGTGGTTTTCGACCGGGCCATCAGACGGTCGCCTCCAGTTCGGCCCGCATTGCGGCGCCTTGGCGAAACACGCGGGCGAGGATGAACAGGATCAGCATCAGCAACAGGCCGTTGCCAGAGATGCCGAAGCCCATATCGTCGATGTCAGTATGACCGGCGCCCGATTTAGCCAGCTCGTTGCCGACCCACGCGGCCAATGCGCCGATGGGCAGGGTGATCAGCTGCATCGCCAGTGTCAGCCACGCCATCTGGGTCAGCCGCCCGGCATTGTCCGGCACGAAGGGGTCGCCCTGGCCCACCGTATCGATGATACGCTTGAGCAGCTGGAACACGCGAAACACGATAAGTACGAGCGCTGCCGCCAATAGCAGGATGCCGCTGCAGGCCCAAAGGAAGGCACCGGTCGGGAAAGGTGTCGCTTCCTTGGCCAGCTCGATGGTGATCTCGTGCTGGAAGATGTGCATCGCGGGGATCGCCGCGAGGCAGGCGGCGGCGGCGACAAGCATCACGCCCATCAGGAACCACAGGATGCCTTTGGCGATGGCGAGCAGCGGATCGCGGGTGATCGAGGTCATAATGTTTCTCCTGCGTCCGGCGGCTTACATCAACACAATCGGCGAGGGCGAGGCGACGACGAGAGGGATGTAGGCGGCCGGGGCCGTGCTCGCCTCCGCCGAAAGCGTCGTTGCCCACAAAGCGACGGTGAGGGAGACGGCGAGGACGAGAGCGGCAGGTCGGTTTGCGGAATGGGTCATGATCGATCTCCGATGTGGGCGTTATCGATCTTCAATAACTCTACTCGATCATATCGTCAATCAATAATATCGAAAAACGATGCGAACGTTGTTGAGCAGCAATCAGGGCGCGTCTGGCGGCATGATCAGTCGGGTGATGCGGCCGGTGATGTCACGTCGCTTCCACAGCTTGAGGAACACCGTCAGTACATGCAGGCAATTGCGTGCGTTCTCGATAGCGAGGATCGCCGGATCGCGGGGGCCGGTCAGCCGTTCGACTTGCGGACAACGAAATTTCACCACTTCGGGAAAGACGAGGATGCGCGCCACGCCCATCACCGCGACGTGGATCACCAGGTGCCGCTCGAGCGCGGCAGCGCCGAGAGTGGGCCCACCAGCCGCGGCGTACTCGGACGCGAACAGTTCCAGCAATCCGTCGAGATGATAGTCCCAGACATCGTGATGCGCCGCGCTCAACGCGCCCCATAGCGCCGCGCCGAGAGTGATCTGTCCGACCCGGCCCCAGTCGATAAACCCACAGCTTAGCTCGACGCCGTCACGCCAGAAGAAGGCGTTGTCCGCGTGCGCATTCCAGTGACACAGCGCGATCTTGTCCGGATCGTCGATCAGCCAAGCGCGAATCGCGGCCTCGTTGCGGCGAACCTGCCGTGCACCCATGGCCAGCGATCGCAGGAAGGCATCGTCGCGCAGTTCCGGGTCGAACAGCCTGGGGCAGCGTTGCACGAAGCTGCCTAGCCGTGCGAGATCTTGCTCGAGTCCCGCTTCGTCGTAACGGATGAGGTCGGCACTGGCCCCGATGGGATCGAAGGGGAACAGCGTGTCGGCTTCCGGTGCGAGCCGCCCCGCCTTGTGGGCGCCGCAAAGCCGCGCCAGCGCCACGACGATCGCCCGATAATAGGCCAGCGGTTCCGCCATGGTCTGGAAATCCAGGCACTTGGCGCGATGCGGCTCGATACCATGTTCGCCGAACGCCACCCGCTCGGTGATGATGAGGCCGGTCCCGGTCGCCATCTCGTAATCGGCGAAATAGGGGCGGGCGGTGGGAATCGGAAAGCCGGGGTCGCTGGCGATGGCCATGAAGGGCACCTCCTCGGCCATCTCGTAGCGGCCCGGATGGTCGCGCCGGCGGTCGTCGAAATCGCGCGAGAACTTCACGAACAAGTGCGTGTGCAGCGCCGGATCCGCGTGCGCATAGGCGACGGTCAGGAAGAACTTGGCGCCGGTGCTGCCACCCGCGCAGCGCTCTAGCGATTCGATGCGGGTGACGGCGTTGTCGCTCCCCAACGCGCCGAATGCACGAAATGCCCGTGTAAGAAACGCCACGCCATCCTCGCGCAGCGCCGTCTCGTGCGCCGGTATCGCAAAGTCAAAGTGGTCACCGATGACGCGGTCGACGGCCATCGGCTCGGGCGGGGGGACGGGAACTTGCATGGCGCGGCTCTATCGCACGCCGCCCTATGATTGCCATGCGCGATCGACGCCGGGTTTGACAGTTCGGCATGCAAGTCCTATATCGCGGTCCTGCCCGACGCTTCGAGCAAGCCGAGTCCAGCGCGGGGACTCGACAAGGAAGGAAGCGGCTCTCGGGTTCCATCTGACGCAACAGGCTGCGAAATGCGGGTCATCCTCCGGGTGACGAGCATGCGCGGCCTTTGTCGCGTTTCCGATGGTTCATCGCTCAATGCGGTGAGTATCGCGAGAGTTTTAACGATGGGGCCGGTTCGCACCGGCCTTGTACGACCAGTGAAGGCGAAAGATCCCTTATGGCGACCAAGCCCGTCAACTCCGACATCCAGCCCAAGCAAGAGCGTTCCGCCAACAAGAAGCGGATCCGCAAGATCTTCGGCGATGCGCACGAAGTCATCCAGATGCCGAACCTGATCGAGGTTCAGCGCGAGAGCTATGAACAGTTCCTGCGCTCCGATCCGGCGACCGGCTATGTCTCGGGCCTGGAGAAGACGCTGCGCTCGGTCTTCCCGATCCGCGACTTCGCCGGCACCAGCGAGCTGGACTTCGTCCACTATGAGCTGGAAGACCCCAAGTACGACGTGACCGAGTGCCGCCAGCGCGGCATCACCTATGCGGCTCCCATGAAGGTGACGCTGCGCCTGATCGTGTTCGAGGTCGACGCCGAGACCGAGACCCGCTCCGTGCTCGATATCAAGGAGCAGGACGTCTACATGGGCGACATGCCGCTCATGACCGAGAACGGCACGTTCGTCGTCAACGGCACCGAGCGCGTGATCGTTTCGCAGATGCACCGTTCGCCGGGCGTGCTGTTCGACCACGATCGCGGCAAGACCCACTCCTCGGGCAAGTTCCTGTTCGCCGCGCGCGTGATTCCGTACCGCGGTTCGTGGCTGGACTTCGAATTCGACGCCAAGGACATCGTCAATGTCCGCATCGACCGCAAGCGCAAGCTGCCGGTCACCGCGCTGCTCTATGCGCTGGGTCTGGATGACGAGGCGATCCTCGATCACTTCTACGAGACCGTCACGTGGAAGCGTGGCGAGGGTGGCTGGCGCCTGCCGTATTCGCCCGAAGCATGGCGCGGGTCCAAGCCGGGCTTCGACATCGTCGACGCCAAGTCGGGCGAAGTCGTGTTCGCCGCCGGCGCCAAGATCTCGCCGCGCGCCGCCAACAAGGCGCAGAAGGACGGTCTGGAAGAGCTGCTGATCCCGACCGAGGAAATCTTCGGCCGCTATTCGGCGCGTGATCTCATCAACGAGCAGACCGGCCGCATCTACATCGAGTCGGGCGACGAAGTTTCGCCTGAGAACCTTGATGCTCTCGATCAGGCCGGAATCGACCAGATCGAGCTGCTTGACATCGACGACGTCAACACCGGCCCGTGGATGCGCAACACGCTCAAGGTCGACAAGGCCGAGAACCGTGAGATGGGCCTCGAAGCCATCTACAAGGTCATGCGTCCGGGTGAGCCGCCGACCAAGGAAACCGCTGAAGCCCTGTTCGACGGCCTGTTCTTCGATGCCGACCGCTACGACCTCTCGGCCGTGGGCCGCGTGAAACTGAACATGCGCCTGGGCCTTGATGCCGAGGACACCGTGACCACGCTGCGCACCGAGGACATCCTCGCTGTCGTCAAGGAACTGGTGAACCTCAAGGACGGCAAGGGCGAGATCGACGACATCGACAACCTCGGCAACCGCCGCGTGCGTTCGGTGGGCGAGCTGCTCGAAAACCAGTACCGCGTCGGCCTGCTCCGCATGGAGCGCGCCGTGAAGGAGCGCATGAGCTCGGTCGATGTGTCGACCGTGATGCCCAACGACCTGATCAACGCCAAGCCCGCCGTGGCCGCGGTGCGTGAGTTCTTCGGCTCCTCGCAGCTCTCGCAGTTCATGGACCAGACCAACCCGCTGTCCGAAGTGACGCACAAGCGTCGTGTTTCGGCCTTGGGCCCAGGCGGTCTAACCCGTGAGCGCGCGGGCTTCGAAGTGCGCGACGTTCACCCGACCCACTACGGCCGTATCTGCCCGATCGAGACGCCGGAAGGCCCGAACATCGGCCTGATCAACTCGCTCTCGACCTTCGCGCGGGTCAACAAGTACGGCTTCATCGAGACGCCGTATCGCAAGGTGCTCGACGGCAAGGTCAGCAGCGACGTGGTCTATCTCTCCGCCATGGAAGAGCAGAAGCACACCGTCGCGCAGGCATCGGCCGAGATCAACGATCAGGGCAACTATGCCGAGGATCTCGTTTCGGCCCGCCAGAACGGCGAGTTCGTGATGAGCCCGCGCGATCAGGTCACGTTGATGGACGTCAGCCCCAAGCAGCTGGTGTCGGTCGCCGCATCGCTCATTCCGTTCTTGGAAAACGATGACGCCAACCGCGCCCTCATGGGTTCGAACATGCAGCGCCAGGCAGTGCCCTTGGTCAAGGCCGACGCGCCGTTCGTGGGCACCGGCATGGAAGAGACCGTGGCGCGTGACTCCGGCGCGGCCATCTCCGCCTTGCGCGGCGGCGTGGTCGACCAGGTCGACGCCACCCGTATCGTCATCCGCGTGTCGGGCGACATCGAGGCAGGCAAGTCGGGCGTGGACATCTACAGCCTGCAGAAGTTCCAGCGTTCGAACCAGAACACCTGCATCAACCAGCGTCCGCTGGTGAAGGTGGGCGAAGTGGTGGCCACCGGCGACATCATCGCCGACGGTCCCTCGACCGAGCTGGGCGAACTTGCGCTGGGCCGTAACAGCCTCGTCGCGTTCATGCCCTGGAATGGCTACAACTACGAGGACTCCATCCTGATCTCCGAGCGGATCGTAAAGGATGACGTCTTCACCTCGATCCACATCGAGGAGTTCGAGGTCATGGCCCGCGACACCAAGCTGGGGCCGGAGGACATCACCCGCGACATCCCCAATGTCGGCGAGGAAGCCCTGCGCAACCTCGACGAGGCAGGCATCGTCTACATCGGTGCCGAAGTGCACCCGGGCGACATCCTGGTCGGCAAGATCACCCCGAAGGGTGAATCGCCGATGACTCCGGAAGAGAAGCTGCTGCGCGCGATCTTCGGCGAAAAGGCCAGCGACGTGCGCGACACGTCGCTGCGTCTGCCGCCGGGCGTCTCGGGCACGATCGTCGAAGTCCGCGTGTTCAACCGCCACGGTATCGAAGTCGACGACCGTACCCGCGCGATCCAGAACGAGGAAATCGAACGCCTCGCCAAGGACCGCGAGGATGAGCGCGGCATCCTCAACCGTGCGACCTACAACCGCCTGCGCGACATGCTCCTGGGCCAGACCGCTACCGCGGCCCCCAAGGGCGTGAAGAAGGGCGGCGTGATCGACGACGAGCTGCTCGGCGAGTCAGAGCGTCACGAGTGGTGGAAGTACGCGGTCGAGGACGACCATGTGCAGTCGCAGCTCGAAGCGGTGAAGGGCCAGTACGACCTGACCGTCAAGGCGATCCAGGACAAGTTCGAGGATCGCAAGGAGAAGCTGGAGCGCGGCGACGAGCTGGCTCCCGGCGTGCTCAAGATGGTCAAGGTGTTCGTGGCGGTGAAGCGCAAGCTGCAGCCGGGCGACAAGATGGCCGGCCGTCACGGCAACAAGGGCGTGATCAGCCGCATCCTGCCGGTCGAGGACATGCCGTTCCTCGCCGACGGGACGCCGGTGGACCTCGTGCTCAACCCGTTGGGCGTGCCATCGCGCATGAACGTCGGGCAGATCTTCGAAACCCACCTGGGCTGGGCCGCACGAGGGTTAGGTCAGCAGGTCAAGGCCGCGCTCGAGGATTGGCGCCACGCCAACCCCAACCCCGAAGCGGGCGCTCCGCCCGAAGCGGTGCGCGATCGCCTGATGACGATCTATGGTCCGAAGTATCACGCCGATATTTCGGCGCGTGACGATGCCTCGATCCTGGAGCTGGCCGGCAACCTCACCGGCGGCGTGCCGATGGGTACGCCGGTGTTCGACGGCGCGGTGGAAGCCGACGTCGCCGACATGCTGGAACTGGCGGGCCTCGACAAGTCGGGCCAGTCGGACCTCTTCGACGGACGCACCGGCGACAAGTTCGACCGCAAGGTGACGGTGGGCATCATCTACATGCTCAAGCTGCACCACCTTGTGGACGATAAGATCCACGCACGTTCGATCGGGCCGTACTCGCTCGTCACGCAGCAGCCGCTGGGTGGTAAGGCGCAGTTCGGTGGCCAGCGCTTCGGTGAGATGGAGGTCTGGGCCTTGCAGGCGTACGGCGCCGCCTACACCTTGCAGGAAATGCTGACGGTGAAGTCCGACGATGTCGTCGGCCGCACCAAGGTCTACGAGGCGATCGTCAAGGGTGACGACACCTTCGAGGCCGGCATTCCCGAGAGCTTCAACGTGCTCGTGAAGGAAATGCGCTCGCTGGGCCTGAACGTGGAATTGAACTCGGTCATCGACCACGACGATGCCGACGACGACGCGATCAACAACGGCCGGTTGGCGGCGGAGTGAACCAGGGGAGCGCTGTCGATGAAGACGGCGCTCCTTCGCTCCCGCCCATGAAATTACCCCCAGAGGGACGTAAACTATGAACGACCTGACCAAGTTCACGAACCAGATGGCGAAGCCAGAGACCTTCGATCAGATCCAGATCGGTCTCGCCTCGCCCGAGCGCATCCGCTCCTGGTCCTTCGGCGAGATCAAGAAGCCGGAAACCATCAACTACCGCACGTTCAAGCCCGAGCGTGACGGCCTGTTCTGCGCGCGGATCTTCGGTCCCGTGAAGGACTACGAGTGCCTGTGCGGCAAGTACAAGCGCATGAAGTACAAGGGCGTCGTCTGCGAGAAGTGCGGCGTCGAAGTGACCGTCACCAAGGTGCGTCGCGAGCGCATGGGCCACATCGAGCTGGCCGCGCCGGTCGCGCATATCTGGTTCCTCAAGTCGCTGCCATCGCGCATCGGCCTGCTGCTCGACATGCAGTTGAAGCAGCTGGAGCGCGTGCTGTACTTCGAAAGCTATCTGGTGATCGAGCCGGGCCTGACCCCGCTCGAGAAGTTCCAGCTGCTCACCGAAGACGAGATGCTCGACGCGCAGGATGAGTACGGCGAGGACGCGTTCTCGGCCGGCATCGGCGCCGAAGCCGTCAAGGCGATGCTGATGAGCCTCGACTTGGTGCAGGAGCGTGACGATCTGCTGGAAGAGCTGCGGACCACCAAGTCCGAGCTCAAGCCCAAGAAGATCATCAAGCGCCTCAAGGTCGTGGAATCGTTCATCGATTCGGGCAACCGCCCTGAGTGGATGATCCTCGACGTCGTGCCGGTCATCCCGCCAGAGCTGCGCCCGCTGGTGCCGCTGGACGGCGGCCGCTTCGCGACCTCGGACCTGAACGACCTCTATCGCCGCGTCATCAACCGCAACAACCGCCTCAAGCGCCTGATCGAGCTGCGCGCGCCCGATATCATCGTGCGCAACGAAAAGCGCATGCTGCAGGAAGCCGTTGACGCTCTGTTCGACAACGGCCGCCGTGGCCGCATCATCACCGGTGCGAACAAGCGTCCGTTGAAGTCGCTGTCCGACATGCTCAAGGGCAAACAGGGCCGCTTCCGCCAGAACCTTCTGGGCAAGCGCGTCGACTACTCGGGCCGTTCGGTCATCGTGACCGGGCCCGAGCTCAAGCTGCATCAGTGCGGCCTGCCCAAGAAGATGGCGCTCGAGCTGTTCAAGCCGTTCATCTACGCCCGCCTCGACGCCAAGGGTCTGTCGATGACCCTCAAGCAGGCGAAGAAGTGGGTCGAGAAGGAGCGCAAGGAAGTCTGGGACATCCTGGACGAGGTGATCCGCGAGCACCCGGTCATGCTGAACCGCGCGCCGACGCTGCACCGTCTGGGCATCCAGGCGTTCGAGCCCGTCCTGATCGAGGGCAAGGCGATCCAGCTGCACCCGCTCGTCTGCTCGGCCTTCAACGCCGACTTCGACGGTGACCAGATGGCCGTACACGTGCCGCTTTCGCTGGAAGCCCAGCTCGAAGCGCGCGTGCTGATGATGTCGACCAACAACATCCTGTCGCCCGCCAACGGCAAGCCGATCATCGTGCCGTCGCAGGACATGGTGCTGGGTCTGTATTATCTCTCGATGGATCGCGAAGGCGAACCTGGCGAGGGCATGATGCTGTCCGACATCGCCGAAGTGCATCAGGCGCTGCACGTCGGTGCGGTCACGCTGCACTCCAAGATCCACACCCGGATCCCGCAGACCGACGAGGCCGGCAAGCAGTACATGCTGCGCGTCGAGACCACGCCGGGCCGCATGCTGATCGGCGAATGCCTGCCGCAGAGCCACACGGTACCCTTCGACGTCGTCAACCGTCTTCTCACCAAGAAGGAATTGGGTGACGTGATCGACCAGGTCTATCGCCACACCGGCCAGAAGGACACGGTGCTGTTCGCCGACGCGATCATGTCGCTGGGCTTCCGCAACGCGTTCAAGGCAGGCATCTCGTTCGGCAAGGACGACATGATCATCCCGGACAGCAAGGTGGCGCTGGTCGCCGAGACCAAGGAACTGGTCGCGGACTACGAGCAGCAGTACCAGGACGGCCTGATCACCCAGCAGGAAAAGTACAACAAGGTGATCGACGCCTGGAGCCGCTGTGGCGACCAGGTGGCGAACGCCATGATGGACGAAATCCGCGCGATGCCGATCGATCCGGAAACCGGCCGCCAAAAGCAGATCAACTCGATCTACATGATGAGCCACTCCGGTGCGCGTGGTTCGCCAGCGCAGATGAAGCAGCTTGCCGGCATGCGCGGCCTGATGGCCAAGCCCTCGGGCGAGATCATCGAGACGCCGATCATCTCGAACTTCAAGGAAGGCCTGACCGTTCTTGAGTACTTCAACTCGACCCACGGCGCGCGCAAGGGCCTCGCGGATACGGCGTTGAAGACGGCAAACTCGGGTTATCTCACCCGTCGTCTGGTCGACGTGTCGCAGGACTGCGTGGTTGTGGTCGACGATTGCGGCACCGAGCGGGCACTGGAAATGCGTTCGATCATCCAGGGCGGTTCGACCATCGCCTCGCTTGCCGAGCGTATCCTGGGCCGGACCCTGGCCGAGGACATCGTCGACAAGGCCGGCGAAGTCGTCGCATCGAGTGGTCAGCTGCTCGACGAGAGCGCCGTGGCGAAGATCGAGGCGACCGGCTTGCAGGCCGCGCGTATTCGTTCGCCGCTGGTCTGCGAAGCCGTGATGGGCGTCTGCGGCAAGTGCTACGGGCGTGACCTCGCCCGCGGTACGCCGGTGAACATCGGTGAGGCTGTCGGCGTCATCGCCGCGCAGTCGATCGGTGAGCCGGGCACGCAGCTGACCATGCGTACGTTCCACATCGGTGGTGCGGCGCAGCTCAACGAAACCAGCCACCTGGAATCGATTTCGGACGGTACCGTCGTCTATCGCGACATCCCGACGATCACCGACAAGCGTGGCCGTCGCCTCAGCCTTGCCCGTAACGGCGAGATCGTGGTGATGGACACCGAAGGCCGCGAGCGCGCCATGCACCGCGTCCCTTACGGCACCGTGCTCATCCACGAGAACGGTGGCGTGGTGAAGGAAGGCGAGCGTCTGGCGGAGTGGGATCCGTTCTCGCTGCCAATCATCACCGAGACCAGCGGCATCATCCGCTATCAGGACCTCATCGATGGTCGCACGCTGAGCGAGCAGGCCGACGAAGCCACCGGCATGACCAGCCGCGTGGTGACCGAGGATCGCTCGACCCGCGCCAAGAAGAAGGAGGATCTGCGTCCGCGCATCACCCTCCTCGACGAGGACTCGGGCGAGGCGGCACGCTACATGCTCGCGCCGGGTGCGACGCTCTCGGTCGAGGACGGACAAGCGGTCGAAGCGGGCGACATCATCGCACGTGCCAGCCGCGAAGCCGCCAAGACCCGCGACATCACCGGTGGTCTGCCGCGCGTTGCCGAGCTGTTCGAGGCGCGCAAGCCCAAGGACAACGCGATCATCGCCAAGACCTCGGGCCGGATCGAGTTCGTGCGTGACTACAAGGCCAAGCGCAAGATCGCGATCATCCCGGAAGAGGGCGAACCGGTCGAGTACCTGATCCCCAAGTCCAAGGTGATCGACGTGCAGGAAGGCGACTTCGTGAAGAAGGGCGACAACCTGATCTCGGGTTCGCCCGACCCGCACGACATCCTCGAAGTGCTGGGCGTGGAAGCGCTGGCCGAGTACCTGTGCGCGGAGATCCAGGAGGTCTATCGTCTTCAGGGCGTGAAGATCAACGACAAGCACATCGAGGTGATCGTTCGCCAGATGCTGCAGAAGGTCGAGATCACGCACGGCGGCGACACCACCCT
Source organism: Novosphingobium sp. TK46 (assembly GCF_055361525.1). Classification (NCBI taxonomy): domain Bacteria; kingdom Pseudomonadati; phylum Pseudomonadota; class Alphaproteobacteria; order Sphingomonadales; family Sphingomonadaceae; genus Novosphingobium; species Novosphingobium sp. TK46. The sequence continues at coordinate 1,919,819 of NZ_CM143963.1, forward strand.
GCTGGCCGGCGAGCAAGTCGACTACGAGGAAATGAACGAGTACAACGCCAAGCTCGACAAGGGCCAGCGCCCTGCCGAGGGCAAGCCGGTGCTGCTGGGCATCACCAAGGCTTCGCTGCAGACGCGCTCGTTCATCTCGGCCGCTTCGTTCCAGGAAACCACCCGCGTGCTCACGCAGGCGGCGGTCGAGGGCAAGCGCGACTCGCTGATCGGTCTGAAGGAGAACGTGATCGTCGGCCGGCTTATCCCGGCAGGCACGGGTGCGGGCATGAACCGCATGCGGGTCGCTGCGACGAGCCGCGACGCCTCGCTGCGTGCGTCGTACCGCAAGCTGCAGGAAGCGCTTATCGCGCCCAACAGCGCGGCCGAAGAGCATGCGGCCGAGTTGAAGCAGGGCCCGGAAGCGGCGATCGGCAACGATGCGCTGGCGACCATGGAAGGTGAGGCTCACGGCACCGACGAGGATGCCGGCGACTACCTGATCAAGGGTGAGGGCGACGCCGAGGCATAAGCTTCGCGTCGATCCCATCGGTCGATGAACAGGCCCCCGCCGGAGTGATCCGGCGGGGGCTTTTTCTTGTGTCGCGCCGACGCGATCGGATTGCTGATGGTACGCGGGCGCCGTTTGCGTGGGACAGCCGGTGACGATGACGCTACCCTGGGCCGATGCGCACGATCCTCCTGCTCGCCGCAATGCTTGTCGCAAGCGCGGCTTCTGCCGATATCGCCCCATCGGGCGAAACCATCATCTCCAGCCAGCAAGACGCGAGGCGCTTGTTAGCGTCGAAAGGTGTGACCCTGCAGTGGAACGACTGGAACACGCGCGGTTCGGTTCGGGTGACACGCGGGCCGATCTGGCGGCTTACCGCCGCGCAGGCGCAGGCCGGAGGTCCGGGCCGTCTGTTCATGGATGGGACCATCACCGAGATCGGGAAGGGCTACTTCACGTTTTCGGGCACGATCCGAATTTCCGACACACCGGACGTTGGCCGCAAGTGCGAAGCGACGAAGGACTGGCACTTCGCGATAACCCAAGGCAGACCTTATTACCGACTGCGGGAATTCGAGTGGTGCGACGAGCTTACGGATTACGTCGACATCTACTTCTAGCGGCCTTCACAGCGCGCAAAGCGGCGGACCTGCTGGCCGGAAGTCGCGTAAGCTATCGCCGATGACCGCCCCGGATCGTGCGCCAGCGACATGCTGTGGATCTGTGACCAGGCTTGACAGCGCGGTCGCTGCCGGGCCCGAAGCGATCCATTTGCAAGCAATGTGAGCGGTCAGCCGTTCCCCAGACGTGCGAGCGCCTCGGCATCGAGGCGCATGGTCGTCCAACCCGTCATCGCGCGTGCGCCGAGATGTTCGTACAAGGCGATTGCCGGTGCATTCCAATCGAGGACCGACCACTCCAGCCGGGCGCAGCCGCGCGCGATCGTCAGCTGGGCAAGATGCGCCAACAAGGCCCGACCAAGCCCCGCGCCGCGCGCGATGGGCCGCACGAACAGATCTTCCAGGTAGATCCCCGGCCGGCCTTCGAAGGTCGAAAAATTGTGGAAGAACAGCGCGAAACCCTGGGATACCCCGTTCAGCTCGCCGATCACGACTTCGGCCATCGGATGTTCGCCGAACAGATGCCCCGCCAGCGTCGCCTCGTTGAAGCGCACTTCATGAGACAGCTTCTCGTACTCGGCCAGATCGCGAATGAAGGCCGCGATCTGCGCCAGATCCTCACGCCTGGCGGGACGGATCGCAATCCCGGAGACCGTCATTCGGCCGCTTCGGTGACTTTGTCTGCATCGGTCATCTGCGCTTCGATTTCGGCCGCCTTAGCTTCGACCAGCGAAACAATGTGATCGAGCATCTGGTCCGACTGCACGTGGTGCGACGTCACGCCCGAAAGATAGACCATGTGCTTGCCGTTGCCGCCGCCGGTCAGCCCGATATCCGTCTCTCGCGCCTCGCCGGGGCCGTTGACGACGCAGCCCAGCACGGACAGCGAGAGCGGCGTTTTGATGTGTGACAGGCGCTGCTCCAGCGCCTCGACGGTGCGGATCACGTCGAAGCCCTGACGCGCGCAGGACGGGCAGGACACCACGCGGACACCGCGCGTGCGCAGACCGAGCGACTTGAGTATCTCGAACCCGACGCGAACCTCTTCCTCGGGTTCCGCCGAAAGCGACACGCGCAAGGTGTCGCCGATGCCGGCCCAGAGCATGTTGCCGATGCCCAGCGCCGACTTGACCGTGCCACCGATGAGCCCGCCGGCTTCGGTGACGCCCAGGTGCAACGGGCAATCGACCGCATCGGCCAGGCCCTGGTACGCAGCGACCGCGAGGAACACGTCCGAGGCCTTTACCGCGACCTTGTACTCGTGGAAGTCGTGGTCCTGCAGCAGCTTGATGTGATCCAGGGCGCTCTCGATCAGCGCCTCGGGGCAGGGCTCGCCGTACTTTTCCAGCAAGTGGCGTTCCAGGCTGCCGGCGTTGACGCCGATGCGGATGGCGCAGCCGTTGGCCTTGGCGGCGCGGACGACTTCGGCCACGCGTTCGCTCGATCCGATGTTGCCGGGGTTGATGCGCAGGCAGGCCGCGCCGGCGTCGGCGGCTTCGAGCGCGCGTTTGTAGTGAAAGTGGATGTCCGCGATCAGCGGCACGGTGGCGCCGCGTACGATCTCGCGAAATGCGGCGGTGCTTTCGACGTCGGGGCAGGAAACGCGGATCAGGTCGGCCCCCGCATCCTCGCAGCGCCGGATCTGATCGATCGTCGCCTTGGCGTCGCTCGTCAGCGTGTTGGTCATGGTCTGGACCGTGATCGGGGCATCGCCGCCGACGGGGACCTTGCCGACCATGATCTGGCGGCTCTTGCGGCGCTCGATCGTGCGCCATGGACGTAGTGAGGACATGACGTCGCCTATAGGCCTTTCGCGTGACAGGCGAAAGGCGGCTTTACGGTCTATCGGCGCGTCGCGACGATTGAAGGCGATTGCAACTTTCCCGAGCGCGGTGTCTTGAGCATCACGGATTTCGCCATGACCGATTTGAGCCATACCGATGATTGCGACCTCGATGGTCCCCTGCTGTTTGGCCGTGTGCTGGACGGGCAGGGTGGTGCGCGCGAAATCGGCTGGGACGAAGCGCGCGCATGGCGCCCCGACGTTCCGGGCGAAGTCTTGTGGCTGCATCTGTGTCGATCGGTCGACGGGGTGGCCGAATGGCTGATGCGCGATCTTGATATCCCCGAGCCCACGGCCGAATTGCTGGTCAGCGATTCCACGCGTCCGCGCGCTTTTCGCGAGAGCGATGCCTTGGTGGCGACGCTGCGTGGTATCAATTTCAATCCCGGCGCCGAGCCCGAGGATATGGTCTCGATGCAAGTCTGGAGCGATGGCAGGCGCCTGCTGACGCTGCGCCGTATGCCGTTGCAGACGCCGCGCGATACCCGCGACGAACTGGATGCGGGCAAGGGGCCGGTCGATGCCGGCAACCTCATCACCTCGCTGACCGAGCATCTGATCGAGCGGATGAGCCAGTCGATCTACGAACTCGACGAGTCGATCGATCGGCTTGAGGCAGACGAGGCGGATTGTGCCGACAAGGCCATGCTCGCGGAAATCTCGCGCGTGCGGCGCGAGTGCTTGGCGCTCAAGCGGTATATGTCGCCCCAACATGAGGCGCTGGAGAATATCTCACGCGATGCACCGGACTGGTTCGAGGATCATGACCGACGCGAGATCGCCGAGTCGATCGATCGTCTGCGGCGCTATCTTGAGGATCTCGACATCGCGAAGGAGAGCGCGCTGGTTCTGCAGGACGACGTGCGCGCGCGCCTGCTGGAACGCAATGCGCGCAACCAGTCGCAACTTGCGATCGTTTCCACGATCTTCCTGCCGCTGACGTTCCTGTCGGGCCTGATCGGCATGAACGTGGAAGGTATTCCCAACGCCCACGATCCGTTGGCATTCTGGAAGATCGTGGGGATGTGCGCGGTGATCGCGGGTGCGCAACTGGTGCTGTTCCGCCGGCTCAAGTGGTTCTGACCCCGGGTACGCGCCGCGCGGGCGGGGTCACAGCAGCCTGGCGAACAGGAACTCCTCGTCGCGCTGGTTGCCGACCATGAAGTGGATGCCGGCGATCTTGGTGAAGCCATACCGCGCATAGAACCGCTGTGCGCCGGGATTGTCGCTATAGACCGACAGCTGGATCTCACCCGCGCCACAAGCGGCCGCTTCATCGAGCGCCCAGTCCATCAGCGCGGCGCCGATGCCGCGCCCGGTGGCATCGGGATCGGTATAAAGCTGCTTGAGTTCGATCACACGCGGGGCGCGAGCATGGTCCGGCCAGCCGCAGGCGAGCACGAGCTTGCAAAAGCCGAGCAACTTGCCGTCGGCGTCGACCGCCAGGTGTACGCGCATGTTCGGGTCGGCGACTTCCGCCGCGACCTTGGTGGTCGAGTGGCTGGACCTTAGGAACGTGGCAAGGTCCTCGGCCGCGTAGAGATGCGCGAAGGAGGCGCAGAACGCCGCCTCGCCCAAGGCGGTCAAGGCGGTGACATCGGTGGAGTTGGCGGCGCGCAGGATCATGGGTGCGGTGGATCGGCCGAAGCGATCCGCCGGTCAACCGGTCACGAACGGACCGGCTGCCGGCAGAACGGGCGAACGCTTACTCGGAGCCTGCAGCCGGGGAACCGGCTTGCGGCTGACCCTGTTTGGCCGCGGGGGCCGAGGTCTCGATCCCCATGCACAGATACTTGGTCTCCATGAAGTCCTCGAGGCCGTACTTGGAGCCTTCACGGCCCAGGCCCGACTGCTTGACCCCGCCGAACGGCGCGACTTCGGTGGAGATCAGCCCGGTGTTGATGCCGACCATGCCGGCTTCCAGCGCCTCGGCCACGCGCCACACGCGGCTGATGTCGCGGGCGTAGAAGTAGCTGGCGAGACCGAACTCGGTATCGTTGGCCATGGCGATCGCATCGGCTTCGTCGGTGAAGCGGATCACGCCGGCGAGCGGCCCGAAGGTCTCTTCCTTGGCGAGCTTCATGTCGCGCTTGACGCCGGCGATCACGGTGGGCTCGAAGTAGCTGTGGCCCAGCGGGCTGCGCTTGCCGCCGGCGAGCACGGTGGCGCCGCCATCGAGCGCGTCCTGCAGATGCTCCTCGACCTTTTCGACCGCCTTCTCGTCGATCAGCGGGCCGACTTGCGTGCCTTCGTCCATGGCGTAGCCGATCTTCATCGCCTTGACGCGGGTTGCCAGCTTGCTGACGAACTCATCATAGACGCCGTCCTGCACGTAGAACCTGTTGGTGCATACGCATGTCTGGCCGCCGTTGCGGAACTTGGAGATCATCGCGCCTTCGATCGCGGCATCGACGTCGGCATCGTCGAACACCAGGAACGGCGCGTTGCCGCCCAGTTCCATCGAGCATTTCTTGATCGTCTCGGCCGATTCCTTGAGCAACTGGCGGCCGATCTCGGTCGATCCGGTGAAAGTGATCTTGGCGACCTTGGGATTGCGCGTCAGTTCAGAGCCGATCGCGCCGGCGCTGCCGGTGACGACGTTGACGACGCCCTTGGGAATGCCCGCCATCTCGCACAGCACCGCGATCGCCAGCGCCGAGTAGGGCGTTGCCGAAGCCGGCTTGATGACCATCGTGCAGCCAGCGGCGAGCGCCGGGCCGAGCTTGCGGGTGATCATCGCGTTGGGGAAGTTCCATGGCGTGATCGCGCCGACGACGCCGATGCCCTGCTTGATCACGACGATGCGGCGATCGGCGGCATGGCTGGGGATCACGTCGCCATAGGCGCGCTTGCCCTCTTCGGCGAACCATTCGATGAAGCCCGCGCCGTAGACGATCTCGCCCTTGCCTTCCGCGAAAGGCTTTCCCTGCTCGCGGCTGAGCAGTTCGCCCAGCTCGTCCTGGTGCTGGATCATCAGGTCGAACAGCTTGCGCATCAGCTTGGCGCGCTCGCCCGCCGTCTTGGCGCGCCAGGCGGGGAGCGCCGCCTCGGCGGCGTCGATCGCGCGCGCGGTCTCGGCGGCGCCGGCCTTGGGCACCGTGCCGATGAGCTTGCCCGAGCCCGGATCGGTCACTTCGAACGTCGCGCCGGAGTCCGCATCCACCCATTGTCCATCGATGTAGCACTGGGTCTTGAGGAAATCGGTGTAGGCCATCGCAGGCATCCTTCGCGTCGATAGTCGGGCCGCAGCGGGGCGGCGCCGTTGCGCAGCCGCCAGGCGCCGAATGGGCAGGCGTTGCGTGGAATAGGGATGGCGCCGCCATGATGCAACGGCACAGCCATGCTCCGGCTGACCGATTGACGCCTCGACCATGCTACGCTAATCTGATTTGGCGAACATAAATTCGAAATAACGAATATGGAGGGGTAAGCTGGAGTACGCGGGCTACATCGACGGCGCGTTCGTCAAGGGAGAGGGCAGCACGTTCGCCGTGCAGAACCCCTCGGACGAAAGCGTCGTCGACACCGTTGTCGGTGCATCGCAGCCGCAGGTAATCGCCGCGATCGACGCCGCGCGGCGGGCCTTCGACGATGGCGGCTGGTCTGGCCTGTCGATGAAGGCACGCGCCCGGTATATGACCCGCTATGCCGAGGCGCTGCGCAGCCGCGCGGATCGGCTGAAGGAATGCGCTATCCTGGAGGCGGGGTGCCCGGTCTCGTCGAACGTCATGGGCGCACAGGTCCATGCGCCGCTGCGGATGACCGACGAGATCGTCGACCTGTTCCTGCGTCTGCCCGAGCATGAGGAGAACCCGCTGCCGCTGCACGAACGGGTCAACCCGTACTTCGTGGTGCAGAGCCTCAAGCGCTGGTCGCCGCTGGGCGTGGTCTCGGCGATCTCGGCCTACAACGTGCCGTTCTACACTGCGTTCTGGAAAGTCGTGCCGGCGCTGATGGCGGGCGACACGGTGATCCTGCGGCCCAATCCGCTCACGCCGCTGTCGTCGATGGTCTTTGCCGAGGCCGCCGACGAGGCGGGCTTGCCCAAGGGCGTCATGAACGTGATCATGGAGGAGGGGCTGGAAGGCGGCCTCGCCATGACCACGCACCCCGATGTCGACATGGTCAGCTTCACCGGATCGTGCGCGGTCGGCGCCAAGGTGGCCGAGCAGGCCGCGCCCACGCTCAAGCGGCTCGTGCTGGAGCTCGGCGGCAAGTCGGCGCAGATCTATTTGCCGGATGCGGTCGGCCGCGCGGCGTCGGCGGCATCGAGCGTCTGTCTCTCGCATGCGGGGCAAGGCTGCGTGCTGGGTACGCGCGTGTTCGTGCCGCAGGAGAGCAAGGAACAAGTTCTCGAAAGCATGGCAAAGGCGCTGGAAGGCGTGAAGATCGGGCCTGCCGGCGATCCGGCGACGGTGCTGGGGCCGGTAATCAGCGCCGGGCAGCGCGCCCGATGCGAGCACTTCGTCGCGGCCGCCGTCGCCGCGGGCGGCAAGGTGGTCACTGGGGGCAAGCGCCCGGAACATCTCGACAAGGGGTTCTTCTTCGAGCCGACCGTGCTCGACCTGCCCGACAACGGCAATCCCGCCGCGCAGGACGAGATCTTCGGGCCGGTGATCGGCGTGATCGGTTACCGCGATCTCGATCATGCGGTGCAGATGGCGAACGATTCCAAGTTCGGCCTGTCCGGCTGGGTGCATGGCGCGGACAAGGTCAAGGCGCTGGAAGTGGGCCTGAAGATTCGCAGCGGCGCGGTGAACATCAACGGCGCGCTGATGTCCAGCTACGCCAGCGGTGGCGGCATCAAGATGAGCGGGCAAGGGCGCGAGCGGGGCATCGAGGGTCTGCGCGAATTCCAGATGATGACCACGCTGAACATCGGCGGGTGAGGAACACGGGAGAGAGATGATGGACGGACTGGTCCAAGGAAAGGTGGCGCTCATAACCGGCGCCGGCTCGGGTGTCGGGCGCGCGGCGGTGCTGCTGTTCGGCGAGCATGGCGCGAAGGTCGTGGCCGCCGACATCAACGCCGCCAGTGCCGAGGAAACCGCAGCGCTGGCGACGGCCGCCGGCTACGAGGCGGTGGCGATCGGTTGCGACGTGTCCGACCCTGCATCGGTCGATGCGGCGGTGGCGAAGGCGGTGGCGGCGTTCGGCCGGCTCGACGTGATCTACAACAATGCGGGCATCACCATCAGCCCGATCCCCGGCACAGGGCTCAAGCGGCTGATTGACTGCGATCCCGAAGAGATGAAGCGCGTCGAGGACGTGAACATCAACGGCGTGGTCTATGGCTGTCAGGCGGCGATCCGCCAGTTCCAGAAGCAGGCCGATGATGGGCAGGGCGGCGGCGCGATCGTCTCCACCGCGTCGGTCGCCGGCATGATGGGCTATGGCGGCGTGCTCTATGGCACCACCAAGGGCGCGGTCGTCCAGCTTACCCGTTCACTGGCGATCGAGGTCGCCGACCAGGGCATCCGCGTCAACGCGGTGTGCCCCGCCGGCATGCTCACGCATTATGCCGGGATGGATCCCGATAGCTCCCACAAGGAGCGCATCCTCGAAAGCATGGGCAAGGCGCACCCGCTGGGCAAGGCGATCGACCCGCGTGACACCGCCGCTGCCGCGCTGTTTCTCTGTTCGGACCTGGCGTCCAACATCACCGGCGTGAACCTGCCGGTCGACGGCGGCCTGATGGCCGGCCGCAAGACAGGAGCTTGATGCATATGGCGACGTGTCCGATGGGCCATGGGTCCGGTTCGAATGCCCTGGCCTCGCTGATGTCCGACAATCCGCGCTATGCCGAGATGTTCGACGTCAACAAGGAAAGCGCGAACGCCGGGGTCGACGGCAACCGCGACTACACCGACGACATGAACGCGCTGCGCGATGCGGCGCCCGTGCATCAGGGTTCGTTGCGCGGGCTGCTCGGCGTACCAGAACTGCCGATGACGATGGGCCCGCCGCGCAACGAGATGACCTTCTTTTCGTATCGCGCGAACGAGATCGGCTTTCGCGAAAACCTGCTGTTCTCGTCCGAAGGCTACAACGAGAGCGCGGGCGTGCGCACGATCGGCACCACGATCCTGTCGATGGTGGGCAAGCCGCACAAGCGCCTGCGCTCGGCCGCGCAGCCCTTGTTCAAGCGGCCCAAGGTCATCGACTGGTGGAACAAGCGCTGGATCGAGGAGACCGTCGACGCGCTCCTCGACCGCTTGCGCGATGAAGAGACAACCGATCTCAACACCCAGTTGTGCGCCCGCCTGCCGATGGCGACCGTCACCCGTGCGATCGGGCTGGAGGGCGAGGACGTGATCGAATTTCGCTACCAGCTCAATCGCGCCACCTTCGGTGCCGCCAAACTGCCGCCCGAGGAGGCCGCGGCGTCGCGCGCCTGGATCGACACCACGCTGCGTGACCTGATCGCGCAGAACACCCGCGATCCCGGCGACAACCTCATCACCGGGCTGCTGAATGCCGAGATCGTCGACGAGGAAGACGGCTTCAAGCGCAAGCTGACCGAGGACGAAATCTTCGGCTATTGCAAGCTGGCGATCTTCGCCGGTGGCGGCACGACCTGGCGGCAGCTGGGCATCACCATCGACGCGCTGATGTCCCACCGCCATTTCTGGGATGCCTGCCGCGAGGACCGCGCCCTGGTCGAACTGGCGGTCGAGGAGTCGCTCAGGTGGCGCTGCACCGACCCGATGATGCCGCGTGTGAGCACCGCCGACGCTGAAGTGGAGGGCGTGTTCGTACCCGAAGGCACGCGCGTCTACCTGTGCTTCGGCGCCGCCAACCACGATCCTTCCGTGTTCGAGCGCCCACTGGAATTCGACATCTTCCGCAAAAAGCAGGCGAACATGGGTTTTGGCTTCGGCCCGCACCGGTGCCTGGGCATCGAGGTCGCGCGTCAGGAGATGATCGTCGCCATCAACGGCCTGCTCGACCGCTTCCCCGACATGACGTTCGATCCGTCGAAGCCCCGGCCCGCGTATCGCGGCCTCGAGCATCGCGGGATGACCTCGGTGCCGGTCAGGTTGAAGTGAGCACGGGCGTGAAGCAGGTCGTCCTTGCCTGCTATGCCCAGGGCGATCCCGCAGCGTCGGACTTCCGCATCGAGGAGGTGGCCGAACCACAAGCGGGCGCGGGCGAACTGCTGCTGCAGACGCTCTACATCGCGGTCGATCCGCTTATCCGGTTTTCGGTCGACGAAAGGACCATGACGGGGGGCAGCCGGGTGGAACTGGGTGCGCCGATGATCGGGCCGACGGTGTCGCGCGTGATCGTCTCGAACCACCCGGACTACGCCGCAGGGGATTATGTCGAGGGGCGCAGCTTGTGGGCTGAGCGGGCCATCGTCGCCCCGGACAAGAGCGACTATCGTGGCCCCCCGCGCAAGCTCGATCCCGATCTGGCGCCGGTGTCGACCGCGCTCGGCGCGCTCGGCGGGCCGGGGCAGACGGCCTACGAAGGCGTGATCAAGGTCGGTCGGCTGCAGGCCGGCGAGACCATCGTCATCTCCGCGGCGGCCGGCGCGGTCGGTTCGATGGCGGGACAGATCGCCAGGGCGCTCGGCGCGCGCGCGGTCGGCATCGCCGGTGGCAGGGCCAAGTGTCAGGGGCTGCTCGACCTCGGCTTCGACGCGGTCGCGGACTACAAGGCGCCCGACTTCGCCGACCAGCTCACGGCCGCCTTGCCGCAAGGTGCGGACGTTTATTTCGAGAACGTCGGCGGCGATGTCACCATGGCGGTGCTGCCGCATCTGAAGCGCGGCGCGCGCATGCCGATGTGCGGCTTCATCGCTTACTACGGGCTTGGCATGGAAGGCCCCGGTCCCGACCGGTTGCCCGGCTTCTACCGCCACATCATGAACAAGGCGCTGGAGATCAAAGGCTTCGCGGGGATGTTCGCGGGGCAGAAGGGCCTCGACGATATCGCCGGCTGGATGAAGGCGGGCAAGATCACCTTTGCCGAGTCGATCGTCGAGGGCATCGCGGCCTTGCCGGATGCCTTTGCCAGCGTCTTTCGGGGTCACGACCACATCGGCAAGCTGCTGGTGCGGGTATCGCCGGAGGGTTGATCGTCGGGCGCGAGTAACGGGCAGGGTTGATATGCTGGGCGCGGCGCTACACTGTACGGGTATGGCGACGTCCCACTATCCTCCGCCCCCGCGCGACACGGCCAATCCAGCCCCGTTGCGCTCCTCCGGATCGGTCCGGCGCACATCCAGCATCGATGTCGCCTGGCCTGATGGTCCGCAAGGGCAACGGCTGATGATCGGGCGGGCGCGCGATTACCTCACCCATCCGGGCGGCGGGCGAAGTCAGGTGCTGGGCGAGGGTGGATTCCGCCTGCGCATGGCAGAAGACAAGACGATCACCGCGATCACGTCGGAGCCCAATCATCCCGGCATCGATGCGCTGGTGGGAGAGCGTGGCGGCAACCACTTGCGCATGGCCCTGCGCGAACGTCTGCCCGAGCTGATCGAGCGCAACGATCCGCTTTACCTGGTGCTGGACGATATCTCGGGCACGGCGCTGGTGTCGTCCTTCGCATGGTCGCAATGGTACCCAGAGCTTGCCGCGCAAATGCGTGCGCAGATGGGCGACGAGATGGAATCGATGCTGTCGAGCCGCGCGAATATCTGCTGGGGCTTGCAGACCGGCAACTCGGGCGTCCTGCCTGGCGACCCGCCGTACCCCGTGGCCGATGCCGATGCGGGAGAACTGCGCAACCCGGCCGATCCGGAAGGTTGGCATGCGTTCTTCGAGGAAGACGGTGCCGGCTTTCGCCGCGCTCGCCGTATCGACGTGACTCGGGATGAGAACGCCGGGCAATTGCGGATCGACTCGATGTTTCAGGACAGCGCCAAGCTGAAAGGCGGAGGCCGCGTCGCCATTCACGAATACGTGCTGCGCGCGCAATGCGACCTCGATACGCTCGAGATCCTGACACTGGAGCCCGAGGCACGGATCCTGCCGTTTTCCGAATGTCCCGGTGCGGTCCACAACGTGCATCGGCTGGTCGGCAAACGGCTCGACACCATCCGTGGCGACGTTCTGGAATTGCTGCGCGGACCGGAGGGCTGCACGCACCTCAACGATGCGTTGCGTGCGCTCGCCGATGTGCCCCGCCTCGCCGAGGTGCTGCACGAGCCGGCCTGAACCCGGGCCTTAGCGGCCGAGCAGGATCGCGAGCCCTTCGTGCGCGAGGCCGCTGCTCAACTCGTCGAACATGCGGCGGCGCAGTTCACGCACCAGCAGGTTGCGGGTGTGCCGCAGCATCGGTGCCGGCAGGCCGGCGAGGCGATGGGCATGTTCGCGCGCACGGCCGAGCAGGGCGTCGGCGGGCACCACCTCGCCGACGACGCCGAGCCGCTGCGCTTCCTCAGCCCCGATCCGCTCGCCGGTAAGCAGAAAATAGCGCCCACGATTGGGCCCTAGCAGCATCGGCCAGACGACGTGCACGCCATCGCCCGGCACCGCGCCCTGCATCGTGTGCGCGAGATCGGCGAACTCGGCATGCGGCGCGGCCAGGACGATGTCGGCGAGCACTGCCAGTTCGGCATGGACCAGCGCGGGGCCGTTCACCGCCGCGATCATCGGCACCGGCACGGCGAGCAGGTTGTGCAGCAGCGCCAGACCCTCGTCGTGGATGCGCCGCCACATGTGCGCCATGTCCGGCTCGTCGAAGCGCTCCTGCGCGTCGCCGCCGGCGATGAAGCTGTCGCCCGTGCCGGTCAGCACCACCACCTTGTTCTCGGGATCGCGCGCGATATCGGCGAAGGCCTGGCCCAGCTCGGCGTGCAGGCTGGTGCGCGAGGTGCCCCACAGCGCCGGCCCGCCGCGCGTGTGTAAAGTCATCTCCAGCACGCCGCCATCGCGTGCGAAGCGAATGCAGCTGTACTTGTCCACGTAGTCGGCCAGATCCATCGTCGCTCTCCCGCGCTGTCGTATCAGCCCCGCCGCGCTGCCTTGCGGATCCCGCGCGCCGGTTCCGCCTCGATCACGTCTTCCATCGCCCCGCGCATCCGGGCGTAGAACGCGGCAAGCGTGTCGAACCGGCCGGTCACCGCATCGGGCAGGGCGCGCGCGGACTGGCGGTTGAACAGCGACTCGAGCCGCCCCAGCAGCGCCGCGCGTTCGAGGAACGAGGTGCCATGGCTGTCTGGCACCGTGTAGTAGATGCGCTTGCTGCCCGGCTCGCTATGGCGGCGCGCGTTGCCGCAGTGCTCCAGCGTGCGCGCGGCGACGCTGGTGTTGCTCTTGCTCATGCCCAGATCCGCCGCAATCTCGTCCAGCGTTGCCGGGCCATCGCGCAGCAGAAGGTAGGCGTAGATCCGCCCCACCGGCCTCGCCCAGCCCCACGGCGCCATCAGCAGCGCGATATCATCGAGGAAGCTTTCGTCCTCGGCAGACAACTTCATGTTTGACATATTCTGGATTTAGTGAATTTTAAGGACGCTGGCCAGCAGATAATTGTGTGGCCGATGGGAGAGAGCATCGATGGATAGCGCGCAAATCGCAAGCCGCTATGGACCCTGGGCGCTGATCGCCGGCGCGTCCGAAGGCACCGGCGCCAGCTTCGCACGGCAACTGGCGCAAGCCGGCGTCAACCTGATCCTGGTCGCACGAAGGGAAGCGCCGTTGGAACAGCTCGCACGCGAATTGCGGGCCGGACACGGTGTCGAGTGCGTCACCGCCTTGATCGATCTGGCGCGCGATGATGCGACCGAGCAGCTGCTCGCCGCTGCCGGAGGCCGCGAAGTCGGACTGCTGATCCTCAACGCAGGCGCCGATGCCAATGGCTCGATGTTCTTCGACAACGCCATCGCGAACTGGGACTCGCTCGCGATCCGCAACGTGATGACGACCATGCGCGCGCTCCACGCGTTCGGTGCGCCGATGCGAGAGCGCCGCCGGGGCGGGTTGATCGTGGTCGGCTCGGGCGCCTGCTATGCCGGGTTGCCAGGGCTCTCGGTTTACGGCGCCAGCAAGGCATTCGACCTGGTGCTGTGCGAATCGCTGTGGGCCGAGCTGGAGCCTTACGGCGTCGACGTGCTCAGCTACGTGATCGGCCGCACCGACACGCCCGCGCATCGAGAGATCATGGACCAGAAGGGCATCGCCTTGCCCGACAATTTGGCCCAGCCCGACGATGTCGCCCGCCTCGGCCTGGAGCGCCTGCCGCACGGGCCGGTTTGCAACTGGGGCGAAGCGGACGATGAGGCGATCATGTCCGCCAGTTCGGCGGCGCAGCGCCGCGCCCGCATCCGCCAGATCGCGGCGATGTCGTCCGCCTATGCCGCGAAGCCTAAGCCATGAGCGCCGTCATGCAGGACCTCGCCGACAAGCAGGCGATCACCGAGCAGCTCTATCGCTATTGCCGCTCGGTCGATCGGCTGGACGTGCCGCTGGGCCATTCGGTGTTCCACGAGGATGCGGTGGTGGATTACGGGCCGAAGGGCTTCCAGGGCAGCGGTCGCGGCGCGATCGACTGGATCTGCAAGTCGCATGCTCAATTGCAGGCCCATTCGCACCAGGTCACCAACATCCTGATCGAAGTGGATGGCGACCGCGCTGGCAGCGAAGCCTACGTCTTCGCAGCCTTGCGCGGGGAGCGCGAGGGCCAGGCGTTCCAGATCCAGGTGTGGAGCCGTTATTGCGACAGCTGGTCGCGGCGCGACGGGCGATGGGCGATCGACCGTCGCGACACCGTCACCGACTTCGACACCATCGGCGACGTCACCGCGCTTTCTGCACCCGAGCGCAGCCGTCGCGACGCACAAGATCCCTCCTATGCTGTCCTGAAGGCCCCCGCATGACCGCCAGCAAGATCACCGTTTCGTTCGACATGCGCTCACCCGATTGGGCCGCGCCGACCCCTGACCTCTATCGCGCCGCGATCGAGATGGCGGCGTTCGTCGACCGCATCGGCGCCGACCAGATCGGCCTGATGCAGCATCACGGCTCCGACGACGGCTATCTGCCGCAGCCGTTCACGCTGGCCGGCGGCATGGCGGCGGTGACCAGCCGCATCCGCTTTCTCCTTGGCGCGGTGATCCTGCCGCTGCACGATCCGCTGGAGCTGGCCGAGCAGATCGCGGTGGTCGACAACATGTCCAACGGGCGGCTCAACGTGATCTTCGGCGCCGGCTACGTGCCGCTGGAGTTCGCGATGTTCCGCAAGTCGCTCAAGGATCGCGGCCGGCTGATGGACGAAGGCATCGAGCTGATCCTGCGCGCGCTCGCGGGCGAGCGCTTCGAGGCGGATGGACGCCCGATCTTCGTGCGCCCGCTGCCGGTGCAGGACGCACGCGACATCATCCTGGTCGGCGGCGGCGTCGCCGCATCGGCCAAGCGCGCCGCGCGCCACGACGTCGGCTTCGGGCCGATGAAAGGCGAGTTGGTCGACATCTACCTGGCCGAGTGCGCCGCCGCCGGGCGTGCCCCGCGCACGTACTTCCGCCCTGTTCAAGGCATGCCGCTCGCGGTGCACTTGTGCGAGGATCCGGACGCCGGCTGGGAGGCGATCGCGCCGCACGCCGTCCACGTCATCACCGAGTACGCCAAGTGGGCGGCGCAGGAGGGCGACGGCTCGAACTCGCCGTTCATGGGCCTCACCGACCCGGCCGTGCTGCGCCAGGCCGGCATGTTCGCGGCGATGACGCCCGACCAACTGCTCGAGCGTGTCGCCGCGCTGCCCGATGGCCCCAACATCGGCTTCCAGCCGCTGCTCGGTGGCCTCTCGCCGGAAGAGGGCTGGAAGTCGCTGCGGCTGCTCGAACAGACCATGCCTGCCTTGCGCGACGTGATGGAGACGAAAGCATGAAGGCCGCGTTCATCGCTGACGGCAAGGTCGGCGTCGGCGATCTGGCCGATCCGATCCCGGGCAAGGGCCAGGCGTTGGTGCGCACCCACGTCTGCGGGATGTGCGCCTCGGACCAGCACTTCCTCACCGGCGGGCGCAACGTCATCGACCTGTCGCGCCAGATGGGCGGGCCCTACGCGGCGCTCGAATTCGACAAGCCGTTCGTGCCGGGTCACGAGTACGTCGGCGAAGTGCTCGACTACGGCCCGGGCAGCCGCCGCAGCGTGAGCCCGGGCCGGCGCGTGGTCTCGGTGCCGATCATGCGCCAGTGCGGCAGCCATGCCGTGGTCGGGTTCAGTCACCAATGCCCCGGCGGCTTCGGCGAGCTGATGCTGCTCGACGAGGACTTCCTGATCGAAGTGCCCGACGCTCTGCCGGACGACTATGCGGCGATGGTAGAGCCGCTCGCGGTCGGGCTGGAACATGCCCGGCGGGGTCGGCCCGACAAGGGCGACGCCGCACTGGTGTTGGGCTGCGGCGCGATCGGTCTGGGCGTGATCGCCGGCCTCAGGCTGATGGGCGTGGGGCCGATCGTCGCGGCCGACTTCCACCAGGGACGGCGCGATCTCGCCATCGCGGCGGGCGCACACATCGCCGTCGATCCGCGCGAGACCGATCCCTATGCGCCGCTGCCACAGTTCGACGGTCGCCGCGTCAGCCTGATCTACGAGTGCGTCGGCCAGCCCGGCATGCTGCAACGGATCATTGCCGCCGCGCCATTCGAAGGCCGCATCGTTATGGGCGGCTACTGCATGGAGGCCGAAAGCCTGTTCGTGTTCGCCGCGCAGAACAAGCGACTCAACATCCAGTTCGCCGGCGGCGAGGAGCCGCAGGACATGGACCTGGCGCTGCGCGCGATCGCCGACGGACGGATCGACGTGACGCCGTGGCTGGGCGGCCGCATCGGCCTTGGCGGTGTGGCCGAAGCGGTCGCGAATCTCTCAGGCCCGAGCGCGCCGATACGCACGCTGGTCGATCCGCGGCTGGGCTAGGCCGCACCCCGCAGGCGCTAACCGTTCGTACCGCAAGCCATTAGCCCCACTCCGCGCAGTTCTCGAAAACCTCAAGCCACGTCGCCCCCGCGAAGGCGGGGGCCCCGCTTCCTTGTCCAAGACCAAGGATCAACAAAAACAAGCGGGGTCCGCGCCTTCGCGGGGACGACGGGACGTAGGGCGAATAAAGCGCAGGTCAGGCTGACCAGTGGCAAAACCTATCCCTCGCGCTTTTTTAGCAGCACCGTGCGCAGCATCGACAGCGCCGTCTCGCCGCGCTGGTTGGTCAGTTCGTGCTTGAACACGACGATGCCCTGCGTCGGCCGCGACTTGCTCTCGCGGATTTCGACCACTTCACTGTGGCAGGTCAGCGTATCGCCGATGAAGGTCGGCTTGGGGGTCACCACCTTGTCGAAGCCCAGGTTCGCCACCAACGTGCCCACCGTAGTGTCCGCGATCGACAGGCCGACCGCGAGGCTGAAGGTGAAGGTCGAATTGACCAGGATCTGCCCGAACTCGCTCGCCTTGGCCGCCTCGGCATCGAGGTGCAGCGGCTGCATGTTGTGCGTCATGGCGCTGAACAGCAGGTTGTCCGTTTCGGTGACGGTGCGGCTGGGCTGGTGCGTGATCCGTTCGCCCACTTGCCACTCATCGAAGAACTTGCCCGGCATCAGATTTCCTTCTTCTTGCGCGGCTTCTTCTTGGCCACGGCGCGCCGCCCGGCGACGAGCCCAAGCTCGGCCCAGCGCCGCAATTCTTCGGGGTAATCGTACACGTCGTCGGGCGCGAGACGGTAGTTCATCGTCGCGAGCTTGCCCTCGCGCTCGTAGGTGAACTTGGCGCAGCCCGCCGCCTCCCACTCGTGGTCGGTCTCGGTGTCGCTCTTGAACCAGATCTGCCCCTGCGCGACGATCGCGAAGGTCACGCCGTCGCAGTACAGCGTATGGCCGCCCATCATCGCGCGCGAGGTGACGGTGCCGGCCTCTTCCATGGCCTCCACCACCCACTCAACCAGTTCGGCGGCGCGCTGCTTGTCCTGCGACGAGGTCACGCAGGCGTCTCGGCATGCTCTTCGATGCGCGCGAGCACAGCCTCGACCTGCACCTGCTGGCCGGCGCTGGCGTTGAGTTCCGCCACCACGCCATCGAACGGCGCGGTGAGCGTGTGCTCCATCTTCATCGCTTCCAGCGTCAGCAGCCTCTGGCCCTTGGTGACCGTCTGCCCGGCCTCGACTTCGACCGCGATGACCTTGCCCGGCATCGGCGCCAGGATCGCTCCGGTGCCGGTCGCGGCGCCATGCACGCCCTCGCGCCGCCAAGGCGTGAGCTGCCAAGCCTGACCCTGCTCGGTGATCAGCACCGAGTCCGCCGGCTCGTCGGAGCCTTCACCGATCGCGACCTCGATCTCCTGCCCCTCGAGCAGGAACCACGCCTTGCGCGCCGGGGCGGCATTCAGCCGCAGGCCGGGCGAGGCGTAAGCCGGGATCAGTGAATCGGCAGCGGCCTCCAACACCTCGGTGGAGGGAGCGGGCACTTCTGCCATCGCCTCGCCATCGCGGCCGATCAGGCCGGTGTCGACGGTACCCGCGACGAAGTCGGGATGTTCCAGTGCCTTGACCAGAAACGAGGCATTGGTCTTCACCGGCCACACCGCGCTGTCGCTGAGCATGTCGGACAGCCGCTCGCGCGCTTCGTCGCGATCTTCGCCCCAGGCGATGACCTTGGCGATCATCGGGTCGTAGAACGGCGACACTTCCGCGCCTTCGTAGACGCCGGTGTCGATGCGGCCACCCTCGGCGTCGCCGAACTGCAGCAGTTCCAGCTTGCCGATCGAGGGCAGGAAGCCCTTGGCCGGATCCTCGGCATAGAGCCGCGCTTCCATCGCCCAGCCGTCGATGCCGAGCTCGTCCTGCGCCAGGGGGATCGGTTCACCCGAGGCGACGCGCAGTTGCCATTCGACGAGGTCGACGCCGGTGATCTCCTCGGTCACCGGATGCTCGACCTGCAGGCGGGTGTTCATCTCCATGAACCAGATGCGGTCGGCTCGCAGGCCTTCCGAGCCGTCGGCGATGAACTCGATCGTGCCGGCGCCGACGTAGTCGACCGCCTTGGCCGCCCGCACGGCGGAAGCGCATAGTTCGGCGCGCGTGGCGGCGTCCATGCCGGGGGCCGGGGCTTCCTCGATCACCTTCTGGTGGCGGCGCTGCAGCGAGCAGTCGCGCTCGAACAAGTGGACGACGTTGCCGTGCTTGTCGCCGAACACCTGCACTTCGATGTGGCGGGGCGAGAGAATGTACTTCTCGATCAGCACATGGGCGTTGCCGAACGACGACGCCGCTTCGCGCTGGCACGAGGCGAGCGCGTCGATGAAAGCCTCGGGCGTCTCGACCAATCGCATGCCCTTGCCGCCGCCGCCGGCGACCGCCTTGATCAGCACCGGATAGCCGATCTTGGCGGCCTCTTCGGCGAGGAAGGCGGGGTCCTGGTTCTCGCCCATGTAGCCGGGGGTGACCGGCACACCGGCAGCGGCCATCAGCGTCTTGGCCGCGTCCTTGAGGCCCATCGCGTCGATCGAGGCGGGGTTAGGCCCGACCCAGACGAGCCCGGCGTCGATCACGCTTTGCGCAAACGCCGAGTTCTCGGACAGGAAGCCGTAGCCGGGATGGATCGCCTCGGCGCCGGTCTGCTGGGCTGCGGCGAGGATGCGCTCGCTGACGAGGTAGCTTTCGCGCGCGGCAGACGGGCCGATGTGGACGGCCTCGTCGGCCTCGCGCACGTGCAGCGCGTTGGCGTCGGCGTCCGAGTAGACCGCGATGGTCCGGATACCGAGTGCACGCGCGGTGCGGATGACCCGGCAGGCGATTTCACCGCGATTGGCGATGAGGAGGGACTTGATCATAAGGTTACCTCAAATCCTCCCCGAGCTTGTCTCGGGGAGGGGGACCGCCCGCGCAGCGGGTGGTGGAGGGGGAGATGGCGATGTTCAAGGACCAGGCGCCCAAGCCGAAATCCGGCGCTATCGATCGTGCCAGGAAGCAGCGGAAGGCGATGTCGCTGCCGGAAGTCCTGCTCTGGCAGGAACTGCGTAAGCGACCGGGCGGGCTCAAATTTCGCAAGCAACATCCGAGTGGGCCTTATGCCCTCGACTTCTACTGTCTGGATGCACGGCTGGCGATCGAGATCGATGGCGAGGCGCATCACTTCGGTGAGCGGCCGGCGCGGGATGTGGTGCGAGATACGTGGTTTGCACGGGCGGGTATTCAGACGGTGCGCATTCCGGCACGCGATGTGCTGGGCGATCTGGAGGCGGCGCTCACCGGCATCGTCGCCGCTTGCATAGAGCGTCTCCCCCTCCACCACCCCGCTGTGTGGGGCGGTCCCCCTCCCCGAGACGAGCTCGGGGAGGATCTGGAAACGTAGGCTCCTCACATCCGGAACACCCCGAAGCGGGGTGCCTCCGGTATCGGGGCTTCGAGGCAGGCCGACAGCGCCAGACCCAGCACGTCGCGGGTCTGGACGGGGTCGATCACGCCGTCGTCCCACAGCCGCGCGGTCGCGTAGTAGGGGTTGCCTTCGTCCTCGTACATCTGGCGGATCGGGGCCTTGAAGGCTTCGGCTTCCTCGGGCGTCCACTTGGCGGCGTCGCGGTGGACGGTGGCCAGCACCGAGGCGGCCTGCTCGCCGCCCATCACGCTGATGCGGGCGTTGGGCCAGGTGAACAGGAAGCGTGGGTCGTAGGCCCTGCCGCACATGCCGTAGTTGCCTGCGCCGAAGCTGCCGCCGATCAGCACCGTCAGCTTGGGCACTTGCGCCGTCGCTACCGCCGTCACCAGCTTCGCGCCGTGCTTGGCGATGCCCTCGGCTTCGTACTTGCCGCCGACCATGAAGCCGGAAATGTTCTGCAGGAACAGCAACGGGATCTGGCGATGGCAGGCCAGCTCGATGAAGTGCGCGCCTTTCTGCGCGCTCTCGGAGAACAGCACGCCGTTGTTGGCGAGGATCGCCACCGGCATGCCCCAGATATGCGCGAAGCCGCAAACGAGCGTGGTGCCGTAGAGCGCCTTGAACTCGTGGAACTCGCTGCCATCGACGATGCGGGCGATCACCTCGTGCACATCGTAGGGTGCGCGCACGTCCTCGGGGATGATCGAGTACAGCTCCTCCGCCGCGTACTTGGGCGGGCGCGGGTCCTTCAGGTCGAGGCCGTGCTGGTGCGCGGGGCCCAAGTGGCTGACGATGTCACGCACTATGGTCAGCGCATGCTCGTCGCTGTCGGCCAGGTGGTCGGTAACGCCGGACTTGCGGGAGTGCAGGTCGCCGCCGCCCAGATCCTCAGCGCTGATGACCTCGCCTGTCGCGGCCTGTACCAAGGGCGGGCCGGCGAGGAAGATCGTGCCCTGCTCCGTCACGATGACGCTCTCGTCGCTCATCGCGGGAACGTAGGCGCCGCCGGCGGTGCAACTGCCCATGACGCTGGCGATCTGCGGGATGCCCTTTGCGCTCATGTTCGCCTGGTTGAAGAAGAACCGGCCGAAGTGGTCGCGATCGGGGAAGACTTCCGCTTGGTTGGGCAGGTTGGCGCCGCCGCTGTCGACGAGGTAGACGCACGGCAGGCGGTTGGCCTCGGCGATCTCCTGCGCGCGGATGTGCTTCTTGACGGTGAGCGGGAAGTAGGTGCCGCCCTTCACAGTCGCGTCGTTGGCAAAGATCATGCACTGGCGGCCCGAGACCCGGCCGATCGCGGTGATGATGCCGGCGCCGGGCACTTCGTCGTTGTAGAGGCCGTGCGCCGCCAATTGCCCGATCTCGAGCAAGGGCGAGCCCGGATCGAGCAGCCGTTCCACGCGGTCGCGCGGCAGCAGCTTGTTGCGGCTGAGGTGCCGTGCACGCGAGCGTTCGTCACCGCCCAGCGCGGTTTTGGCGACCCTTTCGCGCAGTTCGGCGGCGAGCATGCGGTTGTGCGCGTCGCGCGCCTGCGCCTCGGGACTGGCGAGGTCCAGGGTCGTCGAGAGCACCGGCGCGCTCATCGGTTGTGCTCGTACGTGCGTGTCATTCCCGTCCCGGTCCTTCTTTTCACGTCCATCTAGCGAGCCGCAGGGGCTGCGCAAATTCCATTTAACCCGAAAGCCGCTCGCTCAAGCTGCGCGAGGCTGCCAGCAGTGTGTCCTTGAGCCGCGGCAGGGCCTCGCCGCGCATGGCGCTGCCGATGCCGATCGCGACAAGCGCGTGGCTGGGGCGGCCCTCCTGTTTCCACACCGGCGCGGCGACGACCGTCACCCCGGCGATATAGTGCCCGGCGTCGACGGCGATGCCGGTCTGGCGCGCGTCATCGACTTGCGCCTTCCAGGTGTCCCAATCGGGTGCCTCGTCCCAGCGCAACTTGTCGAAGCGAGGTTTCAGCTGCGCGTCGCTATACCCCCCAAAGGCGGCGATACAGCGACCTGTCGCCGAGACCAGGGCGGGAAAGCGGCTGCCGACCTGCGTCGAAAGCTGAAAAGTGGCGCCGGATTGCGACATGGCGGTGACGATGATGTGGTCGAGCCCGAACAACTGCGCGCCCAACGTCGTGAGCCCGAACTCGCGCGCGATGCGGTCGAGCACCGGCTGGGCGACTTCGTGGAACTGGTCGTTGCGCAGCCACTGGCGCGCCAGCGTGAGCACGCCGGCATCCAACGCATAACGCTTGGTGTCCGGGTCAAAGGCGACCAGCTCCTCCTCCGCCAACGCGCGCAGGACGTAGAGGCAGGTGCTGGGCACCAGGCCAAGTTCGCGCGCGATCGCTTGCACGCCGAGAGGCGTTCCGCGCTTGCCGAGCAGGCGCAGGATAGCCGCCGCACGGGCGATAGCGGGCGCCTTGCTGGTTTTGGCTTCGAGAGGCAGGTCGGTCAGGATCATTCGATATATTGAATAACATTCACTATTTGCAACAACAAGCACGCTGTGCCATGATTTGTCCAACGCAAAAAGCACGGCGCTTCGACTCAAGCTTGAGGCTCGGCGCCGACACGGGATTGTTCGATGACCAGGCTGACCGATTACACCAGCTATGCCGACGCTCAGGCCCATGCCTCCTCGGCAGCGCTGTGGGAGCTGTTCAGTGGCGATCGCGAGTACCTGAACATTGCCGACGAGTGCATCACGCGCCATGCCGACGGGTCGGGCCGCGCCGCGGTTCGGATCGCGCATGCCGATGGCTCGGACGAGATTCTCAGTTTCGACCAGATTTCGGCCGGCGCCGCGCAGTTCGCCCACTGGCTCGATGCCGAGGGCGTGAAGCAGGGCGATCGCATCGCCTTCATGCTCGAGCCGTCGCTGCCCTTCTATGTCTGCCTGTTCGGCGCGATGAAGACCGGCGCGATCTCGGTCCCGCTGTTCACGCTGTTCGGCCCCGACGCGCTGCGGCTGCGGGTGGGCGACTGCAACCCATCGATTCTGATCACCAATGTCGAGAAGGCGGACCTCGCACGCTCTGTGGCGGTGGACGGAGCACCGCGTATCGTGGTCGCCGACGACGGTCTGCTCGACGTGATCGCCAAGTACCCGACGACCTACCGCTCCAAGAGCCGCGCCACCGACATGGCCGTGTTCCAGTACACCAGCGGCACCACGCGCGAGCTGCCCGAGGCGGTCAAGCACTCGCACCGCACGCTCGTCACGCTGATGTTCGCGGCGCTCTACGGCACCGGCATTCGTCCGGGCGACGAGTTCTTCTGCCCGTCGTCACCCGCCTGGGGCCACGGCTTGTGGCACGGCACGCTGGCGCCGCTGGCGATGGGCGTGACCACCGGCACCTTCGCCGGCCGCTTCGATCCGGTGCGGCTGATGAAGGCGCTCGACGACTTCGGCATCACCAACATGAGCGCCGCTGCCACCCACTACCGCATGATGAAGAACAGCGGGAAGGGGGGCGACTTCCAGTTCCACTTCAAGAAGCTGTCGTTCACCGGCGAACCGATCGATCCCGGCACGCTGGAATGGATCGACGAAACCTTCAAGGTGCCCGCCTGCTCGATGTACGGCACCACCGAGATCGGCGTCGTGCTGGTCAACTATCCCGGCGCGGAAGACTTCACCGTCAAGCCCGGCTCGCTCGGCAAAGCGGTTCCGGGGCAAAAGCTCGAAGTGCAGCGTCCCGACGGCAGCAAGACCGACGCGGGTGAGATCGGCGAACTGATGCTGTGGCGCGGCAACACCTGGATCACCACCAAGGATCGCGCCAAGACCGACGAGGATGGCTACTTCTATCACTGTGGCCGCGCCGACGACGTGATCATCTCGGCCGGCTGGACGATGTCGGCGGTCGAGATCGAGAACACCATGCTGCGCCACGACAACGTGATGGAGTGCGGCGTGATCGGCGTGCCCGACGAGCAGCGCGGGCAGGTGGTCAAGGCCTGCGTCGTCGCCAACTGCGAAGGCAGTGACGCGCTGGTCAAGGAACTGCAGGACTTCACCCGCGAGCGCCTGGCCCAGCACGAATTCCCCCGCATCGTCGAGTTCGTCGACGAACTGCCCAAGAATCCCGCCGGCAAGGTCCACCGCAAGATGCTGCGCGATCGCGAGGCCGCCAAGGCGGCGCAAACCGTCGCCTGATCAACACCAACACCCCTCACAAATTTCACACAGGAAAGAACGAGATGGCTGAAGCAGACGCCCCCACGAACAAGTTCCCCAAGATCACCGAGCAGGGCCTCGCCGATCTGCGCGCCCGTATCGGCGTGAAGATCGAGAACACGGTCGAGCCGTGGAACTACGAAGCCACGCGCGACGCGATCCGCCACTACGCGCATGGTATCGGCGACGATAACCCGCTGTGGTGCGACCCTGAGTATGCCAAGACCACCAAGTACGGCGATGTCGTCGCGTTGCCGTCGTTCCTGTTCACCACCAGCCGCATCATCTCGGGCTATTGCGGTGGTCTGGCCGGCGTGCACGCGATGTGGGCGGGTGCCGACTGGACCTGGGAAAAGCCGGTCCTGCGCAACGACACGATCCGCACCGAGGCCTACCTCAAGGATCTGGTCGAGCATCAGACCAAGTTCGCCGGTCGCTCGTTCCAGCAGATCTACCACGTCGACTTCTTCAACCAGAACAACGAGAAGGTCGCAGGCGCCGACTCGTGGGTGTTCCGCACCGACCGCGACGAAGCGCGCGAGCGTGGCACCAAGTACACCGAAGCGCGTGGCCGCGTTGAGCCCTTCACCCAGGAGCAGCTCGACGAGTTCTACGACATCTACGACCGTGAAGAGACCCGTGGCGCCACGCCGCGTTACTTCGAGGACGTGAACGTCGGCGACAAGCTGCCGCCGATGATGAAGGGCCCGATGACCGTCACCGGCTTCATCTGCTACGCACAGGGCTGGGGCGGTCTTTACATCCGCGCCAACAAGCTGGCGTACAAGATGCAGAAGGCCCACCCGGGCCTGGGCATCCGCAACCGCTTCAACGTGCCGGACTGCCCCGAGCGCGTGCACTGGGACGAGGCGTTCGCTCTCGAAGTCGGCGCGCCAGGCGCCTACGACTACGGCCCGGAGCGTTGCTCGTGGCTGACCCACCACATGACCGACTGGATCGGCGACGAGGGCTTCCTGCACAAGTCGAACTGTCAGATCCGTCGCCACAACCCGGACGGCGACGCGATGGTCATCACCGGCGAGGTGACCCGCAAGTTCGAAGAGAACGGCAAGAAGTACGTCGAAGTCGAGCAGAAGGCGATCACGCACCGCCAGGAGCTTTCGGCTTTCGGCACCGCCGTGGCGGAACTGCCCAGCAAGGCGTAAGCCTTAGAATCCTGGCTCATCCCAGTTCCTCCTAAACGCGCGGAGGAGCTGGATGGGCCGGGATGCTACCCCTTCCCATCATCGGGAGGGGCTGATGCTTTAAGCTGCACGAAGATGCGGCGACCAATCTCCTCAGCCGGGCCAACATGAGCCGGCAACCTCGAAGGAGAGGGACATGGAAGAGGCCAAGCCGCAATTCGAAGCCAATGGCGACGTGCGCGTACCCGCGTTCGTGCTGCCGGTATCCAAGCTCATCAGCGAAGAGGCCGCCGCCGCGCAGCGCCTGCGCGCATCGGCCCCACCGTTCGACACCGTCGGCTCGGACGATGCCGTAACCCGGCGCGAGCAGATCAACGCCTACACCGCGCCCGGCGTCGCCAGCCTGCGCGAGGCGTTCCCGGTTTCCCTCGAACGCACCACGATCGGCGGCGTCGAAGTGCTCGACTTCACGCCTGCGGACGGAAGCCACGATCCCGATCGCGTGCTCATCAACCTGCACGGCGGCGCCTTTACGGTCGGCTGGGACGGGATCTCGCACATGGAGTCCATCCCGCTGGCCGCGATGGGCGGCTATCGCATCGTCAGCGTCAACTACCGCATGGCGCCCGAACACAAACATCCCGCCGCGGTCGAGGATGTCGCCGCGGTCTATGCCGCGCTGCTGGACGATTATACGCCGGGCCGCATCGGGATCTTCGGCGGCTCGGCCGGTGGCGTGCTGACGGCGCAAGCCGCCGCCTGGCTTCCCGCGCATGGGCTGCCGCAGGCCGGCGCGATCGGTGTATTCGGCGCGGGCGGGGCTCCGTTCGAAGCTGGAGAGTCCGCCTACATCGCCGGCTACATCGACGCGTCTTTCCCGCCGCCGCCAGCGGATGGCAGCCCGCCCATCGACATCACCAAGGGCTACTTCGACGGTATCGACCCCCGCGATGCGAGCGCGTGGCCGGCCTACCACCTCGATGTCCTGGCGACTTACCCGCCGACGCTGATCATCACCGGCACCCGCGCGATCGATCTCAGCCCGGCGATCTACACCAACTCGCAACTGCTCAAGACCGGGGTGCGTTCGACGCTGATCGTCGGCGAGGGCATGGGCCATTGTTATTACTACAACCTCGCTCTGCCCGAGGCGCGTGACGCGGTGGCGGTAATCCTCGCGTTCTTCCGCGAACATTTGAAATGAGCGCATGACCCAGACCGAGCAGACGCAGTGGCAGGGCCCTCTGGGCGGCGTGCGCGTGATCGACTTCACCCGGGTGCTGGCGGGCCCCGCGGCCAGCCTCGCGCTGGCGGACCTCGGCGCCGAAGTCTTCAAGATCGAGCCGCCCGGCACCGGTGACGAGACCCGCACCTTTCCGCCGCTGCGCGAGGGGGAGAGCCACTATTACCTCGCCGTCAATCGCGGCAAGAAGTCGATCGTCGTCGACCTCAAGAGCCCCGAAGGCCTCGCGCTGGTCCGCGACCTCGCTGCCAAGTGCGACGTGCTGGTCGAAAACTACCGCCCCGGCGTGATGGAGCGGCTCGGACTGGGCTACGAGACGCTCAAGGCGATCAACCCGCGGCTGATC
The DNA here is from genome assembly GCF_055361525.1 of Novosphingobium sp. TK46. Taxonomy (NCBI): domain Bacteria; kingdom Pseudomonadati; phylum Pseudomonadota; class Alphaproteobacteria; order Sphingomonadales; family Sphingomonadaceae; genus Novosphingobium; species Novosphingobium sp. TK46. The sequence continues at coordinate 1,946,984 of NZ_CM143963.1, forward strand.
TACTGCTCGATCTCGGGCTATGGCCAGACCGGGCCGCTCAAGGATCAGCCCAGTTTCGATATCGTGTTGCAGGCGCGGTCAGGCACGCTGTCGATGAACGGCGAGGCGGACGGCCTGCCGACCAAGCTGGGGATTCCGCTGGGGGATCTGGTCGGCGGCATCAACGGCCCGATCGGGATCATCTCGGCACTCTACGAACGCGAGCGTACCGGTGTCGGCCGCCACATCGACGTCAGCTTGATGGATGGGCTGATGGGCATGCTCGGCTACATCGCGCAGCTGTCGTTCTTCGGCAAGGAGCCGCAGCGTGTAGGCTCGCAGCATCCGAACCTGGTGCCTTACGGCATCTTCCCGGCCAAGGACGGCTCGATCGTCATCGCCTGCCTGACGCCGAGTTTCTGGGGCCGGGTCTGCCGCTCGATCGAGTTGCCGGACCTTACCAACGACATTCGCTACGACACCCTCGAAAAACGTCGCGATGCGCGCGAAGAGGTCAATGCGATCGTCTCAGCCTTCACTGAGACGCGCTCGGTTGATGAGCTGGTAGCGATCTTCACCAAGTTCGAAGTGCCGCACGCACCGATCCTGAGTGTGACGGAAGCGTTGGCGCAACCGCAGGCGATCGCCCGCGACATGGTGGTCGAGGCGCAGCATGCCACGCTCGGCGGCATCCCGCTGGTCAACCGCGCGATCCGCTTCACCGGTGCCGAGCAGCCGACACCTGAGGCGCCGCCCGCCCTGGGCCAGCATACCGATGCGATCCTGGCCGACGTTCTGGATCTTACGCCGGAGCGGATTGCCGCGTTGAAGGCATCGGGAGTCGTTGCCTGACCGTTATCGCTCGCTAAGAAGCGCAGCAGCCCAGTGAAAAGAGGACCGTCCATGCCCGATCTACGCTTCGACAACCGCGTCGCGGTCATCACCGGCGGCGGTCGCGGGTTGGGCCGGGCGCACGCGCTGCTGCTGGCAAGCCGCGGCTGCAAGATCGTCGTCAACGATCCCGGCGCCTCGATGGCGGGCGATCTGACTGATGAAGGCCCGGCCGAGGCACTCGCCGCCGAGATCCGCGCCGCCGGCGGCGAGGCCATCGCCAACACCGACAGCGTCGCCACGCCCGAAGGTGGCAAGGCGATCATCCGATCCGCGCTCGATGCATTCGGGCGTATCGACATCCTGATCCACTCGGCCGGCAACGTGCGTCGCGGCAGCCTGAGCGACCTGGCCTACGAAGACTTCACCGCCGTTCTCGATGTGCATCTGAAGGGCGCGTACCACGTCGTGCGCGAAGCCTTCCCGCACATGATGGCGCAAAAGTACGGCCGCATCGTCCTGACCAGCTCGATCAACGGACTCTACGGCAAGTCGGACAACGTTACGTACGCGATGTGCAAGGCCGGCTTCATGGGCCTTTCGAACACCGCCGCGATCGAGGGCCAGAACCACAACGTGAAGTCGAATTTGATCGTGCCAGCCGCCGTCACCCGGATGTCCGACGGGATCGACACCAGCAAGTTCCCGCCGATGGAGCCCGAACAGGTCGCGCCGATGGTCGGCTATCTCTGCCACGAGGATTGCGCCGCGTCGGGCGAGATGTACGTCGCGATGGGTGGCCGCGTCGCACGCGCCTGGATCGCCGAGAACGCCGGCGTGTTCCAGCCCGAATGGTCGCTGGAAGACGTCGCCGAACGCATCGACCTCATCCGCACCGATGGCGACAGCCTGGCTTTCACCCCGGTACCCGACGGCCAGCTCGATCACCTCCTTTATGGATTCAAGATGATCCGCGACGCCGCGAACTGATCGCGGGCACACGCGTTTAGGGCTGCAGAAGGAGCAAGCCCATGCCCGAACGCGAAATCGATACCACCGGCCCCGACGCCCCGATCGAAACGGTCGGCGATCATGATCTGGTCGCCTCCGACCGGGTCGAGGGCACCCATGTCTATGGCCTCGACCACAAGAAGGTCGGCCACGTGCACAACTTCATGGTCAACAAGCGCACGGGGCAAGTGGCGCATGTGATCGTCTCGGACAGTGGCCTGTTCGGCCTGGGTGCGACCCGCTACCTGCGCGTTCCCTGGCAGGATCTCACTTACGATCCGGATCTGGGCGGATATGTGTCGCATATCAGCAAGGAGATGATGGACGAGAACGGCCGCGTTTCCGCTGAGGACGCCGAGATGCAGATCTGGTGAAGGCCGCAGCGCCAGCCGCAATCCCGGCGCTGCTGGCGGTCTATGAAATCATGGCGCAGGCGAGATCGCTCGGCCGAGGCCGGCCTTAGGGATAGGTCGTTTGCTGGTTCAGGCCCAGCGCATCTTCGTCGGCGGTCGCCGCGGCCAGTTCGGCGCGGGCGGCGGCGACGCGGGCGCGGGCCTCGATCAGCTTCACTTCCGCGTTTGTCGCGCTTTCCTCACGCTGATTGACCAGGAAGAAATCGCTCGATCCCAACTGGAAGCGGCGACGCTCCGCCGTCGCGAGTTCTTGCGCCAGCGAGCGTTCGCGTCCGCTGGTATTGACCAGCTGGCCCGCCGTATCCACTTCGATGCCGATCGTGCCGACTTCCGCGCGGATCTTCTCCGCGAGATAGCGCTGTTTGACGGACAGCTCATCGATCTTCGCCTGGGTTTCGGCCAGCTTGCCCTTTGCCTTGCGGTTTTGCAGCGGCACTTTGAAGGTCACGCCGACGATGACCTCGAGCGGCGTGCGGCTCGACCCGCCCAGTCCCTCGCTGCCGATATCCTTCGCCACTTCGCCGCCCAGGTCCAGCCGAGGCCGCAGATCGTTGCGGGCAAGCGCCAGCTTGATCGTGGCGTTGTCGATTTCCTGCAGCAGGATCGCGAAATCGGGCCGGCTGTCGGGATTGAACGCCCGATCCGTCCGCAACCCGTCGAGTGCGTCGACGTTGACAGGCAGGCGCGCGTCGTCGACGATGACCGGCAGCCCCTGTTCATCGCGGTAATACAGCGACAGCTTCACCGCCGCCGCGCGCACGTCCTGGCGCGCCTCGACGACATAGGCCTGCCGTTTGACCAGGTTCGCCTCGTTCTCGACCAGCAGTATGTCCGCCTTGGCGCCCAGCTGCACCTGGCGCTGGATGCCGTGCGTGCGTGCCTGCGCCAGATCCAGCAGGCCCTGATAGGCGGTGAGCTTCAACCCTGCGGCGACCCATTTCTGATAGGCCTCGACCGCGCGCGCCTGTACGCCGATGCCGGTGGCTCGGGCTTCGAAGCGGGCGATGTCGATGTCGTTGGCAGCCATCCGGTATTCCGAGCGGCGCGCGTCGATCAGGCGATCGCGCATCAGCGAATAGAGCGCCCCGACCTTCACCTCTCCCAGGCGGTTGGTGTAGGCCTTGTCCTCATAGATCGGGAAGTCTCCGCGCGAGGCGCGATACTGGCCATAGACATAGCCGCCATTGTCCGACAGCGGCTGCTCGACCTTTCCGGCGATCTCACTCCCATCGTAATAGCCGGCGACGCGGCTGCGGCCATCGATCGCGAATACGGTATCGAAGGCGCCTTGTGCGCTCACCGCGCGGCCCTCCGCCTGGCGGTTGCGCGCCAGTGCCGCGATGATGTCGGGCGCCGAGCGGGCGGACGAGCGCAGGACGTCCTGGAGGGTGAGGGGGCCGCCGGCCTCGGCCATCGTCGCCGATGCGGCGCCGTCCTGGCCATAGGCTGTCGACGATGCCGTGGCGACCAGCAGCGCGACCGTGCCGATCATCAACCGCCTGATCACTTCTTCTTCTTCTCGATCGAGCTTTTCTCAGCCTTGTCCTGCTTTTCCGGCTGCTTGCCCGCGACCTCGTCCTGTCCGAAGTTGATCGGAAAGTCGTTGAGCTGGCGCCACAATTCGTACCCCACGGTCACGTTGTCGCCTTGCACCCAGCCAAGGACCTTGCTGCCCTGGCGTACGAAACGCCGCAGCGGCCAGGCCGGCTTTCCGGGGGTGGGTTCCACCAGCACGCGGAACAAGCCATCCGGCCGGGGCGTGGGATCCACGGATCGCACCTGACCATCGTAGATGCCGGCGGCGAACGCGGGCCAGCCGCTGAACTGGAAGGCAGGAAAGCCCTCGAACTCGAGCCGCACCGGCCGACCCTGATCGACCAGCGGGATGTCGCGACCATCGACGTAGAGTTCGACCGCGCGTTCGATCCGCTCGGGGGCGACCAGCGCCAGCACCGTACCGGCGGAGACCAGCGCGCCACCGGCTGCGGCATTGAGGTTCTGGATCCGGCCATCGCGCGGCGCGGTGACGATCTGCGCCGTCTCGCGCCTTTGCTTCACTTCGATCTGCTTGAGCTTCGCGCGAGCCTCGGCCAGCTTGGCGTTGGCATCGGCGACCTTGATCTGCGTCTGCTCGTAGTCGCGTCGCGCGGCAAGTCCCTCGGCGAACAACTGCCCCGTGCGTCCTACGTCGATCGAGGCGACCGCACGTGCTTGCTCGATCGCCGCGATCTGGGCGACGACTTCCGCCTTCTCGGCGGCGATCCGCTCGAGGAAGTTGGGATCGACGTCGACGACCTGCACGATCGGGTCGCCGGCTTTCACCCGCTGGCCATCGCTGACGAAGAAGCGCGCGACCCGGCCATCGACCAGCGATGACACCTGCTGCGGGCGATCTTCGGGGTCAAGCGAGATCACCTGCCCGCCGCCTTGCGCCGTCTGCCGCCATGGCACGAACAGGATGGCGACCGCGAGGCAGATGCCCACCAGGATGAGCCAGCCCACCGTCACCACCACGCGCGGCGGCCTGAGCTTCGCGAGCGACCGGAAGTGCGTAAGCTGCGCGGCCTCGATCGTCACGCGCCGTGCTCCCGGTCGGCCAGAAAGCCTGTCATCTCCGTCTGGTCTGCAAAGCGATGTTGCGCGCGCGCCCCCAGCCACAGGCAGCTGTCGAGCTTCAGCGCCTCGGGTCGGCCGGTGAAGAGCAGGACGGTCGTTCCCTGGTCGCGCAACACGCGCAGCGTCGCCAGCAGCGGTTCTGCCGGCATCATATCGAACAGCTGGGACAGCAGCAGCACATTGGGCCGGCTCAGTAGGGCGTTCGCGACCTTCAGCTGCATCACCTCGACGATGGACAGGGGCGAGCCCGAGCTTGCCAGCTGCGTGTCCAGCCCGCCCGGCAAGCTGGCGATGCGCGGCGAGAGGCCTACCATGTCGAGCGCATTCATCACCTGCGCGCCGTCGGCGATGCCGCCACCCGCGAGGTGGAGATATTCGCGGATCGTGACGTCGACGATGGTTGGCCGGTTGAGCACCATCACCGCCGAGCGCAGCAGGTACATATCGAAGCTGCCCAATTCGCTGCCTCCGATCGACAGCAATCCCCGGTCGGGGTTCTCGTGACGCTTGAGGAGGACGGCGATCTGGCTTTCAACGCCCGGCTCCGCCACGATCGCGACCTGTTCACCACTGTCAACGGCGAAATCGAAGCGCGACCCGGCGAGTTCCACCTCGCGAAAGCGCACCGCGCCATCGCGCGGCGCATCGCCGCCACGGCCGGCCGCTTCCTGCGGAATGGCGAAGATAAGCGACAATTCCTCCGCGCTCGCCACCAGATCGTAGAACGTGTCGAGATACCAACCCAGTTGGTAGATGCCATAGAACACGCCGGACATGATGAGCTCTGCCGCCACCAGTTGGCCGATCGAGAGCTGCCCCGCCAGGATGAGATTCCCGCCCAGCGCCAGCAGCGTCGCGGCGGCAAAGGCATAGACGAGGAAATAGCCGAGCGCCTGCGCGAAGCTATAGCGGAAATACTGGCGATGCGCCCGAATGTAGTTGGCGGTGACGGCTTCGGACCGATCCATCGCGAAATCGAGATGTCGCGCGGATTTGTAGAAGCCGTTCGAGGCGCCGACGCTCTCCAGCCAGTCCGCGGCGTGATGCTTGGCGTGCGACAGGGCGACCGCCCCGGTGATCGCTCCATGGCGCCAGACCAGCCAGATGATCACGCAGACCCCTACCAGAACGATGTTGAATGCCAGGAAAAACGGGTGGTAGAAACTCGTCACCACCAATCCGACGGCGGCCTGCAGGATGATCGTGAAAGCACCGATCACCAGGCTGGGCACCGCTTTTTGCACCAGCGCCATATCGAAATACCGGTTGAACAGGCTTCCCCGGCTGTCGTCCGAGAAGAAGGGGTTTTGCGCATGGACTGCGCGCACGGTGATCTCGGCAACGACCCTGGCGAAGATCCGCCGCTCGAACATCGCCAGCAGGTAGATGCGCAAGGCACTGAGACAGGCGACCAGCAGCAGCAGCACGAGCAGCACGCCCGACAGGATCCACAACGGTGCGGCCAGCGCGGTCCGCGCCACCGAGTTGATCAGCAACTGGACCGAAATCGGCGTGGCCAGTGAAAGCAGCGTGATCGCCAGGGTGTAGACGAAGCCGACGTTAACGTAGCCCTTGTCCGGCCCGACTATCTCCGCGAGCCACGCGGCGGCATCCCGCAGTCCTAAACGCTCAGATGCCAATTCACGACCTCACGACAATGCTGATCGCGCATTACAGGGAAGATCGCACAGCGGACAAGTCGCCAATGCTGCATTGCAAAATTAAAATTGGTATCTGCAACATCGGACGGGATCGAGCCTTTGTCCCAAAGGCGTTGCATGATGATCGCTGCGTGCTGTCCTATTGAAAAGCAATCATTATCTGACCGGCCAAGCTTTGCGCGACCTGTCTCGCATGTGCAACCTGGAGGCAATGTTCGCGTCATACGACATCGGTGCCTCGTTCGCTTCAGCTGTTATTCAACTTGCAATTATCTGTTCGTGGCGATGTGCGCGAGCCGCAGAAATCACGCCAGCATCGCAATAGCTTACCATCATCGCCGACAACACCTTCCCATTCACGAGCGTGACGTCGGCGGGGCAACACTGCGTGGAGGCAGCGCCGCTGGCGGCTGCACCATCGCCCCCTGTTCCGAATCGCTGTGCCACCGGGGGCATATGAAGGGCGTGCAAGTTGGGCTTGCTTGAAGAAGTTCCAATCGCCAATCATCGGCGATTGCCGAGTGCTTTTCGTTCAGGCTTTTCGCTCGGTGGTATTCGGCATCGGTCCGCGCCAACGACCACACATGGATACCAGGACGGCCAACCGAATGCGACGAGGGGAAGAACAGGTTATGCGTATTCGTCGATGCCTCGCGAGCGCCGGCTATCCGACCGCCGGCTATCCGACCGGCGTGATCCAGGGCAGGTGGCTGGCGTCCGCCACCCAGCCGATCACGAGAGTGCGTAAATCGCCGCTGAGCGAAGTCCTGCAGCAGGGGCCTTCGTGGTGAGAGGGGCGTCGCGCCACATCGGTTGGCGCCGGAGCATGGCGGCGGCGCTCGCCTGCTCCGCGCTGGTATCGCCTGCAGCCCATGCCGCCGAGCCGAAGCGGCCGAACATCCTCGTCATCGTCGCCGATGATCTGGGGTTTTCGGACCTGGGTGCGTTCGGCGGAGAGATCGACACACCCAACCTCGATGCGCTTGCCAGATCGGGCATGCGGCTCACCGGCTTTCACACGGAAGCGGCCTGTGCACCAAGCCGGGCGATGCTGCTCACCGGCAGTGACAGTCACCGTGTCGGACTGGGCAACATGCCCGAATCGATGGCGCCCAACCAGATCGGCAAGCGGGGTTACGAAGGCTATCTGCGCGCGGATACTGCGACGGTCGCCGAACGGCTGGGTGCGGCTGGCTATCGCACGCTGTTCTCCGGCAAGTGGCATCTTGGCGTCGCGCCCGAACAGGATCCGCATGCGCGTGGATTCCAGCACAGCTTCGCGATGCTGCAGTGCTGCCACAACCACTTCGGCCTTGGTCTCTCGCCCGATCCGACGAAAATGTCGGGCTATCGCGAGGACGGTGTCGCGGTCACCAGCCTGCCCAGAGACTTCTACTCTTCCGACGCGTTCGCGGCCAAGCTCATCGATCAGCTGCGGACCACCCACGCCAGCGATGGCGCTAAGCCGTTCTTCGCCTATCTCGCCTTCACCGCACCGCACGCGCCGTTGCAGGCGCCTGCCGAAACCATCGCCAAGTACAAGGGCCGCTATGACGTGGGCTACGATACCTTGCGCGAGCAGCGGTTGACGCGTCAGAAGGCATTGGGGCTGATCGACCCCGCGGTACGGCCGCATCACCCGGTCGATACGGTGCCGTGGGCTTCGCTGACCGCCGAGCAGAAGCGGGCATCCTCGCGCAAGATGGAGATCTATGCCGCCATGGTCGATCGCCTCGACAGTGCGGTCGGGCGGGTCGTGACCGAACTGAAGGCCGAGGGCGAATACGACGACACGGTCATCGCCTTCCTCTCCGACAACGGTGCCGAAGCGCGTGATCCGGCGCCCAAGCCGGGCGCGGTGCCGCCCCCGCTGGAGACGCTGGGGACCCCGGCAAGCTACGTGAACTATGGCGCCGGCTGGGCCCAGGCCGCGACATCGCCGTCCTGGCGTTTCAAGACGTTCGCCAGCGAAGGCGGCATCCACGCACCGGCCTTCGTCACCGGCATGGGCATCGCGCGTGCGGGGTCGGTTTCGGCCACGTATACGAACGTGCGCGACGTGGTGCCGACGCTGCTCGACATCGCCCATGTGCCGACGGAGCCTGGGCGTTTCGCCGGGCGCGCGGTCCCGCCGATCGATGGGCTGAGCTGGCAGGAACTGCTGGCGCACGGCAGCGCGGTCTATCCGCCGGACAAGGCGGTGGGTACCGAACTGTTCGGCTCACGCTCGCTGCGTCGAGGCGACTGGAAGATCACCGACATCAGCGATGGCACCTGGCACTTGTTCAACGTGACGCGCGATCCGGGCGAGACCCAGGATCTTGCCGCAACGCAACCCGCCCGCAAGGCCGCTTTGATCAAGGCTTGGAATGCCTATGCACGCGATGTCGGTGTGGTCATGCCTGATCCGCCGACACACCCCAATCCGCCGCGCGATCACGACTGACGCGCGTGTTTTCGTGGCTGCGGTAAACGATGGAAATGCCGGACGTATGACGTCGGGCAGATGGAGCGGGTGAAGGGAATCGAACCCTCGTATTCAGCTTGGGAAGCTGCTGCTCTACCATTGAGCTACACCCGCGTCGGTGGGCCTAGTGCCATGGCGGGCGGGGCGGCGTCAACGCGTGTGTTCAGTCGTACGATACCTTGCCGCGCCCGGCCTTGACCGAGCCGCGCAGCTTCTTGCCCTTGATCCGTTGCTCCTTGCCCACGCGGTTGAGGCGGCTCTTGGCGCGCTTTTCCGGCAATTGCTGCGCTTCCGTCAGCAATTCGGCGAGACGCTCGCGCGCATCGGAGCGGTTGGCTTCCTGCGTGCGGAACCGGCGAGCGCTGATGAGCAGCTCGCCGCGCGCGGTCATGCGGCTGCCGGCCAGCTCGCGCAGCCGCGCGAACACCGGGGGGCTCAGCCGCAGCGCATAGATGTCTAGCCGCAGCTGCACCGCCGTCGCCACCTTGTTGACGTTCTGGCCGCCCGGACCCGAGGCGGTGATGAAGACTTCCGTGGCGAGCGCCTGCGCGCGCTCGATCACTTCGTCAGCCATGGTCGGCGGGAGGTGCGTCGGTTTCGGTTTCCGGTGCGAAGCCGGCTGCGCGAAAGTCGGCCGGAAACGGCGCCGTTGCTGTCACCGGCGGCTTGGCGTCGCGTGTGATGGTCAGGGCGGCGGCGTGCAGCATGGTGCGCGGGGCATTGCCCTGTCCGTTCTCGCCCGCGCCATAGACCGGATCGCCGAGGAGTGCCGCGCCCAATCCGCTGGCGGCGTGCACCCTGATCTGGTGGGTGCGTCCGGTTTCGGGCCTAAACTCGACGAGGGTGCGCCCTTCGTGTTCGGCCAGCTTGCGCCAGTGCGTGATCGCCGGCTTGCCCTTGCGCGCCGGGATCATCCGCCAGCCGTCCCTGACGGTGCTGACTTTCGACAGCGCCAGTTCGATCGTACCCGCATCGCCAGCGACCGGGCCGTCCACGATGCCAAGATAGATCTTCTCCACCGTGCGCGCTTCGAAGGCGGCGGAGAAGCGCTTGAGCGCCTTGGGGTTTCGCGCCAGCAGGAGGCATCCCGAGGTGTCGCGATCGAGCCTGTGGACCGGGAAGGGCGGGCGCTGAAAATTCAGGCGCAGCGCTTCGAGATGATCTTCCAGGCTGGGGCCACCGGCCCGCGGCGGATCGAGCGGCAGCCCGGCGGGCTTGTCGATGATGAGGGCCTCGCCGTCCTCGAACAGGATTGCCGGAGTGGTCATGTCAGGGCCTTTGCGATGCGCGCGACGGCTTGCGCCAGTTTGTCGTCATCGGCGGCGAAACTGATGCGAAAACCGTCGCTGCCGCCGAACGCCGAGGCGGGTACCACCGCGACGCCATGATCGAGCAGATGCAGCACCAGCGCCGTGTCGTCGGCGAAACGGTCCATAAGTGGCGACGCATCGACCATGCAGTAGAACGCGCCATCGGGTGTCGGTGTGGACAGGCCGGGAATGGCGTTGATGCCGGAGACGACCTGATCGCGGCGCGTGCGGAAGCGGTCACGCCAATCCGCGAGGAACTCCTGCGGACCTTCCAGCGCGGCGACGGCGGCCGCCTGGCTGATCGAGGAGGCATTGCCCGAAGAGTGCGATTGCAGCTTTTCCATCGCCTTGATCAGCCACTCCGGCCCGGCGGCAAGGCCGATGCGAAACCCGGTCATCGCATGGCTTTTGGACACGCCCGAAACAGTGAGGATCCGCGGCGCGAGATCCGGGCACTCGGCCGCCAGCGTCACATGGCCTTTGCCGGTATAGAGCAAGGGCGCGTAGATATCATCGGAGAGAACTAGCACCTGTGGATGGCGGCGCAGCACGTCGCCGATGCTGCGCAGCAATTCGGGTGGATACCAGGCGCCGGTCGGGTTGCCCGGGCTGTTGAGCAGCACCCAGCGCGTACGTGGTCCGATCAGGGTTTCGAGGTCGCGCGCCGTGAAAAGGTAGTCGGTCTTCGCCGATGTCGGCAAAGTCACGACGGTGCCGCCCGCGAACCGGACGATCTCCGGATAGCTGACCCACCACGGCGCCGGCACGATCACCTCGTCGCCTTCGCCAAGCGTGGCGAGCAGCGCGTGGAAGATCGCCTGCTTGCCCCCGGCGCTGACCGTGACTTGCGATAGCGGCACGTCGATGCCGAGATCGCGCGAGAAATGGAGCATGGCCGCCTGCTTTAGGCGGCTGGTGCCGCCGACCGGCGTATAGCGCGTCTCGCCTGCATCGAGCGCGGCCTTGGCGGCGGCGATGACGTGCGGCGGGGTGGCGAAATCCGGTTCCCCAACGGAGAGCGAGATGATGTCGACACCCTGTTCGCGCAGGCGAGTGGCGCGGTCGGTCATCGCCGCTGTCTGCGATGCGGCGATGCGGGCGAGTGCGGGTGAGATCGACGGGGTCATGTAAGCAATCTTGCAGGCATGAGGCCGCGTAGAGCGTTGCCGACGAGGAAGCCAGCGGCGAGATCGTCCAGCGTCAGTTCCGCCTCCACCGCGCGCCCGGCCTCGATAAGTGAATGGCGCAGCACGCCGGGCAGCAGCCCAAGTCGTGCAGGAGGTGTAAGCAGTTGTCCGTCCCGCTCGACGAAAATGCTGGTGAAGCATCCTTCGGTGACGAGGCCATCGTCGCGCAGCAGGAGCGCCTCGTGCGCGCCCACGGCCTGCGCGGCAGCCAGTCCGGCCTCGTAGAACCCGCGATCCGTGGTCTTGTGACGCAGGCGCCAGTCGCCGGCGTCGACGGCAAGCGGCAGAACCGCGCAGATGACCGGATCGGGCAATACGGGCGGATAGTGCGTCAGTTCCAGGCTGAAGGCACCGCTGCGTGCCGCGACCAGGCGCAGCCGTGAGGCGCGATCGGCATCGAAGCACAAGGCCTGGATCGCGTTGCGCAAGGCATGGCGATCGAAGCTGAAGCCGAGATCCTGGGCACTGGTGCGCAACCGCTCGAGATGCAGTTCAAGCAGCGGGATGCCGTCTTCCGGCGTGAAGCGCATGGTTTCGATAAGGTCGAAACGGGCGGCGCCGTCCACTCCAGATTGTCGCACGAAGCCCCCTTTGACCAGACACTCCCGCCATTCGGGAAGCGCTTGCGAATCCGCGACGATGGCCGACCCGACCCCCAGGACCGCCCGGCCGCTGCTGCCGTCTCCGCCACTTTCGAGGCGGAGCGTGCGAATTGCCACATTGAACGCCGCATCGCCAGAGGGATCGATCCGGCCGATGCTGCCGCAATACGCATGCCGCGGGTCCCGTTCGGTCATGGCGATGAGCTCCATCGCACGGATCTTGGGCGCGCCGGTAACCGAGCCACAAGGGAACAGCGCGCGCACCACGTCGATCGCGTTTTTGCCAGCGGATAGCCGCGCCGTTACCGTCGACACCATCTGATGCACGGTGGGGTAGCTTTCGATCGCGAAGGGCTGCTCCACGCGGACGCTGCCAGGCTCGGCGATGCGCGCCAGATCGTTGCGCATGAGGTCCACGATCATCAGGTTCTCAGAGCGATCCTTTGGCGATGTTGCGAGCATGCTGCGCAGCATTTCGTCTTCGCGCGGATCGCTGGACCGTGGCCTGGTGCCTTTCATGGGACGCACCGTGATGGCGCCCTCGTGCAGGTCGAACAGCATCTCGGGCGAGAAACTCAGCAGATATCGGTTGCCGTCATGAACGATACCGCCATAGCCGGCCGCCGCGTTCGGGCGCAGCGCCGCGTACAATGCAAGCGGGTCGCCCCGCCACGATCCCGCTAGGGGAAACGTCAGGTTTGCCTGATAGATATCGCCACCCTCGATCGCGGCGAGCAAACGCTCGAACGCCGACCGATAGGCGGCGGGCGAAATCTGCGGTTCGAGTGGACCGATCGTGGCGGCGCCATCGCGACGCGCTGCCTGCAGCCACGTCGCGACCTCGTCCGCCGGGATCGTCTGGTAGCCGCTAAACGCGCCGAACCACAGCAGCGCCTGATCGCCCGTCCGGCCCGCCAGCAAAGGCGCCAGCCGTGGCTCCAGTGCCAGCCCGGCTTCGTAGGAAAGCATGCCGGCAAGGTGATGCCCTTCGGCAGCAAGCACCGCCAGCCGCTCCAGCGCCGGCAGAACATCCTCTGCCGTTCGCGCAACGACGATCTCATGCGGGGCGCGATACAGGCGGGCGTCGGCGGCGCCTTGCACGCGCGCATCGTCGAGCAGGACGAATGGCGTAGTGGCCATGTCGATTAAGGGTGGTTGCGGCACGGCCACGCATCTAGCGGCTTCGCACCCCGGTGGCAAAAAGCCTCTCGCGCCCGCGGCGACCGCGATCTACTGTCGGTCCGCGCTGATCCGGGAGAGACGATGACCGACATTATTCTGGGGCTGGGCGCCAATGGCGAGCGGCAGGCGTTGCATCTGTCGCGCGCGAACCGCCATGGCCTTGTCGCGGGAGCGACCGGCACCGGCAAGACGGTCACGCTGCAGACGATTGCCGAGCAGTTCTCCGCCGCCGGGGTGCCGGTATTTCTCGCCGATGTGAAAGGGGATCTATCCGGCATCGCCATGGCCGGCAGTCCCACGTTCAAGAATGCCGCGTCGCTGGAGGCGCGCGCAAAGGACGTCGGGATAGCCGACTATGCCTATGGCGACAATCCGGCCGTGTTCTGGGACCTTTATGGCGAGCAAGGGCACCCGATCCGCACGACGATCTCGGAAATGGGTCCGCTGCTGCTGGCGCAGTTGCTCGACTTGAACGAGACGCAGGAAGGCGTGCTGAATATCGCCTTCCGCTTCGCCGACGATCAGGGTCTGCTGTTGCTCGACCTCGAGGATCTGCAGGCGATGCTGGTCCACACGGCCGAACATGCGAGCGAGCTGTCGACCAAGTACGGCAATATCTCGAAGGCCAGCGTCGGTACGATCCAGCGCCAACTGCTCAGCCTGGAGAGCCAGGGGGGAGCGCAGTTCTTCGGTGAGCCGGCGCTGGAGATCAACGACTTCATCCGTTGCGACGAGCAGGGTCGCGGCATCATCAACGTGCTGGCCGCCGACAAGCTGATGCGCAGCCCGAAGCTTTATGCCACGTTCCTGCTGTGGTTGCTGGCCGACTTGTTCGAGACGCTGCCCGAAGTCGGCGATCCGGAAAAACCCAACCTCGTGTTCTTCTTCGATGAGGCGCACTTGCTGTTCGAGGATGCGCAAAGCGCGCTGCAGGACAAGATCGAGCAAGTGGTGCGTCTGGTCCGCTCGAAGGGAGTCGGCGTCTATTTCATCACTCAGAACCCGATCGACGTGCCCGAGAAGATCGCCGGGCAGCTTGGCAACCGGGTCCAGCATGCGCTGCGGGCATTTACCCCGCGCGACAAGAAGGCGATCAAGGCCGCGGCCGAGACGTTCCGCATCAATCCCGATCTCGATGTCGAACGGGCCATCACCGAGTTGAAGACCGGCGAAGCGCTGGTATCGACACTGGATGAGGATGGCGCGCCCTCCATCGTCCAGCGCACACTGATCGCGCCGCCGCGCTCTCGGCTGGGACCGATCACGCCCAAGGAGCGCGCGATCATCCAGTCGATCAGCCCGTTCGCAGGCAAATACGACACCCGCGTCGATCGTGAGAGCGCCGAGGAAGTGCTTGCCGCCAAGGCTGCGGATGCCGCGGCGACCGCGCAGCAGGTCGCCATCGAAGGCAGGGAAGCGGTCGGCCGGCAGGAGCGCAAGAGCCCCGGCTTGTGGGATGGCATCGGCAGTCGCGCGGCACGCGCCGCCGCCGGCGCGGCAGCGGCCAGCGCGGGTTCGATCCTGGCCGGAAAGCTGCAAGGCCGCACAAGTCGCGCCAACCCGGCCGCGACCGCCGCCAGCGCGGCGGCGGGCGCGATCGGCAGCCGGCTGGAAAAGGCGACGGGTATTCCCGGCCTCGCCAGTTTCGCGCGCAACCTGTTCGGCGGGTTGATGCGCTAGGAGTGACTTGGTTCCGGTTTCTGCCATGCCTTGCGATCGGTGCGGTGCTGTGCGCCGTGCCGCGCGGCGCGTCCGCTCGCGACACGCCTGGCGATGTCGCGCCCGATGCCGCGACCATTCAGGTACAGGGGCGGCGGCCGTCCGAAGCCTATCCGCAAGGACGGCTGGGTGAAGCGGTGCGTCCGCTGGCGTATCGCCTCGATCTGACGATCGATCCCGCCGCGTCACGGTTTGCCGGCCATGCCGAGATCGACATCACCATGGCGCACGCGAGCAACCACGTCTTCCTCCACGGGCGCGGCCTCGATGTCTCGCGCGTCTCGGCACGGATCGGCGGACGGAGCGTGCCGGGCACATGGACCCAGCTCGACGATCACGGGGCTGCACGGATCGTCTTCGCCGAGCCGATCGCCGCCGGCCCGGCAACGCTGGCGTTCGATTACGAGGCGCCGTTCGGCGTGACGGCCGCGGGCATGTTCCACGTCCAGGTGGATGGCGCCTGGTACAGCTGGACGCAGTTTCAGTCCACCGACGCACGCGCGGCATTTCCCGGTTTCGACGAGCCGGGCTTCAAGACACCGTTCGCGGTCACCCTGCGCACGCCGCCCGGGCTGACGGCGATCGCCAACGCGCCCGAACTGCCGCTGACCCGGCAGGACGGCCTCGACGTGCACCGCTTCGCGCCGACGCTGCCCTTGCCGACCTACCTTCTGGCCATGATAGTGGGACCGTTCGTGACCAGGGACGGGCAGGTCGCGCCCACGATCCAGCGCGCGGATCCGCTACCGCTGCGGATCGTCTCGACCCGGCAGAACGCCGCGCGGCTGGACTATGCCCTGGATAATTCGGCGCAGATCGTCCGGCTGCTGGAAGACTGGTTCGACCAGCCGTTCCCCTATCCAAAGCTCGACCAGGTGACGACGCCGATCCTGCCCGGCGCGATGGAGAATGCCGGCGCCGATCTCTATCGCGACGACCTGCTGGTGATGGATCGCAAGGCGCCCATCGCGCAGCAGCAGGAGTTCGGCCGCATCGTGGCGCACGAACTGGCGCACCAATGGTTCGGTGATCTCGTCACCCCGGCATGGTGGGACGACCTGTGGCTGAACGAAAGCTTTGCCAATGCGATGGGCTATCTCATCGGGCAGGCATGGCGGCCCGATCTCGACATCTGGTCTGGCGTGCTCGACGAAGGGTATGCGGCGATGGACACCGACGCCCTGCTCAGCGGGCGCGCGGTGCGCCAGCCGATCGCCACCACCGCGCAGATCGACAGCGCCTTCGACCGCATAACCTATGGCAAGGGCGGCCAGGTTCTGGCGATGTTCGCCACCTACATGGGGCGCGAGCAGTTCCGCGACGGCGTTCGGCGCTACATCGCGGCGCATCGCCATGGCACGGCGACATCCGACGACTTCTTCACCGCGCTTTCGCAAGCGGGAGGAGACGCCAGGCTCGTGCCCGCCCTGCGCAGTTTCGTCGAGCAGCAGGGCGTGCCGTTGCTGGGATTTCAGCGTGATGGCGACCACCTTACCGTCGTGCAGACCCGCTATGCGCCGCTGGGCGTCACCGCGCCCGACACGCAATGGGTGATGCCCGTATGCGTGCGGCGCGGCTATGACCGCGAGTGCAAGATGCTCGATGGACGGTCGACCACGTTCGACGTCACCGGAACCGATCCGTTCGTGCCCAATGCCTGGGGAACGGGTTACTACCGGTTCGAGCTGGCGGCGCGGCAATGGGATGCGCTGATCGGCAATGCCCGCAACCTGACGGCAGGCGAGGCGCTCTCGGTCGGCGATTCCCTTTATGCCTCGATCCTGGCCGGGCGCGGGACGGTGACCGAGTTGGCGCGTCTGTCCGAAAACCTGCGCAAGCATCCCGATAGCCGCGCCGCCTTCGCGGCCGACGCCGCACTGAGCAAGCTGGTTCGCATGGGCCTGGTCGACAGCACCGGACGCGAGGGGTGGGTGCGCTTTCGCCAACGGCTCTACGGATCGCTGCTGGGTCGTTACGGCTTCGATCCCAGGGCCGGCGCCTATGCCGCCGACAGCGCGACCCGGATGCAGTGGCGCAATGCGATGCTCGCGTCGCTGCTGGGCACGCCGCGCGGCGCGACGATGCGGCGTCAACTCGAAGAGGCGGCGACCAGGTACCTCGCCGGTGATCGCGGCGCCTTGGACGAAGCCTGGATCGACCATGGCTTCGACCTGTACATCTATGGCGGCGGAGAACCAGCCGCGCGCGAACTGGTGAAGCGCGCATTGGAGTCCGAGGACCCGGTGTTCCGCCCCGCCGCGCTGGTTGCGGCATCGCGCAGCGCCAAGCCGGCGATCGCGGCATGGCTGCTGGCTATCGATGATCCGCGCCTGCGCGCCAGCGAGCGGCTCGACATCCTCGATGGCGTCATGGCGCGCAGCGGCACGCGCGGGCTTGGCTATGACTGGATCGTCAAGAACATCGACATGCTGCTGGCCGGCAGCGACGGGCCGTTCTTCGCGGGTCGCATCGCCAATTCGCTGGGTCAGTTCTGTTCGCTTGATCGGTCGGAGCAGATCGCGCGCGACTTGCGTCCGCGCTTTGCCGGAACCGCCGCACAATTGCAGCTGGAACGCTCGATCGAGCAGGTTCACAACTGTGGCGTGCTGCTGAACCAGCGCGGCATCGCGATTTCCGAAGCCTTCGCCAAGCTGAAATAGCGGTTCACCCCAGCGGGAGGACGATCCTGGCGGTCAAACCCGCGACACCGCCGTCGGCGCCGCCCCGATTGGCGAGTTCGAGTGCGCCGCCGTGCTGTTCCGCGATCGCGCGAGCCAGCGCCAGGCCCAGGCCAGCGCCGCCGGTCGCGCTATTGCGTGAGGGATCGCCGCGCATGAACGGATGGGTCATCGCCTCAAGTGCGTCGTCGGGGATGCCGGGGCCGTCGTCGTCGATGCTGAAGACCACATCGCCTTCGTGGCGATACATCGATACCCGTGCCCGTTCGCCGTATCGCACCGCGTTGTCGATCAGGTTGCGCAAGGCCCGGCGCAACCAGGTCGGGCGCACTTCCAGCACGATCCGCTCGGTTGGTTCAAGCTCGACGGGCGCACCCATGTCCTCATACTCCTCGACCACCGACGACAGCAGAGCGGACAATTCGTTGCGCTCCAGCGGATCGCTGGGCCGACCGACGCGGGCAAGCGAGAGGATGTCGTCAAGGGTGCGGACGATGTCCTCGATCGTCCTCGCCATCCGCCCCCGCTCGACGTCGTCCTCGACCGACTCGATGCGCACGCGCAAGGCGGCAAGCGGCGTCTTGAGGTCATGCCCGATCGCGCCGAGCATTACGTCCTTCTCGTCCAGCAACGACGAGATGCGCCACTCCATCGCGTTGAGCGCCACGATCAGACGGTGGATATCCTCGGGCCCCATTGGCGCCACCTGCCCGGACGGATCCTGCGTCGCGGCGAACTGCGCCACCTGGCGGGTCAATGCGGCCAGGGGCTGGGTGATGCGCCGCAGGATCAGCGCGAGCACGCCGACCAACACGGCGTAGATCGCCAGCGTCTGCAGCAGCAGCGGCAAGATGAGCGCGTCCGCCGACGGCGGTGCCCGTACGCGAGCGACCATCCAGTTTCCGCCCTGTATCGGGCGCACGCCGGCGATGTAGAGATCGGCGTTCATCGCCCGGTCGATCGATTGTGCCGGAAGATCGAGACGGATAGCGCGCCGGTTCAGCGTCGTCTTGGCATAAGCATCCTTCGTGACCGCGCGGCGCACGACGATCACGTCCGAAGCGGCGAAGTCCTGCGATGCCAGGATCTCGCGCAGGGTCTGTTCCGCAGCGCCATCGCGCCACTCACCATCGCGGAGCGGCGACAGGCGACTCGATTCCACCGCGAATCGATGCAGGCGATCAGCGAACAGCGGGCGTGGTCCCAGCTTCAGCTTGCGCGGCACCCCGGCGGCACCCCGTGCTTCCGAGATCAGCCGGAAGGCGACGGCGTTCATCGTCTCGACCTGAAAGCGTTCGCGTTGCGCCCGATAGACGAGCGCCGCGCCCAATCCCTGCACCAGCAGCAGCGCCGCCGCCACCGCCAGCAGCATCTGGCCCATCAGGCTGGTGGGACGTAGCGCCATCACTCGTCGACCGAGGCCAGGCGCTTGACGTCGGCCGCCAGCATGTAGCCGCCGCCCCAAACCGTCTGGATGATCTGCGGATTGCGGCTGTCGACTTCGATCTTTCGGCGCAGGCGGCTCACCTGATTATCCACAGCACGGTCGAACAAGTGCGCCTCGCGGCCCTGCACCATGTCGAGCAGCCGGTCACGGTCGAGCACCTGACGTGGGTGTTCCAGGAAGGCGAGCAGCAACCGAAATTCGACCGACGAGATCGCCACGACCGTTCCCTCGGCATCGCTCAGCCGCCGTTTGAGCGGGTCTAGCCGCCATCCTTCGAACTCCAGCACCTCGTTCTCGGCGGTGGGGAGCGCGGCGCGGCTGGCACGCCGCAGCACGCTGCGGATGCGCGCGACCAGTTCGCGCGGCTCGAACGGCTTTACGACATAGTCGTCCGCGCCGATCTCGAGGCCGACGATCCGGTCGGTCGCCTCACCGCGTGCGGTCAGCAGGATCACCGGGATATCGCGGCTTTCGACCAGATGGCGGCACAGCGACAGCCCGTCCTCGCCCGGCATCATGATGTCGAGCAGGACGAGGTGCGGCTTGTCCTCGCGCAGGCGATTGCGCGCGTCGGCCGCGTTGCTGGCGGCGGTCACGAGAAACCCCTGGCGCGTCAGATACTCTGCCAGGGGTTCGCGCAAGGTCGCTTCGTCATCGACGAGCAGCACCTTCGGGGATGTCGGCGCGGGCGTGCTTTCGTTCATGCTTGCTCCGTAGCCAGGACCGGCGTCAGCCCGGGGTTCGTGCAGCGGCGCGTTGCGCCTTCATCTGCGCGCGCGCCGCCTGGCGTTCGGCCTGCGTTACCTGACCGTCCTTGTTGGTGTCCATGGCATCGAAGCGGGCGAGCGCGGCGGCGGAGAACTGGGCCGGGGTGATGGCGCCATCCTTGCCGGTTCTCGCCAGCTTGGACATGCCCAACATGCCGCCACGCATCATCCCGCCATGGCGGCCATGACCGCGTTGCATCGCGCCATCGTCGGTTCCAACCGCCGCCATCCGCTGGCGATCGCCGCCGCGCTTGCCTGCGCCGCGGCCAGCGAGGAATTCGGCCTTGGACAACTGGTCGTCCTTGTTGGCGTCGAGCCGTTCGAACAGCTGAGTCTTCATGGTCTCGCGTCGCAGTTGGCGATCGGCCTGATCGATCTTGCCATCGTGGTTGGCGTCGAGCCGGGCGAACATCGCGGTTGCCGCCGATTGCGCCTCGGCGCGGGTGATGACGCCGTTGCCGTCGCTATCCAGCTTCGGTTTGACTTGGCCTTGCGCGGCGAAGGCATTGCCAGCCAAAAGCGCGGCGGCGATCGAAAGGCTCCTGGTGATCGTCTTTTTCATGTTCGGCTCCCATCCCGTGCGTTAAAACAGGTCATCGCCTCAAGGGCGGTTGGCCATACAGGTTAGCCCTGCGGCTTCGATGGTCCGGTCTAGCGGATCATTGTCGCGCAGGTGTGCCGCGCCGGGCACAAAGTGTCGCCGATTGTAACATCCACCTCGGCTGTTTCGTCATCCGATCAGCGGGGGCGATGTTGCGTGCCTTCGCCCGCGGTTACGAACAGCGCCGCCGCTTTTTCGGCGACATCCGCGGTATGCCAGACCCCGGCGGCGTTGATCGCGTATTCGAAGGGTTGCAACGTCTGCGAATGAAAGCTGGCGTCGGGCTGTTCCTGGATCAGCGTGATCTCGCCTGCGAGGCACACGACGAGTTCGTCACCGGCAGGATGCATCTCCCAACTGTCCCAACTCTCGTCGAATTCGTAGAGCGAAACCAGCCGTCCCTCGGCTCCGTCACCCGCCGTACGCCGAGCATAGGCCTCGTACCACGCCATCCCCGTGAACTCCGGCTGGGCCAGCGCTTTCGCCCCGAGCCCAAGATGTACCGGAAAAATCCTCAGATCGTTCTGCGAGCGGTTCATAGGATCCCCTCCAGCCGGCCGTTCCCCGGCATGTCGAAGTCAGCGTCGCGCGGTCATGCCGCCGAGTCAAGCGGTCGGCAGCGCGCCTCCAGCCAGGCCTTCTCTTCGCCGTCGAGCTGCGCCCCGATCACCGTGAGCACCTGCGCATGGTAGGCGTTCCACCAGGCGATATCCTCGGGCGACAGCAGCGTGGTCTCCAGCATCGTCGCGTCGAACGGCACCAGCGTCAGCGTCTCGAAGCCGAAGTACTCGCCTTCGGCCCCGGCGATCTCGCGCGGTTCGACCAGCACGAGGTTCTCGAGCCGAATGCCGTAGTCGCCTGCCTTGTAGTATCCGGGCTCGTTCGAGATGAACATGCCGGCCAGCAGCTCCTGATCGGTGCCGGCTTGCCCGCCCGCCGACTTGGCGATGCGCTGCGGACCTTCGTGGACCGCCAGGAAGCTGCCGACGCCATGGCCGGTGCCGTGCGCGTAATCGACGCCCGCTTGCCACAGGTATTGGCGGGCCAGCACGTCGAGCTGGCTCCCGGCGGTGCCGCGCGGGAACACGGCGCGGGCGATGGCGATGTGGCCCTTGAGCACGCGGGTGTAGCGGTCCCTGACCTCGGCCGAGGGCTGTCCGGGTCCGACCCAGACGGTGCGGGTGATGTCGGTCGTGCCGTCGGGATACTGGCCGCCCGAGTCGACCAGGTAGACGCTACCGGGTTCGAGAGTGCGGTTGGTCTCCTCGCTGACGCGGTAGTGCATGATCGCGCCGTTGGGCCCCGCGCCCGAGATCGTGTCGAACGACAGATCGCGCAGGTCGCCGCTGCGCTTGCGGAAGTCATGCAAGGCATCGGCGGCTGACAGCTCGGTGACCGTGCCGGTCGGGCCTGCGGTTTCCAGCCAGCACAGGAAGCGCGAGACGGCGGCGCCATCACGTGCCTGGGCGTTGCGATGGCCCTGCTGTTCGACCGGGTTCTTGACCGCCTTTGGCAGTACCGAAGGATCGCGCGCTTCGACGATCTCAGCCCCGGCATCCTGCAGGCCTGCGAAGATCGCTTCCACCGCGCGCTCGGGATCGACGGCGACGCGCTTGCCGGCCATGCCCGTCAAGGCGGGGACGAAAGCGCCGCGCGGGCGAATGCGGACCGAGTTGCCGAGGTGGTGCGCGATCTCGGCGGTGACCTTCTCCTCGGCGATGAACAGGTCGGCGGTGCCATCGGCATGCGCCAGCACATAGGACAGCGCCACCGGCGTGCGATCGACGTCCGCGCCACGGATGTTGAGCAGCCAGGCGATCGAATCGAGCGCGGTGATGACCGTGGCGTCCAGCTTCTGCTCGGTCAGCCAGGCGGAAATCGCCTCGCGCTTGGCCTGGCTCGACTGGCCGGCAAAGCTTTCGTCGTGCACCACTGCGGGCGCCGGCGAGGGCGCGGGACGATCCTGCCACACCGCGTCGATCGGGTTGCTCTCGACCGCGACCAGCGTGCCGCCGACGGCTTCCAAGGCCTTGCGCGTCGTCGCCACCCAGCCCTTGCCGTGCAGCCAGGCATCGTAGCCGATCCGCGCGCCTTGCGGGGCGTTCGCCGCCAGCCACTTGGCGACGCTGGTCTGCGGCACGCCCTCATAAGCGTAGAATCGCCCGTCCACCTGGTCGCGCACTTGCAAGGTATAGCGTCCGTCGACCAGCATCGCCGCCGCCGGCTCGCGCGTCGCGTCGGTCAACACCACCGCCGTCCCCGCCGAGCCGCCGAACCCCGTCAGCCACGCCAGCCGCTGCGCATAGCTGCCGACGTATTCGCTCATGTGCTCGTCCGAGATCGGCACCACGAAGCCGTCGAGTCCCTGGCGGGCGAGTTCCTGGCGCAAGGCGTCGAGCCGCGCTTCGTGGGTGTTCATCAGCATATCGGGCCTGTCCGGGTTGCGGGGGTCATCCCCCGAACATAGATGCGAGGGATGGCAAGTTCCACCCCGACCCTCTCCGGTCCTCCGCAAGCGGCGAAGAAGCCGTCCACTTCCACCCACCACGGCATCGAGGTGAACGACGATTACGCCTGGCTGCGCGACGCCGGCTATCCGGAAGTGACCGACAAGGAGGTCCTCGCGCACCTGGAAGCGGAGAACGCCTGGTTCGAGTCGCGGATGGCGCCGCACAAGGACCGGATCGACACGCTGTTCACCGAGATGCGCGGCCGCATCAAGGAAGCGGACACTTCGGTGCCGCAAAAGGATGGCGACTGGCTCTACTGGATCGAGTTCGAGGAGGGCGCACAGTACAAGAAGTGGTGGCGCCGCGCCGTCGATGCGCCGGATGATGGCACTGAGGACGAGCTGATCCTCGACGAGGTGGCGCTGGCAGAGGGCAAGGACTACTTCCGCCTCGGCGCGATCGCCGTCAGCCCCAGCGGGCGCAATCTGGCGTACTCCACCGACACCAACGGGTCCGAGCGCTACACCATCCGCTTCCGGGCACTGGTCAGCGATGACGATCTCGACGATGCGGTGCCCGGCGCCGCCGGCAAGTGGGGCGACAGCGAGGTCGAAGGCACCATCGGCAACATCGTGTGGAGCGCCGCCGAGGACTCGGTGCTCTACAGCCTCAGCGACGAGAACTGGCGCCACCGCACGGTGAAGCTGCACAAGCTCGGCACCGATCCCGCCGAGGACGTGACGATCTATCACGATCTCGACGAGGCGTTTTCTTGTGGCGTGGCCTTGGGCGCGCAGGAAAAGTGGATCATCCTGCAGGCGGGCGATCACGAAACCAGCGAAGTGCGGCTGATTCCTGCGAACGATCCGCTGGCGACGCCGATCCTGGTCCGCCCGCGCGAGAAGGGCATCGAGTACGATGTCGACGTGCGCGACGACACGCTGTTCATCCACACCAACGACACCCACGAGAACTTCCGCCTCGCCACCGCGTCGATCGATGCGCCGGGCGAGTGGACGACGCTGATCGAGGGTTCGGACGAATTCTACCTGACCGGGTTCGAGCTGTTCAAGGACTTCTACATCGTCGAAGGCCGGCGTGCCGGGCTCGATAAGATCGAGCTGCACTGGTACGAAGAGGACGAGTTCCAGCCGATCGTGTTCCCCGAGGCCAGCTACTCGGCGGGCATGGGCGACAACCCGGAATGGGACGTCGAGAAGCTGCGCATCTCATACGAGTCGATGGTCAGCCCGGCGACGGTCTACGACTATCACATCGCCGATGGCCGGCTCGAGACGCTGAAGGTGCAGCAGATCCCGTCGGGTTACGACGAGGGCCTCTACAAGACCGAACGGCTCGAGATCGAGGCGCGTGACGGTACCCGGATTCCGGTCAGCGTGGTTATGCGTAAGGATCGGGACGAGGGCGGACCGCTGCATCTCTACGGCTATGGCGCATACGGCATCTCTATCGATCCCGGCTTCTCGACCGCGCGGCTCAGCCTGGTCGATCGCGGCTTTGCTTATGCCATCGCCCACATCCGTGGCGGCGACGACCTCGGTCGTGCCTGGTACAAGGCAGGCAAGCTGGAGCGGCGGACCAACGCGTTCAACGACTTCGTCGATGTCGCCAGGGGCCTGGTCGCCAAGGGCTACACCGAGGCCGGCAAGATCAGCATCTCGGGCGGGTCGGCCGGTGGCGAACTGATGGGGGCGGTGATCAACACCGACCCCGAGCTGTTCGGCGCGGTGGTGGCGCATGTGCCGTTCGTCGACGTGCTGGCGACGATGCTCGACGCCTCGCTGCCGCTCACGCCGGGCGAATGGCCCGAGTGGGGCAACCCGATCGAGGACCAGGCCGCCTTCGAGCTGATCCGCAGCTACAGCCCCTACGATCAGGTCAAGCCGCAGGCCTATCCGCCGCTGATGGTCACCGCCGGCCTCAACGACCCGCGCGTGACCTACTGGGAGCCCGCCAAGTGGGTCGCCAAGCTGCGCGAGCTCAAGACCGACGACAACGAGCTGATCCTCAAGACCAACATGGGCGCCGGCCACGGCGGCAAGTCGGGTCGGTTCGAGAGCCTGCACGAGACGGCGGAAGAGTTCGCCTTCATCCTCTGGCAACTGGGAGTGGAGGGCTGAGCCGCTTCACTCTCGCCTTCACCGCGTTCCCTGAGCACATCGACCGCATGGGCCACGTCAACAACGCGGTCTGGGTGCAATGGATGGAAGCCCTCGCCACCGCGCACTGGGAAGCGGTGGCCCCGCCCGAGCACCAGGCCGCCTACGCCTGGCTCGTGGTGCGCCACGAGATCGACTACCGCGGCAACATCCGCGAGGGCGAGAGCGCCGAGGCGACGACCTGGGTGGAAGGACCGCCCGAAGGCGCGCGCTTCGAACGCCGCTACGAGTTCCGCAACGAGGCGGGCAAGCTGATCGTCGGCGCTAGGACGCAGTGGGCGATGCTGGACATGGGGAGCGGGCGGATCATGCGCGTGCCAGAAGATGTCGCCCGTCCGTTTATGGAGATCGAGGCTTAGCCGTCTGATAACATCAGCTTACGCCCAATTTTGACCGTTCGAGAACCTGCTTTCCGATGGCAACCTTTTGAAAGCCGGAAGCCGAAGTCCGGGTTCAGAGGCTAAAATTGAATAGCCGACAACACAACTGGCCGTAATAACCGCGCTTTCAAAGCCTCTAGACCTACGTGAATGACTTGGATGGTTGTCGTGCCCAATTCCTTAGCAGGCACCTGATTGCAGTTCGCTGAGGCGTTGCCAGAAATCTTTGGCTAATTCGGCCTTTGAGGTATGCGGTTCGTTATCTCTTGCGCATCGTCGGCACTCAAGCATTTGGCCCTGCAGCTAACCCTGCCCAAATATCCGCTAAGCTTGGGTGGATGTACTACATGCCGCGCAAAATGCATTCAAACCGATTTTCGCAGCTAGCGAAAACAGCAATGCAATAACGGGCACCACCGCTGCCGCAGCCAACCCCACCGTGCTAGCGACTACCGCTGCCACCATACTTACAAGTCCGACCTTGCCCTGATTATTCCAAATCTGAGCAGCTTGGGCACGCTCATCATTATATTTATCATCACCGCAGACGAACGCAGCGAATTCCTTTTTTACGTTGGAGTAAAAGCTCTGGATCGGCCCGCCCACACCGAAACCCACAGTGTTGTTAGATCCCGTTCTAGAGAGCCACAGTTCGCCAATTTCTTCTTCTGATTTGCCCGATGCAAATAGTTGCGTGATCGCGTCGACCTGGCTCTGAGGCAATCCTTCAAGCCATCCATCTGTGGTAAGATCTAAAGCTAGCATTAAAGCAACCCTGAGATGTATTCTGCAGAAACGGCGTGGGTAGTCTGATGCAATGTTTGCGGATCGATGCCGCCCAATGATATGCCGCTAGGCCCACCGGGTGCATAACCTCCGACAATCATTGCGCAAATGAACAGCCCGTCCGCCGAGAAAACAGGACCACCTGATTGTCCGGGCCGGGTCTGCGTGTTCAACACGACGTGCTTGATCTTCAGATTATCAACGCCGAGTAGAATGCGAGCTCCGACCATGCTGGATTGTTGGGTGAGAACCAATCGCCCGTGATCGGCGTGGGGGTAGCCGAGGCTTAATACTGGGACGCCCGGCGAGATCATATCAGAACTCCCTAGACGATATCCGAAGGCCATCTGACTGGTAGGATCGACAAATTCCAGAATGACGATGTCATGCATAGGGCTGTAACTGACTATCTTCAGCGATGTGCCATTTACCTGCTCATTGGTTGTATCTTGATAGTCCGACAAAGAGTCAGCGCGACCATAAATTGCTAATAAGCCCTCATCGCTTGGACCGGTAACATGCGCAGCGGTTGCAAATCTACGAGGTCCGACCGCAAAACAAGTTCCCAGGGGTTGGATTGCTCCTCCATTGATAATTCTGCCGAGAGGCAAGACAACCCTACCAATGTGGACGTCCATCGCGTTGCTCCTATTTTGGGTTAAGAGGCGGAATTGAAACCAACAAACGGAATGCTTCGTCGCTCGTCTTAGCGGCATACGCTAAGCGGCTAAATGCCCTCCTCACCGCAGTCTGTTGAAACGTGACCTTTGAAACTCTATGCCGGATGGTCAATGACCACAATGGCGCGAAGCGGTTATGCCGTAGCGCCTGTGCGAACGTATGCTTCCCACCCCAAAGCGGACCAGCGACCATCTCATCATCCTTGACATATAGAACCATTTAGGTTACTAACCATATCGCCGGAGCAATCCGGCAAACGGCGGGTGCGGGTGAGCGGGGCCACGTTCACATCCATCCGCACCATGCGGCCGGCGTGCCAGACGGGCGCCTGCTCCCGACCCGCGAAGCCTTCGCCCGAGAGGCACCCTTGGTTGGTGTACGTTACGGGCCGGCGGACCTGTTGCGAGACTCTCGCGCCGGCGCTTCGCATTATCTGAGTTGGCGGTCTGCTTTTGCGTTCCTCCGCCACCCGTTCGCTAGACGGAACGCGAGCCAAGCCTGTCGTGCCAGGCCCGCGCCGGCCGCACGTCCGCCGTTGTGAGTTCTGCCTTGGCGCAATCCCGCACTCGCCAGCGGGCGACATTGCGTGTCCGGACGAAACTCAGCTCAGCACTTGAGCCACCGGCACGTAGTCATACCCCAGGTCCGCCGCCACGGCCTCGTACGTCACCTTGCCGGCGTGCACGTTCAGCCCCTCGGCGAGGTGCGGATCGTCGCGCAGTGCCTGTTGCCAACCCTTGTTGGCGATCGCCAGGGCGTGGGGGAGGGTGACGTTGTTGAGCGCATAGGTGCTGGTGCGCGCCACGGCGCCGGGCATGTTGGCGACGCAGTAGTGCACGATTCCATCCACCACGAAGGTCGGATCGGCGTGGGTGGTGGCGTGGCTGGTCTCGAAACAGCCGCCCTGGTCGATCGCCACGTCGACCAGCACCGCGCCGGCCTTCATCGTGCCCAGCATCGCCCGGCTCACCAGCTTGGGCGCCGCCGCGCCGGGAATCAGCACCGCGCCGATCACCAGATCCGCGTCGGCCACGCTGTCGGCCAGGTTGGCCTTGCTGGAAAAGCGCGTCTTGGCGCGGCTCTCGAAGTGATTGCCCAGGCGTTCCAGCGCGTCCGGACTGCGGTCGAGGATGGTGACGTCGGCGCCCAGCCCAACCGCCATCTGCGCCGCATTGAAGCCGACCACGCCACCGCCGATCACCACGACCTTGCCCGGCATCACCCCCGGCACGCCGCCCAGCAGCACGCCGCGCCCGCCATGCGCCTTTTCCAGGGCCGTCGCGCCCGCCTGGATCGACATGCGCCCGGCGACCTGGCTCATCGGCTTAAGGAGGGGCAGCGCGCCGCCCGGCCCGGTCACCGTCTCGTAAGCGATGGCGGTCACGCCGGATTTCACCAGATCGGCGGTCTGTTCCGGATCGGGGGCGAGGTGCAGATAGGTGTAAAGCACCTGACCCTCGCGCAACATCGCGCGCTCGGTCGACTGCGGCTCCTTGACCTTCACGATCATCTCGCAACTGGCGAAAATCGTCTCGGCGGTCGCCTTGATCTGCGCGCCTTGCGCTTCATAGTCGCGGTCCGACGCACCGATGCCCAGCCCCGCCCCGGTCTCCACCCAGACCTCATGGCCGTGCGCGACCAGTTCGCAGACGCTTTCAGGCGTCAGGCCGACCCGGTATTCATGGTTCTTGATCTCGCGGACGGTACCGACGCGCATGGCTTCACTCCGATGGTATGATGGCGTGCGTTTGCTGCATTATGACAAGGAAACGCCGGGTGGGCGCGGTTGTGTCATTCGTTTGCCGGTTAAGCCGAGCCGCGCGGGTCGAGGTGGGCGCAAGGACGATCAGTGGGCCTCACGCGTCGGCTGGGTGAACATGCGATCGCGCGCCGCCTTGATGTCGCCGGCCTCGTACTGCGCCTTCAACCGTTCCTTGTCGCGGGCACGATAGGCCGCCTCGGCGCGATCGATGCTCTGTTGCGAGACATCGAGCGCCTGCAGCGCGGTGCGGCCCATGACGACGGCCGATTCGAGCACCTCGCGCACCACCCGCCGCACCGGCGCATCCTTCAGCTTGATCATCGTGCGCCGATCGAAGGCGCGCACGACGATCTCGGCCCGGGGGAAGGCGCCGTGTACGGCATGGAGGAACTCTTCGCTGATCTGGTCGCCGTCGATGCAGAACGCGATCAGCTCGGCTTCGCCGGCTCCGGCCTGCCGCAGCAGATCGAGCCGGGTACCATCGCCGAAATAGACCTTCGCGCCGAAGCTCTCCGCCACGTCGATCATCTCGACATCGGTGTCGATCAGCGTGACCTCGACCTCGGCGGCGATCAGCAACTGAGCAACGGTCTGGCCGAAGCGGCCGTAACCGACGATCAGCGCGTTCGAACCGTCGATCTGCGGCTCGTCCCGCGTCTCCTGGCTGACGGGTGCCTCGCGCATGCGGCGAGTGGCCATCATCAGGAACGGCGTGGTCACCATCGACAACGTGACGATGGCGGTGAAGACACTGCCCGCCAGCGGCGAGATGAGCAGGCCGCCTTGCGCCTGCGCGAACAGCACGAAGCCGAACTCGCCACCCTGGCTCAGCAGCAGGCCGAGCGCGAGTGCGCCGCGCCAGTCCATGCGGAACAGCCGGCCAAGGAAGAAGATGATGGTCGCCTTGGTGGCGATCAGCGCCAGCGCGAGCGAGACGACAAACAGCGGCCGCTGCGCGATCGCATCGATGTTGACCATCATGCCCACCGACATGAAGAACAGCCCGAGCAGGATCGTGCGGAACGGCTCGACGTCGGCTTCCAGTTCATGCCGATAGGGCGAATCGGCCAGCATGACGCCGGCGATGAAGGCCCCGAGCGCGGTCGACAGGCCCAGCGCTTCCATCGCGGCGGCAGAAGCGATGACGGTGAACAAGCCGGCGAAGACGAACATCTCGCGCTCGCCCAGATTGCCGATCAGGCGGAACAGCGGCTGGATCACGAAGCGCCCCGCCGCGATCAGCCCGACGACGGCCAGCACGGTATAGACCACCAGCAGCCATCCGGGCGGCCCCTGCGCCGCCTCGGGATTGCGGCTCATCGCGGCGATGATCGTTATCAGCGGGATGATCGAGAGATCCTGGAACAGCAGGATCGCGAAAGCGCGCTCTCCGAACGGCGTGTGCAGCCGCCCTGCGCTTTGCAGCATCGGCAGCACCTGCGCCGTCGAAGACAGGCCGAGCGGCAGCCCGAGCGCCAGCGACGCGGTCAGGCTGAAGCCGGTGAAGGCATAGATGATCCCGGTCACGGCGAGGCCACACGCGGTGACCTGCAGCAGGCCCAGCCCGAAGATCTCGTGCCGCATGCGCCACAGGCGACGCGGCGCCAGTTCCAGGCCGACGATGAACAGCAGCAGCGTGATACCAAGCTCGGCAATGCCCAACTTGCCCTCGGCATCGCCGACCAGACGCAAGGCATAAGGCCCCAGCACCGCGCCGGTCATCAGATAACCCAGCGTCGCACCCAGCCCCAGCTTGCGGAACAGCAGCACGAAGATCAGCGCCGTGCCGAACAGCAGGCAGCCGTCCTGTAGCAGGAAGGACTGGGCGTGCGGCTCCACTAGCGGCGGCTCGGGTGGGATGGGGAAGGAGTCACCGCACCGCTCTAGCGATCAAAGTGGCGGCGCGGAACCCTTGGTGGGAGCGGTGGGAGGCTGGAGAAGGCGGAAAACCGATACGCCCAATCCAATTGTGGACGTGGCAGCTTGGGGGTGGGGAGCGGTCCGGTCGCTTTCCGCTTAGTCTCTTTGCAACGGCCGATCCCACAGATACCACTGCGCCCCATGAAAATGGAGCCCAATCTTCGCTTCAGGATGGTGCTCGGGCTTTACATGGCCTGCTTCGCAATAGGCGCGTTCAACCATGCGCGCGACTTCCTCGCATATGGTTGGCGGCCATATAATTGGGGACCGCCCCTGCTCGAAGCGTTCTGGACTTCGTTGGTCATCTTGGACCTACTCGCGATCATCATGCTGTTAACGCGGTTTCGGCGGTCCGCTTTACTGTTGGCAGCGGCGATCATGTTCGCTGACGTTCTCGCGAACACCTATGCCTTGGTCGTTCTCGACATCTCTGCATTCGGCTTAGCTGTGTCGCTTCAAGCGACATTCCTAGGGTTCGTGCTCGGCTCGCTTCCGTTTGTTTGGCCTCAACGAGCGTCTGCTCTCGACCCTCGGCGTTAGGTGCGGAAACATTCGTAAGTGGGCGGAAGGAGACAAAAGGATTGTTTAACAAATGTAGTGTATTCTTGCTAGGAAGCCCCCTGAAATCCTGAGATCAAAAGCGTTACACTAATCAAAGCGGATTACCGTTCTCGTCGCGGTAGATGTCGCGGCGGCCGACGTGGTTGGCGGGGCCGACGTAGCCGTCCTGCTCCATGCGCTCGACCCACTTGGCGGCGGTGTTGTAGCCCACGCCCATCTGACGTTGCAGCCACGAGACCGAGACCTTCTGGCTTTCGAAGACCAGATGGCAGACCTGGCGATACTTGCGGTCGTCAGGGTTGTCGGAAGCGGAGTCGATATCCTCGAACCCGAAGCTGCCTTCCTCGGGCTCCTCGGTCACCGCGTCGATATAGTCGGGCTTGCCCTGCGTGCGCCAGTAGTCCGCCACGCCTTCGACTTCCTCGTCGCTGACGAAGGGGCCGTGGACGCGCTTGATCGGGTCGGAGCTGGGCTTGTAGAGCATGTCGCCCTTGCCCAGCAGCTGCTCGGCGCCTTGCTCGCCCAGGATGGTGCGGCTGTCGATGCGGCTGGTGACGGCAAAGCTGATGCGGGTCGGCAGGTTGGCCTTGATGACGCCGGTGATGACGTCGACCGACGGGCGCTGCGTCGCCATGATCAGGTGGATGCCGGCGGCGCGCGATTTCTGCGCGAGGCGCTGGATCAGCACCTCGATCTCCTTGCCGACGGTGACCATGAGGTCGGCCAGCTCGTCGACGATCAGCACGATCTGCGGCAGCGTCTCGTAATCGAGCTGGTTCTCCTCGTGAAGCTCCTCGCCGGTTTCGGGATCGAAGCCGATCTGCACCCTACGGCCTAACGGCTTGCCCTTCGCGGCGGCGGCGCGGACCTTCTCGTTGAAGCTGGCGAGGTTGCGCACGCTCAGCTCGCTCATCATGCGATAGCGTCGCTCCATCTCCTCGACCGCCCACTTGAGTGCGCGAACCGCCTTGGGCGGCTCGGTGACGACGGGCGAAAGAAGGTGCGGAATGTCGTCGTAGCTCTTGAGTTCCAACACCTTGGGATCGACCAGGATCAGGCGGCACTGCGCCGGCGTCAGCCGATAGAGCAGCGACAGCAGGATCGTGTTGAGGCCCACCGACTTGCCCGACCCGGTGGTGCCCGCGACCAGCAGGTGCGGCATGGTCGCCAGGTCAGCCACTACCGGCTCGCCGGCGATGTCCTTGCCCAGGATAATCGGCAGCATGCCCTTGTGGCTGGCGAAGGCCTCGGAGCCGACCATCTCTCGAAACGAGACCATCTGGCGGTCGGCGTTGGGCAGTTCGATGCCCATGACGGTGCGACCGGGGATTGAGGAAACGCGTGCCGAAATCGCGCTCATGTTGCGGGCGATGTCGTCGGCCAGGCCGATCACGCGGCTGGCCTTGATACCCGGGGCGGGCTCCAGCTCGTACATCGTGACCACCGGCCCGGTGCGCACGGCGGTGATCTCGCCCTTGACGTTGAAGTCGGCGAGCACGGTTTCGAGCAGGCGGGCGTTGCGCTCCAGACTGAGCTTGTCGATCGGCTTTTGCGAACCGGTCTGCTGCTCGTTCAGCAGTTCGATGCTGGGTAACTGGTACTTGTCGAACAAATCCTTCTGGCGGCCCGCCGAGGCGAGTTGCGCCGGCGCCGCGGGCTTGCTGGGGTCGACGATCTCGGGCGCCTTGCGCGGCTTTTCGTCCGACCATGGCAAAGCAGCTGCGGGCGTCGTCGCCTCGGCAATCTCGGTGGCTGCACGCGGTGTGGCTTGAGGCTTTGAACGCGCGGCCGGTCGGCCGGCGTCGGGCGAAGGCAGGGCGTCGGCCACCCGGCCCAGCTTGCCCGGCAGCGACAGCAGGATGCCCCAGTCGAACGCGAAGACCTTGCCCGCCAGCGCGGTGCCGGCGAACAGGCAGATCACCGCGAGCACGAACACCGTCCAGCCCTGCGCCGCTTCGGGCAGCACGCTGGTCAATCCGTGGATCGCCTTGGCGCCGAGCAGTCCGGTGATCCCGCCCATCGATGCCGGCAAGACACCGCCTTGCTGGGTAAAGCCGAGCGACAGCACGGTGGCGATCAGCACCATCGCCACGGCAAGTGCGCCGACCGGGCGCCACCAGCGCTGGTTGACCGGCTCGACGCTGCCGTCCTCCTCCTCGACCAGCCGCCACAGCTTGCGTGCGAAGACGTACAGCAGCGGCACGAACAGGAACGCGACCGGTCCGAACAGCAACAGCGCCACGTCGGCCAGCCAGGCGCCGGCAGGGCCCATCCAGTTCTGCACCGCGCCGCCCGCTGCCGTCGACAGGGACGGGTCGGTCTGGCGGTAGCTCGCCAGCGACAGGGCCAGGAACAGCATGGCCGAAAACAGCGTCAGCGCGCCCGTCAACTCGCTCGCACGGCGCAGCGAGCGCTTGAGGACGGCGCGCCAGTCGGGTTTGGCGATCCGGCGGCCGGTCGCGAGGGCTCTTGTCGCCATGCTGAGGTGGTTTTTCCGTAGTTACGCGCGCGATAATGCGCTTTGGCGGGAGTCCGCGTCAAGAATGGATCGGGAACGTCCGTCTTCGTGGCTGTGCAAGACTCTCGATGGCGGCCCAGCGCCTTGTTCCCAGTCGGCGCGCACGCGGTGCGCTCATCCCGCCCAGCGCGATGACCGGGGCGCGTGATCGGTTTGCCATCAGAAGGAAACGGGCGGGGCCCAGCGATGACGCGCCCGGATGCGTGTTCGTCGCGAAGACCGGCGAGAGCAGCACGGCATCGGCGCGGATGCGGTTGGCTCGGCCGAGTTCACGAAGCGAATGCGCCGTGACCAGGCGTAGCAGCCCCACGCCACCGGCTAGCCGATCGGGTGCGCCGTAGGCGCCATCCGCACCCCACCGCCGGGCCTCCATAACGGGTCCGGCCAGCACCACCAGGTGACCGCGGCGGCGCAAGCGGACGGCAAGCTGGCGGAAGCGGCGCCTGCGTTCGGCGGGAGGCAAGTGGTAATGCCGAAATACCATTCCCGAGCGGGGCGGGAGGCGATCGATCGCGGCTTCGAGCTGGTCGTCGATGCGGGCATCGCTGATCAGCCATACGTCTGGCAAGTCGGTCAGCGGCGATACGGGTGGGTAGCGGTGGCGCACGCAGACGCTATAGCAGCGCGCCATGGATCAGCCAGCCACGCCACTCGACGACATTCGCCAGCGGATCGTCAAGACTGCCACCATCGCCGGGCGCGATCCGGCGGCAATCGAACTTATCGCGATCTCCAAGACCCATGCCGCCGAGGCGATCGCTCCGCTGCTTGCGCAGGGGCAGCGTGTCTTTGGCGAGAACCGAGTGCAGGAGGCGCAAGCCAAGTGGCCGGCGCTGATCGACGCGCATCAGGACGTGCGGCTGCACCTGGTGGGTCAGTTGCAATCGAACAAGGCGGACGATGCGGTCGCGCTGTTCGATTGCATCCACTCGCTCGACCGGACTTCTCTGGTCACCGCGCTGGGCAAGGCGATGGCGAAAGCGGGGCGGCAGGTACCTTGCTTCGTGCAGGTCAACATCGGCGCGGAAGAGCAGAAGGGCGGCTGTGCCATCGCGCAGGTGCCTGCCTTGCTAGACCAGGCACGCGGGGCCGAGGTGCCCGTGATCGGGCTCATGTGCGTGCCGCCCGCCGACATCGAGGCGGCGCCCTACTTCGCGCTGCTGGCCAAGATCGCCGCCGACCATGGCCTCGATCGACTGTCGATGGGCATGAGCGGCGATTTCGAGACCGCGGTGATGCTGGGCGCCACCCACGTCCGCGTGGGCAGCGCGCTATTCGGCAATCGCTAGCGCCGGTCGCCGCTATCGCTTGTCGTGCTTCTCCAATTCGTTGCCCGAGAGGGTGACGACGTGAAGCAGGTTGGTCGATCCGGGAACCCCAAAGGGTACGCCCGCCAGGATCACCAGCCGCGATCCGGCCGAACCGAAGCCGTGGCGCAACGCCATGCGCTTGCCCTTGGCGATCATCTCTTCGAAGCTGCCGATGTCCTTGGTCGAGATCGCATGCGCGCCCCACAAAAGCGAGAGCCGGCGCGCCGTCTTCTCGCTGGGGGTCAGCACCAGCATCGGCGCCGAAGGCCGCTCGCGCGCCACGCGGCGAGCCGAGATGCCCGACCCGGTGAAGCAGATGATCGCCTCGATCGGCAAGGCATTGGCGATGCTGGCGCATGATTCGGCCAGGGCATCGGCCATGGTCGCATCGGGCGGCGTCTCGGTGATGTGGATGCGGTCGCGATAGGTCGAATCGGCTTCGACCTGGGTGGCGATGCGATCCATGATCGCGACGGCTTCCAGCGGCCACTGCCCCGCCGCGGTCTCGGCCGAGAGCATCACCGCATCGGCGCCGTCATAGACCGCGTTGGCGACATCGGAGACTTCGGCGCGCGTCGGCGTCGGCCGCTCGATCATCGATTCTAGCATCTGCGTCGCGACCACGACCGGCTTGCCGGCCAGGCGCACCTTCTCGATGATGCGCTTTTGCAGCGGCGGCACGTCTTCGGGGTTGAGTTCGACCCCAAGATCGCCGCGCGCGACCATGATGCCGTCGGACAGTTCGATGATCTCGTCCAGGGTGTCGATCGCGCTGGGCTTCTCGATCTTGGCCATCAGCGCACATTGTCCGCCGATCAGGCGGCGGGCTTCGGCGACGTCCTCGGGCCGCTGCACGAACGACAGGCCGATCCAGTCCGCCTGCTCCTTGAGCGCGAAGGCGAGGTCGCGGCGGTCCTTCTCCGTCAGCGCCGGCACCGGCACCAGCGTATCGGGCACGTTAACGCCCTTGCGATCCGAGATCGCGCCGCCGACTTCTGCCGAGCACAGCAACGCATCGGGTTCGGCGCGGATGACCTTGAGGCGCAGCTTGCCGTCGTCGATCAGCAGCCGCTGGCCCTTCTGGAGGATGCCGAACAGTTCGGGATGGGGCAACTGGACGCGGGTATCGTCACCCGGCTCGGGGTCGCGATCGAGCGTGAAGTGCGCGCCGTGGCGGATGAAGGCGGAACCGTCGCGGAATTTGCCGACGCGCAGCTTGGGGCCTTGCAGATCGCACAGGATCGACACGGGCCGGCCGAATTCCTTCTCCACTTCACGGATCAGGGCGATTGTGCGCGAATGAATCTCGTGCTCGCCATGGCTCATGTTGACGCGGAAGGCGTCGGCGCCGGCGCGCAGCAGCGCGGCGATGGTTTCCCTGGTGGAGCTTGCCGGGCCAAGGGTCGCCAGGATCTTGACCCTGCGGGTCCGACGCGTGCTGCTGGTATCGGTTCGTGCCAATTGCTGTCTGCCCAAGGTTGGATGCAACATTGCGGTCGGGCGCCCATATGGCAAAGGGACGATGACAAACCAAGGACGAACGGGACCGATGATGAAGGAAAACGACCCACTCGACACGCTGGACGACGCCCAGGCCGCTGCCGCATTTCGCCGCCTGGTGCGCCATCTGCGCCATCGCAAGGACGCGCAGAACATCGATTTGATGGGTCTTTCAGGCTTTTGCCGCAACTGCCTGGCGGACTGGATCCGCGATGCCGGCTATCCCGGCGACAAGGCCGCAGCACGCGAACTGATCCACGGCATGCCCGCCGCCGAGTGGAAAAAGACCCAGAGCGACGCCACCCCCGAGCAACTGGCCCGGATGGATGAAAGCATGAAGAAGAACGCCGCGTCGCAGTGAAGGGCGGGCGTTCCTGCCGGATGCGGTGGTTGATTCATGATCGACGATGAGAAAGAACAGCCACGCAGATACCAGCGGGATTGCGTGTAGGAAAATTCTTTCGCAAAGGCCGAACCGCACTATCCACAGGCTTGGCTTTTGCACGCGGCCAGCGGCGGCGCTATCAGCCGCCGCCAACCGATTCACTGTCCCACACGGAAAGCCCGACCATGGCCGAGAACACCGACGACCGCCTTCGCCTCTTGATCGAGCGCGTCGAACGCCTGGAAGAAGAGAAGAAGGGCATCTCCGACGATATCCGCGACGTTTACGCCGAGGCCAAGTCGGTTGGCTACGACGTCAAGATCATGCGCCAGATCGTGCGTCTGCGTAAGATGAAGCCCGATGATCGCGCCGAGATGGACATGCTGCTCGACACCTATAAGGCGGCGCTCGGGCTGGGTTGAACGGCGCGCGGAACCTGCCGAGGTTGCCCTTGCACGCGCGCGTGTTGTAAGGGCGACCATCCTTACGAGATCGCACGAGACGACGGGCAGAGACCATGGCAGGCCATTCCAAATTCAAGAACATCATGCACCGCAAGGGCGCGCAGGATAAGAAGCGCTCGGCGAGTTTCAGCAAGCTCTCCCGCGAAATCACCGTCGCGGCCAAGATGGGCATGCCCGATCCGGACATGAACCCGCGCCTGCGCGCCGCGGTCAACGCCGCCAAGGCGCAGTCGGTGCCCAAGGACAACATCCAGCGCGCCATCGACAAGGCGACCAAGGGCGATGCCGAGAACTACGAGGAAGTGCGCTACGAGGGCTACGGCCCCAACGGCGTCGCCATCATCGTCGAGGCGCTGACCGACAACCGCAACCGCACCGCCACCAACGTGCGCACCGCGTTCGCCAAGAACGGCGGCAACCTGGGTGCGACCGGCGCGGTCAGCCATGGCTTCGATCGGCTCGGCCTGATCGAGTATCCGGGTTCCGTGGGTGACGAGGACAAGGTCCTGGAAGCCGCGATCGAGGCCGGCGCCGACGACGTCGAGAGCGATGGCGAGAGCCACTCGGTCTGGACCAGCGTCGAGAACCTGCACGAAGTCGCCCGCGAACTGGAAAAGTCGCTGGGCGAGGCTGATGGCGTCAAGCTGGCGTGGAAGCCGAACCTCAAGGTCGACGTGGGCGAGGACAGCGCCGCGACTCTGTTCAAGCTGATCGACACGCTCGACGACGACGACGACGTGCAGACCGTCTGGGGCAACTACGAGGTCTCGGACGAAATCATGGAGAAGCTGGGCTGATCGCGTTCTCGGCGATTCCGGATGGCCGATGCAGGGCTGGCCGATGCAGGGCCAGCCAATGCTCGGCTTGATCGGCAAGGCACTTCTATCCGGGGCGCTGATCGTCGCCATCGCCGAAATCGGCAAGCGCCTGCCGGCGGTGGCGGCGCTGGTCGCATCGCTGCCGCTGGTCTCGGTGCTGGGCATGATCTTGCTGTGGCAGTCCCGACCGAATGCCGAGAACATGGCCGTCCATGCAGAAGCGACGTTCTGGTACGTGCTGCCGTCGTTGCCGATGTTCCTGCTGATGCCGGTGCTGCTGCGTCACGGTGTATCGTTCTGGGTGGCGCTGGGCGCCGGATGCCTGCTGACGATCCTGCTGTACCTGCTGATGATGAGCGTCGGTCCGCGCCTCGGCCTGCGGGTCTAGGTGCTTATCATCGGTCTCGATCCCGGCCTTGCCTGCACCGGCTGGGGCATCGTCGCCAAATCGGGCAGTCGGCTGAGCCATGTCGCCAACGGTCAGGTGAAGACCGATGCCGCCACCTCGCTCGCCGAGCGGCTGGTCACGCTGGATCGTGAATTGACCGACGTGATCCTGACTCACCGGCCCGACGGCGGCGCGGTCGAGGAGGTGTTCGTCAACACCAATGCGCAATCGACGCTCAAGCTGGGGCAGGCGCGCGGCGTATGCCTGTTGTCGCTGGCGCGCACCGGCATGCCCGTGGCCGAATACGCCACGAGCCTGGTCAAGAAGGCGATCGTCGGCACCGGACGCGCGGAAAAGGCGCAAGTGCAGGCGATGCTCAAGGTGCTGCTACCGGGCGTGAAGCTGGCCGGCGCCGATGCGGCCGATGCGCTGGCGGTGGCGATCACCCACGCCAACATGCTTGGTTCGCACCGCTAGCTGGCATTACCGACCGCTCCTCCCATATCGACGCGCAACCAACCTCAAGGATTGCGTAAGACATGGATCTTCAACTCAGCGGCAAGACCGCGCTCGTAACCGGTTCCACCGCTGGTATCGGCCTCGCCATCGCCAGGCGCCTTGCCCGGGAAGGTGCGATCGTGACCATCTGCGGCCGCAATGCCGACAAGCTCGAGGCGGCGCGCGCCGAACTCGCAAAGCTGGGCGAGGTTCGGGCGGTGCAGGCCGATCCCGCCACGGCCGAGGGTGCGCAGGCGCTGATCGCGGCGGTTCCGCACACCGACATCCTCGTCAACAACCTGGGCATCTACGAGGCCAAGCCATTTGCCGAGATCACCGACGAGGACTGGCACCACCTGTTCGAGGTGAACGTGGTCAGCGGCGCCCGGCTGGCCCGCCACTATTTCGCGCAAATGATCGCGGCGGACTGGGGACGGGTGATCTTCATCGCCAGCGAGAGCGGCGTGCTGCCACCGCGCGAGATGATCCACTATGGCATGACCAAGAGCGCGCAGCTGGCGATCTCGCGCGGGCTGGCGGAACTGACGCGTGGTACGTCGGTAACCGTCAATTCGGTCCTGCCCGGGCCGACCCGCTCGGAAGGCATCGTCGAGTTCATCCGCTCGACCGTCGACAACAAGGACGCATCGGAAGCCGATCGCGAGACCGAGTTCTTCACGAAGATGCGCCCGCTGTCGCTGATCCAGCGCCTGATCGAGGCTGATGAAGTCGCCGCGATGGTCGCCTATGTGGCAAGCCCACTGGGTGCTGCCACCAACGGCGCGGCCCTGCGCGTCGAAGGTGGGATGGTGCCGACCATCGCCTGATCTCTTTGGTGCCGGTAGAGGCTGGCGCGGCGTGAAGTTCCCTGCCATAGGAACAAACCATGATCGCGCGTCTCTCCGGCACATTTGAGGATTTTGGCGCGGACTGGGCCATAATCGACGTCCAGGGCGTCGGTTACCTGGTCCATTGCTCCGCGCGCACGCTGCAGGCCCTCGGCATCCGTGGCGACCGGGCGGTGGTGTTCACCGACCTGCAGGTGTCAGAAAACGACATGCGGCTGATCGGCTTCGCGTCCGCCGGCGAGCGCGACTGGTTCCGGCTGCTCACGGCGGTGCAGGGCGTGGGCAGCAAGGTGGCGCTGGCGATCCTGTCCGCGCTTACCACCGCCGAATTGCAGCGTGCCTGCGCCGGTGGCGATTCGGCGATGGTCGCGCGGGCGAACGGCGTCGGCCCCAAGCTCGCCAGCCGCATCGTCAACGAACTGAAGGACAAGGCGGGTGCCTTGCCCTCGGCGAGCGGGCTGGCGGTAGTCGCGGCGCCGGCGGGTTCGGCAACGGCCGATGCGCTTTCGGCGCTGCAGAACCTCGGCTTCAAGCCGCAGGTCGCCAGCGCGGCCGTCGCGCAGGCGGTGGAAGAACTGGGTGAAGATGCCGGGCTCAACGACCTGGTTCGGATCGCCTTGCGCAAAGCGGCCGGATGACCGTGCGCGCGGCCATCTGCCAGTGCGGACAGCTTCGCCTCACCGGCGTCGGCCAGCGGTCTCGCATGTCGATGTCCCATCTTCGCGTGACGACCGCGGACAATATCGAGCACCATGACTGACAATCCGATCCTGACCACCACGCGCCAGCCAGAGGACGTCGATGCGGCCTTGCGGCCCAAGACGTTGGAGGAATTCGTCGGTCAGGCGGCGGCCAAGGGCAACCTGCGGGTGTTCATCGAATCGGCGAAGTCGCGGCGCGAGGCGATGGACCATGTGCTGTTCTTCGGGCCGCCGGGTCTGGGCAAGACGACGCTGGCGCAGATCGTCGCGCGCGAACTCGGCGTCGGCTTTCGCGCCACTTCGGGCCCGGTGATCGCCAAGTCGGGGGATCTTGCCGCGCTGCTGACCAATCTCGAACACGGCGACGTGCTGTTCATCGACGAGATCCATCGCCTCAATCCGGTGGTCGAGGAGGTGCTCTATCCGGCGATGGAGGACCGTGCGCTCGATCTGATCATCGGCGAGGGCCCGTCCGCGCGGTCGGTGCGGATCGACTTGCCGCCATTCACGCTGATCGGCGCGACCACCCGGCAGGGCCTGTTGCAGACGCCGTTGCGCGATCGCTTCGGGATCCCCGTGCGCCTCAACTTCTACACCGTGCCCGAGCTGGAGCATGTTGTGACGCGCGGGGCCGGCCTGCTCGGCGTCGGGATTGACAAGGGCGGCGCCACCGAGATCGCGCGGCGCGCGCGCGGCACGCCGCGGGTTGCTGGACGGCTGCTGCGGCGCGTACGCGATTTCGCGCATGTCGGCGGCGACGCCACGATCACGCGCAAGGTCGCGGATGATTCGCTGACCCGCCTCGAAGTCGACTCGCTGGGCCTGGACGCACAGGATCGCCGCTATCTGACCATGATCGCGGACATCTATCGCGGCGGCCCGGTCGGCGTCGAGACGCTCGCGGCCGGCCTGTCCGAGCCGCGCGATACGATCGAGGAGGTCATCGAGCCATACCTCATCCAGCTTGGCCTCGTTGCGCGCACCGCGCGTGGGCGGTGCCTGAACGATGCGGCCTGGCGGCATATGGGTCTTTCGCCACCGCCCGGGACGCAAGGCGGCCTGTTCGGTCCGGGCGCGGACGACGCCGACGGCTAAGCGACGGAATGGTTTACACTTGGCCCTGTCGGCAGTCCCGTTTCGGCACAGGTAACCGGTTGTATCAAAGCCAGCCTGCGGAATCTCGCATCGGGACCCGAGAATCAAGGTTAACGCCGTTGTCGCGTTAATAACTCTCTGCGTTCTCTATGGCAGACGGTCGTGGCGGAAGCGGAAAAAAGCGAAGGCTTTTCCGATACTCCCGCAACCGTCTGGGGATTAGAGAAGAAAGCACGCTTTATGTCTGTCCGGATGGCCCTTGCGAAACTCTCCGCCTGTGCGGCAGGGTGCGCCTTGATCGGCGGTGGCGCCGTCCACGTGGCGGAAACGCCTGCGAAGGAAGGCCAGTATCGCTCGGCAAAGGGCGACAAGCGCGTGCAAGTCGTCCGCACGAGCAAGCCGGTACGCCATTACGCGCGGGCCGAGCGGCCCAAGACCGTCCGCCGGGTACGCAAGATCATCCGCCGCACCTGCTGCACGCAGCCGCAAGTGGCGATGGCGATGCCGCTACC
This sequence comes from Novosphingobium sp. TK46, assembly GCF_055361525.1. NCBI lineage: Bacteria > Pseudomonadati > Pseudomonadota > Alphaproteobacteria > Sphingomonadales > Sphingomonadaceae > Novosphingobium > Novosphingobium sp. TK46. Next base: position 1,989,212 of record NZ_CM143963.1, read on the forward strand.
CGGTCCATACGTCCCCGCGGCAGTGCCCTCGGGCGGCGGTGGTGGCGGGCCGGTCGTGGTTGGCGGTGGTCCGCTGGGTGGCTTCGGCGGCGGATTTTTCGGCGGCTTCTTCGGCGGCGGCGGCGGCGGCGGTGGTGGCAGCGTGACCATTACGTCCACTACGACCGGCGGTGTTAGCACTACTGGCGGGGTATCGACGACCGGGGGTGTGAGCACCACGGGCGGGGTGACGACCACCGGCGGCGTGACCACCACTGGCGGCGTTTCGACGACCAGCGGGGTCAGCACCACCAGCACGACTAGCGGCGTCAGCACCACCAGCGGGGTCAGCACCACGAGCGGCGTGAGTACGACCAGTGGTGTCAGCACGACCAGCGGCGTGAGTACCACCAGCGGCGTCAGCACGACGAGCGGCGTGACCACCAGCAGTTCGACATCTTCGTCAACCTCGTCGTCGACGTCCAGTTCGACATCCAGCTCTTCATCGAGCTCCACCTCGAGCAGTACCTCGAGCAGCAGCTCGGGTGGAAAGCCGCCCAAACCGCCCAAGCCGCCAACGCCGGTTCCGGCACCGCCGATGCTGATCTTGTTCGGCGTGGCGGCGGCCGCGGTGGTCGGCCGCAAGAGGTGGGCCAAAAAGGCAGCCTGAACGCCAGGAATACCCGGCGAAAAAGCATGGGGATGGGAAGGGTCGGCGCCGTACGGTGCCGCCCTTTTTTCGTGCACTGAGCCGACCTCGCCGGGGAGGGGAGGTGGCGCCCGGCCCGTCAGACGCTGAAATGGCCGCGCCCGGAATGGGGGCAAAACAAAGCCCCGCCCTGCATATCGCAGGACGGGGCCTTTTAATCGAACGTCGCGCCTGGGATCAGGCGGCGAGCTTGCGCAGCACGTAGTGCAGGATGCCGCCGTTCATGAAGTACTCGACCTCGTTGGCGGTATCGATGCGGCACAGCGCGGTGAAGGTAAAGGTCGAGCCGTCCTTGCGGGTGACTTCGACTTCCACGTCCTGGCTGGGCTTGAGGTCCGCGACGCCGCGGATGGTGAAGCTATCGTCGCCGGTCAGGCCCAGCTTCTGGCGATCGTCGCCTGCCTTGAACTGCAACGGCAGCACGCCCATGCCGACCAGGTTCGAGCGGTGGATGCGCTCGAAGCTCTCGACGATGACCACGCGCACGCCCAGCAGGTTCGTGCCCTTGGCCGCCCAGTCGCGCGATGAGCCAGTGCCGTATTCCTTGCCGGCGATGACGATCATCGGCGTGCCTTGCGCCTTGTACTTCATCGCGACGTCATAGACCGCACCGACCTCGGCGCCGTAGCGGCTCATGCCGCCTTCGATGCCGGGGACCATCTCGTTCTTGATGCGGATGTTGGCGAAGGTGCCGCGCATCATCACGTCATGGTGGCCACGGCGCGCGCCGTAGGAGTTGAAGTCCGCCTTGGCGACCTGGTGCTCCATCAGCCACTGGCCGGCGGGGCTGTCGGCCTTGATCGAACCGGCCGGGCTGATGTGGTCGGTGGTGATCGAATCACCCAGAATCAGCAGCGGCTTGGCCTCGATGATGTCGTTCACCGGCGCCGGGGTCATCTCCATGCCCTCGAAGTAGGGCGGGTTGGCGACGTAGGTCGATCCCGCGCGCCATGAGTAGGTGTCCGAACCGGTGACGCTGATCGACTGCCAGTGCGTGTCGCCGCGATAGACGTCGGCATAGCGCGCCTGGAACATCGCGCGGTCCATGCAGGTCGCCATGGTTTCGGCGATCTCGAGGTTGGTGGGCCAGATGTCCTTGAGATAGACGTCCTGGCCATCCTTGCTGGTGCCGATCGGGGTGGTGACGAAGTCCTCAACCACGGTGCCCTTGAGCGCGTAGGCTACGACCAGTGGCGGCGAGGCCAGGAAGTTCGCGCGCACGTCCGGAGACACGCGGCCCTCGAAGTTGCGGTTGCCCGAGATCACGGCGCTGGCGACCAGGCCGTTCTCGTTGATCGCCTTGCTGATCGGCTCGGCCAGCGGGCCGGAGTTGCCGATGCAGGTGGTGCAGCCGTAGCCGACCAGGTTGAAGCCGATGTTGTCGAGGTGCTGCTGCAGTCCGGCCTTGTTGAGGTAGTCGGTGACCACCTGCGAGCCGGGAGCCAGCGAGGTCTTGACCCAGGGCTTGGGCTTGAGGCCGAACTCGTCCGCCTTCTTGGCGAGCAGGCCGGCGGCGATCAGCACCGAGGGGTTGGAGGTGTTGGTACAGCTGGTGATCGCGGCGATCACCACGTCGCCGTCGCCGATGTCGAAGCTCTTGCCCTCGACCGGAACGCGGGTGGCGGTCTTCTTGTAGATCTTCTCCATGTCGCCGTTGAAGACTTCATCGACGTCGGGCAGCGAGACCCAGTCCTGCGGGCGCTTGGGACCGGCGAGCGAAGGGACGACGGTGGAGATGTCGAGTTCCAGCGTGCTGGAGAACACCGGATCGACGGCGCCGGGTTCGATCCAGAAGCCCTGCTCGCGGGCATAGGCTTCGACCAGCGCGATCTGATCTTCCGCGCGGCCGGTGAGGCGCAGGTAGTCCAGGGTCTTGTCGTCGATACCGAAGAAGCCGCAGGTCGCGCCGTATTCGGGCGCCATGTTGGCCAGCGTCGCGCGGTCGGCGAGGCTGAGCGAGGCGAGGCCGGGGCCGTAGTATTCGACGAAGCGGCCGACGACACCGTGCTTGCGCAGCATCGAGGTGCAGGTGAGCACGAGATCGGTGGCGGTGACACCTTCCTTCAGTTCGCCGACGAACTTGAAGCCGACGACTTCGGGGATGAGCATCGAGACGGGCTGGCCGAGCATCGCGGCCTCGGCCTCGATCCCGCCGACGCCCCAGCCCAGCACGCCCAGGCCATTGACCATGGTGGTGTGGCTGTCGGTGCCGACGCAGGTGTCGGGATAGGCGACGAGATTGCCGTCCTGGTCGTTCGAGGTCCACACCGACTGGGCGATGTATTCCAGGTTCACCTGGTGGCAGATGCCGGTGCCTGGGGGCACGGCGGAGAAGTTGTCGAGCGACTTGGAGCCCCACTTGAGGAAGTCGTAGCGCTCCATGTTGCGCTGGTACTCGATCTCGACGTTCTCTTCGGCGGCGCGCGGGTGACCGAACTCGTCGACCATGACCGAGTGGTCGATGACGAGGTTGACGGGGACCAGCGGGTTGATCTTGGAGGTGTCGCCACCCAGGGTGCGGATCGCGTCGCGCATGGCGGCCAGGTCGACCACGCAAGGCACGCCGGTGAAATCCTGCAGCAGCACGCGGGCGGGGCGATACTGGATCTCGGCGCCGGTGGCGGGATTGGCCTGCCAGTCGACGAGCGCCTGGATGTGGTCGGTGGAAACGGTGAACCCGCCGTCCTCGAAGCGGAGCAGGTTCTCCAGCAGGACCTTCATCGAGAAGGGCAGGCGGCTGATGTCGCCGAGCTTCTCGGACGCCTTCTTCAGCGAGTAGTAGGCGATGTCCTTGTCGCCCACCGTCATGGTGCTGCGCGTGCCGAGAGTGTCCTGTCCGACCTGGGTCATGTGGGTGTTTCCCCTTCAAAGGTTTGGGCCAGCGTTTGGGCCAAAGGTTGCGCGTATCGCCCGAGCCGTCCACGTCGGGACATGCTGCATTGCGACAAGCGGATTCGTCGGCCCCGCCGATGCGCGTTCAAGGCCCGAAGGTCAAGGGCCGCGCGGGTTTGCGCATGGCGATACCGGCGTCAGATCGCGGTCTGCTCGGTTTGCGCGCCCTCGCCGCGGGTGCCGATCCAGCAGCCCAGCACGATCAGCACGGTTCCCGCCAGCGTCGCGGCGCCAAGTGGCTCGGCGAACCAGACCCAGCCCACGAGTGCGGCCCACAGGAAGGCGCTGTATTCGATCGGGACCAGCACTTGCGCTTCGGCCCGGGCATAGCCCCATGCGAGCAACGCCAGGGCGCTGGTGCCAAGCAACGCGCCCAGGCTGCCGCCGACCAGTGCCGTGAAGGACGGTGCCACTGCGAACCATGGCGCGAAAAGCGCGAGCAGCGCGAACACGATGGTGTTCTGGAACAGCGCGATCTCGATCGGCCCCGCCAGCAGCGCGAGCTTGCGCTGCAACACCAGGTTCATCGCGTAGAGCACGGCCGAGGCAAGGACCGCGATCACCCCGACCAGCGCGTCTTGCGTGGCGCTTCCATCGCCAAGTCGATCGGCGACGATCACCGCTACGCCCCCAAGGCCCAGCAGCGAGGCGGCGATGGCCTGGCGGCGGATGGTCTCGCCGAGCAGGACAGCTGCCAGATAAAGCGCGATCAGCGGCGCGATGAACGAAAGCGCCATCGCCTCCGCCATCGGCAGGCGGACCAGCGCGATGAAGAACAGCAGCGCCATGCCGGCATTCACCACCGATCGCAGCGCGTGCAGGCCCAGAACCTGGCGCGACGGCCATCGGCGGGCGCCGGCCAGCCAGACCGGGGCGATCATCAGCGATCCCAGCGCGTTGCGCAGCAGCAGCGCGGTATATACCCCGACGATCATCGCCGCGCCTTTGATCGCGGCGTCCATCAGGCTGAACAGCGCGATGCCGACAGTCACCGCGACGATGGCGGCGGCGCGTGACGGCGGTGGCGGTGTATGGTTGGGCGGGGTTGGCATGGTCGATCGGCTGTCGCCCGCCGACCTGCCCGGCGCAAGCGTTCGTAGCACCGCCACGCACGATCACCGACCGTTCACCATTAAGTCAGGACGAAAGCTTGAATTGCGGTGCGGCGACGAGCTATCATCGTCACCAGCAGCGGACAGGCGTCCGTCTTTTTCCCGTTCGTTCGCAGTTTCCGGCGCAGCGAAACGGTGTGGAGCGAGTTCTTACACGTATGAATCAGCGGACGCGAACCGGTATCGGGGCTTTCACCATGGCGGGCGTGATCCTCGCCACGACGGCCGTACAGCCCGTGCTGGCGCAGGCCAGCGATCCCGCCCGTGCCGGCGCGATGAGCAAGAACGCGCCCAAGATCAAGCCGCAAGCTCCGGCAGGCGACTGGGATTCGACGACGACCGATGCGATCAGGCGGCCGGCCGCCACCGGTCGCACTGCCAATCCGGTTTCGACGAATGCCGGCACTTCGGCGCCGACGCCGCCCGCATCGGTGCAGGGCCTGCCTCCGGCGGTCGAGGATGCCGATCCTTCGTCCACGGCGCAGCCGGTGGTGCAGCCGGTTCAGATCATCGAGACGGTCATGCCATGGTCGATCGAGGATGCGCAGGCGCTTCTGACGACGATCCAGGGGATCAAGACGGAAGGTCTGTTCGCCAAGGACTATCAGCCCGAGGCACTCAAGGCGGCGATCAGCGCCGGAGCCGGGGATGCGCTGGACCAGGTGGCAAGCCGTTCGTTCTCCTGGCTGGTCGAGGATCTGCGCGACGGTCGCACGCCGATGACCGCACGTGTGCAATGGTTCGCGGTCGATCCGGATCAGGATCAGATGCCGACGGCGCAGATCATGGCACAGGCGTTGAGCGCGCACGATATTGCAGCCGTGGTCGGTCAACTTGCGCCTACCCACCCGGACTATGCCGCGCTCAAGCAGGCACTGGCCGATACGCCCGAGGCGCAATCGAGCAAGAAGTCGCTCATCCGCGTCAATATGGATCGCTGGCGGTGGCTCAAGCATGACCTGGGTGACGTTTACCTGATCACCAACGTGCCGGAGTTTCAGCTGCGTCTGACGGTCAAGAACAGGATCGTACGCACGTACAAGACCGTCGTCGGCAAGCCGGGCCGGACGGCGACGCCGCAACTGGCCGAAACGGTCAGCGCGGTCGTGTTCAACCCGACCTGGACGGTGCCGCAGTCGATCGTCAAGGGCGAGGGGCTTGGCGCCAAGGTCATGGGCAGCCCCGGCTGGGCCAAGGCCAGCGGCTACAAGGGAACGCGCTCGGCCGATGGCACGATCACCGTGGTGCAGCAGCCGGGGCCGAGCAACGCGCTTGGCCTGATGAAGATCGACATGCCCAACCCGCACGCGATCTATCTGCACGACACGCCCTCCAAGAGCTATTTCAACTCCGAAGTGCGCGCCTTCAGCCATGGCTGCATCCGTACCGAACGTGCCGTCGAACTCGGCATGACGATGGCGATCCTGGGCGCGCAGATGCCTGCCGATCAGGCGGCGGACCTCAGCCGGGCAGGGATCTATACCAAGGTGCCGATGACCCGGACCTTCCCGGTTTATATCACCTATATGACCATGGCGCGCGCCATCGACGGGCAGCTGAAGAAGTTCGCCGACATCTATGGCAGGGACACGCCGGTCCTCGCCAGCTTCGCTTCGCCGCGTGAGACCAAGACGACGCAACGGGCCAGCGAAGAACCGATCGTGCAGCTCGACAACCCGCTATAATCCGCCGGCATATTCCTGCAGTGTTTCGTTAACCTGCAGGAATATCAACGATTTCTCATATCGGGGGAACGGTCGGACCAAACCGATCGTTGCGTCCGAAACGATGTGATGAAATTGGTATGGTAGATCTCAAGGCGAAGGTACTGCTGGTCGAGGATGAACCCATGATCCGGGCGATCGGCACCGATGCGCTTGAGGAAGCCGGCTATGAGGTCATCGAGGCCGCCAATGCCGATGAGGCGATGCGCATCCTTGAACATGTCGGTGAGGTGCATGTCCTTTTCACCGACATACGCATGCCGGGAAGCATGGATGGGCTGGCCCTCGCCCAGTTGGTGCATGACCGCTGGCCGGCGATCAAGATCCTGATCACGTCGGGGGATACTTTCCCCCGCTCGGCCCAGATCCCCGATGCTGGCCACTTTATCGCCAAACCCTATGGCCTCAATGCGCTACAGAATGAAGTGACGTCGCTCCTCGACTGATAGCGCGGCAGGCCTGCAAGCCGTCGAGCCGAGCGATGGCCTACTAGGGGGCACCGCGCGCGACGCTGTTGTGGCTGCTCGCCGTTGTTACGAGCCCTCATTGGGGTGATCCGACGTGACCGCGGCAGCCGCCAATCCTTCGAACAAAGCGAAAGAGGCGCAGGTGCGCTGCTGCTTTGGAGCGACTTAGGACAGCAATCTCGACGATGCCATAAATCGCCGGATCATGTCGTTTTCTCCGTCTGGCCGTATCGCGGTCTATAATGCTCATGGAAGATCAGGGTTAACTGCAGCCTTCGAGATCATCGACTGTGCGTATTCACGCGTAAGGAGCGTCATGGCTGCGATCCGTCTGGCCCTGGTTATGATCGTTCGCGATGAAGAGCGCAGCCTTGCCCGCTGCCTGAATAGTCTGCATGAGGCGGTCGACCAGATCGTCATCCTGGATACAGGCTCCGCCGACGGGACCATCGAGATTGCTCGGCGCTATGGCGCGGAGGTTCACCACTTCGACTGGTGCGATGACTTTGCCGCTGCCCGCAATGCCGCACTGGAGCATTCGCGCGCCGACTGGAACCTGATGCTGGATGCCGACGAATGGCTCGTTGGCGGGCTGGCATCCCTGGGTCCTGCGACCATACCGCCCCTGCGCGGCGGTCCGGCCAAGTTCTGTGGGTGCATCCAGATCGCGGACGAAGGGGAGCCCGAGGCACGGCGCCGCAGCTTCATTCCCCGGTTACTTCCCAGGGGCGTGCGTTACCGGGGTAGGGTTCACGAACAGCCTGTGACGGGCCTGCCACTGGTTCGCCTGCCTGTCCTCGTGCTCCATGACGGCTACAGCGCCGAGCATCTCAAAAGGAAGGAAGGTCGCAACGTCAGCCTTCTGCGACGGGAAATCGATGTTCGGCCTGACGATCCTTACCTCTTGTATCAGCTTGGCCGCCAATACCTGACCATGGGCGAAAATGCGGCGGCTGCCGATTGCCTGATCGTTGCCCGCGAGAAATCCAGCGCCGAAGACGCCACGAGACATTCGATCATCATCTACCTTCTGCTGGCGCTGAGGTGGTGTGAGCGGTTCGACGACGCGCTTCGACTTATCGATGCCGAACAGGATAACTGGGACAACTCGCCCGATTTCTATTTTGCCGTGGCGGAGGTTTACCTGGAATGGATCAGCCGCAATGTGGATCTGGCCACGGACCTGTTGCCCGTGGTCGAATGTGCCTGGCTGAAATGCCTTCAGATCGGCGAGAATCCCGATCTCGACGGATCCGTCGAAGGATCCGGCAGCTTTCGGCCTGCCGCCAACCTTGCCAACCTCTATGCAAAGCTCGGGGACACCGAGCGCGCGGCTCACTTCCGGCAGGCCGCTTCGGCGATGCGCGGGATGGCGGCCGCGGCGTGATGTCCCGATCACTGACGGGATGAGCCCGGGGCAATCCGGGTCACAGCCAGAGCCCAGATGTAAAAAACACAGGTCAATTCAGAAGGCTTCGTCATGATACCGAAGAAGATGCACTTTATCTGGGTAGGCGATGAGAACAAGCGACCCGATAACTGCATAGATTCCTGGCGTATACGGAACCCGACTTGGGAAATCGTCGTCTGGGGTAATGATGATCTTAGCAATCGTGGCTGGATCAATGGCAACCACATGGCGCAGATGTCCGAGCGTGAGCTTAACGGCGTCGCCGACATGATGCGATGGGAGATCGTCTACGAACACGGCGGGTTCGTTGCCGATGCCGACAGTATTTGCACGCGTTCGTTGGACGATGATCTGCTAGACTGCGACGCATTCACCTGCTGGGAGAGCGAAATCGCACGCCCCGGCTTGCTGGCAGCAGGGTATTTCGCTTCTGTCCCGAATAATCCCTTTGTTGGACAGATCATCCTCGACATTCACAACGAAGAATCGGTTGTCGACAGGATGGCCTGGGAGACTGTCGGCCCGCAAAGGCTTACCGACGCCTACCGTAATAACCGCTATCATGGACTTCGGATATATCCCAGCCACTACTTCATTCCGCAGCATTTCTCCGGCGTCTCTTATGACGGACCGGGACGGATCTATGCTCATCAGCTATGGGGCAGCACGCTCGAATTGTACGACCACATCCATCTTCAGGAACTGAACTCGCAGGAGTCATCCCGGAACATCGAGCCTGAACGCCAACCTGTTGCGGAACAATCCTCTGCACTCGAGGCGCAACACGATCCGTATTTCGTGCAGAAGGTGGAAGTGAGCAGCGAACTTGTCGGCCAGAACAGGACCGATGTCTTGCGGGCCTTTTGTGCAGGCAAGCGCGTGATCCACGTTGGCTGTGCAGACTGGCCGATCACATCGCCCGAAACGTCCCTTCATCTCGCCCTGGAAGCGGTGTGCCAGAAGCTGGACGGGTTCGATATACAGGAAGAGGCGCTTGCTGCGCTCGCACCCCATACCAGCGGCGAACTGTTCTCGCGGTTCGAGGACATCATCGGTGAATACGACATCGTACTGGTGCCCGAGGTGATGGAACACGTCGCCAACGTATCGGAATTTCTTGCGGCACTGAGCAAGTTGAAAGCCGACACGATCCTGATCAGCGTTCCCGACGCATATCAATGCCACAGGCGGCATTTCGATTACCTTGCCGGTAGCGAGACGTTCGTCGAAGTCGTCCATCCCGATCATAATTGCTGGTACACGCCCTACACCTTGGCGAACACACTATCGAAATACACCGATTGGCATCTGGAAAAGACCTGGTTCTTCAACAACATATCGCTGCTGGCCCAGCTTGCGAAGCCGGCTACACACCGCTGATCCAGAGCGCCGCCGAAGGGTTGGGTATCCGCAGGGGCATGAGCCTGCAGCCCACGCGACTTCCGTCCTCGTCGTGCGTTACCATGCGGTGGCCCACAAAAAGTTGAACCTGCCGACGAAGATCTGCCTCGCCTGCGAGCGACCGTTCAGCTGGCGCAAGAAGTGGGAGCGCGATTGGGACAATGTCAAATTCTGTTCCGATCGCTGCCGCGCGGCAAAGACCGCGGCGAGATAATCACCGTCAGGCGCAATGCCGCCTCGCAATTGCATTGTCGCGACGCTGGCCCCACCTTGCGGCCTATGAACCCAACACGTCTTGCCCGCCGTTCGATCGTCCGCTTGTCTGCCCGGAGCGGATCGGGAGAGGATGTGGCCACGTTCCTGCAGGGTCTGGTGACATCCGACGTCAAAGGCTCATTGCCGGTCTGGGCGGCGCTGCTAAGCCCCCAGGGCAAGGTGCTTTTCGACTTCATCGTCTGGCAGTCGGACGATGACCTGTTGATCGACTGCGAGGTCGATGCCGCCGCGGCGCTGGCCAAGCGCCTGTCGCTCTACCGCCTGCGCCGCGCCATCGACATCGCCATCGATCCGCAGGTGACCGTGCATTGGAGCTCGCTTGCCGAAGGTGAGGGCGCCGCCGATCCCAGACTGCAAGACCTGGGTAGGCGTTGGCTCGGCCCGGCGACGGATGACCAAGTGGCCGCCGAAAGTGCTGACGACACGTGGCGGGCACACCGCCTTTCTCTTGGCGTCGCCGAGGGCGCAGCGGAGTTGGGCACCGATGCGACGCTGTGGCTGGAATGCAATGCGGTAGAGCTGAACGGCGTCAGCTTCACTAAAGGCTGCTACATCGGGCAGGAAAATACCGCACGCATGAATTGGCGCCAGAAGGTCAATCGCCGCCTGATCGTGGTCCCGCAAGCACGATCAAATCCCAAGCGGCAGCGTGTCGCTTACCCCGATCTGGGTGTTGCGATCGATCACTTGCGTGTGGAAGATATCAGTGCTGACCTCGCGCCGTTCTGGTTGGAACCGAGCCTGGCGGACGGAGTAGCCCCCGGCACAGAATGATCGGGGTACCGAGACAGGCTTGCGGTCTCACCCAAGCGAATCACCGATATCACGCGCTGGCCCTGATGCCTCTTGCACACCGCTTCCCAAATCCCGACGTGATAGGCTTGTTTATGGGCGTACGTCACCCATCGTCATAAACACGATATTAAACGCGCACTAGCGCCTGCCCTTACGTAATACTTCTTAAGGTGGTGGTTTAGTTAGGTACAACTACGCGGTTTGTATATTCTGATGATAATAGGTAGCGATGTGGATCTGTGTGGATAGGATCGCGATGACGTCAATCTTACTGCTTACAGCGTTGAGGCTATCATCCTGATAGCTCAGGCTTTGAAATAACAATAGTCCGTATCCAAGTTAAGACTTGGAAGATATTGGCATAAGCTACCACATGGCAGTCCTGATCATCGGGTTTTGCAAAGCCTTCATCTTGGTCAGACGAGTGATTGTCGCGCCTCGAAACGGCCCGTTAACCTTAATGTGGAACATGTCTGGCGATTCATCAGAGTTAGTCAGGTATGCTGAAGCGGTACGTCTCCACCCCGGCCATGTTGCGCCGCGTCCACGCTGACAGGTCTGGAGCGGTTCTTCCGCTCATGTGCGTGGGATTGCTTGTGATGATCGCTTCAATCGGCGCGGGCGTCGATATCGGCCGCATCTATAACGTCAAATCCAAGCTACAGACCGCCGTCGATGCAGCGGCATTGGCTGGCGCCCGTTCCTTCGGCAATCGCACAGCGGGCGTTCCCGAAAACCGTGATACCCAAGTAAAGAACTACTTTCAGGATAACTTCCCGAACAACTACATGGGGTCGACCACGCCTGCCGATGTCACCCCGGTAGACGGAACGACAAGTCTTCTCGCGCCGGAATTCGTGGTCGTGAAGGGCGTCAACAGGACGACCGTCACCGGCAAGGCGTCGCTGCCGCTTTATTTCATGTCCATCTTCGGCGTAGCGCCACAACCGATCGTTGCGACGGCCAGCGCGGAGCTCCAGCCGCGCCCGTTGGAGGTGATGGTCGTCCTCGACAACACCGGATCGATGAATTCCGTCGTGGATGGCGGATCGAAGATTTCCGCGCTCAAGACCGCGATGCATAGCTTCCTGAACGTCTTGTTCCAGGGATCGAACAATCGCGCGGATCTGGCGGTCGGTATCATCAACTATACGATCACCACCAATATCGGTGATATCCTCAAAGACGCAGGTGTACAGATCCAGGTCATGCCGGGCTTTACGGACAAGAACTGGACCATGGGTGACCCGTACGGCTGGAAGGGATGCGTCGCGAACGACGATACCGTTCGGGACATGGGTGCCGCAGTCAGCAAGGCGGATGCGAACGCGTTCGATCTCTATAATGATCTCCCCGGCGACCTCATCAAGCGGGGGAGCCAGACCAAGGTGATGAACCAGATTCGCCCTTTCCTGTATCCGCCGGCCTATATCCCCAAGGATGGGGGCGCTTCCAAAAAGACCCAGTCGACGAAATACTATCAAGTAGTCGATCCCTATATTGCGCCAAGTGGATCAGGTACGAGCAGTTTCACATCCGACAATCTATATCCTGCTACGACCGATCCGAGCTTTAAATCCTTTGCGAATAGCGATCTTTACAAGCGGTGGTTCTATCGCCTGTTCATCGAATTGAACGATCCCTCCACCCCGGCAGATGATGATGTGATAACGACCCAATCCGATGGATACTGGGATCCGGCAAAATACAACTCATTCACCAACGTCGGCGATACGTCTTACAAGGTCCACGAAGAGCGTATAATCGAAACATCCCCGGCCCAGTGGCACGCCCCTGCTTTATGGAAGGTCGGTTCGGCCACTACCCAGTATCCGTCACCCAATTGGCAATGTCCCGAAGCGGGGCTTGGCATGAAGTACGGGCGGGACAAGGCGTCTTACGACAGCTTCGTCGATAACAAGGTCTGGGGCGTTACTCCGGCTAACGGAACGATGCATCACATCGGATTCATCTGGGGCTACCGGATGCTTTCGCGCTTCGACGTATTCAAGCGCACAAAGCCCGAAGGTACGTCCACTCCAAAGCGCGCTTTGGTATTCATGACCGACGGTGAAACGGCGCTTGGTGTATCAAAGGGCGCGAGCGACAAGACCTGGACTGCTTATGGTACGCCCGACGACCATCAACTCGTAAGCGGCAACGACATAACCGGTGCCGTTGACCGGCGGTTCATCAAGGCGTGCAGCATCGCCAACTCACAAGTTCTCTCGGACGGTTCGGACCCGCCGCCGATCTACGTGGTCGTGATAAACAAGGGATCGGACATTTCCGGTACGGCGCAGACGATGCTCAAGAATTGCGGTTCGGGCGGGTATTGGCTGACGACGAGTGCGGATGCGCTAAACCAGGCGTTTACCGCCATCGCGGCCGACCTTGTCGACCTGCACCTGACGAAATGAGTGTTGCAGCATTCATGCGCGGATTGAGGCGCGCTTCACGTGGCTCGACGATCGTGGAGTTCGCCATGGTCTCGCCGGTGCTGATCCTTTTGATCTGCGGGGGTATCGAACTGGGTCATTACTATACGGTCTGGATGACACTCGAAGGCGCGACGCTCGAGGCGGCACGGTCGACGACCGCGTTGCAGGAAAAAACCGCGGCAGAGCGCGAAGTCATCATTCGTGCCGGCATCCAGAACATGATGCTCAACTACCCTCTGCAAGACAACCAGGCGATCGACATCCAGATCAAATCCTATGCTGATTTTGCAAGCGCAAGCACGCCCGAGCCCTTTCGCGACATGAACGGCAACGGCAAATACGATGGCCCCGGCAGCACCGCTCCCGATTATCCGGGGGAGCCCTATACCGACAAGAACGCCAACGGCGTCTGGGATTCGGTGTCATTCAAGGATCGTACGAATGGCGGGACCGGGGAAGTGGTGAGTTACGTGGTGACGTTCCCGGCGGCGCCCTATTTCCCCTTCCTGGAGGCATTCGGAATGAACGGGGTGACCCTGCAGACCACCGCGGTAACCCGCAATGAACCCGTGAAAATCACCGCAGGTGGCGTGTGAACCTCTGGCGCCGGTTATTTCGCGACAGGAACGCGGTAGGGTTTCTGGAGTTTGCCTTGGCGATGCCGCTGGTGCTCGGTTTCTGTATGTCTGGTCTGGAAATGGCCAATTGCCTTGTCCAGATCAACAAGGCGCAAAGACTGGCGTCGATGTTGGCGGATTTGATGGGGCAACAGGGGCAAGGAGGTATCACCGCGACGGAGGCGCAGGTTTATGACCTTTTCTCCGCCTTGAAGGTATCGGCGCAGCCGATCGACATGGTGAACAACGGTCGGGTCGTCATCACCATCGCGCAAGGCGTGGACGTGGCCGGCAATGGCGTCATCATCAACAAGTTCGTCAATCAACAGTTCGACGGCGGCTTGCTGAGTGCCAAGCCCTTGCTTGGATGTCATTCTACGCAGAGCGCGCCGACCTTCAATCCTGCGCGGTCTTTGGCGAAAGACGAGATAATCATCCACGCCCAGGTAACGTTCGCGTATAAACCGCTGTTCATCGCCAGTGTCTATGACTTGCTTACGCTTCCGTCGACTTTCACGCAAAGCGCAAGCTATCGCGCGCGGCGATCAGACTTCGCGATACAGCCGCAATCGTCGTTTCCGATGAAGACCAATTGCGAGACCAAGGATGGGCTGCCTACAACTTCCATGTAGCGCGACGATGCCTGGGGTTTCGATAGATCAGCCGAACTGGTATTCAGCGTTCTTGTCCAGACGCGCCAAGACGCCATCTTCGTAATGCATCAGTTCGCGGCAGACACCAAGAGCTCGGTAGAAGTCCGAGCTTGCCATCAGCGTCGCCAACTCACCACAAGCGGCTTTCGCCTCCGGACCTTCAAAGGCGTCCAGGATATCGGTGAAGAGGCTGAGAACGGCCTGTCGATGAACGTCCTGCTCAGGTTCGAGGTAGGCCATCATACAGGCGAAATAGAGGCGCCGCGCAGGGGTATCAGCCTCAACGGGCGTCATGATCCCGGTACCACGCAGGATCGTCACGTGGTTCTCGACATAGAGGCGGGTCCGGCCTGACGAACAGAGAACGGCTCCATTGACGACCACCTTCTCTCCGTCACGCAGATCGATCTTGAGTGCCATTCTCGTGCCCTTTCTAGAGTACTCAATACCTATAGAAAATTCGTCGAGCAGTTGGGCCACTAGGCAAAATTTTCCGTATCGAGGATCAGGTCGAGGCTCGCACTTGATCTACGGCAGGAAATTTGCAGCCAAAAAGCCGGATCCCCGAAAATCATACCAGAATGGATTTGCGGCTCACAAGAAGATGGTCCGCCGGTCGGCCGCCGTCTTGGTCAGGGGCTTTAGAAAGAGCCTGAAACTTAGAAGGAATTTCACTATGGGTATGTCAGTAAACACCAACGTCGGCGCGATGGCGGCTCTTCAGAGCCTCAACGAGACGAACAAGGGTCTTTCGACCGTCCAGACCCGGATCAACACCGGCCTGGCGGTTTCCTCGACCAAGGACGACTCGTCCAAGTACACCATCGCGCAGAAGCTGCGTGGCGATGTCGGCGGACTGACGGCGGTTACGTCTTCGCTCAGCCGTGCAAAGAGCACGGTCGACGTTGCCGTGGCCGGTGCGGAGCAGGTTTCGGATCTCGTCAACCAGATGAAGTCCAAGGCCACCGAAGCTTCGGATGGAGGCCTCGACGCCAAGAGCCGCACCGCGATCGGTGAGGATCTCAAGGCGCTCAAGAAGCAGATCAACTCCATCGTCGGCTCGTCGGAGTTCAATGGTACCAACCTGCTGAAGACCGACTCGTCGGCGACCGGCAAGGTTTCGGCCTTGATGTCGGCCAGCGGCACGTCCAAGCTGGATGTCGCCAACGTCGACCTGGAAGCCGATGCGACCACTGCCTTTGGTGCAGCCGGTACGGATACGGCGCTGACTTTCGCCGGCACCGATCTGGCTGCCGATGCGACGGCAGCGGGTACCTTGAAGACCAACCTCGATACCTTTGCCGCCAGCGTCAACACCAAGCTCAGCACGCTGGGTTCGGCCTCGCGCCAGATCGATGGCCAGATGAGCTTCGTCAGCAAGCTGTCCGACTCGATCCAGGGCGGCATCGGTAACCTGGTCGACGCCGACCTCGCCAAGGAGTCGGCGAAGCTTCAGGCCCTGCAGGTCAAGCAGCAGCTTGGCGTTCAGGCTCTGTCGATCGCCAACCAGGCGCCGCAGTCGATCATGTCGCTGTTCCGTTAATCGCGGACCCAGCGGACTTGATCGTCTAGGATCCGGGGCCGGCGTAGAAACGCCGGCCCCACTTTTTGTGCAAACGCCTCAACCGGTTAGGGATCGACCAAGCGCACCTTTCAGGCAGGCGTGCATTGTGCCGCCCTGTCGTTATGCCGATCCAATCCGAGCGATACACCGTCCACGCGTGCGCGAGATCGTCGATGAACATGGCGCCGGCTCAGCATGACCGCAGCGTTCGATCACAGCCATGCGGGCCGCGTTCGAGCTGCCAGACTGCGCAGCCCCTTCGCGAATAACCCCCCATTCCTTCGCCGCCGGACTTCGACACTTCCCGATGAGCAAACCTGTCGTGGCCGTGCATGTCACTTTCGTCTGATCGTCTCACCGAACCGTGGGATCGGGGCGTAGCGATCTGCGGACGAACGACCTTTGGCCATGCCATATAGACACAGGCGCCGGCTTTATCCCGAGTTGCGCAACGCCTAAGACGTGTGGGTCGACGTTCCGCACCGCCCCGGCCTGATCGCAATCCGAGCTTACCAATGCAGTAGCGTATTGCCTATTGGATCGGTGTTCTGAGATGCAGCCCCCCTTGCGGGGGGGGCGGGGGGGGGTAAGCACCGCCTTGATATATCTCGGATGCCGAGAGCCAGCGCGACGTACGCTGGTTCAATCTGACCCGAACAAGTCTCGCGTGAATACCTTGGCCTCGATATCGGCAAGTTCGTCCGTCAGGCGGTTGGCAAGGATGACATCGCAATCGTGCTTGAACTCGGACAGGTCGCGTATCACCTTCGAGCCGAAGAACTCTGAATCGGTCATGGCGGGTTCGTAGATCGCCACTTCGATGCCCTTGGCCTTGATGCGCTTCATGATCCCCTGGATCGACGATTGCCGGAAGTTGTCCGATCCGGCTTTCATGACGAGACGGAAAACGCCGACCTTTGACGGCTTCATGGCAATGATCTGATCGGCGAGGAAATCCTTCCGGGTGCGGTTCGCGTCGACAATGGCCCTGATCAGGTTCTGCGGAACCTCGGAGTAGTTTGCCAGCAATTGCTTCGTGTCTTTGGGCAGGCAGTAACCGCCATATCCGAAGCTTGGGTTGCTATAATGCTGGCCGATACGGGGATCGAGGCCCACGCCAACGATCACCTGTCTGGCGTCCATGCCATGCATAATGGCGTAACTATCCAGTTCATTGAAGAATGCGACGCGCATGGCGAGGTAAGTGTTGGCAAACAGCTTTATTGCCTCTGCCTCGCTCGGATCCGTATACAGAATCTCGACATCTTTCTTCGCAGCCGCTTGCAGGAGCAGTTCGGCAAAGATGCGGCCACGTTCCGAGCGTTCGCCGACGATAATACGCGATGGATGGAGGTTGTCGTGAAGCGCGCGTCCTTCGCGTAGGAATTCTGGGCTGAAGATCACTTGTTCCGTGCCCAGACGCCTGCGCACGTCTTCAACAAATCCGACCGGGATCGTCGACTTGATCACCACGGTCGCATCTGGATTGATCGAAATGACCGATCTGATTACGGCCTCGACAGATGACGTGTCGAATTTATTGGTCTGAACGTCGTAGTTTGTGGGCGTGGCGACGATCACGTAATCAGCGCCGGTGATCGCCTGCTGCGGATCAAGCGTCGCGGTAAGGTCGAGAGTCTGAGTTGCGAGAAACTCCTCAAGCTCCGGATCTATGATCGGCGACCGCCTCGTATTAAGCAGTTCTACGCGTTCGGCGGCGATATCAACGGCTACAACTTCGTTATGTTGTGCCAGGAGAATGGCGTTTGACAGGCCAACATAGCCCAAACCGAAAACCGCGATCTTCATCCAAATGTCTCCGATTAAGATAAATGCGATGTTCTCTATCGCGTATCAGCAGATGCTTACAACAAGGCGTCGTTTCTAGGATATGCGCGACGCGGTCTCAAGGGTGGCTTGGGCGTACAGCGTACAGGTTTTTCAATGTCGTTAATAGGGTCTCGGTATGCGGCAGCTATTTTTAACCAGACCCAAATGGAGTAATCGTCATCGTCCAGCGACACGGTCTCACTTGACGGGCGAATGCGGGGTCAAGCAAGCGAATCTGCGATAATCATTCGGAGTATCGTTTGCACTCTAGATGCAACAGATACTCGAATCCATCGGGCAGTCTATCACGAGGACTTGACATACTCGTATGGGGGCGAGACTTGCGCGAGTTTCTTTCCGACTAGGATCTTGGCGAGAACGGCGGCATCGCCGGCGTAGCGGGGCAGCAGACGGCCAGGTTCCGAGGCCAAACGATGTAGCCACTCCAGCCCGAAACGTCCGAGCCACGTCGGCGCGCGCTTCTTTGCACCTGCCGTAAAATCGAGAGCGGCCCCGACACATAGAATATGTGCCGGGGGAAGTGCGTCTAGATGCCGCGTCACCCAATGCTCGCTTTTGGGTGCACCCACTCCCATGAAAAGATGCGTCGTTCCATGGTCGCGTATCTGGGCAATCATGGCTGCGCTGCGTTGTGGATCGGCCTCGAAGCCAAATGGCGGCGTATGGTACGCTATGTCGGTCGGATCGAAGCCGCGATCGATCAGTTTCTTCGTGAGAACGTCGCCGGTTTTGTCCGAGCTCGAAACGAAAAAAGGTCGATCCATACCCACGCGAAGTTTGGCAAAGAGAACTTCGAAGAGGTCCGCACCGGTCACCAGCGGAACTTCCTCGCCGAAGCGCCACCGCGATGCCACTTGGATGGGGCGACTGTCCAGCGTGATAAGCGTCGCCCGGCGATAAGCCTCACGGAAATCAGGCTCTGATTGGAGAACACGCAGGTGATTTAGATTACAAGTCACGTAAAAAGCAGGGCGTTTAGTGTCTTGAAGGATCAGGGCGATGACCTCGTCGAGAGTACGGCGGTCAAATCTTACCCCCAACTGACTGTGAAGAGGATCTTTCTTACCAAGAAGAGTGCGATCGTTAATCATAAACGCATACGTTCTCACCGCGATATTACAACGCCCTCATAGTACGTCTGTGAAGCCTCAGCCAGCATGGATGAGCCGAATTGGCTTGAATACTGGCTGAGCTGCAATTTAGACTTGGCGCATCGCCTAAATGTTCCGTCTGGCTCTTTATAGAGCAGAAACGGCTGGAGCCGGGCGACCGAGGGCATTTCTCGACTCGAAATTTGCCTCACCTTCTGCTTTCCGGCTCCATTTAAAATCAATCAACGACAGGACTATAACGACACCTGGCCGTCATGCGGCCTGATAATAGCCGGAATACTTCTTCGAGTAGTAGAGGCCACCGATTGCCTCCGCCGACGAGTCGACCATCGTGTAGATCGCGCCGACGGGATTGGCTCCGTCTGTCCGCAGCCAGTTCAAGGCCGTCGACGCGGCATCTGCCGGTGTCGAATCCCAGCGTATGACGAGAGCGGTCGCGTCCGCGAGTACGGCGAGGAAGCGTCCGTCCGCCAAGCCGATCAATGGCGGAAGATCGAGCACGATATGGTCATAACGACCGCGCAGCCCCGCAAGCAACTGCTCCATGTCGTCGCCGCCGAAGAGGTTTTCGGAACTGAAATACTGGGTCTTCACCAGCATCTGGTCGAGGCGTGGAACGCGGCTGCTCGGGACGATCGCGTCGGCCAGATTGGCCTCGCCGTGCAGCACTTCGACAATCCCGGGTACATCCGGATGCTCGGGCACACTCTCGCGCAGCGAGGCACGACGGACGTCGCAATCGATCAGAAGCGTGTTGGCGCCGTTCATTGCCAGGACCCGAGCGAAGGACAGGGCGGTGGTCGTCTTGCCCTCGGACGGTAGTGACGATGTGATCGCGATGATTTGCGGCGGCTTTTTCGACTTCACGCCCAGGATCGCGGCACGGGCAATCCGGAAGGATTCCGCGAACAACGATGTCGGTTTCTCGAGGATGAGATCGCCGGGATGAGCCGATTTGGGAAGCATGGGGACAGCTGCCAGAACAGGCAGGCCAAGCGCCGCTTCCACGTCGGCGATCGAGCGCATGCCGGAAACCAGCATCTCCTGCGTCGCGATCGTCGCTGCACCTGCCGAAAGGCCGACGATAAGCGAGAGTGCGAACAGAAGCGGCTTGTTGGGCGAGGTGGGGCGTCCCGCGGGACTGGCGCGGGCGACGATCACAGCCTGAGAAATCTGGTTCCTGGAGGCTTGGGTGCTGTCGACCGACATCTGCGCGACTTTGTTGTAGGCATCGCGCTTGGCAGCGGCTTCACGTTCAAGGCTATCGGCCAGCACCGAGGCGCGGGCTTCATTTGCGCGGACGCCGCCCAGGCGGTTCATTGTGGCGCGCAGGCTGGCCGTGCTGGCCTCGGCCGTGACCGCCTCGGCACGCAGCGACGCGAGCGTCCGCCGCGATTCCTCGCTGATTTGCTGGTCGAGCCCCTTCAGCTGGTCGCGGATCTTGACGCTTTCTGGATGAAGTTCGCCGTACCTGGCGGTGACTTCGCCCATGTTGCGCAAAACCTCGGCGCGTTGACGGCGTAGGTCGGCGATGACCGGTGAGCTACGCACTTCGGCAACGCCATCAATGCCACCGCGGGCCATCTGCGCCTCGGCCGTGCCAAGCGAGGCACGTGCAGCAGCAGCCTGCGCTTCTGCGGCGGCCAGGGACGATGAGAGGGGGACGATCTGTTGATCGGTGATGGTGCCCGAATTCGAGCCGGAAGCGGTGACCAGACCCGATTGGACACGATATTGCGCTGCTGCAGCATCTGCCGCGCGCACTTCGCGCCCAAGTTCTTCGAGACGCTTCTGGAAGAAGGCGACCTGCTGCGACGCATCTCCCATGTTGTTGCCGACTTTCGTCGCCAGGTAACGGTCGGCGAAGGCATTGGCGATCTGTGCCGCCTTGAGAGCGTTTGTCGACGTGAAGCGAATGCCGATGATGTACGTCAGTTTGTCACGGCTGACCGCCAGGTTCGCTAGCAAGGCGTTTGCGGTCGCGTTAACCTGTTCCGTCTGCGTCGCGCGAGCGCCGTCCTGTTTCAAGAGAGGATTGAACTCCGGGTCATTCTGCAAGCCGAGCTGCGTCACGACGGCTCGTGCGATATCCGGCGAGTTCAGGATCGTGACTTCGGTCTCGATTGCCTCGGGCGACAGACTGGCTTGTCCGGCACCGCGATTATCGACGGGATTGCGCGTTGGATCGATCCTGACCAAGGCCACCGACTCGTATTTCGGCGTCATGAACATGACCGCGACCACACCCAGGGCGAAAACCACGGCTGATACAATGGCGAGTGTGAGCCATCGACGCCGAACGGTGTCACGGACGATTTGCACTAGGTCGGCTAGGCGACCTTCGTATCCCTCGGGCTTGTGCGCGATTTCCATTTGCGAGGTATCCTAGGATTTAAGGGTGAACCGTCACGCTGACGAGAGCGCGAAGTTCGTTAAAATCTCGACCACCAATCCGCCCTGACTCTGAGCGTTTGGTGTAGCTGACATTTGCGCCCAGATTGTATAGCCGCGTGGCCAGATATTTGGCGCTTGCATTCAGTCCCAGCACACGGTTCTTTGCCGTCGTGTAGACATAGGTCTGATAGGTGTATTCCACGCCGGCATTGATTATCAGATTTCGCAGCAGCTCGTGATCGACGCGGCCAGAAACGCGGTTGTCGAAATAGGCGCCGATACCGCCTAATGACGTATCTTGGATCGTCCGCGAAGCGTCGATGGTGAAGTTCGTCAATTCGCTGTAGAAATATTCCAACCGGCCTTCAGCGGCGAGCCCGCTGACGCTCCGGTATATCGATGCGTCGTAATCTCTTTTCAGATAGCCGACCGACACGGTTCCGCGCAGAAAGCTCGACAGATCGAGATTTACGCCGACGCTGCCGCGATATCCGTTTGCATCGAGATTTGGCAGCCCGGTCCGAAGATTTTGATCATAATTGTTTCGATCATAGCCTATCCGCCCAAAAACCGAAGTGCTGGGTGTGAGCGCGTACTCGGCTTGCGCCGTCAGCCGCGCGATGTCACGGTCGCGATCCGATTGATCGATGGCGCCCTCGGGTCGGTCGATCGGACTGAACGTGAACCGGGAGAAATCGGCGGACAGCATCGTCCGCATCTGCCCCATCTGGTATTCGCCGCGAAGCGCTCCATACGAATGGACATAGCTGGACAGTACTGACAGATCAGATGCGATCGCACCGGAAAACGGTGTCTCGAAACGCCGCTCGACCAAGGCCTGACCATCGATCAGGGCGCTGTCGCTGATATCATAACGACCATGAGCGTCGAGGTGCCACTCGTTCTGATTTCGATTGGTGGTGGATCGATAGCGCGTCGCGTCCAGTCCACCCCCCAACGTGACCAGGTTCTGGGTCCAGTCGGAGACGATCCTGACGTTCGGAGAAACGGTCAGGAATTCGTCCGAATCCTGATTGGGCGAATTCGGGAGGACATTGCTGGTATAGCCGATGCCTGTGCCCAATTGCGCAAAAACATTGAACTGACCGAGCGGTATCCCAAGAGCGTCGTAATCCGGCCTGGCCCGTTCGGTCACGCCGACGTTCCGGCCCTTGTCGAAGCCTGGTGGCAATACCGGAGTCACCAGTATGGATTCGGTTTGCGCGCTAGCCGCGTGCGGCATTGCTGCCAGCAGCGTGAAGCACAGGAGACCTGCGCGCTTGATCGAACTTGCCATAAACCCCCGATAGAGCGGACCCCCAAGGTGCCGCTCTTCTATTTGCGGTGCGATCAACCCGAATCCGACGAAACCAGCATATCCGGAGCTGCCCCCCATTGCCAGTGGCCTGCCTGCGCTCGATCCTAGCCTGCGTGACCATCCCGTCCGAGCATCTTCAAGATTACGCGTCGTCGCGGACTTGTCTCGATCGCGCGTGATGCGCGGCAAGCCCTGCATCAGATATTCACGACCGCAGTGTGGATACCCTGCTCTGGTGGAGAGCGTGCGTTTCAGAAATACCGCTCGCCGACTCTGATGGTGTCGCCCGGGTAGACGCGCAGGCTGGGCGTCACCTCGTAAGCCTGCTCGGTTACCTCTCCGACGCGGCGGATGTACACGATCGACTTGCGCGCACGTGGTGTATAGCCCTGAGCCGTCGCGACGGCGTTCAAGACGTTGATGCCGTTGGTGTAGGGATACTGGCCTGGGGCCTTGACCTCACCCAGGATGAAGAACGGCCTGAACGTGGTAACTTCAGCGCTGATCTTCGGATCGCGAAGGTACCCTTTGCTGAAGATGCTCTCGGCCTGCGTTGCGACCTGACCCGCCGTTTTGCCGCGCGCCGGAACATCACCGATGAGGGGGAGCGAGACGGCACCGTTTGCATTGATCGCGAATTCGCCGGAGAGCGTCGGTTCATTGAAGACGGTGACGCGCACCTTGTCGCCTACGTCCAGCAGGTAATCCGACGTCGCGCTAGCGGGGTCAACCGTTTCGTAGCGGCTGCCGCTGGAGATGACCTGCTCACGCGATTGGGCGCAACCGCCGAGGAAAAGTCCGACAAGCGACAACAGGAACGCAATTCTGACAGGCACAGCTTTTCTCGATCGCATAAGGCTGGGTTTCTACTTACCGATGTTGCAGGTGCGTACAAGCAGAAGCTTTGTCTAATTCTCGGACGGTTCCATGACCCCTGCAACCAGCTGCGGCCTGATCGCTCGGGCTGCCAACACCGATCCTTCCACCGTGAAATGGGCTTCATCGAACTGCATGGGCACGCCGGGCGCGGCCAAGACCTTGCAATCGCCGCCTGGGCAAAGTGCATCCAGCGGCGAGATGAAGGCGACATGATGGCGCGACGCTATCTCTGCGATAGCCCGATCCACCTCGAAGGAGGCGCCGCGATCAAGATTGGCCCGCGCCATGACGCCGGGATCTTTGGCGTCGCGGTTGAAGAAGAGCAGGCGGGGTACGGCGAATCGGTAAATCGGGACTGATCCGATGACGACGGCTTTCTGCCCTGCTGCGTGCAAGCGCGCCAGCGTGGTATCGAGCAATGACAAATCCGACATCTGCCAGCGTCCGGCCAGGATGACGGCCTGCTGCTTGTGACGCGGCAGCCACTCGCCCAGGATGCGATTGAAGAACCGGGCGCAGGGGCGCTTGTCATCGAGCGGGTAGAAGCCCGGCTTGCAGCCGATCATCGTCGCTTGCAGCACCGAGAACGGCAAATCGAGCTTCGACAGTCCCGGCCACCAATGCGCTGCCAGGCTATCGCCGATCAGAAGCACATGCGGCTGGTCGGCGGCGCCTGTCAGGCATGTCTGCTCGTCATATCGATCGAGGGGTTCGACCATGAAGCAGCGACCTTGACGATAGGCTTGCTGGTCGTCCCTGGCGAGCGCGCCGTCGAACACGCGCTGATGGCTGGAAAACCGGCCAGGAAGGCCGTCTGCGGCCATGAGCGTGAAGGCTGCGGCCCCGGTGGTCACCATCACTGTTGCGGCAGTAGTGAACAGCTTTCTCAGCGACATCGCGGCAAGCCATGTCCGGCCCTTTTTCTCGACGATCTCGTAAGAGAGCCAGCCCAGCAGGATCGACAACGCGATCTCGCCGGCGATCGTCTGCCATCCGAACGGCAGGAACAGCCACAGTCCGGCAAAGACGATTACCGGCCAATGCCAAAGATAGAGCGAGTACGAGATCCGGCCGAAAAACCTGGCCGGCGCCAGTGACAGGATGCGGTTGACGAAGGGTTCCGGGCCTGCGGCGATGATCGCTGCTGCACCCAGGCATGGCAAGGCCGCGGCGAGTCCCGGAAAGACAAGCGGTTCGCGGTAGAAGTGGGTGGCATAGCCGATCGCGGCGATGCCCAGAGCCGCAAGCAATTCGCGCACGGGGCGCGACAGGCCGGCAAGAGACAGCGTGCTCAAGAGACCGCCAAGGCCAAGCTCCCAAGCCCGGAACGGCAACTGATAGAACGCGACCGCCATATCGATCCGGGTCATCCATATGGATGCGGCGAACGATGCGGCCACGACTGCCCAGACGATTCCCCAGCGCGCCCGTCGTCCCTTGGGGACGGCAAGAGCGAGCAGCAGCGGCCAGAAGATGTAGAACTGCTCCTCGATCGCCAGCGACCAGGTGTGAAGCAGCGGGCGCGTCGCCGCGGCAGGTGTGAAATAGCCGGTGTCCGCCAGGAAGTGGAAGTTGGACGCGAAGAAGGTCGTCGCGATCACCGATCGCGAGAAGGTCACCAATTCCGAAGGCGCCATGGCCAGCAGCGCGACGATGGTAACGACGGGCAGCAGCACGAACAACGCCGGGAAGATGCGGAGCGCCCGCCTGCGGTAGAACTCGGCCAGCGAGTACCGCCCCATGGCGATATCGCGCGTGATGATGTGGGTGATCAGATAGCCCGAGATCACGAAGAAAATGTCGACGCCGACAAAGCCGCCGGCGAAACCCGGGATGCCCGCATGGTTGGCGAGGATCGGCAGGATCGCAAGAGCGCGCAGGCCTTCGATGTCGGCGCGAAAGGTGCCGGCATGTCCCTGGCGCGGTGCCGCGCCCTCGCCTGGCGGCGTCAATCCACGTCCTCGACCCGCTCTATCGAGCACAACCGTTCCCCCCGAGCGACCGATCACTAGGCAGCCGCACAAATTTCTCTGCCGCGAGTATGCCACGGACGCGAGTCGTTTCTTCGTGCGGAATCGAGACGCACGCGGGTTCGGCGCCCGTTCAGGGCGTGGCCGGCTTTTCAGCCGCGTCTGCCGGAACGGGCGGCTCCTTGATGACCCAGCGGTTCGTGTCGGCGGATGGAGCGGGTTTCGTCGCGTCGGCCGGAACCGGACCCTTCACGCCCGGCGCCGGCCTGATGGCGGCATCATCGGTAAGGACCGGTCGTTCGGACAGCGAGACCGCGGCCGCTGCTGCACCGGTGTTCATGGGGTTCGGCTCGTCCAGCAGCGTTGCCGCGATGGCCGATGGTACGGCTTCCGTTCCCCCGTAAGGCTGGGTGAACGCCCGTTCGCTGCCGCGCGCGCCGGGCCATCTGTAGAAGATATGAAGGCCGACTTGCGCCGTCTTGGCCAAGGTCCTCGCCCATTTGGGAACGACGTAGTTGGCATGATAATGCGTTGCCCATCCCACCGCCGGATAGACGCTGCCGGCCAGCGCGCGACTGGCGATCGCCCGCGCTCTGGACCACAAGGCCGGCATCGGCCGCCGAGCGAGCGAGCCATCGCAGGTGAAGCTGAACTGGCAACCGGTCACGCGTTCGGAGCCCTGATAGACGACCCCGCAAACCGTGCTCGGGTAAAGCGGGTCGCGCGTGCGGTTCAGCACGACTTGTGCGACGGCGCGCTGGCCGTCCTCGCTTTCATTGGCCGCTTCGTAATAGATCGCGGAGGTCATGCAATCGAGGGCGCGCAAATAGTCGACGCCGTTGCCCAACGGCACGACCAGCGCCTTCGCTGGCGGGTTCGCCGTCGTCGACAGCGGGATGGCGGCATTGATCTCGACCGCCTCGTTTGGGGAAACGGATTCCAGGGTGGTCGGATCGGACACGGTGAGCTGGGCAAGGTCGGCGGCCGACAAGGGCACCGCGGGATCTTGTGCGGCGATGTCCACGCGGGATGGATCGCTCGACGATGGCGGTAAGGCGAACAGCCCGAACACGGCGATGGCAGCGGCCACCAGCAGGACGACTGCCGCGACGCTCCAGCCGCTTTTGCGGCGCGGCGGGTGCAGCGGAGGAGGGGGATGTACGATCATCGATGCTTGCATGAAGCTCAGGTGGCAGGCGACCAGTAGCGTCGCGCGCTGCCTTGGCAACGCCGATCGCGAATGCGGCCGTTATACCTCCGTCGAGGATATCGCTTCATACAGGGCGGCAGGTGGCATCGACAGATCGCTCGTCGGCTTCGGATCGGGCTGCCGCGCAAGGACATAGAGGATGGGTGAGTAGTTCTTGAGGACCGGCAAGTGGGCAAGTGCCCGATAGAACGGGCGCAGCAGCTTCTTGCCCGTGGTGGGGGACGGCAGCACGCCGGCGCGCACGATTTCCATCCCCAGATATTCCACGAAGGATCGCAGCTGTGCCGCTGTGTACTCGTGCTTGTGGCGTCCGCTGCTGTCGGACCGATAGCGCATGTAGATGTTCTTGCCGGCCACCAGCTTGAGGATGTGTGCGATCGAGGCCACGTTCGGCACGGTGATGCACAACAATCCGCCGGGTTTGAGGACGCGGCGGATCTCGCTGGCAAGATGCGCCGGGAAGTAGTCGAAATGTTCCAGGATCTCGCAGGCGGACACCACGTCCACCTCGTTATCGGCAAAGGGCAGGCGATCGTTCTCGGCATCAGAGTGGCTGATCTCGATCGGTCCCGCGCCCGAGTGCACCAGATCCACGCCGCGCAACGAATGCTCGTCATTGGCGAAATAGGTGCCGTGGCAACGGGCCGCTCCCGCCTGCTTGGCCAGATGCAGCAGGTAGAACGGCGAAGCACCGATATCGAGCATGACCTTGCCCGGAACATCGCGTTCGATCAGGCGGAAGGTGCGTTCCATCCGGTCGCGCGCCTTGCCGAAATAATCGCCGCGATCGTTATAGGGCGTGGCTTCGCGCAGCTGGGGATCGGTGAAGAGGGCGAACTTGCGATCGTCATTGGTAATTGCAGGCATGCGTTTACCTTCGCCTTTCACGGTGAACGCCTGATGACCGGGCGCGAATCGCTGGCGTTCTAGAGTAAGGGCGAGATGAGTAGAAGAACTGATAGCGCTGCCAGAACACCAATTGCTCCTCAGCACTCAGGATCGGGCGAGGGGCGCGGTGCCGTCATTGGCCCGAGCATCTGCCCCCGCGCAATCGTCTTAGCCCTTTGATGGGTGTGATCTTCAGGAGCGGGCAGGCGGGAGCGGGTCTTGCGATGGTACAAGGCGTTCACGCCGCTCGGGACGGTGCGATTGCACCGCCGGCTCGTGCGTGACAAGAGGCTGGTATGACCATAACGAACCCCGCTGATCATAACGCATGACCCGGGCAAAGGCGCGCGATCTTCTTCCGGGAATCCAGCTGCTGCGGGGCGTGGCGGCGGCGATGGTCGTTCTGTCGCACACCAACACGATGATGAGTCACCCGGAGTTCTTTTCGCGTAGTCCGTTCGGTTTCGAACTGACCGGCGAATTCGGTGTCGCGATCTTTTTCGTCATCAGCGGCTTCATCATCGCGTACGTATCGCTCGACAAGCGCCTTGAGCCGCGGCTGGCGACATCCGACTTCGCCTGGCGCCGTGCGATCCGCATCCTTCCGTTCATGTGGTTGTGCGTGATCGGCTACAACGTCCTTTCCTATCTGGGCACTCATCAGGTCGAATGGGCGGCGATGGCACGGGCGCTGGTGCTATGGCCTGTCGGCGAGCTTAAGCCGAACGTCCTATGGTCCTTGCGGCATGAATGGCTGTTCTACCTGCTGTTCGCGGTAGCGTTGCTTGGCCGGCGGCGTCGAACGTGGCTTCTGGTCGTGTGGTTCGCCGGGCCGATCCTTGCGGCCATCTTCCTTCGGCTGGCGCCGTTGGCTCCAGCCTCGGTGGGAGAGGGCTGGTCCGAGCTGGCGCGGATGGTATTCATGGGGGGGCAGAACGGCGCGAACCTCCAGTTCGCTGCGGGATATGGCCTCGGGCTGTTGCAGCTGCGCAGCCATGCGATCGTGCGTCCCCGGCTGGCAGGGGGCCTCTACGTCGTCTTGTTGGCCGTCATCCTGTCCACGCTCTTCATCGAGAACGTGCGCATCGGCGACGATCTCGTCCGCGCTTTATGCTGGACCGCGTGCAGTGCCGTTACCGTCTGGCTCGCGCTCATCACGCCGGCCGGCATTGGTTGGCTGACGCGTACCGGCGTCGTGCTGGGTAACGCGACGTTCTCGATCTACCTCGTCCATAACCCGGTGCTGCTGATCGACTTTGCCCTGGCGCTGCGGATCGCGCCGGGAACTCCGGTCGAGCTGCTTTATCCTTTATGCGTGGCATCCGCGATCGTAGTCGGGATCGCGGTGCATTACCTTGTCGAGGCGCCGCTGATCAAAGTTCTCGCCAAGCGGGGGCGACCGGCATCGGTTCAAAGCGGCCAGCCATCGGCGCCGGAGCGGTCCTGACCTGCAGGCACGGCGGCTTTACCACGGCAAATCGCTTATCACGCGGCGACGATGCGGATAAGTTCAGGTGTCGCTAAGCAAGACCGTGTAAGAGAGGTGATTCAAGGAGCGACCACTCGTGCTAGGTTTCGGTAAGAAAAAGACGATCGACAAGCCATCGACCCAGGTGGGCGATCGCATATACGCGATCGGCGATGTCCACGGCCGGCTTGATCTGCTCGCCGAACTGCTCGACCGGATCGAGGCGCACTCGGAGTCCCTGCCGCAGGCTGGCAATCTGCATATCATCCAGCTGGGCGATCTCATCGATCGCGGTGCCCAGTCCGCCGGCGTTCTGCGTTTTGCCTACGCCGCGCAGCAGAAGACGGATCGCTTCGTGGTTCTGCAAGGAAACCACGAATACCTGCTGCTGCGCGCCCTGTCGGGTGAAAAGGGCATGTTGCGCGCCTGGATGCGCACCGGTGGCAGGCAGACGCTCGAGAGCCTCGGGATCACGCCACCCGAGCGTGGTGATGATGAGGACGCTGTGATCGCGCGCATCAAGCGGGAGATCACGCCCGAATTGCTGACATGGGTCGAGAACCTGCCGCTCACCGCCCAGTCCGGCGATTATTTCTTCTGTCATGCCGGGATACGTCCCGGCGTCGCGCTGAAGCGACAGTCGCGCGACGATTTGCTGTGGATTCGCGATCAGTTCCTCGAGGATTCGACACCGCACCCGGCGGTGATCGTTCATGGCCACACCGTTTCCGAAAACGTCGAGTTGCGCCCCAATCGTATCGGCATCGACACCGGCGCCTACGAGAGTGGTGTGCTGACCGCGCTGTATCTCGAAGGCACGGAACGCGAGATCATCGCGACCGATCGGGGTGCGGTGAAGATCGATGGTGCCACGCAGGACGCCTGGGTTTCGTGATCCGTATGAAGTTGGTGTGCGCGCTCTTCGGCGCCTTGACCTGTGTTGGCGCGGCCAGCGCCCACGCCGCGTCGCCCGGCGATGATGCCACGAGGCTGGGCTATCTGACCGCCGGGGAACTGGCCGACCGCTGCCATGAAAGCGCGACCGCGAGCATCACCTATTGCTTCTCCTATGTCGCGGCGGTTCGCGACACGATTCGCGCTTACGAGATCTGGCTCAACCAGCGCGAGTTCTGCGAGGTTGGCCGGTTGTCGCAAGGCGAGTTGCGCCAGGCCTTTCTGGCTTACGTGGGCGCTTATCCGTCCAATCGCTCGGGGCAGGCGGCCTCGGTGATCGTCGTCGCCCTGAAACAGACTTACCCTTGCGCGAACCCCACCGTGCCGGCGCCAGCGCCCAAGCCGGCGGTGCGGCCCTAGTTGTCCCTGAAGGCGCGCGCGAACTGGTCGCGCAGAGGCTTGGTCAGGTACGACATCATCGAACGGTCGCCGGTCTCGATGAACACTTCCGCCGGCATCCCGACGCGCAGCGCCAACTCGCGATGGCGGGCGATGTCCTTGGGATCGACCGCGACCCGTGCCGCGAAATAGCTTTGGCCCGTCTGCGGATTGGTCGTGCGATCGGGCGCGACCAGGGTAACCACACCGGTCACTTCCGGCGTGGCGGTCGAATTGAGGCTGCTGAAGCGGACGCGTGCCTTGGCGCCGCTCTGGACCTGTTCGACATCGGTCGGATTGATCTGCACTTCCACCGTCATGCGGTCCTTGTCCGGTACGATCTCCATGATCGGCTCGGCCGGGCGGACGACTTCGCCCAGCGTGAAGAACGAGATCTTGTTGACCACGCCTGCGTAAGGCGCCCGGATCAGCGAGCGGTATTTGATGTCGCGCGCGCTGATGTTGCGCATCGTCTGTTCGTTGAGCTGAGAATTGAGCGATGCCAGCTGCGTCCCCGCGTCGCTGCGCCGGGTCTGGTTCATCTGCAGCAGCTGTTCGCGCGTCTCGCTGATCTTGCCACGGGTCTGCGCGATCTGGGCCTGCAACATGGCGACGCTGCCATCTGCATCCACCGAGGTGCGTTCGAGTTGGTTCAGGCGTGACAGCGTGACCAGGCCGCGCTTGTAGAGGGCCTGCATGTTCTCGCGTTCCGGATCGATCAGTGTCTGCTGTTTGCGCAGGGCGCCGATCTGCGCGTGATAGCCGCCGATCTGCTGACCGAGTTGCGCGATGCGCGAACGCAATTGCTCGCGCATCGCCGAAGCCTCGACCTGGCGGATGGTGAACAGGCGCCGCTCTTCGTCCATCGCCTGCTCGGCGCCGGGATGACCGTCCATCAAGGCCGCGGGAAACGATATCGCGCCCGCATCGACCCGTTCCGCTTCCAGCCGCGCGCGCTGCGCGAGCAACTGGTCCACCGACAGCGACGACAGATCGCTTTCCGCCGTCGAGACCGTATCGTCGAAGCGCATCAGCGGGGCACCGGCGGCGACGTGATCGCCTTCCTTGACGAAGATCTGCTTGATGGTGCCGCCGATGGGATGCGATATTCGCTTGGTATGCGTCTCGGTGCCGAGCTGACCCGATGCGATGACCGCGCCGCCGATGGGGATCAGCGTTCCGGCTCCGACCGCCAGCGCGAGGAAGCCGACGAGGCCGATCTTCGAATTGCGGACGAGCTGCCGGATATCGGCTTCGGGATCGAAGCTGGTGGAAGCGTTTGCAACGGTTGCCATGGGATCAGTTGCCTTTGTTGATCGCTGCGTGGCTGGGCCGGCCCTGGAAGGCCACGGGCGGGCCCATTGGGCGCGATACGACTTCGCGCGGACCGAAGCGCTGGACGACGCCTTCGCTCATCATGAGGATGTGGGTTGCCTGCGACAGCGCCGCCGAGCGATGGGCGATCACGACGACGATGCCCCCCCTTGCGCCGACCCCGGCGATCGCGGTTTCCAGAGCGTCTTCTCCGTCACTGTCGAGATTGGAGTTGGGCTCGTCCAGGACGACCAGAAACGGATCGCCATAAAGCGCGCGAGCCAGCCCCAGGCGCTGGCGTTGCCCTGCCGAAAGGGCGGCGCCATTGTCCCCGAGCGCGGTCTGGTAGCCGTTGGGCAGCTTGACGATGAGGTCATGGACGCCCGCCGCCTGCGCGGCGGCGATGACCGCATCCGAACGGGCCTCAGGGTCGAACCGTGCGATATTCTCCGCGACCGTACCTTCGAGCAGTTCGACGGATTGCGGCAGATAGCCGATGAAGCTGCCCAGCCGTTCGGCATCCCATTGCTCGAGCGGCGCCCCGTCGAGCGCGACCGAACCGCGCGCGGGCGCCCAGATCCCGGTCAGGCCCCGGACGAGCGACGACTTGCCCGCGCCGCTCGGCCCGACGATCCCCAATATGTTTCCGGCCTGGAGTGCGAACGTGACGTTGGCTACGGTCAGGCGCTGGAGATCCGGAGGAGCAAGGCTCAGCTCTTGCACGTCGAGCGAGCGCTTGGGCGCGGGAAGGGCAACCGCCAGCGGCTCGGTTGCGGGAACGGCGCGCAGCAACTGGCCAAGGCGTGTCCAGCTGGCGCGGGCCTGGGCGAAGCCGCGCCAATTGGCGATCGCCTGGTCGATCGGCGCCAGTGCGCGACCGGCAAGGATCGACGACGCGAAGATGATGCCGCCGCTCGCCTTGCCGTCGATGACCAGCAGCGCTCCGACCGTCAGCAGCGCCGACTGGAGGAAGGTGCGGAAGATCTTGCTCATCCCGCCAAGCTTGGTGATGCTTTGCGACAAGCGGCCATTGGTGGTGAGATAGGCCTGGTTGACGGCGTCCCAGCGCGCGCCGAGCCGTTGCTGCATTCCCATGGCGGCGATGACCTCGACGTGGCGCAACTGGGTTTCCACCAGCGAATAACGACGCGACGACGTGACGCGCAGCTCTTCCGAGGACGACCGCGTGGCGCGATTGGTCA
The DNA here is from genome assembly GCF_055361525.1 of Novosphingobium sp. TK46. NCBI lineage: Bacteria > Pseudomonadati > Pseudomonadota > Alphaproteobacteria > Sphingomonadales > Sphingomonadaceae > Novosphingobium > Novosphingobium sp. TK46. The sequence continues at coordinate 2,022,191 of NZ_CM143963.1, forward strand.
GGACGGTCAGGCCAACCAGGATCACCGCTCCGGCCAGCGCGGTGACGCCTAGCCAGACGTGGAGCATGAACAGGAAGCCGAGGAAGATGATCATCCACGGCATGTCGATTAGCGCCGCCGGTCCCGGACCTGCCAGGAAGGTTCTCACGCTGTCGAGATCGCGCATCGGCGTCAGCGGATCGACCGCACCGGCACCACCACGCAAGCCGATGTGGCGCATGATCTGCTGAACCCGGCCGGACAGGCGCCGGTCGAGAGCGCTGCCGATATCGCTCAGCATGCGCGAACGGATCGCATCGAAATACCCCTGAAACACATAGACCACGACCAGCAGCGCGAGGAGCGCCATCAGCGTCGGAATGCTATGACTGGGCAGGACCGAGTCGTAGACCATCATCATGTAGATCGATCCTGCGAGCAGGAGGATGTTCAGCAGCGCGCTGAGGCCGACGATCGTCAGCAGGGCTGGGCGAAAGCGCGTGAGGGCAACGGTCAGCTCGGTCGAATCGCGCATATCTGGCAGTTCCACGCAGGATGAGGGAGCCCGGATGGCGCCGCACGTCTGCGCCGATCTCTCAGGTCATGCGGGTGTGTTTAGCTACGCTGCTGTTAAAAATCGTTTAACTACGTTCCCGGCGATCACGGTACGGAGCGCGATTATGATTGGCCGCTGCGGATACGTTTGCGTTCGCCCTGAACCATGGCCCGCAGGCGCAATAGGACGGGAACGGGAACCGCCCAGCAGACCGCATAGCGAAACAGCTGGCGCAAGGTGGGTCGCCCTGCGCGAAACGATTCGCGGACCAGCGGCAGGAGGGCATCGTACTGGCCAAGCTTGGCGGCACTCTGCCCGACGTGAGACAGGATGAAGCCGCTGTAGCCCTTCGGCGTGAAGTAGTCTTTCAGCCCCCGTGCCCACTCGACCGAAACCTTCCAGGTGTAGCTGTGGCTCAATCGTGGGCGAGGTTGCCCGGCATAGTGGATCACGAGCGCGCCGGGCGCTGTCAGCAGCGGATAGCCCAACTGCTTGACCGCGCGAATGACCAGCTCCCACTCCTCGTGCTGATGCGTATCGCGAAAGCGCAGGGTGTCGAACATGGCCTTGGGGAACATCAGCGACGATGTCTGGACGAACGATTGCCCACCGCTGAGCCAGGTGGTGCGATCGAACAGCCACTCGTCGACCGGCAAGGATCCGTCGTACAAGGCCAGTGGCCGGATGAACTCTCCTTGCGGCGTGACGACCCGCGACCGGGTCATCAGGACGGCGCGTCCGTCCGCTGGAGCCAGTGCGAGCTGATGCTCCAGCTTTTCGGGCAGCCACTCGTCATCGTCGTCGAGGAAAGCGACCCAGTGCGCACGGGCGGCGTCCGCACCGGTATCCCGGGTCTGTCCGGCCCCACGCTTGCTATCGTGGGCGATGTAGCGCAGCCGCGGATCGGTCTCGGCATCGAGATAGGCGAGCGTTTCTGGATCGTGCCCGTCGATCACGACGATCACTTCGACCTCCGCTATCGTCTGCGCCAGCACGGAATCGACGGCGCGTTTCAGCAGTTCCGGACGGCCAAATGTCGGGATGACGGCACTGACCCGAGGCATGTTCGCGTGTCCGATCTCGTAGGGTGAAGGCATGGGGTCAGAGGGCAGAGTCATGATGCAGACGCATCTACCCGTTTAAGGTGAATACAATAACACCAAAAACGCACATCATTGCGGGACCGGGTCGTTTGCTGCCGGATCCGCGCTGCGCTTGCGCAGGCGACGGCGCAGGGCGGTCGGCATGGCCCAGGTCAAGGCTACGCGGAACAGCTGGCGTCCAGTTGGCTGGCCACGCTGGAAGGCACGCTTGATAAGGGTGGGCAGCGCCTCATACCGGCCGCTTTCCGCGGTCGCGCGTCCGATCTCGTTCAACACGAACCCGCTGTAGGCACGCGGCGTGATCAACGGTCCCAGGCGCTCGATCCACTCGAGGGAGTGATGCCAGCTTCGCTGCTTGCTCAACGACGGACGGGCATCGTCGTAATGGATCGTCAGCACCTCGGGCACGGTCAGCAGGGCATGGCCATGCTCCTTCATCGCCCGGATGACGAATTCCCAATCCTCGTGCTGGTGCGACGTGCTGAAGTGCAGCGTGTCGAACAAGGCGCGCGGGACCATCAGCGAAGAGGTCTGGATGAAGGTCACGCCACCTTTCAACCATGTCGTGCGGTCGAACAGCCATTCGTCGATCGGGCGGTCGGGCGCGTAAGGGACGAGCGGGCGCACGAACGTGCCCGTCGGCATCACCACGTCGGTCAATGTGGTGACGAGCGCGCGTGGGTTGGAGACGACGCAGGCGAGCTGCCTTTCGATCTTTGCGGGCAACCATTGATCGTCATCGTCGAGAAAAGCGACCCAGGGTGATCGCGCCGCCCTGGCGCCTGTGTCGCGCGCCGGGCCGGGGCCGCGGCCCGAATCATGCGCGATATGGCGAACGCGTGGATCGGAGCAGGCTTCGACGCACGCGATCGACGCCGGATCGTGGCCGTCGATTACGACGATCACCTCGAGGTCCGGCATCGTCTGGGCCAAGACGCTCTCGATCGCCCGCCGCAGCAATGCGGCTCGGCCAAAGGTGGGTATGACGACACTGACCCGAGGCATATCGCGCACCCACTTTCCTGTTGGCGTGCATGCCGCTGGCGAGGCCCCGGGTCAACGCCCGCTTGGTGTTGTTATGTCTCGGTATAGATGATTGGCCTAAGCCTTATCGCTCGTTAGAAGCAGGGCTAACATTCAAGAAAGGACCCGCATGGCGCGTCATTACAACGTTCGTAAGCGCCTGATGGTAACCGGCGGGGCCGGCTTCCTGGGATCCCACCTTATCGATCGCCTGCTGGAACAGGGGCACGAGGTGCTCTGCGTCGACAACCTGTTCACCGGGACCAAGCAGAATATCGACCATTTGCGACGGCATGATCGTTTCGAGTTCATGCGCCACGATGTGACGATGCCGCTCTATGTGGAGGTGGACGAGATCTACAATCTCGCCTGCCCGGCATCGCCCATCCACTATCAACATGATCCGGTGCAGACCACCAAGACCAGCGTGCATGGCGCGATCAACATGCTGGGCCTTGCCAAGCGGACCGGCGCCAAGATCTTCCAGGCCTCCACCAGCGAGGTCTATGGCGATCCGGTAGTCCATCCGCAGACGGAGGATTACTGGGGGCATGTCAACCCGATCGGCCCGCGCTCTTGCTATGACGAAGGCAAGCGCTGCGCCGAGACGCTGTTTTTCGACTATCGGCGCCAGCATGGTCTGGAAATAAAGGTCGCGCGCATCTTCAACACCTATGGCCCCCGGATGCATCCCTCGGACGGGCGCGTGGTGTCGAACTTCATCGTCTCGGCGCTGAAGGGTGAGCCGATCACGATCTACGGTGATGGTACGCAGACGCGATCGTTCTGCTATGTCGACGATCTGGTCGAGTCCTTCCTGCGCCTCATGGATACGGACAAGGACGTTACCGGGCCGATCAACGTCGGCAATCCGGGTGAGTTCTCGATGCGCGAACTGGCGGAAAAGGTGCTTGCGATCACCGGATCGAAGTCGGACATCGTGTACCTGCCGCTACCGCAGGACGACCCCAAACAGCGTCGTCCCGACATCACCCAGGCCAAGACGGTTCTCGATTGGGAGCCGAAGGTGCAACTGGACGATGGCCTGGCCAAGACGATCGAATATTTCCGCACGATCGTCTAGCCGCGCTGCTCGACGGCCAGCCGTAAGACCCGCCCCCTCTCGACGTGGACCACGCAATCATGATCAAGACGCTTTGCGCTACTTTGCTTTGCACTGGGATGCTGAGTGTGTCCGTTTCGGCCCAAACGGTGAAGAAGGGCGATTCCCAGTGGTCCAGCGAAGGGCAATTCATGACCTACGCCGCGCCCTGGTGCACGCGCTACGACAAGTCGCTGCTGGCGGAGCGGGATTTCAACAACGCCATCTCCTACGACAAAGGCGATCTCGCTGCGGGCAGAAACGTCAAGCTGACCTGGCGCTGGCCCGCGGCAGAGCGACGGTCCCACAAGTGCGGGGTGTTCGGCTACAACTACGTCGGTTGGGGCAACTACGATGGCGGCGCGGTCAGGAACCGCGTCGCGCCGCGGCAGGTCAAATCGCTCAAGGCGCTCGCCTTTTCATACGATGCGCAATCTTCCAGCAACCCGGAGCAGTTCAACGGACTGGGCGAATTTTTCCTGACCAGAGCGCCGGGCGCCGCGGATCAAAAGACGATCGAGATCGGCTGGTTCTGGAATATGCCGGCGTTTACCCGCAAATGGGCGAGGACCGGGCGGCCGCTTGGTCGCGTGATCGATTCGCATCGGGTCAGATGGACCGTTTTCGTCAACCAGAGCGGGTCTGCGGGCACTTACGTCACCTTCATTCCCGTGGATCGCAGAACCGCCGGGACGTTCGAGGGCAAGGCCGCGCTGGATTATCTGCGGCGGTCCGGGCTGGTCAACGGGGACTGGTGGATCAACGGCGCCGCCATCGGCGTGGAGCCGCTGGGCGGCAGCGGGGAGGCGACCATCCGCAAATTCAAGGTGACGATGCGGTAAGCCGACACGGACGAATGGCCGCCAAGGGCGTTCCGCAAGGTCCATCCGCGAGGGGGCGCCGACCGGCTCTTGCGGCCGCTTTGGAGGAGTTGTGGCTTGCCCGCTTCTGGCATGCGACCTAGGCCCGAGCCACTAGACCCCGGAGGCCCATGGTTGCGCATCAATCCACCGTCCTGATCACCGGCGCTGCCGGCTTCATCGGCGCCGCCGTGTCGGCAGCATTGCTGCAGCGTGGCGGCAAGGTCATCGGCATCGACAATCTGAACGATTACTATCAGGTGCAGCTCAAGCGCGATCGCCTTGCCGGGCTCGTCAAGGACCATGGTGAGCGATTTACGTTTATCGAACTCGATTTCGCCGATAACGCCGCACTCGAAGCCAGCCTTGCGGGGCACGCGTTCGATGCCATCGTCCACCTGGGAGCGCAGGCCGGGGTTCGCTATTCGCTGCAGAACCCGCATGCCTACGTCCGGTCGAACCTCGCCGGGCACGTGAACATGCTCGAACTGGGGAGAGCGCGCGGCACCTCCCATCTGGTCTATGCCAGTTCCAGTTCGGTCTATGGCGGAAACGAGAAGCTGCCCTTCGCGGTCGAGGATCGCACCGACCACCCGGTATCGCTCTATGCCGCCACCAAGCGCGCCGACGAGTTGATGAGCGAGACCTACGCGCACCTGTTCCGTCTGCCACAGACCGGGCTGCGGTTCTTCACGGTCTATGGCCCCTGGGGGCGCCCCGACATGGCGCTATGGGGCTTCACCGAGCGACTGCTCGCCGGACAGGCTATCCAGGTCTTCAACAACGGCCAGATGCAGCGGGACTTCACTTACATCGACGACATCGTCGCGGGGGTCGTCGCTTGTCTGGACCAGCCGCCGGTCGACGACGGATCGGCGAAGCCGGGCGGCAGCACCAAACCGCACGCGATCTACAACATCGGCAACAACCGTTCGGAAAAGCTGATGCGGATGATCGAGGTGCTGGAGGATGCGTGCGGTCGCAAGGCCGAGCTCGAAATGTTGCCGATGCAGCCGGGCGACGTGCCCGCCACTTACGCCGACATCACCGCCATCGCGCGTGACATGGGGTACAGCCCGACGACGCCGATCGAAGTGGGCATTCCGCACTTCGTCAGATGGTATCGCGGTTATACCGGGACATGAGCTGAGCTGGCGCGCCGCTTCAGCAGACCGCCAGAGCCGACCAGCCGTTCATCGCCTCGCTGAAATGCCGGCGGCATAGCGCGACGTAGCTTTCGTTCCCGCCGATAAGGGTCTGATCGCCATCGTGGGCGGGGATGCCTTCGGCGTCTGTCCGCAAATTCATCGTCGCCTTGCGGCCGCAATGGCAAACCGCCTTGAGCTCCTCCAGCTTGTCGGCGATGCCAAGCAGAGCTGCCGAACCGGGAAACAGATCGCCGCGAAAGTCGGTGCGCAGGCCAAAGCATAGGACGGGTATGTCCGCGAAATCGGCCAGTCTGGCGCATTGCCACACCTGATCCGAGGTAAGGAACTGTGCTTCGTCGATCAGCACGCAGGACAGCGGCTGCGTGGCATGCGATGCGCAGACCGCATCCCACAGGTTCGTCGCGGCATCGAAGCGGTGCGCATCGGCGCCAAGACCGATGCGGCTCTCGATCGCATATGTTCCACCGCGCTCATCGATCGCCGCCGTCCACAGCATCGTCGCCATGCCGCGTTCGCGATAGTTGAAGTCCGCCTGCAGCAGCGTGGTCGATTTGCCCGCGTTCATGCTGGCATAATAGAAGTAGAGCTTGGCCATCCTCGCTTCCGGCGTCCGTTATCAGCCTTCGCCCCGCATCTGCGTCAGCTTGCGCTCCCAAGCCAGCGCGTGGCCGACGATGGTGTCGAGTTCGGCATAGCGCGGCATCCATGGCAAAGTGGCCTTGATGCGGCTGTTATCGGAAATCAGCGCATCGGGATCGCCGGCGCGACGTGCCTGGAACCGGCGATAGATCGTGCGATTGGTGACGCGATCGACAGCATCGAGCACTTCCAGAACCGAGAAACCACGTCCGTATCCGCAGTTCATCGTCATCGATCGCCTGGGCTCGGCGATCAGCGCCTCCAGCGCCAGCACATGAGCATCGGCAAGGTCCGACACATGGATGTAGTCGCGCACACCGGTACCATCCGGCGTCGCGAAGTCGGTGCCGAACACGCCTACGTGTTCGCGCTTACCCAACGCGGCTTCGACCGCGACCTTGATCAGGTGGGTGGCACCAGCGGTCGACTGGCCTGTGCGTGCCTGCGGATCGGCGCCGGCGACGTTGAAGTACCTGAGGGCGCAGTAGTTCATCGCATGCGCGGCGGCAGTGTCGGCCAGCATGAACTCGGTCATGAGCTTGGACATGCCATAAGGATTGATCGGCGCCTTGGGGCTGTCCTCGGTCACCGGCGAGACCTCGGGAATGCCGTAAGTCGCCGCGGTCGAGCTGAAGATGAAGTGTGGAACGCTCGCTGCGACCGCCGCGGCGATGAGAGCCCGGGTCTTGGCGGTGTTGTTGCCATAGTATTTCAGCGGATTTTCGACCGATTCCGGTACGACCACCGACCCGGCGAAGTGCATGATCGCGCCGACCTTCTGCTCGGCGAAGATGCGTGCCAGCAGCGCGGCATCTTCGATGTCGCCCTCGTAAAGTGTCACACCTTCGGGGATCGCGAAACGAAAGCCGGTCGTCAGGTTGTCGATGACGCAGACCGGCCAGCCGCGATCGACCAGCGCGAGCACGGCGTGGCTTCCGATGTAACCCGCGCCGCCGGTCACCAAGACGGGAGGCCTGTCCAACGTTTCGCTCATCGATTACCCCATCGGCTGTCCGGCGCGTCCTTCCGCCGTCGCGTGCTTATGTTGCCGGCAGGCACGATTGGCAACCACGTCGCTCGCCGGGGCAGTGAGGGGAGTTCAGGCCGTCAACATCTTGAGCCCGGAAAAGGCGAGCATGGCGGCGAGCGCGAGGCGAACCCAGGTTTCGCTCACGCGCCCGGCTGCGAACGATCCGGCGATGACCCCGGGGATCGACCCGATCAGCAGCAGCCCAAGCAGTCCCCAGTCGACGTTGCCAAGCCACGAGTGACCGATCGCGGCGATCAGCGCCAGCGGAATGGCATGAACGATGTCGGTGCCGACCAACGACTTGGCATTGAGCCGCAGCGGGTAAAGCAGCATCAGCACCACCGCGACCAAGGCGCCGGCGCCGATCGACGTCAGCGTCACCAGGCAGCCGACGACCGCACCCGCTGCGATCGTTACCGCCCACTGCACGGTGCGCAGCTTGTCGCCCAGAAGGGCGCGAACACGCGCGACCGGCGCGTGGATGATATGCTTTACCGGCACGATGATGGCGGTGAGGACCAGCATCCCGCCCAGCAGCTTCATCAGCAACGCGGAGCTGACACGACCACCATCCACGAAGCCGAGATACATCAAGGTCACGATTGCCGCAGGCACGCTTCCCATGGCGAGGCGGCCGATCACCTTCCAGTCCGGAGAGCCGAACCGCCGGTGCACCAGTCCGCCGACGCATTTGGTGAAAGTGGCGAACCACAAGTCCGTGCCAACCGCCATGGCCGGCGCGAACCCGAAACCGAGCACCAGGATCGGCGCCATCAGCGACCCGCCGCCGACCCCGGTCATACCGACCAGGAAACCGACGAGAGCGCCGGCAAGCGAGTAGTACAGTTCGATCATCGAGCACGCGCCGATGGTGCCATCATCGATCGCCGGCAAGCGGCGACAACCGGTCTGGCCGGAAGGGTCGAGATCGGTCGAACGGGCACGGCGTGGTGGATCGGGTTCAGCTGTCTGCAAGGGGCCATGGCGAAACCACCAGGGCCAAACGAAACGATGTTGCGCGGACGACCGCGGTTTGACGCGCGTGCGTTAGGTTTTGACCATGGCGCGTGCGCCGGATGAGGCAAGTTAATTCGCGCGCCGCCTGTTTCGAAACCGCGACGCCGCCGCGTGGATGGGTCAGGCCCGTGCGAAGTGCGCGATGATCCGTTGATCGAGTGGCTCGCGAAAACGCGCGCGATAACGCCCGGCTCCACAGTTCTGGGCCATCACCATCAATGGCCCGATCGCCCCGATCCATAGCTCGACCAAGCCCTCGACCGCGCTTGCGCTTGGCTGAAGCTGAATCTCGCACTCCCGATCGCCAAGATCCGAGATGGTGACGGGCGTGCGATCACGCGCACCAATACATTCGCCGTAGATGGTCATCGATCATCCGACCCCGCAGGGTCACTCCTACACTTCGCCGAATGCGGGGTGTCGGTACCGATCGGTCCTCGTCCTGCAGCGTCCTTCTGAGCGCCTTATGTGTAAGGACGGTTTCAGTTCGATGTATTATAGGATCGTTTTCAGGCGGCGTGGTCCTGCACGGGAATGTCCTGAAGCATTTGCGCCGGCACCTGCAGCGCGTTGACGAAATTCTCTCGCCAACGCACGACATCCTCGTTCTGGACCGAGACGAGCAGACGCTCGTGACGTCGCTGCCGTTCAGCCAGCGGCATGTGCAAGGCTTGCTTGATCGCGTCGCTCACTTCCTCGGTACTGTGCGGATTGACCAGCATCGCATCCTCCATCTGCGGCGCGGCGCCAGCGAAGCGGGAGAGGATCAGGACGCCAGGATCGGCGGGATCCTGCGCGGCGACGTATTCCTTGGCCACCAGGTTCATGCCATCGCGCAAGGGTGTGACAAGCCCGATGTCGGCCGCGCGGTAGAAACCGGCCAGTTCGGCTCGCGGATAGCCCCGGTTGACGTAGCGGATGGGCACCCAGGCAACATCGGCATGGGCGCCGTTGATGTGCCCCGCCTTTCGCTCCAGATCGTGACGGATAAGCTGATAGCTAGCGACCTCGCCACGCGATGGCGGCGCGATCTGCAGCAACACGACGTCCTTCGCCATCTCGGGATTGTCGCTTAAGAAGCGATCGAAGCTGTCGAACCGCTCGCCCAGACCCTTGGAGTAGTCGAGCCGATCGACGCCGATCAGCATCTTGCGTCCGCCGCCGAGGCTGTCCTTGAGGCGTTGGTACGCGCCGATGGCCAGGTCGCTCTTGGCTGATTCGACGAATTCCTTGTAGTCGATGCCGATCGGAAAGGCGCGGGCGATGATCCGGCGCCCTTCGTACTCGATAACATCGTCGTCGCTGACCTTCAGCCCCATCTCCTTCTTGAGATAATGGGTGAAGCTGTCGAGCCACTCCTCGGTCTGAAGCCCGATCAGGTCGTATTGCAGCATCGATGCGACGAGCTGCTCGTGATTGGGCAAAGAGACAAACAGGCGGGTCGGCGGCCAGGGGATGTGCAGGAACAGCCCCATCCGATTGGTCACGCCCTTTTCACGCAACATCGCACCAAGCGGAAGCAGGTGATAATCGTGAACCCAGACGAGGTCTTCGGGTTCGATCAACGGGAGCACGGAATCGGCGAAACGCTGATTGACCCGTTCATAGCCCTCACCGAAATTGCGGTCGTACTCGGTCAGGTCGATGCGGTAGTGGAACAATGGCCAAAGGGTGCGATTGGCATAACCATTGTAGTACTCGTCGATGTCCTGGGGCTCGAGATCGATCGTGGCGGTGGTCACGTCCTGATTGCGCTGCATGTCGAGGTGGCCGGTAAAATTATCGGTTTCCTTTCCCGACCAGCCGAACCAGATCCCGCGATGTTCGCGTAATGCGGCGCTGAGAGCCACCGCGAGCCCGCCCTGAGCCCCGGCGGCGCCCATCGCCTGGGGTACCGAAACACGGTTCGATACGACGATAAGTCTGCTCATTCTTGCCCCTTCGCGACGGCGCTCACGGGCGATATGCGGTCCATCATCCCGCGGCGCCGTGGCCATGAAGCCGGCGCCAACGGTGTGTCTAGCGCCAGTCGCGCCACGGCCGCGAGAGCAGCCCGGCGCAGTTGATGATACCAACCAGCGAATAAGTCTGCGGAAAGTTCCCCCACAGCTCGCTGGTTTCGAAGTCCATGTCTTCGGAAAGTAGCCCGGACTGGGTGCGGTGGCCCAGCATGGCAGTGAACAGACTGCGTGCTTCCTCGTCACGGCCATCAAGGTGCAGCGCTTCTATGAGCCAGAAGGTGCAAATGTTGAACGCGGTCTCGGGCAGGCCGAAGTCATCCTCGTCGGCATAACGCAGCATGTGCTCGCCACGCCGCAGTGTGCGCTCGACCGCTTTGAGCGTCGCCTGGAACTGCGGATTGTCGGCCGACACATAGCCCAGTTCAACCATCTGCAGCAGGCTGGCGTCGAGCTCCTTGCCGCCGAAGCTGGCAGCGTAATGACCACCTTCCTCGTACCAAGCACCAGCCTCGACGTGCGCGCGTACGGCCTCGGCCCGTTCGCGCCAGACGCGCTCACGGTCGCAAAGGTCGAGGACTTCCGCCGCGTTCGCCAGCCGGTGGCAGGCTGCCCAGCTCATCACTGCCGAATAGGTATGCACGGCAGTGCGGGTGCGCAGTTCCCATAGGCCGGCGTCGGGCTGATCGTGCAGTTTCCATGCGAGTTCGCCGACCTTTTCCAGGCTGGCGAAGTCGTCCGCGTTGCCCATCCGGAGCAGGCGGTGATCCGAAAATGCCTGGATGTTGGGGATGATGATCTGGCCATAGCAGTCGTTCTGGATCTGATAGTAGGCGGCGTTGCCGACGCGCACCGGACCCATCCCGCGATAGCCGGGGAGCGCCTTGGCCTCCCACTCGACGATCTCCTTCGCCCCGCTCACCGAATACAGCGGCTGGATGATCCCGGCGTGCGAATCGTCGACCAGATTGCGCAGGTACGCGAGGTACTTTTCCAGAACGTCCAGCGCGCCCAGTCGGTTGAGTGCCTGCACGGTGTAGTAGGCATCACGAATCCAGCAGTAGCGGTAATCCCAGTTCCGCTGCGATCCCGGCGCCTCGGGGATCGACGTGGTCAGCGCGGCGACGATCGCGCCGGTCTCCTCGTGCTGGCACAGCTTGAGGGTGATGGCGGCACGAATGACCGCTTCCTGCCAATCGATCGGCGTCGCCAACCCGCGAACCCAGAGTTGCCAATAGCTCTGCGTCTGGCGCAGCATCGCGTCGAGTTCATGCGCGATGTCGCCGCCGAACGGCTCGTCCGGGCCCAGGAAGAACGACAGCTCCTTTTCAAGCCGGAAGTGCCGGCCTTCAAGGATGTACCCGACGGGGGCATTGGTCGTCAGCCGCAGCGCGTGTTGATCGTTGAGATAGCGAATGTGGTTGGAGCCGTGGGTGACCGTCGCCAGCTCCTCACCGTAATTGTTCATCGGCGAGAGCGTGATTTTAAGTCGCGGCGATCCCGAGACCGGGCGTACGATCCGTCCGAACGCGACCGGACGGTACATCCGCCCCTGCCGCTCGAAACGTGGGCAGAAGTCGAACACATCGATCTTGCCGCCGCTTTCGTCCTCAAGGCGCGTGCGCAGGATGGGCGTGTTGCGCACATATTCCTGCGTGACGGAAACCTGATTTTCCAGACTGAACCGCCAGGTGCCCTGATCCTGTCCATCCTCTCCGCGCAGCAGGGCGCAGAATGCCGGATCGCCATCGACGCGCGGAACGCAACCCCACACCAGCGCGCCGCGCCGGTCGATCAGGCCCGAGACCTGGCAATTGCCGATCGGCCATAGTTCGAGCGACGAAAGCGACGTGTCCGCCGCCGCCGGTGTCGGGGCGATGGTCGCGGACGGGCTGGGCGCCGATGAAGCGGGCGCGTTGGGTGCGGTATCAGGCGTGCTCAAGCGTCTTTCTCCAACCAGTCGTGAACCGCGGCAACGCCGCTCAGGCGCCACAGCGCCCGTGTCTCGCGCATCGAGCCGACCAGGACGCCGCCGCCATCGAACCTGCGAACGGCTGCGAAGGCATCCTCGTCGGTAACATCGTCGCCAACGAACAGCGGGCGACTGTCGGCAAACGGCGGCAGGCCCATGAACCGGCTGACCGCGTTGCCTTTGTCGGACCCGGGCATCGTCAATTCAACCACCATCTTGCCATGTTTGACATATGCGCCAAAATCCGTCGCCAGCCGTTGCGCATGCTCGAACAGAGCCGGGCCGATCTGCGGGCGATCGCGATAATGCACGGCTGCGCTGCAAGGCTTGGCCTCGAAAACCAGGCCGCCGTTGTCCTGGGCAAAGGTGGCCAGCGCTTCGCACAACGCCTTGGGCAGGGGATCGGCAAGCGCCTCGATCCGGTCCGATCCGGCGGGCCTGAACTCGCCACCATGCGATCCCGCCATCGCGACCGAAATCGGACCGAGCATCTGGTTCAGCGCCGCCAGCGAGCGCCCGCTGACGATCGCGAGCCGACCGGCAAGACGCCGCGACAGGGCTTCGAGTGCGGCGGGAAGGCCTTGGGAAACTACGACATCCTGGGGCCGCTCGGCGATCTCGACCAAGGTGCCATCGAAGTCGAGGAACAAGGACCAGTCCGCCATCTCGACCAGGCTTGGAGGCGGGGAGAGCTCTGGCAGATCTTGCGAACCGGGCAGGCGGGTCGATTGGGCGATCGTCTTGGCCTTTTCATCTTGATCGGTGGAAGCAGGGGGGCGATCGATGGCTGTGCTGCCGGTCTCACGCCCGACAATCAAGCCCCGAACGGCCTTGGACCGTACCGGTTCCGTTGATCTTGCCCCCATGCCGTTGAATTGCCGGTGACATGCGGCCATGCAGGCGCAATGGCGGCATTCTATCTCACGTTCATGGCAGTGCTGCTATCCGGGATCGCGGCGCGGGATCAGATGACGATTGCGGCGCTCGCCCGAGCGCAAGGGCAGCGCTTCGGAGTGCTGGCGACGGGCCTTGCATGCGCGGCAGCCTCGTCGGCGCTTGCGGGATATGCCGCCGCAAAATTCCTCGGCACGATCCCGTTTCCGGCACGGCCGGTGCTGCAGGCGATTGCATTGGGTCTGGCGGGCCTGGAATCCCTGATCCTCTCGCCTCGCCGCGATCCGCGGGAACCGACGCATTCGCTGGGCGCCCTCGGCCTGGTGCTGGTGGCGCATCAAGTCACCGATGCCGCGCGCTTCACGCTGTTCGGTCTGGCGATCGGCATGGGGGCGCCGCTTGCGGCCGGGCTCGGCGGGGGCCTGGCAGGTCTGGTTCTGGTAGCAGCCGCGTGGGCACTGGCACCGCTGTTCGCGACACGGTGTATACGGGCGGTACGCAAGGTGGTGGGGGGATTGCTGGTTGTGATCGCGATTGCCATGTTCCTCGCGGTTCGCGGGATCCTGTGATCGGTAATTCCGATAGAACCACAGGTGATGGTCGCGGTTATCAGTCTCGAATCCGGAGGAACAAAGCATCATGACCAACAATGCCAAAGCCGCGCTGATCGACAGCCTCAACGGCCTGCTGGCCGACACCTTCGCGCTCTACATCAAGACCAAGAACTTCCACTGGCATGTGCGAGGCCGCCAGTTCCATGACCTCCACCTGCTGTTCGATACGCACGCAACGCAGATCTTCGGCCTCACCGATCTCATCGCCGAGCGCGTGCGCAAGCAGGGCGGCACGACCCTGACCAGCCCGGCGGCGATTGCCGAGAAGACGCAGATCAAGGCACAGGACGACACCAGCCTGGATGCCATGGCGATGGTGAAGGAACTGGCCGAGGATAACGACACCTACATCGCCAAGCTACGGGAAGTTAAGGCGGCAGCCGAAGAGGCGGGCGACAATGCCACGGACGGCATCGTCGACGACTGGACCGATCAAGCCGAACAGCGTGCGTGGTTCCTGCGCGAAATTCTGGCATAGGCGCGGGACGGACGAAAGCATTCTGTCCTATCGTTATCTGGTCCATCGTCATCTGGCCCATCGTTATCTGGCAGGCCTGCGAGCCCCGAAACCCCGTAGATCCGAACTGCCTGCGATGACATGCTTCACTTGATCCCGGCCCCGCTGCATCGGCGGCTCTATCGTCTTGCATACCAGGCGCGCTCCCTGTGGTGGCGGACGATGAAGCCGACCGTGCATGGTTGCCGGGTGGTGGCGCTGGATGCCCAAGGCCGAGTGCTGCTCGTTCGCCAATCCTACGGCTCGACCGACTGGGTGACGCCGGGCGGCAGCATGGGCCGAAGCGAAGATCCGGTCGAGACCGCGCGGCGCGAATTGGTGGAGGAGACGGGCTGCACCTTGCTCGAGGCGCAGAAGGTCGATGAGCTGATGGAGCGACCGATGGGTGCCTACAACGTCGTCCATGTCGTCGTCGGTCGGTCGACGGGGCCGGCGATCCCGGATGCTCGCGAAGTCGATGAGGTACAATGGTTCGAAGTCGGCACGTTACCGCCGGATGTCTCGCCCAGGATCGCGAGCGGCCTGGCGGGGTGGATCGCGAGCTACAGAAGCGATAGCTGACCGGTTTTCGGCATCGCTGCCCCGGCACGTTCCTCGCGTTCCAACGACGACAAAGTCAGGCCCATCAACCGCACCGGTTGCGGCAGTGGCATCAGCTCCTCCAGCAAGGCATGGCCAAGCTGCGCGAAGATCGCTTTGTCGGTCACGTGGGGGGTGATCGATCGCGCACGGGTCAACGTGCGAAAGTCGGCGTAGCGCAGCTTCAGCGTGACCGTGCGCCCGCGCACCGGTGCATCCGGGACGCCCGCTCGCTCGATGCGTTCCCATACGATGTCGACGATGGTGTCCATCGTCTCGCGCAGCCGATCGGGATCCTCGATGTTCTCGAAGAACGTGCGTTCGCCACCGATGGACTTGCGGATGCGGTTCGCCCGCACCGCGCGCAGATCGATGCCACGCGCGGCGCGAAAGAGATATTCGGCGAAGCTGCCGAAATGCGCGCGCAGGAACGACAGATCGTGCGCGACAAGATCCGCGCCGGTGCGAATGCCGAGTGTGGCGAGCTTCTCCGCACCACGCGGGCCGACACCATGGAAGCGGCTGACCGGCAAGCCGGCAACGAATTGCGCGCCCTCTCCGGGGCGGATCACGCACAGGCCATCGGGTTTGTTCTGGTCGCTGGCAAGCTTCGCCAGGAACTTGTTGTAGGACACACCGGCGCTGGCGGTCAGCCGGGTCTGCTCCTGAATCCGCCTGCGGATGTCGCGAGCGATCCGGGTGGCCGATCCGATCCCCTTGAGATCCGCGGTAACATCGAGATACGCCTCATCCAGCGACAGCGGCTCCACGTGCGGTGTATAATCCAGAAAGATCGCGCGGATCTGATCGGATACCTGCTTGTACACCTCGAAGCGCGGCTTGCGGAACAACAGCTCGGGGCAAAGCCGGACCGCTCGCGACGAAGGCATCGCCGAACGCACGCCGAACTCTCGCGCCTCGTAACTTGCCGCCGCCACCACGCCGCGACCCGAGGACCCCCCGACCGCGAGGGGCTTGCCGCGAAGGCTGGGATCGTCGCGCTGTTCGACGCTGGCGAAGAAGGCATCCATGTCGACATGGATGATCTTGCGCAGACCAAGCGTGGTCTCGTCGTCTTCGTCGTGATCCGGGGCCGACGCCATGCCTTGGCTGATAGCGCGTGGATCGGTTCCCGTCTCGTTCCTCTTCGCAGGATGTGCCGCCCCGCTTTCGGGCAATACCGATCGGGCTGGTCAGTCAGGTCGGCTTGCGCCATGAGCACGGGATGCGAGCTCCCCCGATCCAGAAAGCGCCGCTGAGCGAGACCGAATTCGTTGGCCTCATGGCCGCGATCCAGGCGCTTCAGGCGCTGGCGATCGACGTCATGCTGCCGGCGCTCGGCAATATCTCCCACGATCTTGGTGTCACCGATCCCAACGAGCGGCAACTGGTCGTGGGCATCTTCCTGATCTGCAGCGGGCTGGGATCGCTGTTCCCCGGTGCGCTGGGTGATCGGTTCGGGCGTCGTCCGGTGGTCCTGACGTGTCTGGGCGTCTATATGGTGATCTCACTCGCGTCGGCGCTCGTCACCGATTTCACCGCCTTGCTGACCCTGCGCGCGACGCTGGGCTTCTTCACCGCCGGCATGATGGTCATGCCGATGGCGATCATCCGCGATCAGTTCTCCGGCGATCGCATGGCGCGGGTCCAATCGCTGATCTCGATGACGTTCATGGTGGTGCCGATGCTGGCGCCGACGATCGGGCAAACCGTGCTGCTGGTCGCCGGCTGGCGCTGGATCTTCGGCGTCATGGCCTTGCTCGCCGCAGGCGTCACCTTCTGGACCTGGGCGCGGCTGCCAGAGACGCTCCACCCCGATTATCGCCAGACGATCGCGCCGCGCATCATCGTGGCGAACATGTTGGAGGCGGTGCGCTGCCGCGCCGCCATCGGCTATTTTCTGGGCGCCTCGTTCGTTCAGGGTGCGCTGTTCGGATACATCAACAGCTCGCAGCAGCTGGTGGCCGAGCACTTCGGAGCCGGCGTGCTGTTCCCGCTGGTGTTCGGCGGCATGGCGCTGGTGATGTCGGGCACCAACTTCATCAATTCGCGCATCGTCGAGCGGTTCGGCGCCCGGCGGGTGTCGCATACGGCACTGATCACCTACATCATCGTCGCAGTCGTTCACCTGATCTGGGCGATCGTTGGCGAGAGCCTGTGGGTGTTCGTGCCGCTGATGACGATCAGCATGTGCATGATGTCGTTCGTAGGGTCGAACTTCGCGTCGATCGCACTGCAGCCGTTTGCGCGCACTGCCGGTGCCGCCGCGTCGGTGATGGCGTTCGTACGGCTGCTGCTGGGCGCCTTACTCGGAACCCTGATCGGGCAAGTCTATGACGGGACCGCACGGCCGCTGCTGACGGCGATGACGATCGCCGGCCTGGGTGCCTTGGGGATCGTCCTCTATTCCGAAAAAGGACGCCTGTTCAAACGGCTGCATGCACCGGTTCTGCCCCCGGT
The DNA here is from genome assembly GCF_055361525.1 of Novosphingobium sp. TK46. Lineage (NCBI taxonomy): Bacteria > Pseudomonadati > Pseudomonadota > Alphaproteobacteria > Sphingomonadales > Sphingomonadaceae > Novosphingobium > Novosphingobium sp. TK46. The sequence goes on from NZ_CM143963.1 coordinate 2,039,663, forward strand.
GGTGGCCGAACCGGAGCTCTGACGAGCTCCGGTCGCTGGTTTCAGACCCTTCGGCCGCGGAACAGCTGGACCAGTCCGACGATGATCGCGACCACCAGCAGGATATGGATAATGCCGCTGGTAACGTGGAAAACCACCAGTCCCAGCAACCACAGAATGAACAGAATTGCAGCGATCGTGAAAAGCATGGTCGTCCTCCTTGTTACCCTGCTTCGACAACGCTCCGCACGGCGGATGGCTGCAATCCAGCAAAGAAGTAGCAATAAAGGCCCTGCTTTCGAGCGGACCATCTTCGGCATTCAGGATCGGGCGAGGGCCGCAAGCTGGCGGCGGGAAGGTCCGGGCGCCCGCGCCGCTGCAGGCGAGGCGCGCAGGGCTTCCCAGCCGGCGGCCGCCACGAGCGCCAGCTTCTGGCCCTTGGTGGTGCGGACGCGGTGATCCCAGGCGTGGGCGCCGCGCTCCACCACCTGACGCCCAATCGCGCCATAGATGTTCGCCGCCGCCAGGATCGCCCAGCGCTGGCGAAACTGCAGCCGTGCTGCACCGACCCGGGCGGAGGCCTCGTAGCCACGCGCAAGATCGCAGGCTCTCGACACGATGCGCACAAGCCCGGCGCGGTAATGCGGCTTGGTCAGTTCGCCCGGCGGGATGTCCTCCTCGACGGTCCATTCGACGGGAAGATAACGGCGGTCCGCGGCATCGTCCTCGGCCACATCGCGCACGATATTGTTCAGCTGGAAAGCGATGCCAAGATCGCAGGCCCGATCCAGAGTATCCTCATCGCCCTCCGGCACGCCCATCACGGCCGCCATCATCACGCCCACCGCGCCGGCGACATGGTAGCAGTAACGCAGCATGTCGGCCTCGGAGCGCGGGCGCCACTCCGCTGCGTCGAGCGCGAAGCCGGCGATGACGTCCTCGGCCATGGCATGCGTGAGCGGCACTTCGCGCGAAAGCAGCCCCAGCGCGTCGAATGCGGGGTTGCCGGTCCATTCGCCGGCGAAGGCCTGCCGGGTCATCGCGCGGATGGTCGCAAGGCGTTCCTGCGCGTTGTCCTGGACGCCGAGCGCGCCGCCGTGTTCCTGATTGTCCGCGATATCGTCACACGCGCGACACCAGGCATAGAGCATCCACACGCGTTCGCGAGTGACGCGATCGAACAGGCGACTGGCGGCGCGAAAGCTGGCCGACCCCTTGCGGATCGAGATGCGTGCCGCCTCGACGAGTTCCTCGCGCGTGCGCGCCGACGCCTCGATGTTCACGTAGCGGCGATCACAACGTGGTCGGGTCCATCGACACGATCGCCTCGACGGGCTGGTGGGCGTGCATGCGCTCCAGCAGCAGGTCCAGCTCCGTCTCGGCCATGATGATGCCCTGGTGGGCAGGTCGGACGAACCCGACCTCGGCCATATGGCGGTTGAACGCCAGCAGCCCATCGTAAAATCCGAAAGCGTTGAGGATGCCGACAGGCTTGGAGTGGTACCCCAACTGCGACCAGCTTACCGCTTCCCACAACTCGTCCATGGTGCCGACGCCGCCAGGCAGGACCAGAAAACCGTCCGACAACCGGGTGAACGCGGCCTTCCGCTCGTGCATGTCGGCAACGATGGTGAGCTCGCAGTCATAGTTGGCGACTTCGCCACGCACCAGCGCCTGGGGTATGACACCGATCACCTCGCCACCCGCGAGCATCGCCGCGCCTGCGACCGCGCCCATCAGGCCGAGCTTGCCACCGCCATAGACCACGCCGATGCCCTTACGCGCCAAAGCCGTGCCGACATCGCTGGCAAGCTGGACATAGCGCGGGTCGGCAGGCGTGGCAGAGCCGCAATAGACGGCAAGGCGCTTCATTTCAGGTCCTCCAGCATCAGCTTCGCCGTCGCCTTGGCGCTGCCGACGACCCCGGGAATGCCCGCTCCCGGATGGGTGCCGGCGCCGGCCAGATAGACGTTCTTCAGTTTGTCGTCGCGGTTGTGGCCCCTGAACCATGCGCTTTGCGTCAGGATCGGCTCGAGACTGAAGGCGCTGCCGAGGTGAGCCGACAGGTCGGTCGCGAAGTCGGTGGGCGCATAGTGGAACTGGGTGACGATCCGATCGCGAATGTCGGGGATCAGGCGGCGGCCGACCTCATCGATGATGCGTTCCGCCAGGACCGGACCGACCTTGTCCCAGTCGACCGGCAGCTTGCCCAGATGTGCGACCGGCACCAAGGCATAGAAGGTGCTCTTGCCGGCAGGGGCCATGTCGGGATCGGTCACGGTGGGATGGTGCAGGTAGATCGAGAAATCCTCGGGCAGCACGCCGTGTTCGTAGATGTCGGTCAGCAGATCTTTATAGCGGGGCCCGAACAGGATCATGTGGTGCGGGATGCCGGGCCAGGTGCCTTCGACCCCAAAGTGAACCACGAACAGACTTGGCGAAAAACGCTTTTTCCGCAGAGACTTGGCCACTTGCTTGCCGCGCGGCGTCGCCCCCAGCAGGTCGCGATAGGTGTGCACGATATCGCCGTTCGACGCGACGGCATCGAAGCGTTCGCGCCAGCCGCTTGCCGTCTCGACCTCTGTCGCGCGATCGCCGACGGTGTGGATCTGCACCACCTTGTCGTCGAGGCGCACGACCCCGCCCAGCCGCTCAAAGTGTTTTGCCATGGCTTGCGCCAGCTTGTTTGTGCCACCCTTGGTCCACCACACGCCGCCGTCTTTCTCCAGCTTGTGGATCAGGGCGTAGATCGCGCTGGTGGTCATCGGGTTGCCGCCCACCAGCAGGGTGTGGAACGACAATGCCTGGCGCAGGTACTCACTCTTGATGAAGTGCGAGACCATCGAATAGACCGACCGCCACGCCTGATAGCGCGCGAGCGCGGGCGCGGCCTTGAGCATGCTTGCAAAGTCGAGGAACGGCTCGTGCCCAAGCTTGACATAGCCTTCCTGGTACACGCCTGCGGAGTAGGCCAGGAAATCCTCGTAGCCGGCGATGTCGTCGGGTGCGACGCGGGCGAACTCGCGGCGCATCGAGGCATCGTCGTTGGAGTAATCGAACGTCGTGCCATCCGGCCAGTTGAGGCGATAGAACGGCATCACCGGCATCAGCTCGACATCGTCGGCCATCGTGTGTCCCGACAGCGCCCACAGCTCTCGCAAGCAGTCGGGATCGGTAACGACCGTGGGGCCGGCGTCGAATGTGAAGCCCTCGCGCTCCCACACGTAACCGCGCCCCCCCACCTTGTCGCGGGCCTCGACCAGCGTGGTGGCGATTCCCGCCGACTGCAGCCGGATGGCGAGCGCAAGGCCGCCAAAGCCGGCTCCGATGACACAGGCGCGCTTCATGATGTGGTTCCAAGCGGCGAGAGGGGGCGGCCGTGGCCCATGAGGCTGGCGATGGCCGCGCCGATCGGCACCGGCGGCTTGCCGGCCAGGATGCGCAAGGCGTCGGCGCCGGTCGACTGGCCGGCGTAGAACCGTTCGATCAGCGGTTCGGACAAGCCATAGAAACGCTCAAGCACCTTGTAGCGTTGATCGGGTCGGGCGGCACCATAAAGCATGCGGGTCAACATCCTGTAGAAGCGCCCCTGGCGCCAATGCTCGCGTGCCCATGCATGACAGGTCTGTCCTATGACCTGTGCGGAGAGCTTGTCGAGGGAGGAAAGGTGCAAGGCGAAACGCCAGGCGATCGGTAGTGAATAGCTGGTGAGCGGATGGACGAGCGCAGCGCGTGTCCCGGCACGTCCAATGCCGGGGGTGCCCATCGTGTTCCAGAACGCCGCGAAATCGCCCGCAGCGATCACCGGCAGGACGCCGGTTTCCTCGTAAGCCACGTCGGCGACGTTCCAGCCTTGTGCGGCGGCATAATCGGCGATGCGCTGGCGCAGCAGCGGCAGGTCGAGCGCGGGGCCATCGGCGTAGTAGGTATCCTCGACGAAGATCTCGGTGGGTGAGAACGGCAGCGCGTAAACGAAGCGATAGCCATCGTGCTGCGCCACAGTCGCATCCATCACGGTCGGTCGGGCAAGGCCATGTGGCGCGCTCAGGCGCAGCATCTGTCCGGCGAACTTCTGCCATCCGCCCGCCATGTGCGGCAGGCCCGCGGCGCCACGGGCATCGATCACCGCGCCTGCTGCGAACGTGCGTCCGTCGGCCAGGGTCACGCACTCCGGCCCGACTCCGGTCACGGTCGCCCCGGTGATCAGCCCTGTGGCCGGCAGCGCCTTTCGCAACGCTGCGTCCAATCTCGCGCTCGTGACGCTGCGATAGGCGGTTCGCAGGACGCGGGTTCGCTTGGGAAAGCGCACTTCATAGCTGTCCCAGCGCGCGGCGATCAACGGTTCCAACAAGTCGGCACCGTCAGCGATGTCGCTTGCGAAGAACGACCAGACATGATCGCCGCCGCAACGATCTCCTTGTTCGAAAACGCAAATTCGTAGATCCGGGCGTCGCGCCGTAAGGGCCAGCGCGATCAGCCCGCCGGCAAGTCCGCCACCCAGGATCGCAATATCAGTTGACGGCGCGTTCATCGTGGTCACGTTTAGAGGCGGGGCTGGCTTACCGCAACTTGGCGTTGCGCAAGCTTTGGGGCATGTTTCACACCGATGACAGACGAGCTAACCATTAGCGACGCGTCCGAGCAGGACGCCGACGCCATTGCCGAGATCTACGCGCATTACGTTCTGGATAGCTCGGCGAGCTTCGAGACGGAGCCGCCGGATGCGCAAGTCATGGCTGGGCGGATCGCCAAGATCCTGGGGGAGGGGTATCCCTGGCTAGTCGTGCGCGACATCAGCGGGCGCATCGTCGGTTTCGCCTATGCGCAGAAGTTCGGACCCCGCGCCGGCTACGCCTACAGCTGCGAAACGCACATCTTCGTGCGAAACGACACGCTCGGGCGCGGGATCGGCACCATGCTGATCAACGCGCTTCTGCTCGCCTGCGAGGAACGAGGCTACCGGCAGGCTTTCGCGCTTATCGCGGGAACCGAGCCGGCGTCGGTCGTGCTGCATGCGCGAGCGGGCTACTTGCCCTGTGGCACTCTGATCGGCGCAGGGTGGAAGCACGGGCAATGGAACGACGTCTTCATGATGCAGCGCAAGCTGGGTGCCGGTAACGAGACGTTACCCGAAGGACACACTTGATCATAATCATGCAACCCGGGCTGCGTTGCTGCAACGCGACGGTATATGACGCGTTCAGCCGCAAATTCTCACAAGGTTCACCATTCATGCGCAAGCTCACCCTAGTCGCCGGCCTCGCCGCCGCGATCGTTTCATTTCCGGCTTTGGCGCAGGACGCTTCCAGCGAAAGCGCGCTCGATGGTGACTACCTCACCGTGGGTGTCGGCGGCGTCTATATCCCCAGCTATCGTGGTTCGGACGACTACGTGGTAACGCCGGTCCCGGTGGTGCAGGGCCGCTATAAGGGCATCGAGATCAATCCGCGTGCCGGCGGCGTCGCCCTCGACCTCATCCCCGATGCCAAGGATGCGAAGATCGGCTTCTCGTTGGGCCCGGTGGCGACGTATTCGGGCAATCGTGCGCGACAGATCAAGGATGACATCGTCAAGCGCACCGGAAAGCTTGACGATGCCGTCGAGCTTGGCGTCACGGCGGGCGTGACCGCGTACAAGCTTCTCAATCCCTATGACCAGCTGTCGCTTTCGGCCGATGTCCGCTGGGACGTCGCCAGCTCGTACAAGGGCATGGTCTGGACACCAAACCTGACCTACGTGACCCCGCTGAGCAAGGGCTCGCTGGTCACGCTGAACCTCAGCGCTCATCATGGCGACGGCAAATTCAACCGTTACTTCTATTCCGTCACTCCGGCGCAGAGCCTGGCGACCGCCGGGGTGCTTCCGGCCTACAACGCCAAAAAGGGATGGGACAGCGTCAGCGTCGGTGTGCTCGGTGCCTACGACCTCGATGGCAACCTGCTCAATGGCGGCTTCGCGGTCTTCGCGGTCGGATCGTACGGCAAGATGCTGAACGCCGGCAAGAACACGCCGTTCACCAGCGTGGTCGGCGATGCCGATCAATGGATCGGCGGCCTGGGTGTAGGCTACACCTTCTGATCCGGCGGCCCGGTATGGCATGACCGCCGTGCCGGGCCTCGTTCATGTACGGGATGTTAGCGGTATCACGACGACGCGGGACGAACCGTCCCCGTCAAGCACCCCCGAGGGGTGCGAGCCAAGGATACCCGCCATGAAGAAGTCCGCATCCTATCCTTCGCTGACGCTCGCGTTGTCCATCGGATCGCTGCTTTGTGCCCCGTTGGCTGGCGCCAAGCCGGTCACGTCGGAACCAACATATGGGCAGGCGACGCCCGAGGCGGCGCGAGCGGCGCTCAATCGGCAACAGGCGCTGGACGCACAAAGACAACTTGCCGACAACGCTGCGAGCCTGAGCGCCAATCAGGCTGCCGAGATCGCCCGCGAAGACCAGATCAAAAGCGATCAGGCCGCCTGGGAAGCGGAGAAAGCCCGCCTCGCATCGGAGCATGCCGCGGCCATGGCCCTTTGGCGTGAAGATGTCGCCGCATGCCGGTCGGGCGATCGCACCCGCTGCCGCCATCGCTGAGCGGTACGGGGCTGCCCCACTGATCGCATGAGCACGTTGGCACGTGCATGATCAGCCCATGCGCCAGAGCATCGCGGCGACACGCTGCCGCAGATCGGGCAGTACCTCGGCCTCGAACCAGGGATTGCGTTTCATCCATAAGCGACTGCGCCAGGCGGGATGGGGCAGGGGGAACAAGCCGGACGGCGCCTCGCGCCATTGTCGCACCGCCTCGGTCATGTTGGGAGCGAACTTGCGCGGCAGGTAGCGTTTTTGCGCGTGCATTCCCACGAGCAAGGTCAGGCGAACATCCGGCAACATCGCCAGCAGACGGTCGTGCCACAAGGGTGCGCACTCAACGCGCGGCGGCAGATCGCCGCCTTGACCCTTGCCGGGGTAGCAGAACCCGCTGGGCATCTGGGCCACTCTGGTGATGTCGTAGAACGTGGCGTGATCCACCCCAAGCCAACCGCGCAGGCGATCGCCGCTATCATCGTCCCAGCCGATCCCGCTTGCATGAACCTTGCTGCCTGGGGCCTGCCCGATGATGAGCAGTCGCGCACGGGCCGAGGCTGCCACGAACGGTCGAGGCTCATGCGCCAGGGCGCCGGCGCACACCCGGCAGTCGCGGATCTGGCCAAGGAGGGCATCGAGAGTTTCGTCGATCACACCTGCCAGATGTGACGCGCGCCAGCCGCGTACAAGCCTTGTCACGAGACGCCTGCCAAGGTGACGGCCGGCTGCTCTCAGCGTCCTGCCAGCAGCGGGGACAGCCGAAGCTGTCATTGTGTCAGGAACGGTACCTGTGTTGCCTAGGGTCACGATGACGGGTAAGGCGCCGGCCACTCGCTAGGACCCGGTGGAATTCCGGGTGGCTATTCCGGCCGCCGATCCGCCGGATAACGCACGCCGTTCCGCAATACCGAACCGCCGCGAGGGCGGCGCTGCGGCGGCTTTCGCGAAAAAGATCCAATTCATGACGACAGGTACTTTCGATCGGTATCGTGCCGAATGGTTCACCTCGGCTGCGGGTGCCCGGCGCGATGTGCTGGCGGGAATGGTGGGCACCTTCGCCCTGATCCCGGAGGTCATCGCCTTCTCCTTCGTCGCCGGCATCGACCCCGAAGTCGGCCTGTTCGCGTCCTTCGTGATCGGCATCGTCATCGCCTTTGCCGGCGGACGCCCCGCGATGATCTCGGGCGCGGCGGGATCCGTTGCGTTGGTCGCGGCGGCGCTGGTCCACAGCCATGGCTTGCAGTACCTGCTGGCGGCGACATTGCTGGCCGGCACGCTGCAGATCGTGTTCGGACTGCTGAAGCTGGATGTCCTCCTGCGCTTCGTCTCGCGCTCCGTGCGCACCGGGTTCGTCAACGCTCTGGCGATCCTGATTTTCTCGGCGCAATTGCCGCAGATGCTGGATGTCACCTGGCATACCTACGCGATGATCGCGCTGGGCCTCGCGATCATCTATCTGCTGCCGCGCCTCACCACCTCGATCCCGTCGCCGCTGATCTGCATCGTCGTGCTCACCGCCATCAGCGTCGCTGTCCCGATGCCCCTGCGCACCGTGAGCGACCTGGGAAGCCTGCCGCGGTCGCTGCCCTCGTTTGCCTTTCCGGACGTCCCGTTGACGCTGCAGGCGCTGCGCATCGTCGCGCCCTACGCCTTCGCGATGGCGGCGGTTGGCCTGCTGGAGTCGATGATGACCGCCAGCGTGGTCGACGACCTGACGGAAACCGGCAGTTCGAAGGCGCGCGAGTGCACCGGTCTTGGACTTGCCAACATCGCGGCGGGGTTGTTCGGCGGCATCGCCGGGTGCGGCATGATCGGCCAGACCGTCGGCAACGTGCGATACGGCGGTCGCGGCCGCATCTCGACGTTGGTTGCGGGCGTGTTCCTGCTGGTGGTGATGGTGCCGCTGCGGCCATGGGTCGCGCAAGTGCCGGTCGCGGCGCTGGTCGCGATCATGATCATGGTGTCGATCAGCACGTTTTCGTGGGGGTCGCTGGCGGATCTTGCCCGTCATCCCAAACTGTCGGGCATCGTCATGCTGGCCACGGTGGCGGTGACGGTGGCGACGCACGATCTATCCGCCGGCGTCGCGATCGGCGTGCTGCTGAGCGGCGTATTTTTCGCCTTCAAGGTCACCAGGCTGATGAACGTCGCCGTCGATCGCGACCTGGCGGGCGGGACCACGACCTACACCGTCACCGGACAGGTTTTCTTCGCCAGCGCGGACATCTTCGCCGAGCAGTTCGACACGCGCGATACGGCCCGGCGCATCCGCATCGACCTTACCGCGGCCCATCTTTGGGACGTGACCGCAGTCGCGACGCTCGACGAGGTCGTGTCGCGCATGCGCCGTCACGGTAGCGAGGTCGAGATCCTGGGTTTGAACCAGGCCAGCGCCATCCTCGTCGATCGACACGCCCCCTTGGTGCGTGAGCAGGGGCGGTGACACGGGGGCGGCAGATAGCCCTAGCGCGCGGTTGACGCGGCCTTGTAGGCGGCAACCCGCCGGGCGAAGTCGGCTCGCAGGTTCGACCAGAACAGCGTCATATCGTACAGGTGGTAGTTGTTACCGGGCAGGACATAGGGTCCCATCTCGAGTTCCGGCGGCGGTCCGATATGCAGCAGGTGGTCCGCGCCGCATGCTGCAGGAACGACTCCAGCGGTCAGGTAGCCGGTGCCCTTCATGATATCGGGCACCAGCGTGCCCAGGTTGTCTTTGGCCGCAGACTTGCCATTCTCGATGCCATCGACCGGATCGACACAGATGAACTCCGGATTGGTGCCGACCTCCTTGCCGTCGAGACCACGCCGGCGCGCATAGGCCCGCAGCAACATTTCGGTTTCCGGCGGATCGGCAAACGAGAGATAGCTTACGACGCAAGCGGTCGATCGTGCTTCCTTGCACGCGGGCATCTTCATCAGCGGCAGGTCGCGTTCCACGGAAACCGGCCAGCCGATGACGTAGGCGACGACGATGCGCTTGGCCAATGGCGTGCCGGCAATGTGATCGCGAATCAGGCGCCGCAGGTGGAAGGCACCCTGGCTGTGTCCAACAAGCACGATCGGCTGATCCGAGCGAATGCGTTTTACGAACGCATCAAACGCTTGCGCTACGTCGCGATATGCCAGGTCGAGCGCTTGGGTGGCCTCGGGGGCATCGGTCAGGAACGCGCCGATCGCCGCCTGACGATAGCGCGGCGCCCAGATGTCGGGGCTGGAATTGAAAGGGCTGGCCATGCCCTGGACGAACAGACGCGAACGCTGGCGTGAGACTTCGTCGTCCAGCGTGGCGTTCCAGCTCGTCCGGCTGACGAGGCCGGTGGGATGCACGAAAAAGACCGCTGCATCGACTTTCTGGTCGATCGTGGCGGCGACGGGGGCATCGCTCTGCGCAACCGTCTCCTGGTCGGTCTGTGCGGCCTCGCTCTCCTCGGCTTGTGCGTAATTGGAGGGCAGCCATCGGCTCGGATCATTAGGCATGCCAGGCCGTGCCAGCCACATGTTGGGATCGTCATAGCTTGCTTCGGCAAGGCGCGGCTGATCCGTAAACTTGGCCGAGGGTACGAATGCGATCTCGGTCAAATCCTGCGCATAGATGCGCAATAGCAGCAGGGTTGCCAGGACCAGTACGATCGCACCGATGATGATGTACAGAAACTTGCGCGCCATAAGTGCGCGGGCCCTAGCGCATGGTCGCGACCGAAGGAACTGCGCGTTTTACGGTTCGGTGGCTAACGCACTTTGGCTCCCTATCGCACGCCGCGCCCCGCCGTCATGATCCTGATGCTCCTGATTGCGGTTGGCCTGGCGTTCCAGCCACACCTTGATCATCGCCACCATCGGATCGGCCAGCGCCAGTCCCAGGATCCCGAACAATACGCCCATGATCAACTGCGCCGCGAGCACCAATGCCGGGGGCAGGTCGACCGTTTTGCGCGCGATAATCGGCACGATTATGTATCCGTCGACGGTCTGGACGATCCCATAGACGATGATGGTGAAGATACCCATGTCGGTGCCGCCTGAGAACCCGACAAGTACCATGATCGCGCCCGAGATCGGCGCGCCGATGTTGGGGAGGGCGGCCAGCAACGCGGTGATCAGGCCCAATAGGAATGCCATCGGCACGCCGTAGACTTGCAGCATGATCCAGGTGGCGACGCCTTCCACCGCCATGCCGAGCAGGCGGCCAAACAGCAGCCGACGCAAGGATCGTCCCATCTGCTGAGCGGTGCGTTCAAATTCGTCGCGCTTGTCGGCCGGGAGAATCCACGCCACGCCGCGACGGTAGATATCGGGCTCGATCGCGAAATAGATGCCCAGCACCACGATCAGGAACAGGGTCGTCGCGCCGCCGATGAGGCCGCCGACCGCTCGGGTGACCTGCCCGATTCCGCCCATCGCCTGGCGCATCAGGCCCTGGACATCGCCGTTGTCGATCTTGATGCCGTGGCCCTTCAGCCATCCAAGGCCCTTGTAGAACTGACCCTCGATGGTGGCGGGCAACTGCGCCGCCTGCGATGCGATCTGGCTGCCGGCGAAGTGGATCGTCCACAACAGGAAGGCCAGCGCCGCGATCAGCACGATGGCGACGCGTATGCCGCGCCCGATCGGCAGCACCTTGCCGAGCAATCGCGCGCCGCCATCGATCAGCGCAGCAAAGACGATCCCGCCAAAAATCACCAGCAGCGATCCGGACAGGAACACCGCCAGGCCGAACGCAAGCGCTACGCCGAGCCAGGTCATCGCGCGCCGCACTTCCAGCCGCGTGCGGGGATCGCTGATATCGCTGGGCCCGGCGCGACCCTCTTCGATCTCCTGTTCGAGGTCGTGGGTCTTGTCGGGCTCGTGGGTGGTCGCGGTCATGCCGCGGGTGACCGTACCGACGTGATCGGCGGGCGAAGCGATGTTCCGGCGCGGCCATCGCGCAATGCATGGAACCAGCTCATCGGGTTCCAGGTCTGGCTGCCGTCGAGCGAAAAGGTGATGAACTCTGCGCGGCCTCCGATGTCGGAAAGGGGGACGGGGCCACCCAGACCATTACCCCATAAAGGCATGCGGCTGTCCGCCGAGTGATCGCGATTGTCGCCCATAAGAAACACCTGCCCCTCCGGCACAGTGACCTCTGGAAAGTGATCCAGCATCTGATCAAGGTGGTCAATGATCGTGTAACTCGCACCATTGGGCAATGTTTCGCGGTATGCGGGCAACTCGTACACGTCGCGGCCACTTGGCAGGCGGGTGCGGTACTTCTCGAAGGCGTCCAGGCACTGACTCTGATAGCCACCGTTGTCGCACATAAGCGCGTTTTCGACGGGCAACTGCACCGGCGGCTCGACCCTTTGCGGCACCGGTTTGCCGTTCAGCACGATCTGACCGTTGATCACCGCGACGCGATCGCCCGGCAGGCCGACGACGCGCTTGATTAGATCTTCCTTGCGGTTGCGCGGTACGACGATCACGATATCGCCATATTCCGGCGTGCCGCCCAGCAGGCGCCAGTTGCCGCGCGGTAGCAGGTGGAAGCTGATCGACGACCAGTTCCAGCCATAAGGATACTTAGCCACGACCAGCCGATCGCCGACCAGCAGGTTCGGCATCATCGAGATCGAGGGGATGTAGAACGGTTTGGCGACGAAGCTGTGAAAGCCGAGTACCGCGAGCAGCATCAGCAACAGGCCGCGCAATTCGCGCAGCCAGTTGATTCGCTCCGACCGGTCGCTCGCCGGTGCGTGATCGCGCAGCGCCGGCTCGGCGTTGGTCTTGCTCATCTGCGGATTTTTCCTAGGCGCGGCGGGCTTCGATGATCACGAAGGCCTGCGCCCATGGATGATCGTCGGTGAGCGTTAGGTGAACTACGGGCTCGTACCCTTGCGGGATCATCGCGGCGAGCCGATCGGCCGCGCCTCCGCTCAGAGCGAGGGTCGGTGCGCCGGACGGCGCATTGACGACGCCGATGTCCTTCATGAACACGCCGGCCTTGAAGCCGGTGCCGACCGCTTTGGAGAAGGCCTCCTTGGCGGCGAATCGCTTCGCCAGGGTTCCTGCGATCGTGTGCGGGCGGCGCGCAGCCTTGGCGCGCTCCACATCGGTGAACACGCGATTGAGAAAGCGGTCGCCGAAGCGATCGAGCGAACTCTGAATGCGCTCGATGTTGCACAAGTCGGAACCGAGGCCAATGATCATGGCTGTATTCCCGGACGTGGCCAGCGCGCCGTCAATCCCGCCTCGACGATCGCGGGCCAAGTTGACCGTGCGAAGCTCACCGAACTGCATCCATCAGTTCGCGCATCTTGGTTACGCTGGCATCGAGCCCGCAAAAGATCGCCTCGCCAATAAGATAATGCCCGATGTTCAACTCGGCCAGTTGCGGGATGGCGGCGATCGGCTGTACGTTCTCGTAAGTCAGGCCGTGACCTGCATGCGGTTCGATGCCGTTCTTGACGGCAAGCGCAGCCATGTCGGCGATCCTCGCGAGCTCCGCCGCGATGGCGTCCCCTGTGGCATGGGCATATTCGCCGGTGTGCAGTTCGACGACCGGCGCACCCAGCCGAAGGGCCGCCTCGATCTGGCGTGCATCGGGCGCGATGAACAGGCTCACCCGGATGCCTGCGTCCGCCAATCGCGCCACGAGAGGCGCGAGGCGATTGTGCTGACCGGCGGCGTCGAGGCCCCCTTCAGTGGTTCGCTCCTCGCGGCGTTCGGGAACGATGCACGCGGCATGGGGTCGATGCCGCAATGCGATTTCGACCATCTCGTCGGTCGCAGCCATCTCCAGGTTGAGCGGGAGGCCGGTCGCCGCCTGGACCCGCGCCAGATCCTCGTCACGAATATGGCGGCGATCCTCCCGCAAATGGACGGTGATGCCGTCTCCACCTGCCTGCGCGACGATTTCGGCAGCGCGAACCGGATCCGGATGTTCGCCTCCTCTCGCGTTGCGGATGGTCGCAACGTGATCGATGTTGACGCCAAGGCGCAGGGAACGGGTGATGCTCATCGTGCCATAACGCCTAGATCCTGGCGCGGCTGCCGGGCTTCACCGCTGGCTGCGCAGCAAGCTCGGGCGGCAATTCATCGGCTGCGTAGGTCGGGAAGGTGATCTCGACCAGCGACGTGAACGGCACGCCCAGATCGACGGCGCCGCCGGAACGATCGACCAGCGCGGCCGCTGCGATCACGTCTCCTCCCGCCGCGGTGATCGCGGCGATGGCCTCGCGCGAGGATTTGCCGGTGGTTACCACGTCCTCGACCATCAGCACCTTGTCGCCCGGCTCCAATGCGAAGCCGCGGCGCAATTCGAACACGCCTTCGGGCCGTTCTACGAACATGGCATCGACTTGCAAGGCCCGGCCCATCTCCTGGCCGATGATCACGCCGCCCATCGCCGGGGATACGACCTTGGCGATCTGCCGGCGCTGATCCTGCGGAAGCTTTGCGGCCAGCGCGGTCGCCAGGCGTCCTGCCCGCTCCGGATTCATGAGCACGCGCGCGCACTGCAGGTAATGTGCGCTGTGCCTGCCCGATGACAGCAGGAAGTGCCCTTCCAGCAGCGCCCTGCTCGCGCGGAACTCGGCGAGGACGGCTTGTTCCTCCATGGCGCGCTTGATCCTTGTTCAACTGCGACCCTGCGGGGGTCTTCGCGTGCTTGTCAAAAATTCCCCTAGAGGCGCTTGAGACACGCCGCAAGCGCGCGTATAGGCCCGGCACTAGGGGCAATTTTTCCCCCGGATCTGGACTGCGCTCGGCCATGGCTCGCCTATGCGCTGACACAGGGAATCGGGAAACCACGACGAATGAATTCCGGTAACCACGCTCGTGCCGCAAGCCGTGCACTCAAGGCCTTCGGGCTGTCACTCGCGCTGGCGATGTTGCCGCAGGCGGCACTCGCGGCTGCCGCGCCTCAGGCCGATTATGCCACGCCGGCTGCCGGTGCGCCGGGCGCTCAGGCTCCGGTCGCATCAGATAAGGGCGCTGCCCCTGCGGAGGCCGCCGGTAATCCGGTGAACAACAGCGGCCCCACTGCAGATACAGCGGCAAGCACGGCCTATACGCCGATGAAGCCCACGCCCGGCATCGGCATGCCGGTGGATGGTGGCATCGGCCTGCAGAAGCAGTTCTCGCCTACCGGTGAGTATGCGCACTGGATCCACGATCTCGTGCTCATCCCACTGATTGCTGCGATCGTGCTGCTGGTTTTGGTTCTGCTTGTCGTCGTCGTGTTGAAGTTCAACCGCCGCGCCAATCCCGTCGCTTCGCGGACCAGCCACAACACCGCACTCGAAGTGGCATGGACGCTGGTTCCGGTGCTAATCCTGGTATGCATCGCGGTTCCCTCGATCGATCTCATCGCGAAGCAGTACAAGACGGCTCCGGCCAAGTCGCTCACCGTCAAGATCACCGGCAACCAGTGGTTCTGGACCTACGGCTATCCGGACAATGGCGACTTCGAAGTCAACTCGTACATGCTCAACATTTCCGGTCAGCCGGTAACGAACGCGGGTATCCGTGAAGTCGGTTCGAAGCCCTGGGACGGTCCCGGGCATCTCGAAGTCGACAACCGCATGGTGATCCCGGCAGGTGAGCCGGTCCGCCTGCAGATCACGGCGGCCGATGTCATCCACTCGTTCGCCGTGCCCTCGTTGTGGTTCAAGCTCGACGCCGTGCCGGGACGCATCAACGAGAAGGTGCTCTTCGTCGAAAAGCCCGGCGTCTATTACGGCCAGTGTTCGGAGTTGTGCGGCGTGAAGCATGGTTACATGCCGATCGCGGTCGAGGCGCTGCCGCGTGCGCAGTATAACGCTTGGGTCCTGGCCCATGCCGGTGGCGTGATCGACGGTCAGAAGAAGATCGCCGATACCACGACAGCAGCGGCGCCGGCTGCTGACGCCAGCGATGCCGCGGTCCCCGCCGATAACGCGAGCGAGGCGGTTCCGGCCGTCGAGACCACGTCGTCGCCCGCCGCTTAACGATATTTAGTACGAAGGTCCCCGTAATGGCCACCACCGCAGATCAATTCCAAGGTCACGTCGAAGACCATCATCATGGTCACGCCGATCATGACCACAAGCCGAGCTTCTTTGCGCGGTGGTTCATGTCGACCAACCACAAGGACATCGGAACGATGTACCTGATCTTCGCGATCATCGCGGGGATCATCGGTGGTGCCGTGTCCGGCATCATGCGCGCCGAGCTGATGCACCCCGGTATCCAGTACCTGGGTGCGGTGGCATCGTTCTTCGGCGACGATGCGGCCGACTTCAATGCTACGCTGCATATGTGGAACGTGCTGATCACCGCGCACGGCCTGATCATGGTGTTCTTCATGGTCATGCCGGCGATGATCGGCGGCTTCGGCAACTGGTTCGTGCCGCTGATGATCGGCGCGCCGGACATGGCGTTCCCGCGCATGAACAACATCTCGTTCTGGCTGACGGTCGCCGGTTTCGTCTCGCTGATGTGTTCGGCTTTCGTGCCCGGCGGCCTCGGCAACGGCGCGGGCACCGGCTGGACGGTCTATGCACCGCTTTCGACCTATGGTTCGACCGGGCCAGCCGTCGACTTCGGCATCTTCGCGCTGCACTTGTCGGGCGCCGGCTCTATCATGGGCGCGATCAACTTCATCACGACGATCTTCAACATGCGTGCCCCCGGCATGACCATGCACAAGATGCCGCTGTTCGTGTGGTCGATGCTGGTCACCGCCTTCCTGCTACTGCTGGCGCTTCCGGTCCTCGCCGCAGCGATCACCATGCTGCTGACCGATCGCAACTTCGGTACGACGTTCTTCGACCCCGCCGGCGGTGGTGATCCGATCCTGTACCAGCACTTGTTCTGGTTTTTCGGTCACCCAGAGGTCTACATCATGATCCTGCCCGGATTCGGCATGATCTCGCAGATCATCTCGACCTTCTCGAAAAAGCCCGTCTTCGGTTACCTCGGCATGGCCTACGCCATGGTCGCAATCGGTGTGGTCGGCTTCATCGTGTGGGCACACCACATGTACACGACCGGCCTGAGCGTAAACACGAAGATGTACTTCACGGCCGCGACGATGGTCATCGCGGTGCCCACCGGCGTCAAGATCTTCTCCTGGATCGCGACGATGTGGGGTGGCAGCCTCGAGTTCAAGAGTCCGATGGTCTGGGCGCTGGGCTTCATCTTCCTGTTCACCGTGGGTGGCGTCACCGGCGTCGTGCTCGCCAACGGCGGTATCGACGACGTGCTTCAGGACACTTATTACGTGGTGGCGCACTTCCACTATGTGTTGTCGCTGGGAGCGGTTACCGCGCTGTTCGCCGGGTTCTATTACTGGTTCCCCAAGATGAGCGGCCGCTGGCACTCCGAGTTCCTGTCGCACGTGCACTTCTGGGTGTTCTTCGTCGGTGTGAACCTGATCTTCTTCCCCATGCACTTCCTCGGTCTGCAGGGTATGCCACGCCGCTACCCCGACTATGCCGAAGCCTACACGCACTGGAACGAAGTCGCGACGATCGGCTACATGGTCATGGCGGCCAGCATGGTGATCTTCTTCGTCAATATCGGCTACGCCCTGATCGCCGGGCGCAAGGCTGAGGGTAACTATTGGGGCGAAGGCGCAACCACGCTCGAATGGACGCTTTCCAGCCCGCCGCCGTTCCACCAGTTCGAGACGCTCCCCGTGATCGAGGACGCGCACCACTGATCAACGTACGTTCGTGATCAATGACAGGAAGGCAGGCGGGGCAACTCGCCTGCCTTCCTGTTTTCTGGCGGCGTCAATTCGATCCATGCGCCCCTGCTTGGACCGCGCTTCGAAGCAGGCTGTACCTCAGCGATCTGTCACGACATTGCGATCGCGCAGAGATCATCCACTTCATCATGCTGAGCGCCAGGGCCGCCGCTGAGTGTACAGTGCGTTTCCGAGAAGGGCTCCGACGCCCTCGCGAGCGACTGGACGCACGCTTTGGCTTTGCCGCCGCCGCCCGGCAGGCTTATAGGCAGGCGCATGACCGTAGCCGTAAGCCCGCCTCCCGCCGAATGGCGCGATTTCTTCGCGTTGACCAAGCCGCGCGTCATGAGCCTCGTGATTTTCACCGGACTATGCGGATTGCTCGCGGCGCCGGAACGCATTCATCCGGTTCTGGCCTTTACCGCGATCCTGTGCATCGCCGTGGGCGCTGGTGGCGCCGCAGCGTTGAACCAGTGGTGGGAGGCTGATCTCGACGCCGGCATGAAGCGCACCGCCGCCCGTCCATTGCCGCAAGGCCGGATGAACCGCACGGATGCACGCGACTTCGGGATCGCCATTTCCGTCGGTTCCGTCCTGCTGATGGGTCTCGCGATCAGCTGGCTGGCGGCTGCGATCCTGGCGATCTCGATCGTCTATTATGCTGTCGTCTATACGGTCTGGCTCAAACCACGCACACCGCAGAATATCGTGATCGGTGGGGGAGCGGGGGCATTCCCACCGCTGATCGGCTGGGTCGCGGCGACCGGGCATATCACGCTGATGCCGGTGTTGCTGTTCGCGATCATCTTCTTCTGGACGCCCCCGCACTTCTGGGCACTCGCGCTGTTCGTCCAGTCGGACTACGCGAAAGTCGGTATTCCGATGCTGCCGGTGGTCGCAGGCGAAAAGGCCACGCGTCGTCAGATCCTGATCTATGCCGTGCTGCTGCTGCCGCTCAGCGTGTTGCCGTGGTGGATCGGTGGTGCTGGCTTGATCTATGGCGTGAGCGCGGCCGCGCTCTCGCTGGTGTTTCTGGCCTTTGCATTGCGCGTGGGTTTGCGCGTGCGTACCGGCCCTGACGATACCATGAAGCCGGAAAAGCAACTCTTCGGCTATTCCGTGATCTACCTCTTTGCGTTGTTTGCGGCGCTGGTGGTCGATCGCTTCCTGCCGATGTAAGGACGATGGCATGACTCGCGAGACCGACCCCAAGCGCATCCGCCGTAGCCGCAACAACGTGCTGGGCCTTTTGCTGGTAGCGTTCGTAATCCTGATCTTCTTCGTTTCGATCGCGAAGATGAGCTGAGGTCATGACCGCAAATACCCTCGGGCAGCCACCTCAACGGTTCGGCCGAAATGGTCGTACCGCGATGATCGCGTTCGGCGCCGCGCTGGCGATGCTCGGGCTGGGTTTTGCGTCGGTGCCGCTGTATCGGTTGTTCTGCGCTGCAACGGGTTTCAACGGTACCACGCAGCGGGTGGACGAACAGACCGCCGAGCAGATCAAGGCGGCTTCCAACACGATCTCGATCCGCTTCGATGCCAATGTCGAACGTGGCATGCCTTGGCAGTTCAAGCCGCTGCAGCGCACGGACGAGATCACTATCGGCATTCGCGACATGGCGCTGTTCTGGGCGAAGAACACGTCAAACGCGCCGCTGACCGGGACCGCCAGCTTCAACGTCGAGCCCGAGCAGGCTGGAAAATACTTCAACAAGATCCAGTGTTTCTGCTTCACCGAGCAGACGCTCAAGCCGGGTGAAGAGGTGCGCATGCCCGTGCTTTACTACGTGGATCCGGCGATCCTGAACGATCCGGACACGAAAGACATCCAGCAGATCACGCTGAGCTACACCTTCCATCCCGCGATCAATGCCGGCGCAAAGGCTCTGGACCGCGTCGGATCGGGCAAGTAAGGGCTTAAGGTCATTCTAAACGCCGCCGGCTGTCATGGGCGCGCCGCGGATTTGCGATCAACAGGGACGAAGGCATATGGCCGGTAGCAAGTCACACGATTACCACATTCTTCCGCCGGACATCGTGCCCCTTGCAACCACGGTCGGCGCCCTGGTCTTCACGACCGGTATGGTGCTGTTCATGCACAAGATGCCGGGTGGGCATTTCGTGCCATGGCTGGGCATGGCATTGCTGCTGGCGAGCGTGTTTTCGTGGTTCTCGAAGATCGTCAAGGAAGCGCACGCTGGCGACCACACCCCGGTCGTGCAGCTGCATCAGCGCTACGGCATGATCCTGTTCATCGCTTCGGAAGTGATGTTCTTCGTCGGCTGGTTCTGGGCCTTCTTCGACTTTTCGCTGTTCCCCTCGGAGCTCGCGGAATCGATCGGTGGCCAGTGGCCGCCCAAGGCGATCGAGGCGGTGATGGATCCGTTCGACTTGCCCTTGCTCAACACGCTGATCCTGCTGTGCTCGGGTACGACGGTCAGCTGGGCACACCACTCGCTGATCCACGGCGATCGTGACGGCTTGAAGAAGGGGCTGTGGGCGACGATTCTCCTCGGTCTGCTGTTCTCGGCGATCCAGGCCTACGAGTATGCGAATGCACCGTTCCCCTTTGGCGCCAACACCTATGGCTCGGCGTTTTACATGGCGACGGGCTTCCATGGCTTCCACGTCATCATCGGCACCATCATGCTGATCGTCTGCCAGGTTCGTGCGTACAAGGGTGACTTCACACCGCGTCAGCACTTCGGTTTCGAGGCGGCGGCCTGGTACTGGCACTTCGTCGACGTCGTATGGCTGTTCCTGTTCGTAGCCATCTACGTGTGGGGTGGCTGGGGTTATCCCACTCACTGATGCGTACAACTCCATCCATCTAGCCAGGAGGCAGCCGGACATCGTGTCGGCTGCCTCTTTCGTTTTGTGGACCAAAGATCGTGGCGACAAAGGTCGCGCTGTCCGAGGGGTGCCATCGCGATTCCCATGCCTATCTCAGACGAGAGCAGGCCAGGTTGGGATAGCTTTCGCGATCATCAACTACGTTCGCATGCCATCAAGTCAGCGCCTTTCGCGCCGGATCGGCCTCAGGTCGGCTCTGGATATCGATAGGACGGCCAGGAGAGGATCGAGATGACCAAGCACCGCTTTCCGGTGATCCCGACGCTCCTGGTCCTGGTGGCGGTCGGCATCATGCTGCGCCTTGGCTTCTGGCAACTTGACCGGCTGCGCGAAAAGGAGGCGCTGCTCGCGCGCTATGCCACCGGGCATGTCGCCACCCAGGAGGTGTCGTTTCCGGTCGACGAAGCGGCGGCGCAGGCGGTCCTCTATCGACGTTCGCGCGTTGTTTGCGCAAAGGTCGTAGGTATCAGCAGCATCGCCGGCCGCAATGCGGGGCAAGAGGCCGGGATCGCGCAATATGCGCAGTGTCTGCTGCCCGATGGCGCGCAAGCGAAAGTCGTGATGGGCTGGACACGCGATCCCAGGTGGAGCGGCGCCTGGCGAGGCGGAGCGGTTACCGGGATCATCGCGCCCGGACCGAGGCTGGTGGCCGATCCACCGCTGGGCGGGCTTGAGGCCAATGCCCGGCCGGATCCGTCCGAGATCCCCAACAACCACCTGGCCTATGCCGTGCAATGGTTCCTGTTCGCTGCCACGGCGGTGATCATTTATGGCGTGGCGGTGCGTAAACGCCTAGTCGGCTGAGGCCGCACCGCTCTGGCGCATTGCACCTTGGGCGCGCTGCGGCTAGGCGCGCAAGCGCAATGGACTATGTCAGCACCAGGGGGAGCGCACCGGCGCTCGATTTCGAAGGCGCCACGCTCGCGGGGCTCGCCAGTGATGGCGGTCTCTACGTGCCGCGCGCGTGGCCACGTTTCAGCACTGCCGAGATTACGGCGATGCGCGGCCTGCCATACGCACAACTCGCCGCCAGGGTGATGCAGCCGTTCGTCGGCGAGAGCCTGAGCCCGGAGCGTCTGTTGACGTTGTGCGAGGCCGCCTACGGCCGCTTCAGCCATTCGGCGGTCGTGCCGCTGGTGCAGATGGATGCGCAGAACTGGCTGATGGAGCTGTTCCATGGCCCGACGCTGGCGTTCAAGGACGTCGCCTTGCAATTGCTCGGCTTGTTGTTCGAGGAATTCCTCGGCCGTTCGGATCGTAACCTGACGATCGTCGGTGCGACATCGGGCGATACCGGATCGGCGGCGATCGACGCGGTGGCCGGCCGTGCCAAGGTTGATATCTTCATGCTCCATCCCAAGGGCCGGGTCAGCGACGTCCAGCGGCGGCAGATGACGACGGTGCTTGCGCCCAACGTCCACAATCTCGCCTTGGAGGATGTCAGTTTCGACGATTGCCAGGCGATCGTGAAGCGCATGTTCAACGATCGCGCGATGACCGATCGGTTCGCGATCGGCGCGGTCAACTCGATCAACTGGGCGCGGCTGATGGCACAGGTGGTGTACTACTTCGCCACGGCGTTGCAGTTGGGTGCGCCGGATCGCGAAGTGGCGTTCTCGGTCCCGACCGGCAACTTCGGCGACGTGTTCGCAGGGTACGTGGCCCAGCAGATGGGATTGCCGATCGCGCGGCTGATCGTGGCGACCAACGTCAACGACATCCTTCATCGCGCGCTCTCGACCGGCGATTACTCGCAAGGCACCGTTTCGCCGACCGCGGCTCCGTCGATGGACATTCAGGTGTCCTCCAATTTCGAGCGTCTGCTGTTCGACATCGGCGGACGTGACGGCTTGGCTCAGGCCACGCAGATGACCGGGTTCGAGGCGAGCCGGGCGATGCAGCTGACAAATGCACAGCGAGAGGGCGCCGCGAGTTTGTTCGGCAGCTGCCGTGCGGATGCGGACGAGATGACGCAGGCCATCCGCTGGGCCTGGGAAAGCTGCGGCGAGATGATCGACCCGCATACGGCCTGCGCGCTACATGCCGCCCGTCATGCCGGGATCGACGCCGGCGTGCCGATCGTGACGTTAGCAACTGCGCATCCGGCCAAGTTCCCAGAAGCAGTCGAGCAGGCGATCGGCCAGCGCCCCGCCTTGCCCACCCGCGTCGGCGATCTGTTCGAACGTGAAGAGCGCTTCGCGACGCTTCCGGGTACTTACGAGGCTGTCGCCCAGTACGTCGCCGAGCGAGCGGCTCCCAAGATCTGATGGCGGCGCTTTCGCGCGATCCGCTGATCCTGGCCGGCGAGGGCTGGGACGATTACGGCCTCATCGATTCGGGCCATGGCCGCAAGCTTGAGCGCTATGGCGATTACCGGTTCATCCGGCCCGAGCCGCAAGCGATGTGGTCACCTCGACAAGCCGAGTGGGATGCGCATGGCGAGTTCGTGCCCGGCTCCGACGAGGACGGTGGCGGCAGGTGGCACTTCGACAAGCCGGTCCCGCGCGAGGGATGGCCGCTGGCATTGGGTGACGTGGGCTTCACCGCGCAATGCACGCCGTTCCGGCACCTCGGGTTCTTCCCTGATATGGCGCCGGTCTGGGACTGGATGCGTCGCCAGCTGCCGGCGGAGGGTGCGCAGACGCTCAACCTGTTCGGCTATACCGGTGTCGGCACCCTGGCGCTCTCGCGGCACGGCCAGGTGACGCATGTCGACGCCTCGAAGAAGTCGGTCGCACAGGCGCGTGAGAATGCCGCGCTGTCGAACATGGCGGATCGGCCGATCCGCTGGTTGATCGACGATGCCGCCAAGTTCGCAGCACGCGAAGTGCGGCGCGAGCGGCGGTATGACGGCATCATCCTCGACCCTCCCAAATTCGGACGCGGGCCGACCGGCGAGACCTGGCGGCTGGAGGACGACCTGCCGGGGCTGATGGCGGATTGCCGCAGGCTGCTGGATGCCGACAGTCGATTCCTGTTCCTGACCGTCTATGCGGTGCGGATGTCGTCGCTCGCGCTGGCGGGCCTGGTGGCCGAGCTGTTCGCCGACCTGCCCGGCGTCGTCGAGCACGGCGACCTGGCGGTGCAGGAAGACGGCGAGGGCGGCCGGCTGCTACCCACAGCGATCTTCGCGCGCTGGACCAATCCGGGCTAAGGGCAGGCATGACCGATTCGCTGACACTCGAGATCGCCGACTTCGTGGTCGACGTGCTGACCGGTATCTACTCAGAGGAGACGGGTCAGCCGCAGCCGCTGCGGATCGGCATCGCGGCGCAGATGAAGCCGATCGACCACTACGCGCCCGATACGCCTCTCGTCGCCAGCAAGAATTACATGGACCTCAAGTTCGCGGCGTCCGAAGCGCTGCCCGCCGGCGTCCACTTCAAGCTGATCGAGGCGGTGGCGGATCATATCTGCGAGACGCTGTTCGTCCAGGATTCCCGAATCAGCGCGGTGACGGTGAAGATCGTCAAGCTCGCCATTTCCGAGAATGGCGAAGCGATCGGGATCACGCTGACGCGCGAGCGCCGGTGATGCATGTGTTGCGAGTCGGAGCCTTGCCCGACGACGCACTTGGCGCCGCCGCGCGATTTCACGCCGACATGCTGCCTGCCGCGGCGGAGGCACTCGCCGGAGGCGACGATCTACTACTGGTCTTCGGACCCGCCGATCATGCGCATCGCGACTGGCGCCTTGGCATCGTGCGCGGTCTTGCTCGGCAATTCGCTCCGCAGCGGGTCAACGCGATCGCCGGGCAAGACGAGCCGGCGATCGGCGCCACGGCCGAATATCTCGTCCGCGCGCCGGGGTTGACGGGACAATTGCTGTGCATCGATGGAACAGGCGCCGGTCCGATGCTATATCAGGGTTGATGACCAGCGCGCATGCTCCCCTAGTCGACCAGTTCCAGCGACGGATCAGCTACTTGCGGCTGTCGGTCACGGACCGCTGCGACCTGCGATGCTCCTACTGCATGCCCGAGAGGATGACCTTCCTGCCGCGCAAGGAAGTGCTCAGCCTCGAGGAACTGCACGATCTGGCGCTCGGCTTCATCGATCGCGGTATCAGCAAGATTCGCCTGACCGGCGGCGAGCCGCTGGTGCGCCGCGACATGATGGAACTGGTGCGCGCGCTGGGCCGCAAGCTGGGTCATGGGCTGGAGGAGTTGACGCTCACCACCAATGGTACGCGACTGGCCGAATTCGCGGAAGGTCTGAAGGACGCCGGCGTGCAGCGCATCAACGTGTCGCTCGACACCCTGGATCGCGCGAAATTTCAGCAGCTTTCGCGCCGTGATTCGCTCCCGCAGGTGCTCGAGGGGCTGGCGGCGGCAAAGGCGGCGGGCCTGAAGGTCAAGCTCAACACCGTCGCGCTCAAGGGCATCAACGAGGGCGAAATCCCCGACCTGATCGCTTGGGCGCATGGACAGGGTTACGATGCCACGCTGATCGAAGTCATGCCCTTGGGCGAAGTCGAGGAAGATCGCTTCGACCATTATCTGCCGCTGCTGGCCGTGCAGGACGATCTGGCGCGGCGCTGGACATTGACCCCGTCGACCCATCGCAGCGGTGGGCCGGCGCGCTATTTCGACGTCGCCGAAACGGGTGGGCGGCTTGGTCTGATCACCCCTTTGACCAATAACTTCTGCGAAGGCTGCAATCGCGTCCGCGTAACGGCGACCGGGCAGCTCTATGCCTGTCTTGGCGGTACCGAGCAGGTGGATCTGCGTGCGGCGCTGCGCTCCGATGATCCGCAGACCGCGCTGGCGGAGGGCCTGAACCTGGCGATGCGGATCAAGCCGGCGCGGCACAACTTCGCGATCGACCAAGCCGGACAGGCTCCTGCGCTGGCACGGCATATGTCGATGACCGGCGGCTGAGATGCCGATCAAGCTCGTTTTCCTCGGCCGGCTCGAAGACGCGGCAGGTGCCGCCGAACGTAAGGTCGATACCGTCACCTCGATCGAGGCGGTGCTTTGCGCGCTCGATCCCGAACTGGCGGCGGCGCTTCGGGCAGACAAGGTCAAGCTGGCCGTCAACGGCCTGCTGGTGCGTGATCGCGATGAGCCCGTGCTCAAGGACGGGGATGAACTTGCCTTCCTGCCTCCCGTGAGCGGCGGCTGACGATGGCGGCGTTCGACGATCGGCGCATCGCCGTGAGGCTGCTGACGACCCGCTTCGATCCAGCGGATGAACTTGGGAGCTTCACGCAAGCGCATCCGGCGGCGGGTGGCATCGCCAGCTTCCTGGGGCAGGTTCGTGCCGACGCCGGTGCCGACGCGGTGGAGGCCCTTGAACTGCGCCACTACGGTCCGCTGACGCTGCCCGCGATGCAGGATCTGGCGGCGCGAACGCTGGAGAGTTTCGGGATAGAGGGGCTGCTGGTGATCCATCGCAGTGGAGAGATGTCGGCAGGAGAGCCTATCGTGTTGGTCGCCGCTGCAGCCCGCCACCGGCGTGACGCCTTTGCCGCGGCAGAGTTCGCGATGGACCACCTCAAATCCGAAAGCTGGTTCTGGAAGCGTGAGAAGGTCGGCGGCAAGTGGCGCTGGATCGAACCGCGCGCCGAGGATTACGAAGACCTTTCCCGCTGGTCGTAGTCGGCTATTTCAGCCGCGTACCCAGCCGCGTCACGACCTCGGTCTCTTCCGCGACCCAGCCGTTGACCTGATCGCGGATCGTCGCGATCGCAGCGGCGGTGGGGCTGACCTGCTCAGGGTGCGCGGCGCGCTCCTCGACATAAAGCTGATCGAGTTCCGCCAGCGCGGTGAGCGCATCGCTACGCGACGTCTGCAAGTCCGAGAGCGCCACTTCGGCCGATGTCCAGGTGTCGCCCCGCACCGAGCCTGCCGCCGCGATGGCGCGTTCCGCGCCCGGCTGCTTGGCCTTGAAGCTGGAATGCGCCTTACGCGCCAGATCGAGCAGGCCGGCCAGGCGAGTCGTCAGATCGGCACTGGTCGGTGGCAGAACCGGGATCGCTTCGGCGCTGCCGGCGGCGGGCGCGGCGCTGCCCTCGACTCGCTCGGCATCCCGAACGGCCAGCGACGGGAACTCGCTCGACGCGGCGCAGGCCTGGAGCAGGATGGCCATGGCCAAGGGGGCGGCTTTGCTCACGATGGCGCGGGTCATGCCATGAGCCATAGCATGCGATCGGCCGCGTGCGAGCGCCAATTGCCGTGATTTCCAGCATATCTGAACGCCGCGCCCCGTTGACTCATCTTTGGGCTTGGACTAACGGCACCGTTCTTCCGGTAACCCGTGTCAACGCGGGCTGTCCGGCGCGTCGCCCGCAGCAGGATCCTGAAACAGGAACCAGAACGGCCGGGGCAGGTTGTTTCGGCCCTTCATCGGGCACATTTTAGATTGGGTAAGAGCACCATGTTCGCAGTAGTGCGCACCGGCGGCAAGCAGTATCGGGTCGCTGCCGGAGACAAGATCGCGGTTGAGAAGCTGGCTGGCGAAGCTGGCGAGACGATCACGCTGGGTGATATCCTGCTTGCCGGCAAGGATGGCGAAGTCGCCGATATCGCCGGCCTGACGGTATCCGCCGAGATCATCGCGCAGGCGAAGAGCGAGAAGGTGGTCGTTTTCAAGAAGCGCCGCCGTCACAATTACCGCCGCAAAAACGGTCACCGCCAGCAGTTGACCCTGCTGCGCATTCTGTCGGTCGGCTGAGCGCCAGCGCGCTCGTCGATTACCAGTTCGGAGTAGATAGATATGGCACATAAGAAAGCAGGCGGCTCTTCGCGCAACGGTCGCGATTCAGCTGGTCGCCGCCTTGGCGTTAAGAAGTTCGGCGGTCAGGAAGTGATCGGCGGCAACATCATCATCCGTCAGCGCGGTACCCGCGTGTATCCGGGCGTGAATGTCGGCATCGGCAAAGATCACACCTTGTTCGCTCTGGGTGAGGGACGCGTGCGTTTTCACGACGGCAAGCAGGGCCGCAAGTACGTGTCGGTCGACGCCATCGCGCAGGCGGCCGAATAACGAATCGCTGACGGGGCGACCTGCCGGTCGTCTCGCCGCACCTCGGGTGCGCAGCTTCGAAAAGAATTACGGGAGTGGGCTGAGCCTGCTCCCGTTTTTTCATGCCATCGGTGGATATCCGATTTTGCCGGCTCATGCGTTCGAAGCGGCTCGCGGCCGCTAGCATCAGCGCGGTGCTTGGCCGAAGCGGGATTTCGTCGCGCTATTTCGTCAGGCAGCGACCCGCAGCGCGTCGTTCGCGTCGGCGAGCAAGATCGCGCCTTTGCCGTGATCCTTGACGCGATACATGAGCCGATCCGCCGCTTCTATCAGCCCCGGCTCGCTGCAGGCGAAATTGGGCGGCAGGATGACCACGCCCATGCTGCACGTTGCCGGCGCTGCGGCGTCAGCCAGCGTGTCCATGAACCGCGCATGCAGCGATTGCGCGGCCGAATGCGCCGTCTGCTTGTCGATGGCGCGGATGACGACGGCAAATTCGTCACCGCCGATCCGACCGATCAGGTCTCCACGGCGGATATTGGTGATCGCCGTGCTGGAGAACCGACGCAGGACATCGTCTCCGGCGGCATGGCCATAGGCGCCGTTAATCGTCCGGAAATCGTCCAGGTCGACGAATGCGACGCTGAGCCATGTCGACGATGCCCTGCGCGCTTCGAGCAGGCGCCGGAATTCGCGATGGAACGAGGCTTTGTTCAAGACCTGCGTCAGGCTGTCCAACGATGCGAAGACGCGCGCGATGTCGTAGGAGCGTCGGCAGGCGGAGAGGATCATCGCCAGGGCAAGGTATACCAGCAGGCGCAAGCCGGCGTTGATCGCAGTCACGTAGCCTTGTGGACCAAGTGGGCCTTGCGACCAATCCGGAACCATGGCCAGGATCGCGGTTCCACCGGCGAAGAGCAGGGCTGAACGTGGTGCCATCGTCCAGCCGCCAAGACAGATGAGCGGGATATACAACGGAAAGCACCGCAGGCCGTAACCACGTCCCAGCGCATCAAGCAGGGCAACGCCCAGCACCGAGGTGAGCCCGATCAGCCACCCGGTGCGCGTCGGCATTCCGGCGGCCCAGGCCAAGAGGCGAGCCAGACGGCCTGCGATCGGATCGACCTCGTCTTTGAACGCGTAAAGCATGGCCGATCTTCTAGATGGCATTGGAAAATAAAGCGTTGCCGTACCAAGTTTTGCGACGACCTGTATCATAGCACCGGATAAGCGCGATGGCCGCAGTGCTACGCGGCGGTACTTCGTGTTTATTTGCGTGGCCGTCTGATTCGACGGTGGCTATTGGGCGACCGCTCTATACGCGAATTTTACCATCGCAGCGTGCCGGTGCCGGCGAGAATGACCCGGCAAGCGCGTGGTTGCGATGCCGATCGCGGCTATCTTGGGTGTTATCTCCCGCGTATTCTCGCCCATAGCCACCGCCAGAAACGTGCCTCCGCCAGCATGAGCTTTACCACTAGAGGGGGCAGACCTTGCTTCTCCAACGCGCGCGAATCGGGTGTTGGAGCAAAGGTCAGGCGCACGATCGCGATGAGGGCCATGCCTTCGGCGAGCAGCAGCACCGCCATCGCCGGCGCGCGTAACCAACCCCATTGCGCAAGGATGACTTCGGCCGAATCGGGAACGATCTTCCCCGCGATCCACGCACCCCCGCAGATCAGGCCCAGCGTGCGCAGCGCCAGGGCTCGCCGCGGCATTGCGCGATAGCAGATCGCATGAAGAGCAGGGACGAACACGCACCAGTCGAACAGCGTCGTCGCTTCACCGAACCCAGGCGCATCCGACCAGGGATGGGTGGCGCGAAACATCAATGCGGCTGCCAGCAGGAACGGCCACACCAGATAGAACCAGTGGCGCCGCGCGGCGGTGGCGATGATCTGCATGGGGCGGCTCCGGCAAGACATGCTGCTGCTGATATCAACGTAACCCCGCCTTGGCAGTGGCAGCAAGCAAGTCATGCGGGTGTGGTGCCGCTACTGCTCATACTCGCGCATCGTCGATGAGGGATAAGGCACCAGCAACGCTCTTGCGCGATCCCAGCTACCGCGCAGCCAGAGATCGCGGGACGCAGGGTCCGCAGGCAGGACGACGGGCATGGAATCGCGCCCGGCGTGGCGCAAGGCGGCATTGGGCTCGCATGTCAGCAAGGCGAAGCTCGGTATCTCGCTGTCCTTCCACACACCCGCGAAGGCGAACGTCGGCTGATCGGTGCAGGCGAACCAATGGCGCCGTCGTTTGCCATCATGATCGAGCCGACGAGAGGCCGTGGCGTTCCATTCCATGAACGCCGTGGCAGGGATCAGGCAGCGAAACTCGGCATTGCGCAAATTGCCGATCCAGAAGGAGCTGTCGACGTTGCGCACGGATGCGATGCCGTGGCGGGGCGCTTCCTGGATCGAGGGTGGTGGCGGCACGCCCCATAGACGCGGCACCATCCGCTGCGGGCTTCGAGAGTTCGGGCGTGGGCCCGCGACGAATTCACGCCCGGCGGTGATGATCGGCGCGAAGCTGCCGGGGGCGACGTGCCCGCCGGACCAGGGGTCGTCACCGGCCGCCGCGCCGAACGTGTCGGCCACCAGCCTTGCATTCGCATCCAGACGATAGAGCATGGTCATGCGGGTAGTCTGGCGTTCGCGCTCAGGTTTGGCTTTGCGCATCGGCGGCTGCTGGCGCCTTGCCCGGGTCCGTTACGCCGCCGCCCAGCACGAAGGTCTTGGCGCCCCTGGCATTTTCCATCACTTGCAGCATCCGCAAGTTGGCGAGCGCCGGATTGTCGGCCAGATTGCGAGCGGCGTTCGCGAGTGCGCGCAACGATGCCTGCTCGGCGCGCGCGCGTTCCAGGCCGGCCAAGCCTTCGCGTCGCGCACGCTCGACCTCGGTGAACATCTTGCGCACCTCGGGGGGCAGGGTGATGCCGGTCAGCAGCAATTCGTCCAGCCGGGTGCCGGGCAGGGCATCGGCAAGCTGGGGCGCGATCGCGGTGACCATGGCCGCCGGGTCGGCCAGGAACTCCTCGAGCGTCCGGGTCGCCACTACGGCGAGGGCGGCGGCGGCAAGGCTTGGGCTCAGTCGGTCATAACGATGATCGACCGGCTGCACCGGCGCCCGCTCCCCAGAGGGTCCGGTGGTCTGTTCGACCAGCAGGCGCGGATCGACGACCGTCACGACAGGCGTAAGGGTGAGGCGGAAGGCGAACTGGTCCTTGCTGATCGCCTCGATCGTCTGGCCACTCAGCGCCCGTGTAACCGTCGGGACGCAGACGAGGGTCCGACGATGGAGCGGATCGAAGCGGCGATGAATCCCGGGGCCGAGCTGCTCGACGAAGCCGGCGGCGCCATAGATCAGTCCGGTTTCCCACAACGTCACCTCATGGCTGCGCCATGCCTTGCGCCAGGTGGGCGCCGCGAGGAACACGACCGCCACCACCAGTGCCGCCATCAAGGCTACCGTCGTCTGCATACCTGCGCTCCTTCACTCAGCGGGCAAAAAGGCACCCGTGGCCGTCACGATGCATCGGCGGGGGCGCGAGGCCCGCATGGCCTTTGCACGGCTGCCCCTGCGGGCCGACGACAACGGGTGCCTGCGTTGAAGGAGTGTTTCAAGGACACTTGCACCCACGCATGCGGATGTCGCGCTTTGTATGTGGCCGGTGGCCCGCGCCCGACATCCGCGTCGAGAGGAGTCGAACCTCCCGCGATCATCAACACCCGCCAGGGCGGGCAAAGTCAACTGTGAGCCACTTTACCCGGCGCTCGGGTGCCGCTACACCGGCGTCACCACCGGGGAGCCAGCATATGGCTGAGAGGTGCGGGTATGCTCCGCACGATCCGTCGAACCTGAACCCGTTAGTACGGGCGGAGGGAGTTGGCCGGGTCCGTTCCACGCCCGCAAAAGCTCGCTCACGTCTGAAAAGAGGAGCGTGCATATGGCAGACATCAACAGCAAGCTTGAGATCGGCGTCACCACCGGACCGATCCGCGGGTCCAAGAAGGTCCATGTCGGTTCGCCCGCCAATCCCGACTTGCGCGTCGCCATGCGCGAGATCCATCTGGAGCCCGGCTGCGGCGAGGCGCCGGTGCGCGTCTACGATACCAGCGGCCCCTACACCGATCCCGACGCGGTGATCGATATCCAGGCTGGCCTGCCGCAGCTACGCCGCGAGTGGCAGCTCGCCCGCAGTGATGTGGAGGAGTACACCCCGCGCGAGACGCGGCCCGAGGATAATGGCCTCAAAGGCCCCGATCGTTCGGGCGGCGTCGCGCCGTTTCCCAACGTCGCCAGCCGGGTGCTGCGTGCAAAGCCGGGCGCGAACCTCAGCCAGATGCATTACGCCCGGCGCGGCATCATCACGCCCGAGATGGAATACGTCGCCGTGCGCGAGAACATCGGGCGCGAGATGCTGGCCGAGTACATCCGCGACGGTCAGGATTTCGGCGCCTCCGTGCCCGACTACGTCACGCCCGAGTTCGTGCGTGACGAGGTGGCGCGGGGCCGCGCCATCATCCCCAGCAACGTCAACCACCCCGAATGCGAACCGATGGCGATCGGGCGCAACTTCCTGGTCAAGATCAACGCCAATATCGGCAACTCCGCCGTCGCCAGCGATGTCGCCAGCGAAGTCGACAAGATGGTCTGGTCGATCCGTTGGGGTGCCGACACCGTCATGGACCTGTCCACCGGACGCAACATCCACGACACGCGCGAGTGGATCATCCGCAACAGCCCCGTGCCGATCGGCACCGTTCCCATCTATCAAGCGCTGGAGAAGGTCGGCGGCGTCGCCGAGGACCTCACCTGGGAGATCTTCCGCGACACCCTGATCGAGCAGGCTGAGCAGGGCGTCGACTATTTCACCATCCACGCCGGCGTGCGCCTGCCCTACATTCCGATGACCGCCAAGCGCGTGACCGGCATCGTCAGCCGGGGCGGCTCGATCATGGCCAAGTGGTGCCTGTCGCACCACAAGGAGAGCTTCCTCTACGAGCATTTCGACGAGATCACCGAGATCTGCAAAGCCTACGACATCGCCTACTCGCTGGGCGACGGCTTGCGCCCGGGCTCGATCGCCGACGCCAACGACGAAGCCCAGTTCGCGGAACTCTACACCTTGGGCGAACTGACCAAGCGGGCCTGGGCGCAGGACGTCCAGGTGATGATCGAGGGCCCCGGCCACGTGCCCATGCACAAGATCAAGGAGAACATGGACAAGCAGCTCGAGTCCTGCGGCGAGGCCCCGTTCTACACGCTCGGGCCCCTAGTGACCGACATCGCGCCCGGATACGACCACATCACCAGCGGCATCGGCGCCGCCATGATCGGCTGGTTCGGCTGCGCGATGCTTTGCTATGTCACGCCCAAGGAACACCTCGGCCTGCCCGATCGCGATGACGTGAAGACGGGCGTCGTCACCTACAAGCTTGCCGCGCATGCCGCCGACCTTGCCAAGGGCCACCCTGCCGCGAAGGTTCGCGACGATGCCTTGAGCCGCGCGCGCTTCGAGTTTCGGTGGCGCGACCAGTTCAACCTGTCGCTCGATCCCGACACGGCAGAGCAGTACCATGACCAGACCCTGCCGGCCGAGGGCGCCAAGTCGGCGCACTTCTGCTCGATGTGCGGGCCCAAGTTCTGCTCGATGAAGATCACCCAGGAAGTGCGCGATTTCGCCGCCAAGCAGAACCAGCCGGTGCAGACCTTCATCGCGTCCGAGGCGGAAGCCGAAGCCGGGATGAAGGCGATGAGCGCCAAATACGAGGAGATCGGTCGCGAACTCTATGTCGGCGCGGGCGACCGCGAGCACGACTGAGGCTCGCGGGGGAAAGCTGGCGGCCATGCCTCACTGGATCCTGACTTACGATCTTGCGCCCGACTATCTGGAGCGGCGAGCCGCCTTGCGGGACGAGCACCTGACGCTCGCGCGCGAGGCGGTGGCACGCGGTGGACTGCTGCTGGGTGGGGCGCTCGATCCTGCCGAGCAGGCGCTGCTGCTGTTCCAGGGTGATGACGCTGCCGGCGCAGAGTTGTTCGCGCGATCAGATCCCTACGTTGTCCAAGGGCTCGTGAGATCCTGGACGGTCCGTCGCTGGGCGACGGTGGTCGGTGGCGGCGCAGCTTGCCCGGTACCCTGACTATCGCCCGCCGCAAGCTCGATGATCGCGGCGCGCTCTCTCAGCAGGATCAACCGGAATTGCCGCCACGCAGGCTGGGGTTCAAACAGCATTGATGAACCCCGCTGCCACCGAACTTGCGATCCGCGCCCGCCGCGCCCTGTTCAACCAAGCCATTGCCGCGGGCGATGCCAGCGCGATCGGTCCACTCCTCGCGCGCGATTGCGTCATGATCACCGGCACCGACAGCGCCGTGATCGTAGGGCGATTGGCGCAAGTGAAAGTCTGGCGTCGTGAGTTTGCAGCGGCACATCGCGACATCTACATGCGCACGCCCCGGGACTTCAGCGTTTCCGCTGTCGAACCCATCGCGATGGAGCGCGGGGGCTGGACAGCGACGGTCGCTTCCGGAGCGTGCAGGGCCTCCGGCACGTACGCCGCCAAGTGGCGCCTGATCGCGGGAGACTGGGTGATCGAAGCCGAGATATTCGTGACCACCGCGTAAAGCAAACGGGGCGCCGTCGTCGCCATGTGCCTCGCTTCGTCGCAACGCCTGCTCTGATCGCCGCCGCCAGAGCGCTCGATCGGCAGTGTTCATGTGCGCGCAAGCTTCAAGTCAACACGCAAGATGTTCCACGTCCTCAGGCGCGACCGACAGTCGTGCGTTATCTGATGAAGTTGGGGGGAAAGGGGCCTTGAAGTTGACGGAGACAACAGCGACGCAAGTCGTGCTCGACCAGCAATCGCAAGTGCCCCTGCAGATGGATTCTAAAGGAGCAGCGTGATGCGTTTCAATTCAAAAAGCTCGAAGGTTCTGTTGCTGGGTGCGATCCTTGCCGGATCGGCCTCGGGAAGCCTTTCCGCGCAACCGCAGGAACCCGCCGACGCTGGAGTCAGCGGCAGTGTGACCGATACGACCGTCCCCGAGGCGACGACCAAGGGGCCCGATATCGACGGCATCATCTCGGCCCGCAGTGGCGCCAGGATGCAGGTCACCAGCGAAGATGGCACCAAGTCCGTGATCATCATCAACGACGCCACCACGATCACGTCCAGCGGCGGTTTCCTGAGCCTTAGCCGCAGCAAGCTGGCGGCGACCTCGCTGCTGAACGGTCTGCCGGTCAGCGTGGAGACCCTGCAGTCGGGCGGTGGCGAACTGGTGGCGAAGAAGATCGACCTGAAGAGCAAGGATCTCAAGACCGCGACGATGATCCACAACGGCACGGATCAGCGTTTCGCCGAGCAGTCCGCCGCGACCGAGGCCCTGCGCGGGCGGATGGGCGATATCGACAAGTACAACGTCAAGGCCACCACCAACGTCAACTTCGATACCGGCAAGTCGAACCTGTCCGAGAAGGCCAAGGCGGACCTTTGCGCCGCCGCGACCCAGGCCGAGGGCATGGACAATGCGTTGCTGCTCGTGGTCGGCTATACCGATTCGACGGGTAGCGAGGACGTGAACCAGGCGCTCAGCGAGAAGCGCGCCGCGCGCGTCGTCAACTATCTCCAGCAGATCTGCCACTGGAAGCCCTACCGCATGCTGACGCCGACCGGCATGGCCACGGCGGACCCGGCGGCGGACAACAGCACGCCGGAAGGCAAGGCGCAGAACCGCCGTGTCGCGGTCAACGTGCTCGTCAGCAAGGGGCTCGACGGGCTCTAAACCGCGCGATCCTCTCACGAACCTAGGTCTGCGGGAGCGGGAGCACAGCCTCGCTCCCGCAGACTTTTGCTGAACGCCATGCTGGCCGACGGGGGCTTGGTGGCATGCGCCAGGGCACGCGCGCGATCGTCCCGATTAGGTGATCTTGGCATGTTGTGGTACAAAACCATCGCTGACGTCGAATTTTGCGACGGACTTTGCCGATTGTGAGCACCCGGACTCCTGAAAAGGGGGGGAAGAGTGCAAAGCTGACGACGACTTCCTTTCGATTGACGAACTGACGCACGGCCCTGTCGCATGTTGCGGTTTGGGCAACCCAAGTTCTTCGAAAGGATTCGACTATGCCGATCGGCACCGTAAAGTTTTTCAACGCCGACAAGGGCTATGGTTTCATCCAGCCCGACAACGGCGGCGCGGATAGCTTCGTCCACATTTCGGCGGTCCAGGCCGCCGGCATGATGACTCTCGAGCGTGACCAGCGCGTCTCGTATGAAGTCGAGCGCGGCCGCAATGGCAAGGAATCAGCAACGAACATCGTCGCGGCTTGAGCCGATCCGCCGGACTGATCGCACGATCGGTCCGGCACCCGTTCGAGATCACGCCAGCCCAGATCCATCCCCCGAGGAGAGCCCATGTCCATCAGCTTTGAATTCGCCACCGAGCGTGCTGAAGAAGCAGCGCAGGCCGCAGAAACTGCCGCGTTGGACAATGTGCGCGAACGGGCGCTGCGCTCCGAGGCGGCATGGCGCGATATGGCCGACCGGGCTCGCAAGACCGAGGAATCGCGCGCCAAGCGTGAGGCGACGGCTGAGGCGGCACGCCTGTCGTTGCTGGCTAGCACGAGTGCTGACGTCGAAGCCTGACGCGGCTGATGTCACTCGGCGGCGAGTAGTTCCTCAGCGCCCCCCAGATCGACGCTGACGAGGCGCGAGACGCCTTGTTCGACCATCGTCACCCCGAACAGCCGGTGCATCCGGCTCATCGTCACCGCATTGTGGGTGACGATCAGGTAGCGCGTCTGCGTTTCGGTCGCCATCGCATCGAGCAGGTCGCAGAACCGTTCGATGTTCGCATCGTCCAGTGGTGCGTCGACCTCGTCCAGTACGCAGATCGGCGCGGGGTTGGTGAGGAACAGCGCGAAGATCAGCGCGACCGCGGTGAGCGCCTGTTCACCGCCTGACAGCAGCGTCAAAGATTGCAGTCGCTTGCCCGGCGGCTGAGCGAAGATCTCCAGCCCGGCCTCGAGCGGATCCTCGGAGTCGATAAGCGCGAGATGGGCCTGTCCACCCTGGAAAAGCCGCGTGAACAGCCGACGGAAATGCCCATCCACCGCCTCGAATGCGGCGCGCAACCGCTCGCGCCCTTCGCGGTTGAGATTGCCGATCGAACCACGCAGGCGGTGGACCGCTTCGGTCAGTTCGGCGCGTTCCTTGAGATTCACGCCGAACTGGGCTTCGGCCTGCGCGAGTTCGTCGGCGGCGACCAGGTTCACCGGTCCGATCCGTTCGCGTTCCCCGGACAGGCGATCCATCGTGGCGGACTCGTCGAGGACCGCACCGACACTCTGCGCATCGAAGGAAAAACGCCCCGGGAGAAGCGGGGGCGGCGACTGGAACCGCTCTCCCGACACCCGATTCATTTCGACCCGCCGGGCGTCCTCGTTCTCGGCGCGCGCGGTCGCACCGGCGCGCCCTTCGCGTGCGGCGGCGAGCGCCTCCTGAATCGTCGCCAGCGCCGCATCGGCCTCTCGCCCGTCCTGCGTCGCCGCTGCCAACGCGCCCTCGGCGGATGCGAGTTCGTCCGTCAGCCGAATGCCGACCGCCTGCGCCGCCGCGATCTCGGCCGTCAGCGCCACCGGTACCGGCGCGATGCCGGCCCGCTCGTGTTCGATCTCTTCGAGCTGCCGTGCGGTGTCCGCCAGGCGCTTGGCCGCGTCCCCGGCGCGCGCCTGCCAGCCCCGAATGTCGGCGCGTTGGGTGGCGATCCGCTCGCGCTGAGAACCGAGCGATTGATCGAGCGCGGCAAGCGCGGCGGTGCTTGCCTGCAGCCCCCGGCGCGCATCATCATAGGCCGTGCGGGCGGTAGCGAGCGCCAGCCGTCCGGTCGCAGGATCGGGCAGGGCGGCGTGACGAACCTGCGCCGCCTCGCAGTCGGTCCCAGCCGCCTGACGCTGAGCTGCAAGATCGCTGACGCTGCGATCGAGCTCGGCACGTCGCGATCGCGCACGCATGCGTGCATCTTCGGCCTGATCATGTGCCCTCAATGCCGCGCGCTCTTCCTCGACGGACGCGGATACCGCCCGCTCCGCAACCGCGAGTTCCTGCTGCGTTTGCGCCAGCTGTTGTTGCGCGTGCGCCAGCGCCGCCTCGGCGTCGCTTGCCGCTGCGCGAAGTGGCGGGATCTGCGCGTCCAGGTCGGTGAAGCGATTTTCGGCCTCGAGTCGCGCCGCTTCCGCCGCGCCTTCGCCCCGCGCGACGAAACCGTCCCAGCGCCGCAAGGTCCCGGCGCGCGTCACCAGCCACTCCCCCGGTCCCAGGGCCGCGCCGTCGTCGTCTTCGGCAACCCGAACCAGAGCCAGGCGCGCGGCAAGTTCGGGCGGGCTGCGGGTCATTCGGTGCGCCAGGCTGTCGGGCAGCGGCGGCGGTGGGGCAGCGCCGGTCCAGAAGCGACCTTCGGTGGCGCTCTGCGGCGTGCCGAGGGGCGCCTTGGCATCGCGCCCCAGCACCGCGGCCAACGCGCGCTCGTAACCTGCCTGCACCTGCAGGGCGTCGATCGCGGGGGGCAGGCCATGACCCGCCTTGGCGCCCTTGGCTCGGGCCTCGCGATCACGCAGCAAGGCGGCATGCTCGCGCTCGATGCCGGTAAGATCGGCGCGAGCACCGGCGAGGGCGCTGGCCGCAGCATCGCGTGCGGCTTGCAGTGCCGCCTTTCGTGCGACCATGACGGCCAGTGTCTCGCGCGCGACTACCAGCGCTCCGGCGGCTTCGTCGCGGCGGGCGGCGGCCGCGGCCACCGCGACCTCCGGATCGCCGCCCCGCGCGAGTTCGGCGACCAGACCTGCGAGCCTCGCGTCCTCCTTGTCCAGGCGATCGAGGCGGGCGCGTGCTTGCGCCGTTTCCGCCTCGGCTATGCGCCATTCCGCCTCGACCCCCGCTTGTTCGGCGGTTGTCTGCGCCAGGTGGAGTTCGGCGGCGCGGGAGCTTGCTTCGACCCGCTCCAGCGTTCTGGCAAGTATCGGACGCTCGCTTTCGGCGATGCGCAGGGCTTCGGCGCCCTCGACAAGATCGCGTTCCAAGCCGGCGAGCGCATCGGCGGCATTGCGGGTCAGGCGGTCGGCGTCGCTGCGGTCCTGTTCAAGGCGGGTGCGCTGGCGATCGAGATCGGCGAGCCGCTGTTCGGCCGCCTCGAGCTTTCCGGCG
Organism: Novosphingobium sp. TK46; assembly: GCF_055361525.1. Taxonomy (NCBI): domain Bacteria; kingdom Pseudomonadati; phylum Pseudomonadota; class Alphaproteobacteria; order Sphingomonadales; family Sphingomonadaceae; genus Novosphingobium; species Novosphingobium sp. TK46. The sequence continues at coordinate 2,077,955 of NZ_CM143963.1, forward strand.
AGCGTCGCCATGCGGTGTCCGTGGGCACTGACATCGTCACGCCGGTCGGTGAGCAGATCGCGCGCGCGGGCCAGGGCTTGTGCGGCCAGCGCCTGTGCCGCCTGTGCTGCGCGAGCGGTGTCCTGCAACCCGGCGACCCGCGCGTCGGCCGCCTGTGCTTCCTTTCGCGCCGCCTCGGCCGCCGCAGCGGCATCGCGCCAGCGAGCGAAGACGAGCCGGGCTTCGGCGATACGGATCTGGTCAGACAACGCGGTGTAGCGTTCGGCGGCGCGCGCTTGCCGGCGCAGCGCGCCGACCTGTTTGTCGAGCGCGGCGGTGATGTCGTCCAGCCTGGCGAGATTGCTTTCGGTCGCGCGCAGGCGGATCTCGGCATCCTTGCGGCGAACGTGCAAGCCGGCGATCCCTGCGGCCTCCTCCAGCATGGCGCGCCGCTCGGCCGGCTTGGCGTTGATGACCGCCGCGATCCGCCCTTGGCTGACCAGGGCGGGCGAATGCGCGCCGGTGGCGGCATCGGCGAAGATCAGCGCCACGTCCTTGGCCCGGACATCGCGGCCATTGATGCGATAGGCGCTCCCGGCCCCGCGCTCGATCCGGCGAATAACCTGCAGTTCCTCGCCGTCCGAGCCATCGGCATGGAGCACGACTTCGGCAAAGGCACGCGGCGGGTGCGATGCCGTGCCGGCGAAAATCACGTCTTCCATGCCGCCGCCGCGCATCGACTTGGCCGAGCTTTCGCCCATGACCCAGCGGATCGCTTCGAGCAGGTTCGATTTGCCGCAGCCGTTCGGGCCAACCACGCCGGTCAGCCCGGATTCGATCCGCAGTTCAGCCGGCTCGACGAAGCTCTTGAAACCGCTGAGCTTCAGTCGCCGGATGCGCATGACGGATCAGCCGCCGGTGAGCGCAAGGGCGCGCATCAGCGCGCGCCTGCGGCCTGGAGCTTGGGTTCCAGCGTCGCCCAGTCGGACGTTCCGACCGTCGCTCCGTTGATGAAGAACGTTGGTGTGCCGGTGATCTGCTCCTTGTTCGAAGCGGTCTCGGTCTGCTTGGCGAGCGCATCGGCCTTGGCCGTATCGGCGAGGCATGCCGCGCCCTGATCGCGCGAGATCCCGCGCGCGGCGAAGAACTCGGTCATGCCGGCGAGCTGCGAGATCGCCTGCATGCGCTGGGCCGGCGGCAACGCGGCGGCCTGCTGGATCTTGGCGTCGCCCGCGCTTTGCAGGTTGGTGAACATGTTGGGCTGCCAGGCCCAGAACTGCTCGCTTAACGGAATGACCGCCTCGGTCGCGCCGCAGGTCGCGAGCAGCGTGGCGGGCACATCGAAGGCGTTTAGCATGAAGTAACGCAACTCATAGCTCACCTTGCCACTGGCGACATAGTCGTTGAGCAGCTTCTCGTGGCTTTCCTTGGCGAACTCGGCGCAGTGCGAGCACGACAGGGCTCCATATTCGACCAGCTTGACCGGCGCGTCGGGGTTGCCGACGCGATATCCGCCTTCTTCGGTCTTGGTGACGACATCGACCCACGCCTTGCCGGCGGGTGGCGCGACTTTGGCGGCGGCAGCGCCGCTGGGCGCTTCACCCGGCTTTTTGTCGCCACACGCGGCGGTGGCGAGCGCGATCGGCAGCACCATGGCAGCGAGGACGAGCGGGCGGATCCGGAAAGTCATGCAGGCAGTCCTTCTTACGACAGGAGATCAGCTAAACCAGGAAAGCGGCGGATAAAAGCGAGACGATGTGGGGACAGGCGCGACTGATCAAAGTCGCGCGTCGATCTGCGGCACCAGCAGCGTCCAATCGTGGGTATCGGCCAGCACCTCGCCGTTGATCGCGAAGCTGGGCGTGCTGTCCACGCCCTTGGCCGATGCCGCTTCGGTCTGGGCGGTCACGCGCTTGAGCGTGGCGGCATCGCCCAGACATTTGTCGACTTGTGGCCGCGAATAGCTCCAGTGCGCGGCGATCGCGTAGAAGTCGAAATCCGAGGCGATCGCGCGCAGGCGGGTGGGCACCGGCCCGCTGGTCCAGCGCGCGGTCTGCGCCGGAGTGAAGCCGTCGTACTTCGCCAGCCACTTGTCCTGGGTAGCCATGAAGGCGTTGTGCCGGGTGAAGAAGGTCTTGGGATCGCCGCAGTTGGTCAACATCGCGATGGTAAGGTCGATGGGGTTGCGCAGAACCTGCTCCACCGTCACCGCCACCTTGCCTTGCGGGACATAGGCGAGCCGCAATTTCGCGTCGGCTTCCTTGTGAAAGTTCGCGCAGTGCGAGCAGGTGTAGCTGACATATTCGGTCAGCTTCACCTTGGCGGCGGGATTGCCGAGCGTGAAGGCCCCATCGGGCCCTTGCGTCACGGTGGCGGTCCAGTTGCCGTGCGGTGGTGCGGCGGCGATACCCAGGGCGGCGAGAGCCAGCAGGGCAGTGATGCGGATGGTGCGGTGGCTCACGTCTTGTCCTTGTCGGTGTTCTTGGCCGCGTTGCCGGCGGCGCCCATGCTGCGCGCGAGTGATTCCAGCACGGCGCGCAGTTCCGGATCGCCGATGTCGCGCAGCGACTCGCCCAATTCCATCGGGATCGGCTTGAGCGAAGGCGGCGCGGTCTTCGTCGCGGTCGTGGGTGGAGGCTTGACCTCGCCCTGGCGGATCTTGACCCGAGCGATGGCATTGTAGCCGAAGAAGCGGTTCACCCGGTCCATGATCTCGGGGATCACGTGCTGGATCATCGGCGAATGCGCGGGCACCACCACCAGTTGCAGAATGCCGTCGTGCTTTTCTCCGGGTGGAAAGCGGATGGATTCGGGTGTGCAGATCCGCGCATGGCGGGGTCCGACGATCTCGGGCCAGCGGCTGACGACGCTCGACTGCACGAAGCCGAAGCGGCGAAATGCGGTGCGGCCGACTTCGGGCATCAGGTCTGAAATGGCACGCGCCTGCCCACCACGCGGGCGCTCGTAGGGCTTGAGGCCGCCGGCTTTGCCGCCAGCTTTCGCAGCCTTGTTCTTGGGCGCGGCGGCTTTGTTCGTTTCGGGGTCTGCCAAGTGTTCGGACCGTTCCATTGCTGGCTCGCCAATGCCATAGCGGCGCGATGGAAGCCAGATCGCATGACACGGCCGCCCCCCGGCTTCTGGCCTGGTACGATGCCCATGCGCGCAACCTGCCCTGGCGCGCACCGCCGGGCAGCGTCGCGTCCGATCCCTATCGCGTGTGGCTGTCCGAAGTCATGCTGCAACAGACCACCGTGGCGGCGGTGAAAAGCTACTTCGCCGAATTCACGCGCCGCTGGCCGACGGTCGAGGATCTGGCCGCCGCCAGCGATGAGGATGTGATGGCAGCCTGGGCGGGGCTGGGATACTACGCCCGGGCGCGCAACCTGGTGGCTTGCGCGCGTGAGGTCGTCGCGAGCGGAGGCACGTTCCCGAACACCGAAGCAGGCCTGCGCGAACTGCCGGGGCTGGGCGCCTATACCGCCGCCGCCGTCGCCGCGATCGCCTTTGGACGCCGCGCGGTGGTGGTGGACGCCAATGTCGAGCGAGTGGTGTCACGCTTGTTCGCGGTGGCCGAGCCGCTGCCCGGCGCTCGCACGGCGATCCGGTGCCACGCCGATGCGATCACCCCCGAGCTGCGCGCTGGAGACTTTGCCCAGGCGATGATGGATCTGGGCGCGACGATCTGCACATCGCGCGCGCCGCGCTGCCTGCTGTGCCCGCTCTCGACCGACTGTGCGGCGCGCAAGACGGGCGAGCCCGACCGCTATCCGGTCAAGGCGGCCAAGAAGGCGCGCCCGCAACGTGTCGGCCGCGCGTTCTGGATCGAACGGGGCGATGCCGTGTGGCTGGTCAAGCGTGCCGCAAAAGGCTTGCTGGGGGGCATGCGCGCCTTGCCCGACGACGGCTGGAGCGCGCGTGGCGACGGCGGGGGCGAAGCGCCGCTGGGAGGCGACTGGGTCGCTGGTGGCACCGTCGCGCACGGCTTCACCCATTTCGAGCTTACCTTGCAAGTGCAGGTCTACCGTGGGAACGAATGGGCAAGGCTCGGCGCTTTCGACGGCGAGTGGTGGCCGCTCGCCCGGATCGACGAGGCGGGGCTGCCGACGCTATTCGCCAAGGCGGCGCACCTCGCGCTGGCCCGGACCGGAGTCGAAGTTTGACGTCTACCCGCCGCATGCTCGAAGCCGCCCTTGATCGCCGTGCCTTGCTGCAGTTGGGAGCGGCGGCGGGGCTGGGTGCGTTCCTGCCGCACCTGTCGCACGCCGCCACGCGGCCCGAGTTGATGCCGCAGGTGCGCGCGCTGGTGGAGCGCTGGGTCGGCCCCGGCAAGTTCCCCGGCATGGTCGCCTCGCTTGGCGCGCCGGGGCAAGTGCCCGAATTCGTCGCACGCGGCAGTCAGGGTTTCACCGATCCTGACCCGATGACGCCCGATACGTTGTTCCGCATCTATTCGATGACCAAGCCGATAACCGGCATGGCAGCGATGCAGCTGATCGCCCAAGGCAAGATGACGCTGGACCAGCCGGTTTACGACGTGCTCCCGCAGTTCCGCCACATGCAGGTGCAGAACACCTACGACGGCTCGATCACCGCGCTGCATGCCGCGCCGCGTCCGATCACCATGCGCCATCTGGTGACGCACACGTCGGGTCTGGGCTATGCCATCGTCCAGAGCGGGCCGATCGCCAAGCTGATGCAGGACAAGGGGCTGGTGCCGGGGCAGATCACCCGGTTCCCGATCACCGGCTTCACGCGCGCCAAGTCGGTGCAGGGCTTGAAGGCGTTCGCCGACAACCTGGCACTAGTGCCGCTGGTCTACGATCCCGGTACGCGCTGGAACTATTCGATGGGTCTGGACCTGATGGGGCGGATCATCGAGGTGCTCACCGGCAAGGCGTTCGACGTCTACCTGAAGGAGACCATCTTCGGACCGGCGGGCATGAAGGACACCTTCTTCCAGGTGCCGCGCGCCGACGCCAAGCGACTCGCGACCAACTATGGCGTGCTGCAAGGCATCTTCGTGGCGATCGACGAGGGCGATAGGTCGATCTACCTCGACAAGCCGGCGGCGCCGTTCGGCGGGGCTGGCCTCGTCAGCAGCCCGCGCGACTATGACCGCTTCCTGCGCATGCTGGCGCAGTTCGGCCAGATCGACGGCAAACGGGTGCTGTCCGAGCGGGCGGTGCGGTTGGGCACGTCCAACCTGCTGCCGGCGGGCGTGCCGGGGCCGGCAATCATGGGGCCGGTCGGTGGCTTCGGCGCCGGCGGGCGCGTCGGCCTTGGCGCCGAGGCGGGTATCTACGGCTGGGCGGGGGCAGCGGGGACGGTCGGCATGGTCGACATCATCCACGGCCTGCGCTCGCAGATCTTCACGCAGTTCATGCCGGCCGACGCGGTATCGCTGCTGCCCGAATTCCAGACGGCGCTGAAGGCGGACGTCATGGCGCTGCTTGGAAGACGATGACGATGCCACCGATTGCCGACCTGCTGCCGACCGCCGTCCCCTACATCGCCTTTGCCGGTGCGCGCATCGATCGGGCCGATCACATCCGCTCCGATCCCGCCGCGCTCGAAGCCTTGCGGGCCAGAGGCGGACGATTGCTGCTGCTCGATGGCCTCGATCCGGTGCTGACCGATGATGGGCATCTGGCCTGGGGCGAAGTCGCCGATGCTGCGGCCGATGCCGAACTGGTGTTCCTCGGCGTCGATCCGGATCGCGATGGCGTCGGTTGCTTCGCCCAGGTGCCCGCGCAGTTCGGGCGCGAGGCAATCTTCGCCGGGCCGGTCAGCTGGCAGGCGATGGCGGTGCTGCCAGCCCATGAACTGGCGACATACGGCGGCGCGCGGGCGCTGGTCGGCTGGCACGCCCGGCATCGCTTCTGCGCGGTGAGCGGTCACCCGACGGTGCTTGCCAAGGGTGGCTGGCAGCGCAACTGCACCGATGCGGATTGCCGCGCCGAGCACTTCCCACGCACCGATCCGGTCACGATCATGCTGGTCGAGCACGAAGGACGCGTCCTGCTTGGTCGCCAGCCCCGCTTTCCGGCAGGGCGCTATTCGGCCCTGGCAGGCTTCATCGAGCCGGGCGAGACGATCGAGGAAGCCGTCGCGCGCGAGGTGTTCGAGGAAGCGGGCGTGCGCGTGCGCGACGTGACTTACGTCGCCAGTCAGCCCTGGCCGTTTCCGTCCTCGCTGATGATCGGCTGCCATGCGTATGCCGACGAGGCGGCGATCACGATCGACACCACCGAACTCGAGGACGTGCGCTGGTTTACCCGCGACGACGTGCTCGACGCATTGGAGGCCATCGCGCGGGACGAAAACGGGCGCAGCTTCGGCGCGCCACCGGCCACCGCCGTCGCGCATGTGCTGTTGCGGTGGTGGATCGACCGGGGCGGCTGACGGGGCGCTAGACCAGCCCCAGCTTGGCCAGTTCGCCGATCAGCCGGGGTGGCATCAGGTCGCCCGCATCCTCGCCGTCGCCCAGGTCGCGTGGGGTGTCGGCATCCTCCATGTAGCGCCAGCCCTGGTGCGCGCGCCGGGGCCGGGTGTGGACCGGAATCAGTCGTGGCTCCAGCCGGATGTGCCAGCGCCCGTCCTCGCGCTGGGTGAAGCCGAGCAGCGGCGAGCGGCCGATCAACGTGTGTTCGAAGATCCAGTACAGTGAGCCGCCGACCATCTCCTCGTGCCGCTTGGGCAAGTAGCGCGTGGTCATCAGCGCTTCGCCCCCGGAAGCGCCGGAATGGCTTTCCAGCCAGGCTTTGAGGCTCGCCGGGCTCTCGGTTCCGTAGGCGATCTTGGTCATGTGGAGCGGCATGGCCCCCAGATAAGAACGCGCGCCCCGTCAGGCGAGGCCTGTCAGCACCGCGAGGCCAAGAAACGAGAAGAAGCCCATCGTATCGGTCGCGGTGGTCACGAAGACCGCTGACGACACCGCCGGATCTATGTCGAAACGGTCGAGCGCGACGGGGACGAGGATGCCGGCGAGTCCGGCAACCAGATTGTTGATGAGCATGGCCGCGGCGATGACGACGCCCAGCAGCGGCATGCCGAACACCAACCATGTGCCGGTCCCGATCAGCAGGCCCAGCGCCAGGCCGTTCGTCATCGCAATGCGCAGTTCGCGCAGGATCATCCAGCGCGTGTTTGAACTCGTCAGCTGGTTGGTCGCCAGCGCCCGCACCACCACCGCCAGCGTCTGGGTGCCTGCGTTACCGCCCATCCCCGATACGATCGGCATCAGCACCGCCAGCAGCGCCAGTCTGGTGATGGCGCCCTGGAACAGCCCCACCACCGACGAGGCGAGCATGGCGGTAGCGAGGTTGACGACCAGCCACATCAGCCGGGTGCGAACCGTCAGCATGATCGGCTCGTTGATGTCGCCATCGCCTGCGCCCGACAGCAGCAGGGCGTCCTCGCCGGCTTCTTCCTGGATGATGTGGACCACGTCGTCGACGGTGATCTGGCCGACCAGCCGCCCGGCGTCGTCGACCACTGCGGCAGAGATCAGCGCGTACTTCTGGAACCGCAGCGCGACCTCTTCCTGGTCCATCATCACCGGGATCAGCGTCTGCTCGCGCTTCATGACGTCGGACAGGCGGATCGCGCGCGGAGTGCGCAGGATCCACGACAGCGAGCAGGTGCCGATTGGGCGGTGCATCGGATCGACGATGAACACTTCCCAAAATTCGGTCGGCAATTCGCGTTGTTCACGCAGAAAGTCGATCAGGTCGCCGACCGACATCGATTCATGCACCGCCACGAAGTCGCGGCTCATCAAGCGGCCGGCCGACTCGTCAGGATAGGCGAGGGCCGCTTCGATCGCGGCGCGGTCTTCCGGGTCGAGCTCGGCCAGGATCGCGCGCTGGTCTTCGCGATCGAGGTCCTCGATCATCGCGACCGCGTCGTCGGTGTCGAGTTGCTCGGCGATCTCGGCTACGACGTCGGCGGGCAGGCCCTCCAGCAGCGCCTCGCGCACCCAGTCGTTCAACTCGGCGATCACCTCGACGCCCATCAGGTCGCGGATGGCGCGCGCCAGGTCGAGGCGCTGGTCCTGCTCGAACAGTTCGAACAGATCGGCGATATCCGCCGGGTGCAACGGTTCGACAAGGTCGTAAACCCGCTCGAAGTCCTCCTCGTGCAGCGCCTCGCGGACGCTGCGCACGAAGTCGGGCTTCAGCCGGTTATCCTCGTCGTGATGTTCGTTCTCGGGCATGGCATCGGGCGCGTGGTCCACGCGCTCGATCAGATCGTCCTGGGGATGCTCGGCTGCCATGGGCGAGGGGTCTACCCCTGTGCGTCTCAAAAGCAACCAACGATGCTGCGGCGCAGCGTTTGCGCCCTGAGTGCGATCTATCCAGGGTCATGCCCGTGACATCGCCTCACCAGCCCCTATATGCGCCTGCGAACTTACAGGAGATGCCAAGATGGCCGACGAATATCTCAATCTCACGCTTTCGACGGGTGACGTGAAGATCAAGCTGCGCCCCGACCTGGCGCCCGGCCATGTCGAGCGGATCAAGGAACTGGCCAGCGAAGGTTTCTACGACGGCGTGAAGTTCCATCGCGTGATCGACGGCTTCATGGCGCAGGGCGGTTGCCCCAACGGTACGGGAACCGGCGGCTCGGACAAGGCCGACCTCAAGGCCGAATTCAGCGCCGAGCCGCACGTGCGCGGCGTTTGCTCGATGGCCCGCACCAGCGCGCCGAACTCGGCCAACAGCCAGTTCTTCATCGTGTTCGACAACGCCACTTTCCTCGACAAGCAGTACACGGTGTGGGGCCAGGTCGTCGAAGGCATGGAAAACGTCGATGCGCTGCCCAAGGGTGAGCCGCCGCGCGAGCCGGGTACGATCGTGAAGGCAACTGTCGGCGAAGGCTGATTTTCAGTCTCGTAACGCAGCATTAAGTGGCCCAATGGCATCGCCCTATGGCAGGAGCGATGAAATGAAGCCTACGAACGTCAAGTTGCGCGTCCTGAGCCTCGTCGCGCTTGCGATGGGGCTCAGCGGATGCATCGTCACGAAGCGGGCCTTGCCCGACCTCACCCAGGCGCACGGCCCTTGCTTCGATCAGGATGGAGGGTGGTGCGGATTCACGCGTGATACCGCCGCAGTCTCCTGGCAGTACGCCCAGCTTGCCAGCAACGCCTACTGCGATGATATCGAGGCGTTCGAACTGCCACCCGGCTACACGGTGATCCGGCGCCTGCCGACGCAGGACATCTGCGATCTGGAGCGCGCGGCGGCCAAGGGCGACGAGGCGGCGAAGGCCAAGCTCAAGCCGATCCACAAGGCGGAAGCCAAGCTCAAGACCCACGGTTTCAACTACACCGTGTACGACAAACGCAGCCCGGCCGGCGCGCTGGAGCGACGGGTGATCGCGTATCGCGGTACGGACACCCGCCAGTTGACCGACTGGGTTTATGGCAACCTGGGTAACACTCAGCGCGACCAGGGCCTGCTGCTCTACAAGGAAGAGCGCGCCAAGCTTGATGCGGAAGGTGGCAAGGGGGTGCCGATCGTGGTCACCGGACACTCGCTGGGCGGCGCGATCGCGATCCAGGTTTCGCTGGAGAACGACGGGGTGGACGCCTACGTGTTCAATACCTCGCCGCGCTATACCTTGATCCAGCCCAATGCCAACAAGCGCATCGCCATAGCCGAGCGTGGCGATATCCTGGAAGTGCTGCGCAATCGGACCGCGCCGGTGCGCCAGGACATGCTCATCATCAACTGTCGTCCGACCGAAGGCCGGGTCGCCGCCCATGCTATCCGTGAGCTTGCGGAATGCGTGACATGGATCGCCGCCAAAGCCGATGGCGGCGCCAGGGCTTCCGTCGCAACGAACAGGCTGGTCCAGCCCGAGGGCGAGGCCGCCAATCTGCGCTGGGGCTTGCCGCCCGACCCCTCTGCCATTCCCCCTGCCAAGTCCAAATCGAAGGCCGAAAAGAAACGCGACCCACGGGTCAAGCGGGAGCGCCGCGCGAAATCGGCACTCCTGCCCGCTCCCGTCCCTCAGCCTGCGGAAACGGCGTCCGGCGTTACTTCGCCGCCGCAGCCTTGACCGGATCGACGCCTAGCTGATCGAACAGGAACATCGTCATGTCGGTCTGCTGGGCGATCACCTCGTCCAGCGACGAGCCTTGACCATGCCCTGAGCTTGCCGACGTGCGCAACAGGATCGGCGCCTTCGACGATGTCGCCGCCTGCAATGCTGCGGCGAATTTGCGCGAGTGAAACGGATTGACGCGGCCATCGTTGGCGCCTGTCATCAACAGGACGGCGGGGTAGGCGGTCCCCTTCACGACGTGATGATACGGCGAATAGGCGTAGAGCGCCTTGAACTGCGCCGGGTCTTTCACCGTCCCGAATTCGGTGATGTTGAACGCGCCGTTGGGATCGAGCTCGACCCGTAGCATGTCGTAGATGCCCACCTGGCTGATTACCGCCTTGGCAAGGGCGGGATGCTGGGTGATTTGCGACCCCATCAGCAAGCCGCCGTTCGATCCGCCCTGCAACGCCAGCTTGTCGTGGCTAGTGTAGCCCAGTTTGATCAGATCCTGCGCCGCCGCCGTGAAGTCGTCGAACACGTTCTGCTTGTTGGTCAGCATCCCCTGGGTGTGCCAGGTTTCGCCATATTCGCCGCCGCCGCGGATGTTGGCGACCGCGTAGATGACCCCACCGTCCAGCAGCATGCGCGTGCGTGCCGCGGAGAAGCCGGGCGTCACATTAACGCCATAGCCGCCGTAGCCGTAAAGCAGCAGCGGGTTCTTGCCATCGAGCGTGGTGCCCTTCTTCATCACCAGCGTGACCGGAACCTTGGTGCCGTCCTTCGATGTCGCGAAGATCTGTTTCACTTGTGCATCGGCGTAGGAGACGGTCGTCGTCACCTTGATCGCGGTCGGCGTGGATTTCATCGTCGCCGCGCTCCAGCGCAGGTAATGCGGTGGTTCGGTATAACCGTTGACGTCATACAGCACGTCGCCACCGGGCAGCGGCACGATGTCGCTGACCGACGAGACCGGCGGCACGTCGAGCGCGCCCAGATCCTTGCCGGAAAGGTCGTAGATGCCGACCGTGTTGGGACCACCGGCGATGCGGGTGACGAACAATTTGCCGTCGGCCAGCACCAGCGGAAAATCGGATCCGCCGTCGATGATCGCGGCGTCGGTCCGCGCGGGCACGATCACGCCCGCCTTGGCGAAGCCGCCGGTGTAGGGCGCGGCAAGCTTCACCACCTTACCCATCGGCGCGTTCTTGCGCGAGACGCCATAGACGGTGCCGTCTTTCGCGATCACGACGCCGCCGATCACCCGATCGGCATATTCCGCGATCTTGAGCGCCTTGCCATCCGGCGTCAGCACATAATGCAGCCACTGACCGCCATCGCCCCATTGCACCGAAGCGAGCGCGGCCTTGCCGTGTTCTGCGTTGCTCAGGAAGATTTCGGCGGTACGCGGAATGCCGTCCTCAGCGCTCAGGATCAGCTTGTCTTTCGCGGGGTCGCTGCCCAGGATATGAAGATACGCGCTTTGGTTGAAGTGCCATTCGCTCTCGGGTTGCGAATGCTCGGGATAGCGGGTGTACCAGAAGCCCTTGCCGTCGGCCGTCCACGCCAGCGATCCACCGGCCGTGGGAAACTGCACGCGGTCGATCGGCTTCTCGATCTCCTTGCCGGTTGCGGCATCGTAGATATGCAGCGTGCCGTCCTCGCTCCCGTTCTGCGAGATCGAGACCGCGACCTTGCTGCCATCGGGTGAGGGTACGAACCAGTCGATGGCGGTGTGGCCGCTGGGATCCATGGTGTTGGGATCGACCAGAGGCTTGCGGCTCGCCGGATCGCCCGCTGCGTTCAGAACCACCAGCATGGCTTGCTGGACCGCAGGATCGCTGTAGCCGGCGAAGATGCGGCCGCCCGCCGGATGCAGACCCCAATAGGCTGGCGACCGATCCTTGAACATGCGGGTCAGCTTTGCCGCGATCGCCGCGCGTCCGGGCAGGGCATCGAGATAGTCACGCGTGCGCACGTTCTGCGCGTCGCTCCACGCCTTGACCTTTGGATCAGCGGCGTTTTCCAACGCCCGATAGGGGTCGGCGATCGGCTGGCCCTGGATGGTGTCGACCGTGTCGCCGGTGGGGAAGGCGGGGGGTGCTGGCGGTGTTGCGGCGATCGAAAGGACCGCGGCGGAACTCAACGCGAGACTACGGACGAACGTGCCAAGTGCCATGCTCTTTCCCCTTTGTTTCGATGTGCTTTCCCTCGACGGCCGGGGCCTTCAAAGGTCGGCCTTGATCAGCCATTCGTGGAAGATCTTCACGGGCCGGGTCTCCAGATCCTTGGGGCGGCAGATGAAGCAGTACCGATAAGGGCTGGCGACATCGATGTCGTACAGCACCGCGAGCCGGTCGTCGTGAGAGCGGCGGAAGTGATCGTCGTGCATGATCGCGATGCCAAGCCCTTGCGCGGCCGCCTCGAGCACCAATTGGCCCGAATCGAAGCGATCGACGGAGGCGGGTTGCAGTGAACTCATCCCGATCGCCGCCTTCCAGGCATCGAGGCTGTCGGGCAGATCGTTATGGATCAGGAACGTCTGGCGCGACAGCTTGGCCGCGTCGGGCGTGTCACCCAATTCTTGCGCAGTTGCCTTCGAGACGATCGCATAGACCCGGTTCTCGTCGAGCACGAACGAGTAGAACGAGGGATCGGGCATCTTCGTCAGGATGATCGCGGCATCCAGGGTGTCGCCGATCTGCCCCTCGAGGTTCGGTCCCGTCTCGATGTCGATATGCAGGCGGGGATGGAGGCGCCGCAGCTCAGGCAAGCGGGGAAACAGCCGCTGGCCGCCGAACAGCGATGGTACGCCCAAGTGCAGACGCAGGACCTGGCCGGTATCGATCTGCGCCTCGACCGCTTCGGCCAGCTCTTCCAGCTTGGGCGCGATGGCGTTGTAGAACGACTGGCCTTCGTCGGTCAGCTTCATCGACTGGTGCTGGCGCGTGAACAGGCGCTTGCCGGTGAAATCCTCGAGCGCCGAAACGCGGCGGGACAGCGCGGAGGGCGACAGCGCGAGCTCGCTCGCCGCGGCCTTGGCGGATCCCAGGCGCACCACGCGCACGAACGCTTCCAGCGCGCGCAGCGGGGGAAGGCGGCGTATTACCAAGTCCAGCTACCTTTTCGCCGTGCGTGCCGGTCGTTGCCGTGCGCCTCAGTCAGTTTCGCTCTCCACCACGTCCACCGGAGGATGCAGCCGTATTCTCGTCACATGTCGTTCGTTGCCCTGGGTAATTTCCAGACGCCAGCCGCTCGCATGCTCCAGGATCGTTCCGACTTCGGGAACTTGTCCCGCCATCACGAAGGCGAGTCCACCCAGGGTGTCCACCGATTCCTCGATCTCGGCAAGTCGGGGGTCGATCTTCTCGGCGACCTCGTCGAGCTCGACGCGCGCGTCCGCATCCCACATGCCGTCGTCGAGCGGCACCAGCAGGACATCCGGCGCGTCATCGTGCTCGTCCTCGATCTCGCCGACGATTTCCTCGACCAGATCCTCGATCGTGATGATGCCGTCGGTGCCCGAATACTCGTCGATCACCACCGCCAGGTGAATGCGCTTGGCACGCATGTCCGCCAGCACGTCGAGCGCGCCGCGCGATTGCGGCACGAACAGCGGCTGGCGCAGCAGGGTCGTCCAGTCCGCGGGGGCGACGTTACCGCGTGCAAGGATCGGGAACACGTCCTTGATGTGGATCATGCCGCGCACTTCATCGAGCGATTCGCCATAGACCGGCATCCGGCTGTGGCCATGCTCGGCAAAGGATTCGACCACTTCGTCCCAGCTTGCGGAAGCCGGGATCGCGATGATGTCTCCGCGCGGAACGGCGACGTCGTCGGCATCGTGCTCGCTGAAATGCAGCAGATTGCGCAACATCTGACGTTCGAGCGACGACAGGTCGCCGCTCTGATCCTGAGAGCTTTCGCCCTCGTGCTCGTTGATCACATCCTCGATCTGCGCGCGAAGCGACTGATCGACATCGGAAACGAACATCCGTCGGATGACACGCCAGAGCGTGCCGCTACTGTCCGGTTCTCCCGAACCGGATTCTGTGTGCCGGCCATTGTCGGCCATCGTGCTGCTGAGCCCCTGTCGATTAACGTTCGCAGCCATATGGGTCGGCAAGGCCCATCACCGCAAGAGCCTTTGTTTCGAGTGCCTCCATTGACGTCGCGTCCTTGTCGCTGGTCTCGTGGTCGTACCCGGCGAGGTGGAGCAGCCCGTGCACGATCAGGTGCGCCGCATGGTGGTCGATGGGGATGCCCTTCTCGATGGCCTCGCGCGCGCAAGTCTCGTAAGCCAGCGCGATGTCGCCGAGCATCTCGGGCGGGCCGCTCGGAGCGAGATCGACGAGGTCGGAGCGCTCGATCATGGGGAAGGACAGCACGTTGGTCGGCTTGTCCTTGCCCCGCCACTCGGCGTTCAGCGCGTGGATGTCCTCGTCCGAAGTGAACAGGATGCTGGCGGTGAGGCGAGGATGCGCGAGTTCGGGTGCGACTAGGCCCGTGGCTTTGGCGGCATGTTCGGCCAAGGCGTCCCAGCTAGGCAGGGCGGGCCAAGGCTCCTCGATATCGATCTCGATGTCCATGGCGATGCTTTTAGCTTACTGGCGCGCACAGACCTAGGTCGATGCTGCGGCCGGAATGTCTGAACTGGCGGTGGAAAGCGGACGGCGACCCTGCGTTGCGTTCTCCTTGGCTTAATCATTGCCCAAAGATGGGGATCGCTCGCCAAGAAACTCGATGATCCTGTCTGCTGCGTTTTCGTCCGCTGGATTGCGAAAGTCGCCGACTGTATCAAGGATCGCTTCAAGCTGTAGAGCTTTGTAAAGCTCGTGGTCCGCAGTCGCACGATGAAGTGAACCAAGGATCTGTTCCGGCGTGGTTACCGTCTCGCCAAGGCTCCACATGGCGGGCAACTTGGTGTCGCCGGAGCCACCATCAGCCACCTGATCGATGAACACGCACGGGCGTGGAAAAATAAGCCATTCGTAAAGTTGGCTGCTGAAGTCGCCTACATAGATGTCAGCCCCTAGGGTATAGGTCATGTTCATGCAGCGCTCGGAGCCGAGATCGACGATAAGCCACTCCGGGTCTGACAGCGCTTCCAAGGCTTTGCGTTCGGCGCACGGTTTATCGGCAAACAGCCGCACGTGCGGCGCGACTATCAGATTGAAGTTTCCATCTTCCTTCACAGTCCGGATTAATTCTTTGCCAAAGCGCGTCCAGCTTCCGCGACGTGGGTGAAAGTGCGGATTGTAAAGGATCGTCGGTCGCCCATTGGCGAATAGGGGCTGACAAGCCAGCTTTCGCAGGCGGTTCAATCCAGCCAGTTTGACCTGACCCACCGCAAATACCCGCTCTGGCGGCAAAAGGCAGTGTTCGACGGTGCACCGAACGTCCGCTGGCCCCGCCACCAGTGCAAGATCAAACAAGGAGAAGCGCCGATCCACCCCTTTGCCGCTCGCACGGCGCGGACCGCCAACTCCATGAGGGATGTGCACTATCGGTGGGCAGTGACCCGGCACCCGTGTGAGCCAAGTTGACGTGCGCTCCAATGCCACGATGCAGTCGAACTGGCGCATGCGATTACACCACCAAGCCAGACGAAGGATCTTCAAGGGGCCACATGCGCTTAGACGCTTTGACAGGCCACTTACGATGGTAGGTAGCATCATCACGGTGATTGCTACCCGCTCCGCACCCAGCGCTTGAAGCATGTCACGGGCGAAGTTTGCGTCGGACTGACAAGGCGTGAAAATCTCGACTGTCACATCTGGACGGCGTGACAATGAAGCAGCCACTGGCAGGCCGTGAAGAAACTGGTGACTGCCACCGACGAGCGGGAATGCGACATTATACACGATAGGGGGCATAGATTGTGGTGCGGGGAACGTAGTATCCGCTCCTAAACTCGTCCTTTGTCGCAAAGCTTATGATTAGTCGTGCAGGCAATCGCGACAACGCTCACTCCAGTTGATAGCTCGATTATCGGGCTCGGGAGACGCGGCTAGGCCAACGCATAAGCATCAGCAATACTGACTGTGTTTCAAAAGATTGCTCTCGCATCATCGCGAGAAAGGCAAATCCCGCGCGATCGGCGGTCATGCGCGATTTGAATTAACGGTGCAAGCGTCCGCAATCGGGTCGCAACCGGACAATCCGCTATTCAAGCTGGCCCGACCTAAGCCTCCTGCCCCTCGTAAGCGTCCACGATCCGACCCACGATCGGGTGCCTCACAACATCTGCAGAAGTAAACCGTGTCACCTCAATCCCCTCGACGCCTTCGAGGCGCCCGACCGCATCGGCCAGGCCGCTCATGCGCTCGCCGCCGGGGATGTCGATCTGGCGCGGGTCGCCGCACACGACCATGCGGCTGTTCTGGCCGAAGCGGGTGAGGAACATCTTCATCTGCTCGCGCGTGGTGTTCTGCGCTTCGTCGAGGATGACGAAGGCATCGGCCAGCGTCCGCCCGCGCATGAAGGCGATCGGGGCGATCTCGATCTCGCCCGCGGCCAGCCGGCGCTCGACCTGTTCGGGGGGCATGCAATCATAGAGCGCATCGTACAAGGGTCGCAGGTACGGATCGACCTTGTCCTTCATGTCGCCGGGCAGGAAGCCCAGCTTCTCGCCCGCTTCCACCGCCGGGCGCGACAGGATCAGGCGCTGAACCGAGCCGGTCATCAACTGGCTGACGGCTTGCGCCACCGCCACATACGTCTTGCCCGTGCCTGCCGGGCCGAGCGCGAAGATGATGTCGGCACGGGTCAGCGACCGCATGTAGTCGATCTGCATCGCCGAACGCGGTACGATCGTCTTCTTGCGGGTGCGGATCATGATCGGCGGGTTGCCGCCGGCATCGCCGGTGATGATGCCTTCGAGCGTGGGTTCTGCGGACATGACGATAAGCGACTCGACGGCGCCGGTATCGAGCGCGTGGCCCTGTTCCAGGCGGTGATACATGCCCGTCAGTGTTTCGCGCGCGCGGGCGACCGCGTCTTCGGGGCCTTCGATCTGCACGCGATTGCCCCGCGCGGCGATATAGACGCCGAGCCGGTTCTCCACTTGCACCAGGTTGGCATCGAACTGGCCGAACAATGTCCCGAGCAGCGCGGGTTGGTCGAATTCAACCTCGACACGCGCCCGCCGATGATGGTCGGGCCGAAATTGCGTCGACTCTGGACGCTGCGCTATCTTGCGGGCCA
The DNA here is from genome assembly GCF_055361525.1 of Novosphingobium sp. TK46. Lineage (NCBI taxonomy): Bacteria > Pseudomonadati > Pseudomonadota > Alphaproteobacteria > Sphingomonadales > Sphingomonadaceae > Novosphingobium > Novosphingobium sp. TK46. Next base: position 2,095,190 of record NZ_CM143963.1, read on the forward strand.
TGCGCTCCTTTCAGGATGAACGCGCTTCAGTGTACGTCCAATCTAGGCTGCGGTTTGGCATGCGCAAGCGGGCGGACACCGCACTGTCCACAATTGCGATCACGCACTTGATGTTCAGCAACCGAATACATCTCGCGACATTCCTGCATTGGTCCTGAAGCTGTGGTTGTCACTCCGTTCAGTTTAACAGCTCCAAAGGTGAATGTGTTGCCCCTCGGGGGTGCCGAAGATGGAGATAGAGATGCGTAAGTTCATCATGGCCGCGCTGGCGGCCAGCGCGATGGTTCCGGCGGTTTTCGTTGCGGTGGCGGCGCAGGCGCAAAGCGCGCGCGAGGTGCGCGAAAGCCAGCGCGATCTGCGCCGCGACCAGCGAGACCTGCGCGATGCCCAGCGCTACGGCGATCGTGGCGATGTGCGCGATGCCCGCCGCGACGTGCGCGAATCACGTCGCGAAGTGCGTGAGGATTGGCGCGACTATCGCCGCACCCATCGCGATGCCTACCGCCGCCCCGCCTACGCCGGACCGCGCGGATATCAATATCGCCCGGTTGCCGTCGGTCACCGTTTCGATCGCCAGTACTATGGCAATCGGTATTGGGTAAACGACTATCGCAACTATCGCCTGCCGGCTCCCGCCCGCAACGCGCGCTGGGTCCGCTATGGCAACGACGTGGCGCTGGTGAACATCCGCAACGGACGCGTGTTGCAGGTGCATAACGGCTTCTTCTGGTAAGCCTGTCGTCCGGCCCCGGTGCAGCGATGCGCCGGGGCCGGATGCGCATTCAGGCGACCATCCGCAAGGCGGGACGACCCGCCAGCGAATTGGCCCCTGCCTCCACGAGTTCGATGGAGACGATATCACCGATAGCGGCGTCATCGAAGAAGTGCACCGATTGCAGCCAGGGCGACTTGCCCAGCCACTGGCCGGGCAGCTTGCCCTTGCGCTCCACCAACACGTCGCACACACGCCCGACGCTGGCCTGGTTGAAGGCGAGCTGGGTGCGGTTCAGCGACGCCTGCAGCCGCTGTAGCCGCTCATCCATTACCTCTGGAGCGATCTGGCCTTCCATCGTCGCTGCCGGTGTGCCGGGTCGTGGGGAATACTTGAAGCTGAAGCACTGGGCATAGCCGACAGCTTCGACCAGCCGCACCGTCTCGTCGAACTCCGCATCGGTCTCGCCGGGAAAGCCGACGATGAAATCGCCCGAGACCGCGATGTCGGGGCGCACCGCGCGCACCTGCTCCAGGATCCGCAAGTAGCTCTCGACCGAATGGCTCCGGTTCATCGCCCTGAGCACGCGATCCGATCCCGACTGCACCGGCAAGTGCAGGAACGGCATCAGCTTGGGGATCGTGGCGTGGGCCTCGATCAGCGCCATCGTCATATCGTTGGGGTGGCTGGTGGTGTAGCGGATGCGCGCCAGGCTGGGCATCGCGGCGAGGGCGCGGATCAGGCCGTCCAGCCCGACGTCGCGGCCTTTCGCGTCCTGTCCGGTCCAAGCGTTGACGTTCTGGCCCAGCAGCGTGATCTCGCGCGCACCGCTGTCAACCAGTCGCTGCGCCTCGTCGACGAGGTCGGCGTACGGTCGCGAGACTTCCGCGCCGCGCGTGTAGGGCACGACGCAATAAGTGCAGAACTTGTCGCAGCCTTCCTGTACGGTCAAAAAGGCGGTCGCCCCGCTGCGGCGTCGCGCAGGCAGGCTGGCAAACTTGGTCGCGGTGGGCATGTCGGTGTCGGTCGAGGATCGACCGGCCGCCGCCTCTCGCACCATTTCGGGCAGGCGATGATAGGCTTGCGGGCCGACGACCATCTTCACAGACGGCGCCCGCGCCATGATCTCCTCGCCCTCGGCCTGGGCGACACAGCCCGCGACCGCGATCAGCGGGACCGAGCCGTCATCGCGGCGCAGGCGGCCGATGTCGGAGTAGACGCGATCGACCGCCTTCTCGCGAATGTGGCAGGTGTTGAGCACGACCAAGTCAGCATCGGTCCCCTCGGGCGCGGCGGTCATGCCTTGCGAGGCGAGCAGTTCGCCCATGCGCTCGCCGTCATAGACGTTCATCTGGCAGCCGAAGCTCTTGACCTTGTAGGTCTGCGGGGACGTTGATGGGGGCATGGCTGGCCCGATACAGGAAAGCCGGGCGAATTTGAAGGAGGTTGGTTTGAAGGGGCAAACCGGCTAACCGGCGCGCACCATGAGCCAGAACCAGACCCTCTACGCCGCCTTCACCGGTCATCTCTCCGCCGCGCTCGACGCGCTGGAAGCCGCAGGCACGCTGCCGGCGGGGATGAAGCGCGGGGCGATCACGGTGGAGCCGCCGCGCGATCCCTCGCACGGCGACTTGTCGACCAATGCGGCGATGGTGCTGGCCAAACCTGCGGGCTTGAAGCCGCGCGATCTGGCCGAGGCGCTGATCGCCGAACTGACCAAGCTGCCCGACGTGACCAGCGCCGAGATCGCCGGTCCGGGCTTCATCAACTTGCGCCTGTCGCCCGCCGCCTGGCTGGCCGAACTGCGTGCGATCGCGACGTTGGGCGCGGACTATGGCAAGTCGGATGCAGGCGGCGGCGCGGTGGTGAACGTCGAGTATGTCTCGGCCAACCCGACCGGGCCGATGCATATGGGCCATTGCCGGGGCGCGGTGGTGGGCGATGCGCTTTGCACGCTGCTGGAATCGGCGGGCTACAAGGTCATCCGCGAATACTACGTCAACGATGCGGGTGCGCAGGTCGACGTGCTCGCCCGCTCGGTGCACGTCCGCTACCGCGAGGCATTGGGCGAGACGGTTACGATCCCCGAGGGGCTCTACCCTGGCGACTACCTGGTGCCGCTGGGCCAGGCGCTCGCGCAGGAGTTCGGCGACACGTACGTCGCCGCGCCCGAAAGCGACTGGCTGATCCTGTTCCGCGAAAAGGCGGTCGCGGCGATGCTGGTGATGATCAAGCAGGATCTGGCGCTGCTCGGCATCGAGCACGACCTGTTCTCGTCGGAGGCGGAACTGCAGGCCGCCGGCAAGCCCGAGGAAGCCGAAGCCTTTTTGCGCGCCCGCGATCTCGTCTATGACGGCGTGCTGGAAGCGCCCAAGGGCAAGACCCTGGACGACTGGGAGCCGGTCGAACTGCCGCTGTTCCGCTCGACCAAATTTGGCGACGACCAGGATCGCCCGATCCGCAAGTCCGACGGCAGCTGGACGTATTTCGGCGCCGACCTCGCCTACCACTTCCAGAAAGCGCAGAATGCCGATGCGCTGGTTGACATCTGGGGCGCCGACCATGCCGGCACCGTCAAGCGGATCAAGGCCGCGGTCACCGCGCTGACCAGCGCCGACGGCGCCAATGATGGAACGGGGGCGATCCCGTTCGAGATCAAGCTGGTCCAGATGGTGCAGTTGCTGCGCAATGGCGAGCCGGTGAAGATGTCCAAGCGTTCGGGCACCTTCGTTACGCTGGCGGACGTGGTGAAGGAAGTCGGCAAGGACGTGGTGCGCTTCACCATGCTGACCCGCAAACCCGAGGCGCAGATGGACTTCGACTTCGCCAAGGTGGTCGAGGCGTCGAAGGACAACCCGGTGTTCTACGTCCAGTATGCCCATGCCCGCGTCAGCTCGACCCTGCGCAAGGGCGCGGCGGAAGGCTTCGCGCCATCGGGCGAGCATGTAGAGCTGCTGGGCGAGGAAGAGCTGGATCTCATCAAGCTGGCCGCGCAGTTCCCTCGCATCGTCGAAGCCGCCGCCGCCGCGCGCGAGGCACATCGGATCGCTTTCTTCCTGCAGGATTTGGCGGCTGCGTTCCATGGCTACTGGAACCTCGGCAACGATCGCGTCGAAAAGCGCTTCATCGTGGCACAAGATGGTAACCTGACCGGCGCTAGGCTTTTTCTTGCAACCCAGATCGGGCAGTTGGTACGCAATGGGCTGGCCTTGCTCGGTGTCGAGGCGGTGGAGGAAATGTGACGATGGCGATGGCGTATCCGGGTGTGGGCCGCGACGATTCGCGCATCGAGGATGAACGCGAGGCGTTCGCCAGGACCGGCTCGAAGGTCGGCACCGACCGATCGTTCGACAACCGCTTCGATCAGACGGGAGAGCTTGACCTCGGCGATGACGACGTCCGCCTGCCGTGGCTCGAGGGTGACGATGACGACGATCTTGATCAGAACCGCTCGGGCACCGGGCAACTCATCGCCTTCGTTCTGCTTGGACTGGTGGCATTGGGCGTGATCGTCGGCGCGATCTGGTGGTTCCAGCGCGACCGACCCGACGAGACGCTGGTTGCCGATGGCGAGACGATCGCGGCACCGACCACGCCATATAAGACGAGACCGGCCAATCCCGGTGGTGAAGTCGTCGCCGGCACCGGCGACACCAGCTTCGCTGTGGCGGAAGGCCAGACCCGGCAAGTCCGCATGGGCAGCGATGCGCCTGCACCCGCCATCACGCCCAAGCCCGAGGGCAACGCGGCCGCATCGCCGGCAGCTGTTTCATCGTCGGCGGCGTCGACCGACACCACCGGTGTCGGCGTGCAGATCGGCGCTTATTCCACTCGCGAGTCCGCCGACAAGGGCTGGACCCGCCTGTCCACGCAATATGAAGCGTTATCGGGCATGAAGTACCGCATCGTCGAGGGGCGCGCCGACATCGGCACCGTCTATCGCCTGCAGGCCGTGCCCGGCGATACTAATGCCGCCAATCGCCTTTGCGCCACGCTCAAGGGGGCAGGCCTGAGCTGCCAGGTCAAGCGCGGCAGCTGAGGGCGCCGGCCTCATAGCCCCGCCATTCCCACCTCTACGGGAATGGCGGGGGCGGTCGTGATCCGCCTCCACCTGTGCACATCCGACGACGCCAACTTGCCCCGACTGTCGAGTTCTGCGAATCCTCGATCATGACACCCGCGATCTTCGGCTTGTCGGGGCTGACGCTCAGCGCCGACGAGCGTGCCTTCTTCCGCGATGCCGACCCTGCCGGATACATCCTGTTCGGCCGCAACATCGATAGCCGCGAGCAAGTCCGCGCGCTGACCGACAGCCTGCGCGACATCCACGGTCGCGACCGGCCACTCGTCTGCATCGATCAGGAAGGCGGCCGCGTGGCGCGGTTGAAGCCTCCGATCTGGCCGGCTTATCCCGCTGGCGAGGCGTTCGACCGGCTCTATAACATCGGACCGATCAGCGCGATCGAGGCGGCGCGATGCAATGCCCACGCGCTGGGACTGGACCTGGCAGAGGTCGGGATCACCGTCGATTGCTATCCCTCGATCGATGTGCGCCAGCCGGGTGCGCACGACGTCATCGGCGATCGCGCTTTCGGCGCCGATCCGATGCGCGTGGCAGCGCTCGGCCGCGCGGCGCTCGACGGACTTGCCCGCGCCGGCGTCGTCGGCTGCATCAAGCACATGCCCGGTCATGGCCGCGCCACGGCAGACAGCCACAAGGAGCTGCCCACCGTTACTGCCTCCGCCGAGGAACTGGAAATCGACTTGCGTCCGTTTCGCAGCCTGGCCCATGCGCCGATCGGGATGACCGCCCATGTCCGCTACACCGCGTGGGATGCGGACAATCCGGGCACCCTCTCGCCGTTCATCATCGAAGAGGTGATTCGCAAGCGTATCGGCTTCGCTGGCCTGCTGCTGACCGACGACCTCGACATGCAGGCGCTTGATGGAACGGTGCCCGAACGCGCGGCGCGGGCGATCGCGGCGGGATGCGACATCGCGCTCAACTGCTGGGCGCGAATGGACGACATGATCGGGATCGCCGCGGCCTGCCCGTCGATGTCCGCGGCGAGCGGTGCCCGACTGGAGCGCGCCCTGGCGCTCGATGTCGAGGTAGTCACTGCCGACCATGGCGAGCTCGTCGCCAAGCGCGACGCGCTGTTGGCGCTGGCCTCCGGCGACACCAGGGCGTGACCGCGCTGGCTGTCGAAGATCGGCAGGGATCGAGCGCACGCGACGAGGATCGACCGCTTTATCTAGAGATCGACGGCTGGGAAGGGCCGCTTGATCTGCTGCTCGATCTCGCCCGGCGGCAGAAGGTGGACTTGCGACGGATATCGATCCTCGAACTCGTCGATCAATACCTGGGCTACATCGATCGGGTCGGGGCGATGCGGCTGGAACTGGCCGCCGATTACCTGGTGATGGCGGCATGGCTCGCCTATCTCAAGTCCGCATTGCTGCTGCCCAAGGATGAACAGGAGGATCCCAGCCCCGAAGAACTGGCGCTACGCCTGCAGCTTCGTCTGCAGCGGCTGAATGCGATGCGCGAAGGCGCGGCCCGGTTGATGGCGCGGGACCGGCTGGGGCGCGACGTGTTCTCACGCGGGGCGCCAGAAGGCTTGCGCGTCGATCGCCGCAATCGCTGGCAATGCGAATGGTTCGACCTTGTAAGGGCATATGGCGACGTGAAGATGCGCAACGAGCCCGTGGTGCACATGGTGCGCGAACGCATGGTGATGACACTGGAAAGTGCGATTGCCCGGGTCGCCGCGATGCTCGGTGTCACGCTGGACTGGATCGAACTGCGTGATTTCGTGCCGCCGGTCACCCAAGGGGATTGGGCCAACCCGCGCCTGCGTCGGTCGGCCCTGGCCTCCAGCTTCGTCGCCGCGCTGGAACTCGCGCGTACTGGCCGGGCGGAACTGGCGCAGGATGAGACGTTCGGACCGCTGCGGTTGAAGGCGATCGGGCGGTGAACCCACCCGATGATCTCGTGCGTGCGGTGGAAGCGACGTTGTTCGCGGCCGAGGCGCCGATGACGGTCGAGACGATTTCGGCGCATCTGGGCGGTGTCCCCGTGCGTGCCGCGCTGGCCGAATTGCGCGCGCATTATGATCGGCGCGGCGTGCATCTCGTCGAACGGGGTGGCCGCTGGCACTTCGAGACCGCGCCCGACCTGGCGCATTTGCTACGGCGTGAGCGCGAGGATGTGCGCAGGCTCAGCCGTGCGGCGACCGAAGTGCTGGCGATAGTCGCCTATCATGAGCCGGTCAGCCGGGCCGAGATCGAGGCGATCCGTGGCGTGCAAACCGCAAAGGGGACGCTCGACGTGCTGATGGAAGCCGGGTGGGTGCGGATCAGCGGCCGCCGCGAGGTGCCCGGCCGTCCCGTCATCTACGCCACGACACCGGAGTTTCTCGCCCACTTCGGTCTTGCATCGCTCAAGGAACTGCCGGGCGTCGACGAGATGCGCGGCGCCGGGCTGCTCGATCCCGTCGACGACGACATGGTGGAACAGGCGATGTCGCGCGAAGCCGACGGCGACGATACGCAATGAGGGACCGTCACGCGATCGTCATCGCCGGGTCGTAGCGCGCCGCAACCTGATCGCGCTTTAGTGCACCCGATGCCTTTGCGCCCGACGTGGAACGCACTGGCATCCGGGCGTACAAAGCACTAGATGAGCCCCGCGCCACCGACTGGCGCAAGCATTGGAGTCGCAAGTATGGGTGGCCTATCCCTCTGGCACTGGATCATCGTCCTTCTGGTCGTTTTGATCCTGTTCGGCCGCGGCCGCATCTCCGAGATCATGGGTGATTTCGGCAAGGGCATCAAAAGCTTCAAGGAAGGTATTCACGAGGAAAGCGGCGATCGTCACACCGCCGCGCCGGTCGTGCCTCCGGTCCAGATCGCGCCGCAGCCTGTCAGTCCGGTCGATCCGGTGTCCCCGCCCGTGGTTACGCCTCCGGTCGCTCCGGCCCCGGTCGTCAACCCCACCGATCCGAAAACGGGCGTTTGACGAACGATAAGACGATCTGAAAAGTCGAACCAGGGACCAAGAGCGCATGTTCGACGTCGGTGCATCCGAGATGCTGATGATCGTGATCGTAGCGGTGGTCGTGATCGGTCCCAAAGACATGCCAATGGCGCTGCGCACCGCCGGGCGATGGATCGGCAAGATGCGGCGGATATCGGGTCACTTCCGCAGCGGACTCGACGCCATGGTGCGCGAGGCCGAGCTTGAGGAAATGGAGCGCAAATGGCGTGAGCAGAACGAGGCGATCATGAAATCGCATCCGCAGCTTGCTGCCAGCGATCCGATGACCGGCGACGAACTGAGTGCGCAGCCGACCTCGGCCGAGGCTGCGCTCGCTTCGCTGGAAGACCGCACTTCGCCGCATAAGCGCTCTGACCCGGCCGACGAGGCCGAGCCGCAGTTGCCGCTCCCGCCGCCATGATGGCCGGCAACTCAAGCCTGGTGGCATAGTCATGGCCTTTCGCCTTCAGGACATCGACGATTCGCAGGCGCCACTGCTCGATCACCTGATCGAATTGCGCACGCGACTGTTGCGCGCGCTCGTGGCGTTCGGCATCGCGTTCGCGATCTGCTTCTACTTCGCGGACCGTATCTTCACCTTCCTCGTCGCACCCTTGACACGCGCCTTTCCGCCCGGCGAGGCGGTGCTGATCTATACGAAGCTGTACGAGGCATTCTTCGTCGAAGTGAAGATCGCCATCTTCGCCGCGTTCTTCCTCAGCTTTCCGATCATCGCCAACCAGATCTGGGCTTTCGTCGCGCCGGGCCTCTACGCGAAAGAGAAGAAGGCGTTCCTGCCTTTCCTGATCGCGACCCCGGTGCTGTTCACGATGGGCGCGGCGCTCGCCTATTACGTGGTGATGCCCACCGCGTTTCACTTCTTCCTCGGGTTCGAGGGGCAGAAGGGCGGGCTTAAGCTGGAAGCGCTACCGGGAACCGGCGATTACCTTGCGCTTGTCATGCAGTTCATCTTGGCGTTCGGGATCAGCTTCCTCATGCCGGTGTTGCTAATGCTGCTGAACCGTGCCGGCATCATCACGCGTGAACAGACCAAGGGCGCGCGGCGCTATGCCATCGTCGGGATATTCATCGTCGCTGCCGTGGCGACGCCGCCCGACGTGATCTCCCAGCTGCTGCTGGCGGTGCCGCTATTGCTGCTGTTCGAAGGCACGCTGATCCTGATGTGGTTTACCGAGCGTAGCGACGCACGAACCAAGGCAGCCGAGGAAGCCGCTGCGTCGACCAGCGTGGTGGTCGAGTAGCCGAGCGCGACCGATCTGCCACATTGGTGTTCCGTCGATGCCGGACTTGGCCGTGGCCCGGCTTCGATCGCGGATGGATCGTTCGGTCAAAATGGCGACGGCGAACTTGGCGGTCCATGCCACCACGGACATGGCGACCGTATGCCCAATGTCCTGCGGATCCAGACAGGGTTGCTGCAGCACCGCAAGCTAAATGCGGATTGATTGACGAGAGTCATCTCCAACGCAGCTCCGGCCATTTATGGCGCTGCCGTGGCTGTATCACGGCCCTCCGGCTCATACGTATTTCGAAGAGCTGGAAAAACAACCTCGCTTTCAAACCAGCGGCAGACCGCCTGCGCAATCATTCATGGGACTCGACGCGTGCTCGTGAGGCGGTCGTCCCCGCTAGAGTCACCGTCTCGATTGCGATTGTGCCGGACTGAGGCGCTGCCTACGCACCTTATTTCAGCAACTTCCAAGTTCAAGCGAAGGCATGCGAGATGCTGCCACGCATCGCGATGGCTTGCCGATATACAGCCGATAACGCCATGGCAGTGCGCTCGATCGTGAAGCACTGGGCGAAACGCCGACGACCGGCGAGCCCGGCGGCGGCGAGTTGAGCGCTGGTTCGTGACAGCATCACAGTGCGAAGTGCAACCGGGTCTTCGGCGGGGACCAGCCAACCGGTGCGTCCATTGTCGATCACTTCGGGTAGGCCGCCCACGTTCGTCGCGATTACTGCGCGGCCGGCTCGCATCGCTTCAAGGGCGACAAGGCCAAAGCCTTCCCACCGCGATGGGATAACCACGTAGTCCGCCCAGGCAAGCTCCTGCCGGATGCGCTCGTCATCGCACCAACCCAGGTGGGTGATGCCAGGGCGATCCAGATCGATTGCGGCTTGATCCCCAACGACAGTCGAGCCGATGACGCGAAGATCGATGCGGTCCTCCAATCCGGCGATGGCGGCCAGCAGTATATCGATGCCTTTTTGCCGGTCGAGCCTGCCAATGAACAACGCTCTGCGCGGTCGTCCGACGCCGCGCGTTTCGCAATTGGCCGGGATGGGGGTCCACGGTGCATCGACGATGCCGTTGAGGACCGTCACGATGCGCTCGGGCGCGATGCCGATGGCGATGCCGCGCTCCCGCTCGTATTCCGATATTGCGATCACGCCCTCGCAGCCATGTGAAAGCACCCGCTCGGTCAGGGCCATTGTCCCGCGTTTGGCGGGCGATCCGTCCATGTCGAATGACCATCCATGCGCGCAATAGACGACCGGCGGTCGGCGAGATCCCAGAGCGAGCCCAAGCCTGCCGATCGCGCCGGCAAAGGTCGAGTGGAGATGCACGCAGTCCGGCTGAATGGCCGCCACCTGCCGTGCGGTCGCCTTCCACAGCGCATGGAGCGACCTTGGCGAACGACCGGCACTGTCGAACAGCGTGCGGCAATCCTGGGGAATATCGGGTACCTGGATCACATGTGCAGCAGGCAGAACGGCGTGGACATCGGTGATCGCCATGCTCGCCCGCTGGGCGCGAACCAGCTGATTCAGATATGTCCCGCAGCCGCCTTTTACCGATTCTGCGACGTGGAGTATGCGCATGGCTTGTTCAGGCCGCGCGCGATAGACGAGCGGCAAGGACATCATCGTAGAAGGCCAGATAACGGCGAGCGACCACTTCCGGCTGCGTTTCGGTAAGCACCGAGGCGAACGCTTCCTGGCCGGGCAATCCCTCGCGTCCTGTCCTGATGGTACGCATCATCTGCCCGGCAAGGTTGGCGTCATCGCCCGGGGTGAACAGCCAATCCGCGTTGTCATGGCCGATCAGATCGGGAATGCCGCCCGATCGCGCACCAATCGTCGGTACGCCCATCGCGCAGGCTTCCAGAATGGTGCGGGGAAGGGGTTCCGCCCAGATCGATGGCGCGATCATAACGTCGATCGCTTCGAAGAACGCCCGTGGATCCATGAACCCGGGAAAGGTTACGGGAAGCCCCTGCGCGCGTGCGACAAAGGGATCGAGCGTGTTGTTCGCCTTTCCAGCGACCATGACCTGCCAATTGCCGGGGGCGAGCCGGCGTGCTGCATCGATCAGGGTGCCGACGCCTTTCTCCTCGTTGATCCTGCCCAGGTAGCCAAATGTGAATGGCTGGCCGGCACGGGTCGGTCGCTGATAACCGGGACCTGCACCTTCCACGACGGCAGGATTCCAGATCACCCGCTGAAGACGCTCGGGCAGGTGATCGAAGAAGCCCGCGCGGCGGTGGATGTCGAGTGTCTCGCGTCCTACGGCGGCCACACCCTCGGTGAGGCGATGCCGCCCGACCTTGGCAAAGGTCATCACCTTGCACTTTACACCGCAGGGCCCACCGTCGTGCCACATCGACGCATCGGCGCACAGCAGGTCATAATCGCGCAAGGTGTGGACGATCGGAAGGTCGCGTTCAGCGGCGGCCTCCCACACCGTCGTCGACACATCGACCATCGAATGCGTGTGAATGATGTCGGGCCGGAAGCGGTCGATCACGCGTCCGAAATGGCCGCGCAGACGGTAATTGAACTGCTGCGTGAACTTGCGCCAGCCTCGTTCAAGCTTGCTGTGCCGCGGCCATTCCTCCGCCCAGAACGCGGTTTCGTGCGGCATCCGAAAAACGTCCACGCCGTTGCGCTGCTCGTGGACGAATTTGTCGGGGGTGGTACAGGCCGCTGCGACCTGATGGCCCAAGGCGGTCTGTGCTTCGGCCAGCATCGCCACGGATTTTTCCGCTCCCCCCAGGATGTGGGGCGGGTAGAGCATGCTGAGATGGAGGATCCGCATGGACGTCATCCGTTCGCAGCAACGGGCGCGCCGGATCGTGCCTGTGCCGTGTGATAAAGGTCGAGATAATCGTGCGCGACGTTGGCCGGATCGAGTTGGGTCAGCAGCGCGTCCACTTCGGACTGGCGTGCCGTATCCAGCGGTGCGTGCGTGTCCAATGCGCGGTTCATCGCGAATGCCAAGGCGTCCGCGTCGCCCGGCGACACGCGCCATTCGGGATCGATCCGGCTTACGACTTCACCAATAACCCCTCGCTCGGAGCCGATGACACGACATTCGGCCGCATACGCTTCGATCGTGGTGAGGCCGAACGGTTCATCCCACAGCGGCACGCAAATCAGCACGTCGATCTGCGACAGGAACTCGGTGCTTTCGACATAGCCGTCGAATGTAACCGGAAGCCCTTGTGCCTGAGCCTCAAACGCGCGGCGCTCTGCGCCTTCTCCGGCGATCCGAAGTGTCCATCCGCTCAAGGGTAACTGTCGGCACGCCTGCAGTAATGGCCCGAGACCCTTTTCCCCCACGAGACGCCCCAGAAAGCCGAAGCGTAGAGGCTCGTCGAAGTTGCGTGGATGTCGAGGGCGGCGACGCTTCGGCAGGTGCGCCGGATTCCAGATCACACGGCGGTTTCGGGCCGGTAAATGGGTGAAAAGGCCATGGTCTAGATGTGTCTGCAGCACGGTCTGCGAGACTGCGGCAACGGCATCGATGCGGTCGTGCATCTTGCGCTTGGGTGCGGATAAAACGCGGCATGCGATATGGCGAGGCTCGCACTTGCGCCCATCTTTGAACATCGCGCCGCGAATACAAAGCAAGTCGTAATCATGAAGCGTATGGACGACAGGAACATTCCTGCGCGCAGCCTGATCCCAAACATGCGGTGGTAATTCGACCATGGAATGGGTGTGCAGAACGTCCGGCCTGATGTCGTCGAGAAGTGCCCCGAATTCGGATGAAACTCGACCGTTAAGCACGGTAGCGGCCTTGTTGGCGAGGCGTATGGGCGATGGATATTTTGCCGATTCCAGAATCCACAAGGGATTGCGCGCGTTCAAGGGTCGCGACCTGACGCCATTCAACATGGCTGGCTTCGTGGGTTCCCGCACAAGTGAGCAGGCGGTGACGTCATGACCTGCGGCCGCCTGAACTTCTGCAAGAATGGATGCAACCTTTTCAGCGCCACCGACTAACGATGGTGGATAAAGCGAGCTAAGATGGAGTATGATCAAGCCCTGATTATCCTAGTGGTTAGGTTTCGACGCATGAATGATCTTGGATCAAATCGCGACATCGCAATAAATGGTCGTTTCATGATGCAACGACTGAGTGGAGTTCAGCGATATAGTCGGGAGATCGTGATTGCGATGGACCGTCTGATCCAAAATCAATCTACAAAGTTGGATGGATTTCGCTGGAAGCTGATGGTTCCTCCCGGAGCAGATCAGGCTCTGCAGCTAGGCGCCATCACCATTGAAGTCGTCGGCAAGGGCGGAGGCCATCTGTGGGAACAACGGGATCTGGCGCGCGCTGCCGCAAAATCGCGATTGTTGAACCTGGGCAATAGCGGACCTGTTTTTCACCGAGATAGACTGGTGGTCATTCACGATGCAGCAGTCTTCCGCACGCCGGGTAATTTCGGCCTGAAATATCGTATCGCCCATCGTGCGCTTGGCCGTATTCTGGCGCGAACCGGGCGCATCGGGACAGTATCGAAGTTTTCGCAGCAAGAACTCGCGCAAACATTGGCGTTGCGTGAAGACGCCATCCTGGTGGCTTACAACGGATGCGATCATTTTGTCGGAAGCGCATCAGACGATCTGGTGTTAGCGCGTTTGGGTCTTGAGCCGCAACGGTATTTCCTCTTCGTCGGCAGCCCCGCGCCCAACAAGAACCTTCCGGTTCTTCTGGACGCTTTTGCTAGAATGGGTCGAGACGGCGCCAAGCTCGTGGTGGTGGGATCACTTGATCGCAGCGTTTTCGGGGGTGAGGGTACTGCCGCGGCGAAGAATGTGATCCTGGCGTCCCGTCGAACCGATGCGGAAATAGCTTCGCTCTACGCGCACGCGACGGCACTTGTATTCCCCAGCCTCTATGAGGGTTTCGGTATCCCTCCCCTGGAAGCAATGGCTACCGGTTGCCCGGTAATTGCGTCGGACATTCCGGTTTTGCATGAAGTCTGTGCAAATGCGGCAACTTACTTTCCACGCGCCGATGCTGACCGCCTCGCCGAAATCATGCGTGAGCACTGGGATGTATCACAAAGAAATGCGCAGCAACGTCTTTTGGCAATGGAGCGTGTGGATCGCTTTACATGGGAGAGTAGCGCGCGCGTCCTGATTGATGCCATGGTCGCGCCATAAAGAGGCGTTTATCCCGGGTATCGAACTGCATCTGGTTGGCTGGCGAGGGGGCTATATTGCACCCCCGCCTAAGCGGGCATCAAGCCGCGAACCGCTTGAACGATCGGACGGTGGCTGCACGCATTGATCGCTAGGACGGTTAATATGTAGATCAGCGTCATATAGCTCCATTGTTGCCAATCAAGCGGTCGCAATCCGTAAAGAGCAGCGGTTGCGCAACCTGCCGCCGTGGCCAGGATCGGAACGGCCAGGCTGTGCAGATATTCGATCACGTTTATTCTGGCAGCCCATAGCTTCGCCAGGATCTGTCCTACCGCGACGATGCTGCCGACGATCAGATAGGTGACCGCGAAAGCCTGGATGCCAAACGGCAGCGATGCGACAAAGCCGACCAATAGCGCGGCGCTGCTGGCCAGATTCACGTGGAATTGTAGTCTCGCATGCCCGCGCGCGATCAGAACGGCTCCATTGTAAGCCGCCAGCGACTGGAGGGCACCCAGCGGCGCGAGCATCGCGATCAGCGGCAAAGCCTGCTGCCACTGTGGGTGGAGCAACGTCCGCACCGGGAAAGGCAATGCGAGCGCGATCCACATCATCAGCGGAAAGGTGATCGTTGCGGTGAGCAGGCTCAACGACAGCACCGGCGCTGTGAATGCGGCGCGATCGCCATCAAGTGTCGACCCACTGGCTAGACGGCTAAGCGTTGCCAGCAGGACACCTGAAGCGGGCCATGCAAGGGCCATCAGGGGCAGGATCATGAATTGATAGGCCATGCCATAGAGGCCGACCACCGCAGCCCCCAACGTTGCGCCGATGAGCAGCCCCTGCGCATTGCGGGCCGCGAAATTGATGACGTTACTGGCCAAAACCCAACCGCCAAACCCTAGTAACGGCAGCACTCTGTTCCATTGTCCATCAAGCTTGTACAGTTTCCAGGTCAATCCCGTGAAGGACACGGCGCGCGTGGCTTGCAGTGCGATGTGAAAGCCGATCACGCCCCAAATGCCCGCCTGCAGCATGCCGACCAG
Source organism: Novosphingobium sp. TK46 (assembly GCF_055361525.1). NCBI lineage: Bacteria > Pseudomonadati > Pseudomonadota > Alphaproteobacteria > Sphingomonadales > Sphingomonadaceae > Novosphingobium > Novosphingobium sp. TK46. The sequence goes on from NZ_CM143963.1 coordinate 2,110,392, forward strand.
AGCGGCGCACAGAAGTGCGCCGACGATGGTGGCGCCACCTTCCACGAGCGCGACTTGCTGGTAGCGTAGATCTCGCTCCAACATGGCACGCGGGATCGCCGCCGCGATCGTAAAGCCCACCGCGATCGCCAGCGCTGCCAGGACCGGCGCAAGTCCCGGCATCGAGGCCCAAATCTCGATAGGGCGTGCGAAAGCGATCAGGACTAGCGCCGAAATGGTGGCAATCGCCGCCGAGACTGCAAACGCGGCTCCTGCATCCTCCGGTCGAACGTCAGGTTGACGAATGATGGCACTGCCCAGCCCCATGTCCGTCATCAGCGCAATGAACTGGATAATGGGCAGCGAGAATGTGATCAGGCCATAGTCGGCAGGTAAGACGAAGACGGCCACTAGGGTGGTGATCGCGAATTGCACCGCGGCCTTGAACAGGTTGAGCGACGACATCGATGCCAGGTTCTTCAGCATGAGTAAGCGCCGGTCATCCTCTATGAGACACGTAAGGCAGCGTTCGGACCATCGCTCTGCAGGTAATCACAATGCGCTGAATCAAGCCGTGCAGAAACGTGATCCGATTATGTATCAAAGACGTCACGACCGTTCCCAACGTGCATAAGGCGCGTGGTGACGGTATCGCAACGTGCTGCAGAACCGATCCATTCGCACTTGCAAAATACTGCCGGGACAATGAGGGGGCAATAGCCAGTCAGGATATTCGGCTTCGCGTCCGATCGGTATCGGATCAATTTCAGTGACTTTGGAGAACTACGTATGAAGCAACGAGGAGCATATCTCGGGCGTGTTCAGGTTCTTCGCTTCATCGCGGCTGTCTCGGTTCTGTTCGCACACTTACAGCACGAGGTTGTATCGCGGTTTCCGGATGCTGGTGGCTTCCATCCCTTTACCCTTATCGATGGCGGCTTTGGCGTCGATCTGTTCTTCGTGATCAGCGGCTTCATCATGTATCATGTCGCAGCTGGTAAATTTGGACAGAAGGGTGCCGCGCGTAACTTCCTAATCAGGCGCTATCTGCGTATCGCACCGCTGTATTATCTCGCAACCGTGCTGATGCTGCTCGCGTCCGCCACCTTCTCGAATGCGGTTTCAATCCCCCAGCCTGACCTCGGCCACGTCCTTGCGTCCTTTCTGTTCTTTCCATCGCTGAACGCGTTGGGAGAGGCAGTGCCCGTGCTTAAATTGGGATGGACGCTCAATTTCGAAGCGTACTTCTACGTTGTCTTCGCGATCGCGCTGATGTTCGGCCAGCGCACGGGGCTGTTGGTGATGACGCTTCTGCTCGGGGCGATGGTTGCTCTTGCGAACGTGCTGCCGCATCCACCAACGGCAATCGCCTTTTGGGGGCAGTCGTTGGTGTTCGAATTTATCGGCGGCATCGGCGTGGCCATGTTGTACCATCGCGATTTCAGGCTGAGCAGCGTGGGAGCGTGGTCCGTTATCGCGGCAAGTGTATTGCTGCTTACATGGATGCAGAACAACGGAATGGCAGCTTACCTTCCCCGCGCGGTCTATGCAGGGTTGCCGGCGTGGTTGATCGCGATGGCTGTGGTCGCGGCGCCGTTCGATGCCCATCAAGGGAGATTGAAGCGCTTTCTCGTTGCCGGCGGGGAGGCATCCTACGCGATCTATGTGATCCATCCGTTCGGTATTCGATCGGGCGCGTTGATCTGGAACCGCATCGGCTTGCCGATGGCGCCCTGGCTCTATGTGATGCTGCTCATGATCGTGGTCATCACCGCAGCGTTTGCCGTCAATTTGCTGGTTGAGCGTCCATTAGATCGATGGCTTCGCGGTTGGTTGGATGGATCGCGGCGAGCGGACCTGATTCCGGCGGCTCCTCCTGCCTGAGCGTGCGCCGCCACGGGCAAGGACAAGTAGCGCGAGTTCGATAGCCAGTATCAGCACCAGCCACCGCGCCGAATAAACGCTTGCGATCACCCATGGGGTCGCCTGGATTATCGACGTGCGCAGTTGTACATAGATGTATGCTGCGAACAGTCCGCTCAAGATTGATCGGCTCTCAATTGCATAGGCGATATAGGCGCAGGCGAGCCCGAGAAATCCACCGAGTACGAACATCAGGACGCCCAATCCCAGCCATCCAAAAAGCACAAGCCCCATAGCCTCGGTGACAGCCGTATAGGTGACCGAGCCGGCATTGCGCTGCAACGATGCTCGCAAATAGTCCGGCGCGTAGCGGTTGGAAAAGTAATTGGGCCCGAGCGAATTTTGCACGGCAAACAGATCGATTGATTTTACGCTAAGTGATTGAAGATAGCGTTCGATCAAAGGGGCGTTCCAGTCGACTACGGGAGCGCCGATCGAGGATTGAAGGTACCATAGTTCTCCTTGGCCAACCATCCGTCCGCTTAGTTTCTTGGTGGTTGCGGCACTGGTTTCGGTGAACCCCTTCGAGTAGATGTAGGTGGTCATGCCCATCACTCCCGAGAGCGCAAGCAAGCCACTAAGAGCATAGACCCAGATCCTTCGGGATATCTTGCGATGATGGTAGTAGAGATAGGGGGCCGCGAAGGCTGAGAGTGCGCTTAGCTGGGTGAAGAACTTATCACCAAAAAGGAAATAGATGATCATCAGCAGGGCGAACATGAGTCCCGCACTGATGCGTAGCCATCGCGTCGCAGGCACTACGAATGTGACAAACCCAAGCGCGTAGCCGATCACGAACTTCAGGTTGAGTGCGTAAAGTGTCACTTTGTCCGCAGAGAAGCGTCTGAACAGGAAGCGATCCGTACCGGCGAGTAGGGGGAATCCCGCTTGCAGCCCGCGAAAGATGAGAGCCAGTGCCATCATTCCGGCCAGCGCCAAGGTGATGATGGCGACAAGATTGGCAAAGCGGTCGAGCACCAACGACATCTCTGTGCCTGACCTGCGATCCAGCATCTTCAGAAGCGGACGTACGGCGACGACGAATCCGGCACAAAACATCAGATTGCAGATGGCAAGCGCGCTTGACCATGGACCGGGGCGACCGACAAGGCCCAGTTCGAACATCTCCGCGCCGAACTCTATCATGATCATCGCAACCATGGCGGATGCATTATTGATCAACTGGGGCAGGATGAGCACGGTTCCGCGCGGTTCCAGGCGGAACAGCACGGTGCACAGCCAGATGTAGTTGACGAAAGCTGCCAAAGACCATGCAGGATGGATCCAATATGCAGATCCCAAAAGTGATCCCACGAATGACAGCGCCATGAAGAATGCCTCGAGGGTGAGCTGGCTGTGCTGTCGAGATCTTGAGGAGCGCGGCGAGTTGCCTGCGAAAGGCGCGGGGAGGAAGCGTGCAGATCGCCTTGGATTGGCGGTTGACGATATCATCTCGACACACTTCCCTAGTTGAGGCGCTTCCGGGACCATAACCCACATCTTGTGATGCAATCCTGGTCAATACAATTGAATGGATGCAAGTAGGATTATAGGTGATCTGGCCTAACATGCAGTGCAGACAGCGATCGAACATTTGGCTGATTTGAATCAGCCGCCCTTAAAGTTTGTGAAAAGAACCATGATGGGGCCGCTGCACTTAGATATTCTGTAAATAGAGCGCATTATCTGCCTACCGCCGCGATCAGGCGGGTGTTTAACGACAGCAGGCCGTCTCATGATTAAAAATGGCGTTCAGGAACGCGGATGGTGTCGCCGGGCCTGACGGCGGTGCCTGGCGAAAGCTTGTACGGTGTCTCGCTTGCCTCGCCCCAACGCGTGATCATCGCAGTTCCTTGTTGTGCGCGATATGTGTAGCCTTTGGCGGTAGCGATCGCCTGCCGGACGTTCATGCCCGGAATGAAGGGGTACTGCCCTGGCGCGTTGACCTCACCCAGTACGAAAAACGGGCGATACCGTAGGATCTCAACCGCGACTTTTGGGTCCAGCAAGTACCCACCCTTGGCATAGGCGACGCGGATTGCTTCCTGCAACTCGGCGAGAGTTTTCCCATTTGCTTCGATCGTCCCGACGAGCGGGAGTGCGAGACGCCCGTCGCTCGCTATCTGATATTCGCCGTTAAGCTTGTCCTCGCCGTAGAAGATAAGTCTCAAGCCATCGCCTGATCCCAGGCGGTACTCGGTCGTCTCCGCCACCGATGGCGCTACTTGCCGCGGCATTGATGCACATCCGGACAGCGCCGGCATCAGCGATGCGGCCAAGCCCAGTAGAGCGCCTAACTTTGCTTTCGGCATCTTCGCATTTCCTCCAGAGCGCTTCATTATGCAAACAGGACATCAATCCGATTTGGATGTAAGTTGTCGATACGAACTCATGCCGGGATATCGTCAATTAACGCTCATTCGATGAGCGTGGGTAGTTATACGAGGCCAAGAATAGTGTTGGTGTTTGCACTTGCAACACGAACAACATCGATCATCGTCGGAATTGGCGTTGCGGCACTTTGGCCGTTTGATATCATTGTCGGTATGCGGACTGGAACGATCAAAGGGCTTTGTGGGGCGAGTGCGATGATCGCATTATCGTGTGGCCATGGTGTTCGCGCGCAGAACGTGTCCGCCTCACCCACTGCCGGGACGCAGTTCGACAGGCAGCGGACTCAGGCAGTGAATCAACGTGTGCAGGCGGGCTATGAAGAGGTCGGACTTCGCGCAGCCGGTTTTGCGATCTACCCTCGGCTCAGGGTCCAGGTCGCCTATGACGATAATGTCCGTGCCGTACAGAACGGCAAGGACAGCGATGTTGGCATCGTGATCGAGCCGTCGGTACGCGCCGTGACGCAATGGTCACGCCATCAGCTTGGTCTCACAGCTTCGGCGACGGCAACGCGCTTTGCCAAGCTCAGGACGGAAAGTACTGAGACGTTCGCCGTGCAGGGCGAGGGGCGCTATGATGCTGGAGACGAGATCCGCCTGTTTGGATACGCTGGTTACCGGCGCGACGTCGAGCGCCGGTCCGCCCCGGGAGCCCTGCGAAACACCGTGCGGCCGGCCGCGTTCAATACGGCCCTGGCAGGGGCACAGCTGACTTGGCAGGGCAATCGCCTGCGCTTGGCCGCGACCGGCAGCGCCGCGAGCATCGCCTATGCCGATATAACCACTTTCGCCGGAGTGCGCGTCGATTCACGCGAGCTGGATCGCAAGCGTTATCAGGCGGGATTGCGAGCGGACTATGCGGTAACCGCCGATCTGGCGCTGCTGCTAAGCGGAACGGTCAGCAAGATCGACTACAATCTTCCAGACAACTCGCTGACCGTCGATCGTTCGGCACGCAAAGCTGAATTGCTAGGCGGGGTTAGCTTCGAGTTTACCGACCTGCTGCGCGGCGAGGTCGCAGTCGGATATATCAAGCAAAGCTTTCGCAGTGGCGCCATTCGTGATTTCAGTGGGTTCGGCGGTCGAGCCTCCATCGAATACTTTCCGACGAGGCTGACCACGATCGCCTTCGAAGCGTCCCGAACACTGCAGGATGCAGGCAATCCGCTGGCGCCCAGCTATCGCCGCACCCGCGTAGGTCTGCGAGTGGATCATGAGTTGTACCGGTATATCGTGATTTCGGCCTTGGCGGATTACGAAACCGATCGATTTCAACTGCCGACCCGAACCGAGCGGCGGCCGCACGTTGGACTTACGGGCCAGTATCTGGTCGATCGGCATGCGACCTTGTTCGCGCGCTATGACCATTTGCGGGTGAACACGCGCCCTGTCGAGATCGGCCGGCGCCTGACCGAAAACGTGATGAGCATCGGGGTGTTGCTCAAGCCTTGAGGTGCGAACCTGAAGCCGGCGATCGCGCCAGTAAATTGTAACCAGCCGAACTGCCATGCGGTTCGCTTTTCGCCACGGGAACATGAACTTGACCAACGAGATGACGGCTGGCCAGCACCACGCGCTTGTTGAGCGGGGGCGACCATTCAACGCGGAGGATCCTGTAGGCTATGCGGGATCTCATTCCGGTCAGCTGGATGGCTCCCGGATGGGCCGGTTCGTGCGTGATAACTACAAGCTGTTCCTGGGCATCATGGCCGTCGTGCTCGGGCTCGCGGCGCTCTACACGCTCCGTCAGGAGCCTGTCTTCGAAACGAAGGCAAGCGTCTTGCTCGACCAGCGCAAGAAGCAGGTCGTCCAGGGTCTGGACGATGTTCTTTCCCCGCTACCCGCGGATTCCAGCGTGGTCGATACCGAGGTCGAAATGCTCTCGTCCTCAGGCATGGCTTTTCAAGTCGCCCGTGAGGCCGGACTGATTCCGGACACTCCGGTCGAGCGCATGTCGAGGCAGCAGCAGGAAGATGCGGCGCTGGTGGTAACCGATGTGCTGAAGCATCGCACGATCAGCCGCATCGGTCTGACCTATCTGATCGAGATCCGCTATAAATCAAGCGATCCCGAAACGGCGCAGCGAATGGCCAATCTCTACGCACGCACGTACATAGAATCGCAAGTGAACGTGCGTGTGGAAGAGAACACCCGCGTTCGGCGCCATCTGGAAAACGAGATCAATCGCTTGCGCTCGCAAGTTCTGAGCGCGGATGCCGCCGTCGCTGCGTACAAGGCGCGCACTGGCCTGAACGGCAACACAGCGGCGGGTACGCTGACGGAGCAGGAGATCTCCAGCTACAATCAGACACTGGCGCTCGCTCGGGCGCAGTCCGCTGAAGACGCGCAGCGACTAGGCGCCGCGCAGTCGCAGATCGCGCAAGGTGTCGACAAGCTGGGCGAACTCAATACACCCAGCATGCTGAACCTGCGGGCGCAGCAGGCGACGACCAGTGCCCTGGTGGCGCAGCTGGCCAGTCGTTACGGGCCCAATCACCCGGAGCTGATTACGGCGCGCCAGCAGCTGTCCGATATTGATCGCCTGATCGCCAGCCAAGGCACGCGCGTCGTTTCCGGCCTGCAAGCGCAAGCGCAGGCATCGGCCGGACGGGCTTCCGAGATCGCCGGAAAGCTATCTTCTACCGAGACCAAACTGGCTGGAGCAGATCGTGCTGCCGTCCAGCTTCGTGAACTTGAGAGTCAGGTCGCGGCACCCAAGGCGTTGCTGGACGCGTACATGAGCCGGTTGGCCCAGATCTCCACGCAGAGCGGAGTCGAGCAAGCCGACGCGCGGATCGCCGCCTATGCGCCTTTGCCGGTGCAGGCGTCTGGGCCGAGCTGGCTGGTGAACCTGGCGATCGGCGCGTTCCTGGGGGGCATCCTGTTTGCGATCACCGCCCTGATCAAGCAGGTCTTCGCAGTGGGTGTAGGGTCGGCGGAGGAGGTCGAATCGATCTTCGGGGTCGAATTCCTCGCGGCGGTGCCCCGACTTCGCAACACCGATGACATGGCGATCATCAACCAGGTGGTCGAGGCACCAGGGTCGCCGTATGCGGAGGCCTTGCGGGCTTTGGCGGCCGGTCTGTTCCTGCCGGGCCAGGAGCAGCCAAAAGTCATCGCGCTCACATCGGCTCAAGCCAGTGAAGGCAAATCGACGACGGCCATCGCGCTTGGCCGCAGTCAGGCACTTCGGGGGCGTCGCGTGCTCGTGATCGATTGCGACTTGCAGCGACCGACCTTCCATCACCGGTTCGGTTTCGGCAAGGCCGGACCCGGACTGATCGAAGCATTGCGAGGTGAGGCCAGGCTGACGGACTGTCTGATCGATGACAAGCTTACTCCGGCGCGTTTCCTGCCCGTTGGCGAGATGATCGAGGCGGGGCAGTCAATTGCCTTTGACGAACTTGAAGCGCTCGTCAGTGAAGCGAGAACGATGTTCGATCTTGTCGTGCTGGATCTGCCCCCCGTGTTGCAGGTCGCGGAAGCACGGGCGATCGCCGCCGTCAGCGATGGTGTGGTTTTGCTTACGCGGTGGAAGCACACCTCGCGCCAGGCGATCGAGTTTGCGATTACGCTCCTGACACGATCGGGCAATGCGGTTCTCGGTCTTGTTCTGACCGAGGTTCCCGCAAGCAGTGAGATGATGATGGGAAGCTATAGCGAACCATCGATCGGCAAACTGCGGCTTGCGGCTGGTTGATGATGACGGATCGATGCAAGGTCATGATGGGGCTGGTCGCGCTCAAACCAGAGGGCGGCTACAAGCGAACGGCGGTTTGCGCGGTCCGCAAGGATGAGGCCCCTGACAAGATACGGTCGCGTCGGTTCGCGAGCGTCGGACGTATCGAAACCGCCACTTGCCCCGTCGAATCGGCGGTTGTTGACGCGTCATCAGGGTCGATTGTGCGCTGCAGTAATCGATGGGTCCGTTTCGGAGTGGACTGTTGGGATAGTTCGCGGCGCGAAGCGCCCTCGGGCGGGGCAGATACACGTGTCGGGGGGACACTACGATGAGCACGGTGTATGATTGGCTCACGGTGATCATATTTGCTGGATTGGCGATCATCTACCTGCAGCGATCGGCCGGCGAACGTCCGGACCATGATGCTGTGTGGAAGTACCTGCCGCCCGCAGTTACCTGCGTCGCCGCCAACCAGATCGGGAACGCGGACTGGCCTTTGCCTGCAACCGTCATGATGTTTGGCGTACTGGCATATATCTGGTTTGTCATCAGGCCGCTGGATCGCGCGTGATCGAAGTCATGCCACTATGCCCGAGGATTCGCGCATCGCTTGCCCGACCGAGGTGCCTGGGACACGAAAGTGGCACCTTATCGCGCGATGGCGTGCATCTCAATCCGATGGAGGCACGCAAAATAGCCGGTGGCGTCGTGCTGCCGTGATTCAACGTATGGCGATGAGGATGGTCAGCCAGAGCAGGGTCGAAAGCGCAACGCCATCGATGATCGCTGCCGCGACATGCAGACGACGATGGGTACAAGCGCCGACAGCTTGCGTGCGCAGTCTGTACTGCTCGTTGTTGCCAAAAGTCATGATGGTCATCCTCAGTCGTTTTTATCGTGAAGTCATTAACACGAAGATTGTCCGGCATATGGTGACCCCGAGGCCGTATCGCCTCGACAGTCGATCTGCATGCTTTGCTGCGCTGCACCCTAAAGGGTTGTATCACTGATGAATTTGGCGGCTTCGCATCGGCAGATGTTCGAAAAAATCAGGCTGCTGCGGTCGTGTTCAGGGCTTGGTTGGTCGTATCGATCTGCCTTGGGGCCGAGGCTGTGGCTGCTCGGGCGTCGGGGAGCACGAGCACCTCTGCTGGGCATCGCGTTACTCGTCCTGATACTTGCCGCGGTATTGTCGATTTGCTTCACCCCCGTGTTTTCGCCCGATGATGCAAAGCCACCGCGTGATTTGGCGAGCCTGCTGGGCGTGAACGAGCTTCCGGCCAGTCCCGGTAACGCCGGGCGGGACGGCGCGGTCGAACCGGCACCGTTGCTGGGCAAGGAAGCCGCCCAGTCGAACGCGGCGATGCCGTTCGTCGCCCTCGGACCGGCTGCAAGACCCTTTCGATTTGCTGGCGCACCCGGCGACCGGCTTCGGGCGCGTGCCTGCCTGGCGGCGGCGATGCTCTACGAGGCGGGGGATAATGGCATCGGCCAACTCGCGGTGGGGCAAGTGGTGCTCAATCGCCTGCGCCATCCGGCTTTTCCAGGCAGCATCTGCGGTGTCGTCGCCCAAGGCAGCGATCGACACACCGGTTGTCAGTTCACGTTCACCTGTGACGGGTCGTTGGCGCGTCCCAGCAGTCCTGCAGCACGGGCGAGGGCATTGTCCCATGCGGATCTGATGCTTGATGGGATGGTGTTTGGCGGCGTGGGACTGGCAACGCACTATCACACGGTCGATGTGTATCCGTGGTGGAGCCCCAAGCTGGAAAAGATCGCCCGCGTGGGCACGCACTTGTTCTTTCGCTGGCCTGGTCGCTGGGGTTCGGCTGCGGTGGTCCGGACCAGCCTCGACGGTCACGAACCCTCCGCCGTGCAATTTGCCTCCTTTGTCGATCATGCGGCGGCATCGGTCGAGCTGTCGGATCGGCAGCAAGCTATCGCGTCACAAGGCAATTTCCCGACCATGGAAAGCATCGCTTTGGCGCAGCGGGTGAATGCTGAGGCCAAAGGCCTTGGTGCGGCCAATCATGCGGTTACCGTGTCGGCCCAAGCCATTCCGCTCTCTCGGCGATTGCCTCAGACCTCTTGGTCCCAGCCTTCGAACGCCGAGAGGAATTTGGCCGGACCTATGATCGGCGGCAGCCGCGTGATGCGAACGTTCCCCGATGAAGGCGTGTTCTTCTTGTTGGTCACGCCGCAGGCGAAAGACGCCGCGCTACGCAAGGTCGCGGAATTGCTCTGTGGCGGTCGTGGTGAATGCCACGTCTATGGTTGGCGATCCGCAGTTGCGGTTCCTCCTACCATCCGCGTCGATGCGGACGCTCGCGCAGCGCTTGCTTTCTCGTTTGCCCGGGTCCCCCCTGCCGACAAGCGCGTTGAGCCGCCGCCTGCAAACGCGTTCTAATCGCGTTTCTCTCCAGCACTCCGAACGTTGTTGTTGGATGGGATAGGGGGAAGGGGCGCTCGCATGTCTGGTGCGCCGCCCGGTTGGATCGGAAGCAATCGACGTCAGGCCTCAGCGTCGGCTGTTGGCACAACGCTGGCGAGCTAACGCGTGAGCAGCTACAAAACGCGCACGCATTCGTCTCGTGCTTGCGTTTGCGTGCTTGGCAATCGTGGCCGTAAGCTCATACGAAGACGGCCATGAGATGGTTTGCCGCGCCACGGGTTGATTTCGCTTATGCTCCGGCCATCGTCCCGGGATTGCGCAGCGTGTCCAAGGCCGCGATCTTCAGACCTACAACGCGGCAAGAACGAGGCGCGCTGAAGATGAGGCCGCATGAAGTCGCCTTCGAACGGGTTGTCATGCCATCGGTCATGTTCGGCCGAATGGCTTTGCCATTGCCTGAGCATCGCCCGACATGGCACATCGCTGTTGAGACGAGTGTCCACCATAACGTAGTCAAACCGTGATCGGTCAGAGTGCCAACGTGAGTGCGGCGGACGCCACGCAAAGACGGGAGCATGCCACGCCTGCTCGGAAGCTTCCGGTTTTCCTCGCGGTCGATCTGGATGGTACGCTGCTGCGTTCCAACATGCTCCATGAGACGTTCTGGTCCGCCTTTGCAGCGGATTGGAAGACGCCGCTCGTCGCATTGGCGGCGCTGATCAAGGGGCGGGCACGGCTCAAGTCGGTGTTGGCAGAGCGATCATCTGTCGACATCGGCGTTCTGCCCTATGATGATGACGTGATCGCGTTCATTCGCACCTGGCGTGCGGAGGGCGGGCAGGTGGCGCTGGTTACCGCGACCGATCAAGCCTTGGCGAATGCGATCGCCGCGCATTTGGGGCTGTTCGATGCAGTCTTCGGTTCCGATGGCGTCCGTAACCTCAAGGGGGGAAACAAGGCCGACTTTCTCGTCGAGCGGTTCGGTGCCGGCAACTATGCCTATATCGGCGATACCGATGCGGATGCGCCGGTCTGGCTGCGATCGGGACACGCCGTGGTCAAAAGCCGATCGGCACGGGTCCAGGCGATGGCGTGCCAGCACGATAGCTTTCATGTCCTTGCCCAAGCGCCTGGCAGTGCCAGCAAACTGTTGCAGGCGCTGCGACCCCATCAGTGGGTCAAGAACCTGCTTGTGTTTCTCGCGATCGCCGGGGCCCACCGGCTGTTCGATCTCGACATGTTGATGCGTGCAGGGGGCGCCTTCGTCGCGTTTTGCCTCGTGGCTTCGAGCGTCTACCTCGTCAACGACCTGCTCGATCTCTCCGCTGATCGCGCCCATGCGCGCAAACGCAATCGACCGTTCGCATCCGGGGCAGCCGCGATCGAGCTGGGGCTGCCGCTGGCATCGCTGCTGCTGGTCGCCGGCATGGGCATCGCCGCATTGCTGGGAGCAAAGTTCCTGCTGGTCATCGGCATCTACTTCGTCGCCACGTTGGCCTATTCCTTGTCGCTCAAGCGCTTTCCGATCATGGATATCTGCGTATTGGCAGGACTTTACGCCATCCGCGTGCTGGCCGGTGGCGTCGCGACCGGGCTGCCGATCTCCGTCTGGCTGCTGGCATTCGCGCTTTTCATCTTCTTCTCGCTCGCGGCGGTGAAGCGTCAGGCCGAGTTGGTCGATGCGGTGAAAGCCGGCAAGCTCAAGATCCATGGTCGCGGCTACCACCCCGGCGATCTGGAGCTGGTATCGCAGATGGCGACGGCCTCGGGCTTCGTCGCGGTGCTGGTGATGACACTCTACCTCAGTTCCGAGACGGTCACCAGGATCTACCCTCGCGCCGAGGCGCTTTGGGGGGTGACCCCGGTACTGCTGTTCTGGATCAGCCGCGTCATCTTCAAGGCGCATCGCGGCGAGATGCACGACGATCCGATCGTGTTTGCGGCCAAGGACAAGGTAAGCATGGTGTGCGGTATCCTGGTCGCATGTTTCGTGGTGGCGGCTTCATTGGCATGAGCCTGCCGGTGCTGATCTTGCGCTATGCGCTGTTCGCGGTGATCGCGACGCTTGCGAACCTGGGTGCCCAGCGGCTGGTGCTGCGGCAGGGCGACGGAATGGCCATGTTCATGGCAGCGGTTTTCGTCGGCACGCTGGCCGGTCTTGTCATCAAGTATGTGCTCGACAAACGCTGGATCTTTTTCGACACCGGTAGCGGCCTGAAGCAACATGGGCAGAAGTTCGGGCTCTACACCGCGATGGGTCTCGTCACGACCGCCATCTTCTGGGGCACCGAAAGCACGTTCTGGTTCGTCTGGCATAGCGAGACCATGCGCGAGCTGGGTGCCTTGCTGGGGCTCGCGGTGGGTTACGTGATCAAATACCGCCTTGATCGTCGCTTCGTGTTCACTGACGCCGTGCTTCACCCCGCCGGGGTGGCCAAGGTGGCACGATGAAGCTGTCGGGCTGGGGGCGTTTTCCGCGCGCGGAATGTTCGGTGGTGCGGCCGCGCGATGCCGAAGCTGTCGAGCGGGCGGTAGCCCAGGCGCCGGGTCGAATGATCGCACGCGGCAATGGCCGATCGTATGGCGATAGTGCGTTGAACACGGCCAACACCCTGGACATGCGCGGGCTCGACCGCATTTTGGCGTTCAACCCCGAGCGTGGGGAGGTCGTGGCCGAAGCCGGCGTGCTGCTGGCCGACCTGATCGACGTGTTCCTGCCGCGCGGCTGGTTTCCGGCCGTGACTCCCGGCACCAAGTTCGTGACGGTCGGTGGCGCCATCGCCGCGGATGTCCATGGCAAGAACCATCACCGGCACGGCTCTTTTGGCGCCTTCGTCGATTGGATCGACGTGCTGGGCCCGGACGGCGTGGTCCGTCGCGCCGGTCGCGGCGAAGAGGCGGACCTGTTCGCGTGGACGGTCGGTGGAATGGGCCTGACCGGCGTGATCCTGCGCGCCGCCTTTCGCCTGACGCCCGTGGAGACCGGCTGGATCCGCCAGCAATTGTACCCTGCCCCCGATCTTGCGACGGCCATGGAGCTGTTCGAACGCGCGCAGGACGCCACCTATTCGGTCGCCTGGATTGATTGCCTCGCGCGCGGCGACGCGATGGGGCGTTCGCTGGTCATGGTTGGCGAGCATGCGAAGCTGGCGGAGCTGGACGACGTGGCAGGCGCCAATCGCTGGGGGAGGCCCCAGCGGGGCATCAAATCGGTACCGCTGGAGTTCCCGGCCATCGCGCTCAGTTCCCTGTCGGTGCGGGCGTTCAATACGCTGTATTACGCCAAGGGTAGGCGGCATGCCGGATCTTCGCTGATCGACTACGAGAGCTACTTCTACCCCCTCGACGCCATTTTGGAATGGAACCGCATCTATGGCCGCAGGGGCTTCGCGCAGTTCCAGTGCGTGATCCCGCTCGCCGCCGCGCGCGAAGGGCTGCAGGCCTTGCTGCGCGCGATCGGGCGATCGGGGGAGGGCTCGTTCCTGGCCGTGCTCAAGCGGATGGGGGCGCAGGCCAGTCGCTTTTCGTTTCCGATGGAAGGCTACACGCTCGCGCTGGATTTTCCGATGCGGGAAAGCACGCCCGCCCTGTTCGCCGTGCTTGAGGCGATCGCGATCGACCATGGCGGCCGGTTCTATCTTGCAAAGGACAGCCTGCTCACGCCGACACGGCTGCGCCAGTCCGACGGCCGCACCGCCGCATTCACCAGGATGCGCGAGGCCAGCGGCGCCGCGTCGCGTTTCAGCTCCCTGCAGTCCGAAAGGCTCGTCCTATGACCCGAACCGTCCTCATCATCGGGGCGCGATCCGACATCGGCATCGCCACGGCGCGTGCCTTTGCCGCCAGGGGCTTCGCGGTGCAGCTTGCCGCGCGCAATGCCGCGTCGCTGGCGGACGATCGCAAGGATCTGGTGACGCGCCACGGCGTCGACGTCACCTTGCACGAGGTCGATGCCCTAGACCTTTCCAGCCATGAGGCCTTCATCGCCGAGCTGCCGGTACTGCCGGATATCGCCGTCTGCGCGGTCGGCTACATGGGCGAGCAGAAGCGCAACGAAACGTCTCTGGATGAGATGGCGAAGGTGCTGCGCAGCAATTTCGAGGGACCGGCCAGCCTTCTCGCCGTGCTGGCCAATCGGATGGCGGCGCGAGGGTCGGGGACGTTGGTGGGCATCAGTTCGGTCGCGGGAGAGCGCGGGCGGGCGGCGAACTACATTTACGGCTCGGCCAAGGCGGGTTTCACCGCCTTCCTCTCCGGACTGCGCAACCGCCTCGCGCGGGACAAGACCGGCGTGCATGTGGTCACGGTGCTGCCAGGCTTCGTCCGGACCCAGATGACGCAAGGCATGGATTTGCCGCCCAAGTTGACCGCTCAGCCCGACGAATTGGGCGCCGCGATCGTCAAGGCGGTCGAAAAGGGGCGCGACGTCATCTACGTCCGCCCGATCTGGCAGGGGATCATGCTGGCGATCCGCAACATCCCCGAGTTCAAGTTCAAGACCATGAGCATCTAGTCGGCATGACATCGATCGTCCTGCCATAAGCTCCAAGGCCGTAACTGTCGCTTCAGGTTGGAGTGCCTATATGGACGACCGATCAAGCTGGGTGCACATCAGCGGAGCGGACCATGCCAATGGATCGCGGCGGTTGCGCCAGAGTTCCGAGTGGAGAGACAGATGACCGAAGGTAGCAAAGCCGGGACGCGCGGCCGCAAGGCGGCGATCAGCGGCAATCTCGAGGCGCGGATCGCCGATCGCGTTCGTGACTCGTTGCTGCCTGGCGACGGTCCGTTTGAATCTGGCTGGGTCGACTATGCGTCGGCTTTTCTGTTCGCCGCCGCGCGGCAGCGTGAGCCCGGTGATCCGGTGATTGAGTTGTCATCCTCCAGCGATGCTGGCGAGCGCGGCCGCCGCTTCTTGCGCATCGCGCTGGTCAACGACGACATGCCGTTCCTGGTGGATTCCGTGACCGCCGCGATCAGCGCGATGGGCATCGCCATCGACCGGCTGGTCCATCCCGTGGTATCTGTCGTGCGCGATGCCGATGGTGCGATCACCGCCTTGCCGGACGAACTTGCCCAGGATGCGCAAGCAGAATCGATGATCTACATCGAGACTGCGCGTATCGATGCACGCCAGCGCCGCGAGCTTGCCGACGTGCTGGAGGCGACGCTCGCCGATGTCCGCTCGGCCGTCAGCGACTATCCTCGCATGGTCGAGCGATTGCAGGAGGATGCCGCGCGGCTGGAAGGCGGGGCCGGCCTCGACGATCCGGAGGGTGCCGCCTTGCTGCAATGGTTCTCGCAAGGCCATCTTACGCAGCTTGGCCATGTCACCCGCAAGCGCGATGGCGGCCATTCGCAGCTGCTCGGCATCTGCCGCCGCAGCGCGAAAGCGGTTCTGGCCAATGTCAGCTACGAGCGCGCTTTCGGCTTGTTCGACGAGGCTGTGGCCACGGCCGGCTCAGCCGGTTCGGCGCGGGCGCCGATCATCGTCAAGGCCAACCGCCTTGCCACGGTCCATCGCCGCGTCCCGCTGGACCTGTTCCTCGTCCCTGTCGTGCAGGATGGCGCGGTCACCGCGATCTCGGTTCATGCCGGCTTGTGGACCAGCGCCGCGCTCGCCGCCGCGCCGGATCAGATCCCGCGCCTGCGCCGGCAGCTCGCCCGGCTGAGCAAGCGTTTCGATCTCGATCCCAACGGCCACACCGGCAAGGCCTTGCGCCATGCGCTCGGCGCCTTGCCGCACGACTTGCTGGTCAGCTTCAGCGACGAAGATGTCGAGCGTGTGGCCACCACGATGACCAGCCTGGTCGATCGTCCACGGCCACGGCTGTTGCTGGTAGAGGCACCCCTGGCCCGCCATGCGCTCGCGTTCGTCTGGCTGCCGCGCGATCAGCTCTCCTCGCAGATGCGTGGGCGGATCCAGGCCATGATCGAGCAGAGCGACGGTGTTCGTGTGCTGGACTGGTCGGTGCAGGTCGAGGCCGGGACGCTTGCCATGTTGCGCTACGTCATCGACGTGCGAGAGGCGGCCGGCACCCCCGACGAGGCGGAACTGGACCGCCAGCTGCGCGTGCTGCTGCGCGGCTGGGGCGAGGCGGTGGAAGCGGCGCTGGTGGCGCAAGGCGAAGGCTCGCGCGCGGCGGCGGTCACCGCCCGCTACGCCGAGGCGTTTCCGGTGGTCTACCGCAGCGATTACGGCGCGGTGGAAGCCGCGCTCGATATCCGTCATCTGCGTCGTCTGGCCGGAAGCGAAGCCGAGATCGCATCGGGTCCGCATAGCCGGCGGGACGCGCGGCTCTACCGCATGGATAGCGATGGCCCCGAGCGTTTGCGGCTGAAAATCTACCAGAACGAAGGCGCGCTGCCCTTGTCGGACGCGGTGCCGGCACTGGAGAATTTCGGCTTCCGGGTGTTGGAGGAAATTCCTACCGGCCTCGATCGTGGCCGTATGGGGACGATCCACGACTTCCTGGTCGAACTGTCTGCGGGTGAGACGGCGGCGCCGCTTCTGGATCGCAGCGAAGCGATCGAGGCGGCGTTCGCGGCGGTGCTGAACGGCGCGTCGGAGAACGACGTGTTCAATCGCCTGGTCGTATCTGTCGGTCTTGGATCGGATGAAGCCGACTGGCTGCGTGCGTTCTACCGTTATCTGCGCCAGACCGGAGCCACTTACACGATCAACACCGTCGTCGATGCGCTTGGCCGCTCGTCGGACATCACCCGCGCGTTGATCGGCCTGTTTCGCGCGCGGCACGATCCGGCCTTCGCCGGTGATCGCGAGGCGGGCGAGGCCGCGGCGTCCGAGGCGATCCGCACCGGCTTGGCAGGCGTGGCGGCGATCAACGACGATCGCGTGCTGCGCCTGTTCCGCAGCCTGGTCGAAGCGATCCTGCGCACCAATGCCTTCGCACCGGCGGCCGCCGAGGCGCTGGCGTTCAAGGTCGATTCGGCGCTGGTTCCGGGCTTGCCCAAGCCAGTGCCATGGCGTGAGATCTTCGTCTATTCGCGCCGGGTCGAAGGCATCCACTTGCGTGCCGGTCCGATCGCGCGCGGGGGCCTGCGCTGGTCCGACCGACGCGACGACTATCGTACCGAGATCCTGGGCCTGATGAAGGCGCAGCGGGTCAAGAACGCGGTCATCGTGCCGACCGGCGCCAAGGGCGGTTTCTATCCCAAGCTGCTCCCCGATCCGGCCCGCGATCGCGCCGGCTGGGCGGCGGAGGGCCAGGCATCGTACGAGATCTTCATCCGCACGCTGCTGTCGATCACCGACAACATCGTCGACAACGCGGTGGTCCATCCCGAAGGCGTCGTCATCCGCGATGGCGAGGATCCCTACTTCGTGGTGGCGGCGGACAAGGGCACCGCCAAGTTCTCGGACGTCGCCAACGGCATCGCCATCGCCCACGATTTCTGGCTGGACGATGCGTTCGCCAGTGGTGGCTCCAAGGGCTATGACCACAAGGCGATGGGCATCACCGCCAAGGGCGCGTGGCTATCGGTGCAACGCCACTTCCTGGAACAGGGTTTGGACGTTCAGACCGATCCCGTGCGGGTCGTGGGCTGCGGCGATATGTCGGGTGACGTGTTCGGCAACGGCATGTTGCTGTCCAAGTCGATCCGGCTGGTCGCGGCATTCGATCACCGTCACGTCTTCCTCGATCCCGACCCCGATCCAGCGAAAAGCTGGGTGGAGCGCGATCGCCTGTTCAACCTGCCGGTGTCCAGCTGGGACGATTACGACAAGGCGCTGATCTCGAAGGGCGGTGGCGTGTTCGCGCGCTCGATGAAGCAGATCCCGCTCAGTCCCGAGGTGCGTGCGGCGCTGGGCGTTACCGCCACCGAGCTGGAACCCGAAGCCTTGATCAGCGCCATTTTGCAGGCGCAAGTCGATCTGCTGTGGTTCGGCGGTATCGGCACATACGTGAAGTCTTCGGTCGAAAACAACGCGACGGTAGGCGATCCGACCAACGATGCGGTGCGCGTCGACGGGGCCATGTTGCGTGTGAAGGTGGTGGGCGAAGGCGCGAACCTGGGTACCACCCAGGCGGGGCGGATCGAATTCGCCCTGCATGGCGGACGCATCAACACGGATTTCATCGACAACTCGGCCGGGGTCGATTGCTCCGACAACGAGGTCAACATCAAGATCGCGCTTGCGGCTGCCAAGCGGGCGGGCAAGCTCACCGAGGCCAAGCGCGTCACGCTGCTGCGCGAGATGACCGACGAGGTGGCCGAACTGGTTCTGGAGGACAACCGCCTCCAGGCGCTGGCGCTGTCTATCGCCGAGCGGGGCGGCAGCGGGGCGATCCCGTCGTATGCGCGTCTGATCGAAGCGCTGGAGGAAACCGGCAATCTAGACCGCCGGACCGAGGGGCTTGCCGATGGCGAGACGCTGTCGCGCCGGGCGCTCGATCGGCAGGGGCTGACGCGGCCCGAACTGGCGGTGTTGCTTTCCAGCGCCAAGCTGGTGTTGCAGGATGCGATCGAGCACAGCGCGCTGGCAAGCGACCCGAGCATGGAAGGCGTGCTGCTGGCCGCATTCCCCAGCGCCATGCAGGCCAAGTTCGCGAGCTTCATCAAGAGCCATCGTCTGGCCGGCGAGATCGTCGCCACCAAGCTTGCCAATCGCATCGTCAACCGTCTTGGCGTGATCCATCCTTTCGAACTTGCGGAAGAGGAAGGCGCGACCCTGGGGCAGGTCGCGGCTGCCTTCACGCTTGCCGATCGCCTGTTCGGGCTGGAGCCGTTGTGGACGCGGATCGAGGAGACGCCGATGCCGGAAACGGCGCGGCTCGCGTTGTTCGATAAGGTCGCCCATGCCGTGCGCGGACACATGGCCGACCTGCTGCGCGTTGGCGCGGGTCGTCTTGCGCCCACCGTGCTTGCCGAGCGGCTGGACAACGGTATCGCCGCGCTCGTCACCGGGACGCGCGAGTTGCTGGGCGAGAGCGGGCGCGCGCACTCTGGCCGCATCAGCGCGGCGCTGGTGGCCGAAGGCGCGCCGGAAGGCGAGGCGAGCGCGGTCGCACATTTGTACGATCTCGATGGTGCGATCGGGCTGGCGGCCTTGGCGGATCAGACCCGCATCACGCCGCGCCGCCTGGTGGCCGCGTTCACCCGGCTGGGGTCTGCGCTCGGGTTGGACTGGGCACAGATGAGTGCCGCGGTCATGAGCCCGACCGATCCGTGGGAACGCCTGCTCGTCGCCGGCCTGGCGCGCGATTTTCAGCAGATGCGGCTGGAGTTCCTCGCCAGCTTCGCCAAGGGCAAGGCCAACCGCGACGATCCTGTCGCCGCGGTGGAATCCTGGGCCGCCGCGCATGCCACCGCGATTCGCACGTTTCGTGCGATGGTCGACCGGGCCGCTGCGACGGTACCGACCGCGCCGGCGATGCTGGCCCAGATCGCCAGTCAGGCGCGCAACCTGCTGGCCCGCAAACCGGACTGAGGGCGTTCGCCCTGTCGCTAATCCAGCGGCAGGGCGCGACTGCGCTTGATCGTGTCGAGCACGATGATGGATTGCACGTCGCGCACTCCCTTGATCCGGACGATCGACTTTAGCGTTATCTGCCCCAGATGCTCGACATCGCGGGCGATGACATGGAGCAGGTAGTCGCGCTCTCCGGTGACCGCATGGCAGGCGATCACGTAAGGATTGTCGGCGATCGCCTTTTCGAAGCCGGTGATGTTCTCGTCGCTATGCGCGTCGAGATTGACGAGCACATAGGCGTCGAGCGCGAAGCCCAGCTTGCGGGCGTCGAGTATCGCTTCATAGCCACGGATCAGGCCTTCGTCTTCCAGCCGCTTGAGCCGCCTGCTGACGGGGGTCGCCGAAAGGGACGTTCGATCGGCGATCGTGGCGACCGGCATCCTCGCATCCTCCTGCAAGGCGGTGATAATGCTGCGATCGAATGCGTCGAGTTGCATGGATCCACTCATAATTCGGTATTACTTGCGTGTTTCCACTTCCATGACAAGTCTTCCTGCGCAAGTTCGCACGGAACTGATCGCATGACTGTGGCATTATCCTTCCATGCAGACCCCTCGCACTACGACAACGACGAGTGGGCTTCGCGGAGAGTATGACGGCGCTGCGTTCGACTTCACCGTGGCGCAGGACTGGAACAGCTATTCCGACGAGGCCCATGACCGATGGCGCCGGCTCTATGCGCGGCAAAGCGAACTTGCGCGCCGCCATGCCGCGCCGCAGTTCGTCGCGGGTCTGACGAAGCTGGACTGCGCCAATGCCATTCCTCGGTTCGAGGATGCCAACGCGGTACTGGGTGCGGCAACCGGATGGCAACTGGTGGCGGTACCCGGCTTCATCCCTGATGCGGTATTCTTCGACCATCTCGCGCATCGCCGCTTCCCGGTGACCCGCTGGCTGCGCGAGGAATCGGAGGTCGACTACCTCGTCGAGCCCGATATCTTCCATGACTTCTTCGGCCATGTGCCGATGCTGCTGGATCGCCGTGTCGCCGACTTCCTCGAGCTTTACGGCAAGGCGGGGGAGCGAGCGACGGCCATGGGCGCGCTGGATATGCTCGCCCGCGTATATTGGTACACGATCGAGTTCGGCCTGGTTCGCGACGGCGACGATCTGAAGGTACTGGGCGCCGGCATCGTCTCGTCGGCAGGCGAAACCGTCTATGCGGTAAGCGATCCTTCGGTGCTGCGGCTGCCGTTCGATCCCTTGCGGATCATGCGCACCGCCTACTCGATCGACAGCTTCCAGCGGAACTATTTCGTGCTGGATAGCCTCGACCAGTTGATCGACGGCTTGGCGCAGCTGGATTTTGGACCCTTGTACGAACGCTGGCGTGACGAACCGCCGCTACCTGCAGGCATTCCCCTGCCCGGAGAGAACGGGTTCGCAATCACCGGAGAGCATACGGCATGAGCGATCTTTTCGACAATCCCATCGGCCTCGACGGCTTCGAATTCGTTGAATTCTCGGCGCCGCACAAGGGCGTGCTGGAGCCGGTCTTCGCGGCGATGGGCTTCAGCCTAGTCGCGCGGCATCGGTCGAAGGATGTCGAGCTATGGCGCCAGGGCGAGATCAATTTCATCACCAACTACGAGCCGCAGAGCCCTGCGTGGTTCTTCAGCCGAGAGCATGGGCCTAGCGCCTGTGGGATGGGCTTTCGCGTGCATGATGCGCGTGCCGCCTATGCCGAGCTGATCGCCCGTTCTGCCGAGCCGGTGCAGGTCGCGACCGGGCCGATGGAGCTACACCTGCCCGGCATCCGCGGCATCGGCAACTCGATCATCTACCTGATCGACCGCTACGAAAGGGACGGAGAAGGCCTGTCGATCTACGACATCGATTTCGACTACCTGCCCGGCATCGACCGCCATCCGGTGGGCGCGGGCCTCCAGCTGATCGATCACCTGACGCACAACGTCTATGGCGGGCGCATGAAGTTCTGGGCCGACTATTACGAGAAGCTCTTCAACTTTCGCGAGATCCGCTACTTCGACATCAAGGGCGAATACACCGGCCTCACTAGCCGGGCGCTCACCGCACCCGATGGCAAGATCCGCATCCCGCTCAACGAGGAGGCGGACGGTGGAAAAGGCCAGATCGACGAGTTCCTGCGCGCCTTCAATGGCGAGGGAATCCAGCATATCGCGCTGATCTCGGATGATCTCGTGGCGACATGGGACCGGCTGAAGACACTCGGCGTGCCACTGGTGACCGCGCCGCCCGAGACCTATTATGAAATGCTGGATGAGCGCCTGTCCGGCCACGGTGTCGATGCGGGCGAGCTGCAGTCGCGCGGCATCCTGCTCGACGGTACGGTCGAGAATGGCGAGCCGCGCTTGCTGCTGCAGATCTTCGCCGAGGCGCGGGTCGGGCCGGTGTTCTTCGAGTTTATCGAACGGCGCGGCGACGAGGGTTTCGGCAACGGCAACTTCAAGGCGCTGTTCGAAAGCATGGAACGCGATCAGGTGCGCCGCGGCGTGCTCAAGGTCGCCGAGCCGGCCGAATAAGGGAGAGCATTTCATGAGCCTGGCCGACAGCCCACCCGTGCTCGCGGGCATCCACCACGTCGCCTATCGTTGCAAGGACGCCAAGGAGACGGTCGAGTTCTACCGCGACGTGCTGGGCATGGAGTTCAAGCTGGCGATCGCCGAGGATAAGGTACCCTCCACTGGCGCCCCCGACCCCTACATGCACGTCTTCCTCGACGCCGGTGGGGGAAACGTACTCGCCTTCTTTGAGCTGCCCAACGCGGACCGGATGGGTCGTGATGAGGCGACACCCGCCTGGGTGCAGCACATCGCCTTCAAGGTGAACGACTACGATGCCCTGTTGACCGCCAAGGCACGGGTCGAGGCGCGTGGGCTTGATGTCGTGGGGCCGACTCACCACGGCGTTTTCAAGTCGATCTATTTCTTCGATCCCAACGGCCATCGCCTTGAACTGGCTTGGGATTTCGGCACCGAC
This sequence comes from Novosphingobium sp. TK46, assembly GCF_055361525.1. Classification (NCBI taxonomy): domain Bacteria; kingdom Pseudomonadati; phylum Pseudomonadota; class Alphaproteobacteria; order Sphingomonadales; family Sphingomonadaceae; genus Novosphingobium; species Novosphingobium sp. TK46. Next base: position 2,133,218 of record NZ_CM143963.1, read on the forward strand.
GACCAGATGCAACGGCTGAAGGACGTGGCGGATGACATGCTGGAAGAGTGGTCGCTCACCCGCAAGGCCCCGCGCCACGCCGCCTGGCTGCATGAAAAGATCGCGCAGGAAACCGGCAAGACAGACAGCTGATGCGTCTGCACGGCTACTATCGCAGTTCGACCAGCTACCGGGTCCGCATCGCCCTCAACCTCAAGGGGCTCGCCTACGAGACGGTGCCGGTGGACCTGCTGGCGGCGGAACAACGCAGCGCGTCGTTCCGGGCGATCAACGCTTTTGCCGGTGTTCCCGCCCTCGAGGTGGATGGACGCATCTATGCGCAATCGCTGGCGATCCTCGAATGGCTGGACGAACGCTATGCGCAAAAACCACTTCTGCCTGACGACATCGAAGGGCGCTTCGCCGTGCGCGAGCTTGCCTATGCCATCGCCACCGAACTGCACGCCCCGCTCAACTCGTCGGTGCTCGCCTATCTCGAACAGGACCTGGGCCTAAACAAGGACGCCGTTCGCGCCTGGTACCACCGCTGGCTCGACAAGACCCTGACCGGTGTCGAAAGCCGGTTGGCGCAGCGCGGCGCGGTTGACTTCCTGCGCGACAGGCCCGGCCTGTTCGAAGCCGTGCTCATCCCGCAGCTCTACAATGCGCGGCGGTTCGGCTTCGATCTTGGCATGATGCCGCATATCGCGCGGATCGAGACGGCTTGCCTCGCCCTGCCGTCGTTCACCGCCGCGCTCCCAGAAAATCAGCCCGACGCCCCGAGGAACCCACACGCATGAAGCTCGCCTCGTTGAAGCATGGCCGTGATGGCCGCCTCGTCGTCGTCTCGCGCGACTTGTCCCGTTGCGTCGCCGCGCATGAAGTGGCGCCCACGCTGCAGGCCGCGCTCGACGACTGGGCCGATGCCGAACCGCGCCTGCGCGCCATCGCCGAGCAGCTCGACAACGGGGCCTGGCCGGGCGAGCCGTTCGATCAGGCCGACGCGCATGCGCCGCTGCCGCGCGCCTATCAGTGGGCCGACGGCAGCGCCTATATCAACCACGTCGAGCTGGTGCGAAAAGCACGCAATGCCGAGGTTCCCGACAGCTTCTACAGCGATCCGCTGATGTATCAGGGCGGCTCCGACGCGTTCCTGCCCCCGCGCGATCCGATCCCCTTGCGCGACGAAGCCTGGGGCTGCGACATGGAGGGCGAGATCGCGGTCGTGACCGACGACGTGCCGCTCGGCACCGGCCCCGCCGAGGCGCTCGGCCACATCAAGCTGGTGATGCTGTGCAACGACGTTTCCCTGCGCAACCTGATCCCCGGCGAACTCGCCAAGGGCTTCGGCTTCTTCCAGTCCAAGCCGCCCAGCGCCTTCTCGCCGGTCGCGGTGACGCCGGACGAGTTGGGCGAGGCGTGGCGCGACGCGCGTGTCCACCTGCCGCTGCGGATCGACTACAACGGCCAGCCCTTCGGCCGCGCCGAAGCGGGCGAGGACGCGACGTTCAGCCTCGCCGATCTGGTCGCCCACGCCGCCCGGACGCGCCCGCTGTGCGCCGGCACGATCATCGGATCGGGCACTGTCTCCAACAAGGACGCGGACGGCTCGCCCGGGCGGCCGGTCGGCGAGGGCGGCCTTGGTTACTCCTGCATCGCCGAGATCCGTACGATCGAGACCATCCGCGATGGCAAGCCCGCGACGCCGTTCATGCGCTGGGGCGACTCCGTCGGCATCGAGATGATCGACGCCGAAGGGCGTTCGATCTTCGGGCGTATCGAACAGGACGTCGTGCAAGCCTGATTGGGTACTGGCGTTGCACTGCAGCAATCGCGTAAGTGCAGCGCCATGACCACTTCAAAAGCCAAGCTCCTCATCCGTCAGGCCACTTTGGCGGACGCGCCCGCGATCACGCGCCTGTCCGCCAAGGTCTATGGCCGCCCCGACGCGTTCACGCGTGCCGAGATCCGCGGCCAGATCAACAACTTCCCCGATGGCCAGTTCGTCGCAGAGTACGAGGGCAAGGTCGTCGGCCACTGCGCGACGATGATCGTCAGCTCGGAACTGGCGTTCAAGCCGCACACATGGGAGGAGATCAGCGGCGGCGGCTATGGCCGTCCAGTCACCGCCGACGGCGACGTCCTTTATGGCTTCGAGGTCTGCGTCGACCCCGACTTCCGCCGCCTGCGCATCGGCCAGCGTCTCTATCGCAAACGCCGCGAGCTGTGCCAGGACTTCGAACTGAAGGGCATCGCCTTCGCCGGTCGCATGCCCGGATATGCCCGCCGCCGCCGCAGCTATCCTGATCCCGCCGCCTATATCGAGGCGGTGAAGGCCAAGAAGGTCCGTGATCAGGTGGTCGAGTTCCAGATGAGCGAGGGCTACGAACCGCGCGGCATCCTGCCCGAATACATCCCCGCCGACCACGAGAGCGCCGGCTTCGCGGTGCTGATGTACTGGACCAACCCGCTCGCCCCGCGTGACATGGGCAATGCCGCGCCCGGCATGAAGGAGCGCCTGCCCTCGTCGGTGCGCGTCGCGACGGTCCAGTTCCAGATGCGCAAGATCGACACCATCGACCAGTTCGAGGAGCAGGTCGAATACTGGATCGATGTGGCCTCGGACTACGAGGCCGACTTCGTGCTGTTCCCCGAACTGTTCACGCTGGAACTGCTCTCGATCGAGCAGACCAAGCTGGAGCCGGCGGCCGCCATCGCCAAGATCGCCGAGTACACACCGCGCTTCACCGCCTTCATGGAAAAGATGGCGGTCAGCTATAACATCAACATCATCGGCGGCTCGCACCCGACGCGGGTCGGCAAGGAGATCCGCAACATCAGTTCGGTCTTCCTGCGCGATGGTTCGACCCACACGCAGGAAAAGCTGCACCCGACGCCGTCGGAGCGGCGCTGGTGGAACATCCAGGGCGGCGTCGGCGCCAGCGTGATCCCCACCGATTGCGGGCCGATCGGGGTGATGATCTGCTACGACAGCGAGTTCCCCGAGATGGCGCGCCACCTCGTCAACCAGGGCGCGCTGCTGCTGTTCGTGCCGTTCTGCACCGATGAGCGTCGCGGCTATCTGCGGGTGCGCTATTGCGCCCAGGCGCGCGCGGTGGAGAACCAGTGCTACGTCGTCACCTCGGGCGTGGTCGGCAACCTGCCCAACGTCGAGAACATGGACATCCACTATGCCGAGAGCGCGATCCTGACGCCTTCGGACTTCCCCTTCGCGCGCGACGGCATCGCGGCGGAGACGGCGCCCAACACTGAGACGATCGCCATCGCCGACCTCAGCCTCGATGCGCTGCTGACGGCGCGGCAATCGGGCGCGGTGCAGAACCTGCGCGATCGGCGCTTCGATCTGTATCGCGTGGACTGGCGTCAGGTCGGCTCGCCGCCCCCGGCTGGCGGGGGCTCGGCGGGTGGCGGCAGCGGGGCGCACGGGTGATCAAGGATCCGTCCACCGTCGCCAGCCAGCGCGTTGCCGACATCCTGGCCGAGCGCATCCTCTCGGGCGATCTCGCGCCCGGATCGCGCATCAAGCAGGACGAGCTGGCCGACGAACTGCGCACGAGCCGCATCCCGGTGCGCGATGCCTTGCGGATGCTGGAGGCGCGCGGCCTCGTCACCATGCGCGCCAACGCCGGTGCCCGAGTGACCGAGCTGACCACGCGCGACCTCGTCATCTCCTACGAAATCCGCGAGCGCATCGAGCCGCTGTTGCTCGCCGAAAGCGCGCCGCATCTCACGCCCGAGGACTTCGCCGACTTACGCGACGTGATCGCGCGCAACGAGGTCTGCACCGATATCGACGAGGCGATCGCGCTTGGCCGCGAGTTTCACTGGATCACCTATCGCCGCCACGCGACCCCCTTGTTGGCGCAGATCGTCGAGCGGGTGTGGGATACGACCCAGAGCTATCGCCGCGCCTACCTCAAGCTGCGCATGGGCAGCGGCAACCGCACCCACGATACCGAGCACCAGACGATGTACGACGCTTTGGTCAATGGTGACGTCGAGGTGGCGCAAGCGGTGCTGGTGCTGCACATCCGCCGCACCCGCCAGGGGTTGGTCCGTCACGGCCACCTGCTCGCCAGCGGCACTGGAGAGGTGGCGTTGCACGGCGGACTCGCCACCGCCGCCGAGTAGTCAGCGTATACATTCGGTGTTGCTTGGGCCGGTAGCTCGGGGCTAGGTTGCGGCATATCTTGAAGAAGGAAGTCCTCGCATGATCAGCCTCGACCAGGCCCGCACCGTCATCGCCGCCACGCGTATCAAGGGTCGCGAAATGGGATTGAACCCGCTGACCGTGGTGGTGCTCGACGCCGGGGGGCACCTGGTGGCGATGGAGCGCGAGGATGGCTCGGCCTATGGCCGCCCTGATGTGGCGGGCGGCAAGGCGGCAGGTGCGCTGGCCATGGGCGTGTCCAGCCGCAAGCTGGGTGACATGGCGGCGGAGCGTCCGCAGTTCATGGCGGCGCTGTCGGTCGCCTGGGCGGGCAAGCTGATCCCGGCGGCAGGTGGCGTGCTGATCAAGGACGGCGAGGGCAAGCTGCTTGGCGCAGTGGGCGTCAGCGGCGATCTTTCGGACAAGGACGAGGAAGCGGCGTTCGCAGGTGTCGCAGCCGCGGGACTGACCGCCAGCTGATCCGACGCATCGTCGACCCGGGTCAGGCCCGGGTCGACGGGGCAAGTCAGACCGAAGCCGCGTAGATCTCCCGGCCTGCCACCGGCATCGGCGCTTGATAGATGGTCCCGGTCGCCGACTCGGTGAAATACAGCGTCTTGTTGTCCAGCCCGCCATAGCAGGCGTTGGTGGTGTAGCGGCCTTCGGGAACGTCGATCCGCAGCATTGGCTCGCCCCGGTTGCTGAACAGCCAGACTGCGCCGAAGCCGACATGGCACACGGCCAGGTTGTCGTCCTCGTCGATCGCCACGCCGTCAGGCCCGTTGCCGCCCGACATCTGGATGAAGGTGCCGACCTTGCTCACCACCGCGCCGTCCATCAGCAGCGGCACCCGCCAGATCGCGTTGGCGCGGGTGACGGCGAGATACACCGCGGTCTCGGCCTTGTTCAGCACCAGACCGTTGGGGCTGGGAATGCCGTCGAGCAGCAGTTCCAGCTGGCCGGTGCCGGCCTTGACGCGGAACAGCCGCCCGTTGGGATTGTGCCAGCCCGACTGGCCCTGGTCGGTGAAGTAGATGTCGCCGTTCTTCGCGATGGTCAGGTCGTTGCAGCCCAGGAACGGCTCGAGCAGATAGCGTTCGAACCAGTAGTCCCATTTGCCCGTCGCCGGATCGCAGATGACCATGCCCTTGTGATGATCGGCAACGAGGATGCGCCCGTCGGCCAGGAACTTCATCCCGTTGGGCTGGCCGTCGTATTCGAAGCCCACCTCGCATTCGCCCTCCGGGCTGATCTTGAACAGGCGACCCCAGGGAATGTCGGTGACCCACAGGTTGCCGGCCTTGTCGAACACCGGGCCTTCGAGGAACGCCGGCGCCGGCGCGCCATAGAGCTGGACCTTCGCCCATTCCGACATCTCGTGTCGGCGGAACTTGTCGGGAATGCGGCAGAACGGTTCGGCCATGATGGCGGGCGGGGCGGCGAACATCGGTCTCTCCTAGGCGTCACGTTTGCGCGACACCTAAACCCGGTTGACCTTCCGGCAAAGTGCTTTCAGGAGCGATGGTATACATCAGGAGGATCAGCTTGAGCATCGGCGAACTCGTCACCATCATCGATCCGATCCACCCTGCTGGCGTCGTGGCGCTGGAGGCCAGCGGCCATACGCTGATCCGGGGGGAGAACTGGAGCGACGATCCGCGACTGCCGGACACCACCGTTATCCTGATCCGCACCAGCCCGTTGGGCGAGGATATCTTCGGCTCGATGGCCCGGCTCAAAGCGATTGTGAAGCATGGCGCCGGGGTGGACAACATCGCCATCCCCGCAGCCTCCGCCAAAGGCGTGCTGGTCGCCAACACGCCGGGCGGCAACAACTCCACCGCCGTCGCCGAAGGGGCGGTGGCGATGATGCTGGGGTTGCTGCGGCAAGTGCGCGAGATGGATGCGTTGGTGCGCGAGAACCGCTGGGACGAGCGTTGGGGCATTCGCCTGGGTGATCTCAGCGGTGCCAGGGTCGGTCTGATCGGCTTCGGCCGCATCGCCCGCCATGTCGCGACGATCTGCGGTGCCGGATTCGGGGCCGAAGTCGCGGCCTACGATCCGATGGTGCCTCACGCGGACATGCGCGCGGCCGGGGTAGAGTCGCTGCCGCTGGCGCAAATCCTCAGCCGCGACGTGATCTCGATCCACACCCCGCTGACCGAAGGCACGCGCAACCTGATCGGGGCAGGCGAACTGGCGCAGATGCATTCCAAGGCGATCATCGTGAACTGCTCACGCGGGGGCATCATCGACGAGGTCGCGCTGGTCGCGGCGCTGCAGGCACGCAGCATCGGCGGTGCCGGGATCGACGTGTTCACGGACGAGCCGCCGCCTGCCGACCACCCGTTGTTCAGCTTGCCCAACGCGCTGCTCTCGCCGCATGTCGCCGGCGTGACTGAAGCGGGCATGAAGGATATGGCGCTGCACTGCGCAAGGGTGATCGACATGGTTCATCGCGGTGAAATGCCACCGACGCTGCTGAATGGCGCTGCATTGCGGTGACGGTGGCGGGTGATCGCCTATGTCAAGGCCAGGATCCCACTTTGGGAAATCGGTGCAAGGGCACTGGCCGATTGGCCGTAATATGATAATATAAATAACTGAAGCCAACGAAATCAAGGTCCAAGGGCGCAGCGGATGAGGCGCGTAATGCGTTGCCCGCCGCGCCTGAACACGTTGGCGGGGAGTATGTGATGGAAACGTTGGCGCTTAGCGAAAACAAGTCGAGCGTGTTGCGTACGCGTGGAAGGCCGACAACCGAGATCGTCGCGCAGATCGATCGCGAAATCATCGACACCGCGCGTGAACAGTTTTTCGAGCATGGTTATGCCGGCACGTCGATGGCGATGATCGTCAAGGCCGCAGGCGTCTCGAAGACCACCCTCTACGCGCGCTACGCCACGAAGATGGAACTGTTTCAGGCCACTGTGCTGCAGACGGTCGATCAGTTGACCAATCTCGCCCTGCACAGCGAGAATCGCAAGGTTCAGTCGCTCGCAGACGGCCTGTTCGCTTTCGGTGATACTGCGATGCGGACCTGCCTGGCGCCACTATGGGCGAACTACGAGCGATTGGCTTATGCCGAGGGGCTGCAATTTCCCGAGCTGGCCGATGCGGTTGCCAACCGGGTGTCCAAAGGGATCGAGACGATCAGCGGCTTCATCGCCGATTGCGCCGAGCGTGATGGCATCCCGTGCCGCAATCCCCACGCCATCGCCACCGTCTATATCATGGCCGTGCGAGGCTATCATGCCTCCGCGATCCTGCGCGCGGGCGAACCGAGCATCGAAGATCGCACCGCATGGGTGCGCGATTTGGTCGACAAGCTTATACCCGGGCGATCGTACTGGTAGGCGGCAAACCGCTCTGCCGGCGAGCCAGGCGTGTCATTGCGATGCCGGGTCGGTAAGTCGCGGCCAAGGGCGACTTGCGGCTTGTGATTCCGTCTGGCGCCTATCGACAAAGGATGTCGGGCGATCAAGCCGACTGGCTGTGTCATCGTAGGCTGATGCCTCCGCAACCGGCCAGCATCGTGGCGCGACTGTAACGAAGAAACACCCTTCAACCTCTTGAAGCCGGTTTTTTCTGCTGCATCGCACAATCGGCTTGCCGCAACTGCGAGCCGCGCATAGCCAGACAGGGCAGGACGATCAGGAATCGCGTGCAACCGTGTGGTTTGGCGCCATCGTCCGACCGCGCGCGAGCGTCGATCCGGACGGCATTTGTGCAACAGGGGAAGTTGATCTTGGCTACCAGGAATGCCGCCGCATCGGAAACAGACGCCCTCATCGTCGACATCTTGCGCCATCGCATCGGCAAGGACGAGCGCGCCGCCAAGCTGTACGACTGGTACAAGGCGTCGATCCTGGCGTTGCGTGACGATATCATCGACCGTTGGATCGAATCGACCAGGCGCACTTACGAGCAGGGCGGCAAGCGGGTCTACTACCTGTCGATGGAGTTCTTGATCGGTCGGCTGCTGCGCGATGCGCTGTCCAACATGGGCCTGACCGAGGAAATGCGCCAAGCGCTGGAAGCGCATGGCCTCGACCTTGCCGAGATCGAGGAACTCGAGCCCGACGCGGCGCTGGGCAATGGCGGCCTGGGCCGGCTCGCAGCGTGCTTCATGGAAAGCCTCGCGACGCTCGACATCCCGGCCTATGGCTACGGCATCCGCTATGTGAACGGCATGTTCCGCCAGCGTATCGACGACGGTGTGCAGATAGAATTGCCCGAGACCTGGCTCGCGCATGGCAACCCCTGGGAGTTCGAGCGGGTCGAAAGCACCTATCGCATCGGTTTTGGCGGCGAGGCGGTGGCGCAGGGCGATGCCGTCGTCTGGCATCCGGCCGAAGAAGTCGAGGCGACCGCGATCGATACGCCGGTCGTGGGGTGGCGCGGCAAGCGGGTGAATACGCTGCGGTTGTGGACCGCCAATGCGCTCGATCCGCTGAAGCTGGATGCGTTCAACGCCGGGGACCATGCCGGCGCGCTGGCCGATCAGGTGCGCGCGGATTCGCTGGTACGGGTGCTATACCCGGCCGATTCGCACAAGGCGGGGCAAGAACTTCGCCTGCGTCAGGAGTACTTCTTCTCCGCCGCCTCGATCCAGGACATCGTGCGGCGCCATGTCCAGTACGAAGGCGACATCCGGACCTTGCCCGACAAGGCGGCCATCCAGCTGAACGACACCCACCCGGCGGTATCGGTCGCCGAACTGATGCGGCTGCTGGTCGACCTGCATGGCATCGAATTCGGAGAGGCATGGGCGATCACCCAGCGCACGTTCTCCTACACCAATCACACACTCCTGCCCGAGGCGCTTGAAAGCTGGCCGCTGCCGCTGTTCGAACGGCTGCTGCCGCGGCACATGCAGATCATCTATGCAATCAACAGCCGGGTCTTGCTCGAGGCGCGTAAAGCGGGGTTCGACGACGCGGGCATCGCCAACATCTCGCTGATCGACGAAGGCGGCGAGCGTCGCGTGCGCATGGCGAACCTAGCGTTCACCGGGGGGCACTCGGTAAACGGTGTCGCGGCGCTGCATACCGAACTGATGAAGCAGACCGTCTTTTCAGACCTTCACAAGCTTTACCCCACGCGCATCAACAACAAGACCAACGGCGTCACGCCGCGCCGCTGGCTGCAGCAATGCAACCCTGGGCTGACCGCCGTGATCCAGGACGCGATCGGTCCGGCCTTCCTGGACGACGCCGCGAAGCTGAGCGACCTCAAGCCACTCGCCGCCGACGCGGCGTTGGGGGACAAGGTGATGGCGGTAAAGCGCGCCAACAAGGTCGCGCTGGCCAACCACATCAAGCAGACCATGGGTATCCGCCTCGATCCCGACGCGATGTTCGACGTGCAGATCAAGCGCATCCATGAATACAAGCGCCAGCTGCTCAACCTGGTGGAGACCGTCGCCCTTTACGACCAGATCCGCAGTCACCCCGAGCGCGACTGGGTGCCTCGGGTCAAGATCTTCGGCGGCAAGGCGGCGCCGAGCTACCACAACGCCAAGCTTATCATCAAACTGACCAATGACATCGCCAGACGGATCAATGCCGATCCTTCCGTCGGCGGGCTGCTCAAGGTGGTGTTCATCCCCAATTACAACGTCAGCCTGGCCGAACGGATCATTCCGGCCGCCGACTTGTCCGAACAGATCTCGACCGCCGGGATGGAGGCGTCCGGCACCGGCAACATGAAATTCGCGATGAACGGCGCCCTGACGATCGGCACGCTCGACGGCGCCAACATCGAGATCAAGGACCGGGTGGGCGACGACAACATCTTCATCTTCGGTCTAACCGCCGACGAAGTCGCGACGCGACGCGCCGATGGCTACAATCCGCGCGCGATCATCGAAGGGTCGCTCGAACTTAGCCAGGCGATCGCCGCGATCGCGACGGGCGTATTTTCGCACGACGATCCCGATCGTTACCGCGATCTGATGAACGGCATCATGGACAGCGACTGGTTCATGCTGGCGGCCGATTTCGATGCTTACGCCCAGGCGCAACGCAGCGTGGATACCTGCTGGGAGGATCGGGCGCGCTGGCGCACGGCGGCGATACGGAACATCGCCAACGTCGGCTGGTTCTCCTCTGACCGAACGATAGCCGAGTATGCGAAAGACATTTGGAACGTGATGTGACGCCACCGCAGAGCGCTATCGACGCGTTATTCGAAGGAACCCACTCGGACCCGTTTTCGCTGCTGGGGGTGCATGAAGGGCCCGCAGGAACCCTGCTGCGGGCGATGCTGCCGGGAGCGGAGGAGGTCGAAGCCTTCACCCTGGATGGCACCGCGCTGGGGCCGATGGACAAGGTCGATCCGCGCGGTCTGTTCGAAGGACGCTTCCTCGGCTCACGAGAGCCGATCCTCTATCGTTGCAACGCCGGCGGAAACGATTGGCTGGTGACCGATCCCTACAGCTTCGGCCCGGTGCTGGGCCCGCTCGACGATCTGCTTATCGCGCAGGGCACGCATTTTCGCCTGTTCGACAAGCTGGGGGCGCACCTGATCGAGCACGAAGGTGCGCCGGGCGTCCATTTCGCGGTCTGGGCGCCGGGCGCGCGGCAAGTCAGCCTTGTCGGCGATTTCAACGACTGGGATCCCAGGCGCTATCCGATGCGGCATCGCCAGGATATCGGCGTGTGGGAGATTTTCATTCCGGATATCGGTGAGTATCGCGCCTACAAGTATCATGTGGTCGCCGCGGATGGGACGGTCCAACCGCTCAAGGCCGATCCCTTCGCCTTCGCCAGCGAACTTCGTCCCGCCACTGCATCCGTCACCGCCGCTCCGACGAAGAAGGACTGGGGCGATGCGGCCCATCGCAATCACTGGGCCTCCGTCGATCCCCGGCGCGTGCCGATCTCGATCTATGAGGTCCACCCCGGATCGTGGCAGCGCGATCGCTTCGGCTGGTTTCTCAACTGGGACGAGCTGGCCGACCAGCTGATCCCGTACGTCGTCGAAATGGGCTTTACCCATATCGAGTTCATGCCGATCTCGGAGCATCCCTACGATCCTTCATGGGGCTACCAGACGACCGGCTTGTTCGCCCCGTCCGCACGGTTCGGTGAGCCGGCTGGTTTTGCTCGCTTCGTAGATGGTGCGCATCGCGCCGGCATCGGAGTGCTGGTGGATTGGGTGCCCGCGCATTTTCCCACCGATCAGCACGGGCTGGTCCGCTTCGATGGGACGGCGTTGTACGAGCATGAGGATCCCCGGCTGGGCTTCCATCCCGACTGGAACACGCTGATCTACAATTTCGGACGGCGTGAAGTGGCCAGCTTCCTGGTCAACAATGCGCTGTTCTGGGCAGAGCAGTATCACGTCGACGGTCTGCGTGTGGATGCAGTCGCATCGATGCTGTACCGTGACTATTCGCGCAAACCGGGCGAGTGGATTCCCAATGCCGATGGTGGGCGTGAGAACTGGGAAGCGGTCGACTTCCTGCGCGCGGTCAACCGCGCGGTCTATGGCTCGCATCCCGGTTTCGTGACCATCGCCGAGGAATCAACCGCATGGCCGGGCGTCACCAGCCCTGCACACGAGGAGGCATCGCGTTCGAACCTGGGTTTCGGGTTCAAGTGGAACATGGGGTTCATGAACGACACGCTGCGCTACATGGCGCGTGACCCGATCCACCGCCGCCACCATCATGACGATATCACCTTCGGGCTCGTCTATGCGTTCACCGAGAACTACGTGCTGCCGCTCAGCCACGACGAAGTGGTCCACGGAAAAGGCTCATTGCTCAGCAAGATGGCGGGCGACGATTGGCAAAAGTTCGCGAACCTTCGCGCCTACTACGCGTTGATGTGGGGTTATCCGGGCAAGAAGCTGCTGTTCATGGGACAGGAGTTCGCCCAGCGAAGGGAGTGGAGCGAGGATCGTGCGCTCGATTGGAACCTGCGAGAGGCGCCCAGCCATGAGGGCGTTCGCAATCTCGTCCGCGACCTCAACTGGCTGTATCGTGAGAAAGCGCCGCTGCATGGGCGCGATTGCGAAAGCGATGGCTTCTCGTGGCTGATCGCGGATGACTCCGAAAATTCGGTATTCGCGTGGCTGCGCACCGCAGCCCTTGGCAAGCCGGTGGCGGTCGTCAGCAACATGACGCCGACGCTGCTGACAGGCTATCGCCTGCCCTTGCCGCATGATGGTGACTGGCGCGAAGTGCTCAACACGGACTCGCCGCATTATGGCGGCAGCGGTCAGGGAAATCTCGGATGGATCGAAGCCAAGGGTGGCGCGGCGATCGTGACCTTGCCGCCCCTGTCGACGGTCTGGTTCGAATATGCAGGTTAAAGCAGGAGAGCGTCGGGCATGAACAGACCATCGGGCCAGCCCCTCGCACGTGACGCGATGGCCTATGTCCTTGCCGGAGGGCGCGGCAGCCGGCTTCATGAACTGACAGACAATCGGGCCAAGCCGGCGGTCTATTTCGGCGGCAAGGCGCGGATCATCGACTTCGCGCTGTCAAACGCGATCAACTCGGGCATCCGCCGCATCGGCGTGGCGACGCAGTACAAGGCGCATAGTCTCATCCGGCACATGCAGCGCGCCTGGAACTTCATGCGACCGGAACGCAACGAAAGCTTCGATATCCTGCCCGCCAGCCAGCGCGTGTCGGAAACGCAGTGGTATGAAGGGACCGCCGACGCAGTCTATCAGAACATCGACATCATCGCGGCGCATGCGCCCAAATACATGGTGATCCTGGCCGGCGATCACATTTACAAGATGGATTACGAGTTGATGCTGCGTCAGCACGTCGACTCCGGCGCCGACGTCACCGTCGGCTGTCTGGTCGTCCCGCGGATGGAAGCGGTGGCGTTCGGCGTCATGCATGTCGATGAGACCGATCGCATCACCGCGTTCTTCGAAAAGCCCGCCGATCCCCCCGGGATTCCTGGTGAGCCGGACATGGCCCTTGCCTCGATGGGCATCTATGTCTTCGACACCCAGTTCCTGTTCGATCAGTTGCGCCGCGATGCGGCCGATCCGACATCGCAGCGCGACTTTGGCGGCGATATCATTCCGTACCTCGTAAAGCACGGCAAAGCGCAGGCGCACCGTTTCACCGCGAGCTGCATCCGCGCGGCCGACGAGATGGAAGAGTACTGGCGCGATGTCGGCACGATCGACGCCTACTTCGACGCCAACCTCGACCTCACGGACACTACGCCCAAGCTCGACCTGTACGATCGCGACTGGCCGATCTGGTCGGACGCCGTCGTCGCCGCGCCGGCCAAGTTCGTCCACGATGAGGAGGGGCGTCGCGGCAGCGCAATCTGTTCGCTGATCTCGAACGACTGCATCGTCTCGGGCGCCACGGCGCGGCGCTCGCTGTTGATGACGGGCGTGAAGATGGGCAGCTTCGCCAGCGTCAACAATGCGGTGATCCTGCCTTACTGCAATATCGGCCGGGGGGCGCAACTCGATCGCGTGATCATCGATTCGGGGGTTCGGATTCCCGAAGGGCTGGTCGTCGGCGCCGACCCGGTGCTCGATGCCAAACGGTTCCGGCGAAGTGGGAACGGCGTGTGCCTGATCACCAAGCCGATGATCGATCGACTGACGGACTGACCATGCCGCTACGGGTGTTGTCGGTCACGTCGGAGGCGGTGCCGCTGATCAAGACGGGCGGATTGGCGGACGTCGCAGGTGCGTTGCCGTCTGCGGTCGCATCGCACGGCATCGAAGTCACCACGCTGCTGCCTGGCTATCCGGCGGTCCTGGCCAGGCTGCCGCGCCGCCGCGTGCTTCATGTCTGGGACGATCTGCTCGGTGAACCGGCGCGGTTGCTGGCAGGCATGCTGGGCGAACACCCGTTGGTCGTGCTCGACGCGCCCGGCTTGTTCGCGCGTGAGGGCTCGCCCTACCTCGATCCGGTCGGAATCGACTGGCCCGACAACTGGCGGCGGTTTGCGGCGCTGGGCCGCGCGGCGGCGGATATCGCCGGCGGGGCGATCATGGTGCGCGGCAAACGTCGTACCTTCGATGTGCTGCACGCTCATGACTGGCAGGGCGCGATGGCGCCCGCCTATCTGCACTGGGCTATGCCGCCCGGGGCACCGTTGGTTCCCTCGGTGTTGACCATCCACAACATCGCATTCCAGGGCTGGCAGCCCGCCTCGGTGTTCCCGCAACTGGGCCTTCCAGCGCAGACGTGGTCCGTCGATGGCGTCGAGTACCACGGCGGCGTCAGCTTGCTCAAGGCCGGGCTGGTCGCGGCGACGCGGATCACCACGGTAAGCCCCACATACGCGCAGGAGATCCGCACCCCCGAATTCGGGATGGGACTGCAGGGATTGATGGTCGCGCGCGGTGGTGTCGTATCGGGAATTCTCAACGGGATCGATACCGAGGTCTGGAACCCGGAAACCGACCCCGCCTTGGCCAAGCGCTTTACTGTGCGCGCCCTGTCCCGGCGTGGCGCGAACAAGCGAGCGCTGGAGGCCGAGTTCGGGCTGGAACCCGGCGAAGGGCCCCGCGCCGGTGGGCCGCTGTTCGTGGTGGTCACCCGCCTGACCGGCCAGAAAGGCATGGACGTTCTGCTGGAGACAGTGGACCATCTGGTCGGGCTGGGCGGTCGGCTGGCTTTGCTGGGATCGGGCGAGCCGGAACTCGAAGCCGGTTTCATCGCGGCGGCGGCACGCCATCCGGGCCGGGTCGCAGTGCGGATTGGCTATGACGAGGACTTGTCGCATCGCATGCAGGCAGGCGGCGACGCGATCCTGCTGCCGTCGCGTTTCGAGCCTTGTGGACTTACCCAGCTTTACGGACTGGCCTATGGTTGTGTCCCGGTCGTCGCCCGGACCGGCGGTCTGGCCGATACGGTGATCGACGCCAACCCTGCCGCGCTCGCGGCCGGGGTCGCCACGGGCATCCAGCATGGCGCGGTATCGTACGACAGCCTGTCCGCCGCGCTTGGTCGCACCATCTCGCTTTATGCGTCTCGCGAAGAATGGCTGCGATTGCAGCGTAACGGCATGGCCGGCGACTTTTCCTGGCAAGCCAGCGGCAAGGCCTATGCCGAGCTCTATCGCTCGTTGGCGACGTGACAGGGCCTTTGGGCGCCACCGTAGAAGGCGGTAAGACCCGCTTCGCTGTTCGTGCGCCGCTGGCGTTCCAGGTGTGGCTCTGCCTGTTCGACGGCGAGGTCGAGAAACGCCATGCGATGATCCGTAAGGGGGACGTATGGGCGGTCGAGCTGGCTGCCGATCTGACCGGCGCAAGCTATGGCTATCGCGCCGCGGGCGACTGGGCACCGGGCGAGGGCCGCTGGTTCGACCAAGCGAAGCTGCTGGTCGATCCTTATGCCCGCGAACTCGATCGCGGTTTCGTCCAGCATCCCTCCTTGGCCGAGTTCGGGATCGAGACGGCCGGTATCGTACCCCGCGCGATCGTGCCCGCGCCGGACCGTCCGTCCATCGCGGAGCCGCCGCGCTTCCGATGCGGCGGCCTGATCTACGAAATCTGCGTGAACGCCTTCACCCGATTGCACCCCGACGTTCCCGAGGCTTTGCGTGGCACCGTGGGCGCATTGGCGCACCCCGCCGTGCTCGCGCATCTCAGGAAGCTGCATGTCAGCGCGGTCGAGCTGATGCCGATCATCGCCTGGATCGACGAGCGCCACTTGCCCCCGCTGGGATTGCGCAATGCCTGGGGCTACAATCCCGTCGCGCTGATGGCGCTCGATCCCAGGCTGTGCCCCGGCGGCGTCGCGGAACTGCGCGACACCGTGGCCGCGCTTCATGCCGAGGGGATCGGCGTGATCCTTGATCTGGTGTTTAACCACACTGGCGAAAGCGACGTGCATGGCGGCGTCCTGTCCATGCGTGGTCTGGATGACGCGGTCTATGCGCGAGCGCCGGACGGCACGCTGATCAACGATACCGGCTGCGGCAACACGCTCGATTTCGCCAACCCTTGCGTGCGTCGGATGACACTGGAGGCCCTACGCCATTTCGTCGGCGCCTGCGGGATCGATGGCTTCCGCTTCGATCTGGCGACCATCCTCGCGCGTGGGCCCGCCTTCAAACGCGATGCACCGATCTTTGCGGAGATCGCAGCGGATCCACTGCTTTCGGATCGTGTCCTGATCGCCGAACCGTGGGATGTCGGACCGTCGGGCTATCAGTTGGGCCAGTTTCCACACGACTGGCATGAGTGGAATGACGCCTTCCGCGACGACATCCGCAAGTTCTGGCGCGGCGACGGAGATATCGGCACGCTGGCGACACGGCTGGCCGGTTCCTCCGACGTTTTCGAGCGGGTCGCCTGCCGCTCGGTCAATTTCGTCGCGGCCCATGATGGCTTCACGCTGGCCGACACGGTCGCTTACGCGCAGCGTCACAACGAAGCCAACGGCGAGCACAACCGTGACGGGCAGGGCGAGAACTTCTCCTGGAACAACGGTACCGAGGGGCCCAGCAACGACCCGGCGGTAATCGCCGCGCGAGCCGCCGACGTGCGGGCGCTGCTTGGTACGCTGTTCGCCTCGACCGGTACGATCATGTTGACGGCGGGCGACGAGTTCGGCCGCACCCAGCAAGGCAACAACAACGCTTACGCGCAGGACAATGCGTTGACCTGGCTCGATTGGAAGAACCGGGATCGGGCGCTTGAAGATCACGTCGCCGCACTCGCCGCGTGGCGAGCGGAGCGTAGCGCCTTGTTCGTCCGCTTCCCCGAATACGGCGCCTGGCTGGGTCCGAAGGGCGCGCTGGAAGTCGCAGACTGGAACAGCCGCGCAGGACAACTGGCGTACCACTCGCACGACGCGGCCGCGCCTTACCGCTTCGCAATCGACCGCGATCGCCGCACGATCGAACTGGACGGCTCCAGCTCCTGAAATCGCATGGTCGCGCGGCAACGTCAGTGACAGTGTCGCGATCCGGCGCTATCGCCCCGTCGCGATGAGGGGCTTGCGGCAAATCCTGTTGAGGCGAAGGCGGCTGGCGCTGTGGCTGGTGGCTTGTGCGCTGGCGCTCAAGGCGCTGATGCCCGCTGGCTACATGGTGCGTGAGCAAGGCACGCTGCTGACGATCGCCATCTGCGGTGATGCCAGCGGCGCGCATCTCACGCGGCAGATCATCCTGCCGCAGCGTGACGCGTCATCCGCAAATGAGGCAGGACAGGCCAAGGCGGCGGCCTCCTGTCCCTACTCGGTCCTGGACATGGCGGGTGGTGTCGGTGCCGATCCGATCCTGCTTGGTCTCGCGCTCGGCTTCATCCTGGCTCTCGGCCTGGCGCCGCTGGCCGCTCCTGGATTTGTGGCGTGGACGCATGTGCGGCCGCCGCTGCGTGGACCTCCTGTCACCGTGTGAGCCTGCCTGCCGGAATCTCCGGCACGCTTCCATGCACGACGCGGCTTCACGAGAGGCCGCGCAAGGTTTCAGGACACGACCATGAAAACTCGAATGGCGGCGCTTGCCTGCGCAAGCCTGCTTTCCACGCCTGCGCTGGCCGAAGAGGCCAACGATCCCACCATCATCGTGACCGGCCACGCCAGTGTCGATGCCGCCGAAGCCCGGGTGCGGCGCACGCCCGGGGGCGCCGATGTCGTCGGATACCGCGACTATGCCGACAAGACGGCCGTTTCCCTGCGCGATACCCTGGCCTTTTCGCCCGGCATCTACACGCAGCCGCGCTTTGGCCAGGAAGTGCGGATCGCGATCCGCGGTTCCGGTCTGTCGCGCGGTTTCCACATGCGCGGATTGACGCTGCTGCAGGATGGCATTCCGATCAACCTGGCGGACGATAACGGCGACTTCCAGGAGCTCGAACCGATCTTCTTCGACCATCTCGAGGTTTATCGTGGCGCCAATGCGCTGCGCTTCGGCTCGGGAACGCTGGGCGGCGCGATCAATGGTGTCACCCCCACCGGCGATCTGGCGCATGGCTTCTATGCCCGGCTGGATGGCGGATCGTACGACTTTATGCGCGGACTGGTCTCCGCAGGTTTCGGGGACGAACAGGCGAGCGCCTGGGGGGCGCTCAGCGCCGATCGCGGCGACGGGGACCGCCTGCACGCTCGGCGCAACTCGTTGCGCGGCAATTTGAACGTCCAGATCAAACTGACCGATGCCGTGACCACGCGTTTCTACGGCAGCGCCAATCACATCGTGCAGGAGCTGCCCGGCGCGTTGACGGAGGCGGTCGCACTCAGTCGGCCCAAGACGGGCAGTATCATCGGCGATCAGCATCGCGATATCGATTCGATCCGCCTGCAGAACCGGACCCGTATCGATATAGGGAAGACGAGCCTGGAGGTCGGCGCGTTCCTCAATTCCAAGCAACTGTTTCATCCGATCTTCCAGGTGATCGACCAGAAGTCGGATGATTATGGCGGCTTTGCGCGGCTGGAGCACGAAGGGGGGCCGTTCTCCTTCACGCTGGGCGGAGAGTTGCGACGCGGCAGCACCCGCGCGCGTCAGTTCGTCAACGTGAACGGCCAACGCGGTGCGCTGACGTTCGATGCGGATCAGGATGCCCGCACCGCCAATCTCTATGGAGAGATGCGGTTCAAGCCGGTCGAGCGGTTGTCCCTGATCGTCGGCGGGATATACGCAGATGGCTGGCGCAAGCGACGCGTCGCCTTCTCGCTGACGCCGGCACAGGATGGCCGCGTATCCTTCGACCAGTTCTCGCCCAAGTTCGGGGTGCTGTTCGATGCCGCGCGGGATATCCAGTTCTACGCCAACTACAGCCGCTCGGCGGAATTCCCGGGGTTCGGCGAAGTGTTCCAGACCGTCAACGGCACCAATGCGTTCATCGCCGGGATCGCCCCGCAGCGCGCCTGGACCGCCGAAGCCGGTACGCGCGGCAAGGCAGGCCGGATCACCTGGGACGTGTCGCTATACCGCGCGATGGTGAAGGGCGAACTGCTGCAATATACCGTCAGCGCCACCATTCCGGCGGCCACCTTCAATGCCGACAGGACGCTGCACCAAGGCGTCGAAGCGGGCATGACGTTCGATGCGGCCACTTGGCTTCGGCTTCGCCAGACCTGGAACTACTCGGACTTCCGCTTTCGCGACGACGCGGTGTTCGCCAACAATCGACTGCCGGTGATACCGCGCCATGCCTTGCGCAGCGAAGTGCGGGTGGGAAGCGATGCGCTCCATGTTGCGCCGAACCTGGAGTGGATACCACAAGGGCCGTTCTCGGATTACGCCAACACGCATCGCACCGGCAGCTACGCGCTGCTGGGGCTTAGCGCCGGTGCCACGATCGCGAACGGCGTCGACGTGTTCGTGGACGCGCGTAATCTTACGGGCAGGAAGGCGATCGGCGATATCTCGGCGGTATTGAGGGCGACGGCAGCCTCGGCGATCTACTATCCGGTAGAGCGCAGGGCTTTCTACGGCGGGGTGCGCGCGCGGTTCTGATGGCCTTTGGGGCTGGTCGCGAGCGGGAACCCTTGGCGGATCCCGCTCGTTGATGGCGGGAACACATAGCGAACGATGGAGCCGCACATGGCCGATGAACTGCACAACCCCAAGCTCGATGAACACCCCGGTTCCAACGCCGAGAAGGATCCGGATAACTGGGTTTCAGGCGACGATCCGATGACCGGCGCGCAGGCGTCCTATCTTACGACCTTGTGCGAAGAGGCCAAGATCGATCCGCCGGCCGAAGGCATGAACAAGGCCGAGGCATCCAAGATGATCGACGAACTGAAAACCAAGCTCGGCCACTGAGCCGCAGCGAAGGTCAGGAGCAAGATCCCGCCGGACATGCTTTTTGCGCAAGTGTCGTTGGTTTCAACACTTGCGGAAGCTGTTCGGCGGGGGCGTTCCCGGCGGGGTACCACACGTAAAGCGGAACCCCTGCTGCACCTTGCGCGGTGAGGTAACGGGTGATCGCAGGATCCCGCCGGGTCCAGTCCCCGCGCAGCACGACGACCCCCGCCTTCTTGAAAGCCGCCAGCGTACTTTCCCGCTCTATCGCCACCTCTTCGTTGACCTTGCAGGTCAGGCACCAGTCGGCGGTGAACCAGGCGAACACCGGCTTGCCCGATGCCCGCGCCTTGGCGAGCGCGGCTTCGCTGAACGGTTGCGCATTCAGAAGGCCCTTGTCCGCAGCGTTTGGTGCGCGTTCGCTCAGCGGCAGGACCAGCACGCCGACGAGAGCAAGAATGGCCAACCCGACGGCGGTCGGCCTGCTTGCCGAAAGACCTAGGCGTTGGCGGCGCCCGGCATAGGCGAGCACTGCGACCAGCGCGATGGCCAGGACGATGGCGACGGTGGCGAACAGCGGTCCGGCCACCCGTGTCGCGAGCCACGCCAACGCTAGCGCGGTCAGGCCCATCGGCAGCGCCATCCAGCGCCTGAAGGTGTTCATCCAGGCCCCGGGACGTGGCATCCGTCGGCGTAGTGCCGGCAGGAAGGCCAACGCCAGGAACGGCAAGGCGATGCCAAGTCCCAGCGTGGCGAACAAGGTCAGTGCAGAGGTGACGGGCAGCAGCAATGCCGCGCCCATCGCGGTCGCCATGAATGGCCCGGTGCACGGCGTCGCCACGAAGGCCGCGAGCAGCCCGGTCGCGAACGCTCCTTGCGGTGAGCTGTGGCTGGCAAAGCCGGGCACCACGAATTCGAACAGGCCAAGCAGGTTGGCCGTGATAGTGCAGGCGAGCAGCAGCAGCGCGGCGATCACCGCCGGCTCCTGCAACTGGAACGCCCAGCCGACTTGCTGTCCCGCCGCACGCAAGGCCAGCAGCAGGCCGCCGAGCAGGAGGCAGGCGATCACGACACCGGCTGTGTAGGCGATACCTTCCGCCCGGGCCTGGGCCTCGCTCTCTCCTGCCCGCGCAAGGCTCAGTGCCTTGAGGCTGAGGATCGGGAACACGCAGGGCATCACGTTGAGCAGCAGGCCGCCCAGCAGCGCGCCCAGCAGCAACCAGGGCAGTGATGGCAGGGCGCCCGTTCCAGCACCCGGCTGCGGCTGCGCGCCGGCGATCGGCACGCCGCCGGTGGGGACGGCACCTGGTTTTGCGATGAACGTGATGCCGTTGCCTTCACCGTCTAGCCGCAGCACCGCCTCGACATTCGACGGTGAAGCCGCCGCGACCTTGAGCCGGGGAATGGTGATGAGAAGGGTGTCGCCTTGCCGGAAAAAGCTTTGCGTGGCGGCATAATCGACCAGCTTGTCCTGCACCACGAACAGGTGTGGGTTCGCCAGCGGGGCGGCGGCCGGCAGCGGGATCGCAACTCGCAGCGTGTCGTTCGTCAGCGTGAATGTCGCGCTGGCGCCAAGCGGCGCGGGCAGATGACGCGCCCACTCCTCGAAGCTGGGGATCGCCGCGCCGGGTGTCGCTGCGATCGTGATCGTGGTGGAGAGGTCCGCGCTTTCGGGCACGCACAGCTGATCGGTGCAGGCGAGCCACTGGGCCTTGACCCGCACCGGCAATCGCGCGCCCGCTCTGGCGTCGGCCGGCGCGATGAAGGGCATTAGGACGGCATATTCGCGCTCGTACACATGGTTCATCAAACCGGAGATCAGCAGGGTCCGTGGCACCGGATAGCGTGGCTCGCCCACGCTGGCGCCGGTCGGCAGTGACCAGTCGAGGACCATGCCCAGACCAGCGTCGCCGGGATTGCGCCAGTAGCCGTGCCAGCCTGCCTGTGGCCGCATGCGCAAGGCCAGCTGAGTCGATCCGCCCGGCGTCGTAGCCGGCCCGGCGACGAGTTCGGCGGTGATGTGCGTAGGGGCTGCCTGTGCGGAAGGTATCGCCAGAAGCAGCGCGCAGGCCTGCCACAAGATCGCAACAAGAAAGCTGTAACGGCGCCGGATCATCGTTTCAAAAGTCCTTCGCTGCCGAGGCATCTTGCGCGTCGGCGGCATTGCAGCCATCGACGCCTCTGCTCCTTTCGTCGGGACAATTCAAGGAATCGCCTCTCATGAACCCTGCCGTGCGTGCCCTGCGTCTCGCTGTCGCTTCGGTTGTCGGACTTGGCGCACTGACATTCACCGTACCCTCGGGAGCGCAGGATCGGTCGGCCGCGCCGGCTGCCCCCGCGGCGCCGTCCACCAGCTCCAAGCCGCGACTCATCCTGGCAATCTCGATCGACCAATTCTCGGCCGACTTGTTCGCGCAATATCGTGAGCACTTCACCGGCGGCTTCGCGCGGCTGCTGACGGGCGCGGTGTATCCGCAGGGATTCCAGTCTCACGCCGCGACCGAAACCTGCCCCGGGCATTCGACCTTGCTGACCGGCGTGCATCCATCGCGCACCGGCATTATCGCCAATACTTGGTACGACGCCAAGATGGGCCGCGACGTCTATTGCAGCGAGGACGAGCGCAATCCCAAAAGCACCGCGAAGGAGCCGGTCGTCTCCAACTGGCACCTGAAGGCGCCGACGCTGGGCGATCTGATGAAGCAGGCCAACCCGGCGGCCTTGAATGTCGCCGTATCGGCCAAGGACCGCGCCGCGGTGATGATGAGCGGGCACCGCACCGACGCGGTCTATTGGTGGCTGGGCAAGGGGTTCACGACGTTCGAGGGCCGGGCGCCTTCGGCCGCCGCGCTGGCGCAGAATGCCGTCACCGACAGGATGATCGATGCAGGCGCTCCCGCGCTGCCTGCGCCGCAATGGTGCGAGCGGGTCGACCGTGCGGTGCCGATCAAGGATTTCACCATTGGCACGTATCGATTTCCGCAGGCGGCGGGCGACTACAAGACGTTCAATCGCACCCCGCGGATCGATGCCGCGACCGGCGAAATGGCCGTGCGCCTGGTCGATGAGATGGCGCTGGGCAAGGACGACGTCACCGACGTGCTGTCGGTGAGCTTCTCGGCCACGGATTATGTCGGGCACGCCTATGGCACCGAGGGCGTGGAGATGTGCATCCAGTTGGCGCAGCTCGATGCGACGCTGGGCAAGCTGTTCGCCGCGCTCGATCAGCGCGGAATCGATTACGTCACGGTGCTGACCGCCGACCACGGTGGCATCGATGCGCCCGAGCGGTTGCAGCTGACCGGGTTTCCCTCGGCCCAGCGGATCGATCCGGCGCTGACGGCCGAGGGACTGTCGCAGGCGATCTCGCAGGATACCGGGGTGACGGTCGCGGATGGCCAGCTGATCCACGGTGCAGGTGCTTCCGGCGATATCTGGCTCGCCGCGGGATTGACGGCCAAGCAGCAGAAGAAGGTCGTGGACGCGCTGCTGGTTCGCCTTGCCAGGCACCCGCAGGTCGCCGCCGTCTATAGCGCCGCCGCACTTGCCAAGATGCCGGTGCCGCATGGCGATCCCCAGGATTGGACGATGGCGCAGCGGGTGCGCGCCTCTTTCGATCCCGAGCATTCGGGCCAGGTGCTGATGATGACCAAGCGCGGCGTCGTTCCCGGCGAACCCAGGCCCGGTTACACCACCACGCATGGTAGCCCGTGGGACTACGACCGCCGCGTGCCGATGCTGTTCTGGCGCAAGGGCATGGTCGGGTACGAGCAGCCGGACCCGGTCGAGACGGTGGACATCGCACCGACGCTGGCATCGCTGATCGGCCTGGCTGAACCTTCGGGCACGTGGGACGGTCGCTGCCTCGACATCGACGGTTCACGCGCCGATACATGCAGGCGATGAACCAGGCAGAATCGACCACTCCGACCGCAATCGCTCCCGCCCAGGATCGCCGCGACCTCGTGATCCTGGGCGGCGGGCTCGTCGGCATGACGCTGGCGCTGGCCGCCGCGCGGCAGGGGCTGACCAGTCACGTCGTCGATCGCGCCGACCCTGCGGAACTGACGGCCGAAGGCGCCGATGGTCGGGCCTCGGCGATCTCGACGGCAAGCTGGAACCTGTTCACCAACATCGGCATCGCTGCCCGGCTCGAACCGCTCGGCTGTCCGATCCAGGCGATCGCGGTCAGCGATGGCATGAAGCCAGGCCGCATCGATTTCCGGCCCGAGCCCGAGGAGGGCACGCTGGGCCGCATGTTCGCCAATCGCGACTTGCGGCTGGCCTTGTTCGAAGCGGCGCGCGAGCAGGATGCGATCGCATGGCACACCAGCGCGCAAGTCGTGCGACGCACGCGTGGTCCTTATGGCGTCGACGTCGAGCTGGCGGACGGCCGGACGCTGTCGGGCAGCCTCCTGGTCGCTGCCGAGGGTCGGCAGTCACCCACCCGCGACGAGGCCGGGTTTACCTATGCCAAGTGGGATTATCGCCACAACGCGATGGTGACCGGGCTGACTCACGAGAAGCCGCATAGCGGTGTCGCGTGGGAGATCTTCTATCCCGACGGTCCGTTTGCGCTGCTGCCCTTGCGCGATACTGAGGATGGTCGCCACCGCTCGGCGCTGGTCTGGACCGTGGCCGAGAAAGATGCCGCCGCGATCGCCAAGTTGCCCGATGCGATCTTCCGCAGCGAGGTCGCCGACCGGATGCATGGCGTATTCGGTGCGATCGCGCTTGCCGCGCCGCGCATGTCATACCCCTTGCGCTTCCACCACGCGGGCCGGGTCACGGATGAACGTCTGGTGGTGATCGGCGATGCCGCGCACGGGATGCATCCGATCGCGGGGCAGGGACTGAACCTGGGCCTGCGCGACGTCGGTGCGCTGGTCGAGGTGCTGGGCGAGGGGATGCGGCTCGGCCTCGAGCCGGGCGATGCGCAGTTGCTCACCCGCTACGAGACGTGGCGCGGTCTCGACACATTCATGGTCATGTCGGTGACGGACGGCCTGAACCGCCTGTTCGGCATCCCCGGCCGGTTGCCGTCGGCCGCGCGCCGCCTGGGTATGGGCGCGGTACAGCGCCTGCCCATCATCAAGAGCTTCTTCATGGACGAGGCGCGGGGTGTTTCGGGGCGACTGCCGGAACTGCTGCAAGGCTGATCCGAAGCGAACGGCGCCTTCAGGTCGGAGGCGCGGTGGAACTGGCGGCGCT
Source organism: Novosphingobium sp. TK46 (assembly GCF_055361525.1). Lineage (NCBI taxonomy): Bacteria > Pseudomonadati > Pseudomonadota > Alphaproteobacteria > Sphingomonadales > Sphingomonadaceae > Novosphingobium > Novosphingobium sp. TK46. Next base: position 2,158,283 of record NZ_CM143963.1, read on the forward strand.
GGGCGTCGGGACAGGTTCGGGCGTCGATAGCGCGCTCGGTTGATTCACGTCCTGACCCGATCCATCCTTCAGCCGTCGCGGCTCGAGCATGGCGGTGGTTTCGAGAAGGTCGAGCGCGTTTTGCGCGTCGTCGAACCGCCGGGCATCGGCGATCCACTTGTTGGCGGCATCGGCGCCGGGAAGACGCTCCACCTCGTCGATCGCGCTGCCGATCCGGCGCGCGGTGAGCATCAGCCGCGCCCGATCGATACGGGCGGCGGGAGCGAGCAGCGTCGGAGAGTCGCTGTGAACGATGAACAGGCCCGCCAGCTCTTCGCGCGTGCGGGCCAGGAAATTGGTCTCTTGGGAATCGTCGGTCAGATCCGGAGCGAGCGCTTCCAATCTGGCGGTCAGCTGGTCGATCGTCACCGGGTTGCGCGAAAACGCGGTGATCGTCGCGACGGCCTGGGGCTGGGCATCGGCAAAGCGTAGCTGGAGCTGGTCGGCCACATAGCCCAGCGGTTCGCCCCGCTCGACCAGACGGCGGGCGGCCGATGCGATCAGCAGGCCTTCCGCTCTCGCGGCATTTCCCGAGGCCGCGTCGGCTTTGAAATCGATGCGCGAAAAGCGGTCTTCCAGCATCGCCAGGCGCCCCTCGAGCGATACCACCGCCTGTGGCGTCGTGTTGGCGGGCTGCGGCGTGGCGGCCGTCATCGCCGCGCCATCGGTCCCGGATGGTCCACCGCTCGTCGCGGAAGGCTGGCGACTGCCCGATCGTGCCGGCAGGTACCGGGCAAGCTCTCCGGTCCAGGCGAACCACCCGGCCAGACCGGCGCCCAGGATGAACGCCAGCAGCACCAGCAGCGCCGTCGCTCCGGTTGATTTGCGACGCCTCGGCGGCAGCGGGCCATCCATCACGATGGTCGGGTTATCGTCCTGCATCGGGCCTTTCTTCGGGGGATTTCGGTGCCCCGTCCGCGTCTTGGCACATCTGTTTCGCCAAGGCCAGAAGGGCTGCGTCACTGGCCAGTTCGGCGACTTGCACGCCCGCCCATCCATCTTTCGCGTGTTGTAGCAGGCGCGGTCCGATGAGCGCCAGCGAGATGCGGCTGCGATCGATTCCCGATTCATGGCAGATCGCAGCGAAGTGTTCGGCCGCATCGCCGGAATGGAGCATGACGACGGCAGACTGATCCAGCGCTCGATCCAGCCGTTTGCCCATCGGCATCGGCACGCTGGCATAGACTTCGCGCGTATCCATGGTGACGCCATCGGGAACCGTCAGCGGCACGCGCGAGACGCCCGCCAGACGCAGCAGTCGGCGATGCTCCGGCGCCAGTGCGTTCAGTACGTTCTGCAGTCCGCCGGTACCGATACGAGCGATGGGAAAGCCAGCCGCCTGCGCCGCGTTCGCGGTCGTCTGGCCCACGCAATAGGCCGGCAGCCGTCGCAAGTCGTCGAGCGCTGCCCCGCCATGGCGGATCGCGTTGGCGCTACCCAGGACAATGGCGTCGACCCGCTCGCGCGGCACTGGGATCCACGGAATTGGACGCACAGCGAAGATCGGATGCGCCTGTGCGTCGAGCCCGATGGACCGCGCGGTCAGCAGCGTGGCCGACGCGCCCGGTTCGGGCCGGACGATGATGAGCCTGGTCATGCTGGCGACGCTCCGGCGAAATGCACGGTGATCGCGGGTACGGCGCGCGCCAGCAGTTCGGCGGCGAGCCGGGCCGGCGCCTCCACGTCGGTGTCGTCGAAAGTCACTTCACCCTCGACCCGCTCGGCGCCGTCGGGGCTGTAGAGCGCAGCGCGCATCGTGATGCGGGTATCGTCCTGGCAGGTCAGCACCGCGATCGGGCTATGGCAATTGCCGCCCAGCGCGGCGAGCAAGGCGCGTTCCGCAAGCACCGCGGTGCGGCTGGAGCGATGGTCGATGGCAGCGAGGAAGTCGCGCGTGCGGGTGTCGTCGGGGCGACATTCGATCAGGATCGCGGCCTGGCCCGGTGCCGGCAGCCACTGCTTGGCATCGAGCGCATGGCCGGTGCCGCTCTCTCCCAGGCGATTGAGTCCGGCTGCCGCCAGGAACGTGGCGTCGACCTCGCCGGCCGCCAGCTTGGCCAGGCGCGTGGCGACGTTGCCCCGAAAGGTGACGACCTTGCAGTCCGGCCGGGCATGGAGCAGCTGGGCCGCTCGCCGCGGCGCGCTGGTGCCGACGACGGCGCCTTGCGGCAAGGCGGCGATCGTCGCTGCGCCCACCAGCACATCGCGCACGTCTTCGCGCGGGAGTACCGCGCCGATGGCTATTCCGGCGGGGCGGATCGTCTCGACATCCTTGGCCGAATGAACCGCGAAGTCGATCTCTCCGGCCAGTAGCCAGGCGTCGAGCTCCTTGGTCCATAGCGCCTTGCCGCCGATCTCGGCCAGCGCACGATCCTGGATGCGATCGCCGCTGGCGGTGACCGGCACGATCTCTATATGCGCTGGCTCGATACCGTGCGCTGCCGCCAGGCGAGCCCGCGCTTCCTCCGCCTGCGCCAGGGCGAGGGGAGAACGGCGCGTGCCGAGGCGGAAGTGCTGCGTGTTGCGTGAGTTCATGGGCCAAGCGTGCTACCCGGCATTGCGCCCGAGGAAAAGATGGACGTGGTGGGGCAGAGGTAAAGACGGATGAGGACGGTTCTCGGCATCGAAAGCTCGTGCGACGAGACCGCGGCGGCGCTCGTCACCGAAGGACGCGTGATCCTGGCGCAGCGCATCGCGTCGCAGGACGACGCCCACCGACCCTATGGCGGCGTCGTGCCCGAGATCGCGGCGCGCGCGCATGTCGAGCGGCTGACGCCGTTGATCGCGGCGACTTTGGACGATGCCGGCATGACGCTGGCGGACGTCGATGCGATTGCCGCTACGGCCGGACCCGGGCTGATCGGCGGCGTGATGGTCGGCCTGGTGACGGCCAAGGCGCTGGCGATGGCGAGCGACAAGCCGCTGATCGCGATCAACCATCTGGAAGGCCACGCCTTGTCGCCGCGTCTGGCCGATGAGGCCCTGAGCTTTCCCTATCTGCTGTTGCTCGTGTCGGGGGGGCATTGCCAACTTCTGCTGGTCGCGGGCGTAGGCCGCTATCGCCGGCTGGCCACGACGATCGACGATGCGCTGGGCGAGGCGTTCGACAAGACCGCCAAGCTGCTGGGCCTCGGCTATCCGGGTGGTCCGGCGGTCGAGCGGCTGGCGCGCGACGGCGACCCCAAAAAGGTGGCGTTGCCGCGACCGCTGCTGGGGAGCGCTGAACCGCACTTCTCGTTCGCTGGGCTCAAGAGCGCGGTGATGCGGGCCAAGCAGGCCGACGGGGCCTATGGCGATGCCGACATTGCCGCCTCGTTCCAGCAAGCTGCGATCGACTGCCTGGTCGACCGCACGCGCCGGGCGCTGGGTGCGGCGGGGGCGGTTACGGCGCTGGTGGTTGCCGGCGGCGTCGCCGCGAACCAGGCGATCCGTGGAGCGCTTGAGCGGTTGGCGACCGAGCATGGCCTGCCGTTTGTCGCACCGCCGCTGGCGTTGTGCACCGACAATGCGGCGATGATCGCCTGGGCCGGCGTCGAACGCCTCGGACAAAACGATCCGCTGGACACGCCATCGTATCCGCGCTGGCCGCTGGACCCATCGGCCGAGACCGTGCGCGGTGCAGGAGTGAAGGCATGACCGCTCGGATCGGCGTCGTCGGCGCCGGTGCCTGGGGCACCGCGCTGGCCCAGGCGCTGGCCAGCGATGGCAGCAGCGTGCTGCTGTGGGCGCGCGAACCGGAACTCGTGCGCGAGATCAACGAAGAGCGGCGCAACAGCACATACTTGCCGAGCGCCGCACTCGCACCGACGATCCGCGCGACGCACGATCTGGCGGAACTGGGCGCCTTGCCGGTGCTGCTGATCGTTGTGCCCGCGCAATTCCTCGCCGCGGTGATCGCGCAATTGCCGGTGGGGAATCGCGACCTGGTGTTGTGCGCGAAAGGGATCGAGGCCGGTACTGGCCGCCTGATGGCGGAAGTCGCGGCGACTGCGGATCCCGAGGCGCAACTCGCGGTCCTGTCCGGCCCGACGTTCGCGCATGAGGTGGCGGCGGGGCTGCCCACCGCCGTCACGCTCGCCTGCTCCGGCGGAAAAAGCCAGTGGGAGCGGCTGGCCCCGATGATCGCACGGCCATCGTTGCGGCCATACTATTCGGACGACGTGATCGGTGCCGAGATCGGTGGCGCGGTGAAGAACGTGCTCGCGATCGCGTGCGGCGTGGTCGAAGGCATGAACCTGGGCCAGAACGCCCGCGCCGCCGTGATCGCGCGCGGCTATGCCGAGATGCTGCGCTTCGGCCTTGCGCGTGGGGCCCGGTCCGAGACGCTGGCGGGGCTGTGCGGTCTCGGCGATCTGGTGCTGACGTGCTCCTCGACCTCCAGCCGCAATTTCTCGCTCGGTCTTGCGCTGGGGCAAGGGCTGACCGCCGCCGACGCGCTTTCCGGCAAGAGTAGCGTCGCCGAAGGCGCGGCCACGGCGCCGGTGCTGGCCGATCTGGCGACGCAGATCGGCATCGCCATGCCGATCGTCGAAGGCGTGTGTCGGCTGTTGACGGGCGAAAGCCCGGCAAGCGCGGTCGTCACTGAAATCCTGTCGCGCCCGCTCAAGGCCGAGCAGGAGGGTTTCGGCGCTTGACCGTTTTGAATGCCGCCGCGCCCGGCCAACAGGAAGATCTGGCGGCGATCGCCAAGGGTGGGCGAACAAACCTGTTCGGTTTCTTCCTGCGCCTTGCCGCGCGAATCCCGTTCCTGTTCATTGCCGGGCGCGCACCGGGTTACGGCCCGGCGGCGCTGGGTGTCTTCGCATCGGCGCTGGTCCTGATCGAATTAAGCGCGATGATCTGCACGCTGGGCGAAAAGCGCGGGCTGGCGCAGCGCTTGTCGGATTCCGACGAGCATCCGGCCAACGTCATCGCGGATGGTTCGCTGATCGCGCTGATCGCGTCGTGCGCGGTCGCACTGGCGTTCTGGCTGTTTCCCGCTCCGCTGTTTCCGGGCGGTGAGTTCACCTGGATCGACCGGCTGATGGTGCTGGCGATCCCACCGCTGGCGCTCACCGAGATCTGGCTTGCCGGGCTCGCCTATCGGTTCGACGTGGGCGCTACCGTCCGCGCCCGCTCCGTGGTCGAGCCATGGACGATCTCGATTGTCGCGGGGATCATGGCGCTCGTCGCGCCCCGAAGCGGGCTTGCGGTCGCATACCTCGCTTCGGTCTACGCCACCGCCATTGCCGCCTTCGTGCCGTTCATGAAAGCATACGGGTTGCCGCGCGACTGGCATCCGTCGCTTTCCGGCATGGGCAAGCTCACCTTGCGCAGCCTGCCGATCGCCACGGCCGACGCGATCGAGTGGGGGACGCGACGGCTCGACATCTTCATCCTCGGCCTGTTCGCGGCGCCCAGCGCGGTTGGCGTGTACTATGTCGCGCAGCAGGTCGCGAGCTTGCCGCAGAAGCTCAAGACCAGCTTCGAGCCTATCCTGGGGCCGGTGATCACGCGCAACCTCAAGACGCGCGATTACGCCGCCATCGCCCGGCAGGTGCGGCAAGTCGGCTTCTGGATACTCGCCGCGCAGATCGGCATAGCCCTGGCTCTGGCCATACCGGGAGAAGGCGTGATGGGGCTGATCGGGCCGCAGTTCGTCGGCGGCACGGGCGCGCTGGCGTTTTTGCTGGCGGCCGAAGCGGTGGCGGCGACGGCGGTGGTGAGCGAGGCGGCGCTGATCTATGTCGCGCGTGTCCAGAACCTTGTCGTCTCGGTCCTCACGATCGTACTGCAGGGCTTGCTGACCATCGCCGGGATCCTGGCGCTGCAGCGGTTGGGTTATAATCAGCTGTACCAGGCCGCCGCCGCGGCGCTGGCGCTGGCGCTGGCGCTCGGATTCGCATCGCTGGTCAAAGCCGGCATTCTGGCGAAGATCCTGGCCGAACCGATCAACAACTGGCGCTGGGCGCTGGTCTGGGCGGTGGTGCCCGCCGTGGTCGTAGGTGGTGCGGCGACCTTGCTGCTGCCGGAATGGGCGGAACTGGCCCTGGGCATACCGGTCATCCTCGGTGTGTACTTCGGCGTGTTGTGGATGCGTGCGTTCGGCCCCGAGGATCGGGTGCTGTTCCAGAAGGCAAAAGGCGCGCAGGCTTGACTGTTTAATGCTTGCGGCCAAAGAAATGCGCCGCTGCTGATCTGAGGAAACAAGAATGAACCTTGCCCAGCTGATCGAGGCCAACTGGCCCATCGTCGGCGTAGTTCTGGTGATCGCGCTCATCCTGGTGATCTGGCTGATCGGCCGGGCCACCCGGTCGAAGGCACGCGATCGGCGTCGACCGGACGTGCTTGACAAGGGGGCCGCGCCCGCGCAGCGCAACCAGGCGCTGATCGATGCCCCACCCGCTGCGGCGGTCGCGGCGCCGTTGATCGTGGCCCCGGCCGCAGCCGGCACATTGGCCGGTATCGGCGAGGTGATCGCACAAGGCGCTCACCAGGAAGCGCAGGCCGCGCGAGCGGATGCATCCGAGGCGCCCCCGGCAACCGCAGCGCCTGCCGCCGGCGATGACTTGCGGCGAATCAAGGGCCTCGGTCCCAAGCTGGTCACCAGCCTGCAGGCGCTGGGCATTACCCGCTATGACCAAATCGCGGCCTGGACCGACGCCGATCTCGATGATCTGGATACCAAGCTTGGCGCTTTCGCCGGTCGCCCCCGGCGCGATTCCTGGGTCGAGCAGGCACAGCTTCTAGCAGGCGGCGACACGGCCGCCTACGAAGCGAAGTTCGGCAAGCTCTAGGGCTGGTCGGCAGTCACTTCGTCGGTGTGGACCTGGAAGTCCGCCAGTATCGTCGGACCGAACGAGGTCGTGAGCGCGGTGTCGGTCGCGTCCCGCCCGCGCGCCATCAGGATGCGGCCAATGCGCGGGATGTTGTGGCGCGCGTCGAAATAATGCCACTCTCCGCCCAGATACACGTCGAACCAGGCCGAGAAGTCCATCGGTGACGGGCTTACCGGCACGCCGATGTCGCCCAGATACCCGGTGCAATAGCGCGCCGGGATATTCATGCAGCGGCACAGCGTGATCGCCAGATGGGCGAAGTCGCGGCACACGCCGCGCTGCTCCTGATAGCCGTCCCACGCCGTGCGGGTGGCGCGGGCGTGATGATAACCGAACTCGATATGGTTGTGGACGAAGGAGACGATTTCCTGGACCATCGACCAGCCGAGCGCGACATGTCCGAACAACGACCATGCCGTTTCGAGCAGCCGGTCGGTCTCGCAATAACGGCTGCTGAGCAGATAGATCAGCACGTCGTCCGGCAGGTCTTCGACCGAATGCTGGATAGCATCGAAAGCCTGGCGATCGGGTTGGCCACTGTCCTGGATGATGAAGTCGGTAGAAAGCGTCAGTCCGCCCGCTGGCACCGTCAGGCGTGAGCAGACGTTTCCATAGGCGTCCAGATAGTCGTAGATCGGCACCTCGGGCGTGGTCAGCACGCGCTGAGGCGTGGTCAGATCCTTGTGTCGCGAAGGGTGAAGGCTGAGCATTGCCAGCATCGGCGTCGGCACTTGGGTGTCGAAACGGATATCGAAGCCGGCGCGGATCAGCATGGGGTTCACCTTGCTCAGGAGTGCGAGGGGGCGAGCGGGATGGGCTCGGACGGGGGCAGGATGGACGGATCGGGATTGGGTGGCGTCATCGGATCGACGTGGATATCGACCGAGACCTGCATGTCCTTGAAACTGCCGGGGAACCCGCTCCAGCTGCCGGAGATCGGGACGGCCTGGTAGATGTCTCGCGCGATCGCGACCCGTATCAGGCCGCGCGTACCGATGATGGCGTTGGTCGGATCGAACTCCACCCATCCCGATCCGGGCAGATACACTCTGACCCAGGCATGGGTATTGCCCCCGCCGATCGCGCGGCGCCGGCCCGATGGGTTGTAGACGTAGCCCGAAACGAACCGTGCGGCGAGGCCCAGCGCCCGCACTGCCTCTATCATGAACATCGCATAGTCGCGGCAAGTGCCGGTGCCCCGTTCCAGCGTCTCGATCGAGCTTTGCGTGCCTTTCTGATGGCGCGGAACGTAGGTGAACTCGCGTTTGATCGCGTTGGTCATCTCGGTCAGCATCGCAAGGGTTGAGGTGGCGCCGCTGCGGTCGACGAAGCGGCGCGCCCAGGTGTCGATCTTGCGCTGGGGATCGAGGTGCTGCCGCTCGATCGATCGCAGCAGATCCGGCATCTCCTCGGACGAATAGGTGAACGGATAGTTGCGCGCATAATCCTCGATATGGACATCGCTCAGATCGCTGGGAAAATGCTCGAGCTGCGCCTTGTTTTCGATCCGTAGCTGATGGTGCGGCTTATCGAAGCTGGCGATCGCGACGGAGTTTCCGAATACGTCGTGCAGCCAGCGCAGTTCCTTCGGCGCGGGATCGAATTCCAGCGCCGAACTGATGAGATGCTGATCGTAGCTTTCGCGCGGTCGCACCATCAACCGGTGCTCGCCGAAACGAACCGGTTTACTGTACGAATATGTCGTCACATGGGACAGGTTCACCAGCGGCATGAAAGATCCGATTATGAGAAGCGAAGGTTTGCGCGGCTTGCTCGCTTCTCGGGATGCTCAACCGGTCAACGTCGTCAACCCGCATGCCCGAGGATTGTTCCTGTTGGTGGGCGATCATGCCGGCAATGGCATCCCGGAGCAACTGGATCGTCTCGGCCTTTCGGCCGCCGAACTTTCGCGACATATCGCACTGGATATCGGCGTGTCGCAACTTGGAGCCAAACTTGCGGCGCTGCTCGACGTCACGTTCGTCGAGCAGCGATATTCGCGGCTCGTGATCGATTGCAATCGCTCCCTCGATGATCCGGAATCGATCGCGGTTTCGAGCGATGGCACCCGGGTGCCGAGGAACGTCGGCCTGACCACGCTGCAGCGCGACGAGCGCAGGCAGGCGATCTTCGCACCCTACCACCAGACCATCGCCGATCTGCTGGAGGCGCGTGATCGTGAACTGGGTGAGGGCGCGACGATCCTCGTTTCGCTACACAGCTTCACGCCAAGCATGCAGGGTATCCACCGGCCCTGGCAGATCGGCGTGCTGCATGGTGGGGGGAATGGCCGCTTTGCGCGCGAGGTTCTCAGTCGCCTGCGGGAATCACCCGGGATCGTGGTCGGTGATAACGAGCCCTATCGCATGGACGAGACCGACCACACCGTTCCGCGACACGCATTCGATAAGGCGCGACCTTACATCGAATTCGAGGTGCGGCAGGACGAATTGACGGATGCGGCTGGACAGGAACGGTTCGCGAACCTGCTGGGCGATGCGTTGATCAAAGCTCGCTCGGCCGTGATGCACTTCTAAGTGGGTATGCGGTGCGTTGCCGTGTTGCAACGAACCGCGCGCCCCGTTCGCCCGGTTTGCGAATCCCGATGGACAAGCATCGACCTTGCCCACAAGGGGCGGTGGCGTTTGCAACGCATTATCAATAGGGATGATGAACGATCCGCGGCAAGGATGACGATCCTTGTTGGCCGAAATGGGGAAATGGTGTGGGCTTGCAGGGTAAGGTTTCGCGTACGGGCCAGTTCAATCGGGGCGGACTTGCAACGCCGGCCTTTCTGGCACTGACCTGCATCGGCGCGTTCGCCACGTCTCCCGCCTTCGCGGTCGAAGCGGATGCGAGCGTCGCGGACGAAGCACCATCGACACGAGGCGGCCGTACCGACATCATCGTCAATGGCGAGCGCGACAGTGTCGGCGCCAAGGACGTGGCACCGCCGATCAATACGCCACGATCGGTGGTGACGATTTCCAGCGAAATCATCTCGCAAACCGGCTCTAACAGCCTTGCCGATGCGCTGCGTACGGTACCGGGCATCACCTTTGGAGCGGCCGAGGGGGGAAATCCCGTCGGTGATCGGCCGTTCATCCGTGGCTTCGACAGCCAGGGCTCGATCTTCGTCGATGGCGTGCGCGATCTCGCCTCGCAGAGCCGCGAGGTTTTCGCGATCGAGTCGGTGCAGATCGTACGCGGATCGGATTCGACGCTGGGCGGTCGCGGTTCGGCCGGCGGTACGATCAACATCGTGTCCAAGCTGCCTCAGGCCGAAACCTTCGCGAGCCTGTCTGGCAGTTATGGCAACGCCGACTACAAGCGCGTGAGCGGCGATATCAACCTGAAGCTAGCCGACACCATCGCCTTTCGCGTCCAGGGCGTGTGGCATGATCAGGATGTCGCCGGGCGCGATGCGATCTGGCAGAAGCGCTGGGGCTTCGCGCCCAGCGTGACCGTGGGCCTTGGCACCGACACGCGTATCACCGCCGCATACTACTATCTTGAAAGCCATGAACTGCCGGATTCGGGGCTTCCCTACCAATATGTCTGCTCGGCCACGCTGTGCAACGCGCCGGCGGGCAACGTCTTCACGACACCCGCTCTGGGCACCGTGACCGTGCGCGATGGCACCACCGGCAAGGTCGACCGGTCGACATACTATGGCCTCAAGGACAGGGACTTTCGCGACACCCGCTCGCAATCCGCGCTGCTGCGGGCAGAGCACGATTTCGGTGACGTGACGCTGCGCAACACCGCGCGCTTCACCGACGACAATCAGGCGTACATCTTCACCCAGCCCGACGACAGCCAAGGCAACGTGTTCGGCAATCCCGCTTCCGCTCCCGGCTCGATCAACCCAACGACCGGCGGCGCACGGCTGACCGGCGGAGGCTATGTCTGGCGTCGCGCCAACACCCGGCACAGCTCGATCCAGACCCTGAGCGATCAAGTCGATCTTTACGGCAAGTTCAAGACCGGCGCGATCGAGCACAGCTTCTCCGTGGGTGCCGAGGCCAACTGGGAAAAGTCGCGGCGCGGCACGTTCCTGGTGCAGAACGGGGCGTCGGTCAGCCCGCGTTGCGATACCGCCAGCGTCGCTCGGTACAACTGCACCAGCCTGTTCAGCCCCAATCCCAACGATCCGTGGCAGAACTTCACCACCGACCTGAGTACCGCGACGACACCGATCGTGCGTGCGCCCAGCAACACCGAAACCCAGAACGATGCGCAGACGATCTCGGTCTATGGATTCGACTCCATCACCCTGTCGCCGCAACTGATCGCGAACATCGGCGCCAGATACGATCGCTTCAAATCCACGGTCACGCTGCCGTTCGCCGTGGGGGCGAGCGGCTTGCGGCTATCGCGCAAGGACGAACTGTTCAACTGGCAGGCTGGCCTGGTCTTCAAGCCGAGCACCGACACCAGCCTCTATGGGAGCTATGCCACCGCCGCGACGCCACCCAACAGCCTGCTGGGCGAAGGGCGCGAGGATAACGCCTTGCCCACGACCATCGCCACGGCAAGCGTGCTCAATGCCCTGAAGCCGCAAAAGACCAAGTCCTACGAAGTCGGCGCCAAGGCTAACCTGTTCCACGAGCAGTTGGCGCTGGCCGTGGCGGTGTTCCAGACGGACATCGCCAACGCCCGCGTGACCGATGGTGACAACAACGTGGCGTTCCTGGGCGAGTCCCGCATTCGCGGTGTGGAACTGACGGTAAACGGCACGGTTCTGCCGGGTTGGACCGTGTTCGGCGGCTACAGCTTCCTGGACGGCAAAATCCTTGATGGCGGCTTTACCGCGCTGACGGCTCCGGTGAACGGTACGCAAGGTGCGAAGGTGGTGCTGGTCCCGTCGGTCAACACCGGCAAGCAGATGCCGCAGCTGTCGCGCAACAGCTTTACCGCGACGACGGCCTACCAGTTCACGCCCAAGTTCCAGTTGGGCGGAACGGCGATCTACATGGCGCGCCAATACGGCGGATATGGCGACGATCGCCGGGCGACGCAGAACGCGGCCGGGGTGGTGACCGTCAGTCCGGCGACGGTACAATTGGCGCGCGGCGTGCCCGGCTACTGGCGCTTCGATGCACAGGCCAGCTACGACTTCAGCGACAGGCTCAAGATCGCGATCAATGCGCAGAACCTGACCAACAAGGCCTATTTCTCGCAGACCTTCACGACGCACTATGCCGCGATCGCGGCGGGGCGGACCGTGTTCGGCACGATCACCGCGCGCTATTGAGAAAGCTTAGCGGCGACCGGGCCACATGCGTTGCAGTTCGGGTGCGCGATCGAGCCATTGATGCTTGAGCGCCCCGCCCACATGCAGCAGAACGAGGGCGTAGAGCGCATAGGCACCCAGCCCGTGTGCGGCGCCGAAAAAGTCGTGGGCGCGATCCATTTTCGCAGGGTCGAGGTGCTGGAACCAGGCGATGCGCGGCCACTCGAACAGGCCGAACAGGAACATCGGATGGGTGGCGGCATCCTTGTAGGCGGAATCCATGATCCAGCCGGTCAGCGGCATGCCGAACATGATGAGGTACAACGCGGCATGGACCAGGCTGGCCGCGCTCCGCTCCCAACCTCGATAATGCGCGGGGTAGGCGGGTGGGCGATGCGTCAGGCGCCACAAGACGCGCATGATCGCCAGGCCCAGCACGGTGATGCCGATCGACTTGTGCGTGTCGATCAAGGGGCGCACCCGTTCGTCCGCCACCACCGGCCACAGCCATGCCAGCGCGACATTGGCGACGATCAGGGCCGCCACCAGCCAGTGGAACACCATGGCGGTTTTCGTGTACCGAGCGATCATCTGCAACTCCGGTTCGCCGCGCGACGTGCGCGGCAACCATCGGTTCATCCGGCATTGACGAAGGTGATGCAATGACAATGCTTCAGCACACCTTCGAAGTGCAATCGCCGCGATTGCGCCCGCGCTCGGTGCCGTTTGCCAGCCGGCTGATCGGACTGGCCTCACCGTTGCTGCTTGTCGCTTTGATCGTTCAGGCTTTCTGGCGCACCGGGGTGGCGTCATGGAGCGTCGGGATCGTCTATATCCTCTACGATACGGCGCTGCTGCTGTTCACCGCCTGGAGCATTTTGCCCCTGCGCCGCGGTCCCGCCCGGTCTGCCGGCGCGATTGCGTCAGGCTTATCGCCGCTGGAGCCAGCCACGAAGGCACCCGCGACGTTGGGTGTGATCGTCGCCGCGCATAACGAGGCCGCGGTGTTGAAAATCACGATCGACCGGCTGATCGCGCAGGCCGATCCGCCGGATGTGATCCTGCTGGCGGATGACGGCTCGACGGATGGCAGCGCCGGGGTGCTGCACCAGCTATATGGCCTCGATGCCCCGGCCATGGGACAGGTGAGTGGGCCAGCGCCGCATTTGCCGTGCCTGCGCTGGCTCCGTCTTCCGCACGGGGGCAAGGCGCGCGCGCTCAATGCCGCGATCGTCACGCTCGATACGGACCTGGTGTTGACCGTGGATGCCGACACGCTGCTGGCGCCCGGTGCCCTGGAGGCGATGCGCGCCGCATTCGCTGCCGAACCGGCGTTGGCGGCGGCCACGGGCGTGCTGGTGCCGATCTGTGGTACCCGCTTTCACGAGAGATTGTTCGAGAGCTTTCAGCGCTATGAGTATGTCCGCAATTTCCTTTCGCGGTATGCGTGGATGCGGCAGGAAGGGCTGCTGCTGATCTCGGGCGCGTTCGCGGGATTTCGCCGTGAAGCGGTGATCGAGGTCGGCGGCTTCGATCCCGATTGCATGGTCGAGGATTACGAGCTTATCCATCGCCTGTATCGTCATTCCGCCCTGAATGGCCGGGGCTGGACGATCCGGGTCATCGGCGAAGCACGCGCCAGCACCGATGCGCCGGCCAGTCCGATCGCGTTCCTGCGCCAGCGGCGGCGATGGTTCGGCGGGTTCCTGCAGACCCAGCACTGGAACCGCGACATGGTGGGCAACTCCCGCTTCGGGCGACTGGGCACGCGGATGCTGCCGGTCAAGGCGCTGGACACCTTGCAGCCGGTTTACGGGTTGGCCGCGTTCGCGATCCTCATCGGGTTGGTGGTGACGCAGCGCTTCACGATCGCGCTGCCGATCCTGGCCATCATGATCGCCAAAGTCGCGATCGACCTTACGTTTCATTTGTGGTCGATCGGCATATACAAGCGCTGGACGGGTGAGCGCGAAGACCTGAACTGGTTGCAGGCATTGCTGCTCTCGTTGGTCGAGCCGTTCAGTTTTCAACTGCTGCGGCATGCCGGGGCAGTATGGGGCTGGGTCGCTTTCCTGTCAGGCGGGAGTGCCTGGGGCCAGCAGCAACGCACCGCGATCGTCGCCTTGCCGGTTAACGGTGCGATCTGGCGGGCGGAGAGTGATCATGTCTAAGCGCCATGCCTGTACCATCCTCGCCAGCCTGTTGATGACGGCATCCGCCCAGGCCTCACCGGCCGAACGAGTGCATGGTCCGGTAACGTTCGAAGCGGTTGGGCCGCGTGTCACCGGGCATGTCGAGCACTTGCCCATGGTGCTGCCCGGTCCCGCAGTAAGCGCGATCAATGCGTCGCGCATCAACACGTCGCTTCGTCGTGAAGACGCGCGCGGTATCGCCGCTGCGGCCGACTGCGCGGGCAACCTGCGCCAGACGGACAAGGGTGCGGCCGATGGCGGCTGGGAGCGGTCCGTCAAGGTAACGATGGCTGGCCCGCGTTACCTGGCCTATCGGATCAGCGATTCCTATTACTGCGGCGGTCCCTATCCCAACGACGGCATCAGGTCCGATTTCGTGTATGACCTGACGACGGGGCGGCCGGTCGACTGGTTGCGTTTGTTTCCACCCGGAGCCCGCGCGCTGCGCGAGACCGCGGCCGGTGGCGCCACGTTGGGTCTGGTCGCATGGCGGCAACTCAGTTCGCGCGCCGCCGCGGATGCCGAGCCGGATTGTCGCGAGGCTTTCGGGCAGGAGGAGTATGCCGGCTTCACCATCGGACTGGATGCGGCGTCGGGCGTGCTGACGGCAAAGCCGGCCCAGTTTCCTCACGTCATCCAGGCCTGCGCTGAAGAAGTCCGGTTGGACGAGAAGGCTTTGCGCAAGCTTGGTTTCGATCCGCTACTCGTGACGTCACTGGAGCGTGCGCACCGATGGACTGCGACCGCCCGCTAATCAGCTATGCCGCCGTCGGTTGCGTCGACATTCAGATCGCGCCGGTCGTCGGCCAGTTCGAGTCCGCCTGCTTCCTCGATCGGGCAAAACCCGTCACGTTCATCGGCGATTGCGATGGCAGTGTGACTTTCCTGCGCGACGATCGATAGCGTGGTCGTTCCGGTTCGGTATTTGCATCAGCCCGGTTGGAGAAAGTCGACCGACTTTGGTAAGCAGTGTGCCTGGCACCGGGTTATCGTCGGCCTTGCGAAACGCGATTGCCGGCGCCGGTGATGCGAAGTTGTGCCTTGCTGCCGTCGGGCGTGGTCCATTGCACCTGATTTCCGGCGCCGACGATCCGGATGACGCCTTTCGATGCGAGGTCGACTTGAACGCGGTTGCTGGCGCCTTCGATCACCAATTGCTTGCAGCGGCCCGTCACGGTCATGGTGTTGCTTGCCCCCGAGATCGTTGCGGTGGCGCCGCCACAATCGAGTTCGCCGGTTTCGCCAGCACCTTCATAGCGACTCTGCGCTAACGCAGCAGGAGCCATTCCGATCGAAGACAGAGCAAGTGCGATGGCAATACGGCTCATATTCGAAGCACCCTCTCGATACGGACGATTTTGTTCCATCGAGGTTCGTAGCCATGTGACCTCAATAGCTCAAGCTGCGATTTGCGATTAGGCTACCCACCCGCTGTAGTGCAATCGTTCGAGATCATCGCATGTGGCGTTTATGGCGATTCGCGCATTTCAAACGCCCTTGGATCGTATTGGCGTAGCGATGGACCTCAATCGGTTGTTCTGTCACTACTTGCGCTATTGATAGTCTCCGACTTAGACTACCGCATTTGATCGATTCAATGCGCTGGTCGCTCCCCCTGCATCTCTTGTGAACGAAAGATCCGCTCAATGCCCGAAAATGAGTCAACGTCCGACGTTTCCGCTCTGACGGTGCAGCTGTTGAGCGCGTACCTTGCGAACAACACCATTCCCGCAGGAGAGTTGGCCGAGCTCATCAGGACGACGAAGGTCGCTCTGACGCAAGATGCCGCCGCGGTCGCAGATGTGGCCGAAGCGGAAACTTTCACGCCGGCTGTCTCCGCACGCAAGAGCCTGGCGTCGCCCGAGCATATCATCAGTTTGATCGATGGTAAGCCCTACAAGACCTTGAAGCGACATCTTGCATCGCGGGGATTGACCCCGGAAACCTATCGAGCCCGTTACAATCTGCCGTCGAACTATCCGATGGTCGCGCCGGCTTACGCCGACCATCGGCGCGAAGTCGCGCAACAGTTCGGATTGGGGCGCAAGGGGCCAAAGGTGTCAGTCGCCGAGCAGCAGGACTCCCCGGCCACAAAGAATCTCCCGGAAGCAACCGAACTGGTCGACGCGGAGGCTGGACCGGTGGCGACCGAGACCGTTTCGGCGCCCCGCAAGGCTGCAAAAGCAGGGTCTCGCAAGAGTAAGCCAGTTGTAGCCAGGCAAGAAGACGCGGGCGAAGGCGCGCCGTCACCTGCCGGTATTCCTGATGCTGCCGTATCCAATGGCGACGATTCCCCGACCAAGGCGACCAGCACTCCTCCCGTCGCCAAGCGAGCATCGGCGGGCAAGTCGCGCTCGACATCTGGCGGCCCAGCGCGTGGCAAGGTGGCTTCGGCGGCAAGCAGCGGCGCACGCGCGGACGGCGTGTCCGAAGAGGCTGCGGACGCTCCGACTGCCAAGCCTTCGAAGCGGCGCGGCAAGACCGAGCCGACCAAGGATACGAGCGAGGCTGACGGCATGCAGAACCCTGCCGGCCAGGTGCAGGCCGGTCATGCCGAAGCGGCTGGCGGCGACAAGCCGTCGACCGAGCAAAAGGCCAAGGCACGCCCTCCCAAGCGCATGGCTCGGGCTGCCAAGTAGGACATCCGTGCGTCCGCATTCGTAATCACGCCTGCGAGGCGGACGGCTGATTCGTGTTCGATCGTGTGCAACGGTGCCATCGATTTAGCGCGCGCACCGCGTTTCTGCCGTAGCGCCTGTTCATCGAAGGCGGTCTTTTCGCTAAGTAGCTTGGCCGTCTGCGACCGGCGGCAGGTGATCCGGCGTCGCATAGGCGGCAGGCGCTCGCCCGGTCATGGCAATAGGCGGCCATGCACCAGGCAGCGCGGGCCAATCCATCGGGGCCACGAAGCTTTGTCGGATTGCCGGGATCACGTTTACCTCAACTTATACTATACGATGTAGGCATCGGGCGGTTTCGCAAGGGATTGGCGGAATGCGTTCGTGGTATCAGTTCATCGTCCGACTTTGCGTTCGACGCGGCAACGGCGTGTTCGGGTTCCTGTCTTTTTGTGCCACGATGCTGGTTGGTATCCAGGCCGCCAACGCCGGGTGCATGTCGGCACCGACGGCGCGTCTGCGCGACCTTGCGCAGATGTCGGGGCGTAATCCGACAGAGGTTGTCGCAATGGCCATCCCCGCTACCGCCGGAAAGGTGGAGCGCGCCTGGTCCGGAGCGGCAAAGGCCGAAGCCTTGGATACGCTTTCGCGTCCAGCCGAGGCCCGCAAAATTGCGCAGGAACTGCTGGGCAGCGGCCTGGCTCAGACCAGTCCGGTGTATATCGAATTGCTGACCCGGCATGCGATGAACGGGTTTCATGCCGAAGAGATCACGCAGGCCATTCCGCAAGTCCAGGCTGCACGGCAGATGGTGGCGCACGGATCGGCCGCTGACGTGTGCCTGCAGATCGCCCTTGGCGAAATGCAACGGATGCGCGGCATGCCTGAACGTGCCGTGGTCTATCTGGCAGACGCTTATCGCGCGACGTCGGTGCCGGCGATGCAGCGCCAGCATCACCTTGCCGGTGAAAAGCTTGCCCGGGTGCTTGATGGGGCGGGTGACCATCTGCAGGCGATTTCGCTGATCGAGGACGTCATCGATTGGGATCAGGCCCATGGCAGGCTGGTGTCGCTTTCGAACGACTACTATTTTCGCGGTGTCTTCAACCTCAATCGTGGCGCCTTTCGCGACGCTCTGAGCGATTTCGAGCGTTCGCGATCGCTTGCGCCGGTCACCACCGACCCTGTCGGTGCGGCCTATCTCGACCTTCAGACTTGCGCCACGCTGATCCGCCTGCAGTCCTTTGCGCGCGCGAAGATGATCTGTGAGCGCGCGGACCAGGCTTTCGTGGCGCATGGGGATACCGCAAGAGCGCAAGCGCAACTCTATCTTGCTCGGATCGCCTATGTGCAGGAGCAGCCGGAGAAGGCCCTGGCGCTTCTCGATCCTTTGCTGGCAAGCAAGGACGGCCTGCAATCTTTTGCCTTGGTTCCCGAGGCCTTCCGGCTTCGTTCCGACATCAACAGACGGTTGGGAAGGTCGGAAAGGGCCTACGATGATCTGAAGCGCTACGTCAGTACGTCGGATCAGCAGCACTTATCGGAACAGGAGCAGCAGAGCGCCGTCCTGCGGGCCCGCTTCGACACGGACCGCGCGGCGGCTCGCAACGAAGACCTGCAGATGAAGCTGCGTTATGCCGGGGTGCGCGAGCGCGAGCAGGCGAAACAATATGCGATCCTGGTGGTGTCCGCCGCCGGCGGCATCCTGCTGCTGCTGATCATCGCGGTGATGGGTGTCTATCACCGGCGCAAGCTGGTGACGCTTGCCAACACCGATCCGCTGACCGGATTGTTGAACCGGCGGTTCGTGAACGAAAACGAAAAGACTTTGATCGAGACGCATGCCAAGACCGGTGCGGCGTTGACGATCGCGATCGTCGACATCGATCACTTCAAGGCGGTCAACGACAATCACGGGCATGATGCCGGCGACGAGGTCCTGATCGGCTTCGCCGAGGCGATCCGCGGGGTCGTCCGCAAATGCGACATCGTCGCACGGTGGGGTGGCGAAGAATTCATCGTCATCTTCCCCAATGCCAGCGAACACCAGGCAATCAACGCCTTGAACAGGGTGCGCGAGGTGCTGGACAGCCCGATCGTGACGGCAGCGGGAGCCGTGCGTGTCAGGTTCAGCGCCGGCGTCGCTTCGTACGCCGGGATCGGAAACCTGCAGACCCTGTCGCAAAAAGCCGACGAGGCTCTCTATCGTGCAAAGGCGTCAGGCCGGGATCGCATCGAACTGGCGCTATCGCCTGAAAGTGGCGCGCTGGAATTCGGCACGGCCAGCGTAACGCTTGGTAAAGCCGCGGTAGCGTTGGCAAGCTGACGCGCGAGGCGCGAGACCACCCGTCTCGACAAACTTCAGACGAGAGGCGAATATATAACAACGACCATATGCCTCGATCATTCGCGAATGTTGCGAGATCCGGTTACCTCGATTCTGCGTGGCATGTCTCAACGCACGCGAACGCCGTTTAGGAACAGGCCGACAGCGAAGCGTACGCGCGCGGACATCTCCTTTTCGCTTAATTGATTGCCGGTAACGATCATGCGCGCCGGCCCCCCGACGACGAGGGAGAGGAACGCCGTGGCCGCATGGGCGGGTTCGTCCACGGCGATTTCGCCGTGCGCGGTATGCCGGGCGAACACGTCGCATAGAACGTCGATCGCCGGGCCGGCGCCTTCCTTGAAAGCGGCGTTTATCAGCTCCGGAAAGCGATAGGACTCGGTCGTGAGGATCCGTTGCAACTTGGTCGCGATCGGCGTCGCGACGTTGGCGATGCGCAAGTGGGCGATGCGCGTGAGCGTCGTCTCCAGATCGTCGTCGACGACGGCCTCGAGCGCGCTGCGCGACAGTGTATAATGCTCTATCGCCCGGCGCACCGCTGCCTGAAAAAGTGCGGCCTTGTCCTTGTAGCGCGCGTAAACCGTACGTTTCGACATGCCCACCGTGTTGACGATGTCGTCGACCGTCGCCTGATCGAAGCCACGCTCCAGAAAGATGTCGAGCGCGACGTTCAACAGCTCCTCGTTGCGGATGGCCTGCTGCGCCTTCGTCGGCCGCCCCACGCCGGGCCGGGCATCGCCGATGGCGGCCGCTTGCGAATTCATCTTGACCTCCGGTGAAAAACTTCCAAGAAAGGTACTTACAAGTACCATTAAACGATCGAGCATCTGGTGCGGTCCTTAAACCAGAGCCACAAGGAGAAAAAGCATGGGTGAGGCAGCGGATCGCCTGACGCGGCGCGTCGGTATGGATGACAGGTTCGATTACGCCTTCGATGATGTGCGAATCGCGCAAGTGGAAGCGATGAATGAGCGCTTCCAGGAACGAAAGGATGCGATCAAGCTGCTCAGGCATCGCGCCGAGGAGGCTGGGGTGGACCGCATTCACAGCCATGAGGATGCCGCCAGGCTTCTGTTCCCGCATACCGCTTACAAGAGCTATCCTGAAAAGTGGCTGCAGGAAGAGCGCTGGGACCGGCTCGCCAAATGGCTGGATACGGTTTCGACCTATCGCGTGCCGATCGACAAGGTGAAGGACGCCAGCGGTATCGACGACTGGATCGCTAAGCTGGAGCAGAACGGCTTCTACGTCTCGTGTTCCAGCGGCACCACCGGCAAATCGGCGATGCTGGTCGCGTCCAGGCAGGACATGAACTGGGTGGGGGTGGAATCGGTCGCTTGCTACGCGTGGGGTTCGGGCGTGAAGCCGGCGCAGGACCGTCGCATGTTCGGTCTGGCTGCCGTGGCCCATGTGGCGCGCAACCTGGCTTCGGGCGCGGGGCATACCGCCGCCTATCAGGATCCGGCGCACGAACGTTTCGCCTATCCGGTGCCGCCGATCACCGTCGGCGGGCTGACCGAGATGGTGGTCCTGCGCAAGAAGATCAGCGAGGGCACCGCGATGCCGGGCGAGATCGCCGCGTTCGAACAGAACTCGGCAATGCGCGCCCGAGCTGTCGAGGATGCGGTGGGGCTGACCGCGCAGGCGCTGATCGAAGCGCGTGCAGATCGCATTCACGTATCCGGTTTGTGGGCGGGTCTGTACAACGTGGCCAAGGCGGTGCGCGACCTCGGGTATGGGGGCAAGGACTTCAATCCAAAGAACTCGATCTACGTCGGCGGCGGACTGAAGCGCGCGGTGCTGCCGGACGATTATCAGGCGTTCGTCTACGAGACGTTCAACATCTCACCCGATCGTGCATTCCAGAACTACAGCATGCAGGAACTGCACACCGGCATGCCCAAGTGCCAGAAAGGCGGACGCTACCATCTACCGCCGTGGGTCGTCCCGCTGATCCTGGACAAGGCGGGAGACAACCTGTTGCCGATCGATCTGGCAAACGAATACGAAGGCCGCGCTGCGTTCTTCGATCTGTCGATCGATGGTCGATGGGGCGGGGTCATCTCCGGCGATCGTGTCTCGATCGATTTTCGTCCGTGCGCGTGCGGCAACAAAGGCCCGTCGATTCGTGACAACGTCGTGCGCTATGCTGATCTGGAAGGTGACGACAAGATCGGATGTGCCGGCACCGTCGACGCGTATGTAAGGGGGGTGGCATGACCATGACCGTCCAGACCGATGTCGGTTCGATCGTAAGGCCGGCGCCGGTTTCGGCGCCATTCTTCCTGCGAGGCACGCTGGTGGAAGGCGTCGAGACCACACACCGGTCCCGTGACCTGGGCGTCGATTTCACCACGCCAAGGATCGACCTGGATCGCGTCGTTTGCCTGCGCACCGAAGTGCCGCCGCTGCTGAACGTGCCGCTGGCGGAAATCATCGATTTCCTGGTCGAGACCGGCGAACGCATTCGTGATCCCAGAAACGCGGTCATGCAGGACTGCATCGATCGGATGTGCTCCACGCACATCCTCCCGCGTGAGGTGGTCGCCAACCAGGCGATGTACGCGTCGCTCTATCTCGACAAACGCAAGCTGATGGCCGAGGTCGAGCAGAACTTCCCGGATCCCGGCGCGCTGGACGGCTGGGTGCCTAAGCAGGACTATACCGGCCGCCGCAGCTTCGTCCGCGCGTTCGCGCCGCGGCTCATTCATGTCCTGCCGGGCAATTCGCCGGGCGTGGCGGTGAAGTCCATCGCCCAGGGTGCGATGGTGAAGGCGATCAATCTGTTCAAGATGTCGTCGAGTGACCCGTTCACGATGGTGGCCTTGCTGCGGATCATGGCCGAGATCGATGCCGATCATCCGATCGTCAGATCGATGTCGGCGGTCTATTGGCGAGGCGGGGACGAAACGATCGAGCCGATCCTCTATCGGCCGCAGTATTTCGACAAGATCGTCGCCTGGGGTGGAGGCGATGCGATCAACAACGTTATCAAGTATATCGGACCCGGCTTCCAGCTCGTCTCGTTCGATCCCAAGACCTCGATCTCGATGATCGGGCATGAAGCCTTCGATAGCGAGGAGTCTCTCGATCTCGCTGCCGATTTGGCTTCGGCGGACGTAATGACGCTGAATCAGGAAGCGTGCGTGGCCAGTCGCTTCCAGTTCGTCGAGGGCAGCCGCGAGCAGGTGGATCGTTTCTGCGAAAAGCTGCATCGCCGCATCGCCGAGCGTGCGGCCGCCTCGGGCGATGTCCGCGCGCTCGACATGGAGCTCAAGGAAGAGATCGAGACCATGCGGATGATGGATGACGATTACGGCGTTTGGGGCCGTGCCGACGGCAAGGGCGTGGTGATCCGGTCGGACGAACCGGTGGGATTTCACCCGATCAACAAGACCGCCAACGTCGTGCATGTCCCATCGCTCGACGATGCCGTGAAGTACATCAACGTCGCAACGCAGACGGTGGGCTTCTATCCGTTCGCACGTATGGCCGACTATCGCGATCGGCTTGCCAGCGGTGGCGCGCAGCGTATCGTCCATCTTGGTGAAGCGGGGCCCAGCACGCTCGGCAATCCGCATGACGCGATGTATCCGCTACACCGCTTCGTCCACTGGATGGCGCACGAGGACGGCGTGGCGCCGGTCTGATTGGACTTGCGTCGACGGCGCCCTACGTGGGTTCCGTAGCAGATCCTTGATACCCACGGTTTCCGGGCGGCCGGGCCTCAAGGATCGAGCCGCTCCAGCATTTTTTCGGTCTCGGTCCACAGGCGCCGTGCAGCATCGGGGTCCAGCGCCTGTGGCGCTGGCTCCACCGTAACCTGGTCGTGAAAATAGCGGCCAGGGTCGCGCCCCGCGTCCGCTGCGGTCGCCAGCCAGACAAGCGTTTCGGCCGGGACGTCGGGCGGGACGGTATCGGCGCTCTCCATGTAGGTACGCATGCCGGGATCGCCGTGGCTGGCGAAATTGCTGGCGACGCGCCCCGGGTGCATCGCTTGTGCGACGATGCCGTCCGCGCCCGCGCGCCGGTTCAACTCGCGTGTGAACAGCAGATTGGCCAGCTTCGCCTGACAGTAGGCTGCGGTGGGCGTGAAGTCCTCCGCCATGTTGAGATCTGCCCATTTCATCGCCGCGCAGCCTTGGTGCCCGGACGAAGACACCGCGATCACGCGCACCGAGCCGGGTGCGGACGTTCTGGCGGTGGCCACCAGCAGCGGCAACAAGGCGCGGGTCAACACGAATGGCGCCAGATGGTTGGCGGCCAGCGTCGCCTCGAAGCCGTCGACCGTATCGTAGCGCGCATCGCGCACCCCGCCGGCATTGTTGATCAAGACGTCGAGACGCGGCGTCAGCGCGGCGATTTCGTCGGCCAGATCGCGAACCGCGCGCATATCAGTGAAGTCGGCGCGAAGGAAGTCGACTTGCGCGCCCGATGTGGCGGCGGCGCGGATGTCGCGCTGGGCCGCCGCCAGGCGATCGGGATCGCGGCCGACGCCGATGACGTGCCAGCCGCGCTGCGCCAGCATGCGCGCCGTCGCCTGACCGACACCCGCGCTCGCCCCCGTCACCACAGCGACCTTGCGCGCTTCATTCATCGACATTCTCTCCAATCATTCGCGCTCAGTCCGGTAGTTCGACGTGGAATCTGGCGCCGCGACCTTTGTCGCTCTCTACCCAGATCCGGCCACCATGCATTTCCGCAATGGTGCGGCAGATCGACAGGCCGATGCCCATGCCTCCCGACTTGGTCGACTCGACCACATGGAAGATCGTCGGCAGCATGGCGGGAGAGACGCCAGGCCCGTTGTCGCAGACCGAGAGACGGACGGTGCCTTCATGAACCTGCGCGGTCACTTCGATCTTGCCGGCGGCGGCGGCGGCGATCGCTTCCGAAGCGTTTCTGATAAGGTTGAGCAGGACTTGCTGCAGCTTTATGCGATCCGCACGCACGGTCATGGCATCTTCGATCTGGACCGATACCGGCAGCACCGTTGCAGCGGCTGCGTTCATCAGGTTGACGACCTCATCCACCGCCGGTCGCAGCAGGAAACGGGTCGTTTCGGGTTTCACTGCGAGTGAAAGCTCCCGTACCGACCGCAGGATGGCGCTGGCTTTTCGGACGCTGTCCGACACTTGCTCTATCATAGGCAATGCGGGACTTTGCGCCAGTCCATCCGCTTCCAGGACCAGCTTGGCCGCCGTTGCCATATTGCAAATCGCCGTCAATGGTTGGGCAAGCTCGTGGCTCAGTTTCGACGAGACTTCCTCTGCCGCGGCCGCCCACGAGACGTGAACGAGTTCGTCGTTCAATTTCTTGCCCTTTTGCGCCATCGCGTACGTGGAACTTAGGTCGCGTATGAAACTGATAAAATTGCCGGTGCGCGCATCGCCGATCAGCGTCAAGGTCAACTCGACTGGAAACTCATGACCGTGTTTGTGAAGGGCATTGGTGGTCATCCGTGTCCCTAGGGATGGCAACTCACCCGTCGCGTGAAAGTGCGCCATCGCATCGGCATGGGCTTGGCGGTCCTTCGGGGTTATGATGATTTCCCCGACTGGCCGGCCCAGCACTTCGTCGGCGGACCATCCGAATATGTCTTCGGTAACCGAGCTCCAGTTGATGATTACGCCCTTGCACGTCGTTGCGATCACCGCATCGAGTGAAATTTGCGAAATCGCTTCGATACTCGCGGTAGGCGGCATTCCAGTTCCCTAGGCAGATTGCGCGGAGCCATCACTAGACGGGCGCCTCATCTGATTTGGATGCCATGCCGTCGATGAGCGGCGACCTCAAGCCTATTGATCGGACGGTGTCGGGACTGAAGTATCGCGAGCGACGGGCCGTATCCGCCGGCATCGAAGGTTCGCAGTGCGCGGGTTTACGGGCGATTGTTCAGTTGTTTGACCCACTGCGCTCCAAGTTGCACGAACCCGTCGACGGTCTTCTGAGGGATGTCCCAGTCGGCAAGGCTGGCCTCGATCAATCCCGAAGTTCGGGCCTGCCCCTCGCTAAGAACGGTAAGCTCGGTACGCGAAAGCTTGCGCTTGCGGGTGGAATAGAAGGTCAGAAGCTTGGGCCGGGTACCACCTCCGCCGCTGTCGACCACGACGGCCAGGCGGCCTTCGGCAAGTTGAACGACCGTACCGACGGGAACGATGCCGATACTCAGTTGGAAAGCGAACATCAGCTTGCGATCGAAATGACCTTCCCACGATTGCATTCGCGTGATCGCTTCGAGCGGGGACCAGGCGTTTTTGTAAGGACGGTTCGAGGTTATCGCATCATAGACGTCGCAGATGGCTCCCATGCGCGACGCGAGGCTGATCTGGCTGCCTTGCAGTTTGTGCGGATAGCCGGTTCCATCGAACTTCTCATGATGGTGAAGGCATACGTCCAGTGCGGTTTCGGGGATATCGCCGCCATTGCACAGCATGCGATGGCCATGCTCGGGATGTGTCTTGACGAGCATGAACTCGTCGTCACTCAAACGGCCGGGCTTGTTGAGCACATCGATCGGTATCGCCATCTTTCCTACATCGTGAAGGAGGCCGGCGGTGCCGAGATCGGCGGTGGTCTGCTTGTCGAGGCCAAGTTGCCGCGCCAGGCTGACCATCAGCGCGCATACCGCCACGGAATGCATATACGTGTATTCGTCTTTGGACTTCAATCGTACGACGTTCAGGAAGGCGTTGGAATTACGCGCAATAGCCCCGGCGATGTCTTCGACGACTTCCCTGACGACTTCGGATCTGATCGATGTTCCGAGCCGGACATCGTTGAAAATGTTCCGGATCGCTTTCATGGAACGGTCGGCGACCAGCTCTGCACCCGTCAGGGTTTTGTCACTGCTAGGCGAGGACTCCTCATGCGCCGTGTCGCCGTCTGCGCCTTCGATCGTGCCCTGCGAAGGATGGGCGGCTTTGTCCGACATGTCGGTGGTCGGTGCATGTTCGGTCGCGCAAACTACATCGAGGCCTTTCGCGGTGTCGATGTAGAGCGTCTCGATCTTGGATTCGCGAATGGCATCGACCTCTTCCGCCTTGCTCAGCAGAAAACGCCGACGCCAGAACGGATGCTCAAACCACGATCCATCGATCGCATGGATATACATGCCGACGCGAAGCTGATCGCGATGGATGCGCCGAAGCATCATGCCGCACCTCGTGCCCGTTCGGGCGTGCCAGAGGGCGTGCGGATTGGTGTTGCGAGAGGACTCTCGTCGCATCGGGATGTGCAAGGCGCCTGTTTTACAGCAGCGCCAAAGGAAGGCGGAACCCATGCGCGCTGCCCGACGCAACGCAATACGCGCGCTGCCACGTTGTCGATACGCATCGGCGAGGTGGCGTCGTGCCGGCAACCTGCGAAGCGATCCGACATCGCGGCTCAGTCCCCTGCCGGTACCATGCTGACCGAGGCCACGCAGTACGGCCAGCTTGCCGACCATCTTTGCGCTTCCTCGGCCGCGTGTCGCTGTGACGCGCAGCTGATCTCGATGAACGCGAGGGATCGCCCTCGCTCATCGATCAGATCAATTCGAAACCGGTCCATCACATCCTGCTCCACGTGCATTGCGCACCCGAAAGAACATTATAGAGCGCCGCAAAGGAGCGTGGGCGCGAGACGGCTTTTTTGTACCAATGGCTGCTTTGTACCGAAGGCTGCGATTGACAGCGCTTTTTTGGGATCGGTGCCGATCGAGCCTGGCAAGTGCCGGTGGCGCGCAAACGGGTTGGCACGGGAAAACGGCTCGGCGTCAAAGAACCGGGCGAATACCCCGTCCAGGCCGAGCCGTACGTCCGTGATCTATTCTGGTGGTGGAAGGGCATCCCGCCGCATCGCCCTTGGTTAGGAGATGCAGGCGGAGCCAGCGACCGTCAGGCGGCCCGCTTGTCTTCCTCGACCATGCGGCGGTAGCGCTGCGGGTGCGTGGCGCGCAGGCCTGCCAGGCCGTCGCGTTCGATCGACCGCTGCCACGACCTGAGTTCCTCGGCGGTAAGCTTGTACATCGCGCAGGCCTCGTGGACGCTCAGCGTGCCATCCTTGATGCCGTTGAGAACCTGTGCCTTGATCTTGGGGAACCACCGCGAAGTCTTCGGAGACGGCAAGAAAGACCTCCCGCTGTTCGTGGCTGCAGGGATAGACTTTGCCATGGGAACGACCATTTCGCAGTTCGACATATTCACCTCTTGTTAGCGACAGCCTCTTCTTCAAAAAGGGGCTGAGCCCTACTTATAGATCGGGTTTGAAGTGGCCGGAGAGGGCGGCAAGATTTTCCGCCTTGCCCTCACGACCGACATTTCACGTGCGCCAGAAAGCATCGATCTGGCGCACGTGCCCTTTGTCTTCCGCGTGCGACCCGGAAGGGCGTTTCATCGTGTCCGGCGCGCGGCGAACATCGTTCAGGCAGCGACCTTTTCGGGCGCGAGACCTTCCAGCAGCAGGCGATTGATCCCGATCAACTCGTCGAGCGGCTCGCGGCCGCCTACGACATCGCTGGTGAAGCGGTCGATCCATAGTGCGAGCGAAATGATGCTCGCGCGCAGGTCGTTAGGCAGGCCATTGCCCGGCGTACCGCACGCGCTGGCGAAAGTGCCCCACATCTCGCGATTGCGGTGCAAGGTCTGCATGAGTGCGGAACCGGTGAGACCGGCCTCGTGAGCCGCGATCATTTCGCCGGTGATCTGCGTGACCAGGCGAAACTCGGTGTGCCGCGGCGTTTCCGCGATGGCACGCACGCGTTGATAGGCCGAAACTGACATGGGTTGGCTCCTGCTGTTTTCGCTAATTTAGACGAATTGGCGGCGTTCGTGATCGGATGTCGTCGATATCCATGAAAGCCATGCGAGGTTCGATGGAAAAGTCGATGCTCGCCGCCTGCCTTCCCGTTTTCGTCCTATAACCTGAAGTATTCCCGATCGAGGGCTGGACAGGTAATGATCAACGGCATCGGCTTTCTTATAATTCTGGGTTGCGTATTCGGCAGCTTCGTCATGGCGGGCGGCAAGGTCGGCATTATTCTTGAGGCGCTGCCGCATGAAATGATGGCGATCGGCGGCGCGGCGGTCGGCGCGTTCATCGTCGGCAACTCCATGGCGATGGTGAAGAAGGTCGGCGCCGGCATCAAGCTCGCCTTCAAGGGCGGTCGGTGGCTTGAAAGCGACTATCGCGATCTGCTCACGCTGTTGTTCGGCCTGCTTTCGACCTTCAAGAAGGGCGGGGCCACGGTGATCGAGCCGCATCTCGACAAACCCGAACAAAGCTCGCTGTTTTCGCGCTACCCGCGACTGCTCGCCGATCATCATCTCATCGAGTTCATCTGCGATTACTTGCGGATGATGACCGTCAACTTCGAGGATCCGCATCAGCTCGAAGCGGCGATGGAAGCCGACATCGAAAAGCATCATCATGAGGAGCTGGCACCGCAGCACGCCCTGCAGACGATGGCCGATGGCCTCCCGGCGCTGGGCATCGTCGCCGCGGTTCTGGGTGTCATCAAGACCATGGGGTCGATCGATCAGCCTACGGAAGTTCTGGGCGCCATGATCGGCGGTGCACTGGTCGGAACCTTCCTCGGCGTTCTGCTCGCCTACTGTGTCGTCGCCCCGATCGCCTCGAAACTTCTGGGCATCGTCGAGGACGACGCCAAACCCTTCGCGATCGTGAAGACCGCGATCGTCGCCTACGCTCAGGGCGCTCCCATCCAGGTCGCGGTGGAGATTGCCCGGCGTATGACGCCGACCATTCACGCCCCTTCATTCCAACAACTCGAGACCGCTCTCGACGAGGCAAAAGATGAACTCTCCGCTATCCGTGGCTGAGCCGGCCGAAGACCGGTCGCTTTGCCTCCCCGTCAACGGCAACACCGTGAGTGCAGAGGACGTCAAGGTCCGTCTGGTACTCGCAGCCGACTTCGACGACCAGATCCGCATCGATGCGTCGCAAGTCGAAAGTGTCGGCCAGTGCGTGCTGCAATTGCTGCTCGCCGCGCGCATCGAGGCGGACGCCAAGTCTCTCGATTTTGAAATCATCAATCCCAGCGCCGCCTTTCAGGACCGCGTCGCAGGATGTGGCCTGGCAGAAGTGCTTGGTCTCGAAAACGGAAAGGACCGCTCGTGAGCAAGTTGATCCTAACGGTCGACGATTCGGCCAGCATGCGAATGCTGTTGAAGGCGTCGCTGACTGCGCAAGGCTTCACGATCGAGAGTGCCAATGACGGCGCTCACGGACTGGAGAGGATGCACGAGGTCAAGCCAGATCTCCTGATCACCGATATCAACATGCCCAAGATGGACGGCTTCGAGCTGATCGAGGCGGTGCGTTCGGTGCCCCATTTCCGGGGCGTGCCCATCCTGGTTCTCTCGACCGAGTTCTCGGATGACAAGAAAGCACGCGCCCGCTCGGCCGGCGCTACTGGCTGGATCACCAAGCCGTTCGATGCGAACAAGCTGGGAACGGCGATCCGCCGCGTCTGCCCGTGAGCGACGAACTCGACGAGATCCAGGCGATATTCTTCGAAGAGTGCGTCGAAGGACTTGTCGCTGCGGAATCCGGCCTGTCGGCGATGGCCGACGGTGACACCTCCGCCCAGACGATCGCGGGCGTGTTTCGTGCGGTCCACTCGATCAAGGGCGGATCGGGTGCGTTCGGCCATGCCGCCTTGCTGGCCTTCTCGCATCGTTTCGAAAACGTGCTGGACGAAGTGCGCGCCGGTCGCATCGCGGCCAGCCCGGGCGTCGTCAAGGTCATGCTGGCCGCGTTCGACATCCTCTCCGACCACGTCACCGCAGCCCAGGAGCAGTCGTCCCCTCCGGCGGATGACGCGATGCTGGTGAAGCTCGACGAGATCCTGACCACCAAGGGGGCTTGCGTCGATGGCGCGGCCGCTTCCGCCCCAAGCGCCGCGCCCGCCCCAAGCGCCGCGCCCGCCAGCGCCGCTCCTGCCGCCCCGGCAGAGGACGATTTCGGGTTCACGCCTGTCACCGCGATGGTCGAGGAATTCGATCCGTTCGGTTTCGAGCCAGTGGCGGTGGCGCTCGACGATCTGGACGGTTCCTCCGCGATCCCGGCCGACTGGCTGGTGCGTTTCGGGCCATCGCGCGGGGCGCTGGCGAACGGCGGCGAGCCCTTGCTGGTGGTCCGCGAGATCGAGCGGCTGGGCGGCACGGTCGTCGGCATCGACAGTTCCGCGTTGCCGTCCTTGCGCGAGGTCGATCCCGAGGAAAGCTACTTCGTCTGGTCCATCTCGGTGCCGGGTACGGTCGAGGAGGGCGAAATCAGCGAGTGCTTCGATTTCATCGCCCCGGACTCGCTTGTCGAGATCGCTCGGGTCGAGACGGCACCTGCACCCTCGCCGGTATCGACGGCCACCCCCGTGGCCGCGGATGTTTCCCTGGATGATTTCGACTTCCAGCCGATCACCGCAATCATCGAGGACGTCGCTCCGGTAGTCGCGCCGCCCGTGCTGACGCTTGTCGAAAGCAAGCCTGCCGACGTCGCCGCGCCGGCAGTGCCGAAGGGCGAGAAGCCGACCGAACAGGGCTCGCAGACCATCCGCGTCGACCTGCCCAAGCTCGATCAGTTGCTGAACCTGGTTGGCGAACTGGTGATCCGTGGTTCGATCCTGGCCGACCGGCTTTCGCCGGCGGATCAGGAGCGCGTGGAGTTGCCCCAGCTTTCGCGGCTGACGCGCCAGATCCAGGACAGCGTCATGTCGCTGCGCGCACAGCCGATCAAGCAGGCTTTCAGCCGCGTGCCGCGCATGCTGCGCGAGCTTTCGTCTGAAACGGGCAAGCAGGTGATCCTCGACGTCGAGGGCGAGACGACCGAAGTCGACAAGAGCGTGATCGAGAAGATCGGCGATCCGCTGACCCACATGATCCGCAACGCCGTCGACCATGGTATCGAGTTGCCGGCGGAGCGCATCGCCCTGGGCAAGCCTGCCGAAGGACGCCTGCGATTGTCGGCCGAGCAGAAGGGCGCGCGCATCCTGGTGCGTGTGCGTGACGACGGACGGGGTATAAACCGCGAGCGCGTACGCGCCAAGGCGGTCGAAAAGGGCATCATCCCGGCCGATGCCGTGCTGTCCGATGAAGAGATCGATCAGCTGATCTGCGCGCCGGGCTTCTCGACAGCCGAAACGATCTCGAACATCTCCGGGCGCGGCGTCGGCATGGACGTCGTTCGCTCCAACGTGGAAGCGCTGGGTGGCCGGGTGGAGATCCAGTCGGTGCCTGGCGAGGGCACGACCTTCACTATGATCCTGCCGCTGACGCTGGCGATCCTCGATGGGATGGTGGTCCGGCTGGCGAACCAGCGCTTCGTGCTGCCGCTGGCAAGCGTGGTCGAATCCGTCCGCCCCGAACCGGGCCAGGTGCAGACCGTCTCGCCGACCACCGAGGTGATGGAACTTCGCGGCAACTATCTGCCCGTAAAGCGCCTGACCGACTTCTTCGGCCTCAAGGACGGCGAGGCGCACAAGCCCGAGGAGTCCCTGGTCATCGTCGTCGAAAGCGACAGCACCGGCCTTGTCGGGCTGATGGTCGACACCATCGACGACCGCCGCGAGGTCGTGATCAAGAGCCTCGATCAGAATCTCCACCCGATCCGCGGACTTGGCGGCGCCACCATCCTGGGTGACGGCTCCATCGCGCTGATCCTCGACCTCGAGGCGATCGTCTCGTCGCCCGCACCTTCAGCCCCCAAGCACACCCTCAAAGGACTCGCAGCATGACCTCCACCAGCGACGGCGCGGAGCGGAAGATCGTCACCTTCTCGCTCGGAGAAAAGACCTTCGGCATCGATATGCGCGCGCTTATCGAGATCCGCGAGTGGGAAGAACCGACGCCGTTGCCGCGTGTCCCCTCGTACATCAAGGGCGTGGCGAACCTGCGCGGGACCGTGATCCCGATCGTCGATCTGGCGGAGCGGCTCGGCTGGGCGCCTAGCGTTCCCCATGCCCGCTCTTGCATTCTGGTGGTCAGCGTCGGTGGCAAGCAGGCCGGTTTCCTCGTGGATGAAGTGGCCGATATCGTTCCCATCAACGACAGCGAGATCAAACCCGCGCCCGAAATCGACATCGACGACAGCAACGTCATCGCCGGTCTGGTGCAGGTCGCCGCGCGTGCGCAGGAGAACCAGGGCGAGCAAGTCGCGACGATGGTGCTGCTGCTCGACCAGGAAGCCCTGAGCGTCACCCGGCACATGGAGCTCGCCGCGTGAGCAACCTCTCCACTCTTGTGCAACCTCCGGTCGTACCCGGCGAGGCCCAGCTCGGTGCTGCCGAGTTCGCCGGCATCGTCGCGATCATGCAGCGAGAGGCGCGTATCCACTTGACCGATGCGAAGCGGACCCTTGTCCATTCGCGTCTCAGCAGGCGGCTGCGCGAGAACAACCTGGCGACGTTTCGCGAATACCTGGCGCTGGTCGACCGGGATGCGGTGGAGCGCAAGGCGATGGTCATCGCGCTCACCACCAACCACACGCACTTCTTCCGCGAATCGCATCATTTCGATCACCTGCGCAGCGTGCTGATGCCGCAGCTCAAGGAACGGGCGAAGGCGCAGCCGCTGCGGATCTGGTCGGCCGCCTGCTCGTCCGGCGAAGAGGTCTATACGATCGCGATGTGCCTGCTCGGGCGCGACCGCACCGCCGCGACCTGGCTCAAAAACGCGGATGTCAGGCTGTTGGCGACCGACATCTCGACGCCCGTGGTCGAGGCGGCGCTTCGCGGGGTCTATGGCGAATCGGCGCGCGAATCCATCCCTGAGCCCTATCGCTCCACCTGGCTGCGTCCGCATGCCACCGGGTTCCAGATGGCGGAAGAGGCGAGGGCGCTGGTGACGGCGCGCACGCTCAATCTGTTCGAACCGTGGCCGATGCGCCAGCTCTACGATGCCATCTTCTGCCGCAACGCGATGATCTACTTCGACGATGCGGCCAAGGCGGAACTGGAAGAGAAGCTGGTCGAACGATTGGCGCCCGGCGGTTTTCTTTACATCGGTCATTCGGAGCGCCTGATCGCTCCGGGCAAGCTGGGCATGAAGCCTGTTGGCCAGACCATTTACCAGAAGAGTGGAGGAACCCGATGACGAACCCTGTGCGGGTCGTAGTCGTCGATGACAGCGCGAGCATGCGCATGGCCCTTAACCGGATTCTCGCGGCCGATCCCGAGATCGAGGTCGTCGGCCTCGCGCCCGAGCCGCACGCGGCGAGGGTGATGATCAAGGAGCTCAATCCCGACGTCGTGACCCTTGACGTGGAAATGCCGGGCATGGATGGCCTGTCGTTCCTCGAAAAGATCATGCGGCTGCGGCCGATGCCCGTCGTCATGTGCTCGACGCTGACCACGCGTGGCACCGAAGTCACGATCGAGGCGCTGCGCCTGGGTGCTGTCGATTGCATCGCCAAGCCCAGCGGCAATGCGATCGAACTGGCACGAAACGCCGATCATCTGCGCGCCACCGTGAAGGCGGCGGCCCGCAGTCAGGTGCGCCAGAGCGGAGCGCTGGCACCGGCGCGGGCGGCGGCTCCCGGATCGTCGTTTCGCGACGTCGTGATCGCGATCGGCGCCTCAACCGGCGGCGTGGAAGCCTTGTTCTCGCTGATCGCGGGGCTTCCGGCGGACTGCCCGCCCGTCCTGATCGTTCAACATATGCCCGCAGGCTTCACGGCTGGTTTCGCGGCACGCCTGAACTCCGTTTGCGCGGTGACGGTGGTGGAAGCGGTCGATGGCACGCCGATCGAGCGTGGAACCGTCTATATCGCACCAGGGGGAGAGCGGCACATGACGCTCAGCCCCGGTCAGCCGAGGATCCGATTGCGCGCCGCCGACCCGATGAGCGGACACCGCCCCTCGGTCGATATGCTGTTCAAATCGGTCGCTCGTCTGGGTTCGGGCGCCGTCGGTGTCATCCTGACGGGCATGGGTGCCGACGGTGCCGAAGGTCTGCTGGCGATGCGCGGATCCGGTGCGCGCACGCTGGGCCAGAACCAGGAGACCTGCGTGGTCTATGGCATGCCCCGAGCCGCTTTCCAGATGGAGGCGGTCGAGCATCAATTCAGTCTGTCTGCAATGCCCGAGGCGATCCTCGCGGCATGCCGTACTTGAGGTAGGAAGCAATGCCAGCAGCAGCTGCAATCAAGGTCATGGTGGTCGACGATCAGGCCAGCATGCGCGCCATGATCCGGCGCGCGCTTCAGGACTTCGGCTTCGCCGACGTGCGCGACAAGGGCTGCGCACAAGAGGCGTTGTCCGCCGTGCGTTCCGATCGCGTCCACCTGATCATTTCGGATTTCAACATGCCGGACATGGACGGCCTGCAATTCCTGGAGGAAGTGCGCAAGGATACCGTGATCGGCAAGACGGTCTTCATCATGCTGACCGGCTCGTCCGATCGCGAGATCGTGCAAAAGGCCGCCGCGCTGGGCGTCAACAACTACCTGGTGAAGCCCTTCGCCCCCGTCGCGCTCAAGGAGAAGATCGAGCGCGTCTTCGGCGAATTGACCTGAGCGCGGGTGATGGAGCGGATCTCGATAGTTCAGGGTGAGCATGCCGTCGTCGCACGGCCCGGCGTCACCATCTCGACAGTGCTGGGCTCATGCGTCGCCGTGTGCCTGCAGGACAGCGTCGCCAAGGTGGGAGGCATGAACCACTTCCTGCTGGGCGAGCCCGATCATCGCGTCGCACAGCATAACCTGCTGAACTACGGCATCCACGCGATGGAGCTTCTCATCAACGAGATGATGAAGCTTGGCGGGGCCCGCAACCGGCTGCGCGCGCACTTGTATGGTGGCGCCAACATGATCGCCGGCCTTGGCGGGATCGGATCCAGCAATGCCGACTTCGCCCGCCGCTTCGTGCAGGCGGAAGGCATCGCCATCGCGCATGTCGATCTGGGCGGCAATTCCGCCCGCCGCGTCGAGTTCCAGCCTTTCGAGGGACGCTCTCGCTGCAATCGGGTCGCGAACGCTCCCGATGTCGTCGCCGCTGCCCCTGTCCGCCGCCCGCTGGAAAGCGTCGGCGAACTGGAGCTGTTCTGACCACCGCCATTCTTGCCTGTATCGGACACCTCGGATGCCCATGATCGACGACCTAGCCATAACTCTTTGCACTGCGGTCGCGCAGGAGATCCGCGACATCCGCGCGCTCATCGAGTCACTCGCCGACGTCCTGGCATGCGACGAGTATCTCGCCTGCACGTACACCGAGCAGCTGCAGACCTTCGACCTGCTGGTCCAGCGATCGCAGGAGGCCGCCGAGCTGCTGGATTGCGTCGCCAATGGCACGGGGACGATGGAAGCCGTCGGCCGGGTGCGATTGAGCCTGGTTCAGGACCGCCTGCGAACCGCCTTGGGAACCGCCTGACGTGGCCTCCGATTCCGGCGCGAACGAGCGCCCGATCATTATCAAGCGTGTCAAGAAAATGGCCCCGGCGCACCATGGCGGAGCCTGGAAGGTCGCCTATGCCGACTTTGTGACGGCGATGATGGCGTTCTTCATGCTGCTCTGGCTGATCGCGAACCCGGACAAGGAGCGCCTGCGCGGGCTGGCCGAATACTTCACGCCATCGCCTCCCGGAACGTCGTCGATGTCGGGGATGTCGCCGGGCGACACCAAGGGTCAGGGCGGGCGTACCCGCAAGGCGCAGGCGGACAACACCACCTCGTTCGGGCAGCCGTCCATGGAATCCGCCACGGTCGGAACCGCGCGTGGCGGCACCGCCAATATCCCCGATCCGTCGATGCGCGTACTGGCCGAGGAACTACGCGTGGCGCTCGATGCCGAATCCAGCGACACGCAGCAGGACGTGGAGGTGCAGCCAAGCCGCGAAGGCGTGCGCGTCAGCCTGATGGATACCGATCATCAATCGATGTTTCGCAGCGGCACCGCCGAACTCAACGGCTATGGCCAGACCCTGCTCGCCAAGGTCGCGGCGCGGATCGCGCCGGCCGGTTTCCAGATCGCCATCGAAGGACACACCGACGCGGCCGGTCAGCCGGACGAGAATTGGCGATTGTCCGGCGATCGCGCTCAGGCGGCGCGCATGGCGCTGGTCGCCGGCGGCGTTCCGCAGGATCGTTTCACCGAAGTCGTGGCGATGGGCGCTTCCCGCCCGGTCTATCCCGATCAACCCGATCGGCCCGAGAACCGTCGCATCACCGTGGTCGTGCTGGCCGACCCGGCGTCGCTGCCGTCCGACGTAAGCTTCAAGTTCTGATGTCATGAAAAAAGTCCTGTCCATTATTGCCGTCGTCATCCTGGGGCTCGCAGCCGGCGGCGGGGCGGCTTACGCGACGGCCGCGTTGCTGGGTAAGCCCCACCCTCGCGAGGCGACCGAGAACGCGTTCGTGCCGACCGGCGCCGTGCTTGCGCCGCTGGTGCTGCCGGACGGCCGGCTTTCCGGCTACGTGTCGTTCCAGATCCAGCTGGAGGTGCCCGCCGACGAGGTGGAGTTCGTCACCGCCCGGATGCCGCTGCTGCTGCATGCAATCAATCTCAGAACCTATCGCAGCCCCTTGGCAAGCGGCAGGGACGGGATGCTTCCCGATGTCGAGCAGTTCCGCAAAGTCGTCATGGCGGCCGCCCCGGAAGCGTTCGGCGAGAACATCGTGCGCCACGCGGCGATCACCCAGGCCGATCCCGCATGACCCAACCCGAGGGCATACCATCATGACCGCGCTACCCAGGCCGCAAGAGCGCTCCGTCGATTCAGGGGGCAGGGACAGTTCGACCTTCAAGGACCGCGCCCCGCGCAAGATGACTTTGCTGATCACGGGCAAGCTGATCCAGCAGGAGCGTGAGAGCCTGTGCCGGGTCCGCAACATCTCTGCGACCGGCATGATGATCGAGACGCGCGCGCTGATCGTGGTGAACCAGATGGTGCGGGTGGCCATGCGCTTTGGTGGCGAGATCGCGGCCAGGGTCGCCTGGACGCGCGATGGGCTGGCCGGGCTGGCCTTTCAGACGCCGATCGATGTGGAGGCTACGCTTGCCCCGCAACCGGCGCAAGGTCGTCTGTCGCGCGTGCGCGCACCACGCGGCCCTCGGCTGGCGGCACATCGTACCATCGAGATCGTCGCACGCGGGGTGCCCCATCAGGTGCGATTGCTCGACATCTCGCAGGGCGGTGCGTGCCTTCAACTGCCGTTTCGCCCGACGCCGGACGAGCGGCTGATCATGCTCGTTCCGGGACTGCCGCCAAAGAGCGGCGCAGTGCGCTGGCTCAAGGACGCGGTGGCGGGGCTGGGGTTCTACGAGCCGCTGCCGTTCGACCTGCTGGCCGAGTGGGCCGAGGACCAGGGGGGACAGGCGGGGCCGGGCGACGAAGCACGGTGGCCCCTTGCGGCGGCGGGGTTCAGCCGGTGAAGCTGCGCACCAGCGAACCGGAAACGAGCGACCACCCGTCGACCAGCACGAAGAAGATGATCTTCATCGGCAACGATATCGTCGGCGGCGGCAGCATCATCATGCCCATCGCCATCAGCACCGCGGACACCGCAAGATCGATGACCAGGAACGGCAACAGCAGCAGAAAGCCGATCTCGAACGCGCGGCGCAGTTCCGAAATCATGAAGGCGGGCACCAGCGTGGGTAGGGGGGTCTGCATGCGGGGCACCGGGGGCTTTTTCGAAAGTTCGGTAAACAGCCGCAGGTCATCGTCGCGCACCTGCTTCAGCATGAAGACCCGGAACGGCTCGGCGGTGCGATCGAAAGCCTGCTGCTCGGTCAGACGGCCTTCGGTGTACGGATTGATGCCCTGGGTCCAGGCTTGCTCGAACGTCGGCGCCATGACGAAGAACGACAGGAACAACGCGAGGCTGATCATCACCGGGTTTGGCGGCACGCCCGGAGCGCCGATGCCGGTGCGCAGCAGCGACAGCGCGACCACGATCCGGGTGAAGCACGTCACCGTCATCAGGATACCGGGGGCAAGGCTCAGCACCGTGAGCATGAGCACCAGCTGCACGGCCCGGCCCGTCAGCGAAGGATCGCCAAGGTTCACCGTGGCGGCCTGCGCGAACGCGGTGGTCGGTACGGCCAGTGCGGCTATGACGGCGCCGATGCGAAAAAGTTTAACCACGAAGGCCTCCGACCGCGCGCGCGGTTACGTGCTGGAAGGCGGGTTGCATCCGCGCCTTGGCCTGCTCGAACATGGGTTGGGCGAACTCGAGATGATCCCTGACCCCGGTGCGCGCCTTGTCGACCATGGCCACGAAGGATTCGCGTAGCGCTTCGGCTTGTTCCTTCGACGCTTCGGATGCCTGGCGCTGTGCTTCGAGGCGCTCGAGCTCGGCCCCATGGTCGATCTCGTCGCGCACGATCGCCGCTTCGATCACGACATTGCCTTCGGGGGCGAGCAGGATCAGGTGTTCGCGCCCGTCGCGCCGGATCAGCGCGACGCTGCGGCGACTGTCGAGCGCGGTACGCTCGATCAGGTCGAGCCGGCGCAGGCCGCCGGTGGCGACGCGGCCCGGCAGGCGAATGCCGAAGCGGCGCACGATCCACAAGGCACCGGCCAGGATGCCCAGCACCGTGGCGAGCGCGCCCAGCATGCGCATCAGCGAATAGGTGTCCATCGCCTAGCGTCCCCGCCGCATGACTTCGGTGATCTCGATCGACATGCGATCGCCCGAAACGTGGATCTTCCCGCTCGCGATCAGCTTGTCGTTGACGTAGATCTCGGTCGGGTCGTCATAGCCGCAGTCCAGCGGGATCAGCGCGCCTCGGCCCATTCTCAGGATCTGGCGGATCGGCAGCTGGGTCGAACCCAGCACCACCGACATCTGGACAGGAACATCTTCAAGCACGAACGCATCTCCTTACGAGGAGACTTATAGGAGTAAATTTCCGGCCGATCGGACCAACTAGGCAAATTCTGCCTACAAGAGAGTGGAGGCAACGATCGCCGAGCCGGAGATGAAGATGGACCCCAGTAGCTCAGTTGAGATTTCGGCGTCGGGCCTGCGCGCTCAGTCGCTGCGCATGCGCGTGATCGCCGAAAATCTCGCGAACGAGCAATCCGTCGCCAGTACGCCGGGGGGCAATCCCTATCGTCGACGCGTGGTGACATTCGAGCCCGTTCTGGACGGCGGGTCCGGCGCCGCTGCTGCTGGCGATGGTTCCGCCGGCGGCACCGGCGTGCGCGTGCGCGGGATCACCACCGACAGTTCGGCGTTCCAGCGCGTCTATCAGCCCGGGCACCCCGCTGCCGACGCCAAGGGCTATGTTTCGATGCCCAACGTTAACAATCTGATCGAAACGGCCGACATGCACGCCGCGCAGCGTTCGTACGAAGCGAACATCAACGCCATCCAGGCAGCGCGAGCGATGACGATGCGGACGATCGACCTGCTCAAGTAAGCACTCGCTTTCAACATCTAAGGAATACGATATGACCATCGGCGCACTCGATGCAGCCGCGGCCTATGGCCGCGTCCTGGGCACAGGCAGTTCGACCAAGATCGCCACTCCGCCGTCGCTTGGCGGGGCCGGGGGCGCCGGCTCGTTCGGTAGCATGATCGAAGACATGGTCAGCGACGCCACACACACGATGCGCACCGCCGAACAGGCCAGTGCGAAGCAGGTTGCCGGCAAGGGCGACCTGATCGATGTCGTCACCGCTATCGGTGCGGCCGAGACGGCGCTCGATACCGTCGTCGCCGTGCGAGACCGGGTGGTCAACGCCTATGGCGAAATCATGCGCATGCAGATCTAGTCCGATGGATCCCGCCGATACGCTGGCGCTGGCCAAGTCCGCGCTGATGCTGGTGCTGACCATCGCGGGGCCGATGCTGATCGCGTCCCTGATCGTCGGTGTGGTGATCGGGCTGTTTCAGGCGCTCACCCAGATCCAGGAAATGACGCTGACGTTCGTTCCCAAGATGCTGGTGCTAGGCGTCGTGATGCTGGTGACGCTGCCGATGACCGGCCGCGCCTTGTCCGATTTCATGGCCGAAATCGCCGCGCACGTCGTCGGCGGCTGAACACGATGTCGGATCTGCCGCTTCAAGCCAGCGCATTCCTTATCCTGTTTGCGCGCGTCGGGGCGATGCTGATGCTGCTGCCGATGTTTTCGGACGAAGCGGTGCCGGGCCGGATCAGGCTGCTCATCGCCTTCGCCCTCAGCGTCGGCCTATGGGGCATGCTGTCCGCGACCGTGCTGCCCGCCGCCGAGGATCAGAACGCACTGACCGGCATTCTGCTGATCGAGCTGGCTGTGGGTCTGGCCTTGGGGACGATCGTGCGCCTGATGTTTCACGCGGTGGGCATGGCCGCCTCGATCGCGAGTACGCAGATCGGCCTTTCTTCCGCGCTGGTGTTCGACCCGGCGCTTGGCGGACAGACGCCGGTGTTGACCAAGCTGGTGGTGCTGGCGGCCACGCTGGTCTGCTTCTCGCTTGGCCTCCATCATCTGTGGATCGGCGCGCTTATGCGGTCGTATGTGCTGTTTCCCGTCGGTGTCGTGCCAAACCTCGGCGATTTCGCCGCACTGGCGATCGCCACGATCGGCAAGTCGACCAGCCTTGCGGTCAGCCTGGCGGCGCCGCTGTTGGTCTATGGTATCGTCTTCAACGTCGCGCTTGGCCTGTCGGCGCGGCTCGCGCCCACGATCCAGGTCTTCTTCATCGCCCAGCCCCTGAACATCCTGCTGGGTCTGGCGCTGTTCGGAATCATCCTTGGCACCATGATCAACACTTTCGCCACCGCCATGGGCGAGTGGGTCCAGAGCGGCTGGGTCTGAACCGATGTCAGAAGGACCGGACAAGGATCAGAAGACCCAGGAGCCGACACAGAAGAAGCTCGACGATGCGCGCAAGCAGGGTGACGTCATGGTCGCCCAGGAAGTGCGCCATGCGGTGATGTTCGCCGGCATCATCTTCGTTTGCGGCAGTCTTGGCGTCAGTACGTTCGGCACGTTGGCGCATACGTTCGTGAGGCTGTGGGGGGGCGCCGACGATATCCGGCTCGAAGCCGATGGCGCGCAGGCTTTCGCCACCGGCTTGTTCGCGGATCTCGGCAGCACACTCGGTCCGATGCTGGGGGCATTGCTTGCCTTCGCGCTGCTGATCCTGTTCACCCAGGGGCGGCCGACGCTCGCTTGGACGCGGCTTAAGCCGCAATGGTCCAAGCTCTCGCCTGCGGCCGGCCTCGGTCGGATGTTCGGCATGCGGGGCCTGATCGAATTCGCCAAGACGCTGGCGAAGTTCATCCTCGTGGCCACCGTCACCATCGTCGTGATCTGGCCGCACGCGGTCGCGCTGGACGAACTGATCGGCATGGAGCCCGGCGACGTTGCCCGCGCCGCCGGCGCGCTGGTGATGGCAATGCTGAAAGCGGTGGCGCTGCTGGTCGGCGCGCTGGCGCTGTTCGATTGGGTCTATCAGCGCCGCACGTATATGTCGCGCATGCGCATGTCGCTTCAGGAGGTGAAGGACGAGCACAAGGATTCCGACGGCGATCCCCATGTGAAAGCGCGCATCCGTGCCATCGGCATGGAGCGGTCGCGGCGGCGGATGATGTCTTCGGTCCCGACCGCGAGCGTGATCATCACCAATCCCACCCACTACGCGATCGCGCTGAAATACGATCACGGCAAGATGGCCGCGCCGGTCGTCGTCGCCAAGGGCGTCGACGCGGTCGCGATGAGGATCCGCGAGCTGGCGACCGAAGCGAAGGTGCCGATCGTCGAAAGCCCGCCACTTGCGCGCGCGCTGTTCGCCTCGGCCGAGATCGACCGCCCCATTCCGACCGAGCACTACAAGGCGGTGGCGGAGATCATCGGGTACGTGATGCGTCTCGCCAAGGGCCGCGGCTGAGGCTGCGGCAGGGCGGCCTATTCGCTGCTTCTGCGTTTCAGCTTCGCAAGCTCGACCTGGGCGCGAAGGTCGATCTCGTCCATGATTCCGGCAAGTGCGGGATCGTCGGGCGCGGTGCGACCATCGACCCATTCCTTGAGCTGCGCGGCCGGCTCGGCATGGCCGACACCCACCACCAGCGCCACTTGCAGCATCTCCAGCGCGTCGAGCGCCTTTTGTGCGTCCTTGGCCAGCCGGCGTCTGCGTTCGATTCCGGGTGCCGGCGTCACGGCGGCCAGCGCCACCAGCATCTGTACCGATTGCACGGGCGTTTCCAGCGCGGAAGCGGGCGGAGCGGAAAGGATCGCAGGCTCGGTCGCGAACGATGCGGGCGTGTCACGCTTCGCCGGGGCGGCGAGCAGGATCTGCAACAGCGAAGATGGCGCATTGACCTGCATATGACCGTTACCTCCTATATTATCCTATAAGAAAATATACGGTAAATTTCCATCCGACCGGAGCGATATGCGACATACCCGTTTCCTCGCCTGTCTTACCGCCGCCTGCTTTGGCGCGGCGGTGCCCGCTTTCGCCGGGCCCCGCATCAAGGATATCGTCTCGGTCGAGAACGTCCGGTCGAACCAGCTGGTCGGCTACGGGCTGGTGGTGGGTCTGGCCGGAACCGGCGATCGCATCCGCAACTCTCCTTTCACCGAGGAATCGATGCAGGCGATGCTCGAGCGGATGGGCGTCAACATCCGCGGCACCCAGATGCGCACGGAGAACGTCGCGGCGGTTTCGGTGACGGCGATGCTGCCGCCCTTCGCACGCGGTGGCTCCACCATCGACGTGCAGGTTTCGGCGTTGGGCGACGCCAGCAGCCTGCAAGGCGGCACCCTGATCGTATCGACCCTGCGTGGCCTGGACGGTCAGATCTATGCCGTGGCGCAGGGGCCTGTCGCGGTCTCGGGGTTCAAGGCACAAGGCGCGGCCGCCAGCATCAGCCGGGGCGTCGCAACGTCCGCGCGCATTGCCAATGGCGCCATCGTCGAGCGCGAGGTTCCTTACGCGCTCAACTCGGCGGGCAGCCTGAAGCTGGCCTTGCGCAACCCGGATTTCACCACCGCGCAGCGCATCGCCGCCGCCATCAATCGCCAGTTCGCAGGCACCGCGCAGGTGCTCGACCTGGCGACGGTGGAAGTAAGGCCATCGGGAGCATCGGGGTCGTTGATCGATCTGGTCTCCCGCGTCGAGAACCTCGAGGTCGAAGTCGATCAGCCTGCGAAGATCGT
Source organism: Novosphingobium sp. TK46 (assembly GCF_055361525.1). Lineage (NCBI taxonomy): Bacteria > Pseudomonadati > Pseudomonadota > Alphaproteobacteria > Sphingomonadales > Sphingomonadaceae > Novosphingobium > Novosphingobium sp. TK46. The sequence goes on from NZ_CM143963.1 coordinate 2,201,622, forward strand.
GATCAACGAAGCGTCGGGCACCGTGGTGATGAACGCCGACGTGCGCATCAGCAAGGTCGCGGTGGCGCAGGGTGGCCTGACCATCAGCGTGACGGAGACTCCCGAGGTATCGCAGCCCGCGCCGTTCTCGAACGGCAAGACCACCGTGGTGCCCCGTACGCAATTGCAGGTCGACGACGGGCAGGGCCGGTCGCTGGCGATGGTCGGCGGTGCCTCGCTCAACCAGTTGGTGAGCGGCCTCAACGCACTGGGCGTGACCCCGCGCGATCTCATCACCATACTTCAGGCGGTCAAGAGCGCGGGCGCGCTGCAAGCGGAAATCGAGGTGCAGTGATGGACCCCATCCGTCCTATCGGGGCGACCGCACCCGTCGCGCCCGCCGCGCCTGCAGGCGCGGCCGCTCCTGCCGCTCGCAAAAATACGGCCGCGGCCGACAAGGCACGCGAGTTCGAAGCCGTGTTCCTGGGCCAGATGGCCGGGCTGATGCTCGAAAGCGTGCAGACCAGCGATCAGTTTTCCGGCGGGCACGGCGAGGAGATGTTCCGCGGCGTGCTGGCCGAAAAGCTCGGCACCGAAATGGCGAAGCGTGGCGGCATCGGTATCGCTCCGCTCGTTCTCGATCAGATTATCCGCTTGCAGGGGAAGAACCCATGACCACTGAGCTTGTCGATTGCATTCGCTCCCTGATCAACCTGATGCGCGAAGAGACCGATCGCTTGCTGTCGACCGGGCCGACCGGTCAGATCGAGGAGATCGCTTCGGCCAAAGCCCGCCTGGTGGGCTGGATCGAGACGCGCATCGTCAAGCTTTCGCGCGAGCAGCCCGATTGGCGCGCGCGGCTGGATGCTGAAGATCGCGATCTGCTGACCGAAAGCCTTTCGGAGTTGTGCGAAGTGTCGGCGCAGAACGGCAAGGCGCTCAAGCGGCAGATCCGGCTTTCGGTCGAGATGCTGGATGCAATCGCGGCAGAGGCCAAGCGGCTGTCGGGCACGCGATCGGAGACCTACTGCCATCGTGGCGGTATCTCGCGTATCGAACTGGCGACGCCGATCTCGGTCAACACCCAGTTGTAGTTGGCCTTTACAGCCAAGGTCTGTGAAAAAGACCCGCCGCTCCTGATGGAGTGGCGGGTCTTTCGTATCGGCCACGGTCTTCGCGAAGGGAGCCGGCGATGACCGGCCGCGTCGCCCTTTGCCTTTGCCTAGCCGCCACCACGGCCGAGCGCGCTGCGCAACAGGCCCATCTGCTTGTGATACAGGCCGGTGAGCGCGGTGAAGTCCGCCTGCGTCTGGCCCATCTGCAGCAACTGGTCTTCCAGCGTCACGTTGTTGCCGTCCGGCTTCGTCTCGGACGTGTTGCGATCCAGGATTACCCCGCCGCTGCTGATCGACGATGCGCCCAGCGCGGACATTCCCGCGGTGAGCTGGACTCTGGGCCGTGCCACCCGCGGGGCACCGGCCCCGGCGCCCGTGGCTTCGACCAGGCCGCCGAAGTCGGGCCGCTCCAGCGCGCGCGCGCGATAGCCCGGCGTATCGGCATTGGCGATGTTCTGGGAGATCACGCGCTGCCGGTCCGACAGGTTGCGCATCGCCTGGATTACGCCTTGCATGACCGGTGGAGTGCTGCCGCTCAAAACGCAAATCCCGTCATCGATGTCGTACTCGTAAGGCGATCCAGCGCCGCTTGATAACGCCCGGCTTGTGCAAGTTCATAGGCCGACGCACTGCCGCCCCCGCCCTTGGCCGATCCGTTGGCGAGCGCCTCCTTCGAACTATCCCAATAGAGCGAGCGATACGCGGTCTGCGTCATCGACAATGCGGTCTTGATGCTGTCGAGGGCGCTCGCGGCTTTGGTCGCGTCGGTAAGCTCCAACGCGTTCGACAGGTTCAGGCCATAGCTTCCGCCCGGCCGCACTTTCGGGGCGTCGTTCGACAATATGGCCGGGGTGGCGATCCGCATGGGTTCGATGCCGAGCTTCGCCAGTGCATCCTTGCCGGCGGCTCCAGCTGCCAGCTCGATCTCCTGTCCCGGCTTGGCCTCGATGCGCAGCGAGCGGTTTCCCTTGCCGTCGAGCGGGGTGCTAACGGTGGCGTTGCTGCCGGTCAGACTGCTGACCTTCTTGGATAAGGTCGCCAGCGTCTCGCCATCGTCGATGACGACGCGCCGCAGGGTGCCGTCGTTGATGCGGATCCGGAACTCGTCACCGGCGCGCAGGCTCGTTTGCGAGGTAAGCTTCGCGGAAGCCTGCGAGCTGACGATGCCGCGATTGAGGCCGAGCGCGCCAAGCACGCTGTCTCCCGCTGTCGCGGCGGCGATCTGGACGGACTCGGTCCGCAGCCCGGATTGGCCGAATTGCTTGATCGACTGGGTGCTGCCGGTAGTAGGATCGATACGGGCGATGAAGCCGTCGACGCTGCCGACGTGCGTACCCTGCAAGTCGCCGGTCGTCCGGCCCCCGGCGTAGAGCGTGCCGCCCATGAAGGTCAGGCTGTCCACCTGATCGGTTCCGGACGTCGCGATCTGGGTGAATGAGGCGGGGCCGCTGAGGTCAGCGTCGATACGCGCGATGAAACCGTCGCCGTTGCTCGCGCCGCCGACCGCGATCTGTCCATCGGCGCCAACCGCGATCGCGCGCGCATCGCGCGATCCCAGATCGACGACCGGCGCGCTTTCGGTGGTGAGCGATCCGGCGGCGATCTTGTGCAGCTTTGCCGTGCCGCTCTCGTTGGTCAACGCCAGCAAGTCGCCATCCGCGCCGATCGCCAGGGCCTTGACGCTGTCGCTGCCGCCGCTGTCGATCGTACGCCGCTCCTGGACCTGGCCGGTCGCGCTCAGCCGGGCGATGTAGCCATCGCCGCCGCCGCTGGCGGTCTTGCCGGCGACATAGACGGTACCGTCGCTGCCGACCGCCACGGCGCTGGCGCTGTCCGCGCCGAAATTGCGCACGAGGGAGGCGAACTGTTCGTCGCCGTTCGCACTGAAGCGGGCGACCGCCATGTCGCCGTCGGCGGTCGCGCCCTTGAAGTTGCCGGTAACCGTGCCCGCGACCACGATGTCGCCATTGGCCGCCACGGTGACGGCGGTGCCCGTCGCGGTCGCCGCGGTGCCGAGCGTCTGCTGCCAGACGACCTTGCCCTCGCTGTCCAGCTTGGTCAGGTAAAGGTCGGACGTTCCGGCCAGACGGTTCGCGCCAAGATCGCCGGCGATCGTCCCGACGGCATAGGAATAGCCCTCGGCATCGGTCGCCACCGCGCTCGTGGTCGTAGGCGCCCAGATCTGCTGGGCGGGCTTGTCCTTGGTCGCCGCCAGTGCAGAAGCTGCGGTGCCCTCGCGGTCCACCGCACGGATCGCACCCAGGCTGTGCGCCTCCATGGTGCCGGTAGGATCGTCGAAGCGCGTGATCTTGGTGGCGGTCGGCGCGTCGAGCGCGGTTTGCCCGTTGGCGACGACCAGCGCATCGGGGGCGTTCGTCTGCTCGATCGCGACTTGTTCGTTGCCCGGCGTATCCAGTCGCAAGCCCCAGGTGCCGCTCTCCTTGGTGACGGCGAACTTGGTCGACCATCGCGATACCGCCGCCCCGCCCGAACCGGTGACGACGGCGCCGTTGGTATCGCGCATGGGGATCGAGGCGATCGCCGCATTGAAGGCCTGCGCAACAGAATCCAGCGTCGGCGGCTTCGGCGTGCCGGACAGATCGACCGACACCGTATCGGTGATCGTGCCGCGGTTCAGCTTGAGCGTGAAGGTCTCGTCGCCGGTGATCCCGGGAACCGGGGCGGTGCGGGTATCGACGACGCCCTTGGCCAGTTTCGTGGTGCCCGTGGGGCTCGGCACCGCGACGGTGTTCACTCGCCGCGCCGATTGGGCGAAGGAAAGCTGGACCAGGTCGTTCGGGGCTGTGCCCAGGAACGTCTGCAGATCGGCCAACCCCTTGGCGAAAGTCTTCTCGAGCGCGGCGCGTTCCGTGGAGAGCGTGGTCTTGAGCGCTGCGCTTTCAGCCAGCACGCGCAATCGGTCGAGCGCCTTGTAGGCGATGAAGGTGGTCTGCACGTCGGGGATCGTCGTGCCGGTCGAAGAGGATTTGTCGATGATCGTGGCCATGCGCTTGATCGTGGAGATCTGCGAGGACGCCGACGTGCTGACGCTCGCAGCCTTCCATGGCGGCGTCGTCAGGGGGGTCTTGAACTGCGCCTTGGCAGTGCGGGCAGCACGCGTTTCGATCTGCAGTCCCGCCGTGTCGAGGCTGCCGAAGGCGTTCCCTCCCATCAGCAGCGAGAGGCCGGCCATGCTGTTCGACAAGTTGATGCTCACGTGTCCGACACTCCCTGATACCTTCCTATAATAGACCCGAATGCGCCCTCAGAGGTGTTGCGAAGCAGTTTCGTGTCAGGGAAATCGAATGAGCATGGTACTTGCGGCGGAGCCGCCCGAGCTGAAGAAGTACAACGGGCTGCAAAGGGCGGCCGCTCTCCTGCTTGTCCTTGGCCGCGATCACGGCGCCGCGATCTGGCAGCAGATGTCCGTCGAAGAGGTAAAGGAACTGTCCTCGGCCATGTCGCACCTGGGCAGACTGCCCGCGGCCGTGGTCGAGCATCTGCTTGTCCAGTTCACCAGCGAAGTGTCGAGCATGGCTTCGCTCCACGGCTCATTCGAGACGACCGAAAAGCTTCTTGCCGGCATCATGACGGGCGAGAAGGTGCGCGAGATCATGGAGGACATTCGTGGGCCGTCGGGTCGCACGATGTGGGACAAGCTGTCGAACGTCAGCGAGTCCGTCCTCGCCGCCTATCTCAAGAACGAATATCCGCAGACGGTCGCGGTCATCCTCAGCAAGCTGAAGCCCGATCACGCGGCGCGCGTGCTGGCTGAACTGCCGCCCGAGATCGGCGTCGACGTCATCACGCGGATGCTGCGCATGGAGACCGTGCAGAAGGAAGTCATCCAGGAAGTCGAGAACACGCTCAAATCCGAGTTCATGACCAACCTGTCGCGTGCGCAAAAGCGCGATCCGCACGAGAGCATGGCCGAAGTGTTCAACGCGATGGACCGCGCCAGCGAGGAATCGATGCTGACCGCGCTCGACATCCGTGCGCCGGAATCGGCGGAGCGGATCCGCGCTCTGATGTTCACCTTCGAGGACTTGATGAACCTGCTGCCGGCTTCGATCGCGCGCATCGTCAAGGTCGCGGACAAGCGCCAGATGGCGCTCGCGCTCAAGGGGGCGCCAGAAGAGATGCGTGCGATGTTCTTCGCCAGCATGACCGAGCGCGCGTCCAAGCTCATGCGCGAAGACATGGCGGCGATGGGTCCGATCCGCGCGCGCGACTGCGAAGAGGCGCAGAACGTGCTGGTCCGCCTGGCCAAGACGCTGGCCGACAATGGCGAAATCGTGCTGGTCGATCCGAGGAACGACGAAGCCGTCATCATCTGATCTGATCCCGGATCCCATTCCCACTCAGGAGCAGAACCCAGGCCATGAACGCGCAAGTCACCCCATTCCCGTTCTCGCGCATCTTCTCCGAGCCGATGGTGGAATCCATCGTGTTCGATCCGGGTCTAGCCGAACGTGTCGTCGAGCTCGAATTGGAACGCGAGGCCATGAAGGCACAGCATGACGCAGCCCTTCTGGCGGTGCGCTGCGAGGCGTTTCAGCAAGGCCTCGATCTCGCCCGAACCGAACGCGAGACGGCGCTGCTGGCCGCGGTGGATTCGCTGCAGGCCTCCATCGAGTCAGTGGAAGACGGCTTGGCCGAGATAGAGATGCGGCTGGCACACGAGGCTGGAGAGCTGGCACTGACGGCGGCCGATTTCATCGCCGCGCGTGCGCTCGAGATCGATGCCACCACCGCGATCGACGACGCGATCGGGCGCGCCCTGATCCAGGTTCCACGCGGACAACCGGTGCGCATCCGCGTCCACCCCGACCTGGTCGCCGATATCGAACGGCTGGTCGCGGAACGCCAGGCCAGCGAGCGGCGGCGATTGTCGCTGATGGTGTTCGGCGATGATGCCCTGGTGCCGGGCGATGCGGTCCTGCAGTGGGACCAGGGCGGACTGCGCCTTGATGCGGAGGGTCGCCGCGCCGCCGTGCGTGCCGAACTCGACGGCATCCTGCCGCGCGCCTGACCCGATCCGCTGCCGGCGCGGCAAAAAGTTCCGCCCGGAAAAACTTGCCGCCTCGTTGATCCTATAATGGAACTGGAGGGGCGCTAGGCCCGTCAGTCACGGGGCTGCAATTGAACGTGTTGCGAGATTTCGCTGATAAGATCGGTACGCGCCGCCTGGCCTTGATGGGCGGCGTCGGGGCCGCTCTGCTGGTCGGCCTCGGCTACCTTACGCTGCGTGCCGGCGACCCGCAGATGGGCTTTCTCTACACCGATCTCGATCCCGCCTCGGCGCAAACGATGGTCGGCAAGCTGCAGGCGCAGAACGTGCCCTTCCAGCTTTCCGCCGACGGCACTTCGATCATGGCGCCGCAGGACCGCCTTGCCGAACTGCGCATGGGCATGGCCGCCGAGCAGCTGGGCGGGCCGATCGGCTACGCGGTGCTCGACAAGGAAGAGCCGTTCGGTGTCTCCTCCTCCCGCGCCAAGATCAACGAGACGCGTGCCATCGAGGGCGAGCTGTCGCAGTCCATCCAGAGCTTGCAGAACGTCGTTCAGGCGCGCGTCCACATCGTCATGCCCGAGCGCGCGATATTCGCCGCCGAGCCGCGCCATGCGACGGCGGCCGTCACCGTCAAGACGCGCGGCCGCCTGCCGGCCGAAGCCGTACAGTCGATCCGCTATCTCGTCTCTTCATCGGTCCCGGAACTCTCCCCGGAAAGCGTCTCTATCATCGACCAGACCGGCGCATTGCTGGCGCGCGCGGGCGAAGCCGGCGCGGCGAGCGGGGGTGATGGCGACGAGCGCCAGCAAGCTGTCGAAGGGCGCTTGCGCCAGCAGATCGAAAGCCTGCTCGAACCGATCGTGGGGGCCGGCAAGGTCCGCGCGGAAGTCGCCGCGACCGTCGATCGCGATCAAACGCGCGAGGAAGCCAGCGTCGTCGATCCCGACCGCCAGGCCATCGCCCATCAGGTGACGGTCGAATCCAACAACGCCAGCAACGAGAACCAGCCTGGCGCGCAGGCCGCCAGCGTCGCGCAGCAGTTGCCGGACGCCAGCGCGGTGCCGCCGTCCGGCAATTCGGACACGCGCCGTTCGCAAAGCGGCGAGACCTCCGAGGACACGACGTACGAGAACAGCCGGACCAACACCGTCAAGGTGCGTTCGCCCGGCGCGGTGACTCGCCTCTCGGTCGCGGTGATGGTCGATGGCGGGCAGGCGGGATTGCCGGCACCCCAGATCCAGCGGCTGCAGCGCATCGTCGAGAACGCGGTCGGCTTCGATGCCGAACGTGGCGACAGCGTCGTCATCGAGGCGATGCAGTTCTCGGCCGAGGACGCCTCAGGTGCGCAGGAGGGTATGTTCTCGAACCTGCCCACCGACCAGATATTCAGCGTCCTGAAGCTGCTGATCATCGCGGCGGTCGCCGTGTTCGTCATCCGCATGCTGCGCCCGCGCTTCGAACGCCGGATGCTGGCGGGAGACGGCTCGCAACAGGCTTTGGGTGGGCCCGGCCAGGATACGCCGGCGCTGATGGCGGCGGGTGGCGGCGACAGGGCGGGTGCGCTGCCGGCGCCTGAAGGTTCGGGCAATCTGCTCGACCAGGAAGTCGCCCTCGCCGAAGTCGATGGCCGGGTGAAGCTTTCCGCAATCAAGAGGATCGGTGACGCGGTGTCCGCCAGCCCCGCCGAAGCCGCATCCGTAATCCGCCAGTGGATGGCCGCTTAGTGGAGTTTCCCATGAATATCGAGATCAATGCCCAGGAACTGATCCCCTCGACCTTCGACGCACCGTTCGACGATTTCGACGGGTCGGTATTCGGGAACACGCCGCCGCCGCCACCGATCGAAATGCATAGCTCATCTGACGAGATGGAGGCCGTCTTCGACGTTCCGGTCAAAGTGAAGGCCGTATTGGGCGGTGCCCGCGTTCAGGTGGGAGAGCTGATCCAGATGCGTTCGGGCAGCGTCGTCGAGCTCGACCGCCGTGTCGGCGAGCCGGTGGACGTGTTCGTCAACGATCGTTTCATCGCGCGCGGCGAACTCGTCCTGATCGATGGTTCCCTCGGCGTCACCCTCACCGAGATCGTGAAGCAGGACGGTTGATGACAGCGCGAACATCCAACACGATTCGCCTGGTGCTGGTCGGTCCACCCGGTGGAGAATTCCGCCTCGCTGCCGAGATGGCGCGCGAGGCGGGAGCGGAAGTCGTCACCGCCGACACTTCGGGCAGCGCGCTCGACCTGTTGCGGCGCAGCGGCGGCGACCTTGTCATGATCGACGTCGCGCTCGATGTTCCCGGCTTCCTGAACCAGCTTCGTGCCGATCGCATCGCCACGCCGGTGCTGGCATGCGGCATCGACGCGCCCGCCGCGCGCGCGGTGGCCGCCGTTCTCGCCGGTGCGCGCGACTACATCCCGCTTCCGCCCGAACGCGAACTGATCGCCGCCGCCATCATGATGCTGGGCCAGCGCGTGGCATCGCCCATCGGCGAAAGTCCGGCGATGAGCCACGCGATCGGCTATGCGCGTGCGATCGCATCCTCGCAGGCGCCGATGCTGATCGCCGGCGAACCTGGCACCGGCAAGGAAGTGGTGGCCCGCATGGTGCATGACGCTTCGGCGCGCCCTGGCCGCTTCGTCGTCGTCGACTGCGCCGGAATTGGCGGTGACGTGCTCGATTCAGAGCTGTTCGGCCACGATGCCAACGTTTTTCCTGGCTCTCTCGCATCGCGCGCAGGCCGTCTGGAAGAGGCGATCGATGGCACCGTCTTCCTGCGCGAGATCGGCGCCTTGCCGCCGCCGACCCAGGCGAGGCTGTCTGCGACACTCGATACGGGAAGAGTGGACGATCATGCCGGCCCGCGGCGTCACGCACGTCTTATCGCCAGCACGACCCGCGATCTGGCGGCGCAAGTGTCCGCCGGTACGTTCCGCTCGGATCTGGCGTCCCGGCTTGGTCTGCTGCGCGTCGATCTGCCGCCGCTTCGTGAGCGTGGCGATGATGTCGAGCGGCTGGCGATCCACTTCGCCGCGCAACTGCCAGTCGCGGAAGGCATGGCGCCACGTCCGCTCTCGGCGCCGGCGCTGCGGCGGCTGGGCCAACATCACTGGCCTGACAATGTGCGCGAACTCAGGCAGGTCATCCAGCGCGCGGCGCTGCTGGCCACCGGGTCGCAGATCGACAGCGATGCGCTGGTCCTCAACGATGGCTCGCAGATCGCGGCGCCGCGCGTTGCCAATGCCGAGGCTGAAATCGGGTCGCTGGTGGGCCGCAGCATGGCGGATGTGGAGCGCGAATTGATCCTGCAGACGCTGACGCGCTGCGGTGGCAATCGCACGACGGCATCGACGATCCTGGGCATCTCCGTTCGAACGATGCGCAACAAGCTCAAGAGCTTCATCGAGGCCGGCATCAGCATCGCACCGGCGGCCTGAGGGTAAGTCATGAACAAGTTTATCGAGATCGCCCAGCGCCTCGGCGCGAACCGCGACATGGCGCTGGCCGGTGGCGTTCTCGCGATCATCGCGATGCTGATCCTGCCGATGCCGGGCTGGTTGCTGGACCTCGGGCTGGCGCTGTCGATCACGCTGTCCGTCATGATCCTGATGACGGCGCTGTTCATCGAACGTCCCCTCGATCTGTCGGCATTTCCCACCATCCTGCTGATCTCGACGATGCTGCGGCTGGGCCTCAACCTGGCCTCGACCCGCCTGATCCTGGGCCACGGGCATGAGGGGACGCACGCTGCCGGCGGCGTTATCGCGGCCTTCGGGGAGTTCCTCATCGGCGGCGAAGTGGTCATCGGCCTTACCATCTTCATCATCCTGATGGTGATCAACTTCGTCGTCATCACCAAGGGCGCGGGCCGCATCGCCGAAGTCGCCGCGCGGTTCAGCCTGGATTCGATGCCGGGCAAGCAGATGGCGATCGACGCCGATCTCAACGCCGGCATGATCGACGAGGCGACAGCGAAGGCTCGCCGCTCCGAGGTGGAGGCCGAAAGCGGCTTTTACGGCGCGATGGATGGTGCGTCCAAGTTCGTGAAGGGCGATGCCGTCGCAGCCTTGCTCATCACCGGGATCAACGTCTTCGTCGGACTGATCGTCGGCGTCACCATCCATGGCGTCGGACTGGCGGAAGCCTTCCACACTTATACCATCCTCACCGTGGGCGATGGACTGGTCAGCCAGATTCCCGCACTGATCGTATCCACCGCCGCCGGCCTGCTGGTGTCGAAGGGCGGCGTTGCGGGAAAGACCGGCGCGGCACTGGCGCAACAGCTCGGCCGTTATCCCAAGGCGTTCGGGATGGTATCGTTCCTGATGGGCGCGCTGGCGCTTATCCCCGGTCTGCCGTTCATCCCGTTCGCCGCTTTCTCCGGTCTGAGCGGCTGGCTTGCCTGGTCGCTAAGCAAGAAGGCGCAGGAGGCGGTGGCTCGCGAACGCTATGTCCAGGCGCAAGACGACGCCGAAGCCGCCGAGGCCGAGGAGCCCGTCGCGCCCACCGTCGCCCTCGACGCCATTCGGATCGAGCTGGGTTACGGTTTGCTGCCGATCATCAACGAGGCCCGCGCCGAGCCAAGGCTGGACGATCAGGTCCGGGCGCTGCGCCGCCAGATGGCGACCGATTACGGTTTCGTGCTGCCGTCGGTCCGCATCATCGACAACATGGCGCTCAGGGCCAACGAATACGTGGTCTACATCAAGGAGACCGAGGCGGCGCGTGGCGAGTTGCGGCTGGACAAGCTGATGGTCATCAATCCCGCCGAAGGCCCGACCAGCCTTCCCGGCGAGGCCGCGCGCGAGCCGGTGTTCGGTCTTCCGGCGCTATGGATCGATCGCGACTTGCGCGAAGAGGCCGGGCTGCGCGGCGTGACCGTGGTGGATTGCGGCACGATCATCGCCACCCACCTGACCGAACTGGTCAAGGACAACATCGCCGACATGGTCTCGTACCTTGAAGTGCAAAAGCTGCTCAACGAAGTCCACAAGGATGCCGAGAAGCTGATCGCGGACATCATCCCATCGAAGATATCGGTTTCGGGGGTCCAGCGCATCCTGCAGAACCTGTTGAGCGAGGGGATCTCCATTCGCGACATCCCGACGATCCTGGAGGGGGTCGCCGAGGCGGTGCCGACGACTTCGAACATCACGCAGATTACCGAGCATGTGCGCGGGCGCCTTGCCCGCCAGATCTCCGCGCAGCAGAGCACCGACGGCGCCATACCGATCGTCACCCTGTCGCCCGAGTGGGACCAGGCATTCTCCGACAGCATCGTCGGGCAGGGCGAGGAACGCCAGCTCGCCATGGCGCCGTCGACCCTGCAATCGTTCATCGGCGCGGTTCGTGACACCTACGACCGCCTGGCGGCCGTCGGCGAGATACCGTGCATCCTGACGAACCCGGCGATCCGACCGTTCGTGCGATCCATCGTCGAGCGCGTCCGTCCGGCGACCGTGGTGCTGTCACAGAACGAGATCCACACCCGCGCCCGCGTCAGGGCGATCGGAATGGTCGGCTGACCGCAGCCAGCCCGCGTTCCCTCTATAATGACTTTACACGACGCATTCGCGCAAAAGGGGTCGAATGGAAATCGCAGCAGCCGGGGTAATTGGCCCAAGCGCCTCGAACACCGCAAGCTTTGCCGCCGAGACGGGTAGCCAGCCGTTCGCGACGATACTGGGCACCAGCAGCATCACGACGATTCCCGCCGCAGTCGGGACCGCCGTCGGTCCGGTCGCACCGGTCATGACCATGTCGTTGCTGGCGAACACCGCGGCTATCGATGCCGCGGGGCAGGGTGCTCTCGCAAAAGCGCCGGTATTGCCGATGAGCCCTGAGACAAGAATTCCAGAGGGCGCAGCCGTGCCGGTACCGCAAGCGAGCGGACCGATACCAGCGTCGCTTGCTTTAACGCCTTCGGTCGCTTCAAATGGTTCGGTCATGGCGGGGCCGCAAGGAAGCGCCCCGCTCGCGTCCTCTGCTTCAGAGCCTGCGATGGCGTTGGATGGGCCAGCCGTGGAAGAGCCGCAAGCGGTTGCGCCACCAACCCAGGAGCCGCTGACGGCAATCGCACCCCCCACGCTCCCACCTGCTTTGCCCGGGCAAGAACAGATGGCGGCGAGCGTTCCATGGCAAGGGCCCCTCGTAGCCACGCCGGCAAGTGCGACCGGCGCGAAACCTTCGGTCGAGCCGGCGCATCAGGGGTCGGCAAAGCAGAACGATGGCGAAGAGATCGGCGACGTGCCGGCACCGGACGCCATCCCGCAGCAACCCGTCCTGCCCGACACTTCCGGCATCGCGGCAGGAAGCTTGGCCGTGGGGCTCGCCCCCAAGGCGAAGACCACCGCTGGTGCCGATGGCGACGGGCCGGACGCCGAGCAGGCCGACATCGCCGTTATAGCGCTCACGCCCGTCCCAGGCACCACACCACTCGTCGTCACGCCGATGCATGGCAAGGCGGGAGAGGCAGGGTCGTCCGGTATAGTGCCTTCGTTGGTCATCGGTGCAGGGACGCAGGCGTCTCACGGTAAGGGTACGATCGATACGGGCTCACCGGATATCAAGTCCATGCAAGCAGGGGCCGAGCCGGTCGCAAAGGGATTTGCACACGCCCTGACGAGCACAGGTCCCGATCAACCTGTCGCCGCTGCGGCTGGCGCAAGTCAGGCGGCGCCGGGTGGTCCGGCAGTCGCGGTGCCAACCCCGGGTCAGATACCGCCGCAAGCCGTGCCCCAGGTTCAGCCGGCTCCCGTCGAGAGCCATGCCAGGATGGCGTTCCATCCCGACAAGGCCGCACGAGAAATGGGGCTGGAGATCGCGCGCCGCGTATCGAACGGCAGCAACGAACTGCTGATCCGCCTCGATCCTGCTGAGCTCGGGCGCATCAACATTCGCATGTCCGTCAACGAACATGGCCATCTTCGCGCCGTGGTGGCGGCCGACGCTCCGCTCGTGCTGGACGCGATCAAGGGCAACATCGTCGAACTCAATCGATCGTTGGAGCAAGCGGGCGTCCTAACCGACAGCCAAAGCTTCCGTTTCGATCGCGGTGGGAACAGCGAACAGGGCAGCCAGTGGCAGCAGCATTACCAACAGCGGGGTGCCGCGACCCATCGTAACGATACCAGCACCCAGGCGCGCAACGATGATGAGCCGACATACCGACCCATGGCCACGAACGGCCGCATCAACATGATGGCTTGAGGGAGTACACTAGATGACGACGATCACCGGTTCTACGCAGCAGGCCACGACCGCCGCTGCCACCGCCAAGCCCGCAACCACCACGGGGGCGGACTTCAACATGTTCCTCAAGCTGCTGACCACGCAGATGCAGAACCAGGATCCGCTCGATCCGATGAAGACGTCCGAATATACCCAGCAGCTGGTCCAGTATTCTCAAGTCGAGCAGTCCACGCAGCAGACCGGCGTTCTTCGCGATATCCTTTCGCGTCTTTCGGCATCGGACATGTCGCAGGCTGCCGGCTTCATCGGTCGCGAGGCGCAGTTCGATACGAACGTGGCCGGATTGACCGACCGCCCGGCCGAATGGTCGTACAGCCTCCCGCGCAATGCCACGTCGGTCACCGCCACGATCAAGAACTCCGCGGGCGTCACCGTGGCCACCAAGATGCTCGAGCCGGGTTCGCAAGGTCGCTTCTCGTGGAACGGCCAGCAGGCCAGCGGCGGCACCGCGCCCCATGGCAGCTATACCCTTTCGATCGATGCACTGGACGCTAACGGCGTGGACGTACCCGAGGTCATTCGCAGTATTGGCACCGTCGACAGCGTGGCGTCGAGCGCCGGCAATATCGTGCTGGGTGTGAACGGTGCCGAGATCGCTTCCAGCAAGCTCGTCAACGTCACGGCCAGCAGCTGAACGCCGGCAGGGGCCGGGGGTGGCCGAGTGGCGTCACCCCGGCGACCCTGTCATCTGGCGATTTGCCGGATCATAAGCATGGATCCAGCAGCGCAAATGCAAAGGGGCGGCTCGCGCGCGAGCCGCCCCTTTCGATGTTGGCGTGATGACAATCCCGCACCAGCAGGACGATCTTCGCGGGGTCAGGCAGCTTTCAAATCATGACCCACGTCACGACTGCGCAGCGTCGCGACGATCTGAACGTCGAAATCCTCAAGATCACAACCCGGCAATAGCGCGGGCTGCGCCAGCATAGCGATGCATTCGGCGATGGACGGATCTTCACGCGGTCCGATCACATCTATCAGGTCATTCAACCGAGTGCCGGGCGCGGACATGCCTTTGATGGCGGCAGCATCCCACAGCGCTTCGTGATCGCGCACGGATAGCGCCACGGAAATCACAATAGCGTCACACCGGTCCTTGCGGTCCCCTCCGGCGATGATGTCTCCTATTGCAGCATGATTGAACTCATGCATCTTGGATCATGCTCCTACTTGTTCTTGCCCCGATCGTTGTCGCCCTGACGTGAGAGACAGCGTATGACTACTAAGGGTTTTCCCGAGGTCGTAACTATTTTTTAACCTGTGCTGAATATGCCCCTCCGCCGCTAGTGCGTGCGGATCGGGGCATGCCAGTTGAAATCACGCGTGTGGGCGACGACCAGACAAAGCTCGGCATAGAGTTTGTCCCAATAGCAGTGGGGTATGTCGAATGGATCGTCGGCGCTGCCTTGCAGCACTTCGATGCGCGGCGAGGGTTCCACCACAAGGCGGAAGCGGCGTGCCAGGCCGCGCTGGCTGTCTTCGTCCGGCAGGCCGTGTGGCAGCGCCAGGCGCGCCGACATGATGAAGCTGCCAAGCAGCTCGGCACTTGCGGGATCGAGAACGACGCCCACTGCGTCGGACCAGTCGGAATGCTGGAGCGTGATCAACGCACCGCCTTGATCGGCGGCAAGTTTCACTCGCAATCGCCCGCCGCTCTGATCGACGATTTCGCGAATTCTGGGAAACACAAAGCCTCGCCGAAGTCCTGAGTTCATTATAGAGCGCAAAGGACCGTACCGACATGGAAACGCGGGATCGGTCCAGGTTTCGCTCCAAAGAAATGGGGTCGGAGCATCTCCACTCCGACCCCAGATCTAGACGGTCAAGTCCGCTGGATCCGCGATTAACGGAACAGCGACATGATCGACTGCGGCGCCTGGTTGGCGATCGACAGAGCCTGAACGCCAAGCTGCTGCTTGACCTGCAGGGCCTGAAGCTTCGCCGACTCCTTGGCGAGGTCGGCGTCGACGAGATTGCCGATGCCGCCTTCGATCGAGTCCGACAGCTTGCTGACGAAGCTCATCTGACCATCGATCTGGCGCGAGGCCGAACCCAGCGTGCTGAGCTTGGTGTTGACGCTGGCGGCAAAGGTATCGAGGTTGGTCTTCAAGGTACCCGCTGCCGTCGCATCGGCAGCCAGATCGGTGCCGGCGAAAGTCAGCGCCGTATCCGTACCGGCTGCACCAAAGGCAGTGGTCGCATCGGCTTCCAGGTCGACGTTGGCGACATCCAGCTTGGACGTGCCGCTGGCCGACATCAAGGCCGAAACCTTGCCGGTCGCCGACGAGTCGGTCTTCAGCAGGTTGGTACCATTGAACTCCGACGAGCCGACGATGGAGTTGATCTGCTTCTTGAGCGCCTTGAGATCCTCACCGATCGCGGTGCGGCTCTTGGCGTCGAGGCCTCCATCCGAAGCTTCGGTGGCCTTGGACTTCATCTGGTTGACGAGATCCGAAACCTGCTCCGCACCGGCCACGGCAACGTCGACCGTGCTCTTTGCACGGCTGAGCGAAGACGTAACCGCCGTCAGTCCGCCGACATCGCCACGCAGCTTCTGCGCGATGGTGTACTTGGACGAGTCGTCCTTGGTCGAGGAAACCGCCAGGCCGGTGTTGATCCGGGTCTGGACGGTCGAAAGACCCTTGTTCGTCTCGTTGAGGCTCTGAAGAGCCGCCATCGCGCCAACGTTGGTGTTTACTGACATACCCATAGTGAAATTCCTTCTAGGAAATGGCCATTTCTACGGCCTTGGACCAGATCGCTGGTCCGCGACTTGCCGCATCATCGCGGCCCGCCTCTCTATTGTGGGAAGAAAAAGCACGGGCCCGTGTCTTGGACCGGGTTTTTCTATGCCTAACCAATCGCTAACAGGCTAAGTCATTGTCAGGGATGGCTTCTGTCCGGTCCAGCCGCACGCGCGTACGGGCACGAATGATCGGGTTGGCGTCGGCAGATGATCGGCTAGGCAAAATTTGCCTAGTAATCGCACGATGCCGGTCGCGGTCGTCCTACAATAACCAGGTACATCCAGAAGGACGAACCATGGCATTGCATATCAAGATGAGAGACGGCGAGAAGATGATCGTCAATGGGGCCGTATTGGCCTCACGCGGCAGCAGCCACCTGCTGCTGGAAAATCGGGCCGCCGTGATGCGGGGACGCGATGTCATGTCGCCCGAGGAGGCAACGACACCGGCGCGCCAGCTCTATTTCGCCTGCACGTTGGCCTATGTCGATGAGCCCGACCTGGAGCGGCATCAGGCCGCCATCCTTGCGCTGCTGACCGCGCTCATCGCGACGCTCGATGCTCCGGAGGCCAAGGCGGCCTGCGTACGCTTCGCGACCCTCGTGGCTGAAGGCGCGTATTATCGGGCGCTGGCGGAATGTCGTGAACTGATCGGGTACGAGGACGCGCAAGCCGCGCAAACGGCTATGGAGGCGGTGTGATCCTCGATTAGCGAGGCTTGCAAGCGCGTCGGTCCACCGAACGCTGCTTTGCCCAGTCCTGCCTTCAAGCGAAAAGCCCCCGATCGTGATGACCGGGGGCTTTTCGTTAGAGGCGATCATGGCTGTTGGCGAAGGGCACTGCCCACCGGCCCCTCAGAACGGGAACAGGGCGTCATAGACCTGCTGCGCCCAACGGGCCTGCTGCACGTCGGTCAGCTGGCCGCGCCCGCCATAGCTGATCCGGGCCTCGGCGATCTGGGTGTGGCGGATTGAGTTGTCGCGCGCGATATCCTGCGGACGGACGATGCCCGAGACGATCAGTTCGCGAAGCTCGAAGTTCACCCGGACTTCCTGTCGCCCCCGGATCACGAGATTGCCGTTCGGCATCACGCCGGTGACGACGGCGGCCATCGTCATGTTGATGGTTTCGCTGCGTTCGGTCTTGCCCGAACCGCTCGACAACGACTTCGAATTCGCGCCGACCAGACTGTTGGTGTCGGGATTTCCCGGCAGCAGCTTGCTGAGTGGCTTTTCCAGGCCCAGCAGCGAGGCGAGGCCCGCGTTCTCGGAGCCCGAGCGGCTGCGATCCGTGGTGTTGCCCACGCTGGCGCGATCGCGCACGTCGATACGGATGGTCAGAATGTCGCCAAGGACGTTGGCGCGCTGGTCACGGAACAGGCCACCGGCGCCGGCGCGGAACAACGAGGCGCTGGGGGCCTGGGCCGGTGGTTCGCCAGGCGCGCGGGGCGCGCCCAGCGGATCGACGATGCCGGGTTGCGAGATCGAGCGTTCGGCGATCGCGGTCTGCACATCCTGTTCCGGCGTGAAGCGCGGCGCCTTGCCGACGTTCGCAAGGCGACCGGCGGCTCCGCACCCGGACACCAGCGGCACGACCGCCGCCAGAGCCAAGAGGGTTTTGACTTTCATCGAGGGTACTCCGTTACGGGCGCCAGGCATCATGGTGCGACGACGCGCACCGCGCCGGAGCCTTCGACCTCGGCATCGAGGGTTTTGCTGGTCGAATTGGCGACGACGCGGACCCGGTCACCCTTGGCGCCGTTATCCAGCGTGCGGCCGGCGGTGGTGATGGTGAGCCCTCCTGAGCGCACGGTGATGGTCACCGCCTCACCACGGCGCACGAGGCGCGGCGTGGTGACGTCGCTTGCCCGCACCACCGTGCCCGCGGCCAGGCGGCGTGCCGCCTCCATGCCGTTCGCCGCCCTTGGCTGCAGGGCGCCGCGGGCCTGCGCGGCGGGCAGCGGCTCGGGCGCGAAGTCGCTGCTGGAGATGACCTCTCCGCGCTCGACGATGCGGGTGAGCACGGGCGTATCGACGGTAGCCGCCACGGCCGGCGTGGCCGGCACGCTTGCAGCCTGGGCGGCAAGCAGGGCGAGTAGCGAAGTCAGCATCGTCATCACCGCAGCTGGCTGGTGGTGGCCAGCATCTCGTCGGCCGTTTTCACCACCCGGCTGTTCATCTCATAGGCGCGTTGGGCGGTGATGAGGGCGGTAATTTCCGCGACCGGATTGACGTTCGACGCTTCGATGAAGCCCTGCCGCAGCGTGCCGAAGCCCGGCTCTCCGGGCGAGGCGACGTTGGGCTGGCCCGAGGCCGAGGTTTCGGCGAAGAGGTTGCCGCCCAGCGCTTCCAGACCCGCTTCGTTCACGAACGAGGCAAGCTGGAGCTGGCCCACGTCCTGCAGCTCCGGCGCGCCGCCGATCTTGACCTGGACGTTGCCGGTCGCCGAGATCACGACGTCGACGGCGCCTTGTGGAATGGTGATACCGGGCTGGACCGGATAGCCATCCGACGTCACCAGCTCGCCTTGATCCGACAGCTGCAGCGAACCGGCGCGGGTATAATTGGTATCGCCGTTGGGCATCAGCACCTGGAGATATCCCTGACCCTCGATGGCGAGGTCGTAGCGGTTGTCGGTCTGGGTCAGCGCGCCTTGCGTGCCGATGCGATAGACACCGCCGGTGCGCACGCCCGCGCCGATCTGAATGCCCGAAGGCGCGCGCGCATCCGGTCCGCCGGTGCTGGAGCCGGGA
This sequence comes from Novosphingobium sp. TK46, assembly GCF_055361525.1. NCBI lineage: Bacteria > Pseudomonadati > Pseudomonadota > Alphaproteobacteria > Sphingomonadales > Sphingomonadaceae > Novosphingobium > Novosphingobium sp. TK46. The sequence continues at coordinate 2,220,474 of NZ_CM143963.1, forward strand.
CGGGCGACCTGCTGATAGAGCAGGTCCTGGAATTCGGCCCGCTGACGCTTGTAGGCCGTGGTGTTCATGTTCGCGATATTGTTAGAGATCACGTCGACATTGGTTTGCTGCGCAAGCATGCCGCTGGAGGCGATAGACAAGGAACGCATGGAATCTTCCCTTTAGAAACGTGTTGGTCAGCCGACCTGTGAGAGGCGATCGATTGCGCGTTTGCGCATGTCGCTCAGCGCGTCGGACATCTTCTGGCTGTTCTGATAGGATCGCAGGATCTCCACCATGCTGGTGGTCTCGGCGATCGGCTCGACGTTCGATCCCTCGAAGCCGCCGGTGCGCAGGCGCGTCTGCGTTTGCGACAGGACGGTGCCGCCCTGAGCCGCCATCAGCCCGTCACCGCGCGGGGTGACCTGGGACTCGTCGAACGTGGTGACCGCGATCCGCCCGAGCGGACCCGAAGTTCCTGAGACCGTCCCGTCATCGCCGATCGTCAGCCCCACGGTCTGGTCGGGTGGTATCGTGATCGGCTGGCCGTTTTCGCCCAGGATGCGCTGACCGGTCGCGGTGGCGAGATCGCCGCTTTCGAGCACTTTCAACGATCCGGCGCGGGTGTAGGCGCTGCCGCCCTCCGGCGCTTCGACCGCAAGATAGCCAGGACCATCGATCATCACGTCGAGCGCATTGCCGGTCGTCTGGAACGCTCCTGCGCGCGTGTCGTGCACGGCGCCCTGGTCAAGGACGAACGAGACGTTACGTGCGGCGTCGACCGCGTTGTCCTCTCCTTCCTCCACGTATTCGCGAAAGACGGGCTGCTCGCGCCGGAACCCGGCTGTGCTCGTATTGGCCATGTTGTTGGCGACCACGTCCAGTCGACGTTGCAGCGCCTGCTCATGACTTAGAAGCACGTATGCGGAGACGTCCATTCACTCCCTCCGAAATATTCTCGCGAAAACCGCGCTAGGCAGAAATTGCCGCCCACGGCTTCTATAATAGGAGGGAACAACGGCATTCGGCGCGCGGCAGACGATTTTGCACGCCACCGGTTACAAGGATCGAAGATGACACAAGTGCAGGGGGCCTCGCCGGATGACGTATCGGGCGATGGCGCGAACAAGGGTGTCGCCGGCGGGTCGGTACGGTCGAAAAAGAAGCTGATCATCATCGGTGCCGCCGCCGCGGTCCTGCTTCTTGGCGGCGGCGGTGCGGCTTATGCGGTGATGGGCGGCGGCTCGCACGAGGCTGCCGAGGGAGACGGGGATGCCGAGGGCCACGGGGCCGAAAAGGAGGGCCCCGATACCTTCATCGAGGTTCCGCCGATGACGGTGAACCTTCGCTCTGCCGATGGTACGCCCCGGTTCCTGCGCGTACACCTGATGCTGGTGCCGACATCGCCCGACAAGCAGGCCGAGATCACCACCAAGCTGCCTTTGATCATCGACTCCTATCAGCCGTTCCTGCGCGAATTGCGGCCCGAGGATATCGCCGGATCGGCAGCCGCGTTCCGCCTCAAGGAAGAAATGCTGATCCGCGCCAATCGCCAGGTCGGCAAGGGGTCGGTGGCGGACGTTCTTATACAGGATCTGGTTCAGCAATGAGCGACGATTGGGATTTCGATCTTCCTGAACCGCAGCCGATGCTGATCGGCGACGACCAGGAACTGGATCAGTTGGACATCGATGCGCTGTTCGGCGACGTCGGCGGCCCCGCGCCGCAGAAAAGCGGCTTGCGCGCGGTCATTGAATCGGACGTGATCAATCACGAACGCCTGCCGATGCTCGAAGTGGTCTGCGATCGCGTGATCCGCACCTTCGCGACCAATATGCGCAACCTGACATCGGACGCGATCGACGTCAGTCTGGAGGCGACGACTTCGGTACGCTTCGGCGAATTCATGAACCGCGTTCCGCTGCCGGCGATGTTCGGCGTGTTCCGCATCGAGGAATGGGAGAACTACGGCATCGTCGTGGTCGATTCCGCGCTGATCTATTCGGTGGTGGATGCGCTTCTGGGTGGGCGCGGGAACAACGGGCCCAGCCGCATCGACGGGCGCGGCTTCACCACGATCGAGACGTCACTCGTCTCGCGCATGGTGGAGCTGGCGCTGTCCGACCTCGCCGCCGCGTTCGAGCCGATCGCGCCGATCACGATCAAGCTGGAGCGGATCGAGACCAGCCCGCGCTTCGCCGCCATCGCCAGCCCCAGCAACGTCACCGCCGTCGCCAACTTCCGCGTCGACATGGAAGGCCGCGGTGGCAAGTTCAGCTTCCTGCTGCCCTACGCGACGCTGGAGCCGGTCCGCAACAAGCTGCTCCAGCGTTTCATGGGCGAAAAGATGGGCCGCGACGGGATCTGGGAAGCGCACATGCGCAGCGAGATCCGCAAGACCGAAGTGAAGCTCGATGCCGTGCTGGCAGAGCGCAACTTCCCGTTGTCGGAAGTGCGCAACATGAAGGTGGGACAGACCCTGCCGCTCAACAAGCATCCCGACGATCCGTTTGAAATACAGTGCGGGGGAGTTCGTCTCGGCTGCGCACAGCTTGGCCAGCGCAATCACAACATCGCTTTCCGGCTGGTCACCGAAATCACGAAGGATTGAACGCCATGGGTTTCGCCAGTTTCGTCAATATCATCACCGTCATCTTCTGCCTCGCGGTGCTCGTGCAAAGCGTGCGCCTGATGCGCAGCCTCGATGCGGTAAAAGGCGCAGGAGCGGCCCTGCCGCAGATGCTGCAGGGACTCGACACCGCGACCGCGCAGGCGAGCAAGGTGTTGTCCGAACTGAAGGATACGCTGCGCACCGATGCCTCGGTGAACGTGCGGGCGCTGTCGCAGGCGGAGGACATCCGCGATGAACTGGGCATCATGGTCGGCATCGCCAACGCGACCGCCGATCGCCTGGTCGAAGTCAGCAGCAAGCGCGATGTCGATAGCGAAGAAGAGCTTGTCGCGCTTCAGGATGTGGCGGCATGAACTTGCGTCCATCGCTGTTGATGCTGACCGCGCTGGCGGCGGGCGCGTCGGTGCTTGCCAACGGTGTCAGCGCCGCCGTTGCCGGTCCGGGGGCACCCGAAACCCGGCTTGGCGCGTCGATCAAGCAGGACATCGCCCAGCGCGATCAGGAAGTGGCGGAACGCAACCGCGCGCTCGAAATGCGCGAGCAGGCGGCCCGCGCAACGGAACAGCGGTTGCAGGCGAGTGGCGGTCGTGCGCCGACCCGGCCGGGTGCCGGCGGCGACGCACCACGCGATGTCAATGACGAGCGCTTCTCCGAACTCGCGCGGATCTACCAGGCGATGCGCCCGAACCGCGCCGCTGTAGTGTTCGAGCAGCTCGGCCTCGACGTTCAGGTGGAAGTCGCGCGTCGGATGCGCGAACGCTCGACCGGGCTGATCCTGGCCAGCATGGCGCCTCCCAAGGCCGCAACGCTGACGATGGCGATGGCGCGCCTGCCGCAAGTTCAGCCTCGCAAGCCGAGTGCCGCACCGCAGTAACGAAGGGAGGGGTTCCGGCGATCGTACGCGCGCGATCGCCGCGCCGTTATCAGGCGGGATGGGTCGCCACTTCGACGACCAGCGCCCGCTCGATCCCCGGCTCTTCGTGCTGCAGAGCGCGGGTCAGGTTCTGGCTCAGCATCTCGGCATCGACCGGGCGCATCGGCGATGCGTGGAGGCGCGCGAACTCGAGCGCTGCCGCAAGGGTCGCCGATCGTAGCCGGGGCAGAGCGGCGGTGACGCGCTCCGCTGCGGCTTCGTCGGTCGCATCGAGGACCGTGTTCAGGCGAAACGATCCGTCAAGGCGATCGCCGTCGATGATCGGGACCGATATCGGCAACATCGTCACCAGGTTCGGCTCGCCCACGGGTGCTTGCGTCTTGTTCGCCGGCGCGCTGGCGGCCAGCGAACCGGTACCCGCCAACAACAAGGCGGCGCCCCCCACAAAGACCGATCTGCGCATTTCCAAGCATCTCCATGGCCGGGGTGCGAGGCACTGCCCGTCCCGACAAGATCCATCCTATAATGGAAGAGTTGACAGGAAGTTGAGACGGGGCGCGGATGAGCAGCAATCAGAAGCCTGGTAAATTCAAGGTCGTCGGCACCACACCTGCCAATCCCGGGCGTCGTATCGGGGACGGAGCCGATAGCGGTACCGCGCCCGGCGCAGCGACCATCGCGGCCAGGCCCGGCGCCGCCGGGCAGTCCGGTAAGGCGAACCTGCTTCTGCCGGCGCTGTTCGTGCTTGGTTGCGCCACCGGCGGTGCCGGCGTCGTCTATCTCGGGCTTGTCGCAGGTCTCAGCGGATGAAGATGTCGATCTTGCTCCTGCTCGCCGGAGCGGGTGCGGGCGGCGTGACGCATAGTGCGGGTCCGATCCCCATGGCGCCTGCTCCGCTTCATGTTCAGCCCCCCGCGCCCAAGGACTTTGCCGCCCGCCACGATGGGCAGCGTGCGCGCCCGGCCCGGTATCCCGGCTTCGCGCCCGAATTGTCCGACATGCCGGGTATTTCCGGCCCCAAGGGATGGGGCAACGGCGACCAGCACGGCGCGCTGGCTTTGCTCGCGGCCGCACAGCCGACGACGCGACAGCAGGCGCGCTGGGCCTATGCGACCAGCCTCATCGCCGATGGCGAATTCGCGGACGCGCTCGGCGTGCTCGACGTGATGCTCCAGGATGATTCCGATCTTGGCCTCGTCAGCAATTTTCAGCTGTCGCGCGGCGCCGTGCTGGCGGCGTTGGGCCGTTCGCGCGAAGCGCTTGCAGCGCTCGAAGGCGCAGCCCTGCAGAACAATTCCGAGGCGTGCTTCTGGCGAGCCACGGCGTTCGCGCAAGCGGGCATGGACGATGAAGCCCTGCGTCAGTTCGGCTGCGCCCGCGCTGCTCTTGCCGCGCGCCCTGGGCCGCAGCGGATACCGTTCCTGACCGCGCTGGCAGAGGCCGCCATCGCCAGGCAGCAGCCGGATCTGGCGCTGCGATGGCTGGCTGTCGCTCCTGACGGTGATGCTTCGGCGAACATCGTGCGTGGCCGCGCGTACATGGCGATGAACGATCTGGGCCAAGCGCGAATCCGGCTTGGTCGCGCCGAACGCAGCGGTAACGAGCCGCAGCGCTATGCAGCTAGGCTGGCACTGATCGAGATGGCGGTGGCGCAACGCACCATGAGCGTTGCGGACGCGCGGCGCGAGGTCGACCATATCCGCTTCGTCTGGCGCGGCGGCCCGATCGAGGAGCAGGCGCTGCGCCTCAGCTTCGACCTTGCCAAGAAGACCGGCGACACGCGCGGGGCCTTGTCCGCGGGCTCGACGCTCGTGCGCTATTTCGATCTTGGGCCGGGTCTGTCGCCGTTGCTGGCCGATGTGCAGGCGCAGCTTGCCGGATTGGTCGCGCCGGGCAATCGCATGCAGTTGGCGGATGCCGCGGGCCTATACTGGGATTATCGCGACTTGATGCCCGCCGGCGCGGCGGGGGATCAGCTGATCTCCCGATTGGCCGATCGCCTCGAAAGCAGCGGCCTCTATGCCCGCGCGGCGGAGTTGCTGGATTTCCAGCTGCGGCATCGCGCGCTCGACATCGCGCAAGGCCCGCTGTCGGTCCGGGTGGCGACCTTGCAGATTCTCGCCGGCCGGCCCGACCGTGCACTCGCAGCCATCAGGGATACGCAGCGCACGATCTTCCCCCAGCCGATGTTGTGGGATCGCGCGCGCATCCAGGCGGTAGCGCTGCACCAGCTGGGCAAGACGCAAGAGGCGCTCGCCGCCCTCGAAGACGTACCCGACACCAGCGGCCTGCGAAGCGAGCTGTTGTGGAAGCGCAGCGACTGGAGCCATCTGATCGTGGCCAGCGCGCCGATCCTGCCGGGTCCGGGCGCGCTCAACGAAGTAGAGCAGGCGGTGGTGCTGCGTTATGCCATCGCGCTTGGCATGCTTGGGCGCGAGGATGAGATCGCACGGCTTCGTGGCCGCTACGAAACGGCCTTCGCCACGCTCAAGACCGCGCCGGCGTTCGACCTGTTGACGCGTGAACCGGGCAGCGTCGATCAGGACACCTTGATGCGGGCGATGTCCGCCATCCCCAGCGCCAGCCCGGCAGGATCGTATGCCGATCTGCTGGACGTGAGCGTGGCCAAGACTGCGCAGAAGTAAGCCGTACTCGCCATAGCAAGAAGCCCGGCATCCTCGTCTGCGAAACGAGGGTGCCGGGCTTTTGCTTGTCCCGAGGTATGCTTTGCCGTTCAGCGCAGGAAGTTGACCAGGCTCAGACCCGAAAGCTGCGAGAACACCGAATAGGATGCTTCCAGCGCCGTGCGGCGCGATGAAAGTTCGGCCGCGACTTCGCCGAGGTCGGCATCTTCACTGCGGCTGATCAGATCCTTGAGCAGGACCGAACGATCGTCCGCACGAGAGCCCAGCGTCTCGATCTGCGCTTGCTTGCGCCCGTTATCGGCGTTCACCGAACGGATCTGGGTAAGTCCGTCCTGGATCTGCTGCATCGCATCGGTAAGGCTGGCTTTCTGCGCGGTGGTCACGCTCTGTCCGATCGTGCCCATCTGCGCGAGGGTGCGAAAGCCTTCCATCAGTTTCGCACCGACATCGCTGGCAAGAACGCCGAATTCGACATCCGTCCCTTCGGCGACGCGAGCCGAAGCACGGACGCCATCGTTCGAGAACACTTGCGCCGCCGGCGTGGCGGCAAGATCGGCAAGGTCGGTCGGCTTGAAAGGCAGCGCATCGGTCTGCGACCCAGCGAACAGCGGCACACCGCCCTCGTCCGCGTTCAGCGCCGCACGCACTTGCTGGAACGCGGTCTCGATCGTTTGCTGCAGTCCAGCGGAATCGTTGGTGCCGATCGCCGCCAGCACTCCGACTCGCATGGTTTCGGCGGCGCTTTCCATGTTCGAGATGTTGGCATCCTGGATCGACAGCGTGGTGCCCAGCCGCTTGGCGACGGTCCCTTGCGCATCCTGTCGCGCCAGCAGCGAATGGGCCGAGAGCGTACGTACCGCCTCGGTGCCGAGGTCGGCATACGTGTTCGCCTTCTTGCCTGTGGCAAGCTGAAGCTGCGCGGCGGAAAGCTTCTGCTGCGAGCGCTGGATGGCGTCGAACAGCGTGCGCTGCATCGGAATGGAGGCGACCCTGGTCATCTATCGTTCCTTTCAGCCCACCATCTTGATGAGCGTATCGTACATGTCGGTCGCGGTGGTCATCACCCGGGCCGCGGCCGAATAGCTGTTCTGGAAGACGACGAGCTGCGACAGTTCCTCGTCGATGTTCACGCCGGAAAAGGAATCGCGCCGGTTCACGGCATCGTCGCGCTGGGCGGTCGTGTCGGTCAGCGATGCGCTGGCTTGTGCCGCCTGCATGCCGGCGCGACCCAGCAGGCCCGCGGCGAAGCGTTCGATCGTCGAAGCACCGTCCTTGCCGAAGTCGGACAGGGCGGAAAGCTTTTCGACGAACCCGGTGGCGCCGCGGATATCGCCCGCGCCGACCGCCTTTGCGCCGATCGCGACGGACGTATCGAGGCGCGCAAGCGGAAGCAGGTCGGGATTCCCGGACAGTGCCGGTCGCAATGTCGCGCGTGACAGGCCGCTGGCCGATCCGGTCAGCCCGGACAGTGATGTCAGCGATCGTCCGGTGCCGAAACGATCGGTCGAATCGGCGGGAATGCTCAGCGTCGCACCGCTGACGGCAGCGGCGGGCTGGAACTGGAACCGCCCACGATCGTCGAGCGAGAACGCGCCATACGCCGCCAGTGGACTGGCGTTGAGATCCGCCGCGATGTCGCCCATCGTGCCGCCCGTGGTCGGCGCGAGGGTATAGCGGGCCAGCGATCTGCCGCTGGCGTCGCGCAGGACCATTTCCGTGGTCTGCCCGGTGGTGAAGCCGTGCGCGTCACCGGCAGCCAGTCCCGAGGGCACCAGCGGGCTGTCGTCGCTGCGCACGATGTCGTTCAGCCCGAAGAAATGCGAAAAACCCGTCCCCGCGCGCGAACTGGGGTTGGTGGCATCCTGCGCGATGGCGACACCCTGATTGCCGGCAGTGGCGGAGATCGTCAGCTTGCCGTCGGCGAATGAGGCCGTCGCGGCGCCACCAAGCCCGGCGTTGATCGCGGACACCGCATCGTCGATCGTCGCCGTGGCGGGCAGGGCGCTGAAATCGATCTGCGTCTTGGCGACCAGTTCGCCGTTGTTCTTCAGTACCGCGAAATTCGCGCTGCCGGTGAACCCCAGCCGGTCGGTGCCGATTAGGCCCGTCTGCCGCCCTTCGAGAGCGGCTGGCGCCGGAACCGCGGTCCCTTCGTTGGCCGCCGCGTTCAGCGTCTGGGCGACGCCCCCGAACAGCGAGCCGACTTGATCCGCGAATTGCGGCAACGTCTTGTCACGCAATTCGACGAGGCCACCCAGCTTGCCGCCGACGGCGGCGGAATCGAGCCGTTCCCCGGTGCCGGTGCCATCCGCGAAACGGATGTCGATCGGCGGATAGGTGGGCTGGGCGACGCCATCTCCGGCGATCGGATAGGATAGCTGACGCGGTCGCCGATCGACCAGGACGGCGCCCGACGCGGTGTCGATCGTGACCCGACCATCGGGTTGCTCACGCACCGTCACGTTGATCATGGTGCTTAGTTCGTCCAGCGCGGACATGCGCTGATCGGCAGAACCCGCCGAACTGCGGCCAAGACCTTCCAGCTGAGCGACGGTATCGTTGAGTTCGCTGACGCGCTTCAGCAGCCCGTTGATTTTCTCGACGGCATAGCCGACCTCGGTCGCGACATCCGCGCGCAACGAGCCGACGTCGTTATCGAGCTGCTGCATCGATGTGATCGCATCGCCGATCTGCTGCGTGAAGGCGCCGCGCGCCTGCTCCGATCCGGGCGAGCCGGTCATCGCGACCGCCGCCGCCGAAACCGCGTCCAATCTGGCCGACAGCCCGGAATCGGAATCGGGGGCGCCCAGCATCGCCTGCAGGCGGCCAAGGTAATCGGCGGTGACGTCCGCCCGACCCATCGCGCCCGAGCGGCGATAGACCGTTGCCTCCAAGTAGCGATCGGCGACTCGTGCCGGCTCGCTGACCACCACGCCGTTCACCCGGCCGGATGTGACTCCGGTCGAAAGCGAGACACGTTCCCGGGCGTAGCCGGGCGTGTTGACGTTCGCGATGTTGCTCGAGACCGTGCGCAGCGCGGCCTGCGAGGCACCCAGGCCAGACAAGGCGGATCCCAGAATATCGTTTAGTGACACGTGACTGTTTCCTGGGTGAACGGCGAGTGGTCAGGCGGACGAGGTATCAGCGTTTGAGGTTGCTGAGCTCCTGCAGCATGTCGTCCACCGTGGTGATGATCTTGGACGAGGCGCTGTAGGCGCGCTGGAAGCGGATCATGTTGGTGAACTCCTGCGCCAGGTCGACGTTCGAGGCCTCCAGCGTTCCCGGCGAGATCTTGCCCGAGCCGAGCGAGCCCGGAGCGTTGATGGCGACGTTGCCCGAGGCGCTCGACGTCATGAACGCGTTGCCCGACACGCGGGTGAGGCCATCGGGGTTCTGGAAGGTCGCGACCGGCAGCTGGAACACCGCGCGGGCGGTTCCGTCCGAGAAGATCGCGCTCACCTTGCCCGCCGGGGAGATCTCGACCGAGGCGATGGTGCCCAGCAGGCCGCCGTTCACAGACGACGAGATCAGTGCGGACTCGCCCGAGAACTGGGTAAGTCCATCCAGGCTGCCATCCTTGCCGAGCGAAAGCTCGATGGGTTCGGAACCCGCGCTGTTGCTCCATGTGACGTTTAGTGGATTGAACAAGGCCGCCGTCGATCCCGTGCGGTTGAGGCTGCCGTCCGCGTTGAAGGCGATGTTCCCGCTGGCGAGCAGGCCGCCGGTCGCGGTGACGTCCGACGCGGGAACCGCATAGATCTCGCTCGCCCAGGTGTTCGCGCCGGTCTTGAGATAGGACAGCGTGATGCGATGCGCGGTGCCTTGCGCGTCGTAGATATCCATCGGACGCGAGAAGTCCGGCGTGACTGCGCCCGAAGCCATGTTTCCGGCGGTGTAGGCACCGGTGTGCACGGGCTGGTCGGATCGCAGGTTTGCGCGCAGCTGGATCTTGCTTGTCGGGGCGGCAGAGCCGGTAAGCTCGCTCAGGCGCACAGGCTCGAGCGAATCGAGATTGCCGGTGTCGACGTAATCGCCCTTGGAGTCGAGGCGCCAGCCCTGCAGGTAGAAGCCGCTGGTGTTGCGCAGATAGCCTTCCACGTCGGGCTTGAACGAGCCGGCGCGGGTGAAGGCGACATCGGCGTTGGCGCCGGTGCCGCTGCGGGTCACGAAGAAGCCGGCGCCGTCGATGCCAAGGTCGGTATCGCCCGCAGAGGCCTGCAGCAGGCCCTGCTTCGAGATCATCGCCTGCGGTGCGGCGGCGACGCCACCGGCCGAATAGGAACTGCGCAGTCGGCCATCGGTGACGAGGGTGCGGAATTCAGCCGAGACGCCTTTGTAACCCACCGTGTTGATGTTGGTGATATTGTCGGCGACCGTCGCCATGGCAGCCGACTGGGCGCCGAGGCCGGACACGCCCGCATAAAGTGCGGAATAAAGGCTCAACAGGGGTCTCCCTTTGAGAGATTGCGCGGGGCCGGATGCACCGCTCTCGTTGATTTATAGGACGAGGCGGCAAGCATTCGTCGTTTACCGGAAAATTCGACGATCGATCCAGATCTCCGCCGTCCATCCTATACTGATGCCAGCAGCTGCCGAACGATGCGGGTGCCTTGGATCAATCGTGGTTCAGCGCTCGGCGATCGGGCGCGGCCCGGGTCCGGCGATGGCCGGGCCTTACAATGCTCGGACTTTTCTATGGCAAGCATCGCATCCGCTGCGCCGGCGATCCGCGCGCTGACGCCCGATTGCCGTTTCGGCAAGGTCGTGGCGGTACGTGGCGCTTTGATCGAAGTGGCGGGCCTGTCGGGCGCCGCGCAGATCGGCTCGCGCATCGAGATCGCCGCGGAGTCCGGCTGCGTCGAAGCCGAAGTGACCGGCCTCGATCACGATATCGCCCATTGCATGCCGTTTCGCGATCCGCAGGGTGTCGCGTCGGGCACGCGCGCCAATCTGGTCGCCACAAGTTTCCGGTTGCGGCCAGACGATGGGTGGCTTGGCCGAATGGTCGACGGTCTGGGACGACCGATCGACGGCAAAGGGACGCTGCCGGTGGGGCCGCTGGCCCGCGCGGTCAAGGCGTCGCCCCCGCCCGCCGCCTCGCGCGGACGCGTGGGTGGCAAGATCGACACCGGCGTTCGCGCGCTCGATATCTTCGCGCCGCTGTGCAGCGGCCAGCGCCTCGGTCTTTTCGCCGGCTCGGGCGTCGGCAAGTCGGTGCTGCTCTCGATGCTGGCCCGGTGGACCAGATGCGATGTGGCGGTGATCGGCCTGATCGGCGAACGTGGTCGCGAAGTGCAGGAATTCGTCGAGGACGATCTTGGGGCGGAGGGACTTGCCCGTTCCGTGCTGGTGGTCGCGACGTCGGACGAACCCGCGCTGATGCGACGCCAGGCGGCATGGACGACGCTGGCGGTGGCCGAGCATTTCCGCGACCAGGGCCTCAACGTGCTGTGCCTGATGGATTCGGTAACGCGCTTCGCCATGGCGCAGCGTGAGATCGGCCTTGCCTCGGGCGAGCCACCGGCGACCAAGGGTTACACCCCCACCGTATTCGCCGAACTGCCGCGCCTGCTCGAACGTGCCGGCCCCGGCCTGCAGGGGCAGGGCAGCATAACCGGCCTGTTCACCGTGCTGGTCGACGGCGACGATCACAACGAGCCGATCGCCGACGCGGTGCGCGGTGTGCTCGATGGTCATGTCGTGATGAGCCGAAAGATCGCCGAGCGCGGCCGTTATCCCGCGATCGATTTGCTCAAGTCCGTCTCGCGGACGCTGCCGCGCGCCCACACCGAACACGAAAACGCTCTGCGGCTCGAAGCGCGCGGCCTGCTGTCGCTTTATGCCGACATGGAAGAGATGGTCCGGCTTGGTGCCTACAAGGCCGGAGCCAGCGCAGAGGTCGATCGCGCCATCACGCTTGCCCCCAGGATCGAGGCGCTGCTGGGGCAGGGCAAGGATAGCTCGAGCAACCGGATCGAGAGCTTTGCCGCGTTGGAAGAGATACTGGCCCCGGTCGACGTAGCGGAGAGGGAAAGCGCATGAGGACGCCCTATTGCGCCGCTATCGGTCTGCAGCGCCGCGAGGTGGACCAGATCCGTATCTCGATCGGCATCGAGGTGAGCCGTCTGACCGAGGTGGAACAGCGCCAGGCCCAGATCGTCGCCGACATCCGTCGTGAGCGCGACATCGCTGCCGGCGCGTCCTACATCCCCGCCACCGCCTACTTCCTGCGGATGCATGCCGAGCGGGCACAACTGGAGGACAACCAGCGCATCCTCGATGCGCGGGTGGCAAGCCTGCGCAACACCGCGCGCGAAGTCTATGGTTCGCTGAACGCCATCGAAGGCGCGGCCGACCGCTATCGCCTCGACGAGACCCGCCGCATCGAAAGCGCCGAGCAATCAGCGGTCGACGATCGCTCGGCCTCGGACTTCCTGACGCGCCTGCGGTCAGTGAAAGCCGCCGCCAGCCGGCGTCGATCATGATCGCGCGCGCACAATCCGCCGCTGTCCCGTCTCCGGCATCGATGAATCCGGTACAGCGGGCTGACTTGATCTATCGCAATGCGCAGTCGGAGCTGGCGCGCAGCCTCTGGCAGGCCGCACTGGGCGAGGGTGACTCGAACGACAACCGGTTCGCCACCTGGAGCCAGCCATCCGTGCCCAACAGCGCTCTCGATGGATTGCTGGCGATGATCAACAAGGCGAAGCCCGCCGCGCTTCAGGTCGATGCGCCGCCGGCAAGCGCACCTAGCAACGATTCCGGCACCGAACCGCAGGTTGCTCCCGTCAGTCTGCTCAGCGTCGATTCGCCGCTGCGGATCGAATCCCTTGGCGCCAATGCCCGCTTTGGCGACGCGATTACGCGCGCGGCCCAACGCACCGGGCTTCCCGCCACCGCGCTCGCGTCGATCATCGATGCAGAAGCGGGGCGTGGCCGCGACGGCTCATGGAACGTTCACTCACGCAATCCGCGATCGAGTGCCGCTGGCCTTGGGCAGTTTCTCAGCGGCACCTGGGAAACCGAGGCGGAGCGTCCGGGTACCTGGCTCAACGCGGAAGCCGATCGGCGGGGATGGCTTAACGACAAGGGCCGCGTGACGGGTGACTCGCGCAGCGCGCTGCTGGCCTTGCGCTACGATCCCGAGGCCAACATTCAGGCGATCGCCGATTATGCCAACGGCAATCTGCACCGGCTCGGCCGTGCCGGGGTTCATCTGGGCGACGACGTGGGCAGCATCGCGCGCGCCGCATACCTCGGTCATCATCTTGGGGCGGGAGATGCGGCCAAGTTTCTGGGCGGCGGGCTGGATCCCGCGCGCGCGCGTCGGCTGCTGGATGCGCAGGTCGGACATGCCGAGGCGAGTCGCCGGCTTGCCGCGACCGGGAACGCCACCGACGCGCACCGTGGCTGGCTGCTGGCCTATACCGAGCGCCGCATTCGCCCCCAGAAGTTCGCCTAATTATAGGACTACGTAGTTACGCGTATTAGGATGGTTACTCCAATTATAGGATCAAAGTTTATTTCAGCTTTCAGGGGGGCGGCAGGAACCGCCCGGGAAACCGGAAGAACGATCCAATGTCGAAGATCACCATTGCGCTGGAAACTGCCGTCGCTACCGTAATCGCCAATAAGCCGACAGAAGGTGAGCGCCAGACCGCTCGCCAGAAAGCCAATATCGACAAGGCTTTCGTGCAGATCCTCAAGCTTATCGCTCCGCGTATTCGCCACTTCATCCGCCAATACGGGCTGATTGCGCATTGGGATGATGCCGAACAGTGCTGCGCAATCGGCGTACACCGTGCGATCGAGGCTTATGACCCGACGAAAGCGCAGTTTACCACGTTCGTGAACTGGCAGCTGCGCGGCGAACTGCAAAGCCTGCGCTTCCGGCTGATGACCGATCAGCGCGCCTCGGCGAAGAAGGTGGAGGCGACGACGGTTTCTCTCCACGCCGCCGGCGTCGGCCGCGATGGCGAAGAGGCCGCTCTGGAATTGACCATCGAGGACGAGAACGCTCTCGATCTCACCGAAAGCGGCGCGTCGGACTATCTCGCCAAGCGCAGCACCGCGGCCCTGATCGACGAATACGTCCGCCACAACCGCACTGTGGGAATGGAGCAGCTCCGTCGCCGCCCGCAGCCCAAGCGCGGCCTTCGCAAACTTGCCGAGCCCACCGAAGGCCCGCGCCTTTCGTCCAGCCGCCTCGATCCGGCGGATGTCGAAAAGCTGGAGGAGAAGCTGGTCCGTGATCGCGAGATCCTGGAACGCCGGGTGTTCAGTGAAGTGATCCTGGATGAGGTCGCCGGTGACGCGGGCATCACCAAGGAGCAGATCCGCCAGATCAGCAAGCGCGCGACCAAGGGATTGGCCGAACTTGCCCTTACTCAACCGCGTTTCGCGATCATGGCCGAATATGGTGTCGCCGCGGCCAAGCCGGCCAAGCCGGCCAAGCCGACCAAGGCGTCCCCGGCCTGCGTCAAGCCGGTCGCTCCGATCGCGATCGTCGCCGAGACCACGGTCAGCCTGCTGCCCGATCCGGCGCTGGCCCACAATCAGGCTTCGCGCGTCGTCGCGATCGACAGCCTGCAGCCTTCGTCGACCTCGGACCTGTACATGGACCTTCGGACCAGCGTCATCCGCCAGTACGCCGGCATGGAGGATCGCGGGTCGCTCGCCGCCTGACCTGTGGCAAGTACCAACTGCGCATCAGCCGAAAGTTCTTTCCTCTGGACGAACGTGCCGCAGGAGTTAAGGACTGCGGCGACTTCGGATGCGCGAACTTATGGTGAAAGCGGATAAACGGTCGCCCGGCAGGCGATCACGGCAGGCGGCGGACAGTCGCCTCGCCGCGCTGCCGATTGCCGTGTTGCCGCGTTCGATCGTCATCGATCCGCACCGTTCGTTCGTTTTCCCGAACCGCATCCGCGAACAACGCATCCGTCATGGCTATCCCAAGCTTCTCCAGCTGGTCTCGGCGCTGCCGGAGATCCCCTATATTCGTCTGTCGAAGATCGAACGCGGGGAAGTGGTCGCGCGCAGTGACGAGGTCGTGCGCATCGCCGGCGTGCTGGGGGTCAAGCCACACGATCTGCTGATCGATGTCGACGCACCTGGTTTCGATATCGACACCTGGTCGAAGCCGTTCCAGCAAGGCAAGGCCGCCAGCCAAGCCGAAGAGCAGTTCGCGGTTCTTCTGGCGGCGGCGACCCGCGCCCGGCGTGCACAGGCCGCGGATCTCACGATCGCGGCCATCGAGCGTGATTACGGAATTGCGCCGGTGGTTCTCTCGCGCATCGAGAACGCCGCCAAGACCCTCGATCGCTGGAATGACGCGACCATCGAAAATCTGTGTCGGCTGTTCGAGGTGGACAACGAGCTCGCCCTGCGGCGAAAGGTCGAAGGGCAGTACGGCAGCGGGGTGCTCGACGAATTCATCGGCGCGATCGCAGCGCCCGATGAACGGCTTCGCAAGACGCGCAAGCTTATCGCGCTACTGGCGAGCGAACTCGATATCGCTTCGGTGCCCGCTGGTGCGACGGGGGTATCGGCTTTGCAAGCACCGGCCGTGCGTGCATCCGCACCTGAACGCAGCAACAGCAATGTACCGCAGGCGAAGCCGGGCCAATCTGCGCGATTGCGTCTGCTCCGCGTGATCGGAGCGCCGCTTGCCGACGGTTTGATTGCGCCGACCGACACCGGTTTGCAGGTGGAGGCGCCGCGCGCTGCCGGGCCCGCCGCGTTCGGTTTGCGGATATGCCGGCCGACGTTGGGCGCGGGACTGCCGGGCAACGCGATCGTGGTCGTCGATCCCGATGTGTTTCCGTCATCAGGGGGGCTGGCCGTGGCGAACGTCGAGGGCAACTACCGTCTTCTGGCCGTGACCTTCAATCTATCCGGTGCGATGATCGGGCACAGCATCAATCCCGCGCTCGAAGTGCCGCTGGACTCGCTGGACCCGTCGGCGCTGGCGGCGGTGATTAGCGCGACCTTCATCTGACTGGCCCACGAGCCAGGGCACATGCCGCCCGGTGTCATTAAACCTGCTCCGATTTTTGCCGTTCTGGTTGTGCGATAGAGGGGGATGCAGGTTCCCAAGTTGCGGAGATCGCACGCTTTTGAATCGCGCACAGGCCAGCGGTGCCAGATAATTTATCCCTGCGTACATTATCTATTGCCTAATTCACCACCGTGCGAGCATTCTGCATGCCGAAGCGACCCGCGTCGTGCCGGAAAGCGAGAATACGATCGAGAATAGAAGCCGGTCCTTGCTGAGTTGATATTGATTCGCAATTTCGCGCCAAAGTGGAATTTGATATTGTTCGTTCATGGTGACTGGAAAGCGGGAGGGTTACAGTCTTAGCTTACAAAGCTAGGTTAGCTAAAAAATAATTTAAGCCCGCAAGGGACTTATCGGAATGAGAGGGAGATGCTGTGACTAGTCGAACGGTGTATATCGTCGACGACGACGATTCAGTGCGTGACTCACTTCGTACGTTGTTAGCGATCAAGTCCAATCTGCTGATCCATTGCTACAAGTCCGGCAGTGAATTCATCGACCAAATCGAAGACCTCGAGCCGGGTGTCTTGCTGCTGGATTACGACATGCCCGGGGTCAACGGCCTCGAGATACTGCGGATGGCCGACAGGCAGCGCTTCAAGACCATCATGCTGACCGCGCACGGGAGCGTCTATCTCGCGATGGAGGTGATGCGGGGCGGCGCCGTGGATTTCCTCGAAAAGCCGTATGATCCCGCATCGCTGCTGGAGACGATCGACGCGACGTTCGACCGCCTTGAACAGGATCGCGCCGCAGGTGCCCGCGTCGCCGCGGCTCGCGCCAAGATCGAGCGTCTTTCCGGTCGCGAGAACGCGGTGCTGGAAGGGCTGATCCGCGGCCGCTCGAACAAGGTCATCGCGCACGACCTCGACATAAGTCCGCGCACGGTCGAGATTCATCGATCGAACCTTATGGAGAAGCTTGAGGTGCGCAGCCTGTCCGACGCCCTGCGCATCTCGTTCGCGGCAGGGCTGCTTCCCTTCGACTAGAGCATCCAAGCTGCGGCGCGCGCGTGTCGTGACCCTTTGGCATCTCTGAAATACGGCTTGGGACGCAAAGCACCTTTTAAAAACCGCTACCAGCCCCGTTGAGGCCGGCATCGTCCTATAATCTGCGTTGAATTGTGCCGCGAGCGCGGCGCGTCTGGCAGACGAAGGACAAGATCATGAACTTCATCAACGACATGAAGATCACCGGGAAGGTGGCCGCCCTTTTGGTCATGTTGGGCATGGTTACCGTCTGCCTTTCGATCATGAGTTATCGAACGATCGTCGCTCTTGATACCGACTACTCGGCACTGACGAACTCGAATCTTCCCGCCACCACGAATATCACCCGTGCCAATCGCATGACGGTCGAAATGGTCTATGCCGGTTATCGCGTGCTCACTTACGACGGCGGCAGCGCCGAAGCGCGGGAGGCGGCGAAGAGGGTCGGCGACGCACACGATGCGGGTGCGAAATTGTTCGACGAGGCCGCCAGGCAAGACCCGTCGATCGCCGGTAAGGTCCGCGAATTTCGCAAGAGCTTCGAAGAAATCAACGCCGCCGTGGAACGGGGGGTGAAGGCCGGGCTGGTCAACCAAAACGACGAAGCCAAGCGTGAACTGGTGGAGGCCGACAGGCAGATGCAGGCGTTTACCGCGACGCTTGCCCCCCTGAACGACGCACGTATCGCTGCGAGTGACGCGCGCAGTGCCGAATTGACTTCAGTGGCCCAGTCGACATCCTTCTGGATGCTGGCGATGAGCATCGGCGGTGTTCTTGGCGCTGTCGGCCTCGCCATCGCTCTGGCGCGCAACACCATCGCCCGTCCGCTCGACCGCCTGCAAGCGACGATGCGAAAGCTTGCGGCGGGCGACGTCACGGCCGAAGTCACCGGCACCGAGCGTGGCGACGAGGTCGGTTCGATGGCGAAGGCGTTGCTCGTGTTTCGCGATGCCTTGATCGATCAACAGCATGCCACGACCGCAAAGGCGTCGGCAGAGGCCGAACAGAAATATGTGGTGGATACGGTGTCGGAAAAGCTGCTCAACGTGTCCGGAGGCGATCTGTCCGCCGACATCACGGTCCAGTTCCCCCCGGCATACACGCAGCTTCGCACGAACTTCAACGCAGCCCTTGGCAATCTTCGCGAACTGATCGGTTCGGTCATCGAAAGTTCGCACAGCTTGCGCACCGGCTCGGGCGAAATCGCCCAGGCTTCGGAAGACCTGGCACGGCGCACCGAAAGCAACGCCGCCAGCCTTGAGGAGACATCCGCAGCGCTGACCCAGATCGACGGGCGCATCAAGGCGACGGCGGAAGCCGCACGCCGGACCGTGACCCGCGCGGACGAAGCCATCAGCACCGTGTCTGGCGGCCGGGTCGTCGCCGATGAGGCGGTTCAGGCGATGAGCCGCGTGCGCGCGAGTGCCAAGGGCATCGACGAAGTCATCGAAGGCGTCGACAAGATCGCGTTCCAGACCCGCGTGTTGGCGATGAACGCCGCAGTCGAGGCCGGCCGGGCAGGCGATGCCGGGCGTGGCTTCGCCGTGGTGGCCGATCTCGTCAGCGCACTGGCCATGCGCGCCGAAGAGGAGGCCAAGCGGGCTCGCGACCAGCTGACGGTGACGCAGACCGACATCGTCACCGCGGTCGAGGCGGTGCAGCGCGTGGATGGCGCGCTGGCGGGGATCTCCGAAGGTGTCGGCGAGGTGCATCAGTTGCTGGGTGGAATGGCGGCGGACAATCAGGCTCAGGCTTCGGCCATCAGCCAGATCAGCGTCGCGGTATCGAGCATGGACCAGGCAACCCAGCAGAACGCCGCGATGGTCGAAGAGACGTCAGCCGCTGCGCGCAACCTCAACGGCGAGTCCGAAGCGCTGGCCGAAAAGGCCGGTGAGTTCAAGATCGGCGCCGAGACCAGGCAGAGCAGGATCGTCGTCAGGTCCGGGGCCAAGACGCCCGGCCATGTCGCGAACGATCGCAGCGCCCCCGTCGCGGCGAAAGTCAACGGCTACGCCAACGGCAGCATGGCGATGGCCGCCGCCGATGGTGATTGGGCGAGCTTCTAGGCGCCCGGAACAGCGCGCCGTCCGGATCGGCGCGCTGATCGCAAATCGACGATGTGACGCGGCGGGCGAGGGTTTTTGGCCTTTGCGCCGCCGCGTTGCGCTGTGGGCTCTATAATGATCTGAGCCGATCGGATCGGACAGCTAAGGGGCAGTACCATGCGCCCTCTTTCGATCATGCCGTCAGGACGACGCGGACCTTCAAAGGCGCGCCCGAAACAATACGTCGGTCCACGGTAAGATAAACAGATTTCTGGGTAGTACGCGTAGCCGAGATTAGTTCCGGGATCCGGTGATTATATTGATTGTAAGCGACCGTGAAATCCAAATATTATCTATAATGAATAGCCGACATCGGCATCGACATTATCGAAGATGTCGGAGTTTTTCAGACAGGTGGGGTCCTATAATGAAAAAGTACACGTTCCTTCTTGGCCTGGCGCCAATGGCGCTGATGGCGCCGGGTGCTGCACATGCAGCTGCTGACGCCGCAAGCGAGGATGCCGCAGCAAAGGGCAAGACCGTCGAAGTGTTCTCGACGGGTGTCGCCAAGGGGCGTGACCGTCTCGACAGCGCGACCTCTACCAGCGCGCTGCGCGGCGACGAAATTCAGAAGATCGGCGCGCGTTCTGTGGCCGAGGTTCTTCGCAACATTCCCGGCATCCGTGTCGAAGCCGGCAGCGGCGATGTGAACAACAGCTTCACCATCCGCGGGCTGCCGCTGGCTTCGTCCGGTTCGAAGTATCTGCAGCTGCAGGAAGACGGCTTGCCGGTACTCGAGTACGGCGACATGGCCATCGGTGCCGACCTGTTCCTGCGGGCCGACCTGAACCTGAACGCGGTCGAAGCGATCCGTGGTGGTTCGGCCTCTACCTTCGCGTCGAATTCGCCCGGCGGCGTGATCAACTTCATCTCCAAGACCGGCGATGTCGAAGGCGGCACTGTCCAGGTCGGAACCGGCGTGGACTATGACGAGAAGCGCCTCGACTTCGACTATGGCACGCATATCAACGACACGCTGCGCTTTCATGTCGGCGGTTTCTATCGCACCGGCGAAGGCCCGCGCGAGACCGGTTTCACCGCCTACAAGGGCGGCCAGGTGAAGTTGAACGTCACCAAGGATTTCACCGGCGGCTTCATCCGCATCTCGGGCAAGTATCTCGACGATCGTACGCCTGGCTACATGCCGGGGCCGATGCGCATCGCCGGCAGCAACAGTGATCCCGAATACTCGAACATCGCCAACTACAACATCAAAAGTGACTCGACGCTGTCACCTTATGTCACCAACCTGATCACGCTGGACGGCAACAACCGTTTCTCGCGCGTGAATTTGCAAGACGGCATCCATGCGGTGGCCAAGACGATCGGCCTGGAAAGCCAGTTCGAGATCGCCGATTGGACCATCTCCGAGAAGTTTCGTTATGCGAGCCTGTCGGGTGCGATGAACCTGGTGCAGCACGCGCTGACTCTTCCCGCGGCATCTCTGGCAGGACTGTTCGGCGGCGCCGGCGCCAGGCTGAGCTATGCCACCGGTCCCAACACGGGTCAGGCGATCAACGATCCGGCTTCTTTGAACGGAAACGGATTGCTGGCTTACACCGCGTCGCGTTCGATGAATATCAACTCGATTGACAACATGACGAACGATATCCGGGCTAGCCGCCAGTGGAACATCGGTTCTGGCATCCTTACGACAACCGGCGGTGTCTACAATTCGAAGCAGACCTTCGATGTGGATTATCTATTCGGTGCGACCGTGACCGATGTCCGTGGCGGCGGCGATGCCGCTCTGGTGAACATCACTCGCGCGAACGGCGTGCCGGCAACCCAGGCCGGGTTCCTGGCCTACACCGGCACCCCCGGGAGCTCGTCATTCCGGCGCAAGTATGACGTCGATTTCAACGTGACCGCGCCTTACGGCTCGCTCAACTACATGATCGGCAAGCTCGCGATCGGCGGCAGCATCCGCTATGACATGACCAAGGTCGAGGGCTCGCTGTTCGGTGCCGATCTGGGCGGTGGCCGCGTCGGCCTGATCTCGTACGACATCAACAATGACGGTGTGATCTCGGCCCCCGAGCGCAGCACTGCGGTGTTGCCTCTCGATCGTCCGGCACCGGTCAACTTCAAGTACGAGTACCTCAGCTATTCGACCGGTGTAAACTACCGCGTCGCCGAGCAGCTCGCACTGTTCGCCCGCTATAGCCGTGGTGGCCGCGGTGCCGCCGATCGCATCCTGTTCACGCCGATCGTGAGCGCCACGAGCGGTCGCCTGGTCGACGATCGTGCCGGCCACGATGTCGTCAAGCAGGCGGAAGCCGGCCTGAAGTATCGCCAGGGTGCGCTGACGCTCAACCTGACCGGCTTCTGGGCGAAGACGCGGGAGATCAACCTGCAGACGGTGACGCTGCCCGATGGCACGCTGCAGCCTTCGGTGATCGCACGGGGCTACAAGGCGATGGGTGCCGAGTTCGAAGGCGCGTTTCGCAAAGGGCCATTCAGCATCTCCGCCGGAGCGACATATACCCATGCCGAAATCGAGAGCGACGCATTGAACCCGGTTCTGGAAGGCAACACACCGCGTCACCAGCCCAAGTTCATCTTCCAGGCGACGCCGCAGTTCGAGATCGAGCAGGTCACCGTCGGCGCCAACTTCGTCGGCACCACCAGCAGCTATTCGCAGGACATCAACCAGCTGAAGATGCCGGGTTACACCGTGGTCAACGCGTTCCTCCAGTTCCGTCCTACTCGCGGTGTGCAGGTGGCGCTGAATGCGAGCAACCTGTTCAACGTACTGGGCCTGACGGAAGTCGCGCAGGGTACGATCCCCGCCAACGGCATCGTCGGTGTCCGTGCCATCAACGGCCGCACCATCTCCTCGTCGCTGCGCTTCGACTTCTAACGAACGCATCATGGCCGGGCGCGCAGGTTGCGCGCCCGGTTACCCTGGCGATGGCCGCGATTATCCAATGAAAGACTTCAAGATGTTTAAATCCATGAAGATCCCGAGGAAGCTGGGTCTGTCCTTCCTCATGATCTGTGCGTCCGCAGCGATCATGATGGTCGTCTTCTTCATGAACATCAGCATGATCAGCAATTCGACCGTTCAGAACAACGCCAGCCAGGAGCGCCACGCCAACGCGTTGGCGCTCGATACCGCATTGTTGCGCCAGAACAGCCAGCTGCGCGGCTTCCTGGTCACGGCGGACCCATCCTATCTCAAATCCTATTACGAAGGCCGCGACGATTACGATCGCATCTCGGCCGAGCTGGAACAGAACCTCGACGATCCCAAGCTCGTGGCGGCGCTCGTCAAGTCGCGCGAGGAAACGCTCAAGTGGCGCAAGGCCTGGGGCGATCGCCTGATCGCTCGTGTTCAGGCCGGCGACCGCGAAGGTGCACAGGAAGAAGTCCGTCGCGCCGGCAAGGCCGTGATGGTCAGCGACGCGGTGTTGCCGCTGCGCGAGATCCGCGATGCGCAGGTTGCCCAGATCGCCGAAAACTCCGCACGCCAGGATGGCGCGATCGCAAGCGCGACGAGTGTTCTGATCATCGGCGGCATCGCCCTGATCGGCATCGCCGTCACCCTGGCGCTGATGCTGAGCCGCATGATCGCTCGTCCCATCGCCGGATTGACCAAGACGATGGGCGAACTCGCCGGTGGCAAGAACGACGTCGAGGTTCCCGATGCCGATCGCGGCGATGAACTGGGCGACATGGCCCGTGCGGTTCTGGTGTTCCGCGATGCGGCGCTCGCCAAGCAGGCGGCGGATGCTGCCAGCTCGCGCGCCGATGCCGAACAGAAGCTGGTGGTCGAGACGATTTCGGCCCAGCTTTCCGAACTGGCCGGTGGCAACCTGACGGCCGAGATCACCCGCGACTTCCCGGGAGAGTACGCCGCGATCAAGACCAACTTCAACGCTGCCGTCGCTGCGCTGCGCGAGGTCATCACCTCGGTGATGGAATCGACCAGCTCGATCCGCACCGGTTCGACCGAAATTGCGCAGGCCGCCGAGGATCTGGCACGTCGCACCCAGGCGAACGCGGCCAGCCTCGAAGAGACGTCGGCCACGATCACCCAGATGGATGGTCGCCTGAAGGCCACCGCCGAAGCGGCCACGCGCACGGTCGAACGCGCCGATGGCACGATGGCCAGCGTCACCGGTGGCCGCTCGACGGCGGAAGAAGCGGTGCAGGCGATGACGCGGGTCGCGGACAGCGCCAAGGGTATCGACAGCGTGATCGAGGGGCTCGACAAGATCGCCTTCCAGACCCGCGTGCTGGCGATGAACGCCGCGGTCGAGGCCGGGCGCGCGGGTGAAGCGGGGCGCGGTTTCGCCGTCGTCGCCGATCTCGTCTCCGCGCTCGCGATGCGCGCCGAGGAGGAGGCCGGTCGCGCCCGGGGGCAGCTGACCGAGACGCGGACCGACATCGCATCGGCGGTGGGCGCGGTTCACAAGGTCGACAGCGCATTGGCCGATATCTCGGCGGGTGTGGGCGACGTGCATCAGTTGCTTGGCCAGATGGCGAGCGACAACATGGCGCAGTCCACCGCCATCACCCAGGTCAGCGTCGCGATCGGATCGATGGATCAATCGACCCAGCGCAACGCCGCGATGGTCGAGCAGACGTCAGCCGCCGCGCGCCAGCTCGCCAGCGAGGTCGGATCGCTGTCCGAACAGGCCGGCCAGTTCAAGGTCGAGGGGGGCAGCCACGCGGGATCCATCCAGAGCCGCCTTGGCGGCCGGGCCCAGCCCATGTCCAACTTCGCTATCCCGGCGCTGATGGACATCGGTGGTGCCAATGGCGAACAGGCCTGGCACTGAGGACCGCGACCGATGAACATGATGGCGCGCGTCGAACGACGCTGCGAGTTGAAATACCAGGCCGGTGTCGCGCGGGAACTTGGATCCTCCTTCGTGGCCTCGGTCCTGGAGGCGGGGCAACGCCAGATCGACCATGCTCCCAGGACGGCGGATCTCATCGCCAACTGGCCGAATGATCCTTCGGCGGCGGCGCTCGCAATGCGGTTCAACGCCGCGCTCAACGCGATTGCCCGGCGCGGCTCGCAATCGGATCTCACGTCGCTCTACAATGGCGAGCACGATGATTTCGACGCGGCGATCGCGGCCACGCTGACGCGGGAAGACGGCTTCATCGCCGAATGGATGCGCTATACGCCGCAGACCAACGAGGTTGGGCGCGCCGCGGCGATCGTGACCGCACTGATGGCGATGCGCCGGGTGTTCGATGCACCATTCGAACTGCTCGAGCTTGGGTCCAGCTGCGGATTGAACCTGAATTTGGCTCGCTACGCTTACGAGCTTGGCGGCGTGTCGGCGGGCGACGACAACTCGCCGATCCGCATTCGCCCCGAATGGCGCGGTCCCGCGCCGGCTTACGCGCCCGTCGAGGTGGTCAGCGCGCGAGGGGTGGATCTCAATCCGCTCGACGCCGGCGACGATGCCACGCGCGAACGATTGCTGTCGTTCGTCTGGGCCGACCAGCCACAACGCGCCAGGCGCCTCGAGCAGGCGCTGGCCATGGCCCAAAGTCACCCGCCGCGCGTGGACAAGGGCAACGCTGCCGACTGGCTGGCCTCACGCCTGACGACCCCGCAGGAGGCCGGCGTCTGCCGCGTCGTGTTTCATTCGATGGTGTTCCAGTATCTTGGCACGCGCGATCGCTATGCGATCATGCGCAGCATCCGACAGGCAGGGCATGCCGCGACGTGCGAACGACCGCTGGCGTGGATTACCTTCGAATGGACGCCAAAACGCAGTGAAGTGCAGCTTCTGCTGACACGCTGGCCCGACCAGCACACCCAACTGCTGGCAAGGTGCCACGCGTATGGCGATTGGATCGAGGTAATCGATCGACCCTGGCAGCGGACCTGATCCCATGCCCCGTGGAGAGCGCTGTGTGCCAGATGGTTCACAAAGCGGCCCATCTGCAACAGGCGCCGAGCTGAAGCCTTCTTGCGACATAAAGTCAGGAACGAAACAATCGCGACAGTACTTTAACAAAAGTAAGTTCGAGATAGGAGATGTCGTGACCGTCCCTGATGATGCAACGTGGCTACGCAAAGAAGCAGCGCGCTGCCGTCGTCTTGCATCGGGCGTCGCGGATACGCTTACCTGTGAGCGCCTGACTCTGCTGGCCGGCGAATACGATCAGCGTGCCACCGCTCTTGGTCGACCGGGGCACGATAGCTTCAGGATCGTACCGAAAATCCGCGGCTGATCTTCCTGCTTTGTTCCTGATGCTTGCCACTCTGGGCATCACCGCTCATTTCAGCGTCAAGGGCAAACCGGCCGTTACCAGCACCACTTGCCGACACGCGGCGGCCATCCGCTGGTTGAGCCTGCCCGCCTCGTCGCGAAACCGACGGGCGAGCGCATTGATCGGCACGATGCCCTGGCCAACCTCGTTGGTGACCAGCACGATGGGTATGCCGCATTCGTGCACCGCCGCTTCGAGCGCGCTGGTTTCCGACGCCAGATCGCGTTCCGCCAGCATCAGGTTGGACAGCCACAGGGTCAGGCAATCGACCAGGATCGCATCCGCCTGCTGCTGCATACGCCCGATGGCGGCGGGCAGTTCCAGCGGTGCTTCGAACGCGGTCCAGCGCGGGCCGCGATCGGCCTGGTGGCGGGCGATGCGATCCGCCATTTCGGCATCGCCCCGCTCGGCGGTGGCGATGAAGGCGAGCCGCCCTGTCACATTCTCGACCCTGTCCTGCGCATAGCGGCTCTTGCCGGACCGGGCGCCGCCGATGACCAGCATCGTCATGACCGTGGCTCGCGGGCCAGGGCGATCAGCGCATCGATATCCAGGTGCCGCTCCAGTTCGGCGGCGAGTTCGTCCAGCGCGGCATCCACGACCGCCGCGTGATCGGCCCCGGTGCTGCGCGCGCCGGCACGGCCCAGCACTGCGCGCCGCAAATCGCCCGAGGCGAGCAGGCCGTGACAGTAGGTTCCCATGACCCGCCCATCGGCGGACACCATGCCATCGCCAACACCATCGGCAAGGGTGGCGAAGGCGTTATCGTGGTCCTCGGCATCGGTGCGGCCCATGTGCATCTCGTATCCCTCGAACCCGGCGCCAAGCGCGGTGCCGGTGACGAGCCGCAAGGTCTTGCGCGGGGTCAACGTCGTGGTGGCGGCCAGCAGGCCCAGCCCGGCGATCCGGCTTGCTTCCCCTTCGATGCCGAGGGGGTCGGCGATCGAGCGGCCCAGCATCTGGAAACCCGCGCAGATGCCCAGCACCATCCCACCGCGCCGATGGTGCGCCAGGATGTCGATGTCCCAGCCCTGTTCGCGAAGGAACGCCAAGTCGGCGATCGTCGCCTTGGAGCCGGGCAGCACGATCAGCCCGGCGTCGGCGGGCAGGGGCGTCCCGGGCGGGATCATAGCCACCTCGACGTCCGGTTCGGCCTTGAACGGATCGAGATCGTCGAAATTGGCGATGCGCGGCAGCATCGGGCAGGCGATAAGCACGCGACCCGCCTTACGCGACGTGCCGCGTTCGAGGACGACCGCATCCTCGCTGGGCAGGCGCGAGACCGCCGCCAGCCACGGCACCAGGCCGAACCCGCGCCAGCCGGTGCGCTGCTCGATCCCGGCATAGCCATCGGCGAACAGCGCCGGATCGCCGCGGAACTTGTTGACGATGAAGCCGCGGATCATTGCGGCATCCTCCGGTTCGATCACCGCGCGCGTCCCCACCAGCGATGCGATGACCCCGCCGCGATCGATGTCGCCGATCAGCACCACCGGCACGCCGGCGGCGCGGGCGAATCCCATGTTGGCGATGTCGCCTTCGCGCAAGTTGATCTCGGCCGGGGAGCCCGCGCCCTCGACCACCACGATGTCGCAGCGGTCCTGCAGCCGGTGCCAGCTCTTGAGCACTTCGGGCAGCAGTCCGCGCCGTCCTTCGCGATAGTTCGCGGAACCCAGCGTGCCGCGCACCTGGCCGTGCACCACCAGTTGCGAGGTGCGATCCGCCTGCGGTTTGAGCAGGACCGGGTTCATGTCGGTATGCGGTTCGGCGCGCGAGGCGATCGCCTGCAGCGCCTGCGCCCGGCCGATCTCGCCGCCGTCGATGGTAACGGCGGCGTTGTTCGACATGTTCTGCGGCTTGAACGGCAGCACCGCAAGACCCCGGTTGACGAGCGCGCGGCACACGCCTGCGACCAGAACGGACTTGCCGACATCCGAGCCGGTCCCCTGAAACATCACAGCAGCCATTCGACACCTCCAGCCAGGATCCAGGCCAGCGCGCAAGCCCGCAGGAAGACGGTCCGCGCGCGCGCCATGTGCATCGCGCCCGGCGCCCCGCCGTCGCCGATCCACGGCTTGGCGGCGACCACGCCCTCATAGGCGATCGGCCCCGCCAGCCGCACGCCCAGCACGCCGGCCATCGCCGCCTCGGGCCAACCGGCGTTGGGCGAGGCGTGGCGTCCGTGATCGCGCCGTAGCACGCGCCAGCCGCCGCCGCCCGCCAGGCAGATCAGCACCGCACTCAGGCGCGCAGGGGCAAGGTTCATCAGGTCATCGAACCGCGCGGAAGCCCAGCCGAACGCGCGCAGGGGCGACTCGGGGTGGCCGATCAGGCTGTCGGCGGTGTTGACCGCCTTGTAGGCCCAAACGCCCGGAAGCCCCAACACGACAAGCCAGAACAGCGGTGCGATCACGCCGTCGCAGAAGCTTTCGGCCAGGCTCTCGATCGCGGCGCGGGCGATGCCGCGTTCGTCGAGAGCGGCGGTATCGCGCCCGACGATCATCCCCACGGCGCGGCGCGCGGCGGGCAAGTCGCCGACGGTCAACGCGGTCAGGATCGGCTGGTAGTGATCCAGCAAGCTGCGCTGCGCCAGCGCCGGCCAGGCGGCGAGCGCGATCAGCGGCCAGGCCCATGGTCCGGCCACCCGGCGCACGACCAGTTCGAAGACGAACGCGGCGCCACCGCTGGCGAGCACCAGCAGCACCAAGGTCGCCGCGCCCAGCACCCGGCGCTGCGCCTCTGGCCGACTGGCGTGGTTCCAGCCTCGCTCGCAAGCCGAGATGATGCGCGCGAACCCGCCGACGGGGTGGCCGATGCGGCGATACAAGGCGTTCGGCCAGCCGAGCCCGGCGTCGAGCGCCAGCGCGAGCAGGGCGACGGGATCGCTCATGCCAGCGCGGCGGCGAGTTGCGCGTCGATGCGGGCGAGCGCGGCGGCATTGCCGGGCAGGCCGAAGCGCAGCAGCCGCGGGTGATCGGCGAACGCGCGGGTCAGGATGTGAGCCTCCGCCAGCCGGGTGAACAGCCGCCCCGCCAGGGGGGTATCCACCAGTCTGAACAATGGGCAATCGCCCTGCGGGTGCAGCCCGTGGTGGCGCAGCACATCGTCGAGCCGCCGCGCCGTCGCCGCCAGATCGTGTCGTGTGCGGTCGATCCAGCGCCGGTCGGCATAGGCCATGGTCCCGAACACCAGCGCGGCGCTGCAGACCGGCCATTCGCCCTGCCGCTCGCGCAAGGCAGCCAGCACCGATCGCGGCGCCAGCACGAAGCCGAGCCGCACACCTGCGAGGCCGAAGAACTTGCCGAACGAACGCGTCACGATCAGCCGCCGGTCGTCCGCCACCTCGGCGGCGACGCTGGTATCGGGGGCGCAATCGGCAAAGGCCTCGTCGACCAGCAGCCAGCCGCCGTTGTCTTCTTGCCGCGCCAGTGCCGCCAGCACCGCATCGCGAGCGATGGTGGCGCCATCGGGGTTGTTGGGATTGCCCAGTACCAGCACGGACGGTTCCGCGTCATCCTGCGCGGAGATGGCGCGTGCCTGCGCAAAGGCGTTGACGTGCGTGCTGTAGCACAGCGGCGCATGCCGTCCCGGAAGCCGGAGCAGTTCGCCCAGCGCGCGCAAGCCGGTCTCGCTTCCGGGCACCGCCAGACACCGTGCGCGGTCGACTCCGAAATAGGCGGCGGCGCTGCGTTCGAGCGCTGCCAGCTCACCCGGATCGGGCAGGCCGCGCCAATCGATGACGAGGTCGTCCGGCGGTGACCAGGCGGTGGGATTGATGCCGGTCGACAGGTCCAGCCAGTCCGCCGCTGCGCCGCCGAACCGCGCCCGCGCATCACCCAGGCGGCCGCCGTGGTGGGTCAGTATGTCGCTCATGGCACGAAGATCAGCGCCGCGAGCATGGCGCTTTCCACCAGTTCGATACCCGCGCCATGCCCGTCGCCCGAGATGCCGCCGATCCGCCGCTTCAGCCACAGGCCCCAGATCACCATCGCCACCGGGGCGGCGAGCAGGGCGGGGGCAATATTCCATGCCGCGATGGCCAGCATCGCCAGCCATGCCGCCGTCACCGGCCAGGTCGCGCCCGCGCCGAAGGTGCTGCCAAGTCCGCGATGCAGCGGCGGCAGCGTGAGCGTCCACAGCAAAGGACCGATCCGGGCGACCACCGGCACCGCGATCAGCGGCAGCAGCGATGGCGCGTCCAGCGCGAGCCGCACCAGCACCAGCTTGGTGAGCAGTTGCAGGACGATCGCGGTCACGCCGAAGCTGCCGATGTGCGGGTCTGCCAGCACGCTGGAGAGTCGCGAGCGGTCGCCATGCGCGGCACCCGCCGCATCGGCGATGTCGCCCAGGCCGTCAAGGTGCAGGGCGCCTGTCATCCCTGTCCAGGCGAGCAGTGCCAGCAGCGCCCCGGCCCAGGGATCGCGCTGCAGGCCCAGCCACGCGCCGCCCGCCACGCACAGGCCGACGATCAGCCCGGCGACGGGAAACCATCGGATCGCGTGGCCCATGTCGCGCGCGTCGGCTTGCACATCGGGCAGCGGCAATCGCGTCATGAACTGGATGGCGAGGATGATCGCCTTCACGCGCGGTCGTCCGTGACCGGGCCGGTGTCGAGGCCGGTGACATGGCCGGCGATCGGCGATCCCGGCCAGATGCGCAAGGTGAGCAGCGCCCGGTACGGCAAGTCCAGCGCCCAGACCGCGCGGTGATCCAGCCCGGTCAGCACCGAGAGCGCCGCGCGCATGGCGCCGCCGTGCGTCACCACCAGCGTCGCGGTGTCCAGCCGGTCGAGCGCCTGGGAAACACGCTGGCGCAAGGTGGACCAGCGCTCGCCACCGGGCGGCGGGGCGGCGTCCGGATCGTCCCAGAAACTGGCCAGCGCCGATGGATCGACGCTGCCGGGCGCCATCCCGTCCCATGACCCGAAATCCAGCTCGCGCCAGGCCGGATCGATGGTGAGCGCGACATCGCGATCGCGTGCGCAGATCGCCGCCTGATCGCGGGCGCGGCACAAGTCCGAGGTCACGACGTGCCGGATCGCCAGCCCGGCGGTGCGATCGCGGATGATCGGGCAATCGCCGGTCATCGCCGGCTCGTCGGTATGGCCCAGCAGCAGGCCGGTGCGGCGTGGCGGGCCATGGCGCAGCAGGTGGACCAGTCGCTCGCTCATGCCCGCCCGGCGACCGCCGCCTCGGCAAAGGTCGCCATGCCGGCGTGCGTGGCGATCGCCGCCCGCACCAGCGGCACGGCCAGCGCGGCGCCGCTGCCCTCACCCAGGCGCAGGCCCAGCCGCAACAGCGGTTCCAGCCCGAGTCGATCGAGCAGCAGTTCGTGCGCGGCTTCGGCGGAGCAGTGCGCGGCGATGCAATGATGCGTCAGTTCGGGGTGGCGCGCGACCAGCGGCGCGATGGCGGCGCAGACGATGAAGCCGTCGAGCAGCACCGGCACGCGCATCAGTCGTGCCGCCACGACCGCGCCGGCGATCGCGGCGATTTCGCGTCCGCCCAGCCGGCGCAGGGTTTCGAACGGATCGCTGCAATCGTCGGCGTGCAAGGCCAGCGCGATGTCCACCGCCTCGCGCTTGCGTGCCAGGGCATCGTCGTCGATCCCGGTCCCCCGGCCTGACCAGAGGGCCGCATCGCCGCCGAACGCGGCGGCGCACAGGGAGGCGGCAGGGGTCGTGTTGCCGATCCCCATCTCGCCCAGCAGCAGCAGCTGGGTATCGGCGGCGACCGAGCGCGCACCCCGGTTCAGCGCGGTAAGGCAATCCGCCTCGCTCATCGCCGCCTCTTGCGCGATGTCGCCGGTCGGTCGGTCGAGTTCGAGCGGGACCACCGTCAGGTCGGCGCCGCATTCGCGCGCCAGGACGTTGATCGCGGCACCGCCGGCGGCGAAGTTGGCGACCATCTGCCCGGTCACCTCGACCGGAAACGCGCTGACCCCGCGCGCGGCGACGCCGTGATTGCCGGCGAACACCACCGCCCGCACGCGATCCAGCCGCGGCCGCGCGGACTCCTGCCAGCCGGCCATGAACAGCGCGAGTTCTTCCAGCCGGCCAAGCGAGCCTTGCGGCTTGGTCAGCTCCGCCTGGCGGGCGAGCGCTCCCGCGCGCGTCACGGCGGAGGCGGTCGGTAAGGCGCGCAAAGCGTCCAGAAAGGCGCTGCGATCCGCGAACGCGATCATGTGCAGACGAAGCCCTCGGGCGGGGTGCGCACGATAAAATGCCCCTTCACGCCCTGGGGCCATTGGGCGAAGCGTACCACGCCTTCCTCGCTGGCGGCGTGCAGCGCGGCATAGGTCAGGATCGCATGCGCAGCATCGCGATCGGGCGTGAAGTCTCCCAGCACGTAGCCGACCTTGCCGGGCGCGCGGACGTGGATGACGCAATGACGCTTGCAGGCGAACAGGCACGGCATCTCCTGGACCGCCACGCCGGCAAGTTCGGGCTCGGCCGCCTGCACCGCGCGCATTTCCTGCGCGAGCAATGCGCCGCCGCGTTGCCCGGCGCCGTCCTCGCGCTCGTCGGTGGATACGCGGCACGTGGAGCAGACCACGACGGCGGCCTCGGCATTGACCGGCTGCAGCATTTGGCTCTCGCTCCCTCATCGCAAACAACGTCGGACCTTGCCGGTCGACCAGTGCAGGGGAAGCGCGCACGATCCCCGGCGCGAGGGGCGGGGCACGACATGACGCTCCCTTGCGCGGATGTCGCGGCAAGGCAGTGGCTGTCGTTGCGCAAGGGAGCCCGGCGCCGATGCGCAAGGCGACCTCGAACACCCGGTGCACCCTGCCCGGATGAAGAACGACCGCGACCGGCAGGTCTCCTGGCTTGCGGGTCGTCGCCGGTTCCGGCCGCCTTCTCGGGACTTTAGATCCCAATGGCAGATTGGCCGGATGGCTCACCGCTCACAGTTGCAGGGGCAGCCTCGGGGCTTTCACCCGAGTTCCCTTTTGATCCCCATGCGGGGAACCTGTCGCGGTGGGAGCCCTATCGTGCGGCCATAGGCGACGCAAGCGGCTCTTGCTTGCGATGGGCCGGCACATGGCATATCCGCCGCCGTCTTCGATGAAAGTCCCCTCACCCATGGATCGACGCCTGCATCCCTGCCGTGGGCACGCGCACCTCGGCGCCACGAGGGTCGGGGTTTGAGCCTCCAGGCGGAACAGTGCCCGGCGTTCCTGATCTCGGCGCCGTCCTCGGGGCAGGGCAAGACGCTGGTCACCGCCGCGCTCGCCCGCATGCATCGCGATGCCGGACGCCGCGTGCGGGTGTTCAAGTGCGGGCCGGACTTCCTAGATCCGATGATCCTCGAACGGGCGAGCGGGGCGCCGGTCTATCAGCTCGACTTGTTCATGGTGGGCGAGGCGGAGTGCCGCCGCCTGCTCCACGAAGCCGCGCGCGAAGCGGACGTGATCCTGGTCGAGGGGGTGATGGGTCTGTTCGACGGCGACCCCTCCGCCGCCGATCTTGCGGTGCGGTTCGGCTTGCCGGTACTGGCGGTGGTCGATGGTTCGTCGATGGCGCAGACGTTCGGCGCGCTGGTGCTTGGGTTGGCGTCGTATCGCGAAGACGTGACCCTCGCCGCCGTCCTCGCCAACCGGGTCGGCAGCGCCCGCCATGCCGAGATGCTGGAGGCCGGCGTCCGGGGCGGCGTGCAGTGGCTGGGCACGCTGCCGCGCGATCCGCACTCCGCCTTTCCCGAGCGGCACCTCGGGTTGGTGCAGGCGGCCGAGATCGCTGACCTGGAAACCCGGATCGCGCGCGCGGCTGCGGCGCTTCCGCCTGGCGCGGCGTGGTTGCCCGATCCGGTGCGCTTCGATCCGCCGGATGTCGGCTCCACGCCCGAGGCACTGCTGCGCGGCGTGCGCATCGCCATCGCGCGCGATGCGGCGTTCGGGTTCATCTATCCGGCCAATGTTTCGTGCCTGCAGGATCTGGGTGCCGAACTGCATTTTTTCTCGCCGCTGCACGACACGGCGCTGCCCGAATGCGAAGCGATCTGGCTACCCGGTGGCTATCCCGAGCTGCACAGGCACGCGTTGTCCGCCAATCGGCCGATGATCGCGGCGATCCGCGCGCACCATGCCGCCGGCAAGCCGATGCTGGCCGAGTGCGGGGGCATGCTCTATTGCCTCGATCGGCTGGAGGGACGGCAGGGCGATAGCGGTGGCGGCGGCGGTAGCGGCGGCGCGGCGATGGCCGGCATCATCCCCGGCACCGCGACGATGCAGGCCCGCTTCGCCGCGCTGGGCATGCAGCAGGTGGAGATGCCCGGCGGCACGCTGCGCGGCCACACCTTCCATTATTCCAGCACCGTCACGCCGCTCGCTCCCGTGGCGCAGGCGATGCGGCTGGATGGGCGCGAGGGCGAGCGGATCTATCGCTGCGGCGGCCTTACCGCGACATATGCGCACTTCTATTTCGCATCGGCCCCGCAGGCGATCGCGCAAATCTTCGGCGCTGCGCTTTAACGCACGTAGCTGGCGCCGTTGGCATCCAGCACCGCGCCGGTCATCGATGGCGGTGCGTCAAGCGCCAGGAACGCGCCGATCGTGGCGATCTCCTCGGGCTGGGCGACGCGACCCAGCGGGATGTCGGCCAGCAGCTTGTCGCCGCCCCGGCTGGCGAGATAATCGTCCGCCATGCCGGTCATGGTGAAGCCCGGGCAGATTGCGAAGGCGAGGATGCCTTGCGCCGCATAACCGCGCGCGATGGTCTTGGTCATGCCGATCATCCCGGCCTTGGATGCGGCGTAGTGCCAGTGGGCGGGACTGTCGCCGCGATAGGCGGCGCGGCTGGCGACGTTGACGATCCGCCCGCCGGTGCCGCTCGCCTGCCATGCCAGGATCGCCCAGCGCGACAGCAGCGCCGATGCCTCAAGGTTGATCGTCATCGTTCGCCGCCACTGATCGCGCCATGCCTCGTCCGCCTCGTCCAGCGGGCAGGCTTCGAACACGCCGGCGTTGTTGATCAGCACGTCGATCCGATCATCGAGCCGGTCGCGTGCCTTTGCCCACAGCTCGGCGGGGCCTTCGGGCGAAGCGAGGTCGGCATCCGCGCTTGCGGCGGCGAACAGCTTTACGTCACGGGTCCGCAGCGTTTGGGCAAGCGCGGCGCCGATGCCTCGGCTGGCGCCGGTCAAAAGGATGTGCGTGGTCATGTCGCCATGCCTAACCCGGCCGGGCTGCGAGGGGAAGGCGGTGAACCGCGCCGGTGCTGCGATCCCCAGGGAACCCTCGCGTGCCTGTCTGCGCTACTGCAAGGCTGCGGCACCCGGCCGCTGGCGACAGGAGGGTTGAGACGATGACCGAAGCCACATGGGGGGACGACACCACCACGCCCCGGATCGACTGGCGCATGAGCGCGGCGCTGCAGAACGTGCCGCGCGGCGATGGCGATCTGGCCGAGGTCACCAACCTGGAAGGCGCGGTGCGGACGTGGCTGG
Organism: Novosphingobium sp. TK46; assembly: GCF_055361525.1. Lineage (NCBI taxonomy): Bacteria > Pseudomonadati > Pseudomonadota > Alphaproteobacteria > Sphingomonadales > Sphingomonadaceae > Novosphingobium > Novosphingobium sp. TK46. Next base: position 2,255,447 of record NZ_CM143963.1, read on the forward strand.
AACTGGACGCGGCGCACAAGGACAACGCCACGCTGACGCCCGAGCATCCGATCCTGATCGACGGCGCCACCCACACGCACTTCGCGGCCGAAGGCATCGCCCTGCTGGCAGAGCAATTGCCGCAACGCTAAGCGCATCCGAATTGCTGCAATGCGGTAGCGCATGGTTCCATTTGTCCGCGATTGCGGCCATAAGGCGCTGACCATTGAAGCTGTCGTTTGCGGCGGCGCAGCAGAGCAAGATGACATCAAGGCAGGCAGGCTCCAGCGCGGGGCTCGATTTCGGAACCACCAACAGCGTCGTCGCCCTGTCAGGCGATGCGGGCGAACCGCCGCGCCTGATTGCGCTGGAAGGACCGGGAGGGTCGGCGGAGGTGTTTCGCTCGGCCCTGTGCTTCTGGCAGGATGACGGCGTTCCTGGCGGACTGTCGGTCGAGGCAGGGCCAGCGGCGATCCACGAATACCTCGAGGATCCGGGCAACAGCCGGTTTCTGCAGTCGTTCAAGTCGGTCGCCGCAAGCCCCTCGTTCGAAAGCGCCTCGGTGTTCACCAAGCGCTATCGGTTCGAGGAACTGGGACGCCTGTTCCTTGGCAAGCTGTCGGCGCATGCCGACGGGGCGCTGCAACGGCTCGACCGCGTCGTCGTCGGCCGCCCGGTCCACTATGCCGGTGGCAGGCCCGATCCGGCACTCGCCCGGCAGCGCTATGACGCGATGTTCGAAGGTTTCGCGGGCGAGGTGCACTACGTCTACGAGCCGCTGGCCGCCGCGTTCAGCTACGCCTCGCGGCTGGATGAACCCGCGACGCTGCTGGTCGCCGATTTCGGCGGCGGCACCAGCGACTTCTCGGTCGTGTCGGTGAAGGAGCCGGGGGCGGCGCAGCGCTGTGTGCCGCTGGGCCATGCCGGTGTCGGGATCGCCGGCGACCGGTTCGACCAGCGCATCGTCGACAAGCTGGTGCTGCCGCGCCTGGGCAAGGGCGGGCAGTACCGTTCGTTCGACAAGGTGCTCGACATTCCCGCCTCCTACTTCAACGACTTCGCGGACTGGTCAAAGTTGGCGCTGATGCGCAATCGCCGCACGCTGGGTGAGCTCGAACGCCTGCAGCGCAGCGCGGTCGATCCCGACGCGATCGGTCGCATGATCGCGATGATCGAGAACGAGCTGGGATTCGCGCTCTACGATGCGGTGGGGCAACTCAAGCGGGCGCTGTCCGATCAGGAAGAGGCGACCTTCCGCTTTGCTGGCGGGGGAATCGACATCGAAGCGATCGTGACCCGTGCCGAGTTCGATGGCTGGATCGCCGAGGATGTCGCCCGCATGGCGAACGCGGTGGACGAGGCGCTGGCGGCGTCCGGTGTCGGCGAGGATCGGATCGACCGCGTGTTCCTGACCGGCGGCACCTCGCTGGTGCCGGCGGTGCGCGCGGTGTTCACCAGCCGGTTCGGCACCGACAAGATCATGTCCGGCGGCGAGCTGACCTCGATCGCGCATGGTCTGGCGTTGGTGGCGCAGGAGGCCGATGTCTCCGCCTGGACCGCCTGACCGCCTGACTTAAGGCAGAGCGCGTCCGGCGAGGGCGATGCCGGCCAGGTTCTTCGATCGGGGGACGTGGCGCATGATGACGCGATCGAACACGCCGGTCGCCTGGCCGAACGCCGCGAGATAAGGCTGGAGTTGGGGGCTGCGGCAGGGCCACGCCCCGCTCGCCTGCCGGATCACCAACGTCGAATCGCCCACGAACCGGACGTCGCGAACCTGCGCCGCCGTGGCGAGTTCGACGGCGAACAGCAGCGCCAGCCACTCCGCTTCGTTGTTGTCGCCCAAACCGATATCGTCGCGAAAATGGGTCTGGCCGGCATGGACGACGGCGATCTCCATCGGGCCGGGGTTGGGCCGGCTGCCCCCGTCGAAGTGGAAGATCGCACGTTGCATCGCCAGCGGTGTATCATGGGAAAGGGCGACCGGCATCCCGGCCGCCCCCATTCGGATCAGCTCAGCGGATCTTGCCGCTGAACGATACGCCGATGATGCGCGGTTCGTTGTAGACGGCGGCCATGTAGTTCTCGATCACGCCCTTGAGGTTCTTCTCGTTCGTGATGTTGCGGGCGAACGCCGCGATCTCGAACGTGCCGGTGTCGTAGCCGACCTTCAGGCCGCCCTCGAAGTTGCCCTTCGAGAAGAACTCGTCGGTCTTGTAGAGAACGAAGTTGGTGTAGCCCTGGACGTTCCAGTCGGTGGAGATGAACACCTTGGATGTATCGCTGATCGGGATATCGTAACGCGCGGTGGCGTTCAGCGTGTACTTCGGCGCGTTGGGCAGCGGGTTGCCGTTGATCTGCGCGAAGTAGGTCGTGCCTGTGCCGGTGCCGCGCGTGATCAGCGGGTCGTTGACGGTGCACACAAGCACCCCGTTCAGGCTGCACGCCTGTGCGAACACGCGGTTGTCCTTGATCTCGGTGTGCAGCAGGCTTCCGCCCAGCGAAAGCGAAAGGTTCTCGACGGGCCGATATTCCAGCTCGGCTTCCATGCCATAGGCTTCGGCCTTGTCGGCATTGAACAGCACGCCGTTGCCGTTGGAATCGTTGCCGTTGAGCTGGATGTCCTTGAGGTTCCAGTAGAACGCGCTGGCGTTGAAGCGCAGGGTGTTGTCCAGCAGCTGGCTCTTGAAACCGGCTTCGTACGAGGTGATCGTCTCGGAATCCGCGGTGGTGAAGTCCGAACCGAACACGGCCGAGCGGCCCTGGATCGTCGGGCCGCGGAAACCGCGCGCGATGCGGGCATAGAGGCTGAGATCCGGCGTCGCCTGGTACAACGCGCTCACGTCCCAGCTGGGCTTCTTGTCCTCAAGCTCGACGAAGCGGCGGCCGGTGTAGGTGACCGCGTTGGTGATCGTGTTCGCGGTCTTGAGCAGGCGCGTCTTCTTGTCGTCGTCGGTGTAGCGGCCGCCGGCGGTGATCGTGAACTTGTCGCCGATCTTGTAGCTGGCCTGACCGAACACCGCCCACGAGGTGTTGACGTTGCGCAGGCGTACCCAGTTGTTGGGGTTGTTGCTGTTCGGGTTGGTGGCCGAGGCCGGCGCGGTCAGGAAGAAGCGGCGCTGGTAGAAGTCGGTCGTGTCGCGGCTGTCGAAATAGAAGCCGCCGACCTGCCACTTGAACGCGGTGTCGCCGGTGCTGGCAAGGCGCAGTTCCTGCGTCCACTGGTCGAGGTCGCGGATCTGGCCCTGCGACTCGCCATAGCCATTGGCGACGCCGTTGAACGGGAAGTTGGCCGCGGCGCCACCATCGGTGTCACCCCGGCTGTAGCCCTTGGTGGTTTCGTAGGCGGTGATCGACGTCAGCGCCGCCGGGCCGAAGTCCCAGGTGACGTGGGCCGATGCGCCCTTGGTCTTGTAGGCTTGGGGATTGTTCTGCGCCTCGTCGAAGGCGACCGAGCTGCGCGGGGCGATCGGATCGTTCGAGCCCTTCACCAGTCCACCGCGCAGGAACAGCGTCGAAGTCCCCTCGTAATCGCGATAGTGGCCCGACAGCAGGACCGAGAAGTTGTCCGTCGGCGTCAGCAGCACCTGCAGACGCGCGTTGCGATCATCGAAGCCGCCCATGACGTTCTTCATCGGCGTGACGGTGCCGTCGAAGCTGGGGCCGGCATAGGTGTTGTCGACCCAGTCGTCGCGATGCTGCACGAACACCGAAGCGCGCACGGCGATCTTGTCGGCCACGATCGGGCCGCCGATGCCCGCATCCATCGTCACCGTCTTGTAGCTGCCGACGCTGAGCGAGGCCTGTCCGTCAAGCGTCTGGGTGGGGCGGGCGGTGTCGAACTTGATGATGCCGGCGGTGGTGTTGCGGCCGAACAGCGAGCCTTGCGGACCGCGCAGCACTTCGACTTGCGCCACGTCGAACACCGGGTTCGACTTGAGCACGACATGCTCCAGCACGACGTCGTCCTGGATGATCGACACCGGCTGCGATGCGCCGAGGTAGAAGTCGATGTTGCCCAGGCCGCGAATGTAGAAGCGCGGGAAGATGCGTCCGGTCGTCGATTCGGCGTAGAGGCCGGGGACACGGCCCGACAGCGAGAGCAGCGTGTCTTCGCCGCCCGAGGTGAAGGTGCGCACGTCGTCGCCGCGCAGCACGCCCACGGACAGCGGCACGTCGATGAGCCGCTGCTGGCGGCGCTGCGCGGTCACGACGATGTCGGCGCCTTCCGCAGGCTGCGCGCTCGCGGTCGTGCCGGCATCGGCGGCGGCCGAATTGTCGGCGGGGGCGGCCGGGGCCGTCTGGGCGATGGCCATGCCCGGCAGTGCGCTTGCACCAAGCGCCAGAACGCTGAGGATCAACGCGCGATGCTGCTTGTACGAAGTCATTCGAGAGATTCCTTTGTCACCGGTTTCGCGGCCCCCACAGCCGCGCCTTGGTGGCGCGGTTCCCTCTGCTCGGCGGCGTTGGCGCGCCCCTAATCCCGCTTGATGTGACATTGGTGACAATATTTCATATTGTTGCGCTTTGTCCGCAACGTGGTGCCGGGCTGCAACAATCGGGCGAGGCGGCAGGCGGCCATTCGAGGTCATTGTCGCGATCGGCACGGCGCGCCCTTGTGTAAAAGCGCGAGATAGGCCAAGGAGCGCGTTCGCATGACACCAGCATCCACTCCGCCGCTTCTCACGGAAGCGCTCGCCGCGCGCGGTTATACCGCGCTCACTCCTGTTCAAAGCGCCGTTCTCGAACCTGAAGCCGAGGGGCGCGACCTTGTCGTCTCGGCCAAGACCGGCTCGGGCAAGACCGTCGCCTTCGGCCTCGGCATGGCCGCGCAGCTGTTCGAAGGCGAGGGCCTGCCCCGCGCCGCGACGCCGCTCGCGCTCATCATCGCACCGACTCGCGAACTGGCCTTGCAGGTCAGCCGCGAGCTTGGCTGGCTGTACGAAAAGGCCGGCGCGCGCATCGCCATCTGCGTCGGCGGCATGGATGCCTCGAAAGAGCGTCGCGCCCTGAACCACGGCGCCCACATCGTCGTCGGCACGCCCGGCCGTCTTCGCGACCACCTTGAGCGCGGGGCGCTCGACCTGTCGGCCTTGAAGGTCGCCATCCTCGACGAAGCGGACGAGATGCTCGACATGGGCTTCCGCGAGGATCTCGAACAGATCCTCGACGGCACGCCCGAAGGCCGTCGCACGCTGTTGTTTTCGGCGACGATGCCAAAGCCCATCGTGGCGCTGGCCAAGCGCTACCAGCGCGATGCCTTGCGCATTTCGACCGTAGGCGAGGATCGCGGCCATGGCGACATCGCTTACCAGTGCGTCACCGTCTCTCCGTCCGATATCGAGCATGTGGCGATCAACCTGCTGCGCCTTCACGAAGCGGATACGGCGATGCTGTTCTGCGCCACGCGCGACAACGTCCGCCATTTGCACGCCAGCCTGACCGAGCGCGGCTTCGAAGCCGTCGCGCTGTCGGGCGAGCATAGCCAGAACGAGCGCAACGCGGCGTTGCAGGCGCTGCGTGATCGCCGCGCCCGCGTTTGCGTCGCCACAGACGTAGCCGCACGCGGCATCGATCTGCCTTCGCTCAGCCTCGTGATCCACGTCGAATTGCCGCGTGATGCCGAGACGCTGCAGCACCGTTCCGGCCGTACCGGTCGCGCCGGCAAGAAGGGCACCGCCGTGCTCATCGTGCCTTATCCGCGCCGTCGCCGGGTCGAAGGCATGCTGCGCGATGCCCGGGTGCAGGCCGAATGGATCACCGCGCCGACACCTGACGACATCCGCGCCCGCGATCGTGAGCGCACGCTGGAGGCGCTACTGGCCCCGGTCGAGTTCGACGACGAGGATCGCGAGCTCGGCGCTCGCCTGCTGGCGGAACGCACGCCCGAGGATATCGCCGCGGCTCTGGTGCGTGCGTACCGCGCCGCGCTGCCGAGCCCAGAGGAACTGATCGAGGGCACGCCCGAAGCGCGCAAGGCGGCGCAGGTCGAAAAGCATCGCCCCGGCTTCGAGGACACGGTCTGGTTCCGGATGGACATCGGTCGCCGCCAGAACGCCGATCCGCGCTGGATCCTGCCGCTGCTGTGCCGTCGCGGGCATGTCACCAAGACCGAGATCGGCGCGATCCGCATTGCCGCCACTGAAACCTGGTTCCAGATCCCCAGCACCATCGCCGGCAAGTTCAGCGCCGCCGTCGCCCGCACTGCCGGCGCCGATGGCTCTGACGAGAGCGGCGTGCGCATCGAACTGGCCGAAGGCGGCCCGGCCGATACGCCACGCGGAGCAGCCCGGCAGAACCGCAGCGGTCCGCGCGAAGGCCGCCCCCAGCATGCCGGTGGTGGCAAGCCGCACCGCAAGGGCCCGCGCGCCCGCTGACATAGCGTGCTGGCCGGCTCTCTCGGGCTCGGCTGGATGTCGCGATCAGGCGGGTCTAAGGCCCGAGATCAGGGCATGAAGTTCGGCGCCCTCGGCACTGCCGGGGGCCCAGCGACCGGCGGCAAAGGCGATCAGCCGGTGCACGAAGTCGAGCTTGAGCATCACGCCGGGTGACAGGCTGAACGGATAGAGATCGCGGTGACCCATGCTGCGCGAGACCTCGTTGAGCTTGAACGCGAGCGTGATCCAGGCGCGGCCCAGTTCGGCGAAGCTGGCGGTGTAGGGATCGACCGAGGGTTGCCCCCCATCCGCGACTTGCGCCAGCCCGGTCTCGCGGATCGTTGCGAGCGTATCGACGATGTGTAGGTAGTGCGCGAAAGTCTCGGCGAAATCCTCCCACGGATGCGTCGCGGCATAGCTGGAGATATGCCGTTCCTGCCAGTCGGACGGCGCTCCTTGCGCATAGTGGCGCCGCAGGGCGGCGGCATAATCGGCGCGATCGTCGCCGAATAGCGCGCGAAACGGCCCGAGGTCTGACGATGGCTCGACCAGCCGGTGCCAGTAGTAGTGTGCGATCTCATGGCGAAAATGGCCGAGCAACGTGCGGTACGGTTCCTTGAGCGCCTGGCGGATGCGTTCACGCGCGGCGTCGTCCGCCTCGATGATGTTGAGGGTGATGACGCCGAATGCATGGCCGGTGGTGAACTGTGGAGGCGCGCCGTTCTCCGCGACCGGATCGTAGAGGAAGTCGAACTGGATCGGCGCCCCGCCCCGCGCGGTGACCGGCAGGCCCAGCCGCAGCACGCCATGCAGCATCCGCCGCTTGGCGTCCTCGATCCGGCGCCAGCGATCGAGGACGCCCGCCACGGTCAGGTCCGGGATGATGCGATTGAGCCCGCATGCCAGGCAACGATCGTCTTTCGCCGTTGCCGCGACGAGCCAGTTGCAGGCGCCGAACGCGGTGTTGCGACAGGGCACGAGATCGCCGCGCAACCCGGTGGTGTCGATCCACCCGCCCACATCGATATCGAGCGCGAGGAAGGTGTCGCCGCGCCAGTCGAAGCCAACCGGGCGAAGGCAGGCATCGCAATGCCGGCTCTCGAACGGCAGCGCATTCGCGCAGGCGGGGCAAGATCTGGTCGGCATTTCAACTTTCGTCATGTGAGCGCGGCATGGCTAGCTGGCACACAAACGTCCGTTGCGGCACACTGTTGCCCGTTTTTCAGGCAATCGGGCCGGGAGGCGCGGTCTAACTTGACATGGTGAACCGTTTAGGTTATATGGTGCAGCACTGGAGCAGGTCTCGGCCTGATCCGGTAAACGGCGGGTGCGGGGAACGATGCGCATCGTTCGACCAACCCCGCACCGTGCGGCCGGCGCTTCACAGACGGGCGCCTGCACCCGATGCGATGGCTAACGATCGGCATACCGGCGGTACGTCCGCAGGCTCTCCCGATCGTTCAAACCGGCGGCGTTTTTGCGAACCTTTCGCCGCCGGAGCTTCGCATGAAAAAGAAGGTCGAGCTGGCGGTCCGCTTACGCGCTTCCCCCGTCAGCCAGTCGCGAGATGGAACGCGAGCCAAGCCTGTCGCGTCAGGCACCCCGCGCCGGCCGCAACGTCCGCCGTGTGTCTTTCCTGGCGTTATCCCGCGCTCGCCGGCGGGCATGTTAGCGCGTCCGGCGGCGCCTGATACCGTCTCGCCACCTGCTTCATCATTCCCGGCGATGCAGGAATGATGAGTGGCAGGGGCGTATCATCCTCTCGATTGCAGCTGGTGGGCTTCAGGCTCCGGCCATCGCCAGGCCACGGTTCGAGCCATCGGTAATGACCGCCAACATCTGGCGATAGTACCGTGCGAGTTCGAGGTGAAGCGTGCGCTTCTCGGCGCGCCGTGCGCCGGCCGCGATCAGATAGCAGCGATCGATCCGGCGGGTCAGGAATTCACGAGTCCAGAAACTGCGCATCCATCGTCTCCTGTTCAACATCGTTCAACCCAGTAAGTAGAGTATTGCCACAACGGTTTCGGCAGTCAAACCCACTTGAGCCGAGTTGCCGAAACCTTGCGCCGAGCTGAACGAACCCGCCATCCGATCCTGCTTATCGCGCTCCCTTCGTGGCCAGCCATGCCGCCATCTGCTTGCGCTGGGCAGGGCGCGTGGCGAGTCGCTGCTTGAGGCTGGTCAGCGCCTGGATCACCGGCTTGGCTTCGTCCGCGGGAAGCGTGGCAGCATAGGCCTGCAGCTTACCGACCATCGCCGGGTCGGTGCTGGCGGCGACGATCCGCGCGATGAACCGTGGACGGCCCGCATGCTCGACCAGCTTGTTGACCGCGTCCTGGTTAGCACGGACGAAGTCGAACGTCAGTTCCGGGTGCACGCGCCCGACCGAGGTCATCATCTGCGCCGCGCTGGTGGCGTCGGGCGTGCCCGAGATCGCCAGTGCCAGCGTCGCGTTCGCCAGCGTCTCGTCCTGGGCGAGGCCCAGCGTGCTGTAGTACAGCTGGCGTTCGACGATGCTGGAGACCTTGCCGGCCTGCTGGCGCATCAGATCCCAATCGCTGCGCGTCGCCTGCCGGGCGGCGGCTTCGAGCCAGTCACGCTTGAGCGGCCCGTCGAGCGCCTTGGGGTTGGTGGGCAATGCTTGCAGGCGGCGGCGCGCTTCGGCTCCGACGTCCGGGTTGCGCACGGTGCCAAGCGTATCGACCAGTTGCGCGCGCAGCTTGGTATCGGTCAGCGGCTCACCCGCCACCGGATCGAACCCCAGCTTCTGCAGGCGAGGCAACCATGTTCGCGAGACCAGCGCGGCGTACTGCTGCTTGGCCGGACCATCCTCCAGCACGGCGTCGAGGCCTTCCCACTGCGCTGCGGCCTTTTCCGACAGTGTCGCGTCCGCCGTCGCCGGGACCGCCGCCAGCAGGTTCAGCCCGGCGGCCATGTCCTGATAACCCGCCAGCGACAGCGTCATGTTGTCACGCAAGAGGCCGTACTGGTCGATCGGTGCGAGCGAGCCGAAGCTGCCGGTCAGCCGGGCCAGCGACTTGGCATCGTAGAGCGTGCGATAGTAGCCCAGCTGCCCACTGTTCACCAACGCCGCGTCGCATCCTGGCACGGTGACGGTGTCGGTCTTTCCGGTCATCAGATGGCGCGTGGGGGCGGCATCGCTGGCGCGGATCAGCAGCGGTAGCGGCCAGGTCGGCTTCTGGCCCGCCCGGTCCGAAGGATCGAGCGAGAACGCACCTTGCGCCAGTTGCAGGTTGGTCTTGCCAGCCTTGCAGGACGTGGCGGTTACGCGCAGCAAGGGGACGCCGGGGATGCGGGTAAAAGCGTCGGCGATGCGGTTGACGTCGTTGCCGCCAGCGCCCTCGATCGCGGTCCACAAGTCCTTGCTGACCGTGTTCGAATAGGCGTGGGCCTGCATGTAGCTGCGGATGCCACTGCGCCAGGTATCCTCACCCACGTAATCCTCGAGCATGGCGATCGTCGCCTGACCCTTTTCGTAGGTGATCGAATCGAAGGCCTGTTCCATCTCGGACGCGGTGCGCACCTTCTGCACCACGGCATGGGTGGTCGGCAGCGCGTCGAGCGCCATCGCCGACTCGCGGCCATCGATGGCATTCAGCTTCCAGCCCCATTCGGGATGGAAGTGATCGGTGATCTTGTCCGCCATCCAGCTGGCGAAACCTTCGTTGAGCCAGATGTCGTCCCACCAGCCCATCGTCACCAGATCGCCGAACCACTGGTGCGCGGTTTCGTGCGCCTGCACGCTGTAGATGTCCTGCTTTTCGCCGGGGCTGGTGGTGGCGGGATCGAGCAGCAGGATGCGCTCGAACGTCATGATCGCGCCCCAGTTCTCCATCGCGCCGAAGAACTGCGAGCTGCCCGGAGCGGCGATGTTGTCGAGCTTGGGCAGCGGGAACTTCACGCCGAAATAGTCGTCGTACCAAGGCAGGATCTCGGCGAGCGAGTCACGGGCGTAGTCGGCCTTGGCGCCGCTGCCGGTCGCCGAGACGATGCCGACTTCGACACCATCGGTCGCCTTGCGGGCGGTCCGCTCGAAATCGCCGACGCCGAAGAACAGCAGGTACGAACTCATCCGCGGCGTGGTGGCGAAGGTGACGCGCTTGCGCCCGCCGCCCAGCTTCTTTTCGCTGGCGACCGGCATGTTGCTCAACGCCATCTGGTCGGCAGGGACCACAGCGGCAAGGTCGAACGTCGCCTTGTAGCTGGGTTCGTCGAAGCTGGGCACGAAGCGGCGCGCGTCGGGCGCCTCGAACTGGGTGAACAGACCACGCACGCTGCGGCCGGTGCGCTTGTCGGGGTAGTCGAGCGCGAACAGGCCCGACGGCTGCGTGCCGATCGTGCCGGTATAGGCGATGTCGAGGCGGTACGTACCGGGCTGGATCGCGGCAGGCGCCGCGAAACGCAGCAGCTGCGCCTTGTCGTCGACGGTCACCTGCAGCGGCACGCCCGCGCCTCCCGCTTGCGGGATCAGCCGGGCCGAAGAAACTTTGAGGCTGTTGCCGTGCAGGGTCAGGCCCTGGCTGGCGGCGAACACCCTGATGTCGATCGCGACCTTGCCCGAGAACGTCAGGGCCTTGGCGTCCGGGGTCACTTCGATGCTGTAGTGGGTGGGACGGGCGGTGCGCGGCAGATCGCTCGGGATCGTCTCGGGCAGCGGAGCGGCATCCGCGGCGGCTGCAGCGGGGCTGGGCGCGGATGCGGCGATGGCCGGCAACGAGACTGCCAGGGCGATCACGGCGGAGGCAGACGCGAGAGAGCGAAGGAATGGGCGCATGGCGTGACGTGCTCCGAAAGGTGTTGTTTTTACGGCGGCCTGCCACACGTCTAGACATCGGCGGCGACGCGATCCAGCCCATACCCTGCCGATCGCGCACCTTGGCCGATGACCCCCGCGTGGCGGATGGCTATGACCGGCACAACGAGACAAACGGGAGAGTGTTGCCATGCCATCTTCAGACCCTGCCACGACCTACAAGATCCTGTTGCCGATGAAGCGCAAGCCGGGCATGTCGGTCGAGGCGTTCCGCGATTACTACGAGAACCATCACGCACCGCTGGCGGCCAAATCGTCGGGGATGCTTAGCCGTTACGTCCGCCGCTACCTCGAGCCGCACCGCCACCCGGAAACCGGCGAGCCGGGCGAACTGCCCTACGACGTCATCACCGAACTGTGGTTTGACGACGAGGCGACGTTTCGCGGCACGCTGTCCTATCTGACCAGCACCCTGATGCCGGACGAGATCGTCGCGGACGAGCAACAGCTGTTCGACCGTTCCTCGTTCCGGATCCTGACCGTGATCGAGTGCGACACCGATCTCGACGCGGTGAGGGCGGCTCAGCAGGGCTGAACGCCGGCTGCCCGCGCCGTTGGTGGATCAGGGGCGGGGGCCGGGCGCTCCGGCCGGTCGGCTGAAGAACAGCTTGCGCAAGGTCAACTGGAAGCTGCGTCCGACCGGGTCGATGATGTTGCGGTTGTAGGCCAGCGGGGTCGTTCCGGTGCCGTCGCGGACCTGCTGGCGGGCATCGAACACGTTGGCGACCGCGAAGGTGATCCGTGCCCCACGCAGGAACGGCACCTTGTCGACCAGCTTGGGCCGTTGGCCCAGATCCGCGAAGAAGCGAAGATTGAACGTCGCCAGCGAGTCGAAACGCAACTGCGAGGTCGGGAAGCCATCGATCCCGTCGACCCTGGTGGCGCTTTGCCAATCGCCATTGAGCCGCACGCCAAGGCCGCTTTGCGAGTAGCCGGCCTGAAGCTCGACCTGATGGCGCGGGGTGCCGCCGCCGCTGGCGCCGATGGTGCCGCCGTCGAGCAGGTCGATGCTGGGCTGGCCATCGCGCAGCACCGCGCGATCGGACAGCACCCAGGTGTGATAGACCGAAAAGGTCAGCCGTCCACCGCGCCCGCCACCGCCGCCGCCAAACCCACCGAAACCGCCGCGTCCGCCACCAGCGCCGCGCGCGCCACCGCCCCCGCTGCCGCGATCACCGCCGGCATCCGCGCCGCCGGGCGCCCGGGCCGGCGTACCGGCGTCGTTCGCCGCGCCATCGGGACCGCCTCCGGGTGCGGCACCCGGGCCATCGTCCGATCGAGGGCGATCACCGTCCGGCCGGTCACCGCGACCTTCGCCGTCACGACCGGGAAAGCCGTTGGGAAAGCGTTTCTGAAAGCTGGCGCGCATGGCATCGATCTGGGCTTGCGGCGTCTTGAGCGACTTGGTGAAGGTGATCCCCATCCGCAGTTGCGAGCGGTCTTCGCTGGCGATGTTGATCGGTCGCAGGTCGACCGAGATGAGGCTGCCGTTGGCATCACGCACGAAGCGTTCGGGGAACGCCGCCAGCACGTCCGGGGTCGCACCGGGCAGCGCGACGATCTGGCCACTCTGCCAGCTGCGGTTGTAGTCGAGGTTGAGGGTGATGCCCGGCTTGTCGAACCGCAGCGTGCTGCCCAGCCGCAAGTTGCGCAGGCTTGCTTGCGCCAGCAGCGGATTGCCCCCGGTCAGCGCGTTGACGCGGACCGACTGTCCGCGCGAATAATCGAACAGGTCGAAGTTTTCGGTGGTGATCACCGCATCGCCGACCTGTGCGGCGGTCGGTGCGCTCTGGTCGTCGCGATAGCTGCCGATCAGGCTCAGCCGCGCAGTCGGGTTCCAGACGAGGCCACCGCCCAGCGTGCGCAAGGTGCCGAACCCACCGACCTGCCGGACCCCGGCGTTGCCGTTGAGCGACAGGCGACCGGCACCCGGGAACAGCGGTACCGCCCGGCTGCTGAGCGGCACGTCGATGTTGACCGACGCCTGCCCTTCGTCGCGCGACACGCCGGTGTCCTGAACCAGGCCGCCACGTGTGATCGTGCCATCCGACCGGAAGGTCGAACCGCCCGCAGCGAAAGTCGTCGTCACCGCACCGGCCGGAACCTTGAAGGGTGAGGTGGTTGCGAGCAGGTTCACGTCGGCGCTGTCGTTGTTGTTGCGCGAGACGTCGGCGCGTTGCGGCACCAGGAATGGTCCCGCGATCGGCAGGTCGGGATCGGCCAGCGGATCGCCGGCGGCGACCGCCGCGGCATACGTCGCCAGGTTCAGCGGTCGCTGCGAAATGGCGCGGGTATCGGTGTGGTCGTAATTGCCGGTGGCGGTCCACTGCCATTTCGCGGTCGTGCCGTTCAGCGTCAGCCCCATGTGGCCGGTCTGGCGCGAGTTGCTGTTGCGCAAGGGGTTCAGACCATCCACGCCGGGTACGAACACGGTGTCGGCCGGTCCGGTGGCATAAGGACTGCCGCCGGGAATCGTCACCGGGCGCACGGCGCTGCCGCGCAGGCTGCGGCTTTCGTTGGTGGTGACTTCCCCGTTGACGGTCGCCAGCCATACCCGTGACAGCGGCTTGGCCCAGGTGCCTGTCAGCGTCAGCGCCTGGGTTTCGGGCGTCAGGGTGCGGTTCCTGCCATTGTCGCCCGCCGTGTTCAGGCCACGATCGCCTTCGAGGATGGCGTTGTTCTGCGTGTAGTTCGCATCGAGGTTGATCCGCTCGCCGCGTCTGATCGCGAGGAAATCGCCCCGTGATGTCAGCCGCAGGCCATCACCCTGCGTGCCCAATCGCCCGCCACCTTCGGCCGCGAAGGCGCGGAAGCGTTGGCGCAGCACGATGTTCACGACCTTCTGGGTGGCCGGAAAGCCATACTTCAGCGCGACTTCCTCGGGCAGGATCTCGACCCGCTGGATCGCCTCGGTGGGGATCGTCCCGATCTCGCGCAGGCTGGCGATGCGCCGCCCTTCGAGCAGGACCACCGGCGAGCCGCCGCCACCGCTCTGCGTTTGCGGGGCGAGTTCCGCCAGCAGGTCGTTGACGCTCGAGACGCCCAGCGCCCGGACGTCGCCAGCGTCGAGGGTGACTTCGGGGGCGACATCGCCGACGACCGAGCCGCGCGGCCGCTGGCCCGAGACGACGATCTCCTCGGGCTCTTCGGCGACCGCCTCCTGCGCCAGCGCGGCACCGGAGGGAACGAAGCCGACCGCCGCGCTGAGCAGCAGTCCGGCACGTCTGGCTGTAGAAGTCACATTGGCCCCGATCATCGATTTACCCACCCTTGTCCCGCTGGCTTTCGCCATGGCGGAATTGGACGCCCCATGGCGTCGCATTTTGTATCAATTGGTGACAGGCCCGGCGCTGCCTGCCTTCAATCCAGCCGGATCAATCGCTCCGGGCCGACCGCACGCAGGTCGCGACAGCCCAGTTGCGCCATCACCGCTTCGGTTTCGGTGCGCAGCAGATGCAGCACATGCGCCACGCCGGCCATTCCGGCCACCGCCAGCGCATGCATCTGGGGCCGGCCGAGCAGCACCGCGGTGGCGCCAAGAGCCAGCGCCTTGACCACGTCCGCGCCCGTTCGCACCCCCCCATCCACCAGCAGCGGCACCTTGCCGTCGGTCGCCTCGCGTACATTGGCGAGCACGTCGATGGCGCTGGGCAAGCCATCCAGCACCCGTCCACCGTGGTTGGAGACCACCAGGCCGTCGGCGCCCATGTCCACCGCCTGCCGTGCATCCTCGCCCAGCAACATGCCCTTGACCAGGATCGGCAGATGCGTCGCCGCGCGCAGCCAGGCCAGGTCTTCCCAGCGCGGCGCATTGTCCGCCAGCGCGGTGCCCAGCAGGATGCTTCCGCCCGGCACGGCCGTCTGCTGCAGGCGCGGCATCCGGCTGAGGTTCGCGGCCTCGACACCGGGCGGCAAGGTGATCCCCGACAGCTTGATCGCGGCATCGACGGTCAGCACGATCGCTTCGTACCCGGCCGCTTCGGCGCGACGTACCAGCGCCAGCGAATGCTCGCGCTCGGGCTGGAGATAGAGCTGGAACCACAGCGGTGGTGTCGTGGTCGTCAATTGCCGCGCCGCATCCGCCGCCGCCTCGGCGATCGCCTCCAGCGTGACGCTCGCCAAAGTGCTGACGATCATCCCGGCCTGCAGCGCGGTGGCCGCACGCACGACCGCAAGCTCGCCCTCGGGATGGGCAAGGCGCTGGTAGGCCATCGGCGCCAGCAGCACGGGCGATGCATGTTCGCGGCCCAGCAGCGACAGCTTGGTATTGCCCCCGCGTAAGTCCGCCATGGCACGCGGCAGGAAGCCCCAGCGGGCGAACGCGGCGCGGTTCTCCGCCACGCTGCGACCCGCGCCGGAACCTTCCTGAACGTGGGCCCAGGCCTCGGGCGAAAAGTGCTGTTGGGCCACCTGCTCGTAATCGGCCAGAGTGGCGATGCCGCCCGGTACTCCGGCGTGCGCTGGCCGCGGCGTCACGTCTGCGACCATTGCCGCAGCAGGTTGTGATAGACTTGTGTCAGCGTGTCGACGGACTGGTGTTCGGGGTGGTCGGTCGCGACCGACTGGATCGCTCCGTCCAGTTCGAACAGCAGCCGGCGGCGTTCGGCCGACGCGACGAAGCTTTGCACCCAGAAGAACGCGGCGAGGCGGGTTCCGCGCGTGACCGGCTCGACCCGGTGCAGGCTGGATCCCGGATAGACGATCGCGTGCCCCGCCGGCAGTCTGGCGGCGTGGGTGCCGAACATATCCTCGATCACCAGTTCGCCCCCGTCGTAGTCCTCGGGATCGCTGAGGAACAGCGTCGCCGAGATGTCGGACCGAACGTGCTCGCCGGTGCCGGGAAGCGGGAAAATCGCGTTGTCGACGTGGTTGCCGTAATGGCCCTGACCGTCATAGCGCGAGAAGCGCGGTGGCAGCACCCGGGCGGGCAGGGCGGCGGCGATGAACAGCGGGGTCTGGGCCAGCCTTGCCAGCACCCGCTGGCCCAGCTCGCGCGCCAGGGGGTGTTCGAGGGCGAGCTGCTCGTTCTGCTTCACCCGGGCCGCCCGATGACCGGCAGTGGCGCGGCCATCGCCCCAGTCGGCGCTTTCCAGCGCGGCGCGCATACCGCGTACTTCGTCGGGCGTGAACAGTTCGGGGATCTCGATGACCATCGGCTCTCTCTTGCCCGTATCGTGAGCCAAGGCAACGCCAGGCGACCGGTCAAGCCCGGCGGACGCAATCGGCAAGCGTCCGCCGGACCTTTCGGGGGCAGGGCCTACATCTTGGCGGTGATGGTCAGGACCGCCGAACGTGCATCCCCCGGAGTCGCCCACCCGTTGTTGCGGATGCGGGTGTAGTACAGCTTGTTGCCGATATTCTTGACGTTGACCTGAGCCGACACGTTGGGGCTGAATTCGTAGGCGAGGTAGCCCTGATGCGTCAGGAAGTCTTCGGAGCGGATCGCGGCCGCAAGCGGCGTGGCGGCGGAGAGCAGGAAGCTGCCCTGGTAGGTGAAGCCATAGCCCAGCGTCAGGCCGAACGGCAGGCGATACGTGGTGAACAGGCTGCCCGAGTGCTTGGGCGTCTGTATCAGGAACTGGTCGCTGCCGGGGTTGGGATTGGCGACAGTGTTGGTGCAGGTGCCGGTGCCGGGATTGGCAAGGCATTCGTCCGATACCGACTGCAGCAGCTTGGCCTTCAGGTAGGTGTAGTTGGCGGTGATCGTCCAGGCCGGGGTGATTGTGCCGGACGCGCCCAGGGCGATGCCGTCGACACGCGACTTGCCGTCGAGCTGCTGGTTGGGAACGGTGGGATCGCCCGAGATGACCGCGTACTTGTCCCGCTCGTTGCGGAAGGCGGATGCGGTCAGCAGCAGGCCGCCGTTGAACAGTTCCGCCTTGGCGCCGATCTCGTAGTTCTTGGCGGTTTCGGGGTTGATGTTGCAGGTCGCGTTGGTCACGCCGGGCGTGTCGGCGGTGCATGAACCGTTGACCGAGTTCTTCGACGGCGTCTGCGAGTTGCCGTAAGCGATGTAGAGGCTCACCGGCTCCACCGGCTTGTAGTTCAGGCCGACGCGATAGGAGAGCAGCGTATCGGCGCTGCGAGCCACCGCGCTGCGCGCCGTGACGGTGCCGAGTGTCGCGCCCGACGTCGAGATGGTGTCGGAGAACGACGTGCCGACATTACGCTCGATGCGGCCACCGGCGCTCAGTTCGAATTTGCCCAGCTTCATGGTGTCGAACAGGTAGCCGGCGACGTTGGTCTGCTCACTGTCCGTGTGCGTGCCAGGGATGAAGTTGACCGGGCCGGTGTAGACGTTGCTGCCGTACGTGAAGAACGCGGAGGCGGGTCCGGTGATGACTTCACCGGGGTTGTCGATGTTGATCAGCGGATAGCGGGCGAAGGCCGCCGTGCCGTTGGGGTTGCGCAGCGAGTTGCCGGTCAGGAGGTCGTACTTCTCCCAGGTCGCCGCACCGCCCAGATTTATGGTGTGTTCGATCGCACCGGTGTTGAGCACCGCACGCAGGTCGAGCTGATCGAACAGGAGCTGGTTGCGCGTATCACGCGTGTTGCCGCGCGGGCCGGTGGCGTAATAGTAGCCGGTGGGCAGCGTCGCATTGATCGGCACAGCGGTGGTGCCCAGATTCACCGTGCAGGCGCCGCCGGTCGGCGTGCGGTTGGTGGCAGCGACGCAGTATGTGCCCTGCGGAGGCGAAACCTGCGTCAACTGGCGCGAGTCCTGCCAGCGTGCCAGATTGCGGACCGAGACGGTGTCGCTGAACGAATGCTCGAAGATCGCGGTCGCCTGGTCGACGTTGATCTTCTGCTTGTCGAAGTTGCGGTAGCCGAAATAGTCGCTGCGATCGACGCCGGGGACCTTACCCGAATAGTACGGCACGCCGTACTGCGGAATGTTGTCGTCCTCCTGGTGATTGTACTGCAGCGTCAGCCTTGTCGGGCCGTCGACGCCGAACGTGACCGACGGTGCCACGCCCCAACGCTTGAAATCCTCGATATCGCGGCCCGGCACGTCGTTCTTGTGCCACATCGCGTTGAGGCGGAAGGCGACCAGATCGTTGACGCGCTTGTTGAGGTCCACCGTGGCGCGATAGTAATTGTCGGTGCCGATCCCGGCGGTCGCCAGATAGGCGTCGTTCGCCTTGGGTCGCTTGGTGACCAGGTTGATGTTGCCGCCGGTCGAACCCGCACCCGAGATCACCGAGTTGGCACCGTTGGTGACCTCGAGCTGCTCAAGGTTGTAGGTATCGGTGCGGGTGATCTGCGCGCTGTCGCGCACGCCGTCGATGGTGATGTCGTTGCTGGCGCTGTAGCCGCGGAAGGTGATGTTGTCGCCGGGGCCGGTGCCGCCTTCGCCCGCGCCGAAGGTGATGCCCGGAACGGTCGAAAGCACGTCGCGCAAGGTGAGCAGGTTCTGCTGTTCGATCACCTCGTTGGTCAGCACGGTGATCGTCTGCGGTGTGTCGCGAACCGAACGCGTGCGCTTGGGGGATTCAAGCTTGCGGCCGGGTTCTTCGACGATCGCGCTGTCCGTCACCGTGACACCGCCCAGCGACCGCTCCGGTGTTCCGGCTTGTTGCGCGTGCGCAGGCGCGAACACCGGCGCGATGCAGGAAAGCGCCAGGAATGTGCGGCGCGTGGCCGACGATGACGGCTTGAATGACATGAATTCCCCCATATGGATCGGTAACGAAGCGCCCGATATTGCGAGTCACTCGCAGTAGCAAGACAAATCATATCAATTTGTCGCAAGGCGCGTGGGCTATCGTGTTTCGAACCGTACCAAGCCGCGGTTTCCGAACCGATTTATTAGATTTCCGGTTCGCCGATGAGGGCCCATAACGCGGGGCTGATCCATTCGACTGGCGTGTCGTTCGCCTGCAGGATTGCGCGTACCAACAGCTTTTCGCGCGTGGCGAGCAGTCGCATCGCGGCCGGTGCTTCCACGCTGAGAGCCGTCGCCCAGGCGTCCGCCATCATTGCCGAGGGGTGCACCACGCTGACCGCCAGCGCATGGGCGACAGGTCCGCCGGTGCGGGGATCGATGGTGTGCCGGCCTTGCACGTAATCGCCAGAAGTCGCGACCGCGAGCTGATGCAGCGCGATACGCAGGCGCTGGATGTCCCGGACCGGCGTTTCGAGTTCGACCCACCATGGATCGCCATCGGGACGCAGCCCCAGGCCCAGCAGCTCTCCGCCGATCTCGATGAGGGCGTGATGGCAGTCATGCTCGCGCAGCACCACGCCAAGCGCGTCGACGGCGAATCCCTTGGCGATGCCGGAGAAGTCGAGGCGGGCGCCACCTGGCTGGCGCAAGCGCCGGGTCTGCGGATCGTAGGCGAGTCGCGCCATGCCGGAACGCGCGCGTGCGCCTGTCAGCGTCGCATCGTCCGGCGGCGCCCTGGCCGGTTCCGGTCCGAACCCCCACAAGCCGACAAGCTCGCCGATGGCAGGGTCATAGGCTCCGCCACTACACTCAAAGACGGTGCTCGCCGCCTGATAGACCTGCGTAAAATCAGCCGGCAAGGTGAACCAGGTTCCACCCGGAGCGCGATTGAAGCGGCCAAGGACGGAATCGGCACGCCAGTGGCTCATCTCGGCGAGGATCGCTTCGAGCCGCGCTTCGATCGCGGTGAGCAGCGCGTCGCGATCGAAGCCGGAAGGCGCCGCCAGCCGCACCCGCCAGTCCGTCCCCATTGTCTCGCCATCCAGCTCGACGACCGGCGCGCCGGGACGCCAGCCATCGAGGATTGCAGGGTCGATCGCGAGGGGGACGGCCAGGCGCACGGCGCAGTCGGCTACGACCTCAGGGCGCGACCACCTCGAGCGTGGTGGTGAAGCCGAGGCGGCGCTCGGTCGCACGGGGGACGGACGGCTTGTTGTCCGTATAATTCGCGCTGAGCCAGTACATGCCCGCGACCGGCCATTTGACGTGAAGCACCCCATCGGCGCCGGTCTTCAGCTCCTGCGCATCCTCGGCCTCGCGGAACTTCTTGCCCCCGGGCACCACCGTCACCGCGACGTTGGCTGCCGGCTTGCCATCGACGAGGAAACGGAACTGGCCTTCCTCGTCGGACGCCAGCGAGCCGGGCTGCGTGATCGGCTGGAATTCGAGACCCTTTCCGGTCGGCTTGAACGCCCCGGCGGTCGGCGCGTCGGCGGTCACGTAGATGACGTTGCGCGAATAGCTTTCGGTCAGTTTCACCTCGGTCGCGTTGGCGGGAATGTCCGCGACGGTGGCGACGCTCTTCATCGGCGGGCGGGCCGGGCCACCCGCGCCGGGGCCGCCTGCGTTAGGGCCGCCCGCGTTAGGTCCGCCTGCACCGGCGCCGGCCATGCCGGGGCCACCTTGCCCACCGCCGGGTCGACCACGACCACCTACGCGCCAGGTCTCGTCGCCGACCTTGAAGGTACCCATGACGCCCGCGCGTTCCATGCCGATCGTCCAGGTGCCCGGCTTGTCGATCTTCACATCGAAGGTCGACCGGTACTGGCCCTTCGCCGCATTCTCGATCTTGCCCTCGCTGCCGTCGGGCGCCCATACCTTCACCAGCGCCGGGTCGATGGCGACATGGTCGGCATAGAACAGGTCGTTCGAGACCGCTGCGTCGACCGTCACGTACTCGCTGGTGCCGGCAAGCGTAGTTGTGGACGGAAGCAGCCACTGGCGGTGCGCCAGCGCGGGCGACGATATGCCGATGGCAAGAGCGGCGGCGGCAAGCAAAGCATGACGAGTGCGCATAAAGGGATCCCTGTTGCGTAATTGATTTGGGAAGGTCGCGGATCGGCCCGATGATCTAGCGGACGGTGACGGCGCCAAGCTCGGTCTTGCCGGCGGCGGAACCGCCGCCGCGTGGCAGCTTGATCGGCACGGATACGAGCTCGCGGCCGCCGGTTTCGCGCGCAGCCTCGACCTTGAACACGTAGTCGCCCGCAGGCAGATTGCCGGGAATGGCGATCTGATAGGTGCCGGGCGCGCGGGTCGCGCCGCTCAGGCCGTCGGCGGGCAGCTTGAGCGAGCGACCGCCCTTGCGCCACCAGCTGCGCAAGTCGGCAAGCCACTTGGTGCCGGGTTCGCGACCACCCTTCTTGAGATCGTACCAGACGAACACGGTACGCGCCTCGCCGCCGGCGGCAGGCTCCAGCCAACCCACGACGTAGGGCTTGTGATACTCGGCGACGTTCACCTTGGGGATGGTGACGCTGACCGTGGCCGCCGTCGCCGGCGCGGCGAATGTGCCGGCGACCAGCAGCGGCAAGGAGGGCAGGACCTTCGATTTCATATGTGCAGGCTTCCTGGTCAGTGGATGAAGAAGATGGCGATGACGAGCGGGATGGCCAGGCTGAGGCCGACCATCGGCCAGGTCAACGGGCGGTGTTTGGAGTGCATCTGCAGCAGGATCAGCCCGGTCAGCGTGAAAACCAGGCAGGCGACGGCAAACACGTCGATGAACCAGAACCACGCCGATCCGGTGTTGCGCCCCTTGTGCAGGTCGTTGACGTAGGAGATCCATCCGCGCTGCGTCTTTTCCGAGGTGATGGCGCCGGTCTCGCGGTCGATGCTGACCCATGCGTCGCGCCCCGGGCCGGGCATCGCGACATAGACCTCTCCCTCGTCCGACCAGTCGGCGGCAAAGCCCGCCGGGTCCAGGGTTACCGCCGCGGCTACGGCGCTGGCGACCGGGGCCGACAGCGGCGCGGTGCTGTCGCCCGGCTCGGGAAGGGTCTTGAGCAATCCTTGGGGCAAGGTTCCGCTGGCCTGGGTGACGATCGGCTTTGCCGCGATCGAGGCGGCATGATTCAGCGTCAGTCCGGTTATCGCGAACAGCAGCATGGCCGTGAGCGACACCGCGGCGCTGATCCAGTGCCATGTATGCAGTTGCTTGAGCCAGAAGGAGCGAACCTTGCGGCTCTTTCGCGGGGGCGCGGGCCGTGTCGTCGTGGCGGCGGCACGCGTTTGCGCTACGGGCTCGGCAACGTCGACGGCTTCCACGAATACGAACTTTCCTGATGGCGGGCGATTGCCGCCGGGGCAACCGAAGGGTCTGGACGCCGCACGCCTTAGTGCCTATGCGAATGACTCGCAATAGCCCGATTGCGCAATCCGATGAGGCATTCACATGGCCACCCTGGCAGCACCGCGATATGCACCGGCCCTGACGCCGTCGTTCCAGCCTTTAGCGTTGCGAACGCCGGATGGCGTGCCGAACGGTCACATGGTGATGGAGCGCAGCGTCTATCAGCCCTCGCGTCGATCGAGCGCGGTTGCGTTCGCGGCATCGGCGGGCATGATCCTGGCCGGTATCGCCGCACTGGCGACGTTGAACGTCGTCGCCCAGCACAAAGCGCCATCGCGGCTGACCGTGGTCGCGATGAAGGAGCTGGATACGACACCGCCACCTCCGCCGCCGAAAAGCCTCGACAAGCCGGTGCAGCAGCCGCCCCGGGCATTCATCCCCAAGCCGATGATCCAGCTGCCGTCACCTGGACCGGTTCAGGTCGCGCTCGACCTGCCTCCCCCACCAAGCGCGCCCGTGCCCACCACCCGGGCCGTCGCCCCGGCTATCGCCACGGCGGCGGCGGCGCCGGTGGCATCATCCGATCCGGTCGAGGGGGGCGACCTGTCGAGCCAGGTCCTGTCCGCCAAACCGCCGGCCTATCCCGTCGATGCGCGCCGCCGTCGTGAGCAGGGCACGGTCAAGCTGATGGTGCTGGTCGGCCCGGACGGGAAGGTGTCCGACATCCAGCTCGCCTCGAGTAGCGGTAGCCAGGCGCTCGATCGTGCGGCTTTGGGAGCGGTGAAGCGCTGGCGCTGGGCGCCGCAGAAGAAAGCGGGATCGCCCGTCGCGGTGCGCGGATACGTGACCATTCCGTTCGTTCTCACCAGCTGAGGCTGATCGCGCACCTTTTTTCGGACCTTGTCCTGCCGCGTTGCAGCAAAATCCGCCAACAAGCATTCTCCCTGCCGACACCAAGCTGCGCCGGGAGCACCCTTGAGCCTTTTGCCCGACCGCCTCGAAGGCGGCAGACCTTATCCGCTCGGAGCCACGTTCGATGGCCTGGGTGTAAACTTCGCCATCTTCTCCGCCAATGCCGAGCAGATCGAGTTGTGCCTTTTCGATCCGAGCGGGCGGCGTGAAATAGCACGGTTCGCCTTGCCCGAGTGCACCGACGAAGTTTGGCATGGCTATCTGCCCAATGCGCGGCCGGGCCTGCTCTACGGCTATCGCGCGCATGGTGCCTATGAGCCGGAGCAGGGCCACCGCTTCAATCGCAACAAGCTCCTCCTCGATCCCTATGCCCGGCGGCTGCACGGCAACATCCGCTGGAACGACGTGCTCCACGCCTACCCCTTGCGTGGACGCCGCGCCGATCTGGGCTTCGACAAGCGGGATAGCGCGCCGGCCATGCCCAAGGGCGTCGTCACCCACGACCATTTCGACTGGAGCGAGGATCGCCGGCCAAATACGCCCTGGTCCGAGACGGTGATCTACGAAGCCCATGCCAAGGGTCTGACGAAGCTGCTGGAGCATGCGCCGCCGCAGGAACGCGGCACGTTCGCCGGGCTGGCGCATCCCAAGGTTATCGACCACCTCAAGCGGCTGGGCATCACCGCGTTGGAGCTGCTGCCGATCCACGCCTTCACCCAGGATCGTTTCCTGCAGGAGCGGGGCCTGCGCAATTATTGGGGCTACAACACCCTCAACTTCTTTACGCCGGAGCCCAGCTACTTCGCCGACGAGAATACGCAGGACGAACTGCGCGTCGCCGTGCGCCGACTGCACGCCGCCGGTATCGAGGTGATCCTGGATGTCGTGTACAACCATAGCTGCGAAGGCAGCGAGCTTGGCCCGACGATGTGCTGGCGCGGTCTCGACAACGCGACGTATTACCGCCTGTCGTCCGAGAACAAGCGCTATTGCCTGAACGATACGGGTACGGGCAATACCTTCAATCTGGAGCATGCCCGCGTGATCCAGATGGTGGCGGACTCGCTGCGCTACTGGGCGACGTCCTATGGCATCGACGGCTTCCGCTTCGACCTCGGGCTGACGCTGGGGCGCACCGCCCATGGCTTCGATCCCAATGCCGGCCTGTTCGACGTGCTGCGCCAGGATCCGGTGCTGGGCCGGCTGAAGCTGATCGCGGAACCTTGGGATGTCGGGATCGGCGGCTATCAGCTCGGGAATTTCCCGCCGGGCTTCGCGGAGTGGAACGACAAGTTCCGCGACACCGCCCGCAGCTTTTGGCGCGGCGAGCCGGGACAGCGTGGCGATCTGGCCGCGCGACTGTTGGGTTCGGGCGACCTGTTCGACCGGCGCGCGCGGCGTCCGTGGGCCTCGGTCAATTTCCTGACCAGCCACGACGGCTACACCCTGGCCGATCTCGTCGCCTATGAAGAGCGCCACAATGAGGCCAACGGTGAAGAAAACCGTGATGGTCACGACAACAACATCTCGCGCAACTGGGGTGCCGAGGGGCCGACGGACGATCAGGGCATCGTCGAGACGCGCGCAAAGGTCCAGCGTTCGATGCTGACGACGCTGCTCGCCTCGCTCGGCACGCCGATGCTGGTCGCGGGCGACGAGTTCGGCCGTACGCAGAACGGCAACAACAACGCGTATTGCCAGGACAACGAGATCAGCTGGATCGACTGGTCCTTGCTGGACACCGAGGCTGGCGCGGCGCTGAGCGATTTCACATCGCGGCTGATCGCCTTGCGCAAACGCTACCCGGTGCTGCGCTCCAAGGTGTTTCTCTATGGCGAGAATTCGCCGGGCCAGGGCGTCGACGACGTCGAATGGTGGGACGAGCGCGGAGAGCAGCTTTCGTCCGAGGACTGGCAGAACCCGGAAGGCCGGGCATTGCGCATGCGCCGGGCCATCCAGCTTGACGATGGCCACGTCGAAGCGATCAACCTGTTGCTGAACGCCAGCGACGATCCCATCCACTTCACCTTGAACATGGGCACGGCCGAACGCACCCTGCTGATCGACAGCGCCCGGCCGGACGCCGCAGACGAGACAGTCGGGGCCGATTACGAACTGGCACCGCATAGCGCGGTGCTGATCCGTTCGCTGTCGGAATTCGCGCAGTGACCACGGTCTGGGGCCCTGGGAAGGTATCGCCAGACCGCTGGCGCTTCGCATTGTGGGCGCCTGAGCAGCACCGTCCACTGCTTGAGATCGAAGGCGCCCAGCCAGTGCCGATGGTGGCGCAGGCGGATGGCGTGTTCAGCGCCGAGGTTGAGGCGAGTGCCGGCGCCAGATATCGCTTCCACTTGGACGATGGTCTTGCCGTGCCCGATCCGGCATCGCGGTCGCAGGATGGCGGCGTTCACGGATGGAGCGTCGTCGTCGATCCCGACGATTATGTCTGGCGCACGGACACCTGGCGCGGCCGGCCCTGGGAAGAAGCCATTATCCAGGAGGTGCATGTCGGTGCGCTCGGCGGTTTTACCGGGGTCATGGACGAACTGCCGCGCATCGCGGATCTTGGCATCACCGCGATCGAGTTGATGCCGATCGGCGCGTTTTCCGGCACGCGCAACTGGGGCTATGATGGCGTGCTGCCGTTCGCACCGGCCGAAAGCTATGGCACGCCGCAGGAACTGCGCGCGCTGATCGACCGGGCCCACGAGCTTGGTATGATGGTCCTGCTCGATGTGGTGTACAATCACTTCGGTCCTGACGGCAATTATCTCAACGCCTATGCGCCCGGCTTCTTCCATATCGAGGTCGAGACGCCCTGGGGTGGCGCGGTCGCCGTCGACAAGCCGCAGGTCGCAGCCTACTTTCGCGAGAACGCGCAAATGTGGCTTCGCGATTACCGCTTCGACGGGCTTCGCCTCGATGCGGTTCACGCGATCGACAATCCGACGTTTCTCGACCAGCTCGCGCATGATCTGCGTGCCGGATCGGCCTGCCGCCACATCCATCTGGTGCTTGAAAACGAGCACAACGAGGCCGATCGCCTGCGCGAAGGTGTCTACGACGCGCAGTGGAACGACGATTTCCACAACGTCCTGCATGTGCTGCTGACTGGCGAAACCGACGCGTACTACACCGATTTTGCCGACGAGCCCGAGGCGCGATTGGCGCGCTGCCTGGCCGAAGGCTTCATCTATCAGGGCGAGCCCTCGGCCAATCAGGACGGCAAGCATCGTGGTTCGTCCAGCGGCCACTTGCCGGCGTCCGCGTTCGTGGCGTTCCTGCAGAACCACGATCAGATCGGCAACCGCGCGATGGGCGAGCGGCTGACCCTGCTCACCGATCCGTCCAAGTTGCGTGCCGCCACCGCGCTGCTGCTGCTCGGCCCGCAGATCCCGTTGCTGTTCATGGGTGACGAACGCGGATCGCAGAGCCCGTTCCTGTTTTTTACCGATTTCCACGACGATCTTGCCGATGCGGTTCGCGAAGGCCGTCGCCGTGAGTTCGCCAAGTTCGCCGCGTTCGCGGATGAAAGCGCACGGCGCGCGATTCCCGATCCCAACGCGCAAGGCACGTTCGCCGCATCGCAACCTCAGCCCGGGCCCGATGCCGACGCGTGGGAGCAACTCTATCGTACGCTCATCGCCTTGCGGTCGAAGTGGATCGTGCCCCGGCTCAGGGGCGCGAAGTCGCTCGGCGCGCACGTGTCGGGCGAAAAGGCGGTTTCTGCCTCCTGGCTATTGGGCGATGGTGCGGTCCTGAACATTGCGATCGATCTTGCCGATACGCCGGCAGCCTTGCCCGATGCGCCGGGCGAGATCATCCATGCCGAGGCACAGCGCTTCGTCGCGCGGCTGGCCCCGGCATGAGCGAGCTTCATGCTCTGGCGCAAGCCGCCGGTCTCGCGCGCGTCTGGCAGGATGCGGGCGGCGTAGAACGGATTGTCGGCGACGCGAACCTCGGGGCGATCCTGACGGCGCTGGGCTATCCCGCCGAGACGGAGGATGCGGCTCGCTCCAGCCTGGAAACGCTGGCGCAGGAGCAGCGCGAGCCGCCGGTGTTTCTGTCCACCGACGTCGATGCGCCGCTTGCCCTGCCTGCCGCTTTCGGCGCGGCGGAAAGCGCCGAGTTGCAACTGGAGGATGGCGGCATTCATGCGCTGGCCGTCGTGCGCGGCATCCTGCCGGGCATCGCTCAGCCGGGCTATCACCGTTTGCGCATAGCCGGGCACGAACTGATCCTGGCGGTGGCGCCGCAGCGTTGCGTGGTGCCCGACGATCTGGCGGATGGTGGCGGCCGCCAGCTTTGGGGTACCGCGATCCAGATACCCTCATTGCGGGAGCGGTCCGCGCCTTATGGCGATTTCGGGGACCTGCGCGAAGCGGTGCGCCTGCTCGCCGGTCATGGCGCCGACGTGGTCGCGATAAGCCCGGTTCACGCCCCGATCGGTGGAGAGTGCGAACGGTTCAGCCCGTACTCGCCTTCGAGCCGCCTGTTTCTGAACCCTGCTTTCGCGCCGATCGACGATAATCCCGTCGGCGAAGGCGGGGCGTTGATCGACTGGCCGACCAGCCTGTCAGAGCGGACGCGCGCCTTGCGCCGCGCCTTCGCGGACCTTGATGCAGGCACGCGGGACGAAGTTGAGGCCTGGGCCCAGCAGCAGGGCCCCGCGTTGCAACGGCACGCGCTGTTCGATGCGCTGGCCGCGCACTTGCACGAGCCCGACTGGCGGCGCTGGCCGATCGAATACCGCGCTCCCGATGGTCGAGCCGCCGCGCAGTTCGCGGTCGAGCATGGGGACGAACTAGCGTTCCATCTCTATGCGCAATGGCTGGCGGATCGATCGCTGGCGCTCGTGCAGGATGAGGCCAGGTCCGCGGGGATGGCGCTGGGCCTGATCGCCGATCTGGCCGTCGGCATCGATCCTGCCGGTAGCGATGCATGGTCGATGCAGGAGGCGATGCTCCACGGCCTGACGATCGGCGCCCCTCCGGACCCGCTGGGCCCCGAGGGGCAGAACTGGCAGCTTACCGGCTTCTCGCCGCGCGGGTTGCGCCAAACCGGCTTCGCGCCCTGGATCGCCACCTTACGCGCAAGCCTGCGCCATGCGGGTGGCTTGCGGATCGATCACGCATTCGGGCTCGCCCGGCTGTGGGTCGTGCCGCCAGAAGCGGGCGCGGGCGACGGTGCCTACCTGACATATCCGTTCGCCGACCTGCTGCGGATCGTCGCACTCGAATCGCATCGGGCGGGCACGGTGATCGTCGGAGAGGATCTCGGCACGCGCCCGCCCGGCTTCGTGGAACCGGTGGCGCAAAAGGCGATGCTGGGCATGCGCGTGCTCTGGTTCGAACGCGATGCGGACAGCTTCCGCCCTGCGGCCGACTTCCCCGCGCAAGCGGTGGCGATGACCGGCACGCACGACACTGCCACCATCGCCGGCTGGTGGACCGGGCGCGATATCGAATGGAACCGGCGCCTGTTACGCGGCGGGGATTGCGAGAACGAGGAACGACGACGCATGGCCGATCGCAAGGCACTCTGGACCCGGATCGCCCCGAGCGGGTCGCCGCAACCGTCCGATCGGGACCCCGCTCCCGTCGTCGAAGCGGCGATCGCGCATCTCGCGCGCACCCCCTGCAAGCTGGCGATCGTTCCGCTGGAAGATTTGCTAGCGCTTGAAGAGCAGCCGAACTTGCCGGGCACTATCGATGAGCATCCCAACTGGCGCCGCCGTCTTGCCGCGCCGCTGGCCGACCTGCTTGCAGAACCTGCCACCGCACGCCGCGTCGCCGCGCTGATCGCAGCGCGCGCGTCGGGTCCTTCGGCATGATGCCTCGCGCCACCTACCGGTTGCAGTTGCACGCCGAGTTCACCTTTGCCGATGCAGAAGCGCTGGTGCCCTATCTGTCCGATCTGGGCGTCAGCCATGTCTACGCCTCGCCGATCACGACGGCGGCGAAAGGATCGACTCACGGCTACGACGTGATCGACCCGACGCGGATCAATCCCGAGCTTGGTGGCGAGGAGGGCCTGATCAGCCTGGCTTCCACGTTGCAAAGGCACGGCATGGGCCTGATCATCGACATCGTTCCCAACCACATGGGCGTCGCGGGTGACGAAAACGCCTGGTGGATGGACGTTCTGGAGAACGGACCCGAAAGCGATTTCGCGCCGGTCTTCGACATCGACTGGCGCGAGCGTCTGGCCTTGCCGGTGCTGAGCACGCCACTGCCGCAAGCAATCGCCGAGGGTGCGATCACGCTGGTGCCGCGTGGCGAGCGGCTGGGCGTCCAACTGTATGAAGGCGCGATCTACCCGATCCGCCGCGACGATCCGGTCCATCGTTTGCGCGCGGAACAAGCGATCGAGGAGACCACCGGCGAACGCTTCCGCGCGCTGCTGGACCGCCAGCATTACCGCCTGATCTACTGGCGCGCCGCCAATGATGAATTGAACTGGCGGCGCTTCTTCTCGATCAACGAACTGGCCGGGGTCCGCATCGAGGATCAGGCCGTATTCGCGCGGACCCACGCCCTGTACTTCGATCTGTTCGCGCGCAAGATCATCGATGGCGTGCGGGTCGATCATGT
This sequence comes from Novosphingobium sp. TK46, assembly GCF_055361525.1. Taxonomy (NCBI): domain Bacteria; kingdom Pseudomonadati; phylum Pseudomonadota; class Alphaproteobacteria; order Sphingomonadales; family Sphingomonadaceae; genus Novosphingobium; species Novosphingobium sp. TK46. Next base: position 2,285,160 of record NZ_CM143963.1, read on the forward strand.
CGACGGGCTGACCGATCCCGCCGGCTACTGCCGTCAGTTGCGGACCCGTTTTGACGAGATCGCGCCCGATCGCCGGGCCTATATCGTGGTCGAAAAGATCCTCGCCGCCAACGAACCGTTCGCCACGGATTGGGCGATCGAAGGCACCAGCGGCTACGACTTCATGCGCGAGGTGTCGGAGGTTCTGCACGATCCCGCCGGGCAGGCGACGCTCGCGGCGCTGTGGGAGGACATCAGCGGGCGCAGCGCCGATTTCGAAGCGGAAGCGACACCGGCGCGGCAGGATCTGTTGACATGGCAGTTCGAGGGGCAGCTCGCCGCCTGCGTCGCCAGCTTCGTCGCGCTGGCGCAAGGCGAGGGGCGCGAGGATCTGACCGCCGGCATGCTGCGTCGCGCGATCGAGCGGCTGCTCTGGATCTTCCCGGTCTATCGCACTTACGCCACGGCCGAGGGCGCCCCCGCTGCGGACGAACCGATCCGACAGGCGGCGCGCGCGGCCGCGCTGCCGTTGATGCCTCCCGGCGAGATCGCGGTGCTCGATGCCGTACTGGGCTGGCTGACGGGGACGAGCTCTCGCCCGAAACTGCTGGGCGAAGCCGTGCGCCGGTTCCAGCAGCTTTCCGCGCCGATCGCCGCCAAGGGCGTGGAGGATACTGCCTTCTATCGCCATGGCGTGCTGCTTTCCGCCAACGACGTGGGCTTCGATCCGGGTAATGCCGCGTGCGCACTGGACGATTTCCACGCCGCGATGCGCACCCGCGCGCAAGCGACACCGCACGCGATGCTTGCCACCGCAACGCACGACCACAAGCGCGGCGAAGATGCCCGGGCACGGCTTGCGGTGCTGAGCGCGGTGCCGCAAGCCTGGGAACATCGAGCCCGCCGCTGGCTCGATCTCGCCGCCCGCCATGCCGAAGCGGTCGATCCGGCGGATGCCTATCTGCTGTTGCAAAGCCTGGTCGGCGCTTGGGAGCACGGCGACGAGACGCTGCTCGAACGGATCCACGACTGGCAGCGCAAGGCGCTGCGCGAAGCCAAGCTGCGATCGTCGTGGGAAGCGCCCGACGAGGTTTACGAGGCGCATTGCCACGATCTGGCGACATTGCTGCTGACCGGGGCCCAAGGCGCCGCCTTCCGCGAGGACTTCAACGCGTTCGTCGCCGAGATTGCTGGCGCCGCGCGCGCCAACACGCTGGCGCAGACCGCCCTGCATCTTCTCGCGCCCGGCGTTCCCGACATCTATCAGGGCTGCGAGTTGATGGATCACTCGCTGGTCGATCCGGACAACCGCCGGCCAGTCGATTATGACCACCGACGCGCGTTGCTGGCGGGCGACGCGCTCGATGGCGAAGCCGCGAAGCTGCGGCTGGTCGTCTCCTTGCTCGATTTGCGCAAGCGCAGCGCAGCCTTGCGCGAAGGCGGCTATGAACCGCTGTCGGTCACCGGCGAACGCGCCGGCCACATCGTCGCATTTTCGCGCTCGCATGGGGACGAGACGTTGTTGTGCGCGGTTGCGGTACGGCTCGGATCGGCATTGATCGGGCAGTCGTCCCCGGTCCCCGCGCCAGAGTGGTGGGGCGAGACGCGGATCATGGCGAATGGTGAGACATGGGCGGCGCGCGACCTGTTTGCAGACAGCCTCATCGCCATCCAGTGAGGCGGTGTGGCAGCGCGCTGATCACTTCGCGCTGTCCTACGCGATCGGGTTCGGTGCAGAAGGGCATATGACCTTGCCCCCCCACGAATCGCTTTCGCCCGTCCTTGAAGCTCGCGACCGGGAGGGGTTTGCCTTTGGTCAGGACACCGGCAATTGCGGCAACCTGGAGATGACACGATGAGCGCTGCCCCCGAACTCGTACTGGCTGGCGGTATGGTCCACACGCCGTCCGGCCCGGTCCATGCCGACGTCGCGGTGCGCGATGGCAAGATCGTCGGGGTGGGTAGCTATCCGGATGCGTCGCGTCGTGTCGATTGCACCGGGCTCGACGTGCTGCCCGGCGTGATCGACAGCCAGGTACATTTCCGCGAGCCTGGGCTGGAGCACAAGGAAGACCTGGAAAGCGGCAGCCGCGCCGCGGTGATGGGCGGCATCACCGCCGTGTTCGAGATGCCCAACACCAATCCCAACACCGATACCGCCGAGCGTGTGCTCGACAAGCTGGCGCGCGGGCATCACCGCATGCACTGCGACCATGCGTTCTATGTCGGCGCCACGTCCGAGAACGCGCCGCATCTGGCCGAGCTGGAGCGGATCCCCGGTACGGCCGGCGTCAAGATCTTCATGGGCGCGTCCACCGGCAGCCTGCTTGTGGCCGAGGACGAGGCGCTTGCCCGTGTTCTCGCGAGCGGCCGGCGCCGCGTCGCCATCCATGCCGAGGACGAGGCGCGGATGAACGCGCGCAAGGACGAACGGGTGGAAGGCGATCCTTCGAGCCACCCGGTATGGCGCGACGATGAAAGCGCGATGCTGGCGACGAAACGGATCCTGCGCCTGGCACGCGAGGCCAGGCGCCCGATCCATGTGCTGCACATTACCACGCCGGCCGAACTGGAGTTGATCGCGCGACACCGGGACGTGGCGACGTGCGAGGTGACCCCACAGCACCTGACGCTCGCGGCCGAGGATGCCTATCCCCGGCTGGGCACGTATGCGCAGATGAACCCGCCGATCCGCTCGGGCGCGCATCGCGACGGCTTGTGGCAGTGGCTCAATCAGGGCGTGCCCGACGTGCTCGGCTCGGATCACGCGCCGCACACGATCGAGGAAAAGGCGAAGACCTACCCCGCCAGCCCCAGCGGCATGCCCGGTGTGCAGACCTTGCTGCCGCTGATGCTCGATCACGTCGCCAAGGGGCGAATGACCCTGGAGCGCCTGATCGACATGACCAGCGCAGGCGTGCAGCGGGTGTTCGGTCTGGTGGGCAAGGGCCGGATCGCCGCCGGATACGACGCGGACTTCACCGTGGTCGATCGCAAGGGCAGCTTCACCGTGGCCGAGGACTGGCTGGAGAGCCGCTGCGGCTGGTCGCCGTTCACCGGCATGGAACTCGAAGGCCGTGTGCTGGGCACCATCGTGCGCGGCCACTTCGCGATGTGGGAAGGGCAGCTGGGCGAAACCGCGGTGGGCGAACCGCTGCGCTTCGCCGGTGCGCTCTAGACCGGTTCGTCAATGATCGCCGGGGGCTTGCGGCTGCGCAGCAAGTCCCAGCAGAACACGGCGATGGCAGCCCAGATCATCACGAAGCTGGCAAGCTGTACCGGGCGCAACGGCTCGTGAAAGACGAACAATCCCAGCAGGAAGACCAGCGTCGGCGCCAGGAACTGCACGAAGCCGAGCGTCGAATAGTCCATTCGCCGCGCCGCGGTGGCGAACAGCAGTAGCGGGATGCCGGTGACGAGCCCGGCCATCGCCAGTGTGACGTCGAGCATGGGAGACTGTCCCAGCGAGATGCCGGCCGGCTGCACGGACTGCCATCCGACCAGCGCCAGCGCCGGCACGATCAGCACCAGCGTCTCGACCGCGAGTCCGGGCAGCGATTCGACCGGGGTGAGCTTGCGAACGAGGCCGTAACCGCAAAAGCTGATCGCCAGGCCCATGCTGATCCACAGCGTGTTCAACGCGCCCCAGGCCAGAATCAAAACGCCGACGGTCGCCAGCACCACGGCCAGCCACTGACGCCGGGACAGGCGCTCACGCAGAAAGACGGTGCCGGCCAGCACGTTCATCAGCGGGTTTATGTAATAGCCCAGGCTGGCGGCCAGCACGTGGTCGGTGGCGATCGCGATGACGTAGACCAGCCAGTTCACGCCGATCAACATCGCGCTGACCATCAGCGCCGCCAGCGTCCGGGGTGTCGTCAGCGCCCGCCGCACTTCGCCCGACTGCTTCATCAGCATGACGAGAACGAGACAGATCGGCACGGTGAACAGCACGCGCCAGCCGACCAGCTCGAACGGCGGCACCTCGTGCAGCAGGCGGAAATACAGCGGGATCAGGCCCCAGATCAGGTAGGCGGCGATGGCGTAGGGAAGCCCGCTGGGCTGTGAGCCTGCTCTCATGGCGTGAGTGATACGGGCGCAAAGAACGTGCTTCAAGCAACTCGACAGAGGATTTTACTCGCTTCGCCGAAATCTTCGAATCTGACGAGGTCGTTGCGGATCGTTCATGTTGAAGCCCGTAAAGATGAATGCAGACGGCGGATCTTCTGGTCTCCGCCGAGCAGGAGAAACATCATGAACGCTCTTTTGAAGCTTTCCGCCCTCATCGCCACCACCGCAACGCTGGCGACCGCGATGCCGGCGACCGCCGCAGTTTCCTATTCGCAAAACGAATCGACGTTCGTCGCACCGGGCACCGAAACCTATAACGATCATCGCGATTGGTCGCGCGATCGCCGCTACTCGCGCGACAACTATCGTCGGGGCTACGGCAACGACTATCGCAGCGATTATCGCCGCGACTACCGTGACCGCTCGTGGCGCGGCGATGACAACCGCTATTCCTGCCGCCGGGGCAGCGGCACGACCGGCCTGCTCGTCGGTGGCGCCGCGGGTGCCTTGCTTGGCCGTGGCATCGACGGCGGTCGTGACCGCACCCTGGGCACCGTACTCGGCGCGGCTGGCGGCGCCCTGCTGGGACGGCAGGTCGACAGGGGTAGCTCGCGCTGCCGCTGATCCAAACCATCCCCGCGCGCGGACGGCGACGCGCGCGGGAGAAGTCTGCTTCCCGGCGGCATAGCCTGCCTGGAAGCGGGCGGGATGGGCGCCTCTTGTCTTGGCAGGGGGCGCCTGTCCTTTTACCCGGCGGCGCGGTATCTTCCCACAATGGTACATCGCTGAAATTAACCAGTTACAACAACACCTCGTTAACGCATGCGCCGCAAGGCTAACGTTTCGTTAAGCACAGCTGATTGCGACTTGCAGCGTCAGCCGCTCGAGGATGTGATGATGAACAGGCCGACCTTCGCACAAGCCCGCATGCCCTTGGCCGCCAGTTTGGCCGCCACGCTGCTTCTCGCCGGGTGCGGTTCGGACAAGGATACACCGACGCCGACCGAGAGCGATCCGGCAGTGACCGGTGCGCTGGGCGATCAGATCATGGTCGATCCCAACATGGCGGGCAACAACGGCGCGGCGGTTGCGGCGAACGGCGGGCAGATCGAGCTGCCCCCGCAGCAACGCTCGCCCGAAGCGATACAGGCCGCGCGCGACGAGGCGATGGTGCAGGCCGGGGGCAATCTCAAGTCGGCGCCCGCGGCCCAATCCGGTCCCGCCTCATCCTTGGTCGAGGGTGCCGCGACGGCAGCGCAAGTTGCGCAGCAGGCCAAGGCCGCCAGCGTGGATTGCACCAAGAAGGCGCAGTATTCCGCCACCTGGGCGGGCAAGCTGCCGAAAGATCTCCCGGTCTATCCACGCGGAGCGGTGCAGGAGGCGGCCGGAACCGATGCCGACGGCTGTCATTTGCGCGTGGTGAACTTCGTCAGCCCGGTGACTCCGCGTGACGTCATCGACTTCTATTACACCAAGGCGACGGCAGCGGGCTATGGCGCCGAGTATCGCATGGACGGGTCGGACAACGTTCTGGGCGGCCGCAAGGGTGGGCAAGCCTATGTCGTCTACGTACGCAAGCTGGCCAACGGGTTGACCGAGGTCGATCTGGTTTCCAGCGGGAGCTGATCCGCCGCGCGGTTCAAGACGCCTCGCGCAGTCCGATACCGATCGCGGCGCGGGGTTGCTCGATCTCTCCCGAGGATACCGGATAGGCGCAATAGTCGGCAGCGTAGTAGCCGGTCGGGCGGTGATTGCCCGATAGTCCGACACCACCGACCGGCGCGGCATGGGCCGGTCCGATGGTAGGCCGGTTCCAATTGACGATGCCGGCGCGGATTTGTGCCCAGAAGCGATTGTATTCCTGCGGCGTCCCACCCACCAGAGCCGCCACCAGCCCGAAGCGCGTGGCGTTCGCTTCGGCAATAGCTTCGTCGAGATCGTCGACCTTGATGATCTGCAGGATCGGCCCGAACAGTTCCACGTCCGGCCGCTCGGGCATGGCCGTTACGTCGATCATCGCCGGCGAAAGGAACGGAAGCCCCTCGTCGGGCCGCACCAGATGTTTGATCGCCTGGCCGCCATGGCTGAGCAGGTAGACGAAGCTCTCGATCAACCCGTCCGCCGCCGCGTTGTCGATCATCGGCCCCATGAACGGAGTCGGCGAATCGAACGGCGCCCCGAAGATGATGCGGTCCGCCAACGTCTTCACTTCGGCGATCAAGGCATCGTACATCGAGGCCTTGACGATCAGCCTGCGTGCCGCCGTGCAGCGCTGACCGGCGGACGCGAAAGCGGATTGCACGACGATCGCGGCGGCATCGGTCAGCTTGGGCGTGTCCCATACCACCAGCGGATTGTTGCCCCCCATCTCCAGCGCCACCAGCTTGTCGGGCCGGGTCGCAAGCTTGCGGTTGATGGCGATGCCGGTGTTCGCGGACCCGGTGAAGAGAATCCCGTCGATACCGTCATGGACGACCAGCCGCTGCCCCTCGACCGGGCCGCCGATGCAGAGCTGCATCACCGCGGCGGAGATGCCGGCGCGGTGAAAGCATCGTGCCAGCGCCTCGCCCGTCGCGGGAGCCTTTTCGCTCGGCTTGAAGACGACGACGTTGCCCGCGATCAGCGCCGGGATGATGTGCGCACTGGGCAAGTGGGCGGGCAGGTTATACGGCCCGAGCACCGCCAGTACCCCATGCGGCTTGTGGCGCACCGCCATCGTGCCTTGTAGGGCGCTGTCCAGTTTACGCTGGGATGTCCGATCGGCGTAGGCGCGGATCGAGATTTCGACCTTGGCGATCACGCTCTCGACTTCGGAATGCGCTTCCCACATCGGCTTGCCGGTCTCGCGCGCGATCGTGGTGGCGAGGGCGTCCGCTTCCTTGCGCACCTCGTTGGCGAACCGGCGGACCAGTTCCATGCGTGTGGAAAGGGGCTGCGCCGCCCATGCCGGCCAGGCGCGGCGCGCGCGCGACACGACTTCGTCGACATCCGAGATGGCGCCGCGCCACAACTCCATCCCGGTCGCAGGCTCGAACGACACGAGCTGCGACGCCGGCTGCGCACGCGGAAGACTGCGCGTTTCGCCGGCGGTCGTGTCAGGCGTGATGGCGCCGTCCATTAGGATTGATGTTCCGTTATCGCTCGAGCTTCCCGATGCGGCTATGCCACGATGCTCCTTACCGTCATGCTAACAACGCTAGGTTAACCACGGCCTTGCACGATCACCCCAGTGCGGCGCCGAGTTGGCGGATCGCTGCGACCTTGGCGTGGAGCGGTGCCCAGTCGTCATGCTGGTCTATCGCGGTCCAGAGCCGTTCGACCTCGTCGATGAGCACGCCGGGCGGGGCGCCATGGGCCCACACTTCGCCGCGCGCTTCGCAAGTCGGCACATAGGCGGACAGCAGTTCGCCGAACTCGCCATCGGGACGATCGCGGCTGGCGCGATGGGCGAAGAAGAACGCGTCTGGCGATAGCGCCCGTTCGCGCATGTATCGCTCCGCCGCCGCGATCAACGCGGTGTCAGCCGCCTGGCCGCGCTGTTCGATGCCGAGCCGCCAGGTGAAGCGGCGTGCCATCGCTTGCATGTACAGTTCACCGTATCGGTCGAGCGCGGCAACGAGGGGAGCGGTATCGACGAGCAGCCGCAAGGCCACGGCGAGCTGGCCGCAGTTCCACAGGATCGCCTCTGGCTGGCGGCCGAAGGCATAGAGGCCCGAGTGGTCGAAGTAGGCGGCGGTGAAGGCAGGATCCCACTGCGGCAACCAACGCCATGGGCCATAGTCGAAGCTTTCGCCCGACACGTTCATGTTGTCGGTGTTGAGAACGCCATGGACGAAGCCGGCCACCATGTAGGATGCGGCAAGATCGGCCATGCGTTCGACGACCTGATGCAGCAGGATCACCGCCGGTTCGTCGCGTCCCGGCGCATCCTCGGGCGGCATGCCGCCGGGGTAGTTGGCGAGGCAGTAATCGACCAGCTGCGCCATATGATCCCGTTCGTCCAACGCAAGCAGGCGCTGAAAACTGCCGAAGCGGATGTGGCCATGCGACAGGCGCACAAGCACGGCCGACCGGGTGGGCGAGGGCTCGTCGCCGCGTTCCAGCGCCTCTCCGGTTTCGATGACCGAGAACGTCTTGCTGGTGTTGACCCCCAGCGCCTCGAGCATCTCCGTGGCGAGGATCTCGCGCATCGCGCCTTTCAGCGTCAGCCGGCCATCGCCGAACCGGCTGTAGGGCGTCTGCCCCGAACCCTTGGTCCCCAGATCGAGCAACCGGTCGTTGCCATCACGAAGTTGCGCATACAAAAAGCCCCGACCATCGCCGATGTCGGGGTTGTAGGAACGGAACTGGTGGCCGTGGTATCGCAACGCCAAAGGCTGCGCGAGATTGCCGGGCAGCGGGGCGAACTTTGCGAAGTGATCGAGCCACTTGGTATCGTCCACAGCCTCCAGCCCTACCGCTTTGGCCCAACGATCATTGCGAAAGCGCAAAATGTGGCTGGGAAACCCGGCGGCCGTGACCGGATCGCCGATCCAGTCGGCGATCGCCAGGATCTTCGGGTCGGGGTGATAGGCACTCGCTTGCGGTTCGCGTTTCATCAGGCGATAGTGGGCACCAGGCGCCCGTCGATCAAGCCGGGCGGATCAAGCAAGGGCGCCAAACGGGCATGACGCGTTACGAAGATCGGTTCTGGTGCAGCCGGGACGGGTTGAAACTGCACTATCGCGATTATCCGGGCGACGATGCGCGTCCGCCGGTGATCTGCCTGCATGGCCTCACGCGCAATGCCCGCGACTTCGAGCCCTTGGCCGAGCGCTTGTCGGGCGATTGGCGTGTCCTGTGTCTGGAGATGCGCGGGCGCGGCGAAAGCGAGTATGCGCGCGAGGCGGCAAGCTACAACCCGCTGCAATATATCGAGGATGTGACCACGTTGCTCGACGAGCTTGGCATCGATCGGTTCGTTGCCGTGGGGACGTCTCTGGGCGGGCTGATGACGATGCTGATCGCCCTGCAGCAGCCACAGCGTATCGTTGCCGCGGTCATCAACGATGTCGGGCCTTACCTCGATCCCGCCGGAATCGAGCGCATCAAGGGTTACGTCGGCCAGGGACGCAGTTTTCCCACCTGGGTCCATGCCGCGCGCGGGCTTGAGGAGATGCACGGCGCAGCGCATCCCGATCGCGATCTGCCGTTCTGGATCGCCGCCGCCAAGCGAGTGATGACGTTGGGCAACAACGCCCGCATCGTCTTCGACTACGACATGAAGATAGCCGAGCCGTTCGTGCAGCTGGACGCCAACGCCACGCAAGCCGACATGTGGCCGGCACTCGACGCCTTGCGCGATCGTCCGGTGCTGATCGTGCGGGGGGCGCTGTCCGACCTGTTGGGGACCGAGACCCTTGCCGAAATGTTGAAACGCCTGCCTGAAGCGGTATCGGTCACCATCCCGCACGTCGGCCACGCACCGACCTTGTGCGAGCCGGAGGCGTTCGCCGCGATCGACAGCCTGTTGACGCGCGTCGGCTGACGGTCTTGCGGATACTCCACCTTCATTCCAGCTTCGATCGCGGTGGCAAGGAGTTGCGGGCGGCACGCCTGATGAACGCGTTCGGACGCGAGCTGGAGCATGACGTGGTGTCCGCGGTGCCCGGCGCGATGGCAGCGGCGGCCGCGATCGATCGCGGCATCCGGGTCGGCTACCCGGAAGACTTCCCCAGCCTGTCCGGGAGGCCAACGCCGGGGCGATTGCAACGGCTGGCGACCGCGATGAAACCCTACGACCTCGTGCTCACCTATAACTGGGGCGCGATGGATGCGGTGATGGCGCATACCATCTTCGGCGACTTTCTGGCGCTGCCTCCGCTGGTCCACCACGAGGATGGCTTCAACGAGGACGAGGCCGACAAGCTCAAGGTCACACGCAACTGGTATCGGCGGCTGGCGCTCTATCGATCGTCGGCGCTGGTCGTGCCGTCGCGCAAGCTCGAGGCCGTCGCGCTCGGTGCCTGGCAGCAGCCGCGGGGCCGGGTTCACCTGGTTCCCAATGGCATCGCGCTGGCCACTTACGCCAGGAAGCCCAAGGCGGACGCCCTGCCGCGCATCGTCAAACGTCCCGCAGAACGATGGGTAGGCACCCTTGCGGGCCTGCGCGCCGTGAAGAACCTGCCGCGACTGGTGCGCGCTTTCGCCAAGCTGCCCGAGCCGTGGCAACTGGTGATCCTGGGCGAAGGTCCGGAGCGGGACGCCATCAAGGCGCAGGCGCACGCATGCGGGATCGCGGATCGCGTGCATCTGCCCGGCTTCGCTGCCGACCCCGCCAAGGCGGTCGGGTTGTTCGATATCTTCGCGCTGTCTTCCGATAGCGAGCAGTTTCCGATCTCGGTGGTGGAGGCCATGGCCGCGGGAATCGCGGTTGCATCCCCTGCCGTGGGCGACGTGGCAGCGATGGTCTCGGCCGAGAATCGTGATTTTATCTGTAGGCCGCACGATGATGACGCGCTCGCGGATGTGCTGCAAAGGCTCGCCCGGGACGAGGTTGCACGCGCTCGCGTCGGCGCCGCCAACCGCAGCCATGCCTTGGCGCACTACGATGAAAAGACTATGATTTCGACCTATGGGCGCATCTACGCCCGGGCACTGGGCAAGTCGTCTTTCCCATAGCTGGACACGACTGCGCCATTCACGCGTCCTTCACCCGATATCCGCCACCGATCATCACCGTTGAATTGCGGCGCCCTTGCGCTAAACAGCGCCCCGATCGTCAGGTTTCCCAGAAAGCCCTTCCTTGGCCGTTCCTCCCCAGCATCCCGTGACCAATATCGCCGCCGCTCGCCGCCAGGTTGAGCAAAGCGGTGTGTTCATGCGCGAGGTCGACGAAGCCGTACGCCAGGATCAGCTTCAGACGTTCATGAAGCGCTATGGCGTGGCTGTGATCGCGGGTATCGTCATCGCCCTGCTTGCGTTCGGGGGCTTCCTGTATTGGCAGCATCGTCAGAAGGCAGAGGCCGAAGCCGGGTCGGAACAGCTGATCCTCGCGCTCGACGATCTCGATGCCGGCAACGTCGCCGGGGCGCAGGCCAAGCTGGCGCCGGTTGCGGCGGAAACGGGCGGCATCGCGGTCATGGCGCAGATCACGCAAGCCGGCGCCTTGCTGGAAAAGGGCAAGGCTGAAGAGGCCGCGCAACTCTATTCCAAGGTCGCGCAGAATAGCGCCGCGCCAAAGCCATTGCGCGATTTGGCAACCGTTCGCGAGATTGCGGCCGCTTACGACAAGCTGCCACCGCAGACGGTGATCGATCGCCTTTCGTCGCTGGCGCAGCCAGGCAACCCCTGGTTCGGCACCGCTGGCGAGATGGTGGGCATCGCCTACCTCAAGCAAGGCAAGGTGAAGCAGGCAGGACCGTTGCTGGCCAAGATCGCCAAGGACAAGACCCAGCCCGATGCGCTGCGTGCGCGCGTGCGTCAGTTGTCCGGCCAACTCGGATATGATGCGATCGACGATGTCGTAAGTGCCTCGGGCGAGGGCGGTGCGTCCGGCCCTGGCGCCGGGGGAGAATAGTATTTTGGCGGCCAAGGCTTACGACATGATGACACGCTGTTCACGCGCACGCCTGCTGGTTCCCACCCTTATCGTCGCGCTTTCGCTCGGCGTGTCGGGCTGCGGTATCTTCAAGGGCAAGAGCGGACCCAAGACCCCCACCGTTGGTGAGCGGGTGCCCATCCTTTCGCGGATCGAATCGGGTGCGAAGGTCGATCCCGAACTCGCCGGCGTTTCTGTCATTCTTCCACCGGCCGAAGCGAACGCCGATTGGGCGCAGGGCGGGGGCACTGCCAGCAAGGCATACGGTCATCTCGCACTCGGCGCCTCGCCGGCACGGCTCTGGACCGCACACATCGCCGGCTCGACCAACAAGCGCCGCTTGGCCGCTTCGCCGGTGATCGGTGACGGCCGCCTCTATGCCATGGACACGGGCGGCGTGGTCACTGCGTTCAGTGCGGATACCGGTGCCAGGATCTGGTCCAAGAACTTCGACGTTGGTGACGATGCCAAGGCAATCTTCGGTGGTGGCATTAGTTTCGATGCCGGAACCGTCTACGTCACCACCGGGCTTGGCGAAGTCGCGGCGCTGAACGCGACCGACGGCGCCGAAAAGTGGAAGGTGCGTCCCGCCGGCCCGCTGCGCGGTTCGCCGTCGATCGGCTACAACGCCGTCTATGTGATGACGCAGGACAATCAGATCGTCTCGCTCAACGCGCAGGACGGCAAGCAGCTGTGGAACGAGTCCGCCTCGGTCACGCAGTCCGGCGTGTTCGGCGTCGCCGCTCCGGCTGTCGGGCAAGGTACGGTCGTCGCCGGCTATTCCTCGGGCGAACTGGTGGCGTATCGTTACGAAAACGGCCGCCAGCTGTGGTCCGATGCCTTGGCGCGCACCTCGATCTCGACCGAGGTGGGCAGCCTCACCGACGTCGACGCCGATCCGATCATCGATCGCGGCCGGGTCTTCGCGCTCGGTCAGGGCGGACGCATGGCGGCATACGAGTTGACCACCGGCCAGCGCATCTGGGAACTGAGCCTTGCCGGCATCTCGACGCCATCGGTGGTGGGCGACTGGGTGTTCACGTTGACCGATCATGCGCAGTTGCTCGCCATCGCGCGCGGCACCGGCAAGGTGCGCTGGCTCAACCAGCTTGAGCGCTATCGCAAGCCGGAGAAGCGCAAGGGTCCGGTCTTCTGGGTCGGTCCGGTGCTTGCGGGCAATCGCCTGTGGGTGGCGAACTCGGAAGGGGAACTGGCCTATGCCGATCCTTCGGAAGGCACTCTGACGCAGTACGGCAAGTTCAAGGGCGCCGTATCGCTGCCTCCGGTGGTCGCCAACCAGACGCTCTATATCCTGGACGATAGCGGGACGATCACCGCCTACCGCTGACATTCGCTCGATCCGTGTCCGGCAGTCAGCCCGGACAGGGATGAGTGACAATGTTTCGCGCGTTTTAACCTTTGCGCATTAGCAAAGCCGCGATGAGCAGCGTCAAGCTTCGCCCCCAAAGTGACATCTCGGCTGGCGTCGGGCTGGTCGGCGTGGCCGGGCTGATCGCCTGGATCCTGATCTGCCGCAATTGGGCCGGGATAGCGCAAGCGTTCTCGATCCCCGGCCCGCGTGAGCCGATGTCCGGCCCCTATGCGGCCGTGATGACGTTGTTGTTTACATCGCTGCCGATGATTGGCTGGTCGCTGCTGGTCGACAAGGTTCATCGTCGCGCTTCCACCGGTATCGACTGGACGCTGAAGCGCTCCACGCGCGAAACATCTGACATCTCGATCACCAAGCTTGCGGGCTTCTGGGCGACATGGGCCGGCATCGGCTTCTTCTATTGCGTCGGGCGCTGGTACTGGGACGGGCAGTACCTGTTCGCGATGGAGGTGATCGGCACTTTCTGTGTGCCCTTGTTCGTGCTCTCCATCCCGTACGTCATCTGGCTCGACCGCTACCTTGTAGAGCCGCGCGATGCGGTCTGGCATTTCGGCGCGATGCTGATCGGACGCGAGGATTGGTCGAGCGAACAGGTCGCGGCGCATTGGCGGGCCTGGGCGATCAAGGGGTTCTTCGGCGCATTCATGATCTCGATCCTGCCGCCGGGCTTCGCGCTGGTCGTCACCGCAGATTATGCCGCGTTGATTCATGATCCGGTCAGGCTGGGGCAGACGCTTTTCGAAACGCTGTTCGTCGTCGACGTGCAGATCGGCACGGTCGGTTACCTGCTGACGTTCCGCCCGCTCGATGCGCATATCCGGAGCGGCAATCCCCTGCTCGCAGGCTGGATCGCCGCCTTGCTGTGTTATCCGCCGTTCGTTTGGGGCACGATGGGCCGCGACGATGTCATGGGTTACCAGGCCGCGACCGCCGACTGGGCCCACTGGCTGCAAGGCAGCACGCCGCTGTTATGGGCGTGGGCCGGTTGGCTGGTGTTCCTGACCGCAGTCTATGCATGGGCGACGTTCGCGTTCGGCATTCGCTTTTCGAATTTGACCTATCGCGGCGTGCTGACCAACGGGCCGTATCGCTTCACCCGGCATCCCGCCTACCTTGCCAAGAACCTGTTCTGGTGGTGTTCGGTCATGCCGTTTCTGGTGACGAACGGATCATGGACCGACGCCGTCCGCAACACGGTCGTGCTCTCGCTGATCAGCGGCATCTATTACTGGCGCGCCCGGACCGAGGAAGCACATCTGCTGGCCCAGGATGCCAAATACCGCGCCTACCACGCCTGGATGGCCCGGAACGCGCCGATCACGCGGAACCTCTCGGCCATCGGACGGCTGCTGCACCCACGCAGGTCTAGGGCGCACCCTGCAAAAGGATCGATATCGCCTGCTGAGTGAGCGGAGCTTGAAATGGTCTTGTACGACTTGCTCCTTGCGCCTCGCTGCCCAGAGCCGATATCTGGAACGATGTCGATGATCGTGCTTCCTTGCCGGCCGCCGCGGCCGTTCGGCTTTATGGCGCACGCATGAACCGCTTCTTCACAGCGCGGCGGGACGAACCGGAATACGCCTTTGCCCCGCATGAGCGGCCGACGATGCCCGGCTCGCCGGCGAACCCGGCTCACCCCGGCGCCCGGCGTCTGGGCTACTTCGTGATCGGTATCCTGGTCGGCATAACCGGCGGGCTTGGCAACGCGCTGGTGAGCGTAAACCTCAACTTCGCCCAGGGTACGCTAGGCCTGGATACGAACCAGAGCGCGATGCTGACGGCCGTGTATCTGATGACCAACACCACCGCGAACCTGTTGCTGGTCAAATACCGCCAGCAATTCGGACTGCAGCGCTTCATCCGCTACATGCTGCCGATCTATGCCGCGGCGACGGTGCTGCATCTGCTGGTCCACGGGTTGTGGTCTTCGCTGGCGGTGCGGGCGGCCAGCGGCTTCGCGGGATCGGCGCTGTCGACGCTGACGCTGCTGTATATCATGCAGAGCATGTCGGCCCAGAAGCGGCTGGTCGGGGTGATGCTGGGTATCTCGATCCCGCAGCTGGCGACGCCGCTGGCTCGCGCGATCTCCCCCAGCCTGTTGATCAGCGGCGATTGGCACATGCTGTATTGGTGCGAACTGGGTCTGACGCTCGCGACCCTGGCGGCGGTGATGTCGCTGCCGTTGCCGCCCAGCGAGCGCGTGCAGGCGTTCGAGAAGCGCGACTTCCTGACCGTGGCGTTGCTCGCGCCGGGCTTATGGCTGCTGATCGCGGTCCTGACCGAAGGCCGTATCGAGTGGTGGACGGAGCGGGCCTGGATGGGCTGGGCGTTGGCCGCCAGCGCGGCGCTGATCGCCACCGCGCTGGTGCTCGAGCATAATCGCGAGAACCCGTTGATCAACACGCGCTGGCTGGGGACGCGCGAGATGGGCCGGCTGATCCTGGTGGCGATCGCGGTGCGCGTACTGCTGTCCGAGCAGGCGTTCGGATCGGTCGGGCTGTTCAACGCGCTGGGCCTGATCAACGACCAGATGGTGGTGCTCAACCTCGTGATCGTCGGGGCCTCGATCGCGGGCATGATCGCCGCGATCACCCTCTTCGATCCCGCCGACCCAAGCCGGGCGATTTCGGTGGCGGTACTGCTTATCGCGCTCGGTGCCTTCATGGATGCCAACACCACCAACCTGACACGACCGGACAGCTTCCTGGTCAGCCAGGCCCTGATCGGGTTCGCTTCGTTACTGTTCCTGTCGCACGCAATGGTGATCGGCATCTCTCGAACCTTGCTGGCGGGGCCCAAGCACTTCGTCAGTTTCGTGGTCTTGTTCGGGCTCAGTCAGAGCCTGGGGGGGCTCGCAGGCAATGCCTTGCTCGGCACGTTCCAGATCGTGCGGGAAAAGTTCCATTCGCACGAACTGGTACAATCGCTGGTGTTGACCGACCCCTTGGTCTCCGCGCGACTGCGGGGCACCGGCGCGAGCGTCGCCAACGTGATCGGCGATCCGGTTTTGACCAACGCGGAAGGTGCGGCGCTGCTGGCGCGCACCGTCGCGCGTGAGGCAAACATCCTGGCTTACAACGACGTCTTCCTGCTGATCGGCGTGCTGGCCATGCTCACGTTCATCTGGCAATTGTCGATCAGGGCTTCCATCCGGCGCCGGGGCGAGGCATCGCCCGTGCTTGCGCTGCAGCAGCGCGCGGCCGCCACAGCCGTACCGGCGGAGACCTGATGGACGATAAGATCGATACGACGCCGGCTGCGATACCGACCGGTTCGGCACAGCCGTCCGCCACACCGATGGAAGTCGGCGCGCCGGAAGTCGCGCATCGCGGTTGGCGGCCTCCCGCCAAGGGGCCGGCGACGGTGCTTGCCATCATCGCCATCGGCATCGCTGCGGTGCTGGCAATCCTCTATGCCTGGCAACTTCCTCCGTTTGCGGGCTGGTCGCAGGAAACCGACAACGCTTACGTGCGCGGCAAAGTGACCGTTATCAGCCCACAGGTCGCCGGTTACATCACGAGCGTGCCGGTTCAGGATTTCCAGGTGGTGCGGCGCGGACAATTGCTCGCCACCATCGACGACCGAATCTATGCCGCCAGGGTCGCCCAGGCCAAGGCCAACGTGTCCGCGCAAGTCGCCGCGCTCGCCAATTCACAGCAATCCGAACGCTCGCGCGCGGCGGCGCTGACCGGCCAGGCAGCGGGTGTGGCCAGTGCAAAGGCGCAGGAAGTGCGCGCCCAGGCCGACATGCGAAGGGCACAGGCCCTGGTATCCGACGGGTCGATCTCGGCGCGCGAGTTCGACCAGACCCGCGCTGCGCTGCTCGCGGCGCAGGCGGCGGTGGGCCAGGCGCAGGCCCAGCAGAGCGTCGGCGTACAGGACGTTCGTTCGGTCGTGGTCGGACGCGGTGGGCTCGAGGCCGGGGTCGAGAATGCGCGTGCTGCCCTGCGGTTGGCTCAGATCGACTTCGACAATACGCGGATCCGTGCACCGGGGGACGGCCGGCTGTCCGAAATCGGCGTGCGCCAGGGCGCCTACGTCACCTCGGGCACCCAGCTCATGTTCCTGGTCCCCAACGATATGTGGGTGATTGCCAACTTCAAGGAGGCACAGACGCGAACCATGCGGGTTGGCCAAGCAGTGGGATTCCGCGTCGATGCCTTGGGTGGAACAAGGCTCACTGGACACATCCAGAGCATCGCGCCAGCGGCAGGATCCGAATTCGCGGTTCTCAGGTCCGATAACGCGACCGGCAATTTCGTGAAGGTCGCCCAGAGGATCGCGGTTCGCATTCGGATCGACCAGGGTCAGCCGGCCACGCAGCGTTTGCGGCCGGGCATGTCCGTCGAGGTGAAGGTGGTAACGGGCGAATGAAGCGTCCTGCCGCTTCGCTGATACCGTTCGTGCTGATCGCCGGCTGCGCGGGCCCCCGCATCGATGTCGCGCCGGTAGAGACGGTCGCGCCGCCGACGGGATGGCGAACGCCAGTCATCGCGCAGGCGCCGCTCGATGAGCAATGGTGGCGCGGCTTCGGTGATCCGCAGCTCGCCGCCATGGTCGAACGTTCGCTCGCGCGCAATCCGGACATCGCCGTTGCGGTTGGGCGCATCCGCGAGGTCCGCGCTCAGGAGTTGAATGCCCGCGCCGCCTTGCTGCCATCGCTGCAGGCCGCGGGTGGCGTCAGTCAGTCGCGCTCGGTCAACGCGTTCGGTCAGCCGGCCGAGGCGACCGGGGCGCAACCGCAAGTCCAGGCCGCATGGGAGATCGACCTGTTCGGCCGGCTCGGGGACGAGCGCGCCGCCGCACGGGCGCAGACGACCGCAAGCTTAGCTGCGCGTGATGCGTTGCGGCTTTCCGTCGCTTCGACGGCAGCGGCCGGTTACATCACGGTACTGGCACTCGATGCCCGGCTGCGGGTCGCGCGTGAGACCTTGACCGCGCGTACGGATTCGCTTCGGCTGATCCGGCGGCGGGTGGAAGAGGGCTACTCGCCCAAGCTGGAGCTGGAGCAAGCCGAAGCCGACTACCAGGCCGCCGCCCGCCTGGTGCCGGCAGCGCAAGAGGCGATCACGCGCCAGGAGAACGCCCTAAGCGTACTTTCCGGAGACTTGCCGGGTCCGATCGCTCGAGGGGCGTCGCTGCAGACACTGCTGACCGCACCGATCCCGGCAAGCCTGCCTTCCCAATTGCTGGCACGCCGTCCGGATGTGGCTCAGGCGGAGGAAACGCTGGTAGCCGCCGACCGCTCGCTAGCCGCTGCCCGCAAGCGGTTCCTGCCTCAGCTCAACCTCAGCGCCGCCGGTGGCGCCGCGTTTTCCTCGCTCCTGCCCGATCCGATCTCGATATGGTCGATCGGCGGCAGCGTGCTCGCGCCGCTTTTCCAGGGCGGACGTTTGCGCGCCGGTGCCGAGGCGGCTGCCGGCAGGCGGGACCAAGCGGCCGAAAGCTATCGCCGCACGGCGCTCACCGCTTTTCGCGAAGTGGACGATGCGCTGGCGACCGTGGTCAGTGCCGACGCGCAATTGCGTATCGGGATCGCGCAATGCGCGGCTCTGGCCGAAAGCTACCGATTGGCCCGTAACCGCTACCGTGAAGGCTATTCGCCCTATCTCGAGGAACTCGACGCCCAGCGCGGGCTGCTGTCGGCCGAACTTGCTCTCGTCCAGACCCGATCCGACGCCCTGACCGCGCGCGTGACGCTCTATCGCGCGTTGGGCGGCGGCTGGACCGGGGCGGAACTAGCGCGCTAAAAGCCCATTTCTCCCAGCGCGCCGCCATCGACCTTGATGTCGCAGCCGCTCACGTAGGATGCCGCGGGCGAGCACAGGAACTCCGCCACCGAGGCGATTTCGTCGCCCAGGCCCATGCGTTGCAGCGGAACCTTGGTCATCATCGCCCGCATCTGCTCGCTGGCTTGCGCCTCGGCCTGGCTCATTTCGGTGTCGATAAAGCCTGGCGCGATCGAGACGATCCGCGCGCCACGTTGACCAAAGCGGACGGATTCCTTGGCGACAAGCTTCATGATTCCCAGCTTCGACACCGGGTAGGCCGATTGGGGAGACTGCAGATAGGGCGCCACGGCCTCGCGTCCGCCGCCATGGACCATGGATTTGACCGCTACGTGCATGTCGCCGGCGGGGATCATGTAGCCGGAGCTCGAAGAGATCATGACCGCGCAGCCACCCTTCGCCATGCGCGGTGCGATCGCGTCCAACAGGCGCTCGGTGGCGAAGTAGTTCACTTCCAGGATGCGATCGGGATCGGCCATCGTCGGCGACAGGCCGGCTGTGTGAACGACCGCCGATATCTCGTTCTCACCCACCACCGCGAGCAACTGGGCTGGGAAATCCGGCGCGGAAATATCACCCGCCAGCGTCGAAACTTCGGCACCCTCTGCGACGAGCAGCGCGGCGATGGCGGCAAGTCGCTCCCCCGACATATCGCACAGGATCAAAGGCTGGCCGCGCCGTGCGAAGCGGATCGCCGCAGGGCGGCCCATGCCGCCGGCGGCACCGGTGATGATGATTGCGCCTTGCGGCGGAGTCGCTTGTGTCATGTCGCTCTCCCTTGCGAGCCGCGACGCTGCCGTGCCCGAGGTGAGAGCGCAAGGAGGATGATGACGCAGGGGCGATATGGTTGCGTATCGCCGCCCGCCTCAGCGGATCGTGATCAGAAGACCGGATCGTATCCCGGCGGCAGATCGGTCACGACGTCGCTCGGACCCGCGACGTGGATGCCGCACTCGACTTTGTCCCAGCCCTTCCAGCGGCCCGATCGCGGGTCTTCGCCCGGCGCGACCTTGCTGGTGCAGGGCGAGCAACCGATCGACGGATAGCCTTGCGAGACCAGCGGGTGTGCTGGCAAATCGTGTTCGGCGACGTAAGCCGCGATATCTTCCGCCGTCCAATCGATCAGCGGGTTGATCTTGAGCCTGCCCTGCTTGTCGGTGGTGTCGATTTCAAAACGCGGCAAGGCGCTGCGGGTCGAGGCCTGGAACGCCTTGCGACCCGTGATCGTCGCATCGTACTGAGCCAGCGCCTCAGCCAACGGCTTGACCTTGCGGATCTCGCAGCAGCCATCGGGATCGAACGACCAACGCAGGCCGTTCTCGTCACGCTTGGCAATCTCGGTCGCATCCGGGGTCAGGCTGCGCACGCCGGTCAGGCCAAGTCGGGCGATCAATTCGTCACGATAGGCCAGCGTTTCCGAAAAATGCTTGCCGGTCTCGAGGAACAGCACCGGGATGTTGGGATCGATCCGGCTGACGAGATGGAGCAGCACCGCGCTCTCGGCGCCAAAGCTGGAGACGATCGCGACATCGCCTGCCATCTGCTCGCGCAACAGCGTCTCGAGCATCTCGACCGTCTCGGTTCCGCGAAACATGCGGTTGAGACGAACCGCGTCGGCTTCCTGGAAGCGGGCGGTGGTGTCGATGCGATCGCGAGTGCGCTCAGCGCCGGCGATCCATGACTGTTCTGCGGTTGCGTTGAACATGACGGTGATCCCTTGTGCCATGCTCAAATGGGATCGGGCCGGTGGAGAGTCGACGAAGAAAAAGGAACAGGGAGCGTAGCCCGGTTTTCTTCCATCTGCAGGTAGAGATTTGCGTCGCCGCCGCGCCTCGTCATTCGCGCGACTGACGAAATCACGAGGCGGCCTGAATAATTGAAGGGGCCGTCAGCCGTGGCTGCTCACGCCGGGTGGCGCTTGGCCCAGATCGGATGGCGGCCATCGGTGGTGGCCTGATAGACCTCAGGCCATCGATCGAACGCAGCGGTCGCATCGTCGGGATCGAGCGGCTTTTCCGGCGCAAAGGCATCGAAACCACACCGGCGCATGTGGCTCAGCATGTCGACGGTGACTTCGCCGACAGCACGGATCTCGCCTTCGAACCCAGCCTCGCGCAGCACGCGGGCCGACGAATAGCCACGCCCATCGGTGAACACGGGAAAGTTCACTTCGATCAGGCGCAGGCGGTCGAGATGCGGCAGCAGTTCGCGCGCGTCGTCGCCAGGCTCGACGCGAACAGCGGTCGCGTTGGTCTGATCAGCGAAAGAGCCGACGGTGACGGCCGGATCGGACACCGGCTCGTCATCGCGAAAGCGGAACTGCACGTCAGACAATGCGGATCACCTTGGTACGAAGGGGTTTGGACGACTTAGCCATAGAGCGCCTCCTTGAACGGCGCCATGCCGATCCGGCGGTAGGTGTCGAGGAAACGCTCGCCCTGCTCGCGCTTTTCGAGGTAGACGTCGGTCGCCTTCTCCACCGCGTTGACGATGCCGTCCTCGTCGAAGCCGGGGCCGGTGATCTGGCCCAGCGAAGTGTCCGCGCCTTCCGATCCGCCGAGCAGGAGCTGGTAGTTTTCCTTGCCCTTACGATCGACGCCGAGGATGCCGATGTGGCCGGCGTGGTGGTGGCCGCAGGCGTTGATGCAGCCCGAGATCTTCAGCTTCATCTCGCCGATCTCTTCCTGCTTGGCGGCGAAGCGCTCGGAGATCTTCTGCGCGACGGGGATCGAGCGGGCATTGGCGAGGCTGCAGTAGTCGAGGCCAGGGCAGGCGATGATGTCGCCGATGGTGTCGAGGTTGGGCGTGCCCAGGTCCGCCGCGTCGAGCGCCTGCCACACGGTGTAGAGGTCGGCCTTGCGCACGTGCGGAAAGACGATGTTCTGCGCGTGGGTGACGCGCAGTTCGTCGAAGCTGTAGTCGCGTGCGAGGTCGGCCATCAGGCGGATCTGGTCGGCCGAAGCATCGCCAGGAATGCCGCCCACGGGCTTGAGGCTGACGGTGGCGATCACGTACCCGGCCTGCTTGTGGGCCTCGGTATTGCGCTCCACCCAGAGGCGGAAGTCGGGGTCGGACAGGTCCAGTTCGTCCGACGCGCTGGCGTCATAGGCGGGGTCGACGAAGTAGGTCTTGATCCGCTCCAGCTCGGCGATCGGCGGTTCAATGCCTTGCGCCATCAGGTGCGCGAACTCTTCCTCGACTTGGCGGGTGTATTCTTCCTTGCCCAGCTCGTGGACGAGGATCTTGATCCGCGCCTTGTACTTGTTGTCGCGTCGGCCGTAGCGGTTGTACACGCGCAGGCACGCCTCGGAGTAGGTGATCAGCTGGTCGAGCGGCACGAACTCGCGCACCATCGGCCCGATCATCGGGGTGCGGCCCATGCCGCCGCCGACGTAGAACTGTGCGCCGATCTCGCCGGCCTCATTGCGGACCATCTTGATGCCGATGTCGTGCAGGCGCATCGCCGCGCGATCGGTTTCGCTGGCGATCACGCAGATCTTGAACTTGCGCGGCAGGGCCAGGAACTCGGGATGGAAGCTCGACCACTGGCGGAGCAGCTCGGCATAGGGGCGCGGATCGATGATCTCGTCCGCGGCGGCCCCGGCGTATTGGTCGGAGCTGATGTTGCGGATGCAGTTGCCGCTGGTCTGGATCGCATGCATCTCGACCTTGGCGAGATCGGCCAGCAGATCCGGCGTCTCTTCCAGCTTGATCCAGTTGTACTGGATGTTCTGCCGGGTGGTGAAGTGGCCATAGCCGCGATCGTACTTGTCCGCGATGTCGCCCAGCAGGCGCATCTGCGCGCTGCTCAGCGTGCCGTATGGCACCGCGACGCGCAGCATGTAGGCGTGCAGCTGCAGGTAGAGGCCGTTCTGCAGGCGAAGCGGGCGGAACTGCTCCTCGCTCAGCTCGCCAGTCAGGCGGCGGCGGACCTGATCGCGGAATTCCTCGACGCGGGTGTCGACCATCTGCTGGTCGTAGTTGTCGTACTTGTACATGTCAGATCACCCAGTTCACGGCCGCAGGATCGGCGGGCTTGAGCGTCAGGTCGGGACGCACGGTGGGGCCGAGCGCACGGATGCGCTCCTTGATGTGGGCGGGGCGGACGCCTTCGGCATCTTTCGTGCCGTCGACGACATAGGCGGCGAACACGTTCTGCGCCGCTTCCTCGCGCGCGATCAGCGTGGCGCCGGCGTCGGCGACGTCGACCGCGTCGTTGACGTGGAGCGACCAGCCCTGGCCGTCCCACCAGATGACGGCGCCGCTCTTGAGGTCGTTGCCGGTCAGGATCTTCACTGTGCTGCCTCCAGCGCAACCGCGCGAATGGTCTCGTCTTGCGCCGCCGCCACGTCGCCGATCACGATCAGGGCGGGGCTGCGGACGCGCTGCTCCTGCACCAGGTCGGGCAATCCCGCAAGCGGGCCGCGCAACACGCGCATCTGTGATCGCGTGGCGTTCTCGATCACCGCAACGGGCGTTTGGGGCGCGAGGCCGTCCGCCATCAGCTTTTCGGCGATCTGCGGTGCGGTCGCGATCCCCATGAAGATCACCAGCGTGCGGTCCTTGCCGGCAAGACCCGCCCAGTCCTGCTCGGCCAGGCCCTTGCACTGGCCGGCGACGAAGGTGACGATCGAGGCGTGATCACGGTGGGTGAGGGGGATCTGCGAAGCGGCCGAGGCGCCCAATGCGGAACTGATGCCGGGCACGACCTGAACCGGCACACCGGCGGCGCGGCAGGCTTCGGCCTCCTCGCCGCCACGCCCGAAGATGAAGGGATCGCCGCCCTTGAGCCGGACGACATCATGGCCGGCCAGCGCCTCGCGCACGAGCAGGTCGTTGATCGCGTCCTGGTTCATGGTGTGGCGTGAGCGAGCCTTGGCGACGGAGATCAGGCGGGCGCCGGCCCGGGTCATCGCCAGGATCTCAGGAGCGACCAGGCCATCGTGGATGACGATGCCGGCGGACATGAGCAGACGGGCGGCGCGCAGTGTCAGCAGGTCGGGGTCGCCGGGGCCGGCGCCTACGAGGTGGACCGTGCCGATCCGGGAGTCGGAGGAGGAAGCTTGCATAGGATCGCGATGCCGGAAGGTGCGAGATCATGCCAGCGACAATGGCTTAAGCGGTCGGTAGGAGAGCTTTACGACGGCGCACTATTCGGTCGCCTGAGCGTAAGAGCTGGGGCCGACCAGGAGCCCCGGACCGATGAGGTAGGCACCGGAATTCCGCGCCAGGGGGAAGGCAGATTCGTGTGGCTCTTACTCGATCAATGCCAAGCTCGCCGCACCGTCAAAGGAAGTGGTCCCGGACCAAGGCCCGGGACCGCATCATCACTTTGGCGAAAGCACCATCAGCATCTGACGGCCTTCCATGCGCGGATAGGCTTCGACCTTCGCGGTTTCGGCGACGTCGGCCTGCACGCGGCGCAGCAGGTCCATACCCAGCTGCTGGTGCGACAGCTCGCGGCCACGAAAGCGCAGGGTGACCTTCACCTTGTCACCATCGTCGATGAAGCGCGCGACGTTGCGCATCTTCACGTCGTAGTCGTGATCGTCGATGTTCGGACGCATCTTGATCTCCTTGATCTCCTGCGTCTTCTGCGACTTACGCGCAAGGTTGGCCTTCTTCTGCGCCTCGTAGCGGAACTTGCCAACGTCGAGGAACTTGCAGACCGGCGGATCGGCGTTGGGCGAAACCTCGACCAGGTCCATGCCTACCGCGGCAGCCTGTTCGATGGCCTCGCGCGTGTACAACACGCCCAGGTTCTCACCATTTTCATCGATCACGCGGACTTTGTCTGACTGGATCAGGTTGTTGAAGCGCGGTCCGCTCTTGACCGGTGGCGCCATGCTGCGCCGGGGTGGGGGTGCTATATGCGTTCTCCAGAATCGTTATAGTGTCGTGACGAATGGTGCGGCCAATAATGCGAATCGGTGCCCCAAGCAAAGCGCGAATTGATATCGCGGTTACCGCGCATATCTTTCGCCACTCCTGCTCGATCGATATGGGAACTCAGGCGGCTGCGCGCCAGAGGGGGTACTGCAGCAATCGTCCGCGGGCCGGCAGGATCGCGTCGATCGCGGCTGCGGGCTGCATCGCTGAGAGGATCTCGCTGGAAGCCGCATCCATGCCGCCCGTCAGCGCGCCGAACGCTGGCAGGATGATCCTTCGCTCGCTCGCCACCGCACAGGCCCGACTGATCCGCCGCCCGCGCGTCGCGACCACCAGCTTGGGGTGGAAGTGACCGGACAACTCGGGCGCCGTCTCATTGGCACGGGCGCGATGGCGCAGGATGACGCCGTTCAGCATTGCCTCCTGCATCACTTCGCCGCCGGCGCTCTTCTCCAGGGAGGGGTCGTGATTGCCGACGATCCACACCCAATCGACCGCGCGGGTCAGCGCCGCCAGCATACCGGCGGCATGTGGATCGAGTCTGGCGACGCCGCCATCGTCGTGGAAGTTGTCGCCCAGCGCAAACACCCTGCGCGCGCTCGTCTCGCGGATCGCCAGCGCCAGGCGCTCAAGCGTCTCACGGCTGTCGTAAGGAGGCAGCATCTGTCCGCCGCGCGCGTAAAAGCTCGCCTTTTCCAGGTGCAGGTCGGCCACCAGCAACGTGTGTTCGCGCGGCCAGTACAGCGCCCGCCCGCCACCGACCAGACGCAACTCCTCGGTACAGAACGAAAAGGGAACCATGTACTGCCCTTGCCGCAGCCCGCCCGATTTGGCAAGCACCCCTGATGACCGACTGGACACCCCAAACCGAGCGCGCCCGCCAATGGTTCGAGCACTTGCGCGATGCGATCTGCGCCGAATTCGAAGCGATCGAGCAGGAGAACGGCAGTGACGCCACCTTTGCCTACACGCCGTGGAAGCGCGTGGCGCTGGAAGGCGAGGAGGCCGAGAGCGGCGGCGGCACACGCGGGGTGATGAAAGGGCGCGTGTTCGAGAAAGTCGGCGTCAACGTCTCGACCGTCTCGGGCGGCCTCGCAAAGGACTTCGCCGGCACGATCAACGGTGCCAGCGCCGAGCAGAACGCATTTTCCGCTACCGGCATCAGCCTGGTCGCGCACATGGCCAATCCCCATGTGCCGGCGGTGCACATGAACACGCGGTTCCTGGTGACGACCAAGGCCTGGTTCGGCGGCGGCGGCGACCTCAACCCGCCGATCCCCTACGACGACGACACCGCCGAGTTCCACGCCGCCTACAAGGCCGCGTGCGACGGCTTCGCGCCCGACGCGTACGACCGTTACAAGGCCTGGGCGGACGAGTATTTCTACATTCCCCATCGCGGCGTGCATCGCGGAGTCGGCGGTATCTTTTACGACCATCTCGAGTGTGCCGACGAGACCCAGTGGGAAGCCAACTTCGCGTTCACGCGCGCGGTCGGTCAGGCTTTCCTGGCGGTCTATCCGCGTATCGTGCGGCGACGATTGGGGATGGCATGGACGTCGGCGGACAAGGCCCGGCAACTGGAATGGCGCGGCCGCTATGCCGAATTCAACCTCGTCTACGATCGCGGAACCCTGTTCGGGCTCAAGACCGGTGGCAACATCGATGCGATCCTGATGAGCTTGCCGCCCGAGGCTACCTGGAGCTGACGCCCCGATCTTCCATCACACAATCCGCGTTCGATCGCGGCAATCGCGCTTTCCCCTTGCCGCCGGGGTGAGAATCCTCACATGAACGGCAGGATGCTACGCCAGTACGAACTCGTCGAACGCGTTTTGGAATATGCGCCCGAGGCCGATGAGGCCCTGCTGAACCGCGCCTACGTCTATACCGTCCAGAAACACGGCTCGCAAAAGCGTGCCAGCGGGGATCCTTACTTCAGCCACCCGATCGAGGTCGCGGGGCTGATGACCGAGCTCAAGCTCGACCAGTCGACCATCATCACCGCGTTGCTTCATGACACGGTCGAGGACACCCTCGTCACCATCGAGGACATCGAGCAGATGTTCGGCCCCGATGTCGCGCGGCTGGTCGATGGCGTCACCAAGCTGTCGAAGATCGAGGCGATGCCCGAGAACGAGCGCGCGGCCGAAAACCTGCGCAAGTTCCTGCTGGCGATGAGCGAGGACTTGCGCGTTTTGCTGGTCAAGCTTGCCGACCGGCTGCACAACATGCGCACGCTCCACTACATCAAGAAAGAGGACAAGCGCCGGCGCATCGCGCGCGAGACGATGGATATCTATGCGCCGCTCGCCGAGCGCGTCGGCATGTACGAGTACATGCGCGAGATGCAGCTGCTCGCGTTCGAACAGCTCGAGCCCGAGGGCTACGCCACGATCACCGGGCGGCTGACGCAGATCCGCAACCAGGACGGCGGTCAGGTCGACGCGATCGCCTTTGCCATCCGCCAAGCCCTTGCCGAGGCCGGGCTGGTCGTCGAAGTCGCCGGGCGCGAGAAGCACCCGTACTCGATCTGGCGCAAGATGAGCGAGCGCCACGTCACGTTCGAACAGATCACCGACATCATGGCGTTCCGCGTCCTCGTCGAAGAACCGGCGGATTGCTACCGCGCGTTGGGCGTGCTCCACCAGACCTGGCAGATGATCCCGGGCCGCTTCAAGGACTATGTCTCGACCCCCAAGTCGAACGGCTACAAGTCGCTCCACACCGCGCTGATCTATGAAAATTCCATGCGGATGGAGGTGCAGATCCGCACCCGCGACATGCATCGCACCAACGAGTTCGGCCTCGCCGCGCACTGGGCCTACAAGCAGGGCGGCGGTAGGCCCGGCAGCAACGTCAGGCCCGATGGACAGGTTGGCTGGCTGCGCGATCTGATCGAGATCGTCGACGCCAGTCATGATGCCGAGGAACTGCTCGAGCATACCAAGCTGGCGATCTACGCCGATCGCATCTTCGCTTTCACTCCCAAGGGCGCGCTGCACCAGCTGCCCAAGGGCTCGACCGCGGTCGACTTCGCCTACGCGGTGCACACCAAGCTGGGCAACGCCGCTGTGGGGGCGAAGATCAATGGGCGGCTGGTCCCGCTGCGCACGCGGCTGGTCAACGGCGACGTGGTCGAGATCATCAAGAGCAACAGCACCGAGCCCCAGCTGGCATGGCTGGGCTTCGTCGTCACCGGCAAGGCGCGCGCCGCGATCCGCCGTGCCGTACGCGCCAAGGAGCATCAGGAGATCGCCGCGATCGGGGCCAAGCTGTTCGACGAGATCGCCTCGCGCCTTCCCGGCCGGATCGGCAAGAAGGCCACGGTCGCCGCGATCAATCGTCTTGGCCTGCGCGACGAGGAGGAGATGATGTTCGCCGTCGGCTCGGCCCGCCTGACCGACAGGCAGGTGATGGAGGCGCTCGTCCCCGGTAGCACCGCGGCGTTGCCTGAGGATGCCGGCTGGCCGATGCAGGAGCAGGCGATATCGATCAAGGGATTGACGCCCGGGATGGGATTCCATCTCGCCGAATGCTGCCACCCGGTACCGGGGGACCGCATTGTCGGTCTGCGGCGACCCGATCACAAGGTCGAAGTGCACACGATCGATTGCCTGACGCTGGCCAGCGGCCTCGATGCCGACTGGCTCGACGTGTCTTGGGGCGAGACGACGACCGGCGCCATCGGTCGGTTGCGGCTGGTGCTGTACAACCGCCCGGGCACACTGGCCGAAGTCACCGATATTTTCGCACGCAATCGTGCCAACGTCGTCAACTTGCAGATGGTGCAGCGCGACGAGCCTTTCGGCACCTACGAGGTGGACCTGGAGGCCACGGACCTGGCGCATCTTACGCGTATCGTCGGCTCCCTGCGTGCTAGCGAGGCGGTCGCTGAAGCGCAGCGGGTTTAAGGCGAGCGTCTATTTGGCGCCGCGCTTCTTCTTGTTGACAACTGGTTTGGCCATCCGGCGGATCGGTACCGGCACGTTGCACACGTCGACGCCACCTGCGGGCTGGATGTAGAAATCGTCCTTGCGATTAGCGCGTGCGTGGACATAGCGGGCGAAGCTGGCACTGTCGGTCGCGAGGTACTCGTAGCGAGGCAAGTCGGGAACTTCGTTGCCCGGCCTGATCGAGACGATACCGGTGCGTTCCTCGGGCGTGGCATAGAACCCCAGGTCCGCGGTTCCGCGCGGCAGCGACGACAGGTTCTCGATGCCCTCGATGATTCGCCCGACGACGGCGATATTACGGTCGAGCTGGCGCGGTGCCTGCCCGATGACCGCATAGAGTTCGGCGCCGCTGCCGGTATCCGGTGCCACGTTGCGGCCCACGCCGACCGCGCCGTAGCAATGCACCGGCCAACTGCGCGCGCCCTCGACGGCGACAGGCCATCCTCCCACGAAACCGGCGCTTTGCGCATAGGAGTCGCGAATTTCCTTGGTGGTCAGATACGCCAGCGAGGCGGGTGGGCAGATATCTGCGAACTGTCCGCAATCGCCGGGCTTGCCCGCCACGTAGTCGGCCTGGGGCATCTTCTGCAGGACCGAGGGCAACGGCCGTGCCTGCGCCGCATTTTCGGCCTGCGGATCGCCCCATTGCACCACGTAGTTGTCCTGGGCCCTCACGATCGCCAGTCCATCCCACCAGTGCTCGGCCGCCAGCACTCTTATATTGGCTACCCATCCTTGCGAATACGGGGGGGCGATCAGCTGGATCACGACCCGCCGTAACGGCGGTGGTGCGACCGGCGCGACCATCGGAGCGGTGACCGTCGCAGCCACGGGCGAAGCGTCATCCGAACCGGAGCCGGGGCTCGCCAAGGTGGTGCTTTGCGAAGCGGTGGCATCCGCCGCAACTGCGACCGGCGCGGTGGGCAACGCAGCGGGCGGCGCAAGATCCATCACCAGCAAATTGTCCGGCGCGATCGCAACCCACTGCGCTGCCGGCGCGTCGGCCACGATCTGTGCCGGCGTGACCGGCGCTGCTGGCGCTGTTTGCGGGGCGCCTGCGGGCGCCGCTGGCGCGGCGTCCGCATAAGCTTGCCCGAACATTGCGAGGCATGACGCGGCGGGGATCAAGGCGAAACGAGGATGAAACGACATCGTTGATTGATGCCACGACCGCACCGCTTGCGTAACCCCCCGCGCCACGCTAGGGCCCGCCCCTCCAGTGCATGCGGAGCGGTGGCCGAGTGGTCGAAGGCGCTCGCCTGGAAAGTGAGTATACGCCAAAAGCGTATCGAGGGTTCGAATCCCTCCCGCTCCGCCATTTTCTCGCGTTAAAAGCTTGATTGTTAAGCCAGGTGGCTCTGTCAAATAGGTGCAATGGCAGGTAAGCTTAACCGGGGAAGGGCAGGTGAATGCTTTGTCCTTGCAGGCCGTTCAGTCTATCGCGGTACTTCAGTTTTTCACCGAAGGGTGATCCGGCTGGTGGTGCTGATGTATGTGCGCTTTCCGCTTAGCTTGAAAAACGTGAAAGACATGCTCTTCGGGCGCGGATTCGACATTTGGAACGAGAAGGTGAGGCTGTGGAAGATCAGGTTAGGGCCCATATTTGTAGAAAAGGTCCCGCGGAAGCGGGGCGGCAGGTTCAGGCAGATTAAGCCCGCCAGAGGTTCGCTTTCTGTCCAGGCCCACTTCCAAAACCGTTTGAGCCTGAAACGTTATCTAGTCGATCGAAGGCTTACAAGGAACGCCGCTCAGCTGCGCTGGACGGACAGCACGCTCGGTTTGCATCGGTATATTTGCCGCTTACATCAACGACCGACCGGAGTAACTGGACTTGGTTGATATGAGCGATGATGCACGGGTGCCCAATGATAACGCGCGCTGGATACTGCATTGCGGGATCAAGGGGCTTTGCCCGCGCTGCGGCAAAGGGCGCATGTTCCGGAAGTTTTTGAAGCTGCAGGATCGATGCCCGGTCTGCGATTTGAACTACAATTTTGCGGCACCTGACGATGGGCCAGCGTTTTTCTCGCTCTGCATCGTCGCCTTCCCGCTCACGTTCTTCGTAGTTTGGCTGCAGATCAGATTCGAGCCGCCCTTTTGGGTTCATCTTGTCACGTCGATACCCTTGCTTGGTCTAGGCTGCGTTCTTCCGCTACAGTATATCAAGGGGTGGTTGGTGGCTTCGGCATACGTGAACAATGCGCAGGAGGCTGGAACCGAAAAGCTCTGGGCCAAACTGAATTCGCGCGACGAATTGCGGGAAAAAGACGACGATAATCGACCGTAGTGTCGTGCATTGTCCCATCGGAGCAACCATCGAAGTGTCGATTTTCGATGAGCTGGTTATCGAGAATACGCAGTATGTTGGCAACAATCGCAACGACTTGGCTGAGGGTACGCGGCTCGGTCAAACAAATGCACCCACTGGCAAGCAGAGAAGGGTCGCGAGGGGGAATAGGGCAGCCTGCGATGCTGCCTTGGAGCCTTTTTTTGGTGGTGAACGACGCGGGAGCAGCCTCGCCTTCAGCTTACAAAAGCTGCCACCAACGCTTTTTGGCCCACAGGGTGACGCCCCGCTCCGCGGCCGCGCGTTGAAGGTCACGGGCAAGGGAGCGGATCTGCCGATCATTGAGAGCGAGTGAAACCTCAAAACGATGGCTGTCAGTTTCGACCGAGTGCGGCGCGAGCGCCTGCACAGTGATCACCATTCCGCTTTCACTTGGAGAACGCTTCCATCCAAGAAGGGCCCCCACGAGGCCTTGCCGCTGCATTCGTCATACTCCGATATTTTCATTTACCGCTAAACGCGTCGCAGTTCGGTATGTTGTGAGCATATCCTACGTTCAAACCACCATACCTAGCAAAGCGTTCACCCATCGAACACGGCCGGCGTCAACGCTGCGGTAGAACAACCTGCTGCCAAGCTGGTCGGCGAGTACTTCGCCAAGGGACAAGCAGGCGACAACCAATGTCAGCCGCCGCGGCGGGGGCGCCTGAGGCGTCTCCAGGCGATCAAGATGCCGCTGACGGACGTGACCAATCCCACGATCGAGAGCGACCACAAAAGGATGTCCCACGACGGGCGGTTCAGCGTGAGGCCGTTCAGATCCCATTTGTGCAGAAGGTCGAAGCACCACCGGTAAAGCCGTCGTCTCGCGTCGAGGTCACCCAGCAGCATGCCGCTGTCAGGATCGATGTGGACCCATGTGGCGGCAGCATCGTCGAACCGGACGCGCAGGATCGGTAATTTCGGCGGCGAGCCGACCTCGTACCAATAGGCGTCGGGTGTGGTCAGGCGTTGCACGGAGATGACCGAAGCGTCGGGGACGAGCTTTCGCACCGCTGCTTGCAGATCGTTCCAGCTTCTTTGCGGCGCCTTGAGGGTCCGGGCATCCAGAATGACGGGTGCATCGGCTCGATCGATCGTTAACAACTCGCGACCCGCAGACCAGTTTATCGTCATGCGTCTGGCGTCCGGGGCCAACGTGGCAAGTTTCCAGGGCGCAAGCGGCAGGGGCGGCGACGCATGCGCGTACACCGCGAGCGATCTCGTTGCGATGCCCCTGCTTGCGAAGAGATGGAATGGGTCCACCGAAAGCCAGCCGCTGAACATCCATGTCAGCAATGCGAAACCGCCTGTCAGCCCGGCGATATGATGCCAGCACATCCAGCCGCGATAGGGTATGATCCGGCCATCGCGGAAACGGCGCTTGCCGACCCGCACTCTCAGGATGCCGATCCACATTCCCGTGACGATCGCCGCGATGCATGGTCCCGCCACCCACATCACCACTTGCCGCCAGGCCTCGTTGTTCTGCCTAAGTACGGTGGGATAGATCCAGTGTGGGACCGAGCCCACCCAGTTCCAGAAACGTTCGCGGCGATCGGTCTTCTGCACCACGCCGCCGCTGGCAGACGATACGTAGAGTTCGGTGCCGACCGCATCGGCGAGCGACACCTTCCATAACGGCCTGTGCCGATCGAAGCCGCCAGCCACGGTCCACTGATCGCGGTCGAGTAGCTTTATCGTCCCGGCCGGGTTGCCGCCGAACCGTTCCGCTACGCGGCGGGCGAGCGACGCATCGACAGGGGCCAGCTTTTCGCCGGCCGTGGCAGGGACCGTGACCGCACTGCCAGTCCAGGGTTCGATGCGCCATACCGGCGAAGCGTCGCGCATCTCGAGGGCCATTGACCGCGGCAGGCCGGTGCCTGCCTGCTCCAGCGCGGCGAGCGGTTGAACGTTCACCCGCAGCCAATCGATGGCATCCTGACCTCTCGCCGTCTCCCGCGCCGTCAGCGACGGAAAAGGGACGTAGATCATCACCAGTCCAGACAGCAGCCAGGTGGCGAACAAGAGGCAGGACGCGATGCCGATCCAGCGGTGGACAAGATAGAGCCAGCGCTTGATCCTGTGACCCGGCGCTTGAGCCTTGCCCTTAGAAGCGGCCACGAAGCGCGACCTCTACCGAGCGGGGGCGGCCGAGGATCCACTGTTCATTGTTGTAGGCCGAGATCGCATATCGTTCGTCGAACAGATTGAGCCCACGCAGATCGATCGCGACGTTCTTAGTCACGGCATAGGAGATCCCGGCATCGATCACGGTATAGCCCGGGATGCGGAAAGCGTTTGCCGTGTCGGTATACCGCCGACCCACATAGCGCAGCCCGGTTTGCGCGCGCAGCCCGCGATCGCCCTGCCACGTCAGCCACAGATTGCCCGCACGCTCGGGAACATCGAAGGGTGTGTTCCCGGATAGATCGACGTTGCCGCTCAGGAAGCTCTTGTACTCGGCGTCGAGTATCGTCCCGTTGGCCTCTATCCCGAAGCCGCCGGCGAGGAGAAGCGAAAGCGAGGCTTCGATGCCCTGGGACGCCTGCTTGCCGATCTGCTCGATCGGACCGTTCGTCACCCTTTGCGCCGCCAGCCCCTTTTTCACGATCCGGTAGGCGGCAAACGTCGCCGATCCGCGACCATCGAGAAAACTGGCCTTGATGCCGGCCTCGATCTGATCGCCTTTGGCATTCGTGAACAGGAACTGTGCCGCGTTCGTGGTAAAAGTGGTCAGCGTGCCGATCGGATCGACGCCGGTCGCGTATTGGCCATAGATCGAGATCGTGGGGCTCGGCTGATAGACCGCGCCGATGCGCCAGGTGAAATCGGTGAACTTCTTCTGCGCGACGCCACCCGGAAACGCGTTGGCCGTGCCCGAGATCACGCCATCGGTATAGACGAAGTTGCGGCGCTTCACGCAATCCTCTTCATAGCGAAACCCGGCGATCAGCGAGAGCCGGCTGTTCAGCTTGAGCCGGTCCTCACCGAAGATCGCCCATTCGCGGGTGCGCGTGCGGTAACGGGGGAGGGTCTGGTCTCGACTTGCGAGAAAGCCGGGATCGAAGTCGAAGGGATCGACCTCGTCCGTGTAAGTCGAGAAGTCGAAGTTGTGCGCGTAATCATGCTTGATGTAATTGGCATCGAAGCCGAGCACCAGGTCATTCGCCATCGCGCCGCTCAGCGGTGTCTTGATCGCGACCGTGCCCTGGTTGCCGACTTGTTGGCTGTCATGGATGATCCCGACGTTGTCTGCGCGATAGACGTTCCCCGGCGTCCCGCTGCCCAGACCGTTCCGGCAATCGCCGTCAGCCTCGATGAAGCAATACAGGTCCAGCGAGTACCACGTCCGCTTCGTATCCATGCGATACGTCGCGTTCGAAAAGGTGATCGCGTCGTTCGCGGACCATTCGATCGTCAGCGTCTCGCGGTCGTCGAGGTAGCGGATCGTGGCGTCCGATACCTCGTAGTTGCGGTGGCGAAGGCGGTCGTCGATGCGGCCTGCGACCAGCGGCGTACCCCAATACCGCATCGGTTCCTTGCGCGCGTAGTCCGCGCGTAGCGAGATCGACAATTCGTCGGTAGGCGTGAAGGCAAGCGCCGCGCCAAGCGCGAAGGACTTGCTGCGACCGCGATCCACATAGCCGTCGGACCGGCGATAACTTGCATCGATCCGGTAGCCAAGGACATCGCCGAGCGGTCCACCGGCACCGGCGGCGAGTTGCGCTGTGTTCTGGGATCCGTAGCTTGCCTGAAGGTCTATCACCTGCCGATCGGACGGTTTTTTGCTGATGACATTGATCGCACCGCCGAGTGCGCCTTGCCCGTAGAGCACCGAGGCCGGGCCGGTCAGAACCTCGATACGATCCACGTTCCACGGATCGCTCGGGAACGTGACGGTGCCGTTCAGGGGGAACTGGCGGACCCCATCGACCAGTTGCAGGACCGATCCCTGGCCCGCAAATCCCCGGGCCGCCAGTGCCGTGCCGCCGTCGCCCTGGTTCGAGGCGTTGGTTATGCCCGGCGCGCGCGATACCGCCTCGGCGACGGTAAGATCGCCGCGCATCCGAATTGCGTCGCCATCCACCGTCGACACGCTGGCTGGCATATCGAGCGGTGTCAGCCCGAGCCGGCTGCCGGTCTGGGTGGGTAGATTGAGCCCCAGACCTGCCTGACCGACGACGAGAATGTCCTCGGCTTCCGTCTGCTCCGACCCTGCTCGATCCTCTGCCACGGCAACGCCGGGCATGCCCGAAAGCGAAGTGGCCAGAACGAGTGTCTTCCATCCAGCGTGATTACGATAATTCCTGCACATGACGATTTACCCCCGGCGCCGAGCGACATCCGACGGGGGCCTCCGCACGATCTGCGGACGACGGTGTGCCGAACGGACGCGCAGACGCCCGGCGCAAACGCCGTTGCGGTCCCCGCCGCATCTTCGTCGCTCAGACGGAGTTCACCGTGCCGCGGCCATCCCCTGGGCCATAGGCAAGAGCGACCAGACGCCGGCAGGTCTCCTGGCTCGCGGGTCATCGCTTGATGCACGGCCTTCCCAGGCCTCGCTCGATTTAGCGTCCGACCCAGTGGCTGGCGGCGTGGCTTTCTGCCCACGCCACACATGTACATCGCGCTCGCCGCTTACAGTTGCAGGGACAGCCTCGGCTTCGGATGCCCGACATCGCTGTCGATCACCTTCACCGCGTTCCCTTTTAATCCTCTTTCGAGGAACCGGCGCGATCAGTATCCCGGCCGTTCATGGAACGAGCAGGACGGCCGCCCGATAGCTAGCGTCCGTCGTATCCGCAAGCCCGCAGTGTGTTGCCGGCCGGCGAACTCGGGACGGCTGCCGAACGAAAACGTGGACAGCAAAACAGACAGGGGGACACCGTATGTTGAAGCGCCTATTGCCGGTGCTCCTCGGCTGCCGGGCCGGGCTTCATCTCGTTCACGTCTGCAAGGAGGCTGTTCGCGACGGCGGTCCGGGCAACTTCAACCAAGGATCACTCAATGAGCTTTTGCGATGCGATGTGGGATGAGGTCGCTTCGATCCGGCGTGCTATCCTGGCGCAGCCGTTCCTGTCCGAACTCGCCGCAGGAACGCTGCCCGTCTCCAGCTTTCAGCACTATATCGTGCAAGATAGCCTGTACCTTTCAGAATACGCCCGCGTCCTCGCGATCGCTGCGGCTCGCGCGCCGACCGCGGCGGGCAGGCTCGAGTTTTCGGATGGCGCCAAAGTTGCCGTGCAGGTCGAGGAAGTCCTCCACCAGTCGTTCTTCGCGCGCTTCGAAGTGACTCCCGCAGTTGCGGGCATGACCGAACCCAGCCCGGTTTGCCTGGGCTATACCAGCTACCTTGCCAGCCTGGCGGCAACCCGCAGCTATGAGGAGCTGATCGCCGGCATCCTCCCATGCTTCTGGGTGTATTGGGAAGTGGGATGCCACATCAAGCCGATCGCGGTGCAAGCGAACACATACGACGCATGGATCGACACGTACGCCGACCCCGCGTTCGGCGAGGCGACAGGCAGAGTGCGTGCGCTGGTGGATGCGGCGGCGAGCACCGCGTCGCCCGGCACCGTTGCGGCGATGGCCAAGGCGTTCCGAACAGCCACCCGCTACGAATGGATGTTCTGGGATTCAGCCTATCACCAGATCGGATGGCCGATCTGATCCCGGCGCGATCGCAACGGTGATCCTCGCGCCTTGCGTTCGCGGCTACGCCGGTCGGCATACCGGCAGGCGCCGCGCCCGGCCGAGCGAAAACGGTGCTGCCCGTTACGGCGTATCCAACTTTCGGGCCACGGATTGATTGCCTTGCGCGTCCGCGACGCTGGCGGCGGAGCGGCCCGAGCTGTCCACGAGCGCCTTGTCGGCGCCGGCTTCGATAAGCATGTCGATCTGCGCAGCGCGGCCGAACAGCGACGCCATCATGAGTGCCGTCTGCCCAGCTTTGTTGCGTGCGTTGACGTCGCACTTTTCTTTAAGCAGGCGCGCGGCAATCCGGTCGTCACCCTTGAATGCGACGCCCATCTGCGCGGTGTTGCCCTGGTTGAGGTCCGGCTTGCAGGCGTCCGCGCCAGCCTTGATCAACGCTTCGACGGCACCCCCCTGACCGTCGTAGGCGGCCAGGATCAGCGGTGTGAAGCCGCGCGAATCGTACCCGTTCACGTCGGCGCCATTGCGCACCAGCACGGGGATCAGGTCCGCCCGGCCCAGCTTGGCCGCTTCGAACAGCAACTCCTGCCGCCGCGCGGGCGAGGGCAGGGTTGCCGCCTGTTGAGAGCGAGCCTGTCCGGTCGGCGCCTTCTCCGTAGCCCCGGTGGCTGGAGCCGGGGCAGTGGCGAGGGCGGTCGCGATAAGCAGGGCAAACATCACTGCTTGCCCTCGTAGCGGGCGGGGAGGGCCGTCTTGTACTCGCTGATGGCCCGGGCAACTTCGTCCATCGGCACGTCGACGGCTTGTGCCAGTTGGCTACCCAGATCCTTGTCGGCCTGCGCGAAGTAGCTGACCATCACCACCTTGGTACGCATGGAAGTGACCACGCCCAGATCTCCGGCCAGGTTCTTCACGAGGTCGGCCTTGTCCGCCGCGCTCAAGGAGCGGTAGAATTGACCCGCCTGGTCGAATGGCTCGGTCTTGGAGATCGGCGCCGTCTGCGCGATCGCGTCGATCCTGGTCGGGGTCGGCGCGTAAGCCGGGTTCACCGTCTTGCCCTGCGTGACCGACGGAAAGTAGTTCACGTCGACCTTGCCGGTCTTCTCGGCGGCATCCAACTGCCCATCCTGGTTATTGTTGACGACCGCTACTCGCGGGCGGTTTACCGGAAGGTCCATCACGTTGGCGCCGATGCGATAGCGCTGCGTGTCGGAATACGAGAAGAGCCGACCCTGCAGCATGCGATCGGGCGAAGCCTCGATACCGGGCACCAGATTGGCGGGGGCGAAGGCCGATTGCTCGGTCCAGCGGAAGAAGTTGTCGGGCACCTGGTTCAGCGTCATCTCGCCGATCTTGCGGAACGGTACGTTCAACCACTCCTTGGTGTCATCGAACGCGTTGTATGGCAGCTTGCCGATCTGCTGGGGTGTCAGGGTCTGGATCATGAGATCCCAGGTTGGGTTCTCGCCCGCCGCGATCGCTCCATAGAGATCGTCTGTCAGGTAATTGAACGGAGCCTTGTTGGCGGTATCGCCATTCAGGTTCTTCACGCCCTGGCGGCTGATCCAGCGAAACTTGGCGAAGACGACCTTGCCGTCCTGGTTCACCAGCTTGAACGCGTGGACTCCGTTGCCGTCCATCGTGCGATATGAAGCCGGGGTGCCAAGGTTCGAGTACACGTGGACCAGCATGTTGGTCGCCTCGGGCGTGCCGGAGAAGAATTCGAACAGGCGGTTCGGATCCTGCTTGTTGGTCACCGGCGAAGGCTTGAGCGAGTGGATCATGTCCGGGAACTGGATCGCGTCACGGATGAAGAAGATCGGCAGGTTGTTGCCCACCAGATCCCAGTTACCCTGGTCCGTGTAGAACTTCACCGCAAAGCCGCGCGGATCGCGCAAGCCCTCGGGCGAGCCGGAGGGGTGGATCACTGTGGAGAACCGCACGAAGACCGGCGTCTCCTTGCCACTGGCGAACAGCGAAGCCGTCGTTACATCGGACAAGCCTGCGGTGGCGCGGAAAACACCGAGCGCACCGGTGCCGCGCGCGTGGACGACACGCTCGGGAATGCGCTCGCGATCGAAACGGGCGAGCTTTTCGAGCAGGGTGGTGTCTTCCAGCAGCACCGGACCATTATCGCCGGCGGCAAGCGAGTTGCGGTTCGAGCCGATGGGCGCGCCATTATCGCGGGTCATCTGCGGCGCACCGGCGGCGCGAGCACCGCCCTGTGCGTCGACCGTGTTTTCGACGCCCGCCTGCGCCGCGGCGGGCTTGTATGCGGCGATCGGTTCGGCGACGGTGGTCATGCGGTTCTCGACCTGCGTGGCTTCCGCCGTACCGCCAGTCTGCGCATAAGCCGTCAGCGGGATCACCGACATGGCAGTGGCGAGGGCAAGCTTATCGAACCGTGTCATGCGTCTTCTCCGTGTTCTTCTGATCATGGCGGAGCAGGCGTGGGCCAGCCAGCGACCTTGACCACTGTCAGTGATCGGAAAAGATCGTTCATCTTGGCGCAAGGTTGCAGGAACCTGGCACGACTTTCAAAAATTGGCGGAGCAATGATCCCCAAGGCGTATCGCGCCCGGCTTGCGCTGCGACGAGCGTTGAAGCCTGCCCTAGGCCGCTGGTAGGGTCACGACGATCTGCAAATCGTCGTTGCAGAAACCCTGTCGGCTCACGGCCACGCTGCCGCCGTGCGCGTGGATAAGGGACAAGGCCAATGCCGGCCTTAGCCCGATCTCCCAGGGATCTTCGCAACTGACCGCGAGCGCCGCACAGCCATCGTCGCGCGCTTCCAACCGAAGGGACAGTACGGCGGCTTGCGTAGGGCCGGTTCGTCTTGCCCGCCGCGCCACGATCGATTCACCGGCCGAGCGCAGCAGCAACAGCAACGCTTGCGAAAGGCGGACAGGATCGCAGCGGATCTCGGAAGCCGCGCATGTCACCACCAGCCGAATCTGCGTTTCGGCAGCCTCGATTCTGACGATACGCGTCGCGTGTTCGATGATCCGCGATGCCTCGACCGTGCGCAGGTCCAGAGTCAGATTGCCGGCCTGTGCCTTTGCCAGCGCGCCGAGATCGTCGACGATCCGCATCAACTGATCGATCTGCGTCAGCAAGCGGTCGCACTCACCGGATGCGGGATCGATGATGCCGTCCTTCAAGCCGTGCAGCCGACCTTTGACGATGGTAAGCGGTGTGCGCAATTCGTGCGCCAAACCGGATACGAAGACGTCGGGACGTCGTCGAGGATCAGGCTGGGACTGTGATTGCGCCGCGTAGTCGTGATTCGACGGGCACGGCCCGCTCATCGCCGGAACCGCGGGGCGCGTCGCGAACGGCTCGTAGCCATGCGCGGCACGATCAATCGCCAAGCCACAGGCGGTAACCGACCCCGCGCACGGGCTCGATGATATCCTTGCAGCCGACGCTGACGAGTTTCTGTCGTAATTTCGACAAATGGCTGTCGATGACGCGATCGAAGGCTTCGCTGCCGGGCGCGGCGGCTTCCAGCAACTCCGCTCGCGAGAACGCGCGGCGCGGATAGCGGGCCATGTGGGCCAGGATATCGAACTCGGTGGGGGTCAGGTTCAGGCGGCGATTCGCGTGTTCGCCATCGACACAGCTCACCAGTCGAGCCTCGAGATCGATGCTCAGCGGTCCGCAGGACAGCCGCTTGGGCTCACGTTCCCCATTCGCGCGGCGCAACACCGCGCGAATGCGCTCGATCACCTCGGCGGGATTGAACGGCTTGACCACATAATCGTCGGCACCGATCCGGAACGACGAAAGTTTCGAGACGTCGTCGCCTTGCGCGGTAAGCATGATGACTGGCGTCCCAGAGCGACGACGGATAGCCGCCAGTACGTCCAACCCATCGCCCCCGGGCAGACCGATGTCGAGCAGCACCAGATCAGGCGCGTTCTGACCATGGATCATGATCGCCTCCGACACCGAAGTGGCGCGCAGAACCTGCATTTCGGCCCGCTCGATGTAAGCGACCAGCAGATCCGCGATCTCCCGCTCGTCCTCGACGACCAATATCTTAGCTACCATTATCGCACCTCACCGCGCCCCGATGGCTCAACTCGATGGAGGTCTTGTGGAGGTGGCCCCTCCAACGCAAGCGCTGCGACCATTTCAGCCTGAGCCATGCGGGCAGGGATGTCTGAATCCAGGCGGTTTCCGCATCAGCGCCAAGCCTTAAACCCGGCGCAATACCGCTGTTCATGCGGATGCAGCCGCTTCGATCACGATGATACAGCCGAAGCGATTGCAAAACAAAGCCTCGCTATTCGACAACGAAAAGGACTCGTTAACGATGAGTTTCTAAGATTTGCATCACATTATAGCGGCATTTCACGAACAACGGGCCGGATGTCTAAAATAAGGTATTTAAGTATGACTACTTATACTGATAAGCCGCTTCGCCGCCTCGTCAGCAGCATGGTCGCTATCGGCAGTCTGGTCAGTTGCTTCTCCGCCAACGCCGCCACCCAAGGCGCTATTGGCGCGACATCCACAGGTACCGTCACCATCAACGCGACGATCAACAGTCTGGTCCAGATATCCGATCTGAACGACATCACGTTTTCGGGTCTGACTGGTGGCGCGACCGCGCAGCAGACCGACAACATCTGCGTCTGGAGCAACACCGCCAGCAAAAGCTACACGATCAAGGCCACCGGCAACGGTACGACCAGCGCCTTCACTCTGGCCAGCGGCGCCAACGCGGCGATCCCTTATTCGGTGGCGTGGGCCAACACCGCGGGCGCCACCTCGGGAACCGCACTGACCACGAACGTCACCTCCGCCGCTTTCACCAGCACGGCGGTGGCACCGCTGTGCGGACTTGGCGCGAGCCCGACGTCAACCCTGCTCGTCTCGATCGGCGCTACCGATCAGGCGGCGATGGTCGCGAATGCCGCTTATGCGGGCGTGCTGACCTTGCTCGTCACGCCCCAGTAACCGGAAACGGGCGCTCGCAGCGCCGGTTCGGCGCGGGGCAGCGGGAGATGGGCATACACCGGCCTTGGGGGACAAGATCATGCCACCGCGGATAGTCCGTGCGATAGGCTGGGCCCTCAGCATCGCCGGGCTATTCAGCCCTCAGGCATCAGCATGGGCGCAGAACGTCCAGATCGGTTCGCTGACCGATATGTCGTTCGGCACCGTTGCCTCGGTAACCGCAAACCAGACGATGTCGCAAACGCTGTGCGTCTTCACTTCCACCGGGAACTACACCGTCCGAGCCACTGGCTCCGGGCCTTCGAACGCCTTCACGCTGGGCAATCTGGCAAACAGCGCGGCACAGATGCCGTACACCGTGCAGTGGGCATCATTGGGATCGCAGACGTCCGGCACCCCCCTGACCGCGGGCCAGGGCACCCGGTTCACCCCCAATCCGCTGAACCTGCTCTGTTCGTTCGGCAGCCTTCTTGCGGGGGCCGCCAGCCTCGTCGTCACGCTCCCCGCCGCCAGCCTCAGCGCGGCGCAGTCCGGCAATTACACCGGGACGCTGACGCTGCTGATATCGCCTAACTGACCGGCGTACGATGAAGCGTCGGCCCTTTCTTGAAGCCGCCTGCCACGCGGCAGGGCTCGTCCTTGCCATCGCATCGAGCGCAAACGCCTGCGGTGCGCAGGAGACCGCTATTGCGCAGCGGCACAAG
The DNA here is from genome assembly GCF_055361525.1 of Novosphingobium sp. TK46. Lineage (NCBI taxonomy): Bacteria > Pseudomonadati > Pseudomonadota > Alphaproteobacteria > Sphingomonadales > Sphingomonadaceae > Novosphingobium > Novosphingobium sp. TK46. Next base: position 2,327,469 of record NZ_CM143963.1, read on the forward strand.
AGCGCGATGCAGGTTGCCGCGCCCGAGGGGTTCGAAGTGTTGCTTGCCCCGCAAGAGGTCGTCGTCGACGTCTTCATGAACGATAGCCGGGTGGGCGAGGCGCTTGCCGTCGTACAAGGCGGGCACTTCCGCTTCGTCGATCCCCGCAAGCTCGTGGACAGTCTTCCCGAGATCAACGACCGGCCGCGCGTGCTGGCGGCGCTCGCGGTGTCCGACCTGGATACCCATGGCGAGGCTGTATGCCGGCCCGGTGCGGACGCAGCCTGTGCGCGGCCTACCCCCGACGTCGCCGCCATCGTCTATGACGGCGCGCGCTATCGCGTCGATATCGTCATCAATCCGCGCTATCTCACCGTGCGCGCCGCGGTGCGGATGCAGAACCTTCCGCAACCCTCCTCCGCGCCGGGGGTGGTAAACTTCCTTTCCGCCACCGCGTCTGGCGGTGGAAGCCTGCCGGTGCAGTACTTCGTGCAGAACAATGCCGTCCTGGGCATCGGCACCGGTCGCATCCGCGCCAACATCCAGCAGGCCAGCTACTCCGGGTTCCAGACCGACACGTTCGTGGGAGAGCTTGATCGGCCCGGCCTGCGATTTCGCGCCGGTGCTTTCTGGGTGCCGGGCGACATGCTGATCGATCGCATCAAGGTCCTGGGCGGTGGCATCTCGACGCAGTTCGACACCCGGCTGGATCGCGATCAGTTGATGGGCAGCCCGCTGATCATCTTTCTGGAACAGCGCTCCCGCGTCGATATCCTGGTAAACGGCAATATCATGTCCTCCCAGGCATACGATGCGGGCAATCAGGCATTGGACACCGCAGGGCTTCCCAGCGGCTCCTATACGCTGATCCTGCGCATCACGACGGCGGCAGGGCAGGTCCGCGAAGAACGACGCTTCTTCTCGCGAAACCCCGCGATGGCGGTTCAGGGCCATGACGCCTATTTCCTTTATGCCGGCGCGTTCGTACGCGACAGCGAGGGTATCGTCGGCGATGTGACGCACACGCCGCTGTTTCAGGCTGGCTGGGCCCGGCGCCTGCGCCCCACTTTGAGCATCAACCTGGGCCTGATCGGCACCGATCGCAGGCAGTGGGTTTCCGCCGGAGCGACCATGCTGACGTCCAGTTGGCAGTTCAATGCCTCGGTGCACGCATCCAGCCGTGGCGGTCTGGGTCTTTACGGGCATGTGTCCCGCACCGATCAAGGGCCCTTGTCCGTCGACCTCGACGCGCGCCACGTATCGAATCCCGGCGGCGGCCCCTTGCTGGCGGCGACCACCTTCGTACTGCCGGTGCCGGGAGGGCTGCAATATACGCAGGACGTCGGCGCTTACAGCCAGGTCAGCGGCGCCATGGGATATCGGTTGGGCTCTGCACGGCTGACCATGGCCGGCAGCTATCGCCGGCAGGAGGGCAGGCGCCGCGATTATTCTATCGGCCCCGGTCTCTACCTGCCGCTGGTGCGTCGCGGTGCCATGACGCTGGATCTCAACGCGTCATATGCTTTTACCAGCCTGGGCCGCCAGGGCTATGCGGGCGTGGCGCTCAACATAACGCGCCCGCGCACGACGTACACCGCGGTCGCCGGCGGGCAGGCCGCGTCAGGTGGAAGGCTGCAGGGCAACGGATTGTACGGTGGCTTCAGAATGTCGCGCCGGTTCGACGATGTCTTGGATACGCAAGTTCAGGTGGACGGCGGCGTGCAGCATGCGAACGGCGTCAGCTATGCCGATGCGCAGGCGAACGCCCACGGCGTGATCGGCGATGCGAGCGTCAACCTCATCCAGCCTCTTGATCGCGACAAGCTGCAGTTCGGCGCTTCGATGCACACCGCGCTGGTGGCGGATGGTAGCGGCGTGCGGTTGAGCCAGGCGGGCAATGGCGAGGCGATGCTCATCGTCGGAGTCGATGCCGAGCAACGTGGCGGCGCGTTCGAGATCGTCATCGACAATCGCGTAGCCGGTACGGTGCGAGCCGGAGACAAGGTGACGATCGCACTGCCGTCTTACCGCGCCTATGCCGTTCGAATCCGTAGCAAGGGCGGGACGCTGAGTGCCTATGATGCGAACGTCAGGCAGGTGAGCCTCTATCCCGGCAACGTCGCCCGGATGAACTGGCGCGTGACCCCTGTCGCTGCCGTCTTCGGGCGCCTCGTGCGCGTCGATGGAAAGCCGCTTGCCCATGCCGACATCACCGCCGGCAGCGATCTTGCGCAAAGCGACGAGCAGGGTCGCTTCCTTATCCAGACGGGAAGCGGCGCCACGCTTACCGTCCACGCCCGCGACGGCATGGCGTGCTCCGTCGCACTGCCGCCGCTGGCCCCCGTCGAGGGTTATTCCGCGATCGGCGATCAGGTCTGCCATATCCTCGTTCCTTCGTCCTTCGCTTCGACCAATCCTGCCCAAACCGCCTCGAAAGGCAGCACATGACTCATGCATTTACTCAGCCGGCGGTGCGGCTCCCCAAAGGTCTGGCGCTGATCGCCGCCTGCCTCGCGGCACTCCACGCTCCCGCAGCCAGTGCGGCGATCGCGCTGAACAAGGTAATCGTCGACCTCACCCCGGCAATGCCGCCGCGCGACGATATCGAGGTCACCAACACCGGCGACGAGCGCCAGTACGTCGTCGCCGAGCCTGCGATCATCCAGTCCCCCGGCAAACCGAACGAGAGCCGGATCGAGGGCGCCGACCCTACCGTGACCGGCCTGCTGGTCACGCCGCAGAAGCTCGTGCTCGAACCACATGAGAGCAAGCTCGTGCGGGTGGCCCTGCTTGCCCCGCGCGATCAGAAGGAGCGGGTGTTTCGCCTGACCATCAAGCCGGTTGCGGGATCCGTCCAGGCGGAAGAAACGTCACTGAAGGTTTTCGTGGGTTATGACGTGCTGATCATCGCCCGGCCGACGACGATCGCCGGAGACGTCACCGCCACGCGCGCAGCGGGAACGATCACCTTCCATAACGGCTCGAACGCCAGCGTGGAGATGGCCGATGGGCGCCAGTGCGATGCCGGCCAAGGCAATTGCACGCCTTTGCCGTCCGCGCGGCTCTATGCGGGAGCGGACATGTCCATGCCCATCCGGCCTGGCGCCCGTGTGGAATTCCGGGTCCACGGTGCCAGAACCGCGACGAAGATGACCTTCTGAGATCCAGCTGCTGGACACAGGCGGCGGCAGGCGGCTCAGCAAGGTGATCGTTGCCGAAAGGGGCAAGGTGCCGGTATCGCGTACTGTAGGTCGCCCGTTGGCGATTTGGGCGGCATCGGCGCTGGGCCTGCCGGCTTCTTCGCGGTAGTGGCCCCACAAGTGCCCAGGTCTCGTAGCATAGAAGCCGTCTGCAATTGCCCAATCTGATCGATATCGACGACGCCCGCGACGTGCGGATCGAGGCCTACCGCGACATTCGGGAGCGCGACCTCGTGGGGCGCGACCGCTTGTTCGTCGCCGAGGGACGCGTGGTCGTCGAAAAGCTGATCGACAGCGACATGCACCGCCCGCAGTCGCTGCTGATCGCCAGCAAGCGGGTGACTGCGCTCGGGCCGATGCTCTCGCGCCTTGGCGACGATGTGCCGGTGTACGTGGCGACGCAGCCAGTGCTGGACGCGATCGCCGGGTTTCCCATGCACCGTGGCATCCTGGCGATCGGACGTCGCACCCGAACGCCGACGGCCGACGAACTGCTGGCGGGTATCGACGGGCCAGCTACGGTGCTTGTATTGTGCGGCATCGCAAATCACGACAACATGGGCGGACTGTTCCGCAATGCCGCCGCCTTCGGTGTCGATGCGGTGATGCTTGGCTTCGACTGCTGCGATCCCCTCTACCGCAAGGCGATCCGCGTGTCGGTGGGCGCTGCGCTGCTGGTGCCGTTCGCGAAGCTGGAGCGCGCGCAGGATCCGGTCCAAGTCCTGCGACGCCACGCCTTCGCGCCCGTCGCCTTGAGCCCTGATGGCGGTCACCTGCTGAAGGACTGGCAACCTGGCCATCGCACGGCCGTGCTCCTTGGTGCGGAGGGTCCGGGTCTGTCGTCCGATATCCTGCGACGCGCGGACAGTGTTCGGATAGCGATGGCGGCCGGGTTCGACTCGCTCAACGTGGCGACGACATCAGGTATCGTCCTGCACCACGTCGCCACCGCGAGGACGTGACCCCGCCCGGGCCGGCATGGAGGCGGCGCCGACCGCGGATGCCGCCTCGGATCGAGCGCCTTCCCCGGCCAAGCCACTACCGCATCGTTCAACAGTCCGCATAGCGTCGGCGGGCGCAACGATCCTCGCGCTCCTCGTGCTTGCGAATGGCCCGCCCGTGGTTACGATCGGCCTCGTCCTGGCTGGTGGTGGTCCAGTCGACTGCCTTGCTGGTCGCCTTGAAAGGCAGCGTCGCCAGCGAACATCCCGGTAACAACAGCAGGCAGGGCATGGTCAATCCCGCCACGGCCACTCTGAGCCGACGCGGTTGATCGGCACGATCCGTCATGATGGGCGACTGTGCTGCGGGCATACTGGCTTGATCGCGGTGCGCTGAGACGATCATGCGGCTCGCCTCACAGCGGTGAACTGGCCTTCGCGCCCTTTGGCCTCGATCGTGCCCGACATGCGTTCGCCGGTGATCGTGCTGCTGAAATTGATGTCGATCGACATCATCATGACCTTGATGGGGTAAGTCCAGCGCAGGCTATTGCCGCTGACGCTACCGCGTGAGATCGTGTGCACCTTGCCCGGTTTGGCCTTGTCGCCCTTGGCGATGTCGGTGCAGGCACCAGCCAGCCGGGTGCCTTGCGGACGAAAATCGCAGTTCGCCGAGAACGGCTTGCCGTCGATCTGGCCGGTGACGAGCCACTCGCCTCGGGCGTCTGCCTGGCCCTGGGCCATCGTGGATACCGGGGCCAGCAACATGACCGAGGCCAGTAGGGCGGTGGGAAGACGATAGGTCATCGTTCGGGTTTCCTTGTAATCGGGAAGCTTGAGTAAAACGCGCGCACGTCCAACCCGACGATGTTCTTGCGCCGCCTGTTCGTGCCGCGCGCAAGGTCGCCGACATGCGTGGAGCGATGATGGAGACGCCATCGACGATCGTCGATCCGTGTCCCTCCATCGCCGCTCCATCAATGCCGCACGGGTACTCCATGGACCGCGTGCAAGGATCGGTCTGAAATGGCCGGGGCCCTGCCTTCCAGAACCGGCTCTCGGACAGGTGGAGACCATGGCATTGACGCAATCCTCGAAAACATGGCCGCCCTACGCGATTGCGCTCATCGGCGCGGTCGGGCTTGCAGGGTGCGCCAGTCCGGCCCCCGTCTTCTACACCGGGCTGGCTTCATCCCCGGTGCTGGAGCCAAGCGACCAGAAGGACGCGGGGCACGTACCGTATCGTTTCGCCGAAGACGTGAACTGGCGTCGTTACTACAAGGTCATCCTCGACCCCGTGGAAATCTATGACGGCCGGGACGCCCAGTTCCACAAGCTTTCCGAGGATGAGCGCGAGCAGCTTGCGGACTACATGGAGGACCAGTTCGGCGCCGAGTTGGAGAAGGACTTCGAGATCGTCGATCGGCCCGAGCGTGTGGCGCTGCATATCCACCTGACGCTGACCGGGGCGACACCCAGCAAGGCGGTGCTCGGCCCGTTGTCGCGCTTCGACATAGCCGGCGGACCGTACAACGCCTTTCAGGGTATTCGCGGCAAGGAAGGCACGATGACCGGATCGGTGATCTATGCGGTTGAGGTGTACGACAGCATCACCGACAAGCTGCTGCTGGCCGAAGTCGCCAAGCAGTACCCTGGCGCCATGAACGTCGGCGCGGCGATGGGTTCGCTCAAGGCGCCGATGGCCGGCATACGCAAGGGCGCGCGCGAACTGCGCGAGAAACTGACGAACAGGTCGGACGACAAGTGACGCGGGGGGGATGCGGCATTCCCGATGCTTGAGGCGCATTCGCGTAAAAAAGCTGGGTCCATCGATCCTCCATCAAGCCTCCCGCGCCTCTCGATCCTCTGCCCCTAAACCCTCTTTCAAGCGCTGCTCACAGGGAGCGGCGCTCATGATGGGAAATACAATCATGCTGCGCTTCAAGACCATTCTGTGCATCGCCGGTGCCATCACGATCCCAACGCTTGCCACCACGGCACAGGCGCAGGCGACCGATACGGGCATCTATGCGGTTGCCCGCGGTGGTGTGTCCGTCAGCCCCGATCAGAAGTTCAACGAAGAGGATCTTCCGGCGACGGCCACTTTCGACAGCAAGACCAAGTACGATTCGGGCTTCACCGGCGAACTGGGCGGCGGCTACGACTTCGGCATGTTCCGCCTGGAGCAGACCGCAGGCTACATGAGTTCGAAGGCCAAGGGCCTGGACGAGGATGGCTTTACCGGCACCGGGCGAAACAAGAGCATGTTCGTGTCGATCAACGGCTATGTCGATATTCCTCTTGGCAGCAGCGTCATCCAGCCGTTCGTCGGCGGCGGTGTGGGCGCGGCGCGCGTCAACGCCAAGCTGTCGCGTACCGACACCATTCTTGAGACGTCCACCAGCTATGCCGACAAGGACTGGGGCCTGATGTGGCACGCCGATGCCGGCGTCGGTTTCGCCGTGGCGCCCAAGGTGACGCTCGAAGTCGGTGGCCGCTACACCCAGATCAGTGGCCTGAAGTTCGACGGCGTGAGCGGCGGCGATCCTGCGGTGTTCGAGCCCAAGATCCGCAACATCTCCGGCACCGTCGGCGTCCGCTACAAGTTCTAAGCGCGTCCCCTCCGCGCGAAGGAAGGAAAAGTCCCAAGGTTAGCGCCAAGGGCGGCCACGTCGTTTTTCACCGAGGCGACGTGGCCATTCCTTCGTGTGCGGTCGTGCCGAAGATACCGAAAGGATCGAGACGATGCTTCGTCATTTACCCGCCGATGCGGTACGGACCCTGGTTCTGATCTCGGCGCCGTTTACGCTCGTCGCGACGGCCAGGGCTGCCGCGCCATGCACGCAAGGGTCGCAACTGGCGATCGAGGTATCCGGCCTCAAGGACAGGACCGGGCGTATCATCGCCGAACTCTATCCGGCGACACCGGCCGATTTCCTGGAGCCGAAGGACAAATTGCTTCACGATGGCAAGGTGTTCCGCCGCAGCGTCGCCGCGATCGGGCAGTCGGGGGCGGTCGGCATATGCCTGCGTGCGCCGGGACCGGGCACTTACGCGCTGGTCGTCATCCACGACCGCGACGGACTGGACAAGTTCAGCTTCAGCAAGGACGGTGCGGGCCTGCCGGTCGCACGATCCATCGGCTTTGCGCGCCCCCGGCTTCAAAATGCGGTGGTGACGGTCGGTTCCTCGCCGCGCACCGTGCCGGTCACCATGCAATACATGAAGGGCATTCGCGGTTTCGTGCTGGCGTCGCGCTGAACGACCGTGCGCCATCGGGACGCCAGCGTCCGTGCATGATCGTGGCGCGCCGCGCTTGTCTGTGCCAAGGGACGCTGCGGCCCTCCTGGCCCGTCAGATGAAGAAGCTTCGTAGGGATGATCGTCACAGTCTCTCCATCCCATCGCGGCACTGGCCACTTTTTGATGCCGACTTCATCGATCGATCGGACAAAGCGGATGCCCGACTTGACGATAGGCGCGCGGCCGTCAGCCGAAGGCCTGGAGCGTTGGTTCGGCCATGGATGAGACTCGCAGCGACGCGTCGGGCCTGGCAGCCACGTTTATCGCCAATCGCGAACGGCTGCTGCGCTTCTTCACCAGCCGAACGCGCGATCATGCCGAAGCGGAAGAGATAGTGCAGGAGATCTACCTGCGCCTTGGTCGCACCGCCGGCCCCATCGGAGATCCGGTCGGCTACCTGCATCGGATTGGCCTCAACCTCGTAATCGATCGCACGCGTGAGCGGCAACGCCGCACCAAGCGCGAGAGCGAGTGGACCGACAGCACCACCAGCCGCATCGGCGACGAATATGTCGACGATCAGCCCTCTGCCTTCACCATGCTGGAAGCGCAGCAGCGCTCCGCCAAAATCGACCAGGCGATCGCCGGATTGCCGCCCGGTGCGGGCCGCGTTTTTCGCATGCATCGTATCGACGGGCTCAGCCACGCCGAGGTCGCCGGTCGCCTCGGCATATCGCGCAAGGGCGTCGAAAAACACATGGCGACCGCGCTGCGTCATCTGGCCAAGGAGATCGACACATGAACGTCCGGCGCAGGTGGGGTGATCGCCCCTCGGTGTCGTCGCATCCTGAATACCCGAACCCTCTTATTCGAAAGCCAACGTCGTGACCCGCGACCAAGATGAAATCAGCGAACGCGATGCGGCCGACTGGCACGCGCTGGTCCTTGGCGGTGACGTCGATTGGGACGCGTTCGCGCAGTGGCTCGATGCCGATCCCGGCAACCAACCAGCCTACGATCGCATCGCCATGCTGGACGCCGAAGTCGTCGAGACCGTGCGCGCGGGGCCGCGTTTGGCGGCCGTGCAGGAAGATCATGATGCGTCCGTCGATGGTGAAGGGACGGCACAGGTCGTCGACATTGCCGAAGCACCGCGTCGGCGTGCGCCGCGCTGGTGGATCGGCGGTGCGCTGGCGGCTTCGCTGACGGCCCTGGCGATCGGTCTTCCGCAACTGCTGGGCGGCGGCGGCTCGTCGATGGTCTATGCGACGCAGGATGCCTCCAGGACCATCGCTCTTGCCGATAACGGTGGCCGGGTAGTGCTCGACCAATACAGCCAGGTCGCAATGGGTGACGGGGGACAGCTCAGCCTGGACAAGGGCGCCGCATACTTCGATGTCCGCCACGACGAAAAGCGTCCCCTGGAGATCCGCTCCGGGCGCTTCGCGGTACGCGACATCGGCACCCGCTTCTCGATGGCCCGCAGCCCCGGGCGGCTTTTCGTCGCGGTCGAGGAGGGACTGGTAGATATCAGCTGGCAAGGGGGCGAACCGACGCGGCTCAAGGCAGGCCAGTCTTTCGAGGGAGAGGAACAAGGAGGCAGGGTCCGGGTAAGCACCGTCGATCCCGGATCGGTGGCAAGTTGGCGCGAGGGGCGCCTGATCTACGACAATACGCCGCTTACCGACGTGGCAACCGATCTTTCGCGCTATATGAACGCCAGGATCGAAGTCGATCCCGCCGTCGCCCAGCTCAAGCTTTCAGGCATCTTGCTCATCCAAAATGGTTCAGACCTTGCCGATCAGATCAGCGCTATCCTGCCGGTGGACGTTCGCCGCGACGATCAGCGCGTTCGCTTGGTCGCTCGCGGGGAACGCTGAACCGGCCTGCGCCAATCCGGTCCGAATCGATATCCCGGCCGGCGATCTGGCCGGCGCGATCTCGGTTCTCTCGCGCCAGGCGCGCATCTCGGTGGCGGTGCAGGGCCGCCTGCCGGACATCCGTACGCCGCGTGTGAGCGGCACCATGGAGCCGGCGGCGGCGCTTGCCCGGTTGCTGGCGACCAGCGGCTGGCGCGCGCGCCGAGTGGCGTCGTCGCTGTGGCAGCTTGTTCCCGGTCCTGTTCCAACGGCGAAGGCCGCAGCCTCGAAGGGCTCCGGGCGGACGCCTGCTGCGCCACCCGTCTTGCCGGTGCAGGAGATCGTCGTCACCGCGCTCAAGCGCCGGCAGACGCTGGATCTGGCGCCGGTGTCGGTCGCGGTTATACCGGCGGATCGCTTCAACGGTGGCTCCTCGTCTCGCGGATCAAGCGATTTGGGTCAGGAAGTCGGCAGTCTGTTTTCGACCCATATGGGCCCCGGCAAGGAGCGCCTGTTCCTGCGCGGCGTAGCTGACAGCCCCTTCAACGGCCCGACGCAATCGACCGTCGGCCTGTTTCTGGATGACGCCAGGATAAACTATGCGTTGCCGGATCCCGACCTGCGGCTGGTCGATATCGATCGGGTCGAAGTTTTGCGTGGTCCGCAAGGCACGCTTTATGGCGCGGGCACACTGGGCGGCGTCGTGCGCATCGTCACCAACCGCCCCAGCCAGGATGGTCTGGATGGTGGGCTTTCGATCGAGGGATCGTCGGTCAAGACTGGCGGTACCGGCGGAGCACTGGAAGGCTGGGTGAACGTGCCCGTCGGTGATAATCTGGCTCTGCGCGCGGTCGGCTACGTCGACCGCAACGGCGGCTGGATCGACGACACCATGCGAGACAAGTCGAACGTCAACGTGGCTTTGCGTAAGGGCGGCCGGCTCAACGTGCGGTGGAAACCGGACAATGCCTGGACGCTCGATCTATCGCTGGTGGCGCAGCGACTGACCGCACGCGACACCCAGTATGCCACTGCCGGCTTTACCCGTGCAAACGCGATCGCAGAGCCGCACCGCAACGATTTCCTGCTGCTTCGCCTCGACGCCACCGGACCACTTGCCGGACTCGACTTCCTGTCCTCGACCGCGATCGAGCGCAATCACGTCAACAGCCGCTACGATGCCAGTACCGCTGCCGGCGACCAGGGCTTGACCCCTCCGGTCGCTTATGACGAGCGCCGTAGCGTCTATCTCATTACCCAGGAATTTCGCCTCAGCCAATCGCGCGGTCGGTTCAAGTGGCTTACCGGTGTCTCGATCGTGGACGCGATCAACGTCAACCTGGGGACGTTCACCTCCGCCACCGGCGCGACCAGCCTGGGGCGATCGCAGGCCAATCTCAGCCTTGAGGCCGCGTTCTTCGGAGAGGGTACGCTGACGCTGGGCCGCAATGTCGATCTGACCGCGGGGGTACGCGCGTTCGTGTCCAACATCTGGGACGACCCGCGCTCGACCCGCGGGCAATCGATCGATCAATACGGTCTTTCGCCCAGCATATCCCTGGCCTGGCGTCCCGCACCCAATGCCATGGTGTGGACGCGGTACGCCAGCGCGACAAGGCCGGGGGGACGCAACCTCGACGGTACGGGCGCGCTGGTCACTTTCGCCTCGGACAAGCTGCGCAACATCGAACTGGGATCGAGGCTCTCGCTTCTAGACGGCCACCTCGATCTCGATCTGACCGCGTTCGCGCTGCGCTGGCACAATGTCCAGAGCGATCGGGTAGGGCTGAGCGGATTGGTGGTGACCACCAATGTCGGCGACGCGGACAATCACGGCGTCGAGGCCGCGGCGAGATTGGGTCTGGGTGCAGTCGCGCTCGAACTTTCCGCCACCCGTCAGCACGGGCGCCTCGACTCGACGCTGATCGACGATACGGATCTGCGCCTGCCCGTGTTGCCCGATATGTCCGGTCGTGCGCGGGTCAGCTGGAGCAAGGATGTTGGCGGCTGGACCCTTGGTGGGTACGCATCTGCCAACTATTGGGGGGAGACCAAGCTTGGCTTCGATCCGACGCGGCCCTTGGAAATCGGCTCGCGCTGGCTGACCGGTGCGGGTTTGTCGGTCAGCAGGGATGGTTGGCGCGCCGTGCTGAGCGTGGCCAACCTGCTCAACGATCGTAGCGATACTTTCCCGTTCGGCAATCCGTTCACCTACCGCAAACAGGTCCAGTCGACGCCGCAGCAGCCGCGAACCGTGCTGCTGCGCATCGACCGCTCCTTCTGAAGCCCGTCCGGGTCAGCAGATCGGGAACGCAACCTTGAAGCATGCGCCCGTGGTGTCGGTCCGGTTCTCGGCCACGATACGTCCGCCATGCGCCTCGACGAGGCCGGCGGTGAGGGCAAGGCCCATGCCCGTCCCGAAGCAGCCCGGGCGTGCGACCGACGCCTTCGATCGCCAGAACGGAGCGAACAAGTGCTCGCGGTCGGCCGGTGCAAAGCCCGGGCCCTCGTCACGAACGCTGAGCCACGCCTGACCGCCCCGGCGCTCGACGTCGATCAGGATGCGGCCACCGACGGCAGAGTGCTTGGCCGCGTTGGTGATCAGGTTCGTGGCGATCTGGGTCAGCCGCACGGGATCGGCATGGATGACGGCCTCGCCGTCGTAGCTTTCGGCGATCACGATCTCGTGGCGCTCGAACAGCGGGCGCAGATCCGACACGACCGCGCCGACCACTTCGCTCAAGCCGATCGAACGGCGGTGCAGGGTCGGCGCGCCGCTTTCGTTCTGTGAAAGCAAGTCGAAGTCCTCGACGATCCTGAGCACATGCTCGACTTGCCGCAGCAGCCGTGCGGTCTCGCCATCGTCGGGCAGGATCACGCCATCCTCGATCGCATGCAGGCGCCCCTTCAGGATCGTCAGCGGCGTGCGCAATTCATGCGTGACCCCTGCGGTCAGCATGCGGCGCTGGTGGCGCTTGCGGCTTTCGCTGGTCGCGTCGTCGCGGCTCGCGGCCTTGCGGACCGGTTCCGGCTCGACTTCACGAGACTGCAAGATGGCGAAGCACACCGCGACCGCGCAGAAAGCGGCGAGAAGTGCCGGCCAGTTCGATGGGTATAGGGCCGTGAACAGCATGACCGGCAATACCAGACCCAGGCCGATCACACCGGCGATCTGGACCAGGGGAAGTGGGACAGGGTCGCCCAGCTTCCACGATGCGGCTGCCGTACCGGAAGCGGCATGGTCATGAACGAGCTGCCGATGCGTTCCCGCAGTCCGACGTAGCCCGCTTTGCCGCGCGACACCGATGTGCACGCGAGGTTCGGCGATGGGGTACGCCGTGCGAAGCTGAGAAGACGAGTGAAGCATGGAGGTTCCGTCAAAATTGCCTGACTGCTGATCAGGAGACGGCGGCCTGCCCAACCACCCTACCTGCACGGATCAAAAATTTCTGATGGGGCGGGCAGGCTCTGGACGTGGGCGTAGCTCGAAACAGCGTTGGCCGGGCTTTGCGCTGCAAATTGTTAACCAAGTTCACGCTGGTCTTCGAACTGTCATTCAACAGACGCAGGCTTGTAACCGATCGGGATCATGGGGGCGCTCAAGCCATAAGGGCCCAGGGAGCCTACCATGAAAATCCGTCAGTGCCTTTTCGCGGGCGCCTCGCTCGCCGTGTTCGCGCTTCCGATGACGGCCAGCGCCCAATCCGCTTCGGTCGACGGCGCTACTGCGCCGGTCGTCGATACCACCGCCGGAAGCGAGGCCGATCAGGACATCGTAGTGCTGGGCTTCGGCCAGAGCCGCCAGGTGCAAAGCGTCACCGCCGACGACATCGCGCGGCTGACGCCGGGGTCCAGTCCGCTCAAGGCCATTTCGAAGCTGCCGGGCGTCAACTTCCAGGCATCCGATCCGTTCGGCGCCTACGAATGGGCAGTGCGGATCTCGCTGCGCGGGTTCAGCCAGAATCAGCTCGGTTTTACGCTGGACGGCGTACCGCTGGGCGACATGAGCTATGGCAACGTCAACGGCCTGCATATCAGCCGCGCGATCATCTCCGAGAACGTCGCCCGCACCGAGGTTGCGCAAGGCGCCGGTGCACTCGGCACCGCGTCCACCAGCAACCTTGGTGGCACGATCGAATTCTTCAGCGCCACGCCCAGCGACACCGCCAACGTGACCGGCGGCGGCACGTACGGCTCTGACGACACCTGGCGCGCATTCGCCCGGATCGACAGCGGCGACATCGGTGGCGGCCTGAAGGGCTATCTGAGCTACGCCTATCTCACCACCGACAAGTGGAAGGGCTATGGCACCCAACGCCAGCATCAGGCCAACGGCAAGATCGTGAAGGATCTCGGGGCGCTCGGCAGCATTTCGGCCTTCCTGAATTTCTCGGACAGGCGCGAGCAGGACTATCAGGACCTGAGCTACGATATCATCGCGCGCCGCAGCCTGAACAACGACAACATCGCCAATGACTACCCGCTCGCGCTGCGGATCGCGAAGGTCTATCAGAACCAGAGCGCGGCGCCGGGGACCGCGCTGCCTTGGCCGGGGTTCGGGACGACGCTTCCGACCGGGTTCGGCACCGTGGACGACGCCTATTACGATGCAGGCGGACTTCGTCGCGATTGGCTGGGCGGGGTCAAGTTCAATGCCAACCTGGCCCCCGGTCTGACGCTCGATGCGACGACCTACTACCATGAGAACAAAGGGCAGGGCTCGTGGATCACGCCCTATTCGCCCACGCCTGTCGGCGCGTTCGATCAGGATGGCTCGATCATCGCGGCCCCAAGTCCACTGGGCTTTCGCACCACCGAATATCGCATGAAGCGCATCGGCATGGTCGGCGCGCTGGCGTATGACACCGGGGCCAACCGTATCGAAGTGGGCGGCTGGATCGAGAACAACCAATTCGTCCAGGCGCGCCGGTTCTACGGCATGACCGACACGCCGACCCCCAACCGCGATACGCTCGCGTATCAGAAGAACCCGTACCGGACGCAATGGGACGGCAAGTACGGCACCGACACGTTGCAGTACCATGTCGAGGATACCATTCGCCTGATGGACGAGCGGCTGGTGCTGAACGCAGGCTGGAAGGGCGTCTATGTCGTGAACCGGGCGATCATGCTGCCCGACACGACATCGCCTCTCGCCGTCGGCCGCATCTCGGCACGGGATCTGTTCCAGCCCCAGGCCGGCGTGCTGTTCAAGCTGTCGCCGATGGCCGAATTGTTCGCCGACTACACCGAGAACATGCGCGCCTTCACCTCTTCGGCGACGACCGGCCCGTTCTCGACCACCCAGGCCGGCTTCAACGCCATAAGGGGGCAGCTCAAGCCCGAGCGTTCGCGGACCGTCGAGGGTGGCCTACGCGTGCGCAGCGGTCCGTTCCAGGCATCGGCGGTCGGCTATTACGTCGACTTCTCGAACCGCTTGCTCGCTTTCGCCAACGGCGCCGGCATCATCGGCAATCCCGCGACGCTCAACAACGTCGGCGGCGTTCACACCTATGGCGCCGAGGTATCGGCCAACTATCGGCTGTTTACGCCGCTCTCGCTGTTCGCGAGCTATTCCTACAACCACTCCAAATACGCCAACGACGTGCGCGATGCCGCCGGGGCGCTGCTCGTCGCGACCGACGGCAAGGCGGTGGTCGATACCCCCAGGCACATGCTGAAGGGCGAAGTCGTGTTCGAGCAGGACGGCATCACCGCGCGCGTGGGCGCCGACTACATGAGCAAGCGCTATGTCACCTACCTCAACGACGTGACGGCGCGATCACGCGTGCTGCTGGATGCCAGCATCGGCTATCACTTCGAAGGCGAGGGCGTGCTGCACGGTGTCGGGATCGAGGGGAGCGTAACCAACCTGACCGACAAGAAGTACATCGCCACGATCGGCTCCAACGGTTTCACCGCCAGTGGAGACAACCAGACGTTGCTGGCCGGTGCCCCGCGACAGTTCTTCGTCTCGCTCAAGAAGGGGTTCTGACCGTGGCGATCGTCACCCTGGTGCGCGCGATCGCCGCCGCTCTGGCTTGCGTGGCGGGCGCCGCGCAAGCCTCGCCGGTGCTGATGATCTCGCTGGACGGGCTTAGGCCAGGGGACGTGGCAGACGCCGATGCGCGCGGGATCAAGGTGCCGAACCTGCGCGCGCTGGCGAAGCAGGGCGCGTATGCGTCGGGCGTGGTCGGAGTGCTGCCCACGTTGACGTATCCCAGCCACACCACGCTCGTCACCGGGGTCTCGCCGGCGGATCATGGTGTGTCCAACAACCTGACCTACGACCCTTATGGAAAGAACCAGCAGGGTTGGTACTGGTACGCGCAGGATATCCGCGTGCCCACCTTGTGGCAGGCCGCACACGGCGCCGGGCTCAAGACCGCGAGCATTCACTGGCCGGTGACGGTGGGTGCGGCAGCTATTGATGAAAATCTGCCGCAATACTGGCGCACCGGTACGACCGACGATCCCAAGATCATGGCTGCCCTGGCCACGCCCGGTCTGCTGCCACGGCTTGAGGCCAGGCTTGGACCTTACGAGCAGGGTATCGACGAGACGGTGGAGGGCGATGCGAAGAGAGTGAGGTTCGCGCAGGAGATACTGGCCGATCGACCGGCCTTCACCACGGTCTATCTCGCCGGCATCGATCACGAGGAACATCGCAGCGGGCCGGATTCGCCCCAAGCGCGCGCCACGATCGAGAAGACCGATACATTGGTCGGCGCGCTCGTCACATCGGCTCGCAAGGCCATGCCGGACGTCACCATCGTTGTCGTGTCCGACCACGGCTTTCTCCCGGTCACCACCGATATCAATCTGTTCGCGCCGTTCGTCGAGGCGGGGCTGATCGCGCTGGACAAGGCTGGCAAGGTCACGACCTGGCAGGCCGAACCCTGGCTGGCCGGCGGGACCGCGACGATCGTGCTGGCCGATCCGAACGATGCGACGGTCCGGGCGAGGGTGAAAACGCTGGTCGACAAGCTCGCGGCCGATCCTCGCTATCATATCGCACGGGTTCTCGATCGCGAAGAGACCGAGCGCCAGGGTGGCCCGCGCGAAGCGGCGTTCACCATCGCGATGCAGCCCGGCTTCGAAACCGGTCGCGATCCGGCAGCGCCGCTCTCCACTCCCTCGTCATACAAGGGAATGCACGGCTACATGCCAGATTTGCCCGCGATGCGCTCCACGCTGATCGTGGCGGGCCCATCGCTGCGGCGCCATGGTGATCTTGGCCAGGTCGATATGCGCGCCATCGCACCATCGGTCGCACGCGTACTGGGCGTGAAGTTGCCTGCCGCGACCGCCGCGCCCGCTTTCTGAGATCGCCTCGAAAGATGGGAGGTCGTGCCGTACGACCTATTGCGGGGCCTTGAAGATCAGGTGATCGTCCGAGCTGAACGAAATGGTCATGCCCAGCGATCGCAGCTCGTTGAGGGTTACATAGACATGCGCGCTCTTCGACGCGCTCAGACGGCTGTATTGCGCCGGGTTCATCCGTGATCTGAGAAGATCCAGAACATCGGTGAGCCGCACGAAAAACTCGTCCG
Organism: Novosphingobium sp. TK46; assembly: GCF_055361525.1. Classification (NCBI taxonomy): domain Bacteria; kingdom Pseudomonadati; phylum Pseudomonadota; class Alphaproteobacteria; order Sphingomonadales; family Sphingomonadaceae; genus Novosphingobium; species Novosphingobium sp. TK46. The sequence goes on from NZ_CM143963.1 coordinate 2,344,243, forward strand.
CCGCATACTGCGGGTGCTGTTCGTCACCGGCGATCAGCAGTTTCAGGGTGCCGCTGCTCGCCCCGTTTATCTGGGTCTTGACCGCGAACTCGATCCCTTTCGCCGTCTGTCGCGGCTGGCTGATAGAGGGCGTGTTATCCGCAAGCGGTGCCGCTGACGATAACCGCGCGATCGCATCGGCTGGTCTGGCGCCGGCAGGACGCGCAATCAGCGGCTTCGATTCCGCAGGACGCTGCCGGGTCGCCGCCCGAAGACTGACGAAGCCCGGTCTGATCTCGCTGGCGGCAGGGGGCGGGACGGTCGGCTTGCGCATCGTGCCGGCGGGGCGAGCAGCCAAGGGCGCAGCGCCCTCCTCCATCAAAGGCATGGGCGGAGGACCTGGTTGCGAAACGATCTGTATCGGCGCCGGTTTTGGCCCGGAGAACAACTCCGTGTCTCCACCCTCAGCCGGCATGGGCCGCGCCGCCGCCGCCAGCGCGGCGACATCGGCGGTCACGGACTTGCCGATCGGGGCGATCCCGTACGATGGCGGCGGGGATGCCGCCAGCTTCGCTACGCTCGCTTGTCCGGAGGCCACGTCCACTGCGGTGTTCGAAGGTGCAACCGTCTCGACCACTTTCGTCGCCATGCCCGGCGGCACGATGGCGACGGCAGCTTGCGCGAAATACGATGGGGCGGTGATCGCGGCAGGCACCGAAGTTGCGGTCGTCCCATCGAGCTTGCCGTACGCGCTTGCATCGCAAGGATGGAAGGGCTGGCAGTGCGGGGATCGCTCGAGTGATGGGGCCAGCCCGCTTGGCGCCATCACGGCCTGCGTTTGCCGCGATCTCGGGGGTGGGGCGGCCGCCGGATCGGGCAGCCTTTTTGGCAATGATCCCGCAATCGCCAGGGTGGGGGCGAGCATCGATGTGGCAAAACCCGCTACATCTGGGACGCGCCGGGCTCTCGATGCTGGCGACGCGGGATGGACCCGCGAACTTTGAGCGGCCTTGTCGGACAGGGTCTGCTTGCTCGAAAGCTGCGAATTCAGTCGCAACCCGGTTTGTGCCGGCGAGATACCCGAAGGATTGAAGCTATAGGCGACCGCGGCGACGCCCACACTCGAGACCAGAAGCGCCTTCATTACCATCGAGATGGTGAAGAATCCGGGTCGGTCGCCGGCGATGGTATCCAGTCCGAGAGAGGGCGCAATCGCAATGTCGTATTGCGGCTGTTGCCAATGATCGAAGCGGTACAACGGAAAGCCCCCATTTCCTTGGAACAGCTTCCTGCACAGCCGCTTCCCGCGACCATTAACCACGTTGTACCGCGTCCGGGCAAGCAAAAGTACGTAAAAGGTCTTGGCGCATATCCTTGGTGCGACCGCATCGGTGAATGACTGTTCGGCGTCGCCCGCCTTGTGGTTGGGATATAGATCGCCGGGTTCGGTGCATGCGACAGCCCAGGCCGTCTGATCGCCTATGCCACCGCCTAGGCTCACTCCTGTCATTCATAGGATTGTCACGCTGTTCGACCATGCGAAGAGCCATGGAAAATAGCGATCGCCGGCTCGGTCGCGGATGTTGTCTGCCGAGCAGTTCATGCCATCGGTCGAAGCGACGACTAGGTGTCTCCCCTTAGCTTCCAAGGTGGTGCAGAAGTACCAAGCAACGATCGGGTCGCCTTTGATGGCCCTCTCGAATTCAGGATTCAGAGGCGGGCCAAACCATGAGACGAGCATTCCCACTGTTGTTGGCGCTAGTGCCGGTGTCGGCAGGCGCGCAGACGATCGTCGCGAAGGACCGAAAGTGGACCAGCGAAGGGTCGTATATGGCTTTCGCCTCCCCATGGTGCGCTTATTCCAACCCGTCGCTGACCGAGGGGACCGATTATGCGGACTCGATGTCTTACGACACGGGCGATCTTGGGACCGGCACCGATATCACGATCAAATGGCGCTGGCCGGCTCTAGCCCAGAAGCCGGCCAACTGCGGTGTCTATGCCTACAATCATGTCGCCTGGGGCAACTACGATGGTGGAGCCGTACGCGCGCCGGTGCCGTCGCGCCAGGTCATGTCGATCTCGGCCCTGGCTATATCCTATACGTTCCAGGAGTCGGCTAACGACCAGTGGTATAACGGACTGGCCGAATTCTACCTGACGACCGAAGCCGGCGCCGCCAACAAGAAGGCGATCGAGATCGGGTGGTTCTGGAATTCTCCCCTGCTTACGACGGCATGGGCCAAGACGGGACGCCAACTCGGCACCTTCACCGACCGTTATGGCAAGAAATGGGCGGCTTCGGTCCGCAAGAGCGGCGCGGCGAACAATTACGTCTTGTTCGTCCCTACCGAACAGCGGCTGTCGGGAACGCTCGATGGCAAGGGCGCGATCGACTTCTTGCGCAATGCCGGAGTGGTGAACGGATCCTGGTGGTTCAATGGCTTCGCCATCGGTGTGGAGCCCACTGGAAGCAGCGGCGCCGCTATCCTGCGCAAATTCAGCGTGTCGTACAAATAGTCCCCGCGATCCTTCAATGGCGTTCACCGGGCCCGCGCATCGGCGTTCTTTGAAACGACAGGTCGCGAGTGGGGCGGTTTGCGTCGCACCGGTTGGATCGGATCGTACGGCAAAGATGATCGCCTGCGCTAAAAAGGAGCGACGATCGCCGGACGAAGGCTGCTAAGCAAGGCGGGTAATACGTCAGCGAAGGGGGCCTTGTGATCGGCGCAGTATGTTTCGACATGGATCAGCAACTGCGTTTCGCGACGCTGTCCGGCGATCATAACCCCATCCATGTCGATCCGATCGCTGTCCGGCGCACCTTGCCCGCGCGCCTCGTCGTGCATGGCGTTCACGTTCTGCTGTGGTCGCTTGGCGTTCTGGCCCGGACGTATGATGGCGAGCTTCCGCAGATCGGCCGTATCCGCGTGCGGTTCCTGCGTTTCACGTATGTCGGCGACGAGGTGCGGTTGGTGCGCAGCGCCGGGCGCGAAGGCGAGATCCGGCTCAGCGTGATGACTGAGGACGTGGTGCGAGCGGACATTCGACTGACGTTCGATGCCCTGGGCACTTGCGACCCGATCATGCCGGGTGGCGAGGCTCATCTCCCCGGCACGGGTCCGCTCGATCATGACGGCATATCGTTCGACGACCGGCGTGGAACCGTGCGCTTCATGACGCCGGCAGGCGCGCTCGCCTCGTGTTTGCCGGGAGCCGCGAGATGGCTGGGCGAAGAGCGGATCGATGCGCTGGCGGCGGCGACGCGGCTTGTCGGGATGATCTATCCCGGCCTCTATTCGGTGCTCGGCGGCATCGACGTGCGGCTGACGCCAGGCGACGGGGCCGGCGCTCTTGCATTCGAAATGGGTGAGCAGCGTCACGGACAGATCGACGCTATCATTGCTGGCGGCGGTATCTCCGGAACGCTGGATTGCCGGGTGCCCCATGCCCCCGTGCCGCAGCCGGCAAGCGCTGATTTGCGCGATCTGGTCGCGCCGGGGCGCTTTGCCGGAACCCAAGTGCTGGTCGTCGGCGGATCGCGGGGCGCAGGAGAGGCTGCTGCGAAGCTGCTTGCGCTGGGCGGCGCCGATGTGACGATTACATATCGCGACGGCGCAGCGGACGCCGCGGCGGTGGCAGCCGAGATCGTCGAGGCAGGCGGTCTATGCGCGACGATGCGATTCGATGCAGGCCAGCCCATCGATGAACAGCTTGGCGATCTGATCCCCTCTCACGTCTGCTGGTTCGCGTCGCCGCCGATGGTGCGCACGGACGCGAAATTGCCGGATGACAAACGCCTGAGTGCATATCTGGGCGTACTCGCCACCAGCTTTTCCCTCGTGGCGGCTGCACTGCACGCGCGACGATCGGACCTGCGGCTGTTCTATCCGTCGACCACCTGGATCGAAGCGCCACCCGCGGGCTTGACGGAATATTGCATGGCCAAAGCGGCGGGCGAGGTGCTCGCGCGATCCATGGAGGCCTGGCTCACCCGCGGTCGCGTGTTCGCTCCTCGCTTGCCGGCGATGGCGACCGATCAGACCGCGCGTCTGGGCATCGCGGGGGGCAGCGCTCCTTGGACGCTGATCCCCCACCTCGAGCGGTTGATGTCAACGACATAGGATCTTTTTACAGCACGATCTTTGCCTTTCAGGTCTGTTGCGGATCTTGGCTGTTGTGTAAGTGTTTTTACGATATGGGCACCGTAAGGCAGCGTCCCCGAAGGTGGAGGCCGTGCCGTCATGTGCTTGTGGGAATAAAAGTAGCATGGATCGACAAGCAATATTTGCGGAATTGACCGACATTTTCCGCGACGTCTTTCAGGACGACGATATCGAGGTTGGTGAAAGTACGACTGCCGCCGACATCATGATGTGGGACAGCCTGTCCAACATACAGATGGTCATCGCTGTCGAACGCGCCTTCAAGATACGCCTCACCGCCGCGCAAGTGTCGGGACTGAAGGATGTAGGCGGTTTCGTCGATGTCATTACGGTGAAGTTGAAAGCCAAGGGCTGACCATCTTGCGCCGTGCCCATGCATGGATGCGGCTTTCTATTTGTTTACGGATGCCGATCGCATCGTTTCATTGCTGGACTGTGTCCAGCGATGCGCATCTTGATTGATGGTTAAAATCATCTAACGAGTTAGGTAAGGTTACAGAGTCGTCCACATGAAGGGCTCTGTGCCGATGCTGTTTTCGCACATCTAAGACGGTTTTTTTGGGCCGGCAGGGGGAATGATGAACTCCGCGCTGTATGCTGGTCTTGGCTGGCTTGCTGATTGCAAGGATTTTCGCGGTAACTATCGCGATATCGCCGAAAGTTCCGAACCTGCGGGCGCCGCCCTGCGCAGGCTGGCCACACACGGCCTGTCCGCGCCGCAGCTACAGCGCATCGCGACGCTGATCGGCGATTTGAAGGCCAGGGGGCAGTCGACAGCGCCGCTCGTCCCGCTCAAGCTGGGCGTTCTGGGCACCGGAACCTTGTCTCTGGTCGATCCGGTAATCCGCGGTACCGCTCCGCGCCACGGTTTCACGGTCGATTGCGTGATGGCCGAATATGGCCAGGTCGAACAGGGCGCACTCGACCCGGGCTCCACGATCAACCGTGCTGACTGCGATGTCGTTCTGGTGGCATTCGATTACCGTGGTTTACCGCTTGGGCAGGCGGCGACAGACGAACAGGACGCGGGCGATCGGGTCGAGCGCTCGATCGAGACTCTGCGCTCGGTCTGTCGGGGTGTACGCGCCAACAGCAACGCCCGGGTCATCCTGCAGACACTGGTGCCGGCACCCGAGACGCTGTTCGGCAGCCTGGACTCATGCTGGGCCGGGTCCGTCCAGTCGATGGTGGCGGCCTTCAACCGCGCGATCGTCGCCGAATGCCGCGACGCGTCCGTCTTCCTGCTCGATACGGCGCATCTCGCCAACACGGTGGGATTGGCGAACTGGCATGATCCAGGGCAGTGGAACCTCGCCAAGTTCACCTTTTCGGCGGAATTGCTGCCCCTTTACGCAGATCACGTTTGCAGGCTGCTGGCGGCGATGCATGGCAAGTCGCGCCGTGCGCTGGTGCTGGATCTGGACAACACGCTCTGGGGCGGGGTGATCGGCGATGATGGCCTGCATGGCATCATCGTGGGAGAGGGCGAGGCGACGGGCGAGGCGTTCCTTAACGTTCAGCGGCTTGCGTTGACGCTGCGCGAACGCGGTGTGGTGCTGGCGGTATCGTCCAAGAACACCGACGAAATCGCGCGCACGCCTTTTGCCGATCACCCGGACATGCTGTTGCAGCAGGATCACTTCGCCTCGTTCAGGGCGAACTGGGAGGACAAGGCGTCGAACATCCGGGCGATCGCCGAAGAACTGGCGCTCGGCTTGGATGCGTTCGTGTTCCTCGACGACAATCCGGCCGAGCGCGAACTGGTGCGCCTCTATCTTCCAGAGGTCGCGGTTCCCGAGCTTCCCGAGGATCCGGCGCTTTACGCACGTACGCTTGCGGCTGCCGGCTATTTCGAGGCTGTCGCCTACTCTCAGGAAGATCGCGCGCGGGCCGATGCCTACAAGGCGAACGCCCAACGCGCGTCGTTGATGAGTTCCGCCAACGGTATCGACGATTTTCTCTCGGGCTTGCAGATGCAGGCTACGGTGCAGCCCTTCGATGTCGTGGGCCGGTCGCGTATCCAGCAGCTGATCGTCAAGTCCAACCAGTTCAACCTGACCACCCAGCGCTATACCGAAGCCGAAATCGCCGAGATGGAAGCCGATCCGAAAATCTTCACGCTGCAGGTGCGGCTGAAGGATCGGCTTGGCGACAACGGCATGATCTCGGTGGTGATCTGTCGCGAAGCCGGTGCTGACACCTGGGAAATCGACACCTGGCTGATGAGTTGCCGGGTGCTGCGGCGCGGAGTCGAGACGATGGTGCTCAAGGAGATCGTCGAGCAGGCGAGAGAGCACGGCATTCGCACCCTGATCGGAACCTATCGCCCGACCCCGCGGAATGCGTTGGTCAAAGGGCACTATGCCGAGCTCGGTTTCACCTTCGAAAACGAGGACGAGGCGGGAGAGACCCGATGGTCGCTGGCGACGGATACACCCGTTGAAGCGCCTTGGTTCGATGTCGTCCGCAGATATCCGGTCACGGCCGGTGACGTGCAACGCGAGCGGCACAGCGCTTCATGATCGTCCCATCGCTCGTCTTCCTGGCGTTCGCGACGGTCGCGGCGATTGCCCATGGCTTGTTCGCCTCGGTCCGGTGGCGAATGGCCGTGCTGTTTGTGGTCAACATCGCTTTCCTGCTCAGTTTCAGCCACGATCCGCGTGAACTGGCGCCGTACCTTGCCTTCCTGCTGGTCGGCTATGGCCTGATCCGTCTGATCGGTCGCGGAATCGGCGGCGTGGGGCTGGCCGGGTGCGTCGCCGTCATCCTGCTGTTCTACGCCTGGCTCAAGCAGTACGGATTCTTCCCGCACGACCTGTTCCTGTCGTTCAACTACGCCACGGTCGGGCTTTCCTACGTTTTCTTCCGAGTGCTGAGCCTGGCGGTCGCTGCGCACGATGAGCCCGAGATGGCGCGGGTAGGGCCGGTCCAGTACATCAACTACACGCTGAACTTCACGTCGCTCACATCGGGACCGATCCAGGAGTACGACGAATACAAGCGGATGACGCAGGATGAGCCGGCACCGCTGACGTTCGACGATGCCGGCCGCGCGATCGAGCGCATCGTCGAAGGCATGTTCAAGTTCTTCGTTCTGGCAACGCTGGTGTCGCTGCTGCAGCGCGAGCTTGCCGGCGCTTTGCTGGACACCACGCTGACGCCGCTTCATCGCATCGTCCTCGTCACCGCACTGACCGCGGCCTATCCCGTGTTCCTGTTTTTCAACTTCGCCGGGTACACCAGCTTCGTCATCGGCGTGGCGCGGTTCTTCCGCATCGAGTTGCCGGAGAACTTCAACCACCCGTTCCGGGCCGCGAGCTTTATCGACTACTGGAACAGGTGGCATATGAGCCTGTCCAACTGGCTCAAGATCCATGTCTATAATCCGGTGCTGCTGGCCTGCGCCCGTCGGGTGACGAAGCCGGGCATGCTGCCACTGTTGAACGCGGGCGCGTTGTTCCTGACGTTCTTCCTCATCGGCGTCTGGCATGGGCGAGCCTGGCACTTCTTCTTCTTCGGTCTGCTCAACGGCGGCGGTGTCGCGGTGAACCAGTTCTATCGCCTGCGCATGCAGCGCCAGCTCGGTTCGGCGAAGTTCCTGAAGCTGAGCACCAGCGCCGCCTACGAGTTTGTCGGTCGCGGCGTAACGTTCGCATGGGTCGCGTTCACCCTGCTATGGTTCTGGTCCGACTGGCCCGAGCTGGGAAGCCTGGCCAAGCCGCTCGGCTGGAGCGGGGTAGTGGCAGGCGCGGCGATCCTGATCGTGGCGGCGTGCCTGGTCCTAGGCTTGCTGCGCGTCATCCAGGAGCTTGCGCTCAAGGTTGTCGTTGCCGGGCAACCGCTGGTTACCTCGCGCTATGTGCGCACCGTCTGGATCACCATCATGCTGCTGTCGATCATCGCGATCAATGTCGTGATCTCGGATGATACCGGGCACGTCGTGTACAAAGATTTCTGATATGGAAGCTCCGCCGCGCAAACGATCGATCAGGCGCGATCTCATCGTCCTGCCTCTTCTGGCGCTGGCGACGGCTGCGCTGTTCGTCATCCCCGCGGAACTTGTCGTGCGGCACCGGTACCCCGATTACGAGCATGATACGTGCGTGCGGCGCATAGGCACGCAGCCACACGGCACGCCCAACTGCATCTCGCGGTCCAAGGCGGCGGAAGGCCCCTGGGTCGAGAATCGCTATAACGAATGCGGGTATCGCTCTCCGGCGTCGTGTGGTCCCAAGCCGGCCGGAACTTCCCGCGTGGCGGTTCTGGGCAGCTCGACCGGCAGCGGCTTTCTCGTTTCGGAGGAGAACAGCCTGGCGGGAAGGTTGAGTACGGCCTTGACCCGAGCCTGTCATGTCCCGGTCGAAACCCAGAATCTCGCCGTCGAAGGCATGCCCGTCAAGGATCTGGCGAACAGCGCCCGCGAGGCGCTCAAGCTCGATTCCGATGCACTGGTGTTGGTGATAACCAGCTACGATCTGGATGTCGCGTCCACCAAGCCCGCCTCGTCACGCAAGCTGGCGCGCATGGTGATCGATCAGTTCAACAACGCGATGGGCAACCTCGCCTTGTTCCATATGGCCCGCGCGGTCGTTCTCGGGCGTGAGGATGATTATGTCTCGCATCTCGCCGCCCAGCATCGCGAGCGCGCCAAGTTGCGGCCAGACACCGCCGCCGGCGTCGCCCTGCTGGGCGAGCAACTCGATCGCATCGCCAGCTTCAACCCCGGTCAGAAGGTACCGATCGTGCTGACTTACGCTCCGGATCGAGCCGAAGTGATAGACGCACGCCTCTCGCACGATCTGAATACGCCGGTCAGCCTGGCGCTTAGGAAGCTCGCCGAGGAGAAGGGCATCTTTTATGCCAATACGCTCGACCGGACGCCGCGGAACGTACCCACCGCCTCGATGTACTACGTGGTCAGCTACCATCCCAACGACCTTGGCTCCCTGTACCTCAGCAAAGGGGTGGAGCAGCATCTGACCCAGGCGATTCCCGCTTTGAGGAACTGCCGTCCATCCTAGCGACGGCCGGATCCGACACGGTCAGCGGCATCGCCTTTCAGGTTTTACCGGATCACCCGTTCGTAGTTTGGCTTTGATGCTTGTCTGCTCTATGCGCTGACGCGGGCAGGCTCGGAAGTGGCGGCGACAGGCGCATCGTGTTCCGGATCGATGCCCTGACCCTTTATGCGAGTTGAGCGCCGATGGTGCGAGTACAGGATCCTGCCGCAACGCTGAACGATACCACCGAATTGCCCGTCGCGATCGTGGGCGCGGGTTTCAGCGGCACTTTACTCGCAGTGAACCTCATCCGTCTGGGCGTTCGGGTGGTGATCATCGAGCGCGACGAGCGTCAGCTGGCCAAGGGACTGGCGTTCGGCACGCGACGGCCCGAGCACCTGTTGAACGTACGTGCTTCGAACATGAGCGCTTTTCCCGACGATCTTGGCCACTTCCTGCGCTGGATGGGCTTTTCCGATCAGGAGCAGGCCAACCGCTTCGTACCGCGCCTGTCCTATGGGCACTACTTGCGCGAGTTGCTGGTGAATGCGCTGGCGGCATCGCCCGGCCAGGCCGAGATCCTGCAGGGAGAAGCTGTTTCGGCAGCGTTCGACAAGGAGCGGATCACGCTCGCGCTGGCTGGCGGCGCGCAAGTCGCGTGTCGCGCGATGGTGCTGGCGCTGGGCAACTTTCCGCCGTCGCCGCTGCCCCCGCTAACCGATCTGGGGGCGCCGTTGCATTTCGCAGATCCTTGGTCGCCCGGAGTGATGGAGAGGCTCGACGACCTGGAGCATGTCGTCCTGCTGGGCAGCGGCCTGACGGCTGCCGACATGATCGTTTCCCTTAACCGTTCGGGGTTCAAAGGGCGCATCACGGCGCTTTCACGTCGCGGGCTGAAGCCGCGTGCACATGCCGACGTCGGTCCTGCCGTGACGCCGGTGACGGAGCCCGATGCGCGCGGATCCTGGTTGCTGCGATCGGTCCGTGCCCGTGCAGCCGAGATCGGCTGGCGCGCGGCGGTCGATGAACTGCGTCCGCATACCCAGCATCTCTGGCGACGCCACGACGACAAGGCGCAGCGTCGGTTTCTGCGCCATGCAAGGCCGTACTGGGACGTGCACCGGCATCGCCTTGCTCCTGACGTGGCGGCGCAAGTCCAGGCGCTTGAGAACGAGGGACGACTGGACTTCCAGGCTGGCAAGCTGGTCTCGGCCACTGCGCACGACGGTCGCGTACGGTTGCAATGGCGCCCGCGCGGAAGTGACGCGCTTGCGACCCTCGATGCCGATCGGGTAATCAACTGCACCGGGCCCGAGGGCGCGCTGGCCAAGGCGGACCATCCGCTGATCCGCGATTTGGTAGCGCAAGGTCGCGTGCGTGCCGATGCGCATGGCCTGGGGCTTGATGTGGATCGCTCGGGACGTGTGCTGGACGGCAATGGCGTGGCGCAGGAACGATTGCTGGCGGCCGGTCCCCTGACCAAGGGCGAGGCTTGGGAAATTGTCGCCGTGCCTGATATTCGCCGCCAGGTCTGGGATCTGGCGCGCTACCTTGGCCATGCGCACTGGGTCGGCGGCGAGGGACTTTGATGCCGACTTAGCGCTGCGGATTATGTCAGACGAACGCGTTGCCCGTCAGCAGGCAGGGAAGCGAACTGGCGGGAATTGCCTTGGAGTAGAGGAAACCCTGGCCGAACTCGCAGCCGAGATCCCGCAATTGTGCCTCCTGCTCGATCGTCTCGATGCCTTCCGCCACGACATCGATGCGCAGGCTTTTGCCGAGGTTGATCACCGCCGCGATGATCGCCGCATCTTCCGCATTCGCGCCCATGCCCTGAACGAAGCCCTGGTCGATCTTCATGACGTGGACAGGAAAGTGCTTGAGCTGCCGTAACGAGGCATAGCCGGTGCCAAAGTCGTCGAGCGCGATGCGTACGCCTTCTCGGGCAAGCAGGCGTAATGCCCGCTCGACGTACTCCGCGCCCGGACCGAAGAACACCGTCTCGGTGACTTCCAGTTGGAAGCGGTTGGTGGGTATCCGGGCGCGGTGCAGACGTTCGAGCAAGCCCTCGCCATAGCCGTCATCGCGAAATTCGGCGGCGCCGGCATTCACGGCGACATGGCCGAACGGCAGGCTGCGATCCAGCCAATCGCGCATGTCGGCGATCACCAGGTCGAGCATGGTCCGGCTCATGGCGGTGGCGACTTCCAGATCCTCGAATGCGGCCGCGACCGTACCCGGCAACTGAATGCCCGCCGTGGGGTGACGCCAGCGCAACAAGGCTTCGAAGCCATCGATCGACCGATCACAGAGCGCGACTTTGGGCTGATAGAAGGGGACGAGACGTCCCTCGCGCAACGCCGACCGGGCAACCGAAACCATCTTGGCACGGGTGCGCAGGCCGTCGCGATGCTTATGTTCGAAAGTCTTGAACGCCCCGCGCTCCGCTTCCTTGGCGACATACAGGGCAATATCGGCGCTCTTTTGAAGCTCCTCGGGCGTCGATCCGTGCTCTGGGAACAGCGCGGCGCCGATGGTGACCTTGCAGTCCAGCACGCGGCCTGCGTGGATCATGGGGTCCTTCATGCGCGCAAGGATCGCGCGGGCATGTGCGCCCAGTTCGGCTTCGTCCTCTATGCCTTCCAGCAACACCGCGAATTCATCGCCGCCAAGCCTTGCTACCACACGTTGCCGGATCGAAGGGATATCGAGCCGTTCCGCAATGGACTTGAGCAAGGCATCGCCAGCATCGTGGCCCAGCGTGTCGTTGACCTGCTTGAAATCGTCCACATCGAGCATCAGCAGACCAAGCCGCCCGCCATCGGTGCGCAAAGCGCTTACGGCCTGCCCCAGCCGATCCTGGAAGCATGCGCGATTGGGCAGGTTGGTCAGCGAGTCGTACGTGGCGGCACGACGCAGCTTGTCATCCGCGTTGCGTCGCTGGGTGATGTCGCGGGCGATGGCGACAAGCTTGATGGGATCGCCGGCATCGTTGCGGATCGGCGACACCACCACGTCCCACCACCGTCGCTGGCCGCCGTACACGAAGCATTCGGTGATCTGCGCGGTCCCACCCGCCGCCGCGGTCCTGACGGCTTCGGCGATCTGCTGGTGCGAACTTTCGGGCCACAGGGAAGCCCAGAGCGCGCCGTAATGCGGCGAGTAATCCCGCGTCGTCTTGGTCAGCCCGCCCCTGTTGTTCATGAACAGCAATCTGCCTTCGAGGTCGACGAGAACCACGCTGTCGGTGCTCGCTTCGACGATACCGCGATTGACGGCTTCGCTTTCGCGTAGCGCGGCATCGGCATAGCGACGCTCACTGACGTCCTGGATCGATCCGACCAGTCGGATAGGCTGCCCGCTGTCATCGCGGATGATGGTACCGCAAGCATGGATGTCGAGGTACGTACCCTCGGAGTTCTGCAGGCGATGATCGGAGGCGTAGTTCGTCTTCAGGCTGCCGAATGCCTGGGTAAACTCTTCGACGACGCGATCCTGATCGTCCGGATGAATCTTGTGCCGCAGATGCCCCATGGAGCCCAGATCGTTGGACGAATACCCGAAGAAGGCGCCTTTCGCTTCGTTCCAGCGGATGTGATCGTTCTTGATGTCCCAATCGAAGATGATGTCGGTGGTGACCTGGCTGATCAGACGATACCGCTCTTCGGCTTCCTGAAGGCTTTGTGCCGCAACCTTCTGCTCCGTGATATCGGTTACGATGCCTACCAGATGGCGGCTGGGCTCGCCTTCCACGTCGATCCTGCGCCCTGTCGCCTGCAACCAGCGGAGCGTGCCATCCGGGCAATAAATCCGAAATTCGATCCCGTCAGAACCGCCCACTGCGGCGTGATGTTCGAAACGCTCGCGCACCTTGTCCTTGTCGTCGGGATGGACGGACAGCAACTCGTCGGTCGTAATGGGCTCGGCGGGAAGGCCAAGAAGTTGGCTGGCCACCGCGTCCCAGGTGAATATGCCCGTGAGCAAGTCGACCTGCCACGTTCCCACGTTCGCTTGCCGTAACGCCGCGATGAGGAAGTCTGCAGACGTCAGCGGGTGCGACGTGGCCAGCACCGCCAGCTCCCCACTATTTTCCGGCGAAAATTGGTCGACGCCGATGCCAAGATCCATTTGTCCACTCCAGGCGAGTCCGTTGCTCGTCCCAAAAGATGTATTACGCTGAGAAGGTTAAGCGGTTCGTTATCGTCGGCTATCGACGGGGTACAATGAGCGCAAAAACCCTCGACGGGGTAATCTACCAATCTCGAAAATGCCGGGCCTGCTCTCAGGCAACACTGCGCCGTTGCGACGCAAGCATCTGCGCCCATTGCGCGTTTACGGGCCGGCTCAGGAGGTAACCCTGGAGACGATCGCAACCCAGGCCTGTCAACACCGAAAGCTGTTCCTCGCTTTCGATTTTCTCTGCCGTCGCAGGAACGTCGATCGCGGAACACAGTTGCAGGATGCCTTGGATGAGGCGGCGCTTCTTTGCCGAGGATGTGACATCCGCAATCAGGTCACCGTCGATCTTGACCCGATCGAAGGTGATTTCCCTGAGGTACGAGATCGACGCAAAGCCCGAACCGAAGTCATCGAGCGCCACCCGGATACCTGAACTGCGCAATAGTTCGAGCTGGTCGCGGGCCATGTCGAAATCGGCCAGCACCGATGTTTCGGTTACTTCCACTTCGAGCCGGTGGGGATCGAGGCCAAATCGCTTGCACAGCGACATGATCATGAGCGGCGTGCTGGGGCGGCACAGGTCGACGGCGCTCAGGTTGATCGAGAGTCCGATCGGGGTGGACCAACTGGCCGCCTCCCGGATCGCGATCGTGAAGATCTGTTCCGAAAGAGCCGCGATGCTGCCGATCTGCTCGGCGATGCCGATGAACTCAAGCGGATTTAGGGGGCCCAGTTGCGGATGGTTCCACCGCGCGAGTGCTTCGAAGCTGGCGATCTGCCGGGTTTTGGCATCGAATATCGGCTGATAGACAACTTCGATTTCCGGGCTCGGACAGGTTTCTCGCAGAGCCTGTTCGATCTGCATACGCCGCCGCAGCCGCGTTCCCATGGATGACTGGAACAGCCTGATCGCGCCACCACCGGCATGCTTGACATCGTAGAGCGCAAGATCGGCGCGCGACATTATGGCAGTCGCCACGGCATCGCCCTCCTCGTGAAAGGCGAGGCCGATCGATGCGGCGAGATGCAGTTGTGATCCATCGACGGTGTAGGGCCTGGCCAATGCGCTGACCAGTTCCTGACCAACGCCAAGCATACGATTGGCATCATCGGCATCTTCAACCACCACGGCGAATTCGTCGCCGCCGAGGCGTGCCACCATCCGGCAATCGGAACAGACAAGCCGAATGCGCGTCGCCGCTTCGACCAGCACCTTGTCGCCGGCGGTATGTCCATAAGTATCGTTGATGGCCTTGAAGCCGTCCAGATCGATCATCGCCACCGAAAGATGGCTGGTTTCCTCACGCGTCTCGCTCAGTTGTTCATCGAGATGCTCGATGAAGGCACGGCGATTGGCGAGGTTCGTCAGCGGATCGGTATAGGCGAGATCCTTGAGCAGCGTATGGGTGATCACGCCATCCAGCACGTATTGGTATTGATGCCCGATAAGGCGCAGGATCAAGAGGAAGATAAGAAGCAGGTTCAGCCCTGCGGCCTCCTGAATGGCGAGGCCAGAGGTGAGCATCGAACCGATCACCGGCGTCGTGGAAAGGAAGATCGTCGCAAAGGCCGCGCGCGGCAGGCATGAGAGGCAATAAGCGCAGGCGATAGCGCCGAAGGCGATGAACAAGGGTACAAACGGCTTGTCGCCGATATCGGAGCGCAACAGGATCACACCCCAGATACCCAGGCCCAGGCTTACGAAAGCGGCGATGAGCGTGGTGGACCAAAGATAGCGCGAGATACGGCCAGCAGCCGGTTCGATGCTACGACGGGCGAGCCAGATAGCCGCCCTGACTGTGATCAGCACGGCAAACGCACCAGGGATGATCAGCGACAGACTTGCCGAGACCGAACCGTAGATCGAATAGCACAAAATGCCTGTATTGATTGCAAGCACAGCATAGAGGATCGGGATCTGCGTGCGCAAGATCCGGAACTGCTGTGCCTCAAGCTCGCCCTTCAAGTGGGCTGGGGGTTTTCGTCTAAGTTGCACCAGTCGCATCCCGATTAGTGACATCGGCATGCCTCCCGATCGTTAAAATGTATTATAGAGGGCATTTACCAGAAAGAACCGATGCGGCAGCGTGGAAGCGGATTTCAGCGGTTTTACAGGCATGCGAGCCGGTCGCGCGCGACTTCGTCGGGGCAAGTCATTAGCGCCCCGGGGCCGTATTTCGCGCAGACTGCGCCGACTGTAGAACGACGCGGGGTTGATGATCGCTCCCTCGCTGGCAGCGATCAAGGCAAGGGGGCGTGGTAAACGACCGGGCAAATGCTGAACGCCTTCCGTTTCAGTTTCGACAATCCCAAACGGGCGCCAGCTTGCATCAGTATAGTCGCCACCGCGCGATCCACGTCAAATGGCGTCGCTGTCGAGCTGAGGGAGGGCTATCCCACTGCTTTCCGTATCGTCAGGCAGGAATGATCTGAGTGGGTGGAAGAGCCATCTGCGTGTCGACGGCACGCCATAATCGCAGGCTCTCTTCGCAACCGGTGTTGCTTAGCCGGGCAATTTGCTCCGCGACGTAGCGGCGCGCATCGCATCCCCGATGCTGCGTCACCCAAGCGGCCATGGCGGCAATGTCGTGTTCGTTTTGCATGAATGGATCATTGTCTCATCTGGCATCTGCGCCAAGGCAAAGTGCAACCCGAGCGAATTGACCCGTCAGCTAGACATGGCCGCTCGAAAAACCACCTCACGCAAGGGAAACAACCGAACCAGGATACGCGACGCTGGTCCGCACCCGGTTGCGGCTAGGTAGGTTTTCGATACGCAAAAAGGCAAGACGATGCGTTCAAACGAGGAATTTGCTACTGCAAAGCGATGCAGCCGGAATGAAACCGCCTGATCTCGTCGCGCCTTGTGTACGCATCCGAACAGGAGCCTAACCGATCCGCGCAGGCGCCATCATTGCCGGCAAAGGGTCAGAGCGGCTGTTGTTCGACGTGATTGCCCCGCGCACCGTGGCTACATCGACGCGGGGCAGTTTTTCAAAGGTCACGCATGAGCGCGCGTTCGACAGGGGGATCCAGCAGCCCGAACGTTGGGATAAAACGTTTCGGGCCGACGCGACGGTGCCTGTCGATGCTAGCGCTCGGCGTCTGGGCATCGTCGCTGGCCCCCGCCGCGGCGCAACCGGTGGCCGCCGTTGCTGCGCAGGTTAATCCGGAAGGCGTGCCGACAGTCGATCGCGACCGTCTCGATCGCCAGGATCCTGTGCTACCGGGACCGGCGCCTGCCAGGCCACCACGTCAGTTGCCGCCTACGGTCACCAGTCCGCAAACTGCGTCCGCCGCGACCTTGCGCGGCGTTCGGTTCGCCGGGTCGACTATTGATCCACCAAGGCTGGCGAACGCCGCGCGGATGTTCGCCGGCGCACCCCTGACGCGCGAGACGCTGCAGAAGCTCGCCAATGCGATCACCGCCATTTACGCGAAGAGCGACATCGCATTCTATGCGGTGAGCATACCGACGCAGGACTTAGCCAAAGGTGTCGTGACGGTGAAAGTCGTCGAGGGACGGATCGCCCGCTACACTTTGGCCAAGCGCACGAGAAGTACCCCGAACCGGCTGATCGATGCGCAATTGCAGCCACTTCTTGCCGACAAGCCGACGCACAAGCCGCAGCTCGAACGAGCGATCGGACTGCTACGCGATATTCCCGGCCAGACCGTCAAGGCAGACTTGCGGACCACCAGCAAGCCGGATGAACTTGATCTCGCTCTCGATATCTCCCGCAAGCAGTTGGAAATCACGTTAAACGTAAACAATCGCGGGGTGGTGAATGTCACTACCGGTGTTCAGGCGCAGATCGGCATCGCGGCGAATGGCTTGCTGCGCGAGGGAGATAGTACCCGATTTACTGCCGCAGTGCCGTTCCAGCCTTCAAGGTACCAGTTCTACTCGGCAAGCCACACCACTCCGATCGGTGCATCGGGTACGACCTTCGGTTTCAACGGGGCCTATGTTCATACCCGCACCCGTGATCCCGAGGTTCGCGGTGAGGCGAAGCAATTCGGCATCGTCATCGCGCACCCCGTGATCCGCTCAAACCAGCGCAACCTGTCGATGACCGCATCTCTGGATGGCACAAACAGCGAGAACTATTTCCTCGATACGGCATTCGGAGGCTTTCACACCCGCGCTTTGCGCTTTGGTGCGAGTTGGTCCGTCCTCGGCAAGGATGATGGCTATGCCATCAACGCCAGCTTGAGTCAGGGTCTCGACGCGCTGGGCGCCCGGGCAACGTTTGGTTATTCGCAGGAATCCTATCGCAAGGCCAATCTGCAACTCGTCGCGTTGAAGCAAATAAGTAGCAAAGTCGCCGTTAAGGCCGGCTTGCGCGGGCAATACAGCCAGGATCGACTGCCAACGACCGAGCGGTTCGCCCTGGGCGGAGAGGGGGCAGGGCTAGCCTATCGCTATGGGATCGTCACCGCAGACAAAGGCGCATCAGCAGATGTCGAACTGTCATGGCGATTGATCGGCAAGAATGCGACATCGCGAGGCATATCTGTCTTTGCCTATGCCGACGGCGCGACAGCCCGGTCTTTCGCGCGCCCGGCGTATCGTCTTGATGGGCGTAACTTCACGCTTGCATCAGCAGGTGGCGGGTTGCGGATCAATCCGACGAAAACCTGGGCGGCGACCGTGCAATTAGCCATTCCGGTTAAATCCCCCGATGCGAGTTTCGGTAAGAAACCGCGCGTGTTCTTCAGCATCACCCGCACGGTCTAGCGTTGCGTATGCGCAAAGGATTTTGCTCTTTTTGCGCATCCGCAAATAGGGTCGATAGTCGTATCTTGGAATTCGAGTATGAAGAACGTTTGGGAAGTCTGGTCTCGCACATTTTCATCCCAGGACTGCGATCGAATTACAGAACGCGCGAACGCCTACTCTGAGGTGAACCCCACTATCGGGTTTGCTGACACATCTCGGTCTGATCTTGCGTATCGATCTTGCGCCATCAGGTGGTTGGACGCGAAAAGCGAAAGCTGGCTTGTCGACCAGATCATGCATCTGGTTGGGGCGTCCAATCGAACAAACTTCGGTGTCGACGTCGAGGCGCTCTACGAGCTGCAGTACACTGAATATCAAGCCAGTAACGAGGGCCATTATGACTGGCATCATGACGTGTGGCTTGAATCGCACCGACCCTTCTCCCGCAAGCTGTCTGTCGTAGTGCAGCTTTCGGATCCCGAGGACTACCAGGGTGGTATTTTCGAGTTTTTTGGATTGCAGAATCCAGGGGTGGAATTCTCCGCACGCGGAAGCGTGCTGATCTTTCCCTCATTCCTGCAGCATCGTGTCTTACCAGTAACCGAAGGCGTTCGGCGGAGCCTGGTCACCTGGATAGAAGGGCCGAACTGGCGTTAGTGCTCGCTTCGACCGTGCGGCCGAGTTGACTCATCGATACGGATTTGCTGCTCTTGGCTATGTCGTCTTCAATGAAGCGGAACTAGCCAGTTCGCCTGCTTTCGCGTCGAATGCCCTGAAAATTCGATCGCCACTTTTCTGCGGTCTCGGCTTTGTGCGTGCATCGCCGCCGTCACAATCCCCATCTGTTTTTAGATACGCAATTGGCAATCTCGATCCGCAAAAGCCGCCGCTATGCTGATCCGCTCTGTTCGGCTTCGCTTTGACTATCCGATACGCATCGTAGCCTGCATAATCCTTCTTGCGATGGCATCGACGGACATGAGTCGGTGCTTTCGTCGGGATTGAACAGCCACAACGGCAATCATGAGAGGATGCGATGGCCACCTTTGCCAGGACCGAGGTAGCTACATCCGGTATTGGCGGCTCTCACTGATTTCTTCCTCTTGTGATGCGTTGGATGGCGATTGCGTCGGCAGCAAATCGAGGGAGAGATCTTCCAGCGCGAAGTCCTTCGGGCGCACCCTTCGCAGCGATCCGCTACGCTGATCTCGGCGGCGTAGCGGATTGTGGTAGACAGTTGTTGGTCTTCGGGATTCTATTTACACCGTCGCTGACAAACCTGAGTATCCCGCATGAGGTGTTTACAACCGGAGCGAACATAGTTTTCCAGCACGCAAAATAAGGTCGCGCTAAGCAGGTTTCGGATCACCGTAACCTGGGAGGCCGAGATGAGCTTCGTTCGAGATATCCTCGCTACCTTGTCGTATGAGCCTGAGCCAAGTGACGGTTTGCGCGCTGAAGGCGAGGAGTTGCTGCGGCTCGATCAGCGGCTCGCCGGCTTTTCGCCTGGGCAGGGAAGGCGGGTGGCACTTTCCATCCGCCCCACCGACTGCAGCGTCTGGGATGGCAACCCTCGGGATGTTCCGGGGCTTTCCTATGAAAGCTGCCATTCGCTCATCGATTCGATCGCGCAGGAAGATGGCAACCGCATCCCCGTTCTGGTCCGGCGTAATCCACCGGGAGCCGAGTACCCTTACGAACTGCTGGTTGGTAGCCGACGCCGTTTCGCGGTCGACTGGCTCAACCACAATGGTCGCCCGGAAGTGCGACTGAACGCTCTCGTGGTCGAGATGACGGACGAAGAAGCATTTCGTCTGGCTGACATCGAAAACCGCGAACGCGAGGATATCACCGAGCTGGACCGCGCACGTAGCTATCAAAATGCCGTCGACAGGTTCTACGGAGGCGTTCAATCCCGCATGGCCGAGGCGTTGAGCCTGTCGAACAGCCAGCTTAGTCGCTTGCTGGCATTGGCGCAGCTACCAGATGAGGTCGTGAACGCATTCGCGACCAAGAGCGAATTAAGGGTACGCCATTCCGAAGTGCTGACCCCGCTGCTTCGACGCCCAGAGCAGCGTGCGCGCGTTTTGCGTGCCGCCGTGCAGATCGGAGAAGAGCAACAGCAGCTTGCTTCTACGGGTGAGCGCATGATCGCAGCTGCCGCGGTACTGTCCCGATTGCGGGCCGCTACGCGTGATGAAACCCGGGGCTTGGTAGATACACCCATTTTCTCGGGCGGTGTACAGGTTGGCAGGGTCAAGATCGGGCGCGATGCGCTTGCGGTCGATTTGCAGGTTGCGCTTGATGACGACCTCGATCAGCTGCTCGGCGCCGTGCGTGCCGCGATAACGAAGGCCAGAGCCCAGGCGGCGACTCCCGGCGTCGATTCGATATAGCTCGCTTGCCTGCGCCCTAGCCCAGCGGCGTCGATTGTGGCCGATAAAGAGAATGATCGGCCTGGCGCGGCGATGTCAGATGCACTCAGATCGATGCTAGTCAGTTTAACACAATCTTTACGAATCGCCAGAGTTTAGGCGCAAGGTACCGGTATTTCGTGTCGGTTCTCGGGGGTTTGCGCATTTTTACTGCCAAATCCCATGAGTTCGACATGTCGTTGCGTGATTATTTTCTTGAGGTCGCTCCAACTCCGCGTGGCGGAAGCGTCTGAATGGCATTTGTTGGAGAAGTATTCGCAGACGGGATGTGGCTAGCTGCCTGGCAGTGGGCTTAAACGTGGAGCGAATTCTTTATGTCACATCGTCCTGTCGGTCGTTCAGCGAGGCGCGCCTTGCTCTGTGCAACAACCATTCCGATCCTCCTCCTCGGAGCATGTGCCGATGGTTCCGGCTTTCGTGTAGGAGCGGGCACCGGTGGAGCACCATCGGGCTCGAACGGCGGTACCGGCAGTGGTCCTGACGGATCGACAAGTCCCGGCGGACCTACCGGTCCAGGAGATGCTGCAGGACCGAATGGTCCCAGCGGCGCCAATGGGCCGGGCGCCAATGGTCCTAGCGGTCCCACGGGACCAGGCGGATCGACAGGGCCGAACAGCCCCGGCGGATCGACTGGCCCCGGCGGATCGACCGGCCCTGGCGGATCGACCGGCCCTGGCGGATCGACCGGCCCTGGCGGATCGACCGGCCCTGGCGGATCGACCGGCCCTGGCGGATCGACTGGCCCCGGCGGATCGACTGGCCCTGGCGGATCGACTGGCCCTGGCGGATCGACTGGCCCTGGCGGATCGACTGGCCCCGGCGGATCGAGTGGCCCTGGCGGTCCGACTGGGCCCGGCGGCCCCACGGGCCCTGGCGGTCCTACCGGCCCTGGTGGTCCCACTGGGCCAAGCGGTCCGACCGGCAGCTACACCGGAACGGTCGGATCAATATCGATCGGCGGCTCGACGATCGTCGGACCAAGCGGCCCTGGCACCTTGATCGATGTAAATCTTACGCCGCCGACGGCTACCACCGATCCAAATGGCTTCGCAGTGGACGTGCTTACAGGCGACGGCAAGGTGGTGCAGATCACCATGCCCACCACGACATCGCAGGTCCAGCAGGCGCTTGCTCCTGCTGGTTCGCTTGCAGGCGCCTTGCTGGGCCAGCAGACCGGCGGCGCAGTCATGCAGCTGACGGACGGTTTGTCGCCCACGGTTGCCGTGGTGACCGGTACGGTGAACGGCGTGCTCACGCCAGTGACCGGTGTCGTGAACGGTAGCCTTGGACCGGTCGTGGCTGCAGACGGAGCACTTGCGCCCGTGACGGCGGTGGTAGGCCAGCTTGTCGATACCGTGGCCGCCCCGCTGGGTTCATCGACGACACCGGCTCCGACTTACGACGGACCGCTTGTCGCGCTCAATGCCGGCAATGCTGTCGTGACCGAAGCCAGCACGACTCAAACCATCATCGCGGCCAATGTTCTGGCGCAAAATCCCGGTCTGGCGAGTGGTCAGCTGGTGACCGCCGACGTCTTGTCGGGGGGCAAAGTCGTTGATGTGGCGCTGCCGACCACCGCGGCCGGTGTCGAGGCCGGGTTGGCCCCGGTCGGGACGCTTGCAGGTTCGCTGCTCGGTAGCCAGGCGACTGCGGTGACGACCGAAGTCCATCAAGTTCTGGCGCCTGTTGTGGCGCCAGTCACTGCGGTGGTCGACACCGTGACCGCCCCGGTACTGGATACCGTAAATGGTGCTTTGGGACCGGTCGTTGGTAACCTGAGTGGTGCGATTGGCGAAGGCAGTGTCCTTGCGCCGGTGACGAATGCTGTCGCAACGATTGTTGACGGAGTTGTCGGAGGCGCGGAAGCCGCAGTTCCCGCACTCGCTCCGGTTACGGGAGCGGTCGGCGCACTGGTGGGCGGCGGTGGAGCGGGTCCCGATGCCGGCGCCGTGCTCGCCCCGGTTACCGGAGCGGTCGGCGCGCTGGTGGGCGGCGGTGGAGCGGGTCCTGACGCCGGCGCCGCACTCGCTCCGGTTACGGGAGCGGTCGGCGCACTGGTGGGCGGCGGTGGAGCGGGTCCCGATGCCGGCGCCGTGCTCGCCCCGGTTACCGAAGCGGTTGGCGCACTGGTGGGCGGCGGAGGAGCCGCTCCTGACGCCGGTGCCGTGCTTGCCCCGGTTACCGGAGCGGTCGGTGCACTGGTGGGCGGCGGTGGAGCCGCTCCTGACGCCGGCGCCGTGCTCGCCCCGGTTACCGGAGCGGTTGGCGCACTGGTGGGCGGCGGTGGAGCCGCTCCTGACGCCGGCGCCGTGCTCGCCCCGGTTACCGGAGCGGTTGGCGCCATCGTTAATGGTGTCGTCGGCGGACCGGTGAGCACCACGCCGAACACGGGCGCGCCGCTAGCGCCGGGAAATCATGTGCTGGGCGGTCTGCTTGGTGGTCTGCCCAGGTAATCCAAGGCGTGCCCAGGTGCCCCAACATTTCATGACCGGGCACGCATTGCCTCAACCCTGAAATCGGGGGCGAGGAGAAGAGGCAGCCGCCATGGGTGGCTGCCTCTTCGAGCTTCTCAAATTGGCAAGTACCCGTATTTCTCCCCAGCCAACCGATCATATTGTCTTCACAATATCCAATTAGACCATGATAATACCGAACACCCGGGGTTATTATCACCATGGAACGACGGGTGAGGGGGATAGTGGAGGGGATGAAGGGTCTGGCCAGGATGGAACCACCGACCGTAATCGTCATCGACGATGTCGAGGCGATCGTCGAGGAGCTTCTCACCCTGTTGCAACTTCATGCCATCCCGGCTGTAGGCGCGGCCAACCTTCCGGGCGCGATTGAAGCGCTTGAACGTGATCCATCCATACGCGTCATCTCATGTGACGTGCGACTGGATCGTGAATCCGGTATCGATATCATCCGCCAGATCAAGGCGCACCCTTCGCTCAGCGAACGCCATTATCGCTATCTCTTCGTTACGGGCGACGAGATGCAACTCGACCGCCTCGAATCCTGCTCCGGACTTGAGGTTCTGAGCAAGCCGGTGCAGCCGGCAGTGCTGATGGCTACCGTCAAGCAGTTGTTGAGCGCGGTCGATGGCTGAGCGAGCGACTTACGTGCCGGACGACGGGCAAGATCTGCCGTCATGCTCAAGCATGGATCATCGATCCGTGCCGGACTCCGGCAGGCCGGACGACCAGATGGTCGGCAAGAAGCTCGATAGAACGCAGTTGCTGCAACTCGTTCAGGAACTTGTCCAACTGGAACCAGCGGCGCGCCTGTTGCAGGCACCGGCGGCAGATGGAAGGCCTGGCGATCTTTGTGACGTCGGCGGGTTGCTCGCTCACGAATTGCGCCAGCCACTCTTCACGATCGCGATGGCAAACGAAAACCTGCGTCTGATCCTGGAGAGCGAAGAATTCGATCGCGAGGTCGTGCGCCGCTCGGTGATGCGTATCTCGGAGCAAGTCGAGCATGCGCAGGCCATAATCCAACACACGTTGCTCGACGCGTCGCGACGCGCAAACGCGTGCGATACCGGCGATATCGTTGCATCGGTCGCCTACGCCGCGCATCTTCTGGAGTCTCTGCAAGACGCCCACGATGTGCAGATCGTCTGGCGATTGCCGCCGGCCGGGCTGCTTGTCGCCGCCAGCCGGCTTGAACTCGACCAGGTGTTTTGCAATCTGTTACGCAATGCGATCGAAAGCATCGACGATCGCCGCAAGGCGGGCTGGGATGGGCGGGGGCGCATCGTCGTCACCATCGAACGATGCGGTGACGATGTACGCGCCACCATCGCCGACAATGGCGCGGGGCTTTCGCCATCGGCCGAAAAATTCGTATTCAAGCCGTTCTATACCACCAAGGCGGACGATGGCACCGGACTGGGCCTGCACCTTTGCCGGCAGTTGATCGGGAAGGCACAGGGTATCATCGCCCTCAAGGCAGGAAACGTCGAAGGCGCCGAGGTGGAAGTGGTCATGCCTCTGGTCCGGCCCCCCTCGCACGCCTGAGCATGGCGGCGCCTGGAGTGGCTACGTGTCGTCCCGCCCCAGCCTGATGACGAACCGCTCTGGGCCGACTGACTGCCTCAGACAGCGAAAGTCCCCCGATGCTTCGTGCGCGACCTGCTCGACCAGCCACATCGTCGCATGATCCATCGTCTTGCCCGGCACGGGTTGTCCGGCTTCGTCGGTGCATCGCACGCTGACAATGACATAAGCGGGTGAAAGCGTTGCATGAAGCAGGACCCTGCCGCGCCGTTTGCTGCCATCCGGCCCGATGAAGCTGGCAAAGGCGCATAGCAGCGCGGCCACGGCGATGATTTCCAGCGAGCCGTGTCGCGCCGTAAGTATGTAGTCCAGCGCGTTGCCCTGTACGTCGACGGCGACGTCATGATGGCGCACGTTGGATCGCGTGGCGCCCACGGCACGCTCGAGCGCGCTGCGCACGGATAGCTGCGCGGCTTCGTCGCTGCCATCGCGACCGAACCAGCGGAACAGGCTGAGTATGGAGGCCGCGTTGGACGTGTGTTGCGAAATTCGTTCGACACGATCGAGCAACTGCTGGCGCTCATCCTCGCCGATCGCAAGATGCTCGGCGATGTAGCCCATGTTGCCGTTCGCCATGGAAATCACGTTAAGTGGCTGGGCGAGATCATGCAGCATGCCGCGGGTGACGCGCCCCAGCAGCAGATCGCGGGTTACGGCGAACAGTCCGTCGTCACCCCAGTTGAGCAAACGCGCATCGATATTCGACATCTGACGCGTCACTTGTGCGCCCAGGCAGAACGTCATCGACAGCGCAAGCAGCGTCGGAACGATACCATAACCCAGCAGCATCGCGCAGATACTGGCGCTGCTCAGGACTGCGAGGATCTGCCAGGTCGATCGTGGCAAAAACATTAGTCTCATTACCCATCCGCGTGGCGCAAAGGCGGTCAAGCCGGCAAGCGCGATGACCGTCCAATACGCCGAAGCCGTCTCGGTCTTTATATCGAGGAGCAAGCCGAGCATGAGGATCGCGAGCAGGATACGCGATTGCCTGCGAGCGTTGAGCGCCAGCAAGGCGCCGATCGCGGGCGCGGTGAACACGCCGGCAATTGGGACATGAGCGCTGCAGATCCCGAGTATCGCGGCACTTAGCATTATCGCCCAAGGATGAGGGCGTGTATCGTCTCGCGTGATGGCAGCATTGGACCAGAAGCGTGCAAGGCCCATCGATTCAGACAGCCTGTCGCTTGTTCAGTCGCCGATCCCGCGGCCGCAGGCATGCAACGAACTGGCAGGTGACCCACAGGCCTCTGTTCATAAAACGCCTCATCCCTGATCCGCCGATCGCGGTAAACGATCTAGACCTATAACAGATTGCCCTAACGTGAAGCGAATCGTGCGAGCCCAGAAGACGGGCTCGAGGCGGAGATTACGCATCTGTGCACGACCGCTACTGCTTGTGCGCGTGTTGGAGCGGTTCTTGAAGACGACAAAAGAACCAGGCCAGCCTCGACCGCCTTAATGGTTATGCGGCTGCGAATTTGCGTGTCTTTCCCGGTTTTGCGCACGTCATGCTCGACGCTTCGGGACTGCCTAACTTCCGGCATTAAGACTTGTGCGGCCAGGTAGGCGCAATCCCCTCGCTTTGGCTCCTTCTGGATGCGCCTTTCGCCCTGAACCGATGTTAGCTCCGATCCATGACGCATCGGCAATGCGTGGACCTTGCTTCGTTCGGTATCTGCAAGCGCCCATTGCCGTTGCGTAAGCGCAAGTGGCGAAGGGAGTGGCATGCGCCTTGGTTCAAAAGCAAAGCTGACGATCGGGGTCGGTCTCGTCGCGGCGACGGCTTTTGCATCTCTTGGCGTACGCGATCTGATGCGCGCGCCGTCGGATCCGGTGCCGCCTGTCATGGCTGACCTCCGGCCACAACGCGCACCGATGATCGTTCTGGCCGCCAGCACGCGACCGATCCGTACCGGGGAGACGATCACCGCCGATATGATACGCAACGCCGCCGCCGACCCGTCGCGTCACTCTGGCATCGCGATGCCTCAGGAAGTCATCGGTAAGGTGGCGACCCGCGATATCGCAGCCGGTACGCTGATTTCGCGTTCGATGCTGGGCGGTGAAGCGAACCTGGCGATCAGGGTGCCGGTGGGCATGCGGGCGATCAGCATCGACACTACGGCCGAGATCGCCGTCGCCGGCCTGGTTCGTCCCGGCGACCGGGTCGACGTGCAGGTCGTCTATCCCGGGGAGGATGCGATTTCGGGGGCGCGCGGCAACGGTAGCAGTCGGGCGCGCACGCTTCTGCAACTGGTGCCGGTTTTGGCGGTGGGTGATCTGGTTGTAGGAACGGCCACGCAGCAGAGCGCCACGGCGACGATCGCTGATGCCACAGGCTCGACGCCGGCCCCATCCGGGACGCAGGCGGCGCGGACGGTCACGCTTGCGCTGACGCCGCCGCAAGTTGCCGAATTGGCTTTGGCGAAGAATGTCGGTTCACTCACCTTGTCGTTACGCAATCCGGGTGATCGCGATCAGGTCGAGGTGGCGCAGATCGCATCCTCTCCATCGAGGGCCGCGCCACCTGCGCTGCAGCAGGCCATCGCGCCCGCGCCGCCTCGCGTGGTCATGTCCCAGCCAGCGCCCCGACCGGCTCGTCGCGAACCGGCGGCCCACGCGATCGATCTTGTCGTGGGCGGCAATCACGAAGTGATCTATTCGGGGAGCGGCGTGCAGTGAAAGCCTTTCTGGGTTCATGCCTGCTTGTCCTCGCCGCGACGCTGCGGCCGATGCCTGCAATGGCTGCGGCGGGTGACCAATCGTTCCTGGTGGACGATGCGCGTACGCTCAACTTCCCGCGACCGATTGGCCGCATCGAGGTGAGTGCCGAGAACGTCATCGACGTTATCGCGCCCACCTCGCGCTCGCTGCGGATTACCGGCATAGGTTCCGGAGAGACGACGTTGAGCGTCTTTGGTGCAGACGGCAGCGTCCTGCGCGAATCCCGCATCCAGGTTTCGCCCCGGATGGCGACCGGCGGCCAGAACGGGATCGCCGGCGTCATGCGCCCGGGTGAGAAGGTCGTCGCGGTCGACGTGCAGTTCGCCGCCGTCAACTCGTCCACGCTGAAGGCGCTGGGGTTCAATTTCAGCAAGCTCTCGGGTGACCTTCAGGGCGCGGTCATCTCGCCCAGCAGCCTCAGCAGTTACGCCTTTGGCAGCGGCGGCTTGTCTATCGGCAGTTCGCAGCCGATTGCCGGCGCGTTCAATCTGTTCCTATCCGCTCGTAATCGCGGGATCGGCGCGGTGTTGAGCGCGCTTTCCACCAACGGCCTTTCGCAACTACTCGCGCAACCGACGTTGCTCGTGCGGTCTGGCGAAAAAGCGAGCTTTCTTGCCGGAGGCGAGGTTCCCATCCCGATCCCGCAGGCAAGCGGTCTGAACAGCAGCACCATCTCGATCGAATACAAGGAATTTGGGGTCCGCCTGACGGTGACCCCATGGGTGTTAAGCGCAGATCACATAATCCTCAAAATCGCACCGGAAGTCAGCGAACTCGACTACAGCAACGGCGTGCAGCTGCAGGGCTATGTAGTCCCGGGTATCCGCCGACGGTCCGCGGAGACCACGGTAGAACTTGGCAGCGGACAGAGCTTCGTCATCGCCGGACTGAACTACACCAACAGCTCCGTCACGAAGGACAAGGTGCCGCTTTTGGGCGACGTGCCGGTGCTTGGTGCATTCTTTAAGCGGCAGCAAAACCAGAAGGAACGCCAGGAGCTGATCATCGTGGCAACCCCGCGATTGGTCGAGGCGAACTCGGAAAGGCCGCAGTTGACCAACCCGGCAGCGCTCGATCCTTCGATCGGGCAGATGATCCTGGGTGGTGACGGTGTAGAGAAAGCCGTGTCGGACTTCGGCGTGGTGAGGCGCTGATATGGCCCGCATCCACCTCCTCTCGGTCGATCGCACCTTGTGCAAGCGGATCTCGGAAGCGATGGGCGACCACGTACCCATCGAGATGGTCCACTCGCTCGACGATGCCGCGCTCGATGGACCCGGCATCGTCGTGCTCGACCACGCCTCCATTCCCGCCGACCGCACCTTGACCAGCGTGCTGGGTGAATTGGCGCAGTCGGCACAAGGGCGCGCGATCGTGGTCGCGACCGAGGACTGGTATGCCGGACCCGTGCTGCAGGCGATCCGCTCGGGCGCATCCGACGTGCTGCCGCGCGGCGCCAGCGGGGCGGAGATCGCCGGCACCCTGACCCGCGTGCTCAACAGTGCGATGGCGTCGCTGGGGCGATTGGCCCGCCTGACACTGGTGCTGGGCACCGACGAGGAGGCGACCGCGCTGCTCGCGACCGACATGGCGCTGGCGCACAGTCTGGCGCAGGTGCCCACGCTGCTGGTCGATTGCACGCTGCCTTCCAGCACGGCCGAAGCCTATCTCGATCTCAAGGTCGACTACGGGCTTGCTGCCGCTGTCGCCGATATCGACCGGCTCGACGCCAGCCTGCTCGCCAACTCGCTGGCACGTCACGAGCGTAGCGGGCTGGGCCTGCTGACGCTCGATGGCGGCCTTGGAGCCGAGCCGGTCGGGATCGGGCCGAACGACATCGTCGGCCTGGTGCAACTGCTGCGATCCAGCTGTGGGCATATAGTTCTGTGCGCGGGTTCGCTGCGCAACGGTGGGCTACTGCGCGAACTCGCGTCGCAGGCGCAGGCGATCGAGGTGGTGTGCAGCCAGTCGATCCGCGAGCTGGATGCGACGCGCCGCCTGCTCGACCGGATCGGACTGGATACCGCCAGCGCGGAGCGGATGCGGCTGATGGTGTGGGACCATGACCCGCGCGTCCTGCTCGACGGTCGGCGCATGGCCGAAGTGCTTAGCATTGAGCCGACGATCGCGATCCCCCTCGACCGGGTACGCATGCGCAATGCGCTGAATGCGGGCCGTCCGCTGATGACCGAGCGCGACGGCGGCGCCTACATGCATGCGGTGCGGCGAGCGATCGGGCGTAACGCCCCGGTCAAGGGGGCGATGGCCGGCATCGAGAAAATGAAGCGCAAGTTCCTGCAATCGGTGGAGCGTGGCGCATGAGCCTGCTTACCAGCGAAGCCACGCAGGCAACCACGCTGACCGCGCCGCGCCGAACGACCGTATCACCGCCATCGGCGCAGCGGATGAGCGACAGCTACCAGACGGTAAAGGCGCAAGCCTGCGCGCAAGTCATCGAGCATCTCGAGGCGCAGGGCATGACCGCCGAGCTGCTGGAGGAGCGCGGCCTGCGCTATGAGATCGAACAGGTGATCAACAGCCGCAGCCGACGCGGCCAGCTTGCGCTCAACAGCGCGGAGCGCCTGCTGCTGATCGAGGACGTGATCGACGAGGTCATCGGCCTCGGCCCTCTGGCGCCGCTGCTGCGAGACTCTACCGTGGACGATATCATCGTCAACGGCGCGAACACGATCTATGCCGAGCGTGGCGGCGTGCTGAGCCGGGTCGACACTCGTTTTCGCAACGATGCGCATCTGATGAACATCATCCAGCGCATCGTCGGTCCGATCGGTCGGCGCGTGGACGAGGCTACGCCGTTCGTCGATGCCCGGCTTGCCGATGGCAGCCGCGTCAACATCGTCATCCCGCCGATCGCGCTGGACGGCCCGCTGGTCTCGATCCGCAAGTTCCGGCTGCAGCAGTTGAGCATGGAAGACTGTGTCGCCGCCGGCACGATGAGCGCGACGATGGCCGCCTATCTGTCGAGCGCCGTCCGAAGCCGGCTCAACATCCTGATCTGTGGCGGCACCGGGGCGGGCAAGTCGACCCTGCTCAATGTCCTGTCGAGCTGCATCAGCAACAAGGAGCGGCTGGTCACGATCGAGGACGCGGCCGAGTTGCAGCTACGGCAGGAGCATGTCGTGCGGCTGGAAACGCGGCCTCCCAACGTCGATGGTAGCCGCGAGGTCAGCGCGCGCGACTTGTTGCGCAACGCGCTGCGTATGCGGCCGGACCGGATCATCCTGGGGGAGGTTCGCGGTGTCGAGGCGGTCGAAATGCTGCAGGCGATGTCCACCGGGCACGACGGCTCGATGGCCACCCTCCACGGCAATACCCCGCGCGATGCGCTGTCGCGGCTGGAGATGCTGCTGGGGTTTGCCGGACAGCAGAACGACGTGCGCGCCGTACGCCGCTTCGTCGCCAATTCGATCCACGTCATCGTCAACATCCAGCGCCTGTCCAACGGCTCACGCCGGGTCACGTCCGTCGCGGAGGTCACCGGGGTCGAGGCCGAGACGTTCTCGCTCAACGAGCTGTTTCACTTCGAAGAGCACGTGCCCGGTTCGGGCGAGGGCGTGTTCAAGACCATGTCGCCGCGCCCCTTTCATGCCGCGCGCCTGCAAGATTACACGATGCCGGTGCTGACTGCCGACGATGGCAGTGCATCGGCATGGTGAAGGGGCTGGCCTATCTCGCCCTGGCGTTGCTGATCATCGGCGTGCTGGTGGTGCACTGGCTGGGCGAACGCGGCCGCGAACTGGCGCTGATCGAGCGTCGGCTGGGTGCGATCGGCTCGTCCGGAATGGCCGCACCGGCGACGCGTCCGCTGGTGGCGATCTCGGTGCCCGACCGGCTCGCACCGCTGCTGGTGCAGGCGCAGCTCGAGCTTACCGGAACGATCCTGCGCATCATCGGCATGAGCGTGCTGCTTGCCGCGTGGATCATCTTGCTGGTCCTGGGGCCGGAGGCGACGCTGGTGCTGCTGATCGGCTTGCCGCTGGCGGCCCATAGCTGGCTGAGCGCCCGCGCGCGCAAGCGGGTCGAGGCGCTCGCCGAAGCGATGCCGCTATACCTCGACACCGTGCGGCAGTTGCAGGCGGTGGGCAATTCGCTGTCGCAAGCGCTGGAGCGAGCGCTTGCCGACGCGCCCGATGCCCTGAAAAGCTACTTCGCGCCGGCCGCACGCCGGCTCGCGCTGGGCGCGCCCGTCGGCGAAACCATGCAGCAGATGGCCGACCGCCTGCAGGTGCCCGAGGTTTCGATGCTGGCGGCCGCGATCCGGACCAACTTGCGCTATGGCGGCTCGATCGCCAGCGCGTTCCATAACCTGGCGCATATTCTGCGCGAGCGCGTCCGGATCCGGCGCGAGCTCGTCGCGGCCACCTCGGAGGCGAAAGTCAGTTCGCGCGTGCTGATCGCCATGCCGCTGCTGGCGATGGCGCTGCTGGTATTGATGAACCCGGCCTACATCGAATTCTTCGTTTCAGACGAACGGGGCAAGACGCTCTCGCTCGCCGCTGCGGGGCTCGAAGGATCGGGCATCCTCATCATCCGCCGCATGCTGAGGCTTGAGTTCTGATGCCGATCGGCAGCATCATCCTTTTCGCGCTCAGCGCCGCGTGCATCGTGGTCACCGTCGTCGGGCTGCGCTGGTTGCAAATGGACGTGGTCCTGCGCGAACGGATCGAGGGGCAGGCGCTCGTCGGCGTCAAGCAGCCGGGCGGCCGCCGCCGCAGCTTGCGTGTCCCACGCGCACTGCTGGCGCGTGGCAAGGATCTGGCCGAGATCGAGAGGGGCTTGCGACGCGCGGGCTACATGCAACCTCGGGCGGTAGAGCTGTTCGTGTGGCTGCGTTTCGTAGGCGCGGTGTCGGTCTCCGCGCTGACCTTCGTGGCGGTGCGACTGACGGGCGGCAGCATGATGAAGGCGTCGCTTTTCGCGCTGGCGCTGTTCGGTCTGTCGTGGATCGCCGCCAAGTACGTCTTGCTTATGCGGGCAAGTCGGCGCGAGCGCGTGTTGCTCGCCGAATTCCCCTTCCTGCTCGACCTCATGCTGATGATGCTGGAAAGCGGCGTTTCGCTCGATCAGGTGTTTCGCGGCATCGCGCGGGACGAACGAGCGACCGTGCCCAGCCATGCTCATATCATGGGTTTGCTGGTCGAGGATCTGGATCGCGGGCAGGATTACCAGCTTGCCTTCGAACGCTGGGCGGCGCGGGTCGACGTCAACGGTGCCAAGGAACTGGCTTCGCTGTTCCGGCAATCGATGTTCCAGGGCATGGAACTGGTGCCCGCCTTGCGTGAGTTCATCCGGGAGTTCTCGCAACGCCGGGTCATGCGCGCGAAGGAAGCGATCGGGACGATCACCGTTCGCATGGTCATCCTCATGCTGATCTTTTTCATGCCCGCGCTGTTCATCGTGCTGGCAGGGCCGCCGGTGGCCGCGATCCTCGACACGTTGTCCGGTGTGGGAACTGCCAAATGAGCCTTGCACGCGTCACGGTGCTGGCCATCGCGCTGGCTTTGTCGGCGGGTTCCTCCGCGATCGCCCGCCCTGCCGATCCCGATGCGAACGTCGGCTCTACCCGCACGCTCTATCTCTCGCTGATCCGACAAGCACGCGTCGACGGCAAGGCGCGCGCTGCGCTGGCGTATCTGGACGATTTCGCGCGTCACTATCCCGATGATCGCGAAGCGCGGATCCTGCGGGTCAACTGCCTGCTCGACCTTGGCCAGATCGATCAGGCGCAAGCCGCCGCAACGCAGATCCCCGCGAGCGATCGAAGCGGCGAGGCGTTGGCGGTGCGCGGCCATGTGCTTGCGGCGCAGGATCGTTGGGGCGAGGCGGTCACCGCCTACATCGCCGCGCAGGCCGCCAGTCCAGCCGATCCGCTCATCGGCAATGCACTCGGCTATGCCCAGTTGCGGACCGGTCAGGCCGAACAGGCCGTCGAGACGCTGAAACGCGCGCTCGATCTCGCTCCCGACATCGCGCAAGGCCATGATGTCGTGCGCAACAACCTCGCGCTGGCGCTGACCGCGTCCGGACGGATCGACGAGGCGACCGCGCTGTTCGCGCGCGTTCGCGACAGCTCCGAGCGCCTGCGATTGGGCAACCGACTTGCGGCCGAGGCGGCTCGGTTGCCCGCGCCGCGCCGCGCCAGCGAAGCGATCGTGCAATGAAGCGGCTGGTGTCGTCCGTCTGCCGGCTGCGGCGGTTGCGCGACGATGAGGGTGGCGTCGTCGCGCCGGCGGTCGCCGTCCTCGCCATCTCGCTGCTGGGGGCTGCCGGTCTCGCGCTCGATGTCGGCCTGTACTATCTCGGCAACGCCGATCTGCGTTCCGCGACCGAAGCCGCAGCCTTGTCGGCTGCAGTGAACCCCGCGCAGGCACGCCAGCGCGCGACCGATTACCTCGTCAGGAACGGCTATCCCGCATCCGTGCTGAAGACCTGGCAGGTCGGCTACTATTGCGCCAACATCGACCCCAGATACCCGGCCGGATCGCGCTTCGTCACCGCCAGCAACCTCGCCGACTGTCCCGGCAGCTCGGCGCAGAACGCGGTTCGCCTGACCACCGGGAAGCCGAGCCGACACTTCCTGACGGGCGTGATCGGCATGTCCGGCGCCATTCCCGATCTGACCGCGACCGCCAGCGCCGCCCGCATCGATGAAGCCGGCATCACGATCACGTCCGGGCTGCTGACCGTTACCAACACATTGTTGAATTCGGTCAACGATCTGCTCGGTACCCTGCTTGGGATCAAACTGCGCCTGAGCACCGCTGACGTCGAAGCCTTGATGGGCGGTAACGTCGATGCCGGGAAATTCTTCGATGCGCTTGCCAGCCGCACCGGTCGGACCGGCACCTACAGCCAACTGATGCAAGGCACGTATGGGATGCAGGACATCACGTTGGCCGCCGCCGACGCAGCTTACAACCCCGCGACCGCCGCCGCGCTGCGCACAATCGGCGGTGTCGCCGGAAATGCCTACAAGGTGCCGTTCACCCAGAACGGTGTCCCCCTGTTTGGCCTTGGCGTGTGGAAGAACATGCCCGTCGGCGGATCGAGCGTGCGACCGGCGCTGCGCGCGGGCCTGAATGCTTATCAACTTGTGACGTACACCGCGCAGGCGGGCCCCGGTGTGATCGACGCATCGAAACTCGTGAGCCTGGCGGCCCCCAACAGCACCGTGCAAGTCAAAGCTGTAGCCAGCGGTTTGCCGGATCGGCCCCGCTTCGCCTTCGGTCCGGCCGGTGAAACCCGTGTCGGCACGTCGATGCTGCGGCTGCAGCTGGATGTCGAACTGGTGAACCTGGGCATACCCGGCATCCTCGACGCCAAAGCGCATGTCCCGCTGGTTCTCGACGTGGCGGCGGCCGAGGCGGAGATCGCGGGCGGCGGGATCGAATGCGCAGGCCAGGCCGAGCAGAAAGGCCAGACCCTTGTCAGGATCAACACCAAGTCGGGCCTGGTGAACGGCTACGTGGGCGAACTGATGAATCCCGGCAAGGTATCGAAGCAGATGCCGACATTGCAGGATTCGGATTTCAAGAACGCCGATTTTTTCAAGCTCAGCTTGGTCGGCATTCCTCTGGCGACATTGCAGGGGAAGGTGATCGTCAAGCCGGTCGTCGGCGCCAGCAACTCCGTGGCGATCTTCGGGCGTGGCGGCCCGGCTGTGATCGGCGCTCCCGAAGCCGCTGGTACGGGCGTCGTGGTGGGTAACCGGGGAATGGTCGGCTCGACGGTCAGCGCCTTGTCCAACAGCTTGCTCGCATCGAACAGTTTACGGGCTTGCGCCGTCGGCTCGTTGTTATGCGTGAACCCCGACACCGCCGCATTGGCCAACCTGAAGACCGTTTTGGATCGCACCGGCTCGTTGCTGGGCAATGTCGCCGATCCGCTGCTCGACAACGTGTTGGCGGCTTTGGGGATAGAGCTTGGCCACGCGACCGTCTGGACGACCGGCGTCCGGTGCGGCGTGCCGGTTCTGATTTGATCAGCAAGGAGGTGGTGGAGCGAACCGTCTTGTCAGAGCGATGAGCCCGTCAAGCGCGATGGCCTTCTGCTCGTAGTGGAGCGAACCAATCGTGGTGCCGAAGACAACCTCCAGTCGGCGCCGCCTAATTCACAGGAGGAAGGAAAAGATTATGATTGATACCGTCCGTAAATTCTTCGCACGCCTGGCATCAGATGATCGGGGGCTTACTGCGGTTGAATACGCAGTTCTTGGTGCTATTGTTGTCGCTGCTATAGTCGCTGTAGGAACGGAGTTTAAGACCGATCTCGGATTGGCCTTCAAATCTTTGTTTGATACTACTCCTTGAGCGAGGCGCCGCCGATGCGTGGCATTACCCACTTCACGCGCTCGTTGAGAACAAGCCGGCGCGGCATTGCGGCGGTGGAGTTCGCGCTGCTCGCTCCGGGGCTGCTGATGATCGCGTTCGGGGTGATCGTGTACTCGATCTATTTCACCGCCGTGATCGGTGTACGACAGGCGGCCTCGGAAGGGGCGAGGGCGGCGATGGCGGGCCTCTCCACCGCCGAGCGCATGACGCTCGCACAGACGCGAGCAGGGCAGGTGCTGGGCAATTACGGGTCGCTGCTGGGTGGCAATCTGCCTCAGGTATCAGCCGCGCCCGACAGCCTGGGCGTGTTCAAGGTAACCGTCACCTACGACATGAGCAATAGCCCGATCATGCGATATGGTGGCTTCGTCCCGCTACCAGACAAGACCGTGCAGGCGAGCGTTCTGGTCACCAACGGAGGATATTAAATGGTCGCGGGTGGATATTTTACGTTGGCCGTGTTAACGGTGCTTCTCATTCCGATCGCGGTCATGTCCCTCGAAGGGCGCCGTCTGCCTGACGCACTCCTGGCGGTAATCGCAGGATGCGGGTTGGCGATAAGCGCGTGGACGGGCGGGTTGCCTGCGGTTGGATCGGCGATCGTGAGTGCGCTGGGCATCATCGTGGTGGTTGGCGGGCTTACCGCCTTGTTACGAAGGAAGCTGCGGCTGTGGGTTCTGACAGGCGGTCAGATCAAACTTATGGCCGCTGGTGCCACTTGGCTCGATCTATCAAGTATGGGTTTAATGCTGGCTATATCGATTATCGTGATATTTGCCATTGCGGTATGGAGGCGCATCAGCAAAGCTGCCTCACGTCCGGTATCGGTGCTCGTAGTCGTATTTTCGTTGATAATTTCCACTTTGTATCAAAACTTATCTTTTGATAACTTGATTGCTTGATGGTAATAAATTATAGGATTGGTATACATCTGAATGACTTCTAGTTGGCGCACGAGGTTATGGTCCCTCGTCGGACCAGATAGAACAGAAATTGACGGCGATCAGCCTGCCAACCCCGGCACGCCGGCGCAGGACGATGGGTTACTACCGGAGGCCTCGGTTCCGGTAGTAAAATCCGAGAAACCGACTGCCCGACCTGCGGCGGGCATCAGCCCGGATGCAAATTCCATTCCGGCAGAACGCGGCGAAAAGACATCGCATTCGCGCGAGGCGGGTGAGCCGGTGCTCATCGTCGATGACGATCGTGATTGGTGTCTCGAGTGCGCGTTCAGCTTGCGCCAACTCGGCTACGATCCGCTCGTCACCCACAGTGTCGTCGATGCCATGGCCGTGTTCCTGGAGAACGACGTGTCGATCGCGATCGTCGACTACAATCTGCCGGAGAGCAACGGAATTACCCTGATCCATGATCTGACGCTAAAGGCCGAAGAGCAGGGGCGATCGCTCAACTTCATCATGGCGACCGGCTACGCGACGAAGGACATCGCCATCAGTGCGGTGCGCGCGTCGGTGGTCGACTTCCTTGAAAAGCCGATCACGCAACCACAACTGCGCGCCGCCTTGCAACGTCTCAGCGGCTTGCGGCCGACTGTGCCGGCGCGCGATGCGTTGCTCGACAAAATTTCCAATCTCAGCGCCGAACTGCAGCGGCTGGCGATGCTGATGGACGAACCCGAGCCGGCGCCGAAAGCGGACGCCGGCGAGGTATCGCAAGGCGAGGGCGCCGACGTCGATCCATCGAGCATGAACGCCTTTATCCGCGACCAGCTTCGCCGCGAAGCGAAACGCCGTGAGATCGGGGGCGGTGATCTGTTCGGCGATCCCACCTGGGCGATGCTCCTGGACCTGCTGCTGGCCAAGATCGAAGGGCGGCGCATATCGGTATCGAGCGCGTGCATCGCCTCGGGAGCGCCGATGAGCACGGCCCTGCGCCTGGTTCGCCGGCTTGTCGGAGAGGAAGTGCTGTGCCGCCTACCCGACGAACACGATCGTCGGCGCCATTTCCTGGTGATCAATTCGAAGTTCGAGCAGCCGCTTCTGGATTACGTCGCCGATCAGATCAGCCGCAGCAAGGCGTGACCACACGCTAGGCAGGCCTGGTCCGGCGGGAAGCTTGCCAATGGCGATAGCCGAATACGGCGAGCACGATCATCGCTGCGTAAAGACCGGCGGTAAGCCACAGGCCCTTGATTATGAACATGCCGACATAGAGCGCATCAAGCGCGATCCACAGCAGCCAGCTCGCGGCATGGCGGCGTGCCGTCCAGTACTGCGCCACCAGGCTGAAACTGCTGAGCGCCGCATCCATCCAGGCTAACGCCGCATCGGTGTAGCGGCTGGTGATCGACCCGACCGCAAGGGCCCCCACGCCGCCGACCGCCAGGGCGAGCAGTCCCGCTTTGGGGTGCAATGGCTTGACCACGACGTCCCCCGTCGTCTGCTTGCCCCTGGCCCACACGACCCAGCCATAGAGCAAGGTGGCACCGAACAAGGCTTGCAGGATCATGTCGGCATAGAGACGCACGTCGAGGAAGATCTTGAAGTACAGTGCACAGGCCAGCAGGCTGACCGGCCAGCACAGCAATGAGCGGCGGGCGGTCAGCCAGATGCCTGCGAAGCTGATCGCGACGGCAATGATCTCGAGCGTCGACATCAGATCCGGACTTCGCAGCTGAATTGCTCGAGGAACTGCTGGCCTGCCGGCGATCCGAACCAATCCGCATGATCGACAGCATATCGCTGCCAGGCGATTTCTGCCTGCGCATAATCGCCGACTATGCCGGCAAAATAGTCGATTTCGGACAGCGCGAATTCGAGATGCACCAGCGGCAGGAGCAAGGCGACGGTGGTGATATCGTCCTGGGTGAGCGGCAGTACCGTTCGATAGCCCGCCACGAGGTGTGTGGCGGCGGTGACGTCGATGGGCTGGCTCAAGCTGCCATCATGCAAAGACAGCCATGGAACAGCGGTGCGCTCTATCGCGGTTGCCAGGTCATGTGCTGCACACGTCCGTGTCGCCACGCCGAAATCGAAAACGGTGGTGACGGTGCCGTCGGCGGACCACAGCAGGTTCGATGGATGCCAGTCGTTGTGGGTCCACATCGGTGACTGGCAGCGCAATCGCTCGCCAAGGCTAGGGTCGGCCATGGCCAACAGCCGCCCGAGCTGCATGCGCCAGGGTTTGCCGGCAAGGAAGCGGGCAAGCGCGGGCCGTCGC
The DNA here is from genome assembly GCF_055361525.1 of Novosphingobium sp. TK46. Classification (NCBI taxonomy): domain Bacteria; kingdom Pseudomonadati; phylum Pseudomonadota; class Alphaproteobacteria; order Sphingomonadales; family Sphingomonadaceae; genus Novosphingobium; species Novosphingobium sp. TK46. Next base: position 2,383,044 of record NZ_CM143963.1, read on the forward strand.
GCGATATACGTCTGTGCCGCAGCGAGAGGATCCGGCGCAGGAAGGATCGTGAAGCTGGCGATCAGCGGATCCGGGGCGCGATCGGGCGCGTCGAAACCGCGTGCGGCGAGATGCAGCAGGGCCAATGCCTTGCCGGCGCCAAAAGCATCGCCATGGTTCAGGAACGGTGTCCACGATGGCCGGTCGCGATAGACATCGAGACCGGCGGCCTTGCGATGCAGTTCGTAGGTCCAACCGTTATTGGCGATCGCGCCGACGCCCTCATGGGTGAGCATGACTTCGGGGACCGACAGACCGGCGCAGCGCAGATGAGCCATGAACGCATGCTCGGGGGCGAGGGCGGCTGGCGAGCGCAGTCGGTGATGATGGCGCTTGAGTACGAACTCGCCCCGATCGGTGTGGACAAGCGCTGCGGCGGAGAAGGGGCGGGGCGAGTGCCAGCTCAGTGTCTCGAACGGCCCCGCTTCGTCAAAGCCAGCCAGGATCTTCTGCGCTTGCACCGGAGATATCGCGGGCCATGTCGGCGCCTCGAGTGCGGTCCCCATGCCGTGCACGAGATGGTCGCTGGCCGACATCGCGTCGTTCACGCCATCACTCGCCGTCGCGCAATGCCGCATCCACGCATCGTCAAAAGGCGCGCGACAGCGTTGCCACGAACGCGCGTCCGCTTCCGATGTAATATGTCGGCGGCGAACCTGCGATCATGCTGCCGTTGCGTCCGATCGCATCGCCGGCGTTGTTGCTGACGATCTGAATGCCGGACAGAACGCGAGGGTTGGTCACATTGATGGCGTTGAGGCGCAAGTCCGTGCGCTGGGCGTCGATCAGCCCGGCTAGATGGACGCCGATCGACAGGTCCAGCGTAGCGTAACCCTTGATGCTCTCGTCGTTGAGCAATGTCGCGTACTGGCGCCCGACGTACTTGAAGGCGCTGCTGCCGAACAATCGGCCATCGTCGTAGGTGGTCCCGATCGCGAACTGGAACTGCGGACTCGCGACCGCGCGCTTGCCCCTGGTGGGCAGAAGGTCGCCGTCGACGGGCAGGTCGTCGTTCAGCCGCGTGTGAAGGTACTCGCCCGAAGCGTAGATGCTGACGCCTGCCGCCGGACGATAATCGATCTCGCCATCGACACCATAGGAGGTCTGGCTGCCGGCATTGATCGTCGAGTTGACCAGGGCACCACCACTGTTGACGACGGTAGCGATCTGGCGATTGCGGAACCGGTAGTGGAAACCGGTCAACGAGAACGACAGGTTGGGGCCGATATAGCGATACCCCAACTCCTGGGAGAGCGAGTATTCGTTCTTGAGTGCGGTCGAGCCCTTGGCCACCACTTCGCCGCCGAAATAGTAGTCGTAAAGCGCGAACTCGTTGGGCGTGCGAAAGCTGGTGGTCACGTTGGCGAACAGCTGCTGACGATCGTCAAGTTGGTAATGGATCGCGGCACGGGGCAGGGCGGCGAACGCATCGAAATGCACTTTCTGTTGCGGGCCGGGCAGGTAGTTGCGGCCATTGCGCGTCAGGTTCACGCCCTTGAAGCCAAGGTCGATGCCGAGCTTTGGCGTCACCTGGATGCTGTCGGCCAGGAAGAACGCCTTGGTCACCGTCTTCGTGCGCGCGTTTTCGTAGGCGAGCAGCCGGCCATCGGCGCTACGGATCGCCTCGGATTGATAGCCCCAGACGTCGACCGGTCGGCCGTCGTCCCGAAGTGAAGTGTACGACTGGGTGACGCGATCGGTTCCATAGTCGAACCACAGCCCGGCGGTGATCCGGTGCGCTCCGGCCTGCAGGGTCAGCTTGGCGACGTCGCCTACGCGAAACTGCTTGCCGGTATAGTTGCCCATGACCGTCGCCAGTCCATCGATCGAACCGGGTAGCGTGACTGGCTGGGCGAGTTCCTCGGTACCCAGGAAGTTGCCTGTCGTCGTCAGTTGCGTGCCGTAAGGGGCGTTGCCGTGGCCGAACTGAAGATAGGCGCTGCTGTCGAAGCTCAGGCGGTCGCTCAGGTTCAGATGCAGCGGCGAGGCGATATAGAAGCTGCGGAACGGCGCACGATAGAGGCGCCAGTAGCTCGTATCGCCAGGGGTATAGCGCCGGGTAAAGTTGAAGTCGCGGCCCAGCGCCATCCAGTCGGCCAGGCTCGGGCTCGGATACGTGGAGGTGATGGCGTCGTTGTACGACACCGCCAGGCTGGCGCGATTGCCGTTGCCCCACTGCGTCAGCAGCTTGGCATCGACGTGCTGGCGCTTGTCGAAGCCGGGGCCGCGCCAGTTGTCCGCGCGATTGTTGGAGTACGAGAGGAACCCGCTGATGCCGGAATTGGCGATTTCCCCGGTGTCGACCCGGACGAACGCGCGCCGTTCGCTGTACGATCCTACCGAAAGGTTCACCAAAGCGCCGAAATCCTTCTTGGGATCGTCGAGCGTCAGCGACAGCAATCCGCCGGCGGCGGCCACCACCGGCTCGGCGATATCGGCCGCGCCCTGCGTCAGTGCGATCTGGCGCACGTTCTCGGCATCGGCGAACTGTGAGGGGTAGGCGTAGAAATAACCGATGTCGTTCTGCGGCGCGCCTTCGAGCACTACCCCGATGGCGTCCTGGCCCAGACCACGCAAGGTCAGGCTGGAATTGGCGGACAATCCATAGGGATCGGTCGTGGCGACGTTCGCGCCCGGCAGCAGGTTGACGAGCTGGAACGCATTATACGTCGGCGTTTGCTTGACGATGAAATCCGTCGAGACCGCGCTTATCGACTTGGGTTCGGTCTGATCCGGCAGCAGGCCTTCGGGGTCGCGATGGCCGTTTACCCGGATCGTCGCGGGATCTTCGGCACCGCTGTCGGCCGCCATGACGCATGGGGCGAACAGTACCGCCGGCAAGGCCAGCATGGTCAGCTTCAAACGGGTAACGGCAACGGGCATTGTCTTGCGTCCACTCCACATGGAGGGGACAGCGGCATGCCGCGCGCCCTCCCTACGCCGGTATCAACCGGATCAGGTTCGGCGGGTCGCGGCCTGCAGGCCACATCTCAGCCGCGCATCAGCGGCTCCCCGGGGATGCGCCCCCCTAGTCTCGCAAGCGATGGCTGCAAAGCGATATCTGGGGCCGGATGTCTCATAGTGGTCGAGGAGGCCGGACCACAGCCCGACTGGTGTGCCGACCGGCGATCCTGCTTGTAGCGGGCGGGACAGCGGCGAACCGTTTAAACGTCTTGGCCTTCCCAGCAGGCAGGCTATTGGCAGGCCGATGACCGTTCCGACTGCCGAGCAGCTTGCCCAGATCATCATCGACAGCATCGACCGTCATGGTCTGCGTGGTCTGATCTACGAGTCGGACGGTGTCGTGGTGATGCATGGCAAAGTGGATATGGTGGCGGTGGCGAGTGACGTGATCGCGGCGATGACCGAGGCGCGTTGAGCCCGTGGGCAAGTCGCCGTGAAGCAGGTAACCGGCACGAAGAAGACACTCACCGCGCTCCGCCTGCATGAATGAAGCTGCGCGGACCGTTACCTTCGGTCAGCTATGACCACGCGCGATGCGGTATGGTCCTGATCGCGCTGTCAGAGGCTTTCCCTTCCAGCTGAGGCGAACGTGTCCTTCGTCCAGCAGGCGATCGATTGCCTCGTGCACCATCGGCATCGCGTTTCGCCAGGCTTGGGTATCGCAATCCCCGGGGGTGATTGCGCGCGCAACTTCGCTGGGGCAGATCGTCGCACCGGTTGCACGCCCGGCGAGCAGCGCCAGCGTCGCGTCGCGCGCACCGTCGGTCATGCCTGGTCACTTATCATCGGTGCTTCCGGTCATCGGCGCTTCCGGTCATCGGCGCTTCCGGCCCCGCGTGGTGCGATTGGCCGTCAGTGGATCGGGCCTGGTCGGCGCTCGCCATCCGGGTGGAGGGGCGACCTGCTGCTGATTGGTGCCAAGGCCCATCGCGCCGGGTCGCTGGCGGATCAGCCCGGACAAATCGGCCTGTTCCGCATCCGTCGCTGTCGCGCCGCCACGCATCAGGCTGATCCTGTCGCGCAATCGTCTTGCTTCCTCGAAATCGAGTGCCTGGGCGGCCGCATCCATCAGGCTTTGCAAGGTTTCGATCGTCTCGGTCATTGTTTGGGAACGCGCGGAGGCGGTGAAAGGACGCAAGGTAGCTAGGCGATCGACAGCGGCAGCGATGCATGGTGCGCAGCGGTTGGATTGCCTATGGCCGGCTGGAAGCGGGCGGTCGGTGCCGCCAGACGATGAAAAGTGATCCGCGCCATGAACACGTTCGATACCCGCGCCTTTCTGCGGGACAGCTGGCAAAAGCGACCCTGCCTGATCAAAGGATTGTGGCCGGCATGGAGCAATCCGCTCGATCCTGACGATCTTGCCGGTCTGGCGTGTGAAGCGGAGGTCGAAGCGCGCATCATCACGCAGGTCGACGCGGTCTATGCGGTCGAGCACGGACCGTTTGCCGAGGAGCGCTTCGCCACGATCGGAAAGGATCCGTGGACCCTGCTCGTCCAGGCGGTCGATCACTACGTGCCCGACGTGGCCGCGCTGCTGGCACCTTTCCGCTTCATCCCCAACTGGCGCATCGACGACGTGATGGTGAGCTATGCCGTCGACCAGGGCGGGGTTGGTCCCCATTTCGACCAATATGACGTCTTCCTCGTGCAAGGCCTCGGCTGCCGGCGCTGGCAGGTGGGTGGCCGATGCGATGAAAGATCGGCGTTGGTGGAAAACGAGGAGGTGCGCTTGCTGGCGCAGTTCGAGCCCGAGGCCGAGTGGATCCTCGAACCGGGGGACGTCCTGTACGTACCCCCGGGCATCGCTCACCACGGCGTCGCGCTGGGCGATGACTGCATGACGTATTCGATCGGCTTCAGGGCGCCTTCACGCGCGGAGCTGATCGCCGGTTGGTCCGAACATCTCGTGCGCCAGATGTCCGACGACGATCGTTATGCCGATCCCGCGCTGCCGCTGCAGGACAACGCCGGCGAGATCACGGCCGAAGCGCTTGCCGCGCTGCAAGCGATGGTCAGCGAGAGTATGGCGGACCCCGAGACATTCGCACAGTGGTTCGGGCAGTATAGCACGTTGCCCAAGAACCTTGAGATCGATTGGGCGCCTGAGGAGCGTACGACGCTTTCCGATTTGCGGGACGCAGTCCCGGTTTGCCTTGCCCGCAATCCCGCCAGCCGCTTCTCGTTCGTTCGCCAGGGCGGGGGAGCCATTGCCTTGTTCGTCGATGGGCGATCGTACGGTTGCACCGGCCAGCTTGCGACGTTTGCCGAACGCCTGTGTGCCAGCGAACAGATCACGACGCTGGATGCCGATACCGCTTCGGAAACGACGCTGGCCTTGATCGTCGATCTGCTGAATCGTGGCAATATCGAGTTTTGTGAAGACGACTGACGTCGCGCTAGGTGCCTTTACCGGCAGAGCCAATCCTGCGCCAGGCGGGTGGCTTCATCGGCATCACGCCCACCTCCCAAAGCGACCGCGAGCAGAAGCCGCAGCTTGCGGGCACTGAGATCGGCCGCGCCGATTGCGCCCAAGGCTGCGAGCCGCGCTCCGGACTCGTATGCCGGCGCCACACCGCCCGCATGGCAATGCGTGGCAAGGCCGATCAGGACACCGGCGGCGCGGGCATGCTCGATCGCCGGAATGAGGCGCATGGGCACGTTGCCGCGTCCAAAGCCCTCGATCACCAGGGCTCTTGCGCCGCTGCCTACCAGCGCCTCGATCAACTCAGGAGCGGTCTCCAACCCGAGCGATACGATGTGCACCGCCGGATCGGGAGAAACCCGCGCGAAGGTCGGCGAAGGCCGCGGAAGGGAAGCGATCCGCAGGCCATGTTCATCCACCCGCGCCAACATTGCGCTATCGGGTCCGAAGGCATCGGGGGCGGCGCTGTCCTGCTTGGTCGCGGTGCGCGCCGTCAGTACCCGGCCAGCAAAGACGATCGCCACGCCGATTTCGCGCGCTGCCGTACTGCGCGCCACGGCCAGTGCATCGCGCAAATTCGCGGCGCCGTCATAGCCCGGCAAGGCAGGTGCCCTCTGCGCCCCGGTGAAGATCACCGGCATGTCGGTATCGTGGAACAAGTGCGTGAGGAACGCGACTTCCTCCATCATGTCCGTGCCATGCGTGATGACCACACCGATGGACTTGGCCGCCGCCGCCTCGTCGACGAGCGCGACGACCCGCATGGCATCGCCCATCTGCATGTCCTCGCTCAACCCGGCGTAGGCTTGGCGCTCGATCACCTTTCCGACCGTCGCACTACCCAGGTCGGACCCGCCCCGGCGCCCGATCAGCACACCGTCTTCGTTGAGAACCGAGGCGATCGTACCGCCCGCATCGATCAGGACGAGGGGGGACACGCCACCCTGCAACTCTTCGGCTAAGTCAGACAACTGGGATCGCGCCTCATATTTCGGTGGGTCGATCCATGCCGGAAAGGATGGGCCAATGCCATACGGCTTGGATCGCCATGGCGCCGATGTGGTGCGCACCCTGGCTCCAGCAAAATAATCGTGCTTCGTCACATGGTAACGCCGAATGCCACGCGCATGGGCCTTGTGCCCGATGCGAACATGCTCGATGGCGGTCATGGCGTAAGCGTTGCAGCAAAGTAGCGTGTTTTCAGTGCTTAAACGACAATGGTGAGTATGTTTCGCGAGATTGTTGATGGTAACGCCGGGGGGGATCCGGATCACGCCTTGAAGATCGGCGTGCTGACCTTTCACCGCTGCGTCAACTACGGCTCGTACTGGCAGGCGCGCAGCCTGCTGGAAGGGCTGGCGGCGCGCGGGCATGACGTGGTGCTGCTAGACTACGACTGTCCTCAGATCGACCGGACCGAGTGGCGCTGTGCGATGCAGCCGCTCCTGCCAAGCCGATCGTCTCCGGCCGATATTCGCCTTTACGCGCGCAAGGCGAGGGCGTTCCATCAGGCGTGCGCCGCCTTGCCGCTATCGGACCGGTTCGCCTTGCGGGATCCCGCCGCGATGGCACCCCATGATCTGGTGGTGATCGGCAGCGACGAGGTCTGGAACCTCAGCCACCCGTGGTTCGGCGGGTTCGACTTGTTCTGGGGCGGCGGGATACCGGCCAAGCGTGTCGTGTCTTACGCCGCCAGCTTTGGCAACTACGATGCCGAAGCGGGGATCGAGCCACGCTGGGCGGAGCGCCTGCGCCAGTTGGACGCGATTTCGGTGCGTGACGACAATTCGCGGCGGCTGGTCAATGGCGCACTCGATCGCGAACCGACGCTGGTGCTCGATCCGGTGCTGCAGTTCCCCATCGCCATTTCCAAGGACGTCCAATCCCCGGCGGAGCCCTTCGTCGCCCTCTACGGACATAGCTTCAGCGATGGGTTCGGCAAGGCCGTGCGCAGATGGGCACAAGGTCGCGGGCTCAAGCTTGTGAGTATCGGCTATCGCAACGACTGGGCGGATGAACAATGGCTCGACGCCGATCCTTTCGAGTTCGCGCAGGCGATCACCCAAGCCGAAGCGGTGGTGACCAATTTTTTCCACGGGTGCGTCTTCGCGTTATTGAACGACAAGCCGTTCGCCTGCGCCGTCTCGCCATACCGCATGAACAAGGTGCGCGATTTGGTCAACGCGGTCGAAGCCCAAGCGCATCTGCTTCGCGAGGACGATCCTTCGGAACGCTTCGCGGCCGTGCTCGATCACCCGCTGGACAGCGGGATCGATGCCGCGATCACCAGGTTGCGCGTCCAGTCCGAGGCCTATCTGCGATCGATAGGGGTGTGACGGCGTGACGCTCTCCCCGCGCGAGATAGTCGGTTCCGGGCTGTGTATAGGCTGCGGTGGCTGCACGACGCTGGATCCGTCGATGAAGATGGGCTGGAATGCCAATGGGCATCTTGAGCCCAAGACGACCGGGTCCATGCCGACGGGGGACGCTTTCGCCGGCATCTGTCCGTTCTCGCCGGTTGCCGCCAACGAGGACGTGATCGCCTCGGACCGCTTTCCCGATGCGCCGCATGGAGACGCCCTGATCGGCCGCTATGCCGGCGCCTATGTCGGACACGTCGATGAGGGCGAGTTCCGTATCGCCGGCAGTTCGGGCGGCATGGTAAGCTGGGTCGCCGCCGAATTGTTGCGCCGTGGCCTGGTCGATGGGGTGGCGCACGTTACCCCGCAATCACGCGACGAGGGCGATGGACGGTTGTTCGGCTATCGCATCTCGCGCTCTGTCGCCGAGCTGCATCAGGGCGCGAAGTCGCGATACTACCCGGTCGAGTTATCGGGCGTGTTGCGCGATATCGCGCGAATGCCCGGGCGTTATGCCGTTGTCGGCATTCCGTGCTTTATCAAGGCGATCAATCTGCTTCGTCGCGAAAATCCAATCATCGCGGAGCGGGTGACGCATACCATCGGTCTGTTCTGCGGGCACATGAAAAGCGCGCAGATGGTCGATAGCTTCGCGGTCCAGCTCGGCGCTGCGCCGCAGGCGGTATCCGCCATCGATTATCGGCTCAAAAACCCCGATCGGCCCGCGAACTGGTACACCGCGCAACTCACCTTGGCGGACGGCTCGACGCGTCAGCAGGACTGGTGGCATCTGGTCGACGGCGATTGGGGTTCGGGGTTCTTCATGAACTCGGCGTGCAATTTCTGCGACGATGTGGTGGCCGAGACCGCCGATATCGCAATGGGAGACGCCTGGGTCGAGCCATATTCCTCGGATGGCAAGGGTACCAACGTCGTTATCGCACGCTCGCCGCTGATGCTCGAACTGGTGCAGACCGGCATTGCCGAGGGACGTTTGCGCTTGAGCGAGGTCGATCATGCCTTCGTCAGGCAAACGCAAGCGGCGGGATTTCGCCAGCGGCGCGAAGGTCTAGCCTATCGGCTCTCGCGCGCCAGGTTGGCGATACAACCGGTCAAGCGCGTGGAGCCATCCACCGCGATCCCGGCCCGGCGCAAGTTGATCTATCGTATGCGCCAGAGCATCGGCAGGGGGAGCCATCGTGCCTTCCGCATGTCGCGCGTACTGCACTGGCCGGGTCTTTACATCGGCTGGGGGCGGGCCGCACTCGCGGCCTATCACGGTTTCGCCTATTCGCGCGGACGGCTGGGCAGGCTGGTGGATCGCTTCATAGATCCCAGCGCGGCGGGACGGGACTAGTCGCCTGCTTGCGTCGCGGTCCAAGCCGCCGCATCATCCCCACAAATGGGAGAGAAAGCCTATGCGGATTAGCGGGATCGATCATGTCAACATCCTGACCAAAGACCTCGATGCCAGCGCTTCGTTCTACGAACAGGTGCTCGGCCTGGAGCGCGGCGACAACAATGCCGTCGCGATGAGTTCTCGCGGCGCGTGGATGCGCGATGCGACAGGCCGCGCGATCGTGCATCTGGTATGGAAGGATCCGGCCTCTGACCGTTACGACGGCTATGATCCCGGCTCTTCGACCAATGCGGTCCACCATGTGGCGTTTCGCTGCGAGGGGTTTCAGGCCATCCGCGACAAGCTTGACGCCTTGGGCGCGCGTTATCGGGTGAATGATCGGCAATATGGCGATGTGCGGCAGATATTCCTAGTTGACCCCGATGCCGTGAATCTCGAACTGAACTTCATGGCGGACTGACCTGCAAGTGCTGAGCCGCTCGCAAATTTCTGGTCGTCAAACCAACGCTGGTCGTCGCGTTCCGACCCGGCTAGATGTCGATGCTGGCATGACGACGGGGGAGTTCGACCATGTGCGACGATTATACCGGGCAGGGCGACGTTAGCCGTGGCACCAAAGGCCTGAGCCGGCGTGAGTTCGCTGCACTGGGCACCGCGGCCGCGTTGGCTGGCTGTGCCGGTGGCGTGGGACAGGCCGGTTCACCCGGCGACCTGACCGAGCGCATGGTCGAGATAACGACCGCTGACGGCATCGCCGACGCATTTTTCGCCCACCCGGCCAAGGGCCTGCATCCCGGCATCGTCATGTGGCCCGACATCGCGGGTCTGCGTGAAGCCAATAAGGTCATGGCGCGGCGGCTTGCGGCGGCGGGATACGCGGTGCTATGCGTGAACCCGTATTATCGGGGCGGCCCGGCACCGATCATGGAAAGCTTCTCGGAATTTCGCACGCCCGAGGGTCAGGCGAAGGTCAAGCCCCTGCGCGCGGCGCTGACGTCGGCGGCGATCACCCGTGATGCGACCGCCTATGTCGGTTTCCTCGATGGTGATGCCGCGGTGGACAAGGCGCGCAAGATCGGCAGCAACGGGTATTGCATGGGCGGGCCATTCACCGTGCGCACCGCCGCTGCGGTTCCCGGGCGTGTCGGCGCGGCCGCTTCGCTTCATGGCGGCGGGCTGGTGACACCGGATCCGGATAGCCCGCATCGGCTCTTGGCGGCCACCCAGGCGTCCTATCTGTTCGCCATCGGCCGCAACGACGATGCACAGGATCCTTCCGTGAAGGACACCTTGCGCCAGGCCGCAGAGGCGGCAAAACGTCCGGCCGAGATCGAAGTTTATGCGGCCGATCATGGCTGGACGGTGCCGGATTCGCCCGCTTACGATCCGGTCGAAGCCGATCGCGCATGGCAGCGGATGCTCGCGCTTTTCGGGAAACTCTGATGATGCCCGGGACCGACCGGACCTTGCACGTGCTTATCGTCGGGCGGCTCCTCGATCTGGTCGACGAAACCAAGTCGCGCGTGCAAAGCGCCGATACGATCCTTTATGGGGCGACTACGCTGGACGAGGCGCGCAAGACGCTATCGCTCAATCCGATCGACATCATGGTGATCGGTGCCGCGATCGAACTGGCCGAGCGCCTGGCGATCGTGCGCGCCGCCTTCGAGCTTAGCGAACACATCACCGTCCATCTCAAGGACAAGGCGTCGGGACCACCCGGCTTCGTGCCTTTCGTCGAACGCGTGATCGCATCGCGCAGGATGGCGTGCTGAGCAAGGCCAAGACGACACCGGTTTCGCTTGTCGCCGGTCACCCATGGTCTACGATCGGCACCAGCGCATAGGGGTGAAGTCATGGGCAATTTGCTGATCGCACTGGTCGTGGTCGTCGTCGTTTTCCTGGTGATGGGCGTGCGCGTGGTTCGCCAGGGTTACGTCTACACCATCGAGCGGCTGGGCAAGTACACGCTGGCGGCGGAGCCGGGCTTGCACCTCATCATACCGTTCATCGATCGCGTCGGGCGCAAGGTCAACGTGATGGAGCAGGTGCTGGACATTCCCGGCCAGGAAATCATCACGAAGGACAACGCCATGGTGGGCGTGGATGCCGTGGTGTTCTTCCAGGTGCTGGATGCGGGCAAGGCGGCCTATGAAGTGCATACGCTGCAGCCCGCGGTGATGGCCCTGACGACCACCAACCTGCGCACCGTCATGGGATCGATGGACCTCGACGAGACGCTGTCGAAGCGGGACGAGATCAACGCCCGGCTGTTGGTGGTGGTCGATCACGCGACGGCGCCGTGGGGTCTCAAGATTACGCGCGTCGAGATCAAGGATATTCGCCCGCCACTGGATATCTCGAACGCCATGGCTCGCCAGATGAAGGCCGAGCGCGAGAAGCGGGCGGAGATCCTTGAAGCCGAAGGGCGACGCGCTTCGGAGATCCTCAAGGCCGAGGGGCAGAAGCAGTCGCAGATTTTGGCGGCCGAGGGGCGGCGCGAGGCGGCGTTTCGCGACTCCGAGGCTCGGGAACGTGAAGCCGAAGCGGAAGCCAACGCGACGCGTCTGGTCAGCGAAGCGATCGCCCAGTCGGGCGTACAGGCGATCAATTACTTCATCGCCCAGAAATACACCGAGGCGATCGGCAAGTTCGCGACGTCTCCCAACGCAAAGACCATCCTGTTCCCGATCGAAGCGACGCAACTTATCGGAACACTGGGCGGCATCGCGGAACTGGCGAAGGACGCCTTGGGGGCAAACGCAGCCGTTCCGCAACCTTCACCTGCCGCCCCGCGCCGCACCACCGTGCCGCCGGCCGGCCCTGTCGGCGAGGCATGAGGGCGATGCTCGATTTCGAGCCGCATTACACTTGGATGGCGATCGGCCTGGTGCTGGCGGTGGTCGAGATGGCGATACCGGGCGTTTCCCTGATCTGGATGGCCGCTGCGGCTTTGTTGACCGGAGTGCTCACTTGGCTGATCGACATCGGCCTACCCTTGCAGATCATGACCTTCGCGTTGCTGTCGATCCTCGCCGTATTCGTGGGGCGGCGATATCTGGCGCGTCATCCGGTCGTGTCAGCCGATCCGCTGATGAACAGGCGTGGCGCGCAGGCGATCGGTCATAGCGTGGTGGTAACGCAAGCCATCATCGGCGGCTCAGGGCGAGTGCGGCTGGGTGACAGCGAATGGATGGCACGGGGTGAAGATGCCGCGCCGGGGTCTCGGCTTAAGGTGGACGGGGTGGATGGTTCGGTGCTTCTTGTCGGCCCCCCGACGAATTGAAGAAGCGCTGACGGTACAAACGCGATCTTGACCCTGATTCACTAGTGCACGGACTTTAACGGGGCTGCGGAACTTCATTGTCGGTGTGCCGTTTGCGGTGGGACGATTTGAAAAGGACGTTCCATGTTTCGCAAGACTCTGTTCGCAAGCGCGCTGGCGCTGGCAACCATTTCTCCCGCACTCGCCCAGTACGTCGCCGCCCCGGCCGGTTCCTCGATGGCCGGTGTCGCCCCGCTGACCGGCATATCGGCAACCGATTACGTAAAGATGGCTGCCGATGCCGACTTGTTCGAGATGCAATCGAGCCGCTTGGCCCTGACGCGTAGCAAGCGCGATGACGTCAAGGCCTATGCCAAGCAGATGATCGCGGATCATACCACCACCAGCCGGTCGTTGATGGCCGCCCTCAAGAACAACGATCGTACGATCGCGCGTCCTTCGACGCGCTTGTCTGCAGAAAACGCCGCCAAGCTCACGCTGCTGAAGAAGGCGCCGAAGGGCAGCTTCGACGATCTGTACCTGCAGCAGCAGGTCGCAGCGCATCAGACCGCATGGGCGCTGCACAAGGGTTACGCCACCGATGGAACCGACGTTGCGCTCAAGCAGGTCGCAGCCACCGCGGTGCCGGTGATCGAGCGCCACCTGACGCATGCCCAGCAGATGGTTCCGGCTGGTCTGGCTCAGTAAGCAATGCAGGTCGCCGGGCTCTAGCCGGCGGACGTAGTGTAAAAGGCGGTGCCATCAGGTGCCGCCTTTTCACTTGGGGGCATACTAGGTTCTCAGGTGTCAGTCGCCCACATGGCGGGGTGTGAAGGCGTCCCCGGGGAACAATCCTGCCACCATCAACGTAGCACTCAGGGTCGAGATGGTACCCAGCAGATCGCCCACCGCGTCTTCCTGAACCATCAACTCGATCGTCTCGCGCGTCGTTCGCGGACCATGGTCGCGCATCGAGACCACCAGCCCCAGGATGAGCGCCTCGTGTTCCGAAACCCGGTTGCAGGCAAGCGGAGCAAACCCGAACGTCTCCAAGGCATCGCGATTGAACAACAGCATGGTACGGTGAAATGCCTGCAATCCGCCGATCATTCGCCAGCGGGCGAATGCCGGGGCAAGGGCGTGGGCAGGGCAGTTGCGCTGCCCCATCGAGGTTACCCATGCCCGCATCGACCAGACGAGAAAGCGCGCTCCCTCATCGACGGTCTCGAGTTCCCGATCGACAAACTGGTACATCCTGCATCTCCTCAAGTCTTATCAATCGCGAGTCGCAAAAGGGCTTTCATTTGCGAACGATTATCATTAGCGATTGATACGCGGCTGGACCTCGCGGTCAAGCCCTTGCGGATACGGAGCCAGTCATGGGGCGCCGTTTATCCCAAACTCAAGCCGGAGTGTCGTTCCCGACGGCCTCCGGCTTTTTTTGCAAGCCGCCGAAAACCTAGCCTTCGATGCGGTAATCGATGGGTTTGAAGGTGCCGCCGTTGCTCGCATAGGCCGAGCAGGCGGTCAGTCCGATGATCAGGTCACACTCGGCGCGCAGCGTCAGCGAATCGCCGGCAGCACTGACGGGAGGTAGCACGCTGACCTTGCCATGCTGATCGACAGGGACGTTCATGAAGACGTTGAACGCGCAAGGGATGGCGTCAGGCTCGATCCCCCACGGTGCCAGCGCCTCGGCAAGATTGCCGAAGCAGCCGCGATGAACGGGCTTGTCGGGATAGAAATGCCGGAAAGTATCCTCGCTGCATGGGGTGAGCAGGAAGTCGTGGCAGCCGACCGTATCGGCCACGATCGTCATCAGCATGTTCGACCGGTTGGACCACAGGCGATGCCCGGTGGTGAGCCGGATGGTCTCCTCGTAATCGAAGGTGCGGCCATTGCTGATGACTTCACGCGGATCGTCGAGGCTGTACGCCAACAGGTCGGCAACCTGCACCCCTTCGGCATCGATCACGGTAAGTGTCTGGCCTGCACGTAGCTCGAAGCCGGCCGCCGATCGCGGTGCAATCCTTTCGATGCTCATCGTGACACGACTTCGGGTTCGTCGCGGGCGATCCGGGAATCCGAGAATGGGCAGCGCCAGCCATCACCGACCAGACGACCGCTGTATTGGGCGGCCTCGCTGCTATCGCCATGGCGCGCCAGCATCGGATTGATCGAGCCCGCCAGCTTCTCGTCGCGCTTCAGGATCGTCTCACGGATGTTCTCGTACTTGCCCTGATCACGCAAGGTTTCGAATTGATCGTGCAGGTTGAATACCAGAACGGGCCGCTCGAAGCGCCGCGCCGGCCGGCTGGCTTCGGGATGCATGCCGACGACGAAAAAACCCTCGCCGCCGAAGCTGAGCGAGAAGTGCGGGCTTTCGGGATCGTTGCTGACGCGCGCGTCATAAGGCTGTTGCAGCCACGCGTCCTTATCCGACAGCGACTGGATGCGCTGCCACATCGACTCTTCGAACTGCTGTTCCGAAATCGGATCGGGGCGGGCGAAGATGAAGGCGATGCTGCGAAACAGGCCCGGCTCGTCGCCATAGTCGAACGCCCATTCGAGCAGTTCGCGGTGGATCCGGACGTCGTCCCAGCCGCTCTCGATCGACCAGCAGACCACGGTCTTGAGCGTTCCATGCGCAAGCGCCGACTTGGCACCGACGCATGGAAATCCCTTGTCCTTGACGAAATCCTCAAAAGCGCCGCGCCATTTCTGCGCCTCGGTCGCCGTAATCTGTGGGCTCATGTTCTTAACATCAATCAAGTTGTCACCGGATTGTGCTCCGGCTGCAGGCATTGAATGATGATAAGGCTTTAATGTTCCGCGATCTGCCCTTTGGTCCCCTCTACAAGCGGGTTATAACGGCACATCTTGGCCGTGATTGCTCGATGACAAACCGCGGATACTGTATGGATGCTTCGTTCAGCTTCCGCGATAGTCGAACCCGCCCTTGGGTTGAATCTTGAGCGAATTGAGCTGCATGGCGCCCAGTACATAGCAGCCCACCAGCAACGGCAGTTCCAGCATCTGCTCTTCGGTGTAGGTCTTGGTGAGCGCGTCCCAGGTCGCATCGGCGATGCAATAGTCGGCCATCTGCTCTTCCACCGCACGCAGCAGCGCGGCCTCGTGCTCGGTCCAGCCCGGAGCGTCCGAGCCTTGCGTGACCCGTTCGATATCCTCGATGGTCAGCCCGAAGTGCTTGCCGATGTCGACATGCTCGCACCATTCGAAGGGCGCGCGGGCGAGCCAGGCGATGCGCAGCACGGCAAGCTCGCGATCGCGGCCGGGGATGGCGCCTTTCGCCAGCTCGATGCCCAGCACCATCTGGCCCTTGAACATGCCGGGGTGGCGCAGCTGGATCAGGCTGACGTCGGGGAACGGCCGCTCGCTGGGAATGCTGAAGGCGGCGCGGATGTGGTCGACCTGCTCCTGCCCCGCCGGCGTGACCTCGTCGAGACTGAGCGGCGCATAGCGTGGGCCGCCGGTGATGACCTGCGCTTCGCGTGCCGCGGTGTCGAACTCGTACTTGCCGGTGATGGGCTGGGTCATGCGCGTTCCTCGTCCTTCATGTGTACTTTGGGGATGCCTTAGCCACTCTATTCCCGCGGGCAAGAGGCTCAGGCGGCTTCGCTCCACGGCGCCCAGCGGCGCATGTGCGCGACGTAATCGGCGAACTGCGCGTGGACTTCGCCCGGCTCCAGTCCGAACGAGGCAGGGTCCGGCTTGGCCGCGCGTTCGCGCTCGTCGTTGTGGGCCCACCAGCGCGTCATCGCCGCGGCGAATCGTGGCGAGACCGGCTCGCCCAGCCAGTTGTAGAGCCTACGCACTTGCGCGATCGGATCCTGCTGCATCGCCTTGAAGTGGATGTCGCAGAACCGCGCGTCGTTGTCGCCCTGCTCGCGGAAGCGGATCGCGCGGCGCATGCCTTCCGACCAGCTGCGCAGGTTCAGTTCGCCGATCCAGCCCCGATCGAGCGTGTCGGTGAACTTGCCCATGATCTGCGCATAGACGTCGCAGACCGACAGCAGCACGTCGCCGGGATCACGATGGGTCATGACGAAGCGGGCATCCGGGTAGATGGCGTTCAGCGCGTCGAGATAGAGCAGGTGCGTCGGCGCCTTGAGCCGCCAGGGCCGGGTCGGTTGGCGCCACTGCAGCAGTTTGAGCGCGCGCTTGTGGTAGGCATACGTCGCGGTCAGGTCGGCATCGAGGAGCCACGCGGCGTAAGTCGGCACTCTCGCAAAGGCGAGGAAGATCTGGCTCGTCATGTTGAGCGCCATCAGGTCCTGGCATTCCATCGCGCCGTCGATGCCGGTGGGCGTGCGCGTGCTGTTCGCCAGTTCGTCCTCGATCGCGCCGGCCGATCCATCGCGGCGAGCGTCGTCCCCGCAGACGGTGCCGGGCGGGGGGCACGGCTGGGCACTTTCCCACACTCGCAAATATCTGACCGCCGGGTCGCTCGATAGCAGGAACGACAAGGCCGACGAGCCTGTGCGCGGCAGGCTGACGCCGAACAGCGGTTTCGCGATGATTTCTTCATCGATCTCGGGATGGCGGCGATACCAGTCCTCTATCTGCAGGCGCTGTTCCAGATGCAGGACGATGCGTTCATGCACGGCATGCTCACCCGATGGGTTGAGCCTCGCTTCATCGCCGAGCGAACGGGTCAGGATCTCCAGTCCCTGGCGGAAATCGTCGCCGCCAAAATCGTCGAGACCGGTCCTCGACCGTGCTTTGTCGATGAGATCGCCTGTGCTCGCCATTGGTGCTCTCCCGTCCAGTTGTCTGGTTCTGGCGGGCACTATGCGGCTCGCGGGCGCCGGCGCCAACCGCCCCGACGATCAAGCCGCCGGTCAGTCGCGGGCGGCGCGTATGGCGGCCCCTCCGGCAAAAGGTGCTATGGCCATGAGGACAAGGCTGACCGCGGCGGTGAGGGCCAGCCCGCTCTCGCCACCGGTGGAAAGACTGCCGGCACCGAAGATCAGCAGCGGCACGCCCAGCGGGATGATCAGCAGTCCGCCAAGCGCGGCGCCGCCGCGCAGGCCCGCGGTGATGGCCGCCACGGCCACGCCCAGTGCCGCGAGGCCCGGGGTTCCGGCCAGCAATCCAAGCTCGACGGTTCTCAGGCTTGCCCCCGATAGACCGAGCATGCCGGCGGCGGGCACCGCGGCGAGCAGCAGCGGTGGGCCAAAGCTTACCCAGTGCGCAAGTACGCGCACGGCGATAACCGCTTCCTCGCTGACGCCCCGCAAGGCCCATTGATCGAACATGCCGCGTTCAAGATCGGGCTCGACCAGGCGATCGAGCGGGAGGATCGCCGCCAGCAATGCAGCGACCCACAGGACCCCCCCGCCGGTGCGCGCCAGTAACGCGGCATCTGGACCCACCGCGAACGGATAGATCATCGCCACGGCCAGGAAGAACAGCACCGGCAGCACCGCCCCACCGCCTTGTGCGGACCCGAACAGACGGACGAGATCGCGCCTGAACAAAGCGAGCAACGGGCCGATCATGCCAGGTGATCCGACAATGCCAGCTGGCGCATACCAGGCAGGCAGAAGGGTTGATGCGACGCGATCATGGCGATGCCGCCGACGGCACAGTGCGCGGCCGTCAATCGCTCGATCAGCCGCACCGCCTCTACGTCCAGGCCATTGAGCGGTTCATCGAGCAGCCAGATGTCCGCGTTTTGGGCCATCAACCGCGCCATCGCGGCGCGCTTGCGTTGTCCTGTCGAGAGGTAGCGGACCGGAACGTCGAGCAGGGTACTCAGGCCTAGCATTTCGAGCGGAGCCGAACCGCCGCGATCAAGACGCTTCCAGAACGCCAGCGCTCGGCCAAGGGGCAGTTCGGGATCGAGCCCCGGTCGCTCGTCGACAAGCCCGACTTCGCCCTCGCGGTCGATATGGCCGGCAAAGGCGGGCGCGAGGCCCGCAGCTATGCGCAACAGGCTCGATTTGCCGATCCCGTTGGGGCCGGTCACCTGCAGGGCCTCGCCCGCGTTCAGGGTGAAGGAGATGCCGCGAAACAGCACGCGATCGCCGCGCCGGCACGCGAGGTCGTTGGCGGTGAAACGCGCCTTGGTGGGTGCCCCTTGCATGGTTCGCGGGGATAGGGGATGTCGCGGCGACTGCCAACTGGACTGGACCGGCGAGGAGAGCTGTGATGGCGATTGCCCGATTGACCGACATCGAACGTGACGCGGCGCTCGGTGCGCTGCCGCAATGGTGCTTGCGCGCGGATGGACTGGCGATCGAGCGCAAGCTGCGCTTTAGTGACTTTGGCGAGGCCTTCGCCTTCATGACCCGCGTGGCCATCGAAGCCGAGAAGACGGATCACCATCCCGAGTGGTTCAACGTCTATAACCGTGTGGAGATCACCTTGACGACGCACGATGCCGGTGGCCTCAGCGCGCGTGACGTGGCGCTTGCGACGTTCATCGACGCGATCGGCTAGGCGTCACAGCGCGGGGTTGTCATAGCAGTGCCAGGTGAAGATCGCCGCCGCGCCGCGGTGTGGTCGCCACGCTTCCGCGAGCAGGCGCGTCTCCTTCTCCGTCGGGCGCGCGTCAAGATCCAGGATCTTGTGCAGACCGGCCTGCACCGCCAGGTCGCCCGCGGGCCAGATGTCCGGTCTTCCCTCGGCGAACAGCAGGTAGATCTCGGCAGACCATCGGCCGATGCCCTTGATCGTCACCAGCTTCGCGATCGCTTCTTCATCGTCCTGCGGAAGGTTGTCGAGATCGAGCGAGCCTGCCACGACCAGTTCGCATAACGATCGGACATATCCCTGCTTCTGTCGTGACAGGCCGCAACCCCGCAGCGCGTCGAACTCTGCCGCCAGCAGCAAGTCGGGCGAGATCGCAGGGCCGAGCAGCGCTTCAAGCTTGGCCCACACTGCCGCCGCCGAGGCGACGCTGACCTGCTGGCCGACGATCGTGCGCAGCAAGGTGGCATAGCCTGTCTCACGGATGCGCGGCTCTGGATAACCCACCCGTTCGATCGCTCGAGCCAGGCCCGGTTCGATCGCGGCGATATG
Organism: Novosphingobium sp. TK46; assembly: GCF_055361525.1. Taxonomy (NCBI): domain Bacteria; kingdom Pseudomonadati; phylum Pseudomonadota; class Alphaproteobacteria; order Sphingomonadales; family Sphingomonadaceae; genus Novosphingobium; species Novosphingobium sp. TK46. Next base: position 2,402,504 of record NZ_CM143963.1, read on the forward strand.
GTCGAGCCCCGCGCGCAGCGCATCCATCTGCAGTCCCATGATTCGATTGCCTTGCCAAAGAATTTGGCACCCACTAGCAGCCTTGATCGAAGGCTTGTATAGCGGCCTTGTGATACAGCATATATCATATCTATGTCGGTCAACTTGAACGGGAAGCAACATGCCGCAGATCACTGTCGTCAATCAGTCTGGTGAAGAATCGACCGTCGAGGCAAGCGAGGGCCGCACGCTGATGGAGGTGCTTCGCGATAGCGGTTTCGACGAACTGCTGGCCCTTTGTGGCGGCTGCTGCTCGTGCGCGACCTGTCATGTGCACATCGATGCCGAACATTTTGCCAAACTGCCTCCGATCAGCCCGGACGAGAATGACCTCCTGGATAGCTCCGAGCACCGCAACGAGCTCTCGCGTCTGTCGTGCCAGGTACCGATTACCGACGATCTTGATGGCTCAAAGGTCACGATCGCACAGGAAGACTGATTGTCGCGGCGGCACCGCCCGCTCCGGCATAGGAGGGGGCGACCGCCAGCGGGGTTGGCCGCCACAAGCAACCGCCGGGCGCATTCGCAAAAGCGTTTGCGCCCGGCGGTACGACTTCCTACCTGCCGCATATGAACGCGCCCCATGCTCGCCACTCTTCCCTCGACCTGATCGGCAACACGCCGCTCGTTCTGCTCAAGGGGCCCAGCGAGGCTGCCGGGTGTGAAGTCTGGGGCAAGTGTGAGTTCGCCAATCCGGGCGCATCGGTAAAGGATCGTGCGGCACTCTGGATCGTGCGTGACGCCGAAGAGAAGGGCCTGATCCAGCCGGGCGGAACGATCGTCGAGGGTACGGCGGGCAACACCGGGATCGGGCTGGCGCTCGTCGCAAACGCCCTGGGCTATCAGACCGTCATCGTCATGCCCGAAACCCAGTCGCGCGAGAAGATGGACACGCTGCGTGCCCTCGGGGCCGAGCTGGTGCTGGTGCCGGCGGCACCGTTCTCCAACCCCGGCCACTTCGTCCACACCTCGCGCCGCCTGGCCGAGGAGACGCGAGGTGCGATCTGGGCCAACCAGTTCGACAACATCGCCAACCGCAAGGCGCATATCGAGAGCACCGCGCCCGAGATCTGGGAGCAGATGGGTGGGCGTATCGACGGCTTCACCTGCGCGGCCGGAACCGGGGGCACAATCGCTGGCGTCGGCATGGGCCTCAAGGCTTTCGACGAAAACGTCACGATCGCCCTGACCGATCCGCATGGCGCCGCGCTCTACAACTACTACGCCTGCGGTGAACTGCATGCCGAGGGTTCGTCGGTTGCAGAAGGTATCGGGCAGGGGCGGATCACCGCCAACCTTGAGGGCGCGCCGATAGACACGCAGTTCCGGATCTCGGACGAAGAGGGAATGGTCTGGGTGGAGAGGCTTTTGGCGGAAGAAGGCCTATGCCTGGGCATGTCGTCCGGGATCAACGTCGCGGGTGCGGTTGCCTTGGGGCGGCAGCTCGGGCCGGATGCCCGGGTCGCGACGATCCTTTGCGATACCGGCTTTCGATACCTGTCGTCGCTCTATAATCGCGAGTGGCTCGAGGCGAAGGGCCTCCCGGTCTTCCCTTGGCTGAAACGATAAGCTAAACACGTCGCCGATGGCAGGAAACGTTCCGCCCCGCATTGTCGAGCCGATCACGACACCCCAGCACTTTGCGCCACCCACGGCGCGAGAGATGCGCGCACAGGCAATTCATCGCCTGCAAGTGGGCCTTTGTGGCTTGTGTGCGATGCTGTTGATCGTGGGTCTCGCCAACATCATCATGGATCGCGCAAGGCTGAGCGACACCAAGGAGCCTGTGGAGAAGGTCGTGGCCGTCGATGCCGAGCCCAAGAAGCCGGCCAGCGAGCCTCTTGCCGACATCGGCGTGGTCCCGGCGGCCGACCCGACGCCGGGCGTAGGCGGTTTGGCGCAACCGACGGGCGCCGCACTTCCCTGACATCGTGATCCGCGCCGGCTTGGCCTTGCTGGTGATGGTGCTGAGCGCATGTGCGCCCGCGCCGCCAGTCGTTCCCGAGCGACTGATCGGCTTGTCGACAAGCTTGCCGCTGATCTGGCGGGAGGCTGGGGATATTCGGGGCCAGCTTGCCAATGCGGGCGGTCCGCACTGGTCGATGCGTGTCCTCGGATCTCGCGGCCGGGTCGTTGCGCTCGACACTTTGGCAGGCCCGAAGGGCGCGTTGCCGCTGCCCCGCGATGCCTTGCTGGTGCTGATACAGCCGCAGCCGTTGATGCCCGAAGAAAACGTCGCGCTGGACGCATGGGTACGTTCGGGAGGCCGATTGCTGCTGTTCGCGGACCCCATGCTGACCACTCACTCAGACTATGCCCTGGGAGATCCGCGTGGTCCGCAAAGAACGGCGATGCTGTCGCCTATCCTGGAGCATTGGGGATTGCGCTTGCAGTTCGATGCGGACCAGACGCCTGGTGAGCGGATCGTCGATGCCGATGGTTTTGCGCTCCCCGTGGATATGGCGGGTCGCTGGGCGAGAGTGCCCGGGGCGCACTGCTCGATTCTTGCCACCGCCGTTATCGCCGTCTGCCGTGTCGGACGCGGGCGAGTCATCGCGGTTGGGGATGCTTCGGTGTTTGATGGGGATGAGACGGGACGCGCGGCCTCCGTGACCGCCTTGCTGCGCCGTTTGACCTCCTGAACGCCTGCGCCTTCCTGCGCCATTGGGGATGGTGCGGGACTTTTTGGTCTCTAAGCGTCTTCTATGGAAAATCCTTTTAGATCAGTGCATCCTCGGGCGTAATCTAGACGCGTGGGCAGGCTTCCCGCGTGTGGTTGTTGTAGGCACTCAACAATCAACAGCTTTCGGCCCGGCTATCCCCACTTTTCCCTTTCCGGCCCGTCAGGGACGAGTTAGAAGATCGATCAATCGGAATGACAGAATCCCTGCGGCGACCATGGTCGCGGCCACCCTCTCGCGCATCTGCGCGATGCGGGGCGCGGAGGTGCTGTGGTTTTTCGAACGGGGCTTTTTAGGGAATTGAGCAGCACAGATGGCGGGGCAGCCAATCTATCGGGGACAGGGCTTTTCGCTTCGCCGCGACAAGAACCGCTTCGTGCTGCCCAACCTGTTTCGTGGCGCAGTCCGCGAATCGAGCAACGGTCAGGTCCTTTGCCTCGCCAAGCACGAAAGCTGGAACTGCCTGGTCGGCTATGGCCTCTCGCGCACGTACGAGTTCGAGACCATCATCGAGCAGGAGCGCGAGTTCGCGATGAAGGCAGGTCTTCCGTTCGATCGCGATATGAAGGCGATGACGCTCTACAACTATCACGAGATCCCGTTCGACGGTTCCGGACGGTTCGTCCTGCCCGAGGATCTCGCGACTCTCGCCGAGGTGGATGATCAGCTCTATTTCCAGGGCGCAGGGCAGTACTTCTTCGTGTTCGCGCCCGACGCTCTGGCGGCGATGACCGAGCCCCAGTTCAAGGGCGCGCAAGTGTCCTGCGCAAGCCTCGCCAAAGCGGAAATCAAGAAGGCGGCCGGCAAGTGAGCGCCGAGATCGCACCCGCCCCGCACATTCCGGTTCTCCTCGAAGAAGTAATCGCCGCTCTGCGTCCCGCCCCGGGCGCGGTCATCGTCGATGCCACTTTCGGGGCGGGCGGATATACCCGCCGGCTGCTCGATGCGGGGGCCACCGTGCATGCCTTCGATCGGGACCCCGATGCGATCGCGGCCGTACGGGCCAATCCCGAAGGCTGGCCCGAAGCACACGAGGAAGAGCCGCGCCTCGTGCTGCACCCGCGGCGCTTTTCCGAAATGGTGGAAAGCCTCGCTGAGCTGGGGATAGCGCGGGTCGACGGCATTGCGATGGACATCGGAGTGTCGTCCATGCAGCTCGACCAGCCCGAGCGGGGCTTCGCATTCTCCACCAACGGCCCGCTCGACATGCGCATGAGCCAGGAGGGTGAATCCGCGTCCGACTTCCTGAACACCGCGGATGAGGGGCGCATCGCCGATGTGCTCTATCTCTACGCCGAAGAGCGTCAGTCGCGCCGGGTGGCCCGTGCTATCGTCGCCGCGCGCCCGTTGTCGACGACGGCGGATCTGGCGCGCGTGGTCCGCAGGGCGCTGGGCTATCATGCCGGTGCGCCCAAGGATCCGGCGACCCGCAGCTTCCAGGCTATCCGCATTCACGTGAACGGCGAGCTCGACGAGCTCGACGCCGGCCTGGTCGCTGCCGAGGCGCTGCTGAAGGCAGAGGGTCGACTGGCGGTAGTCTCATTCCATTCGCTCGAGGACCGCGTCGTGAAGCAGTTCCTGCGCGAGGCCAGCGGTGCGACCGCATCGACGTCGCGCCATGTGCCCCAGGCCGCGCCGAGTGACGCACCGACATTCGCCAAAGTGTCGAAGGCGATCCGACCCAGCGAGGCCGAGGTCGCGGTCAACCCACGTTCCCGTTCCGCAACACTGCGCAGCGCATCACGCACCGAAGCTCCCGCCCGCCCGAGGAAGTCCGCATGAACCTGACACGCGATCGCGTCCATTCGATCGGCTGGATGACCGTGCTGCTGGTATGCGGCGCGCTCAGCCTCGCGCTGATGCTGCGGGTCAACGCGGTGAAGAGCCGGGTCGCGATGTCGGAAAAGCACATCGTCTATCTCAAGCGGGACATCGATTTTCTGCAGACGGAGTTCCAGACCCGCTCGAACCAGCAGCAGCTGAAGACGCTGAACGACGTCGAGTTCGGCTACGAGGCGCCGCGCGCCGGCCAGTACATCGAGGGTGAGCGGCAGTTGGCAGCCTTGGGCAAGGCGCCGGCTCCGGGTGCGCCATCGCCGATCCGCTACGCCAATGCCGAAGACACGACGACGCCGGGCGAGGGTGGTGGAGCGCAATTGCTCGCGATGGTTTCGCCGATCGGCGGAGTGGTGGCTGGTGAAGAGAAGGCAACGGCTAAAACCGCAGCCGACGATGGAGAGGCAAAGGCGCTGGCCCGCGACGCGCATAATCTCGGCAAGCGACTGGCGCGCATCGAAGTCGCGTCGGACGCGCAGTAAGTGGCCACGCGCGCGATCTATCCTGCCGGGCTACCATCCAGCCGTGCCATACCGGCTCGCGCGCCGACGGCGCCGCGCCTGGCATTCTCGAACCCGGAACCGGTCGCCCCGGTGGTGCCGCTCTCGACCGGCCGTCATCGGGTCGTCAACGTGCGGCAAAAGGCCCTGGTCGTCGCCAAGTGGCGCGCCTTGTGGGTCCTGGTCGGCTTCGCGCTGCTGGGCATTTGCGCGATCGTGAGGCTCGTGTTTCTCGGTCTGACCGGCGGGACGGGGCAGAGCGGCAACATCGCCAACCTGCTGATGCCGTCACGCGGCGTGATCGTCGATCGCAACGGAACGCCCCTGGCGCGCGATTTCCATGTCTATTCGCTGTGGTTCAACCCCAAGGCGATGACCGACGGGCCGCCGCTGGTGGGCAAGCCTGCCGACATCGCGGCCAAGCTGCAGGCGATCTTCCCCGATCTGGACGTGCGCAAGACCACCGCCATGCTGGCGTCTGGGCAACCTGGTTACCTGCGCAAGTCGATCCTGCCCGAAGAAGCGAATCGCGTTCATTCGATCGGCGAGCCTGCGCTGGAATTTCCGCAGGAGACCGCCAGGTTCTATCCCCAGGGGTCGACCGCAGCGCATATCCTCGGCTTCGTCGACTCGTACGGCAACGGCAAGGTCGGCATGGAGGAGGCTTTCGACGCCCGCCTCAAGTCGACCGAGGGCCGCGCGACGCCGATGGCGCTGTCCATCGATGTGCGTGTGCAGGGTGCGCTCGAGGATGAGCTGGGTCGTGGCATCGCGCTTTCCAACGCGAAGGGTGCCGCTGGCGTCGTGCTCGATGTCGAAACGGGCGAAGTGCTTGCCCTCGCTTCGCTGCCGACGTTCGATCCGAACAAAATCGACAAGGCCAACACCCCCAATATCTTCAACCGCGTAACCAACCAGGTTTACGAGCTGGGCTCCACCTTCAAGCCGATCACGGTCGCCGCGGCGCTCGACGCGGGCACCATCACCAACCTCGGTCGCCGCTGGCCGGCGGCACCGCTCCACGTCGCCGGTTTCACGATTCACGACAGCCACGGCATGGGCGCCTCGCTCAACGTCCCGGAAACGCTCATCCATTCGTCAAACGTCGTCACGGCGCAGATCGCGGATGAACTGGGCGGCGTCAGGCTGAAGAAGACGATGGAATCGCTGCACATGAACGCGCGGCCCCAGATCGAACTGCCCGCGCGCGGCTTCCCGATCTGGCCGTCGGGTGTGTGGCCGCGACTGCGCACGATGACCGTATCCTACGGGCACGGCATCGCGGTGACCCCGCTGCACCTCGCCTCCGCCTACGCCGCGCTCGTCAACGGCGGGATCTGGCGTCCGGCCACGCTGAACAAACTCGCGCCGGGCCAGATTCCTCGGGGCGAGCGCGTGTTCACCGCAGCGACCAGCGCCCGTATGCGCCAGTTGCTGCGCATGATCGTATCCTATGGCACCGGCCGCAAGGCCGATGCGCCGGGCTTCCGCGTCGGTGGCAAGACCGGATCGGCCGAAAAGCCGGGTGCCGGCGGCTATCAGCATCACTCGCTGATCGCGACGTTCGCCTCCGCCTTCCCGATGGATCACCCCCGCTATGTCGTAATCGCGATGATCGACGAGCCTCAGGGCACGGCCGCGACATCGTTCCAGCGCACCGCCGCCTGGAATGCCGCCCCCGTGATCAGCCGGGTGGTGCCGCGCATCGGTCCGCTGCTGGGGATCATGCCTGACGAAACGCGCGATATCGACATCTCGGACCTCAAGCCCCTCGTTCCCGCAGGGGCCAGCGAGTGAAGCTGTCGACCCTCGCCGGCGCGGCCGGGCTTGCGATGCCCGCAGGTGAAGACGCCCACGTCACGGGCTTTGCGATCGATCATCGCAAGGTCGCGCCCGGGACCGTGTTTGGTGCGTTCAGAGGCGCGCGCGTCGATGGTCAAGGCTTCATTCCGGCAGCAATCGAAGCGGGCGCGATCGCGATCGTTGCGCAGCCAGAAGCGCAAGTCGACGGTGCTGTTCACTTTGTCGATGCAGAGCCACGCCGCGCGTTCGCATGCCTGGCGGCTGCGTTCTTCACCCCGGTTCCGGAAACCCTGGTGGCCGTCACCGGCACCAACGGCAAGACCTCGACCGTGGAGCTCACGCGGCAGCTGTGGCGCATGAGCGGTCAGCGTGCCGCCTCGATCGGCACCCTTGGCGTCACCACCAGCGACGAGAGCGTTGCGACGGGACTGACCAGTCCGGATATCGTCACGTTTCTGGCGAACCTCAGCGGCCTTGCGCGCGAAGGCATCACGCATCTCGCGTTCGAAGCCTCGAGCCATGGCCTGTCGCAGTTCCGCAGCGAGGGGCCGCGGGTGGCGGCGGCTGCATTCACCAATCTGAGCCGGGACCATCTCGATTACCACGCGACGATGGAGGACTACTTCGCCGCCAAGATGCGGTTGTTCGATGAAGTCGTCGCAGCGGACGGAACGGCCGTGGTCTGGGCGGATGACGACTGGTCCGAGGAGGCCATCGCGCATGCCCGCAAACGCGCCGTCAAACTGTTCACCGTAGGCACGAACGGGTCCGACTTGCGCCTGCGCTCACGCACGCCGACGGCTCTGGGCCAGACGTTGCTGGTCGAATATCTCGGCATGTCGGTGAAGATCGAACTGCCGCTCATCGGGGCGTATCAGGCGGCCAACGCGCTCGTCGCGGCGGGCCTGGTGCTGGCGACGGGCGGTGCTCCGGCGCAGACGTTCGATGCGATGAAGCGCCTCCAGACCGTGCGCGGTCGCCTGGAGCGCGCCGCCGTTTCGGCCAAGGGCACGCCGATCTATGTCGACTATGCGCACACGCCGGATGCGCTCGAAGCCGCCATTGCGGCCCTGCGCCCCCATGCGAAGGGGCGCGTCATCGTCGTGTTCGGCGCGGGCGGTGACCGCGACCAGGGCAAGCGACCACAAATGGGCGAAGTGGCCTGCCGCCATGCGGACTTGGTGATTGTGACCGACGACAACCCGCGCGGCGAAGATTCCGCCGCGATCCGAGCCATGGTGCTCGCCGGGTGCGTCGATGGGACAAAGGAAATCGGAGATCGTCGTGACGCCATCGAGGCGGCGATCGTCGAGGCCGGTGGCGGGGACATCGTCCTCGTCGCCGGCAAGGGGCACGAACAGGGGCAAGTGGTGGGCAGCGGCGCGCAAGCGCGCGTGCTGCCGTTCGATGACGTAACCGTCGCCAGGGAATTGTCCGGCGCGAGTTCTATCCCTTTGGGAGACAGATAAGATGAATGCCATTGCCCGTATCCTCGATTGGCCCCTCGACGCCGCTGACGAGAACCCGCTCGCCCTGTGGGACTCATGCAGCCTCGCGCGTGCGGTGCGCGGCACGGCGAGTGCCGACTTCCTGGCCTCGGGCGTGGAGATCGACAGTCGCGACGTGCAGCCCGGCGACGTGTTCTTCGCCTTGAAGGGGGAGAGCATGGACGGTCATCGGTTTGTCGACATGGCCTTTGCCAAAGGCGCTGCCGCTGTCGTGGTGGATCGACCGGTTGCCGGCCCGCATATCCTGGTGAAGGACACGACCGAGGCCCTCGTGCGTCTGGGCGCCGCCGCACGGGCGCGCAGTCGTGGTCGCATCGTCGGTGTCACCGGTTCGGTCGGCAAGACAGGTGTAAAGGAATCCATCTTCGCGGCGCTCGACCGCGCTTCGCACGGTGATGCGCACCGTTCGGTGAAGAGCTATAACAACCACGTCGGCGTGCCGCTCAGCCTGGCGCGCATGGCAAGCCGCGCCCGGTTCGGCGTGTTCGAGATGGGCATGAACCACGCCGGCGAGATCGCCGCGCTGACCCGCCAGGTGCGACCGGACGTTGCGGTCATCACCACGATCGCACCGGCGCATATCGAGATGCTCGGCTCTGAAGAGGCGATCGCGGATGCCAAGGCGGAAATCTTTGAGGGTCTGGAAGCCGGCGGCGTCGCCGTTATCCCCGCCGACAGCCCCCATTTCGAGCGGCTGCGCGCGGCGGCCGAAGCACTTGGCGTTGCGGTGATCTCGTTTGGCAAGTCTGCGCATGCCAATGTCCGCCTGCTCGACGCCGTGTCCGCCATCGGTGGCGGCTCGCTCGTCACCGCCGACATGGGCGACCGCCGGGTGTGCTACACCGTGGCCGCGCCGGGCGAGCATTGGGTGATCAACTCGCTCGCCGTCATGGCGACCGTTCGTGCCGTCGGGGGTGACCTTGGCGCTGCCGGTGTCGCGCTGGCCGAGATGGAGGGGCTTGCCGGGCGTGGCGCACGCATCGAGATCGACATCGACGACGATGTGCCCCCCGGGCAGGCGCTGCTGATCGACGAAAGTTACAACGCCAATCCCGCATCGATGCGTGCCACCCTGGCGCAGCTCGGCCGCACACCGGCAAAGCGGCGTATCGCGGTGCTGGGTGCGATGAAGGAACTGGGCAGTCATGGCCCTGACTTTCACGCCGCGCTGGCTGCTCCCTTGCGTGAGGCGGGCGTCGATTACGCGGTCCTCGTCGGTCCCGAGATGCAGCCTCTGGTGGACGAATTGGGGAAACCGGTGCCCAACGCGCTTGGCAAACCGACAGCCTTCGCGCATTGCGCTGATGTGGGGGAAGCAACGGACACCCTGCGCGCCTTCGGGCTTGAACGTGACGATGCCATCCTCGTGAAGGGATCGAACTCGGTCGGGCTCGCGTCTTTGGTGTCCGCTCTCAGCAAACGCGAAGGATAGGCGCAAGCCTGAGAGATGCTGTACATCATCGCAGACTGGTTTCACTTCGAGGGGGTATCAAACCTCTTTCGCTACCAGACATTCCGTGCCGGCGCCGCGCTGATGACGGCCCTGATCGTGGGCCTCCTGATCGGTCCGCGCTTCATCAACATGCTACGCATCCGCCAGGGCAAGGGGCAGCCGATCCGCGAGGACGGCCCCCAGACTCATCTCGCCAAGCGCGGTACGCCGACCATGGGCGGGCTGATGATCCTGATCTCGGTCGTGATCTCGATGCTGATGTGGATGGACCTGACCAATCCGTTCGTCTGGGCATGTCTGGCGGTGACCGTCGGTTTCGGCGCGATCGGTTTCCTGGATGACTACGACAAGGTGACCAAGCGCCACCATGCCGGGCTGTCGAGCAGGTTGCGACTGTTGCTCGAGTTCGTGGTTGCCGGCATCGCCGCGTTCATCATCGTGCAGCAGCTGAACACCAATCTCTATGTGCCCTTCCTGACCGGGCGCTACATCCCGCTCGGACCGTTCTACTACATCTTCGCCTCGGTGGTGATCGTAGGCGCGGGTAACGCGGTCAACCTTACGGATGGCCTAGACGGACTGGCGACGATGCCGGTGATCATCGCCGCAGGAACCTTCGCCATCATCGTCTATCTGGCCGGCCGCGTCGATTACGCGACGTACCTCGGCATTCCGCATGTCCCGCGCGCGGGCGATCTGGCGATCCTGTGTACCGCGATCATGGGGGCGGGACTGGCGTTCCTGTGGTTCAACGCGCCGCCCGCGGCCGTCTTCATGGGAGACACGGGCAGTCTGGCCCTGGGCGGGGCGCTGGGCGCCATCGCCGTTGCCGCGCATCACGAGATCGTTCTGGGCATCGTCGGCGGCTTGTTCGTGCTCGAAGCCCTGTCGGTCATCATCCAGGTGTTCTTCTTCAAGCGGACCGGCCGCCGGGTCTTCCGCATGGCACCGATCCATCACCACTTCGAGCAACTCGGCTGGGCCGAGTCGACCGTCGTCATTCGCTTCTGGATCATCTCGATCGTGCTCGCGCTGCTGGGCCTTTCGACGCTGAAGCTGCGATAACGCGCGGCCGTGCTGACTTCGTCTGCCTTCCGTGGAAAGCGCTACGCCGTCCTGGGCCTCGCGCGATCAGGCATGGCCACGGTCGAGACCTTGCTGGCAAGCGGTGCGTATGTGATGGCCTGGGATGCGCGGGAGGAACCCCGCGCGGCGCTGACGGACCGGGTCGAACTGGCCGATCCGCTCAACGCCGATCTGTCGGGCTACGACGGGATCGTCGTATCGCCCGGCATTCCGCTCAACCGCCACCCGATCGTCGAGATCGCCGCGAATGCAGGCGTGCCGCTGGTCGGCGACATCGAACTGTTCGCACAGGCGCGAGCGGACCTGCCGCCGCACAAGGTCGTCGGCATCACCGGAACCAACGGTAAGTCGACAACCACCGCGCTTGTGCACTATTTGCTGGAAAGCGCGGGCGTTCCCAGCCTGATGGGCGGCAACATCGGCTTGCCGATCCTGAGCCAGGAGCCGCTGGCGCCCGGCGGCGTCTATGTGCTGGAACTGTCGAGCTATCAGATCGACCTGACGCAGACGCTGGATTGCGATGTTGCGGCCCTGCTGAACATCACTCCCGATCACCTCGATCGCTACGAGGGCTTCGGCGGCTATGTCAGCGCCAAGGCGCGACTGTTTTCGATGCAGGATGCCGATCACTACGCCGTGTTCGGCATCGGCGACGAGGAAACCACCACCATCGCCGGCATGCAGATGGCGACCCATGCGCAGGATCGTGTGCGCTTCGCCGATGGGCGCGGATTGGCCGAGTTGCAGAAGGACTGGCCATCGCTGCAAGGGCCGCACAACCTGCAGAATGCCGCCGCAGCGGTCGCGATCGTCGAGGCGCTCGGGATCGAGCGCGCGCAGTGGGAAGCGGCGATGCCGCTGTTCCAAGGCCTGCCGCACCGCATGGAACGCGTGGCCGAGGCGGATGGCGTTCTGTTCATCAACGACAGCAAGGCCACCAACCCGGCGTCGACCGCACCGGCGCTGGCTGCGTTCCCACCCCTTAGCGAGGCGCCGGATGCCAAGCCGCGTATCCACTGGATCGTCGGCGGCCTGCCCAAGGGGGACGAGCTGAACGATTGCGTACCGTTCTACGCCAATGTGGCGGCTGCTTACATCATCGGTGATGCCGGGCCCTTGTTCGCCGAACTGCTTGCCCCGCACATGCAGGTCTATCGCAGCGAGATGATGGCCGAGGCCATCCGTGAGGCGATCGCGCATGCCGTGCCGGGCGACGTGGTGATGCTATCGCCCGCCTGCGCCAGCTTCGACCAGTTTCGCGATTACGAAGCCCGGGGGGATGCGTTCCGGCAGATCGTCGCCGCGCTCACCGCGCCGGAATCGGGTAGCGAAGGGGACCATGGCTGATGGCAAGCACCGTCGCCGGTCCTTCCGGAATCAGTCAGATCGCCACCGGCAATGCCATGGTGCGCTACAACCGCAGTCGTCGCAGCACGTTCGCGATTTGGTGGCAGGAGATCGATCGGGTCACGCTCGGCCTGGTGCTGATCCTGATGGCGATCGGCACCATATCGGTCGCGGCGGCGTCGCCAGCCAGTGCGCGTCGCTTGTCGACATCGGCCAAGACCCTGACGGACCTGCATTTCTTCAGTCTTCATCTGCGATGGCAGGCGCTGGGGCTGATCGCGATGTTCGCCACGTCCACGCTCACCAAGGACATGGCGCGGCGGCTCGGAATCCTGATCGCCGGGACTATGATCTTCGCATTGGTGCTGGTCCCCTTCGTCGGCGGCGAGGTCAACGGGGCGCGGCGCTGGATCAACCTGGGCATCTCGATCCAGCCGTCCGAATTCCTGAAATGCGGATTTCCGATCCTGCTCGCGTGGATCCTGTCCTGGCGGATACGCGATCATCGGCTTCCCGTGATGCGGGTGACCATCGGCTTGATGGGTTTCATCGGTATCCTGCTGATGGCCCAGCCCGATTTCGGATCGACGATGCTGTTCTCGGCCACCTGGTTCGTGTTGATCCTGCTGTCCGGGCTGGACGTGCGCAGGATCGCCGCGGCGGTCGGCGGCGGCCTAGTCATCGTTACGCTCGCATACTTTTTCTATGAAAACGGTCGCAATCGCATCGACGCGTTCCTTGGCGGCGGCAGTGCCTACGACCAGGTCGATCTGGCAGAACGGACCCTTCTCAACGGCGGTTGGCTGGGCAGGGGCTTCTGGATGGGGACGCGCAAGATGGCGTTGCCCGAAGCGCACACGGACTACATCTTTTCGGTCATCGGCGAGGAGTTCGGGCTGTGGGTCTGTGCCGTCGTGATCCTGCTGTACAGCGCCATCCTCGTGCGTGCGATCTTGCGACAGGTACGTGAAGACGACTTGTTCACGGTTCTGGCCGCCACGGGTCTTGCCGCGCAATTTGGCGGGCAGGCGTTCATCAACATCCTGGTGAATTTGCAACTGTTCCCGTCGAAGGGCATGACGCTGCCGCTGGTCTCCTACGGCGGTTCTTCCACCGTGGCGATGAGCATCTGCGTCGGAATGCTTCTGGCCATAACCCGCAGAAACCCCTTTATCGACCGCGAGCGCTTCTCGCTCAGCGATGTCGGAGAGTTGTCATGACTGCCGTAAGCCGCCACTACGTGCTGGCTGCAGGAGGGACCGGAGGGCACCTGATCCCCGCGTTCGCCCTTGCGATCGAGCTGGAACGGCGTGGCCATCACGTCGCCTTGATCACCGACGAGCGTGGCGCCCAGATCCCCGGCAAGCCCGATACGCTGCCCGCTCATGTCCTGCCGCCGGGGCGGATCGCGGGCCTCAATCCGCTGGGCTGGCTCAAGGGTGCCCGGGGTGTGCTCGAAGGCCGTCGCATGGCGCTGCGTCTGTTCGGAAGCTTTGCCCCCACCGCCGTGGTCGGCTTTGGCGGCTATCCCGCGCTGCCGACGATGCTGGCGGCACGTTCGGCGAAGATCCCGACGATCCTGCATGAACAGAATGCGGTGCTGGGCCGGGTCAACCGCTTCTTCGCTGGGCGTGTCGACGCGATCGCCACCGCGTTCGCGCAAGTCGATCGGCTCGATGCCAAGCTGGAACCCAGAGTGACGCTGGTCGGCAATCCCGTTCGAGACGAGGTTCTCGCATTGCGGGATGCGCCCTTTCCCGGTTTTTCGGGCGACAGCCTGCTGCGCATCCTCGTTACCGGCGGCAGCCAGGGCGCGCGGGTGTTGTCCGAAGTCGTCCCGGATGGGCTGGCGATGCTGCCCACGGCGCTGCGCGCGCGCTTGCAGGTGATCCAGCAATGCCGGGCGGAGGACATCGAGGCGGTACGCCAGCGGTATGCCACCCATGGCATTCCGGCTGAACTCGCCACGTATTTCGAGAACATGGCGGCCCGTCTCGCCGGGGCGCACCTGTTCATCGGGCGCGCGGGTGCTTCGACCATCGCGGAATTGACCGCCGTGGGCCGTCCCGCCATCCTGATCCCGCTACCGATCGCGACCGACGATCATCAGGCCGCCAATACGCGTGAAATCGTCACGGCGGGCGGCGCGCGATCGATCCGGCAGGACAAGTTCACCGCGGTCGAACTGGCAAAGCAGATCCAGGCGATGGCCCAGCATCCCGAGACGCTGGCCAACGCCGCGCACGCCTCGTGGAATTGCGGCTATCCCAACGCCGCGACGGACTTGGCCGATCTGGTGGAAGGATTCGGTGGCGCGCCGATGATGGACGTCATCCGCGTGGGGGGCAAAACGGCCAAGGCCGGGCACAAGGCAGGTGCCAAGGAAGCTTTGGCGTTGGAGAATGCGGAATGAAGGGCGTCGCCACCGACATCGGTACGGTTCACTTCGTCGGCATCGGCGGCATCGGCATGTCCGGGATCGCCGAAGTCATGCACAATCTGGGCTATACCGTGCAAGGGTCCGACATCGCCGAAGGCTACGTGATCGAAGGCCTGCGCAAGCGCGGGATCAAGGTCATGATCGGTCACGCGGCCGAGAACGTCACCGATTGCTCGGTGATCGTCACCTCGACGGCGGTGAAGCGCGACAATCCCGAAGTCGTCTATGCCCTCGACAATCGCATTCCGGTCGTGCGCCGGGCAGAGATGCTGGCCGAACTGATGCGGCTCAAGAACACCGTCGCGGTCGCCGGCACGCATGGCAAGACCACGACGACCTCGATGGTCGCGTGCCTGCTCGAAGCCGGTGGCGTCGATCCGACCGTGATCAACGGTGGCATCATCAACTCGTATGGCTCCAACGCGCGACTCGGCGCCAGCGACTGGATGGTGGTCGAGGCGGACGAAAGCGACGGTTCGTTCCTGCGGCTCGACGGCACCATTGCGGTGGTGACGAACATCGATCCCGAGCATCTCGAGCACTATGGCAGCTTTGATAAGGTGAAGGCCGCGTTCGTCGAATTCATCGAGAACGTGCCGTTCTATGGCGCAGCCGTGGTGTGCATCGACCATCCCGAAGTGCAGGCTTTGATCGCCAAGGTGCGTGATCGCCGGGTCATCACTTATGGTTTCTCGGCGCAGGCCGACGTGCGCGGCGAGGCGGTGACGCCGGTTCCAGGCGGCAATCGCTTCGATGTCGTGGTGCGCGAGCGTGATGGCGAGCAGCGCCGGATCGAGGGCATCGAACTGCCGATGCCGGGCCGCCACAACGTGCAGAACGCGCTCGCCGCGGTGGCGGTGGCGATCGAGATGGGCTGCGATGACGAGATCGTGCGTTCCGGATTTGCCAAGTTCGAAGGCGTCAAGCGTCGCTTCACCAAGGTGGGCGAAGTGGGCGGCGTCACGGTGATCGACGATTACGGCCACCATCCGGTCGAGATCCGCGCCGTCCTCGCCGCTGCGCGCGAAGGGGTGAAGGGGCGGGTGCTCTCGGTGGTGCAGCCGCACCGCTTCAGCCGTCTGCGCGACTTGATGGACGAGTTTCAGGCCGCCTTCAACGATGCTGACGCGGTCTATGTCACCCCGGTCTATGCCGCCGGGGAAGCGCCGATCGAGGGCGTCGACGCCGAGGCCCTGGTCGCGGGCCTGAAGGCCAGAGGCCATCGCGATGCCCATGTCGTTGCCGGCCCTGACGAGCTTGCGGATGTGCTGAGCCGCACCGCGCGCCGCGGCGACATGGTGGTATGCCTGGGGGCAGGCGACATCACCAAATGGGCGGCGGGTCTTGCCGACGCGATCGGTGAGCGTGTCGCGGCGTGATGGCGGATACGCTCCCCAAGGTCGCGGGCAAGCTGACACCGGATGCACCATTGGCGCCACTG
This sequence comes from Novosphingobium sp. TK46, assembly GCF_055361525.1. Lineage (NCBI taxonomy): Bacteria > Pseudomonadati > Pseudomonadota > Alphaproteobacteria > Sphingomonadales > Sphingomonadaceae > Novosphingobium > Novosphingobium sp. TK46. Next base: position 2,418,638 of record NZ_CM143963.1, read on the forward strand.
GTCTGGTTCAAGTCCGGCGGTAACGCAGAGTGGTTGTTCGAACCCAGGGATCTGGCCGATCTGCAGGACTTCCTGCGCGGTCTCGATCCCCGGATACCGGTCATGCCGTTGGGTTTGGGGTCGAACCTGATCGTGCGCGATGGCGGACTTGCCGGCGTCGTGGTGCGTTTGGGCAAGGCTTTCGCGGCGGTGCGCAAGCTGGATGCGGTGACACTCGATTGCGGTGGCGGCGCTTCGGGCATTCTGGTCTCATCCACCGCGCGCGATGGCGCTATCGCCGGCGTCGAGTTCCTGCGCTCGATCCCGGGAACGGTCGGGGGCTTCGTCCGCATGAACGGCGGTGCCTACGGCGGTGAGGTGAAGGATATCCTGATCGACTGTGACGTGGTGCTGCGTTCGGGCGAATTGATGACGCTGGCCAATGCCGACTTGCACTATACCTACCGCCATTCGCAGCTTCCCGCCGGCGCGATCGTGGTTGCCGCGCGGTTCTGCGGGCGTCCCGGTGAGCCGGCAGCGATTCAGGCGGAGATGGACCGCATTTCGGCAAGCCGCGAGGCGTCGCAGCCGTTGCGATCGAAAACGGGAGGTTCGACCTTCAAGAACCCCGCCGGCTACAAGGCGTGGGAGCTGGTCGATCGCGCCGGCTGCCGTGGGCTGACCCTTGGCGGCGCTCAGGTCAGCGAAAAGCACACCAACTTTCTCATCAACACCGGCGGGGCCTCCAGCAGCGACATCGAAGCGCTCGGCGATGAAGTGCGCCGCCGGGTGAAGGCAAACTCGGGCGTCGAACTCGAGTGGGAAATCCAGCGAGTAGGTCGTCCATGAGTCTGCCCCCACTTCACGTCGCGGTCCTGATGGGCGGCTGGTCGTCGGAGCGCCCGGTATCGCTGATGAGCGGCGAGGGCGTGGCCGTGGCGTTGGAAGGCAAGGGCCATCGCGTCACCCGCGTCGACATGGGCCGCGACGTCGCGCTCAAACTGGCCGAAGCGAAACCCGATGTCGTGTTCAACGCGTTGCACGGCGCGCCGGGTGAGGATGGCACGGTTCAGGGTTTGATGGACCTGATGGGGCTGACCTACACCCACTCGGGGCTGGCCACGTCGGTGATCGCGATCGACAAGGAACTGACCAAGCAGACGCTGGTACCGCACGGCATTCCGATGCCCGGCGGCCGGATCGTCGATTGCGCGGAGGTCTTCGAGCGCGACCCGCTGCCACGACCCTATGTGCTCAAACCCGTCAACGAAGGCTCGTCGGTGGGTGTCGCCATCGTCACCGATCAGGCGAATTATGGCAATCCGATCGCGCGCGACGCCAAGGGGCCCTGGCAGGATTTCGATCGGCTGCTGGCGGAGCCGTTCATCCGCGGACGTGAGCTGACCACCGCCGTCATCGGCACGCGCGCGCTGCTGGTCACCGAACTCAGGATCAAGACCGGCTTTTACGATTTCGATGCGAAATACACCGATGGTGGTGCCGAGCATATCTGTCCCGCCGAAATCCCCGACGAGATCGCGACGGCGTGCAAGGACATCGCCTTGCGCGCGCACCAGTTGCTGGGCTGCCGTGGGACCAGCCGCTCCGACTTTCGCTGGGATGACGAGCGTGGCGTCGAGGGACTGTTCCTGCTCGAGGTGAACACCCAGCCCGGAATGACCCCGCTCAGCCTCGTTCCCGAGCAGGCGAAGGCGTGTGGCATGGCCTATCCGGAACTGGTCGAAGCGATCATCGCCGAGGCGCTTGCCGATGCGCGGGCAGGGAAACCGGCGTCATGAGCCAGACCATCCGCCGCAAGGCGACGACGGTGCGCAAGACCGCGGCGGCGCAGGGCAAGCAGGCGAAGGTCAACCAGGCCAAGGCGCGCACCGGCTCGGTCATCGACATGGCGATTGCCGCGCTGCCGTTCAGCGAAGCGCAGCTGCATCGCATGTTCCTCATCATCATCCTGGGCGGTGCGGCGATCCTAGCGTGGGTGGTGGCATCGGCTGCGGGTTTGCCAAGCTTCGCCGGCCTGCAAATGGCACAAGTCGCTTCCGACGCGGGCTTCGAAGTGCGGCACGTCGACGTGCGCGGGGTGAAGAACCTCAACGAACTCAAGGTCTATGAACGGGCGTTGGCGCAGCAGGACCGGGCGATGCCGCTGGTCGATCTGGAAAGCCTGCGTCAGGAACTGCTCAACCTGTCATGGGTGAAGGACGCCAGGGTTTCGCGCCAGTTGCCCGACACGCTGGTGATCGACATCGTCGAGCGGCAACCCCACGCGGTGCTGCGAAAGGCCGATCGCTTCGTGCTGATCGACGACACCGGCCATGAGCTCGAGACCGTCGCGCGGGGCCGTGCCCAAGGCAAGCTGATCGTGTCGGGCCTTGGCGCAGGCCAGCAGGTCATCGCGCTGTCGCATCTGCTCGAGGCCGCACCGGGCCTGAAGCCCCGCGTGCAGGAAGCCGAATGGATCGGCAATCGCCGCTGGAATATCACCTTCAACACAGGCCAGGTTCTGGCGCTGCCGGAAGGCGATCCACAGGCGGCGAGCGCGCTGGTATCGTTCGCCCGCCTCGATGGCACCAACCGTCTGCTCGGCGGCAAGGTGACCATCTTCGACATGCGGGCCGGTGATCGCATCTATCTGCGCGTTCCGGGCCGGGAGGCCGAGCAGGCCGCTCTGGCCGCGAGCGCGGTCCGCAAGGGAGTGAAGAACTGATGGCCGGCGCACGATCTTCACAGCCGCGGATCAGCCGCGTGTTCGGCGCGGTCAACATCGGTTCGTTCCGGATCTCCGCGATCGTCGCGGGCATCTCGGAAACAGGCGATGTGGTGGTTCTTGGCTCCGGCCACCGTGCAAGCCAGGGCGTGCGACGCGGCTATGTGACCGACATGAGCGCGGCGACTTACGCGATCCGCGACGCCATCGACCGGGCCGAAAAGATGGCCGACACATCGGTGCAGCGGGTCTGGATCGGCTGTTCGGGCGCCGGACTCGCCAGCCAGGTCGCCGAAGTCGATGCCGAAATCGGCGGTCGCAGGATCGAGCAGGAGGATATCGACCAGCTGCTCAGCTCCGCGCGCGACGTGATCCGGCCCGATGGGCGCATGGTCCTGCACGCACAGCCGGCGCAATACCGGCTCGACGGCGCGCACGGCGTCGCCAATCCGCGCGGTCTTCATGCCGAGCGTCTGGGCGTCGACATCCACATCATGCTCGCCGATGGTGCGCCGATCCGTAACCTGACCGAGGCGGTGCAGTCCGCGCATCTCGAAGTAGAGGCGGTGGTCGGATCACCAATCGCCGCCGGGTTCGCCTGTCTTTCGCCCGAGGAGCGCGATCTCGGCGTCGCCTTGGTCGAGTTCGGTGCGGAGGTGACCAACGTCGCGGTCTATTCGCAAGGCATGCTGACCGGGCTGATCCCGATCCCGATGGGGTCGGCCGACATCACCGATGCGGTCGCCTCCGCCTTCGGCATCCGCCGCTTCCAGGCCGAGCGGTTGAAGTGCGTCAACGGCTCCGCGCTCGCCAGTCCTGCCGACCATCGCGAGATGATCCCGGTGAATGCACCGGGCGAAGAGGAAACCGGTCCGATCGCGCGCCATGCCGACGACAAGAATCGCATCCCGCGTGCCGAGCTGATCGCGGTCATCACCGGCCAGCTTGGCATGCTCATGGAAGAGATCAACAAGGCGCTCAAGACGATCCGGTTCAATGGCCAGCGCGGCAAGCAGGTGGTCTTCACCGGTGGCGGTTCGGAACTGGTGGGTCTGGCGGACTACGCGCAGGCCGCGCTGGGTAAGCCGGTACGGATCGGCCGGGTACCGCATCTCAACGGCCTGGCCGAGGCGCATGTCAAACCCGGCTTTTCGACGCTTGCCGGCCTTGTCATGTACGCATCGGCGGACCCGATCGATATCCGCACGCTGAGCAACCGTCATCAGACGACGGTACGATCGCAGCGGATGGGCACGGCCGGTCGCATCTATCGGGCATTCCGCGAGTATTTCTGAATAGGGCTGGTGGCTTGTCGGCCACGAATTGTTGCATGGGCACGGCGGACTGTTGTGGACAAAGGCGCTTAAACCTTTGCAGCGATGAGCGCACATGTGCCATCAGACTTGGTCAATAATTCCTTCCCGCGCGTGTCTGCCAGGAGAGTAGAATGAGCATCAATATCGGACCGCCGGCGATCGAAGAACTGCGGCCGCGCATCCTCGTGATCGGCGTCGGCGGGGCGGGCGGCAACGCCATCGCCAACATGATCCAGGCGCAGATCGAAGGCGTCGACTTCATCGTCGCCAATACCGACGCGCAGGCGCTGAACAGCTCCATCGCGGAGAACCGCATCCAGCTTGGCCCCGATATCACGCAAGGCCTCGGCGCCGGATCGCGTCCCGAGGTGGGTCGTGCGGCCGCCGAGGAAACGATCGGTGAGATCGACCGCCTGCTCGAAGGCGTGCACATGGTGTTCATCGCCGCGGGCATGGGCGGTGGCACCGGCACCGGCGCCGCGCCGATCATCGCCAAGGCCGCGCGAGACAAGGGCGTGCTGACCGTCGGCGTCGTCACCAAGCCGTTCATGTTCGAAGGCACGCGCCGCATGCGCTCGGCGGAAACCGGCATCGACGAATTGCAGAAGCACGTCGACACGCTGATCGTGATCCCCAATCAGAACCTGTTCCTGGTCGCCAAGGCGGACACCACCTTCAAGGAGGCGTTCGGCCTTGCCGACGAAGTGCTGCAGCAGGGCGTGCGCTCGATCACCGACCTGATGGTGATGCCCGGCCTGATCAACCTCGACTTTGCCGACGTGCGCTCGGTCATGGGCGAGATGGGCAAGGCGATGATGGGCACGGGCGAGGGCGAGGGTCCGAACCGTGCGCTTGAAGCAGCCGAACGTGCGATCGCCAACCCGCTGCTCGACGGCGTGTCGATGCAGGGCGCCAAGGGTGTCATCATCTCGATCATCGGCGGCGACGACATGAAGCTGCTCGAAGTCGACGAGGCGGCCAACCACATCCGCGAACTGGTCGACAGCGATGCCAACATCATCTGGGGCTCGGCGTTCAACCCGGACCTGCAGGGCAAGATCCGCGTTTCGGTGGTCGCCACCGGTATAGAGCAATCGGCGGAGCAGGCGGAGATCGCCTCGCGGCCGATGAGCTTCAATTCCTCGCGTGGTCCCGTCCGTCCGAACGCGGCTCCTTCGTCCGCTCCGACGGTTTCCTATTCGTCGTCCGAGCGCAGTGCGGCCCCGGCCGTGCCGCAAGCGAATCCGCAGCCAGCGCCCGAGCCGTTCGATCTGGGTGCGGACGCGGAACTGGAGGCCGACGACGCGGCACTCGAGCTGGGTGGTGCGGAGGAACTGGCCGATGAGCCGGCTCCGGCTCCGGCTCCGGCTCCGAGCTTCGCCAGTCGTCCGACGCGTCAGCCGCTCGATCTTAGCAGCCCGGATGCGTCCGGCGCACGCCCGTCGCGTCAGGACGAACTGGAATTGAAGGCTGAAGCCGAAGCCGCGGCGGCTCCGCCCCGGCGCCGTCCGATCGCGCCCGAACCGGCAGCGACACCTGCCGCGCCGGCGCCCAGACCGGCAGCGACCGGCAGCACCCTGTTCGAGCGCATGTCGAACCTGTCGCGCGGCGCCAAGCCAACTCCGCCTCAGGACGGTGAAGACGATGACGGTGGCTCGATCAGCATACCGCGCTTCCTGGGCCGCCAGAACAACCAGTGACGAGCAAGAGGGCGGCTCATGGGCGTTTAATCGTTCTTGAGCCGTTCATTCGAAAAGAGACATGACGTGCAGGGTGCGGCGACGAGCGCGCGGCACCGATTGCGGAGGTAACGGGTTCATCGTGCAGTTCAGGCGACGCCTTGGAGCATGGCTCGCAAGTGCAGCCTCGGCCTCTTGGCTGATGTGCCCCCATGTGGCGCTTGGCCAGGCCACTCCCGTGGTTTCCCGGCCGGTCGTGCAGAGCCTGCCGAGCGGAGAGTCCCGGCGGCTGAGTGCGGCGTTGGCCCGAATCGCGCGCGATCCTCGTGATTTCTCGGCACTGATGGAAGCCGGCGACGCCGCCAACGCCATGGGTGATCCCGAGGCTTCTGTCGGCTTCTACAAGCGGGCCGACAGCATCGCCCCCAACAATCCGCGCATCAAGGCAGGCCTCGCGCGCGCGCTGGTCCTGCAGGGAAAGCCGGTCGAGGCCATCACATTGTTCGCGAGCGCCGACGCGGCTGGCGCGGCTGGCGCGGCCGGCGACGTGACTTCGGATCGTGGCCTTGCCTATGATCTTGTTGGCGATCCGGTGACCGCGCAGCGCTATTATCAAACGGCGCTGGCGCGAAGGGATGACGACGAAGTGCGTCGCCGCCTCGGGATCAGCCTGGCAATCATCGGTGACGCTACGGCATCGGATGCGATGTTGATGCCGCTGCTACGAAAGCAGGACAAGCCCGCGTGGCGCGCGCACGCCTTTGCCCTGGCGATCGCGGGCAAGACCAAGGAAGCGGTCGATACCGTCAACGCCATCCTGCCCGGACCGCTGGCGCAGAGCGTGACCCCGTACTTGCGCTATATGCCGCGTCTGACGCGGGCCCAGCAAGCCGCCGCCGTGAACCTCGGCAAGTTCCCACGGGCGTCGGAGATCGGCCAGGACGATCCTACGATCATCGCTTTCGCCGCGAACAATACCCGCATGGCGTCGGCGGATAGCCTGCTGATCCCACGGGGCAAGCCGTTGGGCAGTGGCGGGGGGCGCAGTGCCGGCGGTGCGAGTGCTTCGACGGCGCCGTTGACGGCGAAAGAGCGCCGTGCCCGCGACAAGGCGGCGCGTCTGGCTCGAACGGAGGCTGCTCAGGCGGCGCGGGTGGCACCGCCCGAGCCGATGCCGGCGATCGATCGCGATGGCGAACTTCCCGCGCTTGCTGCCAGTACCCCGACGACGCCACCGTCGATGGCCTCGGCGGTCGATCGCAACGTGATCTTCTCCAACAGCCCGACCCAGAATCAACCTGAGCGCCCACGCGTTGCTGCACGCCTTGCCGAGGCGGCGCCGGCTTCGCCGTCTCGACAGGTTGCCTCGCCAGCCCCGGCCACCGCAACCGTGCGTGCCGGGACGCTGGAACTTCCCTCGTTTGCGGCCAGGCCGCCAGCGTCCGCGCCGGCAACCGCGGCAAGTCCGGTTCAGGCGACGCGCGAACCGGCCAGAGGCACGGCAACGACCTTCGACCTGGCTCGGGTGGAGAGTGCGCCTGCCAGCCGGTCCGGCGTAGCAAGTGGCGGGAACCAAACAGCCGCGGTCGCGACCAGCCAGGTGTCGGGCACCGCGACGTCTGGAGCAGCCCTGTCACTCGAGCAGGCTTTCGCCGATCTGGGATCGCCCAGTCGCGCACCGGCGCCAATCGCGGGCGCGGTGGACGTTCGCGCGATAACGCCGGTCGTGACGCTGGATGTCGTCAAGCTAGAGCCGGTGCGCGCGAGGGTCGCGAAGGACGAGGCCACGGAGACGGCGGTGAAGAAAGCGGATGCCGCCCGATTGGCCGACGTCGATACGGGAGCGGTGAACAGGAAGAAGACGACGCGAGGAAAGAATGCCAAACTCGCCGAGGCAACCGACGAAGCATCAACGCTCGCCCGGACGAAGAAGGGCGACAAGAAGGCCGACGCCAAGAAGGCTGATGCGAAGAACGCCGCGCCAAGCCATCCCAGTCGTATCTGGGTGCAGGTCGGTGTCGGACGCGACAAGGCTGCGATCGGCTATGACTGGCGCAAGTTCGTGAAAGCCAACCCCACCTTGTTCAAGGGTCGCGAGCCGTCGATCAGCGACATGGGGCGGACCAACCGTATCCTGCTGGGCCCGTTCGAAAATCAGAAGGAAGCGAGTGAGCTTACGGCGAAGTTGAAGAAGGGTGATGTCGCCGGCGCTTTCGTGTGGAGCAGCCCGGCCGGACAGGCCGTGGATCCCCTTCCCGTAAAATAGCGCAAAGCTTGCTTAATCCCGGCTTATCCACACTCTGTTCACAGACTTGTCGAGTTTTACGCAACGGTGTGGGGCATGATGATTGTGCCGCCTGCCCGAGCGACGCAATCGTGGCGCAACACGGAGGCGTGATGTCGGAACATATGAGAAGCGTTGAAGACGAAATCGATCGGGAAGACGATTCCGCCCCTGTGGAGATGCTGGCCGCACTCTTCGAGGCGCGCGACTGGCCTTTCGAGTACGCGGGCGAGGACGAGATATCCGCAGAGGTCAAGGGTAGCTGGGCGACGTACCAGTTCCAGGCCATCTGGCGGACCGAGGATCGCGTGCTGCAATTGCTGTGTCTCCCGGAGATCCGGGTGCCCGAAGGCAAGCGCGCGCCGATGCATGAGGCTCTGGCCCTGATCAATGAACAGCTTTGGCTGGGGCATTTCGACATGTGGTCCAATGGTGGCGTGGTGCTGTATCGCCATGGCCTGATGCTGGGCGAAGATGGCTTGCTCGGTCCTGCTCAGGCCCAGGCGGTGGTGGAAATGGCGGTCGAGGAGTGCGATCGCTTCTATCCGGTGTTCCAGTTCATTCTGTGGGGGGACAAGACCCCGGCGGAAGCCCTGGCGGCCGCGTTGGTCGACGCGGTCGGCGAAGCCTGAAGGCACTAATGGTCATGGCAAGGCTCGATCGCGTTCTCATCGTGGGTTGCGGCAATATGGGTGGCGCCATGTTGCAGGGTTGGTTGGCGGGGGGCGTGTCCCCCGAACGCTTCACGGTCGCCGATCCCAACTTGAAGGATGCCCCCGCCGGGGTCAGGGTCGTCCCACACGTTCCGGACGCGATCTTCGACGCCGTGCTGCTGGGCGTGAAGCCCCAGGGATTGGGTGATGTCGCTCCGCAGGTGGCGCGGGCGATCGGTTCGCACACGTTGCTGCTATCGATCCTGGCAGGGGTCGAACTGGCCACTCTCGCCTCATCGTTTCCCACGAACGGCGGGATCGTGCGAATCATGCCCAATCTGTCGGCCGCGATCGGCAAGTCGCCCATGGCGCTGGCGCAGCGCGGCCTGGGCCAGGCGGGACGCGATGCGGTGGCGAATTTCCTGCAACCGCTGGGCACGCCCGAGTGGCTGGCCGACGAGGCACTGTTCGATGCTGTCACGGCACTGGCAGGCTGTGGGCCGGCCTTTGTCTATCGGTTCATCGATGCTCTGGCCCAAGGTGCGGTGGCGCTTGGTATCGAGCCGGGGCAAGCGACGCGATTGGCATTGGCGACCGTCGAAGGCTCGGCGCTGCTGGCAGGATCCTCGGATCATGCGCCGGGCGAATTGGCCCGCCGGGTCGCGAGCCCGGGCGGCTCGACGCAGGCCGGTCTTGATGTGCTGGATGCCGGATCGGCGCTGGCGGGGGTGGTCGCGGCAGCGATGAAGGCAGCCGAGGCGCGCTCGGCGGAGATGGGGCGCGAAGCCCGTCAGGTTTGACACACTTCGTTACGCAGATCGCCTGTGGTTGTTCTTGAATTGTCGAGGAAGCAGGCCGATATTCAACTCTGTCCGGAACCCACCGCATTCGGCGGTGCCGGGATAGGAGTTTTAAATGGCTAACTGGAACGACCCTCAGCCCCGTTCGGGCTTCGGTGCGTCCCCGAGCCTGGGCGGCCGCACAGGTGCCCGCGCTGGCGTGGACGCCGGCCTGCGCCGTCACATGCTGTCGATCTATAACTACATGGCGTCGGGCGTGCTGCTCTCTGGCGTCGTGGCGCTTCTGTTCGCACAGTCTGGCGCGGCTGCGGCCGTCTTCGGTACGCCGTTGCGCTGGGTCATTGCGCTCGCACCGCTCGGCTTCGTGTTCGCGATGAGCTTCGGCGCAAGTCGTATGAAGACTTCGACGCTGCAGTTGCTGTTCTGGGGCTTCGCCATCGCGATGGGTCTGTCGCTGTCGTCGATCTTCCTTGTCTATACCGGACCCTCGATCGCCGCGACGTTCTTCGCGACCTCGGGCGCCTTTGCAGGTCTAAGCCTCTTCGGTTACACGACGAAGAAGGATCTGTCGGGCTTCGGCACCTTCCTGATCATGGGTGTGGTTGGTCTGCTGATCGCGATGATCGTCAACATGATCTGGCCGATGCCGGCGCTGGCAATGGCGATTTCGGTCATTGGCGTGCTGATCTTCGCGGGTCTCACCGCCTACGATACGCAGCGTTTGAAGCAGCAGTACCATCAGCTTGCCGGTACCGAATTCGCGGGTAAGGCGATCGTGCTCGGCGCGCTGAGCCTCTATCTCGATTTCATCAACATGTTCCAGTTCCTGCTCAGCTTCATGGGGCAGCGTAACTGATCTGCGATGGCCGCAGACGCCTGTATCAAGGCGATCTGCGGTTCATCCACAGGTGATTGATTTTGCCCGGTGCGACTCGTTCGCGCCGGGCATTTGCTTTGTGGCGGTAAGCGGTTAGAGGAAACACCTCACAGGTGCACAAGAGGGTCCGGTGACGCGTCCGACTGCCAGAAGTTTCATGCCACGTTTTTCCAGGCTCGCACCGTCGGCGGTGGCGATCAGCCTGCTCGCAGCATGCGCCCAGAAAGTGCCGCCTCCGCCACCGCCTCCGGTCGTGGTTATCCCGCCTCAGCCACAGCCGCCGATGGGTGCGCAGGATAACATGCGCATTCCCGAAGTCGGGGTCGATGGTGTCCGCAAGACCGTGAACACCAACGTGTCCAGTGCGCAGGCGGTGTGGAATTTCCGTTCGGCCTTCAACGTGGCTGCGTTGAATTGCGTCGAGCCGGAATATGCTTCGGTGCTTGATGGCTACAAGTCGTTCCTCAAAGTCCATGACAAGACGCTCGACAAGGCCGACGCGGACCTGAAAAAGAACTTCAACGGCGCATTCGGCAAGTCCGGCACGCGGGAGCGTGAAACCTACCAGACGCAGGTCTACAACTTCTTTTCGGTTCCGCCGGTGAAGACGACCTTCTGCCGTGCGGCGATGCAGGTGGCCATCGATCTGGCATCTGTGCCCGCAGGTCAACTCGACGGCTATGCCCCGCAGGGTCTGGCAAAGATCGAGGCGCCCTTCATGGACTTCTTCAACGCCTACGATCAGTATCGAGCCGACCTTGCCGCCTGGCAGGGCAAATATGGCGGCATCGTCGTGGTAGCGCCGCAGCAGGCGCAGCGTGCTCCGGCGGCGTCGCAGGTCGTCACGCCGTAAGGCCAGCCAAATTTACCTTTCAAGCGGCTCGCGGGTTCGCTATGGCGGCCGCAGGCGTTGCGGGTACCCGTGTCGCGCGATTGCTGGAACGGGGCCGTAGCTCAGCTGGGAGAGCGCGTCGTTCGCAATGACGAGGTCAGGGGTTCGATCCCCCTCGGCTCCACCAGTAATTGAAATCAGCGTTGATCGGCCGCACATTGCTGCGGCCGTTCGCATTTGGGCGGATCGCAGGATTGGCCGCAGAGCTTATCGGATCGTATCGCCATGCACTTCCTCGACCAAGCCAAGATCTACATCCGCGCCGGTGGCGGTGGCCCCGGAGCGGTGGGTTTCCGCCGTGAGAAATACGTCGAGTACGGCGGCCCGGACGGCGGCAACGGCGGCAAGGGCGGCGACATCATCATCGAGGCGGTCGCCGGGCTCAACACCTTGATCGACTTTCGCTATACCCAGCACTTCAAGGCCCCGCGCGGGGGGCATGGCATGGGCCAGAACCGGACGGGAGCGCAGGGCAGCGATCTGGTCATCAAGGTGCCGATCGGCACCCAGGTCATCGTCGACGACGAAGATCGCGATACCGTCATCGCCGATCTGACCGAAGTGGGGCAGCGCATCGTCCTGCTGGAAGGCGGCATGGGCGGCCGGGGCAACCTGTCCTACAAGACCAGCACCAACCGTGCGCCGCGCCAGCATCAGCCGGGTATTCCGGGTGAGGAGATGTGGGTGTGGCTGCGGCTCAAGCTGCTGGCCGACGTGGGTCTGGTCGGCTTGCCGAACGCGGGCAAATCGACCTTCATCAATTACCTGACGAATACGCAGGCCAAGGTCGGCGCCTATCCCTTCACCACGCTGCATCCGCAACTGGGCGTAGTGCGGCATAAGAACCGCGAGTTCGTGGTGGCGGATATTCCCGGCCTGATCGCGGGTGCATCCGAAGGCGCGGGCATCGGCGATCGGTTTCTCGGCCATATCGAACGGTGCCGCGTGCTGATCCATCTGATCGACATCGCCGGCGATGATCCTGCCGAGGCCATGCAGGTGATCGAAGAAGAGCTTGAGGCGTATGGCGGCGGGCTCGAGGAGAAACCGCGCCTGATCGTGCTCAACAAGATCGACCTTGGCGATCAGGAACTGGCCGCCAGCTTTGCCGCTGAGCTCCAGGATGCCGGGGCTGGGCGGGTATTCGCGATTTCCGGTGCGACCGGCGAGGGAATGGATGCCTTGCTGGACGCGGTGATCGCGCAATTGCCTGCCGCGACGGTTACCGAGCGGCCGGAGGGCGAGCGTGAGGAGGCGGACGACGCGCCGTGGTCCCCGCTCTGAGCGGACAGCCACTTCCCACCGTCGTATCGTTTGCCGGCCGAAAAGAAGTCCACAATCGCGCGCGCTGGTATGCGCCGGCATTGCGGTGGACGCGCTTTTCACAGCCCCTCTAAGCGCCTAGAGGCTTGCCCTCCCATGCCTATTGCCAGCCTCTTCGATCTAGCCAGCCCCGTCGCTTGTCCGCTCCTGGTCATCAAGGTCGGGTCGTCGCTGCTCGTCGACAAGGATGGCGTGCGCCGCGAATGGCTGCAGGGACTGGTGGGTGAGATTGCGGCGGCCCACGCAAGTGGTCAGCGCGTGATCGTGGTATCCTCCGGAGCGATCGCGCTGGGGGCGGCTCGCCTTGGGCTGGATCGGGGCGGGCGCGGTAGCCTTGCCGATGCGCAAGCAGCCGCCGCCGTGGGCCAGATCGCGCTTTCGGGCTTGTGGGCCGAACTGTTGGGCAGTCACGGTCTGACCGCGGCGCAGATCCTGCTGACGCTGGACGATCTGGAAGATCGACGCCGCTATCTCAACGCCACCGCCACTTTGGCTCGATTGCTCGACGCTGGCGCGGTGCCTGTGATCAACGAGAACGACTCGGTGGCGACTCAGGAGATCCGCTTCGGCGACAACGACCGCTTGGCCGCGCGCGTTGCGCAGGCGGCGCAGGCGAGCGCGGTGCTGCTGCTCTCCGACGTGGATGGGATGTACGACCGCAATCCCAGGCTACCGGGTGCAACGCTGATCGCGCAAGTGGACGGCGTCACCGCCGAAATACATGCGATGGCAAGTGCCGAGTCCGCATCGGGCATGGGTTCGGGCGGGATGACGTCCAAGCTGCAGGCGGCCGAGATCGCCGAGTTGGCCGGTATCGCGCTGGTGATCGCCAATGGCGTGCATGATCGGCCGATGGCGCGGGCGATGGGCGAGGGTATCGGCACTCTGTTCCGCCCCCGTCGCAAAGCTGGTGCGCGCAAGGCCTGGCTTGGCGGCCGCTTGCGTCTGAAGGGCGAACTGACGGTCGACAGTGGGGCCGCGGCGGCGCTGTCGCGCGGGTCGAGCCTGCTGGCCAAAGGGGTGACCGACGTCGGCGGCGCGTTCGAGCGCGGCGATCCCATCGCCATCTGCGGTCCGGATGGCCGCGTGCTGGCGCATGGCCTGGCGGAGTACGGCGCTGCGGAATGTGCGCGATTGCAGGGCCGGCACAGCAGCGAGCATGCGCAGCTGTTGGGCTATGCCCCTCGATCGGCCGTGATCCACCGCGACCAGCTGGTGCTCAAGTGATCATCGCGGTGACCGGAGGGACCGGCTTCGTCGGCCGCGCATTCATGGATTGCGCGCTCGAAGCAGGGCACAAGCTCGTCGCGCTCGCCCGCTCCACGCAGATTCCGCGCGAGGGGGTCGAGTGGATATCCGGCGACCTTTCAGATCATGCCGCGCTGGCCGAGCTGGTGCATGGCGCCGAGGCGGTGGTTCATATCGCTGGCGTGGTGAACGCGCCCGATCCGCAAGGGTTCGAGGACGGCAACGTCGTCGGCACCTTCAACCTCGTCGACGCCGCCTTGAAAGAAGGCGTCGGGCGGTTCGTGCATGTTTCGTCGCTTTCGGCGCGCGAGCCCGGATTGTCGGCCTATGGCGCATCCAAGTTGAAGGGCGAGAAGGTGGTGAAGGCCAGCCTGCTCGACTGGACGGCAGTGCGCCCCGCGGTGATCTATGGTCCGCGCGACAAGGAGATGTTCGAGTTGTTTCGCGCCGCGCGGTGGGGCGTGATGCCGGTGCCCAAGGACGGACGGGCATCGGTGATTCATGTCGAGGATCTCGCGCGATTGCTGCTGGCGCTGCTGCCCGGTGGCGAAGGCGTGAGCTTCGAGGTGTTCGAACCCGACGACGGGCGGCCCGGCGGCTGGGATCATCGCGAACTGGCGCTGGCAATCGGCTGGGCCGTCGGGCGACGCCCGCGTGTGGTGGGATTGTCGCCGGCATCGCTGCGCCGGGCGGCGGGGGTCGACGGATTTCTGCGGGGCAAGGGCGCGAAGATGACTCTCGACCGCGCGGCCTACCTTGCGCATCCCGACTGGACCGGCTCTCCTCGCGCGCAAGTGCCCGCAAGCTTGTGGCAGGCGCAGATCGAAACCCGGACCGGCCTCAAGGCGACGGCCGACTGGTACCGCGAAGAGGGCTGGCTCTAAGCCGCTGGTTTCGGATCAACGGATAGTTTTGCTCGATCAGGCTTGCTCCTCGTCATCGGCGGGTTCGTCCTGCTCTGGTTGTGCCGCCCCGGTCGCCTTTTCCTGCGCCATCTTGCCCATGGTCACGTAGTCCAGCTTGCCCGTGCCCAGCACCGGAAGCGCATCCACCACCCGCACGTCGCGCGGCAGCATCAGTTCGGTGACGCCGTTTTCGCGGCCCCAGCCGAGCAGGGCCTTGCCGTTGGCGTCCTTGGCGGTGGTGAACAGGACCAGTTGTTCGCCCTTCTTGGCGTCGGGTCGCGTGACGACGGCATGTTCGGCGTCGGGCCAGACCTTGGATGCATAGCCTTCCACCGCCGGGAGCGAGACCATCTCGCCGCCGATCTTGGCGAAGCGCTTGGCGCGGCCCTTGATGGCGATGAAGCCTTCGTCATCGATGGTGACGATATCGCCGGTGTCGTGCCAGCCGCCTTCGGGCGGCTGCAGCTTGCCGGGATCGCTGGCGAGCAGGTAGCCAGCCATGACGTTGGGACCTCGGATGAACAGGCGGCCGCCTTCCTCGATGCCTTCCACCGCATCGAGCCGCTGGTCGATCGCGGGCAGCAGGCGACCCACGGTGCCGGCCTTGAAATGCATCGGCGTGTTCACCGCGATTACCGGGCCAGCCTCGGTGGCGCCGTAGCCTTCGAGGATGCGCAGTCCGAACTTGTCGGCATAGGCCTTGCGGGTCTCGTCGCGCACGCGCTCGGCCCCGGCAAAGATGTAGCGCAGCGAGTAGAAGTCGTAGCTGTGCGCCATGCGCGCGTAGCCCGCGAGGAAGGTGTCGGTGCCGAACATGATCGTCGCGTTGGCATCGTAGGCGAGCGCGGGAACGATGCGGTAGTGCAGCGGGCTGGGGTACAGCACCGTCTTCACGCCGTAGAAGATCGGCAGCAGCGTGCCGCCGGTCAGCCCGAACGAATGGAACACCGGCAGCGCGTTGAGCACGATGTCGGATGGGTTGAAGTCGATCCGCGCGGCCAGCTGCGCGCAGTTCGACAGCAGGTTGCGGTGGGTGAGGACGACGCCTTTGGGGGTGCCTTCCGAGCCGCTGGTGAACAGCACCACCGCCGGGGCTTCGGGCGAGATGCGGCGCGCCTTGTGGCGGCTCGCGGCGCCGTTCCTGGTCAGCAGGCGCCACAGCTTGGCGGGCGTTCCGATCTGCTTGGCGACGTCCTCGAGGTAGAGGATCTTGCGGCCATCCGCTTCCAGCGCCTCGATCACCGGCTGCAGCTTGGCCTGCTCGACGAAGGCATGCGCGGTGACGACGGTGCGGATGCACGCGGTCTGGCAGGCCGAGACAAGGTTCGCCTGGCCCGCTGTGAAGTTGAGCATCGCCGGCACGCGGCCTTCGGCCTGCAGGCCGAAGAAGGCGAGGGCGACACCGGCGACGTTGGGCAGCAGCACGCCGACGTTCTCGCCCGGCTTCGTGGTGAAGGCGAGTTGCTCGCCGACCAGCTCCGCGCCCAGGATCAGCTTGTCGTAGCTCAGTGGCTCACGCTTGGTATCCTCGACGATCTTGGCCTTGCCGCCATACATGTGGCGCGCCTCGCACAGGGCCGAGAACAACGTCTCGTCGGTGTGAGAGGTGTCGAAGATCATGGTGCTCATCACGTCGTAGAGCTGGCGGCCGGCGGCGGCGCGACGCTGGCGCGCGCTCATCTCGCCTTTTATCTCGAAGTGGCGCGGGGGCAGCACGGTGATCGTGATCTTGGGGAACCACTTGGTCCGCACCTTGCCCTTGAGGTGCGAGAACGGCGTGAACTGCGGCCCGTTGAGGCGCACGGGGATGATCGGCGCGCCGGACTTGTCGGCGACCATGCCGGGACCATCGAACACCTTCATCAGCGCGCCGGTGACGGTTATGCGGCCTTCGGGGAAGATGACGAGGGTCTTGCCCTCCTTCACCGCGCGCACCATCGCCTTGGCCGCCATCGGGTTGGTGGGATCGACCGGGAACGCCTCGAACAGCTTGAGGAAGGGCTTCACCCACCAGGCCTTGGAGATCTGGGTGTTGATCGCGAAGGTCGGTCGCCCGGGCAGGAACGCGCCGAGCAGCACGCCGTCGAGCAGGCTGAGGTGATTGACCACGACCACCGCAGGTTCGCCTTCCTTGGCCATGTTCTCGGCCCCGATCAGCTCGACGCGGTAGAGCGCCTTGAGGATCCAGCGCACTACGGTCTTGAATACGGTTTCGGGAAGCAGCCAGATGCTGATGAGCGCGACGGCCAGCGTCGCGAAGCCCAGCGTACCGATGATCCCGGGCACGTTCATGCCGTTGGCTAGAAGGACGCTGACGACGCCGACGACGACCACCGTCACGGCGGCGTTGACGATGTTGTTCGCGGCGACCACTTGCGAGCGCTGCTCGGGCGCGGTCCAGGTCTGCAGGATGGCATAGAGCGGCACGATGAACATGCCGCCCGCGAATGCGACCACCACCAGGTCGGCGATGACACGCCACGAGCCGCGATTGGCGATGAATTGCTCGACCGTGGCGCCCGTGACCTGCGGGACGAAGGCGTGCGAGGAAAGCCACAGGTCGATCAGGCCGATCGCCATGAACAGCGCGCTGACCGGAACGTAACGGGCCGAGACTTCACCCTTGAGCAAGCGGTTCACCGCCAGCGATCCCAGTGCGACGGCAACCGAGAACACCGCCAGCAGCAGGTTGACGACGTGCTGGCTGCCCGAGAACTGCCCCGCCACGAGCGGCGCGAACTCGCTGGTGAGTACGGCGCCCGCAGTAAAGAACCAGCTGATGCCCAGGATCGCGAGCCAAACGCCGCGTCCCGTATGCGCGGTCTTGAGGACCGCCCAGGTGCCGCGCACGATGTTGTAGTCGATCTTGCCCTTTTCACCGGTTGGCGGTGCGGGCGGAACGGCGAAACTCATCGCCAGGCCTAGAACCGCGAGGCCGACGGCTACGAGTCCTGCCTCCCATGGCGGGATGAAGCCGGCAAGCAATTGGCCGCCCAGGATGGCCAGGAACGTCCCGCCTTCGACCAGTCCGGTGCCGCCCATGATCTCGTTGCCATGCAGGTGCTGCGGCAGGATCGAGTATTTGACCGGCCCGAACACCGTGGAATGGATGCCCATCAGAAACAGGCACAACAGCAGGATCGGTACGGACTGGAACCAGAAGCCCGCAAGCGCGAGCGCCATGATCGCGATCTCGGCAGTCTTGACTAGGCGCACCAGCCGCGCCTTGTCGATGTGGTCCGCCAGCTGCCCGGCGATCGACGAGAAGAGGAAGTAGGGCAGGATGAACAGCCCCTGCGAGATCACCGCGAGCTGCTCGGCCTGGCTGGGGTCGGACTTGTAGATCGTGAAGCTCGCCAGGAAGACGAGCGCATACTTCAGCAGGTTGTCGTTGAACGCGCCCAGGAACTGGACGACGAACATCGGGCCGAGCCGGCGTTTGGCCAGAAGCGAAAGATCGGGTGCTGACACGCTGGCTCCTGCGGTGGTCGGCTCGCTGTCCGGTCACCACCAAAGGGGGGTGCCCGGCCTAAGTGCCTGGGATCAACGTCTCGTATGCGGGGAGACGCAGATGGGCAATGAAGTCCTCCACGAACTGTTCCATTTCGGCCTCGCCGGGCAGGGCAGGGCGCGTGAGTGCGTTCGCGCGGTAGCCCACCATCGCGCAGTTGGTGAGGCGCGCCAGGCGGTCCGCATCCTCCGCATCGAACCGAGTGGCGAAGTATCCCGTCAGCAAGCGCTGGATACGCGCCGGTGCACGCACATGGAAGACAGTGTTTATCTCGGGAAAGCGTCCGCCATCGGCGATGATCAGGCGGTACAGTCGGATCGCGTCATCGCCCATCAGCTTGGCCAGGAACCGGAGGCAGTAGCGGCGCAATCCGTCGAGCGAGAAAACGCCCTCGCTCAGCGCGGTGTCCAGTTCGCCGGCGAAGCGGCTTACGAGATGGTCGATGACGGCGGCGAACAGATCCTCTTTAGAGGCGAAGTGCGACCACAAGGTCGCTTTCGAACCACCAAGTTGATCGGCGATGGCGGACATGCTGGTCGCGGCATAGCCGTTATCCAAGAAGGCATGCGTCGCGATCTCGACGATCGTGTCACGCCGCTGCAGCTTGTTGCGTTCACGCTTGCCCATCTTGCTTTCCATACCGTACGGGCAAGTACAGTTTTGCGTTGACAAGCGCAAGCCGAGAGACGATCTGGCCAGCGATCATGAAGATGTTCATCACTAGACGAGTCGCTGCGGTAGGACTGCTGGCGTTGACCGTGGGATTGTCCGCGTGCGGCTTGCCCGATCTTGGTGCCCGGCCCGAAACCCGCGGACCAGCCGGCCTGGCGACGACGCGGTCGTTCGCGACGGCCGGTGGGCTTGCTCCCGATGCTTCGGCAGACTGGCCGCAACAGGAATGGTGGCGGGCCTATGGCGATCCGCAGCTCGATGCGCTGGTTGCGGAGGCTCTGGCCGGTTCGCCCGATGTTGCCGCCGCGCTGGCACGGATCCGACAGGCGCGCGGCCAAGCCGAGATCGTGGGCGCCGACACCTTGCCCCAGCTCAACGGCCAGGGTTCCGTCGGGTACACCAAGCAGAGCTACAACAACGGCATCCCCGCCGGCTTCGTGCCCAGGGGATGGAACGACACCGGCACGCTGGCGCTGAGCGGCGACTTCAACCTCGACCTGTGGGGCCGCCGACGCAAGCTGCTCGCCGCTGCTACCTCGGAGACGCAGGCGGCGCGGGCGGATGCCAGCCAGGCGACCTTGATCCTCGCCAGCAACGTGGTCTCCTCGTACTTCGACCTGGCACGGCTGCTGGCGCGCGATCAGGCGCTGGAGCAGGCGGTGAAGTCACGCGAAAGCCTGGGGGCGCTCACCAGCCGGCGTGCGCAGCAAGGGCTGGAAAATCAGTCGCCGGTGCGTCAGACGCAGGCCGAGACGCTGAATTCGAAGATCGCGCTATCCGCCAATCGCGAGCAGATCGCCGCGCGACGCCATGCGATCGCGGCCTTGCTTGGGCAGGGCCCCGATCGCGGCCTCGCCATCGATCCCACTCCGCTTGCGACATTTACCGAGACGGCGCTACCGTCCGATGCGGGCATCGCGTTGGCAGGGCGTCGTCCCGACATCGTGGCGGCCCGATTGCGCGTCGAAAGCGCGGGCAAGCGGATCGATATCGCCAAGACCGCATACCTGCCCGACATCAGCCTGCGTGGCTTGATCGGGCTGACCTCGCTTGGCGTGTCCAACCTGTTCGACTCAGGCTCGACCTATGGCAACGCCGGGGGCGCTTTCACGCTGCCGATCTTCGATGGCGGGCGCATCCGGGGCGAGTACCGCCGGTCTCGGGGCGCTTTCGATCTTGCCGTCGCCGATTACAACGCGATCGTCGTCGACGCCTTGCGCGAGATCGCCGACGCGCTCGTCGCGCGCGATGCCGCGCGCAGCCAGGAGCGCGACGCGGCGCAGGCGCGGATCGCGGCGGAAAGCGCGTACGATCTGGCGAACAAGCGGTACAATGCCGGCCTGTCCAGCTACATCGAGGCGCTGAGCGCGCAGCAACTCGCGCTGCAATCGCGCGAGGCGGCGGTCGATGCCCATTTTCGCACGCTGGCAACCGAGGTGACGCTGAAACGCGCGCTGGGCGGTGGCTTCGTGGACGATACGAACAAGAAGGTTTCGACAGATGAGTGACAACAACCAAGGCGGCTCCGTCGAAGCCGAGCACGATCAAGACACTTCGCAAGAGGGCGCTGCCGGTGCCGCATCGGGCAGCATGGTCGACAAGCGCAAGCGCAAGCCGCTGATCGTCGGCCTGGTTATCGCGATCGTCGTGATCGGGCTGATCTATCTGCTTTACAGCATCTTCGTCGGCAGCCGCTCGGTATCCACCGACAACGCCTATGTCGCCGGCGAAAACGCGCAGATCACGCCGTTGACGCAAGGTCAGGTGATCGAGGTGGCAGTTGTAAACACCCAGCCCGTCCGCCGGGGACAGCTGCTCATGCGGCTGGATGATTCCGATCAGCGTATCGCCGTGGCCGAGGCCGAAGCGATGCTGGCGATGGCCAAGCGCCGCTATACCCAGTCTCGCGCGCAAGGCTCGGCGGCGGGGGCAACGGCAGAGGCCAAGGAGGCCGGCATCCCCGAGGCTCAGGCTCGTCTCGCCTCGGCGCAGGCCGACGTCGAAAAGGCCCGGACCGATTACCGGCGCCGTGCGTCGCTGGATGGCAGCGGCGCGGTTTCGGGCGAGGAACTGACCTCTGCCCGCAATGTGCTCGTCGCAGCGCAGGCTGCGGTGCAGCAGGCGCAGGCGAGCGTCGCCCAGGCGCGTGCGGACGCGATCAGCGCGCGTCAAGATGAGACCGCCAGCCGCGCCGCCACGAGCGGCCTTGCGGTGGATCAGGCGCCCGAAGTGCGCGCTGCCATGGCCCGCCTCGCCACCGCCAGGCTCGATTTATCGCGCACCGTGATCCGGGCGCCGATCGACGGCGTCATCGCGCAGCGCTCGGTCCAGGTTGGACAGCGCGTGACCAATGCCAGCGTGGCGATGGTCGTCGTGCCGGTCGAGCAGCTCTACGTCGACGCGAACTTCAAGGAAGACCAGCTTGGCAAGGTGCGCGGCGGACAGGACGTCGAGGTCGTGTCTGACTTCTATGGCGATGACGTCGTCTATCACGGCAAGGTCGTGGGATTCTCGGGCGGGACCGGAGCGGCGTTCGCCTTGATCCCGGCGCAGAACGCGACCGGCAACTGGATCAAGGTGGTGCAACGCCTGCCGGTGCGCATCAGACTCGACCCCAGGGAACTGCGTGAGCACCCCTTGCGCGTCGGCCTGTCGATGGAAGCGACGATCGACCTGAAGAGTGGTCGCCACTGATGGCTTTCGGAGGCCTCTTCGAGGTTTCGGAGCCACCGCGCACGTTTACCGGAGCCAAGCTCATCATCGCCGGCCTCGTGCTGGCGATGGCGAACTTCATCGTCGTGCTCGACCTTACCATCGCCAACGTCTCGGTTCCGCACATCGCCGGCGGCCTCGCCGTATCGGTCTCAAGCGGCACTTGGGTCATCACCTCCTACGCCGTTGCCGAAGCGATCTGCGTGCCGCTGACCGGCTGGCTCGCACAGCGCTTCGGCACATTGCGCACCTTCATGTTCTCGCTGGTCGGGTTCGGCATCTTCTCGGTCTTGTGCGGCCTGTCGACCTCGCTCGAGATGCTGGTGCTGTTTCGGCTGGGGCAGGGGTTTTGCGGCGGCCCGCTGATGCCGCTGACGCAGACGCTACTGCTGCGCATCTTTCCCAAGGAGCATCATCCCAAGGCGATGGCCCTGTGGGCGATGACCGTGGTGGTGGCTCCGATTCTGGGCCCCATCCTGGGCGGCTACATCAGCGACAACTGGTCGTGGCAGGGGATATTCTTCATCAACGTACCGATCATCGTCGCGATTATATTCGGCGTGGTGACGATGGTGCGGGGCGTGGAGACACCCACGCAAAAGCGCCGGATCGACGGCGTCGGTCTGGGACTGCTGGTGATCTGGGTCGGTGCGTTCCAAGTAATGCTCGACAAGGGGCGCGAAGAGGACTGGTTCGCTTCGCCCTTCATCGTGGCCTGCGGCGTGGTGGCGGCGGTGTTCTTCGCGTTGTTCGTCATCTGGGAGCTGACCGAGGAAGAGGCTATCGTCAATCTCAAGGTGTTCCGGCATCCCGGGTTCTCGGCGGCGGCACTTTCGCTCATCCTGGCTTTCGGCACGTACTTCTCGTCAGTCGTGATCATCCCGCAATGGTTGCAGACATCGCTGAACTACACCGCGACGGACGCAGGCTATGTCATGGCCTTCAGCGGTGTTCTGGCGGTGCTGATATCTCCGTTCGTGCCAGCCTTGATGAAACGGTTCGATCCGCGTCTGCTCGTCTTCGTCGGTATCGGCTGGATCGGTTTTTGCTCGCTGCTGCGGGCCTTGTGGTGGTCGACCGACGCGACGTTCTGGACGTTGGCGCTGCCGCAACTCCTGCAGGGCGCGGGTGTCTCGCTGTTCATGGTGCCGTTGACCACGATCAGCCTGGGCGCGGTCGATCCCGAGGAGACGGCATCGGCGGCGGGCATCGCGAACTTCGGGCGCACGCTTGCCAGCGCCGTCGCGACAGCGCTCGTCACCACATACTGGAGCAACCAGGCGCGGGCGGATGCGGCGCAGATGGCGGGCCAGGTCAACGGCGGTACAGAAACGATGACCCGCCTGCAGGAGCATGGCTACAGCGTCGAGCAATCTCGCGGTATGCTGGACCAGTTGGTCACCCAGCAAGGCATGGCGGTCGGCACGACGCACCTGTTCATGGTCGCGGCGGTGGTCTTGCTGATGGCGGCATCGGCGATCTGGCTGGCGCCGCGGCCCAAGCGAGCGGCACCTGCGGGCGCCGCGCACTGATCGGCGATGTCAGCGAGCCGGTGAGGCGAAACCGTGGCGCCGGAATATGGCCTGCGCTTGCGCCGATAGCAGAAAGTCCCGCAGCGCTTGCGCATCGGCATTTCGCGCGGTGGTGAGTACCGCCACCGGATAGGTGATCGGCGTGTGGCTCCGATCGGGGAACGTCGCGACGATCCGCACTTTCGGCTCGGCGATCGCGTCGGTGGCATAGACGATCCCTAGCGGAGCCTCGCCGCGCGCGACCAGTGCGAGTGCGGCGCGCACGTTGTCCCCTGCCGCCACGCGCCCCGACACCTGGTCCCAGACGCCCAGCGCCTCCAGCGCCTGCCTCGCATAGCGCCCGGCGGGCACCCCTGCGGGATCGGCCAGCGCAAGCTTGCCCCCGTTCAGCGCGGCGACCAGGGGGAAGCCGGGGCGCGCATCAAGGGAGACCTTGCTGGCCACGGGGGCGATCAGCACCAGGCTGTTGCGTAACAGCGTGGCGCGGCTGGCCGGCCGGATCAGCGTCTTGCCGGCCAGTGTATCCATCCATTTCTCATCGGCGGAAATGAACACGTCTGCGGGCGCGCCCGCCGCTGCCTGTCGCGCCAGCACCGAACTGGCGGCAAACGACAGGACCGGAGCGGGATGGCCTTGGCTTGCCCAGACCCGGGTGGCTTCGTCCAGCGAACCTTGCAGGCTGGCGGCCGCAAGCACGACCGGACCGCGTGGTTCCTCGCGGCCTCGAAGCAGCCAGAACGATCCGGCGCCCAGCGCGACCAAGGCAAGCAGCACCAAAAGAATGCGACGCAAGGCGGGTGTCCTTCTTTATCGATATACGGCTGGATATAACGTTGACGGACTGCCTGAACAGCATTTCCTCATGGCGGCGCAGGGCCTATCGACGGCGGCATGACCGATGCCCGTCGCCATTCGCCCGCCGCCCTTCGCAACCGCGAGGCGATACTGCAGGTTCTGAAAGCAACATTGCCCGCAAACGGTTTCGTGCTCGAAATCGCGAGTGGCTCCGGCGAACATGCGGCGTATTTCGCCCGCGCGCTGCCTTCCCTCGAATGGCAGCCCAGCGATCCCGATCATGAGGCTCGCGCCTCGATAGAGGGCTGGCGTGCGCAGGAAGGCGGCGCCAACCTGCTGCCGCCGATCGCGCTGGATGCCGCAGCGGCTGCCTGGCCAATCGCGCGGGCCGATGCCGTGGTGTGCATCAACATGCCTTCTAAAAGTTGTTATCCAGCAAAATCATCTACCTATGACGCCTGCGTGTGCATCAACATGGTGCATATAAGCGAGTGGCTCGCGACCGTGGGCCTGTTTAGAGGATGCGCGAAGCTGCTCGTACTTGGCGCTCCGCTGGTGCTTTATGGTCCGTATATTGAACACGGAATCGAAACCGCCCCGTCCAATCTGGAGTTCGATCGCTCGTTGAAGGAGCGCAATTCAGAATGGGGCTTACGGAATATCGCTGACGTGGATCGGGTGGCTGCTGAGTACGGGTTCCGCCGGACCAAACGGGTCGAAATGCCAGCCAACAATCTCATTCTCGTCTATCGCGTCGGCGAGTCAGGCTCTTGATTTTGGCTAATGTCCGTTCACGCCCCAATTGCGGACACGGGTAAGCAGCCTTGACGTGCGACTTCAACCCTCTGCTATGGGGCTATCGATGTTGATACGACACGAGCAAAAAGGCGACTACGATGCCATCAGCATGGTGACTGCACTGGCATTTGCCGATGCGGAACATAGCGACCAGACCGAGCCGGAAATCATTGTGAGGTTGCGAGCAACTGACGCCCTGACAATCTCGCTTGTCGCGGTCGATGACGACAGGCTGGTCGGTCATGTCGCTTTCTCACCAGTCACGATCAATGGGGCTGAGGACGGGTGGTTCGGGCTGGGGCCAGTTTCGGTCGAACCGGATCATCAGGCGAAGGGCATTGGTTCAGCTCTGATCCGTAGCGGCCTCAAGCAGCTTGAATCCCAAGGGGCTGCTGGATGTGTCGTCTTAGGCGACCCTGCCTACTACGCGCGCTTCGGGTTCGAGAGGCATGACAATCTGCGGTATGATGGTGCGCCGCCAGAATACTTCATGCGCTTGCTCCTTGCCGCGCCCACTACGCCGTCTGCCAGCGTCGAATACGCTTCTGCCTTTACCGGGTAACTCTCGTCCGCTCTCCACCGCCCTTTTAGACGTTCCGCCTCGCCTTGCATGGACTGATGTGACCGATCCGCTCATCGCAGCCTCATCTTGGTAACATATTGATTTGAAACAAAAAGCTTTAATAAATAGGCTGATGTCTATTGTGAACATGATCCACATCAGCCCCTGGTCCGCCAGCGTAGGCTTGATGCGCCATGCCGGACAGATCCTGACAACGGGCGCGCCGCTGGTGCTTTATGGGCCGTTCGTGTGCGCGGACGTGCCGCTCGCCGACAGCAACGTGGCTTTCGACGCCGATCTCAAGGCCCGTGATCCACGATGGGGGTTGCGTGATCTCGATGAGGTTTGCCAGCTTGCGGCAGAGCATGGCTTCGAGCGCAAAGCGGTGGAGATGCCAGCCAACAACCTCTCGCTGGTGCTGCGTCGTCGCTGACGCCCGCTTCGTGTAAAGACGATGCGACGCAGCGGCGATCGCAGCTGATAAACGCTTCGCATCGCAACGAGGCCGTGCTTTCCTGCACAAGAGGAGAAGCGATAATGGACATGCGCAAGCTGGGTAGCGGCCTGGAAGTCTCGAAACTGGGCCTTGGCTGCATGAGTATAAGCGGCAGCTACGGCGACAGGATTTCCCAGGCCGATGCGGATGCGCTGTTGCGCAGAGCCTTCGACCAGGGCGTGACCTTGTTCGATACCGCCGAGATCTATGGCCCGTTCCTGGGCGAGGAGATGGTTGGTCTGGCGATCACGCCGTTCCGCGATCAGGTCGTGCTCGCCACAAAGTTCGGTTTCAAGATCGATCCCGATACCGGCCGCGCGGCTGGAATGGACAGCCGCCCGGAGCATATCCGCGCGGTGGTCGAGGCTTCGCTGCGGCGGCTGGGTACGGATCACATCGACGTGCTCTACCAGCATCGCGTCGACAAGGACGTTCCGGTCGAGGATGTCGCGGGAACGGTCGCGGAGTTGATCGCTGCCGGCAAGGTGCGCTGGTTCGGCATGTCCGAAGCGGCGCCCGAGGACATCCGTCGCGCTCACGCGGTGCAACCGGTCGCAGCGCTGCAAAGCGAGTATTCGTTGTGGACGCGTGACATCGAGGCCGAGGTGCTGCCGACTATCCGCGAGCTGGGAATCGGCCTCGTGCCGTTCAGTCCGCTCGGCAGGGGATTCCTGACGGGGGCAGTGCAGCCCGGTTCGTTGGCCCCAAGCGATTTTCGCGCCGGCATGCCGCGCTTTCAGGCCGAAGCCGGGGCGAGCAACCTGCGTCTGGTCGACGCGCTCAAGGCGCTGGCGGGGCGCAAGGGCTGCACACCCGCGCAACTGGCGCTCGCATGGGTTCTGCATCAAGGCGAGGACATGGTGCCGATCCCCGGCACCCGGCGCATCGATCGGCTGGACGAAAATCTTGCCGCCGCCGACATTGTCTTGAGCGCTCAGGATCTCGGCGAGATCGAACAGGCGCTTCCGGCCGCGCAAGTGGTGGGCGAGCGTTACTGACGATGGATCCTCAATTCATCATCGACGATCTGACCGCCAGGGCGGAGCGGATCGAGACCCCTTGCGGTGACGGTTCGATGGTCTGGCATGCGTGGGGGCAGGGCGAACCGCTGGTGCTTGCGCATGGCGCGCAAGGATCATGGCAGCACTGGGTGCGCAACATCGATACGCTATCGGCGTCGCGCCGGGTGATCGCGGCTGACTTGCCCGGCCACGGCGACTCAGCCTTGCCCGACACGCCCGATCACCCCGGTATCGCCAAGGCGCTGGCGGATGGTCTCGCGCTTATCCTGGGTGAGGGTGTTGCCGCCGATTTGTGCGGCTTCTCCTTTGGCGGCTTGTGCTTTGCGCATCTTTCGGCATTGCACCCGCAGGTTGCGCGTCGGCTGGTGCTGGTCGGATGCGGTGGGCTGGGCACCCCGGCGGGCCATGTTCATCTGCAGCGTGTCAGCGGCTTGCGCGGAGCGGAACGAGAAGCGGTCTTGAAAGCCAATCTGCTGGGCCTGATGCTGCACCATCCCGAGAGCGCCGATGCGCTTGCCGTGCACATGCTGCTGCCCAACGCGAAACGTTCGCGCCTCGTCGCGGCGGACATGGTGCTGCCCGACAAGTTGCTGCGGATACTTCCGCGGGTGCAATGCCGCGTCGATGCGATCTGGGGTGAGTTCGATCGCCCGCATCCCGATCCTGCACTTCAGGAAGCGGCGTTGCGCTCGGTGTGTCCGGACCTGCTCTTCGCGGTCGTGGCCGATGCCGGGCACTGGGCGATGTATGAACGGCCGCAGGCCTTCGAGGAGGCGTTGGCCGGGATCCTGGCAGCAGGCGCATCAAGATCTGGCAGCGCGACGACCTCGTAATCGCCGCGCTGCTGGCGATGAACGTCCTCACCGCCAGCGCTTAAATCCAGTTGCGAGCCTACTACCAGACGAGCGGCAGGTATTCGGGGCCGACCACGCCACCCGGGCGGTATTCGATCTCGTAGCCGGGCTTGATCTGGAACTTGGGAATGCGCTTGAGCCATTCCTGCAGCGCGATCTTGACCTCGAGGCGAGCGAGGTGCGCGCCCATGCAGCTGTGCACGCCGACGGTGAAGGCCAGGATCGTCTTGCGGGGGCGATCGAAGTCGACTTCCAGCGGATTCGGAAACACCTCGGGGTCGAAGTTGCAGGCCGGCAACACGCAGGTGATGCGATCGCCTTCCTTCATCTGGACGCCGCGCATTTCGTAGTCCTTGGCCAGAACGCGGCCCGAGAACGTCACCGACCAGCGGCGGAGCAGTTCTTCCACGACCTTGTCGATGTCCTGCGGGCGATCGATGATCTCCTGCACCTTGTCGGGATGCTCGGCCAGATACATCCAGATGTTGTTGAGGGTCGCGAAGACCGTATCGAGCCCGGCGATGAACAGGAACACCACGAAGCCGAACACTTCCTTGTCCGACAGCGGCACGCCATCGAACTCGGCATGGGCGATGCGGCTGACCACGCCTTCGTCCGGGTTGGCCTTCTTTTCCTCGATCGCCATCTTGAGGTAGTCTGAGATGCTCTTCATCGATTGCGCCATGATAGCACGATCGTTCGAATGGAGCAGGTTCACCGCCCAGTCGACGAAGGTGTCGCGCATCGATTGCGGCAGGCCCATGATGTCGAGGAAGACTGAGACGGGCAGGGTGCGGCCGAAGGATGTGGTGTACTCGCACTCGCCCTTGTCGATCACCTCGTCGATCAGATCGTTCGCAAGCTCGCGAATGCGGCCTTCCAACGCCATCACGCCCTTGGGGCTGAGCATGGGATCGACGATGTTGCGATACTTGCGGTGATGCGGCGGATCGATCTCGATCGGGATGAAGTAGAAATAGTCGTCCGGATCGCGCGGGAACGGCGTGGCGCCCTCGTTCGAGAAGATCTCGGGGTTGCGCAATACGAACAGCGCGTCCTCGTGCTTGATCGCACTCCAGGCATTCTGGAACGGCGAGACGTCGTACCAGATCGGCGGAAAATCCTCGTGCAGCTTCGCCATGAAGTCGTGCGGTGCCTTGAGGAAGTCCGGCGCGAAAGTGATGCCTGCAGACCTGATCAGTTCGGGTGCGACATGATCCGGAACCTGATCGGGACCGGCGCGACGCGGAAGCGTCGGCGGTACGGGATTGGCGGCGTCTATGGCCATGGTGAGATCCTTTGTTCCGTGCCGGCTTAGTACTGGGTTTCAGGCAGATGCACGACGAGCCCGTCGAGTGCGTCGGTCATTTCGACCTGGCAGCTGAGGCGGCTGGTCGGCTTCACGCTCGCACCGGCCGATTCCAGAAGCTCGGCCTCGACCTCCGAAGCGGGTGGTCCCACCTTGTCCATCCACTCATCGTCGACGTAGCAATGGCATGTCGCGCACGACAGGCCGCCGCCGCATTCACCGACGATGCCGTCGATACCGTTGTAAAGCGCGACGCGCATGACGTTCTCGCCCGCTGGCGCATCGACATCGGTTGCCTCGCCATCAAAGGCGACGAAAGTGATCTTGGGCATCTTCTCTCCATGAGAACATTGTTCTCGATCTCTTAGCGCGCAAGATAGCGATCGTCAACTTAGGCTGTGTTGCCGCGCACCGCGAATGCTGCGATCGCCGGTGGACCATGTGCGGGATCGTGGCTAGTCCATGTTCGCATGGCAACAACCGTCGAACCATACGCCTCCCAGGCGAGTGACGACCGCTCCAGCGTGTTCATTCTGGCAGCCAGCGATTTGCTCGAGGAAAGCGGACTCGAAGGGCTGACCATTCGTGCGGTCCTCAATCGGTCCGGCCGCGCGCGGCGGGCGTTTTACGAACAGTTCCAGGGCAAGGACGACCTGGTGCTGGCGGTGTTCGAACGCACCTTGCACTTTGCGGCGGAGCACTTCCGTCAGGAGGCGACGAATGCCGCCGATCCGCTCGAAGCGTTGCGTGTCATCGTCACCAGCCTGGTCGTCGGTCAACTCGGCTATGGCCGTGGCACGGCGAACAGCCGGCGCAGCGCCGCATTAAGCCGCGAGCATTTGCGGCTGGCGGAATCGCGACCGCAGGATCTCCAGATCGCGCTCAGTCCGCTGCTGGCGATGATCGCGGAAGTAATCGCCGCAGGGATCGCCAATGGCCAGCTTCGTGACTGCGACCCGCGTCTGCAGGCAGGGCTGGTGTACAACTTCGTGGCGGCCACGGTGCATGTCGAATTGCTCGCCGAAGAGGGAGATCATCCCAATCTGGAACGTCGCGAGCAATTGTCCGATGCGATCTGGGAGTTTTGCCGCAGGGCCGTTATCGCTTGATCCGCCCGTGATGAGGCACACCCTACGCGGCTAAGCCGCATTTTATGGGAAAAAGTGCAATCAAATCAGTGCAGGCGTTTCAGGAATCGCTCGACAGTTCGGGTGCTCACGATGGCTGTCAGGTCCCCGCAGATCCGCAGACTTCCGAGGCTTTTCTTAATAGTTTTGCTGTACCTGATGGCCTTATGGTCCCCAAACGACCGATGCAGCCTCGAAGGGCATTTCTTGACGGCAATCTCGCTCGCCGCAAGCTGCCCACGCGCAGCAAAGAATACTGCATCTGGGACACACAACTGCCTGGTTTCGGGCTTCGTGTCAGACCGTCAGGCGCCCGCTTTTGGTTCGTTCGGCTGCGGCAGCGTGGCAAGCATCGGCGGTTTAGTCTGGGCAAGACGGTGGATGTCGAGGCAGTGGCGGCACGCGCCAGTGCACGTCGCCTGCTTGCCGAAGTTGCTCTCGACGGCCTGCCCAAAAGAGTGGTCGTCAGTCTACTCCGACACTCACCGATTATGTCGAGATCTACTGGAAAGACATTGCTCGGCATTGGAAGCCATCGACGCAGAAACGCAACTTCGAAGCGTGGAAGCGCGACCTTGGGCCGGTATTCGGGAGCATACGCGTTGCAGACATAACCCGTGCTGATGTGACACGGTGGCGAGATGATTGCTCGGGTGACCTCGAAGCGCGTTTCAATCGGGCGGTGCCGGTGTTCGCATCGCTGCTGAACTACGCCGAACAGCTGCACCTGAGACCCAAGGGATCAAACCCTTGCAGGGCTATGCCGCGCTACCGCCGCGCGCGTTGTGAACGCTTCCTCACTCCGCTTGAATATCGTCGCGTAGGAGCGGCTCTAAGCGAAGCGGAAGGTGACTACCCAGCCGAGGTCGCGATTATCCGATTGCTGCTCTACACGGGTGCTCGGATCAGCGAGATCAAGGACCTCAGATGGGAATGGGTCAGGCCGCCATACCTGCTCCTCCCGGATAGCAAGACCGGCGCGAAAACCATCTGGCTCAACAGTCAGGCGCTCGCCATCCTCGACGCTGTACCACGCATCGGCGACTGCCCATTGGTTTTCCCGAACGTCAAGCGAACGGGGCCGATGGTTCTCGGAAAATGGTGGCCAAACTTCCGACGTACATGCGCGATACCGGACGTGCGCATCCATGACCTGCGGCACAGCTTCGCTTCGACGGCTGTCATGGACAACGTTCCTCTTGCAACTATCGGAAAGCTGCTTGGCCATCTGCTCGTCGAGACTACTGCCAAGTACGCCCACCTGTCCGATGACACCATCGCTGACGCGGCGCAGCGGGTCTGCGGCGCTTTGGCTCGCAACATAGGGCTAACGCGATGACGGCTCTTTCGCTCAAGCAGGTGTTGGCAAAAGCACTTGCCGAGATCGGCGCCAATCTGCTGGACCTTCGCGTCCCCAAGGGCCGTCCGCGGACAACGACCTGGATCGGTGTCGAACACGGCTTCGGCGTACGGCACTACAAGAGCGGTCGAAACGTCTACATAGTTCAGACCCGCATGGGCGGGCGCGTCCGCACGGTTACGATCGGCCCCGCCAACGTGATCACGCAGCATCAAGCGGCCGCTGTTGCCCGGCGCGTGTCCGCTTACGCCCAGGTAGGTGGCGATCCGGCGACGGATCGTCGTCGCGCGCGAGGCGCACCGCGGTTTGACGATTTCCTCGAAGAATACTGGCGACGTTGGGCGCCGCGCTGGAAGCCGTCCACCTATGATCGCAATCAGTACTACCGCGCGCTCTACCTCGACGACGCGTTCACCGGCGTGTTCATCGACGAGCTGAACGAAGCGCACGTGACCAAGTGGTTCTCGATGGTGACGGATAACGGCGGCCCCGGCGCTGCCAACCGGACGCTTGGCATCTTGAGCCACATGCTCAACAAGGCCGAGAGCTGGGGATATCGCCGCGATAACACTAACCCATGCCGCGAGGTGCGCCAGAACCGTCGCAGGAAGTGCGAGCGGTTCCTCAGTGTCGCGGAACTGGAGAAGCTTGGGGGATTGCTCGCTAGGGAGAGGGCAGGCGACGAGAAGGTCCGTCCGGTGGCAGCCGTCGCCATCACTCTGTTGTTGCTGACCGGGTGCCGCTGCGGAGAGATTTTGGGACTACAGTGGCAGGATGTGAAGGGGAGCCGCCTCAAGCTTCGGGACAGCAAGACCGGTCCGCGAACCATCTGGCTTGGCGATGAAGCCAGGGCACTGATCGCCACTCTCCCACGCCATCGCGACATCCCTTGGCTGTTCTGGAACCTGAAGTTTAGAAAGCCGCTCAGAAGCCTTCAGTACTACTGGGAGGAGTTCCGCAGCAAGGCTGAATTGCGAAACGTCAGGCTCCACGACCTGCGTCATACCTTTGCCAGCCACGCGGCGATGAACAAGGAGTCCATTCCCATGATCGGGCGGTTGCTGGGCCATGTCAAAGCGGAGTCGACATCAAGATACTCTCACTTGGGCGATGAGCACTTGTTGGAGGCATCGAAGCAGATTGGGATCGTTGTTGAGCGATTGCTTGGCGGCACGGCGCCTTGATGGTCGAAGCGCTCGCTGCAAGCTACGGCTGGAGTATAGCTTTTCGATAGGCGTGCGGCCCCCAAGGCAGTATCGTCGGCCAAATACGATCGACGTTATTCGCTAACACGGGTGGCGTGGTATCCATCTTGTCCGGGATTACAGTTGGAAATGGCAAGGCTGCCCGACGCAAAGGAGGCCCATATGACCCCCTCGAAAGACCGAAAACCTGGCCTCATCAGCTTGGCAATCGCGCGGTTGGAAGTAAGTCCGCTTGGAACGATCCCGTCGTCGCTAAGCCTACTTGCGCTACCGTTCCTGTTTGTAGCAGCGGCGGCTACACAGGCGATCATAGACGATTCCTCATCGGTTCCCGCCTTGGCCATTTTTGGGCTTTGGCTGATCGTGGTTGTCTTCGATTTTGGCCGAGGCATATGGACCCTTGCCCATCCGTACGCCTCAGCGCGCTGGTTGCACGCTATACGTTGTGCGGTTGGCACAACCCTCGCCGATTGCGCTCTTGACCATCTGGTTATCTGCTACGGGGACAACCCAGACTACGTCATCAAGCGCTCTGACATGACTATCGCCGTGCAGGTCGCCAAGCGGCAGCGGCCAAGCCGTCAAGCTTGCGGGGTGCGCCTTGCCGATTATCAGCGCTCCTGATTGCCAAGCCGACTTCAGGCCAGCCACGCGGCTGAAAATTATCAACGTTGTCGCGCCTGGCGGACGACGGCACGGCCGCTTTGGAGCGCCGGACTGGCCTTTCCGACCGTTCGGAGCGGCTCCGCGCCCGGCCGTTCACGCCCTCAACCCAGTCATTCGAACGGCGTGACTGCACGTCCAAAAGCGGACGACCGTTCATCTGGCTTACCTACCCGGCCCCGGGCTTACAGCAAAGCCATCAAGACCAGTGCCATGCTTGATGCGGAGGCACAATCGTCTCCATCGGGGTCGATAGCCCCCCGTTCGAAGTCTGCGCTTAAGAGCCGAGAGGCGGACGCAAAACGCTAGATTCTAATGCCATTCCCGAGCACCATCGATGCCGCCATTCGATATGGACCGCCTGTAGCGTCCAGCAGTAAGCCCCTAGTCTTCGCAAGTTTGTTGTGGGAATATCCTGCAAATCGACAGAGAATCGATACCTGGGTCGCGGCAGCTTCATCAACCTAGGGGGATTTATGGTAGATCGTCGTCACCTTTTAGTCACCGGCAGCGTTGGTTTTGCTGCGCTTCTGAGTGGATGCGTTACTGGTCGCGGGCGAGCGTCGGTACCTGTCGAGACAATCCCGTTTGAAGCTCTGTTGCGACAAGTAAAGTACGATGTGGGCACATGGTTGTGGCGGCATCAGTATGAAAAGGAAGCTCTAAATCGTCCTGCGCCAGGAGCGTCACCGGAGAAGATCAAGGCTTTCAATGACCTGCTCGCTGCGGGGCAGTATCGTGAGACAAAGCCGGGACGAAAGGAAGCTTGTGCCGGACAAGTATCAATGACCTTAACCAAGGTGAAGCTCACTGTGACTGCCTCCGTTGATAACAAGACGGGAGCAAGCGGTGGACTGGAGATTCCGATTGGCCTGGCTTCATTTTCTCCATCTGGGAGTTACTCTGTGAAAGATTCTCAGAGCCTAACCACGACCGTCGAAATTTATCCAACGGCCCCAAATGCTTTAGACGAAGAAGAGTATGTCGACAGCGAGCCAGTAGCGCAGCCTGAGTTCACTGGTCACCCGATAACTGACACTCTAGAAGCGTTGCGTTCTTCGATGGAGAAAACGGCAGATACCAAGCCATGCTTCAATTTTGGCCTTGAGCAGGACCAGAAAGGCAATTCAGTGAAGCTAGGCTTCACCATCGAAAAAGTTGGCCAAGTCGGTGGTAAGCTTAAGCTGTTCTTTTTCAGTCTTGGCGCTGACAACACCAACACACGAACGGTCGCAAACACCATTGAGGTATCGTTTGTGAGTCGAGGTGAATTTGCCTGATCAACTAGGATACATAAGGGCAAGGTACGTTCGCCTCCTAAGGCAGAGTAGCGATCCTCAAACGCCCATGCTGCTCGTCGGAGGGCTGTCGCGCAGATGGAAACATCTAGGACTTGCGGGCAACGATTTGATCGCGT
Source organism: Novosphingobium sp. TK46 (assembly GCF_055361525.1). Taxonomy (NCBI): domain Bacteria; kingdom Pseudomonadati; phylum Pseudomonadota; class Alphaproteobacteria; order Sphingomonadales; family Sphingomonadaceae; genus Novosphingobium; species Novosphingobium sp. TK46. Next base: position 2,453,354 of record NZ_CM143963.1, read on the forward strand.
GACTGGTACTAAGCAGGGAATAGCCGGAGGTGTTAATAGCAACACCTTGCGGTTGACTTTCGGCTGATCCGTGTTGCCCGGTCGCGCCTGACTTCTTAGCTGCCGCTAGGGATGGAGGTTCACCCATTCCTGAATGGCTTTCGTCGCCTCTGCGAGTTTCGTAGCGACGTAATGGAATGCTGGCGGGCTACGGCAAGCACGATATGGCCCACTGCCACGCGACCCGCCCGTCCGAAATCAAGATCGATGCCGGGAATAGTGGACACGCGCAAAAGCGGGAGCAGGGCGCCTGACGCCCTCATTCCGGTCGCTCAGGTGACTCGACGGCGCGCCCGAAAGCTGACACTCGTTCATAATCGCGCAGGCGCTTGGGGAAGGCGGCAAGTGGGACAAATCCGCCGTTCCTTGCGGCTCAGTCGTATGGCGGCTTCCGGCGCATGACCCGCCGGTCGGCTAGCGACCCAATGTCGGCCGTTCGGCAGATCGGCTGCGGCATCCCTAAACCGGCCATTTCGAGAGCCTACAGCAGTCCCGTTTCTCCATGTCCAACAGACCGTTTCGGGAAAGAGCAATTGGGAACAGGTATCGGGAAAACGCCGGCGCCGGAGCGGGAAAGGCCCTAGCTCGTCCTGTCCGCTGTCTCGATCACCGTTCCGAAACGGGAAAGGTCGCTTATGCGCTACAGGGCTAGGGCTGAAGCTGCTGGCCGACGATATAGGGGTTCCGCTTTGTCAGGTCGTTACATCCCCTTGGTGAACCAGCTGGCGATGACATGGCCGTCTTCGATGTCCAGCTGGCATCGGCCCGTCCAGGTCGTGACTTCGAGGACCGCGCGATCCATGGCCACGATTTGCGAGTAGAAGCCCGGATCTTGCGCCCATGGTTCCGCCACCGTTGGGGCACGCCAAGCCAGCGTGCCGTCATGCTCGAAAGCCGCGATGTTCGACACATGAGGCTCGGCCGCGAAGCCGTAAGCTTCGTTGACGACGTAGACTCGGCGCCGATCGTGATCTGGCATGATCTGCGTCACTTCGGTGTTGCCAGCGCGAATGCTTTGCCGGACGCTGGCCGTAGCTGGATCGATTAACAGCAAGCCATGGTCGACGCCTACAAACAAGGTCCCGTCCATCAAAGCCATGATCCGTGCATTGAACCACGGCGCGCTTGGCACGGACACATCGCCGAGTTGGTTGATCTTGGCGAACAAAGTCCGCCGTCGGCGGACGCTGAGCTGCACCTTGGTTGGTAGGGGCGCCAGCTTAAGATCATGGATCTCTTTGTAGCTGCGTGCATCAAACTGTAGATCGGCAACGTATTCGGCATCTTCCTCCCGGTACATGTAACGCATTACCGCTTCTCCGCAGGCCGTTCTCAACTCACGAGGCCTGCTTGGTGAGCTAGGCCAGCGGCTATCATCCACGCACCACAATTCCCGATTAACCATCCTATTGGGAACGACCGACCGACGCTCAGAGGGGGTGTCCGCTTGATGAACGGGCGGCTGCTTTTGGGTTCCGTATGGAGCCGGCTAAATGACGAGGTTGGGGTGGATAGCGGCCATCTCTAATCCTCAATGTCGCTGTTCCGCTGCTCTGCCGCGATCATTGTGTGCCGTCGGTTGAGAACCATACGGTCATGAAGCTTACGTATGATGTCTCCGCCTCTTCTCGCGAATAATCCGGGCACCAAAGCGTGGATGAAGCACGCCAAAGCGCTGATTTGCATCGTGATGGCGAACCCACTGGCGGTCCGCAGATGCTCAAAATAGGTTTCATCCACATCAGCCGGATGGTCGAGAAAGAGACGCTTGATCATGAGGTGCTCCGATAAACTGAGCCAGCAACATACCAGGCAGAGAGAGATTATCTCACTTTTTGTCCGCCTCAACTGGTCTGACGGAGCATCACATGCTATCAAGGCTGGATGGTAGGGAATATTATTCTTGATAGCGTGGACAGGCGCATCCTTGGCATCTTGCAGGAGGATGCCACCGTCGCGATTGCCGAAGTTGCCGAGCGGGTTAACCTATCGGCAACGCCATGCTGGAAACGGATCAAGCGCTTGGAACGGGAGGGGGTAATCAGCAAGCGGGTTGCCATTCTCGACCGTAATAGTCTTGGACTAAGTGTAACGGTGATCGTGGCTATACGCACGGCGCAACACAGTGAAGAATGGTTGGATAATTTTGCCGCAGGTGTTTCGCGGATTCCGGAAGTGGTCGAGTTCTACAGGATGAGTGGCGAAATTGATTATCTGCTTAAGATCGTTGCGCGGGATATCGCCGACTATGATCGGATTTACCGCAAGCTCACCAAAGTTGCGCCTTTGACTGATGTGAGTTCGTCTTTTGCGATGCAGGAGATCAAGTCAACGACCGCTCTTCCGCTTTTCGGCTGAGCCCGTTACAAATGCGTCCGCTGAAATTTGCGTCTTGCGTGTGCCGAACTGCCGCTTCCGTCTTCAAGTGGGGCGTGAACGGCCTGTCCGGAATCGGGCACCGATGCCGCACATAGCGGACCCTGGCGCCGGCTTTCCCATTTCACCATCGATTCCGAGAACGCCTGCGCCGTCTCGCTGGCCGTTCCAAATCAGGAACGTAGCAACGACTGAAGAGCGGCCCCCCTTGCGATCGTCAGGGTTTGCCCACGCTCACCGTAGCCGGCTGGTGAAATGCCGCTGGTCGGCATTGAGCGGAAGCTTTCCTGACAATCCTACCAAGACCGGCATCAAAGCTTTGATAATCAGTCAGCACGGCGTTTCGCCGATCGAAGGTCAGCATACGCTCCTGTCCTCCACTACTGAGGTCCGCAAGCTTTACAGGATCGCTGCTGCTATTGCTCACAATATATGTCTGGTCTGATCCACACTTGTCATAGCAGTACGACCCGGCCCGTAGGTCCGCACTGAAAGTGAGGGTGTATGGAACGCTTCTCGGCGCCTGTGTCCCAACCTGCACCGTCTCAGTGCCTGTGCAAATCTCACCGAATTGGTCGGATGCGCTGGCGGACGATGCACCGCATAGAGCCAGCGCCGAAACGAGGATTACCAGTTTCATTGTCACTCCGCTCAGGATCAGATGAACACTCGTTTCCCATTTTATCATATTGGCTACCGCCAGGCCATGCGTCGGGGACAGGCACGCAACGGAGTAGCAGCACTCTTCTTTTGATATCGGCTCGCCGGATTTCCCATTTTGCGATCCCGATCGAGACAGCCCGAACCGTTTCGTCAACCGTTCGTTCGTAAGCAATCAGCCTGCCGCATATGATAGATCGAGCCGGAAGAACTGGTTATGTGGGCTAGGTTGGTAATCTGAAAATGCGTCGCAGGATGTGAACCCGGCGCTGCGATAGAGTGAGATGGCCGGCACGTGCAGCGGCGCGGTTCCCGTTTCAAGGCTCAACTGGGTGTAGCCGCGCTGGTGGCCTTCCGTGATGATATGTTCAAGCATGGCGCGACCGACCCCGGTGCCTCGTGCTGCCGGAGCTGCTCGCATGGACTTCACCTCGCCGTGCGTTGTGTCCAACTCCTTGAGAGCGCCGAAGCCGAGCAGCGTTTCGCCATTCCATGCCGTCCAGAATGTAACGCTCGCCGCCGAAAGCCCGGAAGCATCGAGTGCGAATGCATTGCCAGCCATCGCGCCCTGCAACTCTCGAAGGTGATGGCGCAGTAGGTTCGCTACGTAAGGTGCTGTCGGATCGTCTCGCCGGATTTGCATCTTTTGTCACCGCCCCTGGCATCAGTCTGGGGCGCTTTAGGCGACTGGGCAGCTTCTCGCTACCTGATCCCATTGGAAAGGACTGACGGGGGCTTGATGGAGGTGCCCGCTAGCTGAATGGGAGGCAGCTTTCGGGCTCCGTATGGAGCGGGCCCTATGACGAGGATCGGTGGGTGAGCCGCCATTGGCAGACCCTACTTTGCCGGGCGCACAGGGCCGGAGAACTGGTGCTGATCAAATATCTCGACCTTCGCCCACTCTGATCCCTCGTTCCAAACCGAAACCCAATTATCCGGGTGGATGTCAATTGAGTGCGGGAGGCCACCTTCAAGGATCACAACTGCTTCGCCTTGAGGCGGAACTTCATACTGATCACAGACTGGTTCGATGAAGATCGTCAGCGGTGTCGCGAGATAGTTGCGGATAGGCAGTCGCAGGGGAAACCTCCATCTCGTGAGCGACAATGCTGACCCACCAAGGTGATGTCTGCAAGGGCGCGCAAACTGCCTGTCCGAGTTCAGGATAGTAAGTGCTGTTAGCTGACATGCGTGGCTGAAGAGGCAGGGCAGGGTGCCTGTCGCCCTCATTCCAGTCATTCGCAGACTAGGCCAGTGTGCCCGATAGCGGACCATCGTTCATCTCCACGGTCGCGTGCCGGTCTCAAACATCCGCTGGAATTGGGCGGTCTAGGTAGCTTGTATCTCCTCGGCTTCGCGCTTCCCACGCGTTTGTGCGCTCACGTGCATAGGCCTTCTGCACGCGAACCTTGCTAATACCGTGCTGCGCAGCAAGCTCACCAAAGGTCGCGCCATCAATGACGGCTATGTAAATCGCAACGTTCCGTTCGCGATCGGGACTTGAGCCTCCTAGAACCATCAACTTTCCTCCGACTCATGCCAACGACTGGGAATACCCTGCGCGACCTGGCTGGCCTACGATTGCGGTGCGCCAATCCTGAGCTTAAATCGACCTCGTGAGCATGTCGCGTGACCGAATTGCTAATCTGCACCGCTGGCTAGTCGCAATCACTGGAAGCGATCTGCACTGGGACAACCCGCGCTTGAACGATGCGCTGCTGGAAACTTCGTTCTGGATGATTGGCGCCCTGGTGGCGATTGATCCAGCCAGGCTGATGCCAGACAACGACTGATGGTCGAAGCGCACTGATGCTTTTGCCATATCGCATGCGGCGAGCGGAACGGGCGCGGAAGGACGCCTGCCGCACCAAAGGCAGTGTTCGGATGAGTGACGGGGCGACCAAAAAACTGGCGCTGCGGATCTATAATAAGCCCATCCAGCCTGTAGTTTCATAATGCGCCAGTCGCCTACCGTGTTGCTCATGTGCATCGCTTGCGCGAAACGATGCTGCATGATGCCCAAGAGGTATATGTCTAGCCACTTGGTTGTGTATTAGGCCGGCAATCCAAGGATGTGGAGCCCGCCATGAAGACACGTACCCATTATCTGATCGCCTGCTCGCTGATGGCAATATTCGCGCCGGACCTGGCGCAGGCGCAGGATGCACGTGATGAGGCCGCCCGAACCGACGAGATCATCGTGACGGGCACCCGGGTGGCCGGACGTCAGCGGCTCGACACGGCCTCGCCGGTCGATGTGCTGTCGAGCGCAGCCTTGCGCGCCCAGGGTACGACCGAGTTGGGTCAGGCGCTCTCGAACGTAACCCCCTCGATCGACTTCCCGCGCTCGGCCGCAGTGGACGGCACGGACTCGATCCGTCCCGCTACGCTGCGCGGTCTCTCGCCCGACCAGACCCTGGTGCTGATCAACGGCATCCGCGGCCACGCTTCGGCACTTCTCAACACCAACGGTTCGGTTGGGCGAGGCTCGTCGGCCTTTGACCTCAACACGATCCCGACCGTCGCGCTCGACCGGGTCGAAGTCCTGCGTGACGGTGCGTCGGCGCAGTACGGTTCAGATGCGATCGCCGGCGTCATCAACTTGCGCCTGCGCGAAGCACGCCAGGGCGGGGGCGCCTCGGCCAGCTACGGCCAGTACGAGACTGAAGTCGAGACCGCGCGCCAGAGCCGCGACCGGCACGATGGCAAGACCTACAACGCCTCGGTGTGGCAGGGCTTCGGCATCGGCGAGGATGGCTTCCTGACGATCTCGGCCGATTACCTCAACCGGGGTTACACCAGTCGTGGCGACCTCGACCGGCGCGTGACGCCTAACGCCGTGACCAGCCGCTTCGGTGATCCCAAGCAGGAACAGTACACCGTCTTTGCCAACTTCGGGGCGCCGGTGAACGATGTGTGGTCCGTGTACGGCTACGCTGGCTACCAGAACCGCGACAGCACCAGCGCTGCGTTTCCGCGGCTGAGGAGCAACGTCAACAACGTGGCTGCGGTATACCCCACCGGCTTCCTGCCGCTGATCAACGTGAAGTCAGACGACATCAACTCAGCGCTCGGCATCCGCGGCGAGCTGAGCAGCTGGGCCGTCGACCTCAGCGTTTCCTACGGCCGCAATGAGCTGACGTTGCACACCCGCAACTCGATCAACTCGACCTACGGGGCCGCCTCGCCGACTGACTTCTACGATGGCAAGTTGATCTACGACCAGATCGTCGGCGGCCTCGACGTCAGCAAGAAGTTCGACTTCGACGGCGGCAACTCGCTCAACGTCGCTTGGGGCGTCGAGTACCGCAACGAAGGCTTCGAGATCCGCGAGGGCCAGACCGAAAGCTTCGCGCGCGGTCCGCTGGGCGGCAACACCGCGCTGGGCAGCGGCGCGCAAGGGTTCCAAGGCTTCTCGCCCGCCAACTCGGTCAGCCGCCATCGTGACAACGTCAGCGGCTACGTCGATCTGGAAGCGCAGATCGGTAAGCTGCTCCTAGGGCTGGCGGGTCGTGGCGAGAGCTATTCGGACTTCGGCGAGACCGGCACCGGCAAGTTCTCCGCCCGCTATGACTTGGCGGACAGCTTCGCGCTGCGCGGCACCGTCTCCACCGGCTTTCGCGCTCCGTCCTTGCAGCAGCAGTTCTACACGCTGACGCAGCCGCAGGTCGCCAACATCGGCGGCGTCGCGACCGTGGTCGACACCGGAACGTTCCCCTCGACCAGCCCGGTTGGCGCGGCACTGGGGGGCAAGCCGCTCGACGCCGAGAAGTCGTTCAACCTGTCGGGTGGCTTCGTCTTCCGCTCGGGCGGGTTCGACCTTACGGTCGACGCGTACCGCATCAAGTTGCGCAACCAGCTCGCGTTGTCCGACAACATCGGCACTGGCGTGAATTCCAGCGCCGCGATCACCGCGCTGCTGCAGCCCTTCAATGTGACGGCCGCGCGCTTCTTCGTGAACGGCATCCGGTCGACAACGAAGGGCATCGACCTCGTCGCACACTATCGCCTGACGACCACGTCCGCGGGCAACTTCGACTTCACCGTGGCGGGCAACCTCAACGACGTGAAGCTCACGCGCGTACCCACCGGCACCGGCACGATCACCGTGCCCGCGCTGTTCGGCCAGCAGCGCATCGTCAGCATCGAGGACGGCACGCCGGGCGAGAAGCTGACCGGGCAGGTAGATTGGACCAAGTCGGGCTTCGGCGGCCTGCTGCGCGCGACATATTACGGCAGCGTCACCCAACCGGCTTCAAGCCTGGTGGACTACGTCGAGACCGGCAAGCACGTCATCGTCGACGCAGAACTGCGCGCCCCGCTGTTCGGCAAGTCCAACGTGGCGATCGGCGTCAACAATCTGTTCGACGTCTATCCCGACCGCGTGCCCGATACCAACGTGATCAACTACAACAACGGTGGCACGGCGTTTCCGTACTATTCACCCTTCGGCTTCAACGGCCGCTTCCTCTACGCGCGCGTGAACCTGGCATGGTGACCGAGCGCGCCTGATCCAGCTCACTTGGAAGGGCGCGAATAGCTTGTCCGGATTGCGGAACGAAGCGAGGTTAGCGGACGTGCCCGGCGGGACAAGCGGGGGAGGGCGCCTGCAACCGCCCTCATTCCAGTCATGGGCAGGCCACGATGCCGTGCCCGTAAGCTGCCCTTCGTTAATCTCCATGATGGCGCCTTAACTAGTGCAGCCAGCTGCCAGCAAAGTGGTTCTTCCGGCAAGTACAACCGCCACGATCGACCTTTAGGTTGGTTTGGCATGCTGCCTTCTTATGTAAATTCGCAATCTGCGGCAGCCTTTCGGGTGGACGCCCTTCAACTTCGATTAAGCCAACGTGAAACGGTACGATCCCGATCAAGGCCTGCAACTTTGGCGTCTACGAGCCCTCAGAAACCTGAATTGATCTTTATATAGCATCGCCCTCTGAAGGTGAACCTCGGCAACTTCAGCGCACGGAGCCGTTCGTGCCAGTCGACGCTGTTCGCAGAGCTTTGTCGCACAGAGGCTTACATCTGACATCATGGCGCTCATCCCCTAGATATGCAGGGGAACTAGAATCTTCCGCGCAACTCAGAAACAACATGTGTAAAAGCTGTGGCAGTCTTCGCTATGAATTTGCGGAATAGAGGCGGGGTCACAGGATGATGATTGCTAAAGGGCGCGGTTATTCTCCGTCAGCGATATTCGAGGTGATGGTCCATCCAAAAGCATGAAGCTGTCATCAAAGTCACCAGCCGATACGATCTTCTCCCAGCTAGGGATTGTGATGTGGCCGGATTGAAGGGTGACTATTGATTGGTTCTTGAGCCCCTTCAAGACACGATTAACGTGGACATTTGTCAAGCCGGTGGCATCGCCGAGATCGGATTGGGTGATCGGAAGCGAGAAAGACTGTCGACTACTTTGTCCGGATTGCTCGTACCTGATGGCCATCTCGCAAATCAGATGCGCGATACGGGCAGGACCATCCCTGCTGCCAACATTCACAACCCATTCGGAAAAGATCGATCCATCTGCCACACAATCGCGCCAAAACGCTTCAGCGATTCCGGGGTACGAAGCGGCGAGGCGACGGAGATCGATATGCGGCAAACGAAGGATCGTTGTCTTGGTTAGAGACATCAATCCCCACCCCGATTTAGGGCTGACCACGGACGGTAGATCGGCCATGTCGCCGGGAATATACAGACATGTTATTTGCCGCGAACCGTCACTGCTCTGGCCAAACCGACCTATCAGGCCTTCTACGACAAGACAGGAGTGATCAACAGTCTCTCCCTGTAAAACGATGTCGATACGCCGTTCGACCTGCTTCACCTGGCCCTTCAAAGCCATTAGGGCAACTTCTTCGTCTCCGGTGAGAATGGAGCGTGAGGATAAGCGCCTCATAAACAAAGGCAAAGCAGCAAGGTGAAATGCAGGCATGATGTGTACTCCGGCCAGAAAGGCGGGAGCGCACAGGTCTCGCAGCCACCAGCGCCCGAGAAGTCGTGCCGGTGATGTCGCAGGCGTAGCACCGTCTATAGACTGTACCAACCTCATATCGTTTTGGTGATGATCCAAGCATTGCAGTTGCCGTTCAAGCTCCGGCGGCTCACTGGCTGGCGCGGTCCGTCCTTGATCATCAGCCTTTTCTCTCCGACGGCGCAAAACGGTGGGTTGGATGTCGACGGCATTGGTGACGGGATCGACGTTCCCGGTTTCAGGCAGATCCATCCGGAAAATCGGGCATCAGATTACGGCAGGAGGGCGGCTAATCGCCCAGTTCCAGCCATTCTTAATGTCGCTTCGACTGCCTGGGAGCAAAATTCCGTTCATAATCAGGCGGAGCTAGGAAAAGGCCGCAAGCGGGGGAGGATCGAACAATCCTCTCCCAAGATTGCGATATGCCGCTTGCTTGTGACATCGCAGACGGCGACACCGCCCGGCCTGGGGGAAGCGTCGACGCTGACAGGAGCGTGACGACCAACCCAAGCGACCCTTGGGATTTGGCATTTGTGCGTCTTCCTTGGCGCAGTCGATGGCAAACCATAAAATTACGCCTTGCTGAGAATCTCCGTTCGCTCCTGTTTCTCGCTTAGTGCGCGTCGAAGGTGCCGAACCTGTTTTGATTATCGCGCAATAGGGCTCATGAGGCTGTCAGGCTCGAGGACAGCAATTTGACAGGCCAGAATCCCAGCTTCCCCGTTGTCGTCATCGGAGCGTCCGCCGGCGGCGTCGATGCCTTGAAGGGGCTGTTCGAGCCCATGCCTGTCGATACAGGCATCGCCTTCGTGGTGGTTACCCATGTGAGCCCGGATCGCAAAAGCATGCTCAGCGAGATCCTTTCCCGGTTTACCGCTATGCCAGTCCACGACGCGATTGACGGGATAGAGGTACAACCCAACCACGTGTACGTTCTTCCATCGCATGCCGTCCTCGGTTTCAGCGACGGCTGCTTGAGGATGCGTTCGCCGCACGAGGGCGTCCGGCAGCGCAAGCCGATCGACATATTCCTCAGCGCGCTCGCCAAGGACAAGCGAGAGCTGGCTGCAGCGATCATCCTGTCCGGCAGCGATTCCGATGGCACGCTCGGCATCAAGGCTGTGAAGGAGCGGGGTGGGCTGACAATGGCGCAGGTCGCCGACGGGCACCCACCCCAGCATGAGCAAATGCCTGATAGCGCGATTTCTACGGGATTGATCGATTTTGCTGTGCCAGTGGCAGCCATGGCGCAACGGTTGGTCGAGTTCGCCCGCAGTTTTTCAGTCCTGGAGGCCATGGCCAGAGAGGTAGCGCATGGTGAGGATGCGAGCGTCAACGACGCCGCCAGGGAAATCTATGCCTTGGTCCGCGGGCAGATGGGCCATGATTTCAGTGGGTACAAAACGAGGACTTTCTTGCGTCGCGTCCAACGACGGATGCAGGTCAATCAGTTGGATGCAATCAACACCTACGTCGAATTGCTCCGCAGGGATCCCAAGGAGGTCTCGGCTCTCTTCCGCGACTTGCTCATAAACGTGACGAATTTCTTCCGTGACCCTGAAACCTTCGACGCTTTTGCCGAGCAGATCGTTCCCCACCTTTTCGAGGGGCGGGGTGCGGATGAGACGGTGCGCGTTTGGGTGCCGGGCTGTGCAACCGGCGAGGAGGTGTTCTCCATCGCGATGGTCTTGCGTGAACACATGGATACCCTGCGCAATGTGCCTCGTGTTCAACTTTTTGCAACCGACATCGACGACCGTGCGCTGGGTGTTGCGCGGGCCGCTCACTACCCGGAAGCATTACTCGACAGCGTCTCCGAAGAGCGACGCAAGCGCTACTTCGTCCCTAACGGTGGCGGTTGGGTGGTAACGAAAGAAATCCGCGAAATGTGCATATTCTCGCCACACAGCGTGTTGCGGGACCCACCGTTCTCGAGGATTGACCTGGTCTCCTGCCGAAACCTGCTGATCTATTTCGGTGCCGACGCCCAAAGCCAGGTGATACCCACTTTCCACTACGCGCTCCGCCCAGGCGGCTATCTGTTTCTCGGCTCATCGGAAGGTATCAGTCAATTTGACGAGCTATTTGCGCCGGTGGACAAGAAGCACCGCTTATTCCGCGCGCGCGATGCTGGTGGACTGGCTCAACGTTTGCCGTTGGTGGCACCGGACATCCGCTCGACATTGACGCACTTGTCCATTCCACATGGGCCAAAAGGAACGGCGATCACACCGCTGCGCCAAGGTGTCGAGGCGTTTGTTCTTGATCGCCATGCTCCGCCACACGTGGTCGTCAATGCAGAGGGCGACATCGTCTATTATGGCGCGCGCACCGGCAAGTATTTTGAAGCCCCCGCGGGAATGCCAAATCGGCAGCTTCTGTTCATGGCGCGCAAAGGCCTGCGCTTGGATCTGCGCAGCGCGTTCCGGGAGGCCGTGGAAAATGGGCAGCGGGTTGACTGTCATGGCGTCGAATTTGAAAACGACGATGGTCGCATTCAACAGCTCGCCATCAGCGTCGAACCCCTCTCAGGCATAGCCGACGAGCGCCTTTTGCTGGTGATCTTCCATGACTACGGTCCATCGATAAGCGCTGAGCAGGCACGCCTGCGTCCGCGTGGGCATGACGACGCCAATTTCGAACTGGAACGAGAGCTTCGCGACACGCGCGAGCGGCTGCAATCGACAATCGAGGAATATGAAACGGCTCTGGAGGGGCTCAAATCTTCGAATGAGGAGCTGGTTTCGGTAAATGAAGAATTGCAGTCCACCAATGAGGAGCTTGAGGCGTCCAAGGAGGAACTACAGGCGCTGAATGAGGAGTTGTACACCGTCAACGGTGAGCTTCACAGCAAGATGGAAGCGCTTGATGAAACGTTCTCCGATCTCCAGAACGTGTTTGAAGTAACCGACATTGCCGTGATTTTCCTTGATCGCGACTTGGTAATCCGGTTGTTTACCCCGGCTGCGGGTAAGATCTTCCGAATGCTATCGAGCGATCGCGGGAGACCGCTGACGGATTTATCTCACAGGTTGGATCATCCGCAGCTCTTCGATGATCTCCGACGGGTTCTGGCTTCGGGTGAAGTGATAGAGCGGCACGTTTCGGAATCGGAAGGGGCTCAGCGCTTCCTCGTTCGGATCACACCGTATCGCAATCACAGCGGTGACGCCGAAGGCGTTGCGGTCGCGATTATCGATGTGACCGGTTTGGCCGAGGCAGAGTCTCATCAGCGTACCTTGATCGCCGAACTCAACCATCGCGTTAAGAACATGCTGGGCATCGTGATGGCCATCTCGGGGCAGATGCGTCAGGCCTACACATCACTTGATGAATTCGGTGTTGCCTTTGACGGCCGATTGGCAGCGATGGCGGGGGCCTACGAGTTGCTATCGCGCGAAAACTGGGCGCCGGTGATGTTGCAGGATATCGCTTCGCACGAACTGGAGCCGTTTGGCCGGCATCGGGTCAATATAGCGGGTGGTGCAATCGCACTTGATCCGCGGCGAGCACTCTCCCTTGGCATGGTCCTGCATGAACTGGCCACCAATGCGGCAAAGTACGGAGCCCTGTCGAATGCCGCCGGGCAGATCAGCATCGCCGCCACCTCGCGCCATGAGGCTGAGGACGATCAACTGGCACTGATCTGGGAGGAAACGGGAGGCCCGCCGGTAAGTGAGCCGTCGAAAACCGGATTTGGCATGCGCCTGGTTCGGAACGAAATGCGCTATAGCATGAAAGGGTCTTGTGAATTCGCCTTCAGATCAGAGGGTTTGAAGGTCACACTCTCGTTCCCCTACCCCCGGCATGGCGGCGAGGACGATGATGGACCACGGTGAGAACAGCATATTGAATGTGCTTGTGGTTGAGGATGAATGGTGGATTGCCGAGATGATCGCCGACATTGTCGAGAGGGCCGGCTATCGTGCCATAGGCCCTGCCGATACGGTTCAGACCGGGTTGGCGTTAGTCGAAAACCATCACATCGATACGGCGCTTCTTGATATCAATCTTGGTACAGAGATGAGTTACCCGATTGCTGACGCGCTGATAAGTCGCGGTATCCCTACATTACTGATCACAGGATACCATTATACGGATCTACCGAGAAGATATCATACAATCCCCTCACTATCAAAACCAACTACGCCACAGAGCATACTGGCGGCGTTAACGCGACTGTTAGATGGGTCATAATGCTGAACCCTCTAGAAAACAGGTATCAACATCATCAAGCTGCGATGTATGCCTAGATAGCTCATTTGCGGGTATAGTCAGCCGACCTCATTTCGCCAAGTGGGCGGAAAATAAGGGGCGGGGCAGGGCGCCTACCGCCCTCATTCCGGTCACTCAACTGCCGCGGAAGCACGCCCGAAAGCGTTGGGGTGGACGCCCCCTGACGGCCTTGATGTGCCATAGTGGAGGTGTTGAAACACCACTGTTGGAGGCGTCCATGGATGAGGTTAGCATAGTCGGCATCGACTTGGCCAAGTCGGTTTTTCAGGTTCACGGCTCAGGACCGAATGGATCTGTTGTGTTTCGCAAGAAGCTGCGCCGAGGCCAGGTCCTGCCCTTCTTCGCGTCCTTGCCGCAATGCATTGTTGCGATGGAGGCATGTGCAAGCGCTCATTATTGGGCGCGTGAGATCGGAGGCTTGGGTCATGACACACGGCTCATCCCACCGGCGTACGTGAAGCCGTTTGTGAAACGCCAGAAGAACGACATGGCTGATGCGGAAGCGATCTGTGAGGCAGCTCAGCGCCCAACGATGCGGTTCGTGCAAGGCAAGAGCGCGCAGGCCCAGGCTTCAGCGGTAGTCTTTCGTACCCGTGATCTGCTCGTTCGCCAGCGCACGCAGCTGATAAACGCCTTGCGCGGGCATCTTACCGAGTTCGGCTACATCGTGCGCCAAGGCGTGGGCCACGTTAGCAAGCTGGTCGAACTGGTCCGAGATCCTGCATCCGACATCCCGGATGAAGCACGGCCGGTGCTCGTGATCATGGCGGACAGCTTTCAGGCGCTGCAATCGCAGATCGCTCTTCTCGATCGTGAGATCGCCACTCGCGCAAAGGTTGATCCCGTCGCCAAGCGGCTGATGACTATTCCAGGTGTTGGCCCTGTGGTGGCAACGGCGTTGGTTGCGCTTGCGCCGGCTGCTAACACCTTCAAGCGGGGGCGTGACTTTGCAGCCTGGCTCGGGCTCGTCCCAAGGCAGCACTCCAGCGGCGGCAAGGAGCGGCTCGGGCGCACCACGAAAATGGGCGAGCGCAGCTTGAGACGGCTGCTGATCCTGGGCGCAAGCTCAGCGACCAAGGTCGCTGCACGTAACCCCGATAAAGCTAGCGCATGGCTGGCCGGCATGTTGACGCGCAAGCCGCGCATGCTCGTCACCGTCGCACTCGCCAACAAGATGGCTAGGATCGTCTGGGCGCTGATGGCGCATGGCGGGTCCTACAGAGCTCCGGCCGCGGCAGTGTAACCCGCCAAGGCTTGAGGCGTCAGGGACGCAAGGAAGGTCAGTAGAGAGGTATGGCGCAACGGTCAGAAGACGGGGTCGGGAAAACCAGAGAGTGGCCAAGCGCTTCGAGCGCGCGAAAGCGTCATGGACCCGATCCGCGATCTCCATACAGGCCAGCAGCCGTGATGATGGCTGCATCAATCAGGCCGGACACACGGAAGCACCTGAACCTGCGCGAGCACACCCTACGCGGATAGGCGCGTCGCCCGCGCGCTCATCGTCAACAATGCCGGCCAGATCCGCGCTGCCATCATCCCCAGGCGCAGTGCGCTTTTGCTTTCCGCCATCCGCTGGAGCAGCATGGCACGGTGCACCTGGCGAGTAGTCTGCTCGGCCAGCAACCTCTGAAAACAGGCAGCACTTGTGCCGGCTTCAAGACAATCGGCGGCAAGATGCGCGCTTCGCAATGCGCCCGCCATCCCGTCGCCGGTGAGCGACGCGGTCATCGCCGCCTGATCGCCCAGCCGCCAGATGCCGTCTGATAGCGCTTGGGGGCGATAGATGTAGCCGTACGGTAGATTGGCGATCGCAAGCGGCCTGGTGAAAAGGGGCACCGCACCATCGAGCCGATCCGCGAGTACGGCATCACTCCGCAGGTCGTCGAGCAGTGTGTCCCAACTGTTGCCGACATCCGCCAGATGCGTCCGCTTGACCACCAAGCAGAGGTTGGCGTCGTGTTCGCCGACCCGCTGCAATCCTGCGTAGCCTTGCGCAAACACGAGCAACTCGATGGCGGTGCCGACTTTTGCCAGGGCTGCGGGGGTGAGGCGATAATGCATCTTGAAGCCGACATAGCCGTCCCGCGTTGCCGGGGCGGTGCGCGGCAGACCGCGCAAGTCGTGTTTGCCGGTCGCGAGCAGGATGTGCTGCGAAGTTCGGGCTCGGTCCGATGCCAGGACGGTGTCGCCGCTGATACCGGTCACACGCACACCGCGCAGCACCTCTGCGCCGGCAGCGGCGGCGGATTGCAGCAGCGCCTCGTCCAATCGCGCCCGGCTCAGCGAATGCGCGATGAACGGCAGCGGTGCTTCGACGCTATGGCGACCGTGGTGTACGCGCACCGTGTCCAGGGCGACGCTGCCCAGCGATTGCGGTGGAAGGCCCAGGCGGTCGAGATCGTGGCAAGCTTCGACCGACAGAAACTCGCCGCAGACTTTTTCATGCGGTCCGTTTTCGCGCTCCAGCACTGTGACCGCACGCCCGGCACGCGCCAGCTTCGTGGCGACGGCACCACCGGCCAGGCCACCGCCGATCACCACGATCGGATTTACCACGCGCGCCGCTCCACACAGTAGCGGAAAGGAAAGCGCCAGCGCACCGTGGCGCGCGTCGATACGCCAGCCCGCGCCAGCAAGGCCTGCCAATCCGCCCGGCGGAAGCTGCGCGCCACCGACAGGGGGCCATCGTGGCGCACGAAACGATGCCAGCGCGCGATCCTAGCCATCGTGGTGATGCCCCAATAGGCGATGCGATGGCGGTGCAGGTCGTTGACGAACCAGCCATGTCGGGCGGTTGCCTCCATCCAGGCCAGGAAGCGCACGATTTCTGCGTCGTCCATGTGGTGGGTGACGAGAGAGCTGATGACGATGTCCGGGCGGTCGGCGGGGCCGAGAGCGAAGGCATCGCCGGTGCGCCACTCGATGGCGGCCATTGCCGCGTCGTTGGTCGGTGTCAATCCGCGCGCGGCGCCCTCGCTACGGGGGTTGAGGTCGATGCCGATAAGACGCGCCGGGATGCCCCGGCGGTGAAGCATGGTGGCGATCGCGCGCAGCATGTCGCCGGCGCCGAATCCCACGTCGAGGATCGTGGGGTTCGGCGGGAGATGCGCGATCGCCTGCGAGATGAAGGCCAGGGTGGGCCGTCGCGCCAGAGTCACCGTGTTGACCTGCGCCAGATCGGCCATGCAAGCGGCGTAGTCGCTTGGCGCGACGTCATCTCCATCCATCATTTCTGCGCCGCGTGCGCGGCTGCGCAAGTCCGGCACGGTCACAGAAGATCGAAGCGGAAGGTCTCGGCGGCGAGGCCAGGACCGAAAGCCATGCCCAGGCCCGACCTTGGACCGTCCTGTGGGCGGCGCGCCGCCATCATCCGTGCAAGCACGAACATCAGCGTGGCCGACGACATATTGCCCTTTTCACGCAAGACCGTCCGCGATGGTTCTAGCGCGTCTTCCGGAAGTTCGAGTGCTCGCTCCACCGCATCAAGGATCGAGCGACCCCCGGCGTGGACCGCCCACAGATCGTAGTCCGCAGGCGATCGGCCGCGCAGGATGCCCGTGTCATCGTTGCGCTGGCGCTCGTGTTCGAGAGCCTCGGCGATCCGCAGCGGTACTTGTCCGTCAAGGTGCATCGCGAAACCCTGGTCGCCGATACGCCAGGTGATGAGATCATCGGAGCCCGGAATAGCAGCCGCGCGAAAGTCGGTGAGTGCGATCCCTTTGGGCTCGGACGTGATCAGCGCGGCGGAGGCACCGTCGCTGAACAGGAGCATCGCCAGCAATCGCTCCACCTCTTCGGTCTGCTGGAGGTGAAGCGTGCACAGTTCGACATTGACCACCAGCACTCGTGCCTCGGGCGTCGAGCGTACGATGTGATGGGCAAGCCGCAGTGCGTTGACGGCGGCGTAACAGCCCATAAAACCGACGAGGGTCCGTTCGGCGGATGGATCGATCCCGGTCTTGCGGATCAGGATCTGGTCCAGGCCGGGCGCGACGAACCCGGTGCAGCTCGCCACGACGACATGGGTGATGCCCTGGCCGGCGATATCACCGTCCAGCTGTTCGATCGCCTGCAAGGCCAGGCCTGGCGCCCAGCGCTCGTACCGCTCCATGCGTTCGGCCGTCGTGGGGAAAGCCCCACGTATGTAGAAGCGCTCGGTGTCGGTGGTCTGCCCGTCGTCCGTGATGGCCGGCTCGATGAACGAGTACCGCCGTTCGATCCCCGATCGTCTCGCCATGCGTTCGTAGATCGCCCGGTTGCGACGGTCGGGCAGCATGTGGTCGATCAGACCGCGAAACGCCTCGTGCACGTTGTTGGGCGGAACGGCGGTGCCAATGGCGTTGATGTGCGCGATAGTCGGGGCGGAATCTGTCTGCATTGTCAGTACTCTATACCGGCATCCATCAGCGCCATGCATGCCTATGCCTGAGAGTACAAACGTGCGCGGGGCCACTTTGCTGCCGACCTGACCCGCAGGGCGAAGAACGCAAAAGGGCCCGCCATGCTTTCGCACGGCGGGCCGCGGTTTTCCTCCCCAGGAAACTCTCTCTCGCCATCGGACCGCCCGATGGCGAGATGCCTAGCGGCGAATGGCGCTGCCGAGGCGGTGATGCAGGTTGGCATACTTGGACGAGATCGGATCGTCCTCATGCGCCTTGATGTAGAAGACGACGGCTTCCTGCAGCAGCTTGAAGTCTTCGTTCGAAAGCACGGCGCGAGCGCGGGTGGGTTCTGCCGTGGTGGTGGTATCGGTCATCACAGATCTCCTTCGAGCGTTCTCAGGCAGCGAACTGGTTCATGGTGTTGTGGGCGCCGCCGGCCTTGAGGGCGGCTTCACCGGCGAAATACTCCTTGTGATCGTCGCCGACGTCGGAGCCGGCCATGTTCTGGTGGCGCACGCAAGCGATGCCCTGACGGATCTCCTCGCGCTGGACGCCCTTGACGTAGCCGAGCATGCCCGCCTCGCCGAAGTATTCCTTGGCCAGGTTGTCGGTCGACAGCGCGGCGGTGTGGTACGTTGGCAGGGTTATCAGGTGGTGGAAGATCCCCGCTTCGCGCGCCGCGTCCTTCTGGAAGGTGCGGATGCGTTCATCGGCCTCGATGCCAAGTTCGGTGCCGTCGTAATCCACACTCATCAAGCGGGCGCGGTCGTAGCCCGAGACATCATTGCCGGCCTGCTGCCACGCGTCGAACACCTGCTGGCGGAAGTTGAGTGTCCAGTTGAAGCTGGGTGAGTTGTTGTAGACCAGCTTGGCATTGGGGATCACCTCGCGGATGCGGCTGACCATGCCGCCGATCTGGGCGATGTGCGGCTTCTCGGTCTCGATCCACAGCAGGTCGGCGCCCTTCTCCAGCGCCTCGATGCAATCGAGGACGCAGCGGTCCTCGCCGGTGCCCGAGCGGAACTGGTAGAGGTTGGAGGGCAGGCGCTTGGGCTTCATCAGCTTGCCGTCGCGGCTGATCAGAACCTCGCCATGGCCGACGGTGCTGACTTCCTCGCAATCGAGGAAGCTGTTGTACTGGTCGCCGATATCGCCGGCTTCGCGGGTGAAGGCGATCTGCTTGGTCAGGCCGGCGCCCAGCGAGTCGGTGCGGGCGACGATCAGGCCGTCATCGACGCCCATCTCCATGAACGCGTAACGTATGGCGCGGATCTTGGCGATGAAGTCCTCATGCGGCACGGTGACCTTGCCGTCCTGGTGGCCACACTGCTTTTCGTCCGAAACCTGGTTCTCGATCTGCAGGCAGCAGGCGCCGGCCTCGATGAACTTCTTGGCGAGCAGGTAGGTCGCTTCGGCGTTCCCGAAGCCGGCATCGATGTCGGCGATGATCGGAACGACATGCGTCTCGTAGTTGTCGATCGCGTGTTCGATGCGCTTGGCTTCCATCTCGTCGCCAGCTTCGTGCGCTTTGTCGAGATCGCGGAAAAGGCCGCCCAGTTCGCGGGCGTCGGCCTGCTTCAGGAAGGTGTAAAGCTCTTGGACCAGGGCCGGAACGCTGGTCTTTTCATGCATCGACTGGTCCGGCAGCGGGCCGAACTCGCTGCGCAGCGCCGCGACCATCCAGCCGGACAGATAGAGGTAACGGCCCTTCGTGGTGCCAAAGTGCTTCTTGATGCTGATGATCTTCTGCTGACCGATGAAGCCATGCCAGCAACCCAGCGACTGGGTGTAGTTCGCAGGGTCTGCGTCATAGGCGGCCATGTCTTGGCGCATGATCTTGGCGGTGTACTTGGCGATGTCGAGGCCGGTGTGGAACCGGTTCTGCAAGCGCATACGCGCGACGGACTGCGCCTCGATGCCGTTCCAGTTGGGTTCGGCGGTGATGGCGTCATCGGCTTTGGCGATGGTCTGCTGATAGGTCACGATACGTCCTCGGATTGCTCAATTTCGTTAGCCCTTGGATATGCCGTGGTTCGACGGCCCGGAACCCTACCTGGTGTCAGTCTGTCAAACCTTACAGATGAAGCTTGTAAAGTTGTGTAGGCGTGACAAAGCTGGTTGTATGGCTGAGAATCGCTCTCTCTATCTGGGACCACGCCTTCGCAGGCTGCGACGTGAACTGGGTTTGACCCAGTCGGTGATGGCCGAGGACCTTGGCATTTCCGCATCGTATGTCGCGTTGCTGGAGCGCAACCAACGGCCGATCACGGCGGACATGCTGGTGCGTCTGGCACGCACCTACCGGCTCGACGTCACGGATCTGGCCAGCGAAGACGGGGAGAGCTACGCCCGGCGAATCGCCGACGTCCTGCGCGATCCGATCTTTTCCGATATCGATATGCCGCCGCTGGAGGTTTCGGATCTGGCAACCAGCTTTCCCGGAGTTTCCGAAGCACTCCTGCGGTTGCATGGCGCCTATATCCGCGAGCAGCAGGCCTTGGCGGCCCGCCGGTCCGGGTCGGGGGATGGGGATGAGAACGACCCTGTCGCCGAAGCCCAGCGTTTTATCGCCAATCGCCGCAACTACGTCGATCTGCTCGACCGGCGGGCCGAAGATCTGGCCGCCGAGATCGAGGCCGATGGCGGCGCGGTGCGTTTTCTGGCCAAGAAAGGCGTGCGCGTGCGGTTTCTGCCGCCCGATGTCCTGGCCGACGCGCTGCGACGGTTCGATCGCCACAACCAGCAACTTCTGATCGCGGATACGCTGGCACCGGCGACGCGAACCTTCCAGATCGCGCTGCACATCGCCTACGCCTCGCTGCGAACGGAAATAGCCCAGACATTGCGTGAAGAGGAATTTTCCAGCACCACTGCGCAACTGCTCGTCCGGCGCGGCCTGGCCGGCTATGCCGCCGCCGCGATCGTCATGCCGTATGATCGGTTCGCGCGCACGGTGGAGGCGCGAAAGTACGATATCGAAGCGATCGCCGGGATGTTCGGCGCAAGCTTCGAGCAAGTCGCTCACCGGCTGGCCACGCTGCAGCGACCGGGGCAGGAGGGGGTGCCTTTCTTTCTCGTTCGGGTCGATGAAGCCGGCAATATTTCCAAGCGTCTCGACGGAGCGGGTTTCCCCTTCGCCGCTCATGGTGGTGGCTGCCCTCTGTGGAGCGTACACAGCACGTTCCGCTCGCCCGGGGCGGTGCTGACGCAGAGGCTAGAATTGCCCGATGGCCAGCGCTTCTTCTCGATTGCCCGGACCGTGACGAGCGGCGGGGGTGGCCACCGCAGACCGCGGATCCTGCGCGCGATCGCGCTGGCTTGTGCGGCCTCCGAAGCACCGCGGCTGGTTTATGCGCAGGACGACGAAAGCGCTAACACTCCGATCGGGGTAACGTGCCGGCTATGCCAACGTGTCGAATGCGAAGCGCGTTCGGCCCCGCCGATCGGCCGCGACATCCTTACGGATGAATATCGCCGGCCACCACAACCCTTCGCGTTTACAGAAAGCTGATGTAAATTCGATATCGCGACTTTTAATTTGCGTGGGTGAACTGCCAAACCTACAAACCGGGCGGGTGTGATTGACGTCCGGGTGGGTCATGCTGCCGTCAGTGAATTGCGAGACTGACAGGCGATAAGAATAATGGAGAGGATGCCGTCTTGAGCCAAGAGCCTGTTGCCCGCAATCTTCCGCATGAAGCGGCGACGTTCCCGCAGCTGATCCGCTCGGCAGCCGCGGCTTATGGCGAACTGCCGGCGGTGGTCCTGCGCGATGCCTCGATCCCCGACGAGAGCGCGACTTTCACCGAGCTGGACGATCAGTCCGCGATGCTCGCGCGCGGCCTGCTGGCGATGGGCGCGGGCAAGGCAAGTCGCATCGGCTTCATCTGCGGCAACGGCCCGCGCTTCGCGCTCTGGTTTGCCGCTGCCGCGCGGATCGGCGCGATCGCGGTGCCGATCAGCACGATGATCCGCGCCAACGAACTTGTGCGCGTTCTGCGCCAGTCGGACGTGCAATTTCTCTATCTGCAGCGCGAGCAGCTTGGGAAGGACTATGTCGAGCGGTTGTGCGATGCATTGGGAGAACTGCGCGAGGGTGCGACCGCCGACCTGCGCATTGCCCGCGTGCCTTATTTGCGCACGATCATCTCCCACGGCGCCGATTTGCCGCCGACGATCCGCGATGTCGGCGAAGTTATCGCGGCCGCCGCCGGGGTCAGCGACGAATTGCTGCGCGAGGTGGAAAGCGAAGTCCATCCGACGGACCAGATCGTCGAAATCTACACTTCGGGTTCGATGGCTTTGCCAAAAGGGGTCAAGCACACCCATGCCGCCGTCCTGTTCCGCAGCCACTGGCTGGTCGGGATGCTGGGCGCGACAAAGGGGAAACAGGCCCGCGCCATGTTGCCGATGTTCTGGGTGGGCGGGCTGATGATGACGCTGCTGCCCAACTGGGAGGCCGGGGCGACGACCATCTGTGCCGACAAGACACTCAACGACAGTCGCATGGCGATGGGCTCGGTGTTGTCGGACGAAGATCTGGCGCGGCTTTCCGGAGCGCCCAAGCCGTGGTGGGGCCTCGGAATGAGCGAGACGCTCGGCCCTTATTCATGGGCCGACGACTTTCGCGCGCCGGGTTATCCGGTATGTGCGCCACTGGACCACATCGCCCCTGGCTACGAAGTGCGGATCGCCGACGAACATGATCGTCCTGTTGCCGACGGTGAGGTCGGCGAAATGCAGTTGCGCGGGCTTGCCGTCGCCACCGGTCTGCACAAGCTGCGCCGTGACGATTACTACACCGCCGACGGATATTACCGGACCGGAGACATGTGCCTGGTCGAGATGCGAACGCAGGGCAGGCGACTGCACTTCGTCGGCCGCAGCGGGGACATGATAAAGACCGCGGGTTCGAACGTTTCCCCCGCCGAGGTCGAGATGGAGATGCAGGCGCTCGACGGGGTCCACAATGCCTACGTCGTCGGTCTGCCCGACCCCGAACGTGGCCAGCTCCTGGCGGCGGCGGTCGTCGCGCGCGACGGCGCGGATCTGGATTTTGCCGCGATTGAGGGCAAGCTCCGCGAGCAACTGTCCAGTTACAAGGTGCCGCGCGTGTATCTGTCGCTGACACGCGAAGAAGTGCCACTGCTCGCCTCGAACAAGGTGGCGCGGCGTGAAATCGCCGCATTGCTGGCGGAACGGCTGGGGCGTAGCTCAGAGGTGGCGCCAGCAGCGATCCGCGATTGAGGCTGGCGCCCGTCGATCACAAGCCGCGGGATTGACGCGCGAGACGCAACGACTTACCCGCAATTCGAAATAGCGAAAGTCTTTATGTCGCGCTCTTCTCCCGGCGTGCGCCGCGTCGCGTCGATCCTGAACTTCATCGCCGATCACCCGGGAAAGGCGTTTGCTCTGACCGACCTCGTGCGCGCGCTCAAGCTGAGCCGGGCGACCTGTCATGCCTTGCTGACGGGGCTGGTCGATGTCGGATATCTCTATCGCACAGGCGAAAAGACTTACGTTCTGGGACCGGCTCTGGTGAACATCGGGCGCATCGCTGCCGAGCATTTCTCTCCGCTCCAGGTCGCCCAGCCCGAGATGCGCGCCATCGCCGACGAATTCGACGTGGTGTGCGGCGCATACTTCCTCGAAGGCGACATGATGCATCTGCGCGAGCGATCGACGTCGGCCAGCCATGTCGGCTATCCCGTACCGCTCGGTTCGCGCATGCCGTTGACGACGGTGCAGGCGAGTGTCTTCTTCGCCAAGGCTCCCAAGGAGAGCGAAGCCTGGCTCGAACGCAATTTTCCTGACATCGACAAGGAACGCAGCGAGGCGATGACCATCGCGATGGAACACGTGCGCGAGCATGGATACCTCGCGCTGGTGCGGCGTCCCGGAGCGACCTGGAAGGCAGGCGATATCGCCCCGGAGTCGCGCACTGCGCGCGATGACCCCCCAGTGCGGCCATTGCTGATGGTGGACAAGGATGAGCGTTATCCCCTGGCCGCGATCATGGCGCCCATCTATGACGCGGGTGGTCGCACGATGATCCTGCTGCTTATGGCGGGTTTCCACGACGCGCAGACCGGCTCGCAGCTGGTGGTTGCCGGCGAGCGCTTGCAGGCCGCGTGCGCACGCGTGTCCGATTTCCTGACCGGCCGTGTCGAGCCCGCTGACGAGGATTGAGGCCTATGGCGTTTAGCCAAGGCCCGGCAACGCTTGACCGGGCTATCGCATCCACTTAACTGTTATCCATATCCGAACAATAATTCGCTTATGTGAATTGATAGGTTGTCGGCATAAGGGAGAGCAGTATGTCCGATGTCATCGTCGCGCCCGAGGTTCGTGATCTCGACATCCTTGCGCGCCAGTTGTCGCGCTGGATGGGTCAGCGTCTGGATGGTGCGTCCGATATCACGATCGCCAACCTGGCGTATCCTCGCGGAGCGGGGCAGTCGCACGAGACGATCCTGTTCGATGCGCGCTATCGCCAGGCGGGTCGGGATCACGAACTCGGCTGTGTGGTGCGGATCCGCCCCGAGGCGTTCACCGTTTTTCCGGACAACCTGTTCGAAGAGCAGTACCTTATCATGAAGGCGCTGCATGAAGATGGCCGCGTCCGTGTCGCCGAGCCATTCTGGCTAGAGCGCGACCCGACCATTCTGGGCAAGCCGTTCTTCGTCATGAGGAAGGTCGATGGCCGGGTACCGGTCAGCATCCCGCCGTATTCGCGTAGCGGTTGGATGACCGAGGCGACGGTCGCGCAGCGGCGGACCTTGTGGCACAACGCCGTGACGCAACTTGCCCTGATCCAGACAATTGCGGACGATCGGTTCTCTTTCCTCGAGGGACCCGAGGGTGCCCGGCGGGGATTGCTCCAGGAGTGGGACAAGTACACCCGCTTCGTCGACTGGCTGGAAGAGACGGCGCCCCAACCGATTCTGCGCGCGGCGATGGATCGTCTCAAGGGATTATGGCCCGAGCATCAGCCCAGCGGCCTGGTCTGGGGCGACGCGCGCATCGGCAACATGATGTTCGATGAGAACTGCGACGTGGTCGCGGTCATGGACTGGGAGCAGCCATCGTTGGGCGGCGCGCTTCACGATCTCGCCTGGTTCTGTGTCATCGCGGAAACCATGCATGGCCCCCGCTCGACATACGGCGCTCCGCTAGAGGGCATGGGCAGCCATGACGAAACGGTGGCGCTGTGGGAGGAAGTCAGTGGCAAATCGGCCAAGGGACTGGAATGGTACGAGGCGTTCGCCGAATTCAAGATGACGTGCACCGGGGTTCGGCTCGGTCACTTGCGCGGCACGCAGATGATGGATGACGAGACGATGCGGCGGCGGCTCAAGGTCGCCTGATGCGGGTACGAGTCTAAGCGCGAGGTTGCGGGAGCGGCGGATCAGGCTGTAGCGTTTGCGCTTGGATACCGAGGGAATTATACGTGAACGCACGCGCTTCGATGATCGCACTGGTCTGCACCGCCGCGCTGGGGCTGTTACCGGTCCAGACAAGCGCAGCGGCGAACGATCCTGCGCAAAAGCAGGCGCTCGACCTGGCGCAAAAGGCCATCGCCTTGCGTTCGGTCGCGGGGCCCGGCAACAAGACCGCAGAGGTGGACGCCCTCTTCCGCGATGCGCTTGTCGCGGGCGGCTGGAGCACGGCCGACGTCGAGATCACGCCCGTCGATGATACCGCCTACCTCGTCGCAACCTGGCGTGGGAGCGATGCGAGCCTAAAGCCGCTGGTGTTCTCGGGCCATCTCGACGTCGTGGAGGCCGATCCCAAGGACTGGGAGCGCGATCCGTTCAAGCCTGTCATGGAAAATGGCTATCTGTTCGGGCGCGGATCGATCGACATGAAGACCAGCGCGGCCCTGACCGTATCGTCGCTGATTGCGCTGCGAAGGCAGGGCTACCAACCTCGGCGCACAATCGTCGTCGCCTTTTCGGGCGATGAGGAAACGACGATGAAAACCAGCAAGATTCTGGCCGACAAGCTGTCGGGCGCGGAACTGGTCGTCAACATCGATGGCGGCGGCGGCACGCTTGACGAGAAGACCGGCAAGCCGACCTTCTGGGGCTGGGACGGGGCCGAAAAGACCTACATCGATTATCAGCTCACCATCACCGACCCCGGCGGACACAGCTCCGCGCCGCGCCCGGTGAACGCGATCGTGGAACTGTCCAGGGCGTTGGAGAAGATCGGGGCCTACCATTTCAAGACCGAGCTCAATCCGATCACCAAGGCGTTTTTCGAAGGCGCTGCCCGGTTCAAGGAGCCGGCGATGGCTGCGGCGATGCGGGCTTTCGCGGCCAACCCGAACGATCAGGCCGCCGCCGCGACATTGCGGGCCGATCCTTCGCAGGTCGGCAAGATCAGCACGACCTGCGTGCCGACGATGGTGCAGGGCGGCCATGCCCAGAATGCGCTGCCGCAGAAGGCCACCGCCAACATCAATTGCCGCGTTTTTCCCGGACATTCGCGCAAGGAAATCGGCGCGGAGCTGGAGCGTGTGATCGGCAACCCGAACGTGAAGGTCGAGGATATCACCGGCGAGCAATCGACCGTTTCGCCGGCATCCCCCTTGCGACCCGACTTCGTAGCGGCGGTGACCAAGGCGATGGGCAAGGCTTATCCGGGGGTCGCGATCTTCCCCGTCCAGGCGTCAGGTGCCTCCGACAGCATGTGGTTTCGTGCCAAGGGCGTCGATAGTTACGGAGCCAGCCCCGTCTTCGTGAAGGATTCGGACGAGTTCGCGCATGGCTTGAACGAGCGTATCCCGCTAAGCAACATCGCGCCGGGCATCACGTATTATCTCGCGCTTATTCCCGATCTGAGCAAATGAGCCGCACGAGCTGCTGAGTCTGATACGCGCGACGGCTCCCGACCAAGGTCAGCGCGGCGTAGTCCCGACACGCTGGTCACCGCCGTAGAGCAACCCTGGCAGTAACGGCGGCAACTCGCGCGCAAGAAAGCCCAGCGGCGCGACTTGCTTGGCAAGTGCTCGACCCGCCTGGCCATGCGCCCACACGCCCCAGCCGGCTGCGGTCGGTCCGTCGGCGCCACGCGCCAGCAGGCCGCCGATGACGCCTGCCAACACATCGCCCGAACCGCCCGTCCCTAGTCCGGGGCCGCCACCGGGATACTCGATCACCTCCGCTCCGGGCGAAGCGATCCAGGTTTTCGGGCCCTTCAATACCACGGTGGCGCCGAACCGCTCGGCGGCGGCGGCGGCCATGCTCTTTTCGACGGTATCGGCCTCGCACCGCATCAGCGTCGCCATTTCGCCGAAGTGCGGCGTGAAGACCAGCGGCCCACGCCATGCGCGTAGTGCGTCGGCAAGGTCGCCACTCGCGCAAAGCACGGCCGCGTCGACCAACAACGCGATGTCGCCATTGTCCTTGTCGAGCACCGCCTCAAGCAGGGCGGGGCCATCGGCATCGCGTCCTGTCCCCGGTCCGAGAACGAGCGCATCGCACCGATCGACCAAAGCCGCGAGTTCGTGGGGGGCGGGGCCGAGTTCGCCCTTGTCGCCCGTCTGTAAGCCGAACACGGCAGCTTCGGGCATGAGCACACCGATCGCAGTGGCAATGGCGAGCGGCGCTGCGAGTTGTACCTTGCCCGCCCCTGCACGCAGGCCTGCTTCCGCCGTCAGCAGCAAGGCGCCGGGTACGTTCAACGCGCCCCCGGCGATCAGCAGGCGGCCGCGTCGGTTCTTGTCTGTATCCTGCTCGATCTGCGGCAGCGGGTGGTCCGTCAGCCAGGCATCGTCCAGCGGCGTCATCCGCGGGCGCCGACCATGGCATCGGGTTCGCTGGTAACCTGTGTCGACGGGTCTTCAGCTACCGGTGCGGTCACGTTGTAGCGCACAAGCCTGAGGCCGCCATGGTCACCTTGCCGAGGATCGAAGACATATTCCGTCACCGAGCAATTCGCCACGTCGCCTTCGGCATCGATGGCGAGGATCTGTTCCTCGTTCAGATTTTCGATGATGTAGCGTAGGCATAGCACGACCACCTGATGCGCGACGATCATGACCGCGCGCCCGTGATAGTGCAGCGATACCGTGTCGAGCAGCGAACGCAGGCGGAAGATCACATCGCACCAGCTCTCGCCACCGGGCGGACGGTGATAGAACTTGCCCAGCAGGCGGCGAAACTCGGCTTGCTGCGGTTCTTCCGCGCGAACTCCTGCGGTGGTCAGGCCATCGAGGATGCCGAACTCTTTCTCGCGCAGACGCTCATCGCCGCAGATCGGCTCGTCGTACGGGGCACCGCCAGCTTCGCGGAACAGCCGGGCAGTGTCGCGCGCTCGGACATAAGGACTGCACAAGATCACCTCGGGGCGATCATGCGCCTCTCCCGACGCGAACCAGTGCCCAAGCGCTTCGGCCTGTCGCTCTCCCAGTTCGGACAGCGGCACGTCGACATCGCGGATATCCAGAGCGATACGGTGCACCCCCTGAGCATGGGCAGCATCGCGTGCAACGTTGCCGGCACTCTGACCATGACGGACCACCCATAACCGAGCCGGCCAGCGACTGTTGCGGGCAGAGTTCGTGAGATCTTGATTCATAAGAAGGAAATGCGGCGGATCGGCGCATGTTCCGAGCCGGGCCAGCGCATTGGCCCGGTTCCGCGTGCGGCGATGGGGCAGCTTGGCCCCATAACTCGTGTCAGGAAATACCCAACAACTTGCGCGCGTTGTTGTTGATGATGTCCTTGATGGCGGGCTCCGGCACGCCGGCGAAATCACGAAGGATGATATCGTGCGAGTTGGGGAATGTGGTTTCCGAATGCGGGTAGTCGGATGACCACATGATGTTCTTGCCGCCCGGCAAGTCGCGGCTCAGAATGCCGGTGCGATCCTGGATGAACGATCCGAAGACGTTGTTCTCCATGTAGTGGACCGGCGCGTTTTTCAGCTCGCTCTGGGTCCAGAAGCGTTGCTTCTCCCAGGTACGGGTGATGTACTCCGTGTACCAGGCGAACCAGCCGACGCCGCTTTCCATGCTGCCGATCTTGAGGTCGGGAAAGCGGTCGAAGATGCAGTTGAAGATGAAGATGCCGAGTGGCTCGGCCATGGCGAGCTTGCTCATCGGCATGTCCGCCAGGAAATGCTGCTTTTCGCCAAAGCGCGGCACGCGAGCGCCGAGGTGGAAGGTGATGATGACGCCTTCGTCGACCACGGTCTGCCACAGCTTGTCGAATTCGGGCTGGAAGTATTGCAGCGAGCTTTTGGGGTCGCCGGTCAGCGCGGAGACCTGGCCGGACTTCATCGCCGCGATACCGGAGCTGGTGTTCCATGCATCCGGGTTCTGCGGGAACGCCGGCAGGTTGATCGCCTTGAAACCCTTGCGGGCCAGCCGCCGCACATGGGTGCACGTCTCGTCGATATCGCGCATGGGCACATAGCCGACCGGAAATAACCGATCGGGCGCGGCCGCCGCGAAGTCCAGAACCCAGTTCTGATAGGCTTCGTAACTGGCGATGTAGAGTTCGTTGTCGGAAGTGCCGAGCGGTCCGCCGCCGAACAGCAGGGCGGCATCCATGCCATCGGCATCCATGTCGGCGAGGCGCTGCGCTGGCTCCCAGACCTTGCGTTGATCGGCAAGGCGGCCCTGCATCTTGAAGTTGCGCCCCTCCCGTCCGGCCTGGTTGTTGATCATCATGAACGGGCGTTTGTTGCCTTCAAAGCAGATGAAATCGCCTTCGGGCCCGTGTTCGATGGTGGGCGCGCGATCTCTCAGATGCGCGGGCAGGTAGTCCTTCCACATGTCATGCGGGGGATCGATGTGCGCGTCCGCATCGAAAATCGGTCCGAGCGTCCAGGCCGGCTTGGTGGCACCACCCAGTGCCGGATCAGCTTCACCCATCTCCAGTCTCCCAACATCCATATTCTAAATAGCGAATGCATTATCGCATTTACGAACTATCCGGTCAAGGCGAGAGCGCGATCAATCGCGGCGCAGGATCATCGCGCCGTAGCCATACCCACCGTTGGAGACGATGCAGGTCCGCGCATCCTGGACCTGCCGACCCGCGGCGCGTCCCCACAATTGCACTGTCGCTTCGTGGATGTGGCCGTAACCGTGGAAGCGTCCGCCTGAGAGTTGCCCGCCGCCTGTATTGAGCGGAAGCTCGCCATCGCGGGCGATACGGCTGCCACCCTCGACGAAGCCGGCAGCCTCCCCGCGCGGAACGAGGCCGAGCGCTTCCATCCACATCCACACATGGATCGAGAAGCCGTCGTAGATTTGCGCACAATCCATGTCGGCGGGTCTGAGATCGGTGCGCGACCATAGCATCTCGCCGGCGCGGGCCGCGGCCGGCATGCTGGTAAAATCGCCTTCGTGCTTGCCCACCCACAGGCCGCCGACGGCCATGCCGATCGATTCGAAGCGCAACGGCGCGTTCTTCAGATCCCTGGCAGCGTCGAGATGCGAGATGACGATCGCGGTCGAGCCATCGATGTGCGAGTCGCAGTCGTACAGACGCAGGGGCGAGGAGATCACCCGAGAGGCGAGGTAATCGTCCAAGCTGAGCGGCTTGCGATAGATCGCGTTCGGATTGTGCGCGGCGTTGGCGCGGCTGTTCACCGCGATGGCGCCCAGTTGCTTCTCGTTCGCACCATATTTGGCGAAATAGGCCTGCGCGTAGAGTGCAAAGGTATTTATCGGCGAGAGCGCGTTGTACGGCACGGTCCAGGCGTTGTTGCCTTCGACGCGGTTGTGATGACCCGACATCAGGGTCGAGGATCGCGAGGCCATGCGTGCCTGTGCCTGCGCTACCGAGCGGAACACCACGACATGTCGTGCAAAGCCGCAAGCGATCGCGTTGATCGCGTTGAAGATCGGCGCCATGTGGCTGAACCCTTCGGCGGACGCCAGGATCCACTTGGGCTCGATGCCCAGCACCGCCGCCGCTTCCGATGGACTGACTGGCGCTATGCCGCCGCCCTCCGAGGATTTGCCCGGATAGGTCGCGATCCCGTCGATGTCGCTCGGTCTCAGCCCGGCGTCCGCGATCGCCTCCAGGCATGCATCGGCGGTGAGTTGCAGTGCGGTGCGCGAAGAGGGTCGTCCGACGGCAGACTGTCCGGCGCCGGTGATGGCGCACGACTTTTCAGGATAGAGCGTCATGCAGCGGTTTCCGAAATGCGAAACATCGGCAGCCAGACATCGTCGTGCCGCTCGAATGCGGCGAAGACCGGCATGCCGATGCGGACCGTTTCGATCGGGGCGCGGATGTTGGAAAAGACGTAGAGTTCAGCCTGTTCCTCGAGTTCTATGACCGCGAAGACGAAGGGAACCTCCAACCCCGGCAACCAGCGTTCATGGTTGATCGTGTAGCTGGCAATCCGGCCGTTGCCGCTGACCGGTCGAGGCGCCACGTCCTCGCTGCCGCAGGCGGCGCAGCGGGGCAGGGGGGGGTGCTGCCACGCCCCGCACGGGGTGCAGCGCTGGATCAGCAGGCGACCGGTCTCGCCTCCGGTCCAGAAGAAGGCGCTGCCCGGTTCCAGCAGAGGCAGCTTGCGCGGTGGCGGGCCGGCATGGTCGTTCATCAAAGGACGGTGCCTTGTACTTTGAGGTCGATGATCGCGTCCTCGTCGTATCCCAGGCTCGCCAGGATCGCATCGCTATCGGCGCCCAGGTCCGGCGAGCGGGTGGAGGACAGCGGCTCACGGTCGAACAGCATCGGCACACTGACCATCGGAATGGTCGAGCCGTCGCCATAGTCCACGTCCTTGAGATAACCGTTCGCCTGGACCTGCACATCCTGCTTCATCTCGCCGACATTTTGCACCACGTCCCATTGCCCATCCTGCCGGGCAAGGATCGCGCGCCATTCGGCCAGCGTCCTGGAGGCGAACATCGCCGCGACCTCGGCGTAGCAGGCGTCGAGATTTTCGCGTCGGCTTCTGGCATCGGCGAACCGTGGATCGTCGCGCAGGTCCGGCCGTTCGGCGGCAGCCATCAGCGGCGCCCAGTACTTGTCCGCCTGCAGCATGCAGAGCGCCACGAAGCGACCATCCGACGTGCGGTAGTTGCTGACCAGCACGTTGTTGGGCCTGCGGGCGCTGGGTCGCGGAAACTTGTCGACGCCGTCTGCGGTGGCCTGGCAGATATAGCGCTGCATCGACCACATGGCCGTACCCAGCAGCGATACGTCGACTTCCGAAGCTTCGCCGGTCAACGCACGTTTGGCGATCGCAGCGCAGATGCCGCCGGCCAGCATCGATCCTGACAGGGTATCTCCAAATGCCGGCCCCGGCGGTCCCACCGGATGCTCGGAACCGTCTTCGGTCATGGACGAGGAGATCCCGCCGCGAGCCCAGAACGTGATCGCATCATAGCCGCCCTTTTCCATCTCTGGACCTTGCGGGCCCACCCCGCTGCCGCTGGCGTAGATGATGTTCGGAAAGCGAGGACGCAGCGCATCGGCGTCAATCTCCATCGATCGACGTGCACGCGGCAAAAGGTTGGTAAGAAAAACGTCGGCGTCCGCCAGTAGCTGGTCGAGTACCGCGCGACCTGCCTGCTGTTTGAGATCGAGGGTGATCGACCGCTTGCCGCGATTATAGCTTTCCCAGGAATAATCGATGTTGCGACCACTTCCCGAAGCCATGTTGCCGATCTGCAGACCGCGCAACGGGTCGCCGGTCGGTGGCTCGATCTTGATGACGTCGGCTCCCATGTCGGCGAGCATGCCGCCACATGCGGGTACGAACGCCCACATCGCGACTTCGACGACCTTGATGCCTTCCAGTGGTTTTCCCATGCCTCGTCCCATTTTTTCCAACCGACGGGCCCACCTTGTTCGATGACGCTTCCCCGGCCATACAAATTCTATATTGTGAAGCATGAAACGAAATAGCGAATAGCGTCAAGCGGTCTGACGCTGACACGGAGAGGGACGATGATGATGCCGCAGCCCCCGGAACGCGCGATACCGGCACAGCCAGCGATCGCAGTCCCCAAGACTTTGGCCGAGGCGCTCGACCCTCAATGGTTGAGCGCGGCGCTGGCGCAAATCTCGGGTGGCGCGTCCATTACATCGGTCGAGCAGGTCGAGGTGATCCGCACCGTCGCGACCAAGGTGCGCTTCGCGGTGACGTTTGCCGGTTCCGGTGATCGGCACGCCTTTTGTCTGAAGGGCTTGCTGGATGTCGATGCTGCAACTGCGCGGGGTGGCTCCACGTGCGTGCTGGAGGACGATTTCTATTGCCGGATCGCGCCATCGATACCCGACCTGCGTGTGCCGACCTGCGTATCGGCGGTCGTCGATCGCGAGGCCATGCAAGCGGTAACGCTGATGCGCGACGTGATCGTCGATGGCGGTCGCTTCTGCACTGCGCTCGAACCGTTCAGCGCCGATGATGCGCTGCTGAGTTTGGCGGAGCTGTCGAAGCTGCATGCGAGCAGTCACTTGCTGGACGGAGCCGAGTGGATCCGTCCCCGCGCGGCGGAACTGGCGCAGATGACTTACGTGACTCCGGATATGCTGCAGGAATTGCTCGACGGCCCGCGTGGCGACAATCTCAGCTCCGACGTGCGCAGTGCCACGCGATTGGGCGCGGCGATGAAGGCGCTGGCGGCACGAGATGGTGCGCGACCCCAGTTCCTCATTCACGGCGATGCGCATGCCGGCAACATATTTCGCACCGACGAAGGAGCCGGCCTTATCGACTGGCAACTGCTGCAGCGCGGCGGATGGGCGCTCGACGTCGCCTATCACCTCAATGCTGTGCTGCCGCCCGCAGTCGCCGAGGTGGAAGAGCGGCGGCTCTTACGCGAATACCTTAGCCTGATGCGTGGCCGCGGCATGCAAATGCCGTCCGACGAGGACGCTTGGGCGCAATATCGCGAGGCGCCGATCTACGGCTTTTATCTGTGGAGCATTACCCGCCGGGTGGATCCGCCGATCATCGTGCAATTTACCGATCGCCTGGGCAAGGCGGTGATGCGGCATCAGAGCCACAAACTGCTTGGCGTCAGCTAGGCGAAGCGGCGCTTTCAGCAAAAGGAAAGCCACGCTCCGGATGGAGCGTGGCCTCAGGTCGGCTCGGTAGCCGGTGGGTCGGGCCGTGGATCGAGCCACGGCCCTTTATCGCTCAAGTCCCGAAGTTGTACCGTACGCGCACGCCGTACATTCTGGGCTGTCCATACGCGAAGTCGAGGATGCCCGACGATTCGAAGCCACCGCCCGAAGTCACGCGATACTTCTTGTTGGTGATGTTGGTTGCAAATCCGACGACGTCGAGACCGCTGCCGCCAATATTGTTCCAGGTAGCGTTCAGGTTGAGCAGGCTGAACGACGGAATACCCGTGTTGCCATCGACAAGCTGTTTGGCGGTATACGTGTAGATCGCGCCTACGCTTACCTTGCCGATGTTCTCGTCGACCGGGATCATGATGTCGCCGGACAGGGTCAGGCGATGCTTCGGCGTGTAGGTGAGCGGACCACCAACGTTGCCGCGTGGGATGATCGCCGAGAACGGGCTATCCACCGATAGCGTCGGCACGGTGATCTCTTTCAGCTTCGTGTCCAGGTACGTGTAGGAACCACCCAGGCGCAGAACGTCGAACGCGGTGACGCCGGTATCGACCTCGACGCCCTTCAACACGGACTTGCCGGCGTTGATCAGCGCCGCACCACCCGTCAGACCACTATCCGGCTTGGCGATCAAAGCACCGAAGATCTGTTGGTTGGAGAAGTCGTTATAAAAGGCAGCGACGTTGAAGTAGCCTGGGACGCTGCCGCGGAACGTGAACTTGCCGCCGATTTCATAGGCGTCGAGCTTCTCGGGCGCGACGGTTTCGATACCGGGATTGGTGAAGTTCACCGCGCCTTGGCGATAGCCGCGCGCGTACTTGGCGTAGATGAGCATGTCCGGCGACGGCTTGAAGTCGAAATCGATCAGCCAGGTCGGCTTGTTCGACTTGTTGGTGATGGTCGTTCCACAAGCCGCCGTGTTGCCGCCATTGGTGAGCAGGTTCACGGTGTTGGCGGGTGTCGCGTTGCGGGCGCCGGGTGCGGGGTGGTTAAGATTGTCGTTGCAGCCGCGCGCGAAGGTGCGGGTGCTGCCCCCCAGTGCGGCGGGAAGGGTCGCGAAGGTGAAGCGGTTGCTTTCGGAATACCCGACGATCTTGTCGAAAGTCCAACGTCCGCCGGCAGTCACCGAGAACTTATCGGAGAACTTGTAGGTGCCCTGACCGAATATGCCATGATTGTCGAAATCGAACTTCGTACGTGATTCAGAAAGGAGGCCGGCTGACAGCACGTAGGCAGGAGAGCCGGGGAACAGTCCGTTGGCGGGGATCGGTACGAGGGGAATACCACCCGTGCAGCCCGCGACGCCCAGGCCGGGATCGCTGCAATTGCCATAGATGCCGGTGCGTTGCTGGTTGAAGCCGATCGGACGGCTGAACTCAAGATAACCGCCGACGACGAAGTTGAACTTGCCGTCCGCCGATCGCCCCTGAAGCTGCAGCTCCTCCGTCGTCGTCGATCCGGCGGCCGCGTCATAACCGGGTTGCGTGCCGAGCTGGATGTAATCGAACGGGCGACCGACCGCAGGCCCACCAGTTGCGGCCAACGCTCTGGTGACAGCCGTATTGGGAATGAAGAAGTTGTCGCTGTAAAGCTGGAAGGCCGACTTCTCGCGGTACTCACCATAGCTCACGATGTTCTTGACGGTCAGAGCATCGCTGGCCTGCCAGGTAGTCGTGTTGATGACCTGCCAGATATCCAGCTTGATACCCGGGTTAGGATTGCTGACGTCGACATCGAGCGGACCATCGCCCCGCGCGGCCTGGCGATCGATCTGGTCGCAGGCGGCGAGCGAGGTGTAGTAACGCGGCAGGTTTGCGGTGCTTGGATTGCGATCGCATCCTTCGTAGTGCGTCGCATAGCCGTTGGTGTTCGAGTGGCTGTAGGTAGCGAGCGTATAGTTCTCGATATCGGGAGTCAGGTTGGCGACGACGCTCAGGCGGTAATAGGAGTAATCGACATCGTTGTAGCGGTCGGGACCGACACCCGAACGATTGCGCATGTACCCATCACGCTTGTTGCGCTCCACTGCCAATCGGACCTTGAACGTTTCGGCCAACGGCACGTTGATTGCGGCCTGGACCCGCTTTTGATCGTAATTCCCATAGGTGCCTTCCACGTAGCCCTCGAGTGAATCGCTGGGCTTGGTCGGCACCAGCAGCACCGCGCCGCCGGTCGTGTTGCGGCCGAACAGCGTGCCTTGTGGGCCTTTGAGCACTTGCACGTTCTGCAGATCGGTAAACGATCCTGCGCCGACCGAGTTACCACCGGCGGTGCCGCCTTGCGCGCGAACGCCCACCACATCGGCGAAGTACACACCGACGGTCGGCGCCGCAGCGGCATCCTGGTTGAAACCGCGAATGGCGAACGTCGCCTTTTCAGGGCCGTAACGCGTGTTGACCGCCAGTGACGGAGTGTAGATCGCAAGATCGGATGCGACCGCTACGTTCTGCTTTTGCAGCTGCTCTTGGTTGAACACCGTGATGGAAATGGGAACGTCCTGAAGACGTTCTTCCGTTCGACGGGCCGTGACGACGATGTCCCCGGCATCCTGAGCCATGGCTGGCATGCTCACGATAAGTGTGGTGACGGCTGCGCCGGCGCCAAGTACAGCTTTCCAATCCTTGCTTGTCACGCGATCATCCTCCCCGTTTGTCGAACTTCGCAGCCCCACGCGCGGGGGTTGCTGCCGACTATGATGTTCTTGATTGATGCAGCTTCGCCGATAGCCGCGATGTGCGCGGACTTGTTCATCCTCCCCTGACCCGAGCCGCTTGAGCGAGCTTCTTGGTAATTCAAGACTTAGATCAAGAGCCAATTCTTCACAATAGCGAACTTCGCGTCAAGAATGAGAATATGCGATGACCGATCCCGAGGATTATCGCAGGACGAGATCGAGCATGGCCAAGGTACCTGCCCATGCGACGCGATGGGCCACCGCATTGTACGCGATGCCAGGGCGAATGCCGTCGTTTCCCGGGTCGGTGAAGGAATGCAGGGCCTGAGCGAATAAGGTCGTCTGATAGTCGATCTGCGCTTGGTCGAACTCTGCGCACAAGCCGGCGAGATCTTCGACCGGCGCATAAGGATCGCGTCCGCCGGTCCAGACCGCGACGTGGCCGTCGAAGCATTTGTGGCTCGCAGGCGCATGCGTTTTCAGAAGTCCATGAAAGCTGGTCACGCTGCGCAAGGTAGCCGAGCCGCGAACAAGCTCGAGCACGCATTTGCCGCCGAAGCAGTAGCCGATCGCCGACATCCGGCTTGCATCGACATCTTCCCGGGCGGCGACGGCATCCACCCACGCCAGAGCGCGGGCTCGCAACCGATCGGGCGCACGCAGCAATGCCTCGAAGTGAACGCCGCAAGCCTCCGGCGTGCTGATGTCCGCATCGCCGCCGTACATATCGACGCCGATCGTCAGATAACCCAGACCTGCAAGCTCTCGTACCGCTGCAGTGAAAGCCGGCGTCGGTCCGGTGCCGCCCGGGAACATCAGCACCGCCGGACGCCGGCCAGGCCCAGTCGGCGACACCGCCCAGCCGCGCAGCATCACGTCGTCATGTGCGATTTCGAACACCGCTTCGGGCGTCTGCGTCATCGTCCGTCTCCCCTTTCGGCAATGTGTTCCAATTGCCCCGGGCCTGTCAAAGCCATTGGCGCCTAACTATCTCAATGGTGAGATGTCAGCCGATCTGCACACCCCGCGCCGCGCTCGCGTCAGCATCGCCTTGGGTGTGGTCCTGCTGCACGCGGTGGCGTTTACGGTGTTGATACGCGCCTTCGCACCAGATTTCGGGCAAACGATCATAAATCCCGCCATCAGGGCTTTCGATGTGGTGATCGATAGGACGCCTCCTGTGCGCCCGCCCGTCCGCCCGCCAGAACCGACTTCCGCGCCGCTGGCCGAAGCCCCGTCGGGTCTGGCCGGACGAAGGGCGACGCGGCGCGCGATCGCCGCGCCGCAAGTGCATATTGCCTTGGCGCCCCTGCGTGCGCCTCCTGTCGTCGGGAACGGGAGTGAAAACGACGCGGGCGCGCAGGAACAGGGCCCCGGCGTGGGTGCAGGCGCATCAGATTCCGGTAATGGAGCTGGATCGGTGGGTATGGGTGGCGGCGCTGGCGGCGGTGCGACCAAACCGATCAAGATCGCCGGCGATATCGTCTCGGCCAGGGACTATCCCGCGAAATCACGGACGTTGCGGATCGGCAGTGCGGTCACGATCGCATTGACCGTGAACGTCGAGGGGCGCGTCAGCGATTGTCGCATCGTCGGACCCAGTCGTGATCCTGAGGCGGATGCGATCACCTGCCGGCTGGCAACCACGCGCTTCCGCTTCAAACCAGCACATGATGCGACGGGCAGGCCGGTCGCATCCACATTCGGCTGGCGACAACGCTGGTTTGCACCAACCGCGCCCTGACGCGTTGACGCAACCGATCGGGAGGGTTGGCGTGCCC
The DNA here is from genome assembly GCF_055361525.1 of Novosphingobium sp. TK46. NCBI lineage: Bacteria > Pseudomonadati > Pseudomonadota > Alphaproteobacteria > Sphingomonadales > Sphingomonadaceae > Novosphingobium > Novosphingobium sp. TK46. The sequence continues at coordinate 2,491,543 of NZ_CM143963.1, forward strand.
CGCCGATCCTGTCGCTATCAGGCCGCCATTTCGAACGGAGCGATCTCGCCCGACAGATAGAGCTTCTTGGCTCGCGCACGGCTGAGCTTGCCGGAACTGGTGCGGGGCAAACTTTTGGGCGGAACGAGTTCGATCACGCAATTCATCCCGGTGATCGCACGCACCTTGTCGCGGATCTGATCGCGCAGTTCGATCCGCTTGACCGGGTCGGACACGCGGCAATGCACCAACACCGCCGGGGTCTCCTCGCCGTTTTCCATCTCGATCGAGAAGGCGGCGATGTCGCCGTGATTAAAGCCGGGCAACTGCTCCACCGCCCACTCGATATCCTGTGGCCAGTGGTTCTTGCCGTTGATGATGATCATGTCCTTCGCACGCCCGACGATGAACAGATATCCCTTCGCCATGTAACCCATGTCGCCGGTATCCAGCCAGCCATCGACCAGGCAGGCGGCGGTCGCCTCGGGATCGCGGAAGTAGGAGTGCATGACGCTGGTCCCGCGGCACCACACCTTGCCGATCTGATGATCGCCCAGCGGGGTATCGCTTTCGCCGCGGATCACGACTTCCATGTCCTTGACGGCTTTGCCGCAATTGACGATCGCGCGGTATCGCGCAGGGCGGGAAAGATCGCGCGGACTGCCAGACAGGCGTTCTTCCTCCACCAGCTCGACGCGGATTCCTTCACCCGGCGGCATGACGGTGACCGCCAGCGTCGCTTCGGCAAGGCCATAGCTCGGCAGGAACACGCTGGCCTTGAAGCCGGCATCGGCAAATGCGTTGACGAAGCTTTGCATAACGTCGGGCCGGATCATGTCGGCGCCGTTACCTGCGATCCGCCAGCGCGAAAGGTCGAAGCGATCGGAGACGGAGCTCTGGCTCGAGATGCGACGCGCACAGATATCGTAGCCGAACGTCGGCGAGAACGAGACGGACGTACCCGGGTTGCGGGTTATCAGATCGAGCCAGGCGAGCGGGCGGCGGGCGAAATCCTCGGTTCGAAGATAGTCGCCGGAAATCTGGTTGGCGATCAGCGACAAGAAGCAGCCGACCAGGCCCATGTCGTGGTACCAAGGCAACCACGAGATGCAGCGATCGCTGTCCTGGACGTTCATGGAATGGCTATGGCTGGCAAGGTTGGACAGCAGCGAGCGGTGGGTCACCGCGACACCGTGCGGGAAACGCGTCGATCCCGACGAGTACTGCAAGTAGCAGATATCGTCAGGCTGAAGTTCGGGCAGCTCGCAAGCTGCCGCATCGCCGATCGCGCTGGCGGCAAAGTCACTCCAGGAGGCGTGTGCACAACCCTGCCGATTGGCAGCGGCCGCGGTCAGTTCGGCGATTTCGTCCGGGCCGACCAGCATCGTGGGATCCGAGCTCGCGAGCTGGACCGAAAGCTGCTCGATATAGTTGTCGCGCCCACCGAAGCTGGTGGGCAGCGGCAGGGGAACCGGCCAGACACCGGCATAGACCGCACCGCAAAAAAGCGCCGCGAACTGAGGGCCGGTCTCGGCGATCAACGCCAGCCTGTCGCCGGGTACGAGGCCCCGGGCGATGAGCGCGCGCGCGACCACCAGCGCTTCCTCGCGCAGTTCGGCAAAAGGATAGGCGCGGGTGAGAGTGCCGCGCGGATCGTGGAAGTTGAGGCCACGCACGCCTTGGGCGGCATAGTCGAGCGCGTCGCCAAACGTCGCGAAGTCCGCCAGGCGGCGGGGCAGGCTGTCCTCTCGCGGCGTCGGGGCCGGCGGGCCATTTTCAGGCTGCGGCACCAGTCTGACGGTGGCGTTCATCTCACAAGACCTTGTGCTGTTGCTATTTCATCATTCGAGTTTCGCGGCCCTTATGCGGGAATTGGCTATTGCGAAACCTGTCTCACTCCCGTGTCACGGCAGCTCTCCTCATTCTGCCGCGACTGTGGCACGATTAGGGCACAATGGCGTACCGAGATCACAAACCGTTGCCGCTTGGTAACACCAAGCTGGAAGAACTGGCGCTTGCGTATGTCGCGCGCTTCGCCACCACCCGTGCAAAGTTGGAGGCATACCTCGTGCGCAAGCTGCGCGAGCGGGGCTGGGAAGGCGAGCAGCCACCCGATCCCGCAGGCCTGGCGGTGCGGTTTGCCGATGCCGGCTATGTCGACGATGCCGTTTATGCGCGCGCGAAGTCGGAGAGCCTGCTGCGTCGGGGCTACGGCGGCCGGCGGGTGGGCGAGGCCCTGCGAGCCGCGGGCGTGGACGAAGCCGTCCGTCACGATGTCGCCCCGGGTGCCGACGCCTCGCGGCGTGCGGCCTTCGCCATGGCCCGGCGTCGCCGGTTTGGTCCATGGGCGGACCCTCTGCCGGACCGACCACTGCGCGACAAGCAGATCGCCGCGATGCTGCGTGCAGGACACACGCTCGACAATGCGCGCCGAATCGTGGAAGCGATCGATCTCGCCACGGTCGAGGAATGGGTCGAATCGGCAGACCCTCACAGTTTTTTCGGAGACGACAATTGCGATTGATACCAACGGTATTGGCTGTCGCCCTGGCGCTGGGAGCGTGTTCCTCGGGCGCGCTGGATGGCGGATCAGGCGCTGCCTCGGCCAAGAGCATGCAGCCATCGGTGCACCCGGTCTCGGGCTTGCCGGTGATCGATCTGACGGTCGCTACCAAGACCGGAAAGCATGGATTCCACGTCGAGGTAGCGAGAACCGAGGCAGAGCAGGCGCGCGGCCTGATGTTCCGAACCGCGATGGGCAGCGACGAGGGCATGCTGTTCCCCGAGGAAACGCCGCGCCAGCCCTCGTTCTGGATGAAGAACACGGTGATCCCGCTGGACATCATCTACATCGGCACCAACGGCCGGGTGCTCAACATCGTCAATGCGCTGCCTTACGATCTGACGCCGCTTCCTGCCGAGGGGCTCGCGATAGGCGTGCTCGAACTGAATGGCGGCCGCGCCGCGCAGCTTGGCATCAAACCAGGCGACAAGGTGAGTTGGAAGCTGCCCGCGCCCCGCAATGCCTCATCGTGATCGAGATCATCCCCGCGCCAAGTGCCGGTGGGCCAGCAATGGCCTTGGCACGACCCGCGAAGGAGGCTAACGCGCGAAGGTCATGAGCATCCTATCGAAAATCTTCACCTGGTGGGACGGTGCCACCCTCGGCACGATGCTGTGGAGTTCGCGCTTCGGCGACAAGGTCGGCACCGACGCGCAAGGCAACACGTACTTCCGCTCGCCCAAGCTGAAAACCACGCAAGGTTATGAGCGGCGCTGGGTGATGTACGCGGGTGCGAACGACGCGAGCAACGTGCCTGCCGAATGGCACGGCTGGCTGCATCACAGCTACGATGCCATTCCCGAAAGTCATCTTGCGCCCGCACGGATCTGGGAAGTCGATTACACGCCCAATGCGACCGGCACGCTCGAGGCCTATCGCCCGCAAGGTGCTTTGGAGCGCGGCGGCAAGCGGGCTCGTGCCACGGGCGATTACGAAGCCTGGTCACCGGACGCCTGAGGCGCCGCTGATGTCGCGGCTGAACAAGGCGGCGGTCGGCTTCGCCGCGCTGGTGGCGCCTCTAGCGTTGCTGCCGGGCTGTAAGGTTGAGCCCGCGCCCGAGGTGCAGGAAACCGGCATTCCCGAAGCGATCGCGCAGACCGGTGGCAAGGCGGTCGCGCCGATCACGCGCAAGGATGATTACGGCACCCCGCTCAAGGAGCGCGTCGCCACCATTGGCTTGCTGAACAAGCGCAACAACTTGAACCAGGACGTGGTGATGAAGCCCGGCGAGACACGTCGGGTGGGCAACGTGGTGATAAAGCTGGCATCATGCGAGCGGACGCTTCCTTGGGAACGGCCGGCGGAGCAGGGCGCGTTCGTCCAGGTGTTCATTCAGGATCGGGCGACGTCGCAGGAGCCGTTGGCGTGGCACAAGATCTTTTCAGGCTGGTTGTTCAAGAACTCGCCGGCGCTGAATGTCGTGCAGCATCCGGTCTATGACGTATGGCTCAAGAACTGCGCGATGAGTTTTCCGGGTGAAGAGGAAAGCCCGGCCGATGCAGCATCCGCCAAGAGCGCGGCGAAGGCGTCTGGCAGGGGGCGCATTGACGCGACCCCCACGCCAACCGCTTCGGCCAGCGCGACACCATCGCCTGCAGCGCCTTCGCCGGACGCTGGCGAGGTTGGCAACGCGCCGGACTGAGCCTGTTTGAGCAGCCCCAGATAGCGTTTCTGGCTGATCTCCACTGCGCCAAGGGAGGCAAGGTGAGGGGTGATGAATTGGCAATCGAGCAGTTGCATTCCGCCTTTGCGCAAGGCGGCGACCAGCCACGCCAGGGCCACTTTCGAAGCGTCGGCCCGACGTGAGAACATGCTCTCACCGCAGAAGGCCAGATCGAACCCGACACCATACAACCCGCCGACGAGTTCCTGGCGCCCCTCGCCATCGGTCTGCCAGCATTCGATCGAATGGGCGTGTCCCAGGGCATGAAGGGTTTCGTAGCTCGCCTGGATGCGATGGCTGATCCAGCTTCCGCTTTCGGAGTCGCGCGGCGCGGCGCAGGCATCGAGCACGCGGGAGAACGCGGTGTTGCAAGTGACGGTGAAGCGCTCCCGACGCAGCGTTCGCGCCAGGGACTGCGACAAGTGAAAGTCATCGAGCGGCAATATCGCCCGCAGCTTGGGCTCGACCCAGAATATGTCGGCATCGTGGCGCGAATCCGCCATCGGGAAGATCCCGCTGCGGTAGGCGAGCATGAGCAGCTCGGGTTCGATCGTCGTCATGGGCGCATGCACGCGTGGATCATAACAGATCGCCGCCGCCAGCGCAGCCGGAACGATGGTCGACTGTCATCGTGACCCTTCGTAGGCGGCCTACTCGGCGCTCTCGATCCTGTCGCGGCCGTCGCTTTTGGCAGCATACAGCGCATCATCGGCCCGTGTAACTGCGGCGGCAAGCCCGGCGATGTCCTGCAGCATGGCAAGCCCGCACGAAAAAGTGACCAGCGTATCGGGCGCAAGCGGATCGAGCGCGATTCCCGCGCGCAAGCGTTCCATGACTTCGCGTGCCTGTTGCAGACTGGCGCCGGGCAGCATGACCGCGAATTCCTCGCCGCCCCATCGCGCGCAGATGTCGGAGCGGCGCAAGCTGTCCCGCAATCGCTGCGCGAAGCTCTGCAGCAAAGCGTCGCCTGCGGTGTGGCCATATCGATCGTTGATCGCCTTGAAATGGTCGAGATCGAGCAAGGCCAGAACCGCGCCATCTCCCGGTGCGAGCAGACCTTGCGCGGCGCTTGTGAAGCCGCGTCGGTTGAGCACCCCGGTCAGTGGATCGCGCTCCGCCGCATCGGTCAGGCGATCGGAGCGATCGGCCGATTCGTTAGCCGCGTTTCCGACCCCGCGCAGCAATTGTCCCACCAGATCATCGCCGCCGACCGGGATGGTCGCAACACGCTGGCCAAGCTGGATCGCACCGAGCATCGCCGTGGCTTCCTTGAGCGGCGACAGTAGCGCGTGGATGGCGGCCATGCCGATGGCGGTGCCGGCCAGCGTGGCCACCAGCACGACCAGCAGCGTTTCAATCGGCCAGTTGCCGGTGATGGCGCCAAACCCGATGCAGGCGAATAGCGGCAGATGCACCGCCAGGAAACATATCGCGAGCACGCGCAGCTCGAAGCTGCGCGGAAACAGGAACCGGGTTGCCTGGTAGAACCGCATGTTGGCAAAAATCCCTGCTGCTTACCCAATCAGATGCGGATCTGCCCTGCCGGTCGTGTCGACGTTCTCACCACGAGGATCGCGATTAGCGGGACAATGACATGGGGAATAGCACGCAATCGTCCAAATCCCGGGCGAGAGGCGGTTTGAGCCCGCAGCGGATACACAAAGAGCCGGAAAGATGACTTTCCGGCCCTTCGTTCGCGGTAAAGTATCTGCGGGATCAGCTTTCGAGTTGACGCAGCAGGCTTCGCACGTCGCCGTCCATGTCGGCATCGCGCGTACGCAGTTCCTCGATCAGGCGGACTGCGTGGATCACGGTGGAGTGATCGCGTCCGCCGAACTTGCGACCGATCTCGGGATAGGAGCGGGGCGTCAGTACTTTTGCCAGGTACATCGCCACCTGACGCGGGCGCACGACGGCGCGGGCACGGCGCTTCGAACTCATCTCCGTCTTGTCGATGCGGTAGAACTGGCAGACCGTCCGCTGGATCTCGTCGATGGTGATGCGGCGGCGGTTGGCGGAAAGAATGTCGGTCAGCTGCTCTTCGGCAAGCTGGAGCGAGACGGCCTGACCCGTGAGCTGGGCATAGGCGATCAGCTTGTTCAAGCCGCCGACGAGTTCGCGCACGTTGCGATTTATCGTGCGCGCCAGGAATTCGATAACATCGGCCGGCACCGTCACCGAGGCGAAGCGGGTCAGGCGGCTTTCCAGAATCGAACGGCGTAGCTCGATGTCGGCTGACTGGATATCCGCGACCAGGCCCATCGACAGGCGGCTGAGCAGGCGAGGCTCGACCCCGTCCAGCGCCTGCGGTGCCCGATCGGCGGCGAACACGAGCCGCTTGCCTTCCTGAAGCAGCGCATCGATCGTGTAGAGCAACTCTTCCTGGGCACTGGCCTTGCCGATGATGAACTGGATATCATCGACCAGCAGCAGGTCGAAACCACGCAACCGGGATTTGAATTCCATCATCTGATGCTGGCGCAGCGCCTGGACGAACTCGACCATGAAACGCTCGGCCGAGCAGTAGAAGATGCGGGCATTGGGATGGCTGGCCAGATAGGCGTGGCCGATCGCATGCAGCAGGTGGGTCTTGCCCTGACCGGTCGCGCCCTTGAGGTACAAGGGCGAAAACTGCGGGGTTTCGGGAGCGGCCATGCGCTGTGCCGCGTTGGCCGCCAGCACGTTGCTGGTGCCGGTGACGAAGCTGGTGAACGTCTGGGAGGCATCAATGCCGGGCGCGCCCTGGCCGAGCGAGGCGAAGGCATCGCCTTCCAGCGCGGCACCCAGCGGATCCGAAACGCCCTGCGCGGAATCGTTGGCGGGCCGGCGCGGATTGCCGCCGTTGCCCAGCCGCAGTTCGGGAAGCTGGCGGCGGCCGGGATGAACCAGGATACGCACATGCCGGACATCGGGCCGAGCGATCTTCCAGGCCAGTGAGAGGCGGTCCGCAAAGCGATCGGCAACCCAGTTGGCGGAAAACTCCGTCGGCAGGTAGAGGTCGAGAGTGCCGGTTTCGGCGCAGTAGTTGCCGGGCTGAACCGGCTTGATCCATTGGCTGTGAACCTGCTGGCCCAGATCCTTGCGCAAGCCCTGGCTGATGTCGGCCCAATCGGCCGCCAGGTTAAGCGCTTCCTGATCCTCGTTCATTTCCACCCGCACTGATTTCGCTTTCCTGCCGGCATTGCTTGCCGACTGCCCTGCTATTGTCCCCGTCACCGACCGCCTCCTTATGTCGAAGCTGTCCCCGACCGGCGCGCGAAGGATCCGGGACAGACAGGCATGACTTCGCCATTAACAGCAAACGAGGTCTGCCGCCCAGCAATTCACGCTTTCGAATTTCCGTCCCGGCTTGCTCTATCGCAACTGCCGAGCCCCGTTTTAGGAAGGCATCACGCGCCAAAGCAAGAGCGCGTCCCCAAATAAAAAAAGTATTTGGCGTTGACACTCCAGGACTGACGCAAAACCTTAATAATGCTAATTTCCGACAATAAAACAGGCAGTTAGATTTTCACCATGGTCCGAATCGCAGCATTTCCGCGAGTTAGCCAAAAGCCCTGATGGTTGTCGCAAGCACGCAAGAAAAAGGCCGGAGGTTGCCCCCGGCCTTCGTTCTTGTTCCGTACTGTCGAGCCGCAAACACGCGGCTCACGCGAATCAGCTTAGAGAGCCGAAACGCGCTTCGACAAACGCGACATCTTGCGCGAAGCGGTATTCTTGTGGAGCACGCCGCGCGATACGCCGCGGGCCAGTTCGGGCTGAGCGGCCTTCAGCGCTTCGGATGCGGCGGTCTTGTCGCCACCGGCGATCGCAGCCTCGACCTTCTTGATGAAGGTGCGGATGCGGCTGACGCGGTTGGTGTTTACTTCTGCGCGACGCTCATTGCGGCGGATGCGCTTGCGGGCTTGCGGCGTATTGGCCATGTCTGTCCTCGTACCGGCCGGTCGCGGCCTTCGCTTGTCAGGTTGAAACTGTCTGGCGAGCGGACTCGCCGGGAAGGGCGCGCCTTACAGGCGGGTTCCCGAATCGTCAAGCGCGCGGCGACTTAGCCGAGCGGCCTATTTCTGACACTTCGCGCACCAGAACGTGCTGCGACCACCCTGGACGAACCGCAGCACCGGCGCGCCACAACGGCAGGCCGCGCCTTCACGACCGTACACCTGCCAGGAACTGGCGAAGTAGCCAAGCTCCCCGGTCGGCTGCGCATAGTCGCGGATCGTCGACCCCCCGGCGGCGATCGATTCGGTAAGCACCTCGCGCACGGCGGGCACCAGACGCTTCAGCGCAGCAAGCGAGACCTTGCCCGCCGCCTTGTCCGGACGGATCCTGGCCCGATGAAGCGCCTCGCACACGTATATATTGCCAAGCCCGGCGACGACGCCTTGATCGAGCAGCAGTTGCTTGATCGGTGCGATCCTGCCGGCGAACGCCTGTTGCAAGTGGGCCGCCGTCAAATCGGGCCCCAGCGGTTCCGGCCCCATCGCCGCGAACGGAGGCCAGGAATCCAGCTTGTCGGTGTCGACGAGATCGACCGACCCGAACCGCCGCGCGTCGTTGAGAGCCAGAATGTGACCCGAGCCTGTCTCGACGACAAGGTGGTCGTGCTTCTCGATGGCGGTCGGCTCTATCCGCCAGCGGCCCGACATGCCCAGATGAAAGATCATCGTGCTACCGCGATCGGTATGGACCAGTCCGTACTTCGCCCGGCGGCCAAGGCCCGTCACGACCGCGCCGGTGAGGGCCTGCACCAACCCATCGGAGAAAGGGCGGCGCAAATCGGCACGGTTCAGGGTTAGGCGGACGATCCGCTCACCTTCGAGGAAGCGGGCGAGGCCGCGCACGGTGGTTTCGACTTCGGGAAGTTCGGGCATGTGAAGCGTGATATAGGAAGTGTAGGCCTGACCCTCCAGCACCCTTTGCGCCATCGCCAATTGCCCCTAAGGCAGGCGGCATGAACGATACCGTGTCCTTCGGCTATGAAGAGGTCAGCCCCGAGGAGAAGACCACGCGCGTAGGCGCCGTGTTCTCCAATGTCGCGCGCAAGTACGACGTGATGAACGATGCCATGTCAGGCGGCATGCACCGCTTGTGGAAAGATCGTTTCGTTCGCCGGGTGAAGCCACGTCCCGGCGAGACGATCCTCGATATGGCGGGCGGCACCGGCGACATCGCCTTTCGCATGGCGGCCAAGGGTGCGAGCGTCACCGTCAGCGACATCAACCAGGACATGCTCGACGTAGGCGTCGAGCGCGCGATGGAGCGCGGCATCGATGGCCTGGTGTGGTCGTGCCAGAACGCCGAGGAGCTCTCGTTCGGGGACAGGTTCTTCGATGCATACACGATCGCCTTCGGCATCCGCAACGTGACCCGCATCGACCAGGCGCTCGCCGAAGCCCACCGCGTGTTGCGCTATGGCGGGCGATTCTTCTGCCTGGAGTTCTCGACCGTCGAGTGGCCGGGGTTCAAGGAAGTCTATGACGCCTATTCGCACAAGGTCGTGCCCAAGCTCGGCCAGGCGATCGCGGGGGATGCCGATTCCTACAAATACCTCGTCGAATCGATCCGCAAGTTTCCCAAGATGCCCGAGTTTCAGCGCATGATCCGCGAAGCCGGCTTTACCCAGACCAAGGTCGAACCGATCATGGGCGGACTGGTCGCGATCCACTCGGGATGGAAAGCCTGAGCATCTTGCCGCCTCATCGCAGCAAAGGCCCGGTACCCGCATGACCGGCTCTGTCACGCACATCTTGCGTCTGCTCAAGTGGGGCCGCGTGCTCGCGCGCCATGGTGCCTTGCGCATCATCGAGGAAGGACGCAACACGCCCGCCCCGGTCCGCCGCCTGTGTCGGGTCGCGCGGTTCGGCACCGTTCAGCCCAAGGTTCCGGACTACGCGCGCGCTTTTCAGGAGATAGGTCCGGCGGCGATCAAGCTGGGTCAGACACTTGCTACCCGGCCCGATATCGTCGGGGAGGAGCCTGCGCGCAACCTGTTGACGTTGCAGGACGCCTTGCCGCCACTCGCGTTCGATCTGGTCCGCCGCGAGATCGAGGACAGCTTTGGCGCGCCTGTCGAGAAGCTGTTCGCCAGTATCGATCCCCAGCCGATCGGATCGGCCTCGATCGCGCAAGTCTATCGCGCGACCACCGCGGATGGGCAGACAGTCGCGGTCAAGGTGTTGCGCCCCGGCGTACGCGAGCGGTTTTCGCAGGACATCGAAACCTATGAGTGGGCCGCCGCGCACCTCGAGGCGTTGGGTGGTGAGGCTTCGCGCCTGCGCCCCAGGGCGGTCATCGCCAATCTGAAGCGGTGGACCTTGCGCGAGCTCGACCTGCGGCGCGAGGCGGCGTCGGCATCGGAACTGTCCGATGCGATGAAGGGCTACGAAGGATATCGCGTCCCCCATCTCGACTGGGACCGCACCAATGGCAAGGTGATGACCAGCGAGTGGATCGACGGCATCAAGATCAGCAACCACGATGCCCTGCGCGCGGCGGGCATCGACATGCCGCTACTGGCGCAGCGCCTGGTCCTTGCCTTCCTGACGCAGGCTATCAATGCCGGCTATTTCCATGCCGACATGCACCAGGGCAATCTGTTCGTTCAGCCCAGCGGTGGCGATCCTGCCGGTACCATCGTCGCGATCGATTTCGGCATTATGGGCCGGATCGATCGCCAGGCGCGGCAGTGGCTGGCCGAAATCCTCTATGGCCTGACCACCGGCAACTATCGTCGCGTCGCCGAGATCCACTTCGAAGCGCAGTACGTACCGTCGTACCACTCGGTCGACGAGTTCGCGACGGCCCTGCGCGCGGTGGGTGAGCCGATGCGTGGCAAGCCGGTCAGCGAGCTGTCCGTCGGCCAGATGCTCGACGGCCTGTTCGCGATAACCCGCGATTTTGACATGCAGACCCAGCCGCACCTTCTGCTGCTGCAAAAGACGATGGTGATGGTCGAAGGCCTGGCGACCTCGTTGGATCCGGGCATCAACATGTGGGATGTCGCGGCGCCGTTCGTGCGCGGCTGGATCCGCGACGAGCTTGGCCCGGAGGCGTTCATCGCCGAGCGCCTGCGCACCGACGTCGATACGCTGCTGCGCATCCCCGCGCTCGTGCGCCGGATCGAGGACAAGTATCCGCCGAAGGGCGGTGCACCCGAACAAGCGCCGCTGCCGCCCATCGAACTGATCTGGTCGCGTAAACGCCATGCCAACACTTGGCTGGGATACGTGTTTGCCGCTGCGGGCGGGGGAGTGGCGGTATGGATGCTGTCGCTATCGGGGCTGCTGAGCTAGTCTAGTCGTAGTGGCGCGACTGCGCTGGAGCGCCTGGACGTCTCGAGCCGGCCAAGGCCATTGCCTCGCGTTCGACCCTGTTGCACAAGCCTCGGCATGTCCGGACATCAATCCCCTTGGCGCATCCTGCTCGTGGTGGGTGGCGGGATCGCCGCCTACAAGGCTTGCGAACTCGTACGCTTGATCCGCAAGGAGGGCGGTCAGGTCACTTGCGTCCTGACCGAGGGCGGCAGCCATTTCGTGACACCGATGACGCTTGCCGCGCTCTCGGAAAACGAGGTCTATACAACCCTCTGGGATCTCAAGAACGAGACCGAGATGGGTCATATCCAGCTGTCGCGTCAGGCGGATCTGGTGGTGGTTTGCCCCGCTACCGCCGATCTTCTCGCGAAGATGGCCGCTGGAATGGCGGATGATCTGGCGACCACCCTGCTGCTGGCGACCGATAAGCCGGTGATGGCGGTGCCGGCCATGAACGTGCGGATGTGGCAACACCCGGCCACCGTTCGCAACGTGGCGACATTGCGCGCCTCGGGTGTCAACGTCATCGCGCCGGACGAAGGACCGATGGCATGCGGCGAGTTCGGGCCCGGTCGGCTTCCCGAACCGTCGGTGATCTGGCAGCGCATAAGCCAGCAGCTTGGTGGTGATCCGCTGAGCGGCCAGCCTGATTTCGATGCAGCACCGCATCGTGCGCTGCACGGCCGTCATGTTCTGGTCACCGCCGGTCCGACCCATGAGCCTATCGACCCGGTGCGCTACATCGCCAATCGCTCGTCGGGCAAACAGGGCTTTGCGATCGCTGCCGCCGCGGCTGCGGCCGGTGCGCGGGTCACGCTCGTGGCAGGGCCGGTTCATCTGCCGACACCATCGGGTGTCGACCGGATCGACGTCGAGACAGCGCGCGAGATGGCGGATGCGGTCGAGCAGGCGCTTCCCGCCGATGTCGCGGTGATGGTGGCCGCGGTCGCCGACTGGAGGGCAGCCACTTCGGTCACCAGCAAGATCAAGAAGGATGGCAGCACTCCGCCCCCGCTCGAACTGGCCGAGAACCCGGACATATTGGCGACCCTTGCAGCCAGCGCCCGGCGTCCGCGCTTGCTGATCGGCTTCGCCGCTGAAACGCATGACGTGCTGCGCCATGCGCAAGAGAAGCGCGCCCGCAAGCAAGTCGACTGGATCATCGCCAACGACGTGTCGGGTGACGTGATGGGCGGAGACGTCAATGCGGTGCACATCGTGCGCGAAAATGACGTCGTCAGCCTGCCTGAAATGCCCAAGGAGGACGTAGCCCGCATCCTCGTCGAAAGGATTGCCGATGCACTCGGTTGAAAGCGTCGCCGTTCCGGTGAAGCGGCTCGCGCACTTCGACGGACTGGAACTGCCCGGATACGCCACGCAAGGTGCGGCCGGGATGGATGTGCTCGCAGCCGAGGACGTGACGCTGGCTCCGGGTGCGCGTCATGCGGTCGCGACAGGCCTGGCTTTCGCGATCCCGGCTGGCTTCGAGATCCAGGTCCGACCACGCTCAGGGTTGGCGCTGAAGCATGGCATCACCGTGCCGAATACGCCGGGAACCATCGATTCTGATTATCGCGGCGAGTTGAAGGTGATCCTGATCAATCACGGGACCGAACCGTTCGAGGTGCGACGCGGCGATCGGGTGGCGCAATTGGTGCTGGCGCCGGTTACGCGCGCCTCATGGCTCAAGGTCGACGAGCTCGACCGTACCGATCGGGGTGAAGGTGGCTTTGGCTCCACGGGCGGCGTAGTCTCACTGGGCAACTAATCTTGGCACGCGGCATCCGAATGCGGTCGCTCCTGAAGCCTTGTGACCGGCCCGCTAGGGGCGGACGACCGTGACCCAGCCCCAAACCAAAAGGGCGGACCCGCCTTTCGACGGACCCGCCCCTCGGTGGTCTCCCCCTGACGGGAGCTAGTTGGCTCGCTTTGTCTTCTCTGGCGCCACGGTAATGCGCATGGTCTCCCCCGAGTTCCCGGGAAAGTTGGTGAACATGGCTTCGACCAGGTTCGGAACCAGATAGGGCAGGTTGTTAGAGGTGGAAACCGCCTCGGCCTTGCCTTCGAACAGCCGCTTACCGTCCGCCCGGCGATCGATCTTCATCGATATGCCGCTGGTGTAGATGGTGTAGCTTTCGACGCCGTTGTCGAAGAACGGATCGTACCAGCCATAGCGCCAGGGACCGCCCCAGCCGCCGTAGCGTCCGAACCCGCCACGGCCGAAACCGCCGTAGCCGAAGCCGCCACCGTACCAGGGACCCCAGCCGCCGTACCCGCCGCCAAAGCCGGTGGAACGCACGCGCTCACGACCCTTGTCGACGCCGTAATCGAAGTGGACGAGCAACTGGGCCTGTTCAGGCGAGGCTGCGGGCGTGTAGCCTTGCTGTGCCAGGCGCGCTTCCACCAGACGCGCATACTGGCCGAACTCTATACCGCCGGCCATCGACGGATCATCGGCGACGACGGCAAACGTCTGCCCCGCAGGAGCGGGAAGCTGGGACTGGAACCGCGATACGTCGGCCCGGAAGGTCGACGTACACGCCGCAAGAGCCGCCAGCAAAACCACTGCGGCGGCGACGCGAAGTCGACCGAAGTGGCTGTTGGCTTTCATGGTCATGCTTATATTCTCCATGAATCGATTGGTCCGTTACGCCCCTCCCGGCGTGGTCCATCCGAAATGATGCGAATCATGCGTTGAGACGCCTGAATACCGGTTGAATAGAGCTACTTGTGCGACAAACTGGATAGAGAATCACGATATCTGGTACTCGCTCGTTCCTGCCGTGCCGCCGTATGATAGGATGTAGGGAGGAGGTCGGGCGATGACGAGCAGGATTCTTACGATCAATGGTGGAAAGGCCGTACCGTTCCGGGGCGAGGAACGCAGCGCGATCAGCAAACAGCCGCTGACCGGGCGTATCCGGGTGACCAAGCTTGGCATCGAAGGAGACGAGCAAGCCGATCTGCGCGTGCATGGCGGGCCCGACAAGGCCATCCATCACTATCCGAAAGAGCATTACGCGTGGTGGCGCGGGATCCTGGGCGAGGATCTGCCCGCTACCAGATCAGCGGCATTCGGTGAAAACGTCGCCACCGCAGATCTCGACGAGACGCAAGTCTGCATCGGGGACCGCTGGCGTCTGGGCTCGGCGCTCGTCGAAGTCAGCCAGGGGCGCCAGCCTTGCTGGAAACTCGATCATCGCTTCGCTGGCGCCGCCGTCATGGCCAACATGATCAAGTCGCGCCGTTCGGGCTGGTACTATCGCGTGATCGAGGAAGGGGATGTCGCAGCGGGAGATACCTTGGACCTCGTCGATCGGGCATATCCGGACTGGACCGTCGCACGGGTGTTCGGACTGCTGATCGCCGGCGACCACCGGCATGATCGGGCAAGCCTTGATGCCTTGGGGATCGTTCGTGCCTTGGCGGAACCTTGGGCGTCGCGCCGCGCATCGCTCCTAGGCCCATAGCTGGTCTTTCGATCAGCCCCGTACGAGGCCGAGCGCCGCATACGTCGCGTTCAGCGTGGGGACGGCAAGATCGCGCGCCTTTGCAGAACCGGCCTTGAGAATGGCGTCGAGCGAACCCTGATCCTGCCGCAGCGCCACGAAACGCGCGTTGATCGGGGCCAGCTTTTCGATCAGCAATTCGCCGAGCGCCGGCTTGAACTTGCCGAACCCTTCACCGCCGAAGCGGGTGAGCACGTCCTCGATGGTCGTGCCCGCCATCGCGGCATAGATGCCGACGAGGTTCTTGGCTTCGGGCCGACCTTCCAGCCCGGCCTTGTCGGTGGGCATGGGCTCGGGATCGGTCTTGGCCTTCTTCACCTTTTGCATGATGGTGTCGGCATCGTCGGTCAGATTGATGCGGCTCATGTCCGAGGGATCGGACTTGCTCATCTTGGCCGAACCATCACGCAGGGACATGATGCGAGCGGCTTCCGGTGGAATGAACGGTTCCGGCAACGTAAACACCGGCGCATCCTCTGATGCAAAATCGTTGTTGAATTTCTGAGCGATGTCGCGGGCGAGTTCGAGGTGCTGCTTCTGATCGTCACCGACCGGCACATGCGTCGCCTGATACAGCAACACGTCGGCCGCCTGCAGCACGGGGTAGGTGAACAGCGCCACCGAGGCGCCTTCGCGGTTCTTGCCCGCCTTGTCCTTCCATTGCGTCATCCGGTTCAGCCAACCCATCCGGGCGGTTCCGTTCAGCAACCACTGCAGTTCTGCGTGCTGCGGCACCTGCGCCTGGTTGAACAGGATCGAACGTTCGGGATCGATCCCGCAGGCGACCAGAGCCGCCACCATCTCGCGCGTGTTGGCGGCCAGCTCGGTCGGCACTTGCGGCATGGAGATCGCGTGCAGGTCGGCCAGGAAATAGAGGCACTGGCCACCGCTGGCGGCAACCTCGTCCTGCATCCGCACCCAGTTGCGAATCGCGCCGAGGTAATTGCCCAAGTGCAGATTGCCGGTTGGCTGGATGCCGGAAACGATACGCATATTCGTGAACCTATTCGGGTTGATCGACCGGCCGTACAGCCGATTTACGTCCCCGTAGCTGTGCGAAGTGCCCCTTGTCGAGCGCGCCGACGAGCCATGCCACGGCGAAGAAAACGACCGAGCCGCTCCCGACCAGCAGCGACAGCGATCCCACCCGCTCGATGGCGGTGCCGCCGTAGTGATCGGCCAGCAGCGGCACGAGCGCCCACAGCGCGAGTGCCATCACCCCTGTCGCGGCAAACTGACGGATCACGCGGGAGATCAGCGGCCAGGACAACCGGAACCATCCGCGTGCATGCAACACGGCGTAAAGCGTCACCACGTTGAGACTGGCGGTGAAGGCGGTGGCACCAGCCAGCCCGACGATGCCATAGCGCGGCACAATGGCGATATTGATCGCGATGTTGATGACGAGCGAGGCGACGGCGATCCAGACCGGCGTGCGGGTGTCTTCGCGGCTGAAGAACGCCGGCTGGAACACCTTGACCAGGACATAGGCGGGCAGGCCGCAAACCAGGGCCGCGACGATCTGCGCCATGACTTCTCCCTGGATCTGCGTCATCTTCCCACCGACGAAGAATGCCGTGACGAATGCCGGGGCGCAGACTGACAGTGCGGCGGCTGCCGGCAGGGTCAACAGGGTCGACATCTCGACGGCATTGGCCTGTAGCTTCTGGGCGCCGGCATGATCGTCGGCTTGAATGTGGCGCGCCAGCATGGGGAGGATCGCGGTGCCCAGCGCGATACCGACGATGCCCAGCGGCATCTGATTTAGGCGATCGGCATATTTCAACAGCGTCAGCGAACCTTGCGCCAGCGATGTGGCAAAGAAGGTGTCGACGAACTGGCTGATCTGGTAGATCCCCGCCCCGAACGTCGCCGGCAGGATGAGACGCCCCAGGCGCTTCACGTCGGGAGTCAGTCGCGGATAGGTGATCCGGATGCGCACGCCGGCTTTGCGGGTGGCCCAGGCCATGTAGCCCAGTTGGGCGACGCCGGCGCCACCGACTGCCACTGCGATCGACCAGGCGACGGACACGTCGTCGCCCCCTGCGTCACGTAGCATGGCTCCGACCACGACCCCGGCGATCAACACGAGGTTGAGCAGGACCGGTACGAACGCACCCGGAGCGAAGCGTGCGTGCGCGTTGAGGATGCCCGACAGCATCGCGACCAGGCTGACGAAGGCGAGATAGGGAAACGTCACCCGGCTCAACGCGACGGCCAGTTCGAACTTGCCCGGGATCTCCTGGTATTCGGCCGCGAGCGCCCAGACAATGGCCGGCATGGCCAGCATCGCCAGCGCCGAAAAGGCCAGCAGAACCCAGATGAACACTGCCAGCACGTCGGCGGCGAAGCGTTCGGCGGCTGCAGTCCCGCCCTCGCGGGCAAGAACGCGCGTGTACATGGGTACGAACGCGACCGAGAAAGCCCCTTCGGCAAACAGCCGACGAAAGGTGTTTGGCAGGACGAAGGCCAGTTGGAAGGCGTCGGCGGCCAGTCCGGCACCAAGTACGCGGGCCAGCAGCATATCGCGAACGAAGCCGAACACGCGGCTGACTGCCGTCAGCCCGCCGATCGTGCCGACATTGCGGACGAGGCTCATTGTGCAAGCCTCGTCAGCGTGTCGCGATCAGGCATTCCCCGCAGGTTCGCCGACGCCCTGTTGAGCGGAAAGCTGCTGGGTGTAGAGGCCGTTGAAGTCGATCGGTTCAAGCATCAGCGGCGCATAGCCGGCATCACGCACGGCCTCGGAGATGATCGCGCGCGCGAACGGGAACAGGATGCGCGGTGCTTCGGCGAAGAGAAACGCGTGAGCCTGGGCATCGGCCAGGTTGCGCATGCCGACGAGCGCGCAATAGCTCAAGTCGATGGCGAAGGCGACGCCTGCGTCGGCGCGCGAGGTGACGACGATCTTGAGTTCGACCTCATGCACTTCACCCTCCACCGGCGTGGCGCCGATGTTGAACTGCACGTCGATCTGCGGTGTATCCTGCCACTGGAAGCTTTGCGGCGCGTTGGGATTTTCGACCGACAGGTCTTTGATGTACTGCGAGATGATGCCCGCGGCAGGGCCGGTGTCTTCGGCAAAGGTGTCGCTGTCGAAGTTGAGATCGGAGATGATGTTGCCTTCGTCGGCCATTTAACCAAAGCTTTCTGATGTCCGTGTCGATGACGCCGCGCCTAGCATCGCCGTCGTCGTGCGGCAATGGCACGCACATCCGGTATGGCATCGCGCGCACGCATGACTGGGAAATCTTCCCTAAGGCGGAACTCACGCGTTGTTCATTTGTAAAGTTTACCTATCTGGGTTTATGCTGCCGGATCACTCGGTGGTGACGGAAGGACGGTTAGCTAGACGTGACGGTCGAAATCGTAATCCTGGCCATGATCGCGGCCTTTTTGGGTCTGCGGCTCTATTCCGTGCTGGGCCGTCGGGCCGAGCATGAGGAAGAGCCGATCGCCGGCCGTCTCGATCCGCGCCGTGGCGCCGCGAACACGCCACGCGTGGCCGCGCCCGCCAAGTCCGATGACAACGCCAATGGCGCTGCCAACACCAATGTTCGCCAGCGTGAACTGCCGGCTTACCCGCCCGCGGTCGAGCGTGGTCTGCGCGACATAACCTCCGCGGATCGCCGCTTCGATGCGGTCGCGTTTCTCGACGGCGCGCGCGGTGCCTATCGCATGATCCTCGAAGCATATTGGGCTGGCAACAAGGCGGAGCTTCGCGAATTTTGCGACGACGACGTTTACGAAGCTTTTGCTGGGGCAATCGACGCGCGTACCGAAGCCGGTGAGACGCTTAACAACCGGCTGATCCGCATTGAGGACACGTCGATTACCGCCGCCGGGATGGATGGTAACGTCGCGCGCATCACCGTTCGCTTTCGTAGCGATATCGCTGCAGTTACCCGCAACAGCGATGGGGCGGTTATCGCCGGTTCGTTGGACGATGCGATCGAAGCGATCGACGTCTGGACGTTCAGCCGTAACGTAACGTCCGCCGATCCGGACTGGCTGCTCGACGAGACTGACGAGGGCTGATCTTGCCGTCCAGTGCGGGGTTCCGACGAGGGGTTCGTCTTGTCCTGATCCCGGCTTTCCTGGCGGCCTTGGCCGCTTGTGGCGGTCTGGTGCCGGAACCGGGCGAATTGCCCCGCGGGGCTATGAAGCCGGCGGCCGCCAATGCAAACACCGCGTTGCAACTCGGTCTGCGAGAAGGGCCCGCGATCGACTCGCTGAGCCTACGGCAGGCGGATGCGGCGGCCGCGTTGCTGTCCTTTCGCGAGAGTTGCCCGCGTCTGACAACGCGAACGGATCAAAGCGGCCTGACGCGACCTGACGACTGGAAGGCCGCGTGTGCGGCCTTCGCGACTTGGCCCTATGCGCAATCCGCGGATTTCTTCACCACCTACTTCGAAGCGGTTCAGGTCGGTGATGGTCGCGCGTTCGCGACCGGATACTTCGAGCCGGAGATTGCCGGGTCGCGGACGCACATCGCGGGGTACGACACCCCGGTCTATGCCGTTCCGCCGGACCTGATCAGAGCCAGGCCCGGCGATGCCGCGCCTGTCGACAACGGACAGATGCTGTTGGGCCGTTATGACGAAGCTGGGCGGTTCCAACCGTACTTCGACCGTGGCCAGATCGATGATGGTGCCTTGGCGGGCAAGGGTCTGGAACTCGCGTGGGTCCGCGATCCCGTGGAGTTCTTCTTCCTGCAGGTGCAAGGGTCCGGTCGGCTGCGGCTGCCCGATGGCGGCGTCATGCAAATCGGCTATGCCGGGCAGAACGGCCTGCCTTATACCGGGATCGGCGCGGTGATGCGCGAGCGTGGCCTCATCGGGGAGGGGCCAGGCCAATACCCGGGCTCGATGCAGGGCATCATGCAGTATATTCGCGCAAACCCGGCCGAAGGCCGCGCGCTGATGCGCGAGAACCGTAGTTGGGTGTTCTTTCGTGAACTGAAAGGTGATGGGCCGCTTGGCGCGCTCGGTGTGCCGGTTCGAGCGCAAAGTTCGGTGGCTGCCGATCCCCGCTTCGTTCCACTTGGCGCGCCGGTCTGGCTTGATCTCGATCGAACCGAGGCGAACGGATTATGGATCGCTCAGGACACCGGCGGAGCGATCAAGGGGGCCAATCGCTTCGATACGTTCTGGGGGACTGGCGATGACGCCCGGCGTATCGCCGGAGGCATGAGCGGCAATGGCCGTGCGTTCATTTTGCTGCCGAAGGGCGCGCTAGAGCGCCTGGGCGCCAGATGAGGCCGCCCCGCCGGCTTACCAGCGATGAGGCAGCGCTGTGGCGCAAGGTGGCGGTGACCGTCACGCCACTGGATCGGCGTCGGATTTCGGCGGTGCCCTCGCAAGACCCTCCGTCTCCGCCAAATCCATCGCAACCGATGGTCAAGACGCCGAAGCCTTCGTCCGCGAGATCGCTGGTGCCGCCGGATCACCCCAAGCCGTTAATCCGCAAGCCCAACGACAATTTGGGTCTGGACTCATCCTGGGAGCGCAAGATCGCCCGTGGCGTGCTGGATCCCGATTTCAGCCTCGATCTGCACGGTTCGGGACTGGACCAGGCGTATGGACGGCTGATGCACGGGCTGAGCCAGGCTCGCGCCATGGGCGCACGAGTCGTTCTGATCGTCACCGGCAAGCCACGCCCCACCGAGGCGGCGGATCGCGGAAGCGCGCGTGGGGCGATCCGCGCCAAGATCGTCGATTGGCTGGGTGCCAGCGAACATGCGGGCTCGATCGCGGCGATCCGTGGCGCGCATCGACGTCACGGCGGACAAGGCGCACTGTACGTGGTGTTAAAAAAAACCCGTTGAAGGCCACGCTGCTGTAAACCCATCCGTTCAGGACGAGTGTCGGGCATCCGCCAACCCTTGAAGTCGCAAGGTCGGCGGCGGCCCAAACGACCGCCGCCTATGCCTTCAGCGCGACCCGAAGCCTTACTCCGCTGCGACGGCCTCCTGGAACTCCTGCGCGATCTCCTCGACGGGCTCGTTGCGGATCAGGTAGTCAAAGGCGCTGAGTGCGGCCTTCGAACCTTCGCCCATGGCGATGATGATCTGCTTGAACGGCACCGTGGTGGCGTCTCCCGCCGCGAACACGCCGGGCAGGTTGGTAGCGTTGTGCGCGTCGATCACGACTTCGCCAAAGCGCGTCAGTTCGAGGCCCGAGTCCTTGAGGAACTCGGTGTTGGGCACCAGACCGATCTGGATGAAGACACCTTCCAACTCCACCTTGTGCTCGGTCCCGGTCTCACGGTTCTTGTAGACGAGGGCGTTGACCTTCTCGCCGTCACCTTCCACTTCCGTGGTCTGTGCCGAAACGAGGATGTCGACGTTCTTCATTGAACGCAGCTTGTCCACCAGTACCTGATCGGCGCGCAGCTTGCTGTCGAACTCGACCAGCGTCACATGGCCGACGATGTTGGCCAGATCAATCGCCGCTTCGACGCCCGAGTTGCCACCACCGATCACCGCGACGCGCTTGCCCTTGAACAGCGGGCCGTCGCAATGCGGGCAGTAGGCGACGCCCTTGTTGCGATATTCCGCCTCGCCGGGAACGCCCAGGTTGCGCCAACGTGCCCCGGTGGTGAGGATCACCGAGCGCGCCTTCAGCGAAGCGCCGTTGGCAAATACCACTTCATGCATTCCGCCCAACCGGGTCGCCGGAATGAGCCTTTCGGCGCGCAGCAGGTTCATGGAGTCGATCTCATACTCCTTGACGTGCTGTTCCAGTGACCCTGCCAGCTTGGGGCCTTCGGTATAGGGAACCGAAATGAAGTTTTCGATGCCCATGGTGTCCTGCACCTGGCCGCCGAAACGTTCGGCAGCGATGCCGGTGCGGAAGCCCTTGCGCGCGGTGTAGATAGCGGAGGCTACACCTGCTGGACCGCCGCCGATCACCAGCACTTCGTAGGGATCCTTGTCCGCAAGCTTGGCGGCGACGCGGGCGTCGGCACCGGTGTCGAGCTTGGCGAGGATTTCCTCGACGCTCATCTTGCCCGAACCCCACATCTGATCGTTCAGGAAAACGGCCGGCACAGCCATCACGCCGCGCTCATCGACTTCCTGCTTGAAGGTTCCGCCCTCGATCAGGGTTGCATTCACGCGTGGGTTGAACAGCGCCATCAGTGTCAAGGCCTGCACCACGTCGGGGCAGTTGTGGCACGATAGTGAGAAATACATCTCGAAATCGAAATCGCCCTCGAGATCGCGGATGGCCTGCAGCGTTTCGTCGGAAACCTTCGGAGGGTGCCCGCCGGTCCATAGCAAGGCCAGGACAAGCGAGGTGAACTCGTGGCCAAGGGGAACGCCGGCAAAGCGCACCCATACCGATGCGTCGGACGCACGGCGGATAATGAAACTGGGCCGGCGCGCGTCATCGCCGTCGTAGGTGGCGGTAACCTTGTCGGACAAGCCGGAAATGGTCTCCAGCAACTCGCGCGTCTCGGTCGACTTGGCGTCGGCGCCCAGCGAGGCGACGAGCTCGATCGGCTCGCGCAGCATTGCGAGATATTGCGAGAGCTGTTGCTTCAAGGTGGCGTCGAGCATTGGTCGAAAACTCCATGAAAGTAGTGGTGGTGACGGCTCCGGATCCACGGCCGGGATCGACGGAGCCGCACCTTACGCGGCCATCAGGCCGCGCGGATTATCGTCAGATCTTGCCGACGAGGTCGAGAGACGGAGCCAGCGTCTCGCCGCCTTCTTCCCACTTGGCCGGGCAAACCTGACCGGGATGCTCGCGCCAGTATTTGGCAGCCTTGATCTTGCGCACCAGTTCGGTGGCATTGCGGCCCACGCCCTCTGGGGTGATCTCGACCAGCTGGATAACGCCGTCGGGATCGACCACGAAGGTGGCGCGATCGGCAAGACCGGCGCCTTCACGCAGCACGCCGAAGTTGTTGGTCAGCGCATGGTTCTGATCGCCGAGAAACGCATAGGTCAGCTTGCCGATGGTCTCGGACGTGTCATGCCAAGCCTTGTGACTGAAATGCGTGTCGGTCGAGACGCCGAAGACCTCGACGCCGAGACCCTGCAGGGTGGCATACTGCTCACCAAGGTCTTCGAGCTCGGTGGGGCAAACGAAGGTGAAGTCCGCGGGATAGAAGAAGAAGACCGCCCACTTGCCCTCGATGTCCTTCTCGGTGACGTCGAAGAACTCCTTGCCGGCCTGGAAGGCAGTGTTCTTGAACGGCTTGATGGTGCTACCGACGATACCCATGGGTGATTATCTCCTGGTTGGTTGAACTGTCGAGAACCGGAGATAGGGTCGGCAAGACGCACTTGGTAGCCAAAAGGTCCGATGGGCTTGATCGGCTAACCCGATCACCAAGCGCTGAATTGAGTGACTGCGGCGATAAGTTGCTTTGGTTCAGCCACATTGCCCACGATGCAGCAGCTTATGGTCTGCCAGCACCAGCGCCATCATCGCTTCGACCACAGGCACGCCGCGAATGCCGACGCACGGATCGTGCCGCCCCTTGGTCATCAGCTGAGTCGCCTCGCCATCACGTGTGATGGTGGGTTGCGGGGTCAGGATCGAGCTGGTGGGCTTGAACGCCACACGCACGACGATCGGTTGCCCGGTCGAGATGCCTCCGGCGATGCCGCCTGCATGATTGGCATCGAAGACCGGCCCGCCATCGCCGGGGTACATCGGATCGGCGTTCTGTTCACCCGACAAACGCGCCGCGACAAAGCCGTCGCCGATTTCCACGCCCTTGACCGCATTGATGCCCATCATCGCGGCAGCAAGGTCGGCATCGAGCTTGCCGTAAAGCGGCGCGCCCCAACCCGCCGGAACACCGGTGACGAGACATTCGACCACGGCGCCGATCGAGGAGCCAGACTTGCGGACGGCCTCGAGCTGAACGGCCCAGCGTTCCGCCGCCTGCGGATCGGGGCAAAAGAAAGGGTTGTTGCCGATTTCGCTCGGATCGAAGTTGGCGCGATCGATCACGTCCCCACCAATCTCGGTCACATAGGCAAGGATCGCTGCCTCGGGGATCACCAGCCGGGCGACGCCGCCGGCGGCCACCCGCGCTGCCGTTTCGCGCGCCGAACTGCGCCCTCCGCCGCGATAGTCGCGAAAGCCATATTTGGCATCGTAGGCATAGTCGGCGTGTCCGGGACGATAGGCCTTCGCGACCTCGGAGTAATCCTTCGAACGCTGATCGACGTTGTCGATCATCAGCGAGATCGGCGTACCGGTGGTGCGTCCGTCGAACACGCCGGATAGGATGCGGACCTGATCGGGTTCCTGGCGCTGGGTGGTGTATTTGGATTGCCCCGGGCGTCTTGCATCCAGGAATGGCTGCAACACCGCCTCGCTGATCGCCAGACCGGGAGGGCAGCCATCGACGACGGCACCAAGAGCCGGCCCATGGCTCTCGCCCCAGGTGGTGAAACGCAGCAGGCGGCCGAAGCTGTTCACGCTCATGCGCCCCCCCTTGTCGCCAGATCGCGCCTTTGTCCAGCCGGGGCTCGGAGGGACGGTCAACTTCATCGTCGTCATCGGATGTCGGCACGCCCTTCGGCATGGTCGCGCCTGTCAGCGATATCGCGCGAATGGAACGTTCGCTGGGGGACATCGATCATTGCGGACGCGGGGGGTGCTGCCGTAGTACGCCGCCTTCTGGCCGACTACTCTGCCGAGAGGCGTTGCGATCCATACGAAGGGCAAATCCGTGAGCGTCACTCTGTTCGGCATTCCAAACTGCGATACGATGAAAAAGGCACGCGGCTGGTTGGATCAGCACGGCATCCAGTACGATTTCCATGATTACAAAAAACAGGGCGTCGATCCCGAGCGGCTGGCGGGCTGGGTGGATCAGGCCGGCTGGGAAGTCGTTCTGAACCGGCGCGGCACGACGTTCAGGGCGCTGCCCGAAGCGGAGAAGACCGATCTCGATGCAGGCAAGGCCGTGGCGATCATGGCAGCGCATCCCAGCTGCATCAAACGCCCGATCGTCGAACATCGCGGCGGACTGCTGGTCGGCTTCGATGCGCAGGCCTGGGGTGAAGTCCTGCTCTGATCGCGCCGTTTTGCGTCCATCACCGGGATGGGCTGCAATCGCGCTTTCAGCTGCGCAATGCGATGCTAATGTAGTTGAGTGCCGCGTCGTCGCTCAAGTGCAGGCCCTTCACCGGAGACCAGGCAATGCCCCGGGGCTTGCCCATCGTGAACCCGGCTGCGGCGAGCAGTTCGCCAAGCTCGTCGGGCGTGATGAAATCATCCCAATGGTGCGTTCCACGCGGCACCTGACCCAGGCGCTCGGCAGCTTCGACGAGCAGGATGCGCGATCTGGCGGTGCGGTTCGGAGTGGACAGCACCAGCAATCCGCCCGGCGCGACAGCGTTCGTAAGCGCGGAAACGAACGCTCCCTTGTTGGCGACGTGCTCGATGACTTCCATCGCGCAGACCAGATCGTACCCGGTTGGCGCGATATGGCCGATGTCGCCCGCCCGATAGTCGATCTCCAGGCCCATCGCGGCGGCATGGCTGCGTGCAGCGGCGATATTTTCCGCTGCGGCGTCGATCCCGGTCACGTGTGCGCCCAGCCTTGCGAGTGGTTCGGCAAGCAGGCCCGCACCGCAACCGACGTCGAGAGCGCGGCGTCCCGTCAATGGCTTCAGCGCCCGGCTATCGGTTCCGAAATGGTCGTCGATGGCGGCCCTGATAAAGCCCAGCCGCACCGGGTTGAGCCGATGCAACATGGCCGAAGAACCCTTCGCATCCCACCATTGCGCGGCCAGCGCACCGAAGTGCGCGGCTTCGGCAGGGCGTATCGTGGCGGAGATCGCGGTGTCAGCCGTGGTTGCATTGTTCATGGGCACCTCCTAACAGCGCGCCGAACTTGAATCCACCTGCCCGCATAGTCGGGCTCGCGCTAGAGGGGCATCGAAGACGTGGCTCGCATCGTGATGAAATTCGGCGGCACCTCGATGGCCGGCACCGAGCGCATCCGGCGCGTGGCGGGTATCGTCAAACGCCAGCAGGCAGCGGGCCACGAAGTCGCGGTGGTGGTGTCGGCCATGGCGGGCGAGACCGACCGGCTGGTGAACTTCTGCCGTGAAGCCAACACGCTTTACGATCCCGCCGAATACGATGTCGTCGTCGCTAGTGGCGAGCAGGTGACATCGGGCCTGCTGGCGCTCACGTTGCAGGCGATCGGTTGCAAGGCGAGGTCCTGGCTGGGCTGGCAAGTGCCGATCCACACCGACGATGCCCACGCCAAGGCGCGGATCGAGAACATCGATGCCGAGGCGCTGCTCGCATCGATGGCGGCAGGCGAGATCGCGGTGATCCCCGGATTCCAGGGCGTTTCGCCCGAAGGGCGTATCACGACCCTGGGTCGAGGTGGTTCGGACACGTCGGCGGTGGCCGTCGCCGCGGCGATCAAGGCCGACCGGTGCGATATCTACACCGATGTCGATGGCGTCTATACCACCGACCCACGCATCGTCGCGCGGGCGCGCAAGCTGCCGCTGGTGACTTACGAGGAAATGCTCGAGCTGGCTTCGGTCGGCTCGAAGGTGCTGCAAACCCGCTCGGTCAGCCTTGCCATGAAGGAGAAGGTGCGCGTTCAGGTGCTTTCCTCGTTCATCGACGAAGACGCGCCGGCCGCCGATACTCTGCCGGGCACATTGATCGTCAGCGACGAAGAACTGGCCAACGCCGAACTGGAAGGAAGCGACATGGAACGCCAGCTGATCACCGGCATCGCCGCCGACAAGAACGAAGCCAAGATCACCCTGACCCGCGTCTCCGATCGACCGGGCGCAGTGGCCGCGATCTTCGGCCCGCTTGCCGATGGCAACATCAACGTCGACATGATCATCCAGAACGTCGCCAAGGAGAAGGGCGAAACCGACGTCACTTTCACCGTGCCGATATCGGACCTGGCGCGTGCGCAGGCGCTGCTTGAAGAACGTCAAGAGTCTATCGGCTACTATCGCCTGATCGCAGACGATCAGGTGGCCAAGATCAGCGTTGTCGGCGTCGGCATGCGCAGTCACGCCGGCGTCGCTTCGACCATGTTCCGCACCTTGGCAGAGCGCGGCATCAACATCGAGGCGATCTCCACCAGTGAGATCAAGGTATCGGTGCTGATCGATTCGGACGAGACCGAGCTTGCCGTTCGCGTGCTGCATACCGCGTACGGCATGGACGCCGCGAGCTGAGCGAAATGCTCCGGACGGCGGTGGGCCTATCCGGAGCCGAATTTCAACCGAGCGTAGCCTTGTGGAATTGCTCCATGGTCAGCCGGATCTGCCTGGTGGCGGCTGACATACCGGCTAGATCGTTATTCTGCGATGCCGATCGCGCGGCGCTGTAATCGGCCATCACACGGGAAATCAGGTGGGCGGGCAGACGTTCTTTGTAACGCCCGAGATCCTCGCCAATACCCGATAATTGGTATCGTGCTTCATCCAGATTTACTTCTTCGGCATCGATCTGCCACGCAAGCCAGGCCGCTCTGCCGGCGATCTCGATCGCCGCGTTTGCAGCCTTGGGCTTGTCGATGGAGGCAAGCGTCGAAACGCCATCCGTAACGTCGTTGGCAGGGACCGTCTCGTCCATATCGCTATCGCGTTGTAACAGCGGCGCGGCCATTTCGAGGTTCTCCTACTTAACCGATCTTCCGCCGGTACCTGCTTAGTGCGCAAAAGCGCCTTTTGTTCCCGCATCCTAGCGTGGCATTGTGGCGGTTGTGCTACGTGTCGGCGGCCTTGTGCGAAAAGCCTTGGGGGCTTAAGGCGCGCTCCTTCCCATCGCGGGCTCATCCCGAGGGTCCAGGAGCAGCCATGGCCGCCTATCGCAGAAGCGCAACGTTGATGGAACGCGGCGCCAAATTTCTCGGCAGCGAATTCGCGATCATGTGTGGGGCCATGTCGTGGGTCTCGGAGCGCAAGCTCGTCTCCGCGATCAGCAACGCCGGAGGCTTCGGGGTGATCGCGTGCGGCGCCATGACGCCCGAGCTGCTCGATGCCGAGATCGCCGCTACCAGGGCGTTGACCGCCAAGCCTTTCGGCGTGAACCTGATCACCATGCACCCCCAGTTGTTCGACCTGATCGAGGTCTGCAACCGTCATGGCATCGGCCATGTCGTGCTTGCCGGCGGTATTCCGCCCAAGGGCAGTGTCGAGGCGATCAAGGCTGGCGACGGCGCCAAGGTCATTTGCTTCGCGCCAACGCTGGCGCTGGGCAAGAAGCTGCTGCGTTCCGGCGCGGATGCTCTGGTGATTGAAGGCATGGAGGCCGGCGGTCACATCGGTCCGGTTTCCACCTCGGTGCTGGCGCAGGAGATCCTGCCGAGCTTGGCTGCCGACCACTTGGTCTTCGTTGCCGGCGGTATCGGCCGCGGCGAGGCGATTGCCGGTTACCTCGAGATGGGCGCAGCGGGCGTGCAGCTTGGCACACGCTTCGCCTGTGCCAGCGAATCGATAGCCCATCCGGCGTTCAAAAAGGCGTTCTTCCGGGCATCGGCGCGCGATGCGATCGCTTCAGTGCAGGTAGACGCGCGATTGCCCGTCATTCCGGTCCGCGCCTTGAAGAACAAGGGCACCGAAGCATTCACCACCAAGCAGATCGAGGTCGCCAAGATGGTCGATGACGACAAGCTGGCGATGATGGAGGCCCAGTTGCAGATCGAGCATTATTGGGCGGGGGCCCTGCGGCGTGCGGTGATCGACGGTGACGTCGAGAACGGATCGCTGATGGCCGGACAGTCGGTCGGCATGGTGACGAAGGAAGAGCCTGTGGCGGAAATCCTGACGGCGCTGATGAGCGAGTGCGAGACGGCCCTGGGCATGCGCATGGCCGCTGCCTGATGGCACCGCTGATCCTCGCGCTGTCCTGTGCGGATCGGCCCGGCATCGTCGCCCGGGTGACCGGCTATCTGGCGCGGGCCGGCGGCAACATCATCGAGGCGCAGCAATTCAACGATTTGGCCGAAAACAAGTTCTTCATGCGGGTCGCCTTCGATCCGGGCGAAACCGATCACGAGGACATTCGCGAAGGCTTCGGCCCGATCGCCCACGAATATGGCATGGCCTGGTCGATGTCGCGGCGTGATCGACCCCGCCGGGTGCTGCTGATGGTCAGCAAGTTCGATCACTGTCTGGCTGACCTGCTCTATCGCCACCGCATCGGTGAGATCGCGATGGACGTGGTGGGCATCGTCTCCAATCATCCGCGCGAGGCCATCAACACGCAGTTGATCGGCGACATCCCATTTCATCACCTGCCAGTCGCCAAGCACGACAAGCCCGCGCAGGAAGCGCAGGTGCGCGCCCTCGTCGAGGATACGCGAGCCGAACTGGTCGTGCTGGCGCGCTACATGCAGATACTATCGGACGAGATGGCCGCGTTCCTGTCGGGCCGCTGCATCAACATCCACCATTCGTTCCTGCCCGGCTTCAAGGGCGCCAAGCCATATCACCAGGCGCATGCGCGAGGGGTCAAGATGATCGGCGCGACGGCGCATTATGTGACCGCCGATCTCGATGAAGGCCCGATCATCCACCAGGACGTCGAGCCAGTGACCCATGCGGATACGCCCGACGAGATGGTACGCAAGGGTCGCGATATCGAGCGTCGCGTTCTGGCCGAAGCTGTGCGGCTGCATCTTGGCGACCGGGTGCTGCTGAACGGAACCCGCACGGTGGTGTTCCGCAGCTGAGCGCACGGTCGGATCAGGCGGCGTAGATGCGGTCCAGCACCCTGGCTACATCGACCAGACGCTCTGCGTCCGGGTCGAACCTGTTGCTTTGCGCCAGTTGTACCGCCCATGCGGCGACGGCGCGACCACCCCAGTCGTCGGGAGGTGTCACCAGCGTCTCGCTTGTAGTGCCGCTATAGCGGCGCGTCTCGAAATCGTAGAAGCTGCCTGCGATATTGCGGAGCGAAATGCCAGCCTTCGTTCCATAGAGGCTGGCCTCTATGACGGCTTCCTGTCCGGCCTGAAGGCGCCACGAGCAGGCAAGACGAGCGACCACTCCGCTCGCTAACGTGATCTGCGCGACGGCGTAGTCTTCGACCGCATCGGCGCCGGTCGGTTTGCCCCCGGCCAAGAGCGACGACGTCACGCTCGCGACTTCGGGAAAGTCTAGCAGCCACAGCAGCAGATCCACCAGATGCACGCCAAGGTCCATCACACAGCCACCGCCCGATTGAACCCGGTCGTAGAACCATGGCTTGTCCGGGCCATAGGCATTGTGGAACATCAGGTCGGCAGCGAAGACATCGCCAAGCGCGCCCGAGCGCACCTGTTCGGCCATGGCCCGAGCCGCACGGGTATGACGGTACGAGAAGTCCACCGAGAGCAAGCGGTCCGCTCGTCGAGCGGCCTCGACCACCGCGGCTGCTTCGGCAGCGTTGCGCCCAAGCGGCTTCTGGCAGAATACCGCCACGCCTCGATCGAGTGCAGCGATCGATTGTGCTGCGTGAAGAGCACTTGGGGTCGCGATCACCACCCCATCCAGCCGTTGTTGCAACATGGCCTCCAGCGAGGTGACAACCGCCGCCTCGGGGGCAAGCAGCGCCGCCTGCTCCGCGCATTGTGGCGATGGGTCGCAAATGGCGACAGCTTCGATCGCCCCGGTGGCGAGGGCCGCCTCCATGCGATGCCGCCCGATCCAGCCGGTACCCAGAAAACCGATGCGCGGCTTGCTCATGCCATGATCACCAGTGCCTTGACGAAGCCATCGGGCTTGTCGCGGGTGGCATCGAGCGCCTCGGCGAGCCGTTCCAGCGGGTAAGTGTGCGTGTAAAGCGGCGCAGGATCGAGGCGGCCGCTGGCGACCGCGTTCACGGCGTCCCGCAATCCCTGAAGCTGCACTGTCGGATCGCGCTCGTGGGCATTGATCACGTCGATGCCCTTCCAGTTCCACATCTGCATGTTGACCTGTCGCGGACCATCCTGGTGGTAGCCTGCGACCACAAGCTTGCCGCCAAAACCGACGAGTTCGCCCGCGAGATCCAAGGGCCATTGGTAACCGACGCACTCGATCACACGCTCACACAAGGCTTCACCGGTGATTGCCTTGACGCTTTCGATGATGCGCCAGTGATCGTCCATGACGATCGTGTCAGCCGCTCCGTAGTGGCGGGCAAGATCGAGTGACGAAGCGCGTCGCGACACCGCGATCACGCGCGCACCGGCGTCGGTCGCAAGCTTGGTCAGCACCGCGCCAAGGAAACCGATGCCGATGATAGCGACGGTTTGTCCGGCCCGGATGTCGGCGCGGCGAAAGATGTTGAAGGCGCAGCCCAAAGGCTCGCCGGGGAAGGGCTTGCCCGCAAGTTCATCGGGAAGTTTCACCACGCTGTCCGATCCGGCGACGTCATACTGCGCGAAGCTGTGGCCGGTGAGCGTGGCGACACGATCGCCGACGGAGACGTCGGTGACACCAGTCCCCACCATGTCGACGATGCCCCAGCCTTCGTGGCCCAAGCCACCGGCCTCACCGGGATAAGTGCTCCACGGCTGTCCCTGCCACGGCTCGACGTTAGAGGCACACACACCGCACCCTTCAAGCTTTATCCTGACCTGACCAGCGTCAGGTGATGGGAGTGCGGCGTCGATGATTTCGAGACTGCGGGGCCCGGTGACGACGGCAGTTTGCATCATCGCCATGAACGCACCGGACTTTCACATGCGCCACAAGCCACGTTGGTCGAGGCGCGACCACTCGGCGCGGTCATCAAATTACATTCGTTGATCATCGGCATATCACCAGAGGAAAGGAAGGCAGCAGGAAGAAGACTTTCGCGGATGCGGTTCAACATCGCTTTCACGGCGGTGAATTCGGTAACCGGTGCCGCGGGCCAGAGAGCGCCGACCCTGGGCCTGTTCATCCGATGAACGTCTCCAGGGCGCTAAAGGCCTCGTCGTCCGTCATCTGCTTTGGCGGGTGCTTGCAGAAGTAAGCCGAAGCGGGATCGATCGGGCCCGAGAGGCCGCGCTCGCTGGCGATCTTGGCGCACCTGATCATGTCGATCGCGACGCCAGCGGAGTTTGGGCTGTCCTCGACCGAAAGCCGCATTTCCAGGTTCACCGGTACGCCGCCGAACATGCGGCCCTCCATGCGCAGGAAGCAGACCTTGTTGTCGTTCTGCCAGGCCACGTAATCCGATGGACCGACGTGTATGTTCTCGTCCTCGATCCGTTCGGCAGCCACCGACTGCACGGCTTCCGTCTTCGATTCCTTCTTCGAGGCGAGGCGTTTTCGCTCCAGCATGTTGAGGAAGTCGGTGTTGCCGCCAGTGTTGAGCTGGTAGGTGCGGTCGAGCTTCACGCCGCGCTTTGCGAACAAGTCGGTGAGGACGCGATGGGTGATGGTCGCGCCGAGCTGGGCCTTGATATCGTCACCAATGATCGGAACGCCGGCTTCGGAGAAACGACGTGCCCATTCGGGATCGCTGGCGATGAACACCGGGATGTTGTTGACGAAGGCTACGCCCGCCTTGAGCGCGCATTCGGCATAGAACTCGGTCGCCTTTTGCGATCCGACCGGCAGATAATTCATCAGCACGTCGGCCTTGCTTTCGCGCAGCGTAGCGATGACCTCATCCTGTGTGGCTTCGGGTTCGTCGGCGATCAGGAACGTGCGGTCGTCGGGGTAATCGGCCATGTGCTCGGCCACGCCGTCCAGCAGGCGACCCATCTTCACGATCGCTCCGGTCGGGGTGATCGTCTCGCAAAAGACCGTCGTGCAATTGGGCTTGGCGAAGACGGCATCGGCGACATCGCGACCGACTTTGCGCTTATCGATATCCCACGCCGCGACCATGCGGATGTCACTCGGGCCATATCCCCCAAGCTCGTAATGCATCAGGCCGATCGTCTCGTTGGCACCGAGGCGGTAGTGCTCGATACCCTGGGCCAGCGAACTGGCGCAGTTGCCGATCCCGACGACGGCGACGTTGATCCCGTGCGGATGGGGTGAAAGCATCGGGATGTCTCCTCAGACTACGGCGGGCTGAAGGGGGGAGGCCGGCATGACTGACGCCGGCGCATAGCGCTCGATCATCTGCCCGCAGAAGTCGGCGAACCCTTGCGTCTCGAAAGGCGGGCTTGTGTGGTGCGCGCCGGCACCGAGGTGCTCTGGGGTGAAGCAGAAGGTGACCGTCACGTCGAAGTCGGCAAGCGCTTCCATCTGGCGATCGAACCAATCGAGGGCGTTGGGGCGGAAGCTGTCCGCCCACGATAGCCCCGTACGCAGATGCCGCGTGCCGAGTCGCTTCATCCAGGCCACGGCATCGTCGAGCCGTGGGTCTTCGAAGTGGAACCACTGCATAAGACCCATCTTGCCAGCGACCTTCGCGTAGTCGTCCAGGCTGGGCTTCGGCGTGCCGTCCTCGCGGATCAGGCCCATGTAGAAGTGGCGATAATAGCTCGATCCCTCGGCCTCGCGGTGGCGGGTAGTCGCGCCCCATTCCTGCGGCAGATCGTATAGCGAGTACCAGAAGATGCGGGGCACCCGTCCGATCAGCAATTCGGCTGTGCGGTTCACACCGAATACCTGCACCTCCTCGGCACCGAACGAACCGACGCCGACTTCGGTGACCCAGATCGGCTTGTCGGGGCAGGCGGCCTCGATCTCCGCGATCTTGGTGGGCCAGTCGTGGATCGGCCACAGGTTCCAGTCGAGCGGGAAACCATGGACCGCAACGACATCGACGGCTTCGAGAGCGCCGTGCCCACGCATGCGGTTCACCCAGGACGGATCGATCGGTGACATCCCGCCCAGTACGCGCAAAATGTTGGGATTGGCCGCGTGGATGGCCTGCCCGGCGCGCTTGACGAGATCGCCATAGACGCTCCAGTCGGGGTCGAACTGGGGATCCCAGTGCGACTTGTTGTTGGGCTCGTTCCAGATCATCGCCGCTTCGATCACTTCGTATTCACCTCGGTCGCTTGCTTTTTCGCGGATCCTGCCGCCGGATAGACTACCGCCGATCCAAATTCCGCGTATGGAACGGGCACCGTGCGGCACATGTACACTTCAGGCTCGGGCTGCGCCTCGATGGCGAAGCCGGCGGCGCGCAGCATGGCCTGGCTGCATGCCGAATTGGGCGCCCACCAATTGGTCCAGTCGTTGGCGAAAGACTTCTCGATGAAATGCATTTTCGGATATGCCGGATTTTCGAAGCAAGTAGGAGGCGTGCTGGTGCCGGGAATGTGGAACGGATGATCCTCGGGAACCTGCAACACGTCCACCGAACCTTGCTGCATCGTCTGGAACAGCATCATGTCGTCGGCGACGTGTTCGCGGATCAGGTCGAGCGCCAGCAGCGGATGGCGCAGATGATACAATACGCCCATGAAGATCACGAGGTCGAACTTCTCGCCCAAGGTCGCGACATCATAGACCGATAGATTGCGGAACTCGATGTCGGCAAACCCAAGCGTTGCAGCGGCAAAGCGTGCCTGAGCGAGGTAGCGATCATCGCTGTCCACGCCCAGAACACGACTGGCGCCACGCCGCTTCATCTCCATGGTGTAGAAGCCGGCGTTGCAACCGATATCCAGCACGCTTTTGCCACTCAGATCTTCAGGAATGACGTGCGCGAACCCGCGGAATTTGAAGGCCGGGTAGTCACCGAGGAAATGGTGCGGCGCAGTCAGCACGCCAGCGCCAAGATCGATGTTCTGGAACCATGGGCCAAGCTGCTCCACCTGCCTGTGCAGCGATCGTGCCTGATTTGCGTCCGTCGATATGGTTCGATCACTCATTGATGGTCTCGTTGATTCGCAGGATCCTTCCACCCCAATCTCCCACCGCGATATGCGTGATCGAAGCCGGATCGATGTCAAACCGGCCATAATGGTCGAGCGACAGGCCAAGCACTTGCGCCACGATGGCGCGGATGATGTCACAATGGCTTACCATGGCGATCGTTCGCCCGGCGTGAAGCCGCGCCGAACGGGAGACATGAGCCCAGGCGCGCCGTTGCGCTGCGCGCATGCTTTCGCCAGCGGGTGCGGTGGCGCAGGAGCGTGCTTCGTTCCAGATGGTCCAGCGAGGGTCATCGGCCAATTCCGCGAACGATCGACCGGTCCATTCGCCGAAGTCCAGCTCGTCCAGCGCGGGCACGGCCTCGACCGTAAGCCCCGGATGTCTCGTGGCGATGGCCTGTGCCGTTTCGCATGCGCGCTGCACCGGGCTGGAATAAACCGCGCTCAGCGTCTCGCGGCCCAGGCGTGTGGCGAGCCTGGCTGCCTGTAATCGGCCTTCGCCGCTGAGTGCGATATCGGGCGAACGACCTGAGAGTATGTGGCCAAGATGCGAATGCGCTGCATGACGGATCAGCAGGATCGTCGCAGTCACATCGCCTCCTTTGATCTGAGCCGCGCTTGTCGCAGCGTCGACAGAACCAAAGGCTAGAAGCTTAGTTCCTGAAAGTCACCAGTCAGCAGCTGGATTGTTGCTATCTTTCGACTGTCCGCCGATATCGATAGAACAGAAGCCTAGTACAGATAACAAATGTTAAGGTCCATACGTGCTTCATCTTCTTCTGGAACAATGAGGATGAAGGTGCTTTAATCTCGCCGTGGTTTTGATCGATGGGGGCGTATGAGCGAAACAGTACTCATTACTGGCGGAGCAGGGTTCATCGGTTGCCATGTCGGTCGTGAGCTTTTGCAGCGCGGCCACCGGGTGATCGCGCTAGATAGCCTGATCGAGCAAGTTCATGGCGCGGATCTGAGGGGCAGCGGTGGGCGGCCACCGTTCCTCGAGCCCGAGATCGAATTGATCGAAGCCGATGTACGCGATGGTGATGCAGTCGCTGCAGCCCTCAAGGGCGTCGATAGCGTCATCCATCTGGCTGCCGAGGTTGGCGTTGGTCAATCCATGTATGAGGTCGAGCGCTACACTTCGACGAACGACGTGGGCACAGCAGTCCTGTTCGAGCGGCTGATCGATCATCCCGTCCGTCGCGTGGTGACAGCCTCTTCGATGAGCATCTATGGCGAGGGGCTCTACGAGGATCTCGACGGCAATCTGGTCGAAGACGCGCAACGACTTGCCTTGCACGATGGGCAGGCGAATTGGGAGCCCCTCGACAAGCAGGGCCGTCCCTTAAAACCCGTCGCTACGCCTGAGTGGAAGAGGCCCAACCTTTCCTCGATATATGCGCTCAACAAGTATGTGCAGGAGTGCACAACTCACATCATGGCGCCACCTTACGGCATCGAAGGTGTGTGCCTGCGGTTGTTCAATGTTTACGGCGCCGGGCAGGCGCTTTCCAATCCTTATACGGGTGTTCTGGCGATCTTCGCCTCTCGTTTTCTCAATGGTGAGGCGCCGATGATCTTCGAGGACGGCGAGCAACGTCGTGACTTCGTGCATGTGCGCGACGTTGCCAGGGCATTCGCCGAGGCGCTGGAGAATCCACGAGCGCCCGGCGGCACGTACAACGTGGGGTCCGGGCGAGACCTCTCCGTGCGCGAGGTTGCCGAGGAACTGGCCCGCGCGATGGGGCGCAACGATCTTACCGCCGAGATCGTCGGCAAGGCGCGCATCGGCGATATCCGCCATTGCTTCTGCGACACCGGCAATGCGCGTGAGCAACTCGGTATCGAGGCGACCGAGGATTTCGCCCTGGGTCTGGCCGAACTCGCCGAATGGGTCGGCCAGCAAACCGCCACCGACCATGTCGCAAAGGCACGCCAGGAACTTGAAGCCCGTGGATTGGTGGCATGACGCAGACGATCCTGGTCACCGGCGGTGCCGGGTTTATCGGCAGCAACCTTGCCGACAGGTTGGCGTCAGATGGGTATCGCGTGCGAATATTCGATGCGCTTGCTCGGCCGGGCGTCGAGCGCAATCTGGAATGGCTGTGCCAGCGTCATGGCGATCTGATCGAGCCTGTGATTGCTGACATCCGCGAGGCTGACAAGCTGACGGCGGCCGTGCGAGGGGTGCACGCGGCATACCACTTCGCCGCCCAGGTCGCAGTCACGACCAGCATGGTGGATCCGGCAGCGGACCTTGCGATCAACATCAACGGCACGTTCAATCTTCTCGAGGCCGCAAGGCTGGCCAGCGTTCCCGTTCCGGTCATCTTTGCCTCGACCAACAAGGTCTATGGCGATCTCGTGCAGTTCGGCTCGGAAATGACCGACCGGGGGCACTATCCCGAAGATGCGATGCTGGCGGCTCATGGCGTGCCCGAAACGCAGCCGCTGGACTTCCACACGCCCTATGGTTGTTCGAAGGGCGCCGCCGATCAGTACGTACTCGATTATGCCCGCAGTTATGACCTGCCAACCGCGGTGTTGCGGATGAGCTGTGTCTATGGCGAGCGGCAAATGGGGACGGAAGATCAGGGCTGGGTCGCCCATTTCCTCATTCGTGCGATCGAGGGTAGCCCGATCACGTTATATGGCGATGGTCACCAGGTGCGCGATATCCTTTATGTCGGCGACGCCGTCTCCGCCTATGTCGGCGCATTGCGGGCGATCGACAGGATCAAGGGCCAGGTCTTCAATCTGGGCGGGGGCCCGCAAAATGCTGTTTCGCTGCACCATCTTCTTGGCCACATCGCCGATACGCTGGGCCGCAAAGTGGCGATCGAAACGTCCGAGTGGCGGCAGGGTGACCAACGCTGGTTCGTCGCCGACACCCGCGCGATCGACGCGGCGTTGGGCCTGCCTGCAAAGCGGGATTGGCGCAGCGGCGTGGCCCGGCTGGCCGACTGGCTGACCGAGCAGCGCGATCTCGTTGCTCCGGCTGCTTCGATCCCATTGGCGGCAGTCGGGCACGGTTGATGACGGGCGCGCCGGTCAGGATCCTCATGACGGTCGATGCCGTCGGTGGCGTCTGGCAATATGCAACCGAACTGGCCCGCGCGCTGCAGCCAGTGGGTGTCGATACCGTTCTGGCCGTTCTCGGGCCCAATTGCCGCGAAGATCAGTGGCAGGACGTGCAGCGCATTGCCGGCCTGCAATTGATTGAAACCGGTTTGCCGCTCGATTGGCTCAGCGATGCGGGATCGACCCGACAGGCTGCCGTCACCCTGTCGGGGATCGCTCGACGCGAACACGTCGATCTGGTGCACCTAAACTCTCCCGCGCTCGCGGCCAGCCACGTCTGGCCAGTCCCGATCGTCGCGGTCGCGCATGGCTGTCTGGCGACGTGGTGGGATGCGGCGCGCGGCGATCAGCCGCTGGATGAAACGTTTACGTGGCATCGTGACATGATGGCGAAGGGCTTGCGCGCCAGTGATCGCGTGATCGCGCCGACCGCCTCCTTCGCGGATGTACTTTGCCGCGTATTCGGACTCAACGGTGTGCCTTTGGTCGTGCACAACGGTCGCACTCCGCCCGGCGCTCGCACCGATGTGCCGGGGGTCGACGAGGCATTGACCGCCGGACGGCTGTGGGACGAGGTCAAGAACGTTCGTACGCTCGATGCCGCCGCTGCAGCGCTGTCCGTTCCATTTCGCGCTGCCGGTCACATAACGGCGCCACATGGCGAGACCGCGCGGGTCGAGCATCTCGAACTGCTCGGCCACCTCGACGACATTGCGCTTGCTGCAAAAATGCAAGCGCGCCCGGTGTTCGTGTCCGCTGCGACGTTCGAGCCGTTCGGCCTGGCGGTTCTGGAAGCGGCGGCTGCGGGCTGTCCTCTCGTACTCTCGGACATCCCGACGTTCCGCGAGCTCTGGAATGGCGCCGCCACCTTCGTGCCTGCTTCGGACGCGCCCGGCTTTGCCGCTGCGATAAACGAGATCCTGCTTTCGGACGAACAGCGCGCCGCCATGGGGAGGGCCGCGTGTGAGCGGGCGCTTGCCTACACGCCCGAGCGAATGGCTACCGCGATGGCGACGATCTACCGCGATCTTTTGGCCGAAAGGTTGGCGGCATGAGAATCGTCTACTTCACGCATTCGCTCGATTCCTGCTGGAACCACGGTAACGCCCACTTTCTTCGTGGCGTGCTCGACGATCTGATCGGCCGGGGCCATGACGTGCGGGTTTATGAGCCGCACGATGCTTGGAGCCGGGCCAATCTTGTCGCCGATCATGGCGAAGAGGGCCTGAACGCCTATCGCGAGGCCTATCCCGGCCTCTCCTCGATGCGCTACGGGAAGGACGATGACGTAGTGGCGCTGGCCGAAGGTGCGGACCTCGTCATCGTGCATGAATGGAACGATCACGCACTTGTCGCTGCCCTGGGCGAAGCCAGGGCTCAGGGTGCTGGATACTTGCTGCTGTTCCACGACACTCATCATCGCGCGGTCAGCGCCCCTGACGAGATGCAGGCTTACGATCTGTCATCCTACGATGGCGTGCTGGCTTTTGGCGAGACATTGAGCGCGGTCTATCGGGATCGCGGTTGGGGCAACCGGGTATGGACATGGCACGAGGCTGCCGACGTGCGCCGGTTTCGGCCTCCTGCTCAAGACGTGCCACGCGAAGGCTTGGTCTGGATCGGTAACTGGGGCGATGGCGAGCGCACGCAGGAGTTGCAGGACTTTCTGTTCGAGCCTGCGCAAGCGGCAGACCTCTCGCTCGATGTTTACGGCGTCCGCTATCCCCCCGAGGCCCGCGCCCTGCTCGACCGATATGCGGTGCGCTACCACGGCTGGGCGGCCAATGCCGCAGCGCCGGGGATCTTTTCGCGCCATCTCGCGACGGTGCATGTGCCGCGTCGCTACTACTCCACCATCCTGCCGGGTATCCCGACGATCCGCGTCTTCGAGGCACTGGCTTGCGGCATTCCGCTGGTATCCGCACCTTGGGATGACGCCGAGGGCCTGTTTCGGCCGGGGCAGGATTACCTCGTCGCGCGGGACGGTCGCGAAATGACGAGGCATCTGCTCGACTTGAAGAACGATGCCGCGTTGCAGGAGACGCTGGTGGCTAGCGGACGGGAGATCATCCTGGCGCGGCATACATGCGCGCACCGTGTCGACGAGCTGCTGGCGATCGTCGCGACCCTGAGACCTTCCCTATCTGCGGCAGGAGGCCCCGCTTGAAGATCGCATTCTATGGTTCGAGCCTGCTGTCGTCGTACTGGAACGGCGCGGCGACTTACTATCGCGGGATCCTTTCGGCGATGGCGGCCCGTGGGTACGAGATCACGTTTTACGAGCCGGATGCTTTTGGCCGACAGCAACACCGCGACATCGAGCCGCCCGAATGGGTGCGATCGGTCGTCTATGATGCCGATGAAGCGTCATTGCGCCGCGTTCTGGCGGAGGCGGCGCATGCCGACGTCGTCGTCAAGGCGAACGGCGTGGGCGTGTTCGACAAGGAACTGCTTGAAGGCGTGATCGCCAACGCGCGACCGGACGCGATCAAGATATACTGGGACGTCGATGCCGCCGCGACGCTCGACGAGATGCGGGGCGATGCCGATCACCCGGTGTGCAAGGCGTTGCCCCATCTCGACATGGTGCTAACGTATGGCGGCGGACCTCCCGTGATCCGGGATTACGAGGGCTTTGGTGCCGCGCGGTGCGTGCCGATCTACAATGCGCTGGATCCCGCGACGCATCATCCGGTGCCGGCCGAGCCGGCTTTCGACTGCGACCTGGCGTTCCTCGCCAATCGTCTGCCCGATCGCGAAGCCAGGGTGGAAGAGTTTTTCCTGAGGCCGGCGGCTGTATTGCCCGATCGCAAGTTCCTGATCGGCGGCAATGGTTGGCACGACAAGGCCATGCCCGCCAATGTGCGCGACATCGGCCATGTGGGCACGGGCCAGCATAACGCCTTTAACTGTACGCCGCGAGCAGTGCTGAACGTGGCGCGCGATTCGATGGCGCGGATTGGGTATTCGCCAGCCACCCGGGTGTTCGAGGCAGCAGGGGCCGCCGCCTGCCTGATCACCGATGCGTGGGAGGGGATCGAGCAGTTCCTCAAGCCCGACGAGGAAGTTCTTGTCGCACGCGACGGGCAGGACGTTGCCGAGCATCTGTCGGAGCTGACCCAGGATCGTGGCCGTGCGATCGGGCAGGCCGCGCTCGCGCGCGTGCTGGCGGAACATACATACGAATTGCGGGCCGTGGAAGTTGATCGCATCCTGCGTGCGTCCCATGAGGTTTCGCAGACCAGCGCAGTGCCGGTCGCATGAGGCTGGTGGTTCTGGGGCTGACGCTGTCCTCCGCGTGGGGCAACGGCCATGCCACGACCTTTCGCGCACTGCTTTCCGCCTTCGCGGCAAGGGGGCATCAGATCCTGTTCCTGGAACGAGACAAGCCTTGGTATGCCGACCATCGCGACTTGCCGGATCCGGACTTCTGCAAGCTGGACTATTATCGTTCTGTCGACGAACTGGCGAACTGGCGCGACGTGATCGCGGGAGCGGACGCGGTGATCGTCGGGTCCTACGTGCCCGATGGCGTGGCGGTCGGGGCTTTCGTGCAAGCCGAGGCGCAAGGTGTCGTCTGCTTTTACGATATCGATACGCCCGTGACGCTGGCCAAGCTGGCGCGCAACGACTTCGAATATCTAAATCCCGAATCCATTCCCGACTACGACATCTATTTCTCGTTTACCGGCGGACCCACGCTGGAACGGCTTGAGCATGATTTCGGTTCACCAAGCGCGCGGGCGCTGTACTGCTCGGTCGATGCCACGCGCTATCAGCCGCTGGCGGTGGAGCAGCGGTGGGATCTGACGTACCTTGGGACTTACAGCGACGATCGCCAGCCCACCTTGAACACCCTGCTGATTGAAACGGCCCGGCGTTGCCCCGGGATGCGCTTTGCCGTTGCCGGACCGCAATATCCGGCGGACATCGATTGGCCCGTCAATGTCGAGCGGATCGAGCACTTGCCACCCGCCGATCATGCGCGGTTCTATTCCGAGTCGCGCTACACGCTCAACGTGACGCGCGCGGACATGATAGCGGCAGGCTGGTCGCCATCGGTCCGCTTGTTCGAGGCGGGGGCCTGCGGAACACCGATCATCTCGGATAGGTGGGAGGGGATCGAAGATGTGCTCGAACCCGGCAGGGCGATCATCCTCGCGGATACGACCGACGACGTTGTCGCCGCGCTTCAACAGGACGCAACCTCCTTCGGCGAAGCCGCGCGCGCGGCAGTTCTGAGCGCACACACGGCGCAGTGGCGTGCGCTGCAACTTGAGCGAGACCTGGAGCAAGCGATCGCCGAGCCCGCGATCAGACGTATGCGGGACAGTGTTACGAGGTGATTCCAGCCATCCGGCCGAGTGCGGATGGTCGCAATCGCCAGGGCAGCTTTCGACGTATGCGCGCCAGTCGGCCAATGCGGTTCGCATACATCGCTGGTAAACTACGCTACCTGAACTTGTGGGATTGAACGGCGGTTTGTCTGCCAGTTCGCGTAACTCTTTTCCTCGACCAGTTCAGAACCAAGCGCCTCGTTGATGTGT
Organism: Novosphingobium sp. TK46; assembly: GCF_055361525.1. Taxonomy (NCBI): domain Bacteria; kingdom Pseudomonadati; phylum Pseudomonadota; class Alphaproteobacteria; order Sphingomonadales; family Sphingomonadaceae; genus Novosphingobium; species Novosphingobium sp. TK46. The sequence goes on from NZ_CM143963.1 coordinate 2,533,950, forward strand.
CGCTTGATCGTCGCGCGCAGATCGTTTTTCTTATAGACCGAACGGGCAAGCTGAACGAAGCGCTGTCCGAAATCGGCCGCGGCCTCGCGCTCGCGGATCTTGTCTTCGATCTCCCATAGCTCTTCGTTGACGGCCCGCAGCTGCGCGATCAACGGTGTGATCATCGGACTGTCGATGGCAGCGCCAGCGACGCTGCTCAGCGAGCCGAGTTCGTGCGTCACGTTCGCACGGGCTTCGCCGGTCGCGATACGTTGTGATTTGATCTGCAGGATGGTGATCTTGTCGACCAATTCGCCCCACGAGACGGGCACCTGGGGGCAGCAAACGACTTGGTTCATCGGACAAACTCCGGCTTGGGCGATAAAAATAGTTCAAGGTCGTGCGCCACCTGCTCGATGACGGAGGGCCAGTCGCCCGGGGCCGCCTGCGCATAGAGGCGGGCCGTGGGATACCATTCGCTACGTCCCGTTGCGGGTGCCCAGCGCCAGTCGGGCTCGTGCTTGAGCATCAGCCACACCGGACGGCCGAGCGCGCCGGCCAGGTGCGCGATCATGGTGTCGACGGTGATCACAAGCGCGCAACCGGCAACCAGGGCAGCCGTCTGCGCCATGTCGAACGGGCAGCCGTCGGGGTTGATCACCGGCAAGCCGCCGGGCGCAGCGTCCAGACTGATGCAGGAGCGACCGTTGAGCACCGGCGCCAACAGCGATGGCGGAACCGACCGATCGGCGTCCCAATCTCCGGATACGCAGCATACGCCGATCGTACGGGGCGGCAGGGGTGCCGATGCAACCTCGAGATACGGCGGCGGGCATCGGTCTGGCGCAAGCCTCAACGCAAATGACAGCTCCATTATCTCAAGATTGCGCGCGGCCGGCTTCAAGGGAGCGGCGACATCGAAGGCCACCACGCGATCGGCATAACCTGGGGGCAGAAGGGGGATCAGCCGCCCCTGCATCTCGAGGGTGACGCTTGCGGCCCGCTGGCGCAAAGCAGGAAGGAAGCGCAGGAACTGGATGGTGTCGCCAAGCCCGTGATAGCACCGCACCAGCACGTCGCGATCATCCAGGTCAGCCAGATCCCACACCCAGCGTTGGTGATAGGGCAGGGTGGGATCGTCGCGCTGGTCTGGCGATCGCAGCATGGCCTGCTGCCTGTTCAACTCCCACGCCCGCTCATGATTGCCCGCGCGAATTGCGGTTAGCCAGTCGTCGTGCGAGCGCGCGTGGAGCATCAGCTCTTGGCGTCATGCTCGGGCTTGCCTTTGCGCTTGGTCGCGGCAAGCTCTTCCAGCTGATCCTCGCTCATGGATCGCTCCATCGATTTCGATGCGCCTTTCAGCTTGGTTTTGGGCGTTTCGCCGCGTTTTGCAGAGAGCGCGGCACCGGCCGCTTTTTGCTGCGCTGCGGATTTTGCCGGCATCGTCAGGCTCCTCGAATGGTCATTCGAACAACGCGCAAAGTCACCTGCGGTTGTCGAATTTCTTCATAAAAATCAGCGGCTGTCCGCTTCCGCCGATGGTGCGGGGGGTGTCGGCAGGAACCATCGACCGGCCTGCGCCTTTCGTGTGCGATATGGCAACGGCACGCGATAGGCCCTGGTGGGAGCGGGGAGTGGTCTACCAGATCTATCCCCGCTCGTTCCAGGACGCCAACGGAGACGGTATCGGCGATCTTGCCGGTATCCGGTCGCGCCTCGATTACATCGCCGCGCTCGGCGTGGATGCGATCTGGCTATCGCCGATCTTCCCCTCGCCGATGGCGGACTTCGGTTATGACGTAGCGGACTATTGCGATGTGGAGCCGATGTTCGGCGATCTCTCCGAGTTTGACGATCTGCTGCGCGCGGTTCACGATCAAGGCCTCAAGCTGCTGCTGGACTTCGTTCCGAACCACAGCTCCGATCAGCATCCGTGGTTTCGCCAGAGCCGCTCGTCGCGCGAGAGCCCCAAGCGTGATTGGTATATCTGGCGGGATCCGGCGCCGGATGGCGGTCCGCCGAACAACTGGATCAGCGACTTCGGCGGCGCGGCCTGGGAATGGGACGAGGCGACCCGCCAATATTACCTCCACGCTTTCCTGAAGGAGCAGCCGGATCTCAACTGGCGCAACCCGGCGTTACGCGCGGCGATGATGGACGTCCTGCGCTTCTGGTTCGATCGCGGCGTGGACGGGTTTCGGATCGACGTGCTCTGGCACATCGTCAAGCACGAGGAACTGCTCGACAATCCGCCGAACCCGGCCTGGACTCCGGCGGTGCGGGATCGCGATCGACTGATCCAGTCGCATTCGACAGACCAGCCCGAGGCCCACGCTATTTCTGCAGAAATGCGGCGACTGGCAGACGGCTATGGTGATCGGGTGCTTATCGGGGAGATATTCCTGCCCAACGATCGCCTTGCGCGTTGGTATGGTTCGGTCGAGCAGCCGCAAGTGCATCTTCCGTTCAACTTCCAGCTTGTCGAGAACGAGTGGAATGCCGCCACCTTGCGTCGCGTGATTGCCGACTACGAAGCCTCGCTGCCTTCGTTCGGTTGGCCGAACTGGGTGCTCGGCAGCCATGACGCACCGCGGATTGCCGCCCGGATCGGGGATGCCCAGGCGCGCGTCGCGGCGATGTTGCTGCTGACGTTGCGGGGCACGCCGACGTTGTACCAGGGTGACGAGCTGGGTATCGGCGAAGTGACGATCCCGCCCGATCGCATGCGCGACCCGCAGCATCACCGTCAGCCCGAATTGAACATCGGTCGCGACCGATCGCGTACGCCGATGCCGTGGAGCGAAGCGCCGTTCGCCGGCTTCAGCTCCGTCGAACCGTGGCTGCCACTCAACGACGATTGGTCCGTGCGCAACGTTGCCGCGCAGGAACAGGACGATGGTTCGCTACTGCACTTCTATCGCTTGTTGCTGCGGTTGCGGCGTACACAGGCCGCCTTGGCGACTGGCAGCTTCGCGTTGACCGATGCCGAAGAGGACGTGCTTTCCTTCGTCCGCGTCGAAGGCGACCAGACCCTTCTCGTCGTGCTCAATCTTGGCTGCCAGGTCCGTCGATATGTTCTGCCGAGGGGTTTCAAGGCCACACAAACGCTGGCATCGACCAAGCCCGCTCGCGAGATCGACGGCACCGTCGGCGGCGACGAGGGATTGATCCTGCGGCTTGAGGAACACTGACATGCGCATCGCGATGCTGGCTCCGATCGCCTGGCGCACCCCGCCACGGCACTATGGCCCATGGGAACTCGTCACCAGCCTGCTGACCGAGGCGCTGGTGCGAAAAGGTGCGGACGTGACTCTGTTCGCCACGCAGGACAGCGAGACTGCCGGAAAGCTGGATGGCGTGGTCCCCGCGCCTTACAGCGAAGATCCGGCGATCGATGCCAAGGTGTGGGAGCATCGTCATCTCGCGCATCTGTTCACGCAGGCCGATCGTTTCGACGTGATCCACAACCAGGCGGACTTTCCGGCGCATGCCTTTGCAGCATTGGTGAAAACGCCGATGGTGACGACCATTCACGGGTTTTCGTCAGACCGGATCCTGCCGATGTACGAGCCATACCAGGATCGGGTGCACTACGTCGCCATCAGCGAGGCCGACCGGCACCCGCGGCTGCGCTATGCGGCGACGATCCATCATGGCATCGATGTCGAGGGTTTTCCGTTCGATCCCGTCGGCAGCGACGACCTGCTGTTCTTTGGCCGCATGCACCCCGACAAGGGCGCACATCTCGCGCTGGCCGTGGCGGCGGAGAGCGGGCGGCGGCTTAACCTCTACGGCATCGTTCAGGACCACGGCTACTTCGAACGCGAGGTTTCGCCCAATCTGAATGACACAGCGCGTTATCATGGCCCCGTCGGCGGTGCCGACCGGCTCAAGGCTCTGGGCTCCGCGCGCGCCTTGCTGCACCTGATCGAGTTCGACGAGCCGTTCGGCCTGTCGGTGGTCGAGGCGATGGCGTGCGGGACGCCGGTGATCGCCTCGCGCCGCGGTTCGATGGCGGAGATCATCGAGCATGGCGTGAATGGCTTTCTGGTCGACAATCACGAAGAGGCACTGGCAGCGGTCGAGCAGGTGGCGACGCTGGACCGGGCTGCCGTTCGTCGCAGCGTCGAAACCCGGTTCCACGTCGATCGCATGGCTGACGAGTACCTCGCCTTGTACCGTCGGATCCTCGATGGCGGGCAACGGCCAACCCAGGACGCGCAGAGGGCGACCGAACGGGCGTGATTGAGCTTGCGAAACAGAGGAACGATCGCGCGATCCCCTCGGTTAGATTGCAATGCAGGCAGAAAGGTACAGGCTGGTCATGAGAAAGTTTGTGAGCACGAGAGCGCTGGCGCCGGTGATCATCGGGGCAGCGTTGACGTTGAGCGCGTGCGGCAAGAAACCGCAGCAGGCTTCTCCGTCGGGAGGCGGATCAACTGGATAAGGCTGCTGCACAAAGCGACCCGACCGCGGTCGCCGTCATCAGGGAGGGTGCCGACGCGTTGCGCAATCAGGAAAGCGCCGCCCCTGCGGGCGAACCGGGTTCGTACACCCAGCAGACCATGCGCAAGGCTGGTGAGGCCGCGGCGCCCAGCGACGCTCCCGCCAACTGAACACAGAGTGCCGGAACGCATGTGCGCCCCGTACGTCATCGACGCAACGTGATGGGAGAGCTTCCTTTCGAGGCTCTCCCATTTGCATGTCAGGTGTGTTCGCGCGCTTTCTCGGACTTGGGCTCGGCCATGCGGCGGTGCATCTGCGCCATGAGATCGTCGGGCAGGATATCGGCGAAGAACGACTGCACCTTGTTCATGAAGCCGCTGGTGATCTGCAGGTCGCCGGCGAGCAGCGCCTTGTAGCCGTCCCTCGCAACATCGGCCGGATCGGACTTGCTGCCGGTGCCGGCATTGGTGTCGAGCATGTCCGCCCGTTTGAAGAATTCGGTCTCGACCGGGCCCGGCTCCAGGCAAGTGACGACAACGTTGGTGTCTTTCAACTCGTTGGCAAGGCCGTTGCAGAAGTCGTCGATGAACGCCTTGGTCGAGTTGTAGACCAACTGGAAGCTACCCGGCATGTGCCCGGCAATCGATCCGGTGACCAGGATGCGTCCCTCATTGCGGCTGCGCATCTGCTGGCCGACCGCGTGGATGAGGTGCACGGTACCGACCACGTTGGTGTCGATCACATGGCGCGCCTCGGTCCAGTCCTGGTCCAGGAAGCCCTTGCCCAGACCGTGACCGGCGTTGGCGAGCAATGCAGATACGGGTCGTGCGCCGATCTTCGAGATCACCTGCTCCACGCCATCATCCGTTGCGAGGTCGACCTGCAGCGTCTCCACTGCAATCGCGCCCGCCATCTGCGCAGCGGATTGCGCCTCGGTCAGGTCGGTGTCTGCCACGAGCAGCAGCGAAGTGCCGTCCTTCGCCGCCAGCTTCGCCAGTTCAAGGCCGATACCGCTCGATGCGCCGGTGATGACGACGAACCCGTCAAGGGCGTCGATGCTATGCTTTGCCATTAGGCGTTCTCCCCAGGCGTGTTTTCTGATGCGCTCATGCCGGGCTTGAGGACGACCTTGGTCCAGGTGTCCTGCTGCTCCTTGAAGTTCTTGTAGCCATCGGCCGCCTGTTCGAGTGGCAAACGATGGCTGATGAGGAAGGTTGTATCGAGCGTGCCGTCCTCGATCTTGGCGAGCAGGTCCTTGGTATAGCGCTGGACGTGGGTCTGTCCGGCGCGGATCTGCAGGCCTTTTTCCATGATCGCGCCGATGGGGAACTTGTCTGCCATCCCACCATAGACGCCTGGGATCGAGACGCGGCCCCCCTTGCGCACCGCCATGATCGCCTGGCGCAGCGCGCTGACGCGATCGGCGCCGATGCCGATCTTCTGCTTGGCGGTGTCCATGATGTTGTCGATCGCGAAGCCGTGGGCCTCCATGCCCACCGCATCGATCACTGCATCCACGCCGATGCCGCCCGACATTTCCATCAGGGCCTCAAGGACGTTGCTCTCGCGAAAGTTGATCACCTTGGCGCCGAGCTTGCGCGCGAGCTCCAGCCGGTGGGGGTAATGGTCGATCGCGATGACCTGCGATGCGCCCATGACCAGCGCGGACTGAATCGCAAACAGGCCGACCGGGCCGCAGCCCCACACGGCGACGGTGTCGTCTGGCTGGATCTCGGCGTTCTCGGCCGCCATCCACCCGGTGGGCAGGATATCGGACAGGAACAGGACCTTCTCGTCCTCGAGATGATCGGGGATCACGATCGGGCCCACGTCCGAATACGGTACGCGGACGTATTCCGCCTGACCGCCGGAATAGCCGCCCGTCATGTGCGAATAGCCGAACAGGCCGGACATCGCCTGCCCATAGACGTTGGCGGAGATATCCTGCTTCTCGACCGGATTGGAGTTGGAGCAGCACGAATACTGCAATGTGCTGCAAAAGAAGCACTGGCCGCAACTGATGGTGAACGGCACCACGACCCGCTGGCCCTTTTGCAAGGAGCTCTTCGGGCCGGTCTCGACCACTTCGCCCATGAATTCGTGACCCAGGATGTCACCCGGCATCAGGCCGGGAATGACGCCATCGTAAAGATGAAGGTCTGAGCCGCAGATCGCGGTGGAGGTGACCTTGATGATGGCATCGCGCGGGTTGACGATCTCGGGATCATCGACCGTATCGACCTGCACCTTGTGCGTGCCCTGCCAGGTAAGTGCGCGCATCAGGCGTTCTCCTCTTGCTTCGAGTTGTTCTGCGCATCCGCTTGCTTGGCGGCGCGCGTCTGGTCCTTGCGACGGGCGGAGGTTGCGATTTCGCCTGCCTCCATCAGCATCTTGAACCGTTTCAGATCATGGCGTGCCTGGATCTCGGGTTCGCGCATGAACAGCTTGGCCACGACGCGTCCCAACTCTCCTGCGGGCGGTTTGTAGGCCACGCGAACGCCGACGCGGGTGCCTCGCTCGCCCGGCGCATCGACGAACGTCACGCGCCCCTCGGTATCGATCTGGGAGCCGGGCACCGAGCGCCAGGCGATCAGTTCGCCTGCTTCCTCGCGGACGATCTCGGTTTCGACTTCGACGGTGCGACCTGCCGGAGCCAAAATCGTCCAGACCGCGCGGCCATCATCGCCGGTTGGCCTGACCGAAACGATGTTCTCCATGAAAGTCGACAGATTGGCGAAGTCACGCCAGAAGGTGAAAAGTTCCTCGCGTGGGCGGGCGATGGTGACCGTGCGTCCGATCACGTCATAGGCCCCGAAGCTGCGGCGAGCGGTTACGCCGGGCGCGTCGTCGGGCGATCGATCGCGTTTTTCGCGTCGGGCCGACAGGTATGCTCCGGCACCAGCGGCAAGCATCAGGCCGGCAAATCCCGCCGAACCCCACAGGCCTTTCCTGGTATAATCGGACATTGGTGTCTCCTGGCTGGCGGACCGCGATTGTTCGCCAGCCCGTGTCGGTTGTGAAGCGACCTTGGTCAGTCGTTCCATCATGGGGATGTAAGCGGGCGCACGCCGGCGAAGTTGCCCCGCCGCGCTTCATCAGATCGTACGCCGGCACCATTCCGTCGGAGTGGCAGCGCATCCAAGTGTCCGGGATTAACAATGATTTATCTGTGACGAGAACGCTCTCGGCAACTTTTCGCCAGCAAGCTCGCTTGCAAATGAGCAGCGCGGTGATCGCCGGATCGCCGCATGGGTAAAGGAGCAAGAATATGCCTGGTGGCGGCGAATACGAACCCAAGGATTCACGCAAGGTCGTGGGAACCAAAGGTGATCCCGACAAGAGCTGGCGCGAGCAGGAAGACCCCGAGGCGTCGACCGCGGAATACGAGCCCGCCGATAGCCGCAACGTGACCGGTCAAACCTCCAATCCGACCGACCGATGGCAGAAGGACGGCAAAAAGCCGCCTCGCGCCGATGGAACGCCGGGTGAGAACGACGTTCGGAACGACGTGTCCGGCAAGCCGGAGTAAGCGTCGGGCCGGGGTGGCAAATCCGCAATCGCTGCCCCGGCAGGATGACTACTGGCGCTTCTGCTCGGCGCGCCTCGTCAGCAGCTCTGAGACGGCAAGCGCGACGAGTGAGAGCGCAACCGAGATCAGCGCAAGTCGGGTCACGGCCTGTTCGCCGCCTGGAACCTGCAAGGCGGTGTAGATGGCCAGTGGCAGGGTCCGCGTTTCGCCGGGAATGTTGGACACGAAGGTGATGGTAGCGCCGAACTCGCCGATGGAGCGGGCAAAGCCCAGCACCAGACCGGCGAGGAGCCCGGGCATCGCCAGCGGCACGGTGACCGTCCAGAAGGTGCGCCATGGGGTCGCCCCCAAAGTGCGAGCGGCGTTCTCGAGCCGGCGGTCGACATTCTCGATCGAACTGCGCATGGCCCGCACCATGAGCGGCAGCGCCATGATCGCGGCTGCTAGCGCGGCACCGGTCCAGCGAAACATCAGCGACACATCGAACCAATCCGCCAGCAGGTGTCCGATCGGACCGTTACGGCCGAATGCCAGCAGCAGGAGCCAGCCGGTCACCACTGGCGGCAGTACGAGAGGCAAGTGTACCAGCGCATCCAGCAGCAGCTTGCCCGGGATCCGGGTACGCGCCAGCACCCAGGCGAGTGCGAACGCGATGGGGAGCATGGCTGCCATCGCGATGACGCTGACCTTGAGCGACAGGCCGATCACCTCCCATTCGGCGGGACTGAGCACCCGGGATCAGACCGATATCACTTGCATGTATCCGGCGGTATATCGACCGGGCCGGTTTCGCAACCGTCAGCCGCCCGGATCCTTGACCGTTTCCATGGCCACGAATGTCGAGGTGCTGGAGACATGGGGCAGGGCGGAGATCTTCTCGCCCAGCACGATGCGGTAGCGGCGAATGTCGGACGTGCGGACTTTCAGCAGGTAGTCGAAACTGCTGGCGATCATGTGGCACTCTTCGACCTCAGGGATGCGCTGAACGGCGGCGTTGAACTCCTCGAGGGCGGTTTCGCGGGTGTCGGACAGCTTTACTTCGGCAAACGCCACATGGTCGAGGCCGAGCTTGGCCGGATCGACCAGCGCTGTGAACCCACGGATCACGCCGCTGTCGATAAGCCGGCGCAGGCGGACCTGGCATGGCGTCTTCGACAGCCCGATCTGCCGCGCAAGGTCCGTCACCGATATGCGCCCATCCAGGCGCAAGGCACCGATGATCTTGCGGTCGAAGTCATCCATATCGACTGTTTGCGACATGAAAGTGAGCTAAGCACGCTGCGAACCTGTCTGCAATAAGGCATCATGCTCGTCACGGTGCGCTTGAAAAGTCGAACCGTCCGGCGCTGATGGGTTATAACCGTATGATGGAACAGCCAGCCCCGTTCGCCGATTTCGCTCCACCGGTTTCGGTGCCAGGCCCGCTTCGCGCGACGATCACCGCCGCCTGTCGCCTGCCCGAGCAGGAGGCGATGAAGCCGTTGCTCGACGCCGCCAGGCTGGATGATGCGATGCGCGCCGACATCGCAGCGACGGCACGGAACCTAGTCGCCTCGCTTCGCGGCAACCGCAAGAGCTCTCCGGTGGAAGGGCTGGTTCAGGAATATTCCCTGTCCAGCGAGGAAGGCGTCGCGCTGATGTGCCTGGCCGAGGCGCTCCTGCGCATCCCCGACAACGACACGCGGGACGCTTTGATCCGCGACAAGATCGCCGACGGCGATTGGGCCGCGCATCTGGGCGGTGGCAGGTCGCTATTCGTCAATGCCGCGACCTGGGGCCTGGTCGTGACCGGCAAGCTGGTGGGCAGCGTCGACGATCGCGGACTTGGCTCGGCGTTGACACGGTTGGTCGCCCGCGCGGGAGAGCCGGTCATCCGGCGCGGGGTCGATCTCGCCATGCGGATGATGGGTGAGCAGTTCGTCACCGGCGAGACGATCGCTGAAGCGCTCAAGCGCGCGAAAGCGATGGAGGCGAGAGGCTTCCAGTACAGCTACGACATGCTGGGTGAGGCGGCGATGACCGCCGCCGATGCGAAACGCTATTTCGACGACTACGTCCAGGCGATCCACGCCATCGGCAAGGCATCGGCGGGCCGGGGCATCTATGCCGGGCCGGGTATCTCGATCAAACTGTCGGCGCTGCACCCGCGCTATGGGCGTGGGCAAGTCGGGCGGGTGATGGCCGAACTGCTGCCACGCGTCCGGGAACTGGCTTCGCTCGCCAAGAGCCATGACGTCGGTTTCAACATCGATGCGGAGGAGGCGGATCGGCTGGAACTCTCGCTCGACCTGTTGGAAAGCCTGGCGTTCGATCCCGCGTTGGCTGGTTGGGATGGACTGGGTTTCGTCGTGCAGGCCTACGGCAAGCGCTGCCCGTTCGTGATCGACTGGATCATCGACCTGGCGCGGCGCTCTGGCCGCAGGATCATGGTGCGCCTGGTCAAGGGCGCCTACTGGGACGCCGAGATAAAGCGTGCGCAAGTGGACGGGTTGGCCGACTTTCCGGTTTATACGCGCAAGGTTTACACCGACGTCGCCTACATCGCCTGCGCGCGTCGACTGCTTGCCGCACCCGACGCGGTGTTCCCGCAGTTCGCCACGCATAACGCGCAGACGCTGGCGACGATCTACCACCTTGCCGGATCGGCTTTCGCGCCGGGCCAGTATGAATTCCAGTGCCTTCACGGCATGGGGGAACAGCTTTACGACGAGGTCGTCGGTGCCAATCGGCTGAACCGACCATGCCGGATCTACGCGCCCGTCGGCACCCACGAGACCCTGCTGGCATACCTGGTGCGACGGTTGCTGGAGAACGGGGCGAATTCCTCGTTCGTGAACCGCATCGCCGATCCGGCGGTGTCGGTCGAGGAGCTGATCGCGGATCCCGCGCATGTGGTTCTGGCGATGCCCGATCCCGGCGCCCCGAACGCACAGATTGCGCTGCCGAGTGAGCTCTACCCGGAGCGGCGCAACTCTGCAGGGCTCGACCTCAGCGACGAGAACGCGTTGGCGGCCCTGTCCCAGGCGCTTCGTGAGAGTGCCGCGATCACCTGGCGCGCGGCGCCGGCTTCGCCTGCCAAAGGTGAGCGCGCCGTGCGCAATCCGGCGGATCATCGCGACATCGTCGGGCATGTCGTCGAGGCGAGCGTCGAGCAGGCTTGCGAAGCTGCCCGCATCGCCGCGGCATCCGCCTGGGGCGCGGTTCCGGTCATCGAACGTGCCGCGATGCTGGATCGTGCCGCTGACGCGATGCAGGACCGCATGTCGCAGCTGATGGGACTAGCGATGCGCGAGGCCGGCAAATCCGCCGCCAACGCGATCGCCGAAGTGCGCGAGGCGATCGACTTCCTGCGCTATTACGCGGCGCAAGGGCGCACGACGCTGGGTCCGGCACAGGCGCCGCTGGGTCCGATCACCTGTATCAGCCCGTGGAATTTCCCGCTGGCGATCTTCACCGGGCAAGTCGCGGCGGCGCTGGTCGCCGGCAATCCGGTGCTGGCCAAACCCGCCGAAGAGACGCCGCTGATCGCCGCGCAGGCGGTGGGTCTGCTGCACGCGGCGGGCGTGCCCGCCGACGCCTTGCAATTGCTACCCGGCGATGGCGACATCGGCGCCGCCCTGGTCGCCGCGCCCGAGATCGCGGGAGTCATGTTCACCGGCTCGACCGAGGTGGCGCGAATGATCCAGCGCCAGCTTGCGACACGTCTCTCGCCCGCCGGCAAACCGATCCCGCTGGTGGCCGAAACAGGGGGCCAGAACGCGATGATCGTCGATAGTTCCGCCTTGGCCGAGCAAGTCGTGGGCGACGTGATCGCATCGGCTTTCTATAGCGCCGGGCAGAGGTGCTCGGCCTTGCGGATACTGTGCCTTCAGGAGGACTGCGCCGATCGCGTGCTGGCGATGCTGAAGGGCGCACTTGCCGAGCAGCGCGTCGGCAATACCGATAGTCTGGCGATGGATATCGGACCGGTCATTACCGCCCAGGCCCGTGAAAGCATCGAGCGCCATGTCGAGACGATGCGCGGCCAAGGTCACGCGATCGAGCGGCTGCCGTTAGGGCCCGGAACCGGGCATGGCAGCTTCGTCGCGCCGACGATCATCGAGATCGATCGGATCGCAGATGTCGAGCGTGAAGTGTTCGGGCCGGTACTGCATGTGCTGCGCTGGCGCCGCGATGGACTGGAGGCGCTGCTCGATACGATCAACGCCACCGGCTATGGCCTGACCTTCGGCCTGCATACCCGACTAGACGAAACGGTCACCCGGGTGACGGCACGGGTGAAGGCGGGCAATCTGTATGTGAACCGCAACGTAATCGGTGCGATCGTCGGCGTACAGCCGTTCGGTGGACGCGGCCTTTCGGGAACCGGACCCAAGGCGGGTGGCCCGCTGTACCTCGGACGTCTGGTCGACAGGCCGGCGGCCTTGGGTGTCCTGGGGCAGGCGGTGACGCCGCTGCATGGTTTCGCCGACTGGCTCGAAGCGCGCGGCGAAGACAAAGCCGCCGCTTCGGCTCGCCGCCAGATGCAAGCGTCGGCCTTTGGCGCCGAGTTCATCCTGCCCGGGCCGGTGGGGGAGCGTAACGTCTATACGCTGCATCCGCGCGGGCGGATGTTGCTAAAGCCGATGACGCAAGCAGGACTCTATGCCCAGATGGCGGCCGTTCTGGCGACCGGTAACAGCGGGACCATCGAAGACATGGTGCTGCCCGAAGGCTTACCGTCGACCGTCGCCGCGGCGTTTTGCGGAGCCGCGAGTGGTCTGGCCGGTATTCTGGTCGAAGGCGGGCCAACACGCGTTGCCGATGCGGTCGCCTGGGCCGCGTCGTTGCCCGGGCCGATCGTGCCGGTTCATGTCGCGGACGATGATGGGCAGTGGGACTGCGATCGGTTGCTGGAAGAGGTGTCGATCTCGATCAATACGACGGCGGCGGGCGGCAATGCCAGCCTGATGATGATCGGCTGACGGGAAATCGGCGGCGTCCCGGGCGATCCCGGGACGCCGTGTACGTCACATCCCGCGAATATGCTGCCACATCGGTTCGGGCACCCAGGTGTATTCGATGTAGTGGCCGAACACCTTGCGCGCGTCGAGGTAGAGGAACTTCAAGTCGTTCTCACCCGCGCCCGCCCGTTCCATCGCGATCGGGAACTCCTGCTCGTCGACACGAGCACGGAAGTCGGCCCAGTCGTCGATCCGGAAGCAGATGTGATGGAACCGCAACGGGCCGCCGTTCGACAGGCAGTTGCCGTAGATGCCCACTTCGTCGAGTTCATATTCAATCAGCTCGTACTGCAGCTCGCCGATCCAGATGAAGCAGATGCGTGCTTTCTGGCGCTTGAGGCCGTCGGGCGTCATCACTTCCTGGTCGACCGGAATGATCGTCGGTTCCTTGACCAGCCCGCGACCGCGGAACAGATCGATCCCGGCCTCCAGGTTATCGCAGATGTAGGCGTTCTGGTAATGCTTGCCTTCGAGCATGGTTCAGCCCTCCCGCGCGACGTCGTAGCGTGAGAGGTAGCGTTCGAACAGCGGATCGAGCTGCTCCTTGCTGAGGCCGTACTGCGCCAGCTTGTATTCGTGCTTGCCGAACTTGTCCTGGGCGTTGTCGGCCAGCCAGCCCGAGATGCCTTGCTCGGCTCCGCTGGTCCACTCGTCGCCCAGCGTTTTGTAGAGCGACTTCATCGTGCCAAGCGGATCGTCGAGCATCGCGTCGTAATGAATATCGATGATCTTGTCCTCGCCGAACTTGTCGCGGAAATCCATGATCCGGTTGGCATGTTCGGCCGCCTGCCACGGGTAATCCTGCGCCAGCCACTCGACATCGACCTTGCCCATGTGGCGGCGGTGCGAGAGCGAGATGATCGAGCAAAGCGACGCCGCAGCGGCGTAGGGATCGCGGTGGGTCCAGATCACGCGGGCGTCCGGGTATTCGGCGAACAGGTATTCCAGGAACAGCGCGTGGCTGGGCTTCTTGAGGTTCCACACGCCCGGCGCGTGGTGCTGCAGCACCTGCAGGAACTTCTTGTGATAGGCGTAGGCGCTGGTCATGTCGGCGCCGAAGATGAACTCCTTGTAGGCCGGCAGGCGGCCTTTGGATTCGATCATCAGCGTCTTGAAGTCGCCGGCCATGATGAAGACGTCTTCGTTGGGATAGATCGGCGACGAGCGGTAATACTTGCCCGCTTCCGGCATCGCTTCCAGCATCCGGCGCTGTTCCTCGATCCGGGCGAGCGCGCGCGGATCGGTGGTCAGCGTCGCGGTGGTGGCGGGCGGAACCGGGTCGTCGATTTCCCAGGTCAGCGGCGAGCGGCGCGCAGGGTCGGCGGCGAGCAGGTTCGACATCAACGTGGTGCCGGTGCGCGGCACGCCCATGACGAAGACGGGGCGTTCGATCTTGCGGCTTTCCAGTTCCGGGTTCCGGCGCAGGTAGTCCGCGACCTTCAACCGGCTGGAGAGATAGAGCAGGCAGTCTTTCTCGATCTGGGCGACGCCGCTGTCGATGAACCAGCCCTTGTCGATGCCGGCGTTGACGTCGTTGACGAGGACGTCGAGCCCCTCGCGGTAGGTCTCGGCATCGAACTGGTCGAGGCCGGTCGACTTCATCGCGGTTTCGATCAGCGCATCTGCGTTCAGGTGCTGGGCCATCGGTTCCTCTTATCCCTATGCGTGGTGTTGCGGGCCGCCGGGCGGCTCTTGAGCGTGACCTAGCCCGCACTTGCCATCGTCGGCCACGCGGTTGGGCGTGCAGATCGGGACCTTATGTCGAATGCAGGACACTACCGACGGTGGGTCAGGCGATGGTTTTCAGCGGCCCGTCAATGGCGCGGCCCTGGCGCTGGCGGAAGGTGCTGGGGCTGGCGCCGACCGCGCGTCGGAATGCGAAGGTGAAGCTGGAGGGCGAGGCGAAACCCATGGCGAAGGCGATCGTCTTCACGCTTTCGCCTGCCATCAGCAGCCGCTTCGCCGTCTCCATGCGCCGCTGCTCGATGTAGTCGCCGATCGAGCAGGCGCGGCTGACGCGAAAACCCCGGGTGAGCTGGCGAACCGAGACGTGGCACAAGTCGGCAAGCTCCTGCAGCGACGGCGCGCGCGAAACATCGGCGATGCGCTCGTCGACCAGCCGCAAGCGCCAGCCCGAGAGGCCGCCTGTGACCGGCTGCTCGATCGTGTCGAGACAGTGGCGCGCCAGTTCCAGCGAGAGTTCTCCGGCCAGGAAGCCGAGCATCCGCTCCCAGTTGAGGCCGGGATGACGCACTTCCTCGGTCAGCCGGAACAGGATCGCGCGGATGCGAGCGCTGCCGATGTCGAGCGTCGCGGCCAGATGCTGGTCGTCCCAATCGAGCGGGCGGCCGGCCATCTCGTGCACCAGCGCCGGATCGAGATGGCAGATCAGCGAGGCCTGCCGCCCGCTGCCACCCCGGATGAACAGCGATTCGCCCGGTGGCAGCAGGAAGATGTCCCCCAGCCGCTCCATGCGATGCGGACCCCAGCGCTTGGCATAGCCGCCGCGGCTGGAGAGCGGCCGGGGGGTCAGGCACATGTTGAGGTGATAGCGATCCTCGATCGCGTGCACCGACGCGGTCGGTTCGGGCATGTTGAAGCGGACGATCTGCGCGATGATCGCGGGCCCTGTAAGCTCTGCATCGACGGTCATCGTGGCATTGGCCAGGGGTGGTTCGGTCATCGCTCCTCTTTCTTCACCCGCTGGCGCGCGGTATCGTGACGACCGGCGGGATCAGTGCCAGCATTGTGTCCGTGATCAGACAGTCCGGCCCGATCTCTATGAGGGGCGGGGTTGCGGCGCAAGCATCGGACGCGCGAAATCCGCGCCGACGCAAGCGGTGCTGATTTCAAGCAGTCCGCACGATGGGATCTTGAGGAGAATACCATGGCCGCTGGCCTATTCGATTGCACTGGCAAGGTTACGGTCGTCACGGGCGGCAACGGCGGAATCGGCCTCGGCTTCGCCATGGGCGTCGCCAAGATGGGTGGCGACGTGGCGATCTGGGCGCGCAATGCCGAGAAAAGCGCGAAGGCGAAGGCGGAGCTCGAGGCCGCCGGCGCCGGCAAGGTCATCGCCTATCAAATCGACGTTTCCGAAGAACAGCCGATCATCGACGGTTTCAACACGGTGATGGCCGACTTTGGCCGGGTCGACTGCGTCTTCGCCAACTCTGGGGCCAGCCCGCGGTATAACTCGGTCTTCGATATGCCGACCGAGCACTGGTACGAGTTCCAGAAGACCGCGCTGCATGGTGCGTTCTTCACCTTGCGCGAAGGTGCGCGGCACATGAAGGCACGTGCGGAGGCCGGTGGCGGTGGGGGCAGCCTGGTGGCATGCGGATCGCTGTCGCTGTTCCAGGGCCTGCCGGGCAAGATGGAATACTCCGCATCGAAGTCCGCCGTCGCCGCTGCCGTGCGCGCGCTAGCGATCGAGCTGGCGCCCCTCGGCATCCGCGCGAACGTGGTCGCACCGGGTCTCATCATCACGCCGATGATGGGTGAGGGGGAGCGGGCGCAGCAGGTTGCCGCGCACTTCGCGCCGCAGATCCCGATGAAGCGCACCGGCTTTCCTTCCGACTTCGAAGGCATCGGCGCGTATCTGTGCTCGGACGCTTCGTCGTTCATGACGGGCGAGACGATCGCCATCGACGGCGGCTACATGGTTCGCCCATAACCACACGATAAACGGGGGCCGAAACAGAGCTCTGGGAGAGACAAGATGGAACTGCTGAAGATTCATGGCATCGGTGATGTGCGGCTGGGCTCGTACGAGCGCCCGACCGCCGGCCCCAAGGACGTCGTCGTCAAGATGAAGTCCGTCGGCATCTGCGGCTCGGACCTGTCGTACATCAAGATGGGCGGCATTCCGACCCCCGGCACCGAAACGGCGCTGGGTCATGAAGGTGCGGGCGAGGTTCTTGAAGTCGGCTCGGAGGTCGAGGGCATCGCGATCGGCGATCCGGTGATCATCAATCCGATGATGACCCCCAGCAACATCGGTTCGGGCGGCCCCGAGGGTGCGTTCACCCAGGAGCTGCTGGTGCGCGAAGCCCGTCTGGGCGACTCGATCCTGCCGATCCCCGAAGGCATCTCGTTCGACGTCGCCGCGATGTGCGAGCCGCTCGCCGTCGCAATGCACGGCGTCAATCGCGCGGAGGTCAAGGCTGGCGATAAGGTCGTCGTGTTCGGCTGCGGTCCGATCGGCCTTGGCATGCTGCTGTGGCTCATCGATCGTGGGATCACCGACGTCGTCGCGCTCGACTTGTCAGAGGAACGGCTTGAACGCGCCCGCGCACTGGGCGTCCAGGCGGCGCTCAACCCCTCAAAGGTGGATCTGCGCGCCGAGCTTGCGCGGCTGCATGGCGAAGTGCCGAGCTATGGCCGGGTCGGCGTGGGCACCGATGCCTACATCGATGCCGCCGGCGCGCCCTCGATCCTCACCGACGTGATCATGATGGCCAAGTTCCATTCGCGCCTGGTCATCACCGCCGCCTACATGAAGCCGCTGGAATTCCCCGCCGGTCGCATGCTGACCAGCGAGATGACGATCACCACCGCGGTCGGCTATCCCACCGAGATGCCCGAAGTGGTCGCAGCCATGCCGCGCCTGAAGGACAAGATCGCGGCGATGATCAGCCACAAGCTGCCGTTCAAGGACGTGCTGAAGGGCCTGGAGATCGCAGCCACGCCCAGCTCCGCCAAAGTCATGATCGGGTTCGAGGACGCATAACATGAGCGACACCAAAGAGGCGCCCAAGCTCGCCAATCTCGTCCGGTCGGGCGATGCGCAGGCCGAGGCCATCGCCATCACCGACTTCGTCTTCCAGGCGAACGACATCTCGAATGCCTACCTGGTCACCACGACCGAAGGCGATGTGATGATCAACACCGGCTTCATGGACAATGCCGAGCGGACCAAGGGGCTGCTGCAGCCTCACCGCACCGGTCCGCTGGCGTTCATCGTGCTGACGCAAAGCCACGCCGATCACTTCGGCGGCGTGCCAGAGTTCCTCGAAGAGGGCACGCAGATCATCGGCGGTCCCGACTTCGTCGAGGCGAACGGCGACATGATGGGGCTGCAATCGTATTTCGGACCACGCAGCGGCAAGCTGTGGGGCTCGACGCTGAAGCGCGGCGGCACGCCCAAGCCGGCACCGATGATCACGCCCGACATTCTCGTCGATCGCAAGCTGACGCTGGAACTGGGTGATCGCACATTCGAGATCATCCACACGCCCGAGGGCGAGACGATCGACGGGCTGACGGTCTGGCTGCCCAAGGAAAAGATCGCCTTTACCGGCAACCTGTTCGGCCCGGTCTGGCTGTCGATGCCGTTCCTGTGCACCTTGCGCGGGGACAAGCCGCGCTCGGTCCGGCAGTATCTCAAGTCGCTGGCGAAGGTGCGCGATCTCGGGGCCGAGATCATCGTCACTGGCCACGGCGAGCCGATCCGCGGCGCTGACACGATCCGCGCCGACCTCGACCGGATCGAGACGGCAGTGACCTATGTGCGCGATTACACGCTGGAAGGCATGAAGGCGGGCAAGGACGTCCACCAACTGATGCGCGAGTTCGCTTGGCCGGAAGGTTTGGCGATCGGTGAGTTCCACGGCAAGGCCAGCTGGGCGGTCAAGACCATCTGGGAGGAATACTCCGGCTGGTTCCATTACGAGGACGGTACCACCGAGCTGTACGGTGTGCCGCGCTCCAGCGTTGATGCCGATCTGGTCGAACTGGCCGGCGGAGCGGGCAAGCTGGCCGAGCGGGCGCAGGCGAAACTCGATGCAGGGGCGCCGCTGGAAGCGCTGCACCTGGTGGCGATTGCGCTTGGCGCCGTGCCGGATGACAACGCGTCGTTGCAGGTGAAGAAGGCAGCGACCGAGGCGCTGCTCAAGGCATCGGGCGGCAGCAACCTGTCGGAGACGATGTGGCTGCGCTCCGAGATCGCCGAGACCGAGGCGAAGCTCGCAAAGTAAACGTGCAGGCATATCCGCCTTTAAACGGGTGGGTCTGCCTTATGCGCGGCTTCTCACCCGCCGGCGAACGCGGGATAACACCAGGGGAAACACACGGCGGACGTTGCGGCCGGCGCGGGGTGCCTGACACGACAGGCTTGGCTCGCGTTCCATCTCGCGACCGGCTGACGGGGGAAGCGCGAGAAGCGGACCGTCAACTCGACCTTCTTGTCATGCGAAGCCCCGGCGGCGAAAGGTTCGCAGAACGCCGCCGGTTTGAACGATCGGCAGAGCCTGCGGACGTACCGCCGGTATGCCACTCGTTAGCTATCGCATCGGGTGCAGGCGCCCGTCTGTGAAGCGCCGGCCGCACGGTGCGGGTTGGTGTCGAACAAGGCCCTGTCCGCCCGCACCCGCCGTTTACCGGATCAGGCCAAGACCTGCTCCAGTGCTGCAGCATATAACCTAAACGGTTCGCTATGTCAAGGTGGGGCAATCGCTGCCGCCTGCATCGACGTCGCGCTCACGCCAGGACTGCGCAGCTTTCGTAAACCGCTCTCACCAGTTCAGCCTGCCCCCGCACGCCGACCTTGGCGAACAGCCGCTTCGAATAGTTCCGCACGGTCTCGATCGTCAGTCCGAGTTCTTCGCCGGCTTCGACGAGCGAATGGCCGGACGCCAGCAGCATCGCCAGCTCCGCTTCCCGTCGCGGCAGCGCAAACAGGTGCGCGAAATGCGCGGCACCCCCAACCAGCGCATGGCGCGGCTGCCGGCAATGCGCCACCATAGCCGGCGCATCCAGCACCGTCACAAGTCCGGAATGCCAAGGCGTCAGGATCGCCAGGATCGATGGCTGCGATGACAGAACCAGCGTCCGGTCCGTACTGGCGGGATCTGCCGCAAACGCGCGCGCAGCATCGCTCAGCGCCCGATCGACGCCGGGTCCAAGTTCGCGCAGCCGTTGGCCGCGCGCTGGCGCGTGGCCGAAAGCCCTGGTCAACATTTGCCCGGTCGTTGGCGCCAGGGCCAGGACGTGCGCTGCCTTGTCGAACACGATCCAGCCCGATCCGGCGCGCATGAGCGCTTCCTCGTCGATTACCATCGCCAGCTTCGTCCGCTCCGCGCGAACGAAACCGCGCACCGCGACGGCGACATAGGGGGCGAGGTTCGAAAGCAAGGCGCTGTCGGCGGCTGTGCAGGGACGTTCGCTGGCAAGGATCAACCAGGCGCTCGCCTCATCGTCATCCAGCAGACGCACCACGCGTTCATCGACCAGACCCAACTTGCGCATGTCCTGCGCGCGGCGTGCCTTGCGCACCCGATCATGATCGTCGAATTCGTCACCGCTATAGACCCGGCCCGGCCGCAGCCGATCGTACTGGATGCGGTCGGTCAGGTTCAGTTCGGCCAGGTTCAGTTCGTGCGCACGCGCGCGAATGTCCGGACCGGCGAACAGCGCGATCGGCTGGCGATGTTCTCCCGGCCGGATGGTCAGGCTTACGCTGACCATCCGCGTGCGCTGGCGCAGCCGTTCGAGAAACGTCGAGAAAGGCGATACTTCGCTTGCCCCGCCAAGCAGCGGGAGCAACAAATCGGTCTCATCACGACTGGTAAGTGCCATGACCTACCATATGGGAGGTTTACGAAGATGTCACCTCTGCGATGACAGGGGCAACCGAACAATCGGAGAGGGATATGACGACACTTACGCATCTCGATCGTCTCGAAGCCGAGGCGATCCACATTCTTCGCGAGGTCGTTGCCGAAGCTGAAAAGCCGGTGATGATGTACTCCGTGGGCAAGGACAGCGCCGTGATGCTGCACCTTGCGCGCAAGGCGTTCTATCCCTCGCCGCCGCCGTTTCCGCTGCTCCACGTCGATACGACCTGGAAGTTCAAGGAGATGTACAAGCTGCGTGACAAGATGGCGCAGGAATCCGGCATGGAACTGATCGTGTATCAGAACCAGGAAGCCAAGGATAAGGGCATCAACCCCTTTGATCATGGCGCGCTCCACACCGACATGTGGAAGACCGAGGGCCTCAAGCAGGCGCTCGACAAGTACGGTTTCGATGCCGCGTTCGGCGGCGCCCGCCGCGACGA
Organism: Novosphingobium sp. TK46; assembly: GCF_055361525.1. NCBI lineage: Bacteria > Pseudomonadati > Pseudomonadota > Alphaproteobacteria > Sphingomonadales > Sphingomonadaceae > Novosphingobium > Novosphingobium sp. TK46. Next base: position 2,554,966 of record NZ_CM143963.1, read on the forward strand.
GGAAAAGAGCCGCGCCAAGGAGCGCATCTTCTCGTTCCGCACCACGTCGCATGGCTGGGATCCCAAGAACCAGCGCCCGGAATTGTGGAACCTTTACAACGCTCGCAAGGCGAAGGGCGAGTCGATCCGCGTGTTCCCGATCTCGAACTGGACCGAGCTGGACATCTGGCAGTATATCCACCTCAACGACATTCCGATCGTCCCGCTGTATTTCGCGGACAAGCGCCCCACCGTGGAGCGCGACGGCATGCTGCTGATGGTCGATGACGATCGTTTTCCGCTGCGTGAGGGCGAAGTGCCGGTCGAGCGCTCGATCCGCTTCCGCACGCTGGGCTGCTACCCGCTGACCGGCGCGGTGGAGAGCACCGCCAAGACCCTGCCCGAGGTGATCCAGGAAACGCTCCTGACCACCACGTCGGAACGCCAGGGCCGCGCCATCGACAAGGACGCGGGCGGCGCCGGCATGGAAGTGAAGAAGCAGCAGGGTTACTTCTAGGTTGCATCGATCTTCAGATTATACCGGCCTGCAAATGGCGGTTCTGTGCGCCTCCGGTGCTCACGTACTTAAGTACGCTGCGCTCCGGGTCACCCAGATCCACCATTTTCGGCTCGGTCTGGACTGAACCTCGACACAACCTAGCGTTCCATTCCCGCTCAGGCTGAGCTTGTCGAAGCCCCCGAGCGCCACGCCAATGCCCTTCGAGACAACTCAGGGCGAGCGGAGAGAAGATGATGGCTGATACCGAAACCAAAGACGCGATCTACGTCACCGACAGCCTGATCGCCGAAGATATCGACGCATACCTCGAGCAGCACGAGCACAAGACGATGCTGCGCTTCATCACCTGCGGCAGCGTCGACGACGGCAAGTCCACGCTGATCGGCCGCATGCTGTACGATTCAAAGATGATCTTCGAGGACCAGCTCGACGCGCTGACCGCCGACTCCAAGAAGGTCGGCACGCAAGGGCAGGACATCGATTTCGCGCTGCTGGTCGACGGTCTCGCCGCCGAGCGCGAGCAGGGCATCACCATCGATGTCGCCTATCGCTTCTTCAACACCGAGAAGCGCAAGTTCATCGTCGCCGATTGCCCCGGCCACGAGCAGTACACCCGCAACATGGTCACCGGCGCTTCGACCGCCGACTTGGCGGTGATCCTGATCGACGCGCGCAAGGGCGTGCTGGTGCAGACGCGCCGCCACTCGTACCTGTGCCACCTGATCGGCATCAAGAACATCGTCCTGGCCGTCAACAAGATGGACCTGGTCGATTACGATCACGCGGTATTCGATGCGATCGTCAAGGACTATACCGAGTTCGCCCATTCGATCGGGATCAACACGTTCACCGCGATGCCGATCTCCGGCTTCAAGGGTGACAACATCACCAGCCGGTCGGAGAACACGCCGTGGTACACCGGCCCGACGCTGATCGAGCATCTCGAAACCGTCGAAGTGCTGAGCTCGATCGATGCCGACAAGCCGTTCCGCCTGCCGGTGCAGTGGGTCAACCGTCCCAACCTCGACTTCCGCGGCTTCTCGGGCCTGATCGCGACCGGTTCGGTCAAGCCGGGCGACAAGATCCGCGTCCTGCCCTCGGGCAAGACCAGCACGATCACCCGCGTCGTCACGCTGGACGGCGATCTTGAGGAAGCCACTGCCGGCCAGTCGATCACCGTAACCTTCGCCGACGAGATCGACTGCTCACGCGGCTCGGTGATCTCCACCGCCGACAATCCGCCGCAGACTGCCGACCAGTTCGAGGCGACCTTCGTGTGGCTGGCCGACGAGGCGATGACCGCAGGGCGCGCCTACTGGCTCAAGCTCGGCACGCAGATGGTCTCGGCCACGGTGCAGGAGCCCAAGTACACGGTCAACGTGAACACCATGGAGCACATGGCGGCCAAGACGCTGGAACTCAACGCGATTGGCGTGGCGGAGCTGACCACCGACAAGGCGGTCGTGTTCGAATCCTATGCCGACAATCGCGCGCTGGGCGGCTTCATCCTGATCGACAAGATGACCAACGCCACGGTGGCTGCGGGCATGATCAACTTCTCGCTGCGCCGCTCGCAGAACGTGCACTGGCAGGCGCTCGACATCGGCCGCAACCAGCGTGCCGACCTCAAGAACCAGAAGCCGGCGCTGCTGTGGTTCACCGGGCTTTCGGGTTCGGGCAAGTCGACCATCGCCAACCTGGTCGAGAAGAAGCTGTACCGCATGAACCGGCACACCTTCCTGCTCGATGGCGACAACGTGCGCCACGGTCTCAACAAGGACCTGGGCTTCACCGAGGCCGACCGCATCGAGAACATCCGCCGTGTCGGCGAAGTCGCCAAGCTGATGACCGACTCCGGCCTGATCGTGATCACCGCGTTCATCTCGCCGTTCCAGGCCGAGCGCGAAATGGTCCGTGCGATGCTGCCCGAAGGCGAGTTCATCGAGGTGTTCATCGACACCCCGCTGCGCGTTGCCGAGAGCCGCGACGTCAAGGGCCTCTACAAGAAGGCGCGCGATGGCGAGCTGAAGAACTTCACCGGGATCGACAGCCCCTACGAAGCCCCGCGCAATCCCGAGATCCGTATCGACACCACCGCGATCACGGCCGAGGAAGCCGCGAGCCTGATCGTCGACAAGCTGCTGGGCGACGCCTGATGGCGATCGAAAACGATGGCGACCTCGCCGCCAAGTTGGCGGTCGAGGCCGGCAAGATCCTCCTGCAGGTTCGCGAGTCGGGCCTGTTCGAGGGCAAGTCTCTGGGCAAGGCGGGTGACCAGACCGCCAACCAGTTCCTCGTCCACGCCCTGCGTCAGCAACGGCCGGACGACGGGCTGCTGTCCGAGGAGGAAAAGGACAACGCCGAGCGCCTGAGCCAGAGCCGCGTGTGGATCGTCGACCCCGTCGACGGCACCCGCGAGTATGGCGAGGAGCGGGCCGACTGGGCGGTCCACGTCGCGATGGCGGTGGATGGCGCGCCGGTGCTGGGGGCCGTCGCGCTCCCCGGGCTCGACGAAGTGCTGCGTTCGGATCAGCCGGGTCAGGTGCCGCCCGCGCCCGCGACCTTGCGCATGGTGGTCAGCCGCACGCGCCCTGCGCGTGAGGCGACCGAAGTCGCGACCAAGCTTGGCGCCGAGCTGGTGCCGATGGGCTCGGCCGGGGCCAAGGCCATGGCGATCCTGCGCGGCGAGGCGGACATCTACCTGCACTCGGGCGGACAGTACGAGTGGGACTCTTGCGCGCCTGTCGCGGTGGCGCTGGGCTGGGGGCTGCATTGCTCGCGGATCGACGGCAGCCCGTTGGTCTACAACCAGCAGGACGTTTACATGCCCGACCTGCTCATCTGCCGTAAGGATCATGCCGAGCGCGTGCTGGCCGAAGTGGCTGCATTGACGACCTGATCGGATACGGGCGATCCTGGGCTTAGCCGGGATCGCTCGTCTCCCGACCGCAGGTTGATCGGGCGTCGATGATCAACATTGTCGATTAGTTCCACGCGCGGTATGCTCGCTCCAAACAGGGAGAGCATACGATGGACGCGCGAGTGAAGCGCAGGGTACGCGATCCGGTCGCCACGCGCGAGACGATCCTGGAGGCGGCCGCCAACCTGCTCGCCAAGGATGGACCCGAAGGCGTCAGCCTGTCGGCCGTCGCGCATCTGGCCGCGGTCAATCGCGGCACTGCCTACCAGCATTTCGAAACCCGCGAGCGCCTGATAGAAGCGACGGTGCAGTGGGTGTCCGATCGCCTTTTTCGCGCGGTCTTCGGCGATCCCGCCACCATCGGGGAGCGCCGGATCGAGGAAGTCGACCCCCTGGCGATGGCTGAGCGGCTGGGGGACTTCGCCATGGAGAACCCGGATATGTGCCGGGTCTGGCTGCAGCAGGTGCTGGCATCGCCCGATCCGCGCCAGGATCCGTTCTGGCGTGAATATTCCAGCTCGTTCGCGCGCTTCGCCGCAACGGATCTGGCCGAGCCGGGCATCGACGTCGAAGTGCTGTCGGTCATGAACCTGTCGGGCGTGTTCTTCTGGCCGATTCTGGCGCGCGCGCATGCGGTTACGCCCAAGCAGCGGCTGGAACTGAGCCGCCGCTTCAGCCAGGAAATCCTGCGCTTGTCGCTGTTCGGCACGATGCGCGCCGAGGCATTTCCCGAAATCGTTGCCAGAGTGCGGCCGGACGCAACTTCATAGCCTTCGCTCCGGCGATGAGCGACGATGGTGTCATTGACGTGACGCGGCCTTTGCGCCTTGTGCAGGTGCGAAGTTCTGATAGCCCGACACGGGTATTGTACCGGGCCACTGCTGCTCGGGAAGCTAGGAGAAGCCGATGTTTTCAGCGATCGTTATCGACAAGGTCGATGCCGCCGACCCCAAGAGTGCGCAGACGGTTTCCTTGCAGCAGCTGGACGAAAGCGCGCTGCCCGAAGGTGACGTGACGATCGACGTCGCGTACTCGACGCTCAACTTCAAGGACGGCCTGGCGATCACCAACAGTTCGCCTGTCGTGCGCAAGTTCCCGATGGTTCCGGGCATCGATCTGGTCGGCACCGTGACCGAGAGCAGCCACGCGGACTGGAAGGCCGGTGACACCGTCGTGCTCAATGGCTGGGGCGTGGGCGAAGGCCACTGGGGCGGCCTGGCGCAGAAAGCACGGCTCAAGGGCGACTGGCTGGTACCGCTGCCTGCAGCGTTCACCCCGGCCCAGGCGATGGCGATCGGCACCGCCGGCTACACCGCCGCGCTGTGCGTCGATGCATTGATCGACGCGGGCGTTACACCCGAACAGGGTGAGATCCTGGTCACCGGCGCCACCGGCGGCGTCGGTTCGGTCGCGATCGCGATCCTCAAGAAGCTGGGCTTCAAGGTCGCCGCGCTCACCGGCAAGATGAGCGAAGAGGGCTACCTCAAGAGCCTGGGCGCGGACAGCGTGATCGACCGCGCCGAGTTCGCCGAAAAGGGCAAGCCGCTGCAGAAAGAGCGTTGGGCCGGTGTGGTCGACGCGGCCGGCAGCTACACGCTGGTCAACGCGATCGCGCAGACCCGTTACGGCGGCGCGGTTGCGGCTTGCGGTCTGGCGCAGGGTTTCGACCTGCCGGGTTCGGTGATGCCGTTCATCCTGCGCGGCGTTTCGCTGCTTGGCATCGACAGCGTCATGGCGCCCAAGGCCAAGCGCCTGAAGGCATGGGATCGCCTGGCCAAGGATCTCGACCCTGCAGCGCTCGAAACCATCGCACAGACCATCGGTCTGAGCGAAGCGATCGATACCGCCAAGAAGTTCATGTCGGGCGAGGTCAAGGGCCGCTACATCGTCGACGTGAACGCCTGAGGGCGGACAAACCATGCCGTCGTTCCCCCGCCACGGCGACGGGGACGACGGCACGGCCATGCCGGGATGTGACGGTTCGGGGGGCGGAAAAGTCTCCAGCGCCTTCGAGAAGGGAAGACAATGACGCAGTTGGCGACGATCGTCGGTGGTATGTCCGAGGTGCGCGGCATTCCGTTGGCGGAGGAAGAAGGCGTGGGCGCGCTCACGCTCGGTGGCTATCTGCGTGAATTGGCCGGGCGCTTCGGCCCCCGTGAAGCGGCGGTGTTGCATCTCGATGGCGAGGTGATCCGCTGGACCTATCAGGATCTGCTCGATCGGGCGATGGAGGTCGCCAAGTCGCTGGTGGCGCTAGGCGTCACCAAGGGCACGCGCGTCGGCATCCTGATCACGAACCGGCAGGAGTTCCTCGCCTCGGTCTTCGGTGCGGCCCTGGCCGGCGGCGTCGCCACTCCGATCAGCACCTTCTACACCGCCGCCGAGATCGAGGTCGTGCTCAAGGCCTCGGGCGTGTCGGTCTTGCTGCTCGAACGCCGCGTCCTGAAAAAGGACTTTGCGCAGATACTGCTCGATCTCGAGCCGCTGGCGCAGGATTGCGCGCCGGGAGAACTGCATTCCACCAACTTCCCGTTCCTGCGCTATGCCGCGATGATCGACAGCCGCGAGCCGCTGGGCATGATCGAGGGCTGGGACGCCTTCGTCGCGCGCGGCAGCGATATCGCGGATGACTGGGTCCATGCCGCCGCGGACGCCATCGCTCCAGCCGATCCGGGAATCCTGCTGTTCTCCTCAGGATCGACCGGCAAGGCCAAGGGCATCCTAAGTGCACACCGCGGGGTCTGCCTGCAGCTTTGGCGGTGGCCGAACTGGTATGCGATCGATCCGCAGCAGTCGCCACGTACCTGGTCCGCCAACGGCTTCTTCTGGTCTGGCAATTTCTCTCAGGCGCTGGGCGGTACGCTCTCCACCGGGGGCACGCTGATCCTGCAGCGCTGGTTCGATCCGACCGAGGCCAACGACGTGATGGCAAAGGAACGCTGCACAATGGCTCTGGCCTGGCCGCATCAATGGCCGCAACTCGCCGCCGCGCCCAATTACCTCGACGTCGATTTCTCGGCGATGCGCTATGTCGATGCGAACATGCCGATCGCCCAGCATCCGACGGTCGACACCACCTGGCGCGAACCCGGCCAGGCTTACGGTAATACCGAGACCTTCACCCTCATCACCGTGTTCCCGTCGGGTACACCGGACGATGTCGCGTCGACCAGCCATGGTATTCCCACAGCCGGCTCCACGATCAAGATCGTCGAACCGCTGACCGGTGCGATAGTCCCCATCGGCGAGCGTGGCGAGATTGCCGTGAAGGGGCCGACGCTGATGCTGGGCTATATCGGCGTGCCGCTGGACGAGACGCTCGACAGCGAGGGCTTCCTACGCACGGCGGATGGCGGTTATCTCGACGAACGTGGTCGACTGTTCTGGGAAGGGCGGCTCAACGACATCATCAAGACCGGCGGCGCCAACGTATCGCCGCTGGAGATCGATGCGGTGATCCGCGACCACCCGGACGTCAAGGTTTCGCAGACGGTCGGCGTGCCCGACGAACTGCTGGGCGAGGTCGTGGTGACCTGCATCGTGCCGGTAGAGGGGGCATCTCCCGATCCCGAGGCTCTGCGCAATTTCGCCAAGGAGAAGCTGGCCAGTTACAAGGTGCCGCGCCGGATCCTGTTCGTCGCCGAGGAAGATCTCGAGACTACCGGCAGCGCCAAGATCAAGACCGCCGAGCTGCGCAAGCTGGCGGCCGGGCGACTGGCGGCAGCGAACTGATGGCGCCGGCGCCCCGGTTCGACGACTGGCTGGCGATCTGCAATCTGAAGGCTGCATATTGCCGATTGCTCGATACCAAGCAGTGGGAAGCGTGGGAGCAGCTGTTCACCCCCGACTGCCATTTCGACACCACCGGCAGTGGTGGATCCGTGGTCGAGGGCAGCGCCGCGATGGCCGTGTTCGTGCGCCAGAGTCTTGCAACCGCGAAAACGGCGCATCAGGTCCACAGTCCCGAGATGACGTTTGACGGACTAGACACGGTCGACGTGGTCTGGGCGATGCAGGATCGCGTGGTCAAGGATGCCTTCGACCTCACCGGGTACGGCCATTATCACGAGCGTTGCGTGCGCACGAACGCGGGATGGCGTATCGCATCGCAATCGCTGACACGCCTGATGGTGGACATTCGCCAAGCTCCTTGAACGGGCCGACGTACCTTGCCCGGATTATCTTCGCCTGGAACATGGGAACGGCGTTCCCATTTTAGCGCGAACTATCGCCAATGCGATAGGCAACCTCTTGTTGTGGCGATATGATGGGCCAAATCCAGCCAGTGCTGATAAGTAAATCGGGAGAGTTTGTGGCCAAGACGATCGTCATTACCGGAGCGGGTCTGGGCCTTGGTCGCGCGCTCGCGCGTCGCTTCGCTGCGGAGGGTGACACGGTCGTCCTGCTGGGACGAACCTTCAGCAAAGTGCAGGAGCTGGCGCAGGAGCTTGGCGACAAGCACCTGGCGGTCGCGTGCGACGTCGCATCGCCCGACTCGGTGCGATCGGCATTTGCCACGATCGCCGAACGTTTCCCGACGATCGACGTGCTGATCAACAACGCGGCGATCTACGAGCCGTTCAAGGTGGTCGATGCGACCGACGCGCAGATCACGGATTCGCTGGCGACCAATCTGGCGGGGCCGATTTATTGCTGTCGCTCGGCGATCCCCATGATGGGCAAGGGCGCCCAGATCATCAATGTAAGCAGCGAATCGATCGCCGTTCCCTTCGCCATGCTTTCGATGTACCAGACCACCAAGTCCGGGCTCGAGCGCTTTTCCGAAGCGCTTGCCGCCGAACTCGACGAGAACGGCATCAGGGTCACGACAGTTCGTGCCGGCCAGATGTACGAAGTGGGCAAGCAGGCGCCCGCATGGGATCCGACCGTTGCTGCGGAGTTCTACAAGCGCAGCATGGCCAATGGCGTGAACTTGCGCGAGCGTGGCATCTCCAACTGCGAGAACGTCACCAGCGTGTTCCGCGCGATCCTCGATCTTCCGGCCGATGTGCAGCTTCCGCACATTTCGGTCAGCGCTGCCAAAGTCTGATTTTTTCCATTCTGCGACGCCAACGCCAAGGATCATAACGATGACCACTCTTCCCGAAGCCAAGCTTTTCATAAACGGCGAACTGCGCGGCGCGACCGGCGGGGCAACGTACGATATCACCAGCCCGTGGACCGGCGAGACGGTCGGTCAGGCGGCCGATGCGACCGCGGCTGACGTGGATGCGGCGATCGCCGCTGCCCGCCACGCATTCGACCACACCGATTGGAGTTCTGACGAGAACCGCCAGAACCGCTTCGAGATCCTCAAGAAGTACCGCGAACTGTTCGAGCAGAACCGCGATCGCCTTGCCGAACTCGCCACGCACGAGGCCGGTGCGGCGCAGGGCGCGGTGTTCCGCGCCCACGTCAATATGGCGCTCGACGGCTGGGACGATTACCTGGCCGTGTTCCCCCGCGTGGAGTGGGAAAAGGACTACGGTGAAAAGGAAGCGTTCGGGTCGGTGCACAAGCGCGTGGCCGTACGCGAGGCGGTCGGCGTCGTGGGCGCGATCACGCCTTGGAACGTGCCGCTCTACGTCAACATCGGCAAGGTGGTCGCGGCATTGCTCGCCGGCTGTACCGTGATCCTCAAACCAGCTCCGAACACCCCCGGTATGGGCGCGATCTTCGGTGAACTGGCCGAAGCTGCGGGTCTGCCCAAGGGCGTGCTGAACGTGGTGTTCGGTTCCGATCCGGCGCTGGCGGGTGAAATGCTGGTTACCGATCCGCGCGTCGACCTGATCTCGTTCACCGGTTCGACCGGTGTCGGCAAGCGCATCATGGAGCAGGGCGCGGCCACGCTGAAGCGCGTGTTCCTGGAACTGGGCGGCAAGTCGGCCAAGATCGTGCTCGACGATGCTCCCAACTTCGCGATGGAAGTGGGCATGACGATGCTGGTGTTCCACGCCGGCCAGGGTTGCGCCGTGCAGAGCCGACTGCTGGTTCCCAAGAGCCGCTATGAGGAAGCCAAGGCGATCCTGAAGGGTGCCTACAGCAACTTCGGCGACAACTGGGGCGACGTCGCGCATCCGCAGCAGATCATGGGTCCGGTCGTGTCCAAGCGGCAGATGGAGCGCGTGATGAGCTATGTCGAGCTAGGCAAGGAAGAGGGCGCGACGCTGCTCGCCGGCGGCAACATGCGCCCCGATAAGGGCGGCGGCTGGTTCATCGAACCGACCTGCTTCGTCGACGTCACCAACGACATGCGCATCGCCCAGGAAGAGATCTTCGGTCCGGTGCTGGTGGTCATCCCCTATGAGGACGACGAGGACGCGATCCGTATCGCCAACGAGAGCAACTACGGTCTCTCGGGCGGCGTCAGCTCGGGTGATCATGAGCGGGCGATGCGCGTTGCCAAGCGCATCCGCACCGGCTCGATGAGCATCAACAACGGCATGTGCATCGCTGGCGATATCCCGTTCGGCGGATACAAGGCGAGCGGTGTCGGCCGCGAGTGGGGTGTCGAGGGCATCGAAGAATACCTCAACCTCAAGATGCTGGCCTGGCCGGTTCGCCAGGTCGAGCCAGCCTGAGGCCAGGATGGCTGCTGCGGTGGCATCGGCTCGTGGCGGGGAGCTAAGCTTCCCGCCCGCGCTCGCCGCTGCCGTGGCCGGCGCTTGTGCCGCCGTCAGCCACAATCTCGCCGGGCAAAAGCTGGGCCGCAAAGGCCGGGTCACCCGCGAACGGATCATCGCCGCCGCGCTCGAACTTATCGAAGACAACGCAGACGAGGCGTTTACGCTGACCGGGGTCGCACGACGCGCTGGCCTCGGCATGTCGTCGCTTTACAACTACTTCTCGGATCAGACCGAGTTGCTGCTGGCGGTGTTGGAACCCGTCATGGCGACCTCCGATGAAGCCTATATGGAGCAAGTTCGGCTGCCTTGGCCCGACGAGGCGCTGACCGCGTCCACACTCACCTTCGTCAGGGCCTATCATGCGTTCTGGGCAAGGCACTCTGGCCTCCTGCATCTGCGTAATAGCCTGGCCGACCAGCTCGACGTGCGCATGATGATGCACCGCATCAATTCCACCCGTCCGCTGATCGCGCTGCTGGTTCGGCAGATGAGCGCCGGAGCAGAGCCGCAACAGGCACATACCAGCATGGCGACCGTCTTGATGACCGGTATCGAACGCTCGGTGACATTGGCGACCGACAAGCGTTTGCCCAAGCTTACGGGCCTGCCCTTCAACGTGGGCGAGGATCGCTACCACGTCAGCAACGCGCGGCTGCTGGAACTGGCTATTCGCGACTTGCGGCAGGGTTGAGGCGCGGAACGGGCACGGCGTCCCAAGCGCGCGGCGCCGCTCATTCGTTAAAGCCACCTTATCGGTAGGGATGCAAGCGTGGGCAGGACCCTTTGTGGGTCTCCATCATCTCCCGGCAGAACGCATGCTAATCTGAGTTGGATTTTCGTATCGCGTCTGCAAGAATGACAGCTTCGGCCTGCACCGCGACAATGCGCTGATCGGCCACGCACAATGCCTGAGTGCACAATACTGTCGCGCGCGGGATCGCCTTCAGGCTTCTACCCAAGTCACGAGCGTGGGCGGGCTCCGCTCGTCATGCCCTCGTCAGCGCGCCCGACGAGCCATGTCAGCTCTTCGACTTGTTACCGACTCCCTTCAGGTACTGCTCCATACCCTTGATGTAGTCCGGATTGAGCATCAACGCGGAGTTGGCCATGCGTTCGACGTTACGACCCATATCGCGGCCGAGTTCGGCACACATTTCGATCGCGATCTTGGCGGCGCCCATCTGTTCCGGCTTCTGCTTGGTGAGGTGGCGGCAAAATTCGAGCGCCTCCTCCTGCAGGGTATCGTCTGGATAGACTTCGTGCACCAGTCCCATCGTCAGCGCCTTTTGCGCATCCGCCTTCTTGTTGCCCATGATCAACCAACGAGCCCAGTGCGGCCCGCACAGGCGCGTCAGACGCGAAACGCCGTTGGAAGCGGGCAGCACGCCGAACAGTCCTTCGGGAAACGCATAGCCAGCGCTCTCACCGGCAAGGCGGAAGTCGCACGACAGGCTCATCTCCAAGCCACCTCCGACGCACATCGCATGATGTGCGACGACGAACGGCTTCTCGATATGCTCCATCTCGTCCCACAACTGCTGCATGTTGTTGAGGTTGAGGCGATGGTTCTCACGGATGGTGCTGGCCGAATTGTTGGCGCTGTTCGCGGATGACGCGATGTTCTGGTTGCCGCCGCGCAAGTCCGCGCCGGAACTGAAATACCGTCCCGACGAACGGATCAGCATGACCCTCAGCGTCGGTGTGTCGCGAAACGTCAGCACGGCCTGCGTCAACAGGTCCATCATCTGGCGCGAAATCGCGTTGAGCTTGTCCGGACGGTTGAGCGTGGCGACAAGGATGCTGTCGTCGACGATCTCGGTCAGCAGATGCGGCGCTTCGGTGGCTTCGGTCACGTCCGTCATCCTTCAGCCACGGGTCCGGGGCATGCCGAGACCACGCTCGGCGATCATCGAGCGGTGCACCTCGCTGGTGCCGCCATAGATGCGGGTGCCGTGCGCATGACGGTAGCTCTGGTTGATGAGATGAAGCGCACCCTCGCGCTTTGAGAGCGAGGCAGGCGCGGTCAGCTGCAGGATCTCGCGCGCGGCGATCATGAAGCACTCCGACGAGTACATCTTGGCCATCGGACCGAACGCGAAGTTGGGCTTCTTCTCGACGCTGGAGAACATCGCGCGCAGCTCGATCATCTCCGAGGTGGTGACCAGAGCGCGCAATTTGGCGAGACGTTGCTGCACACCGGGCTCGGCGATCCGGCCGGTCTCGCGAAGTACCTCGACGCCCGCGTCGACGTTTTCCTCGATCGTCTTGGAGAAACCGCCGCCATGCTCCAGTTCCAGCGCGACTGCCATCACCTTGGTGCCGCCGTCGACCGGGCCGAGGCGCCAGGTGTCGGGCACTTCGACATTGTCGTAGAAGGTGACGTTCGTGCGCTCATCCTGGAAAGTGTAGATGGGCTGGATCTCGACGCCTTCGGCCTTCAGCGGCACGACGAACATCGTCAGCCCCTTGTGCTTGGGCACGTCCGGGTTGGTCCGTGTGAGCATCAGCACGTATTCGGACAGATTCGCGCCGCTGGTCCACATCTTGGTGCCGTTGATGCGCCAGCTGCCGTCTTCGGCCTGGGTGGCGCGGGTTTGGGCGTTGAACACGTCGGAACCGCAGCCAGGCTCGGAATAGCCCAGCGAAGTGATGCAGTCACCGGCCTTCAGCCGGGTGAGTACCTGCTCCTTCAGCTCGTCGCTGCCGTAGTGGACGATCATGTGACCGACCATTTCTGTCACGCCGGCGCCGGGGTTGGCGTAGCCGTGCTTGTTGAAGCGTTCGCGGGCAGCCTTCTTGGCATAGGGGCCCAGGGCGCGACCGCCCATGTCGGGGTTGCCCAGGAACAACAGGTTGGCGTCAGCCAGCTTCTTGTGCACCGACGGCACCCAGCCTTCCCAGCTGTAGTGGAACTGCGCGCGCTCTTCCTCGGTGGTCTGCTCGGCAAAGAAGGCGTCGATTTCAGCGCCCATCGCGCGGGCCTCTTCGCCGATGTCGAACTCGATCGGCACTTCGCCGGCTTCGGGCAGCACAGCCGTTTCGCCGCCATAAAGGCGAGCGCCGGCTTCGACGAGCAGATCCTGGATGTCGCCACGCACCAGCGGCCAGGCATTGGCGCGCAGGTTGTAGAGGTGGATGTCATACTCGGTGGTGAGGCCGTATCCGCCGAAAGTCTGCAGCGCCTGGCTGACCGCCGCCGCCGCCGCGGTCGCGCAATGCCACAAGACGAGCGAGATGTTGCCGGCGGCGTCAGCTTCGCCATCGGCGATCTGGCGGATCGTGCCCCATACCATCAGCTTGCCGCCGTCGACTTCGCACAGCCGATCCGCGAGCGGGTGCGAGACGCCCTGGAAGGTGCCGATCAGCTGACCGAACGCCTTGCGCTCGTTGGCATAGGCGGCGCCGAGCTGAAGCGCCTGTCGACCCAGGCCCGAGAGCGCCGCCGCCATGTACAGCTTCCACTCTTCGAGAGCGGCGGCAAAGGCGGCCAGAGCGGCCTCGCCCGAGCCGAGTACCTGCGTATCCAGCGCGCGCAGGTCGATCTCGGCGATCGGCGTGGTGGCGAGCGTCTCCTCGGCGGTGGCGGTGTCCTGGGGGATCGTCACCAGCACGATGTCGTCACCGCGACGCGCGACGACAGCGGCAGCATCGGTGCCACCCGCGATCCACTGGACCGGACGTTGGGCGATGTCGTGAAATGCGATGGTGACGACGCTCTCGCCGCCGATGGCGCTTTCGAGCAGTTCGTCCGCCCCGCCAAGCTGCGCGAGCACGCGGGCGGCGACCAGGGCTTCGGCGACAGGGCCGGATGCGATCGTGCGGCCGACTTCCTCCATGAGGATCACGGCGTCGAACAGGCCCAGGCCCATGCCACCCGACTCTTCCGGAACGCGCATGGCGAACGCGCCAAGCTCGGCGAGGCCGGACCACAGTTCGGCATCGAAGCCGTTGGTCTCAAGCGCCTTGCGCACGCGCACGGTGCTCGACTTCTCGTCCAGAAAGCGCGCGAAAGTGTCGCGCACCATGACCTGTTCGTCGGTGAGATCGAAATTCATGAGCGTTACCGTTCCAGGAGTTATGTTGTCGTTGGCCGCGGATGCGATCCGCCTTTGCGACAACCCACACCATAGACCGCGCGGCGGTTCAACTTCCCATTTGGGGCCATCGCACGAGCGATCCGCATCCACATCGTTTTGTCGCGCGCCGGGACGGTGTTACACCTTCGTGCGAGGCCGCCAAGCGGCCCGGGAGATCTTGAAAACAGAGCCGCGATCACGCAGCCTTCGATCCGTATTTCCGTCGTGGCGATGCGGATCGAACATGCCACCGATCAAGCCGGCTACAGCTGGAGACGGATGCGAATGGACATGAACGACATGGTGATCATCTCGGTCGATGATCACATCAGCGAACCCCCCGAGATGTTCCAAAAGCACCTGACCGGTGCCGCGCTGGAAAGCGCGCCGAAGCTGATCAAGGACGACAACGGAAAGGACATCTGGGTCTACCAGGGGCAATCCTTTTCGTCGGTTGCGCTCAATGCCGTGGTTGGCCGCCCGTTCGAAGAATACGGCATGGAACCAACCTCGCTCGATCAGCTGCGCGAGGGCGTATACAACGTGCACGAGCGGGTGAAGGACATGGACGTCAACGGCGTCGCGGCCTCGCTCAATTTCGGCAGTGTCTTCGACTTCGCCGGGGGACGCTTGCATCGCGTGCCGGATCGCGAACTGGCGGTCACGCACATCGCCGCCTACAACGATTGGCACATCGACGAGTGGTGCGGGGCCTATCCCGGCCGCTTCATCCCCTGCGCGATCCTGCCGACATGGAACATGCAAGCGACCATCGCCGAGCTGAAGCGCGTTTCGGCCAAGGGCTGCCACACCGTCTCGATCAGCGAGAACCCGACGTGTCAGGGCCTGCCCAGCATCCACAACGAATACTGGGATCCGTTCTACAAGGCGATCACCGATCTCGACATGACGATCTGCATCCACATCGGCGGCGGCAATCCCGCACCGCATGCTTCGATGGAGACGCCGATCGAAGCGTGGATCTCGACGATGCCGATGTCGATCGCCTACGCTGCTTCGGACTGGCTGCAGCTGGACGCATTGCACACGTATCCCGACCTGCGCATCGCGCTGTCGGAGGGATCCATCGGCTGGGTCCCCTATTTCACCGAGCGCGCCGACTTCTCGAACTCGCGGCACAAGTATTGGACCAACTCGCGTTTTCAGGACAAGAAACCGAGCGAGATGTTCAGGAAGCACTTCCTCAACTGCTTCATCGACGATGCGTTCGGCCTGCAGAACGTGCAATTCATCGGCGAGGACAACATCGCCTACGAGTGTGATTATCCCCACTCCGACACGCTGTGGCCCGAAGTGCCCGAACGGCTGTGGCCGACGATCAATCACCTTACCGATGCGCAGATCGACAAGATCACGCATGGCAACGCGATGAGGTGGTTCCGCTTCGATCCGTTCGCACATTACGGTCGCGCGGACCTGAGCGTCGGCGCGCTGCGGGCGAAGGCGAAGGCCGCGAACGTCGACGTATCGCCCAAGTCGTCGCTTGGCGAACGGCCACTGGCGCAAGGTGACGTGCGTCCCGTCACCTCGGGCGACATCATGAAGATGTTCATGCGCCACGAAGACGCCTGAACGCAAGAAAAGGCCGCCCGGGAGTGATCCCGGGCGGCCTTTTTGGGTTCCGTCAGTCAGCCGAACGCCAGATCAGGCGGCGGATTTCTGCAGTTCTTCGATATTGGATGGCTGCGGATCGGGAAGGCAGGCGCGCATCGCCTCGCTGACGCATTGCAGCAAGCTGTCAGCGTTTACCTTCTCGTCGCGGCCATAGACCAGCGAGATCACCAATGGATGGTCGTCGGGCTGGCGGGGGATGAGTACGCATAGCGACTCGGCTTCCGACCCGAACCCGGTGGTGCCGAACAGGTAGTTGTGACCACGATGCGCGGCGATCCGCGCGCTCATTTCGGCGGCGGGAAACTTGTGAGCGGCGTCAGCTTCGGCGTTGAGTCGACGCAGCATGCCTTCGCAACGGCTTGCCGACACGGTGGAAAGCATCAACTGGCCGGCCAGATTACGTGCGAGAGGCTCCTTGCAACCGCCGAACAAGTCGCGGGTGCAAGCGGGGGCGCGCTGGCCGTGGCGCCATACGATGACTTGCGAGTCGAGCCCGACCATGCCGATCAATGACACCGAAAGACCGGTCTGCGCTGCCAGACGATCCATCAGGCGCATCAGTCTGCCATCGCGCACGATCTCGGGTTGGCCCGATGTGCCAAGCAGCGCCGCACGCGGGGTGAGGCGATAGGAGCGGGTAAAGGCATCCTTGTGCAGCAGTCCAAGCTCGACGAGGCTGGAAAGCAGTTCGGACGTGCTGGACTGCGGCCGGTTGTAACGGCGGACGATGTCCATCACGGTCGCCTCGCAATGGGCGTCGTCAAAATATTCGAGAACCTCGATCACGCGCCGCGCGATCTTCGCCTTGTTAGAGCCTGACATGGCACCGGGCATACACATCTCCTCCGTTCCGCTTATTTTCTATTATGATCGCGGGGGCGGCTGAAACATCAGCCAAGCGTCGCCGATCGTCAAGAAAAATGAGCGCGGTTCATTTTTTGCTGACCTTGCTTAGCTTCGCCATCGTTTGAGCTCAAGTGTCTAGGCGATCTCCGGCCCCCGGATGGCGTTGAAATGGGTGAGGATGACGATGAGGTGCGGATGCGCGGCGGAAACGTGTAGCGATGTCGGGTGACAGCGCCGTGTATTTGCATGACAGAGCGCGCGATGGACCTTGCTGCTCTCACGATTCCGATCTCGCGCCTGTCACGGTGGGAGAAGCCGTGGGATGGGGCGCTTGCCTTCGTGTCGTTGGGTATGGATCAGCCCGATCCCGACGACTTGCACATGCCATCGTGTCCCGTTCTGGCACTGGGCCACGGGGCAGGGCACCACCCTTTGGCGATGCAGATGGATGCCATCGTCGGCTCGGTCCCAATCGCACAGGACATAGCGCGACGAGTCGCGGCAAATCCCCTTGCCGCGGCAGCACTGGTGCAGGTGCTGCGAACGACGCAAGCCATGCTTCCCGGTGATGCACTTGTCGTCGAGTCGCTGGCCTATGCCATGCTGCAGGGAAGCGCTGAGCATCGTGCATGGCTCGCGAGGCGTTCGGAGGCCCCGATCCCATCCGAAGGCAAGGTAGCCGTTAGGCGCGCTCACGATCACCTGCGGCTGATGCTGGATCATGCGCAGTACGGCAACGCGATCGACGCAACCATGCGCGACACCCTGGCGCAGACCCTGTCGCTCGCAGCGCTCGATACCACCATTGCCCGCATCACCCTTGATGCCCGGGGCAAGGCGTTCTGTCTCGGGGCGCAACTGGCCGAGTTCGGCACGACTGGCGATCCGGCGATGGCGCATTCGATCCGGTCGCGAACACTGCCGGCGCACGCCGCCATCGCTTGCGCCGACCGCCTCGAGGTGCACGTCGATGGCGCCTGCATCGGGGCGGGGCTGGAACTGGCGGCGTTCGCGAGCCGGATCACCGCGACATCGCGATCGTGGTTCCAGTTACCCGAACTGGCGATGGGTATCATTCCGGGAGCGGGCGGGTGCGTATCGCTGCCGCGCCGGATCGGTCGGCAGCGCACCGCCTTGATGGTGCTTTCAGGCCGTCGTGTCGGTGCGCGCGAGGCTCTCGCCTGGGGATTGGTCGACGCGTTGGTAGATAATCCTGCCAGCCGCGATGGTGGCGACGACACCGGCTGATGTCAGCCGCATGCGGCCTTGGGTCCACGGTCGGTCTAACAGGCAAAGGTCCGCCGTACTACCCAGCGCGATGACGCCCCGGCGCGAGAGATCGAGCGGATCGGCAAGGTACAATGCGAGTGCTTCATCGGGTTCGAGCGCCTCGTGGCGGCCGATGGCCTGACCGCCGCTCGTCTCTCTCGAAACCGCAGCGGCCATCGCGAGCCACGGATCGACGCTGCCGTATGGCGCATCACTGCCGCCGGCGAGCACGATGCCCCGATCGACCAGCGCCCGCAGGCGATACAGGTCTGGCAGGTGCCGGGGCTCGACATCGGCAAGGTAGCGGTCGCCGCGCTCATGGACGAACGCTGGCTGTACGCACGCGCGCAGGTTCATTTCGGCCATGCGATCGAGGAGTTCATCGTTGGCAACCGAGACATGTTCGATACGATCGCCGCATCGTGGGCCAGCCTCGGCGAGAACCGCCAGTGCGTACACCAGCTCGGTTTCGGTAACGCAGTGCACCGCAAGCGCACGATCCTGCCGGTGGGCGGTCCGCGCCAGCGTCACCGCCGCGTCGAAATCGAGGAGGGCAGCTTCATGCAGGTGCAGCTTGACCGGCCCTAAAGCCCACAAGTCCGCAGGCGCCTGCGCCAATTGCGGCGTTCCGGCTAAGACCAGGCCCTGAAGCAGCGCACCTGAGCGGCATTGGTCAGCGAAGTGCGCCGCCATTCGCGGGTCGTTTCGCGGCGACATGTCGGTCACGCCGGTTACCCCGCAACGGGCGAGTTCTTCGCTGACCGCGGTAAGGTCCGGCGGCACGCTACCCAAAGTCCGTTGCAACCAGGCATCGTCGTCGAACAGCCGACCGGTAAAACGGGTGCCGTCGCGTTCCAGAGCTTCGGGCGCGGGATTGCTATCCAACAGGATTTCCAGCGCCAGCGTGTTGAACAGCCACATGCGACCGGATCGATGCTGGATACGCAAGGGGCGATCCGCCACCAGGCGATCGAGCATGATCGCGTCGGGCAAGCCGCCCAGTACGCTCTCGTGATAGTCGATACCCCTGATCCATCCGCTGCCAGGCACCCGGCGAAGTGTGCCGGTGAGGGTTTCGGCATCGTGAGGCGGGCCGCAAACAACCGATGCGGCACGCGCGGCGGATGCGGCAAGATGGATGTGATGGTCGTGCAGGCCCGGAAGCAGCGCGCCGCCACGCGCCTCGACGACCACTTCATCGCAGTGAGCCTCGAGCCGGCCGATCTGAGCGACGACACCATCGCGGATGCGCAGGCTGGCGCGTCCGTATCCCATGATATCGGCATCGCGGATCAGCATGTCAGGTAACGGGCATTGTCGGCGCCGATCTGCCGCACGGCACCCACCAGAGGGCGGCGCGCGACTTTCGGAAATGGACTGCCGCTGGCATCACCCCAGGCCTGCAGGTCGTCGCGGAACGCCGGCGCATCCTGTGCAAGCTCGCCAGCGATGGCGTCGGCGACGATGGCGCTCATGGCGAAGCCCAGGCGGCACGCGCGTCCGCTCCGCAGTGCCCGCCAGCCTTCCAGCGCGGCGGTGATCCCGGTCAGCGGATCGGCAATCGCGTCGCCGACAAAGCCGATTTCGCCGGTGACATCGGCCAGCGCGCGGCTGAGGCCGCCCGCCACCGCACAGTCGTTGCCGATCCCGGTCCAGTTCGCCGCGCTGCCTTGCGCTCCATGGCCGGTCACCGACAGCCAGACGAGCCCGGGAACATCCCGAATCAGGGCGTCGGCGTCGATCCCTAGCTGGCGCAAGGCGCGTGGCCGCGAGGATTCGATGACGATGTCGGCGCGGCGGATCAGGTCGACCAACGCGGCGCGGTCCGCTTCGCGAGTCAGATCGACGACGATGCTGGCCTTGCCCTGGTTGATGAGGTCGAAGGTGGCCGAATCGTCGCGGCGGATGAGGTCGGGGCGCGTGCGGCTCTCGACCTTGACCACCTCGGCACCCGCAAGCCAGAGCAAATGCCCCGCCAGCGGTCCGGCCCAGATGGCCGAGAGATCGACCACCAGCAGACGATCAACGCCGCTCCGCCGTTTGCAGGGGCCGCGGGTCAGCAACTCGACGGGTGTAGAAACCGGGGTCTCGTCCGCGCTCGCGACCGGCAGGCCAAGGTCGCGTCCCTGCGCAACCAGCGTGGCACAATCGTGCCGTCCTACGGCTGCGGCGATTGCCGCGTCGTCCAAGACATTCAGGTCGGCATCGCCGAACAAGGCGGGCAGAAGCTCGCGATCTTCGCTCCGGATCAACGTGAGGGCGAACCAGCCGCCGTCGTGCGTGGCGAGCAAACGGCTGCCACCAAGTCCGGCAGAGACACGACCGTTGATGCGGTAACTACCGTTGGAGCCGCGCTCCGCCAGCAAAGTCGCCCCATCCAGAGCGGCAATGCGGACGCTGGCCGTTTCCGCCGCAAGATCCTTGAGGCGGCGATCGGCCCAGCGTGCCAGGGGGATCGCCGGGCCTTGCGTGCCGTCAGCCGGCAAGGACATCCTTGACCTTGCGGCGCAGGAGCTTGCCCATTTCGTTATAAGGCAACTCGGCGACGAAGGCGATCCGCTCGGGCACACGGCTGGAGCGAAGACGACCGCGGATCAATTCCTTGAGCTCGTTCTCGTCAGGCTGTTCATGGCCCTCACGGGTCACCACGGCGACGCCAACGGCCTCGCCCCATTCGATCGAGGGCACTGCGCAGGCGCAGGCATCGGCGATCGCCGGGTGCGTCAGCAAGACGTCCTCGATCTCGCCGGGGCTCATGTTCTCGCCCCCGCGCACGATCACGTCGTCGGCACGGCCCGACAGGAACAGATAGCCGTCCTCGTCCATGAATCCGGCATCGCGGGTCGGGAACCAGCCTTGTGCGTCCAGCGCACTCTTTTCCTTGTATTCGCCCGAAACCTGGTCGCCGCGCACGTAGATCTCGCCCGCCTCGCCAACGGGCAGGACTTCGCCGTCCTCGCCGCGGATTTCCATTTCAACGGTGGGGATGGGTTTGCCCACCGATGTCAGGCGTGCGCGGACCTTGGGATCGTCCGAGGCCAGCGCCGCCCTATGCTCGTCGGGGCCGAGCAGCGCGACGGTGGAACTGGTCTCGGTAAGGCCATAGGCATTGGTAAAGCCGCTGGTCGGGAACAGCTCGAGCGCCTTGTGGATCACCTCCAGCGGCATCTTGCCGCCGCCATAGGCAACCGCCCTCAAGCTCGAGACCTGGGCCGTCGCGCCCTTCGCCATGGCGTCGACGATCCGCGCCAGCATTGTGGGCACGACGAACGCATTGGTGATCCGCTCATCGCTGACCAGTGCGAGCCAGGACTCAGGCGAGAAGTTCGGCAGCATGACGATCTTGCGCTGCGCATAGATCGACGAAAGCAGCGCCGAGATCCCGGCGATATGGTAGGGTGGAACCACCACCAATGCGGCGTCGTCTTCGTCGGCGCTGGCGAATTCGACCGTGCCCAGGATGTAGCCGATCAGGTTCGAGTGGCGTAGGATCGCCGCCTTGGGCGCTGCGGTCGTGCCGCTGGTGAACAGCTGGATCGCCACACCTTCGCCGGCGTCGTATTCGCGCGTGTCCTCGCCGGGTACCGTTTCCTGAACCTTGAGGCTGAACTCCTCCCGGCTCATGATCGTGTGTCCCTGGTCTGCCGCGACGCGGATCACCCGTTCCTCGTCACCGATGACCAGGGCCGGTGCGATCCGCCCGAGCAGGGCGGCCAGGTCGGCGTCGGGAAGGCGGTAGTTCAGGGGGCAATAAGGTACGCCTGCCAGGGCTGCTCCGAACACCGCGATCAGTGCCGCCTCGCTGCTTTCGTCCAGCAGCGCGACGTATTGCGCATCGCTCTCGACGATCAGTTCGAACGCGCCACGTGCCGCCGACAGCAATTCGCCATATGTCCATCGCTTGCCGTCACAAACGAGACCGACCCGGTCGGGTGCGGCCTCCGCGGCCATTTCGAGAAGAAGCGCGATGTTCATGGCGTTGTCGATGGCCCTCGGGATCGGTAAAGTGGGATCAGTCGGAAGCGGGAAGCGGCTTGGCATCCTTGGTCACCAGCGCGACGCCGTCGACCGAGAGCGAACCCTTGCCGGCCTTCACGCACAGCAGTTCGTAGGTGTTGTCGGCATCGACATAGCGCTTGCCCATCAGCGTGCCGCCGGAAAAGTCCGCTGCCAGAGGCGCCAGTTCGGCGGGCTTCGTCTCGACCATCGGCGAGCCGCCGCATTCGATCGATCCGCCCCCGGTGCGGATGACCATGACTTCGGTGTCGTCTGCGGCGCTCTTGAGTCGGGTACCGGGCTTCATGGTCTTAAATCCTCATGCTGATCTATGGTCAGGCGGTGGCTCGCCCGCCTTTAAGCCTTCCATGCCGTCGCATTCAAGACCGAGATCCGCTTGGATCAGCAATCCCGGCTAATGGTGGCGGCGAAAGCGGGATCAGGGCGCGGGCCACGCATCGAAGGCATGTCCCACGCCGATCCTTGGCAAAGCCACGGTCCTAGGCGATCGCGCCCTTGGCCTTCAGTGCTTCGATGCGATCCCATTCGACGCCCATTTCCATCAGGACGATCTCGGTATGTTCGCTCGCCTGAGGTGATCGGGTGGTTTCCAGCGCCTCTCCATTGAACTGCACGGGGCCACGCACGAGCTTGAGCGGCTCGCCGCCGTCGCCGCCTTCGACCTCGATGATCATGTCGTTGGCGATGACTTGCTCGTCGGTCAGCAGGTCACGGAATGTCTGCACCGGAGCCCACTGGCCCGAGTAGGTCTTGAGGTGCTGACGCCAGTAGGCAAACGGCTGACGGGCGAACGCTTCGACCATCAGCGCGCTGGCGGCATCGGCGTTGTCGAACAAGGCGCGCGGTTCCGAGAAGCGTGCGTCTTCCGCAGCCTCGGGAATGCCCAGGTGCTCGAACAAGCTGCGGATGTGGCCCGTTGGGCTGATGGTGCACAAGTTGATCGTGCCACCATCCTGCGTGCGGTAGTTGCCCATGAACGGATTGACCGGCGATCCCCCAGACTTGGGCATCGAATTGCCGCTGAGCACATCGGTTTCCATGACTTGCGAGACTAGTGCGCCCGATGCCCACCAGGCGGCGCTTAGCAGAGAGACGTCGAGCTCGACCGCTTCGCCGGTCTTCTCGCGATGGAACAGCGCGGCCGAAATGCCGCCGGCGATGAACATGCCGCCGATCGAATCACCGAACGCGGGAATGCCCTGCGTCAGCGGACCTTCCAGTTCGTCCGGGGTCATGGCCTTGGCGATGCCGCTGCGCGACCAGAAGCAGGTGCCATCGAAGCCGCCGACCTCGCGCTCCGGGCCCTTGTTGCCCAGCGCCGAGCCGCGTGCGTAGATGATGTTCGGATTGGCCGCGCGGATATGTTCGACGTCGAACTTGTTTTTCTGGCGGACTTGCGGAAGGAAGTTGGTCAGGAACACGTCGCATTGCTTGGCCAGCTCATAGAGCAGTTCCTGCCCCTCAACCGTGCCAAGATCGATACCGACGCTGCGCTTGCCGCGGTTGGGGTGTTCGAACAGCGTGTGACGCAGCGGGTCGAGCTTGACGCCGCCCATGTTGAGGAATCCGCGCTGCGTATCGCCACGAACCGGGTGCTCGATCTTGATGACGTCAGCGCCCCAATCGGCGAGGACCGCGCCGGCTGCCGGCGTAAACGTGAACTGGGCGACTTCCAGAACCTTCACGCCTTCCATCACCCTGGTGACCATGTTCGTCATCTTTCCTGCTTTTCGTGCCGAGGCATGGCTCGGCTCCCATCCCAAAGGTTTGGGCGCAATCATCGGATGGATCAACTGTGGAGCCCATCGTCTCGACGATGATCTATATCGCTGCGATCCAGAGCGATGGCCGGCATTTTGCATCCGCATACGGTTTATGCCGCGATTACCGGGGCACACTAAGGTAGTTGAGCAAATCTTCTTCGCGCTTGCAGCATTTGCAATTGACTTGCGCGACACGCAATCCTAACCTAGGTGAGTAAGGCAAGTCGTCGCCTACCCCTTCTGGGTCAACAGTTCGAACGCCGGAGTTTATAACATGAAGAAGATCATCGCTCTCGCCGCCGTCGCCACCATCGCAACCTTCTCGATCCCGGCCGCATTCGCCGAGACCTCGCAGTCGGTCCGCGAAGTCACCGAAGAAGCGGCTCCTGCCAAGTTGAACGCCGGCCAGATGCTGTATAGCGCGGCAGGCTATCGCGTTGCGCCGATCTATCGCGTGAACGCCGAAGGCAACCCGCAGATCATCCTGAGCGGCAAGCTTGTGACCGTTCCCGCCACGACGATCTCGTCGGTTGCCGGCAAGGTCACCACCTCGCTCACCAAGAAGGATCTCGCTTCGGCCAAGTAATCGGCACGGAGCAATCTGATAAAAGAAGGGGCGGTGCGAAAGCGCCGCCCCTTCTTCATTCCTGCCGGATGATCCGAGCCCACATACATCCCGTGAACGCGACCTGCGCGCTCAGCCGCGGCTGACGTTGTCGTAGATTCGATCCAGCAGTCCGCCCAGCGTGACCAGCTCGTCTTCGCTGAAACCCTTGAACATGCGCTGCTCACTCGCGCGCGCGATGGTGGCCAGCTGTGCCAACAATGGCTCGGCGGCAGGGGTCAGGTAAACGGCACGGGCGCGGCGATCGTCCCGTCGATCGCGCCGTTCGAGCAACCCGTCCGCGCAGAGCCGAT
The DNA here is from genome assembly GCF_055361525.1 of Novosphingobium sp. TK46. Lineage (NCBI taxonomy): Bacteria > Pseudomonadati > Pseudomonadota > Alphaproteobacteria > Sphingomonadales > Sphingomonadaceae > Novosphingobium > Novosphingobium sp. TK46. Next base: position 2,579,535 of record NZ_CM143963.1, read on the forward strand.
CGATCAGACGGCCAGCGGACGCCTCCGACATTTCGAGCGTTTCGGCGATGGTGCGCTGAGTCGCGCCGGGCGCGCGCGACACCACCGCGATCATCGCCCATTGCGAGCGCGTCACGCTCAGGTTGACGACCTGGCGATCGAAGTTGTTGCGAAGCAGACGCGCCAGGATCGTAAAGCGCAGCCCGATGCTGCGGCGCGCTTCGTAAGCCATTTCACTCGATTCGGGTATTGCCGGGCTGCCTTTCATGTCGGGTTCTGGTTCCGCACCGATCCTGTCCGTCAGCAGCGTCACACGCGCTCGATGATCATGGCAGGCGCCATTCCGCCAGCCGCACACATGGTCACCAGCGCGTAACGACCGCCGGTTCGCTCGAGCTCGTCAAGGGCGGTGCCGATCATGATCGCACCGGTCGCGCCGATCGGGTGACCCAGCGCGATCGATCCGCCGTTCGGATTCACCTTGGCGCGATCCAGGCCAAGATCGCGGATGAATTTCTCGACCACGACAGCGAACGCCTCGTTGATCTCGAAAACGTCGATATCGTCGATCGTCAGTCCGGCTCGCTTCAGCACCTTGCGGGCTGCAGGGACCGGTCCGTTAAGCATCAGGGTTGGATCGTCCCCGACGTTGGCCGTGGCGACCACGCGCGCGCGCGGCTTCAGACCGTGAGCCTCGGCATATTCCGCCGAGGCCAGCAGAACGCCTGCCGCGCCATCGACCACGCCGGATGAAATACCGGCGTGATGGATCGGAGAGAACGCGAGATCGGGATACTTCTTCTTGATCAGCTCGGCATAGGTCGGCCCGTCCTTTTCGCTCGGCATGTCGTAGAACATGGCGAAAGCCGGCTTGAGCTGGGCGAGGTTCTCCTTGGTCGTGCCTGGGCGCGGGTATTCCTCGTGATCGAGGATCACGTTGCCTTCATCGTCTTTGACGGTGATCGTCGATCCGGCGAAGCGGCCTTCCTCGATGGCGATCGCCGCGCGGCGCTGGCTCTCGGCTCCGAACGCATCCAGCGCGTCGCGATCGATGCCCTCCATGGCAGCGATGGCATCGGCGGCGATACCCTGGTTGGTCTGCGGATGCTTGGCCTGGAGGCGCGGATTGCCCACGCCCATGCCCCCGCTGCCCATGCCGGCTTCGCGCATCTTGCCGCCGTAGTAATTGACGTAGGACAATTGCTCGGACCCGCCGGCAATCACCAGATCCTCCATCCCGGACATGATCTGCGCGGCGGCGAGGCTGGTGGCGGTAAGGCCCGAGCCGCAATAGCGATTGAGGTTCACGCCGCTCGCGCGCACGTCGTATCCGGCGTCGAGCGCGGCCATGCGTCCGATCGCGCCACCCTGAAGGCCCATCGTCGCCGAAGTGCCCCAGATGATATCGTCGACATCGGCCGTGTCGAGGTCGTTGCGCTCCTTCAAGGCGGTAAACACCGTGGCAGCCAGATGCTCGGGGTGCATGGTGGAGAGCGCACCCTTGCCCATCTTGCCCACGCCGCGCGGCGTACGGACGGCATCGATGATATAGGCCTCGGCCATGGCGGATCTCCTGCAAACCTGAACTCCATAACGACATGCGTGGGCAAGGTGCGGATTGCAATCGGGCAGGGCATCGCCGCTGCGATTTACTTTCAAAGGTTAGTATCTTGCGAGGACCGCCTGCCGTCGGCGCTGCCCAACGTGCCGCTGATGTCGGCTTGACGCGACCGCGCATCGCGTGGAGGACAGACGGGACGGGCAGGGTGAGAGGAATACGATGACCGGGGGCGTGAGCGTAAAATCGGGCGGGGCGTTCGCTCCGTTGCGAGAGCCGGTTTTCCGCCGCATCTGGACCGCCAGCGTGCTGTCGAACTTCGGGCAGCTGTTCCTTGGCGTCGGTGCCGCCTGGGAGATGACGCGGCTCAGCAACTCGCCGACGATGGTCGCTCTGGTACAGACCGCCCTGATGGTGCCGCTGATGTTCGTGACGTTGCCGGCTGGGGCCATTGCCGACATGTTCGATCGGCGCCGGATCGCGATTTCTGGCCTGACGTTCTCGGCGGTGTCCGCTGCCATCCTTGCCACGATAGCGTTCCTGGGTCTTACCACACCGTGGATCCTGCTGTTATTCTGCGCGCTGATCGGTGCGGGCGTGGCGCTCTACTCGCCGTCCTGGCAGGCTTCGATACCCGAACAAGTCTCTCGCGAGAACCTGCCAGCGGCGATTGCGCTGGGTACGATCAGCTACAACGTCGCGCGCAGCTTCGGTCCGGCGCTTGGTGGCGTGATCGTGCTGGCAGCCGGGGCCAAGGCGGTATTCGGCCTGACATCGCTGCTCTATCTACCGTTGCTGATCTCGTTCGTGCTGTGGAAGCGGCGCCACGTCCCCTCGCGTCTCCCACCCGAGCGTATCGATCGCGCGATGATCGGCGGCGCGCGATATGCGTTGCATTCGCCCGGCATCCGGACGGCGCTGGCCCGCATCTTCGCGTTCGGGCTGTGCACCGCGACGGCGGCCGGACTTGCGCCGCTGGTCGCCAAGTCGCTGCTGCAGGGCGGCCCAGCCATCTACGGCATTCTGCTCGGCGCGCAGGGCGTCGGCGCGGTGCTGGGTGCTCTGTTCGTTTCGCAGGTAACCCAGCGTATGTCGACCGAGGCGGCGATACGCGCGTGCGCCATCGCCACGGGTATCGCGCTGGTCGTGGTCGGCCTTAGCGGCAACGTCATTGTTACCTGCCTCGCCTTCTTCGTGGTGGGCGGCAGCAATATCCTTACCGTCGCCATTCTCAACGTATCCGTGCAGATGTCGGCACCCCGTTGGGTGACCGCTCGGGCGTTGTCGCTCTACTCGTCGGCGATCACCGCAGGGATCGGCATCGGCGCCTGGGCATGGGGCGAGATCGCCGGTGCGACCAGCGTGTCGAGCGCATTCATCGCATCGGGCATCGCCGTCGGCGCTACCGTGTTGCTGGGCTTCGTCCTGCCACTCAGCCGGGAGGATTATGATACCAACCTCGTCGAGATTGGTCATGAGCCCGAAGTGGGCATGGCGCTGACTTTGCGGTCGGGGCCGATCGTTCTGGAGCTCGAGTACGACGTCGATCCAGAGCGGGCGCGCGAATTCTACGCGGCGATGATGCAATTGCAGCGCGTGCGCAAACGGCTGGGCGGTTTCGACTGGTCGCTTGCGCGCGATATCGAGAATCCGGCGATCTGGACCGAGCGCTATCACTGCCCGACCTGGGGCGATTATCTGCGCATGAGGGACCGCTACAGTCAGGTGGAGTTCCAGATCCAGGCCGACGCTGACAGCTTCAACAAACGCTCCACCAGCCGGCGAGTCCGTCGCATGCTTGAGCGGCCATTCGGTTCGGTGCGCTGGAAGGCGGAGTCGTTCGATCCGCAGCAGGAGACCATGGGCTACATGGGGCCATAGCGCCTCACCCGTTGCGCCAAAGCTGCACAGTGGTGGCAAACAGATACGGAGCAGCTTGGCATGGCTAGGATGTTCCGCAAGCAAAGCTAGAATAGCACGCAAAGTGTAGAAAACAGGGGGAGTGAAACTATGCTGCATAAGCATCTTCGTGCGTCGGCCGCCATGGGCGCGGCTTTGGCAACCACGGCATTCGGCATCGCGCCGGTCCGCGCTCAGGATACGAGCGCGATTGCCGGCCAGACCGGAAGTACACCACAGACGCAGATCGAACCGCGGGTCGAGGCCGAAGTCGCCAATCAACCCGAGGTCGCCAGCAACGAAGACGTCATCATCGTCACCGCCCAGCGCCGCGCCGAGGCGCAAGTCGACGTTCCGATCTCGATCACGACCTTGAGCAGCGACGCGCTTGATACCGCCAACGTTCAGGAACTGTCCGATATCGGCAAGGTCACGCCGGGGTTGCGCTTCGACTTCGCGGGCGGCTTCTTTCAACCGACCATCCGCGGCATCGGCACCGCCGTCGCCACCTCCGGCGGTGGCGGGAACGTCGGCATCTACATCGATGGGTTCTACTCGCCCAATCCACTGGCAGCGGATTTCGATCTCATCAGCGTCAACAGCATTCAGGTGCTCAAGGGGCCGCAAGGTACGCTGTTCGGGCGCAACACCACCGGTGGCGCGATCCTGGTTTCCACGCGCGAACCGACCACAGAAGCAAATTCGTTCGAGGGGCGTGCCAGCTATGGCCGCTACAACGAGGCACGCATCGATGGCATCGCCAACATCGTCGTCTCCGATCGCGTCGCCATCGGCGTGGAAGGGCAATACCGTCGTGGAGACGGATGGCAGCGGGACATATCGACCGACCGCCGGGTCGGCGATTACGAGAACTGGTCCGCGCGGGTCAGCCTGAAAGCTGAGCTGACCGACGACGTTTCGCTGCTGCTGCGCTACAAGCACGGCAGCGTCGACGATCCTTCGCCGCTGCTGACGTCGAGCTATGTCGACTCCGATGTCGGCATCGGCGCGCCATTCGGCGGGATTCCGGGTACCTTCACCACTGCCAAGAACGAAATCGCATCGGGATCGCAGCCAGAATTCTTCCGTTCCAACTCGGACGTTTTGCAAGCCACGCTGACCGCCGATCTCGGGTTTGCGAACCTCACCTCGTACACGCAGTACCGGAACGAGAAGGTCGATGCCTCGATGGAGCTCGATTACTCGGGTGCCGACATCTTCCAGATCGGCTTGCCGAACAACAACGAGACCTGGAGCCAGGAACTGCTGCTGACCTCGAAGTCGGGGCCGAAGCTGCAGTGGACCGCCGGGCTGTTCTATTTCGAGAACACCGACCAATACATCACCGCGATCGACACACGCGGTGCTGCAAATCGTACGCGTCTGGGCGGATCGAGCACGACCGTGCGCAGTTATGCCGCATTTGCCGACGCCACGTACGAGATCACGCCCCGGCTCTTCTTCACCGCCGGACTGCGATACGCGTACGACAAGGTCGATGACGCCTATTTCAACACGCGGTTCCTGGCGCCGTATCTCGACCAGAACAGCAACGGGCGGCAGGATACCGGCGAACCCAACGCGCCCGACGGTCGGATCTACATCAAGGATTTCGATCCCGACGCCGTCAAGTTCGCCAACAGCGGACGCTTCACTCCCCGCGCCGTGATCCGCTTCAAGCCGGACGATCGGTCGAGCATCTATGCTTCCTTCACCCGTGGCTACAAGGCGGCGCTGATCGACGTCGGGGGATCGTGCCAGAACGCACCGTTCGTCTGCAGCCGGGTGAGGCCGGAGTCGGTCGATGCCTACGAGCTGGGCTTCAAATACGAGGTTCCCGGCTTCTCGTTCGAGGGCGCGGGTTTCTATTACGACTATAGCGACTTGCAGGTGTCGATCTACGAAGCGGGAACGGCGCGTATCGTCAATGCCGCGCAGTCGGAGATCTACGGCCTCGAAGGCGCCACGCATATCCGGCCGCTGCCGGGACTCGATTTGTCCGCCGGCGCATCCTGGGTGCACGCACGGTACAAGGATTTCACCAACGCGCCGATCTATACGCGCTGCAGCACGCTTCCGGCCCCCGCGCCGGCGACTTGCGCCGCCAACGGCATCTCGTTCCTCGTGCTGGGACGCAACCTCGACAACGTGACGATGCAACGCACACCCGAATTCACCGGCTTCCTGGGCGCGCGTTACGCGACGGACGTGGCGGGTGGCGAACTGGCGCTTTCGGGCAACCTGTCCTACTCGTCGAAGTTCTTCTTCGGACCATCGGGCATCCAGTTCAAGCAGGCGGGATACGAAACGCTTTCGCTACGCGCACAATGGACCGCTCCGGACGATCGCTGGTACCTGGCCGCTTATGGCGACAACGTGACCAACAAGCGGTACCTCACGCAGGTGCAGTATTCGAATTTCGGCATTGGCGCGAACTGGAACAAGCCGGTGACATTCGGTGGCGAGGTCGGCTTCAAGTTCTGATCGTCTGTGGGGGGCGGGCAGTTACCACAAGGGTACTGTCCGCCGTGTCGACCGGGTTATAGGATATACTCTGGCATCGGGAGTGGCCTGCCAGAACCGAGCCTGGTGGATCAGCGCACGACGCGCGATCGGGAGAGATGCGAATGGCCGAAGACACCAAGTACCGCGTGATTCAGTGGGCGACCGGCAATGTCGGAAGCCGCGCGATGCGCACCGTGATCGAGCATCCGGCGATGGAGATGGTGGGGCTGTGGGTCAGTTCACCGGCGAAGGTCGGAAAGGATGCCGGCGATCTGGCGGGTCTCGGTCGCGAGATCGGGGTTAAGGCCACCGATTCCGCCGCCGAGCTCATCGCGCTCGAAGCCGACTGCGTCCTCTACATGCGCCAGGGTACCGATTGGGACGAACTGTGCGCGATCCTTGCCTCGGGCAAGAACGTCGTTACCACGCGCGGCGATTTCCATTATCCGGCGATGATCGCACCGGACAATCGCGTGCGGATCGAGGAGGCCTGTCGGCAGGGCAACAGCTCGATCTACAGCACCGGTTCGAGCCCCGGCTTCATAACCGAAGCTTTCGTGCTTCCGCTGCTGTCGCTCGCGCGCCGGCACGACCTGCTGACGATCGATGAATATGCGGATGTGTCGAGCCGTGACTCGCCCGAGATGCTGTTCCAGATCATGGGTTTCGGCCAGCCGATGGCACCGTTCGATCAGCGGCGTGCCGAGCATCTCAAGGGCGACTTTGGAAGTTCGCTGTCACAAATCGGTGAAGCGATCGGGCTGCCGATCGACGAGATCACCGCGAAGGGCGAGCTCTCCGCCACCAAGAAGACGCTGCATATCGCGGCCGGAACGGTCGAGGCCGGCACAGTCGGAGCGATGCGTACCACGATCACCTGCAAGCATCGGGGTCGCGAAGTACTGCGTTTCCGCGCGAACTGGTATGTCACCACCGAGATCGAGGACGAGGGCTGGAACTTGCGCGATTCGGGATGGCGGGTGCACACCGAGGGCGACACGCCGCTGCTGGTCGACGTCCATTTTCCGGTGCCAGAGGAAGACTACGCGGCGTTCACACCAGGACTGACCGCGCATCGCCCGGTCAATGCCATCGCAGTGGTTTGCGCCGCCCCCGCCGGCATCCGCACGACTGCGGACCTGCCGCAGGTCATTCCGAACTTCAGCTAGGGTCGGGCGGCCCTGTCGCCAAAACCGCCCGGATTTCGGTCAGGGGCGGGGTTCCGCTCCGGGCGCGGTGGCGGTGGCGGCATCGCCACCCAGCACTCGATAGAGCGTCACGCGGTTGGTGGCGAGCGCGAGGCGGGTTGATACTTCCGCACGTTGCGCGGTGTAGAGGCTGCGCTGGGCGTCGAGGCTCGACAGGAAGCTGTCGACACCAAAGCGATAGCGGGCCTCGGTCAGTTTCGCGGTGTCGGCTGCGGCGGTCGTGTTGGCGCTCGCCGCGCGAAGCCGCTCGCCCAGTGTGCCCTGATCGGCAAGCGCATCGGCCACTTCGCGAAATGCGCTTTGGATCGCGCGTTCGTAGCTGGCGACTGCGGCATCGCGGCGGGCTTTGCTTGCTTCCACATTGGCGACCCGGCCGCCGGCGTTGAACAACGAATACGAGGCGCCGCCGCCGGCTGACCAGTTGAACGCGCCGCCCTTGAACAGCGATCCCAGCGCGGTGCTGGCGAACCCGAGCAGGCCGGTCAACGTGATCGAAGGAAACAGCTGCGCGCGAGCCACGCCGATGTCGGCATTGGCGGCGCGCAGATCGTACTCGGCCTGGACAACATCCGGGCGGCGCAGCAGCACTTGCGAATTGGTGCCCGCAGGTAGCGTCGCAAGCGAGGAGAGCACTTCGCTGATGCCACCGGGCAGCAGGGTCTGGTCGAACTCTGCGCCGATGAGCAGGCGCATCACGTTGGCATCCTGCGCCAATGCCGTTTGCTGCTCGGCCAGGTCGCCACGCGCGGTCTCGAGAATCTGCTCAGCCTGGCGCAGGTCGGTTCGCGGTGAGACACCACCTTTCAGGCGCAATCGGGTAAGTTCGACGCTGCGCTGCGCATTGCGGGCGGTCGCCTCGGCAACCCCCATCAGATCGCGATCGGCCGCATATGTCGCCCAGGTCTGCGCCAGATCCGCGATCAGGCCGAGGCGGACGGTACGTGCCGCAGCCTCGGTACCGAGCGCGGCATTGCGCTGCGCCTCGGTAGCATTGGCGTACTTGCCGAAGAAATCGAGTTCGAAACTGGAGATACCGCCTTGCACCGAATACGACCACCGGCGAGTGGCGCCGCTCGTCGTGCCGGTGCCGCCATTGGTGCCAGTGTTGACGTTCGAGTTGCCACGATCCGCGTACGTCGCCGAGGTATTGGCGCCGATCGCGGGAAACTGGTCGGCACGCACCACCCGCACTTGCGCCCGAGCCTCGCCGAGGTTTGCGGCGGCAACGCGGATGTCGCGGTTGTTCTCCAGCGCAAGGGTAATGAGCTGCTGCAGCCGGGGATCACGGAAGATCTCGGTATAGGAAACGACCGGCAACCGCGCTTCGCTCTGCGCAAGATAGGCGTCGCCCACCGGCCAGCCTTGGGGAACCGGTGGGGTCGGCGCGACATACTTCGGCGCCAGCGAGCATGCGCCAAGGGAAAGAACGACGAACGGCGCCACACAGCGTAAAAGCGATTGACGCATCATGCCGGCTCACCATTCGCGCGATCGCCACGAACCGGCGCGTCGGGATCGTGGTCAGCGTCATGATCCTTGTGGCCCAACCGATCGCGCGCGGCAGCTATGCCATCCCTCACGCCACGGCGCACGAGCACGAAGAAAAGCGGGATGTAGAACAGCGCGAGGATCGTAGCGGTCAGCATGCCGCCGATGACCGCGGTACCGATCGCCACGCGGCTATTGGCACCGGCCCCGGTGGCGAGCGCCAATGGCAAGACACCGAAAATGAAGGCGAAGCTCGTCATCAGGATCGGACGCAGGCGGATGCGCGCGGCCTCTACCGCAGCGTCGATCACCCGCTTGCCTTGTCTTTCCGCCTGTTCGGCGAACTCGATCATCAGGATCGCATTTTTTGCGGCGAGGCCCATGGTGGTGAGCAGACCGATCTGCAGATAGACGTCGTTCTCCAGCCCCCGCAGCGTGACCGCGAATATGGCCCCGACGAGGCCCAGCGGAATGATCAACAGCACTGCCACCGGGATCGACCAGCTTTCATACAGCGCGGCCAGGCACAGGAATACGACCACTAGGGACAGACCGTAGAGCAAGGGCCCTTGGCCAGAGCTCAGGCGTTCCTGAAACGAGGCACCGGCCCAGGCGACGCTGGTGCCCGGGATCTTGTTCGCAAGTTCCTCCATGATGTCCATCGCGGTTCCCGAGCTCACCCCAGGCGCGGCCTGGCCCGAGAATTCGTACGCCGGGATGCCGTTGAAACGGGACGTGGTGCTGGGCACTGTCGACCAGCCGGTCTGCGCGAATGCGGAAAAGGGCGACATCGCGCCCGTGCTCGACCGCACGTACCACTGAGCCAGATCCTCTGGCTTGGTCCGGTAAGGTGCATCGCCCTGGACATACACGCGCTTGACGCGGCCCTTGTCGATGAAATCGTTGACGTATGTGCCGCCCCATGCGGTTGCCAGGGTGCTGTTCACATCGGCGAGGCGGATACCATAGGCGGTGACGCGTTGTGGATCGGCATTGATCGACATGGTGGCGACGTCGGGCAAATCGCTGAGGCGCACGCCGGCCAGTCGCTCATCGGCATTGGCTGCGGCGAGGAGCTTGTCACGCGCCTCCACGAACTTGGCGCGGGTCATTCCGCTGGCATTCTGCAATTCCATCGTGAAGCCGGACGATTGACCCAAACCCCGGACCGCTGCGGGAACCAGCGCGAAGACCTGAGCGTCTCGCAAGGCCGGAAAGGATTTCGACGCGCGCTGAACGATGCCATCGGCGCTGTTTTCCTTGCCGGAACGATCCGACCAGTCCTTCAGCTTGACGAAGCCGCTGCCGGTGTTCTGTCCAGCTGCGCCCTGTCCGCCGCCGGAAACCGTGAACATGACATCGACATTGGCTTTTTCCTTGGTCAGGAAATAGCGTTCGATCTCTTTTTGCACGACTTGCGTGCGTCCGAGCACGGTGCCGGCCGGAAGGCGGTACTGGACCTGTACCGTGCCCTGGTCCTCGGTCGGAAGGAACCCGCTTGGCAGGCGGAAGAACAAGATCGCCATGATCGCGACCACCGCCGCATAGATCAGCAGGAACAGCCATTTGCGATCGACGGTGCGGGTGACCGTGCCGGCATAACGATCGCTCAACCGCTCGAACCCGCGGTTGAACGCATCGCTGAACTGCACTAGCCGGTCGCCTACTGCCGGGAAATGGCGGCGCATGAAGCCTGGCTGCTTCTCCTCGGTCTTGGCCTTGAGTAAGGTGGCGGTCAGGGCAGGGCTGAGGATAAGCGCCACCAGCACCGACAGTACCATCGCGGTGATGACGGTGAGCGAGAACTGGCGGTAGATGACGCCGGTCGACCCACCGAAGAAAGCCATCGGCAGGAATACGGCCGACAGCACCAACGCGATCGCGACCAGCGCCACGGTCAATTCGTCCATCGACTTGATCGTCGCTTCTCGCGGGCTCATGCCCGGATTTTCTTCCAGCAGCCGCTCGACGTTCTCGACCACGACGATCGCGTCATCGACCAGCAGGCCGATCGCCAGAACAAGACCGAACAGCGTGAGCGTGTTGATCGAGAAGCCGACGACATAGAACACCGCAAACGTGCCCAGCAGCACGACCGGCACGGCGATGGTCGGGATCAGCGTGGCGCGCCAGCTTTGCAGGAACACGAACATCACCACCACGACGAGCGCGATCGCCTCGAGCAGAGCCTTCTCGACTTCCTCGACCGACAGTTTAATGAAGGCGGTGGTGTCGCTGCCGTAAACGTATTCCAGCCCTTCGGGCATGTCGCGAGTCAGCTCCTTCATCCGTGCCTTCACCGCCTCGGCGGTGCGCAGCGCGTCCGCGCCGGGGGACAGGGAGATGGAGATACCAGCCCCAGGGTGCCCGTTGACGCGGCTGACCACGGCATAGCTGTCCGCGCCGATCTCGACCCGCCCGACATCGCCGACGGTCACGGTGGATCCGTCCGGCTGCGTCTTGATCACGATCGCGCGGAACTGCTCGGGCGTCTGCAGCCGGGACTGAGCAGTAACAGTGGCGTTGAGCATCTGCGCGTCGGGTGAGGGGGTGCCGCCCACTTCGCCCGCCGCGACTTCGGTGTTCTGGGTCTGAATGGCGGACGTGACATCACTGGGCATCAGGCTGACCGCAGCCAACTTGCGCGGGTCGAGCCATATACGCATGGCGTGTGGTGCACCGTAGACGTTGACGTCACCCACGCCATTGATGCGCGAGAGGGGGTCCTGGATGTTCGACGCGAGATAGTCCGAGACGTCCTGGTTCGATCGCGTATCGGTCGAATCATACACCGCCGCCAGCATCAACTGATCGGGATTCGATTTCGTGACACGTACGCCTTGCTGCTGCACTTGCTGCGGCAAACGCGGGATCGCGCTTTGTACCTGGTTCTGCACCTGCACTTGCGCGATGTCGGGATCGGTGCCCTTCACGAAAGTCGCGCTGATGGTGGCACGGCCGCGGTTCGATGATTGCGAACTGAAATACAGCAGGCCATCGATCCCGGTAAGCTGTTGCTCGAGCACCTGCGTGACGCTGTTCTCGATCGCCTCGGCCTGCGCGCCCGGGTACGTCGCGGTGATGTTTACTTGGACCGGAGCGATGTCCGGGTATTCTTGGCTCGGCAGCATCGTCAGCGCGCCGGCACCGGCGAGCATGACGATGATCGCGATGACCCAGGCGAAGATCGGCCGGTCGATGAATATGCGCGAGATCAAGGGTTCAGCCGCCCCGCTTCTGAGCGCCGGATCGGCCCTGCTGCTGGGCGTCCGAAGGGGCCGTCTTGGTTGGATCCTGTGGCGTACTGGCAGCCACGGGCACGACCTGCGCACCCTGCTTCAGGCCGTTGAGACCCTGAAGGATGAACTTGTCGCCTTTCTTGATGCCGGAGCTGACCACCCAGTAATTACCGTAGGTGCGTGTGGTTGCGACCTTGCGGCGCACGACCTTGTTGTCGCCGCCGACGAGCATGAGGTAGGCCGAGCCATCGAAGTCGCGCTGCACCGCCTGTTGCGGGATCAGGAATACGTTGTTTTCGACCGCTTGGTTGAACACGGCGTTGACGAAAGTGCCGGGTAGCAGAATGCCCTGGGGATTGGGGAAGCGCGCCCGCAGGGTTACCGTACCGGTATCCTGGTTCACGGTGACCTCCGAGAACTGCACGGTTCCCGGCAAGGGATAATCGCTGCCGTCCTCGAACTTGAGCGTGACTTGCGTGCTGCCGGCCTCGATCCCGCCGCTACGCAGCTTGCGGCGCAGGGCGGTCAAGTCCGAGGCAGATTGCTGCATGTCGACGAACATCGGATCGGTACGCTGGATAATCGCCAGCGGAGTGGTCTGGCTGTTGCTGGCCAGCCCCCCGACGGTCACCAGCGAGCGTCCGATGCGGCCGCTGATCGGAGCGGGCACTGTAGTGAAGCGCAAGTTCACGCGCGCGGTTTCGAGCGCGGCGGCGTTCTGGGCGATGGTCGCGCGACCGACGCGGGCTTGCGCGGCGGCATCGGTATAATCTTGTGCCGCGACCGCTTCCATCGCAGCCAGGGGTTTGTAGCGCTCTGCCTTGGCGATGGCTGCTGCGGCGCTCGCCCGGGCGCTTTGTAGATTGGCTTCCGCCTGGTTGACGCTGGCGCGGTACAAACTGGGGTCGATCTGAAATAGCGGCTGCCCGGCGCGCACATAGCTGCCTTCGGTGAACAACCGCCGCTGGATCACGCCGGCCACCTGGGGGCGCACTTCGCTGGTCTCGAACGCGACGGTTCGCCCGCCAAGCGTCGCCGATTGCGGAACCGCACTGGGTGCGGCAACCATGAAACCTACTTTGGGCGGAGGCTTCTGGCGCTTTTCGTCGTCGGATTTGCCGCATCCGGACAGGAGCGCGACGCACAGTACCGTCACACCAAAAAAGGACATGGAAGATCGGGCGGCGCCAGCCCCGGGTTGGCAGCCACCCGCAACGGAGCGTCGGAACGTCAAATTATTCGCCTCGGTATAGATCAGCTTGCGTATCGAACCGTTTCTCGAACCGGGCAAGGCATGATCGCGCCGCAGCGACATTTTGCGACCGACGTGCACCAAGGGGCTGGGATCGCAGCCAACGCAGGTTTCGCGGCAAGCAGATCACTTCATGCAACGCGGCGCCAGCCCGCCGATCGGACGGGGTGGTACTGCAATGACCGCCCGGTGAACCAAGTCCGGAAGGGCTGTCCAAGGCGGTCGACAGGTGCTCAAAACTCTTGTCAAACCCGATGGGAGTGTCACCATTAGCCGCTTAGTGTCCCAGGAAACGCGATGCTCACATCCATCGTTCTGGTCCTCGCGGCGCAGGCAGCGGCCGCGACACCGACTTCTGAAATCGTGGTCAGAGCCCAGCGAATTGATGCCGCGCTAAACACGTGCCTCGCTAAAGGCTGCCCCACCTCCGAGGACATCCGCCTGTCGATCGCCCTTGCCGAGGCGCAGTTCGCCAATGGCGACTACAACGGCGCGCAGCATACGCTTCAGACCGCCATAGGGCGCAATAAGGGCGCTGCAAAAACGTATCCGCGGATGGTTGCCGCCCTCTACGAGGCGAGCGGTACGGTAAGCCTACATCGTGGTGACATGGACGCGCATCGTACCGCGCTTGTCGGGCAATCCAAGACGCTGCGGGATAATCTGCCGCCCAACGATCCGCAGGTGCTACTGCTCAGCATAGAACAAGGAGACTATTACGCTGCACGAGGCGACTGGCGTGAAGCGGAACGGCGGTATGCCGCTGCGGAACGTGGCTATGGGGAGGCGCAACAACCGCGGCTGGCGGCCCTGGCAGCGTTGCGGGGTGCTTATATGGCTTTCTCGCGCAAGAACCTGCAACTGAGTGAGAGCCGACTGCGTACGGTGGCAGCGATGCCCGCGGCGAACGATCCCGCCGTTGCGCAGTTGCGGGCGGTCTTGGGCGCCCGCATTGCCTCGGCGCGAGGTGAGGAAGGCGGGATCGAGAACTTGCTTGCCACGCTGCGCACCGAAGCGATCGTGGCGCCGGTGCTGCTGCACGAGCCTGAAGCTGACCCAACTGCCGATCAAGCCGCCGCGCAGGAGGCCGCACGTTACTGGGAGCCGAACCGGGCGGCGCCGGCCTCTAGCGAGGCTTCACCGATACAGTGGGCCGACATCGGCTACATGGTGGCAGCCGACGGCAGCGTGTCCGAAGTTGACGTGCTGCGCGGCAATCGCGACCTGCGCTGGACGGAACCGTTCGTGAAGCGCATCGCCGCTCGCCGTTATGCACCGCTTGCGCTCGCGCCCGGCCAGCCTGGGCTGTACCGGGTGGAGCGCCTCACCTGGCGCGCACAGCACCTTGCGCCAATCGGCTCGCTCATCAAGCGAGCGGCGGGGCCGCGGACCTTGCAAGTGCTGGATCTGACCAAGGCGGCCGCGCCGCTGCCCGATTGAGCCACCTCGTGCAGAAACGCGCCAGCAACCTTGTTGGAGCGGGCCAAATGCGAGATCACTAGTTCCTCGACTTGCAACGGCGATGGCGTAATCAAAGCATAGACCAGATCCGCCAGGTTCACGATGCTGGCCGGATCTGTCGGGGGAACACGAATGCGCATACAAGCTATCGTTGCGGTTACTCTGCTGCTTGTGCCTCCTGTTCCAGCTTACGCAGAGACGATGCAGGGTCCGGTTGCAGCTTCCGGTATGTGTCGGCGTGCAGCTCACCTTCCGACGCTGGTCCCAGAGCCTCCCATAGCGAAGCCGCAGCAGGCAAGAGCGTCAGGCAAGGGCTCTGTGGGCCGGCCGGCGATCGCTGCGGTGTCCGAGCCACCGCCACCGCCACCACCGCCACCACCGCCGCCGCCAGCTGCATCCCCCGTGGCAGGGGAGACGGGCGCTGATGTGGTCGTGACCAGCAGGAGAGTAGGCGCTGCCACGACCGCGTCGAGCGCTGGCGCCGATCTGGAGGAGGCGGTGAAAGGCGGTTCCGCATTCGCACCTCGTGCGCCGAGCCAGCGGCCAGGAGCAGGACTCCTTACTGCCGGTGAGCATGACGATTTGCTCAACCCGGAGCTCTACGCGAATTATGTCGAGCGGTTTCTCGCGTCGGAACCGCTCGCGGGTGTACCTCGTGTCGATACGAGCAGCGTCCTCACCATTGCCGTTCAGGACCCTGCGGGCCGACCCGTCCCTTTCGCCCCGGTAACGCTAACCTGCGCAGATGGAAATACGTTGACCCTGGCGACAGTCGCGGACGGTCGCGCAGTATTTTTCCCAGGACTCGATCAGCTCGGAGCCAAGGTTAGGGTGCTTGTACCTGGAGGTGACTCGCGAAGCATCGATCTGTCAGGACGAGGCGGAGCGATGCAAACGATGACGGTACGTGGTGCGCCACGCGCGGTTGAGTCGCTCGATCTGGCGGTCGTGCTCGACACCACTGGTAGCATGGGTGACGAAATCGCCTTCTTGCGAGAGGAGTTGCGGGCGATCCTCGACCGAGTTCATGCAGCGCATCCTGGTTTAAGCCTGCGTGTCGCGCTCGTGGCCTATCGCGACAAGGGCGATGAGTATGTGACGCGCACCTTTCCTTTCACGGGTGACCTCGCGAGACTGCAGCGCGATCTAGGGGGCTTGAGTGCGGGCGGAGGGGGCGACACGCCGGAAGCAGTGGAGCAGGCACTGGCGCGGGCGGCCGCTCTGAAGTGGCGTCCGGATGCGGTAAAGTCACTGTTGTGGGTCGCAGATGCACCGCCGCACGCAGACGACGTGGCATCCAGCTGGCAGGCAGCCGAGGCACTCCGAGAGAAGCGGGTGCAAATCGTGCCGGTCGCCTCGTCCGACACCAACGGAGGGGCGGAGTACATCATGCGTGCGGCTGCTGCGCTCACGCAGTCTCGCTATCTCTTTCTCACTGACGATAGCGGCATCGGCAACGCGCATGCTCCACCGGCGATCGATTGCTATAAGGTGACGAGCCTTGCCGATGCGGTTCGTCGAGTGCTCGATGCGCAGATCTCCGGTCGCCGCATCGAACCAGAGCGAGCCGAAGTGATCAGGACCGTCGGCACTTATGACGCCGGTCGCTGCGTCTTGCCGAGCGGTTGGAAGCCAGGCCAGTGACACACATGCATGAACTGCGGGTGCTACCCGGGGGTCGGTAAGACGATGTTGGCGCGCTGGCTGGCGTCTCAGCTTGGCCGTCCGCTTATCACGCTCGACCTAGTAACGGTGATGCGCAGCTATCTTGGAAAGACAGGCTCCAGTATCCGCTCGGCGCTCGAATACGCGACCAGTGGTTCGAAAAACGTGGATTGCTGCAGTGTTGTAAAGGGCAGGGCGACCTATGCGATAGCCCAACTGGTGCCCGGGGACGGATTCGAACCGCCGACACCGTGATTTTCAGTCACGTGCTCTACCAACTGAGCTACCCGGGCATCGCCGGACTTGTGCCTGTTAAGGAGCGTCCAGCGGTTGGAGCAGCGCCTATGGCGAAGGCGATCCGCCTTGGCAACCCCAGATTCGGCGATCGTGCGATCACGCGTCTTCGTCGTCATCCTTGGCTGGATCGGTCGTCGGGCGACCGGGCAGGGCGTAGCCGTCGTCGAGCCACTGAAGCAGGTCGCGATCGCGGCAGCGCGTGGAGCAGAATGGCGTGTGCTCGGCTTGGCGGGGTTTGCCGCAGATCGGGCAGGGGCGGTTCGGTCGACTCATGATGGCACCGCCTGGGCGAAGCCGCCCAGCGGCGCAAGGCCTGCGTCGGCCTGCCAGCGGACGGCGCGCCCGGTGCGCCTCTCCACTTCGGCCTTCCACACCGGGGTAAGTGCAGCCATCACGTCGGGATGGGCGGTAGCCAGGATCATGCCCGGGGCGGCAACATCCTCGATCCGTCGTAAGAGCTGCAAGGCGCCTGCTCGGGCTGGATCCTGGCGAATCTCGGCCAGGATCGAGGGGCGTTCGAGTCGCGCGACCAACTGGACGAAGCCGAAGCCGTTGATCGCGGTGCGCTGGTGCGGCCAGTCGACCAAAGCGGATCCTAGTGCCTCGTCAAGCGCGCGACGCTCGGCGCGTCCTTCGATCGAGGGGAAGTCGATGCCGATCGATCCGGCGATGTCGAGTCGGTGCAGCGCCCTGGCGACGACGGGAACTGCCGCCATGGCGAGGCGTGCGGGTGGCAAGGTGCCGTCGACATCGATCAATGTCATCGCCGGCGTGGGACTGAGCACCAGCGTGCCGCCATCAAAAGCGATCGTACCATCGTGCGCTTCCTCGATGATGTAGGGCCATTCGTCCGGAGCGAAGCGGCGCACCACGCGCACCGATGTGCCGTCTGCCTGCAAGGATTGATCCAGCGCGGGCGCGGAGCGAGGAGCGGCGTCTGTCGGACGAGCCTGCGCGCGCTTGTACCGGCCAATCTCGGCGATGGCGGCACGTGTGACAAGCGCGCGAAACGGTGCACCCTCGCGGGCGTCAATGGGCAGGCCGTCCACCAGCGCTTCTTCGCCATTGTCGAACAGCAGCGTGCCACGGCGTGCTCCGGCGGTGCGGGAGATGAGCTTGGCGTCGGCGATCAATCCGGGGGCGAGGCGGCCAGGGCGCTGGATCCGTGCGGCGCAGACCTCGCCGGCTTCGATCAGGATGGCCCGGTCTTCACCGATGCCCCGCTCGACCAGCCAGACGGCGTCAGGCAATCGTGAAACCGGCGGCGCGCAACAGGGCGCGCGTTTCGAACAGCGGCAGGCCGACCACGCCCGAATGGCTGCCGGCGATCGCCGCGATCAGGCCTTCGGCGCTGCCCTGGATGGCATAGCCACCGGCCTTGCCGTCCCACTCGCCCCCGGCGATGTATGCGTCGATCTCCTGAGGGCTCAATCGCTTGAAGCGCACGACGGTATCGCTGATCCGTTCGCGCAAGGAGCCGTCCGGCGCCTTGAGTGCCACGGCGGAGAGCACATGATGGCGCCGGCCGGAGAGCAGTTCGAGGCAGCGGCGCGCGGTCGCCTCATCCTCGGCCTTGGGCAGGATCCGCCGGCCAAGCGCGACGACCGTGTCGCCGGCCAGCACATGATCGTCGCCGCCCGGGACCGCCAAAGCCTTTTCGCGCGCCATGCGTTTGGCATAGACGCGCGGCAGTTCTTGCGGGGCGGGTGTCTCGTCGATGTCGGCGGCGGCGATGGCGTCCGGCACCAGGCCAAGCCGCGCGATCAGTTCGCGGCGGCGCGGGCTGGCGGACGCAAGGATAAGCCGGGGAGCGGTTCGCTCTCCGGCTTCGATCTGCTTACCATCCATGTCTGCGCTCGGAACCGGCCTCAGCCGAACTGGCCGGGGCCGCCACGACCCGGCATGAACCGATAGGTGATCCGCGCCTTGGTGAGATCGTAGGGGGTAAGTTCGCACAAGACCTCGTCACCCACCAGCACGCGGATGCGGTTCTTTCGCATCTTGCCGGCGGTGTGGCCGAGGACTTCGTGGCCGTTTTCCAGCTCCACCCGGAACATCGCGTTCGGCAGTAGTTCAACTACCTTGCCGCGCATCTCGAGGAGTTCTTCTTTCGCCATAGGCGATCAGTTTCCGTTCGTCTTGTTCATCATCGGGGCGGCACATAGCTATCGCGATGGCAAAAGGGAAGCGTTGCGACGTGCCCGGCGCAAGCTGCGGCGGTTTGGCGTGATAACCGCTTGCGGTGCAGTTCCCTTTTCGTCCCACCGCTCCTAAATCGCGCTCATGACTCGAACCCCCGCCGGCAGGCCCGATTTGCCCAAAGGCACCGAACGTTTCCACGAAGACCGTGCGACCTATACCGTACGCGGCTCCGACCAGCCCGACTTGAAGGCCGGCGTCGAGGTGATCCGCGACACCGTGCGCACGCTCAAGCCGTGTCCGGGCGTCTACCGCATGCAGGATGCCAAGGGCGACGTCCTCTATGTCGGCAAGGCGCGCGCGCTGAAGAACCGCGTCGCCAACTATACTCAGTGGGAGCGGCTGACCGGCCGCCTGCAGCGCATGGTCAGCCAAACGCGCAGCATGACGATCGTCACCACCAACTCCGAGGCAGAGGCGCTGCTGCTGGAAGCGCAGCTGATCAAGCGCTTCCGCCCGCCCTACAACGTGCTGCTGCGCGACGATAAGTCGTTTCCCTTCATTCTGCTGCGCTCGGAACATGCCTTCCCGCGCATCACCAAGCATCGCGGCGCGCGCAACGCCAAGGGCAACTATTATGGCCCGTTCGCCAGCGCGGGCTCGGTGAACACCACCATCAACGCGCTGCAGAAGCTGTTCCTGTTACGCAGCTGCACCGACAGCTTCTTCTCGCGGCGCGACCGGCCGTGCCTGCTGTACCAGATCAAGCGCTGCTCGGCGCCGTGCGTCGGGCGCA
Organism: Novosphingobium sp. TK46; assembly: GCF_055361525.1. NCBI lineage: Bacteria > Pseudomonadati > Pseudomonadota > Alphaproteobacteria > Sphingomonadales > Sphingomonadaceae > Novosphingobium > Novosphingobium sp. TK46. The sequence continues at coordinate 2,599,021 of NZ_CM143963.1, forward strand.
TCGACGGCGAAGGTTACGGCGAGCTGGTGCGCGAGGCGAAGGACTTCTTGGGCGGCAAGTCCAGCGCGGTGCAGAAGAAGATCGAAAGCCAGATGGCCGAGGCGGCGCAGGCGCTCGACTACGAGCGCGCGGCGATGCTGCGCGACCGGCTGCGCGCAGCGACCTTCATCCAGGGCAGCCAAGCGATCAACGCCGAGGGCATGGACAACGCCGACATATTCGCGATGGCCTGTAAGGGCGGGCATGTCGGGGTGCAGGCGTTCTTCATCCGCGGCGGCCAGAATTGGGGCCACCGGGCGTTCTTCCCGACCCATACCGAGGGCTTGTCCGAGGCGGAGATCATGACCGCGTTCCTGGCGCAGTTCTACGAGGAGGTGCCGCCAGCGCGCACGATCCTGGTCGATCGCGAACTGCCCGAGGCGGATCTGCTGGCCGAGGCGTTCCGCGAAGGCGCGGGCGGCAAGGTCGAAATCTCGGTTCCCCAGCGCGGCAATCGGCGCAACCTGATGGCACAGGCCACGCGCAACGCGGTCGAGGCGCTGGACCGGCGCCTGGCGGAGCGCGGCACCCAGGCCAAGGTGATGGCGGACCTCGCCGAGTTCCTCGAGCTGCCGGAGATCCCGAAGCGGATCGAGGTCTACGACAACAGCCACATCTCGGGCACCAAGGCGCTGGGGGCGATGGTGGTCGCGGGTCCGGAGGGGTTCATCAAGGCCCAGTACCGCAAGTTCAACATAAAGAGCGCACAGACCGACGACGACTACGCGATGATGCGCGAGGTCATGGCCCGCCGCTTCGGCCGCATCATGGAGGAGGACCCGGATCGCGAGGGCGGCACCTGGCCCGACCTGGTGCTGATCGATGGCGGCAAGGGGCAGATGAGCTCGGTGCGCAGCGTGATCGACGAGCTCGGGATCGAGGACATCGTGCTGATCGCCATCGCCAAGGGCCCGCACCACGGCCGCGAGGGACGCGAGGTGTTCCACTTCGCCGACGGACGCGAGAAGATGCTGCCGGAGAACTCACAGCTGCTGTTCTACCTCCAGCGCCTGCGCGACGAGGTCCACCGCTTCGCCATCGGCGCCCACCGCGCCAAGCGCAGCCGCGCGATCACCGCCAGCCCGTTGGATGAGATTCCCGGCATTGGCCCGGCCCGGAAGCGGGCGCTGCTGCTGCATTTCGGCACGGCGGGAAGGGTGCGCGCGGCGAGCCTGCAGGACTTGCAGCATGCTCCGGGTGTGAGTGCGGCGGTGGCGCAGGCGATTTACGACTTTTACCATCCAAGTGGGTGAGGGCGCCGTTCAACCCTGTGTCGCGGCAATCATCTCCTGGACCAGCACGAACTTCTCACGCGGGGAGCCGGCGCGAGCGTTGGCGATTTCGGCCTCCTCGATCTTTTTCCAGTCGCGAAAGCGCACGATCTTGAGGTCGCGGGCGGCGGCGATCGCGTCGAAGCCCTTGCCGCCGGCTTTGTCCGCACCTGCGCCGATATCCTCGGCCACCTTCTCGATGATCGCGTAGCCGTCCGGGCGGTTGGTGCCGATGGTTCCGGTGGGGCCACGCCGCGCCCAGCCGACGCAGTAGAGACCGGGCTGGATGCGCCCATCCTCGTTGGCGAAGCGTCCGGCCTTGTCGTCGAACGGCACGTCGGGGATCGGCGAAGTCTGATAGCCGATACAGGCGACCACCAGCCCGGCGGGGATGTCGTAAGTCTCGCCGGTTGCGACCGGGCGGCCCTCGACCAGTTCGGTGCGCTCGACGGTGATCGAGTCCACCCGGTCGGTGCCGGTGATGGCCACGGGCGAAGCGAAGAAGTCGAACTCGACCCGCACCGCCTTTGCCGAACATTCCTCTACAGGCCGATCGGCAAAGGCACGCAGATGCGCGACCGACTTGCGCTGGCCGGGATCGAGCGCGGCATCCTCGGCCAAGTCAGGCAGGTCCGCCGGATCGACGATGGGGCAGGCGCGAGACAGATGACCCAGTTCGCCAAGCTCCTTGGGCGTCATTGCGATCTGGTGCGGGCCGCGCCGGCCGAGCACGACGATCCGCTCGATCTTCGCCTTGGCCAGCGCGTCGAGCGCGTGGGCGACGATGTCGCTGCCGGCAAACTCGTCCTGCGACTTCGCCAGGATGCGCGCCACGTCGAGCGCGACGTTGCCGTTGCCGATCACCACCGCGGTTTGATGCGCCAGATGCGGATCGAGCCCGGCGAAGCCTGGATGCCCATTGTACCAGCCGACGAACGAGGCGCTGCCGAACACGTTGGTCAGCTCCTCGCCGGGTAGCCCCAGCTTGCGGTCGTGCGGTGCGCCGGTGGCGAGGATTACCGCGTCGTACAGGTCCTGCAGTTCGGGAATGGTGAGGTCGCTGCCGATCTTGACGTTACCCAGGAACCGGACGTTGCCCGTCAATGCGGTCGTCTCATAGCGGCGCGAGACCGCCTTGATCGACTGGTGATCGGGCGCCACGCCGCTGCGGATGAGCCCGAACGGCACCGGCAGGCTATCGTAGACGTCGACCCGCACTTGTTCGCCCCACAGCTTGAGCGCGGCTTCGGCGGTATAGTATCCAGCCGGACCTGAGCCGACGATCGCGATCTGCCTCATGCGTGTGATGCCATGGCGTGAGTTCTCCCTTGGCGCCCATTTTTTTGGCGCTCTAGGACGCTAGCAAGCATGGTGCCCGACGGTCTGGCAAGCGCAAAGCGTTCACGGGTGTGACCTGACGGTGGTGTGGCGAACCGGCGGGCGCGTCGGCCCGATGCAGGCTTAACCGATTGGCAAGCGCAACCAGTGCATGGTGCAATCCATGACGATGAATGGCGATGGCTCCAGTTCGATCCGAAAGCGCCTTGTCGCGCCTGCAGTGCATGCAAAAACCGCCGCAACGCCGGCGACCGAGACGCCGACGATCGCACGCGCTGAGGCGGATCGCCGTCGCAAACCACGTATGGGTGCACTCAAGCCGGCAATCAAGCGAATCGAGGATCCCCTGCGCGACCTGGTTCCCGGCAAGTGGCGGCTGATGGGCCCGGCCTTTATTGCAGCGCTTCTGCTGATCGCATTGGCATCCTGGTCGCTTCCGGGCTGGACGTCGCTGGTCTCGATGGTCGCTGCGATCGGCATCTGCGGCGCCGTGCCTGTGATAACCCAGGTGCAGGCGGCGGGTCAGGGCAGCGAATGGTGGCGCTATCCGCTTGTCGTTGCGACGATCGCTTTGCCCACCGCGCTGTTCGGGATCGGTGCGGCACACTGGGCGGTTCTGCCCGATGGCGGCAACTGGGTCGTATCGCTTGGCGCGATTGCAATCCTGTCGGTCGTCGCGATGGCGTTGCTCGATGGCCGGTTGACTTCGAACGTCGCCGCTACCCTCGGATTGTGGCTCGGCCCTTGCGTATTGAGCGGCAGCCTTGCCGCCCCGGGCTTGCTGATCCTGGGTATCGCCATCGGCCTTTTCGTCTCCTGGCGCGACATCGGCCGCATGGCATTCGAGACCCAGGCGCGTGCCGAGCGCCAGCATGAACAACGCCGCGCCGAGGAGCTGCTGGCCGAATACGAGGATACCGGACAAGGCTGGTTCTGGGAAACGGATCGGCGTGGCCACCTGACCTACGTTTCGCATCGCATCGCCAAGCTGCTCGGCAAATCGCAAGCCACGCTCGAGGGCAGGCCCTTCACCGAAATCTTCGTACTCGAGAACCAGCAGATGGAAAGCGAACGCACCTTGGTGTTTCACTTGTCCACCCGCTCATCTTTTCACGAGCTGCCGGTTCGCGCAGCGACGTCCGAGGCAGAGGAACGCTGGTGGTCGATCACCGGGCGGCCGGTGATCGACCAGTTCAACAACTTTCTGGGTTTTCGCGGATCGGGCACCGATCTGACCGAAACCCGCAAGTCGCAGCGCCATGTCGTCGAACTGGCACGCTCCGATTCGCTGACCAAGTTGGCAAACCGCTTTCAGATGGCCGAGTGGCTTGAGAAGATCCTGGAAGCGCCACGGGTCGAGAACAAGGCATGCGCGGTGTTCCTGCTCGATCTCGATCGGTTCAAGCAGGTGAACGACACGATGGGCCATCCCGCCGGTGATGCGCTGCTAAAACAAGTGGCCGATCGCCTGCGCAGCACCGTAGGCACCAGCGGACAAGTGGGGCGGCTGGGTGGCGATGAGTTCAAGGTTATCCTGCCGGGCCGCCGCGCGCGTGACGAACTGGCGAACCTGGCGCGCCGGATCATCGAGAACCTGTCGCAGCCATATTCGATCGACGGCGCGCGCATCAGCATCGGCGCCTCGCTGGGTGTCGCTCTCTCCCCGGACGATGGTAGCACCTGCGAAGAACTGATCCGCAACGCCGATCTTGCGCTTTATGCCGCCAAGGACGGGGGGCGAGGGCGCCATCACTTCTATGCCCACGATCTGCACAGCGATGCGCAGGAACGCCAGCAACTGGAGCAGGATCTGCGTGACGCGATCGCGCAGGGTAGCCTGGAACTCTACTATCAACCGCAAGTCCGCGTCACCACCGAGCGGATCACCGGATTGGAGGCGCTATTGCGCTGGAACCACCCTCGTTTCGGCTACCTCTCGCCGGCCAAGTTCGTGCCGGTGGCAGAGGAGGCGGGGCTCATCCCACAGATTGGCGAGTGGGCGCTGCGAACCGCCTGCCATGACATGGCCCAGTGGCCCGACGAGGTACGCGTGGCGGTGAACGTCTCGCCATTGCAATTCGCCAATCCGGCCTTGCCGTCCATCGTCACCAGCGCGCTCGCGGCGGCCGGTGTCTTGCCGCACCGGCTCGAGTTGGAGATTACCGAAAGCGTATTCCTTGGGGAAGAAAAGGCGACCGAACCCATGTTTGCCGCCCTCAAGCGTGTGGGTGTGCGACTGGCACTGGACGATTTCGGAACCGGTTATTCCTCGCTTGGCTATCTCAAGAGCGCTCCGTTCGACAAGATCAAGATCGACCAGAGCTTCGTGCGCGGTGCGACGGTGGAAGGTAGTCGCAATGGTGCGATCATCGCCTCGATCGTCAGCCTTGCGGAAGCGCTGGGGATGGAAACCACCGCCGAAGGCGTCGAGACGCTGGACGAACTCGACCTTGTGCGCGTTCTTGGTTGCAGCCACGTGCAAGGCTACATCTATGAAAAGCCGCTGAGCAGCGCCGATACCATGGTTCGTCTCGCGGCGGGGCTTTCCGCGAAGGCCACAGGCCCGCGCTCTGCCCGGGCGCCGCGCCAGACGATGTTGCGCAAGGTGCGGCTCGATTGCGAAGGGCAGGAATACGAAGGCACGGTGCGCAACATCTCGCGTAATGGTGCGATGATCGAGGGATTGTGGAACGTGCCTCCCGGTACGGTATTCGAGGTTCAACTGGCCGATGGGCTGCAGGTCCTCGCGACCTGCCGCTGGTGTGACGAGGACCGCATGGGCGTGGAACTCGACAGGCCTCTGCCCGTAGACGCCAGCGGATCGGTGCTGTTTGTGCCGCCTCGGGTCGTGCGGGAGGTTGCGGAGGGTGGGGCGTTTCGCAAGGCAGGCTGACATGTTGGTGGCTGGGTGCTAACGGCGCGCCATGACCGAACTCAGCCTGATCCGTAACTTTAGCATTATTGCCCACATCGACCATGGCAAGTCGACCCTCGCCGACCGCCTGATCCAGCGCACCGGCGGGCTGACCGCGCGCGAGATGTCGGCGCAAGTCCTTGATAACATGGACATCGAGAAGGAGCGCGGGATCACCATCAAGGCGCAGACGGTGCGCCTGAACTACACCGCCAAGGACGGGCTGACCTACGCCCTCAACCTCATGGACACCCCCGGCCACGTCGACTTCGCCTACGAGGTCAGCCGCAGCCTCGCCGCGTGCGAGGGCGCGCTCCTCGTCGTCGACGCAGCACAGGGCGTCGAGGCGCAGACGCTCGCCAACGTCTACCAGTCGATCGAGCACGACCACGAGATCGTCCCCGTCATCAACAAGATCGATCTCCCCGCCGCCGAGCCCGAAAAGGTCCGCGCCGAGATCGAGGACATCATCGGCATCGACGCCAGCGGCGCGGTCATGGCCAGCGCCAAGTCCGGCATCGGCATCGACGAAGTGCTCGAAGCCATCGTCACCAAGATCCCGCCGCCCAAGGGCGAGCGCGACAAGCCCCTCACCGCCATGCTGGTCGATTCATGGTACGACCCGTACCTGGGCGTCGTCATCCTCGTGCGCGTGATCGACGGCGTCATCCGCAAGGGCCTGCAGGTCAAGTTCATGCAAGGCGGCACCGAGCACCTGATCGACCGCGTCGGCGCCTTCACCCCCAAGCGCATAGACCTGCCCGAACTCGGCCCCGGCGAGATCGGCTTCATCACCGCACAGATCAAGGAAGTCGAACAGGCCAAGGTCGGCGACACCGTCACCACCGTGAAGGGCGGCGCGACGCAGGCGCTGCCCGGCTACAAGGAAGTGCAGCCGGTGGTGTTCTGCGGCCTGTTCCCGGTCGACGCCGCCGACTTCGACAAGCTGCGCGAATCGATAGGCCGCCTGCGCCTCAACGACGCGTCGTTCACCTTCGAGATGGAATCGAGCGCCGCACTCGGCTTCGGCTTTCGCTGCGGGTTCCTGGGGCTGCTCCACCTCGAGATCATCCAGGAACGCCTCAGCCGCGAATACGATCTCGACCTCATCACCACCGCGCCATCCGTGGTCTACCGCCTGCTGATGACCGACGGCACGATCAAGGAACTGCACAACCCGGCCGACATGCCCGACCCGGTCAAGATCGCCGAGATGGAAGAGCCCTGGATCAAGGCGACGATCTACACGCCCGACGAATACTTGGGCTCGATCCTCAAGCTGTGCCAGGACCGTCGCGGCATCCAGATCGACCTCACCTACATCGGCGGCCGCGCCCAGGTGACCTACGAACTGCCGCTCAACGAAGTGGTGTTCGACTTCTACGATCGCCTCAAGTCGATCAGCCGCGGCTACGCCAGCTTCGACTACGAGCAGATCGGCCTGCGCGAGGGCGACCTCGTCATGATGAACATCCTGGTCAACAACGAGCCGGTCGACGCGCTGAGCATGATCGTCCACCGCAGCCAGGCCGAAGCCCGCGGCCGCGGCCTCGTCGAGCGCCTCAAGGAACTGATCCCCCGGCACATGTTCAAGGTGCCCATCCAGGCCGCGATCGGCGCAAAGGTGATCGCCCGCGAGACCATCAGCGCCATGCGCAAGGACGTGACCGCCAAGTGCTACGGCGGCGACATCAGCCGCAAGAAGAAGCTGCTCGACAAGCAAAAGGAAGGCAAGAAGCGGATGCGGGAGTATGGCAACGTGTCCATCCCGCAGGAGGCGTTTATTGCGGCGCTGCGGATGGGTGAAGAATGATCACGCCCTTACGGGCTTGATCATCCTGTCCCGACTTCGTCATGCTGAACTTGTTTCAGCATCCATTTCACCAGAAGGCCTGACGCCTGATCGGCGCGACACAAGGCACGAAGAGAAAGTGCGAGGGCCATCGCCCTCGCGCTCCCGGGAATTGGCTACCTCGGCTTTGGCCCTAACCCGACTTGCTGCGGAGCGAGCCTGCGGTAAGATCGCCAGCATGTTCGAGCTTCTGCCACCCACCGACGAGGCCGGATACGACGCATGGTTTAGAGCGAAGGTCGCCGCCTCGCTTGCCGATGAACGGCCGGGCGTTCCACATGCCGAGGCGATGGCCATGGTGCGACAGATCATTGAACGGGCCAGGCAAGCGCAAAAGCACGGATGAGCACGACCCGCTATTTCGAGGAGCAGGTCCTGCGCAAGCGCACTTACCTGACCGTCGAACTCTGCCGCACCGTAATGGCAAACCCGATCCGCCGTGAAGTGCAGCCCGACGACCGCATCCGCCACTGGGGCGAGGTCACCTTGCCAGACGAACCCACAACGCGCATCTTGCGCGTAGTTACTCTCGAAGACGGCGAGACCATCCACAACGCCTTCCTCGACCGAGGCTTTCGCAAGGACGCGTGATGAAGTTGCACTACTATCCAGAGACGGACAGCCTCTATATCGAACTGCGCGACGCGGCGTCGATGGAGACGCGCGAAGTGGCGGAAGGGGTGAATGCCGACTTCGACGACGAGGGCAATATCGTCGGCTTCGACATTGACGGTGCTTCGAGCAAGCTCGACCTCGGATCACTGGAGACGACCGCTCTTCCATTCGCTTCGCTCAAAGCAGCCTAAGAGCAGCCGAAGCCGCCTAGGCGACATTTTCCCAGGAAAGAAGCGCCACCGCGCTACGGTAGGAAAAGAGAAGATGCGAGGGCCATCGCCCTCGCGCTCCCGGAAACTGGCTATGCTATTCGCCATGAACTTTGTGAGACAAGTTGGCTTTCCAGCACACCAAAAGAGGGCCCCGTTGACATGGGACTTTGATTGACTTCAAAGGATAGCCGTGTCACATTCTCAACTCACTTACGCGTTAAGCGCTCTAGCGAGCGCTAGTCCGGCGTTTCGCCAGACTTCAGTTGATTGTGCATTCTTATCGGTGCGGAAGGCGGCGATGTCTCATCGCCTCGCCCCTGCGAGGGCGCTACGCTCGATAAGACATCGCCGCCTTCCTCACCTTCTAGGTAAGTGAACGATTTTCAACCCGAGGGCCTGATCAAAAAGATCAAGGCGGGCAGTCTTCGTGTGCACGCGCCAAAGGTTGTCGTCTTTCTATGCGGCGGCGCCATGGTCGAAGCGCAGCCGCCAACAGCATTAAGAGATGCATTCCACCGCAGCCTTCAGGGCGCTATGCGTAGCTTCTCCGTAATACTTGCTGAAGATGCTAAGCCGCTTGAAGCCGACGCCGGTTACACAGACCTATTCCAGTTCGAGTCAGATATAGCCCAAATTGTTGGCCTTATTGTTCTTTTTGCTGAAAGTGCCGGAAGCCTTGCAGAGCTTGGCGCATTTGCAGCGCTTGAAACGGTTTCGCCGCGATTGTTAGCTATTCTAGATGATTTCTACTATGGTCAGGTCTCCTTCATTCGTAATGGACCAGTGAAGTATTTGGAGAATAAGTACGGTGAAGAATGGATCACGGTTCTAGAGCGTAATGAGGTTGGGATAGCGTCTGACGGATCAATTGATAATATTGATCCTGCTATACTTTCTGCAAGCATACTTCCAGTCATAACCAAGCGCCTAGCTGCAAATCCTCGCTGGGAAAAGTTCGACGCGCTTAATGCTGGTCACGTCATTTTGCTAATGACGGGGCTCTGTCAGGAGTACGGGGCTCTCACAATTAGTGAAATAAGGTTGTATTTAAAGTCTCTTGGTGTCGAAGATCCTCGACTTACAAATTTTACTTATTGCGCCGAACTACTCGGTTGGCTCCGAAAGATTCGGAAGGGTCATCACATCTTCTATGTCGCTACAGGCGGCGACCCTGCAATCGACTATTCTATTGATGCTCCTGATAAGCCACATGATAAGGTTCGTTGGCGGACCGACGTAAGGGCCTACTGGGCTGCTAACGACAGATCACGTCTTCGCGCCATATCGGACGTTTTAACGTCGCATGAGCAGTCCGCATGATTGATATCTTGTCGACTTTGTCTCTGGCTACAGGACTGGCGCTAGATGACCTTGTGCGTATCATCCACTCGGCTCCAAGGCGCTATAAGACATTCGAAATTCCGAAGCGCACAGGTGGAATGCGTGAAATTGCGCAGCCTGCCAGAGAGCTTAAGTTTATCCAACGAGTTCTTGTGGAAGTTCTTCTCAAGGATCTGCCTGTGCATGATGCTGCCAAGGCTTACAGGACAGGCATGTCTGTAAAAGATAATGCGGCGGAACATGCGGGTTTGGGCCCGCTGTTGAAAATGGATTTCAAAGATTTCTTCCCATCTATCAAAGGAACGGACTGGTTCGCCTATTGCCGGGCTAATGAGGTCATGGATGAGAGGAACGCACTCATCTCTTGCAACTTGTTTTTTAGAAGAGCCAAAGGTGAGCGCCTTCTGAAGTTATCCATCGGTGCTCCATCATCACCCATGATATCAAATATTCTATTGTTCGAATTTGACAGTTTAGTCACGGATGAAGCGAGGAAGCGAGGCATACGCTACACGCGGTATGCCGATGATCTAACTTTCTCTGGGCAGCGGATCGGAATGCTTAAGGATATGTTGCAGGTTGTTCCGGCTGTCGCACGTCGGATCAAGCGCCCTCGACTTCGTGTAAATGAAACAAAGACGACATTTGTCACGGCAGCCGCCCGTCGAACGGTGACTGGCGTCGTACTCGCGAATGATGGATCAACTGGCTTAGGTCATGATCGGAAGAGAATACTCAGTGCGAAAGTGCACCACGTACTAACGGGCAAACTTCATGGCCATGAAGTGGCTAAGCTCGCGGGCGAGTTGGCGTTCGCGAATGTTGCAGAACCGCAGTTCATAGACAAACTGCGTGCCAAATATGGCGATGAAGTAATTGATCGGATCAAGAAAGAACCGTTTATCCAAGGCGATGGATCATGAGACGGATTTACGCCTTAGCGGGAATGACGAAGGAAGAGGATGTTCATTCCTCCTCCTCATCCCCATCCGCCTCGTCACTCCGCCAATCCAGCTTCGGCGCGCAATACGATTTCGCCGTGTCCATGTCGCCGCCCAGCTCCCGCAGCTGCTCGCGCGGTTGGGTCGGCTCCTTCGGCGTGACGCCCAGCACGGCGGCGGCGTCGAAGTCGGGGGCGAGGGCGTCGACCTCGAGCTCCGCCAGCGACAGCCCCTTGTCCTGCGCGGCGAGGGCGACGCGGAAGGCCAGGTAGTAGCGGCGCGTCTCCGGGTTCATCTCCTGCACCCATGACGTGTGCATCTGGGCGATGCGCGCGTTGAGGCGGTCCATCGGGTCGGTGTCGGACTGCGGGTCGCCAGGTTTTGGATCGCCAAGTTTCTGATTGGACGCGGCGTGCTCCTGCTCCCACTCCGCGCGCCACTCGCGCTTGAGGCGGTTCAGGCTGGACTGGGTCGCGCCGTCGAGCGTGTTGATGCTGTCGGCGGCGAAGCGGTGGGGCGCGCGGTTCCTCAGGAGGAACATCAGCAGCGCGTCGTTGGTGACGCGGCGGGTGCCGATCAGCTTGCCATAGGAGTAGACCGGCTGCTCGACGCCGTAGAGCGCGCGCTCCATGGCGACGTCCTCCAGCCGCTGCACGCCCAGGCTGAGCGCGACCTCCCACGCCTTGCGAAAGCCTGCGCCCTCCTTGTGGCGGCGCAGCAGGTAGGCGCCCTCCGGCGTCATGTTCACGGCGTGCGCCGCGGCCTTGACGCTGCCGGTGTCGGCCAGCGCGGCGATGAACCCGCGCTGGCGCTCGGGCGTCCAGCCGTCGTGGCGGGTGGTCTGGCGGGGCACGGGGGTGAAGTCGGGCAGGCTCTTGCGCCGGCGGAAGTACGAGCCCGAGGGGCGGGCGCCGTTACGCTTTCCGGGGGCATTGTGCGACTTGTCGATCATGGTGGGATGGCTCCTTCTGGCGAAGGACACCGGGCATGGCGCAAGCGGGTGGGTGTAGGAAAGTTCTTTTTTTGTTCCTGGCGTCGCCGGTCGGATCAGGCGCGCAGGCGGATGCCTTCGGTCTGGGCGAGCTGGCCGACGATGTAGGGCCCCACCGCGTGGCCGACGATCGGGCGGCTGAGCAGGAAGCCCTGGATCTGCTGGCATCCTTCCTGGCGCAGCACCGCCAGCTGCGAGGGTTCCTCGACCCCCTCGGCCAGCGTCTCGATCCCCAGCGCGTCGGCCAGGGTCACGATCGCGCGGATCACCGCATGCGCGTTGCCCTGCGGGGCGAGGTCGCGCACGAAGGTCTGGTCGATCTTGAGCTTGTTGAACGGGAACAGCCGCAAGTGGCCCAGCGAGGTATAGCCGGTGCCAAAGTCGTCCAGCGTGATCCGCACGCCCAGCGCCTGCAGCGCGTGCAGCGTCTCCAGCGTCTTGTCGACGTTGTCGATGAAGGCGCTCTCGGTGATCTCCAGCTCCAGCCGCTGCGGCGGCAGGCCCGACGCGGCGAGCGCCTGCACCACCATCGCCGGCAGCGCGGGGCTGAGAAACTGCTTGGACGACAGGTTGACCGCGACCGACAGCGGCTCGGGCCAGCCTTGCGCCTGGTGGCACGCCTCGCGCATCACCCACTCGCCGATCTGCATGATCAGGCCGGTCTCCTCGGCCAGCGGGATGAAGTCGTTGGGGGCGATCATCCCCAGCGTGGGATGCGGCCAGCGCACCAGCGCCTCGAACGCCTTGAGCCGGTCCTCGGTCAGGCTGTAGAGCGGCTGGAAGTGCAACTGGAACCCGCCGTGCTGGATCGCGGTGCGCAAGTCGCGCTCGAGCTGGCGGCGTTCGCGCGCGCGTTCGTCCAGCGCCTGCTCGAAGAAGTGGTGGCTGGCCTTGCCGTGCTGCTTGGCGCGATACAGCGCGAGGTCGGCGTTCTTGAGCAGTTCGGCGCCGTCGCCGCCGTCCTCCGGCGCCACCGCGATGCCGATGCTGGCGGACACCTCCGCGTTGTCGCCCTCCAGCACGAGCCCGCGCGCGAAGCAGCCCTGCAGCCGGTTGGCGATCGCGGCGAGGTTCGCGTTGAGCGGCAGGTCGCGGATCATCGCCGCGAACTCGTCCCCGCTCAGCCGGGCGATCAGGGCGTCGGGAAACTCGGCCTGCAACTGGTCCGAGACATCGCACAACAGCCGGTCACCCGCGGCGTGGCCCAGCGTGTCGTTGACCAGCTTGAAATCGTCGAGGTCGATGTAGGCGACCAGCACCCGCGCGTTGGCGGTGCGCCGCTGCAACGCCTGGTCGAGCTGCTCGACGAAATACTGGCGGTTGGGCAGGCCGGTCAGCGCATCGTGCAGCGCGACGTGGGTGATGCGCCGTTCGCGCGTTTCGATCGCGTCGACCATGGTGTTGAAGCTGGCCGCGAGTTTGCCGATCTCGTCGCCCGAATCGACCACGACGCGCGCCTTGCCGCCCTTGGTGATGCTGCGCGTCGCGTGCAGCAGTTCGTTCAGCGGTCGCGTGATGGTCCGCGTAAGCGCCCGGCTGAGCGCGACCACCAGGGCCAGTTCGCCCAATGCGATCGCGACCACCAGCACACCGAAGTGCGAGATCGTGCCGTCGAAGGCGTCGTCGTCCACGCGCACGATGCCCAGCGCGAACAGGATCATCAACGTGCCCATCAGCAAGCCGAACAGCGCCGTCAGGATCGCCGTGATCCGCCCGCGGACCGAGCCGAAATGCAAGGCGGATCGGTCGCGCGTCGCCGCCGGAGACACGATGTCGTCCTTTCGTCGCGAAAAGGCGGCAGCACGGGACGATAGGGGGCGAGACGGCATGGCGAGGATGTACGTGAGCGTCGGTTAACAACCTCTCAAGCTAGAATCGGCCCCGAAGGACAGGGACGCATTCCGTCGCAGCAAAGCCAGGGTTCGACGCCGCGCGGGGACTGGAGGGCGTTCGTGGCACCGGTGTCGACAGGCGAGCGTTGCCTTGGCGCGGCGCCGCGGGCATGGCGAGCGCGCGGTCGTGCCCATGATCCCGGGTCGCGGCGGGAGAGGGGTGCGTCATGGCGATTTCTATACAGACCCAGATTCACGGCCACGTCGGCGAAATTCGCTTCGCCAAGCCGCCGCACAACTTCGCGTGCCCCGAACTGCTGCGCCGGATCGCCGATGCACTCGACGCTTTCGACGCCGACAGCCAAGTGCGGGCAAGCGTCCTCGTCGCGGAAGGCAAGGCGTTTTGCGCCGGTGCCGATCTTGCCGGGGACGAGAGCATCGCCGGCGACAGCGGTATGGATGCGATCGGCGGCCTCTATGTGCAGGCGGAGCGTATTTTCCGCCGCGCCAAGCCGATGGTGGCGGCGGTGCAGGGCGCCGCGATCGGCGCAGGGCTGGGGTTGGCGCTGACCGCCGACTTTCGCGTTGCCGGACCCGGCGCCCGCCTATCCAGCAATTTCGTGCGGCTGGGGTTCCATCCCGGCTTTGCACTCACGTGCACGTTGCCGCGCCTGATCGGCGTACAGCGGGCGGCGTGGATGTCGCTTTCGGCCGAACGAGTGAAGCCGGACGACGCGCTGGCCTGGGGGCTTGTCGACCGGCTGGTCGCGCAGGGCGACGAACGGGACGCGGCGCTGGCGATGGCCTCCGAGATCGCGGCCAACGCACCGCTGGCGCTGCTGGCGGTGCGCAAGACGGTGATGACGGGCCTGGCCGACGAAGTGGTAGCGGCGATGCGGCGCGAGCATGCCGCGCAGACCGGCTTGCGGCCGAGCGCCGACTATGCCGAGGGCGTCGCTTCGGTGTTCGAGCGGCGCGAAGCTATATGGCAAGGCCGCTAAGGCCGGGTCGGCCCGAAGAGGGCGTGCGACCTGACAGCGCTGGATTAGACCCGGACTAAGCCCCGACTAGGCATCGCCCGCGCGCGATCGCGCCCGACTAGGCATCGCCCGCGCGCGATCGCGGTTGCCGGCGCAGTTCGCCGGCGAGCCCGGCCAGCAGATCGCCATGCGCGGTATCATCCAACACGGCCTGTAGCCGGCGATAGCGGTCCAGCACGCGGCGGCCCGCCTCGCTCAGGGTGGCGCCGCTGCTTTTGGCCCGTCCGGGAGAGGTGTCGACGAGCGCCGCGTTCCAGCAGCGGTTCATCGCGTCGACCAACAGCCAGGCACGCCGATAGCTCATGCCCATCGCGCGCGCGGCGGCACTGATCGATCCCTGCGCGGCAATCGCATCGAGCAAGTCGGCCTTGCCCGGCCCCATCGCGATCTCGTCACCGCAGAGCAGCTGGATCTTGAGCTTCAGGGCGTCTCGGTCTGGCATGGCGTCATCGTAGGCCGCGTCAGTCCCAGGCGGCAAGGCCGACAAATATTGTTGTTGACGGCCGACGCACCGGTTCGCCGTAAGCCACGAGATATCAACGATAATTGCAAGACGTCCCAAATTGGCATGGAACCAGCGCCATTGCCTAACGTTCATGATGCAGACATAAAAGTCGTCCACAACTGTGAGAGGATGTGACATGAACGCCTATAATTCCTCGGCAAACTTCGCCACATCGATGCGCTCCCCGGTCTCGCGCCACGCACGCGCCATGGCCAGCCAGTTGCATGAAGATCCGACCAAGGATCTGCACAACGCCCGCGGTCTGGTGATCGCCATCCTGATGAGCGCCGCCTGCTGGGCCGGTGTGGGCCTCGCGTTCCTGCTTTGACCGGCTGAGCCGGTCCCGCGACGCCCTTCCGGAGAGCACGCGCTTACGGGAAGGTCTGTCGATTCCGGAAAGTTCGGGTCGAGAGGCGCGCCACAAAGACGCCTGCAAGACCCGGCCTGGTGTGAAACCTATAGAAACGCGCGGATATCCGCCATGAACCGGTCGAACTGGTCATGATGCAGCCAGTGTCCCGCGTTTTCGTATTCCTTCAACGTAGCATTGGCGAAATAGTCCAGCCGGCCATCACCCGCCGGGCTCGCGGCAAAGCTGTCCTTCCCCCATAGCAGCAGGACCGGACAGGTGATCGCGGACCAGAGCTTCGCTTTCTCGTCGAACGCCATATCGCTTGCGCTCCACACGTTCAGGTAGTTGTCGAACTTCCAGCTCCAGGTGCCATCTTCGTTACGGGTGGCGCCGTGGACGGTCAGGTGACGCGCTTGATCGTCGGAGAGGAAACCGTTCTCGGTCTTCATCCGTTCGTAGGCATCGCGCAGGCTGGCATAGCGGCGCGGGCTGCGGCCGGCCGCCTTGCGCTTGTCGTCGATCCACTTGCGCAGGCGCTCGGTGGTGCCGCCGCCATCCATCTGCAGCTGCAGTTCGCGCGAGGGGCCCAGCCCTTCGATATTGACCAGCTTGCGGACCTTCTCAGGGTAAAGCCCGGTGAAGCGCGTGGCGATGTTGCCGCCCAGCGAATGGCTGACGATCGTCACCTGCTCGTAACCCAGCGTGTGCACCAGCTGCGCGAAATCGTAGACGAAGGCGTCGCCGGCATAGTTGCCTTCGGGCGACCAGTCGCTGTCGCCATGACCGCGCAAGTCGGGGGCGATGACATGCCAGTCGTGGCGCAGTTCGTTCGCCACCCAGTCCCAGCTGCGGCAGTGATCGCGCCCGCCATGCTGGAGGATCAACGGTGGCGCATCCGGATTGCCCCAGTCGACATAGTTGAGGCGCAGGCGCTGCGAGACGAAGCGGTTCGAAGTCGGTCCGGGGAAAGTGTCCATCCTTCATGAGTGGCGACGAGGGCGCGGCACGTCAATCGCCCCGCCGCTATCGGCGCTGCCGGCCGATCTCGGTGTCATGCCGCGCGCGATCACCTTTATCGGCAAGAATGATTTCCATCGTGCGACCATCCTTGGCAAAGCGGCGCCAACGTCTCACATCGCCTGGCGGAGGTATTTTTTCCATGGCTACGCACACCACCCGCATGCTCATCATCGGCTCCGGCCCCGCCGGGCTCTCGGCCGCGATCTATGGCGCACGGGCCGGCATGAAGCCGATCGTGGTGCAGGGGCTGCAACCCGGCGGCCAGCTGACGATCACCACGGACGTCGAAAACTATCCCGGTTTCCGCGACGTCATCCAGGGGCCCTGGCTGATGCAGGAGATGGAGGCGCAGGCGGTGCATGTCGGCACCCGGATGCTGTGGGACACGATCGTGTCGGTCGAAATGGATGGCCCGGTGTTCCGCGCGATCGGCGATGGCGGCGACGTGTACGAAGGTGATACGCTGGTGATCGCCACCGGCGCGCAGGCCAAGTGGCTGGGCGTGCCGGGCGAGATGGAGCTTTCGGGCAAGGGCGTCTCGGCCTGCGCCACCTGCGACGGGTTCTTCTATCGCGGCAAGAAGGTGGTGGTGATCGGCGGTGGCAATACCGCGGTGGAAGAGGCGCTGTACCTTACCAACCACTCGAACGACGTCACCCTGATCCATCGCCGCGGCTCGCTACGCGCCGAGAAGATCCTGCAGGATCGCCTGTTCGCGCATCCCGGCGTCACGGTGGTGTGGAACAAGCGGGTCGAGCGCTTCGTCGCCGACCATGCGACCGGCCAACTGAGCGGCGTCGCGGTGATCGACACCGAGACGGGCGAGGAGAGCGAGATCGGCACGGACGGCGCCTTCGTCGCGATCGGCCATGCGCCGGCGACGGAGTTGTTCAAGGACAAGCTCGACGTGGACGACAGCGGCTATCTCAAGGTCGAGCCGGGTACGCCCAAGACGAAGATCCCGGGTGTGTTCGCCTGCGGCGACGTGATGGATCACACTTATCGCCAGGCGGTGACCGCGGCGGGAACCGGCTGCATGGCGGCGCTGGATGCCGAACGTTATCTGCAGGAAAAGGATTTCGCCGAAGCTGAGAAGGTAGCGGCGGAGTAGTTCTCGACGCGCGCGGGTGGCTGGCTTTGCCTTGGGTAAGGGCGGCTGCCGTGCCGAAGCTGTCACAAGGTAATCGCTGAACTGTTATCCGGTTCTCGGTGGCTCATTTCCAAAAGCGGATTTTTGCCCCGGATAACAGTTCAGCATCAGACGTCGTCCGATGGTCGGAGCCGGCATGACCGGCTCCAAGTCATCATCAGAAGTGTGCGATTACGCCAGCCATCGGTTGGATGCTGTCGAAGTCATAGGTTTCGGCCGAAAGGCGCAGGCGGATACCGCTGTTGGTGGTGATGCCACCCAGGCCGATGTCCTTGGGGCCGACTTCCACGCCGACGCCGTAGATCCAGTCCTGACGATCGCCATAAGCGCGACGACCGTTGATCCACTGGTAGCCACCCGACACATAGATCATGCCGCTGTCGCCAGCGCGTGCACCGACGCGGCCCTTGACGCCGTATGCCCAGTCAACGTCGCCAAAGCCCTTGGTTGCGTTGCCTTCGGCGCCGACGAATACCGGCCCGAGCGGAACGTTCACACCGGCAACGCCGCTGAGAAGGGCGCCATCGAAGCGGCCACCGCGCGGGCTGCCGAATTCGCTGTCCCGGTCGAACTGCGTCCAGCCACCCAGAACGCCGACATAGGGCTCGATGCCGAATGCGGGGGTGCCGTCGGGTGCGGTCTCGGTCCCAGCGTCCTGCGCCACGGCGACTGCCGGCATGGATACGGCGAGAGCCGCGGCGAACAGAAACTTCTTCATTAGTAGAACTCCGATACAAATTTCGTCATCAGCAGTGCCGATGGACCTCCTGAATGCGGCTGGATGCCGTTCAGTTGCAGCGCACCATGGATTTGTCCGTGGTGTGACATTCTTGCACCGTACTGCCAGCGATGGCCAAAGATCCCCGCAGGGACTTCATGTGCTGCCGCATTACAGGTGCATATGTCACCGGCCCCGTACAGCATTCGGGAGTTCCGGCGCGTGTAATATACCGTATCAGGTGGGGATGACGGTCGAATAGGGCGCAACTGTGACTATTGTGCTAGTCTTGAAGCACCACTGCGCCGCTGTAGATCATAACCCGGCTGGCAGACTGTTGCGGCTGGCACGGCCCACGTCCTCCAGAAACGCGCAGGTCTGCTTTACCAGCCATTCGCGCGCGTCCGGCTCGACATAGCTGTGCGTTGCAGCATCGGCTTGGCGAATGCGTGGGTCGGTCTTGTCCCAGCCCGCCAGGAACGTCAGCCCGGTTCGGTCGCGCCCCGCGATCAGGATCCGCAACGGCCCCCTGAAAGCGCCGATGCTCGCCGCGATCTGCTGGGCCAGGGAGCTTGGCGGTCCGGCGGGACGCGCGGCGGACAGCAGGCTGCGCACCAGGGGCCCAAGCGCGATCTTGCCGGTCAGCAGCCGCCGGATCGCGCCCCAGTCGGCAAGGCGATTGCGGTAATGGTTGCGCACTGCTTCGGGCGGTACCTCGGCGGTGTCGTCGCTTTCGAAGGTCCAGGGGTTGGACAGGATCAGCCCGTCCGCCCCGGCACCACGTGCCAGCATCAGCGCGCTGGCGGCGTCGCAATTGCCCATCGCGACCACGCGCGCGAGCTGCGGGCACTCGGCGCGCATGGCGGCGAGCGCGGCGCCGATGTCGTCGGCGCTCCCGCGAAAGCCCGCGTTGTCGCCCTCGCTGTCGCCACAACCGCGCCGGTCGAAACGCAGCACCGGATGGCCTGCCGCCGCGACGGCCTGCGCGAACAGCGCCTGCCCGGCCCACGCGCCCGAGCGCACTTCGTTGCCACCCGTCACCAGCAACAGGCCGGTAGTGCCGCTCGCGGCGTCGAGCGTGGCGACCAGGCGATCCCCTTCGCAGGCAAAGGTGAAGTGGCGCCGCGTCATGCCAGCATCACCGCGACGGCGGCGGCCAGCGCATCGGCTTGGGCCATGCTTTCTCCCGGTTCGGCGCGCAGCCACAACCCGGAACCGGCGATCGTATCCTGCGTGATCGTGTTGACGCCCGGCACCGGCAGCATCGGCTCGAACAGGCGGACGAACTCGGCGCCGAGGCGATAGCCGGCAAGTTCGATCCCGTGTGATAGCGCCGCCTCCATCAGCCCTTCGCGCGTTTCCTCACGCCCCGCCTCGCGCGAGGCTAGCGTCCGCGCGCGCAGCATCTGGCGCAGCACGGCGGTGGCCTTGACCGGAGCGTAGTGCAGGGTGGGCAGCCGGGCCGGCGTGAACAGGCAGCCGCCGCGTATCCCCAGGACGTGGGTGGCCCCGAACAGGCCCGCAGCGGCGGCCATCGCGTCGCTCCAGTCGTGCGGTTCCTGCACATCGAGAGGCTGGCGGCTCTCGTGGGTACCGGGCAAGTCGGGCAGGAACACGTCGATCCCGGCACCGTCGAGCCGGCGCATGACCTCGACGGTCAGGCGGCGCAGGCGGTTGGCCTCGTCGAACAGCGCGGGGACGATCAGCAACCGCCGCGCCCGTTTGCGATCGAAGACGAGCGCATATTCCTCGGCCATGCCGCCGCCGGGCAGCGGGCAGGGCCAGGTCAGCGGGGTCATGCCGTCTGGCGCTTGGCCCTGGCGAAGGCGAGGAGGCCGCCGTAGGTTTCCAGCATCTCACCGTCGATCTCGTCGTCGTCGATCACGATGTCGAGCCGGTCTTCCAGCTCGGTCAGCAATCCGGCGACTGCCATCGAATCCAGTTCGGGCAGGTGGCCGAACAGGCCGGTGTCGGCGTCGAATTCGGCCGCCTGGTTCGGCTTCAGCCCCAGAACATCGGTGAGGATGCGGCGCAGCAGCAAGTCGGTATCGTCGGACATGATGCTCTCGCGAGTTAACATGCTGAAAGGAGCCGCGCTCTAGCCGCGCTTCGCACGAGCGGCAAGAGCCACGCGAAGCGAACGTGCCGCGCCACGCGCGATGAGCGGCCAGTTTGCAAGGACTTGCGGGCGGATCAGATCGAGCCGGTATCGTGGCCGCACTTCCTCCATCCAGTCGCGCTTGTACGGATCGTCACCTGTGCCGAAGTCGATCATGGCCACCTTGTCGACGTCGATGACATGGCGGAACAGCGCGGCGCTCAGCACCGAACCGGGGGAGAGCGGCTTAGCGCTTTCGCGATGGGCGAGCTTGTGGATGAAGGCGGTTCCACCTTCCACGGTCCACATCTGCGCGGCGACCGCGGTGCCGTCGGGATCGTGGGCGATGGCGAGGCGCAGGCGCCCGGCTGCGCCTTCCTCGATCGCGAAAGCGCGCAAGAACGCGGGCGAGCCTTCTTCCGGCTTCCAGCTTTCGGTGTAGATGTCCTCGTAAGCGGCCCAGACGGCCTCGTCGAACCGGGTGAGCACGCGCGTCGTGACCTTGCCCGACTTGCGCTTGAGCGTCGTGCGCAGCTTGCCCGGGCGATCGGCGAGAAAGGCGGCATAGTCGCGCCCGCCAAGCGTGAGGACGTGGTTGACGTCACTCTGCGCGCGCCGGACCAGCCAGCCAGCCGTGCGAAAGGCGATCACCAGCAGGTCGGCATCATCCTGTGGAAGGCCGGTCAACGTGATGCGCCGCGCTTTGGCCGGCACGTCGCGGGCGATCGCGGCGAACAGGGCGGGCGCGTCGGCACCCGCAGAGACGATCGGGCGGAAACGAAAGGTGTACCAGTTGGAAAGCTGGGTCAGGTGCGGGCCGGTGCCGGCCAGCGGCAGGACCGCGCTGCCGCTGGCGTCGCGCGCGATCGCGAGGCGCGGCTTGACCTGGCAATGCTCGGCGAGCAACTGCCACCAGTCGAGCCGATCGAACGGCGCGCTTTGCATCTCGGCGGAGAGCAGCCGTGCCAGTACGGCATCGGATTGCACTTCCTTAAGATCGTCGTGATAATCGACGTTCACCACTCAAACCCGCCTTCGGAGTTGCATTTCATGTCTGCGCAGAGCCCGACCCGGCCACTCGATCACCTTGCCGAATGCGGCGAGGCCGAAGCGCCAGCGCTGGTCCTGCGTGATGGTCCGGTTAACTACGAGACCTTAAGATCGCGTGTCGCCGTGTTGGCCGGGTGGCTGGAACGCCAGGTGCCGGACAAGGGCGCGCGTGTCGCCAGTTGGGCCGCGAAGGGCGAGTTGACGTGCCTGATGCCGCTCGCCGCCGCGCGCGCGGGACTGGTGCATGTGCCGGTGAACCCGCTGCTCAAGCGTGCGCAAGTGGCGCATATCCTGGCCGACAGCGGCGCCGCGCTGCTGATCGGCACGCCCGCACGCCTCAGGACGCTGGAGCCGGGCGATGCGCGGTGCGTCGTGGTGGAAGACGCGGCGGCGCTGGACGCGGCCAGGGCGCTGGCGCTCGCTCTGCCGCCATCATCGGGCGATGCCGACGCGCTGGCGGCGATTCTTTATACCAGCGGTTCGACCGGGCGGCCCAAGGGGGTGATGCTCAGCCATGCGAACATGTGGCTGGGAGCCGAAAGCGTGGCGCAATATCTGGGGCTGGCGGCGGACGATCGCACGCTGGCGGTGTTGCCGCTGTCGTTCGACTATGGCCAGAACCAGCTGCTCAGCACCTGGTTCGCCGGGGGCTGCGTGATCCCGCTGGACTATCTGGTGCCGCGCGACGTGATCAAGGCGGTCGAGAAGCATGGCGTCACCACGCTCGCCGCCGTGCCGCCGTTGTGGGTGCAGCTTACCGAACTGGATTGGCCGGTCGAGACCGCGGCACGGCTGCGGCGGTTGACCAACAGCGGCGGCGCCCTGACCGTCGATCTGGTGCGGCGCCTGCGCGCGCTGTTCCCGAAGGCGCGACTGTTCCCGATGTATGGCCTGACCGAGGCGTTTCGCTCGACCTATCTCGACCCCGCGCTGGTCGACGCGCATCCCGCTTCGATGGGCCGCGCGATCCCTCATGCCGAGATCCTGGTGATCGACGATGCCGGCCACCTCGCCGCGGACAACGAAGAGGGCGAACTGGTGCACTGCGGTCCGCTGGTCGCAAAGGGCTATTGGCAGGATGCGGAGCGCACGGCCGAGCGGTTCAGGCCGGCGCCCGCAGCCTCGCGGTATGGCGGGATGGCGGTGTGGTCGGGCGACCGGGTGCGGCGCGATGCCGACGGCCTACTCTATTTCGTCGGACGGCGCGATGCGATGATCAAGAGCGCTGGCAATCGCATCAGTCCGCAGGAGATCGAGGAGGCGGCGCTGGCGAGCGGGCTGGTGGCCGAAGCGGTGGCGCTGGGCGTGCCCGATGCGCGGCTGGGGCAGGCGGTGCATCTGATCGTGCGTCCGTCTGCCGGTGCGTCCGATGCGCGTGATTCGCTGCCCAAACGCCTGTCGCAGGATCTGCCCAATTTCATGCAGCCGCGTGCGATCCACTGGCGCGAGGCGATGCCGATCGGACCGAACGGCAAGATCGACCGCAATGGCTTGTCGCTCGAACTGTCCGCGCAATTGGCGGCGGAGCTGGCGGCATGAAGGCGCTCGGCCCCATTCCCGCCGGCTATCCCGCGATCGATGGCGTGCTGGCGGTGGCCGGACGGCCGGTGACCGACTGGGTGGCGCAAGTGGGCGAGACGCCGCTGTTCCTCTATTCGGCCGAGCTGATCCGCGAACGGGTGGCGCTGCTGCGTGCGGCGATGCCCGAGCGGCTGGCATTGCATTATGCGGTCAAGGCCAATCCGTTTCGCCCGGTGCTCGAACTGTTCGCGGGGCTGGTCGACGGCTTCGACATCGCCTCGGGCGGGGAACTCGCGCTGGTCGAGGCGGCGGGGATCGACACCGGCCTCATCAGCTTCGCCGGGCCCGGCAAGCGCGACCGCGAACTACAGGCGGCGATCGCGGTGGGGGTGACGCTCAACCTCGAGAGCGAGGCCGAGGCGTATCGCGCGCTCGCGATCGGGGACAAGCTGGGGCGCACGCCGCGTCTGGCGATCCGCGTGAACCCCGCGTTCGACCTCAAGGGTTCGGGCATGAAGATGGGCGGCGGTGCCAAGCAGTTCGGCATCGATGCCGAGCGGGTGCCGGCGCTCGTGCGCGAAGTGGTGGGCGGCGGTGCCGAATGGCGCGGCTTCCACATCTTTGCCGGCAGCCAGGCACTCGACGCGGAGGCCATCGCGGATACGCAGGCGCAGGCGCTGGCGCTGGCCGCGCAATTGGCCCGCGAAAGCGGCGTCGCCGTGCCGCACTGCAATCTGGGCGGCGGCATGGGCATTCCGTATTTTCCGGGCGATAAACCGGTCGATGTGGGCCGCGTCGGCGAGCGGCTTGGCGAACAGTTCGCCGGCTTGCCCGACGAACTGCGCGACACGCAGTTCTGCCTGGAGCTGGGGCGCTATCTGGTGGGCGAGGCGGGCGTTTACGTAACGCGCATTCTCGACCGCAAGATCAGCCATGGCGAGGTGTTCCTGATCACCGATGGCGGCCTGCACCACCAGCTTGCCGCCTCGGGCAACTTCGGCACCGTGGTGCGCCGCAACTACCCGGTCGCCATCGCCACCCGCTACGAATCGGCGGTGGAAGAGGAGGCCAGCGTCGTCGGCTGCCTGTGCACCCCGCTCGACCGGCTGGCCGACAAGGCCGGCTTCCCACGCGCCGAAGCCGGCGATCTCGTCGCCGTGTTCTGCGCCGGAGCCTATGGCGCCAGTGCCAGCCCGGCGGCGTTCCTGGGGCAGGGTCCAGCGTTGGAGATGCTGGTCTAGTAAACACCCTTAACCTTCGTACGCCGCACCGTCCCATTGCGGGATCGGTGCGGACTCCGTGGTTTCCCTAACCGAATGTTCACCCTTTGCGGCGATAGCCAACGCTGGATTTTGCCAGGTCTTCGGCTGCGCTGACGTCGCGCGGTCGAGCCTTGGCGCAACGCAGGATGTGTCCATGCCGAACCTACGCCTCGCCCCGCTGATGGCCGGAAGCGCGATGGTGAGCCTGGTGCTGACAGGCTGCTCGACATCGAGCGGACCGCAGCTGCCGCCCGCCGCGTTCGTGTCGATGCAGGAAGGTCCGGGCGAGGAATACGTGATCGGCCCGCTGGACGAGCTGACCATCTTCGTATGGCGCAACCCCGAGCTCGGCTCCAAGGTGCAGGTGCGGCCCGACGGGCGCATCACCACACCGCTGATCACCGACATGCCGGCGGTGGGCAAGACGCCCTCGATGCTGGCCGAGGATATCCGTCTGCAGCTGTCGCAGTATATCCAGGAGCCGCTCGTCTCGGTGATGGTCGACAAGTTCGCGGGCACGTTCAGCCAGCAGATCCGCGTCGTGGGGGCGACCGAGAAGCCGGCTTCGATCCCGTACCGCGCCAACATGACGCTGCTCGACGCGATGATCGCGGTGGGTGGCCTGTCCGAGTTCGCGGCGGGCAACAAGGCGCGGCTGGTGCGCTTCGACAAGTCGACCGGCAAGCAGACCGAGTTCGCGCTGCGCTTGGGCGATCTGCTCAAGAAAGGCGAGAGCAAGGCCAACGTGATGCTCAGGCCCGGCGATGTGATCATCATCCCCGAAAGCATGTTCTGAGCTAGCAGGGGGCAGGGGCATGGGTTCGATCTACGAAGAAGCGCTCGCGGCGATCCACTCGGTCTGGCACCGGCGCTGGCTGGCGCTGGCCGTCGCCTGGGCGATCTGCCTGCTCGGCTGGCTGGTGGTGGCGCTGATCCCCAACAGCTACGAATCGCAGGCGCGCATCTTCATCCAGCTCGATGACCCGCTGGCGCAGCAGGTCGGCATCGACGTCAACGACCGCAAGCGCGACATCGAGCGTATCCGCCAGACGCTGACGAGCGCGATCAACCTGGAGAAGGTGGTGCGCGCCACCGAGCTTGGCGACCGCATCGAATCGCCCAAGGCGATGGAAGCCGCCGTCCTCAAGCTGGCCGACAACATCAAGGTCGTCAGCGAGCAGGAGAACCTGTTCGCGATCACCGCCGTGTCCAACGACAGCTCGTTCTCCGATGCCGAGAACGCAAAAGTCGCGCAGCAGATCGCGCAGAAGCTGATCGACATCTTCAAGGAAGAGAACCTGTCCGGCAACCGCGGCGACATGGTCGAGACGCTCGATTTCGTGAACGGCCAGCTCGCCTCGCGCGAAAAGGAGCTTGAGAACGCCGAGCAGCGCCGCCGCGTGTTCGAGCAGGCGCATCCCGAGATGGCGCAGGGCGGCGCCTCCAGCACGGCCCGGCTCGATGCCGCGCGCAGCGAGATGCGCGGTGTCGAAGCGGACCTGATCGCGGCGCAAAGCGCGTTGGCGGCGATGAACGGCCAGCTGGCCGGCACCCCGCGTTCGCTGGCGGGCGCTGCCGGTGGAGCGTCGGCCTCGCTGGCCGCCGCCCAGTCGAACCTCGCGCAGATGCGTGCGCGCGGCCTGACCGAGAACCACCCCGACGTGATCGCCGCGCGCAACCAGGTCGCCGCGCTGAAAGCCCCGGCGGCGCAGGAAGCGGCCAGCGGCGGCGGCGTGCCCAACCCGGCCTACAGCTCGCTGGAATCGCTGCGCGCGGATCGTCAGGCGACGGTCCAGTCGCTCACCGCGCGCCGCGCCGGTCTGCAGGGCGAGATCGCGCAGCTGACTGCCATCGCGCTCGACAATCCCGAGGCGGCGGCCGAAGCGCAGAAGATCAACCGCGACTACGACGTGCTCAAGGAACAGTACGACAAGCTGCTGCAGGACCGTGAGGAACTGCGCCTGCGCGGCGAAATCAAGACCGAGCGCGAAGCGGTGAAGTTCGAGGTGGTCGATCCGCCGACGACGCCACGTTCGCCCGTCGCGCCCAACCGTCCGCTGCTGTTGCTGGGCGTGCTGATGGCCGGCCTGGGCGGTGGCGCCGGTGCCGCTTTCGGCATGGGCAAGCTGCGCTCGACCTTCGCGACGACCGCCGGTCTGGAGCGCACGACCGGACTGCCCGTGCTGGGCGCGATCTCGCACAACCTGACCGATGGCGCCCGCCGCCTTCGCGCCAAGCGGATGAAGCTTTGGTTCGGCGGCACCGCGGCCCTGGGCGGCCTGTTCGCCCTGCTGCTGGTCGTCGAGTTCATCCAGCGCGGCATGGTCGCTTGAGGATTGATGGCATGACTGACCTCAGCAAGATCCCCCTGCCGCGCGGCGACGACGGTGCAACGCATCAGGATTCGCTGATCGAGCGGGCGGCCGAGCGCTTCGACTTCAACAGCTATATCGCCGGTCCCAAGCCGGCCGATCTGCCCCCGCCGCGCCGCGCCGCGCGCCCGAAATCACGCCCCACCTCGGTCGCGCCGGCGTTCATGCCGGTCGCCGAGCCCCAGCGTGCCACGATCGAGCCGACGGCTGAGCCGGTCGTGGCCCCAATTATCGAGAGCGTCGCTCCAGCGGCCGAGCCGGTCGCACCCGCGCCGGTGTTTTCGACCAACCGCATCGCGATCGACCGCGAGCATCTGCGCCAGAACGGGCTGATCGAACCCGAAGGCTCGGTCACCGCGCTCCTCGAGGAATTCCGCATCGTCAAGCGCCAGCTGCTGTTGCAGGCGGGCGAACTGCGCCGCCAGAAGGCCGGCAGCAAGGCGCAGCGCGTGCTGATCAGCTCGCCGCATTCGGGCGAGGGCAAGACCTATTGCGCGGTGAACCTGGCGCTTTCGATCGCCACGGAGCGCGAAAGCGACGTCCTGCTGGTCGATGCCGATTTCGCCAAGCCGTCGATCCTGTCGTCGCTGGGCCTGCCTGGCGGCCCCGGCCTGATGGACGCGCTGATGGACGAGAGCACCGACGTCGCCGACTTCGTGATCGCCACCGACATCCCCGGCCTGTGGGTGCTGCCCGCCGGTGACACCTCGACCAGCGATAGCGAGTACATCTCGTCCTCGCGCACCGGCAAGGTGCTCGAGCGGCTGACGCAGGACGCGCCCAATCGCATGGTGATCTTCGATTCGCCGCCCGCGCTCGCCGCGTCGCCCGCGGCGGAACTCGCCAAGCTGGTCGGCCAGGTGTTGGTGATCGTGCGCGCGGACAGCACCGGGCAAGGCGCGCTGGAGGATGCCGTGTCGCTGCTTTCGGCCTGCCCGAACATCCAGCTGCTGCTCAACGCGGCGCAGTTCAGCCCCAGCGGTCGCCGCTTCGGCACGTATTACGGGTACAAGGGATGATGCGTATGTCGCGCAATCTCGCCGGCGCGGTGTCGCTGGCGGCGCTGGCCGCGATGCTGGCCCCGATCGCGGCGCAGGCGCAGGCGGTCGACTATGGCGACGTGTCCGGCAGCGATGGCGCATCGAGCGGCGACACCGGCGGCGATGGCGATGCCGTCTCGTCCAGGCGGGAACGCCGCAGCGGCGGCCGGCGCGGCGGTGGCAAGAACGTCCAGATCCAGCCCTACATCGAGGTCAACCAGATCGTCGACGCCGAGCTTTCGCCGGGAAGCGACGTGCTGACCTATTCGCAGGCGGCGGTGGGCGTCGACGCGGCGCTGTCCGGCCGCAACACCGGCGTGTCGGCGTCGGTGCGCTACGAATACCATTACGGCTGGGGCAAGCGCGCGGGCAACGGCGACTCGATCTCGGGCATCGTCAACGGTTACACCACGGTGGCGCCGGGCCTGACGCTGAACGCCTCTGCGCTCGCGGTGCGTACCAACGGCGATGGCGGCGGGCTGAACAGCGTCTCCTCGTTCGGCGGCGGCGATGCCAACGTCTATGCGGTGCAGGGCGGCCCTTCTTACGTCGGTCGGCTTGGCGATCTCGACGTGCTGGCGAACTATCGGGCCGGTTTCACCAAGGTCGACAGCGATTTCCAGAACCGGCGCGGCGACCGCATTTCCGCGCCGGGCATCTTCGACAAGAGCGTGACCCAGACCGCCGACGTACAGGCCGGCTTCGCTCCGGGCACCGTGCTACCGGTGGGAATCGGCGCGGCCGGCAGCTTCTATCAGGAAAACATCAACGTCCTCGACCAGCGGCTGCGCGACATGCAGGCGCGCGCGATCGTGACCGTGCCGGTGAGCCGGACGCTGCAGGCCAGCGGTGCGATCGGCTACGAGGACGTCGAGGTGTCCTCGCGCGACGTGGCCCGCGATGCCAGTGGCGCGCCCGTGATCCGCAATGGCCGCTACGTCACCGACAAGAGCGGCCCGCGCCTGATCGCCTACGATACCGACGGGTTGATCTGGGACGTCGGCGTGTCGTGGCGGCCCAGCCGGCGTACGTCGCTGACCGCGCATGTCGGCAGGCGTTATGGCGGGACCAACTATTCGGGCTCGTTCTCCTACGCACCCAACGCGCGCCAGACGCTGAGCATCGGCGTCTACAACACCATCTCGGCGTTCGGCGGCAACCTGGGCCGCGTGCTCGACGATCTGCCGGACGATTTCGTGGCGGTGCGCAATCCGATCACCGGCGATCTCAACGGCTGCGTCTCGTCGCTGCAGGGCAACAACTGCCTGACCGGCGCCTTCACCGCGCTGCGTTCCTCGGTGTTTCGGGCGCGCGGTATCTCGGCCACGTACTCGGTGCGGTTCGGCGCGATCGATGCCGGGCTGGGCATCGGCTACGACAACCGCAAGTACATCGCCGCACGCGGGTCGGTGCTCGCCGCCGCCGATGGCCAGGTGGACGAGAACTACTGGCTGGCCGCCAACCTCAACTGGGCGATCGACAATCGCTCGGGCCTATATACCAACGCTTATGCGAACCTCACCAAGAGCGATCAATTGGTGGGTGACATCAGCAATGTCGGGCTTACCACCGCATACTATCGCAACCTGACCAACCACTTGCGCGCGCACGCGGCGCTGGGCATCGACGGCACGTTGGGGAGCGAGGAGTTCGAAGACTTCTGGACCGCCTCGGCGCTGGTCGGCATGCGTTACAACTTCTGATCGCCTGGGGAGAACCACGATGTTCGACGATTTCTACGGGCTCGACGCGAGGCCCTTCCAGCTTACCCCCGACCCGGCGTTCTATTTCGAGAGCCTGACGCACCGCAAGGCGCTGTCGTACCTCGGTTATGGCCTCGCGCAAGGCGAGGGCTTCGTGGTCATCACCGGCGAAGTCGGCGCGGGCAAGTCGACGCTGGTGGCGCACCTGATGGCGACGATCGACCCCGCACGCCTCACCGCGGCGCAGATCGTGACGAGCGCGCTGGACGGCGAAGAGATAGTCCACGTCGTCGCGCATGCCTTCGGCCTCGAAGTCGAAGGCCACGACAAGGCCACCGCGCTGGGCATGATCGAGCAGTTCCTGCAGGACGAAGCACGCGCCGGTCGCCGCTGCCTGCTGATCGTCGATGAATCGCAGAACCTCGAGATCGGCGCGATCGAGGAACTGCGCATGCTGTCGAACTTCCAGCTGGGTGCGCATCCGCTGTTGCAGACGCTGCTGCTGGGCCAGCCCGAGTTCCGCGAAGTGCTGCTCGACAGCCCGGAACTGGAGCAATTGCGCCAGCGCGTGATCGCCACGCACCATCTCGAAGCGATGCAGCCGAACGAGATCCAGGCCTATGTCGAGCACCGGATGAATCGCGCCGGATGGCAGGGCAACCCCAGCTTCGACGAGCATCTGTTCGCCGAGATCCACGCCGCCACCGGCGGTATCCCGCGCCGCGTCAACCAGGTGGTCAACCGCCTGCTGCTGCTGGGCGCGGTCGAGCAGCGGACCCGCATCGACGGCGCCATGCTGGCGCATGTGCTGGGCGAACTGAACCAAGACGGTACTATCGCCATCGTCTCGCCGCAGCAGTCCAAGGGGAAGCCGGCCCCGGTGCAGGCCGCCGCTCCGGCGGTCGACATACCCGGCGTCGATGCTGGCACGATCAAGGCCGCGGTGGAAGCGGCGATGGCCGAGCGCGACTTTCAGATCGAGGAGCTGCAGCAGGCGGTGGTGGAACTGGCCAACTCGGTCGAGGAGCGCGAAGAGACCCGCAAGGCCACGCACGCCGAACTCATCGCCGCCATCGACGAGCAGGTCGCCGCGATCAACGCGCGCATCGGCGAGCAGGACCGCACCATCCGCCACGCGCTGACGATGATCATCGAATGGATCGAAAGCGGCGAAGGCGAGCGCGCGGTCGCCTGATCGCAGCGCCGGAGGACCAAACCCATGAACGCGCCCCAAGTCATCAATGGCCTGTCGGTCGACGTCGAGGACTGGTTCCAGGTCGGCGCGTTCGAGACGGTGATCGACCGCGCCGACTGGGAGGGCCTGACCACCCGCGTCGAGCGCAATTGCGACGCGATCCTCGGCATGTTCGCCGAGGCTGGCGTGAAGGGCACGTTCTTCACGCTCGGCTGGGTCGCGCAACGCCATCCCGCGCTGATCCGCCGCATCGTCGAGCAGGGGCACGAGATCGCCAGCCACGGCTGGGATCACGCCCGCGTGTTCCGCATGACCCGCGCCGCCTTCGCGCATGACCTCACCGTCAGCCGCAAGGCGATCGAGGACGCCGCCGGGGTCGCCGTTACCGGTTACCGCGCACCCAGCTTCTCGATCGATGCGCGCACGCCGTGGGCGCATGAGGAACTGGCGGCGCAGGGCTATGCCTATTCGTCCAGCGTCGCGCCGGTCGCGCACGACCACTATGGTTGGCGTGAAGCGCCAAGGTTCGCCTTCAACCCCTTGCCCGGCAGCGATTTCGTCGAGATCCCGGTGACGACCGCATTGTTTGCCGGGCGACGGCTGGCGGCGGGCGGCGGCGGGTTCTTCCGGGTGCTGCCTTACGCCTTTTCGCGCTGGGCGATCCGCCAGGTCAACCGCGATGGTCGCCCGGCGGTGTTCTACTTCCACCCCTGGGAGATCGACCCCGAGCAACCGCGCGTGGCCGACGCCTCGATGCGCTCGCGGCTGCGGCACTACACCAACCTCGACGTCATGGCCGACAAGCTGCGCCACCTGATCGGCGAGTTTGCCTGGGATCGCATGGACGCAATCGCGATGCGCGAGGCCCGCAGCGCCGTGCCGCTCGCGGCGTGAACGCGCCGTTCGTTCCCATGCACGCGACGGTGCGGCTGGCCGACTTGCGCGATCCCGACGACCGGCGCGCGATCGCGCATTTCGTGCGCGCGCATCCACAAGGCACGCCGTTCCACTTGCCGGCCTGGCTGGACGCGGTGGAGCAGGGCACGGCCAACCGGGCGATGGCGCTGGTGGCGGAACGAAGCGGCGCCATCCTGGGCGTGCTCCCGCTCAACGAGATTCACTCGCCCATCTTCGGCCGCCTGCTCGCCTCCACCGGATTCGCCGTCGATGGCGGCATGCTGCTGGCCGAGGGTGCGGACGGCACCGCCTTGCTCGCCGCCGCCGAGCGCCTCGCGCTGAGTCACTCGTGCCCCACCATCGAACTGCGCGGCGGCCCGGCCAGCGACGCGCGCGAGGGCTGGACGCTGCGCACGCAATCGCATTGTGGCTTCGTCACCCCGCTTGCCGCCGATGACGACGCGCAACTCACCGCCGTCCCGCGCAAGCAGCGCGCCGAGGTGCGCAAGAGCCTCGCCAACGACTTCCACATCGAAGTCGGCACGTCCCCCGAGATGCGCGCCGAGCACTACGCCGTCTATGCCGAAAGCGTCCGCAATCTCGGCACGCCGGTGTTTCCGCGCGCGTTGTTCGATGCGGTGCTCGACGGCTTCGGCGACGACGTCGACATCCTCACCGTCCGCCACGAAGGCCGCGCGGTGGCCAGCGTGCTGTCGCTGTATTGGCGCGGCGCGGTGATGCCCTATTGGGGGGGCGGCACCTGGGACGCGCGGCGGCTGCGGGCCAACGACCGCATGTACTACGAGCTGATGCTGCACGCCCGCCGGCGCGGGTGCGATCGGTTCGACTTCGGCCGCTCCAAAACCAACAGCGGCGCCTACCACTTCAAGCGCAACTGGGGCTTCACCCCCGAACCGCTGAGCTATGCGGTGTGGACCGCGCCCGGCGCCGACAAGCGCGATGCCGATCCCACCAGCGCCAAGCACCAGGCCCAGATCGCGCTGTGGCAGCGGCTGCCCCTGCCGATCGCCAACACCATCGGCCCGTGGATCGCGCGGGGGCTGGGCTGAGTGTCCGAGATCCTGTTCATCTCGCATCGAATCCCGTTCCCGCCCGATCGCGGCGACAAGATCCGCTCGCATCATGTGCTCAGGCATCTCGCGAAGCTGGCGCCGGTCCACGTCGCGACCTTTGCCGACGATGCGCTCGATTTCGCCGCCGCGCCTGATCTGGCAAACGTGGCGGCAAGCCACTGCCTCGTGCGCCGTACCAAGCCGTTGCCACTCGCCGCCGCCGAGGCGATGCTGACCGGCAAGCCCATCAGCCTCACCGCGTTCCACTCGGCCAAGCTGGCGGCGTATATCCGCAAGCTGCTGCAAGACCGTCCGATCTCGACGATCTACGTCTTCTCGGGGCAGATGGGCCAGTACGTTCCCGAGGGCTTCGCCGGGCGAGTGATCACCGACTTCGTGGATGTCGATTCGGCCAAGTTCGAGGCTTACGCCGTTCGCGATGGCGGCGTGAAGGGGTGGGCCGAACGCCGCGAGGCGAATCTGCTGCGCGCGCAGGAAGCCCTCATCGCGCGCCGGTCCGATGTCAGCCTGCTCATCAGCGACGAGGAGGCGGCGCTGTTCCGCAAGCGCCTGCCCGCCACCGACCGCGACCGGGTCACCGTGCGCACGCTCGCCAACGGTATCGACAGCGCCGCGTTCGATCCCGCCGCCACCGATCCCGAGCCGCAGCTGGCGGCGCTGCCGTTTCCGCGCCTGATCTTCACCGGGCAGATGGATTATGCCCCCAACATCGATGCGTGCCTGCGCGCCGCGACCCGCATCCTGCCACTGATCCGGCAAAGCTTTCCGCAAGCCAGCCTGCATGTCGTCGGCCGCAACCCGGCCGAGCGGCTGATCGCCTTGTCGGGCCGCGAGGGCGTGCATGTCTGGGGTCGCGTGCCCGAGGTACAGCCGTGGCTTGCCGGCGCCGATCTGGCGCTGGTGCCGCTGGAGATCGGGCGCGGTGTCCAGAACAAAGTGCTCGAAGCGATGGCGATGGCGCTGCCGGTCGTGCTCACGCGCGAGGCAGCCACCGGCATCGGCACGCGCAATCAGGTCGAGATGTCGGTCGGCGCCGAGGATACCGAGCTGGCCGAGGCTTGCGTCGGCTTGCTGCGCGATCTGCCGCGCGCCCGCTTAATGGGGGCTGCAGCCCGGCATTTCGTCGTCTCGCACGCAAGCTGGCAAGCCGCGATGAGCGACTTGCCTCATATCGTCGGAATGGCCGGAGCGGGCGCGCGCGATGCCGCTTGAGACTTTGGCGTTGCCGGGGTCGCTGCAGTCGCGCTGGCACGCTCTGCCCATGGCATGGCGCGGCGCCATCGTGAGGCTGGCCGCCGCCGCCGCATTGATGCTGGTCCTGTTCGCGCGCGATTGGGCGGCGATGGTCGATCAGTGGTGGAACACCTCCACCTACAACCATATCCTGCTGGTGCCGCTGATCCTGGGCTGGATGGTATGGCAACGACGGGCCGAAGTGATCAAGCTCGCGCCCTGCGCATGGTGGCCCGGGCTGCTGCCGTTCGGCGGCGCGGCGTTCATCTGGTTGCTGGGGGCGGTGTCGGGCCTCGATTTCGCGCGACAGGCGGGTCTCGTGGCGATGTGTGCTGCCATGGTGCCGCTGCTCGCCGGACCGCGCGTGCTGGCCGGACTTTTCTTCCCGCTGTTCTACATGATCTTCCTGATCCCCGCGGGGCAGGAACTCGTGACCATCCTGCAGACGCTAACCGCCCGGATCACCATCGCGCTGGTTCACTTCAGCGGCATGAAGGCGGCCATCGACGGCGTGTTCATCGCCACGCCCGCCGGCCTGTTCGAAGTGGCGGAGGCCTGTTCCGGCATCAAGTTCCTGGTCGCTATGATCGCATTCGGCGCGCTGATGGCGAACGTCTGCTTCGTCAGCCGGTGGCGCCGGACCGCGCTGCTGGCGGTGTGCATCGTCGTGCCGATCCTGGCCAACGGGGTGCGCGCATGGGGGACGATCTATGCGGCGCAACTGTTCGGCATCCAGGCGGCGGCAGGCTTCGATCACATCGTCTATGGCTGGTTCTTCTTCGCCTTCGTCATCGTGCTGGTGATCGGCTTGTCGTGGCGCTTTTTCGATCGCCCGGTCGACGATCCGCTGATCGATGGGGATGCGATCATGGCCGATCCGCTGCTTGCCCGCATGGCGCGCAAGCGTCTGGGTACGGGTGCGGCGATGGCTGCGTTTCTGGCGATCACGCTTGGCATCCACGGCTGGGCCCTGGCGGCGAACCGCCTTTCGGCGCAATTGCCGCCCAGGATCGACTTGCCGGCGGTGCCCGGCTGGACGCGGGTCGATTACCGCCCGCAAGTGTGGTGGCAGCCGCGTGCCAGCGGCGCCGATCACCGCCTGCTCGGGCGCTATGCGGATCGCGCGGGGCACCATGTCGACGTGTTCTTCGCGCTCTACGCCAGCCAGGGAGACGGCCGTGAGGCGGGTGGCTTTGGCGAAGGTGCGCTGACCCCGGGCTCCAACTGGGCATGGCAGGCCGATGCGGCGCCGATCGCAGACGCGGATGGCGAGCGCCTGCTGGGCAATGGCACGCTCGGGCGTGTCGCGCAGACCTGGTATCGCAACGGGGCGTTGCTGTCGGGCAGCAATACGCGGCTCAAGCTTGCGGTGATGAAGGACCGCCTGCGCCTGCGCGCGCATCCCACGATGCTGCTGATCGTGTCGAGCGAGGACATTCCCGGCAATCGCGCCGATCCGACGATCCGCAGTTTCGTGCAGTCCACCGGTCCGCTGGGCGCCTGGATGGACCGCATCGGCGGCGTGAAGTAGGGGCACAGGCCATGTGTGGCATCGCCGGGATCTTTCACCTCGAAACCGCCAAGCCGGTCGACCCCTTGCGGATCGAACGGATGTGCGACGCCATCGCGCATCGCGGGCCGGATGGGCAGGGCGTATGGACGGCGCCGGGGGTGGGGCTGGGGCATCGCCGCCTGTCGATCATCGACGTCGCCGGCTCGCCGCAACCGATGGCCTCGCCCGATGGCCGCACGATCCTGGTCTTCAACGGCGAGATCTACAATTTCCGCGAACTGCGCCACGAACTGCGCGCCGCCGGCGCGGTGTTCCGCACCGATGGCGACAGCGAAGTGATCCTGGCGGCGTGGCAGAAGTGGGGGCCCGAATGCGTCACCCGGCTGCACGGCATGTTCGCCTTCGCGATCTACGATCTGGCCGAGCGGACGCTGTTCCTCGCACGCGATCGGCTGGGCGTGAAGCCGCTGTTCCTGGCGCCGCTCAGCGATGGCAGCGTGGCCTTCGGCTCCGAGCTCAAGGCGCTGCTCGCGCATCCGCTGCTGCGGCGTGAAGTCGATCCGCTGGCGGTGGAGGACTATCTCACCTGGGGCTACGTGCCCGATACCCGCTCGATCCTGAAAGGCGTGACCAAGCTGCCCGCCGGCCATTCGCTGCTGCTGCGATCGGGCCAGCCGATGCCGGCCTCGCGCCAGTGGTGGGACGTCTCGTTCGCGGACCGCCGCAAGGGCAAGGTCGAGGATCTCGAAGCCGAACTGCTGCATCACCTGCGCGAGGCGGTGACATCGCGCATGGTCGCCGACGTGCCGCTAGGGGCGTTTCTCTCGGGCGGGGTCGACAGCTCCAGCGTGGTGGCGCTGATGGCGGAGGCGAGCGGCGCACCGGTCAAGACCTGCTCGATCGGCTTCGATGTCGCCTCGCTGGACGAGAGCGCTTATGCCGCGCAAGTCGCCGAGCGGTTCCACACCGATCATCGCGCGCGGCTGGTCTCTCCCGACGATTTCCAGGCGGTCGATGCGCTGGCGGCGATGTTCGACGAACCCTTCGCCGATGCGTCCGCCTTGCCCACCTGGCGAGTGTGCCAGCTCGCGCGGGAGACCGTCACGGTGGCGCTGTCCGGCGATGGCGCGGACGAGGCGTTCGCCGGTTATCGCCGGCATCTGTTCCAGCATGGTGAGGATCGCATGCGCTCCATCCTGCCCGCCGCGATGCGTGGGCCGGTGTTCGGCGCGCTGGGTGCGATCTACCCCAAGGCCGATTGGGCGCCGCGACCGTTGCGCGCCAAGACGACGCTGCTCTCGCTCGCGGGAGACAGCGCCACCGGCTATGCACGCGCGATCGGCATCACCCCGCCCGAGGGACGAGAACTGCTCTATTCGGCCGAGTTCCGGCGGTTGCGCGGCGATTACCGGGCAGAGGCTATGGTGACCGACCTGATGCGCGATGCGCCCGCCCGCTCCGGGCTGGACCGCGCGCAATATGCCGACCTCAAGGTCTGGCTTCCGGGCGATATCCTCACCAAGGTCGATCGTGCCAGCATGGCGGTCGGCCTCGAGGCGAGAGAGCCGCTGCTCGACCATCGGCTGATCGAGTTCGCGGCGACCCTGCCGGAATCCGTGCGCCTGCGGGGCAAGCAGGGCAAGTGGCTGATGAAGCGGGCCATGCGTCGTTATCTGCCCGACGACATCCTCTATCGCCAGAAGCAGGGCTTCGTCACGCCGATCGCGGCCTGGTTTCGCGGCCCGCTGGCGGGTGCGGCGCGCGCGATCGGTACCAGCGCGACCCTGGGACGCACCGGCTGGTTCGATAGCCGGCGGTTGACGGCGCTGGCCGAAAGCCATTATTCGGGCGCGGCCGATAATTCGCGGATCTTGTGGCAGCTGCTGATGCTCGACAAGTCGTTGGCGCATCTGGGCATCGGCTGAATCCACAGCTTTAACCTTCGTCAGCTGCGAAGCAGGCTTGTCACGCCCGATTTTGGCCTGCGTTAACTAAACTCAATCTTAGTACATTGCGCCTAGACCGACCCTGCAAGCGTCAACTTAGGGCGTCAATGAACAGCTTCGGTCGCACCATGATGAAATCGCCAGCGCCTGGGATGCGGATCGAAGATCCGCGTGCCGGCCATGGACGATCCGCGTTCGGCGGCCCTGCGCCTCTGGACCGACGGCTATGATCTCTCCGATCACCCGGGCGCGCAATGCGTGGCAGGACAGAAGATGGCGCATCGTCATCTCCGCGCTGCTGCTCGGCGTGTTCTGCGGTACCCTGGATGTTACGCTGCCGCTGGAAGACTTCTTCATCGCGGCGCGATCCAAGCTGCGGCACGAAAGCGCGGATGGCTCGATCGTGATCGTCAAGCTCGACGATCGGACTCTAACAGGTCTGCACAACAACGATACCAGCCCGCTGGCCGATGCAAAGGTTATTGAAAACCTGATGGCCGCCGGCGCGACCCGTGTTTTCTTTGACCGTACTTATCCGTTCTCGCCGCGCATGGCTGGAGCCGAAGAATTGACGCGCCAGTTGGCGCAGCACCCGGGACGCGTATTTTTCGGCGTCGCACGCAGGCTGGGCGCGGTGGGCAGTCAAGCTGCGGATACACTGCCGGCGGACGAGTTTGTCCGACATGCCGGTTTGGTATCCCTGGCCGTTTTCACAAACCCGTTCAATTTGAGCTATAGCTTTCCTTACTCCACGCCGAGTGTAGCAGGCAATCAACCGTCGCTTGCGGCGGCGATCGCGGGAGATAAGAGTTGGCCTGACGGCACATTCCGCCCGAACTTCGCCATCGATCCTGCCACTATTCCTTCAATCAGCTACCATGATGTCCTGCATGGGACGTTCGATGCTGCAAAGGTAAAAGGCCGTGCAATCGTCATCGGCTGGACCTCATCCACGACCGAGATCCGCTCGCTTCCTTTGGGCGAGTACGTTCCGGCAGTCTATTTCCATGTGATCGCGGCTCAGACGTTGTCCGGTGGTGTCCCGGTCGATCTTGGCTGGTTGCCGGCGTTTCTAGTGGTCGCGGCCATTATCTTCAGAGGCGTCGGTCGCCGCCATTCGTTCAAGATGATACGGATGGTCGGGATAGCGGCTGTGCTCATTCTCCTGCCTTTGATCCTCGATCAATTCAGAATCGAGCTAGACGTGATGCCGGCGATGATCATGGCGGTCTACGCGGTATTCAGCGCCCGCAATCTCGACAAGATACGCGACGTCAGCGAAACAAATGCCGCTTCCGGTCTGCCAAGCCTCCAGGCCCTGCGAGGGATGGACGAGCTGTCACCGTCCTTGCTTGTGGCGCTGAAGATCCGCAACTACGGCGGCATCATCCGCAACTTCAGCGATGCGGTAGAGGCCGATCTGGCCGGTGAAATCCAGCGCCGCATACGTATTAGCGAGCCTAACGTGACCGTCCACCACGAAGGCGACATGTTCGTCTGGCTGTCGAACCTCGGCGACATCGTCGAAGTGTTCGAAAACTTGGAGGGTCTGCATCGGATCGTGCAGAACGGCATCGTGCTCGAAGGTACCGAGGTCGACGTGGCGTTCAATTGCGGTGTCGACTCCGAAATCCAGCTCACCCTCGCGAACCGTGTCGCCAGTGCGATGCAGTCGGCGGAAGAGGCGGTGCGATCGGACGATCTAGTGTGCCATCACGACGGCGCGCGCGGCGAGGTCCAGTGGGAGATCTCGCTGCTCACCTCGCTTGATCGGGCGATCGACAGTGGCGAGGTGTGGGTCGCGTTCCAACCCAAGCTGGATCTGCGCACCAACCGCATCATCGGTGCGGAGGCGCTCGCACGCTGGACCCATCCCGAGCGTGGTCCGATCAGTCCGGAAAAGTTCATCGGCATCGCCGAGGAGTACCACCGGATCGAGCGCATCACCCGCTTCGTACTCGACAAGGCCATCCGCGCCGCCGCCAGCCTGGTGCGCGATGGGCGCGACTTCACGATCTCGGTGAACATCTCGGCGCAGCTGTTACGCAATCCGCGCCTGCCGCGCATGGTGATGGAAGCCCTGGCCACGCACGATCTCGCGCCCGAGCACCTGATCCTCGAGGTTACCGAGACCGATCGGCTCGACCGGTCGGACAAGACCCGCGAGATGATGGAAGTCTTGACCAGCGCCGGCTTGCGCATCTCCATCGATGACTTCGGCACCGGCAATGCGACGATCGATTACCTGCGCTATCTCCCGGCCTCAGAAGTGAAGATCGACAAGGTCTTCATCCGCGACATCGAAAGCAATTCCGGCGACCACCTGCTGGTGCAGTCGATCATCGAAATGGCGCATTCGCTGGGTCGGCAAGTGGTGGCGGAGGGCGCCGAAACCGGCGGCGCCATAGAGATCCTGCGGCACCTGAAATGCGATCAGGTGCAGGGGTATCATATCGGCCGACCCGTCCCATTCCGAGACCTGGTCGAACGTCTTTCCCAACCGGAGTTGCGATCGATCGGTTAAAAAATCATTGCCACTTTCTTAATGACTTGTTAACCGTGAGGGACCGCGAAACAATCGCGGATTTATCTCATGGGGAATTGAAGCATGTGGCATTGGGCTTGGCAGAACTTCTGATCTAGCTTTTACCTTCCTCGATCCGGGTTTCCGGCTCGATGAAAGTAAGCGTTAAGATCAAACCTTTCCGGCGGTTATATAGTGCTGGAGCAATTTCTGGTTGAATTGACAACCAGGAGGGCGTCGCGGGCGGAAGCTCGAGGCGCCTTCATCGTTTTTGCTTGGCGGATCATCGGCGTATTCGGCGTATCAAAGCTCGATTGCGATTGCCGAGAGCTTTTGATTGCGGCTACGCGCCGCTCGGCTCATCCCGAAACCGGGGCGCTCAGTCTTCGCCGTGGCCCAGCGCGAGGTAAGCGGCGCTCTGCATTTCATTAAGACGGCTGACGGTCCGCTCGAATTCGAATCGCCCATTGCCGGCCTGGTAGAGATCTTCAGGCTCGGCATCGGCGGTGGCGATCAGCTTTACCTTGTTCTCGTACAAGGCGTCGATCAGCGTCACGAAGCGCGCCGCTTCGTTGCGCTTGTCCGGGCCCATCTTCGGTATGCCGACGATGATCACCGAGTGGTACGCGTGCGCGATCGCAAGGTAATCGGCCGCGCCGCGGGGCTCGCCGCACAACCGCTTGAAGCTGAATACGCCAACGCCCTTCAGGCTCTTGGGTACGTGCAGCAGGCGCCCGCCGCCCAGTTGCAACTGTGCAGCCGGGACATGCTCTGCGTCCTCGGGAGGGTAGTCCGTCAGGCGATAGAAGGCCTCGCGCGTCTGCGCCGTTGCCGCCTCGCCCAGCGGCGTGTGCCAGGTATCCATCCCGCCAAGGCGCTGCAGCCGGTAATCTGTCGGCCCATCCAGTGTCATCACGTCCAGTTCGGTCTCGATGAGCGCGATGAACGGCAGGAAGTGCTCGCGGTTGAGGCCATCCTTGTAAAGATGCGACGGTGCGCGGTTCGAAGTGGTGACGATGGTAACGTTCTGGTCACGGATCAGCGCGGTGAACAGCCGGCTCATGATCATCGCATCGGCCGAGTTGTTCACCACCATCTCGTCGAACGCCAGACAGCGCAGATTGCGGCCGATCGTCGCTGCTACCGGCAGAATCGGGTCGCCCGCTTCCTTCTTGCGTTCCTCGCGTAGCAGCGCGTGCACTTCCAGCATGAAGGCGTGAAAATGCACCCGCCGCTTTTCCGGGATCGCCAGCGTGTCGTGGAACAGGTCCATCAGCATCGACTTGCCGCGTCCGACGCCGCCCCACATGTAGACGCCGCGTGGGCTGTGCGCCTTGCGGCGACGCAGCCGCCCCAGCAGGCCGATGGCCGCGTGACTCTTTTCAAGCTCTCGCTGCAGAGCTTCGAGTCGCTCGGCCGCCTTGGCCTGATCGGGATCGGCCCGCAGCTCGCCCGTGGCGACAAGCGCTTCGTAGCGATCGAGGATGCCGGTCATCGCCCGGCGGTCATCGTTGCGATGGCTTGCGGATGGTACCCAGATAGCTGGCGATCAGGCCATGCTCCTGCTCCACGGTGCCACGCAGGAAGACCAGCCTGCCGGTCTCCCTCATGACTTCGCCGACCATGTCGAGCGGTTGACCGACCTTGCCGCTGCCGATGAACTGGCAACTGAGGTCCAGCGTCACCGATCCGGCGATGTTCCCACCCAATACCGTGTTGACGGTCGCGAATATGCCGATGTCGACGAGTGCCAGGGTAACCGCGCCATGGATCGCGCCGTGCGTGTTGCTGTGCCGCGCGGCGGTATCGACCATGCGCACCCGCGCCGATCGGGCGCCTTCGGGGCGGACGATCAGCTTGCCGATGGCGACCGGATTGAACCGTTCGGCATCGGCCATGTCCCAGGTATGCCAGCCCGGGTTCTGAGGATCGGGCTGATGGATGAACGCAGTGGTCGGCTGCACCTAGCGGTACTCAGACGTGGCGCTCGGCCTGCATCTTCTTGATCTCGGCGATGGCGCGGGCCGGCGACAGACCCTTGGGGCACACGTTGGCGCAGTTCATGATCGTGTGGCAGCGATAGAGGCGGAAGGGGTCTTCCAGCTCGTCGAGGCGCTCGCCGGTCATCTCGTCACGGCTGTCGGCCAGCCAGCGGTAAGCCTGCAGCAGGATCGCCGGGCCGAGGAACTTGTCCGAATTCCACCAGTAGCTCGGGCACGACGTGGAGCAGCAGGCGCACAGGATGCACTCGTAGAGGCCATCCAGCTTTTCACGCTGTTCGGGGCTCTGCAGCCGCTCCTTGCCGGACGGCGTGGTCGATACCGTCTGCAGCCAGGGGCGGATCGAGGCATACTGCGCGTAGAAGTGCGTGAAATCGGGAACGAGATCCTTGATCACGTCCATGTGCGGCAGCGGCGTGATCCGGATCTCGCCCTTGAGATCCTCGATCGCGGTGGTGCAGGCAAGACCGTTGCGGCCGTTGATGTTCATCGAGCAGGATCCGCAGATACCCTCGCGGCACGAACGGCGGAAGGTCAGCGTGGGATCGGCCTCGCTCTTCATCTTGATCAGCGCGTCGAGCACCATCGGGCCGCACTTTTCGAGATCGATCTCGAACGTGTCGTAGCGTGGATTCTCGCCGCTGTCGGGATCGTAGCGGTACACGGTGAATTTCTTCACTTTGGTGGCGCCCTCGGCCTTGTGGACCTTGCCCTTGGTCTTGATCTTGCTGTTGGCCGGGAGGGAGAACTGCGCCATCGACGTATCCTGTGATCATGCCACGCGGCTTGAAGCCGCGACTGCCATAACCCTCTAGCGATTGTGCGGCGCGGGGCAAGTACGAGATCATGCCTTTCCCGCAAGGGCGGTTGCGTGATCCGATTGCGCCGGACGGCACAGGCCAGAGCATCGTGCGCCATCGCTGCGTCATTGAGGGCACTGGCGAGCGGCGCAGCAACGCTATAGCGCCATGGGATGGTTGCAACTCCACCTCTTGTCGCATGCGTGTTCGGAGCGAGCGGGGGTATCGGCGCGGCGCTGGTCGAGGCTCTGGCGTCGCGCGAGGATGTCGCGATGGTTCACGCGGGCGCGCGCAAATTGCCGCCCACGCATGAAAAAGTGCGGCCGTTCGTGTTCGATCTGAATGACGAGGCGTCGATCGTCGCGGCGGCGGGCGCCATGGCGGATGCGCCGCCCGACTTCGTCATCGTGGCGACGGGCGCGCTGGCCTTTTCGGACGGAGCGCCACCGGAAAAGTCGCTGCGGGCGATCGATCCTCAGCGCATGGCGGCTCTGTTCGCGCTTAACACGATCGGCCCGGCGGTGATTGCGAAGCACATGCTCGGTTTGCTGCCACGCGATCGCCGGAGCGTCTTCGCCGTGCTTTCGGCGCGTGTGGGCTCGATCTCGGACAATCGACTGGGCGGCTGGCACAGCTATCGTGCATCGAAGGCGGCCCTCAACATGCTGGTGCGCAACTTCGCGATCGAGATGCAGCGCTCCCACCCCCAGGCCGTGATCGCCGCGCTGCACCCGGGCACCGTCGACACGCCTTTGTCGCGTGCATTCCAGCGCAATCTGCCGGCCGGGCAACTGACACAGTCCGCCCAGGCCGCGGATCACTTGCTGAGCGTGATCGATCGACTGACGCCTGCTGAGAGCGGCGGCTTCTTTGCCTGGGATGGTCAACCGATCGCGTTCTGATCACGGTTTGGACGATCCGGGGCCTTGCACGGCTCGTCCTCAAGCATCCTATTCGTTGATCGTAGGTTCATCCGGGCGACCTGAAACCCGTGTTGCGAGCCATGCTCGTTGGCGGAGAGAGGAACCCGATGCAAACCACGAACGGACAGCGGCGGGAGCACTTCTGGGATGCCTTGCGCGCGTTTCTGATGCTGCTCGGCATTCCCTATCATGTCGCGCTGTCGTACCAGCCGGGGCAGGACTTCATCGTTCAT
The DNA here is from genome assembly GCF_055361525.1 of Novosphingobium sp. TK46. Lineage (NCBI taxonomy): Bacteria > Pseudomonadati > Pseudomonadota > Alphaproteobacteria > Sphingomonadales > Sphingomonadaceae > Novosphingobium > Novosphingobium sp. TK46. The sequence continues at coordinate 2,642,556 of NZ_CM143963.1, forward strand.
TCGGGTGAGGGCGTGCTTGGCTTCTCGCAGTTCGCGGATGCCGTGCATCTGTTTCGTATGCCGGCCTTTTTCGTCATCGCCGGCTACTTCGCGCTGCTGTTGCTGGACCGCCGCGAACCGATGGACTGGCTGAAGGGGCGCTTCATGCGGCTTGGATTGCCGCTGCTGACGTGCCTCGTCACGCTGGTGCCGCTCATGAACATCGTGTGCGAGCTTTCGAACCTTCCCACCCGCGAAGCCGTGCAGTCCTGGCGGGAAAACTCGCTGACATCGGGCGGCTACTGGGTTCGGCACCTGTGGTTCATCATCGTGCTGCTGTACTTTTCGACGGCTGCGGCGATGCTGGTGCGGCGTTGGCCACGGCTCAAATCGGGCGGAGTGCGAACGGATGTCGACCGTTGGTGCGCGCGCAACTTCGCCGCCGCCATGTTCCTTGTCGGTGTGACGATCGGGGCGTGGGAGGCGCTGGCGCTTGAGGGCTTCTATCGTGCCGGATTGAACACGAACGTGCCGCAGCAGATCCTGCGCCTGGATGAAGCCATCATCTTCATGCCGTGGTTCGTGCTGGGCGGCCTGCTGGTCCACGCCCGTGCGACGCTGGAGCGCGCCACCCGCTTTTCGCTACCGATGGCTATCGCAGCGTTCGTTCTCACCGCCTCGTGGCTGATCGGCCATGCGGAGGTCGCGCCCATGGTCGAGCGCTTCGTGGCGGCCTTTGCGGCCTTGACGATGACGCAAGTGCTGATCGCGGGCGCCCGTGCCTTGCTCGACCGGCCCATGCCGCTGGTGCGCCGGATGACCGATGCGTCGTTCGTGATCTATCTGTTTCACCTGCCGCTGATCGCACTGCTGGTCTGGCTGGGCCAATCGGTGCCAGTGCCGCCGCTGTTGAAGGCGATCGCGATCATGATCCTGTCGCTGGGACTGTCCTACGCGGCTTGGTCGGCGATCGGCCGTATCCGCAGCATGTCGCTCCTGTTCGAGGGCATGTTGCCGCGATACCCGCAAAAGCGAGTGCTGGCCGCCTAGACGTAACCAATAGGCTCCAATGAAGAACACCCCCCGGCGCCGAGCCGGGGGGTGTTCCTGGTGTTCGCTATGGACGCGTTGGATCAGGCGCCGAAGGTGCGCTGCCACCAGCCGCGACGGGGCTTGCCGTCGGAGCCATCCTCGCCTTCGCTGCCATCCTCGTTCGCGACATCCGAAGCGGTCACGGGCGCTTCGGGCTGCTGAGGTGCGGAGGCTTCCTCGGTCGCCGTTGCGGACGGCGCGGCTTCGGACGCCTTGCTGCGGCGGGTACGCTTGGGCTTGGCCGGAGCCTCGTCCTGCGTCACCTCTGGCTGCGCGGCGACGTCTGCAGCGACTTCGACCGGCGCTTCCGCATCGGCCTTCTTGCGGCGCGTACGCTTGGGCTTGGCCGGTGCTTCCGCCGGCTCCTCGGCCACTGGCGCTACCACCGGCTCGCTCGCTTCGGCGGCGTCGACGGCATCGGCCTTCTTGCGACGGGTCCGCTTCTTGGGCGCAGGCTCGGCAACGGGTTCGGCCGCTTCGGTGACTGCCACCGCAGCGATCGGGGCGACCTCTTCCGGCTCGCTTGCAGGCGCGGCTTCCTCGACGTCAGCGGCTTCGGCAGGATCGTCCTGACCGTCATCGGCCTCGGTGCCCTGCGCTTCGCCTTCCTCACCGGCACGATCGCGACCGCGACGGCGGCGACCACCGCGACGGCGACGCTTGCGCGGCGCATCGGCGTCATCGGAGGCTTCGACCGCCTCACCGTCATGCTGCTCGTCGTCGCCAACATCAGCGGCTTCGGTTTCGGTGCCATCGTCCAGACCGTCGACATCGCTGCCCTCGAGCCCGATATCGCCTTCAGCGTCCTGCTCGCTGCCCTCGATCTCGGAACCGTCCTCGCGGCGATCGCGATTGCGGCCGCGACGGCGCTTGCGGCGCTTGCGGTTGCGACCTTCGCCATCGCCCTCGGCATTGCGCTCACCGGACCGATCGGACGAGCGTGGCTCGTCCTCGGCGACGAACTCTTCTTCTTCCTCGTCCTCGATGATGAAGTCGTCCTCCACCTCGTCGGCGATCGGATCGAAGCGCGGTACGAACTCGTTGCGCGGACCCGACGACAGGACGCGCATCTTGGCGCCCTCGTTCTCGCCCTCGGGGATGACCTCGACGTTCACGCCGTAACGATGCTCGATGTCGGCAAGGTCGGCGCGCTTGGCGTTGAGCAGGTAGATCGCCGCTTCGGTGCTGGCGAAGGCCGAAACGACCACGCCGCGACCCTTGGCCGCCTCGTCCTCGATCAGGCGCAAGGCCGACAAGCCGGCAGAGCTGGCGGTGCGGACCAGGCCGGTGCCGTCGCAATGCGGACAGCCGCGCGTGGTGGCTTCGAGCACGCCGGTGCGCAGGCGCTGGCGGCTCATCTCCATCAGGCCGAAGCTGGAGATGCGTCCGACCTGGATGCGCGCACGATCGTTCTTGAGCGCGTCCTTCATCGCCTTTTCGACCTTACGGACGTTCGATCCGTATTCCATGTCGATGAAGTCGATTACGACGAGGCCGGCCATGTCGCGCAGGCGCAACTGACGGGCGATCTCGTGCGCGGCTTCGAGGTTGGTGTTCACTGCCGTCGCCTCGATGCCATACTCCTTGGTGGAGCGGCCCGAGTTGATGTCGATCGAGACCAGCGCTTCGGTCGGGTTGATGACGATGTAACCGCCCGACTTCAGCTGCACGACGGGGTCGTACATCGCCGTCAGCTGATCCTCGGCGCCGAAGCGCTGGAACAGCGGCACGGGGTCGGAGTAGGGCTTCACCTTGGCCGCATGGCTGGGCATCAGCAGCTTCATAAAGTCCTTGGCGGCGCGGAAACCCCCTTCGCCCTCGACCACGACTTCTTCGATGTCGCGGTTGTAGATGTCGCGGATCGCACGCTTGATCAGGTCGCTGTCGGAGTGGATGAGCGCCGGCGCCGACGAACGCATCGTCGTTTCGCGAAGCTCGTCCCACAGGCGCGCGAGGTAATCGAAGTCGCGCTTGATCTCGGTCTTGGTGCGCTGCAGGCCCGCGGTGCGCACGATGCAGCCCATCGAACGCGGAAGCTGCATCTCGGAGATGATCGACTTCAGGCGCTTGCGGTCGGCGACCGAGCTGATCTTGCGGCTGATGCCACCGCCATGGCTCGAGTTGGGCATGAGCACGCAATAACGGCCGGCAAGGCTGAGGTAGGTGGTAAGGGCTGCGCCCTTGTTGCCGCGCTCTTCCTTGACGACCTGGACCAGCAGCACTTGGCGGCGCTGGATGACGTCCTGAATCTTGTAGCGGCGGCGCAACGCCATACGCTTTGCGCGCAAGTCGTCGGCTTCCTTGGAACGGCCACCGCCGCCCTTGGACTGGCGGCGCCCACGGCCACCCCGGCGCTGCGAACGGTCTTCGCCCGAGGTGGACTCATCGTCGGCGTGTTCGTCGTCACCGTGATCGTGATCGTCGTCGCCGTCTTCGAACTGGCCGGCTTCGATCGTCGCGACTTCGTCCTTTTCGGACGTGTCGACTTCGGTCACGCCGCCTTCGTCATCGCCGAAGTCCTCGTCCGAACCGTGCGCCTCGTCCTCGTCATCGCCTTCGGTGGCACGCAGGGCGGCCTCTTCCTCGGCGTGCGCGGCTTCTTCGGCCAGGAGTGCCTCGCGATCCTCCTTGGGGATCTGATAATAATCGGGATGGATTTCACTGAAAGCCAGAAAACCGTGCCGATTGCCGCCGAAATCGACGAAAGCTGCCTGCAGCGATGGTTCTACCCGCGTGACTTTCGCGAGGTAGATGTTGCCCTTTATCTGCTTGCGGTCGGCCGACTCGAAGTCGAATTCCTCAATGCGATTTCCCTTGAGGACCGCCACCCGGGTTTCTTCCGGGTGGCGCGCATCGATTAGCATGCGCGTTGCCATTGTATGTTCTCCAGACGCGCCGCGGCTCTGCCTCGAGGGCAGCGGCGGCGCGATTTTGTTCGATGGTGCCGCGGCCGGGCTTCGGGCGAGTGCCCGTGCGTTCCGGCGCGGCGAGGTGAAGCATGTCGAGGCCGAACGCCTCGTCAGCGGATTTCGTGTCTGCGATCGTGTGAGTGCGCGGCGCAATCGGCGGCGCTGCAAGCGGCGTCCGGACCGCCCATGCCCAATCGGGCATCGGCTGGCAGGACGGCAGTTGCATTCTCATGGTTCGCGTCAACCTGTGCGGATACCGGAAGTGATTTCCGGCCGTGACGACCGGGTTCTGAACAGATCCGTCGCGGTCCCAAACCATCGGGTGGCTTGTCTGAGGAATGGCGAGGATCGAAGCGTCAGGCCCCGGGTCGCGACGAACTAGCATTTGTGCGTCCGGGGAGCAAGGTCTTGGCTGCACGCGACAGAGACCGGCGCAAGTCGAGGCCGGCAGATACTTGCGGGTATGCGGATCTGGGGCATTGCCCTGTTGAGATCCGCCACTTAACCAGTCGCCACCATGTCACGCGGCCTCCAGTTCGCAATGCTTCTGATATTGCCGCTGGTGGTCCTGGGGGCGGTCGTGGGCGCTCGGTATTTCGGCACGACTTCCGATCCCGCCTATGTCGTGCGCCTCGATCTGCCGACGCCCGATCGACCGCGCGATTTGCCGGCGATCGCCGGGCCGCAGGATGCCAGCCGCCCGTTGGTGGTGATCGATCCCGGGCACGGCGGCTTCGATCCGGGCGCCGGGCTTGGTGCCATCAAGGAAAAGACGGTGGCGCTGCAGATCGCGCTCGCCTTGCGTGACAAGTTGCTCGAGCAGGGCGGTATTCGCGTGGCGATGACGCGGGACGACGATCGCTTCGTGACACTGGCCGAACGTCCCGGGATCGCCCGCCAGCTGGGAGCGGATATGTTCGTTTCGATCCATGCCGACAGCGCCACGGCCGACGGCGCACACGGCGCCAGCGTCTATGTCCTGTCCGAGCGCGGCTCAAGCGAGGCGGCGGCCCGGTTCGCCGCCCGCGAAAACAGGGCCGATACAGTCAATGGCGTCAGCCTGGCCGGAACCAGCGATGCGGTCGGCGCGATTCTGCTGGACCTTTCGCAGCGCGAGGCGACCGGCAGTTCGGTGGCGGCGGGCGAACTGGTGCTTCGCGAACTGCGGGGCAAGCTGCCGCTTCATTACGACAGCGTGGAATCGGCGGCGCTGGCGGTCTTGAAGGCGCCCGACATCCCCTCGATCCTGTTCGAGACCGGCTACATCAGCAACGCGGAGGATGCCCAGCTGCTCGAATCGGAGGAGGGCCGGCGGACGATCGCGGACGCGGCGGCGCGGGCCATCCGCGTCTTTTTCGCCCGCCAGGCCGGCGCCTGAGCCTCGCCGCTGGCCTTGTCCGGAATTTGGATGCTACAGGGCTGGCGCAATGAGCGATCAGGCACAAACCCCAGCCGACCCGGGCGCCGGCCCGGACGCCAGCGACGTCACGTATCGCATACGCCGCGATGGGCGCGGGCCGTTCCGCGCGATCCGCGGCGCCTGGCGCCGCCGCAAGTGGCTGCGGCGTTTTGCGTACCTCGTGCTTGCCGGGCTGATCGGCCTGGGCGTGTTCTGGGTGATCCTGACCAAGGACCTGCCCTCGACCGACAAGCTGGGCGATTATCAGCCGCCCTTGCCGACGATGGTGCGTGGGATCGATGGACAGATCGTCTATAGCTATGCGCGTGAGCGGCGCGTGCAGTTGCGCTTCGTCGACTTTCCGCGCCCGGTGATCGACGCCTATCTCGCAGCCGAGGACAAGACCTTCTGGACGCATGGCGGCGTCGACTACACCGGTCTGCTCGGTGCGGTGGTCGACTATGCGGCCAAGTTCGGATCGGGCGACCGCGCCCGTGGCGGGTCGACCATCACCCAGCAGGTCGCTAAAAACATCCTGATCGGCGACGAGTATTCGATCACCCGCAAGCTCAAGGAAATGATCGTCGCGCGGCGGATCGAATCGGTCCTGACCAAGCAGCAGATCCTCGAGCTTTACCTCAACGAGATCCCGCTCGGCCGGCAAAGCTTCGGCGTGCAGGCGGCGGCGCGCGCCTATTTCGACAAGGACATCGACAAGCTCGACCTGCACGAGGCGGCGTTCCTGGCGATCTTGCCCAAGGCGCCCGAGCGCTATGGCCGCGCCAAGTATCTCGACATGGCGATCGCCAGGCGCAACTATGTTCTTCACCAGATGGTCGTGAACGGCTGGGCCACGCCATCGGCGGCGGCGGCGGCGGCGGCGATGCCGCTGGGCCTCAAGCCAAGGCGCGCCGAGCGCTACGATCCGTCGATCGGCTATTTCGTCGAGGAAACCCGTCGCCGGCTGATCGACCGCTTTGGCGAGAACGCCGAGGACGGCCCGCAGAGCGTCTATGCCGGTGGCTTGTGGGTGCGCACGTCGCTCGATCCCGGGATGCAGACCGCGGTGCGCGACGCCTTGCGCGCAGGGCTGCTGCGCTATCACGGCAACAGGCCATGGGTCGGCCCGCTGGCGCACATCAGCGACATGGATACCTGGCAGACGCAACTGATCGTCTCCAATCTCACCATCGACTACAAGGACTGGCGGATCGGCGTGGTCATCGCGCGCAGCGGCAGCACCGGCCAGATCGGCTTTACCGACGGTAGCGTGGCCGAACTGACGAACGTGCCAGACAAGGCGAAGGTGGGCGACGTCCTTGCCGCCGCGCCGGTGCGATCGGGTACTTACGCGGTGCGCACCATTCCCGAGGTGTCGGGCGGCATGGAGATCGAGCAACCGGCCACCGGGCGCATCCTGGCGATGCAGGGCGGCTTCGATTCGGGACTCGGCTCGTTCAATCGCGCCACCCAGGCGATGCGGCAGCCAGGTTCGACGATCAAGCCGTTCGTCTATGGCACCGGGCTGCTCTATGGCATGACGCCGGCGACCCAGGTGCTCGACGGGACGTTCTGCGTCTATCAGGGGGCGGGCCTTGGCAACAAATGCTTCCGCAACTTCGGCGGCGGCGGCGGCGGCACCCACACGATGCGCTGGGGCCTTGAGCAATCGCGCAACCTGATGACCGTGCGGATCGCCAACGACACCGGCATGGCGCGGGTGATCAAGACGTTCCACAACGTCGGCATTGGGGACTACAAGCCGTACCTGTCATTCGCGCTGGGCGCCGGCGAGACCACGGTATCGCGCATGGTGAACGCCTACTCGGCCCTCGCGAACAACGGCGTCCAGTTCCCGGCGTCGGTCATCGACTATGTGCAGGACCGCAATGGCAAGGTGATCTGGCGCTCGGATGATCGGCGCTGCATGGGATGCAACATGCCGCAGTGGGACGGCAAAGGTATGCCGCGCATCGCCCGGCGCGGCAAACAGGTGCTTGATGCGGCCACGGCATATCAGGTCGTGCATATGCTCGAAGGCGTGGTGACGCGCGGCACGGCGGTGACCTTGCGCGATCTCAACCTGCCGCTGTTTGGCAAGACCGGCACCACCAGCGGCCCCACCGATGTCTGGTTCTGCGGCGGTTCGCAGGATTATGTCGCGGGCGTGTACCTCGGGTACGACAACCCGCGATCGTTGGGTGGATATGCACAAGGCGGCCGAATTGCCGCGCCGATCTTCAAGCAGGTCGTGCTCGCCACCAAGGACCGCTGGAACCATCAGCCATTCGTCGCACCTGCCGGTATCCGGATGGTCCGCATCGATCGCGTGAGCGGCAAGCAGGTCATGGGCGCCGAGCCGGGCACCGATCCCAAGGCCGCGATCATCTGGGAAGCGTTCAAGCCCGACACTGAACCCAAGCGCTACACCGCGCAGGACGAGTTCACCCGCAAGCGTGACGCCTTGATCGCGGAAGTCCGCGCTGCGCAGGTCGATCGCACCAGGGCATCGCAAGCCGAGGCAGCAGGCGTGCCCGCCGACTTCGCCGAGCAACAAGGCGGCCTGTACTGAGGGGGCTTGCGGGTGTCAGCCGGGCGCTTTGATGCCCGACAGGGTGCAGACCTCTAGCCTTGGTGATCGGGACAAGGCGTTGCAGGACGGTGGGCGGACAGACGCCCGCTCTCCCCCAATGCGAGCCGCGTCCGGCATTCAGCCTGGGGGCGGGGTATCGCCGAGGTTCAAGACCACTCTGGGGCTGGGTTCCGCATGAGCCGGGGTGCTATAGATAAACCCGAATGCCGCGTTCTTGCGCAGGCCCAGCCCGGCCGAAGGGCCATACCACACCCGCACTTCGCTCCAGTCGCCGGCTTCCGAGACGTCCTCGGCCAAGGCATCGTGTTCGATCCTGCCGGGGCGCGACCAGTTGGCATGGTCGAGCAGAAGATGCCGCTCGTCGACGATGCGATCCACCACCGCGACGTGACCATACCGATTGGTGCTGCTGGCCTTGAAGACGAGGACCGCACCCGTGGCGGGTGACTGGCCGCGGCTGTAGGCGCCCTGCGCCTGATCCCACCACGTTGCAGCGTTGCCGTGGATGGGAATGCCCGATCGCTCGCGTGCATAAGGGGCACATTGCAGGACGGACTGGGCTGATGCGCTTCCAGGCAGCAATGCGGCGAAAGCGAGAAGCGCGGGAACCATTTTCATCGATCGGCGTTCTAGCACGCCGGAATTGGCAGGGAACTGCCGCCCGCCTAGGTTGATCGCCCAGGGTGGGCGCTTCGTCCCGCAAACCGCATCGAAGTCGACTTACCGTCTGACAACCAGACGCGCCCCGATGCGATCGGCAAGGATCAGCCGGCGAGGATCGTCTCGATCCGCGCCGTCACCTCGTCCATCTCGGCCATGCCATCGATCTTGCTGACGATTCCGCGTGCTTCGTAGATCGGCAGGATCGGCGCGGTCTTCGCACGATACTCGGCCATGCGCGTACGCACGGTCTCGGCATTGTCATCGGGACGGCGCTTGAACTCATGGCTGCCGCACTTGTCGCAGGTGCCGGCGACCTTCGGCTGCTCGAACGTGTCGTGGTAGCCCTTGCCGCAGCTGGCACACGTGAATCGCCCGGTAATCCGCTCGACAAGCGCATCCTCGTTGACGTCCAGCTCGATCACATGGTCGAGCTGCCGGCCACGATCGGCAAGGATCGCATCGAGCGACTTCGCCTGCTCGGCTGTGCGTGGATATCCATCGAAGATGGCGCCGGTCTGCGGGCCCATCACGTCGAGTTCCTCACCGATCAGCCCCGAGACGATCTCATCGCTGACCAGTTCGCCGCGCTCCATCACGGCCTTCGCTTGCAGGCCGATCGGCGTTCCCGCCTTCACTGCCGCGCGGAGCATATCCCCGGTCGAAAGCTGACGCATTCCGCGCCGCTCTACCAGGCGCTGTGCCTGCGTACCCTTGCCCGCTCCCGGCGGCCCCAGCAGGATGATGTTCACGCCACGTCCCCTCGATCGTCTACTTCGGCATCAGCCCCGATGGATCGACGCGCCTAGCGCATCCGACCCTTCAGCTTAGCCTTCTTGATGAGGTCGCCATACTGGTGAGCCAGCAAGTGCGACTGGATTTGTGTGATCGTGTCGACGGTGACGTTGACGACGATCAGCAAGCTGGTGCCACCCATGAACAACAAGGGCAGGCCGGTCTGCGAAAGGAAGTACTCGGGCAGAACGCACACGATCGTCAAGTAGATCGCACCGATAACGGTGATACGCGTGAGGACATAGTCGAGGTAAGTCGCGGTGTTCTTGCCCGGACGGATGCCGGGGATGAAGCCGCCGTTCTTCTTGAGGTTCTCCGAGGTCTCCTCAGGATTGAAGACGACCGCGGTGTAGAAGAAGCAGAAAAAGATGATCCCGGCCGCGTAAAGCAGCATGTACAGCGGCTTGCCGTGGCCCAGGTACTGGTTGAGCGCGACGACGATCTGGCCAGCGGTCGATTCCGGCGCCAGCGACTTGCCGGCGAACTGGGTGATCGTGAGCGGCAGCAGCAGCAGCGAGCTGGCGAAGATCGGCGGGATCACGCCGGCGGTGTTGATCTTGAGCGGCAAGTGGCTGCGATCGGCCTGCATCATGCCGCGCTGGGTGGCGCGCTTGGGATACTGGATCAGCAGCCGGCGCTGGGCCCGCTCCATGAAGCAGATGAACAGGATCATCGCCACGATCAGCACGACCAGCAGCACGATGGTGAGCGAACCGGTATCACCGGCCGAATACTGGTTCATCACGTTGGACACGAACGTCGGCATCTGCGCAACGATGCCCGACATGATGATGAGCGAGACGCCGTTGCCGATGCCGCGGCTGGTGATCTGCTCACCGATCCACAGCAGGAACATGGTGCCGCCGATCAGGCTGATGACGGCGCCGATGCGGAAGACCATGCCGGGGTCGACGACCGCCTGCAGTCCGCTGGAAGCACCGTAAGCCTCAAGGCCCTGCGCCACGAAGTAGCCCTGGATGCCACACAGCAGCACCGCGCCGTAGCGGGTGTACTGGTTCATCTTCTTGCGGCCGGCTTCGCCTTCCTTCTTCAACGCGATCAGCGAGGGATGCAGAGAAGCCGCCAGCTGCACCACGATCGAGGCAGTGATGTAGGGCATAACGCCCAGGGCGATGAGGCTCATGCGCTCGAGACCACCGCCCGAAAAGGCGTTGAACATGTCGAGGATGCCGCCGCGCGTCTGCTCGTAGAGCGACTGCAGGACCAGCGGATTGACTCCGGGCAGCGGCACGAAGCTGAGGAAACGAAATACGATCAGCGCACCGACAGTGAACCAGATGCGCTTCTTGAGCTCGGTCGCCTTGGAGAAGTTGGCCAGGCTGAGAGTGCTGGCGATGTTGTCGGCGCGTGAAGCCATTGTGGAAATGGTGCCTTAACTTGCGGGTCGTTCGAACGGAGGTGCCGTTCAAAGCCGGACCTTGTCCGAACCCTTATCGCGGCCCGGAGCGCTTGTCGAACCCCCGATGGAGCTTGAGACAGCGCATATAGTTTGCGCCAGAGCCGTCACAATCCCGGCGCAGTGCCTTCCTGCTGGAAGACACCGCGCCAAGGATGTACGTGTCGGATCAGGCCTTGGCGGCCTTGGCGGCGTTCTTGCCGCGCGGCTTGTCGGCATACTTGCCGGTAACCACCGCAGGCTCGGGCAAAGCAACCGAACCGCCGAGCGCTTCGATCGCCGAACGTGCGCCGGCGGTCACGCCGGTGACGTTGAACGAGACCTTGGAGGTCAGCTCGCCCTTGCCGAGCAGGCGCACGCCGTCCTTGCCACCACGCGCGAGGCCGGCGGCCTTGAGCACGTCGTGGTCGATGGTCGTGCCCGCATCGATCTTGCCGGCGTCGATCGCCTTCTGGATCAGGCCCAGGTTGACCTCGGCATAGTCCTTCGCGAAGGCCTTGTTGCTGAAGCCGCGCTTGGGGATGCGCATGTGGAGCGGCATCTGGCCGCCTTCGAATCCGTTGACCGAAACGCCCGAACGCGCCTTGGCACCTTTCTGGCCGCGGCCCGAGGTCTTGCCCTTGCCCGAGCCGATACCACGGCCCACGCGCATGCGGCGGTGACGGGCGCCTTCGTTGTCTCTAAGTTCGTTCAGCTTCATGGTGTGCACTCGCTTTCGCTTTTGTCGCGCTGATGGAAGCGGCGGCCCTTATGCGATCATGGGCAGGATGTCATCTGGATAATGAAGGTGCCGAACTGCACCCACTTTCCGAAATTGTCACTTTTACCATCGGTGAGACTTCGTCGCAGTGAGGCCTGTAGGCCGATCGAAGCGTGAGGATGTGGCAGCCCGATTATGAAAATCGCATTTGGTATTCGCGACCCCTTAATAAAACGCGGGTAGCATTGGAGAATACCTCTACGAATTTCCTCAGGCAATTTGCAATGACGGCGCACCGGCTACCTATTTTTGACGGATTGCGGGGCATAGCCGCAGTGGTTGTCATGCTTTATCATGCCAAAGTAATTTTTGAGATCCAAGGCCCCTTTTCGCGTGGTTATCTGTTCGTTGACTTCTTCTTTTTGCTAAGCGGCTTCGTTCTCACGCTTGCGACGCGAGATAGGTTTTGTGTGCGCGGTGAAGCCACTAAGTTCGTGTTTGAGCGAATGAAACGCCTGTGGCCTTTGTCGGCAGTCGGAACCTCGTTGGGTGCGGCAATTAGCCTGATCCTGAGCGGGCCTGAGGGCGGGGCTTACCACATAGCACTTGGACTGTTGATGATTCCCGCCTTCATCGGTCAAGGTCAATTGTTCCCACTCAATGGCCCACAATGGTCCTTGTTTTTCGAGCTTATGATCAATGTTTTGCACGCTATGGTCTTACGGCGGCTTAACGATCCGCAGTTGCGACTAGCGCTCTTAGCGTCAGCGCTTGGCCTTGGCTTGATGATCATGCGCTTTGGATCAAATACAGTGGGCCCCTTCGCCTTCAATTGGCAATGGGCGCTTCCTCGTGTGGCCTTTTCATACCTTTTCGGGATGTGGTTCGCTCGCCGCTGGATGGCCCGACCGCCGGTCGCCATCCTTAATTGGAGGTCAGCGCTCATACTGCCGGTGACATGCGTAGTCGTGTTGCCAAGCTTACCGCTAACTTTGGGCATCGGAGACATGCTTGCTACGATCGTGCTAATGCCGACACTTTTTTGGGTGGCAGCTTGCGCGGTAGTCCCACCGGGCGCCGAAAAATGGCTAAAAAGGATCGGTGCATTGTCTTTTCCGCTTTACGCGATCCACCTACCGATTCTCGAGTTATTTGCGCATTTCGACAAGGGTCCCGTGCCTTTCGTTTTTGCAATCGTGACGTCCATTCTCGGCGCGTTCTTGCTGGGGCGACCTGTATTCAAAATGGCGTGGACCCAACCTCCTCAACCCACCTTCTCTGCTTGACGAGCGTCCTGTAGCACTTTGTAATCGCGCATAGGCGGAGGAGGCTCTCAGTCATGCGCCTGCCAAGATATTCGGTCCAAGGTCAGTGCTGTTCCAGGTATTGGCGCGATCCCTTTACCTAACCTGCGCCCTTGGCAATCGATGCACGCGCTTCTAAAGCCGCAGCCGACCCCCCCAAGCGAGAACTCCTTTCCATGGCATCCCCCTACAAGCGCGTCCTCCTGAAACTCTCGGGCGAAGTGCTGATGGGAAGCCAGCAGTTTGGCATCGATCCCGATTTCGTCGCCGAGCTGGCTCAGGAGGTGAAGTCGGCCAAGGAGACCGGCCTCGAAGTCTGCCTCGTTATCGGTGGCGGCAACATCTTTCGCGGGATGGCCGGGGCGGCGCGCGGCATGGACCGCGCGCAGGCCGACTACATGGGCATGCTGGCGACGGTGATGAACGCGCTGGCGATGCAGAACGCGCTGGAGCAACTCGGCGTCGATACGCGCGTGCAGTCCGCAGTGCAGATGGATCAGGTCTGCGAGCCGGTGATTCGCCGTCGGGCGGAACGGCACCTCGAAAAGGGCAGGGTGGTGATCTTCGCCGCCGGAGTGGGCGCGCCTTACTTCACCACAGATTCTGGCGCCGCCTTGCGCGCGGCGGAGATGCAGTGTGATGCGCTGTTCAAGGGCACGAGCGTCGATGGCGTCTATGACAGCGATCCAAAGTCCAACCCGGACGCCCAGCGTTACGACCACGTAGACTACGACACCGTCCTCGCCCAGAACCTGAAGGTGATGGATGCATCCGCCGTGGCGCTGTGCCGCGACAACGCGATTCCGATCGTGGTGTTCTCGATCCGCGAGCGTGGCAATCTTGCCCGCGTGCTCGCCGGACAGGGCACCCGTACGATCGTACAAAAAGGAGCCTGACTATGGCCAAGTTCGACAAGGCCGATCTCGAGCGTCGCATGAAGGGTGCCGTGGAGGCACTTTCCGGAGATCTCGCAGGTCTGCGTACCGGACGCGCCAGCGCCAACCTGCTCGATCCTGTAACCGTGACCGTCTATGGCAGCCAGATGCCGTTGAACCAGGTGGCCTCGGTCTCGGTACCCGAGCCGCGGATGATCTCGGTGCAGGTGTGGGACAAGATGAACGTCGGCCCGGTGGAAAAGGCGATCCGCTCGGCGGGGCTCGGCCTCAACCCGATCAACGACGGCACCACGCTGCGGCTGCCGATCCCGGACCTGACCGAGGAACGCCGCAAGGAACTTGCCAAGCTGGCCAGCTCCTATGCCGAAAAGGCGCGCGTGGCCGTGCGCAACGTGCGGCGCGACGGCATGGACAACCTCAAGACCGACGAGAGCAAGAAGGAAATCTCCGAGGACGATCGCAAGCGGTCCGAGACCGAGCTCCAGAAGCTGACGGACGAGCAGATCAAGGCCGTCGACGAGGAGTTCGCCCGCAAGGAAAAGGAAATCCTGGGCAAGTGAAGCCTGCCGCAGCGATCGGGCAGGGCCACGCATGAGCAAGGATGAGGCGCCCAGGGCGCGCCATGTCGCCATCATCATGGACGGCAACGGGCGCTGGGCGAAAAAGCGGCACATGCCGCGCGCACTTGGCCACCAGCGCGGTGTCGAGGCGGTCCGCCGCGTGGTCAAAGGCGCGCGCGAGTTCGGGTTGGAGGCGTTGACGCTCTATGCGTTCTCGACCGAGAACTGGCGCCGGCCCGAAGAGGAGGTTTCCGACCTCATGTCGCTGATGAAGCGCTTCATCCTGTCCGATCTCGAAGAGATCGCGCAGGCCGGGGTGAGGCTCAAGATCATCGGCAACTACAAGGCGTTCAAGCCCGACGTGGTCGAGATGATCGACCGTGCGATCGCGCGTACCGCTGACAACACCGGCACGGCGCTGGTGGTCGCCCTCAATTACGGAGCGCATGACGAGATCGCCCGCGCGGCCAGTGCGGCGGCGTGCAAGGGGCCGATCACGCCCGAGACGATCGCGGCGGAACTCGATACCGCGGACCTGCCGCCGCTCGACCTGTTGGTACGCACCTCGGGCGAGGAGCGATTGTCGAATTTCCTGCTGTGGCAGGCCGCCTATGCCGAGATGTATTTCACCGATGTGCTCTGGCCGGATTTCACCGCCGAGCATCTGAAACAGGCGATGGATGCCTTTGTCGCTCGCGAACGGCGCTATGGTGGACGCTGACGAGATCGGCCCATCGGTCAAGGTGCCGTTCTGGGTTCGCAACGCCGACTTGCCCAAGCGGCTTGTCACGGCGGTCGTCATGCTGGTGGTCGCAGGGACCGCGTTGTGGCTGGGCGACATGGCGTGGACCGTGTTCGTGCTCATCGTCGGTATCGGCGTGTGGTTCGAATGGAGCGCGCTGGCGCTGCAGTTCAAGATATCTACCAGGGCGCAGACCCTCTGGCGCGCGGCGGGTGCCGTCTATTGCGGCATGGCCAGCGCGATCCTGATCCAGGTGCGGCAGGAAGCGGCCGGTGCCGCGCTGGTGCTGCTGATCGTCGGCGCGGTCGTGGGTACCGATGTCGGAGCCTATGTCATGGGGCGCACGCTGGGTGGTCCCAAGATCGCACCGCGGATCAGTCCGTCCAAGACCTGGGCAGGGTTGCTGGGCGGCATTCTGGGTGCAAGTCTGGTGGTGTGGCAAGTGCTCGCCAACGCCGACCGCATTCTCGCAGCTGCGCCGGATGCGCAGATTACGGCGGTGCAGACGGCGGCCAATCCGATGGCCATTCTCGGCATGGGCCTCGTCATCGCCGTGGTCGCGCAAGCCGGCGACTTCTTCGAAAGCTGGATGAAGCGCAGCGCCGGCGTGAAGGATTCGGGAAAGCTGCTTCCCGGCCATGGCGGGTTGTACGACAGGGTCGATGGCCTCTTGGCCGTGCTGGTGGTATTCGGGACGATCTTCATCACTATCCGGCTATCCACGCTTTCATGACATCCCGTTCCCTTACCCTGCTGGGCGCTACCGGTTCGATCGGTGCGTCGACTCTCGACCTGGTGCGCCGCGATCCGGGCGCCTGGCGGGTCGTGGCGTTGACCGCCAACTGTCAGGCCGGCGAACTGGCCAGGCTCGCACGCGAGTTCGGTGCCGAGGTCGCGGTCGTGGCGGATGAGAGTTGCCTGGCGGAACTGCGCGAAGCGCTCGTCGGATCGGGCATCGAAGCCGCCGCCGGTGCCCAAGCGCTTGTCGAAGCGGCCTCGCGCCCGGCCGATATCGTGCTGGCCGCGATCGTCGGTTGCGCCGGTCTCGCGCCGACGATGGCCGCGATCGAGCAGGGCAAGGTCGTAGCGCTCGCCAATAAGGAGGCGCTGGTGTCTGCAGGCGAGGTGATGACCGCCGCCGTGCGTCGCTGCGGAACGGTGCTACTGCCGGTCGATTCAGAGCATAACGCTATCTTCCAGTGCCTTGCCGGCAACGACCCCGCCGACGTGCGATCGATCACCTTGACGGCAAGTGGCGGGCCGTTCCGCGACTGGCCGATCGAACGCCTGTCGACGGCCACGCCGGCGGAAGCGGTGAAGCATCCGAACTGGTCGATGGGCGCCAAGATCAGCGTCGATTCCGCGACGATGTTCAACAAGGGGCTCGAGTTGATCGAGGCGTACCACTTGTTTCCCGTCGGCCTCGATCGCCTGCGCATCATCGTCCACCCGCAATCGGTGGTTCACTCCATGGTCGAGTATCGCGACGGCTCGACGCTGGCGCAACTCGGGCCGTCGGACATGCGCGTTCCGATCGCATCGGCGCTGGCGTGGCCGCGGCGCATGGAGACGCCGCTCGCGCCGCTAGACCTTGCCGCGATCGGCGAATTGACGTTCCGCGCGCCCGACGAGCTCCGGTTTCCCGCAACGCGGCTGGCGCGCGAAGCTGCCGAGGCTGGAGGCGCAGCGCCCGCGGTGCTCAACGCCGCCAACGAGATCGCTGTCGCCGCGTTCCTGTCCGGTCAGATTGGGTTCACGCGGATTGCGGCAGCGGTGGCCAATGTCCTTGAATCCTATGCTGCGCCAGCTCCGGCGTGCCTTTCCGACGTCTTCGCCATCGATCGCGAGGCGCGTGTCCGCGCGCGTGAACTGATGGAGGCACTCGCTTGACCGGGGCGCCCTCGCTGTTGACGATGATCGTCGGGTTCCTGCTGGTGCTCGGGCCCTTGGTGGTGCTGCATGAACTGGGGCACTATCTCGTCGGTCGCTTGTTCGGCATCAAGGCGGATGCGTTCTCGGTCGGGTTCGGCAAGGAGCTCGCCGGTTTCACCGACAAGCGCGGCACGCGCTGGAAGCTGTCGGCGCTGCCGCTGGGTGGTTATGTCCAGTTCGCCGGTGACATGAACCCGGCCAGCGCACCGTCGTCCGAGCAGGACGGGCTCAGCCCGGCCGAGCGCGCGCAGACGTTCCATGCCAAGCCACTGTGGCAGCGCGCGCTGGTCGTGCTGGCCGGGCCGCTCACCAATCTGATCTGCGCCGTCGCCATCTTCGCGGCCTTCAACCTGGCATATGGCCGCATCGTCGCCACGCCCGCAGTCACGGGTTTTGCGCAAGAGTCGGATGGCGCCACCGCCGGGCTGCGGGTCGGCGACCGGATCGTCGCGGTGGACGGCAACAAAATCGAAAGCGCGACCGAGATCCCCGGCTACGTGGTCCCATATCCCGGGCGTACCGTGTCCCTAGCGATCGACCGCGATGGACGAACGCTGATCGTTCCGGTCAAGCTGACGTCGCGGACGATCAAGGATCGGTTCGGCAATGGCGGTGCCATCGCCGACCTTGGTGTCGATTTCTCGCAGCCGGTCGTCGCGATGGTCGCGCCCAAATCGGCGGCCGCGGCTGCCGACATCGAGGAGGGCGATCGCCTCGTGCTCATCGATGGCCAACGCACGTCGTCGGCGCTGGACGTGATGCGGATCGTCGGTGAGCGACCCGGCAAGACAGTGCCCGTCGTGCTCAAGCGCGGCGACCAGACCTTGTCGATCACCGCAACCATCGCCTCCCAGCAGGTGGAGGGCGGCGATACGCCTGGCCGCAAGATCGGGCGCCTGGGCGTGGGGTTGGCCCGGGGCGAGCAGGTTCCAGTCAACCTGATCGAGGCGGTTCGGATCGGCTTGGACCAGAGCTTCGGCGTGATGCGCATGATGGTAACCGGGCTGGTTCAGATCTTCGCGGGAGAGCGCTCGGTCAAGGAACTGGGTGGCCCGATCAAGATCGCGCAGTATTCCGGCGAGCAATTGAGCCTGGGATGGCTGCCCTTCGTGCAGTTCGCGGCGCTGATCTCGATTAACTTGGCATTCATCAACATCCTGCCAATTCCCGGGCTCGATGGTGGACATCTGGCCTTCTATGCGGCCGAAGCGGTTCGCCGGAAGCCTCTCAATCTGCGAAGCCAGGAATGGGCGGTTCGCACCGGCATCGCACTCGTGCTTACGCTGATGCTGATCGTGACGATCAACGACATTGTATCGCTGCCGATTTTCGGGGGTTAGCGCACGGTTTTTCAGGCGAGCGGATGTCCGGCTTTGGAATGGCTGCTTGATCGGCCATTCGCCATCGGGCAGAGGGCGACGATTGTATGTGGTAGCTTGCCGGCAAGTCTGGCCTGCCGCGTGCCGCTCGATCGGGATCGACTAATACGGCGCGCGGGCGCCAACGGGATTTGCGTTGATGATGGGATGGGAAATGGTTCGCAGCGATAAGGCCCGGCGTGCCTCCGGGTGGGCCGCGGTGCTCCTGGGGACCACGGGGCTGACGGGCCTTCCGGTGATGGCGCATGCCCAGGATGCCCCGGCGACGCCGCGCCCTGCACCTTCCGCGGCGCCGGGGCGTGCTCCTGCGCCGACGCGCGCGGCGGCCCGTGCAGGCCGTGCCGCGACGGCCTCGGCGCCGGTCGTGGCGGCTGAGCCCGCGCAAGTCATCCAGACGCTGCGCGTGACGGGGGCCGAGCGGCTTGAGCCGCAAACCGTGCTTTCCTACGTCAAGCTGCGCGCCGGCCAGCCTTACACCGCCGCCGTGGCCGATCAGGCGCTCAAGGATCTTTACGAGACCGAGCTTTTCGCCGACGTCCAGGTGAACAACGACGGCGGCGTGGTGACGATTCAGGTCAAGGAAAACCCGGTCGTCAACCGCATCATCCTTGAAGGCAACAAGCGCATCAAGGACGAGAAGATCTTGCCGGAGATCAAGGTCGCGCCGCGCCAGATCTTCACGCGATCCAAGGTGCGCGCCGATGTCGCCCGCATCATCGAGCTTTATAAGCGGCAGGGCCGCTACGCCGCGACCGTCGAGCCGAAGATGGTCATGCTCGACCAGAACCGCGTCGATATCGTGTTCGAGATCACCGAGGGCGACAAGTCGAAGGTCCGCCAGATCAACATCATCGGCAACGACAAGTTTTCCGATGGTGAACTGCGCGGGCAGATGGTCACCAAGGCTGCCGGCTTCACCAAGATCTTCAGCTCGGCGACCAGCTACGATCCCGATCGCATGGCGTTCGACCAGCAGAAGCTGCGCCAGTTCTACCTGACGCAAGGCTATGCCGACTTCCGCGTCGTGTCCGCCGTGGCCGAACTGACGCCGGACAAGAAGGACTTCATCATCACGTACGTGGTGGAGGAAGGCCAGCGCTACAAGTTCGGCGAGGTGAAGGTCGACAGCCAGCTGCGCGACTTCGACAGCGAAAAGCTCGCCGCGCGTCTGCCGATGAAGCAGGGCGACTGGTACAACGCCAAGCTGGTCGAGGACACGATCGAGCAGCTGAACGACACCGCCGGTGCCTTCGGCTATGCCTTTGCCGACGTGCGGCCGAACTACGATCGCAACAAGGAAGACCTCACCATGGGGCTGACCTTCGTGATCGCGGAGGCACCGCGTGTCTATGTCGAGCGGATCGACGTCAACGGCAACACGCTGACGCAGGACAAGGTCGTGCGCCGCGAGTTTCGCCTGGCCGAGGGCGACGCCTTCAACTCGCTGCAGGTCAAGCGCTCGACCAACCGCATCAAGTCGCTCGGCTTCTTCCAGGAAAAGTTCGAAGTCGAGCAGAAGCCCGGATCGACTGACGATCGCATCATTCTCGAAGCCAACGTCGAAGAGAAGCCGACCGGCGAACTGCAGCTGTCGGCGGGCTTCTCCAGCCTCGAAAGCTTCATCTTCCAGGCCTCGATCCGCCAGCGCAACTTCCGTGGCCGGGGCCAGACCGTCGGCCTGTCGGGCAGCTACTCGCGCTATTCCAAGAGCGTCGAGGCGAGCTTTACCGAACCTTACGTATTCGACAAGAACGTCTCGCTTGGCGTGAACGTCTATCGCCGCGATCTCAATAGCTTCAATCAGGTCAATAATAATCGCGATACGACGTATCAGCAGACGACAACCGGTTTCCAGGTTCGCGCGGGCGTTCCGCTCACCGAGTATCTGACGGCCGTTGCCAGCTATACCCTCAACTACGATGACGTCTCGCTCGACAACAGCTACTATTCCGATCGGCTTAACCCACCCAATCTGAGCTGCGAGCCGTTTATTGCCGGACGTTATCTTTGCGATTCACTCGGCAAGCGGCTGAGCTCGATCGTCGGCATGTCGCTTATCTACGATACGCTTGATAATCGCGTCCGGCCGACGCGCGGCATCACAGCCGCGATCAACGCCGATGTTGCGGGCCTGGGCGGCGATGTAAGCTACGTGCGATTGCGTGCGAACGCTTCCAAGTTCACCAATCTTGGCAAGGGTTTCATCTTCTCGTTATCCGGCGAGGGTGGGGCTATCAAATCGCTGAACAATGATGAAATTCGCCTGACTGACCGTTTCTATCTTGGTGAACCACAAATCGGCGGGTTTGACATTCGCGGCGTTGGTCCACGCGTACTCCGCAAGCCGTATGTCGACGCCGACGGCAATCAATTGGCGAATGCACCCAATCCGAACGATCCCCTCCAAGGCTTGTCGACTAGGCGCCGCGACTGGACTGACGACGCCTTGGGTGGGAAATACTATTATCTCGCGAAGGCGGAGCTTGAAATCCCGCTTGGTTCGGGTGCACGTGAACTCGGCTTGCGCCCCTCGCTATTTGTAAATGCAGGCTCTGTGTTTGGCATCCGAAATCCGGGGGTGACTACCCTTTTGCAGCAGACTTCAATCCCGCAACTCGACGGTTCGGGAAATCGGACATTCGATCAGACGTGCGGTACGACCACCACTGTTGTCAGTGGAAACGGAGCTACCGCGCCTGCAGTGCCTGCTGGCTGCACACAGACCTTGAGAGGTATCCCGCTAAATGCCTTCAACGAACAATTCGTTGGCGATACCTGGAAGCCTCGCGTTTCGGTCGGCATCGGCGTCAACTGGAACTCTCCATTCGGTCCCTTCCGCATCAACTTCTCCAAGGTTTTGGTGAAGCAGGAAGGCGACGATACGAAACCCTTCAACTTCAACGTGGGAACGCAATTCTGATGAAGAACATCGTCAAGACCGCGATCGCGGCAAGCCTGGTGATCGGTACCGCCGCCGCGCAGCCTGCGGTTGCGCAGGATAGTGGCATCGTGGTTCCCGGTCTCGCGATCGCCAACCTCGATGCGGTGATCGCCAACGCCAACGCCTACAAGACCGCCGAAACGCAGCGCCAGACCACCTACAAGGCGCAGATCGACCAGGCGACGGCGCGCGGCAGCGCTCTGAATGCGCAGCTCAAGCCGCTGGCGGACAAGTTCAACGCCGATCGCCAGTCGGGCAAGGCATCGCAGGCGTCGCTCGAGCAGCAGGCGGCCGCGATCCAGCAGTTGCAGCAGTCCGGCGAAGCCGAACTGCAGCGCATCCTCCAGCCGGTCGCGCTGTCGCGGGCCTATGTGCAGGAGCAGGTCGAGGACAAGCTCGATGCCGCGGTCAAGAGCGCCATGGCCAAGAAGAAGGTCTCGCTGCTGCTGAACCCGCAGTCGGTGCTGGCGGTCAACAACAATGCCTACAACCTCAACCAGGACATCCTGGCCTCGCTGAACACGTCGCTGCCTTCGGCGCAGCTGGTCCCGCCGGCCGGTTGGCTGCCGCGTCAGGCGCGTGAGCAGGCGGCACAGCAGGGCGGCGCCCAGCAGGGCGCGCCTGCAGCGGCCGCTGCCGCCCCGGCTGCTGCCGCCGGCAAGCAGCCCACGGGCCGCTGAGACCCGAACCGACGATGAGCGAAGTCATCTACGATCACGCCAAGATTCTCTCGGCGTTGCCTCACCGTTATCCGATGCTGCTCGTCGATCGAGTGGTGTCGGTGACGGACGAGGAGATCCACGCGGTCAAGGCGGTAAGCTTCAACGAGCCGTTCTTTCAGGGGCATTTTCCCGGACGGCCGATCATGCCGGGCGTCCTCCAGATCGAGGCCCTGGCGCAAGCGGCCGGGATCCTGGCCGTCGAAAACCTCGGCCTGGCCGGGACCGGCAAGCTCGTCTATTTCATGGCGATCGAGGAGGCGAAGTTTCGCGCTCCGGTCGAGCCCGGCGTGCTTTTGACCTTGCGCGCCGGTTTCGTCCAGAAGCGGTCACGCGTGTGCAAGTTCTGGGGCAAGGCTCTGGTCGAGGACAAGGTGACATGCGACGTCAACTTTACGGCGATGATCGCGGATAGCTGATCGTCGTCCAGGCATTCTCCCCTGGTCGCCAACGGCCAGCGGTGATCGGGGCGACCCCTGCTGAGATTCCCGAACTTGCTTTTGTGCGGGGGCCGAGCTATGCGCCCCGCTTTCCGAAGGCAGGCCGGTCGGAACCGGCCAAGCGAAAGAGTTGAGACGATGAAGGCCGATACCCATCCCGACTACCACAAGATCACCGTGCAGATGACGGACGGCACCACCTTTCAGACGCGCTCGACCTGGGGCAGCGAAGGTGACACGCTGGTGCTCGACATCGATCCCACCTCGCACCCGGCATGGACCGGCGGCAAGGCCCAGTTGCAGGATGGCGGTCGCGTTGCCCAGTTCAACAAGCGTTTCGGCGGACTCAGCCTCAAGAAGAGCTGATCGGCTCTTCGACCGATTACGAACAAGGGCGGCTCCAGCGGGGCCGCCCTTTTCTTTTGTGTCAACTCATCAGTGCTTGCCAGTCGGGTCGCTCGGCGCTGATCGGACGAAGCAGTTCGAGTCCGGCCAGGGTCCCGCGACGCCAGCGTACGATGCTTTCCAGCGATGGACCCGCCGCCAGGGTGATCGCCACGAAACGTCCCGGCTGTGCCCATGTCGCCTGTGTCTCCACGCAACAGCCATTTGGCGATACATCGGTCAGCCGGCCTTGCTCGGGATCTCTTCCGGCCATGCCGAGGCTGACGCAGGCATCATCGTCGATGCGGATCCCGCGCCGACGATCGGCATCGTCCGAGGCTACAACGTCGAGCAGGCGAAGGGGGGCGGGCATGGAAGCAATGTCCTCTCGGATGAAGCCCATCCATCGCATGATCGTGCTTAACCGTTCCGTACGCCGCCATAGGTGTGTTCACCTGCATGCCATCCCTGCTGGAACATGAACGGGCGCTCGCCGTTTGATGAGCGCGCGGGCGAAACTCGCCATGCGATAGCAGCCAGGAGATATGCCATGATCCGCAATTTGATGATGTCTTGCGCGGCAGCCGCTGCGATCGTGGCGACGCCCGGTTTGGCGCAGAACGCCGCAGGGGCCAAGGCCGCGCCCGAGATGATCCATGCCGACATGATCGGCCTTGATGGCAATAGCCTGGGTATGGTCATGCTGCAGGAGACGCCCACCGGTGTGCTCATCACCTCCGATCTGAAGGGCGTGCCCGCTGGCGAGCATGGCTATCACTTCCACGAGAAGGGCGTTTGTGACGCCAAGCAGAAGTTCACCACCGCTGGCGCGCATTTCGCCCCGGGCGGCACCCAGCACGGCCTGATGGTCAAGGGCGGACCGCATGGCGGCGACATGCCCAACCAGCACGTCGGCGCGGATGGAATGTTGGAGAGCCAGGTACTCAATACCGGCGTGACGCTGGCTGCAGGGCCGAAGTCATTGCGCGACGCCGACGGATCCGCCTTGGTTCTTCATGCCAAGCCTGACGACTACAAGACCCAGCCTTCGGGTGACGCGGGTGATCGTCTGGGCTGTGCCGTGATTGCCGCTCCCAAGCGCTAAGGTCCTTGCCCGATTGGTGGCGCCTTCGGGCGCTGCCAATCGGTCATTCCACCCATGGATGTTCGTGCTGATTCGCGGGCACTTGATCGGACGACAAAAAACACCGGCGTAACATTGTTGCGTGCTTGTCGAGCGAGGCCAACTTTTTACTTTGCATTTCGCCCGCCTTGTGCGAGAGCGCGCTCCCGCACCGATGACTGCTTGCAGTCGTCGATAGCGTTACCCTAAGGCGCCGGCTCCGGCATGCGCGCCGGGGTTGTGGCGATCGTAGCTCAGTTGGTTAGAGCGCCGGTTTGTGGTACCGGAGGTCGTGGGTTCAAGCCCCATCGGTCGCCCCATCTCTCCTTCGTTTTCAGCGCCATGCCCCAACTGTATTTTTTGCAAACGGGGATTGATCCGTGGCCGCATTCTGGACCCAAGCCGATTTCGATGCGCACGAAGGCGTGCATTTCATCCATGATCGCGCGAGCGGCCTGACCGCGATCATCGCGCTGCATTCCACGCATCTGGGCCCCGGCGCCGGCGGCACCCGCTTCTGGCACTACGCCGAGCCCGAAGATGCCTTGCGCGACGCGCTTAGGCTTTCGCGCGGCATGAGCTACAAGAACGCCATGGCCGGTTTGCCGATGGGTGGTGGCAAGGCCGTGATCCTTGCGGGCCCCGATCGTCAGAAGACACCCGAATTGCTCGCCGCATTCGGAGACGCGATCGACGCGCTGGGCGGCCGCTACATCACGGCCGAGGATGTCGGCATGGGCGAATCCGATATGGTCGCGATCTCGGAACGAACACCATACGTAACCGGATTGCCCGCCACGGACAGCAGCGCTGCGGGGGGTGATCCCGGCCCGTTCACCGCTAAAGGCGTGTATCTGGGTATCAGGGCAGCGGTCGCGCACAAGCTGGGCCGTGACAGCGTCCAGGGAGTGCATGTCGCGGTGCAGGGGACCGGCAGCGTCGGCGGTGGCGCCGCGCGGTTGCTTGCCGAAGCCGGCGCGCGACTGACGCTGGCCGATGTCGACACCGATCGCGCGGCGGCTCTGGCGACGGAACTGGATGCGCATGTGGCGGCAGCGGATGCCATCATGGATGTCGAATGCGACGTTTTCAGCCCCAACGCGCTCGGCGCCATCCTGGACGATAAGGGCATCGCCCGCTTGCGTGCGCCGATCGTGGCGGGAGGTGCGAACAACCAGCTGGCGCGTCCGGATCATGGTGCCAAACTCGCGGCCAGAGGAATCCTCTACACGCCCGATTACGTCATCAATGGCGGCGGCATCATCGCGGTGACGCTGGAATACCTGGCGCGCCGGGACGGTCACGCCTGCGATGTCGCCCAAGTGCACGAGGCGGTCGCCGCGATCCCCGCGCGGCTCCACAAGATCTGGGACGAGGCCGCCGCCAGCGGACAGACCCCCGACGCGGTGGCCGATGCGATGGCGCAGCGGCTGATCGGACGCTGACAGGCACGTCGTGGCCGTAAGTTATCCTTGCCGCGCCGCCTGCGCGTACTAGAAGCGCGCCTGTCATGCATGGCTTCGCCAATCCGGCCCGTTTTCTGCGAATCGCGCGCTGGCTCACGCCGTCGTGCCTGGTGGTCGGCATCGTCGTGGCCACGCTGGCGCTCGGCTGGGGGCTGTTCCTCGCGCCCGCGGAGGAACTGCAGGGCGAAACCGTGCGTATCATGTACCTGCACGTCCCGTCGGCCTGGCTTGGGATGGCCGGCTGGATGGGCATCGCCGGGGCCAGCTTCGCGGAACTGGTCTGGCGCCATCCGCTCGCCGGCATCGCCGCGCGTGCCTGCGCGGTGCCAGGTGCGGTATTCGCCGCGGTATGCCTTGCCACCGGTTCGATCTGGGGCCGTCCGGCGTGGGGCACCTGGTGGGTCTGGGATGGCCGGCTGACCAGCATGCTGGTACTGCTGTTCCTCTACCTCGCATGGCTGGCACTTTCGCGCGCGAGCATCGAGGCTGGGCGTGGCCAGAACGCGGCGCCGGCGATTTTCGGCCTGGTGGGGGCCATCAACATTCCGATCATTCATTATTCCGTGCTGTGGTTCGAAACGCAGCATCAGCGTCCCAGCATCACGCTTGGCAAGTCCGCGATTTCGGGTGACTTCCTGTGGCCGCTGTTGCTGGCGACGCTGGGCTTCTCGCTGATCTTCGGCGGGGTCGTGCTGGCGCGGATGCGGGCGATCCTGGCCGATCAGCAAGCCGAAACGCGGTTGCGCCGAAAGGCCATGGACGCGCCTGGCTTCGGCGCCGACTTCGAAGCGGTATCCTGATGCGCGAGACCTTCGATCCGTGGACGTTCATCGTTGCCGCCTATGCGCTCGGGATCGGCGCCACCGCGATCATGGTCGCATGGTCGTGGCTGTCGATGCGGCGAGCAGAGAAACGCCGGGACGAGAGTCGGCGGCGATGATCAAGCCCAAGCACCAGCGGCTCGTTCTGCTCGTCGTCGCGCTGATCGTCCTGACCGCCGCGGCCTTGCTCGCGGCCTGGGCGCTCAAGAGCCAGGCGAGCTATTTCTACGTGCCGAGCGAGATCGTCGCCAAGCCGCCGGCCGCCGACAGTCCGGTCCGATTGGGCGGGATGGTGGAGCGCGGGTCCCTGAAAACCGCCGCAGACGGCGTCACCATCGATTTCGTTGTGGGAGACGGCAAGGCGCGGGTGCCGGTGCGCTTCGCTGGCATCGTGCCTTCCTTGTTCGTCGAGGGTTCGGGTGTCGTCGCCGAAGGGCACATGCGGACCGATGGTGTCTTCCTGGCCGACAACCTTCTGGCCAAGCATGACGAGAACTACGTCCCACGCCAGATGCAGAACATGACCCGAGATCAAGCCAGGAAAGTCGTGGCCGAAACGAAATGATCGCTGAACTCGGCCTTGCCGCGCTTTGGCTCGCTGCTGCGCTGGCCTTGCTACAACTTGTCGCCGGCGGTCTTGCGCTGACCCGCAGGGGTGAGGCGCTGGGCGGGATCGTGCGGCCTGTCGCGGTCGTTCAGGGGATTCTGGCGCTGGTCGCGTTCCTGGCCTTGATCCGCGTGTTTGCGGTCACCGATCTGTCGGTCAAGCTGGTGGCGCTCAATTCGCATTCGATGAAGCCGTTGATCTTCAAGATCGCCGGTGCCTGGGGCAATCACGAAGGTTCGATGCTGCTGTGGGTTTCGGTCATGGGCCTGGCCGGCGGTTTCGTCGCGCTGGTAGAGCGCCGCCTGCCCGAACGCACGATGCTGGCGACGCTGGCGGGGCAGGCGTTCGTCAGTCTCGGCTTCTACGCCTTCCTGCTGATGGCCTCGAATCCGTTCGAGCGGCTGAACCCGGCACCGCCCGAAGGCAACGGCCTCAATCCCTTGCTTCAGGATCTTGGCCTCGCGTTCCATCCTCCGACGCTCTACCTTGGCTATGTCGGGCTTTCGATCGCTTTCAGCTTCGCCATCGGCGCGCTGGTCACGCGTGAGGTCGGCCCGGCGTTTGCGCGAGCGATGCGGCCCTGGGTGCTGGCGGCGTGGATATTCCTGACGCTGGGCATCACCGCCGGATCGTACTGGGCCTATTACGAACTGGGCTGGGGCGGCTGGTGGTTCTGGGATCCGGTGGAGAATGCCTCGCTGATGCCGTGGCTGGCGGCGACCGCGCTGCTGCATTCGGCCGGCGTTCTGGCCGCACGCAACGCCCTTCGCGCGTGGACGATCATGTTGGGCGTGGTCGCATTCTCGATGTCGATGATCGGGACGTTCCTCGTGCGCTCGGGTATCCTGACCAGCGTGCATGCGTTCGCGGTGGATCCGACGCGCGGCTCGTTCATCCTTGCCTTGCTGGTCATCAACATCGGCGGTGCGCTGCTGCTGTTCGCCTTGCGCGCCAACACCGTCACCGAGGGCGAGCGCTTCGCCGTCGTCAGCCGCGAGGGCGCGCTGGTGATGAACAACGTGCTGCTCTCCGCGATCCTGGGCATCGTCCTGTTCGGCACGCTCTATCCGCTGGTCGCCGAGGCCCTGGGCGCCAAGGTTTCGGTCGGACCACCCTATTTCAACCCGATGAGCGCATTGTTCTTCGTGCCGATGCTGCTGGTGCTCGCGGTCGGCCCGCTGCTGCGCTGGCGGCGCGACAAGCCGGGGCGCTTCGCCAGGCGGCTGTTCTTTCCTCTGGCGGCCGTCGGCATGGCGGCGTTGGCGGTCGTGGCGATCGGTGGAGCCGGGATGCTGCCCTTTCTCGGGCTGGTGCTGGGCGCCGGGCTGGCGGTGGCGAGCCTGCTGCCGCTGCGCGACCGCAACCTGCGCCGCACGCCGCTGCCGATCTGGGGCATGGTGCTGGCGCATTTCGGCGTGGCCGTATCGCTGTTCGGCATGGCCAGCGACAGCGCCTGGTCTATCGAGCGCCTTGTGGCGCTGCGACCGGGTGAAAGCACCACGGTCGGCCCATGGGCGGTCCGTCTCGCCGCGATCGAGCCGGTTGCCGGGCCGAACTGGACCGCGCTGGAAGGCAGGCTGGTCGTGCGATATGAAGGTGACGTGCCGCAGGCCATGCGTCCGCAAGCGCGCAACTTCTGGGCGCCGCCCCAGCAGACCAGCGAATCGGCCTTGCTGACTCGCTGGAACGGTCAGCTTTACGGGGTGCTGGGCGAGGAAGCGTCCGATAACCGCTGGCAGCTTCGATTGTGGTGGAAGCCGTTCGTCACGCTCATCTGGCTGGGCGGCATCCTCATCGCGCTGGGCGGGGTGCTGGCGGTGGTCGGCCACGTTTCCAGCGATCTGCGCCGGATCGTCGCCCGCGGAAAGATCGCGTTCCGGCGTGAGCAGCAAGGCCGATGAGCGAGATTTTACCCTCATCGCCAATTCGGCGCGGCTGGACCATCTGGCTGCCGCTTGTCCTGTTTCTCGGCTTCGTCGTGCTGGTCACGATCGGTCTGCTGCGTCCTGCGGATCGCAATGTCGCCAGCACCCTCATCGACCGGCCGCTGCCGTCGTTCACGCTGCCCGGCTCGCTTCCGGGGACTCCGGGCTTGGATAGCGCGCAGCTTGCCGAGGGGCGTCCGCGCTTGCTCAACATCTTTGCCAGCTGGTGCCTGCCCTGCAAGGCGGAGTCGCCGCAGCTGCTGCAATTGGTCAAGCTAGGCGTCGAGATCGATGGTATTTCCGTGCGCGACCGGCCCGACACTCTGCGCGCGTTCCTCGACGAGAACGGCAATCCCTATCGTCGTATCGGCGCCGACGATGCCGGGGCGGTGCAGTTGGCGCTCGGCTCGTCGGGCGTGCCCGAGACTTACGTGATCGATGGCAAAGGGCGCATCCGCTACCAGCATATCGGCGATATCAGGCCAGAGCATGTGCCGCTGCTGATCGAGAAGTTGAAGGCGGCGCGATGACCGAATTGCGTTTCATCCTGGCGGTGGTTCTGGCCTTCGTCGCGATGCCCGCCCTCGCGCAAGAAATGCCGTCGACCGCACCTTACGCGTACCGTCAGCTGGACGACGCCGCGCAGGAGGCGAGCGCACAGGCCCTGATGGAGACGTTGCGGTGCCTGCAATGTCAAGGCCAGTCGATCGCCGACTCCGACGCGCCGATCGCCGGATCGATGCGGTCGCTGGTGCGCGAACGTATCGCCGGGGGAGAGCAGCCCGAGCAGATCCGATCCTGGCTGATCGAGCGTTATGGCGATTATGTCAGCTACGCGCCGCGCATGAACGCGCTTACCTGGCCGCTGTTCGCGCTGCCGCTGGTCCTGATCGCGCTGGCGGCTTTCGTGTTGCGTCACCGTTTCCGGCGCGGGGATCCGACATGACCTGGGTCGTTGCGCTTGCTTTGGCGGCTATCGCGTTCGTCTTTGCCGTGGTCGCGCTGCGTGCACCGCGGCGGGGTTGGGAAGCAATCGGTGCCGCCCTGCTGTTCGGTGTTGCCGGGTACGCCCTGCAGGCCAGCCCCGGGGTTCCGGCATCGCCGACGCTTCCGCACGAGCAGATTTCGGGCGACCCTGCGGCGCTCGTCAAGGCGCGCAGGCAAGTGACGAAAAGCGGGATACCGCCGACGGATCGCTGGGTGGTGATCGCCGATGCGCTCGCCAGGCGGGGACAATTCGCCGATGCGGCGGAAATCCTGCGCGGTTCGGTGGAGAAGGATCCCAGGAACGCCGAAGCATGGTTGGCGATGGCCAATGCGCTCGTCGCCCACGCCAACGATACGCTGACCCCGGCCGCGCTCTATGCCTTTCGTCGCGCATCGGCGGCAGCGCCCGAACATCCTGGCCCGCCGTATTTTCTGGGTCTCGCATTGGCACAATCGGGGCAGTTCATGCAGGCAAGGGCGGTCTGGGGGCGGCTGCTCGCGGCGACGCCGCCCGACGCACCCTGGAGCGCAGACCTCCGCGACAAGCTCGCACGGCTGGACGGGATCATCGCTGCGCAAGGCGTGCGGCAACAAACCGGGGCAGGGCGACGTTGAGTTGCGTTGCGAGGGTTTATTCATGCTGCTAACGGCCGCTCATGGCGCAGATGCGAGACGGTTTTCCGACTGCAGTGACGGTGCGCGCGCGTGAGTGACGCGGCGCCTCCGGTTCCGCGCGACATTCCCGGCGTGATCGATCCGACGATGGCGAAGCCGGACCTGGCTCACCGCCATCCGGGCAACATCACCAAGCTGGCGATGGGCGCGATCGGTGTCGTCTTCGGCGATATCGGCACCAGCCCGATCTATGCCTTCCGCGAAACTTTCGTCGGCCCGCATCCGCTGGCGATCGACGAACTGCATATCCTCGGTGTCGTCAGTCTGATCTTCTGGTCGATGACACTGGTCGTCTCGATCCAGTACGTCGGCATCCTGATGCGTGCGGACAACAAGGGGCAGGGCGGTAGCCTCGCGCTGGTCGCGCTCATCTCGGGCAAGCTCAAGAACCGCTCGTCCGGATTGGTGGTGCTGCTGGGCGTGTTCGCGACTGCGCTATTCTATGGCGACAGCATGATTACCCCGGCCGTTTCGGTACTCTCGGCGGTCGAGGGTCTGACCGTGGTGGAATCGCGCCTCGCACCACTGGTGCTGCCGATCGCGCTGGTGCTGCTGATCGCGCTGTTCCTGATCCAGAAAAGCGGCACCGCGAAAGTCGGCGCGTTGTTCGCGCCGGTGATGATCATCTACTTCGCCGTGCTTGCCGTGCTGGGCGTCTATCACCTCGTGCAGCTGCCGCATGTGCTGCTGGCGCTCAATCCCTGGTACGCGGTGCAGTTCTTCGTCACCGACAAGATGCTGGCGTTCCTCGCGCTTGGTTCGGTCGTGCTGGCGGTGACGGGCTCGGAGGCGCTCTATTCCGACATGGGGCATTTCGGGCGCGGACCGATGCGGCTGTCGTGGTTCTGGTTCGTGATGCCGTGCCTGCTGCTCAACTATTTCGGTCAGGCGGCGATGATCCTGGGTCTCGACGATGCCGCCGCGGCAGAGGCGATGCGCAACCCGTTCTTCAATCTCGCCCCTGAAAGCCTGCGCCTGCCGCTGGTGATCCTCGCGACCTGCGCCACCTTCATCGCCAGCCAGGCGGTGATCTCCGGCGCGTTCTCGATCACGCATCAGGCGATGCAGCTGGGCTTCATCCCGCGCCTGTCGACCCGCCACACCAGCGAGCACGAGGTCGGCCAGATCTATATCCCGTTCGTCAACTTCGCGCTGATGTGGGGTGTCATCCTGCTGGTGTTGATCTTCCAGAACTCGTCGAACCTCGCCTCGGCCTATGGCATCGCGGTGACTGGGGCGATGCTGATCGATACCTGCCTGATGACGGTGCTGTTCGTCGTGCTGTGGCGTTGGAAGCTGTGGCTGACGATCCCGGTCGCGCTGGTGTTCTTCATCGTCGACGGCACCTATTTCGCCGCGAACGCCACCAAGATCACCGACGGGGGCTGGTTCCCGCTGCTGATCGGCGGCATCGCCTTCACCTTGCTGACGACCTGGAACAAGGGCCGCATCCTGATGCGCGCCCGGATGACCGAGGCGGCGCTACCGCTCAACGTCTTCGCCAAGAGCGCGCATGGCAGTGCCGCGCGCGTGCCGGGCACGGCGATCTTCATGGCCTCGACCAACATCGGCGTGCCTTCGGCGTTGCTGCACAACATCAAGCACAACAAGGTGCTGCACGAACGGGTGATCGTGCTGACGGTCGAGGTACAGGATGCGCCTTGGGTCGAACCGACCGAGCGGTTCGAAGTCGCCGATCTGGGACAGGGGTTTTACCGCGTCGCGCTACGCTACGGCTTCATGGAAGAAACCGACGTGCCGGCGGCCCTGGCACATACCGACTTGTGCGGCGGCCCGTTCGAGATGATGAAGACCAGCTTCTTCCTCTCGCGACAGACCCTGTTGCCCTCGGCTAAACCCGGCATGGCGATCTGGCGCGAAAAGCTGTTCGCCTGGATGATGCGCAATGCCGCCAGTGCGATGGAGTTCTTCCGCCTGCCCACCAATCGCGTGGTCGAACTGGGTAGCCAGCTCGAAATCTAGCGGCCTACCGCACCTGCACCGCGACTGACCTTCGAGGCACCCGCCCGCGTCAGAACTTTTTGCCGCGTCGGCGCTTTGCCTTGGCATAGCCATTCGCGGGAGAGCACGATGACGAAGTTCGGGTACAAGCTGATGACCGAGGAACACGGTCCCAAGGATCTTGTCGCCAACGCGGTGGCGTCCGAGCGGGCGGGGTTCGATTTCGTGTCGATCTCGGATCACTTTCACCCCTGGCTCGAAGCGCAGGGTCATGCGCCGTTCGCCTGGAGCGTCCTGGGCGCGATCGCCCATGCCACCGACACGATCGGCATTACCACCGGGCTGACCTGCCCTATCATCCGCTACCACCCGGCGATCATCGCGCAGGCCGCGGCGACGATCGCGGTGATGAGCGACAATCGCTTCAGCCTCGCCGTCGGTTCGGGCGAGCGCCTGAACGAGCATGTGACGGGCGCGCTCTGGCCCTCGACCCCGATCAGGCACGAGATGCTGGGCGAGGCGATCGACATCTTCCGCCTGCTGTGGGGCGGCGGTGTGCACAGCTACGAGGGGCAGTTCTTCGACGTCGATCACGCGCAGCTTTATGACTTGCCCGATCAGCCGATCGTGGTGACGATGGGGGTCAGCGGGCCCAAGTCGATCGCTCTCGCGGTCGAGAAGGCGGACGGGATCATGGCGACCAGCCCGGAAGGCGAAATGGTCAAGAGCTACAAGGACGAGGCGGGGCAGGACGCGCCTGTCTATGGCGAGGTGACGCTGGCCTGGGCGGCGACGAAAGAGGAAGGACTGAAGAACGCGCATGATCGCTTCCGCTTCAGCGCCTTCGACTGGTCGGTTAATTCGGAATTGCGCGACGTCGCCGGCTTTGAAGCGGCCACCAAATATGTCAGGCCCGAGGATCTTGCCGACAAGCTCTCGGCCGGACCGGACGCCCAGGTTCATCTCGCAACGATCCAGAAGTATCTGGATGCAGGCTTCGATCACCTGGTGCTGACTTGCCCGGGTGACGATCAGGCCGGCTTCATCGCCTTTTGCCAAAAAGAGCTTTTGCCCAGGCTACGCTGATGGCCAGCGCCGCCGCGGACACGGCTCGCGGCGGCGCCTGCATCACTGATCGATGGGTGGGTTCTCGATCAGCTTTTCCTTCGCATCGTCGCCCATGCCATGACGCAGCACCATCGGGATCTGCGAAAAGGTGAAGACGAACGATAGCCCGGTGAACAGCCAGAGCTTGGCCTGCAGCCAGCCGCCGAAGGTCAGGACCTGGCGCAGAACCTCGTTCAGTCCGGCGAGGAACAGGAAGAAGACTGCCCAATTGCGCGAAAGCTTGAGCCAGCCGGCATTGTCGAGACCTTCGAACGCCGATTGCAGCAGGTAGCGTAACATCGCCTTGCCCTTGATCAGCCCGCCGAACAACACGGCGGCGAAGATCAGGTAGACTGCGGTCGGCTTTATCTGAATCCAGAAGGGATCGTTGAAGAACACCGTCAGCGCGCCGAATCCCAGGATCAGCGTGGTCGAGAGCCAGACCATCGGCGTGATGTGGCCCAGCCGCCACTTGGAGATGATCAGCGCGAAAATCGTCGCGATCATGAACGCGACCGTGCCCTTGGTCACCGCGAAGACCACGCCGATGCTGTTCTCGTTGTCCGCCGGCGAATAGTGGCGATACGTCAGGAAGAAGACCAGCAGCGGCCCGAAATCGACAATCAGGTTCACCCAGGAGGACTTGGGCTTCTCGGTTTGGGTATCAGTCATTGTCACGCAATCCCCGCGATGACGCGGGCCAGGAGGTCGGGGTCGAACGGGCGCAGATCGTCGATCCGCTCACCCACACCGATCGCATGTATCGGCAGGCCATATTGTTCGGCCGCCGCGACCAGCACGCCGCCGCGCGCGGTGCCGTCAAGCTTGGTCATGATAAGTCCGGATACGCCGGCGACCTGCTGGAAGATCTCGATCTGGGACAACGCGTTCTGCCCGTTCGTCGCGTCGAGGACGAGGACGACATCGTGCGGTGCCTCCGGGTTGAGGCGACCGAGAACGCGGCGGATCTTCGCCAGCTCGTCCATCAGTTCACGCTTGTTCTGCAAGCGGCCAGCAGTGTCGACGATCAGCGCATCGATGCCCTGATCGGTCGCGGCCCTGACCGCATCGAAGACGACGCTGGCCGGGTCACCGCCTTCTGGACCGGTGATGATCGGTACGCCGACACGGTCCGCCCAGACTCGCAACTGGCCGATCGCGGCCGCGCGGAAAGTATCGCCGGCGGCCAGCATCACCGAATAGTCCTGTTCCTGGAACAGGTGCGCCAGCTTCGCGATCGTGGTGGTCTTGCCCGACCCGTTGACGCCGATCACCAGGATCACTTGCGGTCGGGGAAAAGCGATGATGTCGAGCGGCTTGGCCACCGGGCGCAGGATGTCGGCGATCTCACGCGCGACGACCGCCATGATCGCCGCTTCGTCGGCATCGCGCTCGAACCGTTCGTCGGCAAGCCGCGCCCGGATGCGCGCCGCGGCGCGGGGGCCAAGGTCGGACGAGATCAGCGCATCTTCCAGGTCGTCGAGCTGGTGTTCTTCGAGACGGGTCTTGCCGACGATGCCGGACAGGTTTTCCGACAGGCGTTCGGAGGTCTTGCGAAAGCCGCCGAAAAGGCGATTGGACCAGGCTTCGCCACTGGCGCCATCGGTGGGCAGGTCGGTCGTCATTCCAGCATTCCTTCGACGATCTTCGTCGGGACCAAAGTCACCAGCGCGCCCGCAGGCGTGTCTGCCGGCAAGCGAACCGGAGCGAATTGGGGCGAATGGCCGCTTCCGCCACGCTCGGCAAGAACGGATAGCGGAGTATCGATCAAGCGCGAGAGCCAATCGGCGCGCTGCCGCGCGACGGCCTGACGCAGTTCGGCGGCGCGGGCTCGGGCGATGGCTGGCGCCACCTGCGGCATGCGAGCGGCGGGAGTCGCCGGTCGTGGGGAGTAGGGGAAGACATGGCCGTGGACCACGCCCAAGGCGTCGATGATGGAGCGACTCGCCGCGTGCATGGCGTCGCTCTCGGTTGGGAAACCCGCGATCAGATCGGCGCCGATCGCGATCTCGCCGCGCCGGGCGCGCAGACGCTCGACCAGTGCGATCGCATCCGCGCGCGAGTGCCGGCGCTTCATGCGTTTGAGGATCATGTCGTCGCCCGATTGCAGCGAAAGGTGCAAGTGGGGCATCATCCGCTGCTCGGACGCGAGCAGTTCGAACAAGGCGTCATCCACTTCGGCACCATCAACTGACGACAGGCGGAGGCGTGGCAGGCCGGCGAAACGCGCCAGGATCGCCTCGCACAAGGTGCCCAGTCGCGGTGCGTTCGGCAAGTCGGCGCCCCAGGACGTAAGGTCGACGCCGGTGAGGACGATCTCGCGCACGCCGCGGGCTACATGGTCGCCGACATCGTCGAGCACCTGATCGATCGTGAGTGAGCGGCCCGGTCCGCGACCTTGCGGGATCACGCAAAAGGTGCAGGCGTGATCGCAGCCGTTCTGAACCTGTACGAAGGCACGGGTGTAGGCGCGCAGGCGTGGCGCGGGTGTGCTCGCCGGCAGATTCCAGACGCGCGGATCGAGCTTGGCGGCGTTGGCGATCAGCCCATCCACCTCCGGCATCGCCGCCATCGCCTCGCGCTCGACCTCTGCGGCGCAACCGGTGACCAGCAGCCGTGCATCGGGCCGCGCCCGGCGCGCACGCCGGATCGCCTGGCGGGTCTGGCGCACGGCTTCGGCCGTCACCGCGCAGGAGTTGATCACCACCAGATCGTCCGCGTCGGCGAGCAGCCCGCGCAGCCGCTCGCTTTCAGCAAGATTGAGCCGGCAACCAAGCGATAGCACTTCCAGCGTCAACCCGCGGTCCCGAACTCGAACAAGCCATAGGAAGCGGCGTCGAAATCACCCCGAAAACTCTCGGCGGCAGGGCCGGTCATGACGATCTCGCCATCGTCGCGCCAGGTGATCGATAGCGCGCCGCCGGGGAGCTTCACGGTGACGCGACGGTCGACCAGCCCACGCCGCATGGCAGCGATGGCGGTCGCGCAGGCCCCGGTGCCACACGCGCGGGTAAGG
The DNA here is from genome assembly GCF_055361525.1 of Novosphingobium sp. TK46. NCBI lineage: Bacteria > Pseudomonadati > Pseudomonadota > Alphaproteobacteria > Sphingomonadales > Sphingomonadaceae > Novosphingobium > Novosphingobium sp. TK46. The sequence continues at coordinate 2,679,086 of NZ_CM143963.1, forward strand.
CCGGCGCCGCGCTCCCACACCCGCAGGCGGATGGCGTTGCGCGCGGTCACCGTGGCGACATTGACGTTGATCCGCTCGGGAAACAGCTGGTCGTGCTCGATCTCGGGGCCGAGCCGCGCCAGATCGACGGCGTGGGTATCGGGGACGAAGAAGATCGCGTGGGGATTGCCGACATTGACGGCGATCGGATCGGCCAGATCCTCCCAGGCGACGGGCATGGCGTGGGTGTCCATCGCATAGGCCAGCGGGATCTCGTTCCAGGCGAAACGGGGTTGCCCCATCTCGACCGCGATACCGTCTCGCGAAGGAGCGGCGGCGACGATCCCACCCAGCGTCTCGACCCGCACGGCGGCGCCATGCAGCAGCCCGATCGCGCGCGTGGCGTTGCCGCAGGCTTCGACCTCGCTGCCGTCGGCATTGAAGATGCGCATGCGAAAGTCGGCGGCGGTCGAGGGTTCCAGCAGCAGCAACTGGTCGCAGCCGATGCCGGTATGGCGATCGGCGATGGCGGCCGCGATCCCGGCGTCGATCTCGGGAATCGGCCGCTCCCGCCCGTCGAGCACGACGAAATCGTTGCCCAGGCCATGCATCTTGGTGAACTCGATCCGCATGAGGCGCGATCTAGGCTTTGACGGGGGCGGCGTCCACCCTCAGCCCTTCAGTCCGATTTCGCGCAGGCGTTCCTGCAGATAGTCGTCGGCGGTGATGGTGATGGGGTAACGATCAGGGTTCGACGCCGATATGCAGCCGGGCAGGGTCTCGATCCTGAAATCGCTGCGCGGGTGGAGGAAGAACGGCATCGAATAGCGGCTGACGCCGGCACGCTCGCCGGCCGGGTTGCGCACCCGGTGTGTGGTCGAGGGCAGGACATGGTTGGTCAGGCGCTGGAGCATGTCGCCGATGTTGACGACCAGCGCACCTTCGGGCGGGGCGATGGACAGCCAGCGACCGTCCCGGCCGAGCAGTTCGAGGCCAGCCTCTTCGGCACCAAGCAGCAGCGTTATGAGGTTGATGTCCTCATGCGCGCCGGCACGAATTGCGCCGCCCGCTTCGGCGCTGACGGGGGGGTAATGCAGCAGGCGCAGCACCGAATTGCCATCGGCGATCGCGGCATCGAACCAGTGCTCGTCGAGGCCGAGGTCCAGGGCGATGGCGCAAAGGATACGGGCGCCGGCGCGGTCGAACTCCGCGAACAGTTCGGTGAACACGTCATCGAAGCCGTCGGGGCGCTCGGGCCAGACATTCGGCGCCATTGTCGCCGACAAGGGATGTCCGGCGGGCAGATCACGCCCGACGTGCCAGAATTCCTTGAGGTCTTTTTCGCTCGCGCCCTTGGCGACTTCGGTGCGGAAGGGCGTGTAGCCGCGCGCGCCACCGGTGCCGGGCACGAAGCCGCGCATCTTTTCCTCGACCGGCCGCGCGAAAAGCGCAGCGGTGAGACGCCATGCTTCGGCTATCAGCGTCGCATCGATGCCGTGATCGCGCACCATGGCGAAACCGAACGTGCGAAAGCTGGCGCCGATCTGCGACGAGAAGCTGCGTGGCTCACCGTCCAGGCTGAGGATGGGAATTTCGGCGATGTCCATGTGTGCGATCCGGGATGAATGGGGTAAGTGCCCGATCTCTAGTCCAAAACGATCCCCAAGTCGAAGAGGCGCGCGGCATGTCCAAGAGTTATTGGCTGATGAAGTCCGAGCCTGACGTCTATGGCTGGGACCATCTTGTCGCGGAAGGCGAGGGCACCTGGGACGGCGTGCGCAATCATCGCGCGGCCAACAACTTGCGCGCGATGAAGGTGGGTGATGAGGTGTTCTTCTATCATTCCAACATCGGCAAGGAGATCGTCGGCATCGCCAAAATCACGCAATCCGGCCTGACCGATTCCGGTGATCCGGATGGAAAGTGGGCCGCGGTCAAGCTCGAGCCGGTCAGAAAGCTGGCGCGGCCCGTCACGCTCAAGGAGATGAAGGCCGATACTGCGCTGGCGGACATGGAAGTGGTCAGGCTATCGCGGCTATCCGTTGCGGCGGTCACCGCCGATGAGTGGAAGCACGTATTGGCACTTGCGAAGCACGAGCCAGACATATGATACAAGATGTTACAAGCAGTTTGGAACTTAGCTTAGATCAACTGGTTTCTTGATCAAAGGCGAACAACTGGTGTTCGTCTTCACACAAGGAGCAAGACCATGGGTGAACTGACCGACAAGGCCAAGGGCCTCGCCAACGAAGCTATCGGCAATGTGAAGCAGGCTGTCGCCGGCAAGAACAACCCGGAGCTCGAGGCTGAAGGCAAGGCGCAAGAGACCAAGGGCGAAGCCCAGCAGGTCAAGGGTAAGGTCAAGGGCGCCCTCGGCGACTCGATCTGATCCGATCGTAAATCGACTAGGGAAAGGCCGCCTTCGGGCGGTCTTTTTCGTATGTGGAGCCGCATTTGCGGGCAGTGCGGCGGTGAAGGGCCGACGGGCGTTTGGTTCCACCAAATTTTCGCCACGTGTCGTTTCGGGTCTGGCCGATAGAAGCGATAGCTAGAACGGTAACGAATTCTTAAGCATGTGGCCATGACCACACCGCTCAAACGCCGCGCCCTTGTTCTGACCGACGAAGGCGCTCGTCATCCCTTCCGTCGTTCCTTGCCGCCCCATGTATGCGCGGCGAACCCCAACGCACCAGCATCACGCTCGATGCGGCAGATTATCGTCGAGGACTGGCAGAGCTTCGTCGGCACGTACTGCGCGATGTTCGTCGCGGTTACCGTGTTTCTCGCCTGAGCTAGGCGGGAAGCAGCGCCGCGCGTTCCGCCCGGAACAGGACATAGCCGAACCAGGCGGGCAGCAGGCAGCATGCGGCAACGACGAGCAACTGCTGCACCACCGCCAGACCGATCAGGCTCAACAATCCGGCGAACAACGCGCCGACGACCATCGCGCCCGAGTTGACGATGTTGTTGGCAGCGATCGTGCGCGCGGTTTGCGACTTTTCGACGAAAGTCGTGAGGAACGCATAGAGCGGCACCACGAACATCCCACCCGATACCGCGATGCCCAGCAGCATCAGCAGCAGCATCGGCGCGAGAGGATGGGCGATGAACGTGGGTACGTCCATCATCGCGCGAGCGGGCTCCCAGTCACTGCATATCGCTTCGAACCCGATCAGGAAGCCGCCCATGGCGATGACCGCGATCGGGGCGAACCGCGCCGACACCGTGCCCTTGAGCAGGGCATTGATCGACACCGAACCCAGCGCGACGCCGACCGAGAAGATCACCAGGAACAGGCTGGCGACTTCCTTGCTGGCACTTAAAACATTCTTCGCAAGCGGCGTGAACTGGACGAACAGGATCGTGCAGATCGCCCAGAAGATGCTGATCGCCACGATCGCCAGGAAGACGCGGCGGTCGTGCACGGTGTCCGAAATGAGCTTGTAGGATGAGCGAAACACGTTGAAATCGATCGGCTCGACCTTGCCCTGCGCAGGGGCGGACGGGACGAACTGGCTCGTGGCAAAACCCGCCAGTGCGACAAGCACCACTCCCAGCGCGGCCCAGTGTACGCCGATCCAGCCGGCCACGATCGTGCCGGCAAGCACCGCCATGTACGTCCCGGCCTCGACCAGCCCGGTACCGGCCAGCACTTCGTTCGAAGCAAGATGCTGAGGCAGGATCGCGTACTTGATCGGGCCGAAGAAGGTCGAATGGACCCCCATCGCGAACAGCGCGAGCAGCATCAACGGCATCGACAGCGAGCCGATCGCGACGCCTTGCCAGGCCAGGATCAGGCCCGCGCCGCCGACGGCCATGATGCCGATCTCGCACGCCTTGACGATGCGGATGATCCGCGCCTTGTCCCGCATGTCGGCAAGCTGTCCGGCCAGGGCCGAAAGCAGGAAGAACGGCGTCACGAACACGCCGGAGGCGATCGCGCTGAACCACATCTCCGTGCTCTCGGAATTATAGACCGAGTACACCACGAAGAACACCATCGCGTTCTTGAACAGGTTGTCGTTGAAGGCACCCAGCAACTGGGTGACGAACAAAGGCAGGAAGCGGCGTGCCCGTATAAGCTGGGTCGATGTCGTCATGCGTCCTGCGTTGCTCGCGAATGCTGCGTGGGACACTTAGTGCCCGACGCAGCGCGGGCAACCCTTTGCGATCAAATTAATCCGCGGCTTCCACCGGGCGAACGCAGGGCGTAAAGGTCAGGCAAATGCTGACCTTGCCGAATCTGCTCACCCTTTCCCGCATACTGGCTGTGCCGCTGCTGGCGTTCCTGCTCTGGTGGCCGACCTGGGAGGCCGGGTATGGCCTGGCGTTCGCCTTGTATTCGCTGATGGGTATCACCGACTACTTCGACGGCTATCTGGCCCGGTCCAGCGGGGCGGTGTCACGGCTGGGGATGTTCCTTGATCCGATCGCCGACAAGATCATGATCGCGGCCGTGATCCTGGTGCTGACGGCGCAAGGCATCCTGCGCGGCCCCTATGTCGGCGACATGCACGTGATCGCCGGTCTCATCATCCTGGTGCGCGAAATCGCGGTGTCCGGTCTGCGCGAATTTCTGGGCGGCTTGCAGGTTTCGATTCCGGTGAGCAAGCTTGCCAAGTGGAAGACGACGTTCCAGCTGGTCTCGCTGGGCGCCCTCATTCTGGGCCATGCGATGCCGTGGTGGAACATGGCCGCAGGTTCGCTGACCATCAACGTGCCGCATACCGTGGGCCTGACTACCTTGTGGCTGGCGGCGGCGCTGACCCTGGTGACCGGTTGGGATTACCTGCGAGTCGGCCTCAAGCACATGGATTGACGTCGGCACCGGACGCTTTGATCAGGACGGCGCGAATGCGTGGGAAGGCAACGGCAGATGAACCGTAGCCGACCGTTCAGCCTGCGCGCAGCTCGTCGGCCAACATGCGAAATTCTTCGGAACGTGGTGAATTCTTGCGCCACACGAGTGCGATTTCGCGGTTCGCGTTGGGCGAATGCAGCGGCTTTGCGACCACGTTCGTGCCGTTGAGAATGCCGGCGTCGAGAGCCATTTCGGGCAGCATCGTCAGGCCGAGCCCGTTGTCCACCATCTGCACCAGCGTATGCAGCGAAGTGCCGATCATCGTCGCCGAGGCGCGCAGTTCGGGTCGGTTGCACGCCGCCAGCGCGTGATCTTTGAGGCAATGCCCATCCTCAAGCAGGAGCAGCTTGTGCTCGTCGATGACGTCGGGCTCGATCTCGGCAGGGATGTTGCGCGGATCGTCGCGGGGGAAGGCGACGAAAAAGGCGTCGAGCTCGATCGTCTCCTTCTCGACCTCGCCGGTGGCGTATGGAAGGGCGAGCAGAACGCAGTCGGCGCGGCCGTGGTGAAGCGATTCGACAGCGGCTGCGCTCGGCTCTTCGCGCAGGAACAGCTTCAGATTGGGGCGCTCCCGGCGCAAGCGTGGAAGCATGCGCGGTAGCAGGAAAGGGGCGATCGTGGGGATCACGCTCATCCGCAATTCGCCCGAAAGCGGCTGCCCGCTGGACTGGATGAGGTCGGACAACTCCTCGGTTTCGCGCAGGATCCGATGGGCCTTGTCGACGACGGCGTTACCCAGCGGCGTGAAGCGCACCGCGCGCTTGGTGCGCTCGACCAGCACGACGCCGAGCAGCGCCTCGAGATCGCGCAGTCCGGCGGAAAGCGTCGACTGCGATACGAACGACGCATCCGCGGCACGCCCGAAATGGCCGTGCTCGTGCAACGAGACGAGGTACTGCAGTTGCTTGAGAGTGGGCTGATAAACGGTCACAAGTGCACGCTATGCACGGCCATGTGCCCAACGCCAAGCCTTGTAGAAGGGCAAGGCCGTTCGATCACGGGGGTAAGCGTGCCTACTCGCTTGTCGCTTCGATGGCTGGGACCGCCGGTTCCGCCACCAGCGTATCGTCGACATGGGTCATCTTGAGGCGCCCGTTGACCACCGCGAAGGCGAGCTTGCCCTCCACCAGATCCAGCGCGTCGCGGCCGAACGCCTCGTAACGCCAGCCTTCGAGCATCGCCAGGTTCTTGCGGACTCCGGCAGCGAGCAGTTCCAGTTCCTCGCTGCGGGCCAGCAGCCGTGACGCCGCATCGATCTCGCGTGCGCGGATCTTGAGCAGCAGCTTGAGCAAGTCGGCGACCAGCGATCCTTCCTTGCCCAGCGGCGCACCGCGCGCCGCGCGCGGGGGCATTTCGTCCTCCGGCAACGGCTCGGCAGCGGCGAGCACCTGCATCATGCGCTTGCCGATATCGTTGTCCTTCCAGCCTTGCGAAAGGCCGCGCACCTTGGCCAGCTCGGCCTGGGTCTTGGGCGGATGCCCGGCGATGTCGGCCAGGGTTTCGTCGCGCACGATCCGGCCACGCGGGATGTTCTTGCTTTGCGACTCGTGCTCGCGCCAGGCCGCCAGCGCCTTGAGCCGACCCAGCACACCCGCATTGCGGCCCGCCGCCTTGATCCGCTTCCAGGCCAGACCGGGATCGTTGCGGTAGTTTTCGGGATCGGCGAGCTTCTCCATCTCCTGATCCAGCCACTCGCCGCGACCCGTCTTCATCAGGCGCTTGAGCATCTTGGGGAAGATCTTGGAGAGATGCGTCACGTCGCCGATCGCATATTCTATCTGGCGGTCCGACAGGGGGCGGCGCGACCAGTCGGTAAAGCGGGCACCCTTGTCGACGGTGATGCCCTGCCAGGTCTCGACCAGGTTGGAGTAGCCGATCTGCTCCGACTGGCTGATCGCCATCATCGCGATCTGTGTATCGAAGATCGGATGCGGCGTGCGGCCGGTGAAGTTGAAGATGATCTCGACGTCCTGCCCACCGGCATGGAAGACCTTGAGCACGTCCTCGTTATTGGTCAGCAGTTCCCACAAGGGCGTCATGTCGAGCCCTGGCGCCAGCGGATCGATCGCCGCCGCTTCCTTGGTGTCGGCGATCTGCAGCAGGCAGAGTTCCGGCCAATAGGTATTTTCGCGCATGAACTCGGTATCGACCGACACGAAATCTGCGTTCGCAAGCCGCGCGCACAAGGCCGCGAGGTCTTCGGACTTGGTGATCAAGGGGTGAATTTGCATGTTCCGGCGGCTTTATGCGGAACCTGTCCTGCAATCAACTTCGCTGCGGATCTCAAGTCATATTACGATCCGCCTGACGCCATCGGGGCACAGGCCGTGGTCAGCGGTGCAACAGCCGTCGCAGAAAGCCGCGAGGTGTCGGCTGTTGTGCGGATTCGGCAAGGGACTCGGGCGTGATCAGCCGGCGGCGCAGTTCGGTGCCGCTGATCGGGCGACTGCCGGCGCTGCCCGGGGGCTGGGTCGGGTCATGCCGATCGCTCGTGTCGCGGCCGAAGACGGCATCTTCGTTGTGGTTCTTTTCCATGGCTTGGCTTTCGCTTTGCGCCCCCGCCGGCAAGACCGATCCTGCTAGCAGTAAAAGGTTTACGCCAGGTTTAGACGCGATCCTCGGTCCACCCCGCTCGCGCGGCTGGAATTGTGCGCGACAAGCGACTAGGGGCCACGGCTTGTCATTTCCGATGATCCGAAGAAGCGCGAACCAGCCATGACCCATCCCTATCGCACCCATACCTGCGGCGTTCTGAGCGCGACCGAGGTCGGCCAGACTGTCCGCCTCTCGGGCTGGGTCCATCGCAAGCGCGACCATGGCGGCGTGCTGTTCGTCGATCTGCGTGACCACTACGGCATCACCCAGGTCGTGGCAGATAGCGACAGCCCCGCGCTGCCGTTGCTGGAGGCGCTGCGCGTCGAGAGCGTCGTCACCATCGAAGGCGAAGTGAAGGCACGCAACGCGGCCACGGTGAATCCCAACCTCGCGACCGGTGAGATCGAAGTGTTCGCGCGCGGCGTGACCGTCCTCAGCCGCGCCGAGGAATTGCCGATGCCGGTCGCCGGCGAGCAGGAGTACCCCGAGGATATCCGCCTCAAGTACCGCTTCCTCGACCTGCGGCGCGAGACGCTGCACGCCAACATCGTCACCCGCACCAGGATCGTGCGCGACATGCGCAACCGCATGGAAGACGCTGGTTTCACTGAGTACTCGACGCCGATCCTCACCGCCTCATCGCCTGAGGGCGCGCGCGACTTCCTGGTGCCCAGCCGCATCCACCCGGGCAAGTTCTACGCCCTCCCGCAGGCGCCGCAGCAGTACAAGCAGTTGCTGATGGTCGCCGGCTTCGACCGCTATTTCCAGATTGCGCCGTGCTTTCGCGACGAGGATCCGCGCGCCGATCGTCTGCCCGGCGAGTTCTACCAACTCGACCTGGAGATGAGCTTCGTTACCCAGGAAGAAGTCTGGGAAACGATGGAGCCGGTGATCGGCGGCATCTTCGAAGCCTTTGCCGCGGGCAAGTCGGTCACGCCGACGGGGGCGTTCCCACGGATCCCGCATGCGCAGGCGCTGCTCGATTATGGCAGCGACAAGCCGGATCTGCGCAATCCGCTCATCATCCGGGATGTCTCCAGCGAATTCACCCAGTCGGGCTTCGGTCTGTTCGAGAAGATCGTGGGTGGCGGCGGCGTGGTTCGTGCCATCCCGGCGCCGAAGACCGCGGAAAAGAGCCGCAAGTTCTTCGACGAGATGAATGACTGGGCGCGCGCCGAAGGTCATGCCGGGCTCGGCTACGTCACTCGCAAGGGCGGCGAGTTCGGCGGCCCGATCGCCAAGAATCATGGGCCTGAGAAGATGGCGGCGCTCTACGACACGCTCGGCCTGGGGCCCGACGATGGATTGTTCTTCGCCGCCGGGAAGGAAGAGCAGGCGGCCAAGCTCGCCGGTCTGGCGCGCACCCGCGTGGGCGAGACGCTGGGCCTGATCGACAAGGACCGCTTCGAGCTGGCCTGGATCGTCGACTTCCCGTTCTACGAGTGGGACGAGGACAACAAAAAAGTCGATTTCGCGCACAATCCGTTCTCGATGCCGCAGGGCGGTATGGACGCGTTGCAGAACGGCGATCCGCTCAAGATCAACGCCTTCCAGTACGATCTCGTCTGCAACGGCTATGAGATCGCCTCGGGCTCGATCCGCAACCAAAGCCCGGAGTTGATGGTCAAGGCGTTCGAGCTGGTGGGCCTGTCCAAGGCCGACGTCGAGGAGCGCTTCGGTGGCCTCTACCGGGCGTTCCAGTACGGCGCCCCGCCACACGGCGGCATGGCGGCGGGCGTCGACCGTATCGTGATGCTGCTGTGCGGCGTGCAGAACCTGCGCGAGATCAGCCTGTTCCCGATGAACCAGCGCGCGGAGGATCTGCTGATGGGGGCACCTTCACCAGCCGAGGCGAGGCAACTGCGCGAGCTACACATGCGAGTGGTGGAGCCGCTGAAGGCGGCCCCGACAGGCAAGTTGGTGGCGCCAGACGCGGGGTGATGCCCGCCTGGCTCAGTGCAGCAACTTGCCGACCGTGACGATCGCCAGCAGGACCGCGCCGGTGATCGTCCAGCCCTCCCATGTTCGCGGCGAGTACCCGAAGCCGATGATCTTGGGACGGAACCAGTCTCGTGGATCGCTCATGGCCGTGATACCTTGTTGGGAGCTGCCGATTGCGGCAGCGCTACTGAAGTGGTGCTGCTATTCGGGCTTGTCGAGCCAGGAGCGGTCCGCCAGATGAACCGAACATTGCCGCAAGGCTTGCCAGCACGCTGCCCGGTCATTAGGGCGGCACACACAGTTTCCACCTCCGCTTTTTAAGGGGTCACCAAATGAGCGATACCGCCGATCGGGTTAAGAAGATCGTTGTCGAGCACCTCGGCGTCGAAGCGGACAAGGTTACGGAAGACGCAAGCTTCATCGATGATCTGGGCGCGGACAGCCTCGACATCGTCGAGCTGGTCATGGCCTTCGAAGAAGAATTCGGCGTTGAGATCCCCGACGACGCGGCTGAGAAGATCAGCACCGTCTCGGACGCGATCAAGTACATCGAAGAGAACAAGGGCTGATCGCCCCGTTCTGATATCCGGCGGCCCTGACGTGACGAACACGGCGGGCGGCGGAGGATTATGATAACGGCAGGCTCGGCTCCCATGGGGGGTTGGGCCTGTTGTGTTTTACCGGCTTAGTACGTTTTTACCGGAGAGTTGCATGCGTCGCGTCGTCGTAACCGGCCTTGGTCTCGTCACCCCGTTGGGATCTGACGTCGAAACCGTTTGGGCCAACATCCTGGCCGGCAAGTCCGGTGCCGGTCCGATCACCCGCTTCGACGCCTCCGACCAGAAATGCCGGATCGCCTGCGAGGTGAAGCCGGCCGATCACGAATATGGCTTCGACCCCAACAAGCGCGTCGACCATAAGGTTCAGCGCCAGGTCGATCCGTTCATCATCTATGGCATCGATGCCGCAGGTCAGGCGATCGAAGACGCCGGCCTGCTCGACATGGACGAGGAAACCCGCCTGATGGCGGGTTGCTCGATCGGTTCGGGCATCGGCGGCCTGCCGGGGATCGAAAGCGAGTCGCAAGTACTCGCCACCAAGGGACCCAGCCGGGTCAGCCCGCACTTCGTCCACGGGCGCCTGATCAACCTGATCTCGGGCCAGGTGTCGATCAAGTACGGCTTGATGGGGCCAAATCATGCGGTCGTCACCGCCTGCTCGACCGGTGCGCACTCGATCGGGGACGCGGCGCGGATGATCAAGGACGGCGACGCCGACATCATGCTGGCGGGTGGCGCGGAAGGCACCATCTGCCCGATCGGCATCGCCGGATTTGCGCAGGCGCGCGCGCTGTCGACCGGGTTCAACGATCAGCCCGAAAAGGCCAGCCGCCCCTACGACCAGGCGCGTGACGGTTTCGTCATGGGTGAGGGCGCGGGCGTCGTCGTGCTGGAAGAGTACGAGCATGCCAAGGCGCGCGGCGCGAAGATCTATGCCGAGGTGATCGGATATGGCCTGTCGGGCGACGCCTACCACGTGACCGCGCCGCATCCCGAAGGTTCGGGCGCTTACCGCTCGATGGCGATGGCGCTCAAGAAAGCTGGCCTCACGCCTGACGACATCGATTACATCAACGCGCACGGCACCTCGACCCCGCTGGGCGACGAGCTGGAACTCGGGGCCGTGCGGCGTTTGTTCGGCGATGCCATCGGCAAGGTCTCGATGAGCTCGACCAAGTCGGCGATCGGCCACTTGCTCGGCGGCGCCGGCGCGGTCGAATCGATCTTCTGCATTCTGGCGCTGCGTGACCAGATCGTGCCGCCCACGCTCAACCTCGACAATCCGAGCGAGAGCTGCCTGGGCGTCGATCTGGTGCCGCACACCGCGAAAAAGCGCGAAGTGCGTGCGGTGCTGAACAACAGCTTCGGCTTTGGCGGCACCAACGCCAGCCTGATCATGCGCAAGCCGGTCTAGGCTGACGACGATGCTTTCCCGGCGCGGCTGTGGACTGGCGGCGCTGCTGGCGATCGTCCTGGCCATCGCCGGCGGGCTGTTCCTCAGCGGCTGGTACGGCTCTGGCCCGCTGGCCAAGGACGGCACGTTCATCGTACCCAATGGCGCGAGCCTGGGCGCGGTGGCGGACCGGCTGGAGGCGAAGGGCATCATCGCCTCGGCCACCGGCTTCAAGGTCAGCGCGCGGGTGTTCGGCGGCGGGCGCGACATCAAGGCGGGCGAGTTTGCGATTCCCGCGCATGCCAGCATGAGCCAGGTGCTGTCGATCATCACCAGCGACGAGGTGATCCGCCGCTTCGTCGTGGTGCCAGAAGGCATGCCCTCGATCATGGTCTATGAACGGCTCAAGGCGCAGGACCAGCTCATCGGTGATATCGCCATTCCAGCCGAAGCCTCGGTCCTGCCCGACAGCTACGCCTTCGAAAAGGGCGAGGCCCGGCAAGCCGTTCTGCGTCGGATGCAGGCGGCGATGAGCCGCACGCTGGCCGAGCTATGGGCGAAGCGCGATCCCGGCCTGGTGGTGAAAACCCCCGAACAGGCGCTGACGCTGGCCTCGATCGTCGAAAAGGAAACCGGCAAGCCACCCGAGCGCGGGATGGTGGCCGGGCTTTACAGCAACCGCCTGAAGCAAGGCATGATGCTGCAGGCCGACCCCACGATCATCTACCCCATCACCAAGGGCAAGCCGCTGGGCCGCCGCATCCTGCAGTCCGAGATCCAGGCGGTGAACGACTACAACACTTATACGATGGTCGGCCTGCCCAAGCATCCGATCACCAATCCCGGCAAGGATTCGATCGCGGCGGTGCTGCATCCGGCGCAGACCAAGGCGCTCTACATGGTCGCCGATGGCACTGGCGGGCATGCCTTTGCCGACAATCTGCCCGACCACAACCGCAACGTCGCCAAGTGGTTCGCCATCCGCCGGGCACGCGGCGAGCTTTGAGTACCCCGGCTTGCGCTCAACGTTAAGCCTGGGCGGAGCGCGTCCTGCCACCCCGGCAAAGGAGATATCCGCATGAAGACCCGCGCCGCCGTCGCATTTGCCGCCAAGCAGCCGCTCGAGATCGTAGAAGTCGACCTGGAAGGTCCGCGCGCCGGCGAAGTGCTGGTCGAGATCATGGCGACGGGCATCTGCCACACCGATGCCTACACGCTGGACGGACTGGATTCCGAAGGCATCTTCCCCTCGATCCTGGGCCACGAGGGCGCGGGCATCGTGCGCGAAGTGGGCGCGGGCGTAACCAGTGTGGCCCCGGGCGATCACGTCATCCCGCTCTACACCCCCGAGTGCCGCCAGTGTAAGTCGTGCCTGTCAGGCAAGACCAACCTGTGCACCGCGATCCGCGCCACGCAAGGCCAGGGGCTGATGCCCGACGGAACCAGCCGCTTCAGCTACAAGGGGCAGCAGATCTTCCACTACATGGGTTGTTCGACCTTCTCGAACTTCACCGTGCTGCCCGAGATCGCGGTCGCCAAGATCCGCCAGGACGCGCCGTTCAAGACGTCGTGCTACATCGGCTGCGGCGTCACCACCGGCGTTGGCGCGGTGGTGAACACGGCGAAAGTGGCCGCGGGCGAGAACGTGGTCGTGTTCGGCCTGGGCGGTATCGGCCTCAACGTCATCCAGGGCGCGCGGATGGTCGGGGCGAGCCGGATCATCGGCGTCGACATCAACCCCGAGCGCGAGGCGTGGGGACGTCGCTTCGGCATGACGCACTTCCTCAACTCGCGCGGGCTGTCGCGCGAGGAAACCGTCGCCAAGGTTGTCGAACTGACGGAGGGCGGCGCCGACTACTCGTTCGACGCGACCGGCAATACCGAGGTGATGCGCACAGCGCTGGAGGCCTGCCATCGCGGCTGGGGCACTTCGATCGTCATCGGCGTGGCCGAGGCCGGCAAGGAAATCAGCACCCGCCCGTTCCAGCTGGTGACCGGTCGCAATTGGCGGGGCACGGCATTCGGCGGCGCCAAGGGGCGGACGGACGTCCCCAAGATCGTCGACTGGTACATGAATGGGCAGATCGAGATCGATCCGATGATCACGCACATCCTGACCCTGGACGAGATCAACAAGGGTTTCGATCTGATGCACGCAGGCGAGAGCATCCGCAGCGTGGTGCTGTTCTGAAGCGCTGACCGCACCCACCGCCTTCCAGCCTGCCCACAAACGATCGAACTGGACCCAGCATGCAGACCATCAGCACCAGCCGCAGTCATGGCGGCACCCAGGGCGTCTATCGCCATGCCTCGACCGAGACGGGGAGCGAAATGACATTCTCGGTTTTCGTGCCGGACCATGCGCCGGGCGCAAAGCTGCCGGTGCTTTGGTACTTGTCGGGGCTTACCTGCACGCATGCCAATGTCACCGAAAAAGGCGAATACCGCGCCGCCTGCGCCAAGCACGGCATCATCTTCGTCGCTCCCGACACCAGTCCGCGAGGCGACGACGTGCCCAACGGCGACAGCTGGGATTTCGGCAAGGGCGCCGGTTTCTTCATCGATGCGACGCAGGAGCCGTGGGCGAAGAATTACCGGATGCGCGCCTACGTCGAGAGCGAGTTGCCCGTGCTGATCGCGGCGCAATTCCCTGTCGACACCGCGCGGCAGGGCATGATGGGCCATTCCATGGGCGGTCACGGCGCGCTGACGATCAGCTTGCGCAATCCGGGGCGGTTCCGTTCGACCAGCGCGATCGCGCCGATCGTCAGCCCGATGAATTGCTCGTTGGGGCAAAAGGCGCTTAACGGCTATCTCGGAGCGGATCGGGAAAGCTGGAACGCCTACGATACGTGCGCGCTGATCGACGCCGGGGCCAGGCTGCCCGATCTGCTGGTCGATCAGGGTGACGCGGACGAGTTTCTCGAAGGCCAGCTTAAGACGCAGCTGCTGACCAATGCCTGCGAGCGCGCCGGTCAGCCGGCGACGATCCGCATGCAGCCCGGATACGATCATTCCTACTACTTCATCTCGACGTTCATGGCGGACCATGTCGCCTGGCATGCGGAGCGCCTGCAGGACTGATCGACCACAGCGTCATGACGGTTCTGGCGTGCGGCCGGCGGAGTTCGTAACCGGGCGGTAGACACCCTAAATTGCTGCATGAGCAACACGGTCCGTGCGCCTGTCGGGCCGTGGCGACCTTTTTGCTTCTAGCCGTAGGAGCCTGCCCATGACCCTGACCGTTAACGGCGCAACCGTGACGCTTGCGAGCGATCCGCGGACTTCGCTGCTCGATTATCTGCGTGAAGATCTTCACCTCACCGGGACCAAGAAGGGCTGCAACCAGGGTGCCTGCGGGGCGTGCACCGTCATTGTCGATGGTGAACGGGTGCTTTCCTGCCTGACGCTGGCGGTCCAGGCGGAAGGCCGTTCGGTCACCACGATCGAAGGCATGGTGGGGGACGGGGGGATGCATCCGCTGCAGCAGGCCTTCATCGACCACGACGGCTTTCAATGCGGTTACTGCACGCCGGGCCAGATCTGTTCCGCGGTGGCGATGGTGGACGAATGGCGCCGGGGCGCCCCCAGCCATGTCAGCGGCGACCTCGCCAGCGATACCATCGTGTTGGATCGCGATGAGCTTCGCGAGCGGATGAGTGGCAATTTGTGCCGCTGTGGCGCGCACAACGGCATCATCGACGCGTTGATGGCGACCTACGTCCCGGAGCCGGCGGCATGATCGAGTTCACTTATGCCCGCGCATCCGATCCCGCGCACGCGCTGCACCTTGGTTTGGCCGAAGGTGCGCGTTATCTCGGCGGCGGCACCAACCTGGTCGACCTGATGCGCGAGACGATCGAGGCTCCGCGCCAACTGGTCGATGTCACCGCACTGCCGACGAGCATCGTGGAGACATCGGGCGGCGGCTTGATGATCGATGCGGCGGTGCGCAATTCAGCCGTCGCGGAACACCCGCTCGTGCGCCGAAACTATCCCATGCTCGCGCGCAGCATCCTGGCGGGCGCTTCGGCGCAGATCCGCAACATGGCGACAGTCGGTGGCAATCTCCTCCAGCGCACGCGCTGCAGCTATTTCTACGACGACGAGGGCTCACGCTGCAACAAGCGAGTGCCGGGGCAGGGCTGCGACGCGATCGACGGGTTCAATCGCAATCATGCGATCCTGGGTGCGTCCTCGTCGTGCGTGGCGGTCCAGCCATCGGACATGTGCGTAGCGCTCGCCGCGCTCGATGCGGTCGTGCACCTCGATGGTGCCGATGGTCCGCGGACAGTGCCGTTCACCGACTTTCATCGTCTTGCCGGCGATACCCCGAACGTCGAGACCGTGCTGAAGCCGGGCGAGTTGATCACCGCGATCGAACTGCCGCCGCTACCGGTCGCGGCCAATTCGGTCTATCGCAAGGTTCGCGACCGATCGAGCTATGCCTTTGCGCTGATCTCGGTCGCCGCGGCCTTGCGTATCGAGGGCGGCGTGATCGCCGAAGCGCGGGTCGCGCTTGGCGGGGTGGCGCACAAACCATGGCGCGCGACCAAAACGGAGGCCGCGCTGATCGGCAAGCCACCCTCCAAAGCGGTCTTCCTTGCCGCCGCACAGGCCGAACTCGCGGACGCCAGGCCGTTGCGCGACAACGCCTTCAAAGTGGAACTCGCCACGCGCACGCTGACCGCGGTGTTGACCGGTCTGGCCGGAGAAGCCGCATGAACCCGATCGATGCAGCACGAAAGATGGCGCAAGGGGTGGCGCAGGCCGCCGTCGAAAAGGCGATCAAGGTCGCTCCCGACAGCTGGGTGCCGGGCGCCTGGAACGATCCCGTGGGGCGCGAGCAGCACGGTCATGTCGGCAAGCCGGTCTCACGCATCGATGGTCCGCTCAAGGTTCGCGGCGCGGCGAAGTTCGCTGCCGAGTTCGCGCTGGAGGGTCTGACCTATGCCGCACCGGTGTTCAGCACGATCGCGCGCGGTCGCATCATTTCGCTCGATACCATCGCGGCAAAGGCAGCGCCGGGCGTCGTGCTGGTGATGACGCACGAGAATGCGCCATCGATGAAACCGATGCCGCTGTTCCTCACCGCCGGGAAAGCGGGAGGAGGGGATGACCTGCCGATCCTGCAGGATGCCGAGGTACACTATAACGGTCAGCCGATCGCGATCGTGCTGGCAGAGACCCAGGAGCAGGCAGATCATGCCGCTTCGCTGGTGAGCGCAAGATATGATGTCGACACCGCGACCCTCAGCCTCGCCCAGGGCAAGGCCAGAGGGACGACGAACGGCGTTGCCTTCGGCGAACCTGCTCACGCCGAGATCGGCGAGCCGGCTGACGAGTTTGCCGCCTCGATCCACAAGTTCGAGGCGACGTACACCACACCGCGGCACAACCACAACGCGATCGAGCCTCACGCCGTGACACTGTTCTGGCGCGATGGCGAGTTGCACATGCATGATGCGGTGCAGGCGGTCGACCATGTCGCCTGGAGCATGGGTGAGGTGTTCGGTGTTGGCGAGGACAAGGTCCACGTGACATCACCCTATGTCGGTGGCGGCTTCGGCGGCAAGGTCTTGTGGAGCCATCAGGTGCTGGCTGCTGCGGCGGCAAAGGTCTCGGAGCGCCCCGTGCGCTTCGCGCTTTCGCGCGAGGGCGTCTACCGTACAGTCGGCGGGCGGGCCGAAACCGAGCAACGGGTCGCGCTCGGCGCCGATGCTGAGGGCCGTTTGCAGTCGCTGCAGCATACCGGCACCGTGGTGATGAGTGCGCACAACGCCTTGCCAGAGCCCTTCATCCTGTCCGCACAGAGCAGCTATGCGACCAAGTCGATGCTGCTGGACATACAGGTCGCGACGCTGGACATGCTGGCCAACACCTTCATGCGCGCTCCCGGGGAGGCGGTCGGCAGCTTCGCTCTGGAATGCGCCATGGACGAACTGGCCGAGCAGATCGGCATCGATCCCGTCGAACTGCGCATCCGCAACGAACCCGACAAGGATCCCGTGAAGGGCACGCCGTTTTCCTCGCGCGAGATCGTGAAGTGCTGGCGCGATGGCGCAGAGCGCTTTGGCTGGGATCGGCGCCAGCCTGCCGGATCACGCCGCGAGGGCGAATGGCTGGTTGGCCTCGGCTGCGCCTTGGCCGGCTATCCCTATCAACGGATGCCCGGCGGCGCTGCCGGGATTACGGTGCTGGCCGATGGCACTGCGCATGTCCGCGTCGCCGCGCACGAAATGGGCATGGGCACGTCGACCGTGCATACCCAAATCGTCGCGGATCGTCTCGCGCTGCCGATGGATGCCATCCAGTTCAGTTATGGCGACAATGCGCTTCCCGGCGTGATCCTGGCGGGCGGCTCTCAGCAGACCGCCTCGATCGGCAGCGCGATCATCGTCGCCACGCGTACACTGGTCACACAGTTGCTGACTTTGGCGGGCAACGATTCTCCGCTCGCCGGACTTTCAGCGGACGAAGTCGGAGCATCGCAGGCCGGGCTGGCAAGTCTGGAAGACCCCAGCTTGCACGAAACCTATGCCTCGATCCTGAACCGCGCGGGAAGAGCCGAACTGTCGGTGGTGGGCGAGGCGCCGATGCCGGGCGAGGCGATGCACTGGGCGATGCACTCGCACGGAGCGGTGTTTTGCGAGGCGCGCGTTAACACGGTGACAGGCGAAACCCGCGTGACCCGGGTCACCGGTGTCTACGACTGCGGGCGTATTCTCAATCCCAAGACCGCGACGAGCCAGTTGCGCGGCGGGATCATCATGGGCCTGGGCATGGCGCTGATGGAAGAAACGCTGTTCGATGCGCGCAATGGTCGGATCGCCAATGCGAACCTTTCCGATTACCATGTGCCGGTGCATCTCGACGTACCCGAGATCGAGGTGATCTTCACCGACATACCTGATCCGCACTCGCCGATGGGCGCGCGCGGTGTTGGCGAGATCGGGATCACGGGCGTGGCCGCAGCGGTCGCCAATGCGATTCACAATGCAACCGGCAAGCGCATCCGCGAGCTGCCGATTACCTTGGACAAGCTGTTCTGAAACTAGATCGGTAATCACGCCGGGGGCGTTAATCGTCCCCGTCGTCGATCACATCATCGGGAGCGGGATCCCACCCGTGAACTTCGATGATGTTGGCCGGCACTGGACGACCAGCGGCATCGCGCGACGGACGGAAGCGAAAGCGTTCGGTGATCAAGCGGCAGGTCTGGGCGTCGAGACTCGCCAGACCGCTGGATCGCGTAACGCGGCAATTGCTCACCCGGCCATCGATGCTGACGCGATAGACAAGCTCGAGTTCGCCGCCGCGATGCGATTGCCGCAAGTCTCGCGGCAGATCCGACCAGCGTAACTTGCCACTGATCTGAATCGGGCGTGTCACGGAATCCCCGTCACCATCACCGCCATCGCCATTCCCGCCGCCGCCCGTGCCGTTGCCGATCCCGCCGGCTCCCTGGCCCGGTCCGATGACATCCGAGGCACCGCTGTTGGACGCGCTGCCCAAGGCGGGCTTCGGCGCCGCGATGACAGGGGGCGGGCTGCGCAGGGGGGGCAGCACAGGTGCGAAGATTGCGGTCGCCCGATTGCGCAAGTTGCGCGGCGAAGCGGCA
Source organism: Novosphingobium sp. TK46 (assembly GCF_055361525.1). Lineage (NCBI taxonomy): Bacteria > Pseudomonadati > Pseudomonadota > Alphaproteobacteria > Sphingomonadales > Sphingomonadaceae > Novosphingobium > Novosphingobium sp. TK46. The sequence continues at coordinate 2,698,036 of NZ_CM143963.1, forward strand.
TCCCGCGCTCGCGAACTCTCCGCTTTGTTGGTTCTCCTGTCTGTCGGCGCTGGAGGCGGCGGCGGAGCCGGCCGCTTCGTGGGCGGCGTCTCGCGCTCGGGCGTGAACGCTGTCAGGGTCTGTTCCACGTTCCTACGGATCGGGGAATCGGGGGCGAGCCCGATCACGAGTGCCGCCGCTCCGCAAGCGATGATGGCCAGAGAAGCGGTTGCCGAAACAGCGCGTTCTCGCGCCGATGTTGCGTACAAAGACCCTGTCCAGTTTGACTACGCGGCAAGTTCGCCGGTGTGTTTCTAGATGGCGATGATCTTCGTAATGGAAAGATGCTGCTCGCTAGGTGAGCGGCTCCGCAGGCTGGCGCATGCCGGCGCTCGATACGAAAATCCAAGTTTTCCACGAAAACGGCGCGGTGGATTGGAGACCATCAAAGGTCTCCCGCGCAATTCGTTCCGGGTGTGGCTTAAAGGTCACCCCTGCGCTGTGGCGGTGGTTCGCTGGCTTCCAGCCATCGTGCGCCGGTATCGATTTGGAGGCACCAAGCCGGCAGAGCGCGTGGAGCACGCAAAGAACACGCAGGGGCGGATCGTACCCGGCGCTGGAGCTTGCCACTATCGCTCGTTACTGCCCATCGATCAGCTAAGCCATGGGTAAATCAGGAAAACTTGTTCGTGTCGGCGCGGGCGGTCGCCCAGCGTGAGCATGCCGGATTGTCATCGTCGCCTGTCTGGGAGAGCCCTGTACGGTCAAGTTTGCGACCAACGGAATGCGTCTGGCGGAACCATCTTTGGGTCAGCCCGTTCAGCCGGTCAGGTACATCAATGGAGTTTGGCACGATGACGCTTATTCTCGTTCTTATCGTCGGTGGCGTGATCGGTTGGTTGGCAAGCATCCTTATGCGCACCGATGCGCAGCAGGGTATCTTCCTCAACATCGTTGTTGGCGTTATCGGTGCGTTGATCGCCGGCGTCGTAATCACTCCCCTTATCGGTGGTGCGCCGATCACCAGCGGTTCGTTCGACATCATGTCGCTGTTCGCCTCGTTTTTGGGCGCAGTGATCCTGCTGGCGATCGTGAATCTGTTCCGTCGCGGTTCCATTCGCTAAAGCCCCGCGGCGACTCGAGTTTATAACAGGGCAAAGGAGCTTTCCCGATGAAGTTGATCACCATGCCGCGTCTCGCCTTGCTGGCAATTGCAGGCGCTTCGCTGAGCCTCGCCGCTTGCAACAACAAGGCCGACGACGCCACCGAAGCAACTGCTGACGCGGTTGAAGCATCGGCAGACGCCACTGCCGACGCACTCGACGCCGCTGCCGACAATGCCGGTGGCGCTTCGGAAGACGCTCTCGAGAACCAGGCTGACGCGGTTCGCGCAACTGGCGAAGCCAAGGCTGATGCCCTGGAAGAGAAGGCTGACAAGGAAGCCGGTCACCCGTGATCGCGCTTCTCGTGGTTCTCACGAGCCGCGAGAACTTTACAAAAGGGGGCGGCGAGCAATCGCCGTCCCCTTTTCGTTTGCAGGCCGCACGATCCGGACTTTCGCGCTGATCGCGTGCTAAAGCGGATCTGATCGCAAGGTCTTCCTTGATTTGCGCCAATGAACGCAAACATACCGTGTCGAGCTTCATGCCTATTCTCAAGCGCGGATCGTGCATCGAGAATGAGCCAGGGCCACCGGACGTGAAACCACAACAGGATGAAATCCATGACCATTCAGCTGATGCCGCTGCCTTATGCCCACGATGCGCTCGAACCCCACATCTCCAGCGCCACGCTCGAAACCCACCACGGCGCTCATCACAAGACCTACGTCGACAAGCTGAATGCCGCCATCGAAGGCACTGAAGACGCGGACAAGTCCCTTGAGGATATCGTTCGCTCGTCCAGCGGTCCCAAGTTCAACAACTCCGCACAGACGTGGAACCACGGGTTCTACTGGCACTCGTTGAGCCCCGAGAAGTCCGAGCCCAGCGCCGCGTTGGCAGCTGCGATCGATAGCAGCTTCGGGTCGCTCGACGCGCTTCTCGAGCAGCTTTCGAACGAAGCGGTGAATCATTTTGCAAGCGGCTGGGCCTGGCTGGTCGTCAAGGATGGCAAGCTGGCGGTGATCTCGACGCATGACGCCGGTACCGCCTTGCTCGACAGCGACAATCCGCTGCTGACCGTCGATGTGTGGGAGCACGCCTACTACATCGACCAGCGCAACAAGCGCCCGGCCTATGTGAAGGCGGTCCTCGACAACATCATCAACTGGCAGTTCGCGTCCGACAACTTCGAGCGCGGTACGGCTTGGGTTTATCCCGGCTGATAACGGCTGAAGCAGCTGTATGAAGAAGCCCCGGCCTCGCGAGAGGCCGGGGCTTTATGTTTGTATGGTGGGTACTGTCCTAGCGACCGACATCAGCGCCGGGCCAGACCGTCGTCCTTACCAACTTTGCCATCCGGCTTGGGGCGATTGCGCAAGGCGGCGTTACGTTTGGCCAGCGACTGGGCATCGGGTTCGGTATTGAGCAGACGGCTGAGTTCCGCGCGGGCACGCGCGACCCGGCTTTTCATGGTTCCCACCGCGCAATCCGCGATCTCGGCCGCTTCCTCGTAAGTGAAGCCCCCGGCGCCAACCAGCATCACCGCCTCGCGCCGCTCCGGGGCAAGCTGCAACAAGGCGGTTTCCATGTCGGAGAGATGAAGCCCGCCTTCCTGATCGGCATCCATGACGAGCAAGCGCTCGGCGACACCTTCATCAAGGTCGGTCTGGCGGCGGTTTCGTCTAAGCTCGCTCAGGTAGTGGTTGCGCAAGATGGCAAAAGTCCATGCGCGCATGTTCGTTCCGGGAGTATATCGCTCACGAGCAGTCCACGCCTTGATCGCCGCTTCCTGCGCCAGATCGTCCGCATAATCGGGGCGCCCCGACAAGCCGCGGGCAAATGCGCGCAGATGGGGGAGGGTGGCAAGCAGCTCCTGGCGAAAAGCATCGTCGGCTGGATTGCTAGACGGCGGCCGATCAGCCATCGTCGCTCTCATCCAGCTTTTTGAGGATATCGTCGAAGCTGTCCGGGAGGGGCTCATCGACGACGGAGTTGTAAAGATTTCTAAGACCTACCGCCCAGCCAGGCTCACCATCCTTGCGAATGCTGGGTGGCAGTCCGGGTTGCGATCCAGGCTCCCGTCGTCCTTTGGGGTGAGACAACGCAAACTCCCTTGTCATTCGATGATTGAAGGCATCACGATCGGGTGGGCCGCGTCGTGGCCTAAATGGCGCTCTCTCTTGGAACCTTCGATGCCTGCCAAGGTTCCCTCTGCGCGAAGAGTGGCAGGCGCATTGCGTCACGGGTGTCTTATCGACCAGTTTCGTGGCTGGATCCGAATAGAGTACATGAGGGATGAATTCCGGCGTGGTTGACGACACTCTGCTCAAACGGGTGGAGAAGCAGGCGTGGTTCCATCGCTATCCGCGTGGCTGGCCCTTCCTGCTCTTCATCATCGCCAGCATTGGCACCGCCGTCAGCGTCATGGCGATCGAACGATCGGACCAACAGCGCCGCGAGATCGAGCTTGATCGCAACCTGACCGAGATCGCGTCGGCGCTGCAAAGGCGCGTGACGGAAAACATCGCCTTGCTGCGCGCGGGATCAGCGCTTTTCGCCATGCAGCAGACGGTTTCGAGCGAACAGATCGCCGAGTTTTCGACGGACTTGCAGGCAAGCGGCAACTTGTATGGTTCCATGGGCTTCGGGTGGGCGCCCCTGTTGCGGGGCGAACAAACTGCCGCGTTTGAAGAAGCCGAGCGCGCGCGCGACGCATCGACCTTCACGATATGGTCCCGACCGGCCGCATCGCCAGCCAATCGAGAGGTGAGCCGTTATTCGGTTCCTGTCGTGTATCTGGAACCACGCACGCGGTTCAATCGGCAGGCGACGGGCTTCGACATGTATTCCGATCCGACCCGGCGCATGGCCATGGACGAGGCATTGGCCACAGGTAAACCGGTCACGACCGGCAAGGTGCGCCTGGTCCAGGACAAGGACGGCACGCAAGCCGGCTTCCTGATCTACATGCCGGTGTGGGAGGCGAAGAGCCGTCGGGCCGTGAAGGGCTTCGTATTCAGCGTTTTTCGTGCGGATGATTTTCTACGATCCGCTGGCGAACTTTACCGCAACGACGAACTCGAGGTCAGCGTCTACGATGAGCGGATCGCACCCGCCAACCTGATGGCCAAGCGCCAGGCCTCGGGCAGCAGCGGCGTAGCCAAGGAACGCCGCATCGATGTCGGCAATCATAGCTGGATCATTCAGATCAGCGACAAGAAGGCTGAAGTGCTGTCCACCACGGCGCGTGTGACGCTTTTCTTCGGCATCATAACATCGCTCATGGTCATGGCGATCGGTCGCCTCATCACACGGCGTGCGGCGGAGGATCGTCGCGTGCTTGAGTGGTTGAGCCGGCAATCGGCCATCCGAAATTCATTGACGCGCGAGCTCAATCATCGGGTCAAGAACACGCTGGCCAACGTGCTGTCGATCGCGGCCCTCACGCGGCGCAGATCGACCAATATCGATACTTTCACCGAGAGCCTGACGGCCCGCATACGCGCACTGTCCGCAACGCACGACCTGCTCTCGCAATCCGACTGGAGCAATGCTCCGCTTGGCGAGGTGATCCGTGCCGAACTTGCACCCTATATGGATGGCAAGGACAGCCATGTCGTGATGAGTGGGCCCGAGATCAAACTGGCCCCCAACGATGCCATGTCACTTGGGCTTGCGATCCACGAACTGGCGACGAATGCCGCCAAGTACGGCGCGCTAAGCGCCTTGAGCGGACGTATCCATGTCCATTGGACGCTGATCGATGCCGATCAGGCGGAGATTCACTGGCGAGAGGAGGGCGGTCCGACCGTCAACGAGCCGAACAAGCGCGGCTTCGGTCGTGACCTGATCGAAAAGATCGTCGCGCATGAGCTACGATCCGAAGTGGATCTGCGTTTCCTTCCCGGTGGGGTCGAATGCCGCCTCAAGGTTCCGGTGCGCCAAAGCCGGGAATTCCTTCTGCGTAGCGAACCGAACCGCGACTGACGCGTGATTGGCCCGCCTGGCGCGCTTGCTCGTTCTAACAGGTAACAAATCCGCCGCAGTGCGCGGCCAAGAAAAACGCCGCCAGAAGGAAGACCTTCTGGCGGCGTCATGCTTTTGGGTAAGAGGCGGAATCAGTTCAGCGGACGGCTCGATCCGAAGAAGAGCGCCTGACTGATCGCGGCGCGGACGGTGCCTTCCTGGAAGGGCTTGGTAACCAGGTAGGTCGGCTCGGGGCGTTCACCCGTCAGCAAGCGCTCCGGATAGGCGGTGATGAAGATCACCGGCACGTCACCGAACTTAAGAAGATCCTCGACTGCATCGATGCCGGAGCTGCCGTCGGCAAGCTGAATATCGGCCAGTACGAGGCCTGCCGGATTGGACCGGAACAATTCCAGCGCCTGCGAACGTGTGGCTGCAGTGCCAACGACATTGTGACCCAGTTCGGAAACAAGGCCTTCGAGTTGCATCGAGATCAAGGGCTCGTCCTCGATAATCAGGACGTCGGTGGTGCTTTCGCTCTCGATCTCTTCGATCGCCTGCTGCACCAGCACATCTACATCGGGAACGTCGATGCCCAGAATCTCACCGCAATCCTCGCGGCTGAATTCCTCGACGGTCGTCAAAAGCAATGCCTGACGGTGCGTCGGTGCGACTGTCGCAAGGCGGCTCTGCGCCGCTTGCTCATGCAGCCCCAGATCGGCACCGACAGGTTCATCGACGTTTGACGTCGCCCAGATGCGGGTGAAGGCGCCATATAGCGCGGCGCGACTGCGGGCAATTTCCGATCGCAGCGCCTGATCTGCCAGGGCCGCCTCGAGCGTTGCGCGCACGTAGGCATCGCCCGAGTGCTGCGATCCGGTCAGCGCCCGCGCATAGCGACGCAAGTATGGTAGTTGAACGCTGATCTGATCGGAGACGGACATGCTCAATCCTTGAAGAGAAGGGTGGCGCGGTTCGCGGTCTCACTAACCGATACCTGCAGCCACATCCAAAACGTAGCATGCTTGGTACCGGAGGCAAGCGAGTTTACGGCAACGACGCGGCGTTCGTACTGGTATGCCCCCGCGCGCCGCTCATATGGCGGTCGCGGGCGGTGTCGCAATGCACCTCGTTCAAAAAACGCAAAATTCTGGTGTGTCGGATATCTGCGGGAACTCTTTGTTCGCGCGTCTGTTTCAACTGCATCACCGCTGGCCCTCCCACCCCCCCCCCCGCACCAGTGGTGACCCGATCCCGAGGCTCCCGTTTCCCGAACGGGAGCCTCAATTGTTTACGGATCGGGGAACCCTTTTGTTTCGAGATGCGTTCAGCAGTCGACACAAGTAGGTCGGAGGGATGTTTATGACGGTAGCAATCGGGACAGAGGTCGAGCCCAAGTCGTCGCTCAGCGACCGTGATTTCAAGCGCGCCCTGACCGAAGTTGCTCCCCATTTGCGCGCCTTCGCGCGCGGACTTTGCGGGTGCCGTGATCGTGCGGACGATCTGGCTCAGGAAGCGATGTTGCGTGCTTGGGCGGCTCGTGAGCGTTATGCCGCGGGTACCAACTTCAAGGCTTGGACGTTCACGATTTTACGTAATCACTTCTACAGTGAGGCCCGTCGGGCGCGCTTCCATGGCGAGTACGATGAACTGGCGGCCGAGCGCATTCTGCGCGCGCCCGCGAGCCAGGAGAGCGCAGTCGAACTCGGCGATGTGCTTCGGGCACTGACGGCGATTCCCGGCACCTATCGCGAAGCTCTCATTCTGGTTGCCGCAGGTAACCTGTCGTACGAAGAGATCGCTGACATCTGCGGTATCGCACTCGGTACGGTTAAGAGCCGCATCTGCCGCGCACGCTCGATGTTGAGCAAAGTGATCGAATCTGGGCAGCTTCCGGATTTCCGTCACAACTTCGTTCTCACCGGCGAGGCTATCGACGCGTTCTTCAACGAACTCGCGAAGATCGCCAACAGCGACGAACCGATCACCATCGCGGCCTAAGCCTGATGCGGCTGAACGGAGTAGTCGGGTGTTAGCGCGTAACGTGGTGATCGTGGAGGACGAGTGTCTTCTTGCCCTGCAGCTCGAAGATATCATTCTAGACTGTGGTCATCACGTAATCGCCTGTGTGCCCGACATGGAAGCCGCTTCCAAGATCTCGAGCCCGGTTGATGTCGCCTTGGTTGACATAAACCTCCGGGATGGACCGACAGGTCCCGATATCGCACGAATGCTGAGCACGCGCTTCAACGCGCGGATCATCTACGTTACGGCGAGTTCCTGCCAAATCGGTCTCGATGCAGCCGATGCTTTGGGCGTGGTCCATAAGCCATTCACGTCCGAGACGATCAGAGCAGCGGTAGCCTATGCCCTTGACGAGACACTCGTAGTTCCCCGTCCGATGGGATTGCAGTTGCTTCAGGGCCAGCACCTGCAGGTGTCCGCGTAAGAATACACGTCGGCGCTCTGAAAGCCCTACCGCCGCATCGGCTACTGAAACCTAACGTCGTTGCTAAGCGTAGACAAAACGCTCGCGACGCTCTGTTTGACAATTAGGTTTGGCCGCCTTGCTTCGCGCCCCGTTGAATTAGAACAGTCGCCCCGGCCTGCTGCGTGAGCAGGGGTTCGAGAAAACGGGGCTGGTCCAACGCCAGCCCCATTCCGCTATCAGACAGCGCCTACGGCATGTTCGCCAGCTTCACTGGGCTTGATGGGCGCACCGGCAAGCATTTTCAGCTTTCCCTTGAGCGACATGTCGGAGATCCAGACTTCCGAATCCTTGATGTCGAAACGAAGCATCAGGATCGTGGGATCATTCTTGCCATTCGGAAACCACGCCTCGACGACGTTATTCCACTGCTTCTCGCGAATGGTGGCATCGGTCTCTTCGACAAGCTCGCCCGAGATGCACGCGAAGGCGTCGTGTCCCTTGGTCGCGACCTGGCCCATCGCAGAGCCCCCTGCGGCGATGCGATTATCCCGCGCAAGGAAGAACCAGATCGCATGATGTGCGTCCTTGTCGAGCTGCGCCGTCATGGGCTCGGCATGCTCGGTGGAACTTTCGAGCCGCATCATGATGAATGGGCTGTCCGCAAAAGCCTTCCAGAAGGTCTCGCGCGTTTCCTTGTCCATTGTTTCTCTCCTGCTTTTGGGGGACGTCGAACTTGCAGGAATTAACGCAAGGTAACTTGCGACGTTCCCTGGCTAAGTGATCGCTCCATCATTGGTTAGCCGATCCGGGCCTGATCCGCCGCGAGGCGAAGATCATCGACAAGAGCTGAGTAGGCGGTCTCGGAGGCCGAACGATCGGGCAGACGCAGGATGTACGAAGGATGCCAGGTGACCACGCCCGTTCCCTGGGCGATGGGCATCGGAGTACCCCGCATCTTGCCGATCGTCGCGGTTTTGCCGGTGACGCCGCGCACCGCCGTCGCGCCTAGCATGACCGTAGCTTTTGGGCGCAGAAGGCCGATCTCCTGATCGAGCCACCAGCGGCAGGCGTCAATCTCGGGCGCATCCGGCTTTTGGTGAAGCCGCCGCTTGCCGCGCATCGTGTACTTGAAGTGCTTTACCGCATTGGTGAGGTACACCTCGCCACGATCGATACCTGCTTCGGCCATCGCCTTGTCGAGGACGCCGCCGGCCGGGCCAACGAATGGCCGATGGTTCTTGTCCTCCTCGTCACCCGGCTGCTCGCCAACGATCATCAGACGCGCATCGCCCGGACCCTCGCCGAACACGCAGCCATTGGTTCCTTCCCATAGGGGGCAGCGGCGGCAGCCTTGCGCCTCTTGCGCGAGCGCGCCGAGTGTTCCCGCCCGTTTCTCGGGTTCGACCTGTTGTGCGACCATATGCGCCTCGCGTGCCTGCGCCCCGGCGATCAGCGGAGCTATCATCTGCGCTTCGGGGAGGTTCTTCCAGTATTTACGGGGCATCTCGCGCGTCATCGCGCCGATCTTCAGCCGCGAAGGATTGAAGGTCGCGCCGTAATAGGCCTTCCACATATCCTCCAGCGCGTCTTCTCGCGGCGCCATCGACACGTCGGCCCCGGGGCTTTCGGTCAAGGTCGTGCCGTCCCAATGGATCGATACTTCAGGCGTCAGAATGGACCAGGCCATCTGCGCGAAGCGGCGTACGAAAAAACCGGCAGTGGCGCGAACGATGTGGTGCTCTGGTTCGAACCAGGCGATGAAGCGTTTCGCATCGTCCGTCGCCCCCCCCGGATCTGCCACCTCGCGAAAACGCACGAACGCGTGCATCTTGTGAATGTCGCGGCGAACAGCTTTGGCCATCAATTCGATGCGCCGCACCAGCGGATCGGCCTGATCCGAGAGCAATCCGGGATGCTCCGTGACTTGCCACAGCAAGCGATACAGCAGCGCAAACCGTTCCGGGTCGCGATGGAGAAGCGCGCTTTTCGCAAGATCGGGGAAGGCGCGCGGAACGCGCAGTTCAAGCTGAGGCTCGGGTGGAAGATCGTCCCCGCCCACGGCGAACAGATCGTCGGCGCTTTCACCCGGCTGCCAAACTATCTTCTCCGGCTCGATGCGCGCGGCGAGAAAGCGACGCGCGGCATCACGCCAGCCTTCCCAGTCATCCTCACCATCCAGCCGGACGACACGCGCCGGTGGGGCGCGCATCGTTTCGGAAGAGAGGGGATCAGTCGCGGTCGTCACCCGGCTTTTCTTCGGCTGCGAGTTGTAGTTCTTTCGGCTTGCGGTCTTCAAACACCTTCGCCAGCCGCGCTTCGTCTTCCGCGCTCAACGTCTTTGCCGCTTCGGGGAACATATCCTCTTCCTCTTCATCGATGTGATGAAGATAGCGATGCCGCATCTCTTCGAACTTGCTCGTCCATTCGTCGGAATGAATGTCCAGCTTTACCAATTCGCCGAGGTAATCGTCGACTTCCTTGTGCTCTGACACCGAATGACGCGCATCGTCGCGCAGTTCCGGGATGGCGAGCATCGTTGCGTAAAGTGATTCCTCTTCGGCGGCGGCGTGCGACTGCAGCTCCACGCGAAGCTTCTCGAACAGCGTGGCGCGCTCGTCGCTGCCGCTGGAGGTCTTGCCAAGCGCCTCGAGCATTTCGCGATGGCGCGCGTGGTCGGCTATAAGGTCCTGGAAAATTTGAGCATCTGCCATCGTGTGTCTCCTTGTTGGCTGATGAACGGACCTCCATCACCGAGGTTGCCATCGCGAACGATTCTCAAGCGGCGAATAGTTCGAGTTGCTTTTCCGGCGGCGTGAGCAGGCGTTTCAAGTCGCTGCGATCGGTCAGAAGCGTGGGCCGCCAATCGATCGTCGTAATGAAAGGACGGACTTTGGCGATCGACTGCGTCAGCCTTCCCACGTCATCGAGACGCAACTTGCGATAACGACGCGTCGACAGGATCGTCTTCACTGCCTTGACGCCCAGGCCGGGAACCCGCAGCAATCTTTCGCGCTCCGCGGTGTTCACGTCGACAGGAAAACTTTCGCGGAATTTCAACGCCCACGCGAGCTTCGGATCGATGTCGAGCGGAAGCATGCCATTGTCAGATGCGTCGCGAATATCGAATGGCTCATATCCATAGAACCGCAGCAGCCAGTCGGATTGATAAAGCCGATGTTCGCGCATCAAGGGCGGCCGCTGCAGCGGCAGAACCGCACTTGCATCCGGGATTGGCGAAAACGCGGAATAGTACACCCGTCGCATGCCATAGCCTTGGTATAGCGATGATGCGCGGTCGATGATCTGCACGTCAGTGGCCGCATCGGCCCCTACGATCATCTGGGTGGATTGTCCTGCTGGAGCAAAGACCGGCGCCGACTTGAATTTGCGCGAGGCCTCCTTCGCTTCGACGATCGAATCCTTCATCTCGGCCATGGCGCTGGTGATGCGCGCCTCCGACTTGTCGGGAGCAAGTCGGGTCAGCGCGGCCGAGGTGGGCAGCTCGATGTTGATCGATACGCGGTCCGCCCACAAGCCCGCCTGAGCCACGATCTCCGGATCAGCGTCCGGTATTGTCTTGAGATGAATATAGCCCTTGAACCCGTGGTCTTCGCGCAGCTTGCGCGCCACCTCCACCAGTTGATCCATCGTATGATCGGGACTGCGGATGATGCCAGAGGACAGGAACAGGCCCTCGATGTAATTGCGACGATAAAAGCCGATAGTGAGATCGACGACTTCCTTGACGGTAAAGGAAGCGCGTCTCACCGAAGAGCTTTTACGATTGATGCAGTAGTGACAGTCGAACTGGCAGTAATTGGTCAGCAGGATCTTGAGCAAGGAAATGCAGCGGCCATCGGGCGCGTAGGCGTGGCATATCCCCATGCCCTCGGTCGATCCGATGCCGCCTTTCAAACTGTTTCGCTTGGCCGTGCCTGACGATGCGCAAGAGGCATCGTATTTGGCCGCATCGGCCAATACCTCCAGCTTCTCCTTGAGTGACATATGGGCCATTGCGTTCGATGTATGTTCTCGGCGACGAGGCCGCGAGTGCCCTTTGGTGCAAAGGTAGTGAGGGGGTTGGCAAACTTGTCCGACGATCATGCGTTTGATGACGTAAGCGTCTGAAAGAACATGAACACGGCATGGCACAATTGCGTTTCGTCGAGGATACCGAGCCCGGAATAACGCGCCGCAAAGTGCGCGGCGGCAAATGGGCGTTTTTTTCAGCAGAAGGGGTGAGGATCACCGATCGTGACGAGATCGACCGGCTCAACCGCATAGCCTTGCCGCCCGCCTATGAGAATTGCTGGTACTGCCCGCAGCCCGATGCGCATCTCCTGGCGTTCGGGTTCGATGCCCGGGGTCGCAAACAGTATCGCTATCATCCCAACTGGCGCGAGGAGCGCGAGGCGGCGAAGTTCGACTTATGCGCCCTGTTCGGTCGCAAACTGCCCAAGCTTCGTCAGCGCGTGACCGACGATCTCGCGTTGCGCACCTTGTCGCGCGAGCGCGCGATCGCCTCGGTCGTGGCTTTACTGGATACCGGCGCGATCCGCATCGGCAACGAGCAATATGCCAAGACGAACAAGAGCTTCGGCGCCACCACCTTGCGCAATCGCCATGCCAAGATCGAGCGCGGCACCCTGCGGCTGCGCTTTCGCGGTAAGTCGGGCAAGATGCACGAGATCGATTGCAACGATAAGAAGTTGGTGACTTGCGTGCGCAAGATGCAGGATCTGCCTGGACAACACCTGTTTCAGTATCTCGATGCGAACGGGGACGCCACGCCGGTGCACAGCCACGACGTCAACGCCTACCTTCATGACATCATGGGCGATGCGTTCACCGCCAAGCATTTCCGTACCTGGGCTGCGAGTTCCTTTGCCTTCGCCCGGCTCCTTGAAGATCCCAAGACCTCGCTCAAGGCGCTGATGACAGACGTTTCGGAGCGGCTCGGAAACACGCCGACCATCGCGCGCAAATCGTACGTTCACCCGATGATCGTGGCTGCGGCGAAGGGTGGCGAGGGTGCGCCGGTCCTACCCGAAACGCTTCCGCGCTCCACACAGTGGCTGTCGCGCGAGGAGCGCGGATTGATCGATTTTCTCGAGAAGGCGGGTGGTAAGAACGTCTCGACCAGCGCGTGACGAGCCGTCCGGCAAACCGACCTATTTTCGCCCGAGACGATCGATCGCCATCCGCACGTCGCGCTCGGAATAGGGCTTGGTGATCACCGGCACTTCGGCAAACCGCGCCGTCGCGAGAGAACGGTCGCCATAGCCGCTTGCAAAGATGAAAGGGATGCGACGTTCCCGAAGCAGCTCGGCCACTTCCTCGCTCGTCTCGCTGCCGAGATTCACGTCGAGCATGGCGAAGCTGAGGTCGGTGTTCTCGATCACACCTTTCGCCGATTGAACCGAGCCGGCGACCAGGCAGGTCTTGAACCCGAGATCGCGCAGCACGTCCTCGGCTTCCATGGCGATGATGACATTGTCCTCGACGATCAGCGCGCCCGCCTTCAGCAGGTCAGGCAGGCTCTCGCGCATGTCGCTCAGGGTCGGCGGTGGTTCGTAGCCTGCGGGGGTCGGCATGTCGTAAGCCGAAATATGCTCGCTGGGCACGAGGAACCGCGCATGCAGACCTTCGGCGCGATAGTCGATCACGGCGCCGCCACCCAGCTCGTGGGGGATCGTGCGCTCGATGATGATGGAGCCAAAGCCACGACGGGTCGGTATCTTGACCGGGGGGCCGCCATTCTCGCTCCAGTCGACCTGCAGCGACTTATCCTGACCCTTGCTGATCTTGATCGCAATCTGTCCGCGCGTATCGGATAGCGCCCCGTACTTACACGAGTTCGTCATCATCTCGTGGATGACCAGAGCAAGGGTCGTGAAGGCGCCCGGCGCGATCATCGCATCGGGACCCTCGATCAAAACCCTGTCGGCGCTATCGCTGGCATAGGCGTCGGTTTCGGTGCGGATGAGTTTGTAGAGCGACGAGGGCGACCAGTCGGATTGCGTCACCTGGTCATGCGCGCGCGCAAGCGCATGGATACGGCTACCGATGATCTCGGCGAACTCGTCGATCGTCCTGGCGCCTTCCTTCGACTGGGTCACCAGACCCCGGATGAGGTTCAGGATGTTGCGGACCCGGTGGTTCAATTCCGCGATCAGCATGTCCTGCTGCTTGTTGGCCTGTTCGCGCACCGCGTTCGCCGCGTCCGCCAGGCGCAGCACGACCTCCAGCAAGGTGATCCGCAGCGATTCCGCCGCAAGGATCTCGTCGGCCGTCCACGGCAGCGAATAACCGCGGCGCTCTTCCTTCCACAATTCGAAGCTTTTGCGTGGGGTCAGGCGTGATCCGTTGGGGCCAAGCTCGATCGCCTTCTCGGGATTTCCCGCCCAGAAGACCTCGCGCAGATGCTCCTTGCGGAAGAGCACGATGTAATCGCGGGGCAAGCGGGAAACCGGCAGTGCCAGGACGCCGGCAGCTTGTTCGGCAAACTCTGCGGCGGGTTCATAGACCAGCGCCATGTTCTCGCTCGACCAGATCGCATTGGAGCCGGCGGTGTTGAGGTATCGCGTCAGCGCTTCGAGCTGCGGCTGCGTCGGCGTCGAGCCACGCGCCATGAAGCTCCCGTCGACCCATCCGGCGATACCATCGAACGGAATGACCTTCGCGATCGAGTCCGCAAAATCCTCGAACGCGGAGAGCAGCGAGTTGCCCCCGGCGACCCGCGACATGATCTCGTCATGGATCCGCGACGACTCGCTGCGCTTTTCCAGCGCGAAGTCGGTTTCGCGCTGGTCGAGCAGATAGGCGAAGAATTCGCCGAAAAGCTCGGCCGCCGTACGCACCGAATACGACAATCGCAGCGGCGTATAGTGGTGGCATGCCATCAGGCCCCACAGCTTGCCCCGGCGCATGATCGAAACCGACATCGACGCCTTCACGCCCATGTTGCGCAAATATTCGATGTGAATCGGTGAGACCGCACGCAGGCCGCTCATCGACATATCGAGAGGATCGCCGTTGGGATTGGTCGTCGGCACCACCTTGATGGTGGGATCATCGACATCGGTGATGATGCGCAGGATATTGCGGGCGTACAACCGCCTGGCCTGGGCCGGAATGTCCGAAGCCGGAAAGTGCAGGCCATAGAAGCTGTCGATCCCACCGTTCACGCTTTCGGCGATGACTTCGCCTGCGCCTGAGGGTTCGAAGCGGTAGATCATGACCCGATCGAACCCGGTCAAGGCGCGCAGGTGCCGTGCCGCGCTCTTGCACAGGGCTTCGGCGGATGGCGCGGTCCGCATGCGGTCGATCATCGGCCGCACGTAGCTCACGTAGTCGCGTCGACCGATATTCTCGCTCAGTTCGAGTTCGAGAACGATCGACTGTCCCGAGGTGTGCAGCGCGATGTCGAACTTGCGGCCGTCCTCAAGCAGGTCGATATCGAACATCCGCTCGACCGAGCCGAACGCGCCGAGGATCTGCATACGCGAGCGAACGTCATGCAGCACGCCGGGCGTCAGAATATCGCGCACGGGTCGGCCGATCAGGTCGAACGCGGGGGCGCCGAATATCTCCGCGCAATTGAGCGACGCGTGATTGACGATCCAGTCGCTTGAAAACGAGATCAGCCAGCCGAAGCTCTGGATGCGCCCGATGATGTGGATCGGTTCGAGATCGCAGGTGGTCAGGTCGACCATGGGGGATAAATCGGCCATTGCGCCTACTTCGCGACTTCGCTGATGGTCACGACGCCGCTCGCTGCGAAGGCGTCGCGAAAGGTGTCGAAGGCTGCAACCGCTGCGGCGGCTTCGCGTGAGGCAACAGCCTCGTCGGCCTCGCTACGCTTGAGCCAGGCCGACACGCTCTTCCAGATCGCGATGCCCTGATCGTCTTCCATGTAGGCCGACGGGTGGCCATGCGCACGGCCCCAATAGCCGGCCTTGCGGATCATCGACAGCCCCAGGCGCGATCCTGCCACGACGTAGCCGCTGCCACCCGGAGTGAGGTCGACTTTCGTTTCAAGCTTGGGCAGATCTTCGGCATCGATGCCCAAGGCCGCAAGATCCATCCGCAACATTGCAGGATAATCAGGGCAGGGCAGCCCTAGCTGGTCCGCCACGAACGTCCTGAAGCTGCCGAAAAGTGGCCTCATGCCGATCGCATGACCCGCAAGAAAACGCGCGTAGTCCGACCTTTGGGAGAGATCGAGCGAGCCGAAGGCGTCGTCGAGCGACGCATGCGACGCCGCTGTCGCCTCGCGCAGATGTGCCAGGAGTGTTTGCATGTTAGGCTGATAAATCTCCGAAGCTTCCTTGGTGCCGACCGCCCCGATTGTCCATCGAAATGACTCGGAGGCCGCCGCCCGATCGCGGGGGCGCCGACAAGCGTTCTGCAACGTCGAGTAGCACGAATGCCATCGTCCCTCTGTTCACTTTTACACGCAGCCGGGAACTTCGCCGCGAACGACCGACTTGTCCTCCGCAGGGCCGAAGCGGTCCGAAAGGATGGGCGATGTCCGAACGAAACGAACTGCTGGACACCCTGAGCGATCAGGATCGCGACATGCTCTTCGCGCGTTCGGCGACCATTCGCCTCAGCGGCGGACGATTGCTTTACGAGCCCGGCGAGTCCGTCGATTACTGTTACTTTCCATGCGGGGGCGCGGTCGCATCGTTCTTCGTTTTGCTCGAGGACGGCGTCGTGGTCGAGACCTTGATGGTCGGACGCGAGGGCGCACTGGGCGCGATCGTCAGCAATGGATCGACCCCGGCCTACGCGCGATCGAGCGTTATGCACGAAGGCCGGTTCCTGCGCATACCGGTGGCCGACCTCGACCGAGCCAAGGAGGCGTCTCCTGCGGTACGATCGCTGTTCTCACGCTATGCCGACTGCCTGATGGCTCAGGTTTTTCAGTCCATCGCCTGCAACGCGGTGCATACGATCGAGCAGCGCGCCGCCAAGTGGCTCATCGCCGCCACCGAGCGGATTGGCCGCAACGACATCACCATGACGCAGGAACAACTCGCCTCGATGATGGGCATCGGCCGCAGTTATGCCAGCAGGGTGGTCCAGCGCTTCAAGGCGGACGGCCTTGTACGGACGCGGCGCGGCGGGATCGAAGTGACCGCTCCCGAATTGCTCGCGCAGCGCGCCTGCACCTGCAACGAACTTGTGAAACGGCACTTCAGAACGGTGCTGGCAGGTGTGTACCCCACCGCCTGACGGAGCGTTCGCCCAACCCCGGCGATGCCGCAAATCTGTCATCGCAGCTCCGCAATCCTGTCATGGAACGGCCATAGGAGATCGCCCCAGAGCACTCGCAAAGGGGGACACCATGACAGACAACTTCTCGATCACCGGCTATTCGGACGGTGACGTCGACACGAACGACAGCTGCGTGCGATCGCTCGAAAGCCTCGCTGACGAGCGATACTCGCGCCGGCAAACGCTGTTCGGCGGCCTTGGCGCAACGGGGATGGCGCTGCTTGGAACCACGATGCTTTCGGCTTGCGGCGGCGACGATGCCGACCAGTCACCGGTGGTGACGCCAGGAATGGTCGCAGCTACCAGCGCCGGCAGGGTGGTGACCTTGACGACGACAGTCGCGGCGGACGTTCTGCCAGGCGCCTGGACGCAAAGCAGCGGCGAAGCCGTTGCGCTCACCACGGTCAATGGCACCACCTCGACGTTCATCGCGCCGTCGGTGACGCAGGCCACCGATCTGACGTTCACCTATTCCGCCCCGACGCAGCGGGGCGGCACCGCGAGCGCCACCAGTACCGTTCGCGTGAATGCCGCCGTGCTGGGGTTCTCTGCCGTGGCGAAGAACCTGAACGACGTGGTCACGGTTCCGGCCGGCTACTCGGTAACGGTGCTGACCCGCCTTGGGGATCCATTGGCGGCGGGCGTCTCCGCCTATGCCAACAACGGCACCGACAGCGACTTCGACAGGCGCATCGGCGATCATGGCGATGCGCTGCACTTCTTCGGCCTGAACAGCGCCGCCGCCCGCGACGACAACAGCAATACGCGCGGGTTGATGGTTCAGAACCACGAGAACCTCAACGTTCAGTACCTCCACCCCAACGGCCCGACCAACGTCGCCACGGGCCCGCGCCCGCAAGGCGAGGCGCTCAAGGAGATGATGGCGCACGGTGTCAGCGTCAGCGAGTATGTCGATGCGGGTAATCGCAAGTGGAGCTATGTGGCGACCAGCGGCTTCAACCGTCGCATCACGCCCGCCACGCCGATGCAGTTTTCTGGTCCCGCCGCCGGCTCGGCGATGCTGTCTACCGTCTTTTCCCCGGATGGGACGCGGGGCCGTGGCACCATCAACAATTGCGCTAACGGCATAACGCCCTGGGCCACGAACCTGACTTGCGAGGAAAACTGGGCCGGCTATTTCCGTCGTGATGCGACGGGCGCCGGTGCCGATAGCGCCAAACGCTCCGTGCGTGAGCAGATCGCGTTGTCTCGGTATGGCGTGACGAGCAACACTGGCAACTACGCCTGGTCGTCGGTGGCGACGACGGACACGCTCTACACCCGCTGGGATGCGCGCGCAAAGGCCGACACCGCAGCGCAGGACTTCCGCAACGAGCCGAACCAGTTCGGCTGGGTGGTCGAGATCGATCCCTACGATCCGGCGTCCACGCCGCGCAAGCGCACCACGCTTGGGCGTTTCGGGCATGAAGGCGCGTTCGTCCAAGCGGTCGCCGGGCGCAAGCTGGCAGTTTACATGGGCGACGACTCCCGGCGCGAGTATCTCTACAAGTTCGTCTCGAACACCACGTTCGCCGCGGCGGATGCGGGGGCCACCAATCGTGTCGCCATGGGCGACAAGTACCTTGATGCAGGCGTGCTCCATGTCGCCAGGTTCAACGCGGATGGGACCGGGCAATGGTTGCCGCTCGTCTTCGGGCAAGTGCCGCCCCGCGCAGCATCGGGGTCGACTCCGGCCTATCAGTTCGCCGACCAGGCTGACATTCTGATCAACGCCCGGCTTGCCGCCGACGCGGTGGGGGCCACGCCGATGGACCGGCCCGAGTGGACGGCCGGAAACCCCGTGACCGGCGAGATCTATCTCACACTGACCAACAACAATGCCGCCGGGCGGCCATTGAACGGGACAGACGCCGCCAATCCGCGCCACTACAACGATCCGAAGGGGATGACCGCGCAGTTCGGCAACCCCAACGGTCACATCATCCGCCTACGCGAGAGCGGCGACGATGCCGGCGCGGTGACGTTTCGTTGGGACATCTACCTGTTCGGTGCGGACTCCGCGGACGCCGACCCGGTCAACGTGAACATCTCGGGGCTGACCGCCGATAACGACCTGTCCAGCCCGGATGGCCTGTACTTCTCGCGGTCGACCAATCCTGCCGGCAAGGTGAAGCCGGTGCTCTGGATCGAAACGGACGATGGTGCGCTGACAGATCGCACCAATTGCATGTTGCTGGCGGCAATGCCCGGCACCGTCGGAGACGGTGGCGCCAAAACGATCACCAACAAGGATGCGACCGGCGCCACCGCAACGCAGGCGACCATCGTCGGAGCGGCGGCGACGGCGGCAACGCTGCGCCGCTTCCTGGTTGGCCCCAAGCAGTGCGAGATCACGGGTATCGACATGACGCCGGATGGACGCACGCTGTTCGTCGGCATCCAGCATCCGGGAGAGGATGGTACGCCGGCACAGCCTTCGAGCCAATGGCCGGATTCACAGGCCGGTACCGCGGTCGCCGCGACGATCCGCCCACGATCGGCCATCGTTGCCATCACCAAGGACGATGGCGGCATCATCGCCCTCTGAGGAACGCCATCGGGGCTGCGCGAGGGGCGGAACGTGCAAGCGTTCCGCCCCTTCGTTTTGCGTTAGTCGATTCTGTTCTGGCATTCGACGGGCATTGGACTTAATGAACAGGACTGTTGAATAGCGCAGTTGGCCGTGTGTCAGAACATCCGCCGCAAGGATGTCGCCTGGTGCCATGGGAGATGCCACGATGAACAAGCCAGAGACGTTCGCCCCCGCAAACATCACCGCTCAGGACATGGATCAGGAGCGGCTGGTCACGTACCCGACCGAGGCCTTTCTTTCGTCGGAGTACCTCGAAGCCGAGAAGCGCCTGCTGTGGCCCAGGATCTGGCAGATGGTCGAGCGCGAAAGCGATCTGCCCAACGCCGGGGACTGGCTGACCTACAACGTCGCGGACGAGTCGATCATCGTCCTGCGCAAGGACGATGGCAGCCTGAAGGCCTTTCACAACGTGTGCCCTCATCGTGGCCGTCAGCTTGTCAGCACACCCGATCATCTGCCCGGCAAGGTGCACGATGTTCGCGGGAGCAATCGCCGCAATTTCGTATGCGGCTTTCACGGCTGGACCTTCAATCTCGAAGGTGAGAACACCTACATCCTCGATCCGCAGGATTGGGACAACAAGCTGACGCCCGAGATGACCTGCCTGTCCGAGGTGAAGGTCGATACGTGGAACGGCTATATCTACATCAACATGGACCCCGATGCGGTGCCGCTGGTCGAGTGGATGGGACGCGCGGGAGAGATCCTGAACCACTTCGACCTTGCCGGTATGAGCTACAAATGGCGTCAGTGGGCGATCTACGAATGCAATTGGAAGACCGCGATCGAGGCCTTCCTTGAGCCCTATCATGTCGCCGGTACGCACACCCAGCTGCTGGCCTATGGTGATTACTACGCCTTGTCGAAGCAGTACGGGCTGCATTCGGTATCGAGCTACGACACGCGCGACGCCAAGTTCCAGATGAGCGAAAGCGCGGGCACCACGCGTGCGGGCAAGGGCGACGATCCCCGCGTGTCCACCTACGAGTTGATCCGCGAGAACTACGAGACGGTCAATTATTCGGCGTCGACCGAGACGCTGGTCAACGCAGCCAGCCGCATGAAGGACGAACTGCCGGCGACCGCGACCCCGCAGGAATGCATCGCGCATTGGATCAAGTCCGCCAAGGCCGACGATGCCAGGCGTGGCGTCATCTGGCCCGACGTTCCGGCCGAAATCAAGAAGGAGGGTGGCCTCGCCTGGGGCCTGTTCCCCAACCAGAACATCCTCCATGGCGAGACCTTCGCGCTATGTTACCGCGTGCGCCCCTATGGGGATGATCCGAACAAGTGCGTGTTCGAAAGCTACGCGCTGGAGCGGTTCCCCGAAGGCGAAGCCCCGATTACCGAATGGGTCTATGCCGATCCGACCGGCGAGAACTGGGGCTCGGTCCTGGCGCAGGATTTTGGCAACATGCAGTTCGTCCAGAAGGGCATGAAGTCGTCCGGCTTCCGAGGACCGCTGCCCAATCCGCATCAGGAACAGAAGGTCATCAACCTTCACCGCAACCTGGCAACCTTCATGGAAGGGCGCGGCGCACCCAGCTTGCTTGATATCGACTAGGATAAGGCGCGATCCTGGTCGCGCCGTCCTCCACCGGTCGTTTCAATGAAGTGACGGAGCGACGTCCAGAGTTGGGCGCAGCGTGGCAAGTGAGGCAAAACGGCTCCCGCACGACAGTGCGAGCGCCAGGGCGCCGACAATCGCCAGCGCCGGGGAAGATCCGGAGCTTGTCTTTTCCTGGCGGGTTGTTGGCAGCACGACCGTGGCCAGACTACGCTGTTCGTCGCTGCGAGACAGCATATACCTGGCACCATCGTCCAGCATGGAAAGTGCTGCGGTCTCCCAGGCGCCCAACTTCAGCAAAGCCTCTAACCGCACGGGGCTCACGGCGCGAAGGCCCTCAAGTAGGGACACATCCGGCGCATCGACGAGAAGTGCGTTCATTTCCTGAAGCCGCTCGGGCGTACGGGCGCGGTCATCATCGCGGCAACTCAACGCCAGATCATGCAGGGCCTCGCGCCAACCGGCACGCCTGTAGAGGGCGGAACTGCGCTCGAACGTCATGTCTTCAATCCCGAAACGTTTCATCGATCGATACAGCCGCAAAGCTGACGAACCGCGAACCAGCAACTGCGTAGTCCATCTAGGTTTAGGAGGACTGCCGCATCATGAACGCATCGGACCGAGAATAAATTTCCCCAGAGCATTCAGAAACAGGGATGTGTTTGGCGTCGGCGTGATGAACGTGGATCAGGTCGCGCTGCCGACGCTTGAGGCCGGGTTCGAAATGGTGGTCACATACGAAAAACCCCGACCTTTCGGCCGGGGCTTCGTTCTTCTAGCTACAGACGCGACGTTCAGTCGATCACTTTGACCATATGCGGGAGCCGGGCAATAGCGCCACGTACTTCCGCGGTATCCTGACGCTCAACGGTGCGATGCATCTTACCCAGACCCAGGCCGATCAGAATCTTCTTCTGGGCTTCCGGGCGACGGATCGGTGAACCGATCTGCTTGATCTTGATGGTTGCCATGATCGATTACTCCGCGATGGCTTCGGCGGCTGCCTCGGCCTCTACTTCGGTGGCGCCGCCACGACCCAGAAGGTCGGCGACCTTCTTGCCACGACGCTGAGCGACCGACTTCGGCGAAGTCTGGTTGGTCAGCGCGTCGAACGTGGCGCGGATCATGTTGTAGGGATTCGAGGTGCCGACCGACTTGGTCACCACGTCATGAACGCCCAGGCTCTCGAACACGGCGCGCATCGGGCCACCGGCGATGATGCCGGTACCGGCGGGCGCACTGCGCACGTTGACGTTGCCGGCGCCAAAGTGGCCCTTGGCGTCGTGATGCAGGGTGCGGCCTTCCTTGAGGGGAACACGAACCATCTTCTTCTTGGCAGAAGCGGTCGCCTTGGTGATCGCCTCGGGAACTTCGCGAGCCTTGGAGTGACCAAAGCCGACGCGCCCCTTGCCATCGCCGACCACGACCAGCGCGGCGAAACCGAAGCGCTTGCCGCCCTTGACGGTCTTGGAGACGCGGTTGATGTGAACCAGCTTCTCGATCAGCTCTTCACCGCCATCGTCGTCACGTCCACCGCGACGATCGTTGCCGCCACGGCCGCCACGATCGTTGCCGCCGCGACCACCGCCGCCGCCACGGTTGTCACCGCCGCCACGACCACGATTGCCACCTGGACCACCGCCACGGTTGCCACCGCCACGGTTGCCCTGGCCACCACCCTGGTAACCGCCGCTCGAAGGCGCCGAGACCGGAGCAGCATCCGCACCCTGGGGTGCTGCAGCCGCGATGGGCTGCTCGTTGTTGTTTTCGTCAGCCATGATCAGAACTCCAGCCCGCCTTCACGGGCGGCTTCGGCCAGCGCCTTGACGCGGCCGTGGAACAGGAAACCACCGCGGTCGAACACGACAGTCGTCACGCCCGCCTGCTTGGCAGCTTCCGCGAGTTGCTTGCCCACGCGGGTCGCAGCGTCGATGTCGGTGCCCTTGGCGCCCAGCGTGTTGGCTGCGGCGATGGTGCGGCCCTGCGCGTCGTCGATGATCTGCGCATAGATGTGCCGACCGGTGCGATGCACCGAAAGGCGAGGGCGGCTGCCCGAGCGCGCACGCAGAGACGTACGAACGCGACGCTTGCGGCGATCGAAGAGGTTGAGCTTGGCCATTACTTCTTCTTCCCTTCCTTGCGGAAGATGTACTCGCCACGGTACTTGATACCCTTGCCCTTGTAAGGCTCGGGCTTGCGCCACTGGCGAATCTCAGCCGCGATCTGGCCGACCTTCTGCTTGTCGTTGCCGGAGATCTCGACAGTCGTGTTGTCAGGCGTCTTGATCTCGATGCCTTCCGGCACGGTGATGTCGACGTCGTGCGAGTAACCCAGCTGCAGCTTCAGGTTCTTGCCCTGAATGTTCGCACGATAACCAACGCCAGTGATCTCGAGCGTCTTGGTGAAGCCCGTGGTCACGCCTTCGATCAGGTTCGACACGAGCGTACGCTGCATGCCCCAGAACGCGCGGGCCGACTTGGTGTCGTTCGCCGGCTTTACCAGGATCGAACCGTCGTCGAGCGTGTAGCTGATCTCGTCACGCATACGCAGAGTGAGAGTACCCTTGGGCCCCTTCACCGAGAGAACGCCGTCCTTGATGTCGGCAGTCACCCCGCTGGGGATGGCGACAGGACGCTTGCCAATGCGGCTCATCAGAATACCTCCGCAAGCACTTCGCCACCGACGTTCTGCGTACGTGCTTCGGCATCCGAAAGCACGCCGCGCGGCGTCGAGACGATGGTGATGCCAAGACCGTTGCGGATCACCGGAAGTTCCTTGGAACCCGAGTAGACGCGGCGGCCAGGCTTGGAGACGCGGGCGATATGCTTGATAGCAGGCTCGCCTTCGAAATACTTGAGCTCGATGCGCAGCTGCGGGTGGGCACCGGTGGCGTCATCGCTGAAACCACGGATATAACCTTCGCGCTGCAGCACCTCGAGAACCCGTGCGCGGATCTTCGAAGCGGGCGAAAGGACGGAGTCCTTCTTCGCCTGCTGGCCGTTGCGGATGCGGGTGAGCATATCACCCAGGGGATCGGTCAAAGCCATTTAGATAATCCTTACCAGCTCGACTTGACCAGGCCGGGGATCATGCCCTTGTTGCCAAGGTTCCTGATCTCGATCCGGTTGATCCCGAACTTGCGGTAGAAGCCGCGGGGGCGGCCGGTCGTGGCACAACGGTTGCGAACCCGGGTCGGGTTGGCGTTGCGCGGGATCTCGGCCAGCTTGAGGCGTGCGATCAGACGCTCGGTTTCGTCGAGCGACTGATCATCAGCAACGGCCTTGAGGGCCGCATACTTGCCAGCGTACTTCTTCACGAGCTTCTTGCGACGCTCATTCTTGTTTACGGAACTCAGTTTCGCCATGGACTTAAGCTCTCTTGCTACGGCCGCTCACGCAGCCTGCTTCTCTTCGCTCGCCGCCTCGGGCAGCGGGAACGGGAAACCGAACAGACGAAGCAGCTCGCGCGCTTCATCGTCGGACTTCGCGGTGGTGGTGACGATGATGTCCATGCCACGCACCTTGTCGATCTTGTCGTAGCTGATCTCTGGAAAGATGATCTGCTCCTTCAAGCCCATCGCGTAGTTACCACGACCGTCGAACGACTTGGGGTTGAGGCCACGAAAGTCGCGGATGCGTGGCATGGCCACAGTCACCAGGCGATCGAGGAACTCGTACATGCGCTCACGACGCAAGGTCACCTTGCAGCCGATCGGCATGCCCTCACGCAGCTTGAACTGCGCGATCGACTTGCGAGCCTTGGTGATCACGGGCTTCTGGCCGGCGATCAGCTCCATCTCTTGGGCGGCAGTCTGGACCTTCTTCTTGTCCTGGCTGGCCTCGCCAACACCCATGTTGAGCGTGATCTTGGAGATCTTGGGAACCTCCATAACGTTCTTGTAACCGAACTTCTCGGTCATCGCCTTGACGATCTCGGCGTCATAGCGCGAACGCAAACGCGGTGTGTAGGTGTCAACCATCAATGGTCTCCCCGGACTTCACGGCCACACGGACCTTCTTGCCGTCCTTGGTCTCGAAACGAACGCGCGTCGGCTTGCCATCCTTGGGGTCGGCGAGGCCGACCTTGCTGATCGCCAGCGGCGCAGGAACGCGGTCGATACCACCCTGCGGGTTCGTCTGGCTCGGCTTGCGGTGACGGGTCATGACGTTGACGCCCTCAACAAGTACCTTGCCATCCTTCGGCATGACCTGGACGACGGTGCCGGTGCGGCCCTTGTCCTTGCCCGAGCGGACGACGACGCTGTCGCCCTTCTTGATCTTAGCGGAGCCCATTACAGCACCTCCGGCGCAAGGCTGATGATCTTCATGAAGCCACGGCCACGCAGCTCACGGACCACGGGGCCGAAGATACGAGTGCCGATCGGCTCCTCGTTCTTGTTGATCAGCACGGCCGCGTTCGAATCGAAGCGGATAACGCTGCCATCGGCGCGACGCACGTCCTTGCGGGTGCGAACGATCACGGCACGGTGAACGTCGCCCTTCTTGACGCGGGCGCGGGGCTGCGCCTCCTTGATCGACACCACGATGATGTCGCCGACGCCCGCGGTACGACGCTTAGAGCCACCCAGCACCTTGATGCACTGGACGCGCTTAGCGCCGCTGTTATCCGCGACGTCGAGATTGGATTGCATCTGGATCATAGATCCGGTTCCTTCTCAACGGCTTGCCGGAACCAGTCCGGCAGTTCCAAAAAATTCCAGTGCACGGCCAATGCTGAGCGGGCGCTGAAGGATCAGCGCCCCTAGCAGCTTAGCGCGCGTTGTCCACCTCGATGTTTGCCTCGATCGCGGTACCCTTGCTCGCCTGGAGGCGATCGAGCACCTTCCAAGACTTGGTCTTGGAGATCGGCTTGGTCTCTTCGATGCGGACGCGCTCACCGGTCTGGTAGGCATTTTCCTCATCGTGAGCGTGGTACTTCTTCGAGCGCCGGATGATCTTCCCGTAAAGCGGGTGCTTCACCTTACGCTCGACGAGCACGGTCACGGTCTTGTCGGTCTTGTCGGAAACCACGGTCCCCGTCAGAATACGCTTGGGCATCGTTGGTCTCCTTACTTCGCCGCGTCGGCAGAGCGCTGCGTCTGCAGCGTCTTGATCCGGGCGATGTCGCGACGGACTTCCTTGATCCGGGCAGGGCGCTCGAGCTGGCTCGTCGCGGCCTGGAAGCGCAAGTTGAACTGCTCGCGCTTGAGCTCGCCCAGTTCGTCCTTGAGCTGGTCGTCGGTCTTGGCGCGCATGTCTTCGATCTTAGCCATCACTCACCTCCCAGGTGCGAAGAGTCGCCGAGGCGGGCAACGACCTTGGTCTTGATCGGCAGCTTCATCGCGGCGCGGCTGAAGGCCTCTGCCGCGAGAGGACCGGCAACACCGTCCAGCTCGAACAGGATGCGGCCCGGCTTCACGCGAGCGGCCCAGTATTCGATCGCGCCCTTGCCCTTGCCCTGACGGACTTCGGCGGGCTTCTTCGAAACGGGCACGTCCGGGAACACGCGGATCCAAAGACGGCCCTGACGCTTGATGTGACGCGTGATCGCGCGGCGAGCCGCCTCGATCTGCCGCGCGGTGATCCGCTCGGGCTCCATGGCCTTGAGGCCGTACGAACCGAAGTTCAGGTCGGTACCGCCCTTGGCGTCGCCCTTGATCCGGCCCTTGAAAGCCTTGCGGAACTTGGTCTTTTTAGGTTGCAGCATGGTGCTTCTCTAATCCTTGGCTCAGCGGGCCGGACGGACGCCGGAGGTTTGAGCCTCCATCATCAGTCGGTCTTGGGCCAGCGGGTCATGGCCGAGGATCTCGCCCTTGAAGACCCAGACCTTGATGCCGATGATACCGTAGGCGGTGAGCGCCTCGGCTTCGGCATAATCGATGTTCGCACGTAAGGTGTGAAGCGGCACGCGGCCTTCGCGGTACTGCTCGACGCGCGCGATCTCGGCGCCGCCAAGACGGCCGCCGCACATGATCTTCACGCCTTCAGCACCCAGGCGCATCGCAGACTGCATCGAACGCTTCATGGCACGACGGAAGGCGACGCGACGGATCAACTGATCGGCGATGCCCTGAGCGATCAGCTTAGCGTCGACTTCCGGCTTGCGGATCTCGACGATGTTCAGCTTGACTTCGCTCTTGGTCATCGCGGCGAGCTGCTTGCGCAGCTTCTCGATGTCGGCGCCCTTCTTGCCGATGATGACACCCGGACGCGCGGCATAAATCGACACGCGGCACAGCTTGGCAGGGCGCTCGATGACCACCTTCGAGATCGCTGCCTGCGGCAGGCTCGTGAAGATGAACTTGCGCATCTTGAGGTCTTCCTCAAGCAGCGTGCGATAGCCTTCGCCCTCGGCGAACCAGCGGCTGTCCCAGGTGCGGTTGATCTGCAGACGCAGACCGATGGGATTGGACTTATGACCCATAGCTCAGGCCTCCTCGACTTCGCGAACGACGATCCGCAAGCGGCTGAACGGCTTCAGGATGCGGGTCGACTTGCCGCGACCACGCGTGTGGAACCGCTTCATGACGATCGACTTGCCCACCGAAGCCTCGGCGATGACGAGCGCGTCAACGTCCAGGTTGTGATTGTTTTCCGCGTTGGCGATCGCCGATGCGAGAACCTTGCGAGCCTCTTCGGCCATGCCCTTCTTCGAGAAGGCGAGGATGTTCATCGCATCCTCGGCGCGGCGACCGCGGATCAGACCAGCGACGAGGTTGAGCTTCTGCGCCGAACCACGGATCGTGGTGTTGACGGCCAAAGCCTCCTTTTCGCCGACGCGGCGGGGTGCTGCCTGCTTGCTCATCAGCGCTTGCCCTTCTTGTCGGCGGCGTGGCCCGGGAAGGTCCGCGTGGGAGCGAACTCGCCAAGCTTGTGACCGACCATGTCCTCGTTCACGGCGACGGGGATGAACTTCTTGCCGTTGTAGACCGAGAAGGTCAGACCAACGAACTGCGGAAGGATCGTGGAGCGGCGCGACCAGGTCTTGATCGGACCGGTGCGACCGCTGGCATCCTGCGCAACCTCAGCCTTCTTGAGAAGGTACAGGTCAACGAAGGGGCCTTTCCAGACGGAACGTGCCATCGTGTCTTACCTCTTCTTCTTGGCGTGGCGCGAACGGATGATCATCTTGTCCGTCTGCTTGTTGTGACGTGTGCGCGCGCCCTTGGTCGGCTTGCCCCAAGGCGTAACCGGGTGACGACCACCGGAAGTCCGGCCTTCACCACCACCATGAGGGTGATCGACAGGGTTCTTGGCGACACCGCGAGTAAGCGGGCGTCGGCCCATCCAGCGCTTGCGACCGGCCTTGGCGAGGGTCTGGTTGGCGTTGTCGGGGTTCGACACCGCGCCCACCGTACCCATGCAGTCACCACGAATGTAGCGCTGCTCACCCGAGTTCAGGCGAACGATGACCATGCCGCGGTCACGACCGACGACCTGAACGTACGTTCC
Organism: Novosphingobium sp. TK46; assembly: GCF_055361525.1. Classification (NCBI taxonomy): domain Bacteria; kingdom Pseudomonadati; phylum Pseudomonadota; class Alphaproteobacteria; order Sphingomonadales; family Sphingomonadaceae; genus Novosphingobium; species Novosphingobium sp. TK46. The sequence goes on from NZ_CM143963.1 coordinate 2,726,408, forward strand.
GGCCGAACGGGCAATCTGACCGCCCTTGCCGGGCTTCATCTCGACGTTGTGGCAAATCGTGCCGACCGGCATCGTGCTGAGCAACATCGCGTTACCCGGCTTCACGTCGGTCTTCTCACCGGCGACCACCTGGTCACCTACGGCGAGACGCTGCGGTGCGATGATGTAGGCGAGCTCGCCGTCCTCGTACTTGACGAGGGCGATGAACGCCGTGCGGTTGGGATCGTACTCGAGCCGCTCGACGGTGGCAGGCTGGTCCCACTTGCGACGCTTGAAGTCGATGTAGCGGTACTTCTGCTTGTGACCGCCGGCGATGCCGCGCGAGGTCACATGGCCCTTGTTGTTGCGGCCGCCGGTCTTGTGCTTGCCCTCGGTCAAAGCCTTGAGCGGCTTGCCCTTGAACAGCGACGACTTGTCGACAAGGACGAGGCCGCGGCGCGCCGGGCTCGTCGGGTTATAACTTTTGAGTGCCATCCGATTTAGCCCCGTACGCCTTCGGTGATGTCGATCGACTGGCCTTCGGCCAGCGTGACAATCGCCTTCTTCACGTCGCTGCGGCGGTATTCCTTACCGCGCCAGCGCTTGGTCTTGCCCTTGACCACGATCGTATTGACGCCGGTCACCTTGACGGAAAACAGCGCCTCTACGGCCGCCTTGATCTCGGGCTTGGTCGCCTTGTCAGCCACCTTGAAGACCACGGCGTTATGCTCGGAGAGCATCGTCGACTTCTCGGTGATGTGTGGCGAAAGGATCACGTCGTAGTGACGGATGTCCACTTGCTGGCCCTTAGCCATTGTTAATCACTCCCGTGGGGGCGAACCGCGCCTCCAGCTTTTCGACAGCGGCGCGGGTCAGCACCAGCGTATCATGCTTCAGGATGTCGTAGACGTTGGCGCCGACGGCGGGGAGCACGCTCACGCCGACCAGGTTACCGGCTGCGAGTGCGAAGTTCGTGTTCACGACGTCGCCGTCGATCACGAGAACCTTGCCGTTCATGCCGGCCTTGCCGAATTCGCCCTTGAGCGCCTTGGTCTTGGCTTCGATGCCGTCGAGGTTGTCGACAATGACGAGGCCATTCTGGGCCTTGGCCGAGAGCGCCATCTTCAGGCCGAGTGCACGAACCTTCTTGTTCAGCGAAGGATTGAACTCGCGACGACGGGCGCCGTGAGCCTTACCACCACCGATGAACACCGGAGCCGCACGATCGCCGTGACGGGCGGTACCGCCGCCCTTCTGGTTGCCGAACTTCTTGCCGGTGCGTGCGACATCCGAACGCTCGCGAGTGGCGCGAGCAATGCCGCGACGCTTCTCGAGCTGCCAGGTGACAACGCGGTGCAGGATGTCTGCACGCGGTGCGATACCGAACACGTCATCCGACAGTTCGATGTCGTTGTTCGCGTTGGTGCCGTCGAGATTGAGGACCTGTACCTTCATGTTCAGCCCTCCTGGCCGTCGGTCGTCTCGACCGCTGCGGTGTCAACCGCAGGCGTGTCGGCGGAGGCCGAGTCATTGCTGTTGGCGGCCTGCTTGAGGCCGGCGGGGTAGGGCGCTTCGGCGTGACGAGCGACCTTGACGGCGTCCGAGACGGTGAGCCAGGCGTTCTTCGAGCCAGGGACCGAGCCCTTGACGAAGATCAGGCCACGCTCGTCGTCGACGCGGACGATCTCGAGGTTCTGCTGCGTGCGCTGACGGTCGCCCATGTGGCCGGCCATCTTCTTGTTCTTGAAGACCTTGCCCGGATCCTGACGCTGGCCGGTCGAACCGTGCGAACGGTGCGAGAGCGAAACACCGTGGGTGGCGCGAAGACCGCCGAAGCCCCAGCGCTTCATGGCGCCCTGGAAGCCCTTGCCCTGGGTGTGGCCGACGACGTCTACCAGCTGACCGGGGACGAAGTGCGATGCTGCGATGGTGGAGCCGACTTCGAGAACGGCGTCGTCATCGACGCGGAACTCGGCAACTCGCTGCTTGAGAGGAACCTGGGCCTTGGCGAAGTGCTCGCGCTGGGGCTTGTTCACATTCTTCTGCTTGGCCACTCCGGCACCGAGCTGGACAGCGACGTAGCCGTCGACATCATTGGTGCGAACAGAGACAACCTGATTAACTTCCAGCGCCAAGACGGTCACGGGCACATGCCGGCCGTCCTCCTGGAACAGTCGGGTCATACCGACTTTTTTGGCGATCACGCCGGTGCGCATGACCAAAACTCCATAACAGAGGCCTGCCGAGACCATCCCGACAGGCGTGTCCAGCCCTGGTGTGATGCGAGCCCCGTCCGGGCTGGGTGCTTGCCGACAACGCGATGGTTGCAAGAAAGCGAGACGGGGGACGCATTCCCGATCGTTCGTCCGAAGACTTGAACCGGAGGTATCCCTTGTGTCCGCCAGCGATCGTGATCGCCGGGGCTCTGTCTCCTAGTGGCCTAAACCACCAGAGCCGGACTCGAGTCCGGAAGGAATGTGGCCGTTAGACCATAACTGACGCTTTGGAAAGCGGCTTTACGCGAGTTTGATCTCGACGTTCACGCCGGCTGCCAGGTCGAGCTTCATCAGCGCGTCGACAGTGGCGGCGTTCGGCTGCACGATGTCGAGCAGGCGCTTGTAGGTGCGGACCTCGAACTGCTCGCGCGACTTCTTGTCGATGTGCGGGCCGCGGTTCACGGTGAACTTCTCGATCTTCGTCGGAAGTGGAATAGGGCCACGGATGAGTGCGCCGGTGCGACGGGCAGTGTCGGCGATTTCGCCGGTTGCCTGGTCAAGCACTCGATGGTCGAACGCCTTGAGGCGAATGCGGATGTTTTGAGCGTCCATGTCCCTACCGATGAGAAAGAGCAAAGGGGCGATGCCCCGAGGAAATTCGAAGGCGGCCCTTACGTCGCGAATGGGATTCGCGCAAGGGTTGATTGAGGTTAGGTCGGACGTTCTTTTACGACGCCGTGCGTGGCGGTACCGAGAGTGCCCGATTAATCCAACGGCATCCAACACCGGCCGTCGGCACCCTGAACTTGTTTCAGGGTCGATCGTGCCGCTTGCCCTGTGGCTTGAGTGGCCAACCGTGGCAGCGGCGTAGCGTCTGAGAGAGCAGGGCTCACCGCCTGATGGACCCTGAAACAAGTTCAGGGTGACGGGAGGTGTGGTGATGCTTGCGCGCACGACGGGAGCGCGTCTGCCTCGTACGGCAAAAAGCCCGGCCTCCTTTCGGAAGCCGGGCCTTTTGTCTGTAATCCGAAGAGCGGTGAAGCTTACTTCGTGATCTTGGCAACGACGCCCGAACCGACGGTACGGCCGCCTTCGCGGATTGCGAAGCGAAGGCCATCGTCCATGGCGATCGGTGCGATCAGCTTGACGGCGAGCGTCACGTTATCGCCCGGCATCACCATCTCGGTGCCCTCGGGAAGAATCACTTCGCCGGTCACGTCGGTGGTGCGGAAGTAGAACTGCGGACGGTAGTTGGCGAAGAACGGAGTGTGACGACCGCCTTCTTCCTTCGACAGCACGTAGACTTCTGCGTTGAACTCGGTGTGCGGGGTGACCGAACCGGGCTTGGCCAGAACCTGGCCGCGCTCGACGTCTTCACGTGCAACGCCGCGAACCAGCGCGCCGATGTTGTCGCCAGCTTCACCCTGATCGAGCAGCTTGCGGAACATTTCGACGCCGGTGACGACGGTCTTGCGGGTGTCCTTGAGGCCGACGATCTCGACTTCCTCGCCAACCTTGACGATGCCGGTCTCGACGCGGCCGGTCACGACCGTACCACGACCCGAGATCGAGAACACGTCCTCGACGGGCATCAGGAACGGCTTGTCGGTCGGACGGGGCGGCTGCGGGATCGCTTCGTCGACGGCCTTCATCAGCTCGAGGATTGAGTTCTTGCCGATCTCGTCGTCACGACCTTCAAGAGCGGCCAGAGCCGAACCCTTGACGATGGGGATCGCGTCGCCGTCGAAGCCGTACGAGGTGAGCAGTTCGCGCATTTCGAGCTCGACGAGCTCAATCAGCTCCTCGTCGTCGACCTGGTCGATCTTGTTCATGTACACGACCAGTGCGGGCACACCGACCTGACGTGCGAGCAGGATGTGCTCGCGGGTCTGCGGCATCGGGCCGTCAGCAGCGTTCACCACGAGGATGCCGCCGTCCATCTGCGCAGCGCCGGTGATCATGTTCTTCACATAGTCAGCGTGGCCCGGGCAGTCGACGTGCGCGTAGTGACGTGCTTCGGTCTCGTACTCGACGTGTGCGGTCGAGATCGTGATGCCGCGCTCGCGCTCTTCAGGAGCCTTGTCGATGTTGGCGAAGTCGACAGCGGTGCCGCCGAATGCTTCAGCCATCACCTTGGTGATCGCAGCCGTCAGCGTGGTCTTGCCGTGATCGACGTGACCGATGGTGCCGATGTTGCAGTGCGGCTTGTTCCGCTCGAATTTAGCCTTCGCCATTGTTGAAACCTTCTGTTCGCTTGATTTTGGTTCTGTGGGAATGGACGGCGCCCACTGAAACAGGCGCCGCCACTAGAATGATCTCACCTATTAGGCAAGCTTCTCCTTGACCTCGGCCGCGACGTTCGCCGGGACTTCGTCATAGTGTGAGAAGAACATCGAGTAGTTCGCACGGCCCTGGGTGAACGAGCGCAGCTGGTTCACGTAGCCGAACATGTTGGCCAGCGGCACGAGTGCCTCGACGACCTGTGCGTTGCCGCGGGTATCGGTGCCCTGGATCTGGCCACGACGGCTGTTCATGTCGCCGATGACGTCACCGAGATACTCCTCGGGGCTGACGACTTCGACCTTCATGATCGGCTCGAGCAGCTTGATGCCGGCGCGCTGTGCGACTTCGCGCATCGCACCGCGACCGGCGATTTCGAACGCCAGGGCTGACGAGTCGACGTCGTGGTACGATCCGTCATACAGGTTGATGTCGAAGTCGATTATCGGGAAGCCGACCAGCGAACCCGAGGCTGCCGTCTCGCGCATGCCCTTCTCGATCGCGGGGATATATTCCTTCGGAATGTTACCGCCCTTGATCTCGTCGGTGAAGGTGATGCCCGAACCGCGCTCGCCCGGCGTGACCTTGATCTTCACGCGACCGAACTGACCGGTACCACCCGACTGCTTCTTGTGGGTGTAATCGACATCCACCGGCTTCGCGAGATACTCGCGATAGGCCACCTGCGGCGCACCGACGTTGGCCTCGACCTTGAACTCGCGACGCATGCGATCGACGATGATGTCGAGGTGAAGCTCGCCCATGCCCTTGATGATGGTCTGGCCCGACTCATGATCGGTCGAAACGCGGAACGAGGGATCCTCTGCCGAGAGACGGTTGAGCGCGACGCCCATCTTCTCCTGGTCGGCCTTGGTCTTGGGTTCCACCGACAGCTCGATGACCGGCTCGGGGAATTCCATCCGCTCCAGCACGATCGGCTGACGCTCGGCGCACAGCGTGTCGCCGGTGGTGGTTTCCTTCATGCCGGCCAGCGCAACGATGTCGCCCGCGAAGGCTTCGTCGATGTCCTTGCGATCGTTGGCGTGCATTTCGAGGATGCGGCCGACCTTCTCCTTGCGATCCTTCACCGAGTTCAGGTAGCCGCCCTTGGTCAACGTGCCCGAGTAGATGCGGATGAAGGTGAGCGAGCCCACGAACGGATCGTTCATGACCTTGAACGCCAGCGCGCTGAACGGTGCGTTGTCTTCGGGCGGACGGCTGTCCTTCTCGTCGCTGTCCATCTTGACGCCCTGGACGTCGGGGATGTCGAGCGGCGAGGGCAGGTAGTCGACCACGGCGTCGAGCAGGGGCTGCACGCCCTTGTTCTTGAACGCCGAACCGCAGACCACGGGCACGAACGCATGCGCCAGCGTACCCTTGCGGATCAGCTTCTTGAGCGTCGCGACGTCGGGCTCGGTGCCTTCGAGGTACGCTTCCATGACGTCATCGTCCTGGTCCACGGCGAGCTCGATCAGCTTGGTGCGGTACTCGGCGGCTTCGTCGACCATATCGGCCGGGATCTCTTCGTAGAAGAATTCGGCGCCCAGCGCTTCGTCCTTCCAGATGATCGCGCGGTTGTTGACGAGATCGACCAGACCCTTGAGATCGGCCTCGATGCCGATCGGCAGATACAGGACGGCCGGGGTCGAGCCCAGGCGGTCGATGATCGACTGCACGCAGTACTTGAAGTTGGCGCCGGTGCGGTCGAGCTTGTTGATAAAGCACATGCGCGGCACGCCGTACTTGTCGGCCTGGCGCCACACGGTCTCGGACTGGGGCTCAACGCCGGCAACGCCATCGAAGCAGGCGACCGCGCCGTCGAGCACGCGCAGCGAACGCTCGACTTCGATGGTGAAGTCGACGTGGCCGGGGGTGTCGATGATGTTGATGCGGTATTCCTGGTCCTCTGACGTCCAGAAGCAGGTGGTGGCAGCCGAGGTGATCGTGATGCCGCGCTCCTGCTCCTGCTCCATCCAGTCCATCGTCGCGGCGCCGTCGTGGACTTCGCCGATCTTGTAGGACTTGCCGGTGTAGTAGAGGATGCGCTCGGTCGTTGTCGTCTTGCCGGCGTCGATATGCGCCATGATGCCGATGTTACGGTACATCGAAAGCGGATGGCTGCGTGCCATGGGTTCAATCCTTGGGTGTGCGGGGGAGGGGAGCCACGCGTGAGATAGGCTCCCGGCCCCTCGATTAAAAGTGTGACGCGGCGATGACGACCACGGTTCCGGCCAGGCACGAGGCCCAGCCGGGAGACCTTACCAGCGCCGGTTTACCAGCGGTAGTGCGAGAAGGCGCGGTTGGCATCGGCCATGCGGTGCGTGTCTTCGCGCTTCTTCACCGCGTTGCCGCGGTTGTTGGCGGCATCGAGCAATTCGCCCGACAGGCGCGCCGACATCGTGGTCTCGGGCCGGTTGCGCGCCGCGGTGATCAGCCAACGGATCGCGAGAGCCTGCGCACGCTCGGGGCGAACCTCTACGGGAACCTGATAGGTCGCACCACCGACGCGGCGGCTGCGCACTTCGATCTGCGGGGCGACGTTGGTCAGCGCGGTGTGGAACAGCTGAACCGGGTCCGCCTTGGCGCGGGTCTGCATGGTTTCCATGGCGCCATAGACGATCTGCTCCGCGACCGACTTCTTGCCGTCGTACATGAGGTTGTTCATGAACTTGGACAGGATCTGATCGTGGAACACGGGATCAGGCAGGATTTCCCGCTTCTCGGGACGACGACGACGTGACATCTTCTTGAATTCCTTCGGAATGCGTCGGTCACATCCGTGACCGCCTTGCGGCTCCGGCCCGCTCCCCCACCCGGCCTCCCACAGGATACCCTCGATAGGGTGTCCGGGTGGGGGAGCGGACCGGAGCCGGCCTAGCCGCGACCAAAATTACTTCGGACGCTTGGCGCCGTACTTCGAGCGCGACTGCTTGCGGTCCTTGACGCCCTGCGTGTCGAGCACGCCGCGAAGGACATGGTAGCGCACGCCGGGAAGATCGCGAACGCGGCCGCCGCGGATCAGCACGACCGAGTGCTCCTGCAGGTTGTGGCCTTCGCCCGGGATGTAGGTGATGACTTCGCGCTGGTTGGTGAGGCGCACCTTGGCGACCTTGCGAAGCGCCGAGTTCGGCTTCTTCGGGGTCGTAGTGTACACGCGCGTGCAGACGCCGCGCTTCTGGGGGTTCTGCTCCATCGCAGGAACCTTCGACTTGGCCTTCTGCGGCTCGCGACCCTTGCGGATCAGCTGGTTGATCGTGGGCATCTATCTCTTCTTCCTGAGGGAGTGCGATGGATCCGGTCCGCGTGCCTTGCGTAAGGTAGCGCGGAACGGACCCGTCGCACCCCGGTCCACTGGGTGTGGCGGGGACGGGTGAAGGGATGACGGGGTTCACGAACGGACAAGGCTGCGAAACTGCGCGGTGGTGCGCCGTATCGCGATGAACCTGCCATCACGTGAGCCGAAAAACACTCCACCCGACGTTCCCGCCGGATTACTTTGCCGCATGATACGGGAGAACATCCCAAGCCAATCTTGACGATCGGCGCATCTGTGCGGCAATGTTCAGCTCGATGATCCCGCGCGAGTAGTCTCACGAAGGATTTGCGCCATTAGGCGGCTTTGCTCGTCGGGTCAAGACGATACCGTTCGTCAGATCCAAAGGGGCGTTTCGGGTTTCCTGGGTGGATCGTTGCCCAGACTTCGATCAGCAGTTGATCTTGGCATGCAGGTTCATCTGGATGGCGGTGAGGGCGGACTTGGTGTCCATCTTGCGCAGCATGTTGGCACGATGGATTTCCACCGTGCGCGGGCTGATGTCGAGCGTGTCGGCGATCTCGCGGTTGGTGAGACCCGACTGCAGTCCATCGAGCACCTCAGCCTCTCGGCGGGTCAGGCTTTTCAGCTTTTGCCGGGCACTCGCGGCGCCATGCCGCATGTCGATCAAGGCGGTCAGGTGTTCGGCGGCGCCGTCGAGAAACGCTTCCATGTCGGCGCGATCGACAGGCATCGGCAGGTACCCGATGAGACCATGCAGGATCAGTTGCGAGCAGCGCACCGTATCCACGACCTGGCCATAGCCGATGGCCGGAGCCCAGTAATCGCGTTTGCGCATGTCGGCGAGAAGCGCGTCGATGCCCTCGTCATCGTCGTGGATCAGGATCAGCGTATTCACGTTACCCTCGCCACGAAATTCCGCAACACTATCGTAGGGCTCGATGTGGAAGCGTCCTCCCGACAATGCCTTGTAGTGCTCGGCCCGGCCTCGCGTGGGGTTCTCGATCAGCGAAATCGTCGTGTAACGTTGCATAAGCCCAGGCTACGTGTTTGTCCGTGGTACTAAAAGGCCAACTAGGGTCAAATTGGTTGTGTCGATCGATCCACCTGCGTGGCCCGGCATTTGGCGAGGGTGCATCGATCGCCTAGGCAGGCTTGTCAGAGGCATACGCACCGTCGATGATGTTGCCTTGAACAACGAGAGGATGGCCTATGCCCAAGATGCGGATGATCGCGCTCACCACCCCACTTCCCGGGCGCGAGCAGGAGTTCCATGACTGGTACAACACGGTGCACCTGCCGGAGCTTGTCAATACGTTCGGGTTCACCGAAGCGAGTCGGTGGGAGCTGGTCGCCAAGTTGATGGGTTCCGATACCAACCCGTATCTGGCGATCTACGAATGGGAAGCCGAGGATCCGATGGCGTTTCTGGGCGAGATGGGTGAGGCGGCCAAAAGCGGCAAGTTGACCCAGACGGACTCGCAGGATTTCGGCACGACTTACACGGCGGTGTTTCAGGCTCTCGGCGAGCCGGTGCTGCCAGGTTGATGCAACCGGCAGACCCTGATCGCGCTGCGCGTGAACCGAAGGGCAAGCGATCGAGAGCGATCGGGGCGCTTGGCGCACGGCAGACCGCGCGCACGGTGGTGCGTGTTGGCAAGCATGTGAGGCTTAGGACCGAGCTCGATCTGACGCCTGCCGGATTGCTGAGCATCGCGGCTCTGACTTGCGGGATTCTGGTGTCGACGGCTTTTCTGGTGGGCACCGCCATTCGCGAAAGTCGTCGTTCGCGTTAGTAGGGGATCGGATGGTGGTGGTGCGCTTCAGGATTAAGCTGCCGCCGCCACCCGAATGCCATCTCGGCGAGCCGAGCCCAGCGCGATCAGGAACACGGCAAGTCCGGCGATCGACAACGCCGCGCCGATCCACCCGGTCGAGGTGAAGCCATACCCTGCCGTGATCGCCAGGCCGCCGAGCCAGGGGCCGAGTGCGTTGGCCACGTTGAAGGCGCTGTGATGCGCCGCCGCGGCCAATGATTGGGCATCGCCCGCGACATCCATCAATCGCGTCTGCAGCACTGCGCCCAGCCCGCCTCCACAGCCGATCAGGAAAATATCGACCGCCAATGTCCACACATTGCCGGATGCCCCGGGAAACAAGGCGAGCGCCACTGCCGACCAGATCATCAGAATGATGGCCGTGCGATTGAGGTTGCGATCAGCAGCCCATCCCGCAACGAGGTTGCCGATCGTCATGCCGACGCCGAACGTTGCCAGTACCAGTGGAACCCACCGTTCGGAGACATGGGTTACCTCGATCATTGTCGACGCGACATAAGTATAGACCGCGAAGAGGCCGCCGAAGCCGACTGCTCCCGTCAGAAGCGTGAGCAGCACTTGCGGTCGCTTGAGCGCGGTTAACTCACGCAAGGGGCTGGCATTGCGATCGACGGCACCATGCGGCGCGAACAAGGCGACCAGTACCATCGTCACGAGCGCCAGCAGGGCGACGACTGCAAAGCCCAGACGCCATCCGAAGGCTTGCCCCAGCCAGTTTGCCAAGGGCACGCCGATGATCGTGGCGACCGTCAGTCCGGTCATGACCCGTGCCACGGACAGCGCCCGGCGGTTGGGCGGCACCATGGCTGCAGCAACGAGCGCGGCCACGCCAAAATAGGCGCCATGCGGCAAGCCGGCGAGAAAGCGGAACAGCAGGAGAGCGTGGTAGCTCGGCGCCCAGGCGGAGAGGCCGTTGCCGATCGCAAACAACGCCATCAACCCGATAAGCAACGTGCGCCGGGCAATTCGCGCGGAAAGAACCGCGATCACCGGCGCTCCGACGACCACCCCCAAGGCATAGGCGCTAATGGCATGACCTGCCGTGGCTTCATCGATCCGCAGGTCGGTCGCGAAGAACGGCAGCAGGCTCATCGCGGCGAACTCTGCGGTGCCGATTGCGAACGCACCCATGGCCAACGCCAGGGTGACGAGCGCTGGATGCACGGCGCGGCGTGACTGCGTCATGCGTTTGAACTTTCCGTGATTTTGCAAGCGCCCCAAATGGGTGGCGCCGCCCCGCAGCGTCAAGGCAGCGCTACTTGCAAAACACGCAGACGAAGCGAAGTTTCTTGCAACTCGAGACTTGTCGATATCTTGGTGGGAAACGTGGACGCGAGGACGATCCGGTCGCTAACGGGCGGCGATGGCAATTATCGCGACGATCATGAACACGGCCACCGGCCGTCCCATTCAGAAGATGACGTTTGGGCGGATGCCCAAGCCCTGGATCAGCTTCAATCTTGAGACCGGCGAACTCGTCACCGCCGAGCGGATCGACGTCGGCAAACCGGCGCCAGGAAAATTCGTGGCGCCGGTTGATATATGGGTAACGCCCAAGCCTAAAGACTAGGAATTGCGCGTCGCTTGTTCACAGCGGCCGCTTGGCTGCGGGGTTGATCTGACGACGCTCCTGATAACGCTTCAGGGCATAGCCGCCCGCTGCGGCAGCGATCATGCCCGGGATACCGAACCGGCGTGCGGCGGCGACCGCGACTGCACCCATCACCATGCCGCCGGGCTCGTTCACGTTGCGCGAACCCTTCGACAGTTTTGCGCCCACCAAGCCGCCGATGATCTTTCCAAGCATGCGATTACTCCTGTTCTAGGCGACTGAAGCGATCGAGTTTGCTTGTGGTTCCTGCGGACCCGCCAGCGGTGCATCGTTACCAGTGCGCAGGTACAACCTCAGAGCCTGTACCTTGCGCACCCGGCGCCATGCAGCAGCTTTGGGGGATGGGACTGTTCGCGCTCAGCGACCGATGAAGTTCGGAGCGCGCTTTTCCTTGAGGGCCTGAATGCCCTCGAGATGGTCGGCGCTGCGGACACTGACGGATTCGTATGCGATGCCGGCATCCATCAACGCGGTGGCGAGGCGCTTCAACTCCAGGTTCGTCAGCACCTTGGTCGCGCGGATCGCCACCATCGCGCCCTTGAGCAACTTGGCGCAGAACGCGTCGACGTGGGTGTCGAGTTCGTCGAGCGGCACGGCATGGTTGATGAGACCGATCTCGGCCGCCTTGGTGGCGGTGAGCAGGTCGCCGGTGAGCAGATATTCCTTGGCGCGCGTCAGCCCGATACGTTGGGCCCAGATGACCGCGCCGCCATCGCCAGCCACCAATCCAAGCCCGACATGCGGATCACCGATCTTGGCATTCTCGGCCGCGAAAATGACGTCGCACAGCAGGGCGAGGGTCGCTCCCAGCCCGACCGCGTGGCCGTTGAGCCGGCATACCACGACCTTGTCGATGTCGAGAAGGGTGGAGACGATCCGCTTGGCGATGCGCGCCTCATGGTCGAACAGGTGGGGGTTGCGCGCATTGTGTTCGATATGATCGAGATCGCCGCCCGCTGAAAACGCCCGCCCGGCGCCCGTGAGGACGATGACGTCCGATCCCGTGTCGCCCTGCGCGAACCACAGCGCCTCGCACAGTTCGTCGTGCAGTTGCAGGTTCACCGCGTTCATCGCATCGGGGCGATTGAGGGTGATGCGCAACAGGCGGCCTTCGCGGGCAAGCGCAATCGTGTCGAGGCTGGGCAAGGCCGGGGCGGCGTCGGTCAAGGCTGGTCTCCCTGGGTTTGTCGCGGCGTCTTAGCCGTGGTCTCGGTCACAGGCACGCCCATTCGTGGCAGCCGCGCATCGCCGGAGCGGTCTCGCGCGCCATTGCGCCGCGAAGCCGATCGTGCTGAACACTTGCGCAGCAACGGGCCGGGAACGACCGGTGGAGAGGCATTCAATGGCGCAATTCGACGAAACGTTCGACTGGGTAGTGGTTGGCAGCGGCGCGGGCTCGATGAGCTCGGCACTGCTGATGAAGCAGGCCGGCAAGTCGGTGGTGATCCTGGAAAAGGCGCTCTGGGTGGGCGGCACCACTTGCAAATCGGGGGGCGTGATGTGGATCCCCGCCAATCGCTTCATGGATCCAGGCGAGGATAGCGTGGAAAAGGGCGTCGAATATCTCGAGGCGCTGATCCAGGACAGCGACGACGCGCCTGGCACCAGTCCGGAGCGGCGACGCACCTACGTTGCGCAAGCGCCCCGCATGCTCGACTTCATCGTCAATCAGGGTGTCGAGATCGAACGTGGATCGACATTCTGGCCCGACTATTACGACGAACTGCCCGGCGGCATGAAGACGAGCCGCACGGTCACCGCGCTGCCCTTCGACAAGAAGGAACTTGGCAAGGAATGGGCCTCCAAGCTGCGGCAGGGCTTCCTCGAAGTCCCGGCCAAGCTCGACGATGGCATGAAGCTGCCGTTCATGAAGCATTCGTGGGAGATCAAACGCATCTTCTTCAAGATCGCTCTCAAGGTCGTGCTCGGCAAGCTGACCGGGCGCCACTGGGTCACGGCCGGCGCCGCGCTGCAGGGCCGAATGCTCAAGGCGGTGCTGGACAAGCAGGCGGCCGACATTCGAGTCGATTCTCCGGTGAACGAGGTCATCGTCGAGGACGGCAAGGCCTTGGGCGTGGTTACCGTCAGGAATGGCAAACCCTGGCGGATCGGCGCCAATCTGGGCGTGCTGATCAACGCCGGCGGCTTTTCACAGAATCAGGCGATGCGTGACAGGTATATGCCCGGCACGCGCAAGGAGTGGTCCAACGGTATCGAGAGCGATACCGGCGACATGCACGTCGAGCTTGAACGCAAGGGCGCCAGGCTGGGCCAGATGGACCAGATGGTCGGCTTCCAGATGAGCGAGGCTCCCGGTTGGGACACCGATTACGTCAAGCCGGGTACCCAGAGCACGACCGGCAAGCCGCATGCGATCCAGGTCGATCAATCGGGCGTCCGCTACATGAACGAAGGTGGATCGTACGAGGAGTTCTGCGAGAACATGCTGATCCGCAACCGGACGGTTCCAGCGATCCCCAGCTGGGCGATCATGGACCAGCAGTACATGGATGAGTATGCCGTCGCGGGTAAGGGCACGGCCAAGAAGAACATGGCCAAGTGGCTGGAATCGGGCTGGATGCGCCGCGCCGACAGCGTCGAGGGTCTGGCCGACGCCATCAAAGTTCCCCCGGCGGCGTTGAAGCAGACGGTCGATCGCTGGAACGGCTTCGTGCGCGGCGGCAAGGACGAGGATTTCCACCGTGGCGAGCGTGCCTACGACAACTGGCTCGGCGACCCGTTCTTCAAGGACGGTCCCAACAAGTGCATGGGCACGATCGAGAAGGGCCCGTTTTATGCCATCCCGATCGTGCCGGGCGATGTCGGGACTTACGGCGGCGTCGTGTGCGACAGTGATTCGCGGGTGCTGACGGCGGAAGGGACACCGATCGCCGGCCTCTATGCCTGCGGCGTGGCGACCGCCTCCCCCATGGGCAAGGTCTATCCCGGTGCCGGCGCCAGCGTCGGACCATCGATGACGTTCGGGTGGATCGCAGCCAAGCATGCCGCCGGTCTGGGCAACCAGGTCTGAGCAACGGTCTTCCAGAGGGCGCTGATCTGGCTGCGGACGGATGGACCCGCGTCCCCACGCGCGCGTTCTCCGCTGCGATAGGTTCCTTATGGATGCGCGGGGCGGCAGGCGCGCGTGAAGTATGCCTGCCATGCGCCGACGCCATAGCCAACGATCACTTGCGCGTCGTTCATGGCGGTGCCCTGACCACCTTCGCGGATATAGCCATGGGAATCGTCGTCGTCGACGAACTGGGTGGGCCCTGGTGTTCCACCGCCCAGCTGCAGTACCATTTCGCCGCCGCCGTACCGGTCGGCAGCCTCCTGATCGGTGCGCCCGAACTAGTCCGCAGGACACGGCGCATGGTTTTTACCCGCGCACTGTTTCGCGTGAACGACAGCATCGTCGGCTCGGCGGATGCGATCTACAACGTTTTCGAGCCCAAACCTTGAGGCTCGTGTCCGATCTGCGCTTGCCAAACAAATTCGGCCTGTTATACGCGCACCCCTGCCCGGATGGAGACATTCGCGGCTGCTCCCCGATAGCTCAGCGGTAGAGCATTCGACTGTTAATCGAATGGCCGTAGGTTCGAATCCTACTCGGGGAGCCAACATCCTGCTCTAAATGGATGGTGCAGCGGCGGTGTCGGCAGCCCGGCCGTCGCTATTCCTTAGACTTGGAACTGCTCGGCGAAGATACGTTCCTCCAGGCTTGCGCCGGGGTCGAACAGCAGCGTCAGTTCCTTTCTCTGACAAGCGCTGATGCGGACATCGCGGACCTCGCGCACTTCGCGCTGATCGGCGACGGCCGCGACCGGGCGCTTGAGCGGGTCGAGGATGCGAAATTCCACTTCGGCGCTTTCAGGCAGGATGGCCCCTTTCCAGCGACGGGGGCGGAACGGGCTCAGCGGCGTCAACGCCAGCATGCGCGACCCCAGAGGCAGGATCGGACCTCCTGCGGAAAGATTGTAGGCGGTCGATCCGGCGGGGGTCGCCACCAGAATGCCGTCGCCCGCAAGCTCCTCCATCCGCACCTTGCCATTGATCCGTACCTCCAGCTTGGCGGTCTGCCGGGTTTCACGCAGCAGCGAGACTTCGTTGATGGCGTAGTAGCAGAATTCCTTGCCCGCCTGGTTGGTGACATGCATCTCGAGAGGCCGAACCGAGACGGCATGTGCTTCCTCTACGCGCGTTGCGATCGCTCTGTCGGGATCGAAGGGGCCATTCATCAGGAAGCCGACGGTGCCAAGGTTCACGCCGTAGCAGGGCAGCATGTCGTCCCATTCGAGCATCTCGTGCAGGACGTGCAGCAGAAAGCCGTCGCCGCCGACGACGACCAGCACATCGGCCTCGGCCGGGGGTACCCAGTCGTGCGACCGGCGAAGCTCCTCGGCGCCTTCCTGTGCCTTGGGGCTATCAGACACGATCAGGGCGAGCTTGGGCGTCGCTGGCTTCGAGTGCTCGCTCATACATCATCCTGCCCGGGGGTGCCGTGCCGCCACTCCGGCAACATCGCGCCCGATGGGCGGGCTGTCCAATTTAGACGTGTTTGGCAAGGTGTTTCGCGGTATGAGGTACCGATGCCCGGCCAACGTCAACTTCATCAAAGCAGCGATGTCTCATCGCCGCCGGTCGACGATCGCGAACACGAGGCCGCCGCTCTGGGCGTCGACGACAAGGCAGCTGCGGAGCAGGGTGAGCCCGTTCGCGACCGCCTGTCGGGAAGTGCCGGTCTCGAGACCGCACGGGGCCGCATCGCCGAATGGATGGAAACCGAGGGCGTCGAAGAGGGCAGCACCCACTTGCATGCGCTGCTGATCGGCCTGCGCCGCTTCGATGCGGTCAATTTGGCCTATGGCGAGGCGGCGGGCGACGATGCGCTGGAAGAGGTCGCCAGCCGGATGATGAACTTCGCCGCCGGAGAGCTTGAGGGGCGCTGGATGGTCTCGCGCGCCGGCGGTGGCTCGTTCCTCCTGCTGGCAGCCGAGCCTTGCAGCCGCGAGCGGTGGCAATTGGTGGCTGACGAACTGGGCGAGGCCGTGGCACGCCCGATCACGCTACCATCCGGCGTGCTGCGCCTGTCTCCCCGGATTGCCCTGGTCCGGATGCTGGGAGGCGAGACGATCGACCTCATGCTCGATCGGCTGGGACAGGCGCTGAGCGCCGCGACGCTCATGCAGGGCGCACGCATCGTGTGGGCCAACGGCGAGGCGACGCCGCCCGGACGGTCTTCGGCACAACTGGAAGCCGACCTGCTGGGCGCGATCGAGCGCGACGAGATCGAGGTGTTGTTCCAGCCGCAGTTCAGCTTGCCCGAGGATAATCTGGTCGGAGCGGAGGCGCTGGCTCGCTGGAACCACCCGGAGCTTGGACGGATCGGTGCCAGCGCCCTGTTCGCGATCGCCGAGCGCACCGATCATATCGCACCGCTGTCGCGCCATATCGCCGGCAAGGCGCTGGAGATAGCCTGCCAGTGGCCGGGGCAGTTGCGGCTGTCGTTGAACGTGACCGCAGCCGATCTGGCGTTCGGCAGCTATGCGCGCCAGTTGCTCGACAAATTGCGCGAAAGCCGCTTCCCACCCAATCGTCTGACTTTGGAAGTGACCGAACAGGCGCTGATCGCAGATGTCGGGCTGGCGGCGCAGATCATGGCCGAATTCGCGGCGAACGGTATCCGCATGGCGCTCGACGATTTCGGCGCGGGATTTTGCAACTTTCGCTATCTCAAGGTGCTCCCGCTGCATTACCTCAAGCTCGATCGGTCGATGATCGAGGGGATAGGGCGTGATCGGCGTGACCGGGCGGTGCTGCGTGCGATCGTCGCGATGGCACAGGCGCTCGATCTGGAAGTGATCGCCGAGGGCATCGAAAGCGAGGCACAGCGCACTCGCGTCGCGGCGGAAGGCTGCGCGTATTATCAGGGGTTCATCCGCGCCCAGCCGATGAGTGCGGCGATGTTCGCTAAACTGGTCGCGGTTTCAAGCTAGGCTTCGATATCACCGGCGCCGGTAAACCAGCACATCACCAAGGCGCGCCTCGCGGCGGTAGTAAACGCCCAGCCACGGATCAATCGCGTGCCCGTCTGCACGCACCCAAGACAGGCCTTTGCCGCCCGCGTCCGTCACCACGAAAGCGGGGCGAAGGGCCATGAGGCGGCCGACCTCGTCCGGGCCGACGTAGCGGTGAGCGGCCAGCGTGTCGATGATGGCGCGGCGCGCCAGGTTGTCGGGATGAACGCCTGCGCGGGAGAGTTGCGGCGCATCGAGATACCACAGCACGAGATGCTCGTGCAGCGCCCACACGGTCGGGTGCGAACCGCCGGTACGGGCGATGTAGGCCGCTGCCCGTTGCGCGTCATGGGTGCTGGCAAAGCTCCTGGGTGCGGAAGACAGTGATGTAATCAGGCCGGTTCCGACAGGAAGGGCGATCAGCACCGGCAAGACGAGGCGCAAGGGGCCTGCCATGCGCGAAGATCGAGCGATGCCGAAGCTGGCGAGCAGCCCCGCGAAAGGCGCGAGCTGCAACCAGTAGTGGGGATAGGCCGCGCCGCCGATCAGCAGCGAAGCGGCGACGGCCCCGGTGATCGCGAACAGGACCAGCAGCCACCATGCGTTTGCGCGACCCTTTCGGCGTAAAAGCGCGACCGATGCGGCGATGGCACCCAAGATCACCAGCAGTCCGGCGGGCACGTAGAGGAGCGGAAAGGCCTGCGCGGTATAGTAGAACTGCGTGACGTGCTGCCGGGCCAGCGCAATCGCACCCAGTTGGCCCGAGTAGGCCAGCGGCACGTCGATCATCGCCAGCTTCAGTGTCGCCAGGTGTCCGGCCATGGCGTAGGTGAGCACGAGAGCGGCTGGCGGCGCCATACCGGCAGCGCCGAACGCCACCCAGGCAAGGCGGTCCGAACTGTAACGCGATCGAAGGCTGCGGGCTATGAGCAAGGCGCCGACGACGATGGCGACCAGCGCCAGATTCGTGCGACAAAGCACTGCCAGTGCGATCAGAACGCCGGCGCTTGCGGCATCGCGCGCGCGCAAGCGCCGCCGTGTCAGGCACCATGTCGCCGCAGCAAGGAAAGCTATAGCGGGAAGTTCCGAACTCGTCGCCAGGCCATACGGCGCCGAGGCGAGCGTGGCCGTCAGCAAGGCTCCGGCAAGCGCGGGCCAGAATCCAGCGACCCGGCGAGCCGACAAGAACACGAAGCCGGCGGCGACGAACACGCAGAGTGCGCCCAGCAGGCGGATCGCGACAAGGCTCTTGCCGAACACCGCGATTGTAGCGCCGAACAGAAAGAAGATCAGCGGTGGCTTGAGGTCGAACTGGTGGACGAATGGCAAATGGCCTTGCGCCACATCGGCGCCCATCAGGATGAAGCTCCATTCGTCCCAATCGAGCTTCTCGGTCCACAAGGTACCCAGTCGCAAGCCGATGGTGACGGCGGCGATCAGCATGAGCGCCAGCAATGTGGAGAGCGAAATCGCAAAGGACTTCGCTATAACCTCCGAGCCTTTGCCGGATACAACGGGGGCAAACGTCGCCATGACAGCCACGCTAATCGCAAATGTTTGCGATAGCGTAAGCGCGTGAGGACGCTAGGCGGCTTTCTTCGCGATCGCGGCGAGGCCCTTGGTCAACTGGTACAACCCGTTCAGCCGCGACTTGGGATCGCCCCAGACGCGGGTGATCACCAGTTTGTTGTCGGGCCGCAGCTTGATCGTGCCTTCGAGGCGCGCGGCGTACGCGATCAGGCCTTCGGGGTTGGGAAAGGCGTCGTTGTGGAAGCTGACCAGCGAGCCGCGCGCACCCACGTCGATCTTGGCAATGTGGGCGTCGATCGCCTGGCGCTTGATCTCGATCAGGCGAACGAGGTTGGCGGTAGGATCGGGCAGGGGGCCGAACCGGTCGATCATCTCGGCGGACATCGCCTCGATTTCGGCGGTGCTGTCGGCGTCGTTGAGGCGGCGGTACAGCGCCATGCGCACCGCGAGGTCGGGCACGTATTCCTCGGGGATGAGGATCGGCGCTTCGACCGTGATCTGGGGGGACAGGCCGGCATTGCTCTTCTCGAGCGCCGCGCCGCCTGCGCGCGCCATCAGGATCGCGTCCTCCAGCATCGACTGATAGAGTTCGAAGCCGACTTCGCGGATGTGGCCGGACTGCTCATCGCCCAGCAGGTTGCCGGCACCGCGAATGTCGAGGTCGTGGCTGGCGAGCTGGAAGCCGGCACCTAGGCTATCAAGATCGCCCAGCACCTTGAGGCGCTTTTCGGCGACTTCGGACAGGGTCTGGTTGGCCGGGGTCGTGAGGTAGGCATAGGCGCGCAGCTTGGAACGGCCGACCCGGCCGCGTAGCTGGTAGAGCTGGGCGAGGCCGAAGCGGTCTGCGCGGTGGATGATGATCGTGTTGGCGCGCGGGATATCGAGTCCGCTTTCGACGATGGTGGTGGAGAGCAGCACCTCGTACTTGCCCTCGTAGAACGCGCTCATGCGCTCCTCGACTTCGGTTGGGCTCATTTGTCCGTGAGCAGCGATCGACTTGACCTCGGGCACGTGCTTGGCGAGCCATTCCTCGACTTCGGCCATGTCCGAGATGCGGGGCACGACGATAAAGCTCTGGCCGCCGCGGTGATGCTCGCGCAGCAGCGCCTCGCGCATCACCATGTCGTCCCATTCCATGATGTAGGTGCGCACGGCGAGGCGGTCGACCGGGGGCGTCTGAATGGTCGACAGTTCGCGCAGGCCGCTCATCGCCATCTGCAGCGTGCGCGGGATCGGCGTGGCGGTCAGCGTCAGCATGTGCACGTCGGCGCGCAGCTGCTTGAGCTTTTCCTTGTGGGTGACGCCAAAGCGCTGTTCTTCGTCGACGATGACGAGGCCGAGGTTCTTGAACCCGACGGTCTTCGACAGGATCGCGTGCGTGCCGACCACGACGTCGATGGTGCCATCGGCCACGCCCTCGCGGGTGGCGCGCGCTTCCTTGTCGGTGACCAGCCGCGACAGGCGGCCGACGTTGAGCGGAAAGCCGGAAAAGCGGTCCGAAAAGCCGGTAAAGTGTTGGCGCGCGAGCAGGGTGGTGGGCGCGACCACCGCCACCTGATGCCCGGACATCGCCGCGACGAAGGCAGCGCGCAAGGCGACCTCGGTCTTGCCGAAGCCGACGTCGCCGCAGACCAACCGGTCCATCGGCTTGCCTTCGGACAGATCGCCGAGCACATCCTGGATCGCGCGCTCCTGGTCGTCGGTCTCCTGCCACGGGAAGCGCTCGACGAACTGGTTGAATGATGAACTTTCGGCCTCGAAGATCGGCGCGTGGCGCAGCGCGCGTTCGGCGGCGGTCTTCATCAGCTCGCCGGCGATCTCGGTGATGCGCTCCTTGAGGCGGGCCTTGCGCCGCTGCCAGGCTTCGCCGCCCAGCTTGTCGAGCGAGGCACCTTCGCTCTCGCTGCCATAGCGCGAGAGGACGTCGAGGTTCTCGACCGGAATGTAGAGCTTGTCGCCGCCCGAGTAGGTCAGCATCACGCAGTCGTGCGGGCTCTTGCCGACCGGGATCGACTGCAGGCCCTCGTAGCGGCCGATACCGTGTTCCATGTGGACCACGAGGTCGCCCGGCGTCAGTGCCGCGAGTTCGGCGAGGAAGGCGTCGGAATCCTTGCGCTTCTTCTTGCGGCGCACAAGGCGGTCACCGAGAATGTCCTGCTCGGTGATGATCTCGAGCTCGGCGTTGGCGAACCCGGTTTCCAGCGGCAGCACCAAGGCGGCGGGGCGGCTCTTGCTCGCCTTGCCCAGCGCGTCCTGCCAGTTCGCTGCGAGCGCCGGTTCGGGCGCCCCCCCTGATCCACTTAGGGCTTCGCCCAGGATCGAGGTGATGCGCGCGCGGCTGCCGGTCGAATAGGCGGCGAGCAGCGCACGGCGGCCGGACTTGGCGACCTTGTGCAGATGCGCGGCGGCGGCTTCATAGGCGTTGTCACCACGGGCGCGCTCAGGCGCGAAATCGCGGGCGTTGCTGAAGCCAAAGTCGATGACGCGGTCGCTCTCGGGCTGGGCGAACGGGTCGGCGCGGTGCGCGGGCCACTGTGCGGCGTGGCTCTCGTATTCGTCGGCGGTGAGATAGAGCGCGTCCGCGCCGAGCGGGCGATAGCTGCCGGCTTTCTGGCCCGACGTCTCCATGCGCGACCTGTAGTAGTCGGCGATGTCCTTGATCCGCTCCTCGGCGCTGCCTTGCGCGGCGCTGTCGAGGACGATCAGGTCTTTTTTGTCGAGGTGGTCGAACAGCGTGACCAGCCGGTCCTCGAACAAGGGCAGCCAGTGCTCCATGCCGGCGAGGCGACGGCCTTCGCTGACGGCCATGTAGAGCGGATCACTGGTGGCATTGGCGCCGAACTTCTCGCGATAGCGGGCGCGGAAACGCTTGACGGTATCCTCGTCCATCAGCGCTTCGCTGGCGGGGAGCAGCAGGTGGCCGTCGACCGGACCGGTGGTGCGCTGGGTGCTGGTGTCGAACAGCCGCAGCGTTTCCAGCTCGTCGCCGAAGAAGTCGAGCCGCAGGCCCTGTTCGAGGCCCGAGGGGACGATGTCGAAAATCGAGCCGCGCACCGCGAACTCGCCCGCATCGATCGCGGTGTCGCTGCGCTGGTAACCCTGGCGCCGCAACAGCGCGATCAGGCTCTCGTGGCCGATTTCCAGCCCCGGCATCAGCAGGCGCACGGATTCGCGGATGCGGAACGGCGTCAGGACACGCTGGAGCAGCGCATTAACGGTTGTGACGAGAAGCTGCGGCGCCTCGCGCTTGGCCTGAAGCCGGTGCAGTGCGGACAGGCGCTTGGCGCTGACCGACAGCGCAGGACTGGCGCGGTCGTATGGCAGGCAGTCCCACGCCGGGAACTCAATAACGTCGAGTTCAGGCGCGAAGTACGCCGCGGCATCGGCAACGCTGCGCATCTCGGTATCGGCGGTCGCGACGAAAACCACCCGCCCACCCTTGACGTGAGACGCCCGCGCCAAGTCCGCCATGACGAGCGGCTGCGCGCCCCGAACGACGGAGGACAGGGTGAGTGGCGTTTTGGCGGAGAGTATCCGATTAAGATCAGGCATGTGGTCTAAGAAATTCGCAGGTGCGGTGAACGGTTCCGAGCCGATAGGGCTCGCGGCATGGTTCGACAAGAACGAGGGCGGCACGCGCCCCAGATCACCGTGGAATGTCGACGTAGTCGAGCAGCTGCATCCGCGTCATCAGCGCGCCGTCGAAGCGCTCGGGCACTGCTTGCGTCTTAAGTGCCCAGGCGAGGATATCGTGATCCTCTTCCTGCAGCAGATCCTCGAACCATTGCACGTCCTGGTTCGACCACTCGGTGTGGAAGCGGTCGAAGTAGCAGCCGATCATGTAATCCGCTTCGCGCGTGCCGCGGTGCCAGGCGCGAAAGCGCATGCGGGCGAGCTGTGGCGTGAGTTCGGGGCCGGGATTGGGTGAGGACATGGGCGCGAGGTAATCGGCGAAGGGGATTTGAGCAAGATGCAGTAGGGGCAACGATGGTGAACCTGCTCCCGCCATTCCCGTTGTCGCGGGAATGGCTAAGAGTGAGGTCAGTAGGCGTTTAGTCCTTCAGCGCCTTGAGCACATCAGCGGCCGGATGGCCGGTCAGCGTTTTGGACAGTTCTTTCACCAGCACGGCTTCCAGCTGCTTGTGATAGCGCTTGCGCATCTCGCCCAGCGACTTGGGGTCGGCAATGATTACCAGGCTATCGAGCTTGTGCTTGAGCACCTGGTTGTTGAGCCAATCCGCTACCGCGATCGCATGCGCGCTTTCGTCGACCGAATCATTGCTGCCGTCGCCGGTGCGCGCCGAGTGACGTGCGCCGCCATCGTTGATACGAGCGCCCGCGCTGAAGTTCGTCAACTCGAGTTCGGGGGTTTCAACCGCGCTCAGCTTCGGCTCGGCTTCGGTGCCGGTGTTGCGGTAGAATTCGAACTTGGTGCCGTCGACGACGGCGATCGCGGTTCCCTTAGGAAGCAGCATGGTCTCTCCTTTTTGCTGATCTATGTGAATCAGGAACGATCCTTGTGACCGGCATGTTCCGTGGCGGCTGGCGAAATGGGCACAACACGCGCTAGAAGGCGCGCCATGCGGCCCGAAGCGCTCAATCCCCTGTTCGTAGAGAGCGAGGCGCTGGATGGCGTCGGTCCCAAGCTGATGCGTCCGCTCGAGAAGCTCGGGCTCACGCGGGTGCGCGACCTGATCTATCACTTGCCCGAGCGTTTCGTGGAGCGGCACGCGGTTGCCGATCTGGACGAGGCGACCGTGGGCGAGAACGTGATCGTCGCGCTGACGGTGCGCGAGCATCGCAGCGCCGCCGGGCGCGGCCCTTTCCGCATCCTGGCGGAGGACGCGAAGGGTAACGTCTGCACCATCACGTACTTCGGCCGCTCCGCTTACTCGGGGAAGAAGGCGATGCCGGTGGGAGAGCAGCGCTGGGTCGCCGGACGGCTCGACCAGTACGGCCAGATGCTCCAGATCGTGCATCCCGATCATGTCGAGGAGTCCGCGTCGAAGCTCGCCGGGCAAGTGCGCGAGCCGGTCTATGGCCTGTCCGAAGGCATGACGCTGGGGCGGATCACCGGTGTGGTTGGGCAGGCGCTGAAGGATTTGCCGGATCTGGCGGAATGGTGCGAGGCCGGTCTGGTCGGGAAGATGGGCTGGCCGACCTGGCGCGATGCGCTGAGGGAAGCGCATCGCCGCCCCGCACCGACGGCGCGCGATCGCCTGGCATATGACGAGCTCCTGGCGAACGGGCTGGCGCTGATGCTGGTGAAGGCCAGCAACCGCTCGCAAAAGGGCACGCCGCTGGTGGGCGATGGCACCTTGCGCGCCAAGCTCAAGCTGCCGTTCGCGCTCACCGGGGCGCAGGCGCGCTGCATCGCCGAGATCGAGGGCGATCTGGCGCAACAGGCGCCGATGCTGCGGCTGCTGCAAGGTGATGTCGGGTCCGGCAAGACGGTGGTCGCGCTTTCGGCGATGCTGATCGCGGTGGAGGCCGGCACCCAAGCGGCGATGCTGGCGCCGACCGAGATCCTCGCACGCCAGCATCACACGACGCTGATGCGGATGTTGCAAGGCACCGGCGTGGAAGTCGCGCTGCTGACCGGGCGGGACAAGGGCAGGGCGCGTGAGTCGATCCTGATGGGGCTGCTCGATGGCTCGATCGACATCCTGGTCGGCACGCACGCGATCTTCCAGGAGGCGGTCGCCTACAAGAACCTGGCGCTGGCCGTAATCGACGAACAGCATCGCTTCGGCGTCAGCCAGCGGCTGCTGCTGGCGAAGAAAGGCCGGCGCACGCCGCATTTCCTGGCGATGACCGCCACCCCGATCCCGCGCACGCTGACCTTGGCGCAGTACGGCGAGATGGAGGTCTCCCGCCTCGACGAACTGCCACCCGGACGTCAGGCGATCGATACGCGAGTGGTGGCGATCGAACGGATGGACGACGTGGTCGGCGCGCTCTCCCGGCACATCGATGGCGGCGGGCAGGCGTACTGGGTGTGCCCGATGGTGCGCGAAAACGAGGGCGAGGATCTGGCCGCCGCCGAGGCGCGCTATGCCGGAATGAAGGCGCGGTTCGGCGACGACGTGGTGCTCGTTCATGGCCAGCTTCGCCCGGAGATGAAAGATGCCGCGATGGAGCGCTTCGCCTCTGGAGCGGCCAAGCTGCTGGTGGCGACGACGGTGATCGAGGTCGGGGTCGACGTGCCCAACGCCACGCTGATGGTGATCGAGCAGGCCGAACGCTTCGGCCTTGCACAGTTGCATCAGCTGCGTGGACGCGTCGGACGCGGCGCGGAGAAGTCGACGTGCCTGCTGCTGCGCGGCGGCGAACTGTCGGAAACCGGCCGCAAGCGCCTGGCGCTCATGCGCGAGACCCAGGACGGGTTTCGGCTGGCGGAGGAAGACCTCGAATTGCGTGGCGGCGGCGAATTGCTCGGCACGCGTCAGTCAGGCGATTCCCCGTTTCGCATCGCCACGCTGGAGCAGATCCAGAAGTTCCTCCCCGTCGCGCATGACGACGCGCGACTGCTGATCGAGCGCGATGGTGGCTTATCGGGTGAGCGCGGCGATGCGGCGAGGGTGCTGCTCTATCTGTTCGAGCGCGATTGGGGCGTGCAATTGCTGCGCGGTGGCTGAGGCGGATTGGCTCATGCTGCCATCTATCGTCCGACGAAGGTTCATGGCGCGCCGAATTGCGCCGCAAGTCTGCGCAAGTCCTCCTCGCGCTGGATGCCGGTCGAACGCATCACGCCGGCTGTCAGCACATAGGCCCCGACCGTGAACAGGAAGTCGAGCATCTGCTGCTCGTTCCACTGGCGTGCCAGCGCCGTCCAGCTTTCGTGGCCCACCTCATGGTCGCGCACCAGCTCATCCGTCGCCCGCATCACCGTGCGTTCGAACCCGGCGAAATAGGGATCGTCAGGGCCGACCTGGATCGGGTGGTACATGTCGCTGGACAGGCCATAGAGCATGCTGGTGTTGAGGTGGCTCGACCAGGCGTAGGTCGAACCGCAGAGCCACACCGTGCGCATGATGGCGATCTGGCGCTCCTTGACCGGCAGCGTGCTGGTGGTGAGCAGATGAATGTTGAACTGCGAAAACAGGTCCGCAAGCTTCGGGTGATGCGCGAACGTCATCAGCGGTGGGTTCGCATCCGCATCCTTGAAGAAGCCGCCGGTCCAGCGTCCGAAGAAAGCGCGGGTCTCGTCGGTGAACGCCTCCACAGGCAGTGGTGGCAAACGGGGCGGCGGATCCGCCGGAGCCGGGGTTTGTCCGGGGATGGGCCGGGTCATCTCACTTTACCTTGTAGGCCGCATAGACCGGAGGATGGGCGCCGGTATGATCCCGTGCCGACGGTGGGAAGCGCCCCTCGGCATCGATGATGCCATATGCCTTGCCCGCTTCGGCACCGATGATCGTCCGGCCGTTGTGCGTCATCATGTCCGGATCGTTGAACAAGGCCCAGGTGACGTGGCCGGTGTAATCCGGCGATTCCAGAGTGCCGGCCAGGTGGCCGAACTGGTCGGGCATGGTCTCGATCATGGTCAGCAGCCGCTCCGTGGCAAGCGAACCCATCCAGATCGACACGGCGGCGACATCGGCGCCGGCATCGGCGAAGTCGACCCCCATGTCGAAAGCCATCTTATCGAGGCCGGCCTTATGAGCGCCGTATGCCGGGCCGAAGCAATAATGCATCGATCCCGCGGAGGACGTGAACACGATCAGTCCCTTGCCCTGGCGCACCATGTGCGGGGCGGCGTGCCAGCTTGCGACGAAGCCGCTTCGCACGCCGACATCGATCATGTTGCCGATCTCGATCGGCTTCTCCCAAAACTGGCCCGGTGTCGAAAGCGCATCGGATATGGCGCAGGCATTGTTGACGAGGATGTCGATACGACCCTGTTCGCCGATCACACGCTGGATCAAAGCCGCTACTTGCGCGTCGTCCGAATGATCGCATCTGGCCGCGATGCCATGCCCGCCGGCCGCCGTCACTTCGGCGGCTGTCGCGTGGATCGTGCCAGGCATGCTCGCGTCGCCTTCGTTTTGCGACCGCCCGGTGACGTAAACGGTGCAACCATGCGCGCCCAAGGCGCGGGCGATACCGCGTCCGGCGCCGCGGCTGGCACCGGTGACGATGGCGACCTTGGCCGTTGCTGACATCTGCAATCCTCTCGTTCGCTTACCCGTCTCGATCTTCTCGCTGTTCGCGTAAGCAGGCCCGGATCATTACTGAGTGTTTGATCAGTAAGCCCACTTGTTCTTACCGTCAACGCGGGGCACAGCGGCGTGATGATGAGGGCAGGGGTATGATGAAGCGGCGCCGGTTGGACGCCGAACAATCGCGGGCGATGATCCTGGATGCGGTAGAGCGGCTGATGCAGCGACAGGGTTATGCCGTCGTCAACACCCGCAGCGTGGCAAGCGACGCGGGCGTTAGCCCGACGCTGGTGCATTATCACTTCGCCACGACGGAAAACCTGCTGCTGGCGGCATACCGACGCTCTGCGGAGCGGTCGGAAACGATCCTGGCGGGTGCGCTGCGATCCGATCAGCCGTTGCGGGCCTTGTGGGAGTACAACTGTGATGGCGAACGCACGGTTCTGGCCACGCAGTTCATGGCGCTGGCCAACCTTTGGCCGGTGATCCAGCGCGAGATGGCCGCGTTCGTGCTCAGGCATCGGCGGATGCAGGCGGCGGTGCTGGAACGTGCAGCCATCGGCGCTGCCACGCCGCAGATGATCGCGGCCGATGTGCTGGCTCTGGTCCTTGCGGCGCTGGGTCGCGCGATGGTGATGGAGAACTCGGTCGGCATCACCCAAGGCCATGAGCAACTGCGCCTTCACGTTGAAGGCATGCTCGATCTGCTGGAGCCGAGACGAAGCGACGATCCCACTTAGCCGGCGGTCGCGCTCCGTTCGAGTCTTCGTATTAAGGATCGCAGACCCGAAGCGTTACGGCATCAGATGTTGGATTGGGCCGATCGCCTTGCGCTCAGCGTATGCTGCTCGTCTGCGCGGCGCCAAGGCGATCGTCCAAGTCCGATGGTTGCCCCGCCAGCAGATTGCGAATTCGCGTATGGATCAGGACGTTTTCGAGGATGCGGCCGAGAACCCAGAGCGCGAAGAAGATCCCCATGAAGACGTAGGCTGTCTTCATCGATGGCTTGCGGTTGCGCTTGCCGGTCGCCTCCTCGCCGTCCTTCTTCTTCTCGGGCTTGGCGGCGCCGAGAAACTGGTCGATCGGGTGCATCGGAACATCTTCAGGCTTGATCCTGGACCGCTTCTTTTCAGCCTCGGCCTTTGCCTTGGCGAGCTCGGGCGGATTGCGCCAGGTGTCCATGGCGACGCCGATGTGCCCCACGGCGAAGAACATCAGCGGTGCCAGAAAGCAGGCCAGCAACGCGCGGCTCATCATGTCGTAGCGCAGCACGCCGTCGTTGATGTGCAGCGTGCCACCGTCGAATACCGACATCGGATCCTGCGGAAGTTGATCCTTCTTGGTGAAAACCAGCGTTGCCTGATCGATGCGGTGCGACGTTCCGCGCTCCTCGAACAGCTTGCCCAGCCGTTCGAACGCCTGCGCCGGCGATCGCGCCGAAGCGATCGGGATGCGCCCCCGGATCCTCCAGATCCAGTCGATGGTACGCAGGTTCACGCCGCCTCTCCGTGGATTGTCGATCGGGGATGGTGACGTCTATCGCTCGCTCGGATCAGCCCGATGCTGCCGGCGTCGATCATTCGGCCGGAACCGCGGTCATCTGGCCGCGATGCCCGTACTTTGCCTTGAGCAGCTTGTAGGGCTCCGAGAAGGTGTAGTGCATCGTCTCCCAGATCGACATCCGACGGCCGCCTTCCTGGCCGAGCAGTTCCGCCTCACCATCGCGGCAGGTGCCGTGCATGCGATCGATGAAAATCCACGTGCCCGAGTAATTGCTGCGCGTGCTCTCGTAGTCCTGCGCGTGATGCAGGCTGTGGTGCTCTGTCGTGTTGAAGATGCGGAACCACCAGCGCGGCGTGTTGAAGCGGATGTTGCAATGCTGATAAGTGCCCACCGCCAGACCGAAGGCGCCGGCAAGCAGGGCTGCACGCGGCAGGAAGTCGAACATGCCGCCAACGCCCAGGCCGATGAGGAAGATCTCGATGGGGTTGCCGACGCTGCCTTTCTGAACGTTGAGCTGGGTGACGAAGTGGTGCGGCGCATGGGTGACCCACAGCGGGTACCAGTTGTGCATTCCGCGATGCATCCAGTATTGGAAGTAGTCACCGATGAACGAGATGACGAACGCCTGCAGCAACAGCGGCATCCCCATGAACCAGGCAAACTTCGCGATATCGAAGTTGTCCTGAAACCAGCCAATGATCGCCTCGCTGCTGATCGGGCCAAACAGGACACGCACGACCATCATGCCCATCGCGACGTAAAATGTGTCGCAGGCCAGTTCCTTCCAGGTGTGTTGCCAGCTTTTGTAGCGCGGGCTGACCCATTCCATCGCCAGCATGAAGAACTTGACGCCGAGGCCGATCCACAAGGTGACTGACGGCTTGATCCAGGCATCCGGGGCGTAATAGTAAAAAGCCACGACGGCGATCAGGAAAGCCGGCTGAAAATGCGTGAAGAAGGCCTGTTTGATCGGGCCTCCCTGCACTCTGCCAAGGTTGTCGAGGCCCATCGTGACGGGCGCGCTAACCATGTATGAGGGTTTTTGAGCTACGGTCGTGTCGGTCATCGGCGCATCTCTCGATGAGGCTTGAGCCTCGTGGTCCGTCCAGGCTGCCATCTTCGAGCAAAGCGCAACGTGGTCCCGACGAGGTCGATACCGGTTGCAACGCGCTGATGCGGCGGCATTCCCGACCGCAACAATCAGGGAAACTGCGCCATCGATAAAGTAGGGCAAATCGAATGTAGGGCAGAGGCCAGATCTATGACCTGCCGCCGGGTCGATCAGTCGGCGTCGATCTGGATGCCTTGTGTGCCGATGCGCAGCTTCATCGGCGTTCCCCCGATCTTGGTGGAGATCACCGCGCCGTTCCTGCTGATGTCGAGTTTGCCCATGCCGGCCGCGCGGGCCAGGTCGTTCTTCGACAGATCGAGCGGTCGCACAGGCCCGCGCGGGTCGGCGCGGCGTGACGGTGCACCTTCCTCTCTCAGCGCCTGACGCATGAATCGACGCCAGATGCGTGCCGGGGCGCCACCCCCAGTGGTATCCTTCAGCGGCTGGCTATCGTCACGGCCGATCCATACGCCTGTGACCAGATCTCCCGAAAAGCCGACGAACAGCGCGTCCCGATTGCCCTGACTGGTGCCGGTCTTTCCGTAACTCGTTCTCGCAAGCCTCGCGGCGCGGCCGGTCCCGCGCTCGACGACCTTGCGCAACATGCTCTCGATGTTGTCGTGATCCTCCTCGGAGAGGCTCTTGCGGCGGCCCAACAGCCAATCGCCCCAGCTCTCGTCTTCGGCCGTGAAGGGCGTGGCGACGACCGGGTAGCGATTGCCGGCCACGCCTGCGTAAGCTGCCGTAAGCTCGAGCAAGGTCATCCCCGACGTGCCGAGCGCCAGACTGGGATCCTGCAGCGGCAAGGGCGATTTTACCCCAAGATCATGGGCAAGCGCGACGACGGCGTCGTCACCCACTTCGTTGAAAAGGCGGACAGAGGCCACATTGCTCGACTGCGCGAAGGCATCGGCGAGCGTGATCGATCGCGAATACCGCCCTGACACGTTGCGCGGGCGATAGGCGCCGCTTGCGAACGGTTCGTTGTCGATCCGATCGTCCGGCTCCCGGCCTTTCTGCAAGGCGGCAAGATAGACGAACAGCTTGAAGGTCGAGCCTGGCTGACGCCGCGCCTGAGTGGCGCGGTTGAACGGTGAGGCGGCATAATCCGCACCACCGAGCATTGCCACGACCTCGCCGTTCGTGCGCATGGCGACGAGCGCAACTTGCGCGCCCGATGGGACGAGGCCCTGGGTCGCGTTGCGCGCAGCAGCCTGCAGACGCGCATCGAGCGTCGTCGTATAGGTCTTTCGCGAATAGCCGGCGTCGCCCGACTTGCGGGCGAGCGGCAGCGCCCAATCGGCGAAATAGGTTCCCGTCGGCAGTGCAGTGCGGCTGCGCACATCCAGGGCAGGCGTGCCGATGGCGGATGCCTGGGCGCCGGTGAGATAGCTTTCCTCGACCATGGCACCCAGAACCAGCCGCATACGCTTGTCTGCCAGCTTCAGGTTCCGCGTGGGCGCCAGTCGCGAAGGCGCCTGCACCAGACCGGCGAGCATGGCTGCCTGCCCGATCTGCAGCTTTTCCGGCTGCCGATGGAAGTAGTGGAGCGAGGCGGCGCGGAGACCATAGGCGTTGTCGCCGAAATAGGCGTTGGATAGATACCGCCCAAGAATCTCGTCCTTCGGCAGCCGCGCCTCAAGCCACAACGCGATCAGGGCCTCCTGGGCCTTTCGTCCTAGGCTTCGCTCCGGCGTCAGGAACGTGAACTTGGCGAGCTGTTGCGTGATCGTGCTGCCGCCCTGGGTGCGGCCGGTCGTAACATTGCTCCAGGCCGCCCGGGCGAGTGCACGCGGATCCAGACCCAGATGGTGATAGAACCGGCGATCCTCGATCGCGAGGAACGCGTTCACCACATGGCGCGGAAGTCGGTTCACCCGGACCGGCGCCTCGATAATGGCACCGTTGCGCGCGATTGGTGTACCGTCGGCGGCGAGCAATGTTACTTCCGGTGGCGATATCGGCTCCAACGATTTGGAAACCGGCGCCGTCAGCGCGAGCCAGCAGACGAGGCAGAAGATCACCAACAGGAGCGTCGCGATCAATAGCGACACGCGCCGCGCCCAGCGGCGCGATCGGGTCGGGGGGCGTCGCCGATCGCCGTCCCGGGCGTCGGGTCTCTCGATCACGAGCGGACCTGGCGCCGCGACGTCGCCAAACTGTGGTTCTTGCCGTGAAGACACAAACAGCCTCATCGGCCAGCGGATAGGCCAGATTACCCTACCGCGAAAGCTACCGGGTCGGACCAGTGCGGCTTAATCTATCGCAGCGGCCGTAATCTCGATGACAGCTGCATTCTCGACCGCTTGATTGTCGCGCCGACCGCAGGATCCTCGCATACCCGGCCTAGGCTGCGAGGCTCACCTGATCGCGGCCGTTGTGCTTGGAGGCGTAGAGCGCCTTGTCCGCCCGTTCGATCAGGCTGGCGGCGTCGTCCGCGTCGGTGAGGCAGGCGATCCCGGAGCTTATCGTGATATGCAGATGGCGGGCATCGTCAATGGGCATGCCTTCGTCGCGCAAGCGCATGCGCAGTCGTTCGCATACCCTAAAAGCGTTGTCCTGGTCGGCCTTGGGAAGAATGATGCCGAACTCTTCGCCACCGAGGCGACCGATCAGATCGTTGACGCGCACCATTCGCAACGCGGTTCTTACCACATGGCGGATCGCCCGATCGCCGGTGGCGTGACCATGCGTGTCGTTGACCCGCTTGAAATGATCGAGATCGAACATCGCGAAGGTCAGCGCCGTGCCGTTCTGCCGCGCTTCGATGATGCGGTGTTCCAGCACCGTCAGCAACTGACGGCGATTGGCCACGCCGGTCAGTTCGTCGGTCTGGACACGGATCTGCAATTCGTCGCGATAGATACGCTCCCTGGCAAAGGAACGGCGCAAAGCCGCGGCCGCGAAGACGGCGATCGCCAGCAGGCAGATGCCAGAGAACGAGAGGACATAGATGAACCGCAGCAGTATCGTCGTGACCAGGGCGACCCGGTCCGCGATGCCGGTCAAGCGGACGCGCTCGCTTTCGATGATCGTATCGACTCGCCGGTTGATCGCGCCGATGCTGTTTTCGGTGCTGGCAAGGCGCGGTCGCGATAGCGCAAGATCGCGATGTCCGCTGCGCGTCAGCACGATGGCCGAGCCCAGTTGCGACTGGTACGTCGTGGTGGCTCGGCGCAAGGCGGCCATGTCCCCGTATCCGCCGGGTTGTCCCTTGGTGGCCTGATCCAGCATAGCAAGATTGTGCGAGATGGAGCGACGCGCCTCCAGGTACGGCTCGAGGTATGTGGCGTCGCCCGACATCAGGTACCCACGCTGACCGCGCAGGGCGTCGAGCGTAGCAAGCTTCACCGCCTGGGCCGATCGCAACACCCTGACCGTCTCGATATTTGCCAGCGCCATGTGCCGCTGTTCGCGATTGGCCTGCCATGCGACCAGCGAAGATCCCACCAGCAGGGTCCCCAGCAGCGCAATCGAGCCGACGAAGTAGTGCGCCCGACTGAATGGCCGATCGAGTTTGCTGACGAGGAAATTGAAAAGGCCCATGCAGCTCCGCTTTCTTGTGCGGCCTTGCTACATACAATTCCTTATAGCCGGGTTAACTCTTGTAAACCGCCTGAACGGCCGTTTGTCGCGATGAAGCAATCCCGCCTGCACCGGCCTGACACCGCCAAGTATGCGACCGCGCAATGAGAGTTGCTGCCGCTGGGAGAGGCGCTGCCGCTGGGCAAGGAAAATACCGGTGCTCTATGGGGTGGGCACTGCGCGTCGTGCCGAACCGGCAATGCACGCCCAAGTAGTCGCGATCGTGCGGCAATGCCGCAGTACGGATGGACTGTGTTGTGTTGGTCGGGGAGAGAGGATTCGAACCTCCGGCCCCTGCCTCCCGAAGACAGTGCTCTACCAGGCTGAGCTACTCCCCGACCGATCGTGCCGACTTGCGTCGGCGCGAGGCAGGAGCGCGCCTATAGAGAGCGATCGTGAGAAGGGCAAGCGGGCAGAACGTTGGGCCGCTGCTTTTGTGGGTGCGTGTTCTGGCGGGTTGGCAGCATGCGGGCGTGCGCCTAATCTTGCGCGATGTTGGCCAGCACCTCGCAAGACCCGTCGCGCCATTGGGAATGGCAGTACCTCGATCTCATGCGTCGCATCTGGGAAAGCGGCGACGAGCGGGTGGACCGCACCGGGGTGGGTACGCGATCGCTGCTGGGCGAGACGATCCGCTTCGATCTTTCGGGTGGCGCGATGCCGCTGCTCACCACCAAGCGGGTCTATTGGAAGACCGCCAGCCGCGAACTTTTATGGTTCCTGACCGGTGATACCAACATCCGCAGCCTCTGTTCGCAGGGCGTGGAGATCTGGACGGATTGGCCGCTCGATCGCTATCGGCGCGAAACTGGTGATCCCATCGAGCGCACTGCCTTCTCGCGTCGCATCGTCGAGGATGCCGACTTTGCGGAGCGATGGGGCGATCTGGGGCCGGTCTATGGCAAGCAGTGGGTCGACTGGCCTGTTTACGAGCCGGTGGGCGAGGGGCTCTATCGGCGTGGGCCGGGCGTGAACCAGGTCGCGCAGGTTGTCGACAGCCTGCAACGCAATCCCGGTAGCCGGCGCCACATCATCGAGGGTTGGAACGTCGCCGAACTCGACGCGATGGCGCTGCCGCCGTGTCACAAGACCTATCAGTTCCATGTCGCCGATGGCCGGCTGTCAGGCATGCTGTTCCAGCGCAGTTGCGATTTGGGCCTGGGGTTTGCCTTCAACATGTGGTCGCTGGCGCTGCTGACGCGTATGCTGGCGCAGCAATGCAACTTGGAGCCCGGCGAAGTCGTTTGGACAGGAGCCGATGTCCACCTCTACCTCAACCATGCCGCGCTCGTCGAAGAGCAGCTCGCCAGGACCCCGTCGGGCCTGGCCACGCTGTCGTTCGCGCGCCGGCCATCGTCGATCTTCGACTATCGGATCGACGATCTGGACGTCGCCGGGTACGCTCCGCAAGGCCGCCTCACAGCTCCGGTCGCGGTGTGATTGACAATGACGAGACGCGCAATATTATAACTCGATCTTAGAACATTGCTTCGCGGGTCATCGCTGGTCCCGCCTGAGCGTGGGAGACGCGACGATGGCCGAACGAGGCTCTGCAACCGACCGTTCCCGTGGCAATCTGCCGCCTTTGCAGCTGCATGTTCCCGAGCCGCGCTTTCGCCCGGGCGACGCCGTGGATTACTCGCACATCACCGTCCCACCCGCTGGCGCGCAGCCTCGCCCCGACGAGACGTGCGATCCGTCCGAGACCAAGCCGCTCTGCGTCGACCTGATCCGCGTGCTCGATGACGATCACCGGGCGCTCGGTCCGTGGGATCCCAAGCTCGATGCCGAAACGCTGCGGCGGATGCTGCGGATGATGGCGCTGACCCGCGCGTTCGACGATCGTCTGTATCGCAGCCAGCGCCAGGGCAAGACCAGCTTCTACATGAAGTCCACCGGCGAGGAAGCGATCTCCATCGCCACCGCCTTCGCGCTCGATCGCGAGGACATGGTGTTCCCCAGCTATCGCCAGCAGGGCATCCTGATCGCGCGCGACTACCCGCTGGTCGAGATGGTCAACCAGATCTACTCCAACCGCGCCGACAAGTTGAAGGGCCGGCAGCTGCCGGTGATGTACTCGGCGCGCGACTATGGGTTCTTCTCCATCTCGGGCAATCTCGCGACGCAGTATCCGCAAGCGGTCGGCTGGGCGATGGCGAGCGCGATCAAGGGTGACAGCCGCATCGCCACCGCCTTCATCGGCGAGGGATCGAGCGCGGAGGGTGACTTCCACGCGGCGATGACCTTCGCCACCGTTTACAACGCGCCGGTGGTGCTGAACATCGTCAACAACCAGTGGGCGATTTCCAGCTTCTCCGGCTTCGCCGGCGGCGAGCGGGCGACATTCGCGGCACGGGCGGAGGGCTATGGCATGGCGGGCTTGCGGGTGGACGGCAACGACATCCTGGCCGTCTACGCGGCGATGCGCTGGGCAGCCGATCGCGCGCGCGCCAACGGCGGGCCAACCATGATCGAGCACTTCACGTACCGCGCCGAGGGTCACTCGACCTCTGACGATCCCAGCGCCTATCGCTCGGTGCAGGAGAGCAAGGACTGGCCGCTCGGCGATCCGATCAACCGCTTGATGCGCCACCTGATCGCGCGGGGCGAATGGTCGGAAGAGCAGCACGCAACGATGGACCGCGAGGTCGCGGAGCAGGTCAAGGCCGCGACCAAGCAGGCCGAGAAGAACGGCATCCTGGGCCATGGCCTCCACCATCCGTTCCACACCATGTTCGAGGACGTGTTCGAGGAATTGCCCTGGCACCTGGAGGAACAGGCCGACATGGCCATCCGCGAACGCGCGACCAAGTTCCCTGATTGGAAAACCGACGTGGAGGCGCCGAAATGAGCGAGGAGCAACCCGTCAGCGTGGATCAACCAGGCCAAAATGCGCCTGCTCGCGCGCTCAACATGATCGAGGCGATCAACGAAGCGCTCGACATCACCATGGCGCGCGATCCCGACATCGTGATCCTGGGGGAGGACGTCGGCTACTTCGGCGGCGTGTTCCGCGCCACCGCAGGGCTGCAGGCGAAATACGGCAAGCACCGCGTGTTCGATTCGCCGATCAACGAATGCGGCATCATCGGCGCGGCGGTCGGCATGGCGGCCTATGGCTTGCGCCCGGTGCCCGAGATCCAGTTCGCCGACTATATCTATCCCGGTCTCGACCAGCTGGTCTCCGAAGCGGCACGGATGCGCTACCGCTCGGCCGGAGAGTTCACCGCGTCGATGACGATCCGCTCTCCGTTCGGCGGCGGCATCTTCGGCGGCCAAACTCACAGCCAGAGCCCCGAAGCGCTGTTCACCCATGTCGCCGGCCTCAAGACGGTGATCCCGTCCACCCCGCACGATGCCAAGGGCCTGCTGATCGCCGCGATCGAGGACAACGATCCGGTCATCTTCTTCGAGCCCAAGCGCATCTACAACGGCCCGTTTGATGGCTATTACGACAACCCGTCCAAGACCTGGAAAGGCCACCCCGGTGGCCAGGTGCCCGAAGGCTACTACAAGGTCGAACTGGGCAAGGCGCGGATCGTGCGCGAGGGTTCGGCGATGACCGTGCTTGCCTACGGCACGATGATCCACGTCGCCGAGGCGGTGCTGGCCGAGAAGGGCATCGATGCCGAGATCATCGACCTGCGCACCCTGGTTCCGCTCGACATTGAGACTGTGGAGAAGTCGGTGCAAAAGACCGGCAGATGTCTGGTGATACACGAGGCGACCCGCACCTCTGGCTTCGGCGCCGAGCTGTCGGCGCTGGTGCAGGAGCGGTGCTTCTATCACCTCGAGGCCCCGGTCGAGCGTGTCACCGGCTTCGATACGCCATATCCGCATAGCCTCGAGTGGGCATATTTTCCCGGTCCCGTTCGCATCGGCGAAGCGGTCGACCGTCTGCTGAAGGATTGATCCGATGGGCAAGTACACGTTCCGCCTGCCCGACATCGGCGAGGGCATCGCCGAGGCCGAGATCGTCGCCTGGCACGTCAAGATCGGCGATATGGTCGAGGAAGACGGCCGCATCGCCGACATGATGACCGACAAGGCCACGGTCGAGATGGAAAGCCCCGTCTCGGGCAAGGTGATCGAGGTTGCCGGGGCTGAGGGTGATATCGTCGCCATCGGCGCGCCATTGGTGGTGATCGAGGTCGAGGATGAGCTTGAAGAGGACGCGCCCGCTTCGGAGCCTGCAGTCGTCGAGGAGCGCATCGACGCCGAGAACCCCGATGCGGGAGACGCCGACCGGGTGATCGCGGCAGAGCCCGAGCCTGCGATTGACGCTGCGCCTGAGCCGGTTCAGCCGATAGCCAAGCCAGCCCCGACACCGGCGCAGGCCGCTGCTCCCGCAGCTCAAGCCAAGGTCCTCGCCAGCCCGGCTGTCCGCAAGCGCGCTAGCGAGCTTGGCGTGAACCTGGGCGAGGTCCGCCCCGCCGAGGATGGCCGCGTCCGCCACGCCGATCTCGACGCCTTCCTGGCCTACAACGCTGCCGGCGGGTTCCAGCCTGCCGCGCGCAAGGGCAAGGGCAAGGGCAAGGACGAGCAAGTCCGCGTCATCGGCCTGCGCCGCCGCATCGCCGAGAACATGGCCGCGTCGAAGCGCAACATCCCGCACTTCTCCTATGTCGAGGAATTCGACGTCACCGCGCTGGAGGAGGCGAGGGCGCAGCTGAACTCCGCCCGAGGCGATCGCCCCAAGCTGACGATGCTGCCGCTGCTGATCACCGCGATCTGCCGGTTGATCCCCGAGTTCCCGATGCTCAACGCTCACTATGACGACGAAGCGGGCGTGGTGACACGGTTTGGCTCGGTGCACCTGGGCATGGCCGCGCAGACGCCCGCCGGGCTGATGGTGCCGGTGATCCGCGACGCGCAGGACCGGAACCTGTGGCAACTCGCCGCCGAGATCACACGCCTGGCGCAAGCCGCACGCGACGGCACCGCCAAGTCGTCCGAGCTTTCGGGCTCGACGATCACGCTGACCTCGCTGGGCGCGCTGGGCGGGGTCGCCACGACGCCGGTGATCAATCGACCGGAAGTCGCCATCATCGGTCCCAACCGCATCGTCGAGCGGCCGATGTTCGTGACCGGTCCGGATGGGCAGGAGCGCATCGAAAAGCGCAAGATCATGAACCTGTCGATGAGCTGCGATCACCGCGTCGTCGATGGCTGGGATGCGGCGAGCTTTGCGCAAGCGCTCAAGAAGCTGATCGAAGCGCCGGCGGTGCTGCTGGCGGGGTGAGATTTAAGGAGAGATCGCACGGCACGGAAGGGGGATCGGTTCTGGCTCTGTCGATCGGTGGACCATCCCCTCCACGGGACCGAAAGTCTTTCAGCGAACGATCCCGCTGTAGGCGATCTGTCCCCGGCTGCGCTGCTGCGCCGATATGCGCCAGCGGATATGGGTGACATCTTCGGGCGTCGCCGACCGCTTGCCGACGTGGAGCGCGTCTAGCTTGCCCCATGACCGCCCGCCATCGACCGACACCTGCTGGGCGTCCCACGCGCTTGCCTGATAGGCAACCGTCGCAGGCAACGGGTTGGTGATCACGAACGGTGTCATGCCGGCTCGGCGCCAGTTTACGACCGTAATGATGCGATCGCCCCGGTTAAGTTGGCTTGCAAGTTCGAGCCGGCGCGTCGCGTTCGGCTGAACGCGCTCGACGAAGACGGCGCTTCGTGTCGAGACCGTCGGCGCGGCTTGTGCCGGTACGTGGCCAAGGGTGGCCAGCGCGGCAGCTATGAACGAAGCCGACGCCGCAGCACGCTTCATGGTTGTGGATGTCAAGTTGTGAACCCCCGTTCGCTACCCGTTTGGGCCCGGGGACACTACGGGCTGAACTGCAAAGATGTGGTTAACGTCTGCGTAACTGCGATCGATCGCGGCTCATTGCGAAGGAAAAATGACTATCGCAGCAAAGTGCGGTTGACAGCCCCGGCACCCTGCCATAGAGGCGCGGCTCCCCAAGGGGTGCACGCCTTCGAAAGCGTCTAGTACGCGGGTGTAGCTCAGTTGGTTAGAGCGCCGGCCTGTCACGCCGGAGGTCGCGGGTTCAAGTCCCGTCACTCGCGCCACTTGGGGACCTTTCCTTTACCGATAACGCCTTAGCCGAGACTCCTCGGACGGCGGGCGACCAAGGGGCGCACAGCTCAGCTAACACGCGAGCGCGCAAACGTCGTAGATGAGCGGCGGGGTCGGTCGACTAGCCGTCGTTCTCAGGCGCGCTCCAGCTGCCAGTTTCCATCCAGATCAGGTATCGCCGTAAGGGCAGCAGCCAGACGATCCCCAATACGAGATAGATCGGCGTCTGCGCCAAGGCGGGCCAGTCCGCGATCAGCGGGCCGAGCACCGAGGCGATCACTACGCCATAGACGATCAGCGCGACCACAAGCGCCAGCACGCCCACAGGAATGCGCCAGGTCGGCTGTTCGCGCATCAACGGGATCCTTCGTAAAGTCGTGTTGGCGTCACCACCATTGCAAGCGGATGATCGTGCGGTTCGGCCGGTAAGCTTTCGGCCAGTTGCGTATCCCAGGCCAATCCAATCGCCAGGGTCGCCGGGTGTGCCTGCAGCCAACGGTCGTAATGCCCGCCACCCTGTCCGAGCCGGTCGCCCTGCGCGGTGAAAGCCAGCAGCGGCATGAGCAGCACCTTGGGCGTTACGACGGCCGCATCACTGGCGGGTTGCAGGACGCCGAACGGGCCGGGTTCCAGCAGCTCGTCGTCGTAGGGATCGGACCAGGCATGAAAGCGCATGGGCGATCCCTGATCGGCGAACCGGGGCAAGGCGACCGCAAATCCATTTTCGTGCAGCCAGCGGGCATAGGCCAGCGTCGGCGCCTCGTACGTCTGCGGATAGTAGAGCCCGACGATCGCGCCGGGGGCGATCCGTTCTACCACCGGCACTGGCGGGCGCATGAACAGCAGCGCGCGCATACGATCGGGCAAGCTGACGACGTGTTCGCGACGCAGGCTTCGATATCGCTTGCGCAATCGCGCCTTGGCTTCCGCAATATCGAGAGGGCCACCATCTGGGCCTGGGGTCGGGGGTGACGGGTCCACCGTGGGTCGTTTCCTAGAAATCCTCTGACGCGTCAACGTCAGGTGGGAACCATGTGTGCCGGACCAGGATCCGACCAGGGACAGCTCCCATATGGATTACTTATAGCCTCAGGGATGTTCGAACGGCACGTGCCGGGCAGATCCCGTCACGACCTATCTAGGAGATCGAGCCCGAGTCCTCAAGGTGTTGCATCTCAAGTTCTTGCGCCAACGCCTCGAGGCGCAGTGCGACCTGGTCGAAACGGTGCTGCAACTGCGTATTGGTCTGCTGCCCCTGCGCTTGCAGGGTTTGTGCCTGCGCGAGATCGGAGCGCACCTCATGCACTTCGTCGGCCAGCATCAGCGCCGCGAACAGCAGCATGCGCGTCTCGTTCTGGGCGATGGCGCCGCTGGCGGTCACCTTGTCGTCGATCATGCGGCCAAGGTCCGCGATGTGACCTTCCTCACCATCGGCGCATGCGACCATGAACGTGCGACCGCCGATCGCGAGATTGACGTTGCTCATGATTGATCGGCGATCAGGGTATCGATCCGCGTCAGCGCGTTTTCCACCGCCGTCTTGAGGGCGACATGACGCTGCTG
Source organism: Novosphingobium sp. TK46 (assembly GCF_055361525.1). NCBI lineage: Bacteria > Pseudomonadati > Pseudomonadota > Alphaproteobacteria > Sphingomonadales > Sphingomonadaceae > Novosphingobium > Novosphingobium sp. TK46. Next base: position 2,767,160 of record NZ_CM143963.1, read on the forward strand.
CAAATCGGTATCTTCCATCGGCGCGGCCGCGGCAGGCATCGCACGCTGCCGCGAAGCGGTCTCGATCCGCGCAATGGCAAACTCGATCCGGTCCAGAGAACCCAAGATAGAAGCCTCGTCCATCATTCCCTGCTAAGCCGGAAAGCCGGCGGTGCAAGCGCTTGGCGCAAAAAGCTGTGAATGGATGTGCGCTGCGGCGGGACGATACCGGCCCGGCTTGCAGGGTGCGAAACTTGACGGATTTGCGCCGAGCCGCGAAGGAGGCGGCGAAATCGAATCGAGCATACGCCCTCTCGTATCCCCGCGCGGAGTATATCCATGAGCACCGACCCCACCCGCTTCGCGCCGATGGCGAATGCCATCCGTGCGCTGTCGATGGATGCGGTCCAGGCGGCCAATAGCGGCCACCCGGGGATGCCGATGGGCATGGCCGACGTCGCGACGGTGCTGTTCAGCAAGTTTTTGCGTTTCGATCCTTCGCGCCCCGATTGGGCCGATCGTGACCGCTTTGTGCTGTCGGCGGGTCACGGATCGATGCTGATCTACTCGCTGCTCTATCTGACCGGCTACGACAGTCCGACGATCGACGACATCCGCCACTTCCGGCAGCTGGGCTCGGTCTGCGCCGGCCATCCTGAAAACTTCCTGATCCCGGGCATCGAGTGCACCACGGGGCCGTTGGGCCAGGGTGTGGCGATGGCAGTGGGTTTCGCCTTGGCCGAACGGCACCTCAACGCGACCTTCGGTGACGATCTGGTCGATCACCACACCTGGGTGATCGCCGGCGATGGCTGTTTGATGGAAGGCATCAACCACGAGGCCATCGGCCTTGCCGGCACGCTGAAGTTGAGCCGCCTCAAAGTTTTGTGGGACGACAACCGTATCACGATCGACGGCGATACGTCGCTTTCGACCACCGAGGACATTCCTGCGCGCTACCGGGCTTCGGGCTGGGACGTGTTCGAGTGCGATGGCCATGATTTCGCCGACATCGAGCAGGCTTTGGCCAAAGCGGCCACGTCCGAAAAGCCGACACTGGTCCGTTGCCGGACGATCATCGGTAAGGGCGCGCCGACCAAGCAGGGCAGTCATGACGTTCATGGCGCGCCACTGGGTGCGGAAGAGATTGCCGCCACACGGCATGGCCTTGGCTGGACCGCCGAGCCTTTCGTGATCCCCGAAGAGGTCCTGGCCGACTGGCGCGAGGCAGGGCGGCGCGGCGCGGCGGCTCGCGGCGAATGGGAGCAGCGCCTCGCCGCGGATCCGCAAGGCACCGAGTTCCAGCGCCGCATGGCGGGTGAACTGGGATCCCAAGCCGAAGTGACGGCGGCGTTCGATGGCTGGCTGGCAGGCGATGCCAACATCGCTACACGCAAGGCATCGGAAAACGCGCTCAACGTGCTCGTGCCGCTGGTGCCGGAGATGATCGGCGGCTCGGCCGATCTAACCGGCTCGAACAACACCAAGGCGAAGAACCAGGCTCCGCTGACGGCTACCGATTATGCCGGGCGCTATGTTTATTACGGCATCCGTGAGTTCGGGATGGCAGCGGCGATGAACGGCATGGCGCTGCACGGTGGCGTGATCCCTTACGGCGGCACGTTCCTGATCTTCTCGGATTACTGCCGCAACGCGATCCGCCTTTCGGCATTGCAGCAAACTCGCGTCATCTATGTTCTGACCCACGATTCGATCGGATTGGGCGAGGATGGTCCAACGCACCAGCCGGTCGAGCATATCATGTCGATGCGTCTGATCCCGAACCTCAATGTGTTTCGCCCTGCCGACGTGATCGAGACGGCCGAATGCTGGCAGATTGCCTTGCAATCCGAAACGACGCCTTCGGTGCTCGCCCTCACGCGTCAGAACCTGCCACAGCTTCGCAAGGATGGCGGAATGCTGTCGGCTCGCGGCGCTTATCGCCTCAGGAACGCGACCGCCGCCCGCAAGGTCATCCTCATGGCTACCGGTTCTGAAGTCCAGCTTGCGGTCGAAGTCGCCGAAAAGCTTGAAGCGCAAGGCATCGGCGCGGACGTGATCTCGGCGCCTTGCCTCGAGCTTTTCGAGCAGCAGGACGAAGCCTACAAGCGCGACCTGTTACCCGATGCGACGCCCGACCAGATCCTGCGTGTCTCGATCGAGGCGGGCGTGACCATGGGATGGGAGCGTTATACGATGGTGAACGGCCTCAATATCGGCATCGATCGCTTTGGAGCTTCGGCTCCGGCCAAGGACCTGTTCGAGAAATTCGGCTTCACCGCCGAAGCTATCGTACCCAAGATTTTGAACAAGCTCAGCACTTAACGAGGAGAATATCTCATGGCGACCAAGGTTGCGATCAACGGTTTCGGACGTATCGGGCGCAATGTCGCTCGCGCCATTCTCGAGCGGCCCGATTGCGGCCTGGAACTGGTCTCGATCAACGACCTGGCTGGCGCCAAGGCGAATGCTCTCCTGTTCAAGCGCGATTCCGTGCACGGCACGTTCCCCGGCACCGTCGAAGTCGACGGCGAGGACCTGATCATCAACGGCACCCGCATCAAGGTCACCGCCGAGCGTGATCCCGCCAACCTGCCGCACGCGGCCAACGGCGTCGACATCGCGCTCGAGTGCACCGGCTTTTTCTGCGACAAGGCCAGCGCCTCCAAGCACATCGAAGCGGGTGCCAAGCGCGTGCTGATCTCGGCCCCGGCCAAGGGCGCCGACCTGACCGTCGTGTATGGCGTCAACCACGACAAGCTGACCGCAGAGCACCTCGTCGTGTCGAACGCATCGTGCACCACCAATTGCCTCGCGCCGCTGGCGAAGGTCCTGCACGAGAACATCGGCATCGAGCGTGGCCTGATGACCACGATCCACTCGTACACCAACGACCAGAAGATCCTCGACCAGATCCACTCGGATCCGCGTCGCGCTCGCGCTGCTGCGATGAACATGATCCCGACCAGCACCGGCGCTGCCGTGGCCGTCGGCCTCGTGCTGCCGGATCTCGCCGGCAAGCTCGACGGCTCGTCGATCCGCGTGCCGACCCCGAACGTCTCGGTCGTCGACCTTACCTTCCAGCCCAAGCGCGACACGACCAAGGAAGAAGTCAACGCACTGCTAAAGGCCGCGGCCGAGGGCGAACTCAAGGGCGTACTGGCGTTCACCGAAGAGCCGCTGGTTTCGATCGACTTCAACCACGATCCGGCTTCGTCGACCGTCGACAGCCTCGAGACCGCCGTGCTCGAAGGCAAGCTGGTCCGCGTGCTGTCGTGGTACGACAACGAGTGGGGCTTCTCCAACCGCATGGTCGACACGGCCGGCGTTATGGGCAAGCTGCTCTAAACGCTGACAAAGTAACGAGGGACATGACGGAGGCAGGCGAAAGCATCGGCGTTTTGGGTGGGATCGCGCGGCACGGAAGGCCGCGCGGTCCGATCGAAATTCTCGATAACGTCTCCGTCACCGTCGTGAGCGGATTGCAGGGCGACTTTCGCGGCGCGGTGAAGCCAGGGGGCAAGGCGCGCCGTCAGGTCTCGCTGATCACGGCGGAAGCCTGGGCAGCCGCGATGGCTGAGCTCGGGCTGCATGACGAAGAGCTGCTGCCTTGGCATGCACGGCGCGCCAATCTGTTGGTGCAGGGCCTGAAACTGCCGCAACACGCGGGATATGTCTTGGCGATCGGTATCAGTCTGCGCATCGAAGTGATGCAGGAATGCGACCCTTGCAGCCGCATGGAACAGCTCGTGCCCGGCCTCAAGGCGGCGCTTCTGCCGGACTGGCGCGGCGGCGTGTTGGGCAAGGTACTGACGGACGGCCCGATAGCCGTAGGCGACATGATAAGGATCGAGACATGAGCACTTTCAAGACCTTGGACGATCTTGGTGATGTGACCGGCAAGGTCGCGCTGGTCCGTGTCGATCTCAACCTGCCGATGGCCGACGGCGCCGTTACCGACGACACCCGTATCCGCGCCGCGGCACCGACCGTCCTCGAACTGTCGGGCAAGGGCGCCAAGGTCCTGCTGCTCGCGCATTTTGGTCGACCCAAGGGCGAACGCAGTTCGACCCAATCGCTGTCGATGGTGGTCGGTGCGGTCGAGAAGGTGTTCGGCAAGGAAGTGATGTTCGTACCCGAGATCGCTGGGCCGGTGGTCGCGCAGTCGATCGGCATCCTGCGAGCCGGCGATATCGCAATCCTCGAGAACACCCGCTTCTGGAAGGGCGAGGAAAAGAATGATCCGGAATTGGCCGCCGCAATCGCCGCCAACGCCGACTTCTACGTCAACGACGCTTTCTCCGCCGCGCACCGTGCGCACGCGACCACCGAGGGGCTAGCCAAGGTCCTTCCGGCTTACGCCGGTCGTTCGATGGAAGCGGAACTCAAGGCGCTCGACAAGGCTCTAGGCACGCCGGAAAAGCCGGTCGCTGCCGTGGTCGGCGGCGCCAAGGTTTCGTCCAAGCTCGACGTGTTGACGCATCTGGTCACCCAGGTCGATCACCTGATCATCGGTGGAGGCATGGCCAATACCTTCCTTGCCGCCAAGGGCGTGGATGTCGGCAAGTCGCTTTGCGAGCATGACCTGGCAGACACCGCCAATGCGATCCTCGCCGCAGCGGACAAGGCGGGCTGCACCGTGCATCTGCCGTACGAAGTGGTGGTTTCCAAGGAGTTCGCCGCCAATCCGGCCAGCTTGCGCACCTGCAACGTCCACGAAGTCGCCGCCGACGAGATGATCCTCGATGCCGGACCGTCTTCGGCCGAGGCGCTGGGCGATGTGCTCAAGACCTGCCGCACGGTGGTATGGAACGGTCCACTCGGCGCGTTCGAGATGGCGCCGTTCGACGCCGCGACGGTATCGCTCGCCAAGACGGCCGCCGCTCTGACGCGCGAAGGCTCGCTGGTATCCGTCGCGGGCGGTGGTGACACCGTGGCGGCGATGAACCATGCGGGCGTGGCGCAAGACTTTACCTATATCTCGACGGCCGGCGGTGCCTTTCTGGAATGGATGGAAGGCAAGGAACTTCCCGGCGTCGCCGCGCTCGAAGCCTGAGCGCGAACGAACCGACGCTTCGGCAAGGACGATGAAGGCTTTGCCAGAAGCGCGGCCGGGTGCGGCGCGATACGTCACGCTTGATGGAATGCGTGGTTTCGCGGCGATCGCGGTCGCACTGTTTCATTTCGACATCTACCTGATGCCGCATGGTTATGTTGCGGTGGACTTCTTCTTCGTGCTGTCGGGCTTCGTGCTGTACCGCAGCTACCTGCCCCGGTTCCGAGAGGGGCTGGGCGTCGGTTGGTTCATGGCCCAGCGCTTCGCCCGGCTCTATCCGCTGTTCCTGCTGGGGCTGATGCTCGGGCTGGTGGTGGCGGTCCAGCAGATGCTCACCGGCGATCCGCATGCGCCCACCGGTGCGGATCTGGCGACGACCATGCTGTTCAACGGTCTGATGCTGCCATCGCCAGCGGGCTTGCCGTATTATCCGCTGAACGTGCCGTCCTGGTCGCTGTTCTTCGAGATCGTCGCCAATCTCGCGCTGATCGTGCTGATCTTTCGTCTGCCGCGTCTGGCTCTGCTGGCGATCTGTATCGCTGCAGCGGTCGGGATGGTACCGATCATCCTGGAGAATGGTTCGGGTAACATTGGCGCGTTATGGGGCGAGCATGGCATCGCCTTCATGCGCACGGCATTCTCGTTCACGCTAGGCGCCATCATCGCGGCCTTGCCGGGCGGGCATCTGCGGCCTTCCGGCTGGCTGGGGCTGACCTGCATCCTGGCGATCGGCGTGCTGCTGGCGATGCCGGTTCCGGCCGACTGGATCGCGACGTACGACTTGGCGATCATCCTCTTCTTCTCCCCCGTGCTGGTCTATCTGGGCAGCCGCTTCGAGCCGACGTTCTTCGCCGCCCCCGCAGCCGCCTTTATCGGCGAAGTGTCGTACGCGCTGTATGCCGTGCATTGGTCCTTCATCGAGCCGATGCGGTCCGCAGTGCGCCACCTCGGCCTGTCACCGATTCCGGCGGCGGCGCTGTTTCTGGCCATCATGCTCACCGCCGCATGGGCGGCGGTGCGCTGGTACGATCTGCCGCTTCGCCGCAAGCTGACCGCCTTGTTGCGGCGAGAGGCCCGTGGTGCGCGCCCGATCGGCCTGATTTGACACACATCGCGTATGCCGCAGTTGCGAAATGGCCGGCTCACGGATAGACCACGCGCAAAATACGCGCACCTAAAGGGGAACACCATGCAGACCTCCGAGATGACCGCCAAGATGGCCGCCGGCAAAGGCTTCATCGCCGCACTCGACCAGAGCGGCGGTTCCACGCCCAAGGCCTTGAAGGGCTATGGCATCGAAGAAGGCGCGTGGAGCGACGAAGCCGGTATGTACGGCCTGATCCACGAAATGCGCAGCCGCATCATCTCGTCGCCCGCCTTCACCGGCGAGAAGGTCATCGGCGCGATCCTGTTCGAGCGCACGATGGATGGCGAAGTGAACGGCGTGCCCACCCCGCAGGCGCTGATCGCCAAGGGCGTGGTGCCGTTCATCAAGATCGACAAGGGCCTTGAGGACGAGGTCGACGGCGTACAACTGATGAAGCCGAACCCCACGCTCGATACGCTGCTCGCGCGCTCGAAGGCGCTGGGTGTCTATGGCACCAAGGAGCGCTCGGTCATCAACTCGGCGAACGAGGCGGGGATCGCCGCGATCGTAACGCAGCAGTTCGAGACCGGCAACCAGGTGCTGAGCCATGGCCTGATGCCGATGCTCGAGCCCGAGATCAACATCAAGAGCGAGACCCGCGCCGAGTGCGACGCGATCCTGCTCAAGGAAATCCTCAAGAACCTCGACACCTTGCCCGAGGGTGTGCAGGTCATGCTCAAGTTGTCGCTGCCGATCAAGCCGGGCACGTTCGATCCGCTGACGACGCACCCCAAGGTGCTGCGCGTCGTCGCCCTGTCGGGCGGCTACGAGCGTCCCGAGGCTTGCGCTGAACTGGCCAAGAACAAGGGCATCATCGCCAGCTTCAGCCGCGCCTTGCTGCAGGACCTGCGCTTCCAGATGACCGATGCCGAGTTCGACAAGTCGCTCGGCGACGCGATCGACGAGATCTACAAGGGCTCGACGCAGAAGACCGAAGCGACTGCCGCAGCCTGACTTTGAAGCGACTCAGCGCACGGGCACTTACCTTCGCGAGATCTTCGCGTGGTAGTGCCCGTGTCGCGGGTTCCTGACGATCTACGGTTTCCTGAACGCCGGCGAGCGCTGTCACACCATTGTTGGCAAAGGCTTTGCTCCGCGTTCGTTGACGAAGCCGATGCCGGCATGCTTGCCACACAACCTGACGCGTACATGCGCGCCCATATATCAGCGCTATCTATGGCGTATCTCGGCGCCTCCGGTTGATCGCCCAGCAGCTTCCCAATCCCAGGCAGTTCAATCTCTCGGCCAATCGTGAGCCGACCGCCATGTGCCGCATGCCTCGGTACGATTGCCCGCACGCGTCGGAGTCATCATACGGTCGAGCCGCCGCCCATAGCCGGCGTGGCTTCGCATTTGCCCTGCATCGCACGCGACCAATCATCCTTCCAGTTCTCGGTTGCATTTTTGTGCACCCACCGCGCGATCTTGGCGACAGTCACGACCTTGTGGCTCCGGCTCCGCGACCCCAAGTCGTTCCGACGCGATCGACGACCATAAGGTCCTGTGCGACGACTGCAGCAAGGAGCATCCCCCCGCGTGTCCTCACCCAAATTGTTCGAGCCGCTGACTGTCGGTGGCCTGTCGCTGCGCAATCGCATTATCATCGCACCCATGTGTCAGTATTCCGCAGTGAATGGCTGCATGACGGAATGGCACGCGATGCATCTGGGCCAGTTGGCACAATCAGGAGCCGCGTTGCTGACGATCGAGGCGAGTGCCGTCGTGCCGGAAGGACGCATCTCGTATGGCGACGTGGGGCTGTGGGATGACGCATCCGAAGCGGCGATGGCGAAAGTGCTCAAGAGCGTGCGTCAGTATTCCGACATGCCGATCGCGATTCAGCTCGCGCACGCCGGACGCAAGGCGTCGACCGATCTACCTTGGCTCGGTGGCAAGCAGATCGCTCCGGATCATGCTGATGGTTGGCAAACCCAAGCGCCATCTCCGGTGCCTTTCGCCAAGGACGAGAACGCCCCGGCCGAGCTCAGTCAGGATCAGATAGCCGCGCTGATCGATGCGTTCGCGCAAGCCGCTCGGCGCGCCGGTCGGTTGGGGCTCGACGCCGTTCAGGTGCATGCGGCTCATGGCTATCTCATCCACCAGTTCCTCTCGCCGCTGTCCAACCAGCGTACCGATGAGTACGGTGGCAGCCTGGAAAACCGGATGCGGTTCTGCCTCGAGGTCTATGACGCAGTGCGCGCGGCGTTCCCCGCCGGGCGACCAGTGACGGTGCGGGCATCAGGCTCGGACTGGGTGGATGGCGGCTGGGATGCCGAGCAGACCGTGGCGCTGTTCCAGGCTCTCGAAGCCAGGGGTTGCGATGCCGCCCATATCAGCAGCGGTGGGCTCGACCCACGTCAGCAGATTCCTATCGGACCGAACTATCAGGTGCCGCTTGCGCGTGCGGTGAAGCAGGGAACGGGGCTCCCGGTCGTGGCGGTAGGCCTCATCACCGACTATGAGCAGGCAGAAGCGATCATCGGGACCGGCGACGCCGACATGATCGCCCTGGCCCGCACCATTCTCTACGATCCGCGCTGGCCTTGGCACGCTGCCGCGCATCTGGGCGCCAGCGTAAAGGCCGCGCCGCAGTATCTGCGGTCCCAGCCGCGCCAGTACAAGCACCTGTTCGACGCTTGAGCTGACGCATTTCGACCATGCTTCCGAATGCGAAGCATGGTCGAAATGGTGCCATGATAAGGGTTGGTCAGCCTGGGCCGAGGACCGCTGAACCCTGACGTATCAGGCGGGGTTCACGCAGCGAGGCGGCGGACGGCAGGCTGAAGACGAGCGACCATGTCGATCACTTCGCCGATTTGCCCATCGTCATACCCCGCCTGGCGCGCTTCGGCCAGCGCGGATGCCGGTAGCGTATAGCCGCTATGCCAGGCGTGGACGGCCAGACGGCGCAAGGCTTCGAGCCGCTCGTTGGCCAGCACCGGTGAGGGCCGCGCGGGGCCGAGCACCAGCCGCGCCAGCCAAGAACGGCGGGCGTAAGGACGCAAGGTCGTCAGCTTATCTTCGCGTGCAAGTTCGACGACCCGGCGTTCCAGCAGCGTCAGCGGCTGCGCCGCCTCGACCAGGTCGGAGGCCTCGATCGAACGCGGCGCGCCACGCGGCACCGCGAACAGGGCGGTGTGGGCGATGGGCAATCCGGCGGGGGCGGCGTCTGCAAATTCGATAAAGGCCATGTCACTCGATCCCTGTTGCAAAAGGGCCCTGGTGCATGCCCCTATGGGGGACACGGGCACACACCAGGGCGTCTTCCGACGCTGGGGGGGGAAGCGTCGGAAAGGGGTAGGCAGCACGCGGGATCGGGAAGATCGGGAGTGACTGGCTAACGTTCTTTCTATACCAAGCAGTATGGAAGCAGGGAACGTCGCTGTCAACGCACTTTCTGTACCGAATGGTATTTTAGTTGGAAAGGGTGTTCTTGCTTGGTGGTAATGGGCGGTGTGCCCCAAGGTGCCGGTGACATTCGTTGACTTGCGACAGCACGTCTCCCATCGTCTTCCGGATCGCTGACAGCGCGGGAGAGACTGGCTTGATTCGTTTGCGGATCAGGTTGGCGCCGAAGGAGCAACCGCCCCGGAAACTCTCAGGCAAAAGGACCGCGCAGCGTCTATAGCGAGACTCTGGAAAGTGTCGTGCTCAAGCCGAGCAGGGCCGCCGAAGGTGTAACCCAGCAGGCCGACCTGTGGCGGCTGGGGAAAGCTCTCAGGTTTCCGTGACAGAGGGGGCACCTGATGGTGTGCCAATGCTGTGCGGAGCTGTGTCTTGAGCGAAATTGATATCCCCGAAGACGGTCTCGACGAACAAGTCGAAGCGCTCGAGACACAATTGTTGCCGCTCGACTTGTGGCATCGTGAGCGGGGCGGTCGCATGGTCGAGTTCGCCGGATACTGGATGCCGGTCCAGTACGAAGGCATCATTGCCGAGCATTTGTGGACGCGCCAGAATGCCGGACTGTTCGATGTCAGCCACATGGGCCAACTCGGGGTTTCCAGCGCCGATGGTGATCAGGCCGCGGCGGCGCGCGCGCTCGAAGCCTTGCTTCCCGGTGATATCTCGGCGCTCAAACCGGGCCGCATGCGCTATTCGCTGCTGCTGGACGAAAACGGCGGCGTGCTCGACGACCTGATCGCGCTCAACACCGGCCACGATTATGCCATCGTCGTCAACGGAGCCACCAAGTGGGACGATATCGCTCACCTGCGTGAGCATCTGCCCGACGAGATCACCCTGAGCCATCGCGACGACCTGGGCTTGCTTGCCTTGCAGGGCCCTAAGGCGGTCGACGCGCTGGCACGCCTTGAACTTGTGCCGGCCGACGAGCTTCGCGTGCCGGTCTCCTCGCTCAAGTTCATGCAGGCGGGCGTCTATGACTGGGATGGACGGACTCTGGCGATCAGCCGGTCCGGCTACACCGGCGAAGACGGCTTCGAGATATCCGTGCATGGTGAGCATATCGCCGCGCTTGCCGATGCGCTTTGCGAACAGCCCGAGGTCAAGCCGATCGGTCTGGGCGCCCGCGATTCTCTCAGGCTCGAGGCGGCCTTGCCGCTTTATGGCCATGACCTTACGCCCGATATCGATCCCGTCAGCGCCGGACTGGCATTCGCGCTATCCAAGCGGCGACGCGAAGAGGGCGGCTTCCTTGGCGCGGAACGGGTGCTTGCCTTGCTGGCGGCCGGAACCGCGAAGACCCGCGTCGGGCTCGTTCTCGAAGGCCGACAGGCCGCGCGCGAAGGCGCTACCATCTGGCAGGGTGGCCGACAGGTTGGTCGGGTGACATCAGGTGGCTTCTCGCCAAGCCTGCAGACACCGATCGCCATGGCCTATGTCGATCATCCCAGCGCCGCTGAGGGTACCGTGCTGGAAGTGGACGTGCGCGGCAAGCGCCTGACTGCGCGCGTCGTGCCCATGCCTTTCATCCCCCACCGCTACAACCGTTGAGGAAAATCATGACCCGCTACTTCACCAAAGAACACGAATGGATCGATGTCGATGGCGACACCGGCACCGTCGGGATCACCGATTATGCGCAAGGCCAGTTGGGCGACATAACGTTCGTTGAACTGCCGGCGGAAGGAGCCGCGATCGGCAAAGGCGATTCGGTTTCAGTCGTCGATTCCGTCAAAGCCGCCTCGGACGTCTATGCGCCTGTTTCGGGCACCGTCACCGAGGCCAATCCGGCGCTGGCCGAGGCCCCGGAACTCGTCAATACCGACGCGGAAACCGGTGGGTGGCTCTACCGGGTAAGCCTGGCCGACACCGCCGAACTTGAGACGCTGCTTGATGAAGTAGCCTACAAGGACTTCGTCGCAAGTCTCTAATTTCGCTGTCCGATACGATCTTCGAACGTCACCTCGCGCGGGCTGGTTTGCACCAGCGGGCCGGGTCGTTGAAATCCCGAGGGTCATGATCAACGCCGGAGCCGCTGCCTGATGCGCTATCTACCTCTTACTGCCGACGACCGTGCCGCGATGCTGGGCGTCATCGGCGCCGCTTCGGTCGATGATCTGTTCATCGATGTTCCCGCAGAGGCCCGACTTGCCGGTCCGGTCGAAGGGCTCGCCCTTCACGCCAGCGAACTGGCGGTCGAGCGGCACATGAGCCGATTGGCAGGCAAGAACCTGACGGCGGGCAGCGTGCCGTTTTTCCTGGGCGCGGGTGCCTATCGCCATCATATCCCTGCCTCGGTCGATCACCTGATCCAGCGTGGCGAGTTCCTGACCGCCTACACGCCTTACCAGCCGGAGATCGCGCAAGGCACGTTGCAGGTTTTGTTCGAGTTCCAGACGCAGGTCGCGCGGCTCTTCGGTACCGATGTCGCCAACGCCTCGATGTATGATGGCTCGACCGCGTGCTGGGAGGCTATCTTGATGGCAGGCCGCATCACCCGCCGCAGCCGTGCCGTGCTTTCGGGTGGGCTTCACCCGCATTATGCCCAAGTCGTCCACACGCTCGCCCGGTTTACCGGCGACGAGATCGACGCGCGCCTGCCCGCGCTCGAGGCCGAGCCGGATGATGCGACGCTGATTGCCGCGATCGACGACAAGACGTCCTGCGTGGTCGTGCAGTATCCCGACATACTTGGCCGCATTCCCGATCTGGCCGCCATCGCCGAAGCCGCACATGCCAAAGGCGCGCTGCTGATCACGGTCGTTACCGAGCCGGTCGCGCTCGGGCTGATCGAGGCACCGGGGAACCTTGGCGCGGATATCGTCGTCGGGGAAGGGCAGTCGCTCGGTGTCGGGCTGCAATTTGGCGGCCCTTACCTTGGCCTGTTCGGCTGTCGCGAAAAGTTCGTGCGGCAGATGCCGGGTCGGCTGTGTGGCCAGACCGTCGACGCGGAGGGCAAACGTGGGTTCGTCCTCACGCTGTCGACGCGAGAACAGCATATCCGGCGTGAGAAGGCGACGAGTAATATCTGCACGAACTCAGGGCTTTGTGCGTTGGCTTTCAGCATTCACATGACGCTGCTTGGCGGCGCGGGCCTGGGCCGTCTGGCGCGGATCAATCATGCGCGCACCCAGGCGATGATCGCTCGGCTGACCAAGGTGCCGGGCGTATCCTGCCTCAATACGACGTACTTCAACGAGGCGACGCTGCTGCTGCCGGACGATGCGCGCGAAGTCGTGCGCGCCTTGGCGGATCGGGGTGTGCTTGCCGGCGTGTCACTCGGCCGCCTGTTTCCGGGCATCGCTGGCCTTGCGAAAGGTCTGCTGGTCACGGCGACGGAGACCGTCACCGATGAGGATATCGAGACTTTCGCCACCGAGCTTGAGGGAGTCCTGGCATGACCGCAACCAACACCGCAGGTTGGCGTCCGACGATGGGCAGCCACGACCTCGACACCCACAAATTGACAACGAACAGCGGCGACTATGCGCTTATGCTGGAAGAGGCACTGAGCTTCGAGCTCGGCGATAGCGGCAAGTGTGGCGTCGACATGGACGAGCCGGCCCAAGGCCCTTTGGCTGGTCTGCGTTTGCGCGCCGAGGCGCCCGATCTGCCAGGCCTGACTGAGCCCGAGACGGTGCGGCATTACACCCGGCTGTCGCGGCAGAACTATGCGATTGACCTTGGGCCGTTCCCGCTTGGCTCATGCACGATGAAGCACAACCCGCGGCTCAACGAGAAAGTCGCGCGCTTCCCCGGCTTCGCCGATGTCCACCCGCTACAGCCGCAGCAGAGCGTGCAGGGCGCTTTGGCGGTGATCAACGAACTGGCGCACTGGCTCATCGCGCTGACCGGAATGCACGGCGTGGCGATGACGCCCAAGGCCGGCGCACACGGGGAGCTTTGCGGACTGCTATGCATCAAGGCGGCGATCGAAGCCCGAGGCGAAACCCGTCCGGTAATCCTCGTCCCGGAAAGCGCGCATGGGACCAATCCGGCTACCGCCGCCTTCGCCGGATTCAGAGTGGAGAACATCCCCGCCACGCGTGCGGGCCGCGTGGATCTGGCGGCGTTGCAGGCCCGATTGGGGCCGGATGTCGCCGGCGTGATGATCACCAATCCCAACACTTGCGGGCTGTTCGAGCCTGACATGAAGGCCATTTCCGACGCTGTTCACGCCGCCGGTGGCTATGTCTATTGCGACGGCGCCAATTTCAACGCGATCGTCGGTCGCGTACGGCCTGGTGATCTTGGCATCGACGCGATGCACATCAACCTGCACAAGACGTTCTCGACCCCGCATGGCGGCGGTGGTCCGGGATCCGGTCCGGTCGTGCTGTCCGAAGCGCTCGCACCGTTCGGACCGCTGCCGTTCACCGCGAAGACCGAGGATGGCGTCATCCATCTGGTGGAGGAAGCCGAGGCTGAAGAGTTCGGTCATCGTCAGGCTTTCGGGCGGATGTCGGCGTTTCATGGCCAGATGGGTATGTTTACCCGCGCCCTCACTTATATTCTGAGCCACGGCGCCGATGGATTGCGCCAGGTGGCCGAGGACGCGGTGCTCAATGCCAACTACGTGCTGCGCAGTCTCGACGACGTGCTGGTGGCGCCTTTCGGCGATAGCGGCCCATGCATGCACGAGGCGCTGTTCAGCGATCGCGGGTTCGCGGAAGGGTTCTCGACTCTCGACGTCGCCAAGGGTCTGATCGACGAGGGCTTCCATCCAATGACGGTCTATTTCCCGCTGGTGGTGCACGGAGCCATGCTGGTCGAGCCGACCGAGACCGAGAGCAAGGCAGGCCTCGACCGCTTCATCTCGTCCTTGCGCAGCGTTGCCGAGCGGGCGCGAGCAGGAGACGAAAGCCTGCATTCCGCGCCGCACTTCGCGCCCCGCCGACGGCTTGATGAAACCCTGGCCGCACGCAAGCCGGTGCTGGTGTGGAAGGGCGACCCCGCGCCCGCCGGCACGCCCACGCTCAGTGAAATCGGCGGGAGCTGACGCGCGATGCCGACCGCCAGGACGCTGATGAGCTACTTGCCGCTGGCGATCTTCATCGGCGTCATGTGCTGGCGGATGCGGACGATGGACAAGGCCAGACCGCTCCGGCTGCGCACCTTGTGGGTGATGCCGGTGCTCTTCGTTCTGCTGGTGGGTTTCATCGTGTTCAGCATGCCGCCGGGCAGGATCGGTATCGTCAGTCTCGTGCTCGGCGGAGTGATCGGCGCTGGCATCGGCTGGCAGCGGGCGCGCTTGCTGCGGTTACATCTGGAGGGCGAAGGCGCGCATGCAAAGGTGATGATGCGGCAGTCGCGAGCAGCGTTACTGCTGCTGATGGCCTTGGCCGGGGTGCGCACTCTGGCTCGGTCGGCCACGGGGGCGGCACCTATGGCAGGCGGATTCGTGGCGGTGCATGCGTCGGACGGATCGCTCGCGTTTACCGATGGCATGCTAGGGTTCGCGTTGGGAATTATCGTTGCTCAAAGGCTCGGCTTGTGGCGGCGAGCCCGGATGCTGATGTCCGGCGGTAATAGCAGGATGAACGTTTCTATCGATTGACCGCGGTGGCGGCCACCACGACGCCGACTTTCGCCAGCGTCACGATCGCCGCCGTTGCAGCCTTAGTTGCCCTTGATCGCGTCTTCGCCGGCCTGGCCTGCCGACTGCACGTCCTTGCCTGCACCCTTGACGGTGTTGCAAGCCGATGCACCGAACGCCAAGCTACCGGCCACGAGTGCGAATACGACTTTCTTCATCATACGAATTTCCTTTCACGGGTGAGACGCGGCACGCGCCAGGGGACGCACCTGCGCACCAAACCGCCAACTTCGAAAGGTGTTCCCACGCCTGCAGGATCAATCTTCCTCAAGCGCGCTCGCAGGTGAAATCGCACGGGCCATGCGATGCTCGCGCCAGGTGATGATCATGCCGGCCGCGACGATCAGCGGGGCGCCAAGCCATGTGACGCGTGGGGGCAATTGGTCCCAGATCAGCCAGCCGTAAAGGGTCGACCAGATGAGGGCGGTGTAATCCATCACGATGACGGTCGCCACGGCGGCATGGCGCAACGCCAGCGTGATAAGCAACTGGGCGCCGGTACCGGCCAGGCCGATGCCGATGAGAAGCAGCCACTGCCAGGCCGTGTGAGGCGTGGCATAAAGCGGCATGAGTACCCCGGCGAAGACGGTGCCGTAGAAACCGAACCAGAATACGCAGGCGACTGGCGCTTCGGTGCGGGACAGGTCGCGAATCTGGAAGCTGACCGACGCCACGACGAGCCCGGCGGTCAGCCCGGCGGCGACGCCCAGCAGCGATACGGGCACATGCCCTGGCTGCGCCACGATCAGCACGCCTGCAAATCCCAAAGTGACCGCAGCCCAGCGCCAGGGCCCGACATGCTGGCGAATGACCAGCGCGGAGATGACGACCGCGAACAGCGGCGTCGTGAAGCCGAGCGTGGTCGCCTCGGCGAGCGGCAGCAGCATCGCCGCCGACACGTTGCAAAGAAGACCGAAGGTACCGGTCATCGCCCGCCGTGCATGGCTGGCCATGCGGTTGGTGCGCAGCAGGCCAAGATTGCCGGTAAGGGCAAGGCCGCCGAGCAGCGTCGGGACAGTCACCGTCTGGCGCCAGAACATCACCTCGGGCGCGGCGATCCCGCTGTCACCAGCCAGCTTCACCAGCATGAACATCGTCGCAAGGAGCAGCATCGCGGCGGCGCGCAACATCAGGCCCAGCAGGGCCCGCTCGGTGCGATGCTGCACCGGATCGGGTGACGACGGCTTGGGCAGGGAGATCACGGGCCCCGCGTTGAACTGACAGCGTGGGCGTGGCAAGCGCGGCGCATGGATCCGACAGACCATTGGCTGGCTATCGGCGGCTGCGCGGCCGCAGTTTTGTCCTGCCTCGCCTGGTGGGGCGATCATCGACGGGGCAAGCGATCCCATCTCGATCGCGTTGGGTGGGTGCCGTGGACTGGCGTGTTCTTCTGGTCTTTCATGGCCGCGGTTCTGCTGCTCGGCCTCGCCGGCAAGGCTTGGCTGCAGGGCTAGGGGTGCCTGCCGTATTTCCTCGGCGTACGGGTTATACGGTCACAGGCAGGCTTCGAGGTATGCCTGATCGAAGCCGAACATGCGCGCCTTTTCCAGCGTGTAGGGCCTGAGGCCAGAGGGGCGGAACTCGCCGATGATCTTGCCATCGTCGGTTTCGTCCAGATACTCGAACTTGAACAGCTCCTGCGTCACGATGACATCGCCCTCCATGCCGATGACTTCGGTGATGTTGGTCGTGCGGCGCGAGCCATCGCGCAGGCGCTTTACCTGGACGATGAGATCCACCGATTCGGCGATCTGGCGGCTGATGGCTTCCTTGGGGATCTTGATGTCGCCCATCAGGATCATGTTCTCCATCCGGCCGAGGCACTCGCGCGGGCTGTTGGCGTGCAGCGTGCACATCGATCCATCGTGGCCGGTGTTCATGGCGGCAAGCAGGTCGAATGCCTCGGCGCCACGAATTTCGCCCAGGATGATCCGGTCGGGGCGCATACGCAGGGCGTTCTTGACGAGATCGCCGATGCTGATCGCGCCTTGGCCTTCAAGGTTCGGCGGGCGGGTTTCGAGCGGAAGCCAGTGCGGCTGCTGCAGCCGCAGTTCGGCCGCGTCCTCAATCGTCAGCACGCGCTCGCCCGGATCGATCATCTTCGACAGCGCATTGAGCATCGTCGTCTTGCCGGAGCCGGTACCGCCCGAGATGACCACGTTCATCCGGCAGGCGCCGGCGATCTTGAGCGCGGTCGCCATCTTGTCACTCATCGACCCGAAGTCGCGCAGCATGTCGATGGTGATCGGCTTTTCGGAGAACTTGCGGATCGAGATCGCGGTGCCACGCAAGCTGAGCGGCGGCACGATCACGTTGACGCGGCTGCCGTCCTTCAGGCGGGCATCGGCCAGCGGCGTGGTCTGGTCGACCCGGCGGCCGACCTGGTTGACGATGCGCTGGGCGATCTGGAACAGATGCTGCTCGTCGCGGAAACGGATACCGGCGACCTGCAGCTTGCCGTTCTTTTCGATGTAGGTCTGGTTCGGACCGTTGACCATGATGTCCGAGATGTCGGGGTCGTTAAGCAGCTCCTCGAGCGGGCCGAAGCCCAGCAGTTCGTCGATCAGCACCTTTTCCAGCGCGAACTGCTCGCGCCGGTTGAAGGTGATCTTCAGCTCGGCCAGCACTTCCATGATGATCGGGCGAAATTCTTCGGACAGCTCGTCCTTGGTCAGCGTCGCTGCGGCCTCGGGGTCGACTCGCTCCAGCAGGCGCGGCAGCACCTGTTCCTTGATCTTGTGGATCGAGACCTCGAAGCCGTCCTGTTCGTTTTCGGCGTGTACCGCATTCGCGCGGTCGGCCAAGCGCGCCATCGCATCGTCGAGCGGATTGGCCGGGGAAATCGACGCTTCGCCGCCCGGGATCGGCGGAAACTGGTCACCCCCGCCCGGTAGCGGCACCTGGTTGATCCGATCGGGCGCCGGGCCCTTGAGCGGCTTGGCCACACCGAACGCGGGGCGCGCGCCCTGGTTCATCCCGCCGATGCCGTTGCGTCGCCCGAATGCCGTCATGCTTACATCAACCCCTTGCGCGCGGCGTTTTGCCTGGCGCGATGCGATCCGAAGCACCGGCTATTAAGGTTGAAGCTTTGATAACTTCCTAATGCGCTGAGCAGGCACGATAAGCGGATCGTCGACCGAGAACACCGCCGCGTCTGGGCCGCGCCATATCGTGGTCAGGCCATTGCGGTGCGGGATCGCGGCGGGGGCCACCCCCACGACCCAGACGCGCGTGAAGGCGCGCACCGGCATCGCCTGCAATGACTGACTGAGGGTCGGTTGCATCCCGCACCGAGCTGGGAAGAACAACTGGCGATCGTCGGTGGCGAATCGACCCGCAGCGGGGAAGTCGACACTGAGCGGATTCATGCTCGAGTTCGCCCACTGATCGTTCGCGAAAACATGCTTGCGCGTCAAAGCCACGCTGCCGATGTGCGAGAACCAGGGTAGTGCCCATTCGGTCTGGCATGGCATCTCGATCAGTGTCGCGAGGCGGGTTTGCGTGGGAATGGCTTGCAACGCGGCGAGGTGCGCTTCCAGTTCGCGCTCACGCTGATGATAGACGTGGGCGGTAAGTGCCAGGCGAAAGCCAAGGAAAAGCAGGGCTGACAACATCATCCAACGCGAGGGCAGGTGCCGTTCGCGAAGGGCAAGCAGGCCCAGCATCACCACGTAAGGTGCCAGACGCATGTCGGCGAACACCGAGCCGAAAATCTGTCGCGGCAGCAGCAGGAACGCGGCGAGTGCTATCGCGGCGGACAGCGCAAACGTGCGGTCCACGGCATGTCGGTTGCTACGCCAGCCGGCATATACGACCAGGAGCAGGACACCGGCGCAAAGCTTGTCTGTCCACTCCCAGCTCAGGCGAAGGGTTCCGATGATCCACGCCGCCTTTTCCGCCAAGTCGAACCAGCCGTCGATCCCGGCCCCCGCGGCGGAGCTTCGCCACAGCAGCATCGGCAGCAGCGGTGCCAGCAAAGGCCAGCACTGCCGCAACGGTGCCAGCACGATAGATACGGTGGATCGTTCGCGTTGCGACGCTTTCGCCAGACTGTCAGCCGTGCAAAGAATACCCATGAACGCCCAGCCAAACGTGTGGCAGGACCATACCGCGAGGCTGATCGGAACGAACAGCGCCATGCGCATCGAGCGATCACCTATTCGCAGCCACAACGTGAACGCCAGCAGCGCGAGCGCCATCGAAAGCGAGAAATTCAGAAAGCCCCAGGTGAAAGGGAGTGAATAGACCAGTGTCAGCGAGAGTAGCGCGAAAGGCGTGATCCGTCCGTGTATCTGGCGTGACAACAGCAGGATGGCTGTTGCCGCCAACAACGGAACCATAACGATCACGACCCTGGCTGCGGCCAGCGCGCTTATGATCGGGTGCATCGCCTGCACCAGCAAGTCTGCCCCGAGATTGCCGATGACTTGCCAGCGGAATGCGTAGAATTGCCGCAGCCAGGGCTGGCCATCCAAGCCCGTCTGCAATTCGTAGCGGCCGATATGGCCCAGAACGTCGATCATCGGCGGCGTCGTCAGAAACATCACCGGCAGCGCAACGATCAGCAGCAGTACCGCCGCTCCGAGCAGGTTATCAACGCGCTTGGCAAGCGATGTGGGCATCAGCCAATCCAGCCGCAGCGGCTATAGACGTTCTGCGTCTGTGCGCCGTTGTGGTCGTAGATCGTGAAAGACCGCAGCTTGCGGCAGGTCTTCAAATAGGCGCCGAGCTGCGCGACGTTCGCCTCGTTGATCGGGCGTGCGACGATCGGATCCTGCACCACGATCGTTTCCGGTTGGCCTGCGATGATCCGCCGCATTTCTTCCACTTCGTCGATCCCGCTGACACCGCTTTCGGCGCCTTCGTAAAGATGTGGCGGAAACGCCAGACGGCTTGGCGGCACCGCCCCGGTCAACACATAGAGGTAATTGGGAATCCCCCAAACCAGCAACCGCTTGTGCGCAGTTTCGGCGCGTACATAGTCGACCAGCGCTGGCGTTGCCTTGTGCGCACGCCATCGGGTGACGAGGTTGAGCGTGTTGCCATAAAACAGGCTCACCGCCACCATCGCGACGAACCCGATCCGACCGATCGATCGCCGCTCGAACAATATTGCGGACAGTATGCAAAGCGGGGGGAGGATGGGAATGGCGTAATGATAGAAGATGTTCGGGAAAACCGCGACCGCCAGGACCGCGACCACAGCCCAGGCGGCGATGAATACGAGCCCGGGGTCACGTCGCTCATCGCGGGATAGCTCGCGCCATCCCAGTATCGCGAAGACGATCGGCATACCCAGCAAACCCATAAGCGCACCGAAGCGATAGAGCCGGCCCCACGGACCGTCGTAAAGACGGGTGAAGTTCGAACTGACGAGCGCCTGCCACAACTCGGGCAAATGGCGGATATGCCAGTACCATGCGAAGATCGCCGCCATCGGCGCCAGCGCTACTGCCGCCAGCAGCGTGATCCGGGTTCCGGATCGGGTTAGGCTCTGGCGGCTTTTCAGCAACTGCCACGAGATGAACAGGCCAAAGAAGCCCGCTTCAATGAATGCCGATTGCTTGAACGCCACTGCTAGTCCGGCCCCTGCCATCCCCATGATGACCGCAGCGTCGATCCGACCCTGCCGCAAGGCTTCAAGGCGCGACGTGATGGTCCATGCCGCAAAGATCATCAGGGTCGTGTACCAGACCGGGGCCTGGCCGCTCGCCCCACCGAACCGACCCAGCAACGCCAGGTACGCGATGCCGGCTAGCAACGCCGGGACGCCCGCGGTGAAACGCTTTGCTATTCTGGCAATGCCATAAGCACCAAGCGTCGCGCACAGTGCCGCCGCCACCTGGAAAGCCAGTACCGATCGCGAAACGCTCGCGATCGCGGCATAGAGCAGGTAGAGAGCCGGCGGCTTGCGATCCCAGATATCGACGTAGAGCGTGGCGCCATCGAGCAGGCGGCGGCCGACGAGAGCGTAGAATTGCTCGTCGATGTCGTAGTTCCACTCGCCGAACGTCGCGCCGCGAAACACGAACGCGACGCCAAGCAAGACCAAGGCATGCGCAAGTCGAGAGGTTTCAAGCACAGACCGCCAGCGTGGTACCGGCGCTGATGGCATCGCGGGTCCGACCGATGCGATCGACGAGTTGGTTGCAGACGGACCCATTGGCGAGGGTTTCCCAAAAGCATTTGTACGAGCCACGATCGTCAACGAACGCTTTTCGGATGGCGAGGCGGACGGTGGCACGAAGCCCGGGCCATTCCTATCTCGACGCGAGATGAGCGTCATGTCGCCCGATACTTGCTGGCTGTGCGAGCGCGCACTGGGCTCGCGCATCGAGCGCCATCATCCCGTGCCGAAGAGTCGCGGCGGGCGCGTAACGGTTTCGGTTCATCCGATCTGTCATCGTACGCTGCACGCGACGTTCGCTAACGCTGATCTCGCGCGGCGCGGAGCGGATGTTGAGACTCTTCGGCAAGAACCGGCAGTCGTCAGGTTCCTCGGCTGGGTTGCCAAAAAGCCACCTGACTTCCATGCGCGCACCGCAAAGCGCAAACGCTGACGGCTTTCGGTTCTGACGACAATTCGCAGTCGATCCTTGCTCTTCATGGGAGCAAGGTCATGGGAGATCAGCCTTCGACGTGCTCAGCCAGGACGGTCAGGCCATTGGCGCCGACTTCGGCAAAACCACCCTGAATCAGGATTTCTTCCGGTGCGCCGTTCTCGGTGCGATAGACCTTGAGCGGGCCGTCCTTGATCGTGGTCATGAAGGGCGCGTGGCCCGCCAGTACGCCCATCTCACCCTCGGTGCCGGGGATGACGACCATATGGACTTCTTCCGAGCGCACGAGTGCGGCAGGGGTCACGAGTTCGAAGTGAAGAGGCATGGTGTCGTTTCCTTTCCCTGGCCACGCTGGACTAGGGCCGGGGTTGGGCAGGGGAGGAGGCTGCGTGCGTGCAGATCGCCCCGCCCCTCCCGCGCTGGCGGGAGGGGCAAGTCAGATGATCAGGCTTCTTCGGCCAGCTTCTTGGCCTTCTCGACCGCCTCTTCGATGCCGCCGACCATGTAGAAGGCGTTCTCGGGCAGGTGGTCGTACTCGCCTTCGACGACGGCCTTGAACGACTTCACGGTGTCTTCGAGCTGGACGAACTTGCCCGAGATGCCGGTGAAGACTTCGGCCACATGGAACGGCTGGCTGAGGAACTTCTGGATCTTGCGTGCGCGGGCGACGGTGAGCTTATCCTCTTCGGAGAGCTCGTCCATGCCCAGGATCGCGATGATGTCCTGCAGCGACTTGTACTTCTGCAGGGTCTCCTGAACGCGGCGCGCTGTGTCGTAGTGCTCCTGGCCGACGACGGCAGGCGACAACACGCGCGACGTCGAGTCGAGCGGGTCGACCGCCGGGTAGATGCCCAGCTCCGAGATGGCGCGGTTCAGCGTGGTCGTAGCGTCCAAGTGGGCGAACGAGGCGGCTGGCGCAGGGTCGGTCAAATCGTCCGCAGGCACGTAGATCGCCTGAACCGAGGTGATCGAGCCCTTGTTGGTTGAGGTGATGCGCTCCTGCAGCTGGCCCATGTCGGTCGACAGGGTCGGCTGGTAGCCCACGGCCGAAGGAATACGGCCCAGCAGAGCCGACACTTCGGCGCCGGCCTGGGTGAAGCGGAAGATGTTGTCGACGAAGAAGAGCACGTCCTGGCCCTCCTGGTCGCGGAAGTACTCGGCCATGGTCAGACCCGAGAGCGCGACGCGCGCGCGGGCACCCGGAGGCTCGTTCATCTGGCCAAATACCAGGGCGACTTTGGAGCCTTCCGAAGTGGCGTTGCCATCGGCATCCTTGGCGATAACGCCGGCGTCGAGGAACTCGTGATACAGATCGTTGCCTTCGCGGGTGCGCTCACCCACGCCGGCGAACACGGACACACCGCCGTGGCCCTTGGCGATGTTGTTGATCAGCTCCTGGATCAGCACGGTCTTGCCGACGCCGGCGCCGCCGAACAGGCCGATCTTGCCGCCCTTTGCATAAGGCGCGAGCAGGTCGATAACCTTGATGCCGGTGACGAGGATTGACGCTTCGGTCGACTGGTCGATGAACGGAGGAGCCTCGGCGTGGATCGGCGCGTGCATGTCCGAGCCGACGGGACCACGCTCGTCGATCGGATCGCCGATGACGTTCATGATGCGGCCGAGCGTCTTGGGACCGACCGGAACGGTGATCTGCGCGCCGGTGCTCGACACGCTCTGGCCGCGAGTCAGCCCGTCGGTGCCGTCCATCGCGATCGTGCGCACGGTGTTCTCGCCGAGGTGCTGCGCGACCTCGAGAACGAGCTTGTTGCCGTTGTTCTCGGTGACGAGCGCGGTGAGGATCGGCGGCAGTTCGCCTTCGAAGCTCACGTCGACGACGGCGCCGATGACCTGGCTGATCTTGCCAGTCGTAGTCTGGTTTAGCACTGGGGCGGTTGCCATGTTCGTTTCCTTGCCTTCGGGTGCTTAGAGCGCTTCGGCGCCAGCGATAATTTCGACGAGTTCGGTGGTGATCGCGGCCTGGCGGCTGCGGTTGTATTGGATGGTCAGGGCCTTGATCAGGTCGCCGGCGTTGCGCGTGGCGTTATCCATCGCGGTCATCGACGCGCCTTGCTCGGACGCCATGTTCTCCAGCAACGCGCCGAACAGCTGGGTCTTGAGGTAGCGCGGGAGCAGGGCGGCGAGGATTTCCTCTTCGTCCGGCTCGTACTCGACCACGGCATCGCTCTTGGCAGCCGCAACCTTGGGCGCGGGCACCGGGATGATCTGCTGCTCGGTCGGCTCCTGCGTCAGCGCGTTTTTGAATTTCGAGAAGAACAGGTGCGCCACGTCGAAGCGGCCTTCCTCGTACAGCTTCACCAGCTCGTCGGCGATCGTCTCGGCTTCGTCGAAACCGGGGGTGCGCACGTCGGTGGTGTCGAACATGTGGAGGATCGACTTGGGATAGTTGCGGCGGATCACCGGACGGCCCTTGCGGCCGATCAGGTAGAACAGCACGGTCTTGCCTTCGGCCTCAAGCCGGCGGGCGGTGACCAGCGCGGCCTTGACGATGTTCGAGTTGAACGCGCCGGCCAGACCCTTGTCCGAGTTCGCGACGACCAGCAGGTGCACGCTGTCACTGCCCGTGCCGGACAGCAGCTTGGGGCTGTTGTCGGTGACGATGATCTTGCTCGACAGCGAGGCCATGACTTCGGCCAGGCGCTGGGCATAAGGACGCCCGGCTTCGGCAGCAGCCTGCGCCTTGCGCAGCTTCGCGGCCGCGACCATCTGCTTGGCCTTGGTAATCTTCTGGGTCGACTTGACCGAGTTGATCCGGCCTTTGAGTTCCTTCAGCGAAGCCACTCTAAACTCCAATCGTCATCCCGGACTGTTCCGGGATCGGGTGCCGCCGTGAGCCCCGGAGCGACGCTCCGGGGCCACAGAGGTTTTACGCGAACTGCTTGCCGAACTCTGCGAGCGCCGAAGCCAGCTTCTTGGGGGTTTCACCCTCGAACTTGCCGGTGTCGCGGATCTCGGCGAGCACTTCGGGGTGCTCGGAGTGCAGGAAGCTGAGCATCTCGCGCTCGTACTCGGTCACCTTGCTGACGGGCAGCGCGTCGAGATAGCCGTTGGTGCCGGCATAGATCGAGGCGACCTGCTCTTCCATCGACAGCGGCGAGAACTGCGCCTGCTTGAGCAGCTCGGTCAGGCGCGCACCGCGGTTGAGCAGCTTCTGGGTCGAGGCGTCGAGGTCCGAACCGAACTGCGCGAACGCCGCCATCTCGCGGTACTGCGCCAGCTCCAGCTTGATCGAGCCGGCAACCTTCTTCATCGCCTTGGTCTGCGCGGCGCCACCGACACGGCTGACCGAGAGACCGACGTTGATCGCCGGACGCACGCCCTGGTAGAACAGGCCGGTCTCAAGGAAGATCTGGCCGTCGGTGATCGAAATCACGTTGGTCGGGATGTAGGCCGAAACGTCACCCGCCTGAGTCTCGATGATCGGCAGCGCGGTAAGCGAGCCTGCGCCGAGTTCGTCGTTCATCTTGGCAGCGCGCTCAAGCAGACGGCTGTGCAGATAGAACACGTCGCCGGGGTAAGCTTCGCGTCCCGGAGGACGACGCAGCAGCAGCGACATCTGGCGATAGGCGACGGCCTGCTTGGAAAGGTCGTCGAACACGATCACGGCGTGCATGCCGTTGTCGCGGAAGAACTCACCCATCGCGGCGCCGGTGTAGGGCGCGAGGTACTGCAGGGGTGCGGGCTCGGACGCGGTTGCGGCGATGACGATGGAGTATTCCATCGCGCCGTTCTCTTCGAGCTGGCGGACGATCTGCGCCACGGTCGAGCGCTTCTGCCCGACGGCGACGTAGATGCAGTAAAGCTTCTTGTTCTCGTCGGTGCCGGCGTTCGGACCCTTCTGGTTGATGAAGGTGTCGATCGCGACGGCGGTCTTGCCGGTCTGACGGTCGCCAATAATCAGCTCGCGCTGGCCGCGGCCAACGGGGACGAGCGCGTCGATCGCCTTGAGGCCGGTCTGCACGGGCTCGTGCACCGACTTGCGCGGGATGATGCCCGGAGCCTTGCTCTCGACGCGGGCGCGCTTCTCGGCGACGATCGGGCCCTTACCGTCGATCGGGTTGCCCAGCGCGTCGACGACGCGGCCGAGCAGGCCCTTGCCGACGGGAACGTCGACGATGGTGCCGGTGCGCTTGACGCTGTCGCCTTCGCGGATCGTCGAGTCCGACCCGAAGATCACGACGCCGACATTGTCGGCCTCGAGGTTGAGCGCCATGCCCTGGATGCCGCCGTTGAATTCGACCATCTCGCCCGCCTGGACGTTGTCGAGGCCGTGGATGCGGGCGATGCCGTCGCCGACCGACAGCACGGTGCCGACTTCGGAGACCTGGGCCTCGGTGCCGAAGCTGGCGATCTGGTCCTTGATGACCTTCGAGATTTCTGCGGCGCGGATGTCCATAGGGTTTTCCTTCTTAGCCCTTCATGGCCTGGGCGAGCGAATTGAGACGAGTGCGGATCGAGCTGTCGATGCGCTTGGAACCGATCGTGACGATCAGCCCTCCGAGCAGATCAGCGTCCACGCTGGTGCGGATCTTGACGTTGCGGCCTTCGCGCGCTTCGAGCTTCTGGCGAAGCTGCTCGATCTGGCCTTCGTCGAGCGGGTGAGCGGAGGTGACCTCGGCGGTCGCCTCGCCACGCTGCGCGGCGGCAATCGAATGAAAAGCGCGAATGATTTCGGGCAGGGCGAACAGGCGGCGGTTCTCCGCCAGCACGCCCATGAACTTCCTGGTCAGGTCGGACAGGCCGAGCACTGGCGCGATCGCGTCCATGATCTTCGCCGCATCAGAGCGGCTGACTTGCGGATTGCGGATCAGCGCGCCGAAATCGGCGCTTTCGCGGATGGCTTGCTCGACCTTGTCGAGATCGGCCTCCACAGCCGTAACCGTGCCATGCTCGCTGGCGAGGTCGAACAGAGCAGATGCGTAGCGCCCCTGCAGACTGGCCTTGATACCGCCGGAATTCTCCACGCGCGTCCTATCCTTGCAACTGGCCCGAGCACTGGCTCTGGGCATCAGGTGTGCCGGGACACGCCGACAAGGCGCGAAATCGCGCTCCGTCTCCCCCGGTCCGGGCGGCGCATAGCGACGATTCCGCGACGATGCAAGGCGGGGTACGGCGTCTGGCGACAGGTACCAGAGGTTTGAACGCAAGATGCGGGAAGCGGCGGCATCGTGCTTGCGATATAGCGGTGTCGAAGGCTCGGCTGGACAGGTAAGAGAAGCAAGGATGATCGATGAGGAACAAGCCTGGGCCGCAGTGCGCGCGCGCGATCGCAGTGCCGACGGACGCTTCTTCACCGGCGTGCATTCGACCGGCATCTACTGTCGGCCGTCATGCCCGGCGCGTCATCCCCTGCGCGAAAACGTGCGGTTCTATGACTCGATCGTAGCCGCCGAAGCTGCCGGCCTGCGCGCTTGCCAGCGCTGCCGCCCGGGTGAGATCGCCCGCGACGATGCCGCCATCGGCGCGGCACTCGCGCTTCTACGCCGGGGCGATACCGTGACGCTTGATCAGTTGGCGCGCGAGACGGGTTATTCGCCGGCGCACTTCCAGCGCGTGTTCACCCGCGCGACCGGGTTGAGCCCCGCCGCGTATTCCCGCGCGTTGAAACTGGACCGCGCGAGCAATGCCTTGAGCGATGGTGCGCGTGTGACGGATGCCGTCTATGCCGCCGGATATGGGGCGCCTTCGCGGTTCTATGCGGCGAGCGAGGGCAGGCTGGGCATGGCGCCATCGGCATGGCGGGACGGTGGAACCGGTGTGACCATCCGATGGGCTCAAGTGCCCACGTCGCTGGGTTGGATGCTGGTGGCGGCGACGGACAAGGGTGTCTGCCGTCTCTCCTTCGACGAAGGCGCCGAAGCGCTGGCGCGGCGGTTTCCCCGTGCCAAGCTGGTGGAGGGTGGAGACGCCTTTGCGGAACTGCTGTCGCAGGTGATTACCGCCGTCGAGCAGCCGGGGCAATCGCGCACGATCCCGCTCGACGTTCAGGGTACGGCGTTCCAGCAGGCGGTCTGGCAGGAACTTCAGCGCATCCCCAAGGGCGAGACCCGCAGCTATGCACAGATCGCGGCGGCGGTGGGCAGGCCGGGCGCCGTGCGCGCGACCGGTTCGGCGAACGGCGCGAACAACGTCGCGGTGCTGATCCCCTGCCATCGCGTGGTGCGCAGTGATGGATCGCTGGGCGGATATGCCTATGGCCTCGATATCAAACGCGAATTGTTGAAGCGGGAGCAGGGGGCATAGAGAGCGCCGCCGCCCTTCCTCGTCCGTTTATCGGACAGCGAGGGCGCAAGCTCACGTTTCCGCTCGCGCCCAGCCCTTCGCCGCTGGTGTTAGCTCGGCCAGGAATGCTTCGGCCGTATCGAGATAGGCCTGGCGCTTGCCCGCCTCCATCTTGTCCCACGTCCCATACACGCGGTTGATCCGCATGTTGTTTTCGAACAGCTTTCGGTGCCGCACCAGGAAGTGCCAGTAGAGCGGATTGAATGGGCATGCCGTCGGGCCGGTCTTCGCCTTCACGTCGTAGTGGCAGGCGCCACAGTAGTCTGACATCTTGTTGATGTAGTTGCCGCTCGCCGCATAGGGCTTGGAGGCCAGCCGGCCCTTGTCGGCCCACAGCGCCATCGCCGCGACGTTGGGCAGTTCCACCCACTCGTAGGCATCGGCGTAGACCACCAGGAACCAGTCCTCCACGTCCTGCGGTTTCACCCCGGCGATCAGCGCGAAATTGCCCAGCACCATCAGCCGCTGGATGTGGTGTGCATGGGCGTTGTCGCGGGTCGAGCGCACGCAGTCCGCCATGCAGCGCATCTTGGTCTCGCCGGTCCAGTAGAACTCGGGCAGCTGGCGTTGCGCATCGAGCGCGTTGGCCTCGCGCAGGCCGGGCATCTCGAACCAGTACATGCCGCGGATGTATTCGCGCCAGCCGATGATCTGGCGGATGAAGCCCTCGGCGGCGTTGAGCGGCACCTTGCCGGCGCGATAGGCCTTCTCGGCGCGGCGGCAGACCTCCAGCGGATCGAGCAGCCCCAGGTTGAGCGAGGTCGACAGCAACGAGTGGAACAGGTCGTCCTCGCCCCATTTCATCGCATCCTGATAGGTGCCGAATTCGGGCAGGCGCTCGGCGATGAAGCGGTCGAGGGCCTTGTTCGCCTGGCGGGCGGTGACCGGCCAGCGAAATCGCTCCAGACTGCCGAAGTGGTTGCCGAACCGCGTCTCTACCAGCGCGATCACCTCGCGCGTCACCTTGTCCGGCGGGAAGCCGGGGACGGGCGGCGGCTGCATGAACATGTCGGGGCTGGCGCGGTTCTCCTTGTCGTAGTTCCAGCGGTCGCCCTCGGGCCTGCCGTCGTGCATGAGCAAGCCGGTGCGCACCCGCATGTCGCGGTAGAAGGTCTCCATCAGCAGCTGGTTGCGCCCCTGCGCCCAGGCGGTGAACTCGTCGCGCGAGCACAAGTAGCGGTCGTCGACCAGCACCTCGACCGGGAGGTCAAGCGCCTTGGGCCAACCGCGCATCATCTCCGCGACGCGCCACTCGCCCGGCTCCACCACGCGCACGGCTGTGGCCTCGTGGCGCTCGGCGGCGCGGGCGACTTCGCCGGAAAAGCTGCCGGTGTTGTCCGTATCGTCCAGCCTCACATAATCGACCCGCCACCCTTGCGCCTCCAGCTCGGCGGCAAAGTGGCGCATCGCCGAAAGGATCAAGACGATCTTCTGCTTGTGGTGGCGCACGTAGATGGTCTCGTCCCAGACCTCCATCAGCAGCACGATTGTCGAGGCCTTGTCGCAGCCGTCGAGACTGGCGATTGAATGCGTGAGCTGGTCGCCGAGGATGGGAACGAGAGTGGTCATATCGACCTAGGCTAACGTGCGAGGCGGGCGATGGGGGCCTACCCTTTGGTACGTGTGGGGCATCGAAACAAAGCACCGGCCCCGAGATGGCAGCTGTAATTAAGTGTATCGCCGGGGGTGCCCCGCGAACCAGGGGCGACGATCGGTGTTTGGCTAGAACCTTCCAAAGGAGATTTTATGCTCAAGATCGGTGTCGCAGCCTTGTTGGCTCTGTCGGTAGCAAGTCCCTCGTTCGCTGCAGGGTGCCTGAAGGGAGCCGCTGTCGGCGGGGTTGGCGGTCACTTCGTCGGCAAGGGGCACGGAGTAGCGGGAGCGGCGGTCGGCTGTGCCGTCGGCCATCACCGCGCCAAGGTTGCCGCGAAAAAGCAGGCCCAGGCTCAAGCTCACCCACAACCCGTCCGGCACTGAGTTTCGCAGGCTAACGGCATGGCGGCGTGGGCATCGTTGTCGCGCCGCCATGCCGATCGAGTGTGCTGGGTCAATGAAGCGGCAGGCAACTTTGCCTCCCTCCGGGCGCTTAGCGGCGCAGCGTATCACGATCTGAAGGCAGACGCATGAAGCCCAGTCTTGTTGTAATATCCGCGGCGGCCGCGCTCTTGCCCCTGCCGGCCGTCGCCGCGGAGATATCGACGCATGTTCTCGATCTCGCCAAGGGTGTCGGCGGCGCGGACGTGCCTGTCGTTCTGCTCCAAAAGGGTGCTGCCGGCGCCTGGACCGAGGTCGCGCGTGCCAAGACGGATGCCGATGGCCGCGTGCGCTCGTTCGGCGACGCCAAGTCGCTCAGGACCGGCATCTACAAGCTGCAGTTCGACATGACCGCCTACGCGCATTCCGGCGCACAACCGTTCTTTCCCGAGATCGACCTAGTGTTCCAGGTGACGGACGCGGCGGCGCACTATCATGTGCCGGTGGTCGTCAGCCCCTTCGGATATTCGACCTATCGCGGCAACTGATCACACGAAGCTGTACGGATCGATATCGATCGCTACCCGCACCCCCTGCGGGAACTGCAGCGGCCCAAGCCACTCCGCCAGCGCCTTTTGCAGTTCTGCCGAGCGCCGCGCGTTGATCAGCAGGCGATAGCGATAGCGGCCGCGCAACAGCGCCATCGGCGCGGGGGCGGGGCCCAGCACCAGCATGTCGGGGTGGTTGGGGGCGGTGCCGCCGATGGCGCGGGCGGCGGATTGGGCTTCGGACTGGTCTTCGCTCGAGACGATGATCGCGGCCCAGCGGCCGAAGGGGGGCGCGCCGGCGTCGCGGCGGCTTTCGGTTTCGGCGGCGTAGAAGGCGTCGCGATCCCCTGAGGCGAGGGCGGCGATCACCGCGGCTTCGGGGTGGCGGGTCTGGATGAGGACTTCGCCCGGCTTCTCGGCGCGGCCGGCGCGGCCCGAGACCTGCGCGATCTGCTGGTAGGTGCGCTCGCCCGCGCGCAAGTCGCCGCCTTCGAGGCCTAGGTCCGCATCGACCACGCCCACCAGCGTCAGTTCCGGGAAGTGGTAGCCCTTGGTCACCAACTGCGTGCCGACGATCACGTCGATCGCGCCTTCCTCCGCCTGCGCCACGAAGCGGCCCACCGCCTCGCGGGAGTTCAGCGTGTCGGAGGTGACGACGGCCACCCGCGCGTCGGGCAGCAGCTCGCCCACTTCGTCGGCGATGCGCTCCACGCCGGGGCCGCAGGCGACAAGGCAGTCGCCGGTGCCGCACTCGGGGCAGGTCTCGGGCACCGGAGTCTCGTGTCCGCAATGGTGGCAGGCGAGGCGGCTGGAGAAGCGGTGCTCGACCAGCCAGGCGGTGCAGTTGGGGCACTGAAAGCGGTGGCCGCAATGCCGGCACAGCGTCAGCGGGGCGTAGCCACGGCGGTTGAGGAACAGCAGCGACTGCTCGCCGCGCGCAAGGCGCAGCTTCATTTCCTCGACCAGCCGCGGCGCGAGCCAGCGGCCGCGCTCGGGCGGTTCCTCGCGCAAGTCGACGATCTTGATCGTGGGCATCTGGGCGCCGCCGAAGCGGTCGGGCAATTCGATGCGGGTGTAGACGCCGGCCTCGGCCAGCTGCAGCGATTCGAGCGCGGGCGTGGCGCTGGCGAGGATCACCGGGATCGCCTCGAACCGCGCGCGGATCACCGCCACGTCGCGGGCGTTGTAGCGCACCCCGTCGTCCTGCTTGAACGACACCTCGTGCGCCTCGTCCACCACGATCAGACCCAGATTGGCGTAGGGCAGGAACAACGCCGAGCGCGCGCCCACTACCACTTGCGCCTGGCCATGCGCAATCGCGCGCCAGGCGCGGCGCCGTTCGCTTGCCTTGAGCGAGGAGTGCCACAGGATCGGCGGCGTGCCGAAGCGCTGTTCGAAGCGGCGCAGGAAATTTTCGGTCAGCGCGATCTCGGGCAGCAGCACCAACACCTGGCGACCGGTACGCAGCGCCTCGGCGACGGCCTCGAAATAGGTTTCGGTCTTGCCCGAGCCGGTCACGCCGTCGAGCAGGAACGGCGCGAACTTGCGCTCGCTGACGGCGGCGACGAAGGTATCCGCCGCCTCCTGCTGGCCGGGGTTGAGCCTGGGTTCGGCGAAGTCGGGCAGGGCGGGGGGATAAGGTCGATCACAATCGACCACGACCGGCTCCAGCAGTCCCGCACTGACCATCCCGCGCAACACGCCGTCCGACACGCTCGCGAGTTCGGCCAGCTCGCGAATCGACCCTTGTTCGCCCTGCAAGGCATCCAGCGCGGCGGCGCGTTGCGGGGTCAGGCGGGCGGGTTCCGCGCCGGTCAGGCGGTATTCGGTCGTGGTTCCGCCCCCGCGCAAGGCGGCGCTGCTGGCCAGGGTCATGCGCGCGACCGATGACATCGAGGCGCAGTAATAATCGGCCGTCCATTCGATCAGCCGCCGCAATCGGGCAGGCACGGGAGGAACCGGCATTATCTCCAGCAAAGCCCGCAGCTTTGTGTCCGGCACTTCCGCTCCGTTCAGGCGTTCCGGCTCCCATACGATCCCCAGGATCTGACGTGGGCCCAGCGGAGCAAGTACGACCGTGCCGGGCTCGACCGTCATCCCCTCGGGAACGCGGTAGTCGAGAACACTGAGCACAGCGTTGAAAACAAGCAGGCGGACGCGTTCGATTTGGGGCATGGGAGCGGGCATCGTCGCGCATATAGGCATTCGGGGATACACAGGTGAAGGATTTGGGCATGTTTGAGGATCGTTCGAAGTTTGACGCTCAGTCGCCGCTGGCGCGTCGCAGCCTTTTGGGCGCGGGTGCGGCGGTCTTCGGCATGCTGCTGCTGTCGGGTTGCACCACGGCCACGGGGGCGGGCGGAGCCGCAGCCACCGCAGGGGCTGCCGGTGCCGCCGCCGCGCCGCCATCCGCCGAAGTAGCGCGTCGCCTGCTCGAGCTGTCGACCCGCAACGCCTTCAATCGCCTGACCGCGCCCGACGGCTTCTGGAACAGCGCCGTGGCGCGAATCAACATGCCGGTGCTGTTCGGCAAATCGGCCAAGGGCATGCCTGGCGTGCTGCGTCAGGCCAAGTTCCGCGAGCAATTGCAGCACCGCCTCAACATCATCGCCGAGGACGGCGCCCGCGCCGCCGCGCCGCAAGTGGCCGAAGCGATTCGCACCCTGACTTTCGACAACCCCGATGCTTTGGTGAACGGCCCGGCCACTGCCGCCACCAGCTATCTGCGCACCAAGGTTGGTCCGACGCTGGTCAACGCGATGATCCCGGCGATGGACCGCCTGCTGCGCGCCGCCGACGATCCGATCATCAGCCAGGCGGTCGCCGCGCTCAAGAACGTCGACATGGCCGATGCCGCCCATGCGCTCGCGCTGGGTGCCGACAATGCGATCTGGTTCGAGATCGGCGGCGAGGAAGCCGCGATCCGTCGCGAGCCGGGCAAGAGCGGCGATGCGCTGATGGCTAGGGCTTTTGGAGGGTAAGCACTCGCTTGGGCGCTTGATCCGCAACATCCTCGTCATTCCCGCGCTCGCGTGGATGACGAGGCTTGGGCATCAGGCATCCGCGATTCCCGCCGCGCTGCGTGATGCCGGGGGCAGCCGCCCTTCGCGACGCCTTGTCGAACCACTCGCCCGGCTCTAGCGTTTTCTTCACATGTCAGACGAATCCCCCGCAGATCGCTTCAAGTCCGTCCTCGCCGGCGCCAGCCGCGCCATCGCGGCCGAGCCCGAGGTCGAGGTCAATTGGACCGCCGATGCGCCCAGTTCCACCGGCCCTACGTTCCGCGTGCCGATGCCGGGCCGCACGCTGCCGCGCGCCGCGGCGATGCAGGCGCGTGGCTTTGCCGACAGCTTCGCGCTCAAGCTGCGCCATCACGACGAGCGGCTGCACCAGCGCAGCGCTCCGCTCGAGCCGTCCGCACGCGCCTGCTACGACGCGGTCGAACTGGTCCGCTACGAAGCGCTGGGCTCCAACAAGTTCGCCGGCATGCGCGACAATCTCGATGCTGCGCTGGGCGTGCGGATGGGATCCGACCCGATCAATCGCGCGGGCAGCGTGGACGAGGTTCCCGTGCAGTCGGCACTGGCGCTGCTGCTGCGCGAGCATCTCACCGGACAGCCAATTCCGAAGAACGCGGTCGCCGGTGTCGACATGCTGCGCAAGTGGATCGAGCAGAAGGCCGGCGCCGACTTCGAGGCGCTCGCCAGCTCGCTGGACGACCAGAAGGCGTTCCAGTCGCTCTCGCTCGACATGCTCCAGCATCTGGAACTCACCCGCACCGAGCAACTGCCGCAGGAACCTGAAGACGCCGACGACATGGACGGCGACGAGCCGACCGAGGAAGAGCAGACCGGTGACAATTCCGGCGACGAACAGCAGCCCACTGAAATGGCCGGAGAGCCGAGCGAAGGCGAGGACGACGGCGAAGGTGAGGCCGAAGGCGAAGACTCCGACGAGATGCAGGATGGCCAGGATGGCGAAGAGGGCGAGGAAGGCATGCTGCCGGTCCGCCCCAATCGTCCATGGACCGACATCCCCGAAAGCTTCGATTACAAGGTGTTCACCGAGGCGTTCGACGAAGTCGTCGGCGCGCATGACTTGTGTGATGAGGAAGAACTGACCCGGCTGCGGGCCTACCTCGACGCGCAGTTGAAGGGCTTGCAGGGCATCGTCACGCGGCTTGCCAACCGGTTGCAGCGCCGGCTGATGGCGCAGCAGAACCGGTCGTGGGACTTCGACCAGGAAGAAGGCATGCTCGATGCCGCGCGGCTGGCGCGCGTGGTGGTCTCGCCGGGATCGTCGCTGAGCTACAAGATCGAGCGCGATGTCGAGTTCAAGGACACCGTCGTCACCATGCTGATCGACAACTCCGGCTCGATGCGCGGACGGCCGATCAGCATTGCCGCGATCAGCGCCGACGTGCTTGCGCGCACGCTGGAGCGCTGCGGCGTCAAGGTCGAGATCCTGGGCTTCACCACCCGTGCCTGGAAGGGCGGGCAAAGCCGCGAGTCCTGGCTCGCCAGCGGCAAGCCGCAGCATCCCGGCCGCCTCAACGATCTGCGCCACATCGTCTACAAGAAGGCCGACGAGCCCTGGCGGCGTGCACGCAAGAACCTTGGCCTGATGATGCGCGAGGGCCTGCTGAAGGAAAACATCGACGGCGAGGCCCTTCTGTGGGCGCACAGCCGCATGCTCGCCCGGCAGGAAGACCGCCGCATCCTGATGGTCATCTCCGACGGCGCGCCGGTCGACGATTCGACCCTGAGCGTCAACAGCGCCGGCTATCTCGAAGCGCACCTGCGCCGCGTGATCGATTGGATCGAACGCCAGTCACCGGTGCAGCTCGTCGCCATCGGCATCGGCCACGACGTCACCCGCTATTACCGCCGCGCGGTGACGATCATGGACGTCGAGCAGCTGGGCGGCACGATGATCGAACAGCTGGCGGGCTTGTTCGAGGAGGAGTGATCTCTCCCTACCTCTGGGTGCCCTTCACGCTGCTGGCCGCGACCGCGCAGGTCGTGCGCAATGCGTTGCAATCGAGCCTGACCAAGGAGATCGGCACGCTTGGCGCCACGCAAGTGCGGTTCGTATACGGCCTGCCTTTCGCGGTCCTGTTTCTCGGTGGGTATCTTGGTGTTTCGGGTGAGGCGTTGCCGATGCCCGGCTTGTCGGCGCTGGCGTGGATGCTGCTTGGCGCGGCGAGCCAGATTGGCGCGACGGCGCTGATGCTCGAGGTGATGGCGCGGCGCGATTTCGGCGTTGCCTATGCCTACATCAAGACCGAGCCGGTCACGGTCGCCTTGCTGGGACTGGTGCTGATCGCCGAACGCTTGCCGACGCTCGGATGGTTCGCAGTCATGACGGTCACCGTCGGCGTGGTGCTGTCGTCGCTGCGGCCGGGCGATGGAACGGCCAAGCTGGCCGAGGTACGCCCTGTCCTTATCGGCGTATCGAGTGGCGCGCTGTTCGGGCTATCCGCCATCGCCTTTCGTGCTGGGATCGAGGCCGTGCCGCAAGGCACGTTCATGATGCGCAGTTTGCTGATGCTGGTGGTATCGCTGGCGCTTCAGTGCGGCATGCTGATGGCCTGGTTCGCGGTGAGAGGAGCTGCGCCCTTGAAGGCCTCGCTACGCCACTGGCGCGTCAGCCTGGGTGCCGGAGCATTGGGGGCGCTGGCTTCGGCGGGATGGTTCGTGGCGTTTTCGCTGACACTGGCGGCTAACGTGCGGACCCTTGGCCTGATCGAGATGCCGATCGTGGCCTTGGTTACCCGGCGCGTGTCGGGAAAGTGGCTCTCCCCCCGCGAGGCGAGCGGGTTTGCGCTGATTACCGCAGGCGTGGCACTGCTGCTGTTCGCGCATCGAAGTTGATGGGCGGAACTTGACTGCGCAAAGGGCCTGCGTAAGTCCGCGTGCATGAAGCTCTACAACAGCCTGACCCGCGCCCTCGAACCGTTCGAGCCCGTCCACGCCGGCGAAGCGCGCGTCTATAGCTGCGGACCGACCGTCTACAATTACCCGCACATCGGCAATATGCGCGCCTACGTCTTTGCCGATGTGCTGGGCCGGACGCTGACCTGGAAGGGCTACAAGCTTACCCACGTCATCAACATCACCGATGTCGGGCACCTGACCGACGATGCCGATGCGGGCGAGGACAAGATGGAGAAGATGGCGCGCGCGCAGGCCCAATCCATCTGGGACATCGCGCGTCACTATACCGAGGCGTATTGGGCGGATATCGCGGCGCTCAACGTGCGCCAGCCGGCCAAGTGGTCGATCGCCACCGATTACGTACCGCAAATGATCGACTTCGCCGCAAGCATCGCCGAACGGCATTGCTACGAACTGGAGAGCGGCCTTTATTTCGATACCGCCTCCGTCGCCGACTATGGCCGCCTCGCGCGGCAGGTCACCGATGACGGCGAAGGCCGCATCGATCCCGTCGCCGGCAAGCGCAACGCCGCCGACTTCGCGATCTGGCGCAAGACGCCGCCGGGCGAAAACCGCCAGATGGAGTGGGATTCGCCGTGGGGGCGGGGCGCGCCCGGCTGGCACCTGGAGTGCTCGGTGATGTCGGGCGATCTGCTCGGCTTTCCGTTCGACATCCACACCGGCGGCATCGACCACCGCGAGATCCACCACCCCAACGAGATCGCGCAGAATCAGGCGTTCTGCTGCGCGCCCGGCGATCCTTGCGGCCTCGACGTTCCGGCCAACTCGGGCGCACGCGTCTGGATGCACAACAACTTCCTCGTCGAGCGCTCGGGCAAGATGAGCAAGTCGTCGGGCGAGTTCCTGCGCCTGCAACTGCTGATCGATCGCGGCTACCATCCGCTCGCCTATCGCCTGATGTGCCTGCAGGCGCATTACCGTAGCGAGCTGGAGTTCTCGTGGGATAACCTCGCCGCCGCGCTGACCCGATTGAAGCGCATGCTGATCGCCGCCGAGCGTCTCGCCGACGTCCCACCCGGCGACGATACGCATCCCAAGCTCGCGCCGATGCTGGAGGCGTTCGATGCCGCCATTTCCGACGATCTCAACACGCCGCTGGCCTTGATTGCTCTCGAAGACGTGCTTGCCGCCAAGAAAGTCGATCCCGCCGCGAAACGCGCCATGGTCGAGCGGATGGACGACGTGCTTGGCCTCGACGTGTTCGGCAAGACACGCGCCGACTTGCGATTGCGTCCCAAGGCCGCCGAGATCGACGAAGCCGAAATCGCCGCGATCATCGATCGCCGCAAGGCGGCAAGGGCGGACAAGGATTTCGCGACGTCCGACCGCCTGCGAGACGAACTTGCCGCGCGCGGAGTCGAAGCGATGGACGGCGACCCGCTCGGCTGGGAATGGAAACTGGGCTGATGCGGCTCTGGCGCCTTACACGGGCGCCCTACGTCGCGCTGGATGGCGCCGGCGCGATGAGGCACGGTGGCCGCTACACGTCGATCGGCACCCCGATCGTCCCGCTCGCAAGCGAGGCGGGGCTCGACGTGCTTGTCGCGCAACGCTACCTTCCGGCAAGCCGTGCGGAATGGCCCACCGATTTCGTGCTGGGATGGACAGACATCGACGCGGTTGCGCGGCGGCTCACCGATAGCGAAGACGATTCCCTGATACGCGCCGAGGTCGAAATCTGGCTCGCCGAATGCCGCTGGTTGCTGGCAGCGGTTTCATCGCGCGTACTGCCCGAGGCGGACGTGGTGCTGCTCAACCCGCGTCACCCGGATGCAGCCGACGTGCCGCCCTTGCAAGTCAAGCCCTTCGATTTCGCGGCCTGCCTCCATGTCCCGCCGATGCTCGATCGTTTCCGGAGTGCCTCATGACCGTCGCCGTGTTCACCTCGTCCGCTCGCCCGTTTCTCGAGCATCGTCTGCCGGACGCGATCGAGCCGTTGTGGTTCGAAACGTCTGAGCAATTGCTGGAACTTGCCCCTCGCGCCCAGATCGGCTGGTTCGATTCGTTCGGTTCGGACGTGGTGCCCGAAGCCGTTGCGCGTGCCGAGAAGCTGCGCTGGCTCAGCACGGTGGCGGCGGGCGTCAACCATTTACCGCTGGCGTTGATGGACGAACGCGGCGCCGTGCTGACCAACGGGGCAGGGCTGCACGCGGGCACCGTCGCGGAATACGCGGTGCTCGGCATGCTGAACATCGCCAAGGGCTATCGCGAGGTCGTGCGCGCGCAGGATCGGCATCAATGGCTGGACGAGCCGCCAGCCAGGGGCGAACTTGCCGGCACCTCGGCATTGATCGTCGGAGCGGGCGCGATCGGCGGGCGCATAGGCCACTTGCTGCGCGCATTCGATGTCGCCGTGACCGAAGTTCGCCGCAATGGCGCGCCGGGCACGCTGCGGCCAGAGGCGTGGCGCGCGAAGCTGGGCGATTTCGACTGGGTGATCGTGGCGGTGCCATCCACCGCCGCGACTCACGGCATGTTCGGAGCGGCCGAGTTCGCGGCGATGAAGCCGGGAGCGACGATCCTCAATTTCGCGCGCGGAGAGGTGATCGATACCGATGCCTTGCTGTCCGCGATCGATGCGGGGCGGCTTGGCGGCGCTTTCCTCGATGTGACCGAACCCGAACCGCTACCGCCCGAACATCCACTCTGGACACGCGCGAACGTCCATATCTCGATGCACTTGTCGGGCCGGTCACAGGAAACGATCTTTCAGAAAGGCGCCGAACGGTTCCTGCGTAACCTGCAGCGGTTCCTTGCGGGTGAACCGCTGCAGCATCAGGTGGATCTTCGCGCGGGCTATTAGATACGGGGAAGCAGGGCCGTCAGGCCTCGTCCAGCACCAGCAGCTCGGCCTCGATGGTCAGGCGCGGGCCATCGATCAGGCTATGTTCGGCCGCCACCACCTTGGCATCGGCGACGAGACGACCGTTCAGCGTGAATTCGTGTTCGGGCAGTTCCGCGATGAGGTTCTCGCCCGCCGCGACCGCGTCGGCACCGGCGAAGGTAAGTGTGAAGCTGTGGCGGGCGCCCGCGAACGTCGCGGTCGACCACGGCCGTTCGGCATGGCGCACGAACTGCACATCGGTGCCCGCCAGCGTCGCGAGTTCGCGCAGCAATCCCAGCCACGGGCCGCGCGCGCCTTCTCGGCGCAACGCCTCGGTCATCGCGCAACGGTGCGCAGGGTCAACGAACATGGCTTTGCTCCTCGTAGGTGTTCATGAATTGCTCGAGCCGCTGCTGCATCGCCGGACGTGGCTCGCGGCCGTTGCGGATATCCGCGACGATGCGCGGATCACGCACGGCGAGGCGTCCGAACTGGGTCCACGGCATCCCCGTGGATTGCAGGAAGCGCTCGATCCGGCGCAGCAACATAAACCTCATCCCTCATCAGCGACGACTCGATCAGTTCCCCGTTTGTTCCTTTTCAAATCCTACTTGTCTAGGAAATTTCCTTCGTCTACCGTCGCAGCATGCAGAACGATCCTTGCCGCGCTCGCCTGCTCGCCCTCGCAACGGAACGCGGGGTCAGTTTGGCGAGCCTGTCGCGACTGATCGGTAAGAACGCGAGCTATCTGCAACAATTTCTGCGCAAGGGCAGCCCGCGCAAGCTGGAGGAAACTGACCGAGCGGTGCTGGCGCGTTTCTTCGGCGTGGCAGAGACGGAGCTGGGCGGAGCGCAGGAAAAATATCGCGAGCAGCCTCATTCGGGCCGGGGGGCGTGGATCGACGTGCCGCGACTGCCGCTTTTCGCATCGGCGGGGCCCGGCGCTGCGGCCGGGGACGAGGACGCGATCGGCAGCTTCCGCTTCTCCGCCCGCTGGCTGCGGGACCAGGGCCTGCAGCCCGGCCGCCTTTCGGCCATCGCCGTACGCGGCGATTCGATGGAGCCGACCTTGCGCGATGGCGACGAGATCCTGGTCGATCAGACGCCGCAGGCCTGGCGCGACGGTATTCACGTGGTGCGACTGGATGGGGCGCTGGTGGTCAAGCATCTGGACA
This sequence comes from Novosphingobium sp. TK46, assembly GCF_055361525.1. Lineage (NCBI taxonomy): Bacteria > Pseudomonadati > Pseudomonadota > Alphaproteobacteria > Sphingomonadales > Sphingomonadaceae > Novosphingobium > Novosphingobium sp. TK46. The sequence goes on from NZ_CM143963.1 coordinate 2,807,684, forward strand.
CCAGCCGGCCGGGACACCTCCGCCTGCTCAGTGACAACCCCATCTATCACCCGATCGACTGCGCCGGGCACGACGTCGAAGTGCTGGGCAGGGTGGTTTGGAAAAGCGGACGGCTGTGACGGGATCGCGTGCATGTTGCAATCGCGTGCCGGGCCGGCCATTTCGGCTGCCATGACCCAGCCTTCCGTATCGCCTCAGTCGCCGCCAATGCGCGTGGCGATCTTGCCCGTGACGCCTCTGCAGCAGAATTGCTCGCTGATCTGGTGCACGAAAACCATGCGCGGTGCGCTGGTCGATCCCGGCGGCGACCTCGACAAGCTGAAGGCCGCGCTGGTCAAGACCGGCGTAACGCTCGAGAAGATCCTCGTCACGCACGGTCATCTCGACCACTGCGGGCTGGCCGGCGAACTGGCCAAGGAACTCGGCGTGCCGATCGAGGGTCCGCATGAGGAAGACCGCTTCTGGATCGCGCAGCTCGACGACGATGGCCCGCGCTGGAACATGGAGGCGCACAGCTTCGAGCCCGATCGCTGGCTGGACGATGGCGATCAGGTGACGGTGGGCGATCTCACGCTCGACGTCTATCACTGCCCTGGGCATACGCCCGGACATGTGGTGTTCCACCACGCGCCGTCGCGTTTCGCGATGGTGGGCGACGTGTTGTTTCAGGGCTCGATCGGCCGCACCGACTTTCCACGCGGCGACTTGCAAACGCTGCTCGATTCGATCACCGGGCGCCTGTGGCCTTTGGGTGACGAGACGACTTTCGTTCCCGGCCATGGCGCGATCAGCACTTTCGGCGACGAACGGCGTGGAAATCCTTACGTGAGCGACGCGGCTTTGCGTTGATGCGCCTGGCCGTCGACGGTCTAAGTGGGTTCCGGCTCCCCGACGACGTATTTGCGCAATCTGCGATCGGCGATCCCCAGGCTGGGCCAGGCCGCACGCCACTCAGCCAGGTGAGCGGCGGCGAAATGGCGATCGAGCGCAGTCTGGTCGGCCCATAGTTCCTTCACGTGGATCAGGCCGGGCTCCAGTACATCCTCGGCGTAACCGTATTCCAGGCAACCATCCTCCGCGCGACTGGCCTCTGCCATCCGTCGCATGACCGGCCGTGCCAGATCGAGGTTCTCGGGTGGCAGGCGCAAGGATCCGACGATCAGCAGCATGAAGCCAGGCTCATCGTCACATCACCCCAAGCGCGATCAGCACCGCGACCGCCGAGAGCCCGGCCAGGACCAGCAGCGTCAGCATGATGCCGCCGGCGCGCAGTACGTTGGTGTCGGTGCGATCCATGCCGAATCCGTGCGCGACGCGAGCCAGCATGTAGATCGATCCGACGATCGCCAGCCAGCGACCGCCTTTACCGGTCATTTCGATGGCGGCGATCAGGATCAACACGAATGGCGTGTACTCGACGAAGTTCGCCTGCGCCCGCATCCGCTGGAGCAGCAGCGGATCGCCGCCGTCGCCATGAAGGATCTTTTTGCCGACGCGCATCGCACTGGTGCGCACGCCCAGCCACAGGTTGATGATCGCCGCGGCTGCGGCCAGGCTCAAGGTCGTTTGCAAAATCAAGGTGGTGTACTCCGGGATCGCGGCAACGGGCGCTGCGCATCGGATCAGCATGGACTGCCCCACTACGGCTTGCAACTCGTCAGAAATCGGGTATAGGCGCGCCTTCGCAAAGCCGCCGGCCCATATGGTCTCGTCCGTATGGTCCTGGCGGCCTTTTTGACAGAAACTCAGATTTTCCAGGAACAGGTGCCGAAATGGCTGTCCCTAAAAGAAAGACTTCCCCGTCACGCCGGGGCATGCGCCGCAGCCATGACGCGCTTACGGTCGATGCTTTTGCAGAGTGCAAGAACTGTGGCGAACTGAAGCGGCCGCACCACCTGTGCACCGCCTGCGGCCACTACAACGGTCGCGAGATCGTCGCAGTCGAAGCGTAAGTTCGATCCGTGGCCGGCCGTGCTGGCCGGCAACCGGAGGCGAGGCACATCATGAGGCGGCTGACGTGGTTCGCGTTCTTGCCGCCTTGGTTTGAGGCGCGTCCGCCGTTGTTGGCTTCGGCTCGACTTCGAGGCGCCGGCCAGAACCTGCGCAGATTACAATGTGGAGAGACCCCATGAGCTTGCCGCGGATCGCTATTGACGCGATGGGCGGCGACGAGGGCGTGCGCGTTATGATCGAAGGCGCCGCGCTTGCGCGCCGCCGGCATGACCGCTTCAAGTTCCTCCTCGTGGGCGACGAGCCGCGGATCAAGGCCGCGCTCGACAGCCATCCCAACTTGCGTGCCTCGTCCGAGATACTTCACACCGATGGCGTGATCTCAGGCGACGACAAGCCGAGCCAGGCGATACGCCGGGCCAAGAGCACGTCGATGGGTCTGGCGATCAATGCGGTAAAGTCGGGCGAAGCCGGCGCTGCCGTCAGCGGTGGTAATACCGGCGCATTGATGGCGATGGCCAAACTGTCGCTGCGCACGATGCCCGGCATCGATCGCCCCGCGCTCGCCGCGCTGCTGCCGACATTGGGCGACAACGACGTCGTCATGCTGGACCTCGGCGCCAATACCGAATGCGACACCCGCAATCTGGTGCAGTTCGCGATCATGGGCGCAGCCTATGCGCGGGTGGTGACGGGTCGCGAGGCACCGCGCGTGCGTCTGCTCAACATCGGCACCGAGGAGACCAAGGGCACCGACGAGCTGCGCGATGCGGCCAACCTGCTGAAGGCGGCCGCCGGTGACCTCTCCATCTCGTTCGACGGCTTCACCGAAGCGGACAAGGTATGCCGCGGCGATGTCGACGTGGTGGTGACCGATGGCTTCTCGGGCAACATCGCGCTCAAGGCGATCGAGGGAACCGCGCGCTTCGTGGGCGACCTGCTGCGTCGCAGTTTTGCCAGCTCGCTGCGCTCGAAGATCGGTTTCCTCGTCTCGCGACCGGCGACGGAGCTGCTCAAGCATCACCTCGATCCCAACAACCATAACGGTGCGGTCTTTCTTGGCCTCAACGGTATCGTCGTAAAAAGCCACGGCAGCGCCAACGCGGCCGGCGTTGCGAACGCGGTCGCGGTCACCGCGCGTCTGCTCGAAGCCGACGTCACCCATCGGATCACCGCCGATCTTGCTCGTGTAGGAGAGGAATCCCTGCGCATGCGGCCAGCCACGGCCATGGAGGAACGCGCCTGATGCGCCGCTCGGTCTTGATCGGAACCGGCTCGGCCTTACCGCGCACCATCGTCAGCAATGCCGAACTCGCAGCGCGGGTCGACACGACGGACGAGTGGATCGTCGAGCGCACCGGCATCCGGCAGCGCCACGTCGCGCAAGCCGACGAAACCACCGCGACGCTGGCGATCGAGGCCTCGCGCAAAGCCATCATGGCCGCGGGGCTCGAGCCAAAGGACATCGACCTGATCGTGCTGGCGACCGCCACGCCCGACCAGACGTTCCCCGCGACCGCGACCATCGTCCAGCATGAACTGGGTTGTCATGGCGGCATCGCCTTCGACGTTGCGGCGGTCTGCTCGGGCTTCCTCTATGCGATGGGCGTGGCCGACTCGATGCTGCAGACCGGCATGGCGAAGCGCGCGCTGGTCATCGGATCGGAAACGTTCAGCCGTATTCTCGATTGGGAAGACCGCACGACATGCGTGCTGTTCGGCGATGGAGCCGGTGCGGTCGTGCTCGAAGCGCGCGAAGAGGCGGGCGAATCGCCACGCGGCGTCATCGCCACGAAGCTTCATGCCGACGGCAATCACAACCAGTTGCTTTATGTCGATGGCGGCGCATCGACGACCGGTACGATCGGCAAGCTGCGCATGAAGGGTCGCGAGGTCTTTCGTCACGCGGTCGTCAATCTGGCATCGGTCCTGCGCGAAGTGCTCGACGAGGCGCAACTGACCACAGACGATATCGACTGGCTGGTGCCGCATCAGGCCAATGCGCGCATACTCGATGCGACCGCCCGGAAGCTGAACTTGCCGCCGGAAAAGGTAATCGTCACCGTGGGTCAGCACGCCAACACATCCGCCGCCTCGGTGCCGCTGGCGCTCGATGCCGGCGTGCGCGATGGACGTATCAAGCCTGGTGATTTGGTGATGCTGGAGGCAATGGGCGGCGGTTTTACATGGGGCGCATGCCTCGTCCGCATGTAAGCTTGACTGCAATGTAAACTAATGTGTCTTTCGTCATGCACATTTGTTGATTTTGTCGCGTTTTTTTCTAATGGTCGCGCTCGGGGATCCTCAGGATAAGGGTAGGGTATCGATGCGCTCCACGGAGACGCTAACGCGAGCAGCCATTGCCGAAGCCATACACACCAAGCTCGGGCTATCGCGAGCGGAGTCGCTCGGCATGGTCGAAGCTGTGCTGCGACTGATGTGTGAAGCGCTGTCGAGCGGCGAAAACGTGAAGATCTCGGGTTTTGGCACGTTTCTCCTGCGGGACAAGGGTGAGCGGGTCGGCCGCAATCCCAAGACCGGCGTGGAAGTGCCGATCACCCCGCGTCGGGTCATGACGTTCCGCGCCAGCCAGATGCTGAAGGAGCGCATTGCCCAGGGGGCGCCGCCTGCATGAGCGAGGACGAAAGCCAGCCCGCAGCCGCGATGCCGCAACTCGCCTTCGACGACGGCAAGGCGCCCGACGCCTTGCGCACCATCGGTGAAGTGACCCGCGCGCTTGGCATCAGGCAGCATGTGCTGCGCTATTGGGAAGAACAGTTCCCGATGTTGAAGCCCGTCAAGCGCAGCGGAAATCGGCGGTATTACCGGCCCGAGGATATCGCGCTAATCGCCGAGATCGACCGGCTGGTCCATCACGAAGGCTTCACCTTGCGCGGCGCGCGGCTGGCGATCGAAGCCGGACGGGGCAAGGATCCCGCGATCGAACCTGCGGCAGTGCCATCTGAGCCAGCCCATCTTGCGGCCAAGGCAGGGCCGTCACTCCTGGACGAACTGCGCGCTATCCGGGCCGATCTGGCCGGAGCGCTCGCGCAAGCCTGATTGCTGGCTCAGTCGAGCGGTTCGGGGCCGAGTCGCGGATCGAGATCGCGCGGCCGCATCAGATGCACCAGGCGGGCGCAGCCATCCTCGATGTCACGCCAGGCGTCGATCCTCAATTCCAGGATTGCGAAAGCGGCGGTGGGGAACTTGTCCTCCACGCTGTCGCGTAACGGGCTGCTGCCGTCGTCGGGCACCAGGTCAAAGATCAGGTCTTCCAGGCCCGGATTGTGGCCGACCATCAGGATCGTCTCGGGCGCGCCATCGCGATCGCTGTCCTGTTCGCGCAAAAGCTCCATCAGCGTGGGAGAACTGGCGAGATAGATGCGCCGATCCCAGTTGAGCGGCGGCGTCTGCCCGGCAGCTTCGGCGGCAAGTTCTATCGTTTCGGCCACGCGCACGGCCGGTGAAGCGAGGATACGCTTCCACAACACGCCATGGTCACGGATATGCACACCCATCAGGCCGGCACCGGTGCGTCCGCGCCGGTTCAGCGGCCGGTCGAAATCACGCAGGCGCGCGTCGTTCCAGTCCGACTTGGCATGGCGAAAAAGGCCCAGGGTTTTCATGTTGGCGGAACCGTTGCGTCTGGCTGGGTCATCGCCGGCTCAAGACCATGGGCGGCGACGCGTTGCAAGGCCTCCTCTAGGGTCACCCGCCGGATCGCGATCCCGGCGGGGAACGCGGTAAGCAGGCGCGACGGGAACGCGGACGAGAGGACGACGAAGTGGCCGCTATCGTTCTTGCTGCGGATCAATCGGCCAAACGCCTGCGCCAATCGCGCGCGGATGATCGCATCGTCATAGGCCTGTGCGCCGGCTCCGGAACCGGCGCTCGCACCGGCAGCGAGGCGGCGGGCGCGATGCAGGATGGTGGGACGCGGCCAGGGCACTTGCTCCATCACCACCAACCGCAGCGAGCGGCCGGGCACGTCCACCCCGTCACGCAAGGCATCTGTACCTAGCAGCGAGGCGGCGGGATCATCGCGAAAGATGTCGACGAGAGTGCCGGTGTCGATCGGATCGACATGCTGGGCATAAAGCGGCAGCCCGCCGCGTGCCAGCCGGTCGGCGATGCGGCCATGCACCGCGCGCAGGCGGCGGATCGCGGTAAACAGGCCCAGCACCCCGCCGCCCGAAGCCTCGATCAGGCGTCCGTAGGCGCCCGCCAGCGCGGGGATATCGCCGCGCGGCACGTCGGTGACGATCAGCACTTCGGCTTGCCCCGCATAGTCGAACGGGCTTTCGTGTGCGGACATCTGGGGGACGACACCGAGATGGGGGGCGCCACTGCGCGCGATCGCGACCTCCCAGTCTTCCTCGTCGCGACCGGTGCGATCGGTCAGCGTGGCCGATGTCATCACGACGCCGTGCGCAGGCTCCAGCACCGTGCGCGCGAAGGGCTTCATCGGGTCCAACCAGCGGCGATGGATGCCGACATCGAACTCGCGCGCTTCGCCGCGTTCGATCGCCAGCCAGTCGACGAACTCGGGATCGCCGGGACCGCCCAGTCGCCCGAGCAGCGCCTCCCAGGCGGCGAGCAGGTCCACCCGCCAGCTGAGGGAATATCGCGCGCCTTCGATGCGTTGACGGCCTTGACTGTCGAGCCAGTCGGGCGGTTCCTCCAGCAGGGCTTCGAGCCGCGTGCCGATGTTGATCAGCGGCTGGCGCAATTCCGCCAGGGCGACGCGGGCGGATTGCGCCAGTTCCACGAATGCCCCTTCGAGGCCGGCCACTTCGGTTTCGAGGCCGTAGCCAGCCTCCGTCCCGCCGCTTTCGTCGCGCGCATAGACCGTCGCGCGCACGGCGGCGAGCAGCTCTTCGATCGGGCCGAACGGCGTGCCTTCGACCAGCCGCTGCAACCAGCCGTCGGACGGCAAGGCCTCGGCTGCGGCGCGCGCCGCCGATACGGCGCGGCCGCCGGCTTCATCGTAGCTGGCAAGATCGGCGAGCCGTGCCGCCAATCCGCGCCGCCGCCCGCGCGAGGCTTTTTCCGGGCCGATCACCCAGCGTCGCAACTCGATCGCCTCGGCGCCGGTCAGGGCGGCGGCGAAAGTCGAATCGGCGGCGTCGAAGACATGGTGCCCCTCGTCGAAGACGATACGGGTGGGCCGCGCGGCATGGTCACGGCCTCTTGCGGCGTTGACCATCACCAAGGCGTGATTGGCGATCACCAGATCGGCGCGCGCGCTGGCGCGCGAGGCGCGCTCGATGAAGCATTTGCGGTAGTGCGGGCAACCGGCATAGACGCACTCGCCGCGCTGGTCGGTCAGCGCGGTTATGCCGCGCTTGCGGAACAGCGTGCCCAGCCAGCCCGGCAAATCGCCACCGATCATGTCGCCGTCCTGCGTGTAGGCGGCCCAGCGTGCGACCAGGTGCGCCAGGATCGCGGCGCGCCCGGCGAAGCCGCCTTGCAGCGCGTCTTCCAGGTTGAGCAGGCACAAGTAGTTCTCGCGCCCTTTGCGTACCACGACCGGCGGCGAACCGTCCGCACGGCGTTCGGGCCAGGCGCGGCGGCTTTCCTGACGCAACTGACGTTGCAGCGCCTTCGTGAAGGTCGAGACCCACACGGTCCCACCCGATAGCCCCGTCCATAACGAAGCGGGCGCCAGATAGCCCAGCGTCTTGCCGATGCCGGTACCGGCCTGTGCGAGCAGTAGATGCGGCTGGCCCGATTTCTGCCGCGGCGAAAACACGCCCGATGCGCGGACGGCGTAATTGCGCTGGCCCTGGCGTTGCTCGGCAGACGTGCCGGTCAGCTCAGCAAGGCGGGTGAGGGTGCCCGCTTCGTCGATCTGTACCTGTCGTGGCTGTGGCAGTTCGCCGGCTTCCTCCCACTCGGGCAGCTTGGTGAAAAGCCAGCGCTCGGCGCGTTCGGGGCGGGGGATCTGGCCGGTCAGCGGCCCCGTCCAGGGCCATCGCAGCCGAGTAAGCGATTGCAGCGCGCTCCACGCGCCCTCACGCTCCGACCAGGCGGGATCGGCGCAGGTCGCAAGCAGGGCCGCGGCCGCGTGCTGCAGCAGCAGCGGCACTTGCGAATCGTCGGTAGGCTCGGCGAGGTCGAGCGCGTGGGCCAGGCCCTTGGGCGTCGGTACAACGAAGCGGGCCGGGTGGATGAAGGCGAACAGTTCCAGCAGATCCAGCCCCGAAAGATCGGGATAGCCGAGCCGGGTCGCCACCAGCGGTGCGTTGAGCATCAGCAGCGGGGTGTCCGCGGCGATGGTCACCGCCTCGCCCTTGCTCACCGCGCGGGTGCCACGGTTGTCGCGCAGCCAGCTGCCGGCATGGCTGGCATGCAACGCGGGAAGATCAAGCGGATCCATCATGCACAGGATGGGGAAGCAGGAACGAAAAGTAAACGCGGCTTGATGACGTGAGTCTGCCGCGCGGCGCGGCGGTGGCTGACAAATAACGATTGATCTGCCGCATCGCACCACGGCGCTCAGGATCGTCCGAAAACGTAGCGACAAATTGCGACATCCAGCCACTTGCTATCTCACACACAAGATATATCTTGAGGACATCATAAAGCATCAAGGAAATAATGTGAGACATTTTATTCAAGACCAAGGCCATCATCGCCACGGGGCCGATCGCGCAGGTTTTGGCCGGGGCTCGTTCGAAGGCCGCGGTTTCGGCAAGCACTTCGGGTCTGGTGGGCACGGTCGCGATGGCGGCCGTGGTGGGCCTGGGGGAGGCGGTCGTCGCCGGCGCCTGTTCGATCAGGCCGAGTTGCAGTTGCTGCTGCTGTCGCTGATCGCGGAGCAGCCGCGCCACGGGTACGACCTCATCAAGGAGATCGAGACGCTTTCGGGCGGCGAGTACGCTCCGAGTCCTGGCATCGTGTATCCCGCGCTCACCTTCATGGAGGAGCAGGGCGTGATCGCGGCGCAGGATACCACCGGCAGTCGCAAGGCCTACAGCGTCAGCGACGAGGGCGGTGCCCAACTGGCAGCCCAGGCTCAGGTCGTCACCGCCCTGCGCGCTCGGCTCGAAGCGCTGGCCCAAGCACGCGAAAAGACGGATCCTGCACCGGTCCGCCGCGCCATGCACTCGATGAAGACCGCGCTGTTTGACCGCCTTTCGGCCGAAAACGTCAGCCGCGAAACCGTGTTGGCCGTCGCCGAGATCATCGACGAGGCCGCGCGCAAGATCGAAAGGATCGAAACATGACTGAAGTCGAAGCTCACGTCCGCACGACCAGCGGGGGCAAGTACGTTCAGCAGCTGTGCAAGCACTGGGCGCACAAGATGCCGGTCGAGCTTGAAGGCGACTGTGGCGTCGTCACCTTCGTCGGTGCCGTCGCGACGATGAAGGCTGGTCCCGAGGCGATCGACGTCTCGGTGCGCGGCGAAGATCGCGAGCAGGTCGACCGCCTGAAGGACGTGGTCGCCAAGCACATCGACCGCTTCGCCTTTCGCGAAGCACCGCTGCGTTACGACTGGGTCTGGGCCTGAGCCGCCGATCTTTCCTCTTCGGAGGAAGGATCGCGTCCCTCGTGCGGCGACCGTTCGAGCAGCAGCGGCTCCTTGAACGTGTTCGTGACGTAAGGGAAAGGTATCTCGATCCCCGCCGCGTCCAGTGCCTTCTTGACCGCGATCACCACCTCGCTGCGGGTCAGCCGCATGTCGCGTGCGATAACGGGTGCCCACCATTGCACCAGGAAATCGATCGAGCTGGCGCCGAACGTGCGTGCCAGCACGATCACCGGCCGATCCGGGTTGACGTTCTCCAGCCCCTGTACGGCGTCGCGGATCACCTGCTGCGCCCGTTCCAGGTCCGCGTCGTAGCTCACGCCGACCATGATCTCGTCGCGGCGCACGACCTCGTCGGTAAGGATCTTGACGGGATTCTTGAACAGCAACGAATTGGGTACGATCGTCAATTCGTTCGATAGCTGGCGGATGTGTGTCTCGCGCAGGGTGATGCGCTCTACCCGCCCGGTGATGCTCTGGCATTCGATCAGGTCGTTGATCCGCATCTTCTCACGCAACATGATCAGCACCCCGGCCAGGAAATTCTCGAAGATGTCCTGAAACGCAAACCCGATCGCCAGCGCGCCGACGCCAAGGCCGGCGAATGCGCTGGCGGGCGTGAAGCTGGGGATCGCCACGGTCAGCGCGATGACGATCCCGATGATCCAGATGCCCAGCCGCACCATCGTGTCGAGAAGCTGCTTGAGATCCTCGCGCAAGTGCGTGCGCACTGTCAGCCGATCGGTAATCTTTACCGCCGAGCGGGCGATCAGCCAGGTGATCGTCAGGATGATGATCGCGATTGCCAGCGTGGGCAGCGCCTGGATGAACCCACGGGTCATCCGCTCGATCTGGTTTTGCAGTGTCTGCAGGTAATTCAAAGAACTCGACCGATTCTTATTTCTCGCAAAAAAGGCAAACCGATCTTGCAGGGCGATGTTCCCCGGCGGTGGACCCGACCTGCGCACTTGCGAAAGCGCGGCTTTGGCGCGAAGGAACCAGCATCATGACAGACACCGCACTTATCGACGCTGCCGCGAAGTCCAAGGCCTGGCCTTTCGAGGAGGCGCGCAAGCTCATCAAGCGCTTTCCGCAAGGCAAGATCGGCACCGATGGCAAGCCCGAGCCGGTGCTGTTCGAAACCGGCTACGGGCCTTCGGGCCTGCCGCATATCGGCACGTTCCAGGAGGTCTTGCGGACCACTCTGGTGCGGCGCGCCTACGAGGTGCTGACGGGTGGCGCGCCGACCCGGCTGGTGGCATTCTCGGACGATATGGACGGCTTGCGCAAGGTGCCCGACAACCTGCCGAATGCCGATCTTCTGCGCGCTAATCTGGGCAAGCCGCTGACGCGCATTCCCGATCCGTTCGGTGAGCATGAAAGCTTCGCGCATCACAACAACGCGATGCTGCGGGCATTCCTCGATCGCTTCGGCTTCGACTACGAGTTCGTATCGGCGAGCGAGCGCTACAACTCCGGCGCCTTTGATGGTGCGCTGGCCAACGTGCTGACGCACTTCGATGCGATCATGGGGGTGATGCTGCCGACCCTGCGTGAAGAGCGCCGTCGCACCTATTCGCCGGTGCTGCCGGTCTCGCCCACCACTGGCGTGGTGCTGCAGGTGCCGGTCGAGGTGCTCGACGCCGCGACCGGGATGATCGCTTTCGAGGACGACGGGCGGCGCATCGAGCAGTCGGTGTTCGGTGGCCAGGCCAAGCTGCAGTGGAAGGTCGACTGGGCAATGCGCTGGGTGGCGCTTGGCGTCGACTACGAGATGTGCGGCAAGGACTTAACCGATTCGGTCACGCAATCGGCCAAGATCGCCACCGTGCTGGGTGGCCGGCGGCCCGAGGGTTTGATCTACGAGCTGTTCCTCGACGAGAACGGCGAGAAGATATCGAAGTCCAAGGGCAACGGCCTGACCATCGACCAGTGGCTGACCTATGGCAGCGAGGAATCGCTGGGCTTCTATCTGTTCCGCGAACCCAAGAGCGCCAAGCAGCTGCATATCGGTGTGATCCCCAAGGCAGTGGATGAGTACTGGCAGTTCCGCGGTAATCTGGCCGCGCAGGAGCTCGACAAGCAGCTGGGCAATCCGGTGTGGCACCTGCTGCGCGCCAATGGTGAGCAGGCGGGCGCCGGTGATACGCTGCCGGTGACGTTCGGCCTGCTGCTCAACCTGGTCGGCGTGCTGGGCGCCGATGCGACGGAGGATCAGGTGTGGTCCTACCTTGCCAACTATGTCGCCGATGCCACGCCCGAAGCGCACCCGGATCTGAAGGCGCTGGTCGCTGCCGCCCTTGCCACCAATCGCGACTACATCGCGCCGACGCTGAAGCGCCGCACGCCGACACCGAAAGAGGCCGCAGCCTTGCAGGCGCTTGATGCGGAGCTTGCCAAGGCTGCGCCCGATGCGACCGCGGAGACGCTGCAGAACGCGGTGTACGAGATCGGCAAGCGCGAGGACTTCGGGTTCGAGAACCTGCGCGACTGGTTCAAGGCCTTGTATGAAACGCTGCTGGGTTCGGCCCAGGGGCCGCGCATGGGCAGCTTCATCGCGCTTTACGGGATCCCCGAAACCCGCAAGCTGATCGCGGAGGCGCTTGGTGCGCAGCACGCCTAAGACGGCGGAGGCGCTCTGCCAGGAGCTGCTCGGCCGCCGGTTCGATCAGGTCGATGCCGAGGAGCGCCGCGTGCTCGAACGCATCGCGTCCGGTCAGATCGAGAATCTCGACGCGCAGGAAGAGGCGGCACTGCACGCGACCCGTGGGCAAGTCCTGGCGGACCGGGTCGCGGCGGTGGGCGGCAGCTGGGGTTTCATCGTCGGCTTCATGCTGGTGCTGCTGGGCTGGATGCTGATCAACAGCCGCATCCTGGAAGACTTCGGGCTGCACGCCTTCGATGCCTATCCCTACATCTTCCTGAACCTGATGCTGTCGATGCTGGCGGCGATCCAGGCGCCGCTGATCATGATGAGCCAGAACCGGCAGTCGCAGAAGGATCGCATCGCCGCGCGGCACGACTACGAGGTGAACTTGCGCACCCAGCTGGAGATCATCCGGCTGCAGCGCCGCTTCGACAGGCTGCTCAACGCACTCGGCCAGCAAGATGATCAGGACTAGCGCCTAGCGCACTCGCGCGGCTAGCCCCAACGACGCCCCCTGAACCACTTGGTGATGATGTATTTGACGCCGCTCGTCACCGGCAGCGCGGCATGCATCGTATCCCAGTTCACCGTGCCGTCGGGCAAGTTGTTGTTCCACAACAACAGCGCCCCGGCCTGCGGGGGAATGGTGACACCCAGGCGGGTGAAGTCGGTCACGCCGCCTTCCTCCACGTCGTTGAGATAAACCATGCCGGTCCAGCTGCGCTGACCGCCATTGGCGTATTCCTTCGCCCAATACGGCTGGTTGGTGTCGAACCAGTCGCAGTGTTCCTTGAACTGCTGCCCCGGGTGATAGCGCTGGCCCTGGATGGTCTCTCCCCAGGACGAATCGATGCCGATCAGATCGTAGAGCCGGCGCTCGACGGTGCGCACCACCGAATCCATGCGGTCGACATCGCCCGAATAGCTGGTGCGATAATCGTCCTCGATATCACGCGTAAGCTCGGAGGGACGCGCCACCTCGTCGATGAGAGCGATCAGGTGCGCGCATTCGCGGGCGTCGAGGAAATCGCCCACGGCGAAGATCTCCGCCCGCTCGACCGGCACTTTATAGACACTCGGGTCACGCGCCAGCCGCGCACGCACGCTCTTGCCCACCTGGCAGAGGGCCTTGCGATCGGGCGTCTGCCGCGGCCGTGCGCCGTCCCGGTTGGTGCTGGGCATCATTCTTTCCCGTATTCGATCCAAGCCGGCGTTGCGCCCTAGCTTGAGTCACTTTCGCGAATCTTCGATAAGCGCGTTGTCGATCGCCTTGGCGGCCTTGTAGGCAGGGCGCGCCTCGATGCGTTCGATATAGGCCGACAGCGCTTGGGTCGGCGGCAGGATTCCGAAGTTCACACCCCAACCGACCGAGCTGCCCAGATATACGTCCGCCATGGTGAAGCGATCCCCGCATACCCATGTGCGGCCGGACAGAAACCCATCGAGCGCCGCGATGGTGCGCTCGATACTGCCCCAGCCGGCCATCGCCTCCTGCTGTGGCGTCGGTTCGAACTTGAGCGCGCGCGAGGTGATGCTTTGCTCGATCGGTCCGGCGGCAAAGAGCGTCCAGCGATAGTAGTCCGCCTTTTCGGCATCGTGCGGCAGCAGACCGGCATCGGGGTGCATGTCCGCAAGGTAGAGGCAGATCGCCGCGGCTTCTGTGACGACACGATCGCCGGTGTCGGCATGATGGACGATGGTCGGCACCTTGCCCATCGGGTTGACGGCAAGGAGCGTGTCGGGCTTAGCCTGCCAGTCGACCAGCACCTGCTCGTAGTCGGCGTCGACTTCATGCAGCGCCCAGCGCGCGATCTGCCCGCGCGACATCGGATTGGTAAAGAAGGTGTAGCTCGCCATCGTTACTCTCCTGTCACGGTCTGCGCGTTCGATCGGTCCGGGCGTCTGCAGTCCATGATGGAACATTTACGGAACGCAGCTAATCCGTCAAGCGCGTCCCGGCTTCCGCGACGATGACGGCGTCGAACCCGCCCCAGACCATCCGCATGCCATCGAACGGCATCTCGAAGTCTGAGGGCATCTCTGCCTCACCCATCTTGCGTGCCGCCTCCTGGCAGACCTGCTTGGAAGGCCAGGTCATGTACGAGAACACGACGCTCTCGTCCTCGCTGGCGTTCACGCCGCGATAGAAGTCGGTGATGGTGCCGTGCGGCACATCGCTGCCCCACGCTTCCAACACCGCCAGCGCGCCATAGCCGCGGAACATGTCCCACGCATCCACGGCCATCCGGGTATAGGCCTCCCGCTTGGCGGTCGGCACCGGAACCATGAAGCCTTGCACGTAGGGGAAGCTGCCATGATCGCCCCGCGCGACGATCCCCTCGAAGCCGCCATGGATCATCCGGCGGCCATCGAACGGCATCGGGTTGTGCTGCGGGCGGATGCGCGGATCGGGGCTGGCCGGGTCCATCATCGTGGCCCAGCCTTTGTCTCGCACGGACTTGTCGGGCCACTCCACCCAGCTGAAGGCGATCGCCTCGTCCGCCTCCGCCTGTACGGCGCGGTAGAAGTCGGTGACCTTGCCATGGGTCACGTCATCACCCCAACCTTCGACGATGCGCGTTGCGCCATGCTCGAGAAAGGCCGGATGACCGGTGCGGCAATAGCGAAGGTAGCTGTCCTTTCCCGTGGTAGGAACGGCGGTCACATAGCTGTCGAAATAGGCCATCTCAGGTCTCCTGCTCCTGCCGTCGCGGATGGGCATCGAACACGGCGAGCTGCGCTGCCATCGCCGTCCTGAACGCCGCTCGATCGCTGCCGCGCGCGACGTAACCGGCAAGCGAGGGGCGTGCGTCCAGCAGGCCGGAGCCGTCGAGGGCGCGCAGCACCGTGACCATGGCGATGTCCGCGATCGAGAACGACTCCGCCAGCCATTCGCGCGATCCGAGCGCATCCTGCAGACGGTCGAGCCTTCCGCCCAGATCCCGTATCAGCGAGGGGCGTCGCAATTGGGCCCACTCCTCGTCCCTGGCGAAGATCGAGACGTTGGACCATTCGAACACCGATGGCTCGACGCTGTTGAAGGCCGCAAACAGCCAGCTTGTCACCATTTCGCGCGCCTGGCCGGCAGCGGGCGTGAGGCCCCCTTTATCGCCCAGGTACAACAGCGTCGCGCCACTTTCGAACACGGCGATATCGCCATCGCGCAGATGCGGTACCTGACCCCAAGGCTGTTCGTGAAAGTACCAGTCCGGCCGGTCGATCGCACTGATCAGCCGCTCGCGATAGGCAAGGTCCATCTCCTCGCAAGCCCAACGTGGGCGAAGATCGCGCACGTGGCCACGCGCAAAGCGGGGGACCCAGTCAAAGGCGGTGATCTCGATTGGGGCAGTCGCATCGATCGGCATCGTCTTGCTCCGGTCTCGATGGCATATCAGGCGGAGGGCGCGGGCGGCGCTTGGCCGGACGCAACAGCCGGGTCCATCCACATCGGCTCCCATACATGGCCGTCGAGATCGGTGAAGCTGCGGCTCATCATGAAGCCGTGATCCTGCGCGGGGTTCACATCGATAATGCCGCCCGCCGCGCCAGCGGCCCTGGTCATCGCCTGCACTTCGTCGCGGCTTTCCAACGCGAGGCAGAGCGCGACCTCGCTCGACCCTGACGCGGCGATCGGGCGATCGGTGAACGTCGCCCACTTCGCATGGCTCAGGATCATCACGTAAATTGCGTCGGACCATACCATGCAGGCGGCGGTTTCGTCGCTGAACGCCGGATTATTGGTAAAGCCGATCGCTTCGTAGAACGCCTTGGCCTTGACTAGATCTACCACCGGCAAATTGACGAAAATCATCCGGCTCATTGCATAAGTCCCTCTCGTAACCTGCCCCGATTCGGCTTTTTCAGGATCGTGGCACCACGGCGGTAAAAGGCAACCGCGTGCTGATCGCGATGCGGCATGTCATGGACGCAACGCGGTGCATCGATCCGGCGCTGACCAAGCGTCAGGCGTGCGATTTAGCCCTTAATCGCAGTTGCAGCACAGCGCCGCGTCCATTAGCGGTAATCGCGATGACAGACCTTCAAGCAGACAGCCGCGACCGTACCATCCTCGACGCGCCCGACATCGAAGTCAGCGTGCGCGAGACGTTCGGCATCGATATCGACATGAAAGTGCCCGCTTTCTCGCAAGCGGACGAGCGTGTGCCAGACCTGGACGGCAGCTATGTCTTCGATCCGGATACCACGCTGGCGATCCTTGCCGGCTTTGCCTTCAATCGCCGGGTGATGGTGCAGGGGTTTCATGGCACCGGCAAGTCGACGCACATCGAGCAGGTCGCTGCGCGGCTGAAGTGGCCGTGCATTCGCATCAACCTCGATGCGCACATCAGCCGGATCGACCTGATCGGCCGTGATGCGATCGTGTTGCGCGATGGCTTGCAGGTCACCGAGTTTCGCGAAGGCCTGCTGCCCTGGGCACTGCAGCATCCCGTGGCGCTGGTTTTCGATGAATACGACGCCGGGCGTCCAGACGTGATGTTCGTGATCCAGCGCGTGCTCGAGACGGAAGGCAAGCTGACCTTGCTGGACCAGAACCGGGTGATCCGGCCCAATCCAAACTTCCGCCTGTTCGCCACCGCCAACACGGTGGGTCTGGGCGATACGTCCGGTCTCTATCATGGCACCCAGGCGATCAACCAGGGCCAGATGGACCGCTGGAACATGGTCGTCGGGCTCAACTACCTGCCAGAGAAGATCGAGAGCGAGATCGTTTCCAAGAAGGTGACGGGGGTCGATGCCAAGACCATCGGCAACATGGTCAAGGTCGCCGACCTGTCCCGCCAGGGCTTCATGAACGGCGATATCTCGACCGTCATGAGCCCGCGCACGGTGATCACCTGGGCGCAGAACACCGCGATCTTCAAGGACGTCGGCTTCGCGTTCCGCCTGTCGTTCCTCAACAAGTGCGATGAGACCGAGCGGATGCTGGTGGCCGAATACTACCAGCGCGTGTTCGGTACCGAACTGCCCGAAAGCGTCGTCGCCAAGGCCTGAGTTCTCAACAGGCCGGCATCATCTGAGTGGTCGGCCTGGGCGAGCGATTGGCCTGTCGAAAGGCTGGTCTGCAGCACGCTATCGGCGGCGGCGATCCGCGGCGATCCGGATATCGTTGTCCGGTACTGGCAACTCGAAGCCATGTGCCAGCAGCCACTCGGCCGCATCGACGATCACATCTTGATCCGCATCCCCAGGCGCCTTGCGATGCGCGGCGGGTATGCGCGAGGTGGGCAGCGGCCTGGCGAATAGAAAACCTTGCGCCTGGCTGCAGCCCATCGCGTTCAGTTCGGCAAGCTGCGCCTCGGACTCGATTCCCTCGGCCGTGGTCTTCATCTGGAACTCGCGCGCGAGCGACAGCACGGTATCGACGATCGCGCGGCTCTGCGGCTCCATGACGATATCGCTGACGAACGAGCGATCGACCTTGAGCTTGTCGAATGGAAACCGGCGCAGGTAGTTGAGCGAGGAAAACCCGGTGCCGAAGTCATCCAGCGCGATCCGAACGCCGAGTGCGCGCAACCGATGCAGGGTGCGCAAATGCGTCTCGCAGTCCTCCATCAGCAGCGTCTCGGTGATCTCGAGTTCCAGGCGGCTTGGTGAAACGCCGCTGGTTGCCAGGGCGCCCACCACCTGACCCAGTAACGCGTCACCGCGCATCTGAGCCGGAGAGACATTCACCGCTATCGTCAGGTTTTCATGCCAGGTCGCCGCTTCGCGCAATGCTTCGCGCAAGGCCCACTCGCCGATCTGGACGATCAGGCCGGTTTCCTCCGCCAGCGCGATGAACTGGGTCGGTAGCACCAGGCCCCGCTTCGGATGGTGCCAGCGCAACAGCGCCTCATAGCCCGTCGTCCGGCGCGAGGCGATGTCGATAAGCGGCTGATACCATACTTCGAACTCGCCGCGTTCGAGTGCGACGCGCAAGTCCATTTCCAGTTGGCGGCGCTCCTGCAATTCCAGCAGCAAGCGCGGATGATACAGGACGCACACGCCCCGCCCACGTGACTTGGCTTCGTAAAGTGCGATATCGGCAGAGCGCAGCAGGGTCTTGCCGATCCGGCCGTGGTCGGGGCCGATCGCCAGTCCGGCGCTGGCCCCGCAGGGCAGAATCACGTCCTCGCGAACGATCGGCTTCGACAACTCGGCGACGATCGCCGCGCCCAGCCGCTCCAGATCCTCGTGGTCGGTCACGTTCCAGGCGAGTACGGCGAATTCGTCCCCTCCGAGGCGCGCGGCGATCATGTCGGGACTCAGCAGACTCTCGATGCGCTGCGCGACCTCGATCAGGACGGTGTCGCCTGCTGCATGACCGTACGTGTCGTTGACCAGCTTGAACGAATCGAGGTCGATGAACAGCACCGCGCAATCCCGGTTCGGCGCGCATTTTGCCAGGACATCGGCCAACCGATCGGTGAACACGGCACGATTGACCAGCCCGGTCAGATTGTCGCGCATCGCCATGATCCGGATGCGCTCCTCGTTGGCGCGTTGTTCGGTGATGTCTTGCACGAAGCAGCGAAAACCTTCGTCGTGCCCGTCCGCGGCGATCGCGGTACCGCCCGAAACCGTCCACCAGTGCCGCTCGCCTGCTACCCGCAACGGCACGACCTGATTGCGGAAGCGAAGCTGGTTCCGCGCCGCTGTCAGCAAGGCGCTGCGATGCGGTCCGGGCTCGAACAGCGAAGCAAACTCGATCCCCTCTAGCGCTTCGGGCGGGCGCCCGAGCATCTCGGCAAGGCGGGTGGACGGGCGCCGCAAGAGACCATCACGATCGACCTCGACCAGGGCGTCGGCGCTATGCTCGTCATATTGCTTGAGGAGCAGGCGGATCGTCTCGTTGGCGAGCCGCAGCCGATGAGTGCGCAACCGGCGCGTGGCGAACAGGTAGTGCAAATGGAAAATCGCGTGATGCAAGCCGACGATAGACAGCGCGATCGTCGCCAGCACGAGCGCCGGATCGATGCCCGGCATCGCAAGCAAGGCGCTCGCCGGACCGAGCAATAGCAGAGAGCCGGCGACCAGACCCGTGAACGGCAGTGAAATGGTGCACAGGATGTCGAACAGCAGGGCACCCAGGATAAAGATCATGACGGTCGCGATGTTCGGCCCGGCGTGGCGCAACATCGCCGCGCCAATGATGGACCAGACAACCGCGCGGCAGATCAGAAAGGCCCGGATGCGCCGCAATTGGCGCCGAACGTCGATGAAGGACCGGTCCAGCACCCGACGCAAAGCGAGTTCCACAACCGACAGCGCGATCAGCGCGACCGCCGCGAAACTCACCACGAGATCCGGCGCCGGTGACAGAAACCACAGGGCGAAAAGACCACGCAGCGCGTCCACCAGCAGCCAGGGATAGCGGGCGAACTGTTCGATTCGGCAGCGTGCGTACCAGTCGCGATCACACTCAGCGACTTCATGGCGAACGAGGTCGAGCCGCCACACCGGCCAGCTGGCGAAGCGATTCAGGATATGCCTGGCTGCCTGCATGGACGCTCACCATCTTCCGGACCTTTGACAGGTCACCCGTGCAAAGGACGGATCGTCACAGTGCCTTTCCTAAGTTTCGCTAATTAAGATGAGCAAATCGCTTTAGGCTCCATCCGTATGTTCCGGGATGGATGGATAGCGGGCGCTCACGAAGTAAAGTCCGTCGGGCGGAGCATTGATGCCCAGCGCGCTACGATCGCGTGCATCCAGCGCGGCCTGCATCCGGGCGCGGTCCCACCGGCCACTGCCAACCAGCGCAAGACAGCCGACCATCGAACGGACCTGATGATGTAGAAAGCTCCTGGCTTCGACCGCGATAGTCACTCGGTCATCATCGCGCGTCACGGTCATGTGGTCGATCGCCTTGACCGGATTTTTTGCTTGGCAATGGACCGATCTAAACGTCGTGAAGTCGTGAATGCCGACCAGGATCTGTGCCGCGTCGTGCATCGCATGTGTATCGAGTGGATGCGGCAACTGCCAGGCGCGGCCCCGTTCGATAGTCAGCGGGGCGCGGCGATTGATGATGCGGTACTCATAGGACCGGGCGATGCAGTTGAAGCGCGCATGCCAGTCGTCCGGCACCACCCGACACGCCAGCACGGCGATCGGCGCCGGTCGCAGCAGGGCGTTGAGCGCCTCCATCAGCCGGAATGGCGTGAACGGCCTGGCGATGTCGACGTGCGCGCACATGCCCAGTGCGTGAACGCCCGCATCGGTGCGACCGGCGGCATGCACCGCCGCAACCTTGCCGGTCATGGCGAAGACGGCTTCCTCTATCGCCTGTTGCACCGAGGGGCCATGCGCCTGGCGCTGCAGGCCCATGAACGGACGGCCATCGAACTCGAGAGTCAGCGCGAAACGGGTCATGCTTCGAGCCGATACAGAACCACGCGCGTGGCGCAATCCAGGGCTTGGCGGCACGCGCGACCGATGGCACGATGCCGCTCGGTCAGGAGAGCCCCCCACGATGCCCATCGATGACAGCCAGCGCCCGCGTTTCGAGATCTTTCGCGGCGGTGACGCGCCTTCGCTCGCCGAATGCCAGTGCATGACGCCCGAAGGCGACACGCCCAACATGCTGGCAACGCTCGCGCGGTATCCTCAGATGCTGGAAAGCGGTGGCGAACAGGTCGACGTGCCCTATCGCCGTCCGGGCATGAGCCTGGCACGGCTCTGGCTCAAGAGCGGCTTTCCCCTGCCGCTGCATACGCATGATTGCGACTGCCTCTACTACATCGTCGCCGGTAGCATCGATCTGGGCAAGGAGACCCTGGTGGCGGGGGATGGTTTCTTCGTCGGCAGCGACGTGCCTTACGCTTACACCGCCGGTCCGCAAGGCGCCGAAGTGCTGGAGTTTCGGGCGACCGACGCCTTTGCCATCCGCATCAAGGACAAGCCCGCGGCCGCGTGGGACAAGACCGCCGGCCGCATGCTGGATTCGCGTGACCGCTGGGCGACCGAAGCTCCGCCGGTACGCAAGATGCCCGAGAAAGTCTAAGCCACGACGTCAGCCCAGGCGTGTACCCGTGGCGATCGCCTTGCCACGTAACAGCTCAGCCGTCGTCATGGCGGGCCGGCCCGCGCGCTGGACCGTCAATGGCCTGATCGCACCTGTGCCGCAGGCGATCGTCAGGCCGTCGTCCAGCACGATGCCGGGCTCACCCGCGCCGTCGACGACGTCGGCCGCCAGAACCTTGAACCGTTCATTCTCCAGCTCGAAGAATGCGCCGGGGGAGGGGGCAAAGGCGCGTACCTGTCGCTCGACCTGCATGGCGTCGGCGCCGAAGTCGATCCGCGCCTCGGCCTTGTCGATCTTCCTTGCATAGGTGACGCCGTCGTCGGGCTGCTGGACTTTGCGATGATGCGCCAGGTCGGTGATGGTGCCGACCAGTAGCTGACTTCCCCGCTCGGCGAGTTCCTGGGTCAACTCCCCCGCGGTTTTGCGATCGATCACCGTGCGCAAGGTCGCAAGCATCGGTCCGGTATCCAGCCCGGCTTCCATCTGCATGATAGTGACGCCGGTGGTGGGATCGCCCGCCAGGATCGCGCGCTGGATCGGAGCCGCTCCCCGCCAGCGCGGGAGGATCGACGCGTGAATGTTGAGGCAACCGAGGCGCGGCGCATCAAGCACCGCCTGTGGCAGGATCAGGCCATAGGCGGCGACCACCGCAAGATCCGCGTCGAGGGCCGCCAAGGCGGCTTGTTCCTCTGCGCCCTTGAGCGAAGTGGGATGGCGCACGGCGATTCCGCGCATCTCGGCCTCGCGCTGCACCGGCGAGGGGGTCAGTTCGCGCCCGCGCCGCCCGCCGGGGCGCGGCGGCTGGGTGTAGGCGGCGACCACTTCGTGGCCCGCCTCCACCAGTGCGACCAGCGCAGGCACGGCGAAGTCGGGCGTTCCCATGAAGATGATGCGCATGTGTTCCGGTTTGTTCTTGCCGTAGGAGGGGCGCAACCCCTATCTGGCACACCATGGCATCGCAAGAGATCGAGACCCTGGCCGCCGCGCTTTCGCGCCTGCCCGGCCTGGGCCCGCGCTCGGCCCGCCGCGCGGTGTTGTGGCTGATCAAGCGCCGCGAAACCGCGCTGGTGCAACTGCGGGACGCTCTCGAAGCCGTGCAGGGCGCACTGGTCGAATGCCAGGTCTGCGGCAACATCGACACCAGCGACCCATGCGCGATCTGCACCGACGCGCGCCGTGATGCACGGTCGCTGTGCGTGGTCGAGGAAGTGGCCGACCTGTGGGCGCTAGACCGCGCGCGCCTGTTCACCGGCCGCTACCACGTGCTGGGTGGACGGTTGTCGGCGCTCGATGGCGTGCGGCCGGAAGACCTCAGCGTGGATCGCCTGCTCGCGCGGGTGGAGGAGGGCGGCATCGACGAGGTGGTGCTTGCCATGAACGCGACGCTCGAAGGCCAGACCACCGCGCACTACATCGCCGAACGGCTGGAGAGCTTCCCCTTGCGCATCACCCAGCTGGCGCATGGCCTGCCGGTTGGTGGTGAACTGGACTACCTCGACGAGGGTACGCTGGCGCAGGCGATCAGGGCGCGGCGCCCGGTCACCTGAACGCCGCTGACAGCGATCGCCTTTTCTGCGAGGCTGCCATGTTGCGAAACCGCGCTCGGGCATTTATCTGGAACGTATGGCCATTCGCGAAATCATCGAGATCCCCGACCAGCGCTTGAAGCAGGTCTCCAAACCCGTCGAGACGTTCGACGACGAGCTCAAGACGCTCGTCGCCGACATGTTCGAGACGATGTACGACGGGCCGGGCATCGGCCTCGCCGCGATCCAGGTGGGCGTTCCCTTGCGCGTGCTGGTCATCGATCTGCAGCCCGACGATCCCGATGCCGAGCCCGAAGTCTGCACCTCGCACGGCGATCACCATCACACGCATCAGCCGACCAAGCACGAGCCGCGGGTGTTCATCAACCCCGAGATACTCGATCCGTCGGACGAGTTCATCGTCTACAACGAGGGCTGCCTCTCGGTCCCCGAGATCTACGCCGACGTGGAACGCCCCGCCCGCATTCGCGCGCGCTGGCAGGACCTGGACGGCACCGTCCACGAAGAGCCGCTCGATGGCATGATGGCGATCTGCCTGCAGCACGAGATGGACCACCTCGAAGGCATTCTCTTCATCGACCGCCTCAGCCGCCTCAAGCGCCAGATGGCGATCAAGAGGCTGGAGAAGCTGCGCAAGGCGGCGTGAACAATGCGCGCTGTGGATGATTTGCGCGATGGGTTGACGTTCTCTATTCGTTCCTGATACGCACGGTGGATGGAAGTCGCCGCGTTCATCATCGTCGCCTTGGCCTTGGGGCTGTTCGCAGGCTGGTTCTTCGGCTCGCGCCCTGCAGCAGAGTGGCGTGAGCGCCACGCCGCGCGTGACGCCGAGGCGCGCGAGCTTGACGAGAAGTTCCGGCGCGCGATCACCGAACTGGCTACGGCGAGCGAACGCGCGAGCCGCAGCGATGCCTTGGCCGAGGCGTTGGAGCAGGCGCGGCGCGAGCATGGTGTTACGCTGGAGCGCACGCATGGCGAGCACGCGGCGACGCTCGAGCGGTTGCGGGTGGAGCATGGGCACGCGCTGGTCGCGACTCGGTCCGAGCTGACCGCCTTGCTCGACAGTGTCCGGACCGATCATGCCGCCAAGCACGACATGCTTCATGCGGAGCATGCCAAGATGGTCGGCGGTCACGTCGCCGAACAGCGCCGTCTGTCCACCGAACTGGCGGCCTTGCGCGAGAAGACCGCCAACTTCGACGAGCAGAAGCGGTTGCTGATGGAAGCGCAGGGTGTGCTGCGCAAGGAGTTCGAGAATGCCGGCGCCAAGGTGCTGGCCGATGCGCAAGCGGCGTTCCTCAATCGCGCCGGGGCGCGGTTCGAGGAAAGCGAGAAGGCCAGTGCCGAGCGGTTGTCGACGCTGCTGGCTCCAGTGAACGCGCGTCTGAAGTCCTACGAGGAGCAGGTCACCGCGCTGGAATCCAAACGCGTTGACTCGTTCGGGCAGCTTGCCGGCTTGATCCAGTCGATGCGCGAAGGCCAGGAGCAGGTTCGCGCAGAAGCGGCACGGCTGGGCAACTCGCTCACCAACGCGCCTAAGGCGCGGGGGCGTTGGGGCGAGCGCGCATTGCAGAACGTGCTGGAGCAGTGTGGCCTGTCCGAGCATACCGACTTCAACCTCGAACACTCGATGAACACCGACGAGGGCCGGCTACGCCCGGACGCCATCGTCCGCATTCCCGGCAACAAGCAGCTGGTGATCGACGCCAAGGTCTCGCTCAACGCCTACCAAGCCGCGTTCGAGGCCAATGACGATGGCGAGCGCAAGCGTCACCTCGACCTGCACGCGCGCTCGATGCGCAATCATGTCCAGACGCTGGGTGCCAAGAGCTACCAGAGCCAGTTCGAGGATGCGCCCGACTACGTGGTGATGTTCGTTCCGGGCGAACACTTCGTTGCCGCCGCGCTCGATCACGATCCCGAGCTGTGGGATTTCGCCTTCCGCAACAAGGTGCTGTTGGCGACACCGACCAACCTGGTGGCGATCGCCCGCACCGTGGCGCAGGTCTGGCGGCAGGATGGCTTGGCCAAGGAAGCGCGCGAGATCGGCCGCATGGGCGGGGAGCTCTACGATCGGCTCGCCGTCGCGGCCAATCACATGAAGCGTGTCGGCGCGGGGCTGGAGTCGGCGGTCAGCAACTACAACAAGTTCGTCGGCAGCTTCGAGCGCAATGTGCTCTCGTCCGGACGACGCCTTCGCGACAAGCATATCGAGATTGGCAAGAACGAGATCGACGCGGTGCCGATGATCGAGTCCATGCCACGTTACGGAACTGAAGCTCTGGTTCCGCCGGACAACGACGATCGCATCGAGGCGGCGGAGTAGATCGGCTCAGACGTGGCCGCATAGTCACGGAGAAGAAGGTTCTCGCGGAGGCACAGGCGCGGGAAAGAAATCTTGTCGGCGTAGCGCCCGCCCACCGCGAAGCCGCCACCGTAAATCGCTTCGCGTCGATGGAGATGGTTTCGAAAGCTTCTGGAGGCTCGGCATGTCCGCCTCTTTTTCTGCGCCTCTGTGCGCGTACACGCTTTTTCCTGCTCCGGTTCCGCGCTTCGGCGTCAAACCTGTTGAAGCTAAATTCGCGCCAAGGCTTCGTATGCCAGAACAGCACCGGCGACCGCCGCGTTGAGACTGTCGGCCCGCCCAAGCATCGGAATGGTGACGCGTAAGTCGCACTCCGCCTCGTAAGCCTCGGGCAACCCTTGCGATTCGTTGCCTACCAGTAGGAAGCACGGGGCCTCATAGGCTGCAGCGCGATAGTCGGTTGGTTCGCGTAATGAGGCTGCGACAAGCTGTCCGGCGCCGCTGCGCAGCCAAGGCAGGAACTCGTCCCACCGCGCCGTCGCCAGGCGCTGGGTGAAGATCGCACCCATGCTCGCACGGACGGCTTCGACGGAGAAGGGATCGGCGCAATCGTCGATCAGGATCAACCCGCCCGCACCGACCGCGTCGCCTGTGCGCAACATCGTGCCCAAGTTGCCGGGATCGCGAAGCGCCTGCGCCACCAGCCAGATTGGAGCGGCAGCACGGTCGATTCGGGCAAGGCCAGTGTCGAACTCGGCAAAGATACCGGCGACGGCCTGCGGATTGTCCTTGCCGGTCACCTTGGCGAGAATGGCCTCGTCCATCTCGATCACTTCGCCACCGTTGGCGATGACCGCGGCTTCCAGTTCGGCGAGCAAAGGATGGGCTGGGCGACCGGTCGCCATCACCAGCATTTCGGGCAGGATGCGGCTCTCCCGCGCATCGGTCAGCAGGCGCAGGCCTTCGGCCAGGAACTTGCGCTCCAGCCGCCGGTGCTTCTTCTCGCGCAGAGAGCGCAGGAACTTGACCGTCGGATTGGAGAAGCCGGTAATCGTGCGGCGCACGCGATCAATCCTCGCCGAAGCCATCCTTGACGAGCGTCGCAAGCTGTTCGAGCACGTCTTCGGCATTGTCGCCCGAAACCACGATCTCGATTGTGTCACCCTTCGCGGCGCCCAGCATCATCAGGCCCAGGATCGAACCGCCCGCCGCCTCGGTGCCGTCCTTGCTGACGGTGACGGCACATGTGGGCGGAAGGTCGCTCACCATGTTCACGAACTTGGCGCTCGCGCGCGCGTGCAGGCCGCGCTGGTTGACGATCACGATGCTTTCACGGCAACCGATCATGCGTCCTGCCCCAGATACTCCGATGCGATCGTGATGTAGTTGCGCCCGGCATCGCGCGCGGCCGAGGCCGCCTGACGCACCGACATGCAGCGCCGCGCCTTGGCGAGGCGGATCAGCATCGGCAGGTTGATCCCGGCGATGACCTCGACCTTGCCCGCTTCCATCAGCGAGATCGCCAGGTTCGAAGGCGTGCCACCGAACAGGTCGGTCAAGATCACGACGCCTTCGCCCGCGTCCACGTCGCGTATGGCATCGGCGATCTCGCGCCGACGCAGTTCCATGTCGTCGCTGGGGCCTATGCAGATCGTGGCGACGTTGCCCTGGGCGCCGACGACATGTTCCATCGCCTTGACGAACTCGACGGCGAGATCACCATGGGTGACGAGGATCATGCCGATCATGTGAGACGTGCGCTCCGAAAATGCTGCGAATGCACCTGGGTTGTCTTATGGTCATTCACGCCGCGGACTTCCTTCCAGAAGATCGGCGGCACGCGCGCCCAGGTTGCGATGCAGCAATGTGGGTGAGAATCCGTGTTCACGCAAGGCCGCTGCAACCTCACGCGAGGTGAACACTGACCGATGTCGGCCTCCGGTGCAGCCGAATGCGATGTGTACGTATGCTTTTCCTTGTGCCCTGTAGCGCGGCAGCAACAGCAGCAGCAGGTCGCGGATGCGCGTGAAGGCCTCGGTGTAGGCAGGATCCTGGCGGATGTGCTCGCCCACGGCTGCATCCTCGCCGGTAAGCGGGCGCAGCACCGGATCCCAGTGCGGGTTGTCGAGGAAACGCATGTCGAACACCAGATCGGCCACGGGCGGCATCCCGCGCGAGAACCCGAAGCTGGAAACGGTGATCGTCAACTCGTGCTCGTCCACGCCGCCGAACCGCTCGCGCATGGCGCGCTGCAGGTCGTTGCTGGTGTAGTCGGTGGTATCGATAAGGATATCGGCCCAGCGCCGCAGCGATCCCAACAACTCGCGCTCGGCCCGGATGCCATTCGACACGGGGGTATCCGACGCCAGCGGATGGCGCCGCCGTGTTTCGTTGTAGCGGCGTTCCAGTTCGCTGCTCGAGCAATCGAGGAATAGGGTGGTGACTTCAAGATCGGGGCGGCTGCCCAGTTCCTGGACCTTGCGGATGATGCCTTGGGGATCGAAGCCGCGCGTTCTTGAATCGAAGCCGATCGCGATCGAGCCGCTAAGCCCCACTGCGGTGTGCGGCGTGTCGATCAGCCGGTCCAGCAAGCGGATCGGAAAGTTGTCGACGATCTCCCACCCCAGGTCCTCAAGCGAGCGTAGCGCCGTCGTCTTGCCCGCGCCCAGCATCCCGGTGACGAGCATGAGCCGCTGCACCGCATGTTGGGTCGCGGATGGTGGCATGGAAGAGACATCGTCCTGCATCTGATACTGCTTTGCGCCGCTCTACACCGAAAGAAAAGGCCCGGATGTATCCGCTGGCGTGCCAAAGCCGGGCAAAGTTCAGGAAGAGGTTCCATATATACGAAGCGCCTGCTCGACCTTCAGGAACGGCGGCTCCGGGCTTGGCCATATCGCGACCGCCGGTATGTCCAGCCCCGCGCGTTCGATCGGCTGGGCGGCCTCAATGAAGCGAGGGGCGTCGACATCGAGGCGTACGAGCAGTGCGACCTCGACCATCTCGCCCACCGGGAACGTCAGCAGGCCCAGGTTGCGTACCTCAAGCAGGCCTCGCGTATTCGGGTGAGGGTACGCCAGCAGACGATCCCGAAACCGGGCGAGCATCACGCCGTCGTCCCCGATCAGCATCGCGCCACGGTCGATCAGCGCCAGCGCCAAGGCGGACTTGCCCGTTCCCGGCGCACCTTCGATCAGGACGCCGCGTCCGCCGATGCCGACGCAGGTGGCGACGTGCGGAGTCATGCGCGGTCACGCCAGGCTGGCAGCGTCATCTCGAGCTTGGCCCCTGGCTGCCGATCCGATCGCGGGCTGGCCAGCAAGCGCCCGAAGTGCGCGTCGACAACGGTGCGCGCGATCGCCAGCCCCAAGCCGCTATGCCGCGCGAACGCTTCGCCTGGCGGACGGAGCGAATGGAATCGTTCGAACACCTTTTCGCGCGCCTCTTCCGGAATGCCCGGGCCATGATCGGACACCGCTACGATCACTCTGTCATCGATCCGCTCGAGTTCGATCTCGATCGCCGCGCCGGGTTCCGAAAACGAGACCGCGTTGTCGAGCAGATTGTGCAGCACGCGTTCGAGACGTGCCGGATCGCCTGGAACCACCATCTCGCCACCATCACCGGCCCGCGAGACGCCGACATGGCAGCGGCCATTGGCGCCGCGCGTCTCGCGTTCGGCGACGATCGCGAGGACCAGGCGCAGCATGTCGACCGGTTCGAAGGTGGTGCGGCTGAGTTCGGCATCGATGCGGCTGGCATCCGCGATCTGGGTGATGAGGAAGTCCAGACGGCGCACGTCGTCGCTGGCGATCGCGACGAGCTGCTTTCGCAAGTCCGGATCGGTGACGCGTTCGAGCGTTTCGACCGAACTGCGCAGGGACGCCAGTGGGTTCTTGAGCTCGTGCGCCACGTCCGCGGCAAAGCTCTCGACGGCGTCGATGCGCTGGCGCAACGCCGTCGTCATGTCGGAAATGGCGCGTGCGAGCAGGCCGATCTCGTCGCGGCGATCGGGCAGGCGAGGAACCACCACCTTGCGGTCGCGACCTAGCCGAACTCTCACCGCCGCACGCACCAGGGTGCGAAGCGGATCGACGATGGTGCGGGCCAAGAACAAGGACAACAGCACCGAAATCGTCAACGCGGCGCCGACGATGATCGCCAGCGTCTGGCGTGCCTCGCGAACGTATTCGGTGATATCGCGAGCGTTGCGGGTCACGAGCAATGCCTCGCCGGCGTTGCCGACGGGGGTCGCGGCGGTGATGACCGGCGTCCGGTCGGGCGCGGCGCGACGGCGCGCGATCGTGCTGCTGCCGGCAAGTGCTTCGCCGATCTCCGGCCAGCTGGCCGCGTCGGCCCTCGCTCCCCGGTTTACAGTGGGGTCGCGATAGGGGGGGATGGGTGGTGCGCCCAATACGAAGTCCATCGCCCGATCCAGCATGCGCGCCGCCTTCTGCAACGGCGGATCGCGATTGGGGTCGGTGAAACCGAACGACGGCGGAGCCAATTCGAAACTGTCGGCGATAAGCTGGCCATCACGGTCGTAGAGGCGCAGTCGCAGTTTCTGCATGGTGCCGATGCGCATCATCAGCTTGCGCTGTTCGGCCGGTTTGCGCCCGGCCAGTGCCGCCGCCGTGATTTCCGATTCCACTCGCGCCAGACGGAACCGCTCCGCGAACAGCTCGCGGCGATAGCTGTCGATGTAGAACAGGCTTCCGGCGAGCAGCATGAAGGCGATGATGTTGACCGCAAGGATACGGGCAGTCAGCGAGATTGGTGGTGGCCAGCCCGGCATGGCGGGAAAGCCGATGCGGCGTGGCTCAGCCATCGGCGAAGGAATAGCCGGCGCCGTACAGCGTTTCGATCGCGGCGAACTGGGGATCGACCGCGCGGAACTTGCGGCGCAGGCGTTTGATGTGGCTGTCGATCGTGCGATCGTCGACGAATACGTCCTCGCTATAGGCCGCATCCATCAGTTGGTTGCGGCTCTTGACCACGCCGGGCCGCGCCGCGAGCGCCTCCAGGATAAGGAACTCCGTGACCGTCAGCGATACGGCCATGCCGTCCCAGGTCACCTGATGGCGCGGGGGATCGAGGTGCAGCCGCCCGCGCAGGATCGATTCGCCGACGGGGGCATCGTCGCCGTCGCCAGGTTGGCTGCGAACGAGGTCGCTGCGTCTCAAAATGGCACGGATGCGCGCTACCAGCAGGCGCTGGCTGAAGGGCTTGGTGATGTAGTCGTCCGCGCCGAGCGCCAGTCCCAGAGCCTCGTCCGGCTCCTCGTCCTTCGAGGTCAGGAAGATCACCGGCAACCCCGAATGCTCACGCAGCGACTGGAGCAATTGCAGTCCGTCCATTCGTGGCATCTTGATGTCGAAGATTGCAAGATCCGGTGGGTTGTCGAGCAGCGCCTTGAGGGCGGTCTCGCCATCGGTGTAGACGCGCGTGGCGAAGCCTTCTGCCTGGAGGCCGATCGAGACCGCGGTAAGGATATTGCGATCATCGTCCACCAGCGCGACGCACTTCTGCCGAGCCGGCTGGGTGCTGTGCGTATCATCGGGGAGGGGCGGCGTTATCATCGCTTTCGGAGCAAAGCCGATTGATGGTTGGACAAACGCGATGGGTAGACGCTCTGCGCCGGGCTGGCAACGTGCGGAAGTAGGTGCGCAAATGGCAGGAATGTGCTAGCTCTCCGCTCAATACAGCCGATTTGACGGGATGATGCGGGCCGATTATCGGACTCCGTGATTCTTGCGCAGACTTGCTGCCTTGGGCGCTCTTCTTTTCGAGCGTCAATATCATGGAGACGACCTTGACCGCATCGCTCAGCTATCCTCTCGACCGTCAGGGCATTGCCACGAACGCGACGATCTTTGCCAACCTGGGCACGGCGCCGCTGGTCGAGCATGCGATCGCTAACGGTGAGGGCATGCTGGCGGCCGATGGTCCGTTCGTCGTCCAGACCGGCAAGCACACCGGCCGCTCGGCCAAGGACAAGTTCATCGTCCGCGATGCCGAAACCGAGAACACCGTGTGGTGGGGCAAGACCAACGTCTCGATGACGCCGGAGCACTTCGCCAACCTCAAGGAAGATTTCTTCGCGGCGCTGGGCAGCAAGGACAAGCTCTACGTTGCCGACCTGTTCGGCGGCTCGCAGCCAGAGCATCGCGTGAAAGTGCGCGTGATCAACGAGTTCGCGTGGCACAACCTGTTCATCCGCACGCTGCTGGTTCGTCCCAGCGCTGAGGAACTGTCCAGCTTCGCACCCGAATACACCATCATCGACCTGCCCAGCTTCCGCGCCAATCCCGAGCGTCATGGCAGCCGCACCGAGACGGTCGTCGCGGTCAACTTCTCCGAGAAGCTGATCCTGATCGGCGGCACGTCCTATGCCGGCGAGATGAAGAAGAGCGTCTTCGGCATCCTCAACTACCTGCTCCCGGTCAAGGGCGTGATGCCGATGCACTGCTCGGCCAACATCGGCAACGATGGCAAGACCGCCGTGTTCTTCGGCCTGTCGGGCACCGGCAAGACCACGCTGTCGGCCGACGCCAGCCGCACGCTGATCGGTGACGACGAGCATGGCTGGTCGGATACCGCCGTGTTCAACTTCGAAGGCGGCTGCTACGCCAAGATGATCCGCCTGTCGGAAGAGGCCGAGCCCGAGATCTATGCTGTCACCAAGCGCTTCGGCACGGTGCTGGAGAACGTCGTGATCGATCCCGAGACCCGGAAGATCGATCTCGACGACAACTCGCTGGCCGAAAACAGCCGCGGCTCCTACCCGATCGACTTCATCCCGAACGCTTCGGAGAAGAACCTCGGTCCGGTACCCGCTAACCTGATCTTCCTCACCGCCGACGCCTATGGCGTGTTGCCTCCCATCGCGCGTCTCACCCCCGATCAGGCGATGTATCACTTCCTCTCAGGCTACACCGCGCGCGTCGCGGGCACCGAGATCGGCGTGACCGAGCCGGAAGCGACGTTCTCGACCTGCTTCGGCGCCCCGTTCATGCCGCGTCACCCGTCGATCTATGGCAACCTGCTCAAGGAGCGGATCGCCAAGGGCGGGGTGAAATGCTGGTTGGTCAACACCGGCTGGTCGGGCGGCAAGGCCACCATGGAAGGCATCAAGCGGATGCCGATCAAGGCGACCCGTGCGCTGCTCAACGCCGCGCTCGATGGCAGCCTGAACGATGCCGAGTTCAAGGAAGATCCGAACTTCGGCTTCGAGGTTCCGGTCGCAGTCGCGGGTGTCGACAGCAAGCTGCTCGACCCACGCGGCGCCTGGGCCGATCCGGCCGAGTACGACAAGACTGCGCAGACCCTGGTCAAGCAGTTCATCGAGAACTTCGAGCAGTTCGAAGAGCATGTCGACGAGGGCGTCCGCAAGGCAGCTCCGGTCGCGGCTTGATCGATACGGCTTCGACTTCACGCAAGTGAAGTGACGACCCCGCGGCGCCTCGGTGCCGCGGGGTTTTTCATGTCAGGTGCGTCTGGCAGCAGCGATATAGCGAAGCGCCACCCTGCGACCCGCGACGGTCATGTATCTTGCCTCGCCCCGGCTTCAGGCCTTGGCGTCGATCACCAGCCAGATCGCTGGTTGGCTAGGCCCGCACGCGAGCCCAGCCCCCGGCGCGAGCATTACCTTGGGCGCCAGGTTCTTGGGGAACCTGGCGCCCAACGATTACCATCGAATCGAAGCATTCACCGGCTCGCATCGGGCCCGCGCTCACGCTAGAAGCGCTGGATGGACATCGCCCTGTCTCTTCTCGTTCTTACCAGCATCGCGCTTTTCGCTGGCGCCTACGTCCTGTTGCGCCGCGGCCGGCGCCGCCAGGCGTGGCTCATGCTCGGGCTTGCGGTGGTGATGGTGCTGAACGTCGCGATCTGGACCTGGCCGATGCAGGGCGGAGAGTCGCTCAAGACGGCGAGTGCACCCGGCTGAGTAGTGCATCCAGGGAAGCCATCGCGCCAGTCTCGACCGATCTCGTCGCATGCGGTGGACACACGGCCGCACCACGACTATCTCGACCGTGATGGCAAACCGCCTGTTCCTTACCTTGTTGGCGTTGCTGACGGGCCTCGCCGCGCAAATTGCGCCGGCGCAGGCGCGTGTCCGTGCGGAGCAGACGGCAGCGGCAATTGCGCCCACAGCTATCGCCGTTCGTGCACCGGCGGGTCCGATCGGCCTGGCACGACTACCCGAGCAGGGCAGGCGGCAGGCACGACGCGTGGCGACGTCCATCAGTGGCGTTGCCGTCAGCGCCGGCCATGCGCCAAGCGTGCGTATTCAGGTTGATCGCGCGCGCGAGTAGCGCAACCCCCATCTCATCGACATTGTTCTCGCCGCCCGCCTCTATGACGGACGCATCCCGCGCGTGATCGCGCGCTTACCGATAAATACAGGAATCCCGCCATGCTTGGGGCCATCGTCAAGTCCATCTTCGGCTCGTCCAACGAGCGCTACATCAAATCGCTCGACAAGACTGTCCGGCAGATCGCGTCGTTCGAGCCGTCGCTCGAAGCGATGAGCGATGACGAACTCGCGGCGCAGACGCAGACGTTCCGCCAGCAGCTCTCGGCGGGCACCACCCTCGACGACCTGCTGCCCGAGGCATTCGCCACCGTCCGCGAGGCGGCGCGACGCGTGTTCAAGATGCGGCACTTCGACGTGCAGATGATCGGCGGCATCGTCCTGCATCGCGGCGAAATCGCCGAGATGCGCACGGGCGAGGGCAAGACCCTGGTCGCGACGCTGGCGACGTATCTCAACGCGCTGGAAGGCAAAGGCGTCCATGTCGTCACCGTGAACGACTACCTGGCGCGGCGCGATGCCGAGCAGATGGGGCAGCTCTACACCTTCCTCGGCCTGACGGTCGGCGTGATCGTGCCCAATCTCAACGAGTACGAGCGCCGCGAGGCCTACGCCGCCGACATCACCTACGGCACCAACAACGAGTTCGGCTTCGACTACCTGCGCGACAACATGAAGCATGAGCGCAGCCAGATGGTGCAGCGTGCCTTCAACTACGCGATCGTCGACGAGGTGGACTCGATCCTGATCGACGAGGCGCGCACGCCGCTGATCATCTCGGGGCCGACCGACGACAAGTCCGAGCTGTACCTTCAGGTCGACGCGGTGGTGAAGCAGCTGGTTCCCGAGGACTACGATGCCGACGAGAAGGGCAAGAGCGTCGTCCTGACCGAGGATGGTGTCGAAAAGGCCGAACGCATCCTCGAGGCGGCTGGCCTGCTGGTCGGATCGAACCTCTACGATGTCGAGAACACGCAAGTCGTGCACCACCTCGACCAGGCGCTGAAGGCCGTCGTGATGTTCAAGCGCGACATCGACTACATCGAGAAGGACGGCAAGATCGTCATCATCGACGAGTTCACCGGCCGCATGATGGACGGGCGGCGTTGGTCCAACGGCCTGCACCAGGCGGTCGAGGCCAAGGAGGGCGTCGATATCGAGCCCGAGAACCAGACGATGGCCTCGATCACCTTCCAGAACTACTTCCGCATGTACCCGAAGCTGTCGGGCATGACCGGCACCGCCGCGACCGAGGCGGCCGAATTCTACGATATCTACAAGATCAACGTGGTGACCATCCCCACCAACGTGCCGGTGATCCGCGTCGACGAAGAGGACGAGTTCTACAAGAACACCCTCGATAAATTCGCCGCGATCGCGAAGCTGATCCGCGAACGTTACGAGGGTGGCCAGCCGGTGCTGGTCGGCACCGTGTCGATCGAGAAGTCCGAGCTCCTTTCCGAATTCCTGACCAAGGAAGGCGTGCAGCACAACGTCCTCAACGCCCGTTTCCACGAGATGGAAGCGCACATCGTCGCGCAGGCCGGGCAGTTGCGCGCGGTCACCATCGCCACCAACATGGCGGGTCGCGGCACCGACATTCAGCTGGGCGGCAACGTCGAGTTCCGCATCGAGGACGAGCTGCGCGACATGCCCGAGGGGCCGGAGCGCGACGAGGCAATCGCCAGAATCAAGGCCGAGGTCGCTGAACAAAAAGCGCTGGTCCTCGCCGCGGGCGGCCTGTGCGTTATCGGCACCGAGCGCCACGAAAGCCGCCGTATCGACAACCAGCTGCGCGGTCGTTCGGGCCGCCAGGGCGATCCCGGCCTGTCGAAGTTCTACCTCTGCCTCGAAGATGACCTGCTGCGTATTTTCGGACCCGACACGCTGTTCTCCAAGATGATGAACAGCAACCTGGCCGATGGCGAGGCGATCGGTTCCAAGTGGCTGTCGAAGGCGATCGAGACCGCGCAGAAGAAGGTCGAGGCGCGCAACTACGAAGTGCGTAAGCAGGTCGTCGAGTACGACGATGTGATGAACGACCAGCGCAAGGTCATCTACGAGCAGCGCTCCGACATCATGGACGCGGAAACGGTCGATGATGTCGTTGTCGAGATGCGCCAGGACACCGTCAACGCGATCGTCGCGGATGCCTGCCCGCCCAATTCGTACCCCGAGAACTGGAATATCGACCAGTTGAAGGAGCGTTCGCGCGATGTCCTCGGGATCGAGATCCCGGTCGAGGCATGGATCGAGGAGGACGGCATCGATCCCGAGGTGGTCGAGGAACGCGTCGCAGCGGCCGCCGATGCGCACATGGCGACCAAGATGGCGGTCGATGATCCATCGATCTGGCGTCAAGTCGAAAAGAGCATCCTGCTCGATCGCCTCGATCATTTCTGGAAAGAGCATCTCGCCACGCTCGATGCGCTGCGCCAGGTCGTGTTCCTGCGCGCCTATGCGCAGAAGACGCCGATCAACGAGTACAAGACCGAAGCGTTCGGCCTGTTCGAGCGTATGCTGGAAACGATTCGCGAGGATGTGACCCGCATCCTGTCCGTCAGCGAACTGCGGATGCCCGAGACGGTCGATTTGCCTGAACTGCCGGACTTTCTAACCGGCCACATCGATCCCTTTACCGGGTTCGACGACTCTGCGGATGGCGATGGATCAGCTTCGCAGGCGGCGCTGTTCGGTGCGTTGGCGGGAAGCCCGCAAGTCGCGCTGGATCGATCGAACGCAGGTGAGAATCCGTATGCCGATCTGCAGATCAGCCGCAATGCGCCTTGCCCTTGCGGTTCGGGCAACAAGTACAAGCATTGCCACGGTGCCCTGGCTTGAACGGATCACAGGGGCGAACGTGGCGGTAAGATAGGCAAGGGGGAAGCCGGTCGCAGCGCTTTGGCGAGCGATCGGTTGCTTTCCATTCAACGAAAGGCTGACTGCTTCACCGAGAAGCGATCAGCCTGGAGTCAGTGGCCAGCCTCGACGGCGATGCGGATGGCATCGGCGCTGGTTTTCACGCCCAGCGCGCGGAACAGCGCCGCCCGATGCATCTTCACCGTACGCTCGCTCAGGCCAAGGTCGAAGGCGATCTGCTTGTTCAGCTTGCCTTCCGCCATCTGGATCAGGATCTCGCGCTGGCGTGATGTCAGTACGTCGACCTTGCCCTTGGACGATGAAAGGCAGTCGATCGCGCCATTCGCGCTACCGTCATGACCCAGCTCGACCTGCGATCCCAGGAAGTATTGTAGCTCGCCGCTCTCGTCGAACAGCGGGACGATCATGACGGCGTTGCGGAAGGGAGTGCCATCCTTGCGGTAATTCACGACCTCGACGAGCACGGGTTTGCGTTCGCGAATGGCGTCGCGCATCTTGTCGATCAGCCAGGGTTCCGTCTCGGGTCCGCGCAGGAACCTGCAGTTATTGCCGATCACTTCGTCACGCGAGTACCCCGTAAGGTCAAGAAACGGTTGGTTGCATTCGATGATCGGATTGTCTGGAAGGTTGGGGTTGCTGACGACAGCCGCGATCGGGCTGTTTTCAATCATGACGCGTGGTGACATTCGGATACGTTAGTGAACTTCACCTGCACTGTGAAGATCATGATATACGATCATGTTGACCGGGAATTCGCCGCAGCGATATCGCGATGGCGCCGGCCACGTCAGGCAGCCGGCGCACCTTGGTCACTTACCCTGGCAATCGTTGTTTTCCTGCACATACCCGGCTGTGTTGTAGATCGCTATGCAAGCTGCACGCGGCGCCGTGAACTTGTTGTTGTCGATCTTGATCGGACCATTCTGCATATTGGTCGGGATCTTGGTGGATACGACTTCACCCAGCGCGGTTATGATCCCGGTGACGTAGCTGAAGCCCAGTTCGCCGCCGCCGCTATCGAACGAATTTCCGGTAATACGCACGTTGATCGCACCCGCGCCTTCAAGCCAGGGGTCGAAGCTGGTCAGCAGTCGAATGGCGGTGCGAGGCAGTCCCCTGATCACGTTGCCCTGGATGATGCCGTTGGCGGTCTGGATCAGCATCCCTCGGCCACCGCTGTCGGCCATCGTGTTGTTGACGATCGCGAAGCGGCGTGGGGTGAGGTTGACGACGCGTGCATAGGCCGCTTCGTTGAACGGCTCTCCTGGAGCAAAGCCGAACGTCACGATGTCGCTGTTACCCACCGGGGGGGCGGCGTTTACCGTCCGGCGCGACAGATACTCACCCTCCTTGTTGAAGAAGGCCACTTCGTCACCGACGCGGATCAGCCGTGCGTCGTTCGTCAGAGTGGCGCCGTTGGTTCCGGTCGGCGTTGCCTTGTGGATGATCGAGCGCAAGTTGATCTGATCGTCGCCTGTATGCGAGATGGCGTTCCCGCGGATCAGCACGTCACCGCCGGCCGCGACGACATGGATACCGTCGAAGTTGGTGCTGTATGGCCGCCCGGCATCCGCGGCGATCGTCGAGTTCTGGATGGCGATGCCCCGACCGCGCGTCTTCACCAGCACGCCGATTCCACCGATCGATCCGATGCGGATACCATCCAGGATGATATCCTCGTTCATCCCCGAATAGCTGTCGCGGATATAAACCGCGCGTGCTCCATAATACGTAAACTTTACCGCAACGTACTGACCGTCCTTCAAAGCGCGGAACAGGGGCGAGGTGAAGGTGCGATCATCGACGCGGACTGGCTGTGCGGCCGTTGGCGCTATGATCGCGCGGGACTGGATCTGCGGCCAGCTGCGGTTGGGGCCTTCGTTCATCGGCTGCACCCAGTTGATCGTCACCCCGGCCGGGAGTGGCTGATCGAGTTCGAGCCGCAGGACGCCGTCGACGGTGCGCATGCGACCGGTGCCCGAAAGCACCCGACTGTCGCGCATCTTCGCGCCGACGATACGCACGCGCTGCGAATCCTGGATGAAGATCCCGTCGACATTGTTCTCGAAAACGAAGCTGGCGCCGCTGGCCTGGATATCGACATCGACAAGCTTGCTGAGCAGCAGGTGGGCGGCGCTGGGTTGATCGGTGTTGGTGGTCCTGAACCGGTACTCGCCGGGCGTGACCTTGAGGATGCCGCCACCGGCCTTGCGCAACTGGGTGACCGCCGCCTGCAGGACCGGCGTCGCATCGGCTCCTGCGGCCGGCGCGGTCACGGTGACGGTCAGCTTGCCCAGGGTGCGTGGTGCCCGCACCACGAGATTGGCAGCGCGGTTATCCGCGCCGATCCACGCTTGCGACAAGTCGCCGATCCCGGCGATGACCGGGCTCAACCGGTCCGCCATCATCCGCTTGCTCCAGACATCGAAATCGCTGAGCGGTTTCACGGCCGTGGCGGGTTGGGCGACACCTTGTGTGGCGACCGGCGTGTCCAATTGCGGGGCGGCGGCGGTCGTTTCACCGTCCCCACCCGAGCAGGCGGCGATAAGGGGCAACAGCAAGATCATCGATTTGGACTTTACAGCATATTTCATGGTCGCGCCCCGCAATGTGCTCGCAGCATGGTTCGACCGAGCGCAGTTCGCCTGCGTCTTGGTGCTTGCGAGAATGATGGTTCGCCGCGGCGGTCTGCTGCTGGCGTGAGCCGCTTATGCCGTGCATGTGGCTAAGGGAGCGCGAGCCGCCGGATACGGTAAAACAAGGCGGTCGGATGAAGCGGTTAACCATCTTGCGCAGGTTTTGCCGGCGAGGGGCAGTACAAAAGTTCGCGTTTCAGCCGTTCTTGGCTGCGCGAGGAGGAGCGTCAGGACGAACGATCAGCCGCGAATCGCACCTGATCGTTAATCGTCGAACGTCAGAAAAGTCGCGTGCGTCGAAACGCGCCGGCTCGCGCCGGTCGTCTAATCACGACGATGCGAGTTGCCCTTGCACCGTCGCGTAACGCGGGCACGACCGTCCCGATCATACCCGGTGCCGTATGTCACTCCGTCTGCAAACGCGAAGCCACTGCATAAAGCGCCACGGCGCCGGCATTGCTGACGTTCAGGCTCTCCATCGCCGCGCTGATCGGCAATCGGGCCAGTGCATCGCAATGTTGCGCGATATTGTGCCGCATTCCGTCGCCCTCCGCCCCGAGGACCAGCGCGACCGGGCCGGAGGGCAGTGCCTCGGCTAGCGTCATCTCCGCTTCGCCAGCCAGACCGATTCGCCAATATCCCGCTTCGGCGATCTCCTCGAGCGCGCGCGCCAGATTGACCACGCGAACCCATGGCACGAGTTCGAGCGCGCCCGACGCCGACTTCGCCAAGGTGCCCGATTCGACCGGGGCGTGACGATCCTGGGTCACGACGGCGATCGCGTTGAACGCCGCTGCCGTGCGCATCAGCGCGCCGACGTTGTGCGGGTCGGTAACTTGATCGAGCACCAGGATCGGGCGGTCGGCATCGCCTTCGAGGATATCGCCCAGGTAGACGTCTTCGAGCGCCTCGCATTCCAGCACGAGCCCCTGATGCGGCGCATCGCGCGCCACCAGACGGGCGAGGTCGGCGGCTTGTGCCCACTCGACGGGAAAGTCGGCAGGCAACTCGCCGCTCAGCGATTCCACGCCTTCGCGCGTCGCCCAAAGCTTGCGGTGCTTGCGTTCGGGATTGAGCAACGCCGCTTCGACCGCATGGCGCCCCCAGATGCGAACGACCCCGGGCGAGGTGCGTCCCGACCCGCGGCCATTGTTCATGCGACCCGCGCGACCGCGCATGGCGCGGCGATCCGTGCTCTTTTCAGCGGCCTTGGCCATTCGTGTCGTCCTTGTGAACTTCGTTTGTCGGCTGCTCCCTGCCAGTGACCCCATTGACAGGCAAGGCTCCCTTCGCCATGTGCGCCAACTCTCGGCAGCGCGGCGCCCTTTGGACGTCGTTCGGCGGGGTAACCCGCCACCCGCGGAAAGACGGTGTGGACAGGTGGCCGAGTGGTTAAAGGCAGCAGACTGTAAATCTGCCCGTGCAAGCGTACGCTGGTTCGAATCCAGCCCTGTCCACCATTCTTCTCAAACCCGAGCCTCAGCTCCTCGACTGCAAATACGACTCGTCATTGCGGTCAACGGTTGCAGCGCCTAAGTGGACGGCATGCCCGGACAAATTCTTGACAATCAGGGGCGCGGCGACGCGTCATGGTGCTGGCCGCCAATTCATCCCGAAGGCCGTAAATTCGGCGCCATCGTGGCGGCGGTATGCCTGCTTACGATTATCCTCGGTTGGTCGTGGGTGGCCTGGCCGCTCGCTATCCTCACGGTTTGCGTGCTGGCGTTCTTTCGCGATCCGACCCGCATCGTCCCGCAGGACGACCGCTGCATCGTCTCACCGGCGGATGGCTTGGTAACTCTTATCCAGAAAGTGCCGCCGCCCCGTGAGCTGACGATGGATGATGGCAGCGGCAGCCGTCCGTTGAGCGCCGAGCCGGTCACGCGCGTATCCGTTTTCATGAGCGTGTTCGACGTGCACATCAATCGGGCGCCGATTGGCGGCATCGTACGTCGGGTGATCTACATTCCGGGAAAGTTCGTGAATGCGGATCTAGACAAGGCGAGCGAGGAGAACGAGCGTCAGCACGTAATGATCGAACGGGCCGACGGCGTGACCTTGTGCTTCACCCAGATCGCCGGACTGGTTGCGCGCCGCATCGTGCCGTTCATCAAGCCCGGTGATACGATCGCCGGCGGCCAGCGCATCGGCTTGATTCGATTCGGCAGTCGCGTCGACGTGTATCTGCCGCATGGAACCGAACCGCGCGTGCTATTGGGCCAGAAGGTCATTGCCGGTGAAACGGTGCTTGCCGAGTTGAACGAGGCACGTTTGATCGAGGGCGTCGCGCAGTGAATGGATTTGGGTATCCTCGCACCGTGATCGGCAGCCAGACGGCATGAGTGCTACGGACAAGAGCCCGGCCGAACTACGCCTCGCACGCAGCCTCAGCTTGCGGGCGCTTGTCCCGAACTCGATAACCGCCGCCGCATTGTGCGCGGGTCTTACGGGTATCCGCTTCGCCATCGCCGGCGACTTCGAAAAGTCAGTGCAGGCGGTCATCCTGGCCGGCGTGCTCGATGGTATCGATGGGCGCGCTGCGCGGATGCTCAAAGCGCAATCACGCTTCGGTGCGGAACTCGACAGCCTGGCCGATTCGATCTCGTTTGGCGTAGCACCGGCGCTGATCGTCTATCTATGGTCCCTGCGCGAGCTTCCGAGTTTTGGCTGGATCGCTTCCCTGGGCTTTGCGATCTGCTGCGTGTTGAGGCTCGCAAGGTTCAACGCTCGCCTCGACACCCTTGAACAGCCTCACAAACAGGCTGGCTTCCTCACGGGCGTTCCCGCACCACTGGGTGCAGGACTGGCATTTCTGCCGATCTACTTCTGGCTGGCGACCGGCATAAGCGAGTTTGCCAATCCCCTTGCTGTCAGCATCTGGATGCTTCTGATCGCATTCCTGATGATCTCGAATTTGCCGACACTCAGCTGGTCTCGTGTACGCCCACCGCGTCAATTGCGACTGGGGCTTCTGGCGTTGATCGGTATCCTGATGGCGGCACTGCTGACAGAACCGTGGATGACACTGGTCGGCATCACCTTGGTCTATATCCTGCTGCTTCCCTACGGCGTCGCCCGCTATTATCGCATCAGGCGGCGAGGCTCGGTGTCGACGCATCATGCCACGAGCAATGCGGGATTTGACGCGCTACCTTAGGCCAAGCCGTAACCTGATCATCCACGTTCACGCCACCACGTGCGCTCGCTCCAAGTTCCCGGAGCTTCCAGACGATGATCAAGCCTGCATCTGGTTGCGCCATCTGCGCGCGAAGATGCCGGATGTCCGGCGCATATCCATGAAGCGTACGGATGATCGCAGTTAGGGCAGCAACAGCCGCCAAGGCGAACACGCATGAATTGACTGCAACCATGGCTGACCATCCCGGATGGCGTTGAACCTTATGGGTATCGTGTGGATACCTTGTGGATAACGCGTTGTTGTTCTATCGATGTTCTACCATCCGCTATGTTCACTTTTTGTTCCGTTGTCAATATTTTTTGATAGGCAGCATCTCGCTCATCGATCGCTACCCGGTCCGACCATGTGTCACTGGACCTGGCCACTGATCGCAAAGTCGCAGATCATGCTGCTCCCGAAACTTTGCCGAACTGATGAAGACGATGGGTGATCGGTTTGGGTGCCGGAACACGCACCTGACGTGGCCGTCGAACCGAGGAGATCGGTTCCAGTGCCGATGCATTATCGAGGTAGTTCACCACGATCATGGTATGGCTGTCCGCACCGTACATCGCGTGCCGCAGGCTTGCGATCGCGCTGAGATTGCTACGAACACAATGCCAGATTACCCCGATGGACGAGATACCGGCGAATGCGAAAAGCGCGGGGAGAGCGGTCTCCATCGGTCTTACTCCTGGTGGAACGGCGTCCACGACAACCTTGCATATGCCTGCTGATCATGGACAAGACAGTTTTTCAGTCCGATCAACAGCTTACCGAGAGTCTAATAAGGATTAACCACATTTGGTTCCTGCATGCCCCTCGTAATCTTCCATTTTGAGGCAAGTTGAGGCTAGTCGACGGCGAATTGTGCTGGATTTTAGCACATCAAGCGACTAGGGCGACCGCGCCGAAGCATCACAGCTCATTTCAGGGTTGGGAGGCGGCGAATCCACATGGGAAGCGCTCATACCGGTGCCGCAGCGGGGAATGACCTTCGGGTCGGCCGCACGGTCCCAGCTTTCCAGAGGCACAACCGGAAAGGAAATACCTATGGCGGCTCCTGTCGTCTCCATGCAGCAATTGATCGAGGCCGGCGCTCACTTCGGCCACCAGACCCACCGCTGGAATCCGCGGATGAAGCCGTACATCTTCGGCGCCCGCAACGGCATCCACATCATCGACCTGTCGCAGACCGTTCCGCTGATGGCGCGTGCGCTCGACTTCGTGTCGTCGACCGTCCAGGCCGGCGGCAAGGTCCTGTTCGTCGGCACCAAGCGTCAGGCGCAGGAGCCTATCGCTCAGGCGGCGCGCGCATGCGGCCAGCACTTTGTCAACCACCGCTGGCTGGGTGGCATGCTCACCAACTGGCGTACGATCTCGGGCTCGATCAAGCGTCTCAAGACGCTGGAAGAGCAGCTTTCGGGCGACACTACCGGTCTGACCAAGAAGGAAGTCCTGCAGCTCACCCGTGAGCGT
Organism: Novosphingobium sp. TK46; assembly: GCF_055361525.1. NCBI lineage: Bacteria > Pseudomonadati > Pseudomonadota > Alphaproteobacteria > Sphingomonadales > Sphingomonadaceae > Novosphingobium > Novosphingobium sp. TK46. The sequence goes on from NZ_CM143963.1 coordinate 2,851,182, forward strand.
GACAAGCTCGAGCTGTCGCTCGGCGGCATCCGCGACATGGGCGGTATCCCGGACGTGATGTTCGTGATCGACGCCAGCAAGGAAGACCTGGCGATCAAGGAAGCCAACGTACTTGGCATCCCGGTCGTCGCGGTGCTCGATACTAACGTTAACCCACAGGGCATCGCGTTCCCGATCCCGGGCAACGACGACGCCAGCCGCGCCGTGCGCCTGTACTGCGAAGCCGTGGCCCAGGCCGCGACGAAGGGTCACCGCGAAGGCGTGGTCGACTCGGGCTTCGACATCGGTTCGATGGACGAGCCGATCGCCGAGGAAGCAGCTGCTCCGGAAGCAACCACCGCGGCCTGACGCCCGGTCTGACACTTCGTCATCGAAATGTCGCGCGCCGGGTCCACAGGGCCCGGCGCGCCTGTCCATTCAAGCAAGAGGAATTGAGCGATGGCTTACACCGCCGCTGACGTGAAGAACCTGCGCGAGCGCACTGGCGCCGGCATGATGGATTGCAAGAAGGCGCTGACCGAGACGGACGGCAACTTCGAAGCCGCAGTCGACGCGCTGCGCTCCAAGGGCCTGGCTGCGGCCGCCAAGAAGTCCAGCCGCACCGCAGCCGAGGGTCTGGTCGGCGTCGCCGTTGCCGGCACCAAGGGCGTTGCCGTCGAGGTCAACTCCGAGACGGATTTCGTTGCCAAGAACGAGCAGTTCCAGGACTTCGTGCGCAAGGCGACCGAAGCGGCGTTGAACGTGTCGGGCGATGACGTCGAAGCGCTCAAGGGCGCGGCGTTCCCCGGCGGCACCACCGTTGCCGACGCGCTGACCAACAATGTCGCGACCATCGGTGAGAACCAGCAGATCCGCCGCATCAAGACGGTAGAGGTCGCCAACGGCCTCGTCGTACCTTACATGCACAACGCTGCTGCGCCTAACCTCGGCAAGATCGGCGTTCTCGTCGCGCTCGAAAGCGAAGCGGCCGCTGCCGTGCTCGAGCCGCTGGGCAAGCAGATCGCGATGCACATCGCCGCTGCATTCCCGCAGGCGCTGTCCGCCGATGATCTCGATCCCGAGGTGCTTTCGCGCGAGCGCAAGATCGCGCTGGAGAAGGCTGTCGAGGACGCCAGCAAGAGCGGCAAGACCATCCCTGACGATATCCTTGCCAAGCGCGCCGACGGTGCCGCCGCAAAGTACGCCAAGGAGAACGCACTGCTCAGCCAGGTGTTCGTGATGGACAACAAGACGCCGATCCAGCAGGTCGTCGATCAGGCCGGCAAGGAAGCTGGCGTGAAGATCGTCCTCAAGGACTTCGTGCGCTTCCAGCTGGGCGAAGGCATCGAGAAGCAGGTCAGCGATTTCGCTGCAGAGGTCGCCGCACTCCAAAGCTGATTATAGCTTCGGTCTTTGAACCGATGACACCGGGCCGGGTAGCGCAAGCTTCCCGGCCCGTTTCGTTTGGCGGCAGGTGGCCTGGCAATGTGGACGTCAAGTTGGCATCATAGTCCGCCCATGAAGCGAAAACCAAAACGGTATTCCGACTTGGCTGGACCCTCGCTGCTTTTGCCGGGCTGCACGTCAGCCAGTTCGAGCGTGCCATCGGCAACCCGGATAGGCTCGCCCAGGGTGAGTTCTTTTATCATGCTGCCTCGGCCAAGATCGACCCGGACGGATAGTCGGACACGCCCGGCCCATACGCATCTGACACCAGCAGGGCAGCGACTGTCTTCCAGGAGGGTGAGGGGCGTTACCTTTGGCCCTCCGACCCCGATGGTCTTGCCGAGTGTTCCCCATTCCAGCGTATCGTTGCGGTCCGCCACCGGCGGCGGCTTCAGCGCATGGTGTGGTGCCGGCGCACACGCCATCAGCGAGGCAGGCAGCAGCAGGTAGATGGCGATCGGTCTCATCCTCACGCTTTAATGCCACCTTTGCTGAATGCGCGCCGAATGCTTGGCGTGGCGCTTGCTTGCGGCTAGAGCGCGACCATGTTCGACAAGGATGACCCGCCGCCCGAGTGTTTGCTCTATCTGATCTCTCCATTGGAAGTCGGGGGTGACTTCCCTGAGCGGCTGGCGCGCGCACTGGATGCAGGAAAGGTGGCGGCGTTTCAGTTCCGGGTGAAGGATGTCGATCAGCATGAGGCGGCCCGTCTGGCCCAGCCATTGCAGGCGATCTGTGCGGAGCGGGACGTGACGTTCATCGTCAACGATTCGATCAGCCTCGCCAAGCGGCTGGGCGCGGATGGGGTTCATCTGGGTCAGGACGACGGCGACCCGGCCGATGCCCGCAGCGAACTGGGCAAGGATGCCCAGATCGGCGTAACCTGCCACGACAGCCGCGACATGGCGATGGTCGCGGGCGAGCAAGGCGCCGATTATGTGGCGTTCGGGGCGTTCTATCCTACGACAACGAAAGACGTGAAGCACCACGCCAGCGTCGATGTGCTCGAATGGTGGCAGGCGGTATTCGAACTGCCCTGCGTCGCCATCGGTGGCATCACGCCTGAAAATTGCGCTCCTCTTGTCAGGGCCGGCGCCGACTTCCTCGCTGTCAGTGGGGCCGTCTGGAACGGGAACGAGGTTGCCGCAGTGCAGGCGTTCGAACGTGCGATCGCTGCGGCGCGCGGCGACCTAGCCGTTCAGTAGCTGGCGACACGCCGCGACGCTGGGGGCCAGAAGGCCGCGCATGTCAGGCGTGGCACCGGCTTTGCTCAGCATCGGCAGTTCCAGCCCGACCATCACGTCGCGGGGGAGCGCGGCGAGCAAGTCGGCCAGCGGGAGATCGCCTTCTCCGATCGGCAACCGGTCCTGCGAAGCCTCTTTGCCATAGTCGTCGAGCACTGGCGGCATCGGCACATCGCAAAGCTGGATATGGCCGATGCGCGATAGATCGGCATCGCGCAATTCGCTGACGTCTCCGCCTGAACGGAAGAAGTGCATCGCATCGATGAGGATCTCGGCGCCCGCTCGCTGCGCGAACGTCAGCGCTTCGCCGAGATCGGCGGGCGCCAGCATCGGCAGGAACTCTACCGTGGCACGCAGACCGTGCTCGCGCGCCAGCGCCGCGAAGTTCGCGAAAGCTTCGACCGCCGTGTCATTGCTGCCGCCAAGATTGACCGCGTTGACGAGACCAACGCCAAGTTCGGCCATCAACTCCAGGCCGGGACGATGATTCTGGATCGGCAGATCGGGACGGATCAAGAAGCCCTCGCCGATCGCGATCCGCACCTCATGCTGCGCCATCGCCGCCCGGGTTCGCCGTAGCAGGGCATCGTCTTCAAGCAGGTTCCACGGCTGATAGGCAGCGTCGTTCAGCGTGATCGGTCGGGTCGCCAACCCGACGTGCGACAGACCGAGATCTGCCGCCAGGCCCATCATCTCGTCGGGAGGCATGCCGAGAGCGCTGATGAATTCAAGCACAAGGGGTCGGGTCATGGTTATGGTTTCTCGCGGGCTTCAGGAATGGCTTCGACGCTTTTGCCGCGATCGGCGGACCAGGCGTGAACCTGATCCCGTCCGACATGGGCAAAGCAAAATTGCGGAGCGAATTCTCGCCCGGGCTGCGCGGGGAAGGGGTCGCAGCATTCGTGTAGGGGCCTAGAAGTCGATCCTGGCGATGACCTCCTCGCCAAAGCGCTGCGCCTGGTCGCAGTATTCGCGACGGGTGCTGGCAGAGATGCTGGCGCCCGATCCATCGACGCCGATCGATTTGAGATTTGCGTAATGATCCAGTGCTTCCTGGGCGTTCCAGTCGTCGCCAAGGCTGAAAGTCGATGACGCGATCACCTTCGGCGGCACCGTGCGACCGATCTTTGCTGCGTGTTCGGCCATGTAGTTGATCGCGTCGACGATGTCCTGGTCCTCGGACAGGTTCACCGTGCGGGCGGTGTCGGTCACTTGCTTGGGCACGAAAAAGGGATGCCACGCGTCGCCCAGCTCCACCGCGCGACGCAGGGCGCGCTTGGAGTTGCCGCCGACGAGAAGCGGTGGATGCGGGGTCTGCACCGGCGTCGGCAGCATGCGGTTGCCCAAAGCTTTGTAGCCGGTGCCTTCGAACTCGAAATCCTCGCCGGTCCAGGCCAGCTTCATCGCCTGCATGTACTCGTCCATAAGGTCGTTGCGATTGTCGAATTCGACGCCAAGCGCCTTGTATTCGGCCTTCATGTAGCCGGCCCCCAGGCCCAGGATCACGCGGCCATTGGTGAAGCGATCGAGGGTCGCGACCATTCGCGCGGTGATGAACGGATTGCGGTAGGGCAAGACCAGGATATTGGTCTGGAGCCTGAGCGTGGTGGTGACCGCACCGGCCATCGACAGCATCACGAACGGATCCTGCGCGTAATGGCCGCCGCTGTCGAGCCAGCGGGCGGAAGGTACCGGATGGTCCGTCACGGTGCCGGCATAGAAGCCGGCTTGCTCGACCGCCCTGGCGCACTCATGAACCGCCTCCATCGAGATGAACTCGTCCGGATGCTGGATGTGATCGAAGGGGAACGTCGTGCTGAGGGTGAAGGTCATCGGTCAGGTTCCTGCAGGTTGCATGGAAAAAGGCGGCGGCTCGGTCAGCCGGTAACTTCGGGGGGAAGGATCCAGTCGTCGGCGCTGTTGCGCACCCACCCGCTTGATGCCCAGGAACCGCCATCGACGGGAATGATCGTCCCCGTCACGTAGCTGGCCAGCGCCGAGGCGAGGAAGACGATCACGCGGCCGCACTCGTCCTCGAAACCGGAACGCCCCAGGGGAATGCGCCGGCGCACGCTGTCCAACTGTGCCGGGGAGGGGCTGAACCACCGGCTTTCGTCGACCGGGCCAGAAAACTGGCCGGCGGTGCCCGGCGTGCGCGTATAGTCGGGGGCGATCGTATTGACGCGGATGCCATGCTCGGCAAGCTCGAGTGCCAGCGTCCGCGTGAGATTGTTGATGCCGGCCTTGCAAGCGGCATAGACCGCATATCCGGGCGCCGCGCGCGAGCCTTCGATACTGCTGACGTTGATGATCGAGCCGCCGCGATTGCCGGAAATCATCAGCGGCACCGCGGCTTGTGTCGCCGCGAGATTGCTGACGAGATTGAGGTCGATATGCCGGCGCCAGTTCTTCTCATGTAGATCGAGAAACTTGCGGCGGGTGACACCGCCAGCATTGTTCACCAGGATGTCCAACCGTCCGAACGCGTCGGCGGCCTTTCCTACCGCGCCCTGCAGGGCATCGACATCCATGACATCGACATTGAGCGCCAGTGCCCTGACACCCCGCCGTTCGATCTCGGCGATCATCTGGTCGCAGCGCTCGGGCACGATGTCGACGATCGCGACGTCCGCCCCCATGTCGGCGAGGCAAAGTGCGGCGGCGCGTCCGATCCCCCCACCCCCGCCGGTGACGAAAGCGGCTTGGCCTGCGAGATCGATGTCGTTTGTATCCATTCAACCCCTCTCCGGCACTTATCGTGCTTCTTGCAGACACCCGTGGGCATCCGGCAAATCACCAGGTTCGTCTATATCTTTCTCCAGTCCCGCACTCAGCATCGTCTCGACGGTGTAGCCGAGCCGAAGCGCCTCGATCCGATGCGCCGCGAAGCTGCCGCTGCCGAACTGCGGTCGAAAGTGGCCGAACGCTGCAAGCGGCAGCGACAGCGCGTTGGTCCCCGAGCCGTGACGATCGGGAGCGATGGCGATGATGGTCTCGGGTATGTCCGCCATCAGCGAAATGTCAGCGGGTGTTAAGAGCGGCAAGTCCGCCGGCAGAATAAGCGCGCGGGACGGGGACGCGGGCGAGCCTTCCTGCGCAAGCGCCTCCAAACCGCGCAGGCTATCGGCGAGCGCCCCGTTGAGTCCGGCGCCGCTGTCGGGCAGCCAGATCACCCCGTCATCGCAGTCCCCATCTTGCGGACGGAGAACGCAGACTTTCGCGATGGCCGGGCAGGCCTGTGCGGCCAGTATTACATGCCGCAGCATTGCCATGACCAGCCGCTCGCGCTGCATCGGAGCCAGGACGCCGGCGAGGCGGCTTTTGCCAAGGGCCACGGCCTTGACCGGAATGACCGCCCAGCAGTTCGCGCTTGCGTTCGGGCTTTGGCTGGTCACGGAATGGCCGGCGCTTCCGTCAGATTGGTGAAACGGATGCCGGCGCCATCCGCCTTGTAGGTCTTGTTCATGTAGATCAGGATCGAGGTCAGCGCCTCGGCAGCGGCGGAGTTCGCCAGCGCTCCTCCGGCCAGTCCGCGCAGACCCATGCCAGGGCAAAGCTCGACGATGGCCTTGCGCGCTTCGATATCGTCCGAAAAGACGAGCACGTCGCATTCGATCGCATGGTCGCTGTCGAGGTGATGCGCGGACACATTGTGGAAGGCGCTGACCAGACGCACGTTCGGCCCGAGATGGGCCTGGGCCTGTAAGGCGGCGCTGCCTTCGGCCGGCAGTTGCACGCGCATGACCTTGGGCGGAACGAGCGGCACAGTCGTATCCACTACGATCGCGTCGCCGAGCCGGTCGCGGATTTGCGCCAGGGTGTCGGCTTGCGACGCGTGCGGCACGGTGACGATGACGATCTCCTTGTCTTGCGCAGCATCGGCATTGGCGGCGTAACCGGCCGCACCCAGTGCCTGCGCGGTCGCCTGAGCCTTGTCCGCCGAGCGCGAGCCGATCGTCACTTCGTGGCCTGCCTTGACGAGGCGGCGTGCGATGCCTTTGCCGAGGGCACCGGTTCCTCCGATAACTGCGATGGTTGCCATGGCTGGGTCTCTCCGTTGTATTTGCAGGGTTGCGCCTGCGTCTCGAAAGCCGATAGCGCGCCACCGATACTGACACATAGTCCACGTTTGGGGACAGCCGATGCAATGCCAAGTTCGCCTCAAGATGGATTTGCGATGATCCGGATCGACGCCATCCCCTTGCAGGGGCTGCCTTTGTTCGACACGCGGACAGATATGGCGAAGGAGATTTGCGCCGCGATTGATCGCGCGGGCGTCGCGCTTGCTGCCGGCGACGTGGTGGTGATCGCGCAGAAGATCGTATCCAAACGAGAAGGACGACTTGTCGACATGGGTTCGGTCGTCGTCGGCGACGAGGCGACACGGATCGCTGCCGATACGGGTCGCGATGCAGCCATGGTGCAACTGATCCTCGACGAAAGCGCGGAATTGCTGCGTGCCAATCCAGCCGCGATCGTCGCGCGCCATCGCACCGGCCATGTGCTTGCGAATGCGGGCATCGACGCGTCCAATGTCGAGGGTGGCGACGAGGGGATCCTGTTGCTTTGGCCGGTCGATCCCGACGCCTCCGCGCGCGCCATCCGTGACGAGATCGAGGCGATTTGCAGTGTACGTCCGGCCGTCGTGATCGCCGACAGCATGGGCCGCGCCTGGCGGGTCGGCACCGTGGGGACCGCGATAGGCTGCGCCGGTCTGACGGTGGTCGAGGACAAGCGCGGCGTGGGTCGAGACCTGTTCGGGCGCGTGTTGCAGGCGACCCAGATCGCCATTGCCGATTCGATCGCCGCGGTCGCCACTTTGACGATGGGTGAGGGCGATGAAGGCACGCCTGCGGCGCTGGTGCGCGGGGCTGGGCAATGGGTAAGCGATGATGATGGCGCGGGTGCGGCCAGTGGCTTGCGCCCGGTCGCACAGGACATGTTCCGATGAGCGGGCACGTTCTTGCCCTGTCGGGCGGCGTCGGCGGGGCCAAGCTGGCGGCCGGTCTGGCTGCGGTGCTACCGCCTGAAGACCTGACCATCGCCGTCAACACCGGCGACGATTTCGAGCACCTCGGCCTGACGATCTGTCCCGACCTCGACTCGGTGACCTATGCCATGGCCGGCCTAAACGACACCCAGCGCGGCTGGGGCGTGCAGGACGAAAGCTGGCAGGCGATGGCGATGCTGCGCGGCCTTGGCGAGGATGACTGGTTCAACCTTGGCGATCGCGATCTTGGCATGCATATCGCACGATCATGGCGGCTGCGAGCGGGCGAGACGCTGTCCGAGGTCACGGCCAGGCTGACCCGCCAGCTTGGCATCACCCATGCCATCGTGCCGATGAGCGACATGCCGGTCCGCACGCAGATCCTCACCGACGAGGGGACGCTCGATTTCCAGCACTACTTCGTGCGCGAGCAATGCCGGCCGGTCGCGCGCGCGATCCGGTTCGCGGGTGCCGGCGAAGCCTCGCCATCACCGGCGCTGGCGGACGCGTTGCAGCGTTCGGATCTTGCGGCGGTGATCGTCTGCCCATCCAATCCTTATCTCAGCGTCGACCCGATCCTGGCGGTCGATGGCGTCCGCCAGGCGCTCGTTGACCTGGCCGTCCCGGTCGTCGTCGTATCGCCGCTGGTCGGAGGCACATCGCTGAAAGGGCCCTTGAGCAAGCTGCTCATAGAGCTTGGCGCCGAAACCGGGAATCAGGCTATTGCCAGCCACTACAAGGGCTTAGCCACGCACCTGTTGATCGATCATAGCGATGCTGGTGACGTCGAAGGGTTGCGCACGTCCAACCTTTCGGTCATTTTGTCTGCAACAGTCATGTGCGGAGCCGATGATCGGGAGCGGCTTGCGCGCGAAGCACTGTCGGCAGCCCGCATCGAACTGGAAGATAATGGCACCCGCTGACCGTGCACTGACGAATCGACTCCTGGCCGCTCCCCTGGCCGACCTTCAGGGCGAGGCGCGCACCCGGCGCGAGCTGCGCGGCCCGGCACGCATGACGTATTCGCGCAAGGTCTTCATCCCTCTCACACGTCTGTGCGCCGACGTCTGCCACTACTGCACTTTCGCGACCACGCCGTCGCGTTTGGAAGCACCGTACCTGACGCTCGAACAGGTGCTCGAGATCGCTCGCGCCGGTGCGGCTGCGGGCTGCAAGGAGGCCTTGTTCACGCTCGGCGACGCGCCCGAACGACGGTATGCGGTGGCTGCCGAGTGGCTGGCCGAGCAGGGCTTTGCCAGAACGATCGACTACGTGCGTCACTGTGCAGAGGCGGTTCTGGAGCAGACCGGGCTGCTGCCGCATATCAACGCCGGCATCCTCGACGAGGCGGACTGGCGAATGTTGCGCCCGGTGATGGCGTCGGGCGGGCTGATGCTGGAAAGCACGTCCGAGCGGCTGCTGGAAAAAGGCGGGTCGCATCATGGATCTCCCGACAAGGTGCCGGCCGTGCGGCTGGCATCGCTTGCCGCGGCCGGTCGGGCCCGGGTGCCGATGACGAGCGGCATTCTCATCGGCATCGGCGAAACTGCCGAGGAGCGCATCGAAGCATTGTTCGCCTTGCGCGATCTGCATGCCGAGCATGGTCACCTGCAGGAAGTGATCGTCCAGAACTTCTGCCCCAAGCCCGGCACCCGGATGGCGCAGGCCCCGGAGGCGACGGAGGCCGATTTCCTGCGCGTCATCGCCGCTGCCCGGATCGTGTTGCCCGACGAGGTCTCCGTGCAGGCGCCGCCCAACCTCAACGACGAGCGGCTGGGCGCGTTGATCGCCTGCGGGATCGATGACTGGGGCGGCATCTCGCCGGTTACGCTCGATCACGTCAATCCCGAGGCGCCCTGGCCCGAGATCGAGCGCCTGAGTGGCATTTGCGCGCAAGCCGGTCTGCCGCTGGTGGAGCGTCTGACCGCCTACCCGCGCTTCGTTGCCGGTGACGATCGTTCATGGCTGGACCGGGCGATCCGTCCGGCAGTCTTGAAGCTGTCCGACAGCGAAGGTCTGGCGCGAGACAGCGCCTGGAGTCCAGGTCTAGCCGAGCCCGGTCCGGGCACGCCGCGCCATCCCCTGGGGGTCAGGCATCACGGGCCGGTCGCGACCCGGTTGCACCGCATCCTCGATCGGGCTGCAAACGGTTCCGAACTGGCTGCGGCAGAGATCACCACGCTGTTCGCGACGCGCGGCGCCGCGGCGCAGGCGGTGATCGAGGCGGCTGATACGTTGCGGGCGCAGGTAAACGGCGATGACGTGACGTATGTCATCAACCGCAACATCAATTATACCAACATCTGCACCCACTCGTGTTCGTTCTGCGCCTTTTCGAAAACCAGTACCAAGGGCGGTTTCCGCGACAAGCCGTACAATCTCGACTTGTCAGAGATCGCCGGGCGCGCGCGCGAAGCGGTGGAGCGCGGTGCGACCGAAGTGTGCCTGCAAGGAGGGATCCACCCCAGCTATACCGGAGATACCTACCTTTCGATCTTGCGCGAAGTGAAGGCGGCTTGCCCGGATCTGCATGTCCACGCCTTCTCCCCGCTCGAGGTAAGCCAGGGTGCCACCACGCTCGGGATCCCGGTGATCGAATACCTGCGAATGTTGAAGGACGCTGGACTCGGCTCCTTGCCCGGCACCGCCGCCGAAATTCTCTGCGACGAGATCCGTGCGCAGATCTGTCCGGACAAGCTGACGACGCAGCAATGGCTCGATGTGGTGGGCGCCGCGCACAAGGTCGGCCTGCCGACGACATCGACGATCATGTTTGGACATCTCGAGCGTCCGGATCACTGGGCGCGCCACTTGCTCGCCTTGCGACACCAGCAGGGCGAAACCGGCGGCTTCACCGAGTTCGTTCCGCTGCCCCTGGTTCACATGGAAGCGCCGTTCTATCGACGGGGTCAGTCGCGCAAGGGGCCTACCTGGCGTGAGGCGGTGATGATGCACGCCGTTGCGCGGGTAGCTTTGCATGGTTCGATCGACTCGATCCAGTGTTCGTGGGTCAAGCTTGGTGTTCCGGGCGCAGCCGCGGTGCTTGCCGCTGGCGCGAACGATCTTGGCGGCGTGCTGATGAACGAAAGCATCAGTCGGGCCGCCGGAGCCGCGCATGGTCAGGACGTCAGCGTCGATGATCTATCGGGGGCTGCAGCGGCCGCCGGAAGGCCCTTGCGTCGACGCACCACGTTGTACGGTGATCCCCTTATTTCGCAGCAGGCACGACAATCAGCCTGAGCGCGATTAGCCGCAAATGTATATCATCCAAGGGTTGCACACGATCTTGGCTGGTGCCATGGCCTGCTTTGTAAACGCCCTTTTCCGATCATTTTGGACCGGAAACGGCTGATCTAGCGGGAGAAGTGCCATGCGTCCGATCAAGTCTGTCGTATACAAGCGTATACCGCGTCCTGACGATGGGCTGATCGCGCGAGCCAAGCAGTTCGGAGTCGCCGATCTTCACGAGGGCCTCGGCGCGATCGCGGGACGGATGAGCCTGATGAGTCCGGCGATGCAGGCGCGTCAGGACGGCAAGCGGATCGTCGGGCCGGCGATTACCGCGTGGAACTATCCGGGCGATAACCTTGCGATCCACTGCGCTCTGGAAGTGGCGCAAGCGGGCGACGTGCTGGTCCTGACCAATGGCGGTGGACATCAGGGCGCCTTGTGGGGGGATGTCGCGTGCGGCTTCGCCAAGAAGGAGGGACTGGCAGGCGCCGTCGTCGAAGGGGCGGCCCGTGATATCGACGCCATTCGCGAGCTTGAATTCCCGATCTGGTCGACTGCGATTTCCGTGGAGCATCCCGAAAAGCGCGGCCCGGCGGCGGTGAACGTGCCGATCACGGTCGATGGCATTCTTGTCGAACCCGGCGATATAATCTGTGCCGACACCGACGGCGTGCTCGTGATCCCGCGCAAGCTGTTGCGGCATGCGGTCGAGGGTGCCGAGGCGAGAGCGAAAGCCGAGATCGCTATCCGGCAGCGCATCGCGGCGGGAGAGCGTCCATTCGACATCTTCGGGTTCAGGACTTTCGTTGCCGAACTTGGAATCCAGATGAAGGATTGCACTTGGCAGGATGAGGAATGACATTGGTGCTATCTCATTCGCGACGGCAACCGGCTTCGAAGTAACGTCAACGCTTTATGTGCCTGTGTAGATCATAAAATCTATTCATCGCATCCATTGACTACGAAACCGGTGTTTAAGTTGCTGGCAAGTAGGCAATTACACCTATTTTCATCTTGATCCAAAAGTCCGCATGCGTAGGATATCGCGGGGGCCGTTTGGCGCGCGGCTGCGCGGTCCCTTTTGATTTGATGGGGACACGGCATGGTCGGCTATCGACCGGATTCTAATAGGGATGCTGGCGAGAGCTGTCGGTTTGCGCCGCATTTTTCAGCGATGACGGCCAAGCAGCATGAGGTTTACCTGCTTGTGGCTGAAGGGCGTTCGGCGAAGGAAATCGCCTGGCGCCTTGGCATCACCGACAGTGCTGTGGTGCAGCGCATCGAGGCAGTGCGCAGCCGGGCAGGCTCGCCGCCAAGAGCGGAACTGGCGCGTGCATACCGTCGCTACATCGCGGGTCATGAGAACGTCGGCGGACCATCGGGCGACGGTGAACGCAATTCTGCGGTTCAGCAGATTGTCGTGCCCGGGCCATTCGCGGATCATCAACAGATCGATTGCCCGTCTGAGGCCGAGGCGCCCATGCGCGCCTCCGGGTTTATCGTTCCGGCTGCATTTGTCGGGCCAAATGCCGGGCTCAACCGAATCGCGGCGATGGTCGTAATCGCCGCAGGGCTGCTTGCAGCGACCATGGTCTGCCTGGGCGTCATGCAAGGTCTGGCCGCCCTGGCGTAATCGGGCGTTCGATGAAGTGGCGGATACATATTGCGGATGATCGGTGCATCGGGTGGGTGCATTCGGATCGATAGCTGCACAGCGAACGGGACAAGGTGTGCTGGACGAAGAGTTTGTTTCCAACTTGCGGATTGTCGTTTCGAGCCTGCTTCTCATCCTGACGTTTCTGCGCGGCGGCGCGCCCGAAAGAGTGTTGGCGGGGGTTTTGATGGCAGCTGCCTTGTGCAGTGGCATATGTATCCGGCTGGTCCATCATCTGAGCCATGAAGACTGCTGGATCTTCGTCGCGGTCGACATCGTCGCTTTCATGCTGATGCTGGTCGTGGCCCTGAAAGCCAACAGGGTCTATCCTCTATGGATCGGCGCCATTGAACTCGTGATGCTGATTTCTCATTTGTGGCGGTTGTCGTTCCTGCAGGCACTGCCGCACGCGCATACGATGTTGCACGGCATCGCCGCGATCACCCAGCTCCTGGTGCTTGCGGTCGGGCTGGCGGCGCACATGGGTCGTGATCGCTCCCAGGCTGCGGCAATTAACTGGATCGGCAAGATGCCTGCCAGTTGATTGGATACATTCATGGCGAATTTGCTTGCTCGCGATAGCCGAAGGCGACATGACGCGAGCTTGAGGATCAACAGCGCCGGACGAAGCGAATGACCAAGCAAATCCATCTCGTCAGCTTCCTGATCAACTCGCCGATCAATCATACGGTATTGAGTTGGGCCGCGCCGGGGGACAACCGGCTGGAGGCTTTGGGCGAGATCGCGCGCTGGCAGGAACTCGCCCGTACGCTCGAGCGCGGCAAGTTCGATGGCATCTTCTTCGCGGACACTCCCGGGGTGTTCGATCGCTACCGCGACAGTCACGAAGATGCGGTCAAGTACGGCGTGTGCTGGCCCTGCATGGATCCGGTCGTGCTGCTCAGCGCGTTGGCGGCGGTGACGACCAACCTGGGACTTGCGGCGACCATGTCGACCAGTTCGTATCAGCCGTGGACGATCGTGCGGCAACTGGGCACGCTCGACTATCTTTCCGGCGGACGCGTGGGCTGGAACATCGTCACCGGCCACCTGCGTGGCGAGCATCGCGCGCTTGGCCTCCATCAACTCGAGCACGACCGCCGCTATGATCGTGCCGACGAGTACATGGAGGTCTGTTACAAGCTGTGGAACTCGGTCAAGCCCGGCGCCGTGCTGGCCGACCGCGAGAGTGGCATCTACGCCGATCCCGAGAAGGTCGAATTCATCGATCATAAGGGCGAGTTCTTTTCGTGCCAGACGGTCTCTCCCGTGCTGCCTTCGCCCCAGGGGCATCCCGTGCTGTTCCAGGCCGGCAGCTCGGGTCGCGGACAACAGTTCGCGGTCAGCCATGCCGATGTCGTGTTCTCGATCCAGCCGAACGTGGCCGGCATGAAGAAGTTCATGACCAATCTGGAAGATGCCGCGAAGGCCGCAGGAAAGAAGACGCCGGGTGTCAGCTTCGGGGTGCAGCCGATCGTCGGCGGTACCGAGGAAGAGGCGAAAAGGAAACTTGCCGACTTGGTCGAGCGGCTGCCGATCGATGGTTGCCTGGCGCGACTGTCGGGTACGATGGGCGTGGACTTCGCCGGCATGGACCTCGATCAGCCGCTGGTGGAGATGAACACGCAAGGGTCGCAGGGATTGATGAAGGCATTCTCCAACATCGAGGGCGACAAGCCGCTGACCCTGCGCGAAGTTGCGATCCGGTGGGGGCTGGCGGTGGGCAAGCCTCAGATCGTCGGAACGCCGGAACAGGTCGCGGACCGGCTTGAGGCGATCTGGCGGGAGACAGGCTGTTATGGATACAACATGACACCGACAGTCATGGCGTCCTCGGTCGAAGATTTCGTCGACCAGGTGGTGCCGATCCTGCAGAAGAAGGGCGTCTATCGGACAGAATACGAAGGCACGACGTTCCGCGCCAACCTCGGTCTGGACTGAGCGCTCGATGGCAGCGATCGCCGGCAAGGCGCACAATATCGCGCAACTGCGCACGCTGGCGAAGCGGCGCCTTCCGCGTGCGATCTTCGAATTCATCGAGCGCGGAACCGAAGACGATCTGCTGATAAACCGCAACGTCGCGGCGTTGCAGGATATCAACCTGATGCCGCGCACACTGCGGAATGTCGCGCAGCGCGACGCCTCGATCGAGCTGTTCGGTCGCAGGCAGCCGTTGCCCTTCGTGATCGCGCCGACCGGCGTCTCGGACCTGCTTTCGTATCGTGGCGAGCGCGCGATCGCCACCGCGGCGGCCAAAGCGGGCATTCCTTTCACCCAGACGACCAGTTCGACGACCAGCTTCGCGGACATCGCCAAATGCGCGACCAGCGGGCACTGGATGCAGATGTATCTGTGGGAGCGGCGCGATCTGTCATGGCGCGTGGTCGATGCGGCGGGCGAGAACGGCGCTGACGTGCTGGTCCTGACCGTCGATACGCCCATGTGGCCCTTGCGCGAATTCAACAAGCGGGCCGGCATGTCCAATCCCATTCGACCCAACGCGACTTTGGTGAGCGACTTCCTCAAGCGACCGGGCTGGCTCACGGCAGTGATCGTGCGCTATTATCTCAATGGCGGATTGCCGCAGTTCGCCAACTATCCGGCGGAAGTGGGCGGCAAACTTACCGGGGTGGTGAGCCGGGTCTCCAACTCCGCGTCGGTGTGCTGGGATGACGTGGCCGAGTTGCGTCGGCGGTGGTCGGGCAAGCTCGTCCTCAAGGGCATCCTGAGCGTCGAGGACGCCAAGCTTGCCGTCGAGCACGGCGTCGATGGCATCGCCGTCTCGAACCACGGCGGGCGCAACTTCGATTCTTCGCCGCCAGCGATCGCGGCGCTGCCCGGCATCGTCGATGCGGTGGGCAAGGATCTGACGGTCCTGTTCGACAGCGGCGTGCGTCGCGGCGCCGATATCGTCAAGGCGTTGGCGATTGGCGCCAAGGCGGTGCTGGTCGGCCGGGCCACGCTGTACGGGTGCGCTGCAGGCGGCGAAGCGGGCGCAAGCCATGCGATTTCACTCCTGGCGAACGAGATCGACGTGGCGATGGCGATGGTCGGCGTGACCCGGCTCGATGAACTGGACCGCAGCTACCTGGCTTGATCCGACCATGGTCGGCTGGGGCGCGGCCAGCTAGTGCACTCGTGAGGCGCTTTTGGACTTGCCATGAGTGGCCGGCACGGCGAACCGTGCGGTAACGCGCAACGCGACCATCGGGAGAGAAGCATGGACAAGATCGACGTCGGCGGCATCGGCATCGCCTACGAGCTGCTTGGCGACGCCGGCCATCCGCCGGTCGTGCTGACGCCGGGGGGGCGCTTCACGATGGACGTGCCAGGCCTGCGCGAGATGGCGCAAGCCTTTGTGGCGGCGGGGCACCGCGTGTTGATCTATGACCGACCCAATTGCGGCCATTCCGATGCGTGCCTGCTTGGCGCTAGCGAGTCCGAGATGCAGGCGGAGGCCTTGTCCGGCTTGATCCGCAAGCTCGATCTTGGCCCCACCGTAATCGCTGGTGGTTCAGGCGGATCACGGATCTCGATGCTGGCCGCGGCCCGCGATCCCGAGATATGCTCGCACTTGGCCCTGTGGTGGATCTCCGGCGATCCGATCGGATTGATGCAGCTGGCGACGTATTATTGTGGCGAAGCCGGCTCGCTGGCAAGCGTCGGCGGCATGGAAGCGGTGCTGAAGGCGACGTCCTGGGCGGAGAACCTCGGCAAGAGCGAGCAGTCGCGTGAATTCATCCGTGCGCAGGATCCCGACAAGTTCATCGAGGTGATGCAGCGCTGGGCGGCCGCCTATGTGCCGTCGGACATCTCGCCCGTGCCCGGCATGACCCCGCGCGACTTTGCGCGTCTGACGATGCCGGTGCTGGTCTTCCGCAGCGGCAAGAGCGACCTTTCGCACACGCGCGCGACCAGCGAATGGGTCCACCGCCTCGTCCCGCATTCGCTGATGCTGGACCCGCCGTGGAACGATGACGAGTGGAACATGCGTTCTGCCCAGACTTTTGCGGGAACGGATGGCGTCGCCTTGTTCCGGTCCTGGCCCAAGCTGGTTCCGGCGATTCTCGACTTCATTCAGAATGCTCCGGCCCAGGCTTGAGCCAGACTATTCGGCTGGCTTTGGCCCGATCGGCCTTGGCGTAGGGGAGGGGGCGGTTGACTTGGCTGGCTCTCTCCCGCACCGCTTGGGGTGAAGGGATGCCAGGATGTCGGGCGTAGCACGCAGGATCGGAGCCGAAACGTCCGCGACGAGGGCGCTGATCGTTGAGGCGGCAGAGGTTCTCATCCGGGACGAAGGGTACGCCGCGGTCAGCACGCGGCGCGTGGCGGCCAGGGCCGGGCTCAAACCATCGCTGGTCCATTACTATTTTCCGACGACCGATGACTTGCTGATCGAACTTTCACGTCGCGGGGCGGACGAAAGCGATCGCATGATCGAGGCTGCCCTGGCGTCGGACGATCCGCTTCAGGCCCTGTGGCAATTCTTCATCGACACCAGTCGCACCGCGATGGCGCTCGAGTTCATGGCGCTGGCCAACCATCGCGCGCCGGTACGCGCGCACATGGCCGAGCACAGCGAGGCGATGCGAAAGCGCCAGGTCGAGATATTACGGCACGTGTTGGGTGACCGCGCGCTGGGACCGGACGGCTGCCCTCCTGCCGGACTGAGCGTGGTCCTGGCCGGGATCGGCCGGGCGATCGTGATGGAAGAGAACCTTGGCGTGCGTTGCGGGCATGAAGAAGCGGCGCAGTTCGTGCGGTCCTGGCTTGAGCGGCTGACCGGGAAGGGTCAATGCGGCGCGCCTGCAAGCTTCGGAGAAAACGTCAACGCCGCGACGTGATGGGTCATTTGCGCGCGCAAGCGTTTCTCGTCATCGTCGGGGCGCTCTGGACGCCGCGGGCGTGATGGGCCTATATCGGTAAGAACAGTGTTCCCAACTGCGGGAGAAGCAGACGATGTCGATTGCCACCAAGATCAAGATGCAGGCCGAAGAGATCAAGCCCGCTATCGGGTCGCGTGTTCTGAACTCGAAGGAGGAACTCCTCTCGGGGGAGGTCTCGGCCGAAATCCGTGAGCTTCTGGAAGCCCGCGGCGTGCTGGTGTTCCCCAAGATCAGCTTCACCAGCGAAGAGCAGGTCGCCTTTACCAAGACGCTCGGCACGTTCGCGCCGGAAGGCGGCGATGGCGACAACATCACCAAGATCACGCTCGACGCCAAGGAAAACCCGATGGCGGCCGAGTACCTCAAGGGTTCGCTGTATTGGCACATCGACGGTACGCGTAACGACGTGCCGATCCTGGCGTCGCTGCTTTCGTGCATCAAGCCTTCGCCCAAGGGCACCGGCAACACCGGCTTCGCCAACACCTACAGCGCGTACGATGCCCTTTCGGACGAGAAAAAGGCCGAGTACGAGCAGTACAAGGTCATCCACGGTCCGTGGCAGTCGCTGTTTTATTACGAGCCGGAGCCGAGCCTTGCCAAGCTGCAGGGCTACATGAACATCGGTGAGCAGGTCCTGCCACTGGTGTGGAAGCACAAGTCGGGTCGCAAGAGCCTCGTCATCGGCTGCACCTCGGTTGCGGTCGAAGGCAAGACGCCGATGGAAAGCGCGCTCATCATTCATGGTCTGCGCGATTGGGCGACCGGCCCTGACTTCACCTACAGCCACGAGTGGGAAGTGGGCGACATGGTCATCTGGGACAACACCGGCACGATGCACCGCGCCGAAGCCTACGACCCGACCTGCGGTCGCATGATGCACCGCACCAAGCTAGAGGGCGAGGAAGCATTCGCTCACGCCTGATTTGCGGTTGGCGGTCGACCGTCCCGCACACTTCGAAGGGTCCGCTTGCCTGCGCAAGCGGGCCCTTCGTGTTTGGGCGTTTCGCTTGCCGCCGGTAACAGGCTTTCGCCGCGCGCAATGTCGGCGCGTATCGCACCGTCCGAAGGCCGCAAGATGAGCACCGCCTTTCACTTGGCGTTCAGCCGCGGCCTGTCTATAGACCCGCCATGCTCGATAGATCGCGTTTGAAGCCCGTCCTGTTCGCCGTCACCGCAGGCGCGATGATCCTGACCGCAGGTTGCGCCGGGCGTGGTGGGGGCAAGAAGGACACCGCCTACGTCGCGCGCGATGTCGATACGCTTTATTCCGCAGCGCAGAGCCGCCTCGATCGTGGCCAGACGAAGCAGGCGGCCGCACTGTTCGATGAGGTCGAGCGCCAGCATCCTTATTCGCCCTGGGCTCGGCGCGCGCAGTTGATGAGCGCGTTCAGCTATTACGTGGCGCGTGATTACAACAAGGCGGTGCAGTCGGCCGAGCGGTTCCTCTCGATCCATCCTGGCAACAAGGACGCGCCTTACGCCTACTACCTGATCGCGGTCTGCTATTACGAGCAGATCAGCGATGTGACGCGCGACCAGAAGATCACGCTTCAGGCGAAGCAGGCTTTGACCGACGTCGTGCGCCGCTATCCCACCACCAGCTACGCCTCCGACGCGACGATCAAGCTCGACCTGGTGAACGATCACCTGGCCGGCAAGGAAATGACCATCGGTCGTTACTATGAACGTAGCGGCAAGTGGCTTGCCGCGTCGCTGCGGTTCCGCAACGTGGTCGACAACTACCAGACCACCGGCCACGCGGCCGAGGCACTGTACCGTCTGGTCGAGGGATACCTATCGATCGGCGTTGCTGAAGAGGCGCAAAAGGCTGCGGCCGTGTTGCAGCGCAACTACCCGGGCAGCATCTGGTACGAGCGCGCGTACAAGCTCATGAACAAGCACGCGCCCAAGTCCGTCGCCTGATCGCTTCAGCATGGTGCGGGATAATTCCGCAGATCCACCGTGCAAGTTGACATTTGTGCGCGGGGCGGGTTGAGTCCGACCGCATGCTCTCGCAGAAGACACGATACACGATACGCGCGCTCCAGCACCTGGCGGATCGCTACAAGCAGGGCCCCGTGCGGCTGGACGAGATCGCCGCGGCGCAAAACATCCCACGCAAATTCCTGACCGTGATCCTGTCCGAGATGGCGCGCGAGGGCGTCGTGGTTTCACACCGGGGACGAGCTGGCGGCTATGAACTGGCGCTGCCGCCCGTCGACGTGCGTTATGGCGATATCATCCGCATCACCCGCGGCAGCCTGGCGCTGGTGCCGTGTGCCAGTCGCAATGCGCACGAAACTTGCGCGAACTGCCTTCCCGAGGTCGATTGCCGTCTACGCGGGTTGATGCTGCTGCTGCGTGACGAGATGGCACAGATGCTCGATCGCATGACTCTGGCCGATCCGATCGTACCTGAACCCCCATTCGTGGGTGAGCCGGAAGCCTAGCCCCCGGGTACGCGCGCTCTTTCGGCGTCGAATGTCTACTTCGCAGGTTGGCTCAACAAAGTTTCGCTTTACCGCAGGCAACATGAATTCACGTTGTCTATCGTGCAGGTAGAGATAGAGCGGTTCCCGAAGGGAGCGACTCATGCCACAGCCTAATCTGAGCGACGCAAACACCAACGATCGGGCCGATACTCTGGCCCGGATCGGTCCTGCCCATCATGCAACTCTTGCGGCTGTCGCCGATGCGCTGTCCAGCTTGCGCTATGGGGCGGTTCACTTGACCGTACATGACGGAAAGGTCGTCCAACTCGACGTTACCGAGCGCCAGCGTTTTACCTGAACCGCAGGCGCTTCACCTGGCGGGTCCACAGGGGAATCCGTCACCGCGCACTTGCGCGAACAATCTGACATCAACGGTGCAGACCGGCATCTTTCCGGGGGCTGCCAATTTCCTACGAAGGATTTGGATAACATGAATGCGTTCGTCCGCTTGAGCCTTGTCGCTTCCACCGCGCTTGTCGCACCATTCCAGGCTTTCGCCGCCGAAGCCGCACCCGCCGAACAGCCTGCGCCGCAACAAGGCAACACCGCACGCACGGCGACGTCGGGCGACGTCATCATCGTCACCGCCCGCCGCCGCCAGGAGACGGCGCAGCAAGTGCCGCTCGCGATCTCGGTCATCCGCGGCGACAGCATCGAGGCGACGGGCAACTTCAACGTCGTCAAGCTGCAGCAGCTGGCGCCCACGTTGCAGGTCTATACCTCAAACCCGCGCAACACCTCGGTCAACATCCGCGGCCTTGGCGTGCCGTTCGGCCTGACCAGCGACGGTTTCGAGCAGGGCGTCGGCATCTATGTCGACGACGTGTACAATTCGCGCGTCGCCGCTGCGACTTTCGACTTCCTCGACGTTGCGCAGGTCGAAGTGCTGCGCGGCCCGCAAGGCACGCTATACGGCAAGAACACGACTGCCGGCGCGATCAACATCACCACCAACCAGCCGACCTTCGACTTCGAGGCGCGAGCCGAGGTGTCGGCAGGCAATCTCGACTTCAAGCAGGCGAAGGCCGCGATTTCAGGGCCGTTGACCGACAAGATCGCCGCGCGCGTGGCGCTTGCCACCACCAGCCGTCGCGGCGTCTATTTCAATACGACCAGCGACCGCTACATCAACGAGCAGGACAACCTGGGCTTGCGCGCCCAGTTGCTGTTCAAGCCGAACGACGACCTGAGCATCACGCTGTCGGGCGATTACAGCCAGCAGGATCCCGAGGGCGTCGGCACCGTCTTCGTGCGCACCGGCCTGACCCAGCGTCCGCTGAACCGCCAGTACGATGCGCTGGTGGCGCGGATCAATGCCGCCAACCCGGGGCGCAACTATGCCGTTCCCAGCCGCAATCCGTACGATCGCCTGTCCGATCTCGACAGCAGTCTGAACGCGGGCAACAAGATCGGCGGCGTTTCGGCGAAGGCCGTGTGGGACCTGGGCGCCGGCACTCTGACGTCGGTCACCGCTTGGCGTTTCTGGGACTGGAAACCCGAAAACGATCGTGACTTCACCGGCCTGTCGATCGTGGCGAGATCGCAGAACCCGTCGCAGCAGGATCAGTATAGCCAGGAACTGCGCTACAACTATACCGGCGACAAGTACGACTTCGTGGTCGGCCTCTACGGCTTCAAGCAGCGGATCGACACGCAGGGGATCGAGCAGCAGGGCACCGACGCCGCGCTGTGGAGCCTCGCGCCCTCGACCGATCCGAACAACGTCGCGAACCGTCCAGGAACGCTGGCCGGGCTGACGGCCGCGAACACGCAATATCTCAAGAGCACCAGCGCCGCGCTGTTCGGCCAGTTCGCCTGGAAGGTGACAGACGCACTGACCATCCAGCCGGGCATGCGCCTGAATTACGACAAGAAGTCCGGCTTCTACCAGCGTACGGTGACGAACGGCGCCGGCCAGCTGATCACCAGTTGCGCACCCGCCGCGATCGCCGGCAACGCCGTGCTGACCGCGCAGTGCGGCGTCTATCAGCCGCAGATCAGCGCACCGTCCGACAGCGACTGGAACTTCACCTACGATCTCAACGTCAACTACAAGATCGCGCGCGACGTCCTGGCCTATGCGACGTACGCCAAGAGCTTCAAGACCCTGGGCATCAACCAGAACGGTCTGCCGCTGAACGCCGACAACACGGTGAACTACGACGCCGCCACGGTGAAACCGGAATCGGTCAACCACTACGAAGTGGGTATCAAGACCCAGTTCTGGGATCGCCGCGCGACCTTCAACCTCACGGCGTTCCGTACCGAGATCAAGAATTTCCAGGCGACCGTCAACGGGGGGCAGTTCGGCACGGTGCGCGGTTATCTCGCCAACGCCGACAAGGTCCGCTCGCAAGGTATCGAGGCCGACTTCAAGATCCGCACCAGCGATCGCTTCACCGCTTATGCCAACGGCGCCTACACCGACGCGAAGTACAAGAAGTTCACCAACGCGCCGTGCCCGCCCGAGCTTTCGGGCGGCACGCTGCAGCCAGCGAGTGCGACGCCCGACTATTCGCGGCCCGGTGTTCCCGGGGCCTTGAGCCCACGCCAGTGCGACATTTCCGGTCAGCGACTGCCCGGCGTGTCGAAGTACGCCTTCTCCTATGGAGCGGAAGTGAACGCACCGGTGGAACTGCTGAGCAAGGAAGGGCAAATCTACTTCGGCGTGGACGGCAACTACCGCTCGCACTGGAACTCTAACGCCTCGCCTTCGGCCTACACCGACGTGAGAGGCTACGCGTTGACCAACTTCCGCACCGGTTTTCGCGGCGACAACTTCGATCTGTTCGGCTGGGTACGCAACGCCTTCGACGTCAACTATATCGACCTGCTGCAGGTGGCACCGGGCAACGTCGGCCTGATCGCCGGCCAACCCGGAGACCAGCGGACGTGGGGCGGTACGATCAAGTACAACTTCTGATGTGGAGCAAATGGCTGATGCATTTGCAGCCTAACGTGAGTTGATACGTTTATAGGTGTGTTCCGGTACGCGCTTCCCCCTTGCCGCGTACCGGTTACAAGCCGGGTGACGCATGCCGCGCACCGCGCTAGAACGCGAAGCGAACATGCTCACCCGGCTCTCTATTCGTAACATCGTGCTGATCGAGGCTCTCGACCTGGAATTTGCCGGGGGCCTCGGCGTGCTCACCGGAGAAACCGGTGCTGGCAAGTCGATCCTGCTCGATGCACTTGGCCTTGTGCTTGGTAACCGGGCGGACAGCGGCCTGGTCCGCAGCGGCGAGGATCGGGCCAGCGTGACCGCCAGCTTCGATATGGCCGCTCTGCCCGGCTCGCTGCGCGATACGCTCGACGACGCGGATATCGAGATCGAGCCGGGCGAGCCGCTGATCCTCAAACGGCAACTGCGCGCCGACGGCGGCAGCAAGGGCTTCGTGAACGACCAGCCGGTCGGCGTCGCGCTGCTGCGGGAACTGGCACCGGCCCTGGTCGAGATCCACGGCCAGCACGACGACCGCGGTCTGGTCAACCCGCGCGGCCACCGCCAGCTTCTCGACAGGTTCGCCAACGCCAACACCGCTGCGGTCGGTACGGCATGGCGCGAATGGCGCACGGCGCGCGATGCTTTCGAGGGCGCGCAGGCTCGCGTGGCACAGGCAGCTGAGGATCGCGATCTGCTGGTCGCCTTCGTCGAGGAGCTGACCACACTGGCGCCCGAGCCGGGTGAGGAAGAGGAACTCGCTCTTGCCCGCGCGACGATGCAGAAGGGCGAGAAAGTGGCGGAGGACATGGCCGACCTCGAACGCCTGTTCCACGGCTCGGACTCGGCGCTGTCGTCTCTACGTGGCGCGGCGCGGCGGCTGGATCGGATCGCGTCGGAACATCCGCTGCTCGAAGATGCACTCGCTGCGCTCGATCGCGCGGTGATCGAAGCGGACGATGCCGAGGGAAAAGTGCGTGCCGCGGCCGATGCGCTCTCGTTCGATCCGGCCGAGCTCGACCGGATCGAGACGCGACTGTTCGAGCTGAGGGCGGCGGCGCGCAAGCATGGCTGTCAGCCCGATGCCCTGGCGGAAAAGCTGCGTGAAATGCGCGCGACGCTCGACGCCATAGAAGGTGGCAGCGACGAATTGTCTCGGCTCGAGGCGGCCGCGCAGGCGGCCGGCGAAGTCTATCGCGCGCAGGCCGAGGCGCTGCATGCCAGCCGCGTCGCCGCCGCCTTGCGCCTCGACGACGCCGTGGCCGCCGAATTGGCGCCGCTTAAACTCGATTCCGCGCGGTTTCGCACCGCCGTGTCCGACGTGGCGGAGGACCGCTGGGGCGCGCACGGCATGGATGTCGTCGAATTCCTCATCAGCACCAATCCGGGCGCGCCGTTCGCGCCACTCGCTAAGATCGCCAGCGGCGGCGAGCTGTCGCGCTTCATCCTGGCGTTGAAGGTGGCCCTGGCGGAAGAGGGCGGCGCGGCGACGGTGATCTTCGACGAGATCGATCGTGGTGTCGGCGGCGCGGTCGCCAGCGCGATCGGCGAACGGCTGGCCCGCCTCGCTTCCGCCGGGCAATTGCTGGCGGTGACCCATAGCCCGCAAGTCGCCGCGCGCGGCACCCGGCACTACATGATCGCGAAATCGAGCGAGGGCACCGTCACGCGCACGTCGGTGGTGCTGCTGGACGAAACGGAGCGCAAGGAGGAGATCGCCCGCATGCTGTCCGGCGCCCAGGTCACCGACGAGGCGCGCGCTCAGGCCGATCGATTGCTGGAGCGGGCGTGACCGAGGCCAGTGTGTCCGAAGCCGACGCTGCGAACGAGCTGATGCGCCTGGCCAGGGCGATCGCTCGTGCCAACCGGCTCTACCATGCCGAAGACGCGCCGGAGATCACCGACGCCGAATACGACGCGCTGATGCGACGCAATGCCGAACTGGAGGCCGCCTTTCCGAAGCTGGTGCGCCCGGACAGCCCCAGCAACAAGGTCGGGCACGAAGTCGCCACTTCGCCACTGTCGAAGGTGACGCACGAACTGCGCATGATGAGCCTCGACAATGCCTTCACGCCGGAGGAGGTCGCGGAGTTCCTGGCGCGGGTACGCCGCTTCCTGGCGCTTGCCGACGATGTGCCGGTGACGGTGACGGCGGAAGACAAGATCGACGGCCTGTCGTGCTCGCTACGCTATGAGAATGGCCGGCTGGTCCGTGCCGCCACGCGTGGGGACGGGCAAGTGGGCGAGGACGTCACCGCGAACGTCGCGCACATCGCCGATATTCCGCAGGTGCTGTCGGGAGAGGTGCCCGCGATCTTCGAAGTGCGCGGCGAAGTCTATATGGAAAAGGCCGCGTTCCTGGCGCTCAATACCGCGTTGATGGACGAGGCTCGCGCCGCGGCGGAGGCGGGCGGAGTCGCGTTCGACGACAGCAAGGTGCGCCAGTTCGCCAATCCGCGTAACGCTGCTGCCGGATCGCTGCGCCAGAAGGACGCCAGCGTCACTGCCCGGCGCCCGTTGCGGTTCTGGGCGCACGGCTGGGGCAGTGCGAGCGTCGTGCCGGGACAGACGCAGCATGATGTCATCCGCAAGATCGCGGAGTGGGGCCTGCCGGTATCTCCCGACTTTCGCCTGTGCCACTCGCTGGAGGAAATGCTGACGGCCTACGAGGCGATACGCGCGGCGCGGGCAGGGCTGGCCTATGAAATCGACGGCGTGGTCTACAAGGTCGACCGGCTCGACTGGCAGGGTCGCCTGGGCTTCGTCGCCAAGGCGCCGCGCTGGGGCATGGCGCACAAGTTCCCCGCCGAGCGCGCGGAAACCACGCTGGAAGCGATCGACATCCAGGTCGGCCGCACCGGCAAGTTGACCCCCGTAGGCCGGCTCAAGCCCGTGCTCGTGGCCGGTGTCACCGTCACCAACGTCACCTTGCACAACCGTGACGAGATCGCCCGGCTGGGTGTCCGTCCCGGTGACCGCGTGGTGCTCCAGCGCGCAGGCGATGTCATCCCGCAGGTGGTCGACAACCTTACGCGCGACGATCCGCGACCCGCGTTCGCGTTTCCCGAACATTGCCCACAGTGCCATTCCGAAGCCATTGCCGAGGAAGGGGAGGTCGATGTGCGCTGCACGGGCGGCCTTATCTGCCCGGCGCAGCGGACAGAGCGCCTCAAGCACTTCGTCAGCCGCGCCGCACTCGATATCGAGGGGCTGGGCGAGAAGACGATCGATGAATTCTTCGCACTCGGCTGGCTGGAAAGCCCTGCCGACATCTTCCGCCTCAAACGGCACCGAAGCGAGCTGGTCGGCCGTGAAGGGTGGAAGGACAAGTCTGTGGACAACATGTTGGCTGCGGTGGAAAACAAGCGATCGCCCGATGCCGCGCGGCTGCTGTTCGGTCTGGGTATCCGGCATGTCGGCGCGGTAACCGCGCGCGATTTGCTCAAGCGCTTCGCGACGTTGCCGGCCTTGCGCACCGTCGCCGAAGCGGCGCATGCTTCGCCCGTCGAGGGTGGACTAGAAGAGGCCGGCGCTGCGGACGCGCGCTCGGAATTGCTGTCGATCGAAGGCGTGGGCCCCGTGGTCGTCGAAGCGCTGGGCGACTTCTTCCACGAGGAACACAATCGCCAGGTCTGGGACGATCTGCTGAGCGAAGTCTCGCCACCACCGTTCATCGTCGAGACGAAGGACAGCGAGGTCGCCGGCCAGACGGTGGTATTCACCGGCAAGCTGGAAACGATGAGCCGCGACGAAGCCAAGGCGCAGGCCGAGCGGCTGGGGGCCAAGGCCGCCAGCGCGGTGTCGCCCAAGACCGATCTCGTCGTTGCCGGTCCCGGTGCCGGCTCGAAGCTCAAGAAGGCCGCCGAACTCGGCATCCGGGTCATCGACGAAGCGCAGTGGGCCGAAATCGTCGCCGCCGCTGGCTGAGTTCCCTTACGCCGGCGATCAGATCCAGCCGGCGGTCTGGGCCAGCAGCCACATGCCCACGACGAGGAACAGCGCGGCCGCTATCAAGCGCACGACTTGAAGCGGTACGCGGCGAATCAACGCGTCGCCCACGAATACGGCCGGTACGTTGGCGATCATCATGCCCAGCGTGGTGCCCGCCATCACCGGCAGCACGCTTTGGAAGCGGGCGCCCAGCGCGATCGTCGCAATCTGTGTCTTGTCGCCCATCTCCACCAGGAAGAACGCGATAAGGGTCGTCACGAAGGCACCGAAACGCGCTTTTGGCTGTTCGTCCTCGTCCATCTTGTCCGGGATCAGTGTCCACGCGGCCATGGCGATGAACGACACTGCGACGGCATAGCGGAACCACAGCCCGTCGAGCAGCGCTGCGGCCTGCTCACCCACCAGCGCGGCGAGGAAGTGGTTGGCCAGGGTGGCGCAAAAAATACCGCCGACGATCGGCCACGGTCGTTTGAAGCGCGTGGCCAGAATGATTGCTAGCAATTGGGTCTTGTCGCCGATCTCGGCGAGCGCCACGACTACGGTAGAGGTAAGGAGTGCTTCCACGTTGGCATATCCAGACCGGGCGCGCGAGACAGGCAACGGCACGGTCCTCCGCCCGGTCGGCAGAAGCACCATGCCATTGGTCTCACCCGAACGGTCAGGACCGTCCTCCGCGCGCCACAGCCTCTCGGCCAAGTATGTTGACGCGTGGATCGCCAGGTGGCGATCAGCTACTCCCCAATGACGGGAGGATTGCGCCTTAATCCGCCGCATCGCCGCAGGCAAGACATAACGCCCTGGCCCTCGGCGAGGCGTGCGTAAGTGCCCAGGGCTTACGCCTGGCGTGCCTCGCGCTCATGCGCATGGCGGTAATGTTGTACCCGCGTCGCGCGCAGTCCCAGCGTACCTTCGCGATCGATTGCCCGTTGCCAGGATGCCAGTTCTTCCAGGGTCAGACTGTATCGATCGCAGGCTTCGCGAACGCTCAACAACCCCTCGTTCACGGCCGCGACGACCTGCGCCTTGCGCCGCACCACCCATCGCGATGTATCAGGTGGCGGGAGATCGACTTTGGCTTGTTCATCTCCGCGAGTGCCAGCTATCGTACTGGCTTCGGTGGTATGATCTTCAAGCATCGTGATGCCTCTTCGACTGTTGTGAGAAGCCCCCTAAAGCTGTCCTAAGTATTCGCCGAAAAGCTTAATCCGGAATTATTTTGTCTGGTTAACCTGCGGTAACCACTTATCGTTATGAGGTGCGCTCGGTGCCAAAAGATTAACGTCGTAGCTTGGTTGAGAGTGTAAACCCGCATTTACCTTTGCTGGTAACCAGTCGGACGATGCGGCAGGAAATAGCCATGAATGCGCTCAATTCATGCGCGTAAGCGGCGATGCCCACGTTGTGGCTGTCAGATCGCCGCCAATACCATCGCGCAAATGACGCGAGCCCTGCTCAGGTCGTACCCGCTGCGGACATCGGCTGCGGCTCAGGCGTCCCGTTGAGGATTTCAGGGCGAAGCGGCGTCGTCGCCCACTTCATGACCCCGCCGGCCAGGGGTGTCCATCGACCGATGCGAACACCGGCATCAGCCAGGCGATTGCTCGTCCACTGGTTGCAAGTGTTAACGGCGGTGTACCTACCCTCCACATCATAGAACACATCGGAAGCGCCGTAGCCGGGGTGTTTGATCAGGGGGCGTTCGCGGGACAGGCGAGCCTCGATCGACGCGACCAGGCGTGCATATTGCGCGTCGGTCAACCGGAAGGGGCGCAAGGTTTCCGTCGCCTGTGGCCGGACATAAAACGCGACGTGTTCCAGCGACTCGCCACCAACCGTCAGCACCCGCAGGACCACCATCGGCGACAGGTCCCACCAAGTCGGCGTATCGAGGAACACTTCCCGCTCGCCCCAGCTTACGGAGACGTGGGTATAGGGACGATCGGGCCGGGCCACGTCGCTCAATGCAAATTCCCGGCGCCAGTCCTTGGCCGGGGTGACCAGCGGCATCACCAGCGCCGTATGGACGCCGTTGGTCTCCACCCCGATCATCACGCCGCCGCGCTCAGGCTCGCGCCAGTCCGCGTTGCGCGACAGGGACGACCCCACCCAGGCGGCGAGGAGATACGATGCTACGACCAGCGTCAGCAATGCCAGGGCGCGCACGGCCCAACGTATCACGATCGCCCGCATCAGCGATGCGAGCGGCGGCGCAGCCACAGGATCGACCAGTCACCCGAGACGATGCGCGCGACAAGCCGCAGCCCGGCACGCCGACAGGCGAAGCGCACGGCGCTTTCCTGGCTTTCGAGCAAGCCCGCAAGCAACAGGTGGCCGCCGGGCACCACCGCCTCGCCAAAGTCGGGTGCAAGCTCGACCAGCGGGCCGGCCAGGATGTTGGCCATCACCAGATCGTAGGGGCCACGAACGGCGATCAGCGGATGATCGAGGCCGGGGGCGATGGTCATCGCGAGGGTGCCAGGGCGGGCGCCCAGCACTATGCCGTTGGCGAGCGCATTGTCCGCCACGACATCGGCGCAGACGGCATCGATGTCGCTCGCGGTTGCGCGGGCTCGCGGCCACAAAGCCATGGCGGCGAAGGCCAGCAGACCTGTTCCCGTGCCCACATCAAGATGATTGCGCACGATGATGCCGCGCCGCTTCATCGCATCGAGCATGGCAAGGCAACCGGCCGTAGTGGCATGGTGCCCGGTGCCGAACGCCTGACTGGCGGGTATGACGAATTCGATGGTACCGGGCTGATCCAGCGCAGCATGTTCAGGCGTGCGCACCACGAAGCGACCCGCCTGGATCGGCTCCAGATCCGACTGGCTGCGCGTCACCCAGTCCTCGTCCGCTAGGGCTTCCACGATGATCTCAGGTGCGTCGCCTTCGAAAAGTGCCGTTACCGCAGCCTTGTCGCTCGTCGTCGGCTTGCGTGGCAGCCACGCCTCAAGCTTCCAGTCCTCGGGCCGATCCTCGGCAAGCTCGGTGCCGGCAAGCACGATATCGAAATCCCACTCGGGCATGTCTTCGTGGGCGATCAACGCGGCTTCGACGGCCTCGCGACCGGCGAAAACGGTCATTTTATAAGTGCGACTCACCGGTTTCTTGCCGTCTCGTTCTATGGGGGTTCCGGCTGATAGGAGCGTGACGGGCGGTTGACCAGCGCGCGCCGGGTACCGGACCGGCGATTGCCCCTGCGCAAGTCTTGCGCGAGGCGATGATTCGGCTAAGGGGAACGCGTTGGTGCCATGGCACTTGCCCGCCGTATCAAGGGGAATCGATCAAGCATGGCTCAGCAAGCCGCGACCCGCAACCGCCCGCTTTCACCGCATCTCCAGATCTGGCGCTGGGGGCCGGGCATGGTGTCCTCGATCCTGCACCGCGTGACCGGTGTCGGCGCGAGCGTCGGCATCTTCGTTCTGCTGTGGTGGTTGGGCGCGCTGATCGCAGGGCCGGCAGCTTATGCCAAGTTCGCCGACATCGCGGGATCGTGGATCGGGATCGTGGTGCTGATCGGCGTGAGCTGGTCGGTGATCGGCCACGCCATCACCGGCATCCGCCACTTCGTGCTCGATACGGGCGCCGGCTACGAGCTGGGGCAGAACAAGCTGTGGGCCAATGTGAGCACGGCGGCGGGCTTCGTGCTCACCGCGCTGTTCTGGGCCGCGCTGCTGCTGCGCTGAGCGAAGAGTTCAAGGAACAAGATTATGGGTAACGGAACATCCATCGGACGCGTGCGGGGCAAGGGCTCGGCACATAGCGGCGCGCATCACTGGCTGATGTTCCGCTACACCTCGGTCGGCAGCCTGCTGCTGACCGTCTGGTTCGGCGCATCGCTGCTGATGTTGCCCAACTTCAGCTATGCCAGCGTGCGCGAGTGGCTGGCCTCGCCGGTTGCGGCGACCGCGCTGGCGTTGTTCATCGTCGTCAACGTCTGGCACGCGCAGCTGGGTCTGCGTGTCGTCATCGAGGACTACGTGCACGAGGAAGGCAACAAGTTCGCCTCGCTCATCGCTCTCAATCTGGTCTGTTTCGCGGCGGGCGCCTTTGGCCTGTTCTGCGTCGTCCGCCTCGCGCTGGGAGGCGCTTAAGATGGCCACCGCTTCTGCTCAGGCAGCCTACAAGATCATCGATCACACCTATGACACCGTCGTCGTCGGCGCCGGCGGTTCGGGTCTGCGCGCCACGATGGGCGCCGCCGAGGCCGGTCTGAAGACCGCCTGCATCACCAAGGTGTTTCCGACCCGCTCGCACACTGTCGCGGCGCAGGGCGGCATCGCCGCCTCGCTGCAGAACAACACGCCCGATCACTGGACCTGGCACATGTACGACACCGTCAAGGGGTCGGACTGGCTGGGCGACCAGGACGCGATCGAGTACATGGTGCGTGAAGCGCCGCAGGCGGTGTACGAGCTGGAGCACGCTGGCGTGCCGTTCAGCCGCAACGCCGACGGCACGATCTACCAGCGCCCGTTCGGCGGCCACATGCAGAACATGGGCGAAGGCCCGCCGGTTCAGCGCACGTGCGCCGCGGCCGATCGCACCGGCCACGCCATGCTCCATGCGCTGTATCAGCAGAGCCTGAAGTACGCGGCAGACTTCTTCATCGAATACTTCGCGATCGATCTCATCATGGACAACGGCAAGTGCGTCGGCGTGATCGCGATGTGCATGGATGACGGTACGATCCACCGCTTCAAGGCGAAGGCCGTCGTGCTGGCGACCGGTGGCTATGGCCGTTCGTACTTCACCGCGACCTCCGCCCACACCTGCACTGGCGACGGTGGCGGTATGGTGATGCGCGCTGGACTGCCGCTGCAGGACATGGAGTTCGTGCAGTTCCACCCGACCGGCATCTACGGCGCCGGCGTTCTCATCACCGAGGGCGCGCGCGGCGAGGGTGGCTACCTGACCAACTCCGAAGGCGAGCGCTTCATGGAGCGCTATGCACCTTCGGCCAAGGACCTTGCCAGCCGCGACGTCGTCAGCCGTTCGATGGCGCTGGAGATTCGCGAAGGTCGTGGCGTGGGTCCGAACAAGGACCACATCTACCTCCACCTCGATCACATCGCGCCCGAAGTCCTTGCCGAGCGTCTGCCTGGCATCACCGAGAGCGGCAAGATCTTTGCCGGCGTCGACCTCACGCGCCAGCCGCTGCCGGTCGTGCCGACGGTGCACTACAACATGGGCGGAATCCCCTGCAAGTGGACCGGCGAAGTCGTCACCATCGGTGCCGATGGCGATCCCGAGACGGTCGTGCCCGGGCTCTACGCCGTGGGTGAGGCGGCTTGCGTCTCGGTCCATGGCGCCAACCGCCTGGGTTCCAACTCGCTGATCGACCTCGTGGTGTTTGGCCGCGCGACCGGCCACCATCTGCGTGACACGATCACGCCCGGCACCGCGTTCCCCGAACTGCCCAAGGACTCGGCCGACCTGGCGCTCACGCGCCTCGACCACTTCCGCAACGCCAAGGGCGGTTCGCCGACCGCGCAGATCCGCTCGGAAATGCAGCGTACGATGTCGCAGCACGCGGCGGTGTTCCGCAACGACGAGTTGATGGCCGAAGGCAAGACGAAGATGGCCGCGACCTACAAGCGGATGGAGGACGTTCATGTGTCCGACACCGGCTTGATCTGGAACTCGGACCTTATCGAGACGATGGAGCTCGACAACCTGATCAGCCAGGCGACCGTCACGCTGCATGGTGCGCACAATCGCAAGGAAAGCCGCGGCGCCCACGCGCATGAAGATTTCCCGAACCGCGACGATGCGAACTGGATGAAGCACACCGCGACCTGGTTCGACGGCTGGGGTGGCAAGGGTGGCGAGGTCAAGATCGACTACCGCCCGGTCCATGAATTCACGCTCACCGATGACGTCGAGTACATCAAGCCCAAGGCTCGCGTCTATTGATGCGGGCCGTTCTCTCCTCACTGGTGTCGAGGTCGTTCGCGACGTCAGCCAGTAGGGGATGGGCGCCTATTTGTGCATCCTGATCGTAGGTGACTGGCGTGCCCTAGGCATGGCCTTCGCGCGATATTGATCCGGTAGTGAGGGTCCATAAGGCACACCTAGGCTTCTGTCGGAGCTGCAAAGCGGCTCGACCAGAGCCAATACCTCGCTATTGTCAGGCGCCCGGCGGACTGCCGTCCGATTTTACATTTGCTGCTGCCCGAAACGATCGTGCCTTGTCGATCTGCGTCAGTCTGAAAGGCGGATCGGCACTTTCAATCGTCGCATAGTCGAGGGACTCGCACGCCGTGTCCGCCCCCACGAAGCTACCGGCCCTTGAAGCTCGGCTTGCGTTTCTCGACGAAAGCGCTGACGCCTTCGAGGAAGTCCTCGGTACGTCCCGCATCGCGCTGACCACGACGCTCCGCATTGAGCGCGGTCTCGAAATCGCAATCGAGTGCGTCCCAGGCCATCCGCTTGATCATGCCCAGTGAACGCGGGCCATTCGCCAGCTGACGTGCGAGCTTCGTCGCTTCCGCATCGAGCTGGTCATCGGGCACGACCTTGGTCGCGAGACCCCAATCGAGCGCGGTCGCCGCGTCGATCTTCTCGCCCAGCAGCATCATCCGCATCGCGCGAACCCGGCCGATCGCCTTGGCCAGCAGGTATGTCGCCCCGCCGTCCGGGACCAGGCCGACATGCGCAAAAGCGCAAAAGAAAAAAGCGTTGTCGCTCATCAGCACGATGTCGCCTGCGGCCGCGAGCCCGGCGCCGTACCCTGCGGCTGGGCCTCGGATCGCGGTGATCACCGGCTGCTCCATCCGCTTGATCGCCAGTTGAACCGGGTTGAATACCCGATCGAGCTGGCCGCCGACATCGCGGCGCGGGTCGGTCAGCATATCCTGCGCCGCGGCAAGGTTGGCGCCCGAGCAGAAGCCCTTGCCCTCGCCGGTCAGCAGAACCGCGCGGGCATCGCGCGCGGCGATGTCGAACGCGTCGACCATCTCGGCGCCCATCGCTTCGGTCACGCCGTTCATCGTCTTGGGATCGTTCAGCGCGATCCGGGCGACGCCGTCTTCAAGGCTGTAGAGGATATGCTGGTAGGCCATCCGTTCAGCTCAGCATCGCGCCGAGACGACCGCGCACGATCTCCTCCGCGCCGCCGATGATGCGGTCCATCAGTTCTTGGCAGGTCGGAACGTCCTGGATCAGTCCCTGGACCATGCCGGCCCAGAAGATGCCCTTGTCCAGGTCGCCGCTCTGCAGCAGTTCGCGCCCGACCGCGCCGGCGACATAGGGGCGGATGTCTTCGAACGTCGCGTCGGGACGGTTCGAGATCTCGACCACCTTGTCCGACACCGAGTTCTTGCCGACCCGCGCGGTGTTCTTGAACTTGCGGAAGATCAGGTTCGTGCCACGCTCGTCGTTCTCGACGTACTTGGCCTTCACGTTGTCGTGGATCGGCGCTTCCTGGGTCGCACAAAAACGCGTGCCCATGTTCACGCCCTCGGCGCCCAGCGCCAGCGCCGCCACGAAGCCGCGCGCATCGCCGATGCCGCCGCTGGCCAGCATCGGGATCTTGACCTTGTCGGCAGCCGCCGGGATCAGGATCAGGCCGGGGATGTCGTCCTCGCCTGGATGACCCGCGCATTCGAAGCCATCGATCGAAATGATATCGCAGCCCGCCCGCTCGGCCGAGAGCGCGTGGCGCACGGCGGTGCACTTGTGCAGCACCTTGATTCCGTGCGGCTTCACCATCTCCCAGATCTCGCGCACTTGCTGGGTGCCCGCAGTCTCGATGATCTTGACCCCGCCGTCGATCGCGGCGCGGGCATAGGCGGCATAGTCGGGCGGCAGGATCGTCGGGAACACAGTGATGTTCACCGCGAAAGGCTTGTCGGTCATCGACCGGCAGCGCTCGATCTCTTCGCGCAAGGCTTCGGGGCTGGGCTGGGTGAGGGCGGTGAGGGTGCCAAGGCCCCCGGCGTTGGAGACGGCGCTGGCGAGTTCGGCATAGCCGACGCCCTGCATGCCGCCCTGAACGATCGGGTGCTCGATCTCGAGCATTTCGGTAATGCGGGTCTTGAACGCCATGATGCCTCTTGCTCCCTCGCCGCGCGCCTCGCGAAGCGCGCTGGTGATGCAAGCCTTTGTCCGCAGCTTGGGTTTGCTGCAAGCCCGATCTGTGCCGGGGGGCACCCGCAGGTGCGATGCTTCGGGACAAGCGCAGGCGCCGAGGCGATGAGCGCACCAGGGGGTCATTGCGTCGACCGATGAGTACTATACACTCGTTCAGCAGAACATGACTCGAAATTGATGAGGTCCGGAAGAGTGCTAAAATCACCAGAAGGCGGCATTCGGTCCGTCCCGTTTCCGATCGATGATCCCGAGCGCATTCCGGTCAAGCGCTACTACGACCAGGCGTTCTATGACGCCGAGGTAGAGCACTTGTGGCCGCACGTCTGGCAGATGGCCTGTCGCGAAGAGCAGCTGCAGGATATCGGCGACTGGATCGAGTACGAGAACGTCGGCAAGTCCGTGATCGTGGTCAAGACGACCACCGGCGTGAAGGCGTTCCACAACGCCTGCCGTCACCGTGGCGTGCCGATCGCCGGCGGCACCACCATCGGCTCCTCTCACGCGACCGCGCACGGCAACTGCTCGAAAAGCGGGTTCGTCTGCCCGTTCCATGGCTGGCGCTGGAACATGGATGGCGAGAGCACGCTGGTCTATGGCAAGCACCTGTTTTCGGACAAGCAGCTCAACCCGGACGAGATCAACCTGATCCCCTGCCGCGCCGAAGTGTGGGGCGGCATCGTGTGGATCAACCACGACGATGATGCGCCATCGGTGAAAGAGGGCCTGGGCCCGGTCGCCGACCGGCTCGAGGCGCACAACATGCAGCACCTCAAGGCCGAGTGGGCCTATGGCACGGTGCTGCCGGCCAACTGGAAGATCGCGATGGAGGCCTTCATGGAAGGCTACCACGTTATGCAGACGCACCCGCAGCTGCAGCATGCCGCGCCGATGCTGTACGACAGCATGTACAAGATGGCAGGCCCCGACGGCACCAAGGGCGGGCCGCAGATGGCGGATCCCAACCTGTCGCTGGCCGAGAACATCGACATTCAGATCAAGTCGCTGGAACTGCTCAACGAGGGCATGTCCGGGATGGTCCACGAAAAGGAAGTCGAGATCGCCAAGTCGCTGCGGGAGGCCACCGATGGCCTGCCCGAGGACAAGAACATGGCGATCATGATGTGGCTGGGCATGGTGATGCACCAGATCAGCGCGCAGCTGAAAGCCAAGGGTGAGCCGATCCCCGAACTGACCGCGGTGGCGCAGAGCGACCCCATCCACGCGGTGGAATTCATGTTCCCGCACTACTTCGTGCTGCCATACTTCAGCGCGATGTCGGCCTATCGGATCCGTCCGCTGGGCCCGGAAAGCTGCTTCTTCGAGCTGTGGTCGCTGACCTTCTATCCCGAAGGCCAGGAACCCGATCCGGTAATGGAGCCGATCGTGTTGCCTTACGACAGCCAGGACTTCCCGCCGATCCCGCGCCAGGATTATGCGAACATCCCGCTGCAGCAGAAGGGCCTGCACGCCAAGGGGTTCGAGTTCATGCGCCTGTCGAAGGACATCGAGGGCATGATCAGCAACTACAACCGCATCATCGACGGCTATCTGGCCGGCGTGCCGCAGGAGAACCTGGCCAAGGCGACGCACGTGCTCGGCGGCAATTTCGACGGCAAGATCGAGGATCTGGGCTTCTGATCCTTCGTCTGTCGTGACGTAACCCATGACGCCGTGCCGGGAAACTGGTGCGGCGTTTTGGCTTTGGGGCGTCCGCACGAAGGTCACCTCGCCCTCATCGCCGCAGCTTCCGGCGGGCAAAGTATCGCGGGTTACTCAGGTGGCGGCGTAATTATCGTCGGTTGCGCAGGTTCGCCTGGCGCGTCTTTGGCATCCGGCGTTCGCGCTCAGTTTCCGCGCCTCAGCCCCGGTCAGCCTCGCCGGTCAGCGCCGCAACCAGCGCGCGGACCTTCTTCTGGCGCCACTGCGGCGGTGGTGCGACGATCCAGTAACTGCGACGCGATGGTTCTGCGGGAGGGAGGCTTGCGATGTGGCCGGCATCCCGCATTTCCTGGGCCAGAAGCTGCGGCACCCGTGCCTGACCCAGTCCCGATAGCGCGGCCGACATCGCCTGGCCTGCATCGCCGACCATGATCGCCGGCGGCTCTTGCCCTTCACCAGCGGGCGTGGGATCGCCCGGCCAGCCGATCCAATCGCCACTGCCGACGATGACCTGCTCGGCCTTGCCCAGCAGCACGCCTTCCAGGTCGCCCGGACCGTCGGTCCAGCGCACGGCGAGATCGAGGTTGGCTTCGGTGAAATCGGTCATCTCGCCATCGACGACGACGTACCGCACTTGCGGATTGGCAGCGCGAAACGCGGCGAGACGTGGCGCAAGCCAGGCGGCAAAGAACTCACGCGGCGCGGCGATCGTGTAGACGTGGCTCGATTGCCCCGCCTGCATCGCCTGCACCGCATCCTCGAAGTGCAGGAAGCCGCTGCGCAGCGGTTCGAGGCCAGCGCCCGCTTCCTCGGTCAGTTCCAGGCCCTTGCTGGTGCGACGGAACAGCACGACCCCCAGCACGTCTTCCAACGCCCGGATCTGCTGGCCGACCGCTGCGGGCGTGACCGCCAGTTCGTCGGCCGCGCGGGTAAACGACAAATGCCGCGCCGCGGCATCGAACACGCGCAAGGCGTTGAGGGGCAGGTGCGTGCGCTTCATGGCGCTGTCCTACTTACGCGAAAGGAGAGGGGCAAGCGTCCTGCGGCGGTCCCGACATGGAGCGGCGGCGGCGCCAGCTTTCGGAACACCGTCACCATGAAGCAGGTCAGGGCGACGATGTGCGCGACAGCAACGCGGCGTCAGACCACCTTCGCGTCCTTCAGCGCCGCAATCGCCGCCTCGTCATAGCCCAGTTCGCCCAGGATCTCGTCCGTGTGCTCGCCCAGCATCGGCGGGGCCATGCGGATCGTCGCCGGGCTGGCCGACATCTGCGCCAGCGGGCTCTGGATCAGGTCGACGTAGCCGGCCTCGGCATGGGCGTGGGGCGTGCGCGCTTTCAGTTCGCGGTGCTGGACCTGCTCGTCCTCCCACACATCGGAAAGCTCGTTGTAGCGCGCGGCGGGGATGCCGACGCCGTCGAGCTTGGCCTGGACATCGTCGGTGGTGAACTGACGGCTCCAGGTGTTGATGATCTCCATCAGCTCGGCCCGGTTGGTCTTGCCGCGCTTGAAGTTGCTGTCGAAGCGCGGGTCGGTGTTGAGCTCGGGCTGCTCCATCAGCACGGTCAGCCGGCGATAATGCTCGTCGGTGCCTGCGGTCAGGTAGATGATGCCGTCGCTGCAATAGATCAGGTCGGCAGGGCCGCCGCCGTTGCCGCCGTTGCCCAGACGTGGCGGCGCGTTGCCGCTGATCAGGTAGTCCTGCATGACGTGGCTGACCATTGCCACCGAGCTGTCGAGCAGAGCGATATCGATGAACTGGCCCTCGCCGGTGCGCTCGCGGTACATCAGCGCGCCCATGATCGCCAAGGCGGTGTTGTGGCCCGTAACGAAGTCGACGAGGCTGGGGCCGGTCTTGAGAGGTCCGCTGCCAGGCTGGCCTTCGGGGATGCCGGTGGCCGCCATCATGCCGCCGGTCGCCTGGAACAGACCGTCGTAGCCGGGGCGCGCCGCCATCGGGCCGGTTTGGCCGAAGCCGGTGACCGAGCAATAGATCAGCCGCGGATTGATCGCCTTGAGGCTCTCGTAATCCAGGCCGAAGCGCTTCAGGTCGCCGACCTTGTAGTTCTCGATCAGGACGTCCGCGTTCTCGACCAGCTTGCGGATCACCTCCTGCCCCTCCGGCTTCGAGTGATTGAGCGTGATCGAACGCTTGTTGCGGTTGGACACGGTGAAGAAGCTGGAGTGCCGCGTTTCGATGCCGTCCTTGCCCGGCACCCACGAGAAGCCATAGCCGCGACCGTCGTCGCCCACGCCGGGGCGCTCGATCTTGATCACGTCGGCGCCCAGGTCGCCAAGGATCTGCGCGCCGACGGGCGCGGCGAACACGCGGCTCATGTCGATGACGCGGATACCGGCCAGGGCGGCCTTGGATTGGACGCTATCGTTCATCTTCGATCCCTTGCCACTTCTTGATCTTGCAAATTCCGCGTCCTCCCTAACCGCCCTGACGATGCGGGTGAAGTGTCCGCACTTCGCCGCCGCGATGCCCGACTCACGGCTCGACGCGCTGCCGGGCTGCGGTTATCACCCGCCGCCAATTGCAGGCTTTACCGGAAAAGAGGACGACATGATCGGATACGCGCTGGTCGGCACCAACGACTTGCCAAATGCCCTGGATTTCTACGACACGCTGTTGCCCACGATCGGAGCGGGCAAGGTGTTCGATCATCCCAGCGGCGGGCGCGTCTACGGCGTGGCGGCGGACAAGCCGATGTTCGGCGTGGTGCCGCCCTTCGATGGCGGCGCCGCAACGGCGGGCAACGGCACGATGATCTCGTTCCAGCTCGACAGTCACGATCAGATCCGCGCCTTGCACGACAAGGTGATCGAGCTTGGCGGCATCAGCGAGGGCGAGCCGGGCTGGCGAGGCCCCGAAGGCGGCTTTTACGGCGCCTATTTCCGCGATCTCGACGGCAACAAGCTGTGCGCCTATCGCACCGGTCCGGAGGCTTGAACGATGGCTGAAGCACGCAAGGTCGCGATCATCACCGGTGCCGGCAGCGGTATCGGCCTCGCCACCGCCAAGATTCTGCATGGCGAGGGCTTCGCCATCGTCGGCGTCGGGCGCAGCAAGGACAAGCTGGCCACGCTGGAGGCCGAGATCGGCAATCCCGATCACGTCCTGGCGATCAGCGCCGACCTGACCGATCCCGCCGCGCCCAAGGCGATCGTCCAGCAGGCGATCGACCAGTTCGGCCGCATCGACGCGCTGGTGAACAACGCCGGCGTCGGCAGCCCCAAGCCGCTGGACGAAACCGACGACCAGATGCTCGACGACTTCCTCGACATCATGCTGACCGCGCCGTTCCGGCTGTGCCGCGACGTGATTCCGCACTTGAAGGAAGGTGCCAGCGTCGTGAACGTCACCAGCACCTTTGCGCACATTGGTGGGCGTCGTGGCGGCGCCTACTCCGCGGCGAAGGGCGGGCTGAAGTCGCTGACCGAGCACATGGCCTGCGAGTACGGCCCGCGCGGCATTCGCTCCAACTGCGTGGCGCCCGGCGTGACGATGACCGACATGGTCGCGCATCGGTTCGAGGACGAGACGTTCAAGCGCGCCAATGTCGAGACGACACCGTACCCGCGTCTCGCCCAGCCCGACGACATCGCCAGCGTCATCGCCTTCCTGTGCCTGCCGGGCAGCGAGATGATCAATGGCCAGTCGATCGTGGTCGATGGCGGCTGGACCGCGACCAAGTATCTCAGCCCACGCGTGACCCGGACCACGTGGGTCGAACCGGACCAAGCCTGAACCTGCTGCCCGGCGCGCCCAAGCGTGTCGGGCACCGGACGAGCGCACGAACTCTCCGCCGTTTCAAGCGCTTCTCTCTCGAACGTCAATCGGCGCGACAGGAGAGAAGCAATGAAAACACTGATCCACGGCTCGATCGCGATCCTCGCAATGGCGGCAGCGCCGGTCATGGCCCAGAGCACGGGCTCGACCACTGGCACCGCCAGCACCACCGGATCGACGACCGGAGCCGGCGCGCCCGGCAGCACGACCGGATCGAGCGCCTCGCGTCCCGGCGAAGGCACATCGTCGTCTACCACCACGGGTAGCGAGCGTCGCAGCGGACGCGCGGGAAGGCACAGCGGCCCGCATTCGGGCGCGGGGTCGACGACCGGCGATGGCACGGTTCGTGGTAGCACGACTAGGGCGCCCGGCGGGTCGATGAGCGGGGATACGACCCCCGGCAGCTCGATGGACGGTACGACCCCAGGAACCACGCCACCGCTCGGCGGTGCCGGAACGACGGGTACCATGGGGGCGACCGGCCCTTATGGCGCCAATCCTCCGGGGACGACGGGCGCTACCGGTCCGTATGCGGGATCGAACCCCGGTGCTGCCGGCGCAACGACGACGGCGCCGTAATCAGACCCTAAGCGGGTTAGAGTGGATCGAGGGGGCGGGTACAAACCCGCCCCCTTTTTGGTTGCTGATCCCTCGATGACATGCGGGAGCCGACGGCGGTGAGCCCACTTCGATTACTATGCGGTTTGCGGTCGCGATCCCGCCTGCTAGCAGCGCGGCGACGTTGAACCGGAGGGGCGATGCCAGCCGACCCAGCATTGACCGGCAGCCGTTCGCCCCGCCATTACGGGATGGACTGGCTGCGTATCGGCGCTTTCGCGCTGCTGATCCTCTATCACGTGGGACTGGTCTTCTCTCCCTGGGACTATGAGTCGAAAGCGACGCGGACGTTCGAGTGGGTCGCGGTGCCGCTCTTGCTGCTGAATGCATGGCGGCTTTCGCTGCTGTTCGCGATCTCGGGTTATGCGAGCGCGGCGGTTCTGGAGCGGGCACCGGGCCTCGCGTCGTTTCTTCGCGGGCGTCTGGCAAGGCTGGGCATTCCGCTGCTGTTCGCGATGGCGGTCGTCGTCGCGCCTCAACCTTGGACATGGCTGGTGACGGCCAAAGGGTATCCGTATTCTTTCGGCTACTTCATGCTCCACGACTATTTCACGTTCCGCGACATGGGCGGCATCCTGGTGCCGACATGGATGCACATGTGGTTCGTGGTCTACCTGCTGTTCTACACGCTGGTTTTCTGCGCCTTTCAGGTGTTGCCTCAGGGTCTGCGCGGCTGGCTGCGCGACCAGGCCGAACGGCTTCTGGCCGGGCCGTTGCTGTTGCCGCTGGGCGCCGCGTGGATCTATGCGATGCGCCAGGTCGGGGAGGGGTGGAGCGATACCCATCGCCTGATCGACGATCCCGCCGCCCATCTGTCCTACTTGCCGGTGTTCCTGTTCGGCGTCCTTCTGCGTGGATCGGAACCCTTGCGCCGGGCCATCGCACGGCAGTGGAAGCTTGCCGCCGTGCTCGGAGCGGTCGGGTATGCCATCGTCGCGGGGTGCGAGGTGCGTTATCCGGGCGACACGATCATCCCCGTCGCCATGCTCCACCCCTATCTTATCGCGCGGGCGGTGCAGGGCTGGGCGACGATCATCGCCTTGTTCGGCGTGTCGGACCTGTACTGGAACCGCGAGGGCCGCTGGCGGGCCACGCTCGCCGAAGCGGTGTTCCCGTTCTACATCGTCCATCAGACGCTGATCATGGTCGTCGGGTTCTACCTGCGCCCGCTGGGCCTGCCATCGCTGGCGCAGTTCGCGATCCTGGTGGCAGTGACCGCGGTCGGGTGCGCGCTGTTCTACTTCGTGGGGCGCCGGATCGGGCCGCTGCGGCCGCTGATCGGCCTCAAGTGGCACAGCAAGCGCCCGCAAGCGCCCATCG
Source organism: Novosphingobium sp. TK46 (assembly GCF_055361525.1). Taxonomy (NCBI): domain Bacteria; kingdom Pseudomonadati; phylum Pseudomonadota; class Alphaproteobacteria; order Sphingomonadales; family Sphingomonadaceae; genus Novosphingobium; species Novosphingobium sp. TK46. Next base: position 2,893,483 of record NZ_CM143963.1, read on the forward strand.
AGCTGTCGCCCGGCGCCGATCCGGAAGCGGCGCCGGGCTGAGCAGTCAGTCGCGCGCCAGCAGCAGCGCTGCGGCCAGCGGTCCACCGCCCGAACTGGCCACCGCCACCTTGGGGTCGCCGGGGATCTGGCGCTCGCCACCGACGCCGCGCAATTGGGTCACCGCCTCATGCGCGAAGCCGAAGCCGTGGAGCCGTCCGGCCCCGAGTTGTCCGCCGGCGGTGTTCATCGGCAACTCGCCGTCGCGCGCGATCCGTGTGCCGCCTTCGATGAACGTGTGTCCTTCGCCCTTGCCGACGAAGCCAAGGCCTTCGAGCCAGGTGATCGGCAGGAAAGCGAAACCGTCGTAGAACTGGACGGTATCGACATCGTCGACGGTGTAGTCGGTGCGCTTCCACAGATCGGCGCCGGTTTCGTAAGCAGCGGGCCACTCGACCTGATCCCACGAATAGCGATCGACCGAGCCGGCGGTGGCGGCGATGCGGATCGGGGTCGCCTTGATCTCGTCGAGGGCGTCACCGGCCGAAACGATAATGGCGGTCGAGGCATCCGAAAAGCGGTCGCAATCGTAGAGGCACAGCGGGGTCGAGATCAGCCGCGCCGACATGTACTTGTCGAGCGTCAGCTCCTCCTTGGTGATCGCGCGGGCCTTGGGATTTAGCATCGCGTTCTTCGATCCGTTGATCGCGATCTGTGCCAGCTGCTCGCGCGTCATGCCGTACTTATGGACGTGGCGGTTGGCGTATTGCGCGGTCCAGCAGGCGGCCGAAGTCGCCCAGAACGGGGATGTCCATTGCGACGCACCGGTAACCGTGTCGGACTTCGTGCCCGCCATGTAGATGCCCGGATCGGCCATGCCGCCCGCCTCATAGACGGTGCGAAAGCAAAGCACGTGGCGGCAGATGCCTTCCTTCACTGCCCAGGCGGCCATGGCGATCGCGGAGAGTTGCGCGGGCTGCTCCATCGCGCCCATCTGCCACTTCGACTTGATGCCGAACGCCTCGATCACCTCGTCGGTGCCGACGGGCGAAAAGGCGAGATAGCTCGGCACCTTGCCGGGGAACGAGAACACACCGTCGATCTGGTCGAAGGTGAGCCCGGCATCCGCCACCGCCTCGCGCGCGGCGTCGAGGGTGAGCAGCAGCGGATGGCGCGGCAGGCGCACGCCGACTTCGGATTGGCCGATACCGGTGATGTAGGCTTCGCGTGCCATGGTCAGGCCACCTTCTCGAACAAGGGATAAAATATGCCGTCCTGCTCTTCGAACACGACGCGCACCTTGTCGTCGAAGTGGACGTCCTCGACCGGCGAGTTGACCACGTTGGTCGTCAGGTACACGCCCGGCACCCCATCCAGGCGCACGCGGGCGATCACGTAAGGCACTTCCAGATCCTTGGCCCAGGGTTGGTGATTGACCGTGAGCGTGTCGATCGATCCGGTGCCCGCCACAGCCTCGGGGGCGATGTTCTCGGACTGGCAATGCCGGCACAGCACCCGCGGGGGGTGGGTGTACTGCCCGCAATCGTTGCAGTGCACGATCAGCAGCTTGCCCTCGGCGCCACCGGTCCAGAAGGCGCGGTTTTCCTGGTCGAGCTTGGGCTTGGGACGCGGTGGGCTCATGGCGATCTCTCTCACTTGTTTGCGCAGGACAGTCGGAGCAGGGCAGGGCGCGCGTCAAGCGACGCTGTGGCACGAGGGCAAATTGATCGTGTGGGCGGCGCGAGAGTTCAACGCACCGCGGGCATGATCTCCTCGGCGACCCATTGCGTGTAATCGTAATAGGCTTCGATGCGCGACAGCGGCGGGATCGGCACCGAACTCCAGGTGACGCCCAGCGAGGCGAGATGGCTCAGGCGGTCGATGATCTCCTGCTTGCTCTGACCGGGTTGCGCGGTCGGATCGTCGATCACGGCGTGGCCCTCGCCGACGCGGCTGGTCGACATGCCATAGTACACGTCGGCCAGTTGGCCGTTGTAGTCGGGCTGCGAGCGGATGAAGTCGATCCGGTCGGCGATGGTTTCGGGCTTGGTCAGGAACGGCCACCAGCCTTGCGCGTACCTCGCGACACGCCGCAGCACCGCGTCGGCGTCGCCGCCGAACCACACCGGCAGATGCGGCTTCTGCACCGGCTTGGGCTCGAAGGCGACGTCGCGGAAGCTGACGTACTTGCCTTCGAACTCCGGATTTTCCTGCGTCCACAACGCGATGATCGCCTGGATGTATTCCTCGGCCATGGCTCCGCGTTCGTGGAAGGGAACGCCGAGTAGCGCGAACTCCTCCTCCAGCCAGCCCACCGCGAAGGTGACCGTGACGCGCCCGCTCGACAGCCAGTCCATGGTCGAGAGCGCCTTGGCGGTGATGATCGGGTTCTGCGCGGGCAGGATGGCGATGCAGGAGTTGACACGGATCGTCTCGGTGGCGCCGGCGAAATGCGCCATCGCGGTGTAGGCGTTGAAATAGAAGGGGCCCGACAGGTCGACGTGCTTGCGCGGGATCACGTGGTGTTCGGGCACCGCGATCATCTCGTAACCCAGCTTCTCGGCCCACTTGGCGAGGCGGGTCTGGTCGGCGCCGGTGACCTCGGTTTCCCAAGGCTGCATCGTCGCCTTGAGCCGCAGCATATGCGGCATCGCAAAGCCCAGTTTCATACGTCTCTCCCTTTTGCCGCAGTTTCGGCTGGCCATGATAATGCAGTCAAGTTGCGCTTCAGCCGGCCATGAAATCCGTGATCGCGTCCGCGACCGCTTGTGGTCGTTCCAGTGTCAGCAAGTGCCCGGCGTCGGGATCGTGGATGCGGCTGACGTGCGGCAGCGCCCCCGCGATCAGGTCGGCCATCAGGCGAAAGTCCGGCAAGTCGTGGCCGCCGGTCAGCAGCAGTGCGGGGGTCGCCATGGCGTGAAGGCGTTCCACCATGGGCAGTTCGTCGCGCTGGTCGTCCTCGATCCATTGCCGGCCGGCGAAAGCGGCGATCGACCGCTCGAGCCTGTTCGCCTGGGGGCCATCGCGGACACCGGCGAATAGCGGATGCGCCAGCCAGAGCGCGCGAGCCCGATCGAGGTCGCCTTCTCGCGCGGCGCGCCCGATCGTCTTCCACAACGCGATCCACTCCGCCGACCACGACCAACCGGCCAGCATGGGGCTGACCAGCACCAGCCGGCGAACCCGCGCAGGGGCGGTCAGCGCTGCTCCCAAGACCGTCGCTCCGCCCAGCGAGAGCCCGGCGAGGTCGACGACAGCGAGACCCAACGCGTCGAGCAACGCGACCAGATCCTGCGCATGCGAGAACGTTACTCCGGGCTCGGCGGTCGAGCCGCCAAAGCCGCGTTGGTCATAGGTTACGATGGGTCGCTGCGGGGAAAGATGGGCCGCGACCAGTTCCCAGTCATCGCGTGACCCACCAAACCCATGCACCAGGACGAGCGGCACGCTCTCGTTCGGCCCGTGCCGCTCGCCGACCAGGGTTGCGCCTTCGACCTTGACGGCGAAGGCGCTCATGTCAGGCAGAGCCCATGTAGCGCCCGCCGTTGACGCTCATGGTCTGGCCGGTGAAGTAGCCCGCCTCTTCCGAAGCGAGGAAGGCGCAGGCAGCGGCGATATCCTCGACCGTGCCGAGGCGACCGACCGGCAGCGAAGCGCCATAGGCATCGCCATCGATCGGCGCGGCGCGCAGCATCGGCGTGTCGATCGACCCCGGCGGGATCAGGTTCACGGTGATGCCGGTCTTGCCCAGCTCCAGCGCCAGAGCCTTGGTCAGGCCGAACAGGCCGCCCTTCGATGCGACATAGTGGCTCTGCATCGGCGAACCGGTCTGGGTCGACGAGGACGTGATGTTGATGATCCGGCCCCACTTGGCGGCGAGCATGTCGCCGACAAGTTCCTTGGTGACCAGCCACGGCCCACGCAAGTTGATGCGGATGACCTTGTCGAACTCGTCGTCCTCGATGTCGGTGAAGGCGGTGAACGGAGCGATGCCGGCGTTGTTGACGAGGATCGTCACCGGGCCGAGGCGTTCGCGGGTTTCGTCGGCTGCGGCCTTGATCGCGGTCTTGTCGGCGCAGTCGACGACGATGGCGATCGCCTTGCCGCCGGCTTCCTCGATCAGGCGTACGGTCTCGGCCGCGCCCTCGCCGTTGAGATCCCATACGGCGATCGCGGCATGATCTTCGGCCAGGCGGCGGGCGCACCCACGACCGATGCCCGAACCCGATCCGGTCACCACCGCGACCTTACCCTCTAGCGAACGAGTCATCCATCAATCTCCTGTGTGATCTGGTTTGAACGCCTGATCAGCAGAGGAGCGGATGAAGTCAAGCCGGCTGGATCAATTCGGCGAAACCGCCATAGCGCCCGCGATGGAACAGCATCGGGTCGTCGTCACGCGCGGACTCCATACGCAGGACCTCGCCCATCACGAACCAGTGGTCGCCGGCTTCGGTCACCGAATAGAGGCGGCATTCGATGCACGCGATCGCGTTGGCGATCACCGGCAGGTTGTGCTCCGAGATCGTGAATTCGACGCCCACGAACTTCTGCTCGCCCTTGGCGCCGACGGCCCGGCACACCTCGGTCTGGTCGCTGCCCATCACGTTGACGCAAAAATGACCGGCCGCCTCGATCTGCGGCCAGGAGGTCGATTTCCGGTCTGGGAAGAATCCCACCAGCGGGGGATCCAGCGAGACGGACGTGAACGTGCCGACCACCATTCCGGTAGGGCGATCATCCGGCCCCATCGCGGTGATGACGCAGACCCCGGTCGGGTAGCTGCCCAGCACCTTGCGAAAATCGGCCTGGTCGATGGCGGTCTGGCTCAAGCGTCTGTTCCTTCGGCAATGTCATGGTCGTCATGGTTCGCGTTCGCCGGGGCGAACGGCAATTCGCCTAAGCGGCAAGCCTGCCGTCCGTATGATGGCAGGCTGATGCGGCCATGCCAATCCCGACGCGACCTGCCAAGTGCTGCCGGCAAAGCCGAATTGCGCTGGAGGAGACCTGAACCCTTGAACCCGGGGGGTGGGCCTACGAGATGGTAACATTGCCGGCGAGAGCGGGTGATCGCGCGATTTAAGCGCGCGGTTAAAAAGAGTTGCGAGCAGCTTGTGAAAAGTGCACTGGAAGCAGCGATGCTGGATGATCCGGGCGATGCCGTCGCATTGTGCCGCTCGCCTTCTCGCCCGCTTCCAGCCTTGAAGGGATACGTATCATGGCTACGATGGAAAAGACCGCCGACACCGCTCAGCAGACTTCGGTCGCGGATGAAGTCGCGGTCCTGATCGCCCGCTCGCGCGCGGCGCAGCAGCAGATCGAGAACGCCACGCAGGAGCAGGTCGACACCTGGATCCGCGGCATGGTCTACGCCGTCGCCAAGCCCGGCATGGACGAGGAGATCGCCCGCGAAACCGTCGAGGAAACCCAGCTCGGCAACTACGAGGGCAAGTTCAAGAAGATCTCGGTCAAGACCCGTGCCGCGCTGATGGACATCATCGACGACAAGTCGGTGGGCATCATCGAGGAGGACGAAGAGCGCCAGATCGTCAAGATCGCCAAGCCGGTCGGCGTGATCGGCGCGCTGTCGCCTTCGACCAACCCCGAGGCGACCCCGGTGATCAAGGCGATCAACGCGATCAAGGGTCGCAATTCGATCATCATCTGCCCGCACCCGCGCGCCAAGTTCGTCAACGCCAAGATCTGCAACCTGATGCGCGACGCGCTGGTCAAGCTGGGTGCGCCCGCAGACCTGGTAATCCCCATCGAGCAGCCTTCGGTCGAGCGTACCAACGAAGTCATGAAGCAGTGCGACCGCATTCTCGCCACGGGCGGCACGCCGATGGTGAAGGCGGCCTATTCGTCGGGCACCCCGGCGCTGGGCGTGGGCGTGGGCAACGCGGTCATCACCGTGGACGACACCGCCGATCTGGACGACGCGGCCGAGAAGATCCTGATTTCCAAGACGCTGGATTACGCGGCGTCGTGCTCGTCGGACAACGCGGTCGTCCTGCTCGATGCGATCTACGACACCATGCTCGACAAGCTGAAGGCCAAGGGCGGCTTCATCATCGAGGGTGAGAACAAGACCAAGCTGCAGAACGCGCTGTGGGAAGATGGCGTGCACATCAACGCCAAGGTCGTCGCCCAGTCGCCCAAGTTCATCGCCGACTACGCCGGTTTCGCCATCCCCGAGGACACCGCGTTCTTCATCGTGCCTGAGACCGGTTTCGGCCCGGACTTCATGTTCTCGGGCGAGAAGATGTCCGTCACCATGGCGCTCTATCGTGCGAAGGACATCGACGACGCGATAGCCCTGACAAACTCGATCCAGGCCTACCAGGGCCAGGGCCATTCCTGCGGCATCTACTCGACCAGTGACGAGAACATCCGCAAGTTGGCGCTGGGCACCAAGACCAGCCGCGTAATGGTGAACCAGCCGCAGTCGGCCTCGAACTCGGGCAATCTATGGAACGGCATGCGCCAGACCTTCTCGCTGGGCTGCGGTTCGTGGGGCGGCAATGCGACCAACAACAACGTTTCCTGGCGCGACCTGATCAACGAAACCTGGGTCTCCAAGCCGCTCGCCACGCCCAAGACTCTGCCCAGCGACGAAGCGCTGTTCGGCAAGGACATCATCGCCGCCGTCGGCTGATAAACCTCCTCGCCATCCTCGTTGCGGCGAGGATGGCGGAAGGAAAAGGGCACGGGAGAGGAACGATGAAGGCCACATTGCCGCTGATCGCCTTGGCCGCCGCGCTGGGCCTCTCCGCCTGCTCGAAGAAGGCGGATAAGCCGGAAGCGACCGCGACCGCGACCGCGACCGGCACGCCTGCCGCGACCGGGCCGGTAGCCGAGCCTGAGACGACCGCCGAGCCGACGGCGTCCGCGACCGAACCTATGCCATCACCGACGCCGACCGCCACGGCCGTCGCGGGCGAGATCCCGGCAGCCATCCTCGGCCGCTGGGGCATGGTCCCGAAGGACTGCACCAGCACTCTGGGCGATGCCAAGGGCCTGATCGTCATTTCGCCCAAGCAGATCAAGTTCTACGAAGCGGTGGCCAAACTGGGTACCGTCAAGAAACTGACCGATCAAAGCATCAGCGGCGCGTTCGCCTTTTCAGGCGAGGGCCAGGCCTGGAAGCTGGACGTCACGCTCGACGTGACGGACGGCGGCAAGACGCTGATCCGGCGCGACTATGGACCCGACGCCTTGCTCGGACCGCAAAAATACACCCGCTGCTCCTGAACGCAGCGGACGGGGGATCTCCATGACTGACCAGTTCGCTCTGACCGAAGACCAGCTCGCGATCCAGGAGACGGCGCGCAAGTTCACCGCCGACCGGATCACGCCCTTCGCGGGCGAGTGGGACGAAAAGCACCACTATCCCGTCGACGTGTGGAAGGCCGCGGGAGAGCTCGGCTTCGGTGCGATCTACGTCTCGGAAGAGAGCGGCGGTATCGGCCTCGGCCGTCTTGAGGCCGCACTGATCATGGAGGCGATGAGCTATGGCTGCGCCGCCACCAGCGCCTTCATCTCGATCCATAACATGGCCGGCTGGATGATCGACACCTTTGGTTCGCAGGAGCTGAAGGATCGCTACCTGCCCGATCTCGTCTCGATGGAGAAGATCGCCAGCTATTGCCTGACCGAGCCAGGCTCGGGCTCCGACGCCGCCGCGCTCAAGACCACCGCACGGCTGGATGGCGACCACTATGTGCTGAACGGCACCAAGCAGTTCATCTCGGGCGCCGGCTTCAACGACGTCTATGTCGTCATGGTGCGCACCGGCGATCACAAGTCGCGTGGCATCAGCTGCCTGGTGGTGGACAAGGATACGCCGGGCGTCAGCTTCGGCGCGCCGGAGAAGAAGCTGGGCTGGAACGCCTCGCCGACTGCACAGGTCATCTTCGAGGACGCGCGCGTCCCGGTCGCCAACCTCGTCGGCAAGGAAGGCGAGGGCTTCCGCTTTGCCATGGCCGGGCTCGATGGCGGCCGCATCAACATCGGCGCCTGCTCGCTGGGCGGCGCGCAGCGCTGCCTCGACGAGGCGATCGGCTATGTGAAGGACCGCAAGCAGTTCGACCAGGCGATCGGCGACTTCCAGAACACCCAGTTCATGCTGGCCGACATGGCGACCGACCTCGAGGCCGCGCGGGCGCTGCTTTACATGGCAGCCGCGAAGATCACCGCCAATGCGCCGGACAAGTCGCGCTTTTCGGCGATGGCCAAGCGCCTGGCGACCGACAGTGGCTCGGCCATCGTCAACGATGCGCTGCAGCTGTTCGGCGGCTATGGCTATCTGCGCGATTATCCGATCGAGCGGTTCTGGCGCGATCTGCGCGTGCACTCGATCCTCGAAGGCACGAACCAGGTCATGCGCATGATCATCGGCCGCGATCTGCTGCGCGACTGATGAAAAGGTGAGTTGAACAGCCGATGGCAAATCCGCTTCTGGTGAATGCGGCCCGGACCGCTCCCGTCGTTCTTGCCGGGGTGGCGGCGGTCCCGGCCATCGCGAGCCTAGCGGCGGTGGCGACGGTCTGCCTGTGCGGCATCATGGTGGTGCGCCATCGCACCCAATCGCACGTCAGTTTGCGATACAAAAAGGGGCAGGGGCTGGTGTTCGATCTGATGAAGGAAGCGGATGACGCGTCGTCGATGATCACCGTCCACTCGTCGAAAGACGCCCCGCGATGACCGATGAATTGTTGACCCGGCGCGAAGGCGTTTCCGGGTACCTCTCGCTCAACCGGCCCAAGGCGATCCATGCCCTGACGCTGGAGATGTGCCTGGCGATGACCGAGGCGCTGCTCGCGTGGCGGGCCGAGCCGGCGGTGAAGGCGGTAATTCTCGAACACAGCGAAGGTCGCGGCTTCTGCTCGGGCGGCGATATCAATCTGCTGCGCCAGTCGGCGCTGACCGACGGCGGCGTCGCCGGCCGGGCGTTCTTCTTCGACGAATACCGGCTCAACCATCTGCTGTTCACCTACGACAAACCGGTGGTCGCGTTCATGGACGGCATCACCATGGGTGGCGGTGTCGGCATCTCGCAGCCCGCGAAATACCGCGTCGCGACCGAGAACACCCGCTTCGCCATGCCCGAAACCGGGATCGGCCTGTTCCCCGATGTCGGCGGCGGCTGGTACCTCTCGCGCCTCGACGGACGGCTGGGTCATTTCCTCGCGCTCACCGGCGCGCGGCTGGATGGCGCGGAATGTCTGTGGAGCGGGCTTGCTACCCACTACCTGCCAGCCGGCGCAATCGCCGAAGCCAAGCAGAGGATCGCCGCTGGTGACGAGATCGGCGGGGTGCTTTCGGCGCTTGCTGTCACGCCGCCCGAGCCGAAGATCGCTGCGCAAGCCGCCGCGATCCGCAAGCACTTCGCATCCGATAGGCTGGAGGATATCCTGACCAGCCTGGAAGCGGACGACAGCGAATGGGCGGCCAAGGAACTCGCCACACTCCGCGCCAAGAGCCCGCAGGCCTGCAAGGTCTCGCTGCGGCAGCTTGCGGAGTCCGCGCACCTGACCGACTTTGCCGCCAACATGGCGCTGGAATATCGCCTTGGCGCGCGGGTGCTGCTGCGCCCCGATTTCGCCGAGGGCGTCCGCGCGGTGATCGTCGACAAGGATCACGCGCCCAAATGGAACCCGCCGACGCCCGAGGGTGTCACCGACGACGAGCTGGACGCGATCTTTGCGCCGCTCCCCGCCAACGAAGGATGGAAGCCCCTATGAGCACCGAAACCGCCTACGAGACGATCCTGGTCGAGCAGAGGGGCGCGGTCACGCTGGTCACGCTCAACCGGCCCAAGGCGCTCAACGCGCTGAACTCGACCGTGCTGGCCGAGCTGATCGACGCCTTCGCCAGGTTCGAGGCCGACAAGTCGCAGGGCTGCGCGGTGCTGATCGGGTCGGGCGACAAGGCTTTCGCCGCGGGCGCCGACATCAAGGAGATGGTCGAGAAACCGGGCGCGGATTTCTATTCCGAAGACTTCTTCTCGGGCTGGACCACGAAGTTCGCCAACGCCATCCGCAAACCGTGGATCGCTGCGGTCAACGGCTTTGCGCTGGGTGGCGGCTGTGAAGTGGCGATGATGGCCGACTTCATCATTGCCTCCGAAACCGCCAAGTTCGGCCAGCCCGAGATCCGCCTCGCGGTCGCACCCGGCATGGGCGGTACCCAGCGCCTGACCCGCGCGATCGGCAAGGCCAAGGCGATGGACCTGTGCCTCACCGGCCGCAACATGGACGCCGCCGAGGCCGAGCGCTCGGGCCTCGTCAGCCGCGTGGTGCCGGCCGACCAGCTGCTCGACGAAGCGCTCAAGGCAGCCGAGCTGATCGCCGGCATGCCGCCACTGGCCGCGATGATGAACAAGGAAATGGTCAACATGGCGTTCGAAACGACGCTGCAGACCGGCCTCGTCATGGAACGCCGCATGTTCCAGGTCCTCACCGCCACCGAGGACAAGGCCGAGGGCATGGCCGCCTTCGTCGAGAAGCGGCCCGGCGTCTGGAAGGGGCGCTAGGCCCGCCATGAAGATCGCGTTCATCGGCCTTGGCAACATGGGCGGCGGCATGGCCGCGAACCTCGTCAAGGCGGGGCACGACGTTGCCGCCTTCGACTTGTCCGAAGACGCGCTGGCCCGCGCCAAGGACAGCGGCTGCACCCCGTTCACCGCCGTGCCGGACGCCGTTGCCAATGCCGAGGCGGTGGTCACCATGCTGCCCAACGGCGCCATCGTGAAGGCGGTCTACACCAAGGATGTCATCGGCAAGGCGCCGGCCGGTGCACTGTTCCTCGATTGCTCGACGATCGATCTGGCCACCGCACGCGAAGTCGCCGGGCTGGCCGAGGCGGGGGGCTACGCGATGGTCGATGCGCCGGTCTCGGGCGGGATCGCCGCGGCCAACGGCGGCACGCTGACCTTCATGGTCGGCGGTACCGAGGCGGCGTTCGCAAAGGCGCAGGCCGTGTTCGAACCGATGGCCAAGGCGGTGATCCACGCCGGCGCGATCGGGAGCGGGCAGGTTGCCAAGATGTGCAACAACATGCTGCTGGCGATCCACATGATCGGCACTTGCGAAGCGTTGGCCCTGGCCGAAAAGGCCGGGCTCGATCCGCAGAAGTTCTTCGAGATCAGCTCGAAATCGACCGGCTACAACTGGTCTTTAAACGACTACACGCCGGCTCCCGGCATCGGTGCCACGAGCCCGGCCGACAACGACTATCAGGGTGGATTCGCTTCGGCGCTGATGCTGAAGGACTTGCGGCTGGCGATGGGCGGGGCGCAGACCGCCGGCGCGACCGTGCCGCTGGGCGAACACGCGACGAAGATCTACGAAGCCTTCGTCGAAGCGGGTCATGGCGGCAAGGACTTCGGCGCGATCTTCACGACATTGTGAGCGGGGTTGCCGGCCCGTGCTGGCGGATCGACCCGGCGCCTTATTCCGCCGGTCGTTCTTGATCGCCTTCAGCGGCGGTACGCCGTTCGCGCTCGAACCTGGGCACCCGCATGCCCTTCGTGCGGCTCGTCAGGTGAAACTGTCGGCATAGCTCGCAGCGGTAGGGGCGCAGCGGGAAGGGCGCCCTCGCGGCTGCGGCCAGCGCTTCGCCTTCCTCGCGAAACCGTGCCTTGCGCTGGCAGGTGCCGATGCTCGTGCGCAATGGCTCAGGCCAGGATGCCTGGGCCCAGCAGCGTCAGGATCTTTACGTCGACCGCAAAGCCATCGGTCCTGAAGCGATCGATCGCGGCGTCGATCCCCGACAGGGGCACGCGATGCACGGTGATGTCCTCGCTCTCGACACCGCCGCCTTCGCCGACTTTCACCAGATCGTGCGCGCGCAAAAGGGTGAAGCTTTCGCTCACCATGCCGGGCGAAGAGAAGAACTCGCCGATCACTTCCATGCGACCGGGGCGATAGCCGGTTTCTTCCTCAAGCTCGCGCGCGCCGGCGACACTCGTATCCTCGTCCTGGTTGTCATCATGATCTCCCACCAGTCCCGCGGGCAATTCGATGCAGCGCTTGCCCAGGGGCATGCGGAACTGGTCGACCAGGATCACATGATCCTCGTCGTCGATCGCCAGGATGACGGCGGCGCGGAGGCCGCGCGCACGGCCGACATATTCCCATCGTCCCCGGCGCTTGGCGGTGATGAACTTGCCTTGCCAGACGACTTCCTCGGGCAGGTTCGCTTCGTCGCTCATATTTCTATCAACCTGTCCGGCAATTCATTGACGTCGTCGCTTGCGCGGGGAAGATGCTCGGCAAGGATGGCGCCGATGCGCTCCACCGCGGCGCACATCCCGCCCGCGACATCGCCGCGTCGCAGATGATCCAGCAAGGCCTCGAGCGCGTCGGCCCATACCTCCGCATCGACCTTGCTGGCGATCGCCGCGTCGGCCAGCACCTCGGCCCGATGCTCGCGCATCGACAGGTAGATCAGGATGCCGGTGCGCCCCGTGGTTCGCTGTTCGGCGCTGACGCGGAAGGTATGCAGCGCCCGATCGTGGACGCGCCTGGTCTTGATCGGTGGCGGGATCAGCAGGAAACGCACCGCCGGCGCGGCCTGCAGCAGCACCATCGCCGCGAAAGCCAGCCCGGTGACCAACGAGGCCAGCGTCAAGACGTCGCGCGGCGTCCAGCTGTGGATCCAGCCGCCCTGGAGGATCTCCGCAGCGCCCAGAAAGGCGTCGGGCAACACGGCCATGATCGCCAGCGTCAGCAAGGCGACAAAGGCAGCCCAGGCGAGCGCCACGTCGGAATAGCCATCCGAACGCTCGGCCAGCACGGTGACGATCTCACCCGCGGTGCCGCCTTCGGCCTTGGCCACGGCGTCGCTCACGCGTTGGTGGTCTGCCGATGAAAGGTAGGTGAGTTTGCTCATGCTACCAACTCCCGCTCGCGCCACCGCCGCCGAAGCTGCCGCCCCCGCCCGAGAAGCCGCCCCCGCCTCCACCGCCGCCAAAACCGCCGCCGCCGCCGCCGCCAAAGCCGCCCGGCATGAAGATGATCGGTGAGCCGAAGCCACCGCGGCGCCTGCCGCCACCACCGCCAAACGCGCGCAGGATTGGCAGGACAAAGAACAACAGAATGACCAGCGTGAAGATGATGCCGCCGACCGGAACCCCCTGATCGCGTGATTGCCTGCTTTGCCGTACCGCCTGGGCGGCGATCTGCTGTGCCTGCTGCGGCGGAAGCGTCAATTGCGAGACGATCGCGTCGGTTCCCGCTTCGATCCCGCCCGGCATGTCACCCGCCTTGAACCGGGGTACGATGTCGTTGTTGATGATCAGGAAGCCCATGCCGTCCGGCAGCACGCCTTCAAGGCCATAGCCGACTTCGATCCGCACCTTGCGCTGGTTGGGCGCCACCAGAAGCAGCACGCCATCATTACGCTTCTTGTCGCCGATCCCCCAGGCCCGGCCCAGCTGATAGCCGTAGTCGGAGATCTCCAGTCCCTGCAGGTCGGGCACCGTCGCGACGACAACCTGGCGCTGCGATTGCCGCTCAAGCGTATCGAGCTTCTGGGTCAGGCGTTGTTCGACATCGGGGGGAAGGATGTTGGCGTCGTCCACCACGCGACCGGTCAGCTTGGGGAACTGCGGCGCCGCGACACCGGGTTGCGCGACGAGCGCACCGAGACACGCCAGCAGCGCGCCGAGCAAAAACCTCACCGGTCGAACGCCCGAGCGCCGCGCTACAGCTTGCCTTCAAGGCTTGGTGCGACGTCGGCACCGGGGGTCACGGCCTGGTAGGGGACCAACGGCGAGGCGCCGCGCAGCTTGGCGCCGATCATCGTCGGGAACACCCGTACCTCGGTGTTGTAATCCTGCACGGCGCCGTTGTAGTCGCGCACGGCGACACGGATACGGTTTTCCTGACCCTCGATCTGGGTCTGCAGCATCTGATAGTTGGTGATCGACTTTAGATCGGGATACTTTTCGACGCTGACGAGCAGGCGGCCGAGGCTCTGACCGAATTGCTCCTGCGCCTGGCTAAACTGCTGCATCTTGGCCGGGTCGTTCAGATCGTTGGCCGTCACCTGGACGCTGGTGGCCTTGGCGCGCGCTTCGACGACGCCGGTCAGGATCGCCTTTTCCTGCTCGGCCGCGCCTTTGGCCACGGCGGCAAGATTGGGAACGAGGTTCGCACGTTCCTGGAAAGCGGCCTGCACGTCAGCCCACTTGGCCTTCGCGGCTTCCTGCTTGGTCGGAACCGAATTGAAGCCGCAGGCGGCGACGCTCATCGCTCCGGCCGTAACCAGGAGCACGCGACCGGAGCGGGCGAAATGGGCGCGGGAGAAAGTCTGCAGCATTCCGGACATCCTTGGCTCACGGCTCCGCGCGGTGCGGACCTCTTTGCACGGCGGAATAGATAGCGACGCCCGGCGTCCACGCAAGCGGTGCGTGACACTTGCCAGCGAGACAAGGCTTTGGCAGGCTGACGCACGTCAGGGAACAAGGGATGGCGCGATGACTTTGCTAGACGAATTCAAGAAATTCATCGCGCGCGGAAACGTCCTCGATCTCGCAGTCGGCGTCATCATCGGTGCGGCTTTCGGCAAGATCGTCACCGCGCTGACCGAAAACATCATCATGCCGATCATCGGCTGGCTGTTCGGGGATATCGATTTTTCCAATTACTTCGTAACCTTGGGATCGATACCTGCCACTTACAAAGGCAGCTTGGCCGACTATGCGGCGCTCAAGGCCGCGGGCGTCGCGATGGTGGGCTATGGCGCCTTCGTCACCCAGGTCATCAACTTCCTGATCGTAGCGGCGGTGCTGTTCATGCTGCTGCGTTCGGTCAACCGGGTGATCGACAAGCTCGAACGTGAAAAGAAGGACGCGGCCGACACGGCGGCAGAACAATCGGTGGCGACCGATCCCCAGCTCGATATCCTCAAGGACATCCTGGTCGAACTGAAGAAGCGCGGCGCGCCACCGGCATAGAACCTTGCGCGATCGCGCAAGCAGGCCCTTCACAAGCGACGCGCAATCCTTATATGAGATCTCGCCGGTCTCGACCGGCTATGGTGATAAACTGCGGCGTGAAATAGACGCAGCGGACCCGGGGGCGGTACCCGGCGGCTCCACCACTCCTCTCGTCTCGGCGAGGGAAATGACGGGGCCGAACTAGGATCGACGTGTGTTCAAAGACGCTGTTTTTGCCCGGGCTGAGTAACCCGTTCAAGGCTCAAAACCCAATAAGTGCCAACGATAACGAAGCACTTGCTCTCGCAGCGTAATTCTAGGGGCTAACGCCCTGAAGTTACAAAGCCTGAACACGGTCGGACCCACCGGGTAACAGAAGGGATTCCAGCGGTTCGGAGCGCACCGGGCAACAGAAGCGCTCCACTTACCCCATCATTGACGACATGGACGGCAAGCACAGGTGCCTGGCGGCTTATGCCCGCTAGCGGGCTTCGGCAGTTGTCATGCCACTTTTGACATCACCGTTCATGACGGCCGGCACCGGCGCCGCGAGTGCCTGTTCGTGGCGCAGACAATCGAGCATCTTGGCGCCCGCCATGAACACCGCGCCGGTGCATGCGAGGAACAGCAGTTTGCCGCCGAGCCCAGGGTACTTGATGAGATAGGCGCTGCCTCGTTCGACGGCTCCGAGCGCAAGACCGTAGATGATGAGAAACGCCTCCCACCGGGTCTTGATGACGAAAAGGCGAGAAATCTTCTTGAGCATCGTCACCCTTTGTCCGAACCGTGTCCCATCGCATAGGCAATGAACGTGCCAGCCCCGATTTTACGCCGCCGGCGGTGGTTAACATAATCTCTCGTGTAAGGGTTTCCGACAGGTTAACAAAGTCCAGTGGATCACCCGTAGTCGCGCGATCGTGGGTCGTGCGGTTGCCAAGCTTTCCACCATCCGCCATAGCCGCATCGTTCTTCCCCAGGACAGCATCGGTGTTCACAAAAGGCGGCCAGTCTCATGGCGCGCCGTTTATTGTTGCGAGGTCTCATGACAGGCAGGGTTGAGCGTTCCGGTTTGCAGGTCGATGCCGAACTGGCGAAGTTCGTCGAGACCGACATTCTTCCGCCAATCGGCACGTCGGTCGATGATTTCTGGAGCGGGTTCGCCGCGCTGCTGCGCGATTTTGCACCGCGCAACCGCGCCTTGCTCGCCAAGCGGGACGATCTGCAATCTCAGATCGACGCTTGGCACCAGCAGCGCGCCGGCAAGCCGTTGGTCCAGGACGAGTATCAGGCATTTTTGCGTCAGATCGGCTATCTGGTTCCCGAACCCGCGCCGTTCGTCGTCAGCACCGAGAAAGTCGATGCCGAAATCGCGACGTTGGCCGGACCGCAGCTCGTGGTCCCCGTGCTCAATGCCCGGTTCCTGCTGAACGCGGCGAACGCGCGCTGGGGCAGCCTGTACGACGCCTGGTATGGCACCGACGCGCTCGATGCGGCGCCAGCACAGGGCAAAGGCTACGACCCGGTACGCGGCGCCGCGGTGATCGCGGCGGGTCGTGCGTTCCTGGACCAGGCGGTGCCGCTGGCGCAGGGTTCGTGGGCGGATATCGCGGATATCACCGCGATCGAACTGGCGACGCCGCTGCAGTATCGCGGGACCACCAAGAATGGCCGGCTCTATCGCAGCAACGGACTTGGCATTGAGGTCATCGTCGATCCGACCCATGCCGTGGGCAGCACCGACAAGGCGGGAATCGCCGATATCGTGCTGGAAGCGGCGCTGACCACGATCGTCGATCTTGAGGATTCGATCGCTGCGGTCGACGCTGCGGACAAGATCCTGGCCTATGCCAACTGGCTCGGCGTCATCCGTGGCGATCTGACGGATACCTTCGAGAAGGGCGGTCAGGCGATGACTCGCGCGCTCGCCGAAGACAAGGCCCTGACCACCAGCGATGGCGATGCGCTGGCACTGCCGGGCCGCAGCCTGTTGTTCGTGCGCAATGTCGGCCATCTGATGACAAACCCTGCGATCCTGCTCGCGGATGGCTCGGAGATACCCGAAGGCGTGATGGACGCGGTGCTAACCAGCGCGATCTCGGCACAGGACGTCAAGGGACTCGGCCGGTTCCGCAACAGCCGCGAGGGTTCGATCTACGTCGTCAAGCCGAAGATGCATGGTCCGGAAGAGTGCAGCTTTACCAACGACTTGTTCGATGCGGTTGAGGATCTGCTGCAGCTGCCGCGCCATACCATCAAGGTCGGCGTCATGGACGAGGAGCGGCGGACATCGGCAAACCTCGCCGCATGCATTCATGCGGTGAAGGATCGTATCGTCTTCATCAACACCGGCTTCCTCGATCGCACTGGCGACGAGATCCATACGTCGATGCGCGCAGGCCCGATGATCCGCAAAGGCGCGATCAAGGCGAGCGGCTGGATCCAGGCCTACGAAAAACGCAATGTCGCCATCGGGTTGGCGCATGGACTTTCGGGGCGGGCCCAGATCGGCAAGGGCATGTGGGCGGCACCCGATCGCATGGCGGCGATGATGGTCGAGAAGATCGGCCACCCCAAGACCGGCGCGAACACCGCCTGGGTGCCATCGCCGACGGCCGCGACGCTCCATGCCATGCATTACCATCAGGTCGACGTGTTCGACCTGCGTAGCGATGCGGCTATCGCGACGATCCCGGGCCTCGATGCCCTGTTGCAGGTGCCGTTGGCGGATGGGGTGAACTGGTCCGAGGACGAGGTTCGCGAGGAACTCGACAACAATGCGCAGGGTCTATTGGGCTATGTCGTGCGCTGGATCGATCAGGGTGTCGGCTGCTCCAAGGTGCCCGACATCAACGACATCGGACTGATGGAAGATCGCGCGACGCTGCGCATCTCCAGCCAGCATATGGCCAACTGGCTGCTGCATGGCGTCTGCAGCGAGGACCAGGTTCTGGATTCGCTCAAGCGGATGGCGGCGAAGGTCGATGCGCAGAACGCAGGCGATCCGCTCTACGAACCGATGACCGGGAACTGGGAGACTTCGCTGGCTTTTCAGGCGGCGTGCGACCTCGTGTTCAAGGGAGCCGAGCAGCCCAACGGCTACACCGAACCCCTGCTTCATGCTTGGCGCCTGAAGAAGAAGGCCTTGGCGTAAACGTTGTTACACCAACAGCTTAGCTGAGGACTTTCGCGATAGCTACGAACTCCGGGATGCTCAGCGTCTCGGCCCGTCGTTGCGGGTCGATACCGCATTCGGCCAGGGCATCGAGCGCGCCGGGCAAGCCTTTGACGCTCTGGCGCAGCATCTTGCGGCGCTGGCCGAACGCAGCCTCGGTCAGCCGCTCGAGCATCCGCATCGAGACGCCTGTTGGCGCCGGTGCCGGCTCGACGTGAACGATCGCCGACATGACCTTGGGCGCGGGCGTGAAGGCGCTGCGGTGGACCTTCATCGCCAGCCGCGCGGTCGATCGCCACTGCGCCAGGACTGCCAGTCGCCCGTAGGCGCCGGTGTCCGGCGCGGCGATGATCCGCCGCGCGACTTCCTCCTGGAACATCAGGGTCAGCGAGGTCCAGCGCGGTGGCCAGGTCTCGCCGGTCAGCCAGCCGGTGAACAAGGCGGTGCCGACGTTGTAGGGCAGATTCGCGACGATGGCGTAGGGACCGTCGAACAAGGTGGCGGGGTCGATCTTCAGCGCGTCACCCTCGATCACGCGCAACCGTCCGGGAAACGCATCGGCCAGCTCGGCAAGCGCGGGCAGGCAGCGCCGATCCATCTCGATCGCGGTGACATGCGCGCCCGCCCGCAACAGCGCGCGGGTCAGTCCACCCGGGCCGGGCCCGACTTCGAGAACATGCTGGCCGTCGAGAGAGCCAGGAACGGCGGCAATGCGGTCGAGCAATTGCTCGTCCAGCAAGAAGTTCTGGCCGAGCGCCTTGCTGGCCGACAGCCCATGGCGCGCGATGACCTCGCGCAAGGGGGGGAGGGGTGGATGCATCGCACGTCCCTACGCGCTCAGGTCGCGCGAAGTCGAGCCGTTCAGATCGAACCGTGTGCCTTCAGGCGCTGGGCCGCGCATTCACCGGCCATGCGGATCGCGGCGATCGTCGCGCCCGCGCTTGCCTGGCCGGTGCCGGCGATGGCGAACGCAGTGCCGTGGTCGGGCGAGGTCCGCACGATCGGCAGCCCGAGGGTGACGTTGACGCCCTGATCGAAGTCCAGCGCCTTGATCGGTATCAGGGCCTGATCGTGATACATGCACACTGCCACGTCATAGCGCCCGCGTTCGTGGGCGGCGAACAGCGCGTCGGCCGGGTGGGGGCCGGTGACCGCATGGCCCGCGGCCCGCAAGCGGTCGATCGCCGGGCGGATGATGCGCTGCTCCTCAACACCCATGCGGCCATCCTCGCCCGCGTGCGGATTGAGGCCGGTCACCGCGATCCGCGCTTTAGGGATGCCGAAATCACGGGCAAGTGCGGCGAGGATCACGGTCACGCGGCGTACGATCAGGTCGACCGTAATCAGGCCGGGCACATCCGCCAGTGCCGCGTGAACAGTCAGGGGCACCGTCCGCAACGAGGGACCGGCGAGCATCATCACGGCGTCTTCGCGAACGGTGCCGCTGGCATCGGCGACGAATTCGGTCTGCCCCGGTTGCGTGAAGCCGAAGCGGGCGAGGTGCGATTTGGCAATCGGGCCGGTTACGATGCCGGTGGCGCGGCCCTGTACGGCATGCGCGGTCGCTTCGGTGAGCGAGGCGATCGCGAACCGCGCGCCTTGCTCGTCGGGTTCGCCGGGTCGATAGTCGGCATCATAGCCGCCCAGCACCGGTAGACCACGGGCGAAAGCGGCGCCTGCCTCGGCGGGATCGCCAATCGGCACGATCGTCACGTCGAGCCCACGCCGGCGTGATGCGGACGTCAGGACATTAGCGCCGCCGCTGGCGAAGAACGGCGCCAGATCCTCGGCATCGCGCCGCAGCCAGGCTTCGGCGATCAGTTCCGGCCCGATGCCGGCCGGATCGCCAAGCGATACCGCGAGCGGCGCGCGCCGTTCCATCAGGCGATCAGTTGTACTCGATCACCGCGTCGCGGCGAAGATCGCGCAAGTACATCTGCGCGCGCTTGTTGATGCGATCGTCTTCCATCTGGCTCATCAACTGGTCGAAGTTCGGCCCATTGGCATTGGGGGCATCGTCGCGCCCGCACAGCATCAGCACGCGCACGCCTTCCTTGATCGAGCCGAACGGCGGCGAGGTTTCGCCGACGTTCAGTGCCAGGACCGCGTTCTGCAACGGTCCGGGCAGATCGCGCGCGCGCACCTGATCGTTGGCGACGACTTGCGCGCCAAGCTTGCCGGCGACTTCGTCCACCGCGCCGCAACCCTTGGCGCCCTGCATCGCCGAGGCGAACGTCTTGGCGCGGGCAGTCGCCTGCGCCTCGGTGGTGCCGGCGGGGAAGTTGATCGAAACCTGCTTGAGCGCCAGCACCGCATCGCGCGGATCGGCGGTGAGGACCTTGCGCTTGTCGATCAGATAGAGGATCGAATAGCCGCCGGGGATCTTGATCGGTCCGACCAGCTGGCCGGTCTGGATCTCGCTGGCGGCCTGCGCCAGTTCGGTCGGCAGCTGGGCAAGCTTGATCCAGCCCAGATCGCCACCGACGGCAGCGGTCGATGCCTGCGAATACTGGCGGGCGTAGGCGACGAAGCTGCCGCCCTGCTTGAGCTGCTCGACGATCTTGTGCGCATTGTCCGAGACCTGCTGCTGGTCCTCGTCCGTGGCGGCCAGATAGATCTCGCCGATCCGGTACTCGTCGGTGCCCTTGGACGCTTCGAGCCGGCTCATCACTTCCTTCACCTCGTCATCCGAGACGTTGACGAAAGGTGCGACGTTGCGGCTAAGCAGGCGCTGCCACGAAAGTTCGCCAAGGATCTGGCGCTTGAGCGATGCCGGCGCGGAGCCGACGCGACCGAGGTACGCATCCATCGCCGCCGGATTCTGGCCGAAGTTCTGGGTGGCGACGCGCGCATAGGTCTGATCGACCTCGGCCGACTTGACCTCGATATCGGCGGCCTTGGCGGCCTGAATCTGCAGCGTCTCGTCGATCAGGTTGCGCAGAACCTGCAGGCGCAGGCGGGATTTTTCCTCATCGCCGACCTTGTTCTCGTTGGCGGCAAGGATCAGCGCGAGGCGCTGGTCGACGTCGGTTCCCGTGATGACGTCGCCGTTCACCACGGCGGTGGCGCGCCGCTGGTTGGGGTTGTTGGCGGCGGCAAAGATCTTCACATCGTCGGGGATCGTGATGTTCCCCTGGGCGTCTTCTTGCTGTTGCGCCGACGCGATCGGCACGGCGAGTGCGCCCGCGAGGACGGCCAGCGTGAGCGAACCTGTCCTCAAGCCATTACGAATGCTGGTTTTCACCGTGTCTTCTATCCCGTCCTGGGCCGGATACTCGGCCAGATACCGCAAGGTCATGTCGTATCCAACCGACCCGGCGTACCATGATCGCGTGCCCTGCAGCAGCGCGGCTTAACTGAAAATGAGCATGACCGATAGCGCGATTGCAGGCGTCCGCCGATGGTATGAGGTGGTCGCGGGTTTCGCAGTCGCCATGCGGCAAGGCTACTTGAAGCCGATGTTCTTGAGCGCGAAGTTCACCGAGAAGGAGTTGCCTTGGCGCGCGTCGCCGATGATCTGGTAGTCGCGTCGCCATGTCAGCGCGACCTGCAGGCAGTCATCCTCGTAGGCGGCGCCGATGCGCGTGCGCAGGGGCTGGAAACCGTCCGAGCCGAACGTCGGATCCTCGCTGCGGTCGGTCAGGTTGACGACCGCCGAACCGAAGATCGACCAGTAGTTGAGGATCGATGCGCGGCCGGCGAAGCGCAGTTCCTCGCGGTCGCGCAGATCCTCGACCACGTCGATATCGCGATTGAGCTTGGTGTAGCCGATTTCTGCGTAAGTCTTGCTGTTGCCGATCGTCGCATCGATTTCATTGCGCCGCATCTGGAAGCTGTCCTTGTCCAGCCGGTAGCGGTGGGTGAGCGAGATGAAATCGCGATAGCGAACTTCGGTGCGGCCGACGATGTCGGATGTCTTGTTGGACAGGCCGGTACCGTCCGGCAGGATGGACTCCTGATTGCTCAGCCGGATAGACTGACCGACGTTCGCGAGGATGCGCCAGCGGGGGCGTTCGAATTTCCAGTCGACGCCGTAGGTGAAGCGCACGCCGTCCTCGATCCGATCGTACCCGGGGAAGCGGTTGAGTGCGAACAGGTTGCTGTCTTCCAAATCGATCGCGCGCGCGTCTTCGTTGGGGATCGAGAGATTGGGCGTGTTGGGTGTCGCGACCAGCTGGACACGCGGGGTGAGCACTTGCGTGCCGCCGAACACGGCGCCCACCAGCGGCCAGCGCACGTCGACCGCCGCAGTCGCGATGCCGCGCGTCTTCCATCCGGCTTCGCCACGATAGAGATCTGTAGTCGTCAACGCGTTCTGGTTGGAGTGATAGACATCGCCGCGCAGCAAGCCGGTAAACGTCACCTCCTGGCCCATCCCGGTCAACTTGCGGAGCGACCACTGCGCCTTGGCGAACGCGCGTTGCGTGTCCTGTCCGTTCGGCCGGGTGATCGCCAG
Organism: Novosphingobium sp. TK46; assembly: GCF_055361525.1. Lineage (NCBI taxonomy): Bacteria > Pseudomonadati > Pseudomonadota > Alphaproteobacteria > Sphingomonadales > Sphingomonadaceae > Novosphingobium > Novosphingobium sp. TK46. The sequence continues at coordinate 2,916,033 of NZ_CM143963.1, forward strand.
AGTGTTCACCTGACCTTCGATGACGCCACCCAGCACCGGGTCGGCGAAGCGGCGGCGATAGTCGATCAGCGGCAGGGCGATCGGCTGCTGGCCCTGGTCGACCCCGGTACGCAGGGTCTGGGTGTTCCAGCCTGATATCGACAGGTAGCTGTCGGGATCGATCCGCTCGACATCGATGAACGAACGCAGCCGGTCGTCGCGGCTGATGTCGTAGCGGCGCAGGAACGTACGGTCGGTGGCGCGCCGGATCGAGGTCGTCACGCTCCACGCCGGATCCAGCTGGAAGCGGCCGTTGGCAAAGACGTATCCGCGAAAGCTGCGATTGGACTGCGGATTGTCGCCGCTGATCGGGATGCGGCTGCTGGAGGTCGCGTAGCCCGTGATCTGGTAGGCGCCGTCCTGGGTGAGCGCGCGATACTGGCCCGCGACCATCGGCGCGACCTTGCTATAGACGTAAGCGGTGCCGGTCAGGTCGCGGTTCTTGGCGATCTGCCAATAGTAGGAATCGCTGATCTCGAGGCCGTTGGACGGCGACACGCCGAAATCGGGAACGAGGAAGCCACCGACCGAGCCGCCGCTGGTCGAGATGCGCAGTCCCGGCAGCGGCAGCTTGATCAGGTCGAACATCTCGAGCCGGGCGTTCTTGAACGTGATCCGTTCGGCGGTCTCGTCATAGACGACCTGTTTCGCGGTCACGCGCCAGCTCGGCTGCTTGGGGCAGCCATCACTGTCCTCGATGGCGCAGCCGGTGTAGGCGGCCTTGTTCAGGATGACGTTGCCGTTGTCGATGCGCTCGCCGGAGACCGCCGCCAGACGACCGCCCTGGCGCATCGCGATCAGCAGGTTCTGCATCGCGCCGGTCTTGAGCTCGTCGGTCAGTTCGACCCGGTCGGTGAACACCTGGTTGCCGTTCTCGTCGACCAGACGCACGTTGCCGGTGGCGATGATCTGGCCGGTCTTCTGGTTCCAGGTGACGCGATCCGATCGCACCGACTGGTCGTCGCGACGCAGCACGACGTTGCCGGTGGCGGTCACCTGATCGGAATTCTGCGCGTATTCCACCTTGTCGGCGGCGAAGGCGACCGGAATCTCGTTCGCACTCGTCGCGGGCGGCGGGGCTGGGGGCACCACCATCGGCTGGTCCGGAATCGGGCGCGTGAGATCCTGCGCCAGCGCGGCGCCGGGAGCGGCAAAGGCGACGAGCCCTGCCGCCAGCGCACTCAGCGAGTGGGAGCGCAAGCGAAGGGAGGGGGCTTGCGGTGGGATCGGCAGGACGGGGGGCATGGCTTGCCTATCGCATCGCCCGCGCTTAACTGCAATCCGCCGGTGATGCGAACCTGGAACCTTTGCGACAGCTTGCAAGTCGCGCGGCGGGCGGTCAGGTCTGCGTTTTCGATCGGCTGAGGAGAATCCATGCAAATTCAGTTCCTTGATGCAGGTGTGTCGCCGCAGGCCGCCATTCTCGTGGTACCGGTCAATCAGGATGCGTTGCCCGCCGGATCCGAAGCAACCGTGCTTGAAGCGGCCAGACGCGCCAAATTCACGGGCAAACCAGGCCAGTTGCTCGAAAGTTATGTCGAGCGTGACGGCCGCGTCGTACGCCTCGTGCTTGCCGGACTGGGCAGCGTGGATGACAAGGATCGCGTCGTCTCGGCGGAAAAGGCCGGCGCCGGTATCGTCGCGCGCTTCCTCACCTCGGGCGAGACGACGCTCGCCATCGATCTTTCGAACAGCGGCCTTTCGGTAGAGCAGGCCGCCGCGCTGCTGCTGGGCCTGCGCCTGCGCGCCTGGCGCTGGGACACCTATCGCACCACGCAGAGCGACGACAAGAAGCCGACGCTCACCGGGGTGACCGTGATCGGCGCGCCCGCAGGCACCGAAGCGCAGTGGGAGATCGAACAGGCGCTCGCCACCGGGGTTGAGTTCACGCGTGAACTGGTGACCGAGCCGGCCAACATCATCTATCCCGAAAGCTTCGTCGCGCGCTGTCGTGAACGGATGGAGGGCACCGGCCTCAAGATCCGCGTGCTGGGCGAAGCCGAAATGGCGGAGCTGGGCATGGGCTCGTTGCTCGGCGTCTCGCAAGGCTCGGTCCGCGATGCGCAGCTGCTGGTCATGGAATGGAACGGCGGCGAACAAGGCGGCCAGAAGGGTGCGGGCCCGATCGCCTTCGTGGGCAAGGGCGTGACCTTCGACAGCGGTGGCATCAGTATCAAGGGTGCTGGCGGCATGGAAGACATGAAGTGGGACATGGGCGGCGCCGGCGCGGTGGCCGGCACCATGCTCGCGCTCGCCTTGCGCAAGGCCAAGGCCAACGTCGTCGCGGTTTGCGGCCTGGTCGAGAACATGCCCGACGGTAACGCCCAGCGTCCCGGCGACGTGGTGAAGTCGCTGTCGGGGCAGACGATCGAGGTCATCAATACCGACGCGGAAGGCCGGCTGGTGCTGTGCGATGCGCTCACCTGGGTGCAGCGCGAATATGCGCCGAGCCGGATCGTCGATCTCGCGACCCTGACCGGCGCGATCATCGCCGCGCTGGCGTTCGAGTACGCCGGTCTGTTCTCGAACGACGACGCGCTTTCGGCGGACCTGACCGCAGCCGGCGCCGCCACGGGTGAGCGGCTGTGGCGCTTCCCGATGGGTTCCGAGTTCGACAAGATGATCGACAGCCCGATCGCCGACATGAAGAACGTCGGCGGCCGCTACGCCGGATCGATCACCGCGGCGCAGTTCCTCAAGCGATTCATCGAAAACGGTACCCCATGGGCGCACCTCGACATCGCCGGTACCGTCTGGGCCGACAAGTCCGGGGCGACCTGGGACAAGGGCGCGACCGGCTTCGGCGTGCGCCTGCTCGACCGGTTCGTGCGCGACACCGCCGAGGCATGACGGACTAGGCGGGCAGGGCATCAAAGCGATATGAGCCTGTCGGCATGACCCGCGTCGATTTCTACCAGCTGTCGCGCGATCCGGTCGAGGCGGCGCTGCCGTTGCTCGCGCGGGCCACGCTCAATGCGGGTGAGCGGATGCTGGTGGTGTCGGCCGATCCCGGTCAGCTGGATCGTATCGGCGAAGGGCTGTGGGCGCTGCCGGACAGTTTCCTCGCCAACGGCCGGGCGGGTGGTGCGCACGACGCGCGCCAGCCCGTGCTGCTGTCCGACGCGTGCGAGCCGGCCAACGGCGCGCGTTTCCTGGCGCTGGCCGATGGTCGCTGGCGCGAGGAGGCGACCGGCTTCGCGCGCACGTTCCTGTTGTTCGACGATACGACGGTCGAGGCGGCGCGGGGTGTGTGGAAGCAGTTGCGCGGTCGCGCCGACACCGAACGTCACTTCTGGAAGCAGGAGGGCGGCCGTTGGGCCGAGGCGGGTTGAGCGCGTCCCATCCTCGCTCGGCTTGCTTCGCCGCGCCGACCCGGCTAGGGGCGCGCCCAACTTGAACACAGACGCATCTGAGGAACTTTCCATGGCCGTGACCCGCACCTTTTCGATCATCAAGCCCGACGCCACGCGCCGCAACCTGACCGGCGCCGTCACCAAGATGCTGGAAGATGCCGGCCTGCGCGTCGTCGCGTCCAAGCGCATCCAGATGACCCAGGAGCAGGCCGAGGGCTTCTACGCCGTCCACAAGGAGCGTCCGTTCTTCGGTGATCTGGTCAGCTTCATGATCTCGGGCCCGGTAGTCGTGCAGGTGCTCGAAGGTCTCGACGCCGTGAAGCGCAACCGCGACATCATGGGCGCGACCAACCCCGAGAACGCCGATGCCGGCACCATCCGCAAGGAACTGGCCGAGAGCATCGAGGCCAACTCGGTTCACGGCTCGGACTCCGAAGAGAACGCCGAGATCGAGATCGCCTACTTCTTCAAGCCCGAAGAGATCGTCGGCTGATCGACCGGCCAAACGGCTGAAATACGAAGGGCCGCTCCGTTCGGGGCGGCCTTTTGCATTTGATCGATGCAGGACCGTTGCGGTATCGTGCCGCGCAAAGGAGATCAGCGATGCAGGGCATGGGCGAAACTGCGGGCGAGAATTGCCCGTTCGAGTTCAACTTCGATCCCGCCAGCTTCAAGGTCGGTGATACGGTGAGCTATCGGGTGACCGGCAGCCTCGACGGCTTTCCGTTCGTCGGCACGCTGCTGGAGGTACACGACGATCACGTCCTGATCGCCGGCGACGTCACCGATCCCAACGCCCGCTACAAAGGCACGCGCGAAAGCCGGCCTGTGGTCGATTTCGCCGAGGTCTGACGCCGGACTTGACTTGACGAACCGTATCGGTTATACGCTGCGGCACTGGAGCAGGTCTCGGCCTGACCCGGTAAACGGCGGGTGCGGGGAACGGTGCATCGTTCGACCAACCCGCACCGTGCGGCCGGCGCTTCATAGACGGGCGCCTGCACCCGATGCGACTGCATGACGATCGGCATCCGGCGGTACGCCCGCAGGCTCTCCCGATCGTTCAAACCGGCGGTGTTCTCGCGAACCTTTCGCCGCCGGGGCTTCGCATGACAAGAAGGTCGAGCTGGCGGTCCGCTTACGCGCTTCCCCCGTCGGCCGGTCGCGAGATGGAACGCGAGCCAAGCCTGTCGTGCCAGGTACCCCGCGCCGGCCGCAACGTCCGCCGTGTGTTTTCCCAGGCGTTATCCCGCGCTCGCCGGCGGGTGTCGAGCCGTGCCCGCTTCGGATCTTCGCGAGGTGCGCAGAGCGGTCAGAACCCGTCGCCGATCGCCGCCAGCTTCGTCAGCTTTCCGGGTGCGACCGCATGCCATGATCGGCCCAGCCACGCCGCGATGCCGTCCCAGTCGGTATCGCCCAGATCCACGCGGATGGCGATCCAGTCGTCGCCGAAGTAGGCGGGGCGGAAATAGCGCGCGGCATCCTGCTCGATCAAATGCGCCTGCTCGTCCGCGCCGGCGATCTTGACCAGCAGGGCGGTGCGACCGTCGCCATGATGATCGGACGAAAAGTAGGCGAACTTCTTGCCCTTGACGATCCCGAAGCAGGGCATACCGTGGCTGACGATCTCGTCCGCTTGCGGCAAGGCGAGCGCGCGTTCACGCACCTGTCCCAGCAGCCAAGCGGGCGACGTCTCGCGCGCGACCAGTTCGGCGAGGCATCGCGAATAAAGCTGGTGCTCCGCGATCAGCACCCGGCCGGCCAGGGTATCGGGCGTGTCGGTCGCCATGATCGCCACCGGGGTCTGGCCCAGGATTGGGCCGCAATCGAGTTCCGCGGTGACGAGGTGAACCGTTACGCCGCCGTGGCTGTCCCCCGTCGCGATCGCACGCTCGTGCGTGTGCAGGCCGGTGTACTTGGGCAGCAGCGATGGATGGATGTTGACCATGCGTCCATCCCAGCCCGCGACGAAGCCCGGTGTCAGGATGCGCATGTACCCCGCCAACGCCACCCACTGCGCACCGCTGGCGCGAATCGCCGCGTCCATGGCTGCGTCGTGATCCTCGCGCGCCATGCCCTTGTGCGACAGCGCGAAGGTGGCGATGCCCTCGGCCTCGGCCAGTCGCAGGCCTCCCGCATCGGGCTTGTTGCTGGCGACCAGCACGATCTCATAGGGGCAATCCTGCGCCCGGCTGGCGTAGAGCAGGGCGGCCATGTTGGTGCCGCTGCCGGAGATCAGCACCGCCACCCTGGCGCGCGTTCGGCTCGAACCTTCCGGGATCACGAGCCGATGCCCTTTCGTCCCGCGACCATTGCGGCCTGGGCCTTGCGGAACCTCAGGTATGTTCCGTAAGGAATGTGCATCATGCCTGGCCCCTTCCAATCCGGCTCGCTTCGTGCGGCCTTCGTCGTGGCCGCCTGGCGCAGCCCCTATGCCTTCGCGGCGGGACGGGCAACCGCATGATCGAGGCACCGTTCAAGCCCCGGCCCGAGGACATGGCCTACTTGCGCCGGCTGGGCTGGACGCTGCTGATCGCCGCGGTGCTGCTGATGGTTTGGCGCGCGTCGGATCTGCTGCTGCTGGCGTTCGGGTCGGTATTGGGCGCGGTCATGTTCCGCAGCGCCGCGCATGCCTTGCAAAAGGCCGGCGTGCGCAACTGGAGCGTGGCGCTGGCGCTCGGCACGGGGATCGTCCTCGCGCTGTTCGGCGCCATCGGCTACCTGCTGATCGTCCAGTTCGGTACCGAGCTTGGGGCGATGCTGAGCAACCTGCCGGGCACGCTCGACAAGATCGAGCGCGGCCTTTCCGCCAGCAAGGTTGGCGCGGCGGTGGTCCAGGCGGGCGAGGCGGCGGCGGGCGGCAGCAAGATCGCCGACAGCCTGAGCGACCTGGTGCGCGGCGCGGGCGAGATCCTGCTCAACTTCGTGATCGTCATCGTCGGCGCGCTGTTCATCGCCGGCAACCCCGCGCCCTATCGCAACGCGGTGATCCTGCTGACCCCGCCGCCCGCCCGCACGACGATGGAACGCGCGCTGAACGAGATGGTGTTCGCGCTGCGCCTGTGGCTCAAGGCCAAGCTGATCACGATGATCATCATGGCGGTCATCATCGGCGGGTCGCTGTGGCTCGCCGGCCTCGAATCGTGGGCGGCGCTGGGCTTGCTGGGCGGCTTGAGCGAGTTCGTGCCCTATGTCGGCCCGGCGGTGGCGATGCTCCCCGCGATCGGTCTGGCCGCGTCGGAAAGCAGCGAAATCCTGATCCGCACCTGCATCGCCTATCTCGCGGTACGGGTGATCGAGGGCTGGCTGATGACGCCTTTCGTCAATCGCCAGGTCGTCAGCATCCCGCCCGCGCTGACGCTGTTCACGATCCTGGCGGTCGGCGCGGTGTTCGGCGTCTATGGCGTGTTCTTCGCCGGCGCGCTGCTTATCATCGCCTTCGTCGCAGTGCGCGAATTCTACCTGCGCGACACCCTGGGCGAGGATATCGAGGGTGTGCCCGGCGGCATCGACTAGGCGACGCCGCCGGGGCAGGAAGGCCTCAGGCGTCGTGGCTGGCGGTCCACGGCTCGCGGGCTGACCACGTCTCGATGCTGCCGCTGACGGTGCAACCGCGCTGGCCGGCCCGGATCTCGCCCACTCGCACCACCGTTTCGCCGGCTGCGACCAGCGCCGCAGTCACGTCGGCGACCTCGTCCGGCGCCACCGCCAGCACCATGCCGACGCCGCAGTTGAAGGTGCGGGCCATTTCCTCGGGCTCGATGTGCCCCTGTGCCTGCAGGAATGCCATCAGCCGGGGCTGGTCCCATGCATCGGCATCGACATGCGCGCGCAAACCCTCGGGCAGCACGCGCGGGATGTTCTCGAGCAAGCCGCCGCCGGTGATGTGGGCGAGGGCGTGGATCTTGCCCGTGCGCACCAGCGGCAGCAGGCTTTTGACGTAGATCCGAGTCGGCTCGATCAGCGCTTCGATCAGCAGCACGTCGGAATCGAACAGGGCCGGGCGGTTGAGCTTCCAGCCCTTGTCCGCCGCCAGCCTGCGGACCAGCGAATAGCCGTTGGAATGCACACCCGAGGAAGCGAGGCCCAGCAGCACGTCGCCGTCCGCCACCTTGTCACCGGTCAGCTGCTGCCCGCGCTCCACCGCGCCGACGCAGAAGCCGGCGAGGTCGTAGTCGCCCGGCGCGTACATGCCCGGCATCTCGGCGGTCTCGCCCCCGATCAGCGCGCAGCCGGCGATGCGGCAACCCTCGGCGATGCCGGCGACGACGCGTTCGGCGATGCCGTTCTCCAGCTTGCCGGTCGCGAAATAGTCGAGGAAGAACAGCGGCTCCGCACCCTGGACGATCAGGTCGTTCACGCACATCGCCACCAGATCGATGCCGATCGCGTCATGACGGTCATGGTCGATCGCCAGCTTGACCTTGGTGCCGACACCATCGTTGGCGGCGACCAGCAGCGGATCGGTATAGCCGGCCGCGCGCAGATCGAAGAAGCCGCCGAAGCCGCCCAGCTCGGCATCCGCACCGGGGCGCGCGGTGGCGCGGGCGAGCGGCGCGATGGCTTTTACCAGCGCGTTGCCGGCCGCGATCGAGACCCCGGCCTGGGCATAGCTGTAGGAGCCCGCAGGCGGCGTCTTTGTGGTTTCGTCTGACATAGCCAGCGCGCCTAACGCTTTACCGCTTGGATTTCCATCGGCGTTTGGGCACAAGGCCGCCGGTTCGACGATGACCAGGGCACTTTACCAACAGATCAGGCGCATACGCCTCGCCCAAGCCGGCCCGTGGGTCAAGCTGGGGGCAATGCTGGCCATCGCAGCCTTCATCAGCGCGATTTTGCTCGGCGCGCAGCAGTTGCTTGCGCAGATCGAAGGCGATCGCGGCATTCCCCCGGTGGCCAACTCGGTCGACATCCAGGTCAACGGCATTCTCGTCGATGTCACCGGCAAGACCGGGCTGGAAGCACGCACCGCGGGCTGGAAGATGGCCGAGAAGAAGGCGTGGGAAACCCTGCGCGGACCGGCGATGCCGATCGAGGCGATCGACGCGATGGTCTCGTCGGTGGTGATCGAGCGCGAGCAAATCGGCCCGCATCGCTACGTCGCGCGGCTCGGCGTCATCTTCGATCGTTCGAAGGCCGGGCAATATGTCGGCGGCGGGGCCGACGGCGTGACGCATTCGGCGCCGATGCTGGTCATTCCGGTGCTCGATTCGGGCGGCGTGCGCCAAGTCTTCGAAGTGCGCGGCGCGTGGCAAAAGGCCTGGGCGGAATTCCAGGCCTCGGCCAGTCCGGTGGACTACGTGCGCCCGGCGGGCTCCGGTGGCGAATCGCTGATCCTCAACGCCGGGCAGACGGGCCGTCGCAGCCGCCTGTGGTGGCGCACCATCCTCGACCAGTTCGATGCCGCCGACGTCGTCATTCCCGTCGCGCGGCTGGAGCGGCAGTGGCCGGGCGGGCCGGTTCGCGGGACCTTCACCGCGCGCTACGGTCCCGACAGCAAGGTGCTGGAAAGCTTCAGCATGATCGCGCGCGACGACGAGGCGCTGCCCCAGATGCTGGCGCAGGCGGTGGTGCGGATCGACGGGATCTATCGCAATGCGCTGGAACGTGGCGAGCTGACTCCCGATCCCACGCTGCTGAGTGGTCGGCTCGCCTTCGACAATGCACTGGGCGACTTGCGCTCGCGGTTGATGCGGCGCGATGTCGAAGATCGCCCGATCGTCTTGCCGGCGACACCGGCAGCCGCCGCGCCGGTGGCGACGCCCGGACCGACGACACCCGCCGCTGAAGTCCAGTCGCTGACGGTGCAGTTCGCCTCGCCCGATGCGGCGGCGGTGGATGCGGCGATGTCCGCCGTGCGCGGTTCGGCCGGCGTGCAAAGCGCGGCGACCACCAGCCTCGCGATCGGCGGCACCTCGGTGATGCGCGTGTCGGTCGCGGGTGGGCAGGGCGCGCTGATCGCCGCCTTGAAGGCGCGCGGATGGCAAGTCGCCGCGAATGGCGGCGTGCTCAGGATCAGCCGCTAGGCGGAGCGGTGCGGTGATGCGCCAGATCGCCCTGCCGCTCGCGCTTGCCGGAAGCGGCGCTTCGCGGATCGTCGTCGGCAACGCCAACGCCGCTGCGATCGAGGCGCTGTCCGACCCGTCGCGGTGGCCGTTCGGCACGGCGGTGCTGGCCGGGCCGCCGCGCTCGGGCAAGTCGCTGCTGGCGCGCTGGTTCGCGCAGGCCGGAGCCGGCGACGTGCTGGACGATGCCGAGACTTTGCCGGAAACGGAGGTTTTCCATCGCTGGAACCGGGCGCAGGAGGCGAGACGGCCGTTGCTGATCGTCACCAACGCGGCGCCCGGGCAGTGGCAGGTGGCGCTGCCCGATCTCGCATCGCGGCTCGGAGCGGCGCTGTATATTGAGATCGGCACGCCCGACGATGCGATGATGGCGGAACTGATCGCGCTGCATGCCGAGATGCGCGGCCTGGTGCTCGACCCCGCCGCGACCGACTACCTTGTACCACGCGCCGAGCGTGGCCATCTGCAGGCCGAGCACCTTGTAGCCGCGATCGATCGGTTGAGCCTTGAGCGCAAGGCGCCGGCCACGCTGTCGATCTGGCGTGAGGCATTGAACGAGACTATGGCTCAGGGTGGACACGCGGCATAGGCGCCGCTCGCCGCGGGCAAGCAGGAGATCCGAGATTCATGGCGAACGGCTTGATCGGCTATCTCGATTCGATCGTCGCACGTGATCCCGCGCCCCGCTCGCGCTGGGAGGTGCTGCTATATCCGGGGGTCTGGGCGCTGTTCTGGCATCGCGTCGCCCACCGCCTGTTCGGCATGCGCTTGTTCTTCCTCGCGCGGCTGGTGAACCACGCATCGCGAATGTTCACCGCGATCGACATTCACCCCGGTGCCACGATCGGCCGCAATTTCTTCATCGACCACGGCTTTACCGTGATCGGCGAAACGGCGGTCATCGGCGACGACGTCACGATCTATCAGGGCGTGACGCTGGGCGGCACCAATCCCACCAACGGCAAGAGCGGCAAGCGCCACCCCACGCTGGAGGACAACGTGATCGTCGGGTCGGGTGCGCAGATTCTCGGGCCGATCACCATCGGCCGGCGCGCCCGCATCGGCGCGAGCGCGGTGGTAACCGGCGACGTGCCCGAAGGCGCGACGATGATCGGCGTCAAGGCCCGCTCCACGCTGGTCGCCGCCGAGACCTGGGCGCGCGAATTCATGCCCTATGGCACCCCGTGCAAGGAGCCGTGCGAGCCATCCGGCAATGTCCGGATCGAGGTGCTGGAAGCCGAAGTCGTCCGCCTGCGCGAGCAAATGGCCGCGCTGGCCATGCCGATCGATCAGGTTGTCGCCGAGCCGCCGATGTCGGACAAGACGGGTAGTTGACGCGAGCGATGGCTGGACCCGCAACCGGTAGCCCCGGCGCTCCACCACAGGCGAACGTCATCGCCTTTCCCGGACGCCCGTTGCAAGTGGGGTTCGACCGGATCGAACTGCAACGCATCCTCGATACGTACGGACGCATGGTCGCGGCGGGCCTGTGGCGCGACTATGCGATGGATTTCAGCCGCGATGCCGCCAGCTTTGCCGCGTTCCGGCGGGCTGCGGAGCGACCACAAGCGCGCATCGAGAAACGACCGGCGCTTCGCGGCAAGCAGGGGATGTGGACCCTGTTCGGGGAAGCGGGGCAGGTGCTGAAACGCGGGCATGAACTGGCCGGAGTGCTGGTGCCGCTGGAACGCAAGCTGCTGAAGATCGTCGACGACTGAGCGCGTGCCACGCCACGTCGGTGGGGGTCACGGCCGTGGTGGTCGGCCCAGCATCTCGAGCGTGCGATAGGTCTGTTCCATGCCGTTGCCCACCGGGTGGCCGGGCTCCTGTGCGGTGATCCGGTTCCAGGCGGCCGCGACGCCCTCGACGGTGCGCGCCGCCTCGGGCAGCAGCACGCCGTCGCCCATCGTCAGCCAGGCGCCCTGGAACACGCCCGCGCCCGCGCCCAGGATCGCGCCGTCGGGAGCATCGTCGCTGACCAGGAACAGCGCGGCCGGCGTCACGTTCTCGACGGCGAAGGCCCGGAACGCGTCTTCGGGGAAGATGTCCTCGGTCATGCGGGTGCCCGCTGCCGGCGCGATCGTGTTGACCCGGATGCCGTACTTGGCGCCTTCGAGCCGCAGGGTCTGCGCCAGGCCGACCACGCCAAGTTTCGCGGCGGCGTAGTTCGCCTGCCCGAAATTGCCGCCAAGCCCTGCCGCCGAGCTGGTCATCAGCACCCGGCCATGGCGTTGCTCGCGCATGATGTTCCACACCGCCTTGGTGGCGAAGGCCGAACCGAGCAGGTGGACACGCACCACCAGCTCGAAATCGGCAGGGTCCATCTTCGCGAACGTGCGGTCGCGCAGGATGCCGGCGTTGTTGATCAGGATGTGTACGCCGCCCCAGGCCTCGACCGTCCGCGCGGCCATCGCTTCCATCTGCACATAGTCCGACACGTCGCCATGATCGGCCATCGCGATCCCGCCCGCGCTGTGGATCTCCTCGACGACGGACAACGCCGCCTGCGAGGTGCCCGCGCCATCGCGCGAAGTGCCCAGATCGTTGACCATGACTTTCGCGCCGCGCCGAGCAAGCTCCAGCGCATAGTCGCGGCCCAGCCCGTTGCCGGCCCCGGTGACGATTGCGACCCGATCGGTGAAGCGGATGTCCATCGCCCGGCGATGACATGCAGGGCGGTGTCGCACAATCGCAAAGCGAGCTTCGCGCCCGCAAGGCTCGCCGCGCGGCTTGCTCCGAATCGCGCGCGGGGCCATAGGCGGCGGCGTTCCTGCCCGTTTGCGAAAGGCCTCGGCGATGAAAGTGCGCGTCCATGTCAGCCTAAAGCCCGGCGTGCTCGACCCTCAGGGCCGGGCCATCCATCATTCGCTCGAAGGGCTGGGCTTCACCGGCGTCAACGATGTGCGCGCCGGCCGGCTGATCGAGCTCGACGTTGCCGACGACGTGGGTGACGAAGCGCTCGACGAGATGTGCCGCGAGCTGCTGGCGAACATGGTGATCGAAAACTATCGCATCGAAAAGGTGGCGCTGGCGGAGACCCGCGCGTGAGCGGCCTGCGCGCCGCGGTCATCACCTTTCCCGGATCCAACTGCGACCGCGACATGGCCGATGCGCTGGAGAAGGTCTCCGGCGCAGCGCCGCTGCGGGTCTGGCATGGCGACGCGGACCTGCCCGAACGGCTGGACTTCATCGCGCTGCCCGGTGGCTTCTCCTATGGCGACTACCTGCGTTGCGGCGCGATCGCCTCGCGCTCGCCGGTGATGCGCGCGGTGATCGCGGCGGCGGATCGCGGCGTGCCGGTGCTGGGCGTGTGCAACGGCTTCCAGGTGCTGACCGAAAGCGGACTGTTGCCCGGCGCCTTGCTGCGCAACTCGGGTATCCGCTTCGTCTGCCGCGAAGTCGCCCTCACGGTGGAGAACAATCAGTCGCTGTTCACCGCCGGGTTCGACGCGGGGCAGACGATCCGCTTGCCGGTGGCGCACCACGACGGCAATTTCTATGCCGACGACGAAACGCTCGACCGGATCGAGGGCGAAGGCCGGGTGGCGCTGCGGTATGCCGAGGATGTCAACGGTTCGGCCCGCGGAATCGCAGGTGTTCTAAACAAGGCCGGCAACGTCTTGGGCATGATGCCGCACCCCGAACGCGCGATCGAGGCCGCGCAGGGCGGCAGCGACGGGCGCGTGGTTTTCGAAAGCGCGATCAAGGGCTTGGTCGGCGCCTGAGCTGCGGCTGAAGAGCGTCTAGAACTCAGCTGGCGCTGGCGCGGCGGGCGTCGAACAGGCGGCCGGCCGCGCTCGCCGGCATCGGGCGGCCATAGTGATAGCCCTGGATCTTGCGGCAACCCAGCGCCCGGACGACATCGACCTCGGTCGGGGTCTCGACACCCTCGGCGATGGTCGACATCTCCAGGCTTTCGGCCATCGCGACGACGGCGCGGATGATCGCCAGACACTCGGCATTTCCCTCGGCGGCGCCCTGAACGAAGGTCCGGTCGATCTTAATCGTCGAGAAGCGCAAGGCGCGCAGGTATCCCAACGCCGAATAGCCGGTGCCGAAATCGTCCAGCGCGACGGTGCAGCCCAGCGCGATGACCTGCTCCAGCGCAAGCCGCGCCAGGCTGGCATCGCGCACGAAGATGCTTTCGGTGACTTCGATCTCGAGGCGCTGCGGCGCGAGGCCGCTGCTCGCCAGTGCGCTGACCACCATTTCGGGAAAATCGGCATCGAGCAGCTGCTCGCCCGAGACGTTGACCGCGATGCGGATGTGCTCGGGCCAGCGCACGGCCTCCAGGCAGGCGCGACGCAGGACCCATTCGCCGATCGGAATCACCAGCCGGGTGTCCTCGGCCACGGGAACGAACTTGGCCGGGCTGACCGAGCCGTGCACCGGACTGTTCCAGCGCAGCAGCGCTTCAAGGCTGACGATGGCTTCGCTCTCGGCATCGACCACCGGCTGGTAGTGCAGCTCGAACTCTCCCGCTTCGAGGGCGCCGCGCAAGGCTGATTCGAGCTGGCGGCGTTCCTCGGCCAGCGCGTGCAGCGTCGGTTCGTAGGTGCAGTGCACGTTGCCGCCCGCGTCCTTGGAACGATAGAGCGCAAGGTCGGCGTTGCGCATCAGTGTCTCGACGCTCGAACCATCCTGAGGCCCCATCGCCGAGCCGACCGAAGCGCCGACGAACAGCATGTGATGGCTGACCCGATACGGCTGCGACAGATCCTCGATCAGCCGCTGCGCTGCGGTTGCCACGGCGGCTTCGTCGGCGACATTGCGCATGACGACGGCAAATTCATCACCGCCCAGGCGGCAGCAGAACTGGTTTTCGTCCATCTGCTCGCGCAGGCGTTCGGACACGCGCGCCAGCAGCTGATCGCCGACCTGGTGGCCCAGCGTGTCGTTCACCGCCTTGAACCGGTCGAGATCGATCATCATGAACGCGCAGGCGGTGCCTTGCCGTTCGGCCTCGGCGAGTGCGCCCGCCAGCGTCTCCGTCAGCATCGAACGATTGGGCAGGCCGGTCAGCGCATCGTAGCGGGCGAGATAGGCGATCTTGTCCGACTTCTCGCGCTCGATGGTGACATCGGAAGCGACGCCATGGAACCCGGCATAGCGTCCATGCGGATCGTGGCGCGGGGTTCCCGACAGCTCGAACCAGCGCTGGCCATCGGCGACGGCGACATGAACTTGCAGGCCGGCGAAGGGCTCGCGACGGTGCAGCCGGTCGCCAAGATCCACCAGTGTCGCGTCGTACGGTTCGCTCACGGCATCGGACCCGGCCAGCAGGGGAATGAAAGCCTGGCCCTCGATCTCGCGCGCGTTCCGTGACAATGCCAGCGCGAACCGCGGCGAGGGTGCGCGAACGGCATGGCTGGCATCGACTTGCCACAACCACGCCGCCTCGCCTTCCTCGAACTCGCGCAGGAGCAGCGAGACGACGTCTTCCTTTTCATGCATCACCGCCACCGCATATCGGGCGGCGCGATAGCGACAGGCGTTCTGCGCGGCGCCGACGATGGTGACGAGAACCGACAGCAGCACCAGGATCGCCAGCGGCTCGTCGCCTGTCACCATGAAGCTGATGGCGTATATCACTCCCAGCACGGCGGAGAGGGTGTACGTGCTGCGCGGACGGGCGGGTAACAGGATCGCCGAGGCGCCGAGTAGCGCGGTCATCACCGACCACAACGGCACCTGCATGTCGGCGGTCGCCAGCATCAGCGGCACCGTCCAGACTGCCGCCAGCGCCAGCGCGGCGATCGATCGCGCCAGGGGGCCAGCCGAAGGACGATCCGCATGCCATGCCAGCGTCAGGCCACCAGCCAGCAAGACCAGCCATGCCAGCAGCAGCAAGGCGGAAACCTGGGCCCACAGCAGCAGCAGCGTGATCGCCGCGCAGACCCCGTGAACCACTTCACGGCCGGATCGGGCCTGGTGGACACCGCCCGGATGCGGCAACGCCCCGCGCGCCCGATCGCTCCGCCGTCGGCCGAGGCCGAACAGGGCGATCGAGGTAGCGGTGGCGCTGGCATCTGGGCCGGGCTGGGCGCTTAACGTCACTCTCCAGACGTAGCGGGAGAATGGTTAGTGCGGAGTAAACTTCACGTCATTCGACGGTGACGCTCTTCGCCAGATTGCGCGGCTGGTCGACGTCGGTGCCCTTGATGCAGGCGACGTGATAGGCGAGCAATTGCACCGGCACCGCATAGACCAGCGGGGCGATCAGGGGATGGACCTTGGGCATCTCGATGGTGGCGATGCAACCCTCGCCGGCCTCGGCAATGCCATCCGCATCGGAGATCAGGACCACCTTGCCGCCGCGTGCGCGCACTTCCTGCATGTTGCTGACGGTCTTTTCGAACAGCGGGCCGGACGGGGCGAGCACGATCACCGGCACCGCCTCGTCGATGAGTGCGATCGGCCCGTGCTTCATCTCGCCCGAGGCATAGCCCTCGGCATGGATGTAGCTGATTTCCTTGAGCTTGAGCGCGCCTTCCAGTGCCAGAGGATAGTCCGGTCCACGACCCAGATAGAGCACGTCGCGCGCCGGTGCGATGAGGTGCGCCATCGCCGCGATCTCTTCGTCGAAGGCCAGCGCGGCATTGAGGCAGGACGGCGTTTCGACCAGCTGGCGGACGATCTCGATTTCCTCGTCGCGATCGATCCGATGGCGCAGCACACCCAGATGCGCGGCCAGTGCGGCCAGCACGGCGAGCTGACAAGTAAACGCCTTGGTCGAAGCGACACCGATTTCCGGCCCGGCATGCGTGGGCAGCAGCAGGTCGGCCTCGCGGGCCATCGAACTGGTGGGCACGTTGACCACCACCGCGATCGTCTGGCCATGCGCCTTGCAGTGGCGCAGCGCAGCCAGGGTATCGGCGGTCTCGCCCGATTGCGAGATGAAGAGGGCTAGGCCGCCGGCCTCCAGCACCGGGTCGCGATAGCGGAATTCGGATGCGACATCGATATCGACCGGCAACCGCGCGAACTGCTCGAACCAGTACTTCGCGACCATGCCGGCGTAGTAGCTGGTGCCGCACGCGACGATGGTGACGCGCTTGATCTTCGACAGGTCGTAGTCGATCTGCGGCAGCGCGACCGACTGGTCGATCTGGCGGATGTAGCTGCGCAGGGTCTGCGCCACCACGGTCGGCTGCTCGTAGATCTCCTTCTGCATGAAATGGCGGTAATTGCCTTTCTCGATCGCCACGGCGGATGCGCCCGAGGCGACGATCTCGCGCGTGACCGCGTGGTTTGAGGCATCGTACACTTGCGCGCCATCGCGCGTGATGACGACCCAGTCGCCTTCCTCGAGGTAGCTGATGCGCTGGGTCAGCGGGGCCAGAGCCAGCGCGTCGGACCCGAGATAGGTTTCACCCTCGCCATAGCCGACGACCAGCGGCGAGCCGAGCCGGGCACCGATGAGCATGTCGGGAAAGCGACGGAACGCGATCGCCAGGGCAAAGGCGCCGCGCAACTCGGGCAGGGCCTCGCGAACGGCCTGCTGGGGCGACAATCCGCCCTCGATCAACTCCGAGATCAGATGCGCGACCACTTCGCTATCCGTCTGGCTTTCGAAATGGCGACCGCGCGCTTCGAGTCCGTCGCGAAGCTGTTTGAAATTCTCGATGATGCCGTTGTGCACCAGCGCCAGCTCGGATGTCGCATGGGGGTGGGCATTAGCGGCGGTCGGCGCGCCATGAGTCGCCCAGCGGGTATGCGCAATGCCGGTCGAGCCGGGAGCTGGGTTGGCCGCGACTTCCTTGACGAGATTGAGCAGCTTGCCCTGCGCGCGGCGGCGGACCAGCTCGCCATCGAACAGCGTGCATACGCCCGCGCTGTCATAGCCGCGATATTCCATCCGGCGCAGGCCGTCGACCAACCTGTCCGCCACGTCTTCCTTGCCGACGATGCCGATGATGCCGCACATGATTGATTACGCTTTCGCTGGAATGGGACTTGAAGACACGAACGGTATGACGGCGGTAGTTCCGAAACCTTGGCGTTTACTAAAACGGTGCGGGTTTCGTTGGGGTTACGGGTTCATTACAAGCTCGATAGACCGGGCGATCGGCTCAGTCGTCACCGCTGATCATCGCGCCCAGGCCACCTAGTGCACCTAGCCCCAGCAGCGTGCCTTCGCCGCGGTTCTGGCCGCCCACCGGCATCGCCGCCGCCAGCATCCGTCCAGCCAGGCGCGAGAATGGCAGCGACTGGATCCACACCTTGCCCGGCCCGCGCAGTCGCGCGAAGAACACGCCCTCGCCGCCGAACATCATCGACTTGATCGAACCGGCGCGGATCACGTCGAAGTCGATCCCTTGCGTGAACGCGGCGACGCAGCCGGTGTCGACATGCAGTTCCTCGTCCGGTGCCAGTTCGCGCTCGATCACGGTGCCGCCCATCTGGACGAAGACCCAGCCATCGCCGTCGAGCCGCTGCATCACGAAGCCTTCGCCGCCGAACAGCCCGGTCAGGATCTTCTGCTGGAAATGGATGCCGATCGAGACGCCGCGCGCCGCGCACAGGAAGGCGTCCTTCTGGCAGATCAGCGTGCCGCCGACGCTGTCGAGCTTGAGCGCAACGATCGCGCCGGGGATCGGTGAGGCGAAGGCGACTCGCGCCTTGCCGCTGCCCTGATGCGTGAAGACCGTGGTGAACAGGCTTTCGCCGGTCACGAGCCGCTTGCCCGCACCCAGCAGCTTGCCCATGAATCCGCCGCCTTGCTGCGCGGCCGAGCCGTCACCGAACACCGATGTCATGTCGATGCTGGCGTCTTTCCAGACCATCGCGCCGGCTTCGGCGACCGCGCTTTCGCCGGGATCGAGCTCGATCTCGACGAACTGCAGTTCCTGTCCCTTGATCTCGAAATCGATGTCGTCGCCCAGCGCGGTGTTGCGGCTGTGGCTCCACGGATTGTTCGGCATGGGTCGTTCCTCGCAAAGAGACTTAGCTGGACTTCTCGGCCTTCTTTTTCTTCATCGCGTCGTGGAAGCTGTCGGCCCAGCCGGGCTTCACCAGCTGTTCGGCGCGCACGAGGCGAAGTTCGCCATCGCCGACGTCGCGGCTCACCGCGCTGCCCGCGCCGACGATCGCATCCGCGCCGATCCGTACCGGCGCGATCAGGCAGCTGTTAGAGCCGATGAAGGCCCGCGCGCCGATCACCGTCCTGTGCTTGAAATACCCATCGTAATTACAGGTGATCGTGCCTGCGCCGATGTTCGCGCCGGCGCCGACGTCCGCATCGCCCAGATAGGTGAGGTGATTGGCTTTCGCTCCTTCGCCCAATACCGCGTTCTTCATCTCGACGAAATTGCCGACGCGCGAATTCGCCTTGAGCACCGCGCCGGGCCGCAGCCGCGCATAGGGCCCGATCGAGACGCCGCTTTCCAGCGTCGCCCCTTCGAGATGAGAAAAAGCGTGGATGACAACGCCGTCGGCTACGGTGACGCCGGGGCCGAACACGACGTTGGGCTCCACCGTCACGTCGCGGCCCAGCTTCGTATCCCACGAGAACCACACCGTCTCGGGCGCGATCAGCGTCGCCCCATCGGCCATCGCCTGTTTGCGGCGCCGAGTCTGCCAGCGCGCTTCGGCCTGCGCCAGTTCACCGCGGGCATTGATGCCGGCGACTTCGTCAGCATCGTCGGTCGTGACCACCGCGCAGAACCGTCCGTCCTGGTTGGCGATGTTGACGATGTCGGTGAGGTAATATTCGCCTTGGCTGTTGTCGTTGCCGACGCGTTCGAGCAGCGCGAACAAGTCCGCCGAGCGCACCGCCATCAGGCCCGAATTGCACAGACGCACCTGGCGCTGCTCGGGCGTCGCATCCTTGTGCTCGACCATCGCCCGGATACGATCGCCGTCGGCGATGACGCGACCGTATTGCAGCGTGTCGTCAGGCTCGAAGCCCAGGACGACGATCGGCGGTTCCTCGGGGCCATGCAGTCGCTCCAGCATCGCCTGCATCGTTTCGGCGCGAACGAAGGGGACATCACCATAAAGAATCAGCACATCGCCATCGAAATCCGCCAGCGCCGCTTTCGCCTGCAGCACCGCGTGACCGGTTCCCAGTTGCGGTTCCTGAAGCGCGATCGTCGCGCGTCCGGCCAGCGCCCGTTCCAGTTGCTCGCGACCATGCCCCGCAACCACTACCTGGCGTTGCGGAGAAAGCTCGGCTGCGCTCGCCAGCAAATGTTCCAGCATCGGTCGGCCCGCGATGGGGTGGAGCACCTTGTGCAGATCGCTTTTCATCCGCGTGCCCTTGCCAGCGGCGAGAACGACAGTTGCGAGCGGCCGGCGGGCGGACGGCGATACGGCAGTGGTCATGCCTGCCGTTTGCCAGCAAATGCTTGCCGTTTCCACCACTAGCGACCACTTGACGCGACCTATGACGAACTTCCCTTTCGCGATCGTCGGCTTCGACCTCGACGGCACCTTGCTGGACACCCATGGCGATCTGGCCGAGGCGGTGAACCACACGCTTGGCCTTGAGGGACGTCCGTCGATAGAGCCGGGCGAGGTGCGCCATCTCGTCGGCGCAGGGTCTCGCAAGATGCTGGAACGCGCGCTCGCGTTCAGCCAGGTTGAGGTATCGTCGGCGCGGTTCGATGAACTGTTCGCGGCGCTGCTCAGCTATTACGAGGCGAACATCGCGCGCCACACCCGGCTGTTTCCTGGTGGCGCGGCGATGCTGGACGATCTTGCGGCAAAAGGCGTGAAGCTGGCTGTCGCAACCAACAAGCTGGAACATCTGGCGGTGAAGTTGCTGCGCGAACTGGGTCTTGCCGACCGCTTCTACACCATCATCGGCGGCGACACCCTGGGACCAGGACGGGCCAAGCCGGCGCCGGACATGCTGCATGAGATGGTCGCGCGCGGGGGAGGGGGCAGGGCGGCTTTCGTCGGGGACAGCACGTTCGATACCGCGTCCGCCCGCGCCGCCGGCTTGCCCTGCGTCGCGGTCAGCTTCGGCTTCAACGACGTGCCGCCCGACCGACTGGGCGCCGACGTGGTGATCGATCACTACGACCGCTTGGTGGACACGCTCGCCGGCCTCTGACCCACAGGCAGGCGCTTGCGTCTGGTCCGGCTCCGTGCGACCCCGCTCGCAAACGTCAATCTGGGAGACGAGACGATGCCGACACCGGGTGAAAAGCTGCGTGCGCTGATCGAGAACGGCGAGCATTTCGTTGCCGCCGAAGCCTATAGCGCGATTACCGGTCGCGCGGTGCAGCATGTCGGTTTCAAGGCGGCCTACATGGGTGGTCATGCCTGTTCCGCATTCCATTATGCAGTGCCCGACAACGGCATCTTCAGCCAGGTCGAGATGATCGATCAGGCCGGCCGCGTCGCGCAGGCCATCGATATCCCGCTTGTCGCGGATGCCGATACCCTGGGCGAGACGGTGGCCGATGCTTTCCACTTCACGCGCCGGTACGTCGCTGCCGGGATCGCGGGCTATCACGTCGAGGACGAGGTCAATCCCAAGCACTCCAAGCACGTCAACGGCCTCTGCTCGATCGAGGACATGCAACTCAGGATCGAGGCGGGCGTGAAGGGGCGCGGCGACTCCGGCTTCGTCATCATCGCGCGCTGCGACGAACTCTACACCAACGCCAACGGTGGCGGTGGTACCGGTTCGCTCGACGAGGCCGTGCGGCGCGCGCACGCCTATGCGGAGGCTGGTGCGGATGCGATCGTCTTTGCCAGCGCGCCGCCAGAACAGCAGTTGCAGCTGATCCCGCAGATGAAGATCCCGGTGTGTACCCTCGGCTTCAACCTGCCGAATACCGCTTTCACGCTGTCGACCGGCTGGGGCTGGGTGTCGGCGACCGTGAACCACCTCAAGATGGCGCGCGAACTGATGGAGACGGGTTCGGTCGCCAGCGCGATGGATGCATTCACGAACTTCCCCGAGAAATACGACCTAATCGACCAGAAGCTCTACGACGACCTGATCGTCGACTGGGCCGAGCGGACCGGCCGACCCACCCGACCCAACCACGCCCGCTGACGCCTACGGCTGGCCGGCCGGTTCTACACCGACGGGCAGCACCAGCACTTCCAGCGCGGCCGCGGGATCGAGATAGCGCGCGGCCATCGCCTGCAGGTCGCTCGCATTGATCGCCTGCAAGCGGTCGCGTGCCTTGGCGTAGCGATCTATGCGATCCGCTTCGCTTTGCGCACGGCTGACCAAGCCGCTCCAGCCCTCGTTCGATTTCAGCGCGTTCTGGAACGCTTCGATCAGTGGCTGGCGGGCGCGCTGAAGAATGTCCGCAGTCACCGGCGTAGTGCGCAGATCGGCCAGCGCCTGGGCGATCGCCGCACGCGTCGCGGCGACATCGCGCACGTCGATCGAAGCGGCGATGCCGAAGGTTCCGTAACCCTTCCAGGTATGCGACATCGCGCTTGCGGCGCTGGGGGAATAGGACTTGCCCAGGGCTTCGCGCAAGCTGTCGGTCAGTTCGATCCGCACCACGCGTTCGAGCAGTTCGAGCTTGAGCGTTTCCAGCGGATCGCCGTCGTCGCGGGTTGGCCAGGTCAGCCGTAGCAGGGCCTGGTCGGCAGGACCGGAATGATGAATGACCCGGGGATGCCGGTCGGCGGTGAACGGCCGGCTCTCGACCAGCCGCGCGGCGAAAGCTGGCTCGCGCGCGGGAAGTGCGCCGAATGTCGAAGCGACGGCTGCGATCGCCTGATCCTCGTCGAAGTCGCCGACCAGCCCGATCTCGATCGCGCCATGGGCAAAGTGCCCGGCGACATCCTGCTTCAGCTTCTCGAAGGTCAGCGCGCGATAAGCGCTTACGTCCTGCAACGTGAATCGGGGATCGCGATCGGACAGGATCCCGCCCAGGTCCGCGCGCAAGGCCGAGCTTGGCGTGGCGCGCAATTGCTCGAAATAGTTGTTCATGCTGTGCCGGTACTGAACCTCGCCCTCGCGGCGAAAGCCGGGATCGGTGAGGAATGCGGCCCATAGCTGCAATTGTAGCTTCAGGTCGCGCGGGGTGGTCAATGCATTGGCATCGAAGCTCAGGTCACCGCTACCAAAGCTGTCGTTGACGCTGCGACCGGCAAGAATGGTCTGCAAGTCGTCGGCGCTGTGCTTGCCAAGGCCGCCCTCGTCGAGAAACGGCAGCATCTCGGTGGCGAGCGGGTTGGCCTTGGTATCCAGCCGATCTCCGCCATCGATGGACAGGCTGGCCCGCGCGCGATCCGCTTCCAGCGCGGTCTTCTTCAGATTGAGCATCACGCCATTGGCGAAACGCAACTCGCGGATGCCCAGCGCTTGCTCGCGATTGTCCGAAACCACTGTGCCGGCGCTGCCGAAATTCGTGTAGGCGAATTCGGTGGCTGTCGCGCCCTGCTGTCGTGCGATGGAGGCCGACATACCCCCGTCCCAGGCCGCGCGGATCGCCTTTGCGCCGCCGATCGGTTCGAAGCGACCCCGGAACCGTATCAGCGGATCGTCGAGAACGACCGCTTCACGCTGCATGGCGGCCAGCACGGCCTCGGGCGTGATCTGCGGGGCGAGCGCCTGAAACCGGGCAAGGGCGTCGGAGGGCAATACCGGGACGTTCCGATCCGAAACCAGCGCAAGCGCGGCGGCGACCAGTTGCGCGTTGCTGCGTGTCTCCGATGAAGCCGCCGCGTTTTCCAGCGCCGTGCGCAGCCCCGCGATCTGTTCGGCCACCTCAGGAGCGGTAAAGCCGAATGCCAAGGCCCGGCGATATTCGGCTGCGGCCGCGATCACGCCGCGGCGCCACTTGCGATCGACGGTGTCGACGATCAACCGCGTCGATCGCCCACTCTCGAACACGTCGCCCGTCCCAAACCCGGCCCCCCGAAAAGGCGGATCGGATTGTCGCGTCACCCGCAGCAAGCGGCGATTGACGATGTCGTAGCCGACCTTGCGTAGAAGGTTCTCGCGTCGCGTGGCGATGCTGTCCGGCTCGTCCAACCAGGCGCCATTGCGCAGCAAGGTCACCCGCTCGGACAGGGCGGGATCGACATAGACCGCGGTTCGGTGATGGTCCTGCACAAGGATCGGACCCGCCGCAGGCTGGGTTCTTGACCGGGCTGCAGCCCAGCCCTCGAAGTGCGTCTTGATCTGTTGCTCGACCACGGCGGGGTCAAGGTCTCCGACCACGACCAGCGTCGTCTTGGCAGGAACGTATTCGCGCTCGTAAAAGGCCCGAAGACGCCGCGCGTTAGCCGCGTTCAACGTCTTGGCGGTACCGATCGGAAATCGGGTGGCAAAACGGGATCGCGGGTAGAAGAAGTCGGTGTTGGCTATCGTATCGCGCAGTTGCCAGGTGTTGCGATCACGCATTTCGGACAGGATCACACCGCGCTCCCGGCTGATCCCCTGCGGCGTCAGCAACAACTCGCTCGCCGTCTCGCGCATCAGCATCAGCGCGGTGTCCAGCAAGGCCGGTTCGGCGGTCGGCAGGTCCAGCTTGTATTGCGTGCGATCGAAACTGGTCGAAGCGTTGGTGTCGGCACCGAACGCTAGGCCATGGCGTTCCAGCAGGCGCACCATCTCGCCCTCGGCCACGCGGGTGCTGCCGTTGAACGCCATATGTTCGAGGAAGTGGGCGTAGCCACGCTCGCTCTTGCGTTCATCGAGCGAGCCTACCGCCACGTCCATCCGCACCAGCGCTGTCCCGGCGGGCGTCGCGTTATGCCTCACGATGTAGCGCAGGCCGTTCGCCAAGCGGCCATAACGAAACGATGGATCGGGGCGAAGATCGCTATGCTCGAAGGCCCACTGATCGTCGCGCGCGGCCCGACTCGTATCGCGCGAAGCGGCAGGAGGCGCGGCCAAACCTGCGAGCGCGAGCGCGACTGCCAGGGTACCAGCCAAGTCGCGTCGCGCCGTGCCCCTGCCGGGCCATTTCAACAAGAAACCACCTGAAGGCAGACGGTATGGCTGGCCGTTACTTGGTCGACGTCGTGGTCGTGCTCTTGCCGCCACGCAGTTTGCCACGATGCGCCGTCAGATCGAACACTTCGCTCGGGCCCGGATCGTCCTGCAGGACACCGAGCCGACGAGCGACCTCCTGGTACGCCTCCTCTTCGCCGCCGAGATCCTGGCGGAAGCGATCCTTGTCCAGCTTCTCGCCGGTGACCATGTCCCACAGGCGGCAACCATCCGGGCTGATCTCGTCAGCCAGGATCACCCGGCTGTAGTCGCCGTCCCAGATGCGGCCGAACTCGAGCTTGAAGTCGATCAGGCGGATATTGATCGCCGCGAACATGCCGCACAGAAAGTCGTTCACCCGGATCGCCAGCGCCGAGATGTCCTGCATCTCCTCGTTGGTAGCCCATCCGAAGCAGGCGATGTGCTCTTCCGCGATCATCGGATCGCCCAGTGCATCGTCCTTGTAATAGTATTCCAGCAGCGTGTGCGGCAGCGGCTCACCCTCGGCGATGCCCAGGCGTTTGGAAATCGATCCAGCGGCCACATTGCGCACCACGACTTCGATCGGAATGATCTCGACCTGGCGCACAAGCTGCTCGCGCATGTTGAGGCGGCGGATGAAGTGGTTGGGAACGCCGATGTGATTGAGGCGTGTGAACACATACTCGCTGATGCGGTTGTTGATCACGCCCTTACCCTGGATCGTGCCCTTTTTCTGCGCATTGAACGCAGTCGCATCGTCCTTGAAGTACTGGATCAGCGTGCCGGGCTCAGGCCCTTCGTACAGGATCTTGGCCTTGCCTTCGTAGATCTGGCGCCTGCGGGACATGGGGCTTATCCTTACTCGAACACGACGTCATAAAAGCGGACCCCGGCACGCGCAGAGCGCTTGTTGCGGACTGCTCGTACCGGGGTTGTCGCGATGGCATATAGGCTAGCGTGGCTCAA
This sequence comes from Novosphingobium sp. TK46, assembly GCF_055361525.1. Classification (NCBI taxonomy): domain Bacteria; kingdom Pseudomonadati; phylum Pseudomonadota; class Alphaproteobacteria; order Sphingomonadales; family Sphingomonadaceae; genus Novosphingobium; species Novosphingobium sp. TK46. Next base: position 2,941,358 of record NZ_CM143963.1, read on the forward strand.
TTGCAAAGTCGCAGGCACGCCGCAACACCGTCTTATCGACGCGGCTCGGCCGGCGAGCCAAGCAGATATGTCTGCCAGAACAGGGTTTCGACCGCGGCCTGATAATCCCGGTTTTCCTTTTTGCGAAAGCCGTGCCCTTCGTTCTTGCCGACCAGATGCCAGGCGGTTCCACCTTTGGCGCGGACCGCGGCGACGATCTGGTTCGCCTCGCTTTCGGGCACGCGCGGATCATTGCTGCCGGTCACGACGAGCAACGGGATGTTCAGCTTGTCGACGCTGGTAAGCGGAGAAATCGCGGTGAGCTTCGCCCGCTGGGCAGGATCGCGTTCGTCCCCGTATTCGACCCGGCGAAGGTCGCGACGGTAGTCCTGCGTGTTTTCGAGGAAGGTGACGAAGTTGCTGATCGCGACGATGCAGTCCGCCGCCTTGAAGCGATCAACATAGCGGATGGCCGAGGCATAGCACATGTACCCGCCGTACGATCCACCGGTCACCGCCATGCGCGTGGGATCCACCCGCGGGTCTTTCTGCAGCGTATCCAGAAAGGCGCCGATATCCTTGACCGAATCCTCGCGCTTGGAAGGACCGTTATCCAGGCTGACGAAGCGCTTGCCGAAGCCGGTCGATCCTCGCACGTTGGGCAAGAACACCGCGATCCCCAACTCGTTGGTGAGGTAATTGCCCGACCCACGAAAGCCCGGCGTCGTCTGGCCCTCGGGCCCGCCATGTATGTTGACGATCAGCGGGCGCTTGCCGGGAAAGCGCTTGGGATCGGGGCGGTAGAGGAAACCGGAGACGGTCTCGCCATCGAAGCTTTTCACTTCGAGCAGTTCGGGCTCGACGTTGGCGGCGGGATCGAGGCCGCCGGTTTCGCTTTGCGTCCAGCGGGTGGCCTGCAACGAGACCGGATCGAGCGTGAAGGCATCCGCCGGCACTTTGGCCGATGTCATGGTGAAGGCCAGGCGACCATCCGGAGCGGCGTGAAGATCACCGATGACGCCGATGGGCAGGGCGGCCGCATCGCGCACCTTGCCTGTGCGTGGATCAATCAGATGCAGCCGCGACGTTCCCTGCTCGTTGGTCACGTAGGCGACATAGGAGCCATCGCGTGCGATCTCGAATGTGTCGACATCCCATTTCGCATTGACCGACCGCGGCGTGAACGATCCGGTCGCCGCATCGAGGGTGCCGAGCCGCTGGAAATCCGAGCCCTCGTCGCTGGTTGCCCAGATCGTGCCATCCGGGCCGTAATCGACGTTGCCGTAAGAGACCGGCTTCGACTGATCGCCTAGCGCACGCATCTTTCCGCTGCGGATGTCCAGAAGCCACAAGTTGGACTTCTGTATCGATACATACTCGATCACGATCGCAGTGCGATTGTCGGCCGAGAACCCCTCGATCGCCCAGCCACCGCCCTTGACTTGCGCCACCAGGCGGTCGCTTTTCGGGTCGGCGGGGTTCATGATGTACAGGTCGGAGTCGGTGCCGTTGCGCCGGGTCGAGCTATAGCCGATTAGCTTGCCGTCATGGCTGTAGGCACCAAATTCGTTGCGACTTTTGCCATCGGTCAAGAGCTGCAGCTTGCCCGCCTGCAGGCGATAGATCTGGTAGAACTCGTCGCCGCCGTTGTCCTTCTGAACCAGAAGCATGTCGCCGGCGGGTGAGGGGAGGCCTTGTACCGGCTCGCTCTCGAAGGTGATCTGCCTGCGGGCCATCAATGGTCCTGAGACCGTGTGCAACTGCGCGGTGTTCGCAAACCGGGTGCTGACGATCAACGCTCCGGATTTGGCGTCCCAACCCTGGACGGAGGCGGTGCGATATTCCGCATAGGGCCGAATGGCAGCGACCACTTGATCCGGAACCGCAGGAATGCCGTCGGCGACAAGCGCGGCCGGTTTGGGAGCGTCTGCCAATGCCGGGGAGAGTGGAAGCAGCGCGGTGGCTGCCAGCAGGAATGTCCTCATACGATTTTGGTCCCCTGTCTGGTTCACCCCCGAATGACGGGTTGAGGTGATAAGGGTAGACGCGATGCCGGCTTATCGGTGCCGTAACAAATTCGATCCTCGGCCCGTCAAAACCCGGCAGCGCTTACGCGATAATGCCGGAGACTATGCCTCGATGCGTTTGGGCGCGCAGAGATCTATCCGAGACGATCGCGGTCTTGGATTCAGCGCCGTCCGAAAAGCCGCTCCAGAAAGCTCGGCTGTTCCATCGGCTGAATCGGACCGAACACCCTGTACCGCGATTGCGCATCCATTGGCGGACGTGGCGAGGTCGGGATCTGACGCTTTGATCGAGGACGGGTGGTGGTCACGGACTGCTCCCTCAGCAACATGCCGCTGAACAGAATCGTAATGCTCGGAGTGCGGTTGAGTTCCCGAAAACAAGGGTTTTTCCACGTGATAACAGCTGGGCCATCGCACTGCGCAAGAACGTCGGAGGGGGCATGATGGGAGGAAGCCGGTGGTCGGGGAGACAGGATTCGAACCTGCGACATCTTGCTCCCAAAGCAAGCGCGCTACCGGGCTGCGCCACTCCCCGACTTCCGATACTTCACGGCCGATCGATCACCGAGACGTTGGTGGGCCCGGCAGGATTCGAACCCGCGACCTAGCCGTTATGAGCGGCCAGCTCTAACCGCTGAGCTACAGGCCCGAACGATTCGATCGGTCCCGGCAGCGCTTGCGCCCCGCCGGGTGAGGTCCGTTAGCTTGCGCGAGCCGACTAGGCAAGGGCGAGGCTGTCCATAATGTCGGCAACGGACGTCGATTTGATGCCGCGGCGGGCAAGATGGGCAAAAACGATACGCCACCAGTCGTAAAGACGCGCCAGCTCGGAAGCGTTGCGCACGTATGGTGTGTGACCTGCCGCCAGCGAGGGACTATGGAACGATAGCACGAGTACCGGAAGCCCTTCGTCGAGTGCAACGTCGATACCACGTACCGCCTCTTGCGCGGTGACACCCTCCGGCGTGAGCGGGATGCGCTCGAGCAGACCCGCGCGCGACAGCATGCCGCGTGCCGAGGGCGCGCGCCACAGGTGTGGGTAGATGACCTGGCCAAGTTGCCGCAATGGCCCCCAAAACACCGTCGTCAGCGGTAATTCGAGCAAGTTGCGGCTGCGATCGATCCAGTACGGGCGCAGCGGATGATCGCGATAGCTCGGACCGCCGCTGCCGCTATAATCGAAGCGTGCGCGTACCGAGGTATCGATCGTGAGGCCATGATCAGCCAGGATATCGGCGGTAGCGGGGCCGAGGCCATACCGTCCGGCGCGATAGATCAACGGCGCCTTGCCGAACCTTCGCTCGATTTCGTCCCGAAGGATGCCGAACTTCGCACGCTCCAGCTCGGGCGCCAGATTGCCGGCATAGCTGTTGAAGTCGGTCACCGCTTCTTCGAACGGCGGGCTGACCCAGGGATGAAGCTGGACGCCGATCTCGGCGCGGCCGGCGTTGACAGCCTCCCCGAGCGCGTCGGCAGCAGCGGCGGAGCTGGCGATTGGATAGTCGACCAGATAGACCGGCACGACGCCGAATCCTTCGCAAAACGTCTGGAAGTCGCGGAGGGCCGGGATCGTCGCGACACCGTGACCTTCGCGTTGCAGAGGCGCGCTCCAGTCGAACTCTTCTTCGGTGTCGACCGTTACGAGGAAGCGCTGTCCGAAGCTCTGCGGGAAGGAGACGAGATCGGCTGATGTCGGGCGATCGAGGAGATTTGGACCCGACAACGCAATCCCCTTTGTCTTGGCCGCCTCCGGCCCCGTCTGCGCATATACAAGCGTCGGCGTCGTCGCGGATCTTGTCAGCCTTGCGTATGTCCTGCCGCTGCGGTGGTCAACCCGGGGAGGGTCAACGCGAATCGCTCCCCAGCACGGTTCAACATGCCACCCGCAGCCGCAGCTTCGGCTGCAGCGAGGCGCAAGGTGAAGCCGACGCCGAACATGCCGGCCGACAGCGATCGGGCCAGTTCGAACGGCCGGCCAGCCGTCATCGCATCTTTCAGGCGCTCGCCAAGTGCGGGCGAGGTCTCGATGAACAGCGTGATCCTGCTGGCGGAGCGCGAAAAAGCGAGATCGATCGTCTCGCCGTCTTGCGCCATGCCGGCAAAGGCGGCCAGCAACCGCCACAACAGCCGCGCCACTTCGTCCGCGTCGAGGCCGACCATCAACGCAGGCGGACGATCGGCCATGCGAAAGCCGCTGCCCCGTGCTGCGGTCCACGCCTGCAATCGCTCGACAGTCTCAAAGACCAGGGTACCGAGCTCGCACGTCCCGATCGCGAGCCGCAATGCGCCGCTTTCGAGGCGAACCAAACGGTCGAGCTCGTCGAACCCCGCGAGTATCTGTGCGGTATCGCCGGCGATCGCTGCGGCAAGCGCCCTGTATTCGTGCGGTGCAGGGCCGTAAAGCTGCTGCTGGATGATCTCGGCGGCGACCTGGATCGCGTTCGCCGGTGTGCGCAGTTCGTGCAGCACTTCGCGCATGCTGTCGGCCGTGGTGGAGGGTTCGGCGCGGGCGCTCGGCGCCGAGACAGGGAGACGACGCAGCCGGCCGGCATAGCCCGCAAATCGACCATCAGGACCGACGAAGCTGGGGAGTGCATCGAGACGCCAGGCTCCGGCGAGGCTCGGTGCGCCGGGAATCAACACGTCGAGGCCGCGCAAGGGCAAGCGATCGCGCAAGGCGGCTTGGTGGACCTCACCGATGATCCCGGCCAAGCGGAACCCGATCACGCTCGATGCCAGTACCCCATCCGCCCAATCGAGCCTGCCGTCGGCATCGGTGGTAAAATCGAGCGCGAGCACCGCCGTTTGAGCCTTGGCGCTGCGGGAAGAACTCGCGCCGCCGACACCGAAGTCGCCGGCTTCATCGGCATCGCTGCGGGCGGTGCGGAATGCCTCGATCCGGCGGACGATGGCGCCGATCCCCGCGGCGGATGGTTCCTCGCGGACACGACGACGCGGGATCGTCCCACCGCCACCTTCGACCACGACGAGTTCGGGTCGCTGCGATTGCCTCGACGTGTTGGCAACCGGCGGCAGGCCCCGATCGCCGATGCCGAGCCTCTCGAGCAAGGCCTCCACTTTGGGGCCGAAGCCACGACGATGCCGCAGGATGCCACGGGCCTGCACCGGCAGCGAGGGTATCAGGGCGATCCATTGCGCTTCCGATAAGTCCGCCGCAGTGATCGCCGCGCTCGCGACTTCCGGCTCCAGCGTGGCCAGGCGTGCGACGAGGGCAGGACTGGCGATGCGGAACGCCGGCTCCTTCAACAGTGCCGCGCGTTCGGGCGCCGGGATGAGTGCACCCAGCTCGACGATGCGGGCGAGCGCAGGTTCGCTAGCCGATAGCTCCGCATGCTCGTCCCCGCCCAGCAGGTCGAGCAGCTGACGATACTGAATGCGTGCTATCGCCTGGCTGCTCGCCGGGAGCCGCATGACGGTGGCTAGGCGATCGTCGAAATGCATCAAGGCTCCGCCATGCATGCGCGCATCATCGCCGCTGCAAGTCTGCGAAGGAGTATCAAACTCCTCCTGCTCGCCGTTCGTAGCAAACCCTGTAGCCTCACAAAGCCCAACGGCTGAGCCGTTGCAAAGCGGGACATTTGCGCTAGGGAACAATAATATTTCTTCCGGTTGGTCAAATCCATGTGGATATGTCGCTGGACCGGTATTTATGAGAGCGTGTGTGGGGCGAGTGGGCCGATGATCAATCTCGACGAAATCGACCGCCAGCTCCTCCGCGAGCTCCAGGACGAAGGGCGGATCACCAATGTCGAGCTGGCGCAGCGCGTCGGATTGACCGCGCCGCCGTGCTTGCGCCGCGTGCGCAGCCTTGAGGAAGCCGGCGTCATTCAAGGGTATCACGCCGATCTCGATGCCTCCAAACTGGGCTTTACCATCACCGTCTTCGCGTTGGTAAGCCTGAAGAGCCAGGCCGAGGAAGCGTTGCGGTCGTTCGAGGAACATATGCGCGAATTGCCCGAGGTGCGCGAGTGCCATATGCTCAACGGCGAGATCGACTTCATCCTCAAGATTGTCAGCCGCGACCTGCAGAGTTTCCAGGAATTTCTGACGTCCAAGCTGACGCCCGCACCGAACGTGGCAAGCGTCAAGACCTCGCTGACGATACGCACCGCCAAGAGCCTCCCGGGAGTCCCGCTGATTTGAGGGGACGCGGGCGCCAGGCGCGTCACGTCACACGTGCGGGCAAGCTTCAAGCAGGATGGCACGCTCTCGATCATCTGGAAACTTGTGAGCAGCACCGGCGTTGCAGCGCCGTTCACAAACGCGGTTAATATCGCAAGTTTCGGTTGCGACGTTTCAGGCTCAAAATCGTGATGCCGCCTCAAGCGCGAGCAGATAGCTGTCTGCGCCGAAACCGGCGATCGTTCCCCTCGCAACGGGCGCGATCCAGGACTTGTGGCGAAAGTCCTCGCGAGCATGCGGGTTCGAAAGATGAACCTCGATAACCGGAACCGCAATCGCTCGGATCGCGTCCAGCAACGCGATCGACGTGTGCGTCAGGGCGCCAGCGTTCAAGATCACCGCATGCGCATGCCGCGCGTGCGCCTCGTGCAGCCAGTCCACCAGCACGCCTTCGTGGTTCGACTGTCGGCTTTCGACGATGAAGCCCAGCGTCTTGGCGCGCGCCTCGAGACTCTCGGCAATATCCGCGAGGGTGACGATTTCGTAGATGCCCGGCTCTCGTTGGCCAAGCATGTTCAGGTTCGGGCCGTTGAGAACGAGTATCAACTTGTCGGACACGCGGAACCATACTCCTTTGACGCGATACGCAGAACAGCCGATTGCCGGCATAGCGCAAGAGCAGGGCATCGCAAACAGCGCCACGATAGACCTGCGACGCGAAGCGCGATCCTACGCGTGTCGAAAGCGGCGAATGCCTTCTAACCTCATACGACGGCGGCTATCGTGGCTGTCAGCGCTCTGCGCCTTTGACCTTTCCCCATTGTCGCAGTGTGGCGTAGCCTAGGTATCCCGAAGCAAAGAGGGCATATAGCGGCTCGGGCAGGGCGCGGAGGTAAGCGCCCGTGCCCTCGGCAAGATTACGTGCTGTCGCCGGGCTGATCGCCGAGATGATGCCGACGGGGATCGACCACAGGATCATAACATACATGACATAGAGCAACGTGGGGCGGGCGCGGTTGGTCCAGGGATCGACGCATCTTGCAGGAGGGTCTTCGACGGCATGGTGGTCGACGGCATGACGCGTCGAGCGCTGAGTATCATGAGGCCGTTCGCCTAACGCTGCGCAGGTTCCATCTTGTGGAATGCCCGGCTCATCAGGTTTCTGGCCCAAACCTTCCAAATTCGCCGCTGGTAACGTTCCGCGCATCGCCGATCTCCGCTCGAAGAGCGAAGAGTGTTAGCCGAATAGGTTCGTGTAGGAAAATGCGAAAACCCGCGTGGATGAAGGGAGTTCGTTTGAAGCGACGTGGATCAAACTTTTTCGCGCGGGCCAGGAACGGTTTTGCCGCTTTTGCGGTTCAGTCAGTGAAGGTCGGCGCGGAGCTTCCCCCACCCCCTCCCGCTTCCGTCGGCCTTCGAAAATGACTCGGGAAATTGTCTGGCGCGTTTATCGACGGACCGAAATTTGTACCATTCCACGACCCGCTGCACGAATGCCGATCTGGCGTGCCGCCGCTTCGGAGAGATCGATAAGTCGGTTGCTGTGAAATGGACCGCGATCGTTGATCTTGACGATGACTGATTCGCCGGTTTTGGGATTGGTTACCTTGACCCGACTACCAAGCGCCAACGTCCGGTGCGCAGCGGTAAGTTCGGAGGGATTGAAGCGTTCGCCGCTAGCGGTTCGGTTTCCGGCAAGTTCCCGCCCGTAATAGCTGGCCATGCCAGAGCCGACGGGGTCATAGACTGGTTCGTCATCATTCACGATGGTCGCCTGTTTCTCGACCAGATTGCCGAGAGCGCTGACGGAGGCGACCGGCACCGCCGCAACGTAGTTCGTCGTATTATCGGCGATTGCGGGCGCCCCGACACCCGATCCCAAGACGAACATGGTAGCGGCGAAGGCCGCTAGGCCGGCTCCAGACACGAGAGGTTTTCGTGCCGAAACCGGCTTTTTCGATTGTAACATTCGGTAACCCACACCCCGCTTCTGTGAAACGAGGGATACAGGTCGCGACTAAATATAGGCACCCCAACGGCTGCAAGTCATCGCGATCGGCAAACGGTTGGCCCCGCACGAGTAAGGTCTCGATAACTTTTGGCGCAACCAATCGCGCGCGATCTCACCGATCGCGCTGTGCCAGCAAGCGGAGTCGCAGTGCATTAAGCTTTATGAAGCCCGCGGCGTCCTTTTGGTCATACGCGCCTGCATCGTCCTCGAACGTAACGTGCCGTTCGGAATAGAGGCTGTCGGGCGACTTGCGGCCCACGACGGATGCCAGGCCCTTATAGAGCTTCAGCCGCACCGTTCCGCTGACCCGTGCCTGCGACTGGTCGATCGCCGCCTGCAGCATCTCGCGTTCCGGAGCGAACCAGAAGCCGTTGTAGATGAGCTCTGCATACTTCGGCATCAGCTCGTCCTTGAGATGAGCGGCACCACGATCGAGGGTGATCTGTTCGATCCCACGATGCGCACGGGCATAGATCTCGCCACCAGGGGTCTCGTACATCCCTCGGCTTTTCATCCCCACGAAACGGTTCTCGACCAGATCGAGCCGGCCGATGCCGTGTTTGCGGCCGAGTTCGTTGAGGGCGGCCAGCAGCGTCGCCGGGCTCATCGTCTCGCCGTTCAGTGCGACACCGTCACCACGCTCGAAGTCGATGGTGATGTATTCAGGCGTATCGGGCGCCTGCTCGGGATCGACGGTGCGGGAGTAGACGTAATCCGGCGTCTCGACCCAAGGGTCTTCCAGCACTTTGCCTTCCGAAGAGGTATGCAGAATATTGGCATCGGTCGAGAACGGGCTCTCGCCACGCTTGTCCTTGGGGACGGGAACCTGGTGCTCCTCGGCCCACGCGATCAGCGCGGTACGACTGGTCAGGTCCCACTCGCGCCAAGGTGCGATCACCTTGATGCCGGGATCGAGTGCATAGGCGGACAGCTCGAAACGGACCTGATCGTTGCCCTTTCCGGTGGCGCCATGCGCAATCGCATCGGCTCCGGTTTCCCGTGCGATCTCGATCAGCCGCTTGGAAATGAGCGGACGCGCGATCGACGTGCCGAGCAGATAATCGCCTTCATAACGGGCATTGGCGCGCATCATCGGGAAAATGAAGTCGCGAACGAACTCTTCGCGCAAGTCGTCGATATAGATGTGCTCGTCAGGGATACCGAGCAACTTGGCCTTTGCTCGGGCGGGCTCCAGTTCCTCGCCTTGACCCAGGTCGGCGGTGAAGGTCACCACCTCGCAGCCATAAGTCACCTGCAGCCACTTGAGGATGACGCTGGTGTCGAGACCGCCGGAGTAGGCGAGGACGACCTTCTTGATGTCGGACATGCGAGGATAGCTCCGCTCGGAAATTCGGGATGGCCGGTATCAGTGCCGGACCGTCGGCGCAACGGTCGGGGAGGCTCGATGCAAGTGGCGCTACTTCAAGGAGGACTCCAGCAACGTTCGTTCGGCATCGGCCAGATAGTCACGGGTCAAGGGCAGCGCATGACGCGATCGGATGTACTGGATCTGGTAATTGCACATCGATCCGCTTTCGAAGGCAGCGGTCGCGCCGGCGAGATAGAAGGCCCACATGCGATAGAACCGCTCATCGAACATCGCCACGATCTCGGCACGATGGCTGCGGCAGCGCGCGTACCATTCGCGCAAGGTCAGCGCGTAATGCAGGCGCAGGTTCTCGGCGTCGGCGGCGATCAGCCGCACCTTTTCACTGGCGGCGAGCGTCTCACTGAGTGCCGGGATATATCCGCCCGGAAAGATGTACTTGCGCGTGAACGCATCGGTCGATCCCGGCTTGCCCATGCGGCCGATCGTGTGCAGCAGCATGACCCCATCGGACGCCAGCAGGTTGGCGCAATCGCGGAAAAAGCGTTCGAATTGCGGACGGCCAACGTGTTCGAACATGCCGACGGAGACGATCCGGTCGTAATGGACGCCGCGCGCGGCCAGATCGCGGTAGTCGACGAGTTCGAAGGTGATGCGGTCCGCTACGCCCGCCGCATCGGCACGTTCACGCGCCAGGGCAAGCTGCTCCTCGCTCAGCGTGATGCCATGCACGGTGACGCCGGCATGGCGCGCAAGATAGATCGCCATGCCGCCCCAGCCGCAGCCGATGTCGAGCACATGCTGGCCGGGCGAGAGGGCCAGCTTCGCCGCGATATGCGCAAGCTTCGCGTCCTGGGCCTGCTCCAGCGTCATGTCCTGCCGGGACCAGTAGGCGCAGGAGTACTGCATGTGATCGATGTCGAGGAACAAGCGATAGAGTGCGTTGCCGACATCGTAATGATGCGCCACGTTCGATTTCGACTTGCGCGCGTGGTTCACGCTCTGGATGCGATGGGCGATCCCGTTGCGCAGACGACGGACAAGGGTCGGCGCATCGAGCCTGCTGCCACGATCCCATGGCGCATTGGCCCGGATCAGCGTGATCAGGTCCATGATGTCGCCATGTTCGATCACCAGCTGACCGTCCATGAACGCTTCGGCCGCACCCAATCGAGGATCGAGCAGGATACGCCGCTCGCCCGCCGGAGTGGTGAAGCGGATGCGCACGTCGGGAAAGCCGGCCACCTCCGAACCGAAACGCGCGATCGAGCCGTCGGAGCGAAGCACTTCGAGCGTGCCGTGGCGCACGACTTTGCGAAGAAACCTGTCCAGCAGTCGTTTTGCCATGTCCGCTATCTCGCGTCGGATGCCGGCGGTGTTACGAGGGGCGAATGCGGAGCGGTTCGTTCAGACTTCATCGCGCGCATTCCTACCCGCGTTGGTCGCCAAGGCAAGAGGCGAGCCGCCCGACTGGCGTCCCCCGCCGGATCAGGCAGACTCTTCGCGTGCCAGGAACAGCACGTCGCGCGGTTGAGCGAGCAGATGCTGGCCCGAATCGATGAACAGGGTTTCCCCACTGGCCAGCCAGCCTTCGGCCAGAAACAGCGCGGCCGCCGCAATCTCGTCCGCGCCGGTCTTGCGTTCCAGCAAGTTCATGCGGTGCGAGCGCTCGATCTCCGCCTCCTGCTGGTCGTGGCTGGCTAGGATCGCGCCCGGCGCGAGGCCATAAACCCGATCACGCGGATCTGTCGCTGCCATGGCCAGCATCGGAACGATCGCGGCAAGTGCGTGCTTGCTCATGGTGTAGGAAAAGAAGTCGGGGTTGGGATTGGCGATCTTCTGATCGGTGACGTTGATCACCCGACGCCCCGATTCGGAACGCGGTTGCGCGAGGAACGCCTGTGCCAGCAAGGCCGGGGCGGCGGCGTTCACACGCAACGCCCGGTCGAACACGGCGGGGTCTAGTTGATCGGCGGTATCGAGCTCGAACACGCTCGCGCAGTTCACCAGCACCCGTAAGTCGGCGAGATCCTGCGACAGTGCGGCGACGAGGGCCGTCGCGGCGCCAGGATCGGCCAGATCCGCACCGATCGTGCCGGCCGAGGCGAAAGACGACGCGAGCCGCTCGGCCTCGTCCTGCGAGCTGCCATAATGAATAACGACGTGCCAGCCCGCGGCGGCAAACGCAGCAGCGATCGCGGCGCCGATCCGGCGGGCGCCACCGGTGACGAGTACGGCTGGTCGCGTGATCATCGTCTTGCAGGTTGCCGCAGTTGCCGGTGTCCTGACATCGCGAGCGGACGCCACGCGATGGGCAGCGATCGAGCAGGGGCGGGGGGACACTTAGGCGGTACCGAAATCATCCGGCACTTGGAGCATAAGCCGGGGACGTAGGAAAGCGTCTGCCTTGCCGCCAAAGCGAAAGGCGCGACGCCCGGATGAGCGACGCGCCTCTGCAAAGGTATCCGTGATGCTATCAGCGGCAGCGCGAACGCGAGCCACCGCGATCGATTGCGCGACCGGCCAGTGCACCACCGGCAGCGCCGAGTACGGTTCCGAGTGTCTTGTCGCCGCCACCGGCAACGGTACGGCCGAGCAGGGCGCCACCGACGCCACCGACCAGCAGGCCGGTCGTGCCATTGTTGCGCTTGCAGCGATAACGGCCGTCGTTGCCGCGCCAGTAGCGTACGCCATCGTCGGTGCGCGAGTAGTGGCGACGGTCATCGCGACGCGCTTCGGCAGGAACGGCGGTGATGACGGGGACGGTGACTGCCGCGATCAATGCGGCGATTGTGGCTTTACGCATGGACTTGCCCTCTTGGTTGCGTTTCGATGGACCCATATTCGTTCATTGATTCACAACCGGAGATGAACGAAATCGATACACGGTAGATGTGCGGTAAAATGATCACCGTACGCGACAAGATGCTTGTACCTCCGTTTGGTTCCCTAAGCCCTTGCCGAAATCCCGATCCGGGGCATCCGAGAATTAGCCGATCGCCGCCTGCTTTTCCTCGTAAAGCCGATCGAGTTCCGCCCGGCTCTTCTTCTCGGCGGCGGTCTTAAGCTGGCCACAGGCGGCGTCGATGTCGCGACCGCGAGGGGTGCGCACCGGAGCGGAGATGCCCGCCTCGAACACGATGTCCGAAAACCGGCGCACGCGCTCGGGTGTCGAACATTCATAGGGCGCGCCGGGCCAGGGATTGAACGGGATCAGGTTTACCTTGGCGGGAAGCCGATAGTGCTTGATCAATCGGACCAGCTCGTGCGCGTCGGCATCGCTGTCGTTCTTGTCCCTGAGCATGACGTACTCGAACGTGATTCGGCGTGCGTTGCTGGCGCCGGGATAGTCGGCGCACGCCTGCAGCAGTTCCTCGATGCCGTACTTGCGATTGATCGGCACGATCTCGTCGCGCACTTCCTTGGTCACGGCGTGGAGCGAAACGGCCAGGTTCACGCCGATCTCCTCGCCGCATTGCGCCATCTTGGGCACGACGCCGGATGTCGAAAGCGTGATCCGGCGCTTGGACAAGGCGAGGCCATCACCATCCATCACCAGCTTGAGCGCGTCGCGCACGTTGTCGAAATTGTAGAGCGGTTCGCCCATGCCCATCATCACGATGTTGGTAAGCAGGCGCCCATCGGACGAATAGGAGCCTTCGTCCTCCTCGTCGTCGAGTCCGGCCATCGTCGCGATCTTCGCCTCGTCCGCGCTCTTGGGCCACTCGCCCAGTGCATCACGCGCCAGCATGACCTGGCCGACGATCTCGCCGGCGGTCAGGTTGCGCACCAGCCGCATAGTGCCGGTGTGGCAGAACCGGCAATTGAGCGTGCAGCCGACCTGGCTCGACACGCACAGCGTGCCGCGATCGGCGTCGGGGATGAACACCATCTCGAAATCGTGCCCGTCCGGCGTGCGCAGCAGCCACTTGCGCGTGCCGTCTGTCGAATGCTGCGCCTCGACGATCTCGGGCCGGGCGACCACGAACCGCTCGGTCAGCCAGGGCCGCATGGTCTTGGCGATGTCGGTCATCTCGGCGAAGTCTGACACGCCGCGATGATAGAGCCAGTGGAACACCTGCTTGGCGCGCAGCTTGGCTTGCTTGGCATCGAGGCCGGCGGCAGCGAACAGTTCCGCGATCCGCGCCTTGGGCAGACCCATCAGGTCGATGCGCCCATCCTCGCGCGGGGTAATGTCGCGGGGAAGCGGCACCGGATCGATGTGTCCGGGGATCGTCATCAGGTTCGTGTCTGCCATGGTCGCTCGCATATAGGGCAATGCGGCCACAGATGAAAGCGGCGCACCGGGATCGCTCAGTCGCAGCCAGGCCTAGTCCGTGCGCGCGCAGCCGATCGCCGCCGCATCCATGGCGGAGGCGGCGCCGGCCAGCGGCCAGGCGTTGGCGAAACGGCGGCCACGGGTGTCGCGTGCGCTGACGACCATGCGCGGCGCCGAGCGCATGGCGGCGACGATCGCGGCGTTGTCCCGGTCGTTGGCCGCCCAGGCATCGCCGCCCCCGCCGATGAGCGCGAAGCGGCTGGTGCCGATGCCAAGCACGATCGGCGAATTGCCGGTCACCGCACGCGACAGGCGAAAGTGGATCTGGTTGCGCTTGCCGCGGCGTGGCCAGGTGCCGATCGCGGCGAAGGGCTGATAGTCCCGCTGCTGCGCACCCGGCTCGGCCATGGCGATGGCATAGCAGCGCGGCGCAAACGGATCGCGAAAGGCCCCCCAGCCGGCGTAGAGCCCCAGGTTGTCGCGCGCTGTCGCCGTCGATCCCCAAGCCAGGGATACAAGCAGCAGCCCCAGCGCTACGCGCATGCCAAAGGCCCGGCGGCCGGGAACGGTATCGAGGGAGGGGCGCTTCATCGCCTTGTCGCTTGGCGCGATGATACGGGATTGGCAACCGCCTTGCGGCCACAACGCACTTGCCACGCTGGCGGCTTGCCGCGACTGACGAGTGCTTGGACAAAGCGGAGGCAGCATTTGACGCAGCGCTACGAATTGATCGTGATCGGCAGCGGTCCGGCAGGCCGCCGCGCGGCGATCCAGGCGGCGAAGCTGGGACGATCGGTGCTGGTGATCGAGAACCGGCCGGCGGTCGGCGGGGTGTCGGTTCATACCGGTACGATCCCGTCCAAGACCTTGCGAGAGACCGCGCTGAACCTGTCCGGCTGGCGCGAACGCGGTTTCTACGGTCGGTCCTATCGCGTGAAGAAGGAGATCGGCAGCGCCGATCTGTCCGACCGCCTGCACAAGACGCTGGATCACGAGGTGGACGTGCTCGAGCACCAGTTCCAGCGCAACGGCGTGACCACGCTCATCGGCACGGCCCGCTTCGTCGATGCGCACAACCTGATCGTCACCGAGCCCGATGGCAGCCAGATGCCGATCGCGGGCGAGCGCTTCGTGATCGCGGTCGGCACTGTCCCGCACCAGCCCGAGAACGTCGACTTCGCAGATCCCGACATCATGGATTCGGACGAGGTGGTGAACATCCACAAGCTGCCGCGTTCGATGACCGTCATCGGCGCCGGTGTGATCGGCATCGAGTACGCGACCATCTTTTCGGCACTGGACGTGGCGGTGACCGTGATCGAGCCGCGCGCGACGTTTCTGGACTTCATCGATCGCGAGATCATCGACGAGTTCGTGCACCAGTTACGCGATCGCGGGATCGTCTTGCGGCTTGGTTCGGCGGTCAGTTCGGTCGCGAGGGGAGAGGACGGCAAGATCGTCACCACGCTGGCCGATGGACGCTCGGCGCGATCGGAAATGCTGCTGTACTGCGCCGGTCGCATGGGAGCGACGGCGGATCTGGGGCTGGAGACCTGCGGGATCGAGACCGATGCACGCGGTCGTGTCACGATCGACCCGGCGACCTTCCAGACGGGCGTTCCCCACATCTACGCCGCCGGAGACGTCATCGGTTTTCCCAGCCTCGCCTCGACGTCGATGGAGCAGGGCCGCATCGCCGCCTGCCATGCTTTCGGACTGCCGTTGCCGCCGGCACCAGCCTACTTTCCCTACGGCATCTACGCCGTCCCCGAGATCTCGACCGTGGGCATGAGCGAAGAGGAAGTGCGCAAACGCGGCATCAATTACGAGGTGGGTATCGCCCGCTTCCGCGAGACTAGCCGCGGCCACATCATGGGGCTGGAGAGCGGGCTGATGAAGATGCTCTTCTCGAACAAGACCCGCCGGCTGCTGGGGGTCCACATTATCGGCGAAGGTGCCACCGAACTGATCCACATCGGCCAGGCGGTGCTGAACCTGAAGGGCGGCATCGACTACTTCATCGAGAATACGTTCAATTACCCGACGCTGGCCGAAGCCTACAAAATCGCCGCGCTCGATGCCTGGAACCGGATGGCGCCTTAACTGCGAGGGCGCCGGGTCCGAACGCCCGGCGCGCGTTCAGGCGCCGGGCTCGTCTTTCTTGTCCGTGGTCCGTTCGATCACGGTGCGAAGCCGTTTCGCCGTCGTCAGCGCCTTTTCCTGGGCTTCGTCCGAGCATTCCTCGGCGACGATATCCTCCAGCCGGTCGGCCGCCTTGCCAAGCAGGCTTTTCAGCGCCGCCGTCTCGGCCCGCGCGTTGCCGAGCGCATGGCGCAGGTCCTCGTTTTCTCCGGTCATATCACCCCCCTTATGGTTCCCACTCCGCAATAGGCGTGCTTCGCGCACTCGCCAAGTGTTTACCAGGTCACACAACGGGATAGTTGATCGCCAGGATTTCCCATTCCTTCTCTCCTGCGGGCAGGCGGACGGTCTTGAGATCGCCGACGGTGGCGCCACGCAAGGCGCGCGCGAGCGGCGCGCTCCAGCCGATCCGACCGACCGCCGCATCCTGCTCGTCATCGCCCACGATGGTGATGACCAGCCGGGCGTCGTCCTCGTCCGCCAGCGTCACCGTCGCGCCGAAGAACACCCTGTCGTGGTCGGTCTGCAGTGCCGGATCGACCACCCGCAGCGCCTTCATCCGGCGCGCCAGATAGGCGAGTTCCCGGTCGATCTCGCGCATGCGCTTGCGGCCATAGAGGTAGTCGCCATTTTCCGAGCGATCACCGTTGCCGGCCGCCCAGCTGACGATCTCGACGATCTCGGGCCGCTCCTTGCCCAGCAGGTGATGATAACGCGCGCTCAGCGCAGCCATTCCGGCCGGGGTGATGGGCGGTCCAGCAGGTTTCATCGCGGCAGTGCCCGCCCGGCCGTCAACCCGGCGTCCGCTTGCCCAGCACGTTGCTGAGCGGGGTCTGACCGCGATAGTAGCCACGCTCCGGGTGCATGCTTTGATAGACGACGGCATTTTCCAGCACGCGCTGGATGTAGTTCTTGGTCTCGTAGATCGGAATGCGTTCGATCCAGTCGATCCAGTCGATCGAACCGTTGCGCGGATCGCCGTTGGCGGCGAGCCACTTGTTCACGTTGCCCGGACCGGCGTTGTAGGCGCCCACCGCCAATGGGGTCGCGCCGCCGTAGTAATCCATCATCCGCCCGAAGTAGCCGTCGCCCAACCGCACGTTGTAGATCGGGTCGGAGATCAGCGCCTCCATGCTGTAGCCAAGACCCAGCTTGCCCGCCTGTTCGCGCGCGGTTCCCGGCATCAGCTGCATCAGCCCGCGGGCACCGGCGCTGCTGATCGCGTTCTGCGCGAACTGGCTTTCCTGCCGGGCGAGCGCATGGTCCATGATCCAGCTGGCCCCCGGCGGCACCGGCATCTCTGGGAACGAGATCCGCCCGAAGCTGCTGTACCCCTCGGCATGCGCGGACTGACCCAGGATCACGCCCAGATCGCGCCGCCCGATCTCGCGCGCCAGATCGGCGACGAGGACATGATCGGCCTCGGACTGCGCCTGATCGGATATCTCGCGAAAGAACTGTACGCCGGTTCGCCAGTCGGCATCGCGGGCGACGTCGCGCACCGCACGGGTGATCGGCTTGGCGTTGAAGGCGGCGCGATCGGTGCTTGTCGGTCGCGCCTGGGGCATCACGTCGAGGTTCGGCATCGGACGGCCAAGCCGTTCGAGCGAGAGCTGACCATAGAAACATTCGGCATACTTCGCCGCCATCTCGAAATAGCGGTTGGCGCTGCTGGTGTCGCCCGCCTGGGCCATGGCCCGACCCGCCCAGTAGAAGCCCTTCGAGCGCGTGCCCGGGGTCTGCGCCGCCGCGCCATAGCGATAGAACAACGGCCCCGCGCGACGCGGATCGCGCAAGTCCCACATCGCCTTGGTGCCGCCAAGCCAGACCAGCGTCGTGTAATCGTCGCGCAGGCGAAACGAGAGTCTGGAGATGTCGGTGCCGGGCACGAAGGCATCGTCGATCGACGAGGCGATCCGCACCGCCTGGTCCGCTCCCGAAGCCTTGGCCGCCGTCAGCAGCTCGCGCACCCACTTCTCGGGATCGCGGGCGGGCTGGGACAGGGGGGCGCGGGTGGAAAGCAGGCTGATCGAAGCGGGCAGGTTGCCGCTGGACCGCGCCTGGACCGACCGGTTGTAGATATAGCCCGGGTCACGCAGCAGGGAGGGATCGGTCGGCACGCCCAGCGATCCTGGAGCCATGCCCTGCAGCAGCGAAAGCCGCTCCATGTAGGCGGCGCGCCGTCCCGCGGACACGAACGAGATCTGCCGCTCTGCCTGCGGTCGCTGTCCCTGCCACAACAGCGCGTCCATCCGCACGTCGTGATCGTCTGCGTTGAACCGGTCGCGATAGTAGGTCAGCAGCGTTGTCTCGTCGGCGGGCGAAAGCGAGCCGGCGCGCCATGCCAGCACCGCCTTTTGCGCGGCGTCGGCGCGGCGGATCATCGTCAGCGCGGTGGCATAGCGCCCCGCCGCCGAACTGCTCACCGGCGGGAAACGGTCGAAAAAGGCCACCAGCGTCGAGGCATCGGGCGATTCGTTATCCAGTGCCTTTTCCGCGAACCCGCGCAGCCGGGCTTCTTGCGGGTAGCCCGGATAGGTCATCAGAAAGGAGGCATAGGCGCCGAAGCCCATGCGGTCGCTCGCGGTCAGCAGCCGCCAGCGGTCGACCGCCTGGTGCGTCGCCATGTCGTGCGACTGCATCTGCAACGCGCGGGCACGATCCCATTCGGTCGCGGGACCGCTGCCGGTTTGCGCCGGCGGCGGATAGCTGCTGCCCGTCGTTCCGCCCATGATCTGGGCCGAGGCGGGCTGGATCGAACACATGGCGGATGTCAGCAAGAGACAGGCGAGGGCGCTACGCATGCTGGACATTTTGAAGAAAGGCTCCTTATCAGGCGCTGAATGATCGTCGGCCCGGTCTCACCTGTGATCCGGATATGCCGTCCTGATGACCAACAGCAAAGGCGAAGTCCATGTTCTCGGGTTCGATTCCAGCACTCGTTACTCCGTTCCGCGATGGTGCCTTCGACGAGAACGCCTTTCGCAAGCTGGTCGAGTGGCAGATCGAGAACGGTTCGTCGGCGCTGGTTCCATGCGGTACCACGGGTGAGAATTCCACGCTCTCCAACGCCGAACACCACCGCGTGATCGAAGTCTGCGTCGAGCAGGCGGCCGGCCGGGTGCCGGTGATCGCCGGGTGCGGCAGCAACGATACGATGAACGCACTTCTCCACATGAATTTCTCGAAGAAGTCGGGCGCGGCCGCCGCGCTATGCGTCGCACCCTATTACAATCGCCCCAGCCAGGAGGGCCTGCTCGCGCACTTCTCCTACCTGGCCGAGCATATCGACCTGCCGATCGTGCTGTACAACGTGCCGGGCCGCACCGTGACCGACCTCCAGCCCGAAACCGTCTGCGAGCTGGCGCGCCGCTTTCCGGACACGTTCGTGGGGATCAAGGACGCCAGCGGGGATCTCAGCCGCGTGACCGATCACCGCATGGGCATCTCCAAGCAGTTCTGCCAGCTGTCGGGCGACGACGAACTTGCCTTGCCGTTCAACGCGGCCGGTGGCGTCGGCTGCATCTCGGTCACCGCCAACGTCGCGCCGGCCTTGTGCGCGGAGTTCCAGGCTGCCTGCGCCGCGAATGACCTGCAGCGTGCGCGCGACCTCAACGACAAGCTGTACCCGCTGCACTATGCCATGTTCGAGGACAGCTCGCCCGGTCCGTGCAAGTACGCGCTGGCGCAAGTCCATGACTGGATCGAGAACGAGTTGCGGCTGCCGCTGGTCCCTTGCAGCGACAAGGCTCGCACCGCGGTCGATGCCGCTTTGAGGCACGCCGGACTGGTCTGAGCCGGTCAGTGCGCCCTCGCGTCGGCGAAGGCAGAACGCGATAGACTGTCGGTTATCTGAGGTTCCTGGTGCGCGATGTCGCTCCGGGCAACATGGCGGTGGCTCGGTGTGGCGCAAGGCATGCGCAACTAACTTTTTACCTTAGCCGCGTTCATGATTTATTTTGCTGCGGTGTGCACCTACATGCCACGCACCATGGCACGCCCCCAACACAAAGAATTCGACAAGGTGAAGAGCGTGGCGGAGAATCGCCGCGCTCGTTTCGAGTACTTCATCGACGACGTCTACGAGGCCGGCATCATGCTGACCGGCACCGAGGTGAAGTCGCTTCGCTTTGGCGAGGGCTCGATCGCGGAGGCCTATGCGGAGATTCGTGACGGCGAATGCTGGCTGGTCAACTCCAACGTGCCCGAGTTCAGCCACGGCAATCGCTACAACCACGTGCCCAAGCGACCGCGCAAGCTGCTGCTGAAGGAACGCGAGATCGCCAAGCTGCACGGCATGGTCGAGCGCAAGGGTATGACGCTTGTTCCATTGTCGATCTATTTCAATGGCCGGGGCCGCGCCAAGGTGGAACTCGCGCTTGCACGCGGCAAGAATGCGGCCGACAAGCGCGACACGGTCAAGGAGCGCGATTGGAAGCGTGAACAAGGCAGGATCATGCGAGAGCACGGATGAGCACGCTGTCTGCCCGTATCGCGCGCTGGTTCCATTCGCAGATACCGACGCACGAATCGCTGGCCGCAAACCGTCTGACCGCGCCGCTGGCGCGCCGGCAGGAACTGTTCCGCTTCACGCGGCGCTCGGTTCCGCGTGGCGTGGCTTTGGGCATTTTCGTGGGTATCTTCGCGATGATACCCGGCGTGCAGATCGTCGGCGCGGCGCTGATGTGCGTGCCTTTCCGGGGCAATATCCCGCTGGCGGTCGCGATGACGTTCCTGTCGATCCCGCCGACCACGCCGTTCATCCTGATCGGCTCGATCTGGATCGGCAATCACCTGGGTTATCACGCCGACATCTCGACGTTCTGGCGCTTGTACAAGGAACACGCCAGCCTGCGCGACTGGCTTTACTGGCTCCTTTCCGACGCGGCGCCGTCACTCGTCATCGGCCTGTTCATCATCTCGGTCGTTGCCGCAATCGTCGGCTACTTCATCGCCATGTGGTTCTGGCGTGCATGGATCGGCCGCAAGCACCGCGCGCGCAAGCTGCGGCCCGCGCGGGCGCCGCTGCTGGAGCCGCGGGCATGAACGAGCCCGATTCGTGATCGAGGCCGGACCCGTACGCGGGCCGGGCGAACTCGCCGCCATCATCGTCGCGATCGCGGCAAGCATCGCCCTGGTGTGGTTCGCCACCCATGACGGCGTGGTGGTCGCGGTGTTCGTCGCCGGCCTGCTCGCGTTCGGAGCAGCCGCTCTCGCGGTAAGCAGGAAACGCGCGGCCGCGCCGGAGCAGGAGTTCGCGACCCCGGACTGGTCGGTGACCGTGGCCGCGATCGAACGTCCCGACGCGGCCGTGGCGGTGACCGACCGGGCCGGGCGCCTGGTCTGCGCCAATTCGTTGTACGAGGCGTGGTTCGGCGCCGGCAGCGCCCCGCCGCACCTGCCGATCGACGATCCCTCGCGCGAACGCCTTGCAGAGGCGGTGCGCCTCGCCTGGCGCGACGGCGGGGCGCAACTGGCGCTCGATGCCGTGGATGCGGCCGGCGCTCAGCACTGGCAGGCGCATGTCCAGCGAGCAGGCCGGGGCGAGGACTTCCTGGTCTGGCAGTTCGCGTCGCACATTCAGGGTGATCCTGTGTCGGAGCTGGTGGCGCATCTTGACGACAAGCTGGGTCGAGCCTTGTCATACGCCGGGATCGCCGCGGCGCTGGTCGATCCTGATGGTCAGATCCGTGCCGCCAGCGCCGGTTTTGCCGAGCGCGCGACCGGCGATGCGCTGACCTCGGTCGTCGGCCAGCCGTTCGTCGATCTCCTGCGCCAGGAAGAGGGCGATCGCATCGTCTGGGCCCGCGATGGTCAGCGCGCGACGCCGCTCATGTTGTACCATGTGCCGGTCGCCAACCTCGATCAGTCCGGTGATCCCGATCCGCTGACGACGCCATCGCTGATCCTGGTCGTCGATGCCGGCCTGGGGATCGGCGCCGGAGAGGGCACCGGTGCCGCCGTGCCGCATCTCGAGGCTCTGCTGGGCCAGCTGCCGCTTGGTCTGGCGATGGCGGATCGCGATGGTCGCCTGCTATTCGCCAATGCCGCGTTCATGCGCGCCGCCTTCTGCGAAGGCCAGCCCCCGCCGACCTACCCCACCGACCTGGTCGTCAAGGAAGACAAGCGCGCGCTGGCCGAGGCGATCCGCCGTTTCGCGCAAGGGCCCGCCGCCGCCGGGGACATCGCCGTGCGGCTTACCGGTCAGGCCGACGAGCCGGTCTCGCTCAGCCTCGCCGGTGTGCGCGGCCTGGGTGAGGCGGCAGTGCTGCTGGGGCTGACCGATTCGTCCGAAGAGACGCGGCTCAAGCGGCAGGTCGCGCAAGCCACCAAAATGCAGGCGGTCGGCCAGCTCGCAGGCGGCGTCGCGCACGATTTCAACAACGTGCTTACCGCGATCCTCGGAACCTGTGACCTGATGCTGATGCGGCACACGCCCGGCGATTCGGACTATGACGATATTCAGCAGATCCGCGCCAACTCGAACCGCGCGGCCTCGCTGACTCGCCAGTTGCTCGCATTTTCCCGTCAGCAGACGTTGCGGCCCGAAGTCCTGCAACTGCCCGATGTCGTCGCCGACGTCTCGCAGATGCTGCGTCGGCTGATCGGCGAGAAGATCCAGCTGGTCGTCACCCACGACCGTGATCTCGGGCCCGTACGCGCCGATCCCACCCAGCTCGAGCAAGTGATCGTCAACCTGGCGGTCAACGCGCGCGACGCCATGCAGTCGCGCGGCGACGGCTCGGGTCGGCTCAATCTTTCGACCCGCCGCGTCACCACCGCCGACGTCCGCGCCATGCGCAGCGAGATCATCCCGGTCGGTGAATATACAGCGCTGCGGGTGGAGGACACCGGCGGCGGCATCGCGCCCGAGCATCTGGGCAAGATCTTCGAGCCGTTCTTCACCACCAAGGAGCAGGGCAAGGGTACCGGCCTCGGCCTTTCGACGGTCTACGGCATCGTCAAGCAATCGGGCGGCTTCATCTTTGCCGACAGCAGAGTGGGGATCGGCACCGTCTTCACGGTCTATCTACCGGTCGATCATGCCGGACCCGGAGCCGCGCGCCCGCTGGCCAAGCCTGCCGAAGCGCCCCGCCAATGGGCCGGGGGCGGTCGCATCCTGCTGGTCGAGGACGAGGATCCCGTCCGCGTCGTCGCCGAGCGGGCGCTCACTCGGCAGGGCTACCAGGTCACCTCCGCGCGGGATGGCGAAGAGGGGCTCGATCTGGTGCAGCAGGGCCAGCGTTTCGATCTCTTGGTCAGCGACGTGGTGATGCCGACGATGGATGGCCCGGCGATGGCGCGCCACATCCGTGAGATCGTGCCGGACCTGCCGGTCCTGTTCATGTCCGGCTATGCCGAGGAACAGCTGCGCAAGGAGATCGGCATCGCCAACGCCTGGTTCATGCCCAAGCCTTTCTCGGTGCAGCAACTGTCGGAAAAAGTCGGCGACGTTCTGGCGCGTTCGGCGCAGCCGGCCCCATGAGCAAGGCCGCGCGCGTTAGCAGGTCGCTGTTCGTCCTTGCTGTCATGGTGTTCGGTCTGCTTGCCGGGCTGGGCGGCTACTACGCCGGCGGACGTGCCGACGCGCGCGACGACACACGCCCGCTTGCGCGCCTGGCCGACCGGCTGATCGCGCGCGGCGAAGGCGCTGCGGGCCTTGGCGCCGGTCGCGAGGGACAGATGCTCGCGGCACTCGTCCCTGCAAGCGAGGATTTGGCGAGCGATCCTGCAGGAGGCGTGCCCATTCTGGCCCATGCGTTGGCGAAGCGAATGGCGTTCGAGCATTATACGCCAGGCATCGGCAGGATTCGCCTGGCCGGCTATGCCAGCGGGCTGGAAGCGGAGCTCTCCGGGCCGCGATTGGCGGCTTTGTGGCTGGAAACTGTGGAAATGGGACGCGGCCCGCATGGATGGATGCGCGGCGTCTATCAGGCGAGTCATGACTTGTACGGGCGTCCCCCCGCCGCGTTGAACGATGCCGAGTTTGCCCGATTGATCGCCGCTGCCGCCGCGTCCGCCGACACAGGGGTTGGCGCGAAACCGACCTTTGCGAGGCAATCGGCCGCGCCACGTGTCCGATCGACGATGACGGCCTTGGCGCCGGCATCGAGCTAGACGGTCAGCCCGCTTAAATTTGCCAACAGCACATGTTCCTCTCTTGTTCTATCGGAACAAAGAGAATACATCCGCTGGCGTGGACGTTGACCTTTCCGGTCAGCCCGGTAGCGAGGAGATAACGAAATGGCTGCTCAGCTCAAGCTGATCCAAGAAGGCAAGGACAAGGACGCAATGGACCGGCAAAAGGCCCTGGAAGCCGCACTCGCGCAGATCGACCGCGCATTCGGCAAGGGCAGCGCGATGAAGCTCGGCTCGAAGGAGACGATGCAGGTGGAGTCCGTTTCCACCGGCTCGCTCGGGCTCGACATCGCGCTGGGCGTCGGCGGTTTGCCGCGCGGGCGCGTCATCGAAATCTATGGTCCGGAGAGCTCGGGCAAGACGACTCTGGCGCTGCACTGCATTGCCGAAGCGCAGAAGATCGGTGGCACCGCCGCTTTCATCGACGCCGAACACGCGCTCGACCCGGTCTATGCCAAGAAGCTGGGCGTCAATATCGACGAACTGATCGTCTCGCAGCCTGACACTGGCGAACAGGCGCTCGAGATCGTCGATACGCTGGTGCGTTCCAACGCGATCGACGTGTTGGTGGTCGATTCGGTTGCGGCGCTGGTTCCGCGGGCCGAGATCGAGGGCGAGATGGGCGACAGCCACGTCGGCCTTCAGGCTCGTTTGATGAGCCAGTCGCTGCGCAAGCTCACCGGCTCGATCAGTCGTTCGCGTTGCATGGTGATCTTCATCAACCAGCTGCGCATGAAGATCGGCGTCATGTACGGCAATCCCGAGACCACGACCGGCGGCAACGCGCTCAAGTTCTATGCCTCGGTTCGTCTCGACATTCGTCGCACCGGCCAGATCAAGGACCGCGACGAGATCGTCGGCAACGCGACCCGGGTAAAGGTGGTGAAGAACAAGGTCGCGCCGCCGTTCAAGCAGGTCGAGTTCGACATCATGTACGGCGAAGGCATCTCCAAGATCGGCGAGATCCTCGATCTTGGCGTCAAGGCCGGCCTGGTGGAAAAATCGGGTGCCTGGTTCAGCTACGACTCGATCCGCATCGGTCAGGGTCGCGAGAATTCCAAGACCTACATGAGGAACAACCCGGAGGTCTGCGATCGTCTCGAGAAGGCGATTCGTGATCGCACCGCCGGTCTTGCCGAAGAAATGATGGCTGGGCCTTCCGAGGAAGACGACGTTTGATCCTAGGTCCGGCACTCGTCAGCGCGCGAGTGCCGGATCCAAGGTGCGTCAGCCAATCTCGTATCGATCGACGCTGATCTCGTTTCCGGGCGTGGGATGCGTGGTCTTCAGGGCTTCGACGATCTGATCCGGATCAGGCAAGCACGACGCTTTCTGTCGGACCGAACCTGACGACAGCGGACTTGGCAACCGCATTCAGATCGTTTCACCGGCGACAGGACCGTTCCTGACATACTTGGCTGCGGAACATGAAGGCCGCGCAGTGGTTGCCGCAGCCATGGCCAACAAACCGCCGCTACCCGTCGTCATCAATCGCAATGGCGGGCTGGCGTCCCGTCTCGGCGATAAGCTGGCGATGCAGGTGCAAGATGCCTTCGACGCGGTTGGCGCGGAGATCGCATTGCGGATGGTCGATGGCGACGATGTGACCGAGGCGGTCCAGCAGGCGCAAGGCGATACCGTAGTCGTGGGCGGTGGCGACGGTACGATTTCTGCCGCAGCCGGTGTTCTGGCTAATCAGAACAGGCGTCTCGCCGTTCTGCCGCTGGGCACGCTCAATCATTTCGCGCAGGCGATCGGTCTCGACGGTACGCTCGCGCACGCCGCCGATGTCGCATGCCGGGGTGAGGCGCGCCGGACCGATTTCGGGTTGGCGGGCGACCGCGTGTTCATCAACAATGCCTCTTTCGGGATCTACCCGCGGATGGTTCGCGACCGCGATCGCCTGCCTTTACCCAAGTGGCTCGCGACCATACCGGCGGCTGTACGCGTTCTCTGGCGTCCGGGATCGCGCAAGCTTCGCATCAGCATCGACGGTCGCGTGCAGTTGGTCCGAACGCCGCTGCTGTTTGTCGGCAACAATCGCTATTCGCTCGGGGCCGGCGCCGTCGGTCAGCGTGAAAGCCTGGAAGATGGCGTGCTGTCGCTTTACGCCGTCACGGCGCGCAGCGGCCCCGGTCTTGTCGCTGAAGCGCTGCGTATATTGCGCGGCAAAGCCGACCGCGAACAGGATTTCGCGACGCTTTCGGATGCGCGCGAAGTGCTGATCTCACGGTCGGGCCGTCATCCGGTCGCGCTGGATGGCGAGGTCGTGCGCCTTATGTTTCCGCTTAAGCTCAGCATCCGGCCCAAGGCGTTGTGGGTCATGCGCCCGCGCGCTGCCGAGGCCGCCATGATGCCAGATTCGCCGGATCCGCGATGAGCATGATCGTGCCTTCGCGCTTGCCGCGCCTGCAGGGCTGATTTATCGGCTTGAGCCATGCGCTCGACCAATGAAATCCGCCGTTCCTTCCTCGAATACTTCGGCTCGCAAGGGCATGAGGTTTCCGCGTCGGCGCCGCTCGTCCCGTACAACGATCCCACGCTGATGTTCGTCAACGCGGGCATGGTACCGTTCAAGAACGTCTTCACGGGACTGGAGAGCCGCGACACCCCGCGCGCAACCTCGTCGCAGAAGTGCGTTCGCGCGGGCGGCAAGCACAACGATCTCGACAATGTGGGCTACACCGCGCGGCATCACACTTTCTTCGAAATGCTCGGAAATTTCTCGTTCGGTGACTACTTCAAGGAGCAGGCGATCACCCACGCCTGGACCCTGCTGACGAAGGTTTGGGGACTGCCCGAAGAGAAGCTGCTGGTCACAGTCTATCACACCGACGACGAGGCGTTCGCGCTGTGGCAGAAGATCGCCGGCCTCCCTGAAGACCGCATCATCCGCATCGCCACCAAGGACAACTTCTGGGCGATGGGCGACGATGGCCCATGTGGCCCATGCTCGGAGATTTTCTTCGATCACGGTCCACACATCGCGGGCGGCCCGCCGGGATCGCCGGATGAAGACGGCGACCGCTTCATCGAGATCTGGAACCTGGTGTTCATGCAGTTCGAGCAGGCGGCCGGCGAAATCGTCGGCAACCTGCCGCGCCCGTCCATCGACACCGGCATGGGGCTGGAGCGCATCGCCGCGGTGATGCAGGGCGTGCACGACAATTACGATACCGACACGTTCAAGGCGCTGATCGCCGCGTCCGAAAGCCTGACCAGCGTGCCCGCCGAAGGCGCGCAGCGCGCGAGCCATCGCGTCATCGCCGATCACTTGCGTTCGACCGGGTTTCTGCTGGCGGATGGGGTTCTGCCCTCGAACGAAGGCCGTGGCTATGTGCTGCGCCGGATCATGCGCCGCGCCATGCGGCACGCGCATCTGTTGGGTGCATCGGAGCCGCTGATGCATCGGCTGGTCCCCGCGCTCGTGGCCGAGATGGGGCAGGCCTACCCCGAACTCGGCCGCGCCCAGCCGTTGATCGAAGAGACGCTCCAGCGCGAAGAGATTCAGTTCCGCCGTACGCTATCCAATGGTCTTCGCCTGCTCGACGAAGCGACCGTCGGCATGAGCGAGGGCGGCGAGCTGCCGGGTGAGACCGCGTTCCGTCTCTACGATACCTTCGGCTTTCCCTACGACCTGACCGAAGACGCACTGCGTTCGCGTGGGATCGGTGTCGATCGGGCTGGTTTCGATGCGGCGATGGCGCAGCAAAAGGCAGCCGCGCGCGCCGCTTGGAAGGGCTCGGGTCAGGCCGCTGACGGTGAGGTCTGGTTCGATATCGCCGAGCGCGAGGGCGCGACCGAGTTCACCGGCTACACCTCCGACAGTGGCGAGGGTCGTGTCGTGGCGCTTGTGCGCGACGGCAAGGAAGTGCCGTTCGTCGAAGCCGGCGATACCGTGACTGTGCTGACCAACCAGACGGCGTTCTATGGCGAAAGCGGCGGGCAGGTGGGTGACGCCGGCATCATCACCGGCGCGCCGGGCAGCGGCACGGGCGACCTGCGCATCGTGGTCGATGACACCGCCAAGCCGCTGGGTCGTCTGCATGCCATGCAGGGCCGGGTCGAGGCCGGTACCCTCACCGTAGGCGACACCGTTCAACTGGTCGTCGATATCGAGCGGCGCGATGCGATCCGAGCGAACCATTCGGCGACACACCTGCTGCACGCCGCGCTGCGCAACCGGTTGGGCGGGCATGTGACGCAGAAGGGCTCGCTGGTGGCGCAAGAACGCCTGCGCTTCGACTTCTCGCACCCCAAGCCCCTGACCGACGATGACATAACCGCGATCGAGGCCGAGGTGAACGCCGAGATCCGCCATAACGAGCGGGTGTCGACCCGGCTGATGAGCCCCGACGAAGCGATCGAGGCCGGCGCCATGGCGCTGTTCGGCGAGAAGTACGGTGACGAGGTCCGGGTGCTGGCGATGGGTCGCGTAGCCGGCAGCCGAAACTATTCCGTGGAACTGTGCGGCGGCACCCACGTCGAAGCGACGGGCGACATCGGCGTGTTCCGCATCGTGTCGGAAAGTGCCGTCTCTTCGGGTGTGCGGCGTATCGAGGCACTGACCGGCGAGGGCGCGCGTCGCTGGCTGGTCGCCCGCGAGGATGCGCTAAAGAGCACCGCCAGCCTGCTGCGCACCACCCCGGACGAGGTCGAGACGCGGGTCGCGGCCTTGCTCGACGAGCGTCGCAAGCTCGAGCGTGAACTTGCCGATGCCAAGCGCGCGCTTGCGCTGGCGGGCACTGGCGGCGCCACGGCGGCTGGCCCGGCGGACGAGGAGGTCGGCGGAATCAAGTTCTCCGGCCAGGTGCTCGAAGGTCTGGATCCCAAGGAACTTCGCGGCTTGCTCGATCAGGCCAAGCAGCGGCTCGGCTCGGGCGTGGCGGCGATCGTTGCGGTGAACGAAGGCAAGGCGAGCATCGCCGCTGCGGTGACGGAAGATCTTGTCGGCCGCGTCAGCGCCGTCGATCTGGTGCGTGCCGGCGTCGAGGCGCTAGGCGGCAAAGGCGGCGGTGGTCGCCCGGACATGGCGCAAGGCGGCGGGCCCGACGGCGGCAAGGGTGCCGAGGCGATCGCCGCCGTTCGTGCGGTGCTTGGGGGGTGATGAACCGCTAGCCTGGCCGCGAGCGGTCAGGTGGTTCGCTCGCGAAGGGTCGACGATTTTAGCCGAGGCTTTTCGGTCAAACCGCCTTCGTCCATCAGTTGCATGCGCAAAGCATCGCGCTTTTCGTGAATCGACGCGATTACCGGGCCCATCGGCACGCCAAGATCGACCAGCACCGCCTCCGATAGCTGGAGCGAACTTTCCAGTGTCTCGGGGACGGCCTGACTGGCGCCAGCGCGATAGAGTTCGGCCGCATGCGTGGTGTCGCGGGCTCGGGCGATGATCGGCAAGTCGGGATAGGCGGCGCGCAGGCGGCGCACCAGCCGCTGGGCAAAGACCGGTTCATCCATCGTCAGGATCACCGCGGAGGCGCGCTCGATGCCGACGCGATCGAGCGCGTTGCCCCGGGCCGCGTCGCCGAACGTCACCGCGTAACCCTGGTGCTTGCCCGCCACCACGAGGTCGGCATCGCTGTCTATCGCGAGATAGGGCTTCGCATGGGCGGCGAGCATGTCGGCGACAAGCTGACCGACCCGGCCGAAACCGACGATGATCGCGCGCGGCGCGGCCTCGTCGGGTAGGGCGGCCTGAGGCTCGTAGGCATCGACACGGCGCGCCATGAAACGGCCACCCAGCGCGAGCAGCGGCGTCACCGTCATGCCCAGCGCCGTGACGATCTGCCAGAACTGCGCCGTTTGCGGGTCGATCAACTGCGCGGTCGTCGCGGCGGTGAGCACGATCAGCGTGGTTTCCGATGGACTGGACATCAGGATGCCGGTCTCGGTCGCCATGCCACGGCGCGCGCCGGTCGCCCGCAGCAGGGCGCTGGTGACGACCGCCTTCAGCGCGATCACCCCGACCGTCGCGATCAGGATGGCCATGATGTTACGCGCGACGACTTCGAAATCGATGCTCATCCCCACGGTGATGAGGAATACCCCGAGCGCCAGGCCCTTGAAGGGTTCGGTGATATGCTCGACTTCGGCGTGGTACTCGGTCTCGGCAATGAGCAGCCCGGCGATCAACGCACCGACGATGGGCGAAAGGCCGGCGGCAGCGGTTGCCAGCGAGGCGAGGATGACCACCAGCAGCGAGGCGGCGAGGAACAGTTCGGGGCTCTTGGTTCGGGCCGCCTGTGCGAACAGGGGAGGCAGCAGGTACCGTCCGAATACCAGCAGCGCGAGGATGACGGTGATGCCCAGGCCCAGCGTAGTGATGATGGCGCCGACACCGTTCTGGGCGTTGGGGCCCATCGCGCCGAGCAGAAAGATGATCGGCACCAGTGCGATGTCCTCGAACAGCAGCATGGCCAGCGCGGCTCGCCCTACCGGCGTGGTGGTGCTGGTGACCTTGAGGACAAGTGCGGTCGAGGACAGCGCCAGGGCGAGGCCCAGCGCCAGTGCGGCACCCAGCGTATGTCCGGTGGCGTAAAGGACGCCGGTGATCGCCGCGCCGATCCCCAGCATCTCCAGCAGTCCTAGTCCGAAGACCTGCTGACGCATCTGCCACAGACGTCCGAACGACAGTTCGAGCCCGATCGAGAACAGCAGCAGGATGATCCCGAATTCGGCAAAGACATCGAGACCCGCGGGGTCGCTGATGGTGAAGTGGTACAACCAGGGAAAGTTCGGGACCAGTCGACCAAGCCCGAAGGGGCCGACCAGCAGCCCTACAAGGATAAAGCCGATCACCGGTGTGATACGAAAGCGCGCGAAGATCGGGATCACCGCGCCCGCCGCGCCAAGAATTACCAGCGCATCCGAGATGACGGGAGTGTAAAGTTCGCTGCTTGCCATGGCCGACCCTTACGCGATCAAGGCCGCGCTTGTCACGGATCGGGCAGAGCTATCGCCGCAGCTTATCGCGCAGAGGCGAGCGGCCGTTGTGGTGCCGGGGCGGAAACGATCGCGGCGCGAGGAAGTGAGTCTGTCGACCGCACTTCACTCGCGCCGCGAATATCGTCAAGTGGATGACCCGACCCGCGACACGCCGGAGAAGGCCGCCGCGATCGGGTCATGCCAGGGGCTTCAGGCCCAGGTGGCCATTTCGGCTTCGAGGTTCTGCACGATGGCCTCGAAGAACTGCTCCGTGGTCATCCATGCCTGATCGGGGCCGATCAGCAGCGCGAGATCCTTGGTCATCTTGCCGCTTTCGACGGTCTCGATGCAGATGCGCTCGATCGTCTCGGCGAACTTCACGACCTGCGGGGTCTCGTCGAACTTGCCGCGATACATGAGACCGCGGGTCCAGGCGAAGATCGAGGCGATCGGGTTGGTCGAAGTCGCCTTGCCCTGCTGGTGCTGGCGGTAGTGACGAGTCACGGTGCCGTGCGCCGCTTCCGCCTCGACCGTCTTGCCATCGGGCGAGAGCAGCACCGAGGTCATCAGGCCCAGCGAGCCGAATCCTTGCGCGACGGTGTCCGACTGCACGTCACCGTCGTAGTTCTTGCAGGCCCAGACGAACTTGCCCGACCACTTGAGCGCGGACGCGACCATGTCGTCGATCAGGCGGTGCTCGTAGACGATGCCCGCGGCCTTGAACTGCTCGGCGAAGCCCTCGGTGTCGAACACTTCCTGGAACAGATCCTTGAAGCGGCCGTCATAGGCCTTTAGGATCGTATTCTTGGTCGACAGGTACACCGGCCACTTGAGGTTGAGGCCGTAGTTGAACGAGGCGCGCGCGAAATCGCGGATCGAGTCGTCGAGGTTGTACATCGCCATCGCCACGCCGGCGCTGGGGAACTTGAACACTTCGAGGTCGATGTTCTGGCCGTCGTCACCCTCGAACACCAGACGCAGCTTGCCCGGACCGGGGATCAGCGTGTCGGTGGCGCGGTACTGATCGCCAAAGGCATGACGACCGACCACGATCGGATCGGTCCAGCCCGGAACCAGGCGGGGCACGTTGGAGATCACGATCGGCTCACGGAACACGACGCCGCCCAGAATGTTGCGGATCGTGCCGTTGGGCGACTTCCACATCTTCTTGAGGCTGAATTCCTCGACGCGCTGCTCGTCGGGGGTGATCGTCGCGCACTTCACCGCAACGCCGAATTCCTTGGTCGCGTTGGCGCTGTCGATGGTGACCTGATCGTCGGTCGCATCGCGATGCTCGATCGAGAGATCGTAATACTTGAGGTCGATGTCGAGGTAAGGAAGAATCAGCCGTTCGCGGATCCATTCCCAGATGATCCGCGTCATCTCGTCGCCATCCATCTCGACGACTGGATTCTTGACCTTGATCTTCTGCATCTAGAACGCTCCCTGGGGTGAGGAATTTGCCGGCTTCTTAGGCAGCGGTGCGACGCTTAGCAAGGCACGTGTCCCACTAGCCGAGGGGGCGATGTGACCGGGGGTGGGCGGCTGGGCCATTATCCGCACCGTCGGCCAGGAAGCGCGAGGGCGCGGTGACGAACCGGCTCTGGCCATGAAAAAGCCCGCAGGATCCGAAGATCTGCGGGCCTTTCGAATGGTGGGCGTAGCAAGGATTGAACTTGCGACCCCTACGATGTCAACATAGTGCTCTACCACTGAGCTATACGCCCGAACACCATTCGCCTTTTTTCCGGGTAGCGGGCCGTGGCCCGCTTCCGGAGGAGCGCCCTTTAGCTGCGCCTTGAGCCGGATGCAAGCCTTCTTGGAAGGTCAAAGATGAGCATGTTCCGCCAGCCCGAAAACGCGCTGCACCTCAAGCACCAGATCACGCAAGTGGAACGGCTTGGACAGAACACGCGCCTGCGGCGCTTCTCGGCTGGCACGCAAGGTGACTGCTGCGAAGCCGGTGATGAACATCACCTTGGTAGTGGGCGAAACCTCGTTGCAGCGCTGCGCGAGTTCGATCCCATCCATTTCCGGCATGACGATATCGGATAGCAGGAGATCGAACGTCTCGTTCTTCAGCAACTCCAGCGCGTCGGTGCCACGATCGACCGTGCTGACGTCATACCCTGCGTTTTGAAGCGCGCGAGACAAGTACATGCGCATGGCTTCGTCGTCTTCGGCAAGCAGAATGCGGATCATCGCGGTATCCAGAAAATGCATTGCGGCTCCCAACGGCCGCGTGCGAGGATATGGGTGCATGGTGGTTAAGATTTCGGTAAGGCCAAGTACCTGTCACGTGCTCTCGCGGCAAGCTGGTCCGGCTGTCTTTGACACACGACGGCGAACAGGACAGCAATGACGGCGATGGGCGAGAGAGCCAAAAACGATTCGCACACCGGCTCGGGTGGGTCGATTCCCGGCACGCCGAACATCGCGGCATTTCGCACGTGGGGCGATCAGCCATCGGCGCTTCCGGTTCTGATCGCGGTGCCCCATGCCGGACGTGCCTATTCGCCGGCTCTGTTGCGCGAGATGCGCCATCCCGATGCCGCCGCGCTCAAGCTCGAGGATCGCTATGTCGACCGGCTGGCCCGGGCGGTCGGTGCCGAGACGGGCGCGGCTTTGCTGATCGCGCAGGCGCCGCGTGCGATGATCGATCTCAATCGCGCACCTGAAGATGTCGACTGGGAGATGTTCGAGCGCGCCGCCCGCCCTGATGCCGCGTTGCGCCAGGCGAGCGCACAGGGCGGCGATCATCCCAGTCGGCGCGCGCGCAGCGGGCTGGGTCTGATCCCGCGCCGGCTGCCGGGCATCGGCGAGTTATGGCGGCGGCGTCACGACGAACAGGACCTCACTTCCAGGATCGCCCAGATCCACGAGCCTTACCATCGGCAACTCGCCGCCATGCTCGAGGCGTTGCGAGAGCGCTGGGGCGTGGCCTTGCTGATCGATCTGCATTCGATGCCACCGCTGGTGGCACGCACCGGCCAGGTCGCCGCACAGTTCGTGATCGGCGATCGGTTTGGTACGACCTGCCACGGCAGTCTTGTCGGATCGGCCTTCGCGCAACTGGCGCAGGCAGGGCGACCGGCTGCCCACAACCGCCCCTACGCCGGCGGCTATGTGCTTGAGCGGCACGCCCGTCCGTCGGCGGGTGTTCATGCCCTGCAGATCGAAGTCGATCGCAGCTGCTACCTCGACATGCGAATGGCCGAGCCGGGCTCCGGGTTCGAACCTGTCGTCGCGATCTTGTCGGCCATGGTCAGGCGCCTCGCGGCGAACGTCGCCGAGCTATCCGGCAACAGTCCTGATCATAGCTGGACCCTGGCAGCGGAATAAGCCCACCAACGACAAGAAAAAACCACCCCGCGCAAATGCGCGAGGTGGCCAAGGTTCAGGGAGGAGGCGCGCCTAAGCGCACCAAACTTCACCAAGCCATGAGGGCAGCGTTGGCGAAGTTCTTGTAATATAGACGGGTGTATGGGGCCTTGCAACCCCGACCGCATTTTAGGTGCATTTGGACCGTCGACTTGGTGGGTTCCCGGATCAGGCGGGAAGGGCGTTCGCACCGTTCGGCAACTGTGGGCCCTTGCCCTGCGCAACCTGCCGGCTGAAGATGTCGCGTACGAGATCGAGCGAGAACAGGTGCGCATAGATCAGGGCGAGCAGCCCGCTCTGATTCCAGGTGCGCAGGATATCGCCGCGAATCTCGCGCAGCTTGTTCTCGTCGACCATGCGGAAACCGCGATAGTTGTAGGGTTGGCCACCCCCGACGTCGATGTTCAGCTCACCGTCCATCAGCAGGTTGTGCTTTTCGAGTTCGGCCATGAAGCTGGCGGTCTTCTGTCCGGCGATCTCGAACTGTTCGCAGAACTGCAGCGTGTTGCGGCAGCTCTCGCTCGGCTCGTTGCCGTTGAACAAGGGCTCGCCGTCGTCGAATTCACCCACGAGGTCGCTGGTGGGGTCGACGCACAGCGACAGCTCCTGCGAGTCAGGCTGGATCCGTGCGAGCAGGAAAGGATAGCGGCGGACATAGGCCGGCATGTAGATCGGGGTGTTCACCGTGCCATCGTCGTCGACGAAGACGTTGACGTCGTCGTTCATGCCCATCAGCGCGATCGGAAACGGCTGGTCCCCGGACGAGAACACGATCGGGAAGTTGCGCTGCGCCAGCGGGAACTCCTCGACCGTAAGCGGCACGGTGTTCACGCCCTTGAGCCAGATCGCCTTGTCGGTGGCGCGGCTCTTCCAATCCGCGTGCTCTTGCGAGCTGAGCAGGACCAGGTCGTTGTAGAACAGGGGCAGGGAAACGCTCGGCGGCGCGCTGGCCATTGGTAATCTCCGCAAGTCGCGATTGAAGTGCGGGTGCCTTAGGCAATGGCCGGGATGCGCGCAAGCGGTGCCGCCGCGGCGTAGATGGTGGCGCTGGCATTCGGCGCGGCGATTGCGTGATTACAGCAGCTTGCCCGGGTTTAGCAGCCCCAAAGGATCCAGCGCCTGCTTCACCCGCCGCATCATGTCGAGCGCGACGGGATCGCCCAGTCGTGCAAGCTCGTCACGCTTGAGTTGCCCGATGCCGTGCTCGGCCGAGATCGAGCCGCCCCATTGCGTGACCAGATCATGGACTTGGGCGCTGATCGCCTTGCCATCGTGCGCATGCCACGCCGGGCCGTCGCTTCCTTGCGGAGCGATGACGTGGAAGTGGACATTGCCATCGCCGAGATGGCCGAACGCGATCGCCTCGGTTCCCGGCCAGCTCGCTTCGAGCCGCGGCACGGCCGCGTCGATGAAATCGGGCATCGCCTCCACCGGCACCGAGATGTCGTGCTGGACCGCGGGCCCTCGCTCACGTTCGGCGGCGGAGATCGAATCCCGGATCAGCCAGAATGCCTCTGCCTGCGTCTCGTTGGCCGCGATCACCGCATCGTCGAGCAGTCCGTCCTCGAAGGCTTTCTCCAGCATCGTCTCGCACCGGCCACGCAAGCGATCCGCGCCGGAGCGATCGGCCACCACCTCGATCAGGATCTGCCAGGGATGATCCCCGACAAGGGGCGCGCGGGCGGTGGGCACATGATCGAGCACCGCCTGCAAGGAAGCATGCGGCAGGATCTCGAACCCCTCCAGCGCATCGCCACAAGCGCCTTCGCAATGCAGCAGCAGCGTGCGCGCGGCCTGAACGCTGGGCACCCCGGCCCAGATCACCACACGCTCGGCGATGGCGGGCACCAGCTTGAGCGTGGCGGCGGTGACGATGCCCAGCGTCCCCTCGGACCCCACAAGCAGCTGCTTGAGATCGAAGCCACGATTGTCCTTCTTCAGCGGCGTCAGCATCGAGAACACCTGGCCATCGGCCAGCACCGCCTCGAGCCCCAGCACCAGCGCGCGCATCGATCCATGACGCAGCACCTGGGTACCGCCCGCATTGGTCGAGACCAGCCCGCCGATGGTCGCCGAACCCTTGCCGCCCAGTGTCAGCGGAAAGCGCAGGCCTTGCGCAGCCGCGGCATCGTGCAAGGTCTGCAGGATCACCCCGGCACCGCAGGTCACCTGGCGCGCTTGCGGGTCGATCGGCCCGATGGTGTTCATCCGGCGGAGCGATAGCAGCACCGCCGCTCCGCTCTGGTCCGGCGTCGCGCCGCCGGCCATGCCGCTGTTTCCCCCCTGCGGCACGATGGGCACCCGGTGTCGGGCGCACAAAGCGACAAGCGCGGCAAGCTCGTCCGTGTCGACGGGAGAAGCCATCGCCAGCGCGCGACCATGGAAACGCCCGCGCCAATCGGTCAGCCAAGGTTCGATCAGGTCGGTGTCACACGTCAGACCGCGTGGACCCAGCAGATCCTGCGCGGCGGCCAGAAAGCTTTCTCGTTCACTCATGATCGGGATCTATGCCACATCGGACACGGGCATGGACAGAGGGGGCGAGCGTGCGGCCCATCGGGGTCACGGCGAGCTGGCGTCGGGATCGGTGTACAATCGGGTTAAGCGATGGTTCAATCGCTTGCAGCGAAACGAAGATTGCTGCTTGGGTTTGTGGCGCGACGCGTGACGCAACTTGGGGACTGAAGCCACACGATGAACCTTGCCGCCGCCTTGCTCGCGCCACTGGCGCTGCTGGTCGCGGCGATCGGTGGTGATGAGGTGCGTGACGGATCGCCGCCGGTTTCGGATATCGCGGCGGCAGGTCCGACGGAAGGATCGTTGCCGCAGATTGCGCCGGAATGGCCGATTGGAGTGGTTCGCTCGTTCGAACCAGACAGCGCCTGGCAGGTCCATATAGAGCGGCGCATGACGATCCGGGTCGCGCCGCGATCGCCTGTGCCCGTGCCGCACGACATGTTCATGGGGCTGCCGCAGGGCGCGGCCGGCCCCCGCTATTCCGAACGCAAAGTGGGCAATTGCCTGCCGGTTGCCGCGATCGCCGGTGTCGAGCCCAATGGGCCGAACAACCTTATCCTGTTCCTGCGCGATAGGCGGATGATCAATGCGCAGTTGGAGCGCAGCTGCCTGGCGCGATCGTTCTACTCGGGCTTCTACCTGTCGCACGGCACCGACGGAAATCTTTGCGTCAATCGTGATACCCTGCTTTCGCGCAGCGGAACCGCCTGCAAGCTGACGCGCATCCGGCTGCTGGTCGAAGACGACGACTAGCGCCTTATTACCAACGCCCGCGCAACTGTCGTGAATGGTCGGGAAAACTTGACTTTCCGGCGGTTTCAGGGGTAGAGCGCCTCAAGCGTGCGACTGTGTCGCGCAGGGCCGGGTCCATGCCGGATCTGCAATCTTGCGCGAGACATCTTATTTCCGGACACCTCTAAGCCTATGAACTTCGCCGATCTCGGCCTGTCAGACGAATTGCTGAAAGCGGTCGTGGACTCCGGCTATACCGTGCCGACTCCGATCCAGGAACAGGCGATCCCGCAGGTCCACATGATGCGCGACATCATCGCGATCGCGCAAACCGGTACCGGCAAGACCGCCAGCTTCGTGCTGCCGATGATCGACATCCTGGCGAACGGTCGCCGTCGCGCGCTGATGCCGCGCTCGCTGATCCTCGAGCCGACGCGAGAGCTTGCCGCCCAGGTGGCCGAGAACTTCGAGAAGTATGGCAAGAACCACGATCTCAAGATGGCGCTGCTGATCGGCGGCGTGCAGATGGGCGATCAGGTCAAGGCACTGGCCGACGGCGTCGACGTGCTGATCGCCACGCCGGGTCGCCTGATGGACTTGTTCGAACGCGGCAAGATCATGCTGAACGGCTGCTCGATGCTGGTGATCGACGAAGCCGATCGCATGCTCGACATGGGCTTCATCCCGGACATCGAGAACATCTGCACCAAGCTGCCGGCCACCCGCCAGACGCTGTTGTTCTCCGCGACGATGCCGGCGCCGATCAAGAAGCTGGCCGATCGTTTTCTGACCAATCCCAAATACATCGAGGTCGCCCGGCCGGCGTCGGCCAACGTCAACATCGCCCAGTTCAAGGTCGCGGTAACCGCTCGCAAGAAGCGTGATGTGCTGCGCCAGATCCTGCAGAGCGAGGATGTGCAGACCGGCATCATCTTCTGCAACCGCAAGACCACGGTACGCGAGATCAACAAGAGCCTGAACAGCTATGGCTTTTCGAGCGGCGAGATCCATGGCGACATGGACCAGTCCTCGCGTATCGCCGAATTGCAGCGCTTCAAGGACGGCAAGATCAATATCCTGGTCGCGTCCGACGTCGCCGCGCGCGGGCTGGACGTCAAGGGTGTCAGCCACGTCTTCAACTTCGACACGCCCTGGCATCCCGATGACTATGTCCACCGCATCGGGCGCACCGGTCGCGCGGGCGCGCTCGGTCGCGCCTTCACCTTCGTCGCACCCGAAGATGCCGAGGCGATCCAGAACGTCGAGAAGCTGACCGGCGGTCCGATCCCGGTCTACGACGCTGGCGGTTCCGCCGCCGACGCGTCCGCTGAAAGCACGCCAGCGCAGGCCGACACGCAGACGCAGGAGCGCGAGCCCCGCAAGAAGCGTGAGCGCACGTCGCGATCGGCTCGCGAGCCGCGCGAGGACCGCAAGCGTCCTGCCCGCGAGGATGTGGCGATCGAGCAAGACACCCAGCCCGTGGTCGAAGCGGTCGCGCCTCCGCGCGCATCCGCATCCGCATCCATTGCTCCCGAGCGTACCCCTCGTCGTGCCGCACCGGACGCCGAGCCGCGTCAGGAACGCCGTCCACGTCATGGCGATCAGGATGGACCGGACGATGGCTGGAACGGTCCGGTTCCGGAATTCCTCAAGGCTTCCGCTCTCAACTAGGACGGTGCGGATCCTGTCAGGATCCGGCTGACTGTCGACCCGATCGGCTCGTCGTCGATTTAGGGCCTTCTGCCTTTTTGAGCATCGCTCAACGCCCCCGATGTAGCACCCAATCGTCGTCTGTCTGTTGAGCTTTCGTAGGCTTTTCAGACAGGTGGACGGATTATGGCAGACCAAGGCACATCACGCCGCGACGTGCTCGGCGGCGGCGCAGTGGCAATGGGAATGGCCTTGGGTGCGACGCCGGCGCTAGCGCAGCAGCAGGGCGGCGCAAGTGCGACAGCCGCACGCCCGTTGCTCGATCCTCGCACGAAGTACCCGACCGGACCGTTCCCCGAGCAGCCGCAGCCTTGGCCCGCACTCGCCAGCAAGATGGACCCGCGCCCCGATCACGGCGAGACCAGCTATCGTGGCTCGGGGCGCTTGCTTGGACGCAAGGCGCTGCTGACCGGAGGCGACAGCGGCATCGGTCGCGCCGCCGCGATCGCCTTTGCGCGCGAAGGTGCCGACGTCGCGATCAACTATTACCCGACCGAGGAGCCGGACGCGCGCGAGGTCGTCGAACTGATCCGCGCCGCCGGGCGCAAGGCGATCGCCCTGCCGGCAGACATCCGCAGCGAGGCGGCATGCAAGAAGCTGGTCTCGCAAGCCGTCGAAGGGTTGGGTGGCCTGGACCTGTTGGTCAACAACGCGGCATATCAGCAGAGCAAGGCCGACATAAGCGAGATCAGCGACGAGCAGATGGTTCGCACGTTCGAAACCAACTACTTCGCTATGTTCCGCATCAGCAAGGCGGCGATCCCGCACATGAAGCCGGGATCCGTGATCCTCAACACCGGGTCGGTAAACTCCTACGATCCGGGAGAAGAGCTGCTCGACTATGCCAGTACAAAGGGTGCGATCCTGATATTTACCAAGGGCTTGGCAAAGCAACTTGCGAAAAAAGGTATCCGCGTCAACATGGTTGCGCCGGGGCCGATCTGGACCCCGCTGCAAGTCGCCGGGGGACAGCTGCCCGGCACGCTGGGAGAGTTCGGCAAGAATACGCCGCTCGGCCGGCCCGGGCAGCCAGCCGAACTGGCGGCCCTCTACGTGATGATGGCGTCCGATGAATCGAGCTTTACCACTGGCGGCGCGGTTGGCGCCAACGGTGGCAAGGGCAACCCCTGACCGCTCAGTCGGCCGGCTTTACGAAGCTGTCGATCACGCGCTTTCGACCGGCCTGCTCGAAGTCGATCTCGAGCTTGTTGCCTTCCTGCCCGGCGATCGTGCCATAGCCGAACTTGTCATGGAACACGCGCGCACCGACCTTGACGTCGGTGCGCGGCTTGGCCGCAAAGCTCGCAGCCGATCGCGTGCTTTCCGCCACCCGCTTGGGCACGGTCTCGAACTGGGCGGCCACCGCGCGTTGCCAGCCCGGTCCGCGCGTGACGATCCGTGAAGGTTGCGATGCGGCGACGCTGGCGAAGGGATCGGAATGCTCTGACCACTGGGCGCGCCACAGCGATGCTCCGCCGCTCATCGTGGTTTCCTGAACGACGTGTTCGTCCGGCAGTTCGGCGATGAAGCGCGACGGGATCGAGCTGTTCCACTGGCCATAGATGCGGCGATTGGCCGCGTGCAGGATGGTGCATTTACGTTTGGCGCGGGTGATCGCGACATAGGCGAGGCGGCGTTCCTCCTCCAGACTGGCGAGACCGCCCTCGTCGAGCGAGCGCTGCGACGGGAACACGCCTTCCTCCCAGCCGGGGAGGAACACGTTGTCGAACTCCAGACCCTTGGCCCCGTGCATCGTCATGATCGTGACCTTCTCGGTCTCGTCGGCGGCCTCGTTGTCCATCACCAGACTGACGTGTTCGAGAAAATCGCCCAGCGTCTCGTATTCTTCCATGGCGCGCGCAAGCTCGGCGAGGTTCTCCAGCCGTCCGGCTGACTCAGCCGTTTTCTCGGCCTGCAAGGCATCGGTATAGCCGCACTCGTCGATCACCGTACGCAGCAGTTCCGCAGGGGAGGTCGTTCCCGCAAGATCGCGCCACCGTGCGAAGTCGCGCATCAGCGCCAAGAATGTATTTCGCGCCCGCGCCGGCAGCTCGTCGGTATCGGCGATCTCGATCGCGGCCGACGCCAGCGGCAGTCCGCGCCGCCGGGCATGGACGTGCAGCTTCTCGAGCGCCTTTGCGCCCAGACCGCGCTTGGGTGCGTTGTAGATCCGCTCGAACGCGAGATCGTCGGCGGGCTGCGCGATCACACGCAGGTAAGCCAGCGCATCCCGGATCTCGGCGCGCTCGTAGAAGCGGAAGCCCCCGACGATGCGATAGTTCAGACCGATCTGGATAAACCGATCCTCGAACTCGCGGGTCTGGTATTGCGCCCGCACCAGGATCGCGACCTGAGCCAAAGATGCGCCTTCGCGTTCGATCCGCTCGATCTCTTCGCCGACCCTGCGCGCTTCTTCGGGGCCGTCCCAGATCCCGATCACGCGAACCGGATCGCCCGGGTGCCGCTCGGTCCACAACGTCTTGCCCAGCCGCTGGCTGTTTTCGTTGATCAGCCCCGATGCGGCGGCGAGGATCTGGGGCGTGGAGCGATAGTTCTGTTCAAGCTTGATGACCTTGGCGCCGGCAAAGTCCTTTTCGAACCGCAGGATGTTTTCCACCTCTGCACCACGCCACGAGTAGATCGACTGGTCGTCATCACCCACGACGCAGATGTTCTGCCGGCCTTGCGCGATCAGGCGTAACCACAGGTACTGCACCTGATTGGTATCCTGATATTCGTCCACCATGACATACTTGAAACGCTGGCGGTATTGATCCAGCACTT
Organism: Novosphingobium sp. TK46; assembly: GCF_055361525.1. Taxonomy (NCBI): domain Bacteria; kingdom Pseudomonadati; phylum Pseudomonadota; class Alphaproteobacteria; order Sphingomonadales; family Sphingomonadaceae; genus Novosphingobium; species Novosphingobium sp. TK46. The sequence goes on from NZ_CM143963.1 coordinate 2,983,453, forward strand.
CGCGATTGTCGCGCAGGATATTGACCATGTGCAGCAGCAGATCGCCGAAATCGCAGGCGTTGAGCGCCTTCAGCCGCGCCTGGTAAAGCCGATAGAAATGTTGCCCCTTGCCATTGGCATAGGCTTCGTTCTCCACCGCGTCGAGTTGATCGGGATTGAGGCCGCGGTTCTTCCAGCGATCGAGGCAACCTGCCAGCGATCGCGCAGGCCAGCGCTTTTCATCCAGGCCTTCCGCCTGGATCAACTGCTTGAGCAGGCGCAGCTGATCGTCGGTGTCGATGATCGTGTAATTGGACTGCAGGCCGACCAGTTCGGCATGACGGCGCAGCATCTTGGCCGCGATGGAGTGGAAGGTGCCGAGCCAGGGCATGCCCTCCACTGCGGGGCCGATCAGATGTCCGACCCGCTCGCGCATTTCACGCGCCGCCTTGTTGGTGAAAGTGACGCACAGGATCTCTGATGGCCATGCGAGCCGTGCGCGGACGAGGTGCGCAAGGCGCGCGGTGAGGGCGGCCGTCTTGCCCGTACCGGCGCCTGCAAGCATCAGCACCGGCCCTTCCGTGGTCAGCACCGCCTCGCGCTGGGGCGTGTTCAAGCCATCGATCAGCGGGTCGGCCGGGCGGTCGCGGCCGGTGGCGGGCAGGGGGGATGAAGGAAGGTTCACACGTGAACAGCTAGGGAACGGATTACCGCCGCGCAAGGTCGCTTGACCGCACAGTGGGAACATTCGCCGCGCTGGTTCGTCGCTTGATCCTGAACACAGATCAAGGAGTTCCACATTGCGCAAGACTCTACTCGCCGGCGCTGCCGCCTTCGTTCTGACCGCCGCACCGTCCGTTCTGTTCGCACAGGATCCCTCTCCCACACCGCCACAGGGTTCCGCCGCACCCGCCCCTGAGGCTGACGGCACCACGACCGTGACGACGACCGAGACCACCACGTCGTCCACGCCTCAGGCCGCCAAGGGAACCGAAGCCGGTCGCACGGTCGCGATGACGACCAAGCAGAAGACCGTCTATGCAACCTGGCCCGCCCAGCGCCGGACCGATTACGATGCGCTTACCGGCGAATACCAGACGTACTATTGGACCCTCACGCCGGTGCAGCAGGAAGGCTACTGGGCTCTGACTCCGGATCAACGCGGCCAGATCTACAAGATGTCGCCAGAGCAGCGCGCGACCGCGTGGAAGTCGATCGAGCAGCAGCTGGCCGGACAGACGCCGACCACGCCCGAGGGGCAGGCCAATCCTCCCGGACAGGGCGTGCCGACTGCCGGCGTCCCGAACCCGCAGACTGCCAACCAAGCGGCGCAACCCGCTATGCCTGCCGACGAGAGCTACCAGGGCGGTCCGTACAAGGGCGCGAAGACCCCGGCGCCCGCCGACGCGATGGGCAAGGACTACCCGGTCTGCAGCAAGACCGTGACCGACGGCTGCCGCAATCGCGGTGGCAAGTAAGCTGATCTAACGCGATCCCTCTCCCGCCGGGAGGGGGATCAGCCCTCGCGCCGCATCAGGTGCAGGCGCGCCTTGCCGACATCTCGGGTGACCTCGGTGACGTAGCCCTTGATCGCCGCGTCCTCGCGGTTGCCGGTCTCGAGACTGACCCACGCCGAGGGCGAGATCCAGCCCAGCCGCGTGAGCTTGTCGATCGCGACGACCCCGGCGCCGGTCCCGTAGGGCGGATCGAGCAGCACCAAGTCAAGCGGCTCGCCACGGACCGCGCCCATCGACAGAACCGACGTCGCGCGAACATCGCATCTGTCCTGCGCGCGCAAGTTGGCGATGTTGGTCCGCAAGGCCCGGATCGCGGCAGGATCCTGCTCGACGAAGATGCAGTTCGCGGCACCCCGGCTCAACGCCTCGAGGCCGAGCGCTCCTGATCCGGCAAAGAAGTCGGCGACGCGCAAGTCGGCGAAATCGCCGAGCCGACTGGCAAGCATCGAGAACAGCGTCTCCCGCGTGCGATCGGATGTCGGGCGGGTCGTGTCGCCTTCGGGCGCGACGAGGTTGCGGCCGCGCCATTCACCCGCGACGATCCTCATGCCTTTGCCGCTCCGGCTCGCGTTTCCAGGCCCTTGCGAAAGGCTTCGATCTGCTTGGCGGTGATCTCGACCGCCGCGCCCTTGGGCAGTTCGTCGAGGGCAAAGGGACCATAGCCGACACGGATCAGGCGGCTGACTTCCAACCCAAGATGTTCAAGCACGCGGCGCACCTCGCGGTTCTTGCCTTCGGTGATGGTCATCTGGATCCACTGGTTGCGCCCGGTGCTGCGCTCCATGTTGGCGTCGATCCGGCCGTACCGCATGCCCTCGATCTCGATCCCCTCGATCAGTTCTTCCAACTGAGCCTGCGTCACGGCTCCGAACGCGCGAGCACGGTACGTGCGCGGAACCTTGGTGGCCGGCAGTTCCAGCAGCCGCTTGAACTCGCCATCGTTGGTCAGGAGCAAGAGCCCCTCGGTGTTGAAGTCGAGCCGGCCGACCGGCATCAGCCGCCCGGCGCCTTGCGGCAGGGCATTGCGCAAGGCGGTGTAGATCGTCGGCCGACCAGCGGGATCGCTCTCGGCCGTGATGAGGCCGGCGGGTTTGTGAAAGGCGAACAGGCGTGTCGCTTCGGCGGCCTTCACCGCCACGCCGTCGACGCTGACGCCGCGCAAGTCCTTGAGCAACGTAGCGGGGGTGGTGACGACATCGTCGCCGATCTTCACGCGGCCTTCGGTGATCATGCGCTCTACCTCACGGCGGCTGGCGACGCCGGCGCGGGCGAGCAGCTTGGCGATGCGATCCCCTTCCTGACCCTCGGCCCGCAAGGGAATCGAGGTCTTGGGGGCGGCATTCGGGTTTGCCGTCGAGGCACGCTTGATGCGCGGCGCGGGCGGCTTGGCGAACGGGCCTCGCTGGGCGGCGGGTTCGCGTGGCGGGCCACGACGACTGCCGGGCGTTGCGCCGAACTTGCCGCCGAACGAGCCGCCGGACTTTCTGGGAGGTTGGGACATGCACAGCGCATAGCTGTTGATCGCGTGATCATCCAGCCTTCCCATTGCGCCGCCGCCCGCTAATCATGCGCGTTTTCACACCATGAGGGAGTCGGCGTGGCCGGAACGATCGAGACGGAGCGCTCCACGGGCGCAACAGCCCGGCGCCCGGGCATCATGGGATCGATCGCGCCGTACTGCGAGAAGGAGTCGCTGGCGGCATTCGCCCTGGGCGTATCCTCGGGCTTTCCGTTCGCGATGATCGGCGCGACCCTGACGACCAGATTGGCGCAGGACGAAATTCAAAAGTCAACGATTACCGCGTTTACACTGGCCTTTCTCGTCTACAATCTGAAGATCTTCTGGGCCTGGATCGTCGATGGCGTGCGGCTGCCTCTTATCGGCAGGATGGGGCAGCGCGTCTCGTGGATGCTTGTGGTTGGCGTGCTGGTCATCGCGGCGACCATCAATCTGGCGATGGTCGATCCGGCCAACGATCTACCCGGAACCGTGCTCGCTGCGGTGCTGGTCGGCATCGCCGGCGCGACATACGATATCGTCATAGACGCCTATCGGATCGAGACGCTCAAGCCTTACCAGCTCGGAACAGGCTCGGGCATGAGCCAGTACGGCTGGCGCGTGGGCTCTGCCGGCGCGGGTGCTGTCGCCCTGATCATAGCGACGCGATACGGGTGGAAGTCGGCATACGTCGCGTGCTCGATGTTCGCGGTACCGGCGATGGCGACGGTGTTGTTGCTGGGAGAGCCGGCGCGCCGCAAGGTGGCGATCGCGCGCAAGGGGCTGGCGGAAGTCTGGGCTTCGATCATCGGGCCGTTCGTCGAGTTCTTCCAGCGGGCAGGCGCCTGGTTGGTGCTGAGCTTCATCCTGGTCCACAAGATCGGCGACACGCTGGCCAACCTCACGTTTCGGCTGCTGTTCGATGACCTTGGCTTCACCAATGACGAGATCGCCATATACGATGTCGGGTTGGGTTTCTGGGCGTATCTCATCGGTGTGTTCATCGGCGGCATCGCCTATACCCGCATGGGGCTCAAGCGGTCGGTGCTGGTAGCGCTGGTGTTGATGGCGGTATCGAACCTCAGCTTCGCGGCACTTGCGGCTGCCGGACACTCCAACATCGGGATGGCCGGCGCGATCGGGTTCGAGAACATCGCCAGCGGCTTTGGCGGCGTCGTCGTCGTCGCCTATTTCTCGGCGCTGTGCGACTTGCGGTTTACCGCCTCGCAATACGCGATGATCTCGGCTGCTGCGAGCGTGGTCGGCCGCTTCCTGACTGGGACGACGGCTGGCGCGCTGATCGAATCGATCGGCTACGTGAACTTCTACCTGCTCACCACCATCGTGGCGGTGCCCGGGATCGTACTGTTCTGGTGGATGATCCGCGCCGGCCTAGTCGATGCAGCGATGGGAAGCGCGGGTGAGGTTGGCGAGGGCGATGCCCGCGATTGAGTAGGGCGCTCAGTCCGGCACTTCGTGATTCTGCGCAAGCACGTCGCCGGCAAGATATAGCGATCCTGCGATCAGTGCGGAAACGCCATCGTCGGGGAGCGCCTTGAGCGCGGCGGCGACACTGGCTGCAATTTTAGCCGAAGCACCGAACGCAAGTGCCGGATGGCTGGCTTGGCCGGCAACCTCGACGGTCTGGATGGTCAGCGGCGTCGGATCGAGCGCAGCGATAATCGCGGCGGGATCCTTGTTCGCCATCATGCCGATGATCAGATGCATCGGCTGGCCGGTGAAATGCCGGGCGATCGCCAGACCGGCATCGGGGTTATGGCCACCGTCCAGCCAGACCGCTCGCTTGCCGGCAACCGCCGTCAACGGCCCGTCGCCCAACAACTGCAATCGCGCCGGCCAGCGTGCCTCCAGAATCCCGCTTGCCATCGCTTCGAGCGAGACGTTCACACGATCCTGATGGCGCAGCAAGGCGATGGCGAGCGCGGCGTTGTCGACCTGGTGGGCACCGGCCAGCATCGGCAATGGCAAGGTCAGCGCACCGTGCCGATCGCGGTATTCCAGCACATCGACGCCGGTCGCATCCCAATCCTTGCCCTTGATGTGAAGCGGCGCGCCAGCCGCTAGCGCTGCTTGCTCGATCTCGAGCTCGGCGCCTTCGGGATAGGCCATCGTGCATGTGGGCGCGCCGGGGCGAATGATGCCCGCTTTCTCGAAAGCAATGCGCGCGAGTGGATCATCGGGCGTGCCGGGTTCGGGGCGCAGGAGAAAGGCTTCGTGATCGATGCCGAGCGAGGCGATCCCGACGGCGGCGGGACGGGGCAGTACGTTTGTGGCATCGAAGCGGCCACCCAGCCCCGTCTCGATCACGCAGGCGTCCGCCGGCTCGCGCGCGAAGGCGAGGAACATCGCGGCCGTGGTGACCTCGAAGAAGCTCGGCGAAAGATCCTCCGAGATATCGAGCACTTCGGCAAGAAGCTGTGTTAACATGCTGTCAGAGATCAGCTTTCCCGCGACTCGGATGCGTTCGTTGTAACGCACCAGGTGCGGCTTGGTCGCGGTATGAACCACGAGCCCCTCGGCTTCGAGGATCGTGCGCAGGAACGCGCAGGTCGAGCCTTTGCCGTTGGTGCCGGCGACGTGAAAGGCGGGTGGGATCTGCTCCTGCGGCTCCCCCAGGCGGGTGAGCAACTCGCGTATCGTTTCCAGCCCGAACCGACCTTGCGGCAGCGACAAGGCCGCCAGCCGGTCGAGCTGGCGCTGTACCTCGGGCGAGTCGGAGCGGGCGAAGTCCTTCAGGTCACGCCACCACACGTGCGGTGTGGACAGCCTCTGCCAGCGCGGCGGTGAACGCCCGGATCGGTTCGGCAGCGGCGGTGCCGTGCTCTTTCACCAATGCAACGATGGCGGAACCGACAACCACGCCATCGGCGACGCGGGCGATCGCCTGCGCCTGCTCCGGCGTGCGGACGCCGAAGCCGACCGCGACAGGGATATTGCTGGCAGCCTTGAGGCGGGCGACGGCATCGTCGATCGAGGTCTGTGCCGCCTGCTGGCTGCCGGTGATGCCGGCTACCGATACGTAATAGAGGAACCCGGACGAGCCTTCGAGCACCGCCGGCAGTCGCGCGGCATCGGTGGTGGGCGTCGCCAGGCGAATCAACGACAAGCCCTTGTCACGCAGGGCGGGACCAAGCTCCGCATCTTCCTCGGGGGGAATGTCCACGCAGATGACACCGTCGACACCGGCTTTTGCGCACGCGTCGGCGAACCATTCTGGGCCACGGATGGTCATGGGATTGGAGTAGCCCATCAGCACCAGCGGCACCTGCGGGTGACGGGCGCGAAACTCAGTGGCCATACGAAAGATATCGGCGGTTCGGGTACCCGCGCCCAAGCTGCGGATGTTCGCTTCCTGGATCGCCTGACCGTCCGCCATGGGATCGGTGAACGGCATGCCAAGCTCGATCACGTCCGCTCCGCCGGCGACCAGCGCGTCGAGATTGGCGGCGGTGTCGCCATCGCCTGCGGTGATGAAGCAAATCAGGGCCGGGCCCTTGGCGAACGTATCGGCAAAACGGGTCATCGTGGCGTACTCTTGAGAGACTTTCGAAGTCCGATCAGACCGGCGATCGCACATGCGGCGGCGAGGATCAGCAGCCACGGATGCGAAACGGGAAAACAATCATAGTCGCAAAACACGGTTCGCGGATCTGCCGAGAAGGTTTGAGTCTCGCCAGGCCCGGCCAGGACAAACAGGAGCACGGCAAGCAGGAGTGACGTCACGCTCGCCACCGTCCGCCTGTCCACCTTGGCCAGGTTCACATCTCGGCTCCGAGATGCTCCGCGACGGTGAAGATGTCCTTGTCGCCGCGGCCCGAGACATTGACGACCAGCAGCTTGTCATGATCCATCGATGCGGTGATGTTCGGCAGCGCGGCGAGGGCGTGCGCGCATTCGAGCGCCGGGATGATGCCCTCGAGCTTGCAGCACAGCTGGAACGCCTGCAGCGCCTCGGCATCGGTGATCGGCACGTAGGTTACGCGGCCGCTTTCATGCAGCCAGGAGTGCTCGGGGCCCAGGCCGGGATAATCCAGGCCGGCGCTGATCGAGTGCGCCTCGGTGATCTGGCCGTCTTCGTCCTGCAGCAGGTAGGTGCGGTTGCCGTGCAGGATGCCCGGGCTCCCACCCATCAGACTGGCGGCGTGCTTGCCGCTGGCGATGCCGTGCCCCGCCGCCTCGACGCCGATCATGCCGACCTCGGGATCGTCGAGGAACGGATAGAACATGCCGATCGCGTTCGATCCGCCACCGACCGATGCCAGCAGCATGTCGGGCAGGCGGCCTTCTGCCTTCATGATCTGCTCGCGCAGTTCGGTGCCGATCACGCTCTGGAAATCGCGTACCAGTTCAGGATAGGGATGAGGACCGGCGGCGGTGCCGATGATGTAGAACGTGTCGTGCACGTTGGCGACCCAGTCGCGCAACGCGTCGTTCATCGCATCCTTGAGTGTGCCGGCGCCGCTGGTGACGGGCCGCACTTCCGCGCCGAGCAGGCGCATGCGGAACACGTTGGGCTTCTGCCGCTCGATATCCTTGGCGCCCATGAAGATGGTGCAGGGCAGGCCGAAGCGCGCGGCGACCGTGGCGGTCGCGACGCCGTGCTGGCCGGCGCCGGTCTCGGCGATGATGCGGGTTTTGCCCATGCGCATCGCCAGCAGGATCTGGCCGACGCAGTTGTTGATCTTGTGCGCGCCGGTGTGGTTGAGTTCCTCGCGCTTGAAGTAGATCTTCGGACCTTTACCGTCCGGCGCCGCCGCTCGGTAATGCTCGGTCATGCGGGGGGCATAATAGAGCGGGCTGGGGCGGCCGACGAAATGCGCGAGCAGGTCGTCGAACTCGGCCTGGAACGCCGGATCGGCCTTCGCGGAGCGATATTCCTTCTCAAGATCCAGAACCAGCGGCATCAGCGTTTCCGCGACGTAGCGTCCCCCGAAACGGCCGAAGTGGCCGTTCTCGTCGGGCTGGTTGCGGAAGCTGTTGACGGGTGGTGGTATGGTCATATCCAGCGCTTTACAGAGGCAAGGAGTGATGTCCAGCCGGTGTTAGGGGCAAGACTCTACGTGGGCTCGCGTGCCGCGCGGCAGAATGCGGCGATCAACTGGTCGTCCTTGACCCCCGGCGCACTTTCGACTCCCGAGGACGTATCCACCAGTGGTGCGCCGGTAAGGCGCACCGCCTCGGCGACGTTGGCCGGGGTCAGGCCGCCGGCGAGTCCCCAGGCGAGCGGTCCCTTCCAGTTGGCCACCAGCGACCAGTCGAAGCTCAGGCCCATGCCGCCGGGCAACGTGCCGGCAGGCGTCTTGGCATCGAATAGGATAAGATCGACCGCGCCCGCATACGATCTGGCCCGTGCGACATCCTGCGCGCCGGTGACCGAGATCGCCTTCCACACCGGTAGTGCAAAGCGGGCCCGGATGGCGGCGGCGCGTTCCGGCGTCTCGCCACCGTGCAACTGGACAGCGGTGAGTCCCGCCCCGCCGACGGCTTCGCCCAGCAGATCGTCATCGGCATCGACGAACAGGCCGACCTTGCCGATGCGTCCCTCAGCCCGGCCACCCAGTTGGAGTGCGGTTTTCGGGTCGACGGATCGCGGACTGCGGGGGAAGAACACGAATCCGACATGATCGGCCCGCGCCCGGATCGCGGCGTCGAGCGCTGCGGCGGTGTTGATGCCACAGATCTTGATGGCGGGAGTTGGCATGGACGATTTTTTGCCTGACAAGCTGGTGGGAGCGAAACAAGGGGATCGGTATGAACCGTATGGCGCGCTATCTAGTGCCGATCGTGGCAGTGGCAATGCTTCCGGCGTGTGGGCTCAAGCAATCGTTCGCGGATGCCGATACGGCGGTCGAACGGTTTCACGCAGCCCTTGACCAGGGGCAATGGCAGGCGATCTGGGACACGACGGCGCCGCAGTTTCGCCAGCAAAACAAGCAGGCGGATTTTGAGCGGATACTGCAAGCCGTTCACCGCAAGCTCGGTAAGGTGAAGCAGAGCAAGCAAGTGGGTTGGAACGCCAACGCCGGCACTTCCCAAAGCTCGGTGACCGTGACGATGGCCACCGACTTCGAGCGGGGCAGTGGTACCGAGCAATTCATCTACGTAAAAGCAGCCGACCAATCGCTCGAACTGGCCGGCTACGACATTCAATCAAAAGAAATGATGCTGGATTGATCAGGTCGCCAGATCGAACTGGACGGTAACGTTGACGCTTGTCTCCAGTTCGCCGGCCATCACCGGGGCGGGCGGCGGGGGTGCGGCCATCATGTCGGCGCTGCGGCGGAACATCACCGGCTGAGGCGGAGCACCGCCGCCCTCGTTGATCGACACGATGCCGACGACGCGCATCCCGGCCGCCTGGGCATAAAGCTGCGCACGTTCGCGCGCGGTCTTCATCGCGGCGGCTCGGGCCTCGTCTTGCGCCGCATCGGGGTTGGACAGCATGAAGTTGGGTCCGTTCACCTGATTGGCGCCGGCCGAGACGAGCGCATCCAGAACCTTGCCGTAGTCGGCCAGTTTGCGCTGCTTGACCGAAACCTGGTTAGTGACCTGATAGCCGACGATCGTCTGCGCTTGCTCTTCAACGGAACCATCGGGCAGACGCTTGGGCGGAGCGTACACCGGGTTGAGGTTCAAATTGCTGGTCTGGATGTCACGTTCGGCAATGCCGGCCCGCTTGAGCGCGGCGATGACCTGGGCCATTTTCGTCGAGTTTTCCGCAAGCGCGGCGCTGGCCGTGTTGCCTTGCGTGGTCACCCCGGCGGAGAAGGTCGCGAGATCCGGCGTGCCGGTGGAGGCGCCCTCGGCATTGACGGTGAGCAGCGTGTGACCTGCGGGAAGCGTTGGTACGGGCGTGGCGACTTGCGCCAGCACAGGGGTGGTGAACGCGGCAAAAGTTGCCGCCGCAGCGTAAACAAACGGTCTCATCAAGGTGCCTTCCATCCTCTATGCCCTGCCGAACGATCTGCTGCGGGTGAGGTTGCGCGAGGCTGAACCGATTGATCTATGTGAGGGACGTCTAGAGCGTTGCCTCGATCGCGCGCGCGGCGGCAAGCGGGTCTTCGGCCCGGCTGATCGGCCGGCCAATGACAAGGACGGAGGCTCCGGCATCCCGCGCTTCGCGTGGGGTTACGGTGCGCTTCTGGTCGCCGTCGCGCTTGCCGGTATCGGGCCGCAAGCCGGGGACGACGAAATAGCCGTCCTTCCACTGCCGACGGATCGCGGCGACTTCCTGGCCGGAGCAGACGATCCCATCCAGCCCCGCCTGATGGGCAAGGTCGGCCAGCCGCAATGCGTGGTCATGGGCGTTGCCGCCAATCCCCGTGGCGGCAAGATCGTCGTCGTCGAGGCTGGTGAGAACCGTCACCGCCACGACCTTGCAGTTCTCTCCCGCAGCGGCCTTGGCATCCTCCATCATGGCGCGACCGCCAGCCGCATGGACGGTGACGATCGCCGGTTCCAGCACATGAATCGCCTGCATCGCCGAGGCGACGGTATTGGGGATGTCGTGCAGTTTGAGGTCGAGGAAGATCGGCAAGCCAAGCTTGTGCATTTCGTGCACGCCATGGTGCCCGTGTGCATAGAAGAACTCCATGCCCAGCTTGATCCCGCCGATATGTCCGGCGACCTTTCGCGCGAGGGCCTCGGCAGCGTCGAGACGAGGAAGGTCGAGCGCGAGGAAAACCGGGTTGTGGTTCATTGTTCTTGTTCTTCCGGCAAAATCAGGATGGTCAGAGTGGCCGGCCCGCGTCCGGATCGACCGGGCGTAGCGTCGGGTCGCCGGAGACCGGCGAAATCGCGGTTGGATCGGGGGTCAGCGCAGGTTCGTGGACGATCGCCGGGGCGGGTTCGTACGCGACCGGAGCCGGCGCGGCACTGGCCTGCACCGTATTCTCCAGCGAATGGATCCGCCGCTTCAGGCGCCAGCGTCCGGCGCGATGGATGACCCACATCGGCAGCGCGCCCAGTAGGAAGAACAGCAGGGCGATGATGCCCACGGGCCATTCGAAATGGAGATAGTTGCCGTCTTCCAGCGGCCAGATGTTCACCGGCACCTTGGTCCAGTTCATCGCGATGAACGCGACCAGCATGGCCGTGACGATTACCCACAGGATCGTTCGAATGATCTGCATGTTCGTGCTTCCTCTACGCCGCGAGACCGATGCTAGGATGTATTTCGTCGACGCGAAACCCCGGTCGAGCCGGTTTGATCCTTGCGTCCGGGCGCCGGGTCAGGCGCCGAACACCCGTGCGAAGATCGCGTCGACCTGCTTGAAGTGATAGCCGAGGTCGAACTTCTCCTCGATCGTCGCTGCCGGCAACGCGGCGGCCACTTCGGGATCGACCTTGAGCAGTTCGAGCAGCGACAGCGCGCCGTCCGATTCCCAGACCTTCATGGCATTGCGCTGGACGAGGCGGTACGATTCGTCGCGGCTAAGGCCGGCCTGCGTCAGCGCCAGCAGCACGCGTTGGGAATGAACCAGCCCGCCCATGCGGTCGAGATTCTTCTGCATCCGCTCAGGGTAGATCAGCAGCTTGTCGATCACCCCGGTCAGCCGGCCCAGCGCGAAATCGAGCGTGATCGTGGCATCGGGACCGATGAACCGCTCGACCGAGGAGTGCGAGATGTCGCGCTCGTGCCACAGCGCCACGTTCTCCATCGCGGGTAGCGCGTACGAACGGATCATGCGGGCTTGGCCGGTAAGGTTCTCGGTCAGGATCGGATTGCGCTTGTGCGGCATCGCGCTCGAACCCTTCTGGCCCGGCGAAAAGTATTCCTCAGCCTCCAGCACTTCGGTGCGTTGCAGGTGACGCACCTCGATCGCGAGCCGTTCGATCGAACTGGCAATCACCGCGAGTACCGCGAAGAACATTGCGTGGCGATCGCGCGGGATGACCTGGGTCGAGATCGGCTCGACCTCCAGCCCCATCTTCTCGGCGACATAGGCCTCGACCGAGGGATCGACGTTGGCGAACGTGCCGACCGCGCCCGAGATCGCGCAGGTCGCGATCTCCTCACGCGCGGCCACCAGGCGTTTGCGGCAGCGTGCGAACTCGGCGTAGGCCTGCGCCAGCTTGAGCCCGAACGTGACCGGCTCGGCGTGAATGCCGTGGCTGCGCCCGATGGTCGGCGTGTACTTGTGTTCCTCGGCGCGGCGCTTGATCGCGGCAAGCAGCTGGTCGAGGTCGTCGAGCAGGATGTCGCTGGCACGGGCGAGCTGGACGTTGAGCGTGGTGTCGAGCACGTCGGAGCTGGTCATCCCCTGGTGCATGAAGCGGGCTTCGGGACCGACCTGCTGCGCCACCCAGTCGAGAAAGGCGATGACGTCGTGCTTGGTCACCGCTTCGATCGCGTCGATCGCCGGTACGTCGATCTTGGGATCGGCCGCCCACCAGTCCCACAGTGCCTGGCCGGCGCTCGCCGGAACGACGCCCAGTTCACCCATCTTCACCGCGGCGTGCGCCTCGATCTCGAACCAGATGCGATAGCGTGCCTCGGGCTCCCAGATCGCGGTCATCGCGGGGCGGGCGTAGCGGGGGACCATGGCGAACTCCTCGAGGCAGATAACGAGGTGCCGCTAGGGGGCCTTCCTCAGGAAGGCAAGCGCTGCCGGTCGTCGGCGTAGTCGGGTGGGCCGTGGCGTTGATGGTCAATGCCAGGCGAAATCGATTCGCGCCTCGCCGACGGTGGTGCCGGTTTCATCGAAGCGCCGCTCGATGAACAGCCCGGCGCCGGCACGATCGACGGCAATGACGCTGGAGCAACGGGTGCCGTATTCAGGATCACGGATAAACACCGGCGCAAACCGCGGCTCGGGGCCTTCGCTTGGGCGGGCGAGCGCGGGGTCCGGTGTCTCCGCGCGCAGGGCATCGAGCAGGATCGTGGCGTCGTTCGAGCCATTCTCCAGCCATCCCGCGAGCGCGCCTTCGAGTTGCCGGGTCTTGGGCCAGCGATCGTGGAAGCCGCCGTTCGAAAGGCCGTGGATGCCGGGCGTGAGCGGCACCCAGCGCACTTCGGGCACATTGGTGAGATACCCGGCCTCGTTGCCCTCGGCATGAATGACGTTGAAGCTGTTCATCTGCGCAAGATGCTCGGGCGTGCGGCCTTCGAGCAAGTCGACCACCATCTGCCCGCGTGACCGGCGATTTGGTTGCGGGCCTTCCGGCTGGCGAAAGTTCGTGACCAGGGTGAAGCGGCCGGCCTCGTGAACGCCGAGCCACGTCCCGCCTCCGGTCAGGTCGCGTCCGGCGATCAGCCCGCCGTCCCATCGCGCCAGCGGTGCGGCGAGCCGGGCATGGAACTCGTCGCGGTTGCCGATGCACACAAGCTGCCAGCGCGGATGCGCGGCCCAGGCGACGGCGGCCACGCACATCAGATCAGGCCCTTGGCCTTGAGCGACACATGCCCCTCGCGGCCGATAACGACGTGATCGTGGACGGTGACGCCCAGCAAGCGTCCGGCTTCGGCGATGCGATTGGTGATCTCGATATCGGCACGGCTGGGCTGCGCGTTCCCGCTGGGATGATTATGGACGAGGATCAGCGCGGTCGCGCCCAGATCGAGCGCGCGGCGAATCACTTCGCGCGGGTGAATCGCCGCCTCGTCGATCGAACCGTCGCCGACATGCTCGTCGAGGATCAGCATGTTACGCGCATTGAGATAAAGCACGCGGACCCGTTCACGCGTCAGATGCGCCATGTCGATCGTCAGATAGTCGATCAGCGTCTGCCACGATCCGATCACCGGCGCCTCACGCACGCGCTGCCGGGCCAGACGGCGCGCGGCGAGGACCACGATCTTCAGCGCGGCAGCGGTCGCCTCGCCCATTCCGGGGTGGGCTGCCAGCGTCCGCGCATCCGCCGTCAGCACACCTGCAAGCGACCCGAAGCGATCGATCAGCGTGCGTGCAAGCGGCTTCATGTCGCGGCGCGGGACCGCCTGCATCAGCAGCATCTCGATCACCTCATGATCGCCCAGCGCGTCGTCGTTGCCCTCGAGCAGGCGCTGGCGCAGTCGCGAGCGATGCCCGCTCGGATCGTTGCCTGTCGCACGGTTGCCGGTGGTGGCGGGGGAGGGCGCAATTGCTGCACCGAAAAGGCTGGGTTCGTCGGCCATCGTCAGGACAAGTCATTGCCTTTCAAGGTCCGCCAGCGCAAGTGATGCGACCCATGGCGCAGGACGACGATTTGCCGGCACTCGATAGCCCGCCGCGCCGGCGCAAACGGCGCGCGGTGCTGCTTGGCGCGCTGATCGTGCTGGCGCTCGCGGTCGCCTACGTGTGGGCCACGCGCAAGACCATCGCCGACAACTTCATCACCAGCCAGATGCAGCAGCTGGGTCTGCCGGGCTCCTACGATATCGAGGCGATCGGGCCGGGCGAGCAGATCATCCGCAACCTCGTGATCGGCGATGCCGCCAGCCCGGACATGACGATCGCGGAAGTGCATGTGCGGACCCGCCTGCGATTCGGCTTGCCGGGCATTGGCCGCATCACGCTCGTGCGGCCGCGTCTTTATGGCAAGGTGGTGCATGGCAAGGCCAGTTTCGGCAGCCTCGACAAGGTGCTGTTCACCGGCAGCAAGGCGCCCTTTCGCCTGCCCGACTACGATATCGCGGTACAGGACGGACGGGCCAGGATCGACACCGACTATGGCCCGGTCGGCGTCAAGCTGACTGGAAGCGGCGCGCTGCGCGATGGCTTCGTGGCGCAGATTGCCGCGGTGGCCCCGCGGATCAGCGCGCAGGGCTGCACCGCCGAGCGCGCCACGATCTATGGCACGCTGTCCGTCGCTTCTGAAAGGCCGCGCTTTGTGGGGCCAATGCGGATCGCCGACGTACGCTGCCGCACGCGCGACGTGCGACTGGCGAATGCCGCGCTGCAGGCGGACGTGACTTTCGCGCAAGCCCTCGATGGTGCCGAGGGTAAGTTCAGCCTCAGGGCCGGTGCGGCCGAGGCGGCGCAAGGGCGGCTGGCCGGGCTGACCCTCGCGTCCCAGTTCACATACGCCCGCCAGGTGCTGACCGCTCGCTACGATATCGCCGGGCAAGGCATCGCGGTATCGCAGCTTCGCGCGGGGCAGCTGCAATCGTCGGGACGCCTGCGATCGGCGCGAGGGCTGGCGCGCATCCAGATCGAAGGTGACGTTACCGGCAGCCAGATCGCCGCCGGTAACGATCTCGACCGGCTGCTCGCGCAGGCGCAACGCGGCGCCTCGGGAACGCTGGTGGCGCCGCTGCTTGCCCGGATGCGGTCCGGTGCCGCAGGGGAACTGAAAGACAGCACGCTCGATGGCAGTTTCCTGGCTCGCCGCGGACCAGAGGGGATTTCCGTGGTGGTCCCACGCGCGAGCCTGCGCGGCGGCAGCGGCCAGTCGTTGCTCGCGGTGTCGCGCGTGCAATTGCTGGCCCGCGCCAGAGGGTTGCCGCATATCACCGGCAATTTCGCCTCCGGAGGCCAAGGTCTGCCGCGTCTTTCCGGCCGCATGGAGCGCGTCGCCGACGGCAGCCTCGTGCTGCGTGTGCAGATGCCCGCCTACCGCGATGGCGACGCCAGCCTTTCCATACCGCAGATGGCGATCGTGCAAGCGCGTTCGGGCGCGATCGGCTTTACCGGTCAAGTGCTCGCGAGCGGCGAACTGCCGGGCGGTCGAGCGCAAAACCTGCTGTTGCCGATCGATGGCACCTGGAACGACGACACCCTCGCGCTCTGGCGGCGCTGCACCGACATCCGTTTCGACCGGCTCATGGTGGCCAGCCTTTCGATCGATCGTCGCCAGTTGACCGTCTGTGCGCCAAAGGGCCGTCCGCTACTGCGCCTGGCGGGCGGTAACCTGAGCCTGGCTGGCGGATTGAGTGCGCTCGATGTGGCCGGAAGACTGGGCCAGACGCCGATCCGTATCGCCAGCGGTCCGGTCGGCTTCGCTTATCCCGGCGTGATCACCGCACGCGCGGTGGACGTTGGCCTGGGGCCGCCGGCCACGGCGTCGCGGTTTCGCATCTCCAGCCTCACCGCAAAGGCAGCCCGCGACATCGCCGGCACCTTCGAAGGCTCCGACGTGTCGCTGTTCGCCGTACCGCTCGACTTGCATGAGGTGCGCGGAAAGTGGCGCTACGCAGGCGGAGTGCTCTCGCTCGCGGACGCCGCGTTCCGGCTTGAAGACAGGGAGCAGGTCGATCGCTTCCAGCCGGTCATCGCCCGGGACGCGACGCTCACCCTCAAAGACAACGTCATCGATGCCGTCGCCCTGATGCGCGAGCCGGTCAGCGACCGTGCGATCGTCCGCGCCACCATCCGTCACGATCTGTCCGACGCCAGCGGTCACGCCGACCTCGCGGTGCAGGACATCACTTTCGACGACAAGCTGCAGCCCGATACGCTGACCCGCCTCGCGCTGGGTGTGATCGCCAACGCCCGGGGTGTCGTGCGCGGTTCGGGCCGCATCGACTGGAACGCCGCGCGTGTCACCAGCACCGGTGCGTTCACCACCGACAAGCTCGATTTTGCCGCTGCCTTCGGACCGGTACAGGGCGTGGCTGGAACCATCCGCTTTACCGACCTGCTCGGTCTGGTGACCGCGCCCGATCAGCAGCTCAGGGTCGCGTCGATCAATCCGGGAATCGAGGTCAACGACGGCGTCATCACGTATGCGCTTCAGCCCGACTTCGTCGTGGCGGTGAAGGGTGGCTCATGGCCCTTCGTCGGCGGCACGCTGCGCCTGCTTCCCACTCGCATGGCGATCGGCACCGACGCGGTTCAGACCTACACGCTGGAGGTCACCGGCGCCGACGCCGCGCTGTTCATCCAGCGGCTGGAGCTTGGCAATCTCAACGCGACCGGGAAGTTCGACGGCACGCTGCCGTTGGTATTCGACCAGAACGGCGGTCGCATCGTCGGCGGCAAGCTGGAATCACGGCCGCCGGGCGGCAACGTCTCGTATGTCGGAGAACTGACGTACAAGGATTTGTCGACGATGGCGAACTTCGCGTTCGATACGCTGCGCTCGCTCAACTACCGGACGATGAGCATCGGCATGTACGGCGCGCTGGAGGGCGAGATCGTCACGCGTCTCAGCTTCTCGGGCGTCTCGCAGGGGGAGGGCGCCTCCAAGAACTTCCTGACACGCCGCATCGCCAAGCTCCCGATCCAGTTCAACGTCAATCTGCGCGCACCGTTCTTCCAGTTGGTTACCTCTTTCAAGTCGTTCTACGATCCCGCCTTCGTGCGGGATCCGCGGACGCTCGGGCTGATCGATGCGAAGGGGAAGCCGCTGCCGCGCCCCGGACCGCCTCCGGTAACGATTGATCCCGCAAAACCTTCCATTCAGCCTACCGCAAGCGAGAATGTGCCATGAATCTCTCACGATTGACCGTCCTTGCCCCGCCTGCGACAAGCTTCGGCATGTGCGGCAAGGGCGCGGGCCAATCGGGTCGCGGCACAGTCGCCGCGATCGCAGGCAAGGCTGCAGTGCTGATGGCAGGCGCGGCGACGTTGGCAGGGTGCATATCGGTGAACGCACCCGACAAGCCGATCGTCATCGAGTTGAACATCAACATCAAGCAGGAAGTCATCTATCGCCTTGCCGAAGACGTGAAGAAGAACATCGAAGCCAACTCGGACATTTTCTGATGACCCATTTTGCCAGACTGCCTTTCCGCCATGCCGGGCGTGCTGCCGTGATCGCTCCGGCGATAGCGCTGGCAATCGCCGCCATGGCGACGCCGGCCTGGGCCGATCGTGATCCCGCTTATGCGGCGGCGCGCTCCTCCGGCCAGGTCGGGGAAAAGACCGACGGCTACCTCGGCGTCGTCGGCGGAGGCGGCGATGTTCGTGGCCTGGTCGACAAGATCAACATCCAGCGCCGCGCCAACTATACCCAGCGTGCCCAGGCGCAGAACGCCACCGTGGAGGAGTACGCCTTCACGCAAGGGTGCCTGCTGATCCAGCGAACTGCGCCCGGCGAGAAGTATCAGGCGCCCGACGGCAGCTGGCAGACCCGTGGCGGCGGCGCACCGCAACGTGACCCGCGCTGTCCCTGATCATCTCGGATGACGGGCGGATAACGGCGGGTGGATGTCCTGCGCAAAGCATCGCCGCGGCACTGTCGACACGGGATAAACCGCATCGACGCTACCGCACCGGTTGACTTGAAATTTCTCCAACCCTAAGGGGCCGATGCCTACGGCGGGCAGGTCGTCGGGCGTGTCACAGGTTCCTGCTTGAAAATGGGAGCTGACATGATCGACGATCCTGACGCACGAGATTCCGTTGGTGAGGATGCGCGCCTCGACGCGCTTGATGAGCGGCTACGCGCCGCTCGCGAGCATGAAGAGAAGCGGACCAAGCCGGCGGCAGGCGCGGAAGCGGACGAGAATTATCGTGCCGGCAACCGCGTTCTGGCCCAGTTATTGGGCGGTATCGTGGGAGGCGTGTTCTTGGGGTGGGTCATCGATCGCTTCGCCGGAACCGCGCCCTGGGGTCTGTTGGTGATGATGTTCCTCGGAATCATCGTCTCCTTCAGGAACATCATCCGGATGTCGACCCGGCGCCCTGACTGATTCCGAACCGGAACGGTATGGGCGCTGGTCGCATGTAAGGCCCGGTTTCGGGCTAACGCGAAGAGGCGAGACGTGGCAGCCGAGGCGGGCAAAGTCGATCCGATGCACCAGTTCACCATCGAGCCGTTGTTCGGCACCGATGGTTGGCAGCTGGCGGGCTATCACATCCCTTTCACCAATTCGACGCTGTGGATGGCCTTGGCCTCGCTGCTGATGCTGGTGTTCGTGGCTGGTGGCATGAAGCGCGAGCTCGTGCCTGGCCGCTGGCAGATGGCCGTGGAAAGCTTTACCGGCTTCATCGACGGGCTGCTGGCTTCGAACATCGGACCGGCCGGCAAGAAGTACGTGCCGTACATGTTCACGCTGTTCATGTTCATCCTGTTCGCGAACTTCCTGGGCCTGCTGCCGCTCGGCGTCTTCGGTGTCCATGCGTTCACCTTCACCAGCCACTTCTCGGCCACCGGCGTGCTCGCGATCATGACCTTCGCGATCGTGCTGATCGTCGGTTTCGCCAAGCATGGTTTCCACTTCTTCTCACTGTTCGTGCCGCACGGCACCCCGGTGGTGATGATCCCGCTGATCTTCGTGGTCGAGCTGATCTCCTTCCTGGTGCGTCCGTTCAGCCTCGGCCTGCGACTGTTCGTCGCGATGATGGCCGGGCACGTCCTGCTCGAAGTGCTGTCCAGCTTCGTGATCAGCACGGGCAACGCCAATATCGGCCTGTTCGCCATCGCCGGCATCCCCAGCTTCGTACTGATGGTCGGCATCTGCGCGCTCGAGCTGCTGGTCGCCGGCATCCAGGCTTACGTCTTTGCGCTTCTCACTTGCGTCTATCTCAACGACGCCGAGAACCTGCACTAATATCCAACCCACCGATCTTCATCGATCCACGATCTACCAAAGGGAGTTTTTACTATGGACGCAGATGCTGCAAAGCTGCTCGGTGCCGGTCTCGCTGCAATCGGTTGCGGTCTCGCTTCGATCGGCGTGGGCTCGGTCTTCGCCAAGTTCCTCGAAGGCGCGCTGCGCAACCCCGGTGCTGCCGACGCCCAGCAGGGCCGCCTGTTCATCGGTTTCGCCGGTGCAGAGCTTCTGGGCCTGCTGTCGTTCGTCGTCGCCGCACTGCTGATCTTCGCCTGATCGCACATGCCGCGTCCGGTTGCGGCGTACTTCGGTATGCTTGTGGCCGGCGCGGGATGATGGGTGATCGCAACAAACAGGGCTGAAGAATGCCACAGATCGCACAGCTGGGCGAGTTCTACGCCAGTCAGATCTTCTGGCTGGTCGTGTTCTTCGGCCTGGCTTTCTTCATCGTCGGGCGCGGAATGGTGCCCAAGGTGATGGATACCGTCGCCAATCGCGACAAGCAGATTTCGGATGACTTCGCTGCGGCCGAGCGTGCTCGGCGCGAAGCGGATGCGGAAGAAGAAGCGTGGCGCGCACGTGAAAATGCTCGCCGTGCGGAGGCTCAGGCCGTCATCGCCGACGCCCGCGCAAAGGCGACCGTCGCTGCCGAGACCCGTCTCGGCGAGACACAGCGTGGGCTCGACGGACAGCTTGCTGCGGCCGAGGCGCGCATCGCCGATGCACTGCGCGCTGCTGGTGCAGAAATCGAAAATGTGGCGACCGACGCTGCGCGAGACGTCGTTGCGCGTGTCGCGGGCATCACCATCGACGATGGCGCTGCCAGGTCGGCCGTCAAGGAGAAGCTGGCTCATGGCTGAAGCACCTCTCGCCGCCCCCGAGGCAGGCACCAGCGCAGATCCGGGCACGCCAGGTCACGAGCCAGGCGAACAGGCCCACGCCGGAACCGAACATCCCGAGCCCTTGTTGCTCGGAGTCGCTCCGCCGATGGCCGTCGTCAGTGCGTCCATGATCGTGCTGCTCGGCATCGCCATCTGGAAGGGCGCCTTGAAGTCGGTGACCGGCGGCCTCGACGCCAAGATCGCCGACATCAAGAGCCAGCTCGAGCAGGCCAAGACTTTGCGCGCCGAGGCGGAAGCCCTGCGCAAGGAATACGCCGACAAGATCGCCAACGCCGAAAAGGACGCGGCATCGGTCCTCGACCACGCCCGCCACGAAGCCGAGGCGATCGTTGCCAAGGCGCACGCGGACACCACCGAAGTTATCGCGCGCCGTGAGAAGATGGCGCAGGACAAGATCGGCGCGGCAGAACGCACCGCCGTTTCCGAACTGCGCGCCAAGGCGGCCCGTGCGGCTGCTGGGGCCGCACATGGCCTGATCCGCAGCAATTACTCGGCTGATGCCGATCGAGCCTTGGTGGATCGGTCTATCGGCGCGATCTAGCTGTCGTTTTTCGTGAGTGAACAAAGGCCTCCGTCGCTTGACGGAGGCTTTTTTTATGTCTTACCCATCGGATGTTGACGACCGGGCAGGGTCGCAACCTGACGAAGGAACCATCCGATCTCTCGCCACAACGGGGGAAGAGCCATGAAGAAGTCTGCCGCGCAGTTGCTGATCGCTTTGGCACTGGCGTGTACCGCGACGACCGCTTGAGCCGGGCCGCTCAGCCGCCAGGAAGTTGTCGAGCTCATGAAGTTGGGCCTTGGGGATGATGCCGTGATCGCCAAGGTCATCGCGGATAAAGTCGACTTTGACCTGTCGACAAGCGACATGGTCGCCTTCAAGAGCCAGGGCATCTCTTCGCCCGTCATCGCGGCGCTGATCAGCAACTGATCCGTGGCCAAGGTGACGCCGTCGCTCGATTCACCGAACCCGATGGTTCCGCATCCGACCGGCTTCTACGTCTTGCAGGAAAGCGCGCCCGTGCGGATGCAGCGGATGGAGGCTACCGTAACCAACCAGGCGAAAACCGGCGGGATCATCGGCTACGCCTTGACCGGCGGCATCGCTTCGATGAGCGTCAAGGCGGCTATTCAGAACGAGACTTCGCGGACTCCGGTAGAGACGATGCCGAGGTTCTACTTTTTCTCGGGCGAAGCCAGCGGCGACAACGGTGGTGCCTGGGCAAGTGGACAAAACACCGTGGTCAACTCACCCGCGGAACTCACGCTTGTTCGCCTCACCAAGAAGGACGGCCGCCGGGAGGCGCGCGTGGGCAGCATGAACATCGGCGGTGCCAAGTCTGGCGTGATGGACAAGGACCGCATCGCCTTCGCCCACACCGTCGTCCGCCCGGGCGTTTTCCTAGTTCAGCCCCAGGTCGCGCTGCCTGCGGGTGAGTACGGCTTCATCTACTCTTTGGCAGGTAGTGGCGGCCCTGGTGGTGCGATGACGGCCCGCATTTTCGACTTCACAGTGCGTTGATGACTTAAAACCCATCCTTTGCAGCCCGCAACGCTGCAAAGGTGGCAACCGCATCGCCGCCGCCCCAACGCGCCTGCAGCGATGCAACGTCTGCTCGCAGGAAGGGGTTGGTGGCGAGCTCGCGTTCCAGCTTGGTGGGTACGGTGGGCAGGTCACGGGCGCGCCTTTCGGCGATCTCTTTCGCGTAATCGCTCAGCGCGGCGTTATCCGGATCGGCATGCACGGCGAAGCGAGCGTTCGAGACGGTGTACTCGTGAGCGCAATATAGCAGCGTCTCGGGCGGCAGCGACTTGATGCGCATGATGCTCGCCCAGAACTGCGGCGGCGTGCCTTCGAACATTCTGCCGCAGCCCAAGGCAAACACGGAATCACCGACGAAGGCGATGTCGGCTTCGCGCAAGTGGTAAGCTATGTGACCCAGGGTGTGGCCGCCGACATCGATCACGTTTGCGGTGTAGTCGCCGATGCGCACCGTATCGCCCTGTGTCACCGTGCGGTCGACAGCGTCGATCTTGGGCGCGTCGATCTCGGGGGCGGTGACCGTACACCCTGTCACGGCCTTGATCGCCTCGTTTCCGCCCGCATGATCGGGGTGCCAGTGCGTGTTCCAGATCTGGGTGATCTGCCAGCCTTTCAGCGCCGCCTCGCGCAAGTAAGCGTCGGCGTCGGGCGTGTCGATGCACACGGTTTCCTGGCTGGCGTCGTCATGCAGCAGGAAGCCGTAGTTGTCGGACAGGCAGGGGAACTGGTGGACTTCTAGCATCGGTTTCTCCTCACTGGCTTATGTAGCGGATGAGGCGCCAAGAAAAAGCCCGCCTGGCGCGATGCCGGGCGGGCTTTCCTTTGTCTTGGTTGGCTAGGCCATCATGGGGTTTTCACCCCATGACGTCGAACGGGTCTGCGACCCGCCGGCCGGCCTTCGCCCCGAGCGGCAAATAGCCTACCGTTTGCTTGCGCAAACGTCGGCTATTTGCCTGGGCTCGGCTTAGCTGCGGCCCTTGAGAGCCTCGCCGAGGATGTCGCCCAGCGATGCGCCCGAGTCGGACGAACCGTACTGCTCGACGGCTTCCTTCTCTTCGGCCAGCTGACGGGCCTTGACCGAGAAGTTGGGCTTCTTCGAACGGTCGAAGCCGATGACCATCGCATCGAACTTCTGACCGACCTGGAAGCGATCCGGACGCTGCTCGTCGCGGTCGCGGCCCAGATCCGAGCGCTTGATGAAGCCGGTGGCCCCATCTTCGCCGGCCTGAACCTCGAGGCCGCCATCGCGCACTTCGAGGATGGTCACGGTGGTCACCTGACCACGACGCAGACCACCCGCGCTGGAACCGTCCGCAGCGGCCGGAGCCGATGCCGCGCCGCCAGCGGCCGGAGCGCCACGCTCAAGCTGCTTCATGCCGAGGCTGATGCGCTCCTTCTCGATGTCGACATCCAGAACGATCGCCGAAACCTGCTCGCCCTTGCGGTGCAGAGCCAGCGCGTCCTCGCCCGAGATGCCCCAGGCGATGTCCGACATGTGGACCATGCCGTCGACGTCGCCGTCCAGACCGATGAACAGGCCAAACTCGGTGGCGTTCTTGACTTCGCCTTCGACCTGGCTGCCAACCGGGTGGTTCGCGGCAAAGTCTTCCCAAGGATTGCCGATGGCCTGCTTGAGACCCAGGCTGATGCGGCGCTTCTCGGAGTCGACCTCGAGCACGACAACGTCGACTTCCTGCGAGGTCGAGACGATCTTGCCGGGGTGGACGTTCTTCTTGGTCCAGGACATTTCCGAAACGTGGACGAGGCCCTCGATCCCGGCTTCCAGCTCCACGAAGGCGCCGTATTCGGTGATGTTGGTGACCACGCCGCGCAGCTTCGCGCCGACCGGGTACTTGACAGTCGCGCCTTCCCACGGATCGCTTTCGAGCTGCTTCATGCCGAGGCTGATGCGCTGCGTTTCCGAGTTGATGCGGATGATCTGCACCTTTACGGTGTCACCGATGTTGATGACCTCACTCGGGTGGTTGACGCGCTTGTAGCTCATGTCGGTGACATGGAGCAGGCCGTCGATACCGCCGAGGTCGACGAACGCGCCGTAGTCGGTGATGTTCTTGACCACGCCCTCGATGACCTGACCCTCGGTCAGCTTGTCGATCAGCTCGCTGCGCTGCTCGGCGCGCGTCTCTTCCAGGACGGCGCGACGCGACACGACGATGTTGCCGCGGCGGCGATCCATCTTGAGGATCTGGAACGGCTGCGGGATGTCCATCAGCGGTCCGACGTCACGCACCGGGCGGATGTCGACCTGCGAGCCGGGCAGGAACGCAACGGCGCCGTCGAGGTCGACGGTGAAGCCACCCTTGACGCGGCCGAAGATCACGCCGTCGACGCGCTTGCCTTCGCCGAACTCGCTCTCGAGCTTGTCCCAGGCCGCTTCGCGACGGGCGCGGTCGCGCGACAGCATCGCTTCGCCGTCGGCGTTCTCGACGCGGTCGACGTACACTTCGACTTCGTCACCGACCTTGAGGCCGTGGTCGTCGTCACCGCGGGCGAATTCGCGAAGCGGCACGCGGCCTTCGCTCTTCAAGCCAACGTCGATGACGGCCTTGTCGTTCTCGATTGCGGTAATGGTGCCCTTGACGACGCGGCCCTCGAAGCCCTCGTCACCAACGCCGCCGAACTGTTCGTCCAGCATTTTCGCGAAATCATCGCGCGTGGGATTTGCCATAGTGGCCATGTAGGAGTGTCTCTCTCGTGTTGTATTCCGGCCAGGCGGTTGGGTCCGCCGGTCTTTCCTCCGCCGCCGCACCATTGCGACCACGGGCCAAAAAGGGCCGAACTGCCGTGGCGGTCGGATACCGGTCACGGCATCCAACGGAGTCGTGCGACTCTGCTGGATCGGCGGCGCTTATGCGCAAAACCGCGCAGAAGCAATGAAATTGGCAATTGCGCCTAGCGGTGCGCGGCGACGATCCGCAAGGCGGCGGCGATGGCCGCGTCTCGCCCCAGCTGCGACGTGTCGAGGGTCGTCGCATCCGCAGCTGCCAGGAGCGGGGCCTGCGCGCGGTGTGTGTCGCGCGCGTCCCTAGCGGTGAGATCGGCGGCGATCTCATCCAGCGATACGGCGCGGCCTTGCGCCTGCATTTCCAGGTAGCGCCGCTGGGCGCGGGCTTCGACGCTGGCGACGACGAACAGCTTCACCTCAGCATCGGGCGCGATGACGGTTCCGATATCGCGGCCATCGAGGACCGCGCCATGCGGTTGCAAGGCAAAGGCGCGCTGGCGATCGAACAGGGCCTGGCGCACGGCGGGGTGGATCGAGACGCGACTGGCGAGGCCGCCGCTGGTTTCCGATCGCAGTTCCGGATCGCCGAGCAACGCGTCGGGGAAGTTCGTGGCGGCCATGGCGTCGCCTGCATCGTCCGGGTTGCCGCCGTTGATCACGCACTGGCGACCGACTGCGCGGTAAAGCAAGCCGGTGTCGAGATGCGGCAAGCCGAAGTGCCTGGAGATGGCCTTGGCGATCGTGCCTTTGCCCGAAGCGGTGGGTCCATCGACGGCGACGATCACGCAGGGGCCTCGCTTTGGGCTAGCCCGTCGAGCATCGGCTCGAAGGTGGGGAAGCTGGTGGCGATCGGGCGGGTATCATCCACTTCGATGCCGGCGACGCTGACCAGTCCGGCAACGGCCATGCTCATGGCGATGCGGTGGTCGAGGTGCGTGGCGATCGGGTGATTGGCAGCGCCGCGCAAGGGGGCGCCGCCGGAACCGTCTATGACCAGTCCGTCCCCGCGCTCTTCGATCCGCGCGCCCGAAGCGGTGAGGGCGGTCGCCATGACGGCGAGGCGGTCCGATTCCTTCACGCGCAACTCGTCGAGCCCGCGGGTAACGGTGCGCCCCTCGGCCATCGATGCTGCCACGAACAGGATCGGGAACTCGTCGATCATGCTGGGCGCGACTGCCGGGTCGACCTCGATGCCGCGCAGCGCCGAGTGACGCACTCGCAGATCGGCGACGGGCTCGCCGCCGACATCGCGGCGGGCGACCTCCTCGATGCTGCCGCCCATTGCGCGCAGCACGTCGAACAGCGCGGCGCGCGTCGGGTTGAGGCCGACGTTCTCGATGGTGAGGTCCGATCCTTCCACCAGCAGCGCGGCGACGACGAAGAAGGCGGCCGAGGAGGGGTCGCCGGGCACGTCGATCACTTGCGGGCGCAGTTCGGCTTCGCCGCGCACGCTGATCATGCGGGTGCCATCGGCTTCCACCTCGACGTTCAGCTCGGCGCCGAAGCCACGCAGCATGCGTTCGGAATGGTCGCGGGTGGCGATCGGCTCGATCACCGTGGTGATGCCAGGCGTGTTGAGGCCAGCGAGCAGAACCGCGCTTTTGACCTGCGCCGAGGCGACCGGCAGGCGGTAGGTGATCGGCACGGCAGGGGAAGCGCCGCGCAGGATCAGCGGCAGGCGACCGCCGACGGTCGAGGTGATGTCCGCGCCCATCTGCGTTAGTGGTTCGATCACCCGCGCCATCGGTCGCTTCGACAGGCTGGCGTCGCCCACGAACGTCGCCTGGATCGGATGGCTCGAAATCAGCCCCATCAGCAGCCGCGTCGAGGTGCCGGAATTGCCCATGTCGAGCGCGGTCTCGGGCTGGAGCAGCGCGCCGACGCCAACACCGTTCACCACCCACGCGCCTTCGCCGATGCGCTCGACATGCGCGCCCATCGCTCGCATCGCGGCGGCGGTGGCGAGCACGTCCTCCCCTTCCAGCAGGCCGGTGATGCGGCTCTCGCCCACGGCAAGAGATGAGAGCATGATCGCGCGATGGCTGATCGACTTGTCGCCAGGCACGCGGATGCGGCCACGCAACGGACCGGTGGGCAGGAAGCGGCGCGGGCGCATCTGGGAGGTCGGATCGGCGGTCACGTCTTGGCTTTCGCGGCAGGATCTGGAGCGCGCGGCTTTTGACAGTCGTCGTCCGCTATGGCAAGGCGCGCGCCCTGATGCGGCCTGGGATGCGGTCTTGCGGCTTGATTTCGCCGCCGAGCCCACCCATCAAGTACATCGATTTCAGCGCGGCCTGTTTCGGGGCGCGCCAGGCGAGGATTTTTCATGGTCAACCCGGAATGGGGCGCCAAGCACGGCTGCCCGAAGTGCGGCACGCGTTTCTACGATCTCGGCAAGGATGATCCGGTCACCTGCATCGAATGTGGCAATGCCTGGAACCCCGAGCCAGTGCTCAAGTCCAAGCAGCCGGTGCAGTTCGAGGAAGTGCAGAAGAAGGAAGTCGTCGAGGAGGAGGATTCCGATCTCGCCGAAGAAGATCTGGACATCGACGAGGACGGCGATTCGCCGGACAACGATGTCGATCTGGGCGGCGACGACGATCTCGGCATTCCAGGCGCCGAGACCGAGGACGAGCACGACACCTGAGGTAAAATTCCCACTTGCCAACCGCGGGAGCCGCCCTTAGAGGGGCGGCCTCCCAAGGCTGGCACTTGGGGCGGACGGCCTTCCAGGGCCGATCCGGACGGATGAATGGGGCCATAGCTCAGCTGGGAGAGCGCTTGCATGGCATGCAAGAGGTCAGGGGTTCGATCCCCCTTGGCTCCACCATCCCTCCTACGCTGTCATCGTGACTGCTGATGGCGTATTGAGGGGTGAGATTCCCTGCATCCCGGCGGGTCCGGGCTGAAGGAAATCTCACCATACCCGGCGCAGCGTTTGTCGCACCGGGGGTGAACATTTATACGCTGGCTGACGAGGTTTCGTCCGCCGGCGTTTTCGGCGTTTTGGCGGGTTTCGATCTGTCTTGGAGTGGTGAACGGCATGTTCGACAGCCTTTCAGATCGTCTTGGCGGCGTCTTCGACAAGCTGCGTGGACGCGGTGCGCTCAAGGAGCAGGACGTTCGGGATGCCATGCGCGAAGTGCGCATCGCGTTGCTCGAGGCCGACGTGGCCCTGCCGGTGGTGCGTCGCTTCGTCGATCAGGTTACCGAAAAGGCCGTGGGCCATGACGTGCTGCGCTCGGTCACGCCGGGCCAGCAGGTCATCAAGATCGTCAACGATGCGCTGATCGAGACGCTGGGCGGGGACACCACGCCCGAACTCGATCTGAACGCGGCTCCGCCGATCGTCATCATGATGGTCGGCCTGCAGGGCTCGGGCAAGACCACCAGCACCGCCAAGATCGCCAAGCTGCTCAAGGAGAAGCACGGCAAGAAGGCGATGATGGCCTCGCTCGACGTCAACCGTCCGGCGGCACAGGAGCAGTTGAAGGTTCTGGGCGAGCAGGTCGGCGTCGCCACGCTGCCGATCATCACCGGCCAGCAACCGACCGAGATCGCCACCCGGGCGATCCAGTCGGCGAAGCTGCAGGCGGTGGACGTGCTGCTGCTCGACACCGCCGGCCGTCTCCACGTCGACCAGCAGCTGATGGACGAGATGAAGGCGGTCTCCGCCATCTCGACTCCACGTGAAGTGCTGCTGGTGGTCGACTCGCTGACAGGTCAGGACGCGGTCAACGTCGCGCAGTCGTTCGCCGGCCAGGTGGACCTCACCGGCGTCGTGCTGACTCGCATGGACGGCGATGCACGTGGTGGCGCGGCGTTGTCGATGCGCGCGGTCACCGGCAAGCCGATCAAGTTTGCCGGTACGGGCGAGAAGCTCGACGCGCTCGAGGTGTTCCAGCCCGTGCGTGTCGCCAATCGC
The DNA here is from genome assembly GCF_055361525.1 of Novosphingobium sp. TK46. NCBI lineage: Bacteria > Pseudomonadati > Pseudomonadota > Alphaproteobacteria > Sphingomonadales > Sphingomonadaceae > Novosphingobium > Novosphingobium sp. TK46. Next base: position 3,012,004 of record NZ_CM143963.1, read on the forward strand.
ATTCTCGGCATGGGCGACATCGTCAGCCTGGTCGAAAAGGCGGCGGAGTCGGTCAAGCTTGAGGATGCCGAGGCGCTCGCCAAGCGTATGGACGCGGGCAAGTTCGACATGAACGACCTGCGCATGCAGCTCAAGCAGATGCAGAACATGGGTGGCGTCGGCGCATTGGCGGGCATGATACCCGGCATGAAGAAGGCCAAGGCGGCGATGGCGTCTTCAGGCATGGACGATCGGGTGCTGTTGCGCATGGATGCGATCATCGGCTCGATGACCGGCAAGGAGCGGGTCAATCCCGCGCTGCTCAACGCCAAGCGCAAGATCCGCGTCGCCAATGGCTCGGGCACCCAGGTGCAGGACGTGAACAAGGTTCTGAAGATGCACCAGGAAATGGCCAAGGCCATGAAGCAGATCAAGAAGATGGGCGGGCTCAAGGGTCTGGCCGCGATGTTCGGCAAGGGCGGCCTCGAAGGCGCCATGCCGGGCCTGGGCAATGCGCTCGGCGGCATGGGCGGCGGCGTCGGCAGCCTGCCCGACATGAGCAAATTCGGTAAGAAGTAATCCTCACAACCATTCGTAAGTATCGAGAAGGAAGAACAAAATGGCAGTAGCAATTCGTCTGTCGCGCGGTGGCGCCAAGAAGCGTCCTTACTATCGCATCGTCGTCACGGACGTGCGCAGCCCGCGCGACGGCAAGTATCTTGAGCAGCTGGGCACCTACAACCCGGTGCTGGCCAAAGACGACGAGAAGCGCGTGACGTTGATCGAAGATCGCGTGCGCTACTGGATCGGCGTCGGCGCGCAGCCGACCGACCGCGTCGCTCGCATCCTCGACAAGGCCGGCATCAAGGAGCGTGCGGCCACCAACAACCCGAACCAGGCCGAGCCGGGCAAGAAGGCTAAGGAGCGCGCGGAAGACCGCGCCACCAAGGTTCGCGAAGCCGAGGAAGCCGCTGCTGCTGCAGAAGCTTCCAAGCAAGCCGTGTCCGCCGAAGCTCCGGCCGAAGGCGCCGAGGAGCCTGCCGCCGAGACCCCGCAGGTCGAAAGCGCAGAGACTCCGGCAGAGGGTTGATCCTCACGTTGCGTACGGACTTGACCCATGCCGGTTGATCCGGATCGTCCCGTCACCCTTGCCGCCGTCGCCGGCGCGCATGGCGTGACCGGTGACGTGCGCCTCAAGCTGTTCGGAGAAGGTGCGGCTGCGCTCAAGCGCTACCGCGCCTTCAACGACGCAAGCCTGACGGTGCAGAGCCTGCGCGACGACGGGAAGGGCGGGGCAATCGCCCGCTTCGTCGAGGTGACGGATCGCAACGCAGCGGAAAAGCTGCGGGGCACGGCCTTGACCGTGCCGCGATCGGCCATGCCGGCGTTGGCCGAGGGCGAATACTACCACGCTGACCTGCTCGGCCTGCCGGTGGTCTCGACCGACGGCGTGTTAATCGGCACGTGCGTCGCGATTGAAAACTTTGGCGCGGGCGATGTGATCGAGATCGAGCGGCCGGCGGACGAAAGCGGCAAGCGGACACGCTTCATGGTGCCGATGAACCCGACCGCGGTGCCTGAGTGGACGGCGGAGAAGCTGATCGTCGCCGCCGACTTCGTGGAGGATTAGGGTGTCGTCCGATCGGTCGGCATCGTTTCTGCCATGACCTTCGCAGCCACCGTCCTCACTCTTTATCCCGAGATGTTTCCCGGCCCATTGGGCTTGTCTCTTGCGGGCCGTGCGCTGGCTGAAGCCAAGTGGTCGCTGACGCCCGTTCAGATCCGCGACTTCGCCATCGACAAGCACCGCACGGTCGACGACACCCCGGCGGGTGGCGGCGCTGGAATGGTCCTGCGGGTGGACGTGCTCTCAGCGGCCATCGATCATGCTTTGGCACTCAAGCCACAGGCCCCGGTGCTGGCAATGACACCGCGTGGGCGACCGATCTCCCAGGCCCGCGTTCGCGAATTTGCGGCCGGTCCGGGCGTGACGATCCTGTGCGGTCGGTTCGAAGGCTTTGACGAGCGCATCTTCGCCGCGCGCGACGTGGAAGAGATCAGCGTCGGCGATATCGTCCTGTCCGGCGGCGAACCGGCGGCGCTGATGCTGCTGGATGCTTGCATTCGGCTGCTTCCCGGCGTAATGGGCGCGCCTTCCAGCGGGGCGGAGGAGTCGTTCGAGGACGGCCTGCTCGAGTACCCGCACTATACCCGACCTGTCGAATGGGAAGGGCGCACGATCCCCGAAGTGCTGCGATCGGGGGATCATGCGAAAATCGCCGCCTGGCGTAAAGCCAGGGCCAACGACGATACACGGTCACGCAGGCCGGATCTTTGGGAGCGTCACAATGGCGCTCGGATCCCGTCTGCCTCTGGCGCGCAGCGACAAACGAAGGACCAGGACACATGAACCTGATTCAGCAGATCGAAGCCGAAGAGATCGCCAAGGCTTCCAAGGAAATCCCGACCTTCCGTCCGGGCGACACCGTCCGCGTCGGCGTGAAGGTTGTCGAAGGCACCCGCACCCGCGTCCAGAACTTCGAAGGCGTGTGCATCGCGCGTTCGAACCGTGGCATGGGTTCCAACTTTACCGTCCGCAAGATGAGCTTCGGTGAAGGCGTGGAGCGCGTATTTCCGCTCTACTCGCCTAACCTCGACAGCATTGCGGTCGTGCGCCGCGGCGTGGTGCGTCGCGCCAAGCTGTACTACCTGCGTGGTCGTACCGGTAAGCGTGCACGTATCGCCGAGCGTCGCGACGTGCGCAACGAAGGCGCGTAAGCGCGCTTTTCGCAGTGCGATAGGCGAAAAACAACGGGGGCTGGTGCGCAAGTGCCCGTCCCCGTTTGGCATTGATGTGCCTTTGTTGAAGCCAGTCTTTCGTATTTACCAACGCAACGCCGCTCGTCATGGCGGTGCACGGCCGGTCGGGGCGCTCGGTTGCCCGGACAGCGGACAGCCCTGGCTAAAACAAGCCGAGCCGTCAATTTAGCGCCTCTTTTCGCTTTGACAGGGGCCGCAAAAGCCGCTCAATTCCCGGCCATTCGCTCGACGAATCCAGATATCTCAGCCACGTCACGTGGTTTTCCAATGACAGCCTAGGGGGTTCTCATAATGAACAAAAACGATCTGATCAGTGCGGTCACCACGTCCAGCGGCCTCAACCGCAACGATGCCGTCAAGGCTGTCGAGGGTGTGTTCGAGGCGATCTCCGACGCGCTGAAGAAGGGCGACGAAGTGCGTCTGGTCGGTTTTGGCACCTTCACCGTCGCAAAGCGCAAGGCTTCCACCGGCCGCAATCCCCGCACTGGTGAAGCGATGGAGATCAAGGCATCGAGCCAGCCCAAGTTCAAGGCGGGCAAGGGGCTCAAGGACGCCGTCAACTAAGCATCAGCCGGTGTGTCATGCGCCGCAGCCGGTTACCGATCGCCGCATCTGCCATCAGGCGGGTGCGGCGATTTCGTTTCGGCTGCCGATCCTGCCGCCGTTCGGCTTGGTGGACCGCTCGGGCGATGGCTGCGAAGCGGCCGAGGTTGCCCTTGCAGCGTCATGAGCTAAGGGTACTGAACAACAGTTCAGCGCCGACCATATCACGGTCGGCCAGCGAGAGAGGGACCATGAGCGACACCCTGACCAACCGAGCATCTCCGGATGCCGCTACCCAGCTCGACATCTACCGCCGCATGGTGCGTATCGAGCGAAACGACGAATCCACCCGCGCGCAGATCCGCCGCGGCCAGATCACCGCACCGTATTACTCGGCACGTGGACAAGAGGCGATCCCGTCGGCCATTTCCGTGCTGCTCAACGATGACGACAAGATCTGCACGATCTATCGCGGCATCCACGACATGGTCGCCAAGAACATGCCGCTGCGCCCGCTCTGGGCCGAGATCTCGGGCCGCGTCGACGGCACCTGCAAGGGCAAGGGCGGCCCGATGCACCTTACCCACCCGGAAACCGGCGTGATGGTGACCACTGGCATCGTCGGCTCGTCGATGCCCATCGCCAACGGTTTTGGCTGGGCAGCGCTGCTTGACGGCACGAAGCAGGTCACCGTGGCTTACTTCGGCGACGGCGCCAGCAACATCGGTGCCTTCCACGAGGCGCTCAACCTCGCTTCCGTGTGGAAGCTGCCGGTGATCTTCGTGTGCCAGAACAACGGCTTCTCCGAGCATACTCGCTATGAAAACTGCACCGCCGTCGATCAGATCTCGAAGCGGGCGATCGGTTACGGCATGCCGGGCTATACGCTCGACGGCAACGATCCGATCGAGGTCTATGCCCACGCGCATGCCGCGATTGAGCGCGCGCGCGCCGGCGAAGGTCCGACTCTGCTCGAATGCAAGACCTTCCGGTTCTTCGGCCACGTCTTCGGTGACGACGACAAGTACATGAATGCGGGCGAAAAGGATGCCGCACGCGAGTTCGATCCGCTGCCACGCTTCCGTCAGAAACTGATCGACGACGGCATCGCCACCGAGGAACAACTCGAGGCGCTCAAGGCCGACATCGAGGCCGAGGTGAAGGACGCCATCGAATTCGCCCAGTCCTGTGAATATCCGTCCGTGGACGAACTGCGCCGCGACGTCTTTGCCGAGGAGATTCCGGCATGAGCACCGATACACTCGAAGCACCGACCACCGAGATGGTGAAGATGAACGGCCTGCAGGCGATCAACGCGGCTTTGGTTGAGGCGATGGAAGCCGACTCCAAGGTCATCGTGCTGGGCGAAGACATCGCCGATCGCGAGGGCGGCGGCGTGGTTGGCGTCACCAAGGGTCTTTCCACCAAGTTCGGTGACATGCGGGTACGCTCGACGCCGATCTCGGAGCAGGCGATCATCGGTGCGGCGATCGGCGCGGCGATGGCCGGCTACAAGCCGGTGGCCGAGATCATGCTGATGAACTTCACCACCGTGGCAATGGACATGATCGTGAACCACGCGGCGAAGCTGCGCTTCATGTCGGGCGGCCAGAGCCAGGTGCCGATGGTGATCCGCACGCTGACCGGCGCCGGCAACCAGACCGCCGGCCAGCATGCCGATTTCTACGAGGCGTGGTTCTGCCACACCGCGGGCATCAAGGTCGTGATCCCCTGGACCCCGGCCGACTTCAAGGGCCTGTACCTCTCGGCGATCCAGGATCCAGATCCGGTCATGATCATCGAGAGTGGCAAGACTCTGTTCATCCCGATGGACACGCCGGCAAACCAGGGCCCGATCCCGATCGGCAAGGCGCAGACCGTCGTCGAGGGCACGGACCTGACGATTGTGTCGTATGGCCAGATGATGTTCACGGTGATGCAGGCGGTCGAAGAGCTCGGCAAGGCTGGCGTTTCGGTCGAGGTCATCAACCTGCGCACGATCTCGCCGTGGGACAAGGAAGCCGTTCTGTCGTCGACCGAGAAGACCGGGCGCTTGCTCGTCGTCCATGAGGCTGGTCGCAGCTTCGGTCCAGGCGCGGAAATCGCCGCGACCGTACAGGAGACGCTGTTCGGCAAGCTCAAGTCGCCGGTAGGCCGTCTTGGTGGTCCGTATTGCTCGGTACCCTTCGCCAAGAAGCTCGAAGACGCTTTCCTGGTGCAGGCACCGGAAATCGTCGCTGAAGTCCAGCGCCTCGTCGCGATGGGCTAAGGAAAAACGGCCGGCATGGACACCTGTCCTGCCGGCCGGTTTCTCTCGATATTGTCGTAGGATGAACGGTCGACAGATCAGTCAAACTTGGCCGTTTGATCCGCAGCATCCAGCTCAAAGACGCACGTCTTGGCTCGCCGTTGCAAAAACTGCGTTTCATTGCGCGTGTTTCACCTTGGCGTGCGAGACGCAAGATCATCGTCGACTGGCCGTCAGCGCGAAGACCGTGTCGGTCCTCGCGCTGATGCCTTGTCGGCAAATGTCGTCAGATATGGATGGCTTTGCCCGTCACCGACATCGCCGCTTCCTTGATCGCTTCGGAATGCGTGGGATGTGCGTGGCAGGTGTAGGCGATGTCCTCGCTGGTCGCGCCGAACTCCATCGCTTGCGCAGCTTGCGCGATCATCGTGCCGGCAACCGACGCGATGCACCAAACGCCCAGCACGCGATCGGTCTGCGCGTCCGCGATGATCTTCACGAAGCCATCCGGCTCGTGGTTGGTCTTGGCGCGTGAGTTGGCCAGCATCGGGAACTTGCCGACCTTGATCTCGCCGCCTGACTCGGCCGCCTTGGCCTTGGCGTCTTCCTCCGTGAGGCCAACGCCGGCAAACTCCGGCCAGGTATAGACCACGCCGGGAATGACATCGTGGTTCACAATACCGGTCAATCCGGCGATATTCTCCGATACCGCGATGCCCTCGTCCTCGGCCTTGTGCGCTAGCATCGGGCCGGGGATCACGTCGCCGATCGCCCACACGCCATCGACCTTGGTGGCGAAATCGTGATCGGTTTCGATCTGCCCGCGCTTGTTGAGTTCGATGCCGATCGCATCAAGGCCCAAGCCCTCGGTGTTGGGGCGGCGGCCGATGGAGACGAGAACCACATCGGCTTCCAGCGTCTCAGCCGCGCCGCCCGCCGAAGGCTCGACAGTCACGGTCGCCCGGTTACCCTCGACTGCGACGCCCGTTACCTTCGTAGACAGCTTCAGGATCATGCCCTGCTTCTTGAAGATCTTGCCCGCTTCCTTGCGGACGTCACCGTCCATGCCGGGCAGGAGTTGGTCGAGGTATTCGACGACGGTAACCTCGGCACCGAGACGCCGCCAGACCGAGCCGAGTTCCAGCCCGATCACGCCACCACCGATGACGACCATCTTCTTTGGCACGGCCGATAGCTCCAGCGCGCCGGTGCTGTCGACGACGACACCCTTGTCGTTGTCGATCTCGATTCCGGGGAGCGGCGTGACCGTGGAGCCGGTGGCGATGACGATGTTCTTGGCCGACACGGCACGCTCGCCGACCGTGACGGTGTGCGCGTCCTTGAAGGTGGCGTAGCCCTTGATCCAGTCGATCTTGTTCTTCTTGAACAGGAACTCGATGCCTCCCGTCAGGCCCTTCACCGCGTCGCGTCGCTGCGCGTGCATGGTGTCCAGGTCGAGTTCGGGCGTAACCTTGATGCCCATCTTGGCCATCGTGCCGTTGACCGCCGCATCGAAGTATTCCGATGCGTGCAGCAGCGCCTTGGAGGGAATGCAGCCGACGTTCAGGCAGGTGCCGCCCAGGGTCTCGCGTCCTTCGACACACCCGGTCTTGAGCCCGAGTTGCGCCGCACGGATCGCCGCGACATAGCCGCCGGGGCCCGAGCCGATGACGAGGACGTCGTAGTCGTATTCAGCCATTATCGTTGCACCGTCTTGTTGAGGCATGTCTTGAGGATGGGTTCGGACTCTTCCTTGGACAGCGTCAATTTCTGTGTAGCACTGTACTTCTTGTTGATCTCGGTGATCGCGCAAGTGCACAGCGAAGTCGCGAGCTGCGTGGGCATGCCGCTCTTGCTTGCCGAACCCACGCACGACGAGAGGAACTTCTCGTCATAGCCCTTGTTGAACGCACCCTCGCTCGCCTTGCCGCAACCGGCAAGCGCGACAAGGCTCGCGGCCACAAAAATGTACGTCCGCACCGGCATCAAAGATCGATCAGCAGGCGCGTCGGATCCTCGATCGCTTCCTTGATGGTCTTGAGCGCGGTCACCGCTTCGCGACCGTCGATCAGGCGATGATCGTAGCTGAGCGCGATATACATCATCGGGCGGACCACGATCTCGCCGTTGCGCACCACGGGTCTGTCCTCGATACGGTGCAGGCCCAGCACCGCCGACTGCGGCGGGTTGATGATCGGCGTCGACATCAGGCCACCGAATACGCCGCCGTTGGAGATGGTGAAGGTACCGCCCTTCATGTCTTCCATGGTCAGCGTGCCGTCCTTGGCCTTCTTGCCGAAGCCGGCGATCGCCTGCTCGATGCCGGCGAACGACAGCTTGTCGACGTCGCGAACGACCGGGACCACCAAACCGTTCGGGGCCGAGACCGCGATCGAGATGTCGATGTAGTCGAAGTAGACGATCTCATCGCCTTCGATCTGCGCGTTGACGCTGGGGATCGACTTGAGCGCCAGCACCGAGGCCTTCGAGAAGAAGCTCATGAAGCCCAGCTTGATGCCGTGCTTTTTCTGGAACGTGTCCTTGTACTTGTCGCGCGCTTCGATGACCGCCGACATGTCGACGTCGTTGAAGGTGGTCAGCAGCGCGGCAGTGTCCTGCGCGCTCTTGAGGCGCTTGGCGACCGTCTGGCGCAAACGTGTCATCCGCACGCGCTCTTCGCGGCGCTCGCCGGCGGCGGGAGCCGCGGCGGTGGCGGGGGCCGTCGCGACAGGAGCGGCCTGCGCGGTCTTGGCTTGCGCCGCGGCGAGTACGTCGTCGCGGGTGATGCGGCCATCCTTGCCGGTGCCGGTCACCTTGCTCGGATCGATGCCGTACTCCAGCACGGCCCGGCGCACGGCGGGTGACAGCACGGCTGCGCCCGCGCCGGTATCCTCGACCGGGGCTGCAGGGGCGGGGGTGGCAGACGCCGCTGCCGGCGCCGCCGCCTGTTCGGGTGCGGCTGACTTGGGCGCTGCGGCAGCGCCGCTGCCGCTTTCGATCGTGGTGATCAGTGCGCCGACCACGACCGTCTCGCCTTCCTTGGCGATGTGTGCGCCCATGACACCCGCCTGGGGAGCCATGACGTCCATCGCGACCTTGTCGGTCTCGAGACTGGCGATGGGTTCGTCGGCGGACACCGCTTCGCCCGGCTGCTTGAGCCACTGGCCGATGGTGGCTTCCGAAACGGATTCGCCGAGGGTGGGAACTTTGACTTCAATGGACATCGTGGATCTCAAGCCTTCTGCTTGCGACGGATTTCAGAGCGGACCGAAAGGCCCAGCGCGTCGGCGACGAGTGCCGCCTGCTCGGAGGCATGACGCTTCGCCAGGCCCGTCGCGGGCGAGGCGGAACCAGCACGCCCGGCATAGCGCGGACGATCGAAAGACAGCTCGGCCTGGCCCATCGCTTCTTCGATCTGGGAGGCGACGAAGAACCAGGCGCCGTTGTTGCGCGGCTCTTCCTGGCACCACACCACTTCTTCCAGCTGCGGCATGCGCGACAGGCGCTGTGCCAGCGGCTCGCTGGGGAAGGGGTAAAGCTGCTCGACCCGGACGATCTGCACGTCGTCGATCTCGGCCGCGTCGCGCGCTTCCATCAGGTCGTAGGCGACTTTGCCCGAACACAGCACGACCTTCTTGGTCGTCTTGTCATCGCAACCCTTGGGGTCGGAGAGAAGCCGGAAGAAGTGCCCGCCGCCGACGAAATCATGCGCCTTGGACTTTGCCAGCGGATGGCGCAGCAGCGACTTGGGCGTCATGATGATCAGCGGCTTGCGGAACGGGCGATGCATCTGCCGGCGCAGGACGTGGAAGTAGTTGGCCGGGGTGGTGATGTTGCACACCTGGATGTTGTCCTGCGCGCAAAGCTGCAGGAACCGCTCCAGCCGCGCCGAGGAGTGCTCCGGCCCCTGGCCTTCGTATCCGTGGGGCAACAGCATGACGAGGCCGTTGGCGCGAAGCCACTTGGCCTCGGCCGCGGCGACGTACTGATCGATGATGATCTGCGCGCCGTTGGCGAAGTCGCCGAACTGCGCTTCCCACAAGACCAGGGTCTTGGGATCGGCGCTGGCATAGCCGTACTCGAAACCGAGGACGCCATACTCGCTGAGCGTGGAATCCAGCACCTCGAAGCTGCCGTGGGGCAGGGTAGTGATCGGCACGTATGTGTGCTCGTCGGTCTGATCGACCCACACCGCGTGACGCTGGCTGAACGTGCCACGACCGGAGTCCTGACCCGAAAGGCGGACGCTGTAGCCCTCGGTGACGAGGCTGCCGAACGCGAGTGCCTCCGCGGTGGCCCAGTCGAAGCCTTCGCTCGACTTGAACATCTCGCGCTTGGCGTCCAGCACGCGGCCCAACGTCTTGTGGATCGTCAGGCCTTCCGGAACCGTCGTGAGCGTGCGGCCAAGGCTGTCGAACAGCTTGCCCTCGATGCCGGTGTCGACGTTGCGGCGCGCGCCCTCGGGATCAGCCGGCTTGTTGAAGCCGCTCCACTGTCCGGCGAACCAGTCCGCCTGGTTGGGCTTGTAGCTCTTGGCCGCTTCGAACTGTTCTTCGAGGTGGCCGGTAAATGTCGCCACCGCTTCGGGAACGAAGCTGTCGTCGATCACGCCTTCGCGCTTCAGGCGCTCGGCATAGATCTCGCTGACCGGCGGATGCTGCCGTATCTTCGAATACATCAGCGGCTGCGTGAAGCTGGGCTCGTCGCCTTCGTTGTGGCCGAAGCGGCGGTAGCACCACATGTCGATCACCACGTCCCGGCCGAAGGTCTGGCGAAAATCGATCGCCAGCTTGCAGCAGAACGTCACCGCCGCAGGATCGTCACCGTTGACGTGCAGCACCGGCACCTGGATGCCCTTGGCTACGTCCGAGGGATAGGGTGAACGCCGCGCGAACTGCGGGCTCGTGGTGAAGCCGATCTGGTTGTTGATGATGAAGTGGATGCAACCGCCGGTGTTGTAGCCCTTCACCCCGGAAAGGCCGAAGCACTCCCACACGATGCCCTGACCGGCAAACGCGGCATCGCCGTGGATCAGCACCGGCAGCACCTTCTTGTGCCTGGCGTGGGGGCCAACGTCGTCGCCGATGTCGTCCTGCAGCACCTGGTAGGCGCGGACCTTGCCCAGCACGATCGGGTCGACCGTTTCGAGATGGCTCGGGTTGGGCATCAGGCTCATGTGAACCTTGACGCCGTCGAAATCGCGATCGGTCGAGGTGCCCAGGTGGTACTTGACGTCGCCCGAACCGCCCACGTCCTCCGGATTGGCGGTGCCGCCCGAGAACTCGTGGAAGATCACCTTGTACGGCTTGGCCATGACGTTCGCGAGAACGTTGAGGCGGCCACGGTGGGCCATGCCATAGACGATCTCGTTGACGCCGAGCTGGCCGCCGTACTTGATCACGCCTTCGAGCGCGGGGATCATGGATTCGCCACCGTCGAGGCCGAAGCGCTTGGTGCCGACGTACTTCTTGCCCAGGAACTTCTCGTACTGCTCGCCGCGGATCACGGCCTGCAGGATCGCCTTCTTGCCCTCGGGCGTGAACTCGATCTCCTTGTCATGCCCTTCCATGCGGTCCTGCAGGAAGCGACGTTCCTCGGTATCGCTCAGGTGCATGTATTCCAGGCCGACCTTGCCGCAATAATTGGCGCGCACGATATCGACGATCTCGCGCACGGTACCCCATTGCAGGCCCAGGAAGCCGCCCAGGAAGATCTTGCGATCGAGCGCATCGCCGGTGAAGCCATGATACTCGGGGGTCAGGTCGGCAGGCAGCTCGCGCTGCGACAGACCCAGCGGATCGAGGTTGGCGGCAAGATGCCCGCGCACGCGATACGTGCGGATCAGGTTCATCGCCCGCAGGGAATCCGAAGCAGCCTGCTCGATCCGGGCTTCGTCGATCGGCGCGCCGGCGGCCTTGGCCGCCTTCTTGATTTCGGCTTGCAGCGTGGTCGGGTCAAGCGCCTGGGTCAGATCGTCTTCGTAGTCGCCACCGACCGGGGGCCAGTTGTTGCGCTGCCAGCTCGGACCCGGCTGCGGGTCTTCTGGGAAGAAGTCGAACGTTTCGTTGCCCATGGCAAATGACCTTTCCGCGCCAGGGGGCTCCCCCGGCGCTTACTCACCAATCGATCGCGGGCGTGGCACTTTCCCGGGGAGGAGCAAGTGTGAGACCGCGTTTTCTCCCCTGGCGGGGAGAGAGATTTAGGCGAGTTCCTTCAGCAAACCTTCGAGCGTGACGCCCAGTTCCGATGGCGAAGGCGAAACGCGGATACCCGCTTCTTCCATCGCCGCGATCTTGTCTTCCGCGCCACCCTGGCCGCCCGAAACGATGGCACCGGCATGGCCCATGCGACGTCCCGGAGGAGCGGTGAGACCGGCGATGAAGCCGACCATCGGCTTCTTGCGGCCACGCTTGGCTTCGTCCTTGAGGAACTGCGCCGCTTCTTCTTCGGCCGATCCGCCGATCTCGCCGATCATGATGATCGACTTGGTCTCGTCGTCGGCCAGGAACAGCTCCAGCATGTCGATGAAGTTGGTGCCGTTGACCGGATCGCCGCCGATGCCGACAGCCGTGGTCTGGCCAAGCCCTGCGTTGGTGGTCTGGAAAACCGCCTCATACGTCAGCGTGCCTGAACGTGACACAACGCCGACCGAACCCTTGGAAAAGATGCTGCCGGGCATGATGCCGATCTTGCACTCGTTCGGGGTCAGGACGCCAGGGCAGTTCGGGCCGATCAGGCGCGACTTCGAACCGGTCAGCGCACGCTTGACGGGGACCATGTCGAGCACCGGGATACCCTCGGTGATGCAGATGATCAGCTCCATCTGCGCGTCGATCGCCTCGAGGATGGCATCGGCGGCACCGGCGGGCGGCACGTAGACGCACGAAGCGGTGGCGCCCGTGGCGGCCTTGGCTTCATGCACCGAGTTGAACTGCGGCAGGCCCAGATGCTGGGTACCACCACGGCCCGGCGTCACGCCACCGACCATCTTGGTGCCATAGGCGAGCGCGGTCTCGGTGTGGAAGCTGCCGGTCTTGCCGGTCATGCCCTGGGTGATGACCTTGGTGTTTTTGTCGACGAGAATGGACATAGGATCTCCGTTACGTGCGATTCAGCGGGGGAGGTCGCTGATCTGGTCGGCTTTGATGGCTAAGCCGGCGATCTTGACCAATGCGATCAGAGGGCTTCCGGCAGGTACGTAGAATATTTCGAAGCTGTCCTGTTCCGGCTTCAGGCCGGAGTTCCAGCTGTACTTGGTCATCTCGGCGCGCTCGATCGCGGCATCAGGCTCGCTTCCGACCCAGCGCGATGCCGCGGCCTTGTCGATTGGGCGAGTCTCGCCGACATCGTAAGTGCGGCATCCGACGACGGACGTTCCATCGCTCTCGACCGAGGACAGCACGAGGTGCAGGTCTTCACCGGCGACCTGGCGGGTGAAGACGAGCGGCCCATCATCGACACGCCCGCCGGTCTTGTCGAGCAGCTTGCGGCCTTGTTCGTATCCCATCTTGACCAGGGGGCCGACCGGCGTCGCAGCCGGATCGGCGGCCTTGGTCCACCCGCTCGCGGCAACCTTTGCGGCGGCCGCATCGCGGGTCGACAGATCGGAGCAGGCGGTGCGAACCGCATCGAGCACTTGCCCGAGAGGATAGGCGCCTTTCGCTTCGGCCGCAGCCGCCGGCACGCTGGCGCAAGCCAGGATCATGCAGGCAGCGAGGGCGAAGCGATGGCGCACCGCGTGGCTCAGGCCAGGCTCTCGTCGATGCCCTTGCACGCGACCAGCAGTTCCTTGACCGCGTCGATCGAGACCTGGAGACCGGCCTTGGCCTTCTCGTTCAGCTCGATCTCGATGATTTCCTCGACGCCGCCGGCACCGATCTTCACCGGCACGCCGACATAAAGGCCGTCGACGCCGTACTGGCCTTCGACGTAGGCGGCGCAAGGCAGGATGCGCTTCTGATCCTTGAGGTAGGCTTCGGCCATGGCGATGCCCGAAGCGGCAGGCGCGTAGAATGCCGAGCCGGTCTTGAGCAGGCCGACGATCTCGCCGCCGCCGTTGGCGGTGCGCTTGACGATTTCGTCGATGCGCTCCTGCGTGGACTTGCCCATCTTGATGAGGTCGGGGACGGGGATGCCCTTGACGGTCGAGTACTCGACCACCGGCACCATGGTGTCGCCGTGGCCGCCCAGCACGAAGCTGGTGACGTCACGCACCGAGACGCCGAACTCCCAGGCGAGGAAGGTCGAGAAACGCGCCGAGTCCAGCACGCCGGCCATGCCGACGACCTTGTTGTGCGGCAGGCCCGAGAATTCGCGCAACGCCCAGACCATCGCGTCGAGCGGGTTGGTGATGCAGATCACGAATGCGTCGGGGGCGTTGGCCTTGATGCCTTCGCCCACGGCCTTCATCACCTTGAGGTTGATGCCGAGCAGGTCGTCGCGGCTCATGCCGGGCTTGCGCGGCACGCCGGCGGTGACGATCACCACGTCGGCGCCGGCGATCGAAGCGTAATCGCTCGAACCGGTGATCTGCGCGTCGAAGCCTTCGACCGGACCGCACTGCGACAGGTCGAGCGCCTTGCCCTGGGGAACGCCGTCGGCGATGTCGAACAGGACGATGTCGCCCAGTTCCTTTTGCGCGGCGAGGTGAGCCAGGGTGCCGCCGATGTTGCCGGCGCCGATGAGGGCGATCTTCTTGCGAGCCATGGGCCTGTCAGTCCTTCACAGGTGCGGGGTCAACGGACGGATGGGCGGCCTGCGATGCCCCGCGAAGGCAAGCCAGCCGTTGAGTTCCGCGCGTGCCTAAGCCCGCGATGGCGCGAATGCAACCTTCTTGAGCCCCGACAGGGCAAAGATCTTACATCATGTTGATAACAGTTCGCAATAGCGATAAGCCGGGTGCACTCAGGCGGCGAAGCTTCCGAGTTTGGAGCTGATCCGATCGGCGAGGCGCCGATCGAGCTGGCGACACACCGCCAGCCAGTGCTGGCAGCTGTCCCGATCCCGCTCGCGCAAGGCCGACAGGGCCCGCGCGCCGGCATGTTCCGCGGCGGCAAGGCCGTGACGGGCGAAGTGGCGCAGCGCGGCGATCAGCGTCTTGTTGTCGAGCCGGGCGACATCGTTGTCGTTGACCGCGCACATCGGGGCGGAGTGGCACCGCCAGGCGCCGATCGGGGATTCTCCGGCGACATGGGCGCCGGCAAAACGGATGGTCATGATTTCGACCCTTCAAGCAACGCAATTGACGAAAACGCTTCTACGCGCGCGGTCCCTAACTGTTTGCTGACATCCTATGGTTTCATGGTTGTTCAGGATGCCGCCGGTCCGGTTGCGAACACAATTCATCGTATTGGCGGTCAACTGGTGGGGCTGGCGATCCATTGACCGCTGTTCCGGTACTCTTCGCGCACCCCGTCTCCGCTGGGGAGGGCGTGACCCTGATACAAGGTGTCGCCGCCGCGTGCCTTGACCTCTCCGGTATAGACCGGCGCGGCGGCGGGCGGTGCATCCGTCGACAGGCCGCCGGGCATGGCCACCAGCCCTTGCGCCCGCGCGCGTTGCAGACCTTCGTCGTACGCCTTCTGGATCGCCAGCGGATCAAGCGCCGCGCTGGCGGCTGCGGATACGGCGGACTCGTCGTGACGGTTGGGCGCGGCCAAGGGCTCGCCGCCCAGGTAGGCGAAGCGGAACGTCGCAGGCTGCCCGGCCCGGCCGTTGAAGCTGTAGAACCGATGCGCGCCGATCGTCAGCAGGTAATGCAGGCTCGGCGCCCAGTACGGGTGCACCGCGACCGTATGATAGTGGGTCGCCAAGCCGGCCGGCGCATAGACATAGCCCGCCAGCGCCTGCCGGGCGACGTCGCCCGCCCGGTCCCAGAACAACCGGTTGGGCCGCCGCGCGAGCGAGCCGTCGCAGGCGAACGAGAACTGGCAGCCGGTGGATCGTTCGGACCCCTGATAGACGACGCCGCACACCGTCTTGGGATAGGCGGGGTGCGCGACACGGTTGAGCACGACTTGCGCGACGGCGCGCTGGCCGGCATCCGCCTCGCTCGCGGCTTCGTAATAGATCGCCGCGGTCAGGCACTGGACGGCGCGCGTGCGATCGACGCCGCTGTTATCGACCCACAGCGGCTTGGCGATCGCGGGTGACAGCACATCGAGTCCTGGCGCGCCTTTTGCGTCGGAGTGGATCCCTTCGCCAAGCCCGGGCTCGGCAGCGTCGAGTTGCAGATAATAGAACGCCGAACCCGGGAAGCTGTCGCCCGCCCGCTCGAACGGCATCGGCTCGACCGTCGCGGCCTGTCCCGAAGCATCGCCGATGCTGAAGGCGGACCAGTCGGCCGGCGCGGCGGCGAAGGCGGGGATGGCGATGGCTCCGGCGACCAGCAGCGCCATGCGGGACAGCCGCAATCCTCTGGACCCATGCGCGATGCGCGCCGCGAAATCGCGCGGCCGCTGCTCGTTCAGGCAAAGATCGGCGAGGATGACGGGCATACGCGGGGTATCGAAGATCCTGCTGGGCGGCACTGAAGCCCGCAGCTACGCACGCGCGGATCGCCGTGCAGCACACGATCCGGCGGCGTCCCGATGCGGCACGTTCTGGGCAAATACCCTTAAGCGGTTAAGGAGTCGTCGCGCGAGCATGGAAAAGGCGCCGCCTTGCGGACATGAGCGAACCAGCTTCTCCTTGCGCGACCAGCTTCTCCTTGCACGAAATGCATCCCGGGCCTACGGCGCGGCCACGTCAGGGGTTGTCCGGGAAGCCGGACCGAAGAGGGAATTTCGGTGCGATGCCGAAGCTGCTCCCGCAACTGTGACCGAGGAGTCCGTTCTCAACCATGCCACTGGCCAACCCTCGCGGGCGTCCGGGAAGGCGAGGGCGGGCGATGATCCGGAAAGCCAGGAGACCTGCCCGATAGACGGTCGTTCCGCGCCGGGCGGGTGTACCGGTCGCAGCTGGGAATGCGCGTCGCATGAGGGCACGTGCAAGCCTCTCGCCATGGACGGCACTTCGTTCAGGTTGGAGGTTTTCGCATGAAGTATCTGTTTTTGCTGACGTCGGCGCTGGCCATGGCAACCCCGGCGTGGGGGCAGGATGGGGAGATCAGCGTGGCTGACTTGCGCATCGCCGACAACACCATCACCGTTCTTGCCACCGGCAGTCGCCTGCCGATCGATCAGGCGGGCCAGCCGGTCAGCGTGATCGACCAGGCCGAAATCGCCTCGATCCAGGGGCCGGACATCACCCGCGTCCTCGAGCGGCTGCCCGGCGTCACGATCGCGCGCAACGGTGGCCTCGGCTCGACCACCAGCCTGTTCGTGCGCGGCGCCAATTCACAGCAGTTGCTGGTGCTGGTCGACGGCATCCGCGTCGCCGATGTCGCCGCGCCGGGCGGCGGCTACGATTTCGGCAATCTGACCACTGGCGGTCTCGCGCGCGTCGATTTGCTGCGCGGCTCTAATTCGGTGGTTTGGGGTTCGGAAGCCATCGGCGGCGTGCTGTCGCTCACCTCGCGCGATATGAACGGCGCCGAAGCCACCGCCGAATATGGCGCGCGCGACAGTTTCGACGGGCAAGTCACTGCGGGGCTATCCAACGATACCTACGGCGTCACGTTCAACGGTGGGTACCTGCGGACCGATGGCTTCAGCCAGGCCGCGGCAGGAACCGAGAAAGACGGCTTTCGTCAGTATCGCGCTGGGGGCCGAGCGCATGTCGAACTGACGCCGGGTCTCACCGCCAGCCTCGTCGGCCGCTACACCCAGGGCAAACTCGACATCGACGGCTACCCCGCGCCGGACTTCGTCTTCGGCGATACGCCGGAGTATCAGAAGACCCGCGAGATCAACGGCCGCGCCGGTCTTGCCTGGACTTCGGAAAAGCTCGACCTCAACGCCGGGTATCAGGTTTCCGACACCCGCCGCCGGTATTACGACCCCACGTTCTCCGGTGATCCCACGTCGGAAACGCAAGGGCAGAGCCGCCGTGCGGAATTGAACGGCGCCTATCGCGCCACCGACACGCTGCGGCTGGATTTCGGTGGCGATCACGAGTGGTCGCGGATCGACGTCAGCGGCGCGGACAGGCAAAAGGCCAACCTGTCCAGCGGCCATGCGCTGCTCGGACTTTATACCGACGCCTTCACCATCGCCGGCGGCGTGCGGTATGACGATCATTCGCGCTTCGGCGACCGGTGGACGTTCGGCGCCAACGGCAGCGTCGCCATCGCCGACCAGTGGCGCGTGCGAGCCTCGTATGGCGAGGGCTTCAAGGTGCCGACCTTGTACCAGCTGTTTTCCGAGTACAGCAATCCGACGACGACGCTCGATCCGGAGAAAAGCCGCAGCTACGACGCCGGGATCGAGTACGGCGATCGCAACGCGCCGCTGCATTTCGCGCTCACCGGGTTTCGCCGCGACAGCCGCGACCTGATCGGCTTCGTCTCGTGCTCCGGCGCGATCTGCGCCACCCGGCCGTTCGGCTATTACATCAACGTCGGGCGCGCGCGGGCGACCGGGTTCGAACTCGAGCTGGGCGCGAAGATCGGCGAGACCCTCCACGCTCAGGCCGCCTATACGTACGTGAAATCGACCGACCGCACCCGTGGGAGCGCCGACGAGGGCACCGACCTCGCGCGGCGTCCACGACACGCGCTGACCGTTTCGGCCGACTGGACCCCGATCACCACCGGTCCGCTGACCGGCTTCGTGGTTGGCGGCGACATCCGCATGGTCGGCGAAAGCTATGACTTCGCCGGCGAATTCGGGCGGCTCAAGGGCTATGCCCTGGGCACCGTGCGGGCGAGCGTTCCGGTCGGCGAACACCTCGAAGTGTTCGGCCGTATCGAAAACGTCACGAACGAGGACTACGTGACCGTGGGTGACTATGGCACGGCCGGCCGTTCCGCCTTCATCGGCGTGCGGGCAAAGATGTGAGATCCATGCAAATCGGTTTCCTCCGCGAGCTTGTCTCAAGAGGAAATACGCTCGCCAAGCGAGTGGAGGAGGGGGTGCCGCATGGCCACCGAGACCCCTCCACCATCCGCTTGGCGGGCGGCATCGTGGCAGGACTGTTCAGCCTCGTTCTTGCTGCGTGCCAGCCGACCGGAACACCCGCCGGATCCGCGATGGCGCGTCCGACGATCGTCTCCCTCAATCCCTGCAGCGACGCCATCCTCGCCCGCGTCGCGGCGCCGGGGCAACTGCTCGCGATCTCGCACTACAGCCATGACTCCGCGTCGAGTTCGATGGGCGTCGCCGCCGCCAGCCACTATCCATCCGTATCCGGTTCGGTCGAGGAGATCGCCCGGCTTGCGCCCGACGTCGTAGTGGCGGATACCTTCCTCGCGCCCGCGACCAGGCAGGCGTTGCGCGGTCTGGGCATCCGGGTCGTCACCATCAGCGGTATCGACACCGTCGATGCGGGCAAGGCGCAAGTTCGCGCGCTCGCTGCCGCTGCGAAAAATGTGAAGGCGGGGGAGATGCTTGTCGATGATATCGAGCACGCTCTGGCAAGTTCCGCGCCGGCCACCGGCAGCGCGCCGCTGTCCGCCGTGGTCTGGGAATCGGGGGGAATCGTCGCCGGCGACCACACGCTGATTGCAGACCTCTTGCGCCACACCGGCTTCGTCAATGCCGCGGCGGTGCGGGGCATGGGGCAGGCCGACTACCTCCCGCTCGAAGCGATGCTGACCGATCCGCCGCGCGTGATCCTGGCGAGTGGAAGCACGTTTTCGCAGGAAGACCGGCTGCTGTCGCATCCGGCGCTCGCCGCATTGAAGGGCACCCGGCGGGTTGCGCTGGAAGGTGCATTGCTGTGGTGCGGCGGTCCGACGATCGTACGCGCCGCCGCCGAACTGGGGCGGCTCCATCGCGAACTGACGCCACCTCGCGCTGCGGCGGGCAGGACTTGAGCCGCGCTGTCGGCCTGTTGCTGACCGCGCTGGCGCTGGCGCTTCCGTTGTCGCTGCTGGCGGGGCGGGTGTGGATCGATCCGTTCGACCCGCATACGCGCAACGCCACCGTCATCCTGTTCCAGCTGCGCCTGCCGCGCGCGGTGCTGGCGGTGGTGATCGGGGCGGGCCTGGGCTGTGCCGGGGCGGCGATGCAGGGGTACTTGCGCAATCCGCTGGCCGACCCCGGACTGTTCGGGATCGCGCCGGGTGCGGCACTTGGCGCGGTGCTCAGCTTCTGGACCGGGTATGCCGCGTCCGCCTATCTGCTGCCGCTGTTCGCGCTGATCGGCGCGGGCGGGTCGATGGCGCTGCTGGCCCTGATCGCGGGCCGTGATGCCGGCGTCGCGCTGTTCACGCTGGCCGGTCTGATGATCGCCAGCCTGGCGGGTGCGCTGATGAGCCTGGCGATCAGTCTGTCGCCGACGCCGTTCGCGCTGAGCGAGATCGTCACCTGGCTGATGGGCGCGCTGGCCGATCGCTCGTGGCGTGAAGTGTGGATCGCGACCCCGCTGACGCTGGTCGGCATTGCCCTGCTGTTCCTCGCCCGCCCCAGCCTGGATGCGCTGACGCTGGGCGAGGCGGCGGCGCGCTCGCTCGGGGTCGAGCCGCGACGGCTGCAGGCGCTGCTGATCGCCGGCATCGGCCTGACCGTGGGCGCCAGCGTCGCGGTGGCGGGGATCATCGGCTTCGTCGGCCTGATCGTGCCGCACCTGATGCGCCCCTTCACCGACCGCCGGCCGTCGTCGCTGATCCTGCCCAGCGCGCTTGCGGGTGCGCTGCTGCTGCTGATCGCGGACGTCGTGTGCCGCATCCTGCCGCTGGCCGGGGGCGAGTTGCGGCTGGGCATCGCGCTCAGCCTGATCGGCGCGCCGTTCTTCCTGCACCTGCTGCTGCGGATGCGGCGGGGGCTGGTATAATGGCGGCGCCGACCTCTCTGGCACTGGACGGCGCCTCGGTCGCGGGGCGGCTGGTGGGCGTCACCGCCAAGCTCAACCCCGGCGCGATCAATGCGATCTGCGGTCCCAACGGCGCGGGCAAGTCGACGCTGCTGGGGTGCTGCGCCGGGCTGATGCCGCCGGATGGCGGCGTGGTGCGGCTGGGCGGAACGCCGATCGTCGAACTGACGGCGGCGATGCGCGCGCGCATGATCGGTTACCTGCCGCAAAGCGCGGAGGTCGCGTGGGACATGTCGGTGGAGACGCTGGTCTCGCTTGGCCGCCTGCCATGGCGCGGCGCCCCCGCCGACGAGGCGCAGGCCGCGATCGATGCCGCGATCGCCGCGATGGACCTCGAGGCGCTGCGCCATCGCCCGGTTTCGCGGCTGTCGGGCGGAGAACGGGCGCGGGCGCTGATGGCGCGGGTGCTGGCGACGCGGCCGGCGTGGCTGCTGGCCGACGAGCCGCTCGCCAACCTCGACCTCGCGCATGGCGCCACGCTGATGCGCCGCTTTCGCGAACAGGCCAGCGAAGGGCGCGGCGTGGTGCTGGTGCTGCACGATCTGGCGACCGCGATGAACCATGCCGAGCGGGTACTGGTGCTGGATGGTGGGCGCCTCGTGGCCGATGGCCCGCCCGCGATCGCGCTGTCCGAAGCCGTGATCGAGAGCGTCTGGGGCGTCAGGGCCCGTTGGCTGGGCGAACCCGGCACGCGCGCGCTCGCGGTGGGCTAGCGGCCGCGCCGGCCAGAAACCACTTTCCTACACGCCAAATAATGCGTTTATGGTTTGTTCTCTTCGGGAGGGCATAGCATGAACGATGAATTCGTCGGTGATCCGACACCGCTGCAGGCCGGCGATTTCCAGAAGGCGGCACGCGACCTGGGCTGCGACGTGGCGGCGGTCCGCGCCGTCGCGCACGTCGAGAGTGACGGCGGCGGGTTCCTGATCGATGGGCGGCCCAAGATCCTGTTCGAACGGCACGTCTTTCACGCGCGGACGGGCGGCCGGTTCGGCGGTGAAAATCCGACGATTTCCAACCCCCGGCGCGGCGGGTACCTCGGCGGGCGACGCGAGTATGATCGCTTGCACGCGGCGATCCTGCTCGACCGCCGTGCCGCGCTGCTGTCGGCGAGCTGGGGCAAGTTTCAGGTGATGGGCTTCAATCATGCGCTGGTCGGGCATCGCGACGTCGAGGCGTTCGTGAAGGCGATGGTTTCGGGTGAACCGGCGCAGCTTGCGGCGTTCGTCGCGTTCATCAAGGTCAACCGGCTAGATGCCGCGTTGATCCATCGGGACTGGGCCGGCTTCGCGCGCGGCTACAATGGAACCGATTATGCCCGCGACGGATACGATCGCAAGCTTGCCGCAGCCTACGATATGTACCGCACGGCAGGAGCGCCGATGCCCGTGCTCCGGCTGGGCGACGTCGGTGCGCCAGTGGCCAGAGCGCAGAAGCTGCTGGGCGCGGCTGCCGACGGAACATTCGGCCCGGCAACCCGGAACCGTGTCGTCGCGCTGCAGACGAGCATGGGGCTGGCGACCGATGGCATCATCGGTGAGCGCACCTGGGCCGCCATGCTCGGCTGATCAGATTCAGGTCCAAGGGCTCGCGCGGGCGCGAGCCCCGCCTGTTCAGGTAACCTGACCGCGCTTTAGCGGATTGTCGTCCTTCGGCATCGCATCGTCGATCGACGGCGTGGGTGCTTCGTTCAGCGTTTCCTTGAGGTGCTGGTCGAACACAAGCGATCCGGTCTTCTTGTCGATCTGGTCGCGGCGGTAGGGGATCTCGTCCCCGATCGAGGGCTTGCCGGTCTGCGTGTCGCTCATGGCTCTCTCCGTTTCCATCGTTCTACCAAAGCCAACGCATCGACGCGGATGACGGTTCCGCGCATCCCGTCAGAGCGCGCCCACCCCTCGGACGAAGCGTTCACGCAGCGCCGCCAATGCCGTTTGCGGCAGCGGCGCCAGGGCCTGCGCCGGCTTGCCCTTGCGCAACGCGGCGCGGTCCCGTTCACTGGGTTCGGCCACCCGCACCCGCACCGCCGCCTTGCCGCGGGCGCGCGTGCCGAGCAGTTCGGCGGCCCCGCGCGACAGGTCGATGACCCGCCCGCCGCCGCTGAACGGCCCGCGATCGTTGACGCGCACCAGGATGCGGCGGCCGGTATCGAGCGCGGTGACCTCGACGTAGCTGGGCAAGGGGAGGGTGGTGTGCGCGCCGGTAATCCATTGCGGGCGAAAGCGTTCGCCGCTGGCGACCTTGTTGCCGCTCTCCGAGCCGTACCAGGTCGCGTATCCCAGCATATCGTAGCCGGGCTGCGCGGCGGGCGTATAGGTCGTGCCCCGCACGGTGTAGGGGGCGCCGATCCGTACGGGCACGTCGCTGACCGGGCGGAAGTTGCCGCCGCCGCACCCCGCCAGTGCCAACGCGGCAAGCGCCGGCAAGACCCACGAACGCCGGACGAAGGACGGAGCCGGGCTGCCGGTAGCGAGAAGCGGGAAAGCCGTCAGCGCCGCACCGCCGCGCTCTTGTCACGAATGGCCTTGAACTCGGACCCCGGCTTCCACGCGGGCCATTTCGCCGAATTCGCCAGTTCCTGCGCCATCGTGCCGACCAGTTCGATATCCTGCACTGCGCCCGCCAGGTTCCAGCTTGCGTCCCAGGCGTCGCACGCCTGATGATAGCACTGGCCGGTATAGGCATCGATCCAGGCCTGTCCCGCCGCGCGCCCGCCTTGCTTGAGGTCGGAAGCGCCGGCGATGCCCATCTGCAGCAGCACCGGCACGCCGCGCTTGGCGAACGAGAAATGGTCGGCGCGATAGAACAGGCCGCGCTCGGGCAGGCTCTCTGGCGTGACGGTGCGTCCCTGCGCCTTGGCGATGCGCGCCATGTCGTCCTCCAGCGTGTCCTGCCCCTTGCCGACCAGCACGACGTCGTTGGCGGCACCAGCGGTCTGGAGGATGTCGATCGCGAGATTGGCGACCGTCCTTTCCATCGGATAGACCGGGTTGGCGGCGTAGTATTCGCTGCCCAGCAGCCCACGCTCTTCCGCCGTCCACGCCGCGAACACGACCGAACGGGCGGGGGCGGGGCCGGCCTTCATCGCGCGGGCAATCTCCAGCAGCCCGGCGATGCCCAGCGCATCGTCGTTGGCACCGGCGCGATAGATCCGGCCCTTGGCATCGGGCGCGCCCTTGCCATAGGCATCCCAGTGCGCGCCAAGCGACACCACTTCGTCGGGCCGCTTGGTTCCGGCAATGCGACCCAGCACATTGTGGCTGGCGATCTGTTCGTGAACCACGGGAACGTCGGCGCTGAACGTCTGGCCTTTGAGCACGACCGGGCGGAAATCCGCCTTGCGCGCGGCGACACGCATTTGGGTGAGATCGAGGTCGGCGCGCGTGAACAGCGCCTTGGCGGCGGCTCCCTCGATCCAGCCTTGCAGATGCAGGCTGGTCAGGTTGCTGGCATCGCGCACGATATCGTAGTTCTCGCCGCGTGGGCTTTGCACCACGTTCCAGCCATAGCCCGCGCCGTCGGTGTCGTGGACGATCAGCGCGCCGATCGCGCCGCGCCGCGCGGCTTCCTCGAACTTGTAGGTCCACCGGCCATAGTAGGTCATCGTCCGGCCGCCGAACGTGCCGGCCACCGCATCGCCCGGCGCGGCGGCGAAATCCGGGTCGTTGATCAGGATCACCGCGACCTTGCCGTGCAGATCGACGCCCTTGAAATCGTCCCAGCCGCGTTCGGGCGCGCTGACGCCATAGCCGACGAATACCAGCGGCGCCTTGTCGATCCGCGCCGCGTCGTCGGGGCGCAGGGTCGAGACGTAGATCTGCCGGCCCTGTTCGACCGGCTGGCCGGCAAACGCCATCGTTCCGGTTCCCAGCGTGGTGTGCAGCAGCGGCACGGTCTGCAACCATTGCCCGTCCGGCCCGCCCGGCTCCAGACCCGCGTCCTGCATCCGCGCGATCAGATAACCGATCGTGCGTTCCTCCCCCTTGGTGCCGGGCGCGCGGCCCTCGAAGGCGTCGGAGGACAGCGCCCTGACATCGCGCGTAAGCTGGGCCGGATCGACGGTGATCGCGGTCTGGCCGGCGGGCCGCGTCGATGACCGGGCGGTCGAATGGGCCTGCGTCGTTTGGGCCTGGACAGGTTGGGCCTGCGTCGGCGCAATCGAGAGGGCCGAGCAGAGCAGGGCGGGTGCGAGCAGGCCGAACGCGGGCAGGAAGGTGCGTGTCATCGGCGCAAGTCTAGCTCCCCCGCCGCATCTGACAACCGCCCGCTCGAAGAAGCTGTGAGTGACATATATCGAAACGCCGAACACCGCCGCCGGTGAACCGGCGACGGCGGCGGACTTATTTACCTTCGTCAGTCGACGAAGGTACTTTTACTTGGAAAACTCAGGCTTGCCGAGGTCGCGACTGGTCATGGCCATCGCGGTGGCCGTGCGTCGAGCACTTTGGGCCATGGCGAACTGGCGGCCGATGGTGGCGGAGGCGATGGCTTCGCGACGGCAGCGGCCGTACTGCATCACTTCGGCGAGGACGCGGCCATTCGGGCGTCCGCACACGCTGCGCACGGCCAACGAGATACGCGCATCCAGGCTCTGCTGGCCTTCGGTGCTGGTCAGGTCGAGGTCGTTGAACTTTACTTCGCGCGATACTTCGATGCGGTTCGCATCCGCCGCGGACGCGAGCGAAGGAACGAGGCCGGCGGCAAGCGCCAGCATGAGGGCGGTGATCTTCAAGGCAATTCTCCCAATTATGCGGTAAGTCGGCGCAAGACGGGCAAGCGAAGTCATCCATGCCTGCACTAGACGGCGGACACGGGGAAACAAGGCATCGCTTCGTCAACGCAGAGCAAACAAACGCTCTTCGTCAAATCGATAACTATAGATGGATTCCAGGATGGAGGTTTATCGCCAACTACAGAAATCAGCTCAGTTGCGACACCAGCATATCCAGGCTTGTTGTTGCCTCCACTAGACGCCGCAGATTACAGAATCAAGACTACAGTAAAGATCGCCTTAAAAAGATTCGCAATTAAGTAATCGTTGTTTTTCAATCCGATTGGGCACGCGGGACGGTTGGGCGGGGCTGCACGCCAGGTCCGGCGCGAACG
Organism: Novosphingobium sp. TK46; assembly: GCF_055361525.1. Classification (NCBI taxonomy): domain Bacteria; kingdom Pseudomonadati; phylum Pseudomonadota; class Alphaproteobacteria; order Sphingomonadales; family Sphingomonadaceae; genus Novosphingobium; species Novosphingobium sp. TK46. The sequence goes on from NZ_CM143963.1 coordinate 3,037,610, forward strand.
CGGGCGTGACGAATCGCGCGTTGCAATCGGGTGGCGCGCACCCACATCGCAAATCCATCCCCGACGCTTGACCGTCCCGAACATTTCCGGAACACACCGCCTTCATGAGCTTGACCCACATCACCGTGCGCGGCGCGCGCGAGCATAACCTTAAGGGCATCGACATTGCCCTTCCGCGCGACAAGCTGATCGTCATCACCGGGCTGTCGGGCTCGGGCAAGTCGAGCCTCGCGTTCGACACGATCTATGCCGAGGGCCAGCGCCGCTACGTCGAGAGCCTGAGCGCCTATGCGCGCCAGTTCCTCGAGATGATGCAGAAGCCCGATGTCGAGCACATCGACGGCCTGTCCCCCGCCATCTCGATCGAGCAGAAGACCACCAGCCGCAACCCGCGCTCGACCGTCGCCACGGTGACCGAGATCTGGGACTACATGCGCCTGCTGTGGGCGCGCGTCGGCATTCCCTATTCGCCCGCCACCGGCCTGCCGATCGAGGCGCAGACGGTGTCGAACATGGTCGACCGGGTGATGGCCCTGCCCGAGGGCACGCGCGCCTACTTGCTCGCGCCGGTCGTGCGCGGGCGCAAGGGGGAATACCGCAAGGAGCTGCTCGAATGGCAGCGCGCCGGCTACACCCGCGTGCGGATCGACGGCGAGATGTACGAGATCGACGACGCGCCCGCGCTCGACAAGAAGTACAAGCACGACATCGAAGTGGTGGTCGACCGCATCGCCGTGCGCGACGGCATCCAGACGCGGCTGGCGGACTCATTCGAGCAGGCGCTCAAGCTGGCCGAGGGGCTGACCTACGTCGATCTCGCCGACGGCGTCGTGCCGGGCCGCGAAGAGGGCGGCGAAGGCGTTAATCTCAAAGGCGCCGGCCTCCCTTCCAACCGCATCGTCTTCTCCGAGAAGTTCGCCTGCCCCGTCAGCGGCTTCACCATCGAGGAGATCGAGCCGCGCCTGTTCTCGTTCAACGCCCCGCAAGGCGCGTGCCCAGCCTGCGACGGCCTGGGCGAGAAGCTGCTGTTCGATCCCCAGCTGGTGGTCCCCAACGAAGGCCTCAGCCTCAAGCAGGGCGCGGTGGTGCCGTGGGCCAAGTCGAACCCGCCCAGCCCCTACTACATGCAGGTGCTCTCCAGCCTGGCCGAACACTTCGGCTTCCGGCTGGAGACCAAGTGGGAGGAGCTGGACGCCGAACACCAGTACGCCATCCTGTTCGGCACCCGGGGCAAGGCCGTCCCGCTCACCTTCAAGGACGGGCGCAAGAGCTACACCGTCAACAAGGCGTTCGAGGGCGTGATCGGCAACCTCAACCGCCGCATGCTGCAGACCGACAGCGCCTGGATGCGTGAGGAGCTGTCCAAGTTCCAGACCGCGCAAGCCTGCGAGACCTGCCACGGCAAGCGCCTCAAGCCCGAGGCGCTCTCGGTCAAGATCGCCAGCAGCGACATCGCCGACGCCGCGCGCCTCTCGGTGCAGGACGCCTATGCCTGGTTCGGCGAGCTCGACGCCAAGCTGACGCCGCAGCAGAGCCAGATCGCCAAGGCCATCCTCAAGGAGATCAACGAGCGGCTGGGCTTCCTCAACAACGTCGGGCTCGACTACCTCAACCTCGACCGCACCAGCGGCACGCTGTCAGGCGGCGAGAGCCAGCGCATCCGCCTCGCCAGCCAGATCGGCTCGGGCCTCTCGGGCGTGCTCTACGTGCTCGACGAACCCTCGATCGGGCTCCACCAGCGCGACAACGACATGCTGCTCGCCACGCTCAAGCGCCTGCGCGACCTCGGCAACACGGTGATCGTGGTCGAGCATGACGAGGACGCGATCCGCGCCGCCGACTACATCGTCGACCTCGGCCCCGGCGCTGGCGTTCATGGCGGCGAGATCGTCGCCGAGGGCACGCTCAAGCAAGTGCTGAAGGCCAAGGGCAGCCTCACCGCCGCCTACCTCAACGGCACCCGCGAGATCGCGGTCCCGGCCAAGCGGCGCAAGGGCAACAAGAAGTTCGTCACGGTCGAGAACGCGCGCGCCAACAACCTCAAGGGCGTCACCGCCAAGTTCCCGCTCGGCACCTTCTGCTGCGTCACCGGCGTGTCGGGCTCGGGAAAATCCTCGCTCACCATCGACACGCTGCAGGCCGGCGCCTCGCGCCTGCTCAACGGCGCGCGGGTGATCGCGGGCGCGCACGACAAGATCACCGGCCTGGAAAACTGCGACAAGGTGATCGAGATCGACCAGTCGCCGATCGGCCGCACCCCGCGCAGCAACCCGGCCACCTACACCGGCGCCTTCACCATCATCCGCGACTGGTTCGCCGGCCTGCCCGAAAGCGCCGAGCGCGGGTACAAGCCCGGCCGCTTCAGCTTCAACGTCAAGGGCGGCCGTTGCGAGGCGTGCCAGGGCGACGGCCTGATCAAGATCGAGATGCACTTCCTGCCCGACGTCTACGTCACTTGCGAGGAGTGCCACGGCAAGCGCTACAACCGCGAGACGCTGGAGGTGAGGTTCAAGGGCCTCTCGATCGCCGACGTGCTCGACATGACGATCGAGGATGCCGAGGAGTTCTTCAAGGCCGTCCCCCCGATCCGAGACCGCATGCACATGCTCAACGAAGTGGGGCTGGGCTACGTCAAGGTCGGCCAGCAGGCGACCACGCTGTCGGGCGGCGAGGCGCAGCGCGTGAAGCTCGCCAAGGAACTCGCCCGCCGCTCCACCGGGCAGACGCTCTACATCCTCGACGAGCCGACCACCGGCCTCCACTTCGAGGACGTACGCAAGCTGCTCGAAGTGCTCCAGCGCCTCGTCGACCAGGGCAACTCGGTAGTGGTGATCGAACACAACCTCGACGTCATCAAGGTGGCCGACTGGATCATCGACCTAGGCCCTGAAGGCGGCGTCCGCGGCGGCGAGATCGTCGCAATCGGCACGCCCGAGCAAGTCGCGGCCAACCCGGCGAGCTTCACGGGGCATTATTTGAAGCCGCTGTTGGAGCGGTAAAGCCACTTCGCTGCGGCTGTAGAAAACTTCCTAGCATAAGCTTGTCAACCTTGACTTGAGCCCGGAGGTTCTCAGAGAAAAGGCGAAATCACCCAAGGAATATCGCATGCCGTTTGATTTTACTCAGATGAGCCTTGGTCAAATCGGGGCGGCGCCGACTGACCCGATAAGGATATTCGAGACGCTTCCGAGGGTGACTGGTGCGCCGAATGACCTATGGAGAGGGCAGGCGCAAGCGCTTGAGGAATGGAATGCGTCAAGGTCCAAAACCGACACATTAATTTCGTTGAATACTGGAGCAGGGAAAACAGTAGTTGGGCTACTAGTGGCGAAGAGTCTCGTTAACGAGGGTCTTCGTAACGTTGTTTATGTATGTCCTACAATCGACCTAGTTGAGCAGACTGCTCGAGAAGCGGATAGCCTAGGCATACAATATACGCTTAGAACTGATGGCAAGTTCTCAAATGACCTTTTCGAAAGTGAAAAGTCATTTTGTATCACAACCTATGCTGCGATTTTTAACGGCCTTAGTTCTCTAAGACGGAGATATTTTCCTGACGCTGTTATTTTCGATGACGCTCATGTAGCCGAGGTCTCGCTCCGTGATGCGTTCACGTTGACGATCAAGCGTGAAAACCAGAGCGCCTTGTTCGATCAACTTGCCGCTTTATTTCGTCCTCAATTTGCTGCGGTTGATCGCCTCAGAGAATTTGAAGAAGGCATAGCAGTTGGTTCACATACATCGAGCTTACTGCTGGCTCCGCCGTTCATGGTCCGTGCGGTAGCATCGCAAATTAGTGAAGCGATGGCACGGTTCAATATCGAGAATGACAAAAATCTAAAGTACAATTATCCAAATCTGAGAGACAAATTTGATAGGTGTGCTGTGATATTTGGGAAGGGTGTTTGCGAAATCTCGCCTCCTTTTCTTCCATCACGTGCTTTAGATATCTTTGAGCGAGACGTGAGGCGTATTTACCTCTCGGCGACACTTACGAACACCGTTGATGTCATTCGTGCGTTTGGCCGTCGACCCGAGAAAATAATCCAACCCAAGAATGATGCGGGAAATGGTGAGCGGCTTATTCTGTTTGGTCGATCTCTAGATGAGAAAGACATTGAAGTCGCGCTAGTTGAACGGATTAAGGAGCGTGCGAAGGTGCTGGTGGCAGTACCGAGTTACAAGTCTGCTGAAAAGTGGGAGCGAGTAGCGCAGCCGCCCAAGAAAGAACAGTTTAGTAGTCAGTTAGATACGTTCCGTCGAGCTGATCAAGGTGCCTTTATACTGGTGTCGCGAGTGGATGGTATCGACCTCCCACACGCCACCTGTCGCGTAATGGTATTAGATGGTCTTCCAATATCCGGTAGCCTATTGGAAAGATATTTCTGGGAATCCCTGCACATGCAGGGATATCTCATGAATAAGCTCGTAAATCGCGTTGTGCAATTATTCGGAAGGATAAATCGCGGTCGTTCGGATTATGGTGCTTTTCTGATAGCTGGCAGAGACTTAAATACGTGGATGCAACGAGATAGATTTGTTGCTTTACTGCCGTCTTTGCTACAAAATCAAATCCTGCTTGGACGTCAGGTGCAAACCGAGATGTCAGTCATCAACAACGGCTCAGTTATAGACGTAATCGAACAAGTCGTTTTAAAAAATCCACGTGATGAAAACTGGACATCTTTCTATTCTAAGTACATCCAAATGCAGGAGCTTGATCGTGATCAGGCTGAGCGTGCTCATCAAGCGGTAGAGGGTTTGGAAGAAGCGGCATTGGCCGAAGCTGACTTCGCATCCCGTGTGTGGACTGGTAACATAGATGGTGCGAGGCAGGCGCTCGACGAGGCGATAGAGAATACGGCTCGGGTCGATGAAAAATTAGCAGGCTGGCAGTCGATGTGGCTGGCTTGGTGTTTTGAGCATCAAGGCGACTTTGAAGCCGCAGCCATCAACTACGATCGTGCTAAGAACCGCTTGGGTTTGGCAATCCCGCGGTACCCGTATGGTAGAGGAGATGAGACAGCGGCATCGCTTAATGCGCCGCGTTTTGTCCAAACACTTTCACAGCTTTTGAGTATCGCGTCAGCAAACGCGTTTGATAGAGAATGGACGCGGTTGGAACGCGCATTTCGCGATCTTGGTGGATCGCCGAACCAAGCTGAAGAAGCAGTTCGTGCACTTGGTGAGTTTCTTGGCTTTGAATCGTCCCGGCCTGATAACGAGTTGGGAACTGGTCCAGATGTGCTTTGGATTGAAAGCGAAAGCAAATTCGCGCTAGCATTCGAGTTGAAGACTGACAAGGGTCCTGGGAGTGAATTGACTAAAAAAGAAATTGGTCAAGGACATGATCATATTCAGTACGTAAAAGATACATACAGCGGAAATGCATTCTTAGGGCTAGTCTATGTCTGTGAGTCTGCTTCGGTTTCCAACCAAGCTCATCCTTCTGCTGAAATGATGCATGTGCAAATTGGCAAGCTTATAGAGTTACGAAGCGAGTTTATGTCGGCTGCCATGGTAATTCGTAAAAGCCTGCCCATTGAGCGTAGAGGACGCGTTGAAAGTCTCTATGCGGACGGACGTTATCGCCTTGAGGCTTTGAAAGCGAGGATCGCTCAAACGTTGGCATAGCGGCGGACAATGGATCAAAAATAGCTTTCCTACATGCCCCAACATGATCTAACCATATGGGTTCGCTTGGCGCGCTTACGTTGCGCTGGGCTCGCTCATGTTGGAGGTGACCATGTCGGACAGTTCAGAAGCGAAGGGCTCGGGGCCGAGCTATCCCACGTCGTTCGGGCGGGGGTGGATACCGGCCGATCGGGACATCGGCTTGCCGGACGATACGCCCGTTCTCGCAGCGGGGCAGGCGACCGCTCGGGCCGCGCGGGGGGGTGAGGGGCCGGCAGCGGCCGGGGAGACCGGCGGCGCGCAAGGCGCTTGCCCTGCAGGCGAGCCGACGCGGCGCGATCCCTTCTCTGCGCAGACCCTCCACGACTTGAAGCACGCCAACCACAATTCGTGGACGCCCGCGCGCAAGGCGGCGTTCCTGCATCACCTTGCCGAGGCGGGAAACGTGCGGGCGGCGGCGGCGCGGGTGGGGCTCTCGCACCAGTCGGCCTATGTCGCGCGGCGGCGGGATCGCGCCTTCGATGCCGGCTGGCAGGCGGCACTGGTGCTGGCGCGCGGGGTGGCCGAGGAGGCGCTGAGCACCCGCGCGCTCGATGGCTACGAGGAGCCGGTGTGGTTCCGGGGCGAGCGGGTCGGCACGCGCCGCCGCCATGACTCGCGCCTGCTGCTCGCGCACCTCGCGCGGCTCGACAAGGCGGCCGAGGAGACCGACGCGGGCGACCTCGCCGCGCGCTTCGACGAGCTGGTGGCGGGGATCGCGGGCGAGGCGCCCGCAGCGGGCCTGGTCGATCACGGCCCGAACTGGAACACGCCCGCGCCGCTGCTCCCCAAGGCGCGCGAGCCCTTCGCGGACCGGCGCGCGGCGGAGCTCCAGCACGAGGCGATCGCGCAGTGGCAGGCCGACACGCGCGCCGGCCTCGCCACGAAGGACGACGAGCCGACCGGGCTCTACACCCCCTGGTTCGACGCCGCGCTGGCCGAATGGGACGCCTGGCACGCCCGCGCCTGCGCCAGCGTCGACGCGGCGGTGGAGGCGGAGAGCCTCGAACCGCTGCCCGCCAACTGGGAGATCGTCGACGAATGCGACGCCTACGGCGCCATCGACGAACGCGACGCGGATGGCCGGGTGCCGGACTGGAACGACCCGATCTACCGAGACGACGATGGGGAGGAGGACGACACTCCGGTGGTGGAGTACAAGTCGTGGGGGATGGCGAAGGTCAGGTTCGTTCCCGATCCAGCGCGAGGACCGACGACGCAGTCGCCGGTGATCGACGCTGGCTCGCCTACCCCACTTCGTCACCCTGAACTCGTTTCAGGGTCCATGGTGCAGGGTAGCTCAAGTGTCGGGATCGCAGAGGGCGCGGGCGGTTTGCCGCCTCACACGCCCGGGCATGCGGCACGATGGACCCTGAAACGAGTTCAGGGTGACGGATTGTCGGGCGGAGAGCGAGGCGCCAGGGTCGATCGGCGCCCGGTGGCGGGCGACGGAAGATGCCCTCAGGACACCGGCAACTGCGGCAACCTGGCGGTCGCTCAGCCCGCGCCCAGCTTCGCTCCGAGTTTCCGGGCCAGCCGCCAGCCGAGCGCCTTGGCGCGGTTGCTCGCCGGCCAGCGTCCGGGGCGCGCAGGGGAGACGCCCCACTTGCGCAGCAGCCCGTTGAAGGCGCGCGCGTCGGCCTCGGCGAAGCTCCACTCCGAGCGCCAGGTGATCGAGAGCGAGACCGACGGCTCCGGTCCGTTGCGCACGAAATGTGGCGCCATGACGGGGACGTAGATCGCCTCGCCGGGGTTGAGCGCGAAGGCGGTGCCGCCCGCCAGCAACTCGTCGCGCCACTTGAGCTCGCGGCCGCCGCCGGTGTGGTAGGTTTCGTGCACGCTGTCCGGCGCGAAGCGGGGGTCTCCGGCGGGGAACTGCGTCATCACCTTGGACCCGCGCACCTGCAGCAGGATGTTGTGCTCGGGGTCGAAGTGGTAGGGCGTCATGCTGCCGGGGCTGCTGATGAACACGAAGGCCTGCGTCTTGAGCATCCGCCCGGTCCGGCCCACGATATCGGGGGTGAGCTCGGCCAGCAGATCGGCCAGCAGCGCGGCGTAGGGAGCGTGCTGCTCGACATTCTTGAGCACCGCCCACGAAGCGCTGCTCTCGATCCGGCGGATGGTCTCGCCGATGGGCAAGCCGGTGGGGGCGGGCTTGCCGTCGATGCCGATGGGCTGGTCGGCGGCGTTGTACTCGACCGAGGCTGCCGGCAGCGCCTCGGCGAGTTGGGCGAGGGCTTCGCGCTCCAGCAGCGGGTGGTGGTCGAGGGTGTGGGCGAGGACATGCGGCTGCTCGGGGTAAGCGGCGGCAAAGGCGAGGCGGGAGGCGGGCGGAAAGACGCTCATCGCTTGGTCTCGGCCCGAACCAGCTGGCGAAACGCAAACCGCCGCGCCGCCCCGCCGATGGCGATCGACAACCGCCCGATCTCGCGCCGCTCCCGCCAGATGTGGTCGATCATCGGATGGTCGGCGGCGGCACAACTGTCGGTCCAGATGATCGCGGGGTTGTCGAGGATCGCCAGATTGGCCTGTTGCAGCAGCACGCCGGGGGAATATCGCGAATACCGCTCGTCAAACGCCGTCTTGAACGAGAACGCGCCCGGCGGACACAGGAACGAGGCGAGCATGGCGATGGGTTGGTCATCGAGCGTGAGCGTCAACCGCTCCAGCCGCCCTCGCTGCGCCGCGCCGGCCAGGCTCTCGCAAAGCAGCGCGGCGGTGGCGGGATCAGAGGCGAGGGCGGAACCGGCCGCACCCTTCCACCCGGCCTGCTCAAGGCGGAGGAAGGCGTCGCACCATTCTTTCAGCCCGTCCGCAGCGGTCGAGCGGTGGAAGGCGACGGTACCCTCGTCGGCAAGGCGGTTGGCCTGCCGGCGCAGTTCCTTGCGCTTCTTGCCGGACAGCGAGTCTTCCCAGTACGCCTGGGATGACAGCTCGGAGGCGAGCAGGGCCCGGGCCTCCCGGTGGACCACCTCGGCCTGTCGATTCTCGTCGGCGATGACGGCCTCCAATCCGGCGAACAGCGGACCATCGAGGGGCAGATCGCGCAAATGCAGGAACATCGCGGCGCCGGCCTGCTCGTCCGCCCACCGCAGCAACGCCTTCCAGAACACCGCCTCGGCGCCACGCGCTACCAGTGGCGCGCCGCAGAAGGCATTGGCGTGCAGCCAACTCGCCAGATGCGGAAAGGGCCAGCGATAATAGCGGCTCGGACGAACGATCGGCAGTAAACCGGCAAGTTGTCCGCCCTGTCTGAAGCACAACAGGCGTACGTCCGCGAAATTGCCAAGGTGCCGCAGCGAAGGCAGGAGGTACCAGCTTTCGAAGAACGGGTTGGGCTCGCTCGCCCGGTCCGCGAGATGATCCCACGATGCTTGGGCATCTGGCTCGGCCATTTCCGGCCCGGACGCCAGATGTAGCGAGCCCTCGTCGACGGCGAGGCTTGGGGGTTCGGCGGCGGCATGCCTGGTCCTGAACTGCGTCGCCACGGCTTTCATCGACCCCACCTGCCGAGCGGACGGACCGCACATCCTGATCGCTAGCAGATGATGGTCACGATTTGCTTAACTTGCATGCCAAGAAAGCCTCGGATCGTGGGCAAGGCTTTCTCGGGTAGTTCGGTTGTCAGGCGTGCCCAGCCAGGATGGCAAGCAACAGCAGCGCGACGATGTTGGTGATCTTGATCATCGGATTGACCGCTGGCCCCGCAGTATCCTTGTACGGATCGCCCACTGTGTCACCGGTGATCGCAGCCTTATGGGCTTCGGAACCTTTGCCGCCGTGATTGCCATCCTCGATGTATTTCTTCGCGTTGTCCCACGCGCCGCCACCCGAGGTCATCGAGATGGCGACGAACAGTCCGGATACGATCACGCCGAGCAACATCGCGCCGAGTGACGCGAACCCCTCGGCTTGCCCTGCGACTGCGGTGATGATGAAATAGACCAGCACGGGGGATAGCACCGGCAGCAATGAGGGTACGATCATCTCCTTGATCGCCGCCCTCGTGACGATGTCGACCGTGCGGGCATAATCCGGGCGGCTCGTTCCCGCCATGATGCCAGGGTTCGAGCGGAACTGCTCACGTACGTCCTTGACCACCGAGCCTGCCGCCCGGCCGACGGCGGTCATCCCAAAAGCGCCGAATAGGTATGGTAGCAGCGCGCCCAACAGTAGGCCTACGATGACGAATGGGTTCGAAAGGGAGAAATCCACCGTAACGGCCGGGAAGAACTCTTTCAGATCGGTCGTGTAAGCGCCGAACAGAACCAATGCGGCCAGCGCTGCCGAACCGATGGCGTATCCCTTGGTAACGGCTTTCGTGGTGTTGCCGACAGCGTCGAGTGCATCGGTGCGAGCCCGGACGGTCTCATCCAGTCCTGCCATCTCGGCGATCCCGCCAGCATTGTCGGTCACCGGTCCATAGGCATCGAGTGCGACCACCATACCTGCCAGCGCCAACAACGAGGTGGCGGCGAATGCGACCCCGATAACGCCCGCTAGCTGATAGGTGGCCACCACCGCCACGACCAGAACCAATGTCGGTGCCGCCGTCGACTCCAGGCTAATCGCGAGACCCTGTATGACGTTGGTGCCATGTCCGGTCTCGCTCGCTTTCGCGATCGAACGTACGGGGCGGTAGTTGGTGCCGGTGTAATATTCGGTGATCCAGACCAGCAGGCCGGTGACCACTAGCCCGATCATCATGCACCAGAAAAGATCCAGGCCGGTGAACTCCGCACCACTTCGCGCAGCAGTGCCAAGCCTGCCCTGTGTTGTCAGGCTGTCGGTGCCCGGTTGCAAAAATCCGGCTCCTCCGATCACGGCATGAAGATCCTTGAAGACGTACTGAAACACCGCGTAGATAAGTACGGCTGACACGATGACCGTGACCCAAAGACCTTTGTACAACGCGCCCATGATCGAAGCCTTGGCACCAAGCGTGACGAAAAAGGTGCCAATGATCGAAGCGACGATGCACATTCCGCCAACCACTAGCGGGACCGCCATCAGCCGAAGCAGATCTGGTGTCGGAGCCTTTACGAGCAAAGCGATGGAAACCATCGTCAATCCGATCGTGACGACATAAGTCTCGAACAAGTCGGCCGCCATGCCGGCGCAATCGCCGACATTGTCACCGACGTTATCGGCGATGACCGCGGGATTGCGTGGGTCGTCTTCAGGGATGCCCGCCTCTACCTTACCGACCAGATCTGCGCCGACATCCGCCGCCTTGGTGAATATGCCACCGCCGAGCCGCGCGAAGATGGAGATGAGGGAGGCACCGAACGCAAGCGCTGTCAGAGCGGATATGACCGGTCGGGCATTCGGTGCGAACCCGGCGGGCCCGATCAGATACCAGAAGAGTCCAGAGATGGAGAGAAGTCCCAGCCCAGCGACCAACATGCCCGTAACGGCGCCTGATCGGAAAGCCAGCGTCAGTGCGCCCTGGAGCGAGCTTTGCGCGGCGGCGGCCGTCCGAACATTAGCTCTCACTGAAATGTTCATACCCACAAATCCGGCGACTCCGGACAGAACCGCGCCAATTATAAACGAAACTGTCGAGAGCGATCCTAACGTTAGATAGATCACGACCGAGACGATCACGCCGACCACCGCGATCGCAGTATACTGACGACCAAGGTAGGCCTTTGCCCCTTCCTGAATAGCTGCTGCGATATCCTGCATTTTTGTGCTTCCCACAGGCGCAGCTAGCACTTGTCTACTGGTGACCAGGCTGTAGAGCACGCCTACAAGGCCCAGGACGATTGCAACCATGACAAGGTCCACGGTACATCCCCTTTCCCAACTTATGTTTTTTGCGGCAGCTTTTTTACGCTGCTCTTAGGAAGGGCTAAGCTTTGCTTTGCTGTCTAGCAAGTACCAACGCCTTGGCACATTGCCAGTGCCACCCGTCGGTGGTCGGCAGTCAGTGCTCGAATCCGAGTCGGTCTGGTAATGGTACCCGACGGTCAAGGAAGGTGAGGGTTAGACCGACGCCGGCCTGAACCGCTCCGATCGGATGGATGATAGTTCTACATGATCCTGCTGCGGACCGCAGTGCGGCCTCGGCGGCAACGGGTGCTGCAAACAACAGGCAATAGTCATCCCCTGCTGTCGCCGCTGCGAGCCGGGCGGTGCAATCATTGCCCGCAACCGCGTCATATGCACGGGATAAGGGTATTCGCTCGACTTCGATGTTCGCTGCGGTTTCGCTCGCGGCAATCATCCGCTGGCTGTCGATCAACAGTCCATCCGATACATCCATCATGGCGTTTACCAGAGGGGCCAGAGCAATACCCAAGTTCGGGCAGGGCTGGGGACGCTGGTAGGCTCCAATAAGCTCAGTCCGGCTTTCGGCATCCGCACTTAGCCGACCCTGCAACAGCGCAAGCCCAAGTCCGGCATCTCCGATCGGGCCCGACACCCACAGCACGTCTCCCGGTTTTGCGCCATGGCGCGATGGGACAGTGACCCCGGCTGCCGGTTCGCCTATCGCGACAAGGGAAAAGCTGCGTGGCGTATCCTGCGGTGGGCGCACCGTGTCGCCACCCAGTAGGGGAATAGCGAAAGCGCGGCATGCCTCGTCAAGGCCGCCCAGGAAGGCAGCGTTCCAGCTGTCATCGTTCGATAACGAGTAGGTCAGAAGGCAACCGCGCGGTGCGGCTCCCTTCGCTGCAAGGTCGGATACGTTGGTGGCTACCAGCTTCCAAGCGACTGTCTCAGCCGGATCCTGCGGAAGAAAATGTGTGCCTTCGACAATGGCGTCCATCGTAAGGACCAGCCGCGTTCCGCCAACCTCGAGCACGGCTGCATCGTCTGCCAGGCCCCGCGCAGCAGGCGCGGTAGCGATCGCACGTAGGCTCGCGATGAATGTGGCCTCGGTGCTCATCAGATCGTAGTGGCGGGACATGAACACGAAGTCGAGGCCATGATCGACGATCCCCTCTTCGCGAGATTATCGAACCTGCTTGGCCACCGCATCAAGGACGCCATTCACGAACTTCGTCTCCCGCGTATCGAAAAACGCATGCGCCACATCGAGGTATTCGTTGATCACCGATCCAGTGGGGACGTCTGCACGGGCGAGAAGCTCCCAACTGCCCGCGCGTAGGATTTGCAGCATGGTCCGATCGAGACGCGCAAGTGCCCATCCCTGCGCTAGCTTGGCAGACAGCAAGGCATCGATCTCGTCTCGGCGAGCGATAGTGCCTGCCACGACGTCATCGAAAAACGAGACTTCGGCATCGGCGTACTGATCGTCGTCGATTTGCGCACCCAGTCGATGACGATGAAATTCATCTAGAAGTTGAGCCTGCGGCGTACCTTCCATCTCATGCTGGTATAGCGCCTGTACAGCGGCAAGGCGCGCAGCAGCGCGCCCTTTTGACTTGGCTTTCATATTCCCAATCTCGTTTCGATCGACCGTGCGTGAGCCGGCAGACCCTCTGCCTCGGCCAGCGCGATGGCGGCTGGACCGATCGCCTCGAGCGCACGCTCGTCCAGTTGAATGAAGCTGGTCCGCTTCATGAAATCGAGTACCGAAAGACCGGAGGCGAAACGTGCACGCCGCCCGGTCGGCAAGACGTGGTTCGGCCCTGCGACGTAATCGCCAACGGCTTCTGGCGTATGCCGCCCGAGAAACACGCTTCCTGCATGCCGGATGCGCTTGAACAACGCTTCAGGGTCTTCCGTTGCGATTTCGACATGCTCGGCCGCAAGCGCATTGGCGAGGGCCGGTGCCTCGTCCAACGATGCGACCTCGATGATGACGCCGTGCTTGTTCCAGCTCTGGCTGGCCACGCGCGCGGTGGGCAGCATCGCAATCTCGACGCCGACACGGTCCGCGACCGTATCAGCGAAGATCGCATCGTCGGTGATCAGGATCGACTGGGCCGATGGATCGTGCTCGGCCTGACTGAGCAGATCAGCAGCGATCCATTCGGGATCGTTCAACGCATCCGCGATCACCAAAATTTCGCTTGGGCCTGCAACCATGTCGATGCCGACCACGCCGAATAGCTGGCGCTTGGCTTCTGCGACCCAGGCGTTTCCCGGACCCGTTATGACGTCCACGGGGCGGATGCGGTCGGTCCCGTAAGCAAGTGCCGCGATCGCCTGCGCACCGCCGATACGCCAAATCTCATCGACGCCTGCCAGATGCGCAGCGGCCAGGACGAGGGGATTGATCGCGCCCTTGGGCGTCGGGGTCACCACAACGAGCCGCTCGACGCCGGCGACTTTGGCGGGAATGGCGTTCATCAGCAACGATGAAGGGTAAGCCGCACGGCCACCCGGAACGTAGAGGCCCGCCGCGTCGACCGGCAACCACTTGGCGCCAAGCCTGACGCCCAGTTCGTCCGTGTGGTCTCGATCTTCGGGCCTTTGCGCCTCATGGTATGCCCGAATGCGACCAGCCGCGAGTTCAAGCGCGGCACGAAGTTCAGGCTTGAGTGCATCGAATGCGTCGCGGCAAGTGGCGGCCTCGACACGCCAAGATACCTCATCGACCAACTGATGGCCGTCATGTCGGGCAGTCAACTCGGCAACAGCCGCATCGCCTCGGCTACGGACTTGCGCCAGGATCAGGGAAACATCGCGGGCGACATCGTCGTCGCTCTCGCGGCGCTCGCGAACCAAGCGAGCGAAGGCCTTTTCGAAGCCTGCATCGCGCGTTGACAGCCTCTGCATCAGGCGGCCTCACGCTCGTTCACGAGCGCACGAAAACGCTCGACCAGGGCGCCAACCCGTTCGTCTGTCTTCAATGCCGCACGATTGACGATTAGCCGTGCCGATATTTCCAGGATCGTGCTTGTCTCGACCAGACCGTTCTCCCGCAGGGTGCGGCCGGTCGATACGAGATCAACGATGCGACTGGAAAGCCCGAGGCTAGGCGCCAGCTCCATCGCGCCGTTAAGCTTGACCACCTCGGCCTGAATGCCAAGGCGTTCGTAGTGGCGGCGCGTCAGGTTGGGGTATTTGCTGGCAATGCGCAGGTGCGAGGGGACAGCACCGGTGGCTTGGCCTTCCGGTTCAGCGACCGATAGTCGGCAATGGCCGATGGCCAAATCCACTGGCGCATACAAGTCGGAATACGCGAATTCCTCGACGACATCCGATCCCACAATTCCGGCTTGCGCTGCCCCATGCGCGACGAACGTCGCGACGTCGAAAGCGCGCACGCGGATCAAGCGTATATCGGCGTTCTCGCAGCTGAACGAGAGCGCGCGCGATTTCTTGTCGTGGAACTCCGCTTCGGGCACCACGCCCGCACGTGCCATCAGCGGCAACGCCTCGTCCAGAATACGCCCTTTGGGCACGGCGAAGATCAGCGGGTTCGGCATGGTGGCGCGCTTTACGCGGCCTGACGGCCAAGGGCAACATGGGAGCGCGGATTATGGTTATCGTCTTGGTCGTTGCTGGCCGCCCCCTTACCATTGGGTGATATCAGCCAGCCTGTCGAAAGTCAGCGTTCACCCGGCGCCCATGCGCGAACGGCGAGTGCGTGGACCCGCTGACCCGGAATGTCGCCCAGTGCGGCGTTGACCATCCGCTGTCGCTGCAGGCGTGAGGTATCGTCGAAAGTTGCGCTTTCGATCTCGATGGTAAAGTGGGATTCGCCGCTACCGTCATCGCCCGTGTGGCCGCGGTGTTTGGCGCTGTCATTGACGACATCGAGGTGAGTAGGGGCGAAAGCTTCGGTTAAAAGCTTCCGCATTTCCTGTGCGATCGGTCCGGTCATGTCTTCCATTTAGAGCAAGTTGGTCCCATCTGGAAGTCGGTGAGCAGCAGAAGATTTCACGGTAGGTTCGACGCGACGGGCCACGTTTGCGCATGGCCTGGGTGCGGCGAGCCTGGCGAGTTCCGTGCTCCCGGCCATCGACCATCCGGGTTTGACGGCCCGGGTGATTTTCGATGGCTTTGCCTCGATCATGTCCGGCAGTTCAATTCGGGGTATGACTACTTCGATGGCATGAGCGCAGAAGAGATCTTCGAAGCGCAATCGCCCTTACATGGGTGGGCAAGTACCAGCCGCGCGTTCCGTGCAGATGGCGGGGTGGACGGGGTGCCGCGATGGGCCGATTTTACCGATCCTCTCGAAGCGATCAACGCGCGCGCAAAAGCGTATGCGAAAGAACGGAGGCACCATACGCAGGGACAAGCAGGGGCCTTTACCCCCGACCAGGAGCGTGCCCTGAATACGCTCGGTCTCCAGCATGGTGCCGATCGCAGCGGTCTGCGACGTCGATATACCGAATTGGTTCGGCGCTATCATCCCGACCATAACGGGGGGGATCGCTCGCACGAGGGACGCTTGCAGCAAGTGGTCGACGCGTATCAATTGTTGCGTAAGGCAGCACCCTTCGTCTGATCGTACTGCCAAAGTGGCGAAGCCTTCGTGGCATAACCGAGAAGGCTTCGCGCTCGACGGTTTAAAGGTAAGCCTAGTAGAAGAAATCGTAGATCGCGTCGACGACTTCACCTGAATAGGTGTCTACGAGCAGGACATCATCGTAGTAACGAACCCATCGATACGGCCCGTATGCTTCGGGAAGGCGGTAGTAATAGGGATCGCTGATCAAGTAACGTGACCCATAGAATTGGCTTCCTAGTGAAAAGCCGATGCCGAGGCGGCGATAGCTGTAATTTTGGAATGGTGAGTAATATCGTCCGGCCGAGTAGATGTTGCGATTGCTCGATCGATAGGATGACCAATCATAACGATTGTTGCTGCGCCAACCGCGATCCCAGCCGCGATTGTTTACCGAGCCATTATTGCGCCAAGTCTCCCGCCCTGCCGAGCCGCCTCGATTGTCTTGCCAGCCAGCGCGATCACCCTTGCCCCTGTTGTCACGATTGCCCTGCCACTGCGGCTCGGCTCGGTAATTGCGGCTAGCCTGCCATCCCGTTTGTGCACGGCCATCTCGGTCGCGCTGCCAAGCCTGTTGGCGATCACCCTGATTGTAACGGTTGTCTATCGACCTACGGTCACGATCGCGACCACGCCCTTGGAACTGATCTGTCGCACGCCCTTGAAGCACTGCACCACGATAAGCTTCGCGCTGGGCATCCGTCCAAGTCGCCTGATCCTGCATCCGGACGTTGTTGCGGCCCTCTTGGCCCCGGTATCTCTGATCGTTCTGGCTTCGGTAACGCTGACCCCGATCGCCATTCCTGATCATTACCGGCTGGCTTGAAGCCGCAGGGGCTTGCGTCTGCGGCTGTTGCTGAGCAGCTGATTGATCGCTTTGCTGCTGTCGGTTTCCACCCCGATCACCGTCGCGTTGCTCGCCATTCCCACGTTGACCGCCATCTTGCGCTACCGCTGCCACCGGTAGTGATACCGCGCACGCCATGAGTGCCATGGCACTCAGTGCAAACGCTTGCGGCTTAGCCGAGCTCGACACATTCTTCATCGCTGCTGTCCCATTCAAAGAGACGGTCGCACGCATTGCGGCCTATCCATGCAGGCCTTCTACATACGTCGCGCTGTCGCAACTCTGAACCAAAGTGGCGCCCTCTGTTCAGCTTCAGCGTTCCGAAAATGAACAGAGGGTCGCCGGCGAGCCTAGCGGGTCAGTTTTTTGTAAGCCAACGCTGTTGGGCGATCGGCAGCATCGCCCAGACGGCGACGCTTGTCTTCCTCGTACGCTGCGAAGTTGCCTTCGAACCATTCGACATGGCTATTGCCTTCGAAAGCAAGGATGTGCGTGGCGAGCCGGTCGAGAAAGAAGCGATCGTGGCTGATCACCACGGCACAACCGGCGAAATTCTCGATCGCGTCTTCGAGCGCACCCAAAGTTTCGACATCGAGATCGTTGGTCGGCTCGTCAAGCAGCAGCACGTTTCCGCCCAATTTGAGCATTTTGGCCATGTGAACGCGGTTGCGCTCACCACCCGATAGCTTGCCGACGTTCTTCTGCTGATCCGCACCCTTGAAGTTGAATGCGCCGACATAGGCGCGGGTCGACATGTCGTGACCGTTGACCTTCATGTAGTCTAGACCGTCGGAAATTTCCTCCCAGACGTTCTTCGAGGGATCGAGGTGATCACGGCTCTGATCGACGAAGCCTAAGTGAACGGTGCTGCCGATATCGATCGAGCCTTCGTCCGGCGTTTCCTTGCCGATGAGCATCTTGAACAGCGTCGACTTGCCGGCGCCGTTCGGGCCGATCACGCCGACGATGCCACCGGGTGGGAGCATGAACGAGAGGTTCTCGAACAGCAGCTTCTCGCCATACGCCTTGGTCACGCCTGTGACCTCGATGACCTTGCTGCCAAGCCGCTCGGGCACCTGGATGACTATCTGCGCCTTGCCCGGCTTGCGGCTGGACTGGGCTTCCTGCAGCTGCTCGAACTTGCGAATGCGCGCCTTCGACTTGGTCTGGCGTGCGGCAGGCGTCTGACGGATCCACTCGAGCTCTTCGCGCAGCGCCTTGGAACGGCCGGACTCCTCGCGTTCTTCCTGCGACAGGCGCTTGGCCTTCTTCTCCAGGTAGGTCGAGTAGTTACCTTCATACGGGAAGTACTTGCCGCGATCGAGTTCGAGGATCCAGCTCACCACGTTGTCGAGGAAGTAGCGATCGTGGGTGATCATCAGCACCGCGCCGGCGTATTCCTTGAGATGGTTCTCAAGCCACTCGACCGATTCCGCGTCGAGGTGGTTGGTCGGTTCGTCGAGCAGTAGGATCGACGGCTTCTGGATCAGTAGGCGGGTTAGGGCGACACGGCGCTTTTCACCGCCCGACAGACTATCCACCGGCCAGTCGCCGGGAGGGCAGCGCAGGGCTTCCATCGCCAGTTCCAGCTGACTGTCGAGCGACCAGCCATCGACGGCGTCGATCTTCTCCTGGAGCGTGCCCATCTCTTCCATAAGGGCGTCGAAGTCGGCGTCCTCCGGCGGGTCGGCCATCAGGTTCGAAATTTCGTTGAATCGGTCGACCAGGTCCGCGACTTCGCGCGCGCCGTCCTTGACGTTCTCGAGTACGGTCTTGCTGGTGTCGAGCTCCGGTTCCTGTTCCAGGTAGCCGACAGTGATGTTCTCACCGGGCCAGGCCTCGCCGGTATAGTCGGTGTCGATGCCGGCCATGATCTTGATCAGGGTCGACTTGCCGGCGCCGTTGGGGCCGACGATGCCGATCTTGGCACCTTGATAGAACTGCAGGCTGATGTCGGACAGTACCGGCTTTTGCGCGCCGGGGAAGGTCTTGGTCATGCTCTTCATGACATAGGCGTACTGGGCGGCCATCGGTAATCCTCTGGGATCTGGCGGGTAGGGGAGTTGGCGCGTCCTCTACAAGTGTGTGTCGCCGTCCGCAAGGCTGCCGCCCCGGCCGGGCCTTGCGAAAGAGGCGATGCCGTTCGCGACCGGCAGCGGAATTATGACTGTTAGAGCTAGATGAGCCGTGGTTGCGCCTTAGCGGCGCCTGGCAACGTGCTGCAGGTTCTCATCCAACAGAACGACCGAACGACTAGATGAAAAAAAGTATTCCAGCATGGCCTCATAGCCCCGCGGGCTGAGCTGCACATAGACGCGTCGTGCGTCGCCAGGATCGGCTTCGCGACTGAGCAATCCTTGACGTTCGAGTATCGAGATCCAGCGAAGCGCGGTTGTGGAGGGGACTGCGGAGCCGATGCAGGCGCTGGTCACAGAAACGCGTCTACGCTCCTTCGCGGCAATGAAAAGGTCGAGGAGAATATCCCAGGCAGGTTCACCAAAAAGTTCTTCGGACTGGAAAATCTTGGTTCGCCGCCGCCGATCATCGTAAGTCTGCCGGGCAAGTTCCACCCACACCGGATGATCCTGTGTCCCTGTTGCAAACTGAGGCGTCGGAGTTGAAGCGCGGTTCGATGCATCGACGCCGGCATGCGAACCGATTTCGAGTTCCCGGGCCATCGCCAGCAATTCATTGGCTATGCCGATCAGGCGCATGGCTTTGGCCCGATTTCGCATAGGCTGGTTAGACGCTCCACTTGTCACGATGCCCCACCGACAGCCCAATGGCTGCAGTTTGTCCTGATTCCATTCGCAGACTTTGGATGCGGTCTCTGCAGGATACGGCCTTCGCCAAGAGGCTAGGCAGATCCGCGCAAAGGCCGGTCCGGTCTGGAGGAGACACTAGGCAGGCATCGCCGCAAACGTCGTGGCGATCTTACTCCAATTCGGAGGTTCAAGAAGGCGGAGTGAACTGCCGTCGCAAGGCGTGGAGGGCAGTATCAAGGTGTGCCGCCGCAACATGGGCACCGATCTTGTCAAGGTCGGTGCGACAGTTCGAGAGGGTCTCGACAAGCTTTCGAACGCGATCATGCTGGGACACTGGATTTATCTCCACTGCGTTGGGCGTTTACGGCACCCAAGTCCGTTCAGGCGGACCATTTTATGTTTGCGACCCGGGTTGCTCCCGGAGACTTACTTAAACGGATTTATATCCGAAATGGATTAGTATCGAATATGGTCTGTTATTTACATGATTTTACGAGCTTGAAAATACTTATGTCGAACGACGTACTACTTAGGTACAGTTCCGCATGCCGTATATCAGTCGGTGCAGGTCAATTTGCGGACTGAAGGCGCTTTAACCAGCGAAGCGTCGAAGATGCGCCGGATCCAAATGCAAAGTTGCAGCTCGAGCAAGATCCGCAACTTGTTCGAGCGACGTCGCGCTGGCGAGCGGCGCGGCTATGCCAGGCTGCGCGTTGATCCATGCAAGTGCGACATGGGCCGGAGGTACGTCCAGTTCTGCAGCGACTTCGCGTAGAATCTCGAGTTTTTCCCAACCACCATTTCGGGCTGCGTCGTCCAGCGAGCTGGCGCGAGCCTTGCCGGCCCAGTCCCGCGTGCTTTGATACTTCCCACTCAGGAAACCGGCGGCAAGGCCATAGTACGGCATCACAGCAATACCTTGTGCCACGCACAGGCTCTGCAGTGCGCCTTCATACTCGTCCCGCGCAACGAGGTTATAAAGCGGTTGGGCAACGGTGAAGGGTTGGGCGCCGGAGCGTTGCGCGGTGGTGTTCAGATCTTCGAGCCGATCGGGTCGGTAGTTCGAGACGCCCAGTTCGCGCACTGCGCCAGCGCGAAACGCTGTGTCGTAGGCGTTCACCACTTCATCAAGTGGGGTAACCTGATCATCTCTGTGGATATAGTAGAGGTCGACATATTGGGTTCGAAGCCGGTTCAACGAGCCCTCGAGTGCCCTGGCCACTTTTTCGGGGTGCAAAGCTCCCGCCGATCCGCCCATGCCCGTCTTGGTGCCAATGCGCATGTCGCCACGGACGTTGCGACTTTCGAGCCAGGCACCGATGATCGCTTCGGATTCACCGCCTCGATTGCCGGGTACCCACGCAGAATATCCCTCCGCCGTATCGATCATGCGGCCACCGGCTTCATAGAAGGCGTCAAGCACGGCGAAGCTGCGATCCTGATCGATCGTCCAGCCGAAGACGTTGCCACCAAGCACGAGCCTGATGCCGCCAAAAGACGGATGACGGGCCGAGCTCTTGCTGAGATTGGCAGGATCGCCGGAAGGTTCGCTAGCCACCGAACCGCTCCTTCAATTCAAGCAAGGCAATGGCAGCTTTTGCAGCTTCGCCGCCTTTGTCTTTTTGCTCTGGATCAGCGCGGGCGAGCGCTTGTGCCTCGTCCTCGACGGTGAGGATGCCGTTGCCTATCGGCACGCCGTCCATCGTCATGGCCATGATACCGCGCGCGCTTTCTCCGGCTACGATCTCGAAGTGGTAGGTCTCTCCCCGGATCACCACACCGATCGCTACGAACCCTTCGTAGTCACCCGCCGCCTCGGCAAGGGCGATCGCGCCGGGTATCTCGAGTGCTCCCGGCACCGTAATGGTATCGCTCTTGTGACCGGCCGCCTTCAGCGCTGCCCGCGCGCCGGCGATCAGCATATCGTTGAGATGGTCGTAGAAGCGGGCCTCGACGATAAGGAACTTAGCCATTGTCTTCGTCTCCCACGCCGTCGATCGCATGTTCGCCGACGATGTTTATGCCATAGCCTTCGAGTGCGACCAGCGAGTGATGCGTGTTGGTCAGTAGTATCATGTCGTGAACGCCCAACTCGGCAAGAATCTGCGCGCCCACACCGTAATCGCGCAGTTCTGCGAGGTCCGGCTGTTCACCGGCACGATAGCGCGCGCGGATGTCGAATGTGCGCGACATCAACGTGCTCATGGGCCGATTGATGAGGACGATAACGCCGCTGCCGGCCTCGCCGATGATCTCCATCGAACGATGCAGCAGTTCTCCGCGCGCGCCGGTCGTCTCACCAAGAATGTCGGAGAAGATCGACAATGTGTGCATGCGCACCAGCGTTGGCTTGTCGGGATCGATGCGTCCCTTGATCAGCGCCATGGTCTCATCGCCAGTGGCCTTGTTGTAATAAGTCCGGGCCATCCACTGTCCGCCATAACGGCTGTCAAAGGCCATATCGGCCTTCTTCTCGACCATCCGGTCATGGCGCCGGCGATAGGCGATCAGATCGCGGATCGTGCCGATCTTCAAATCGTGGAGACGGGCGAAGGATACCAGATCGTCCATCCGCGCCATCGTACCATCGTCGCGCATGATCTCGCAGATGACGCCGGAAGGATTGAGGCCGGCCAAGCGCGAGATGTCGACTGCCGCCTCGGTATGGCCGGCACGGACAAGAACGCCGCCATCGCGAGCCCGCAAAGGAAAGACGTGGCCAGGAGTGACGATGTCGTCACGCGACTTGGTGCCGTCGATCGCGACGCTCACGGTTCGCGCCCGATCTCCGGCCGAGATGCCGGTGGTGACACCCTCACGCGCTTCGATCGAGACTGTAAACGCGGTCTCGTGCCGCGTCCCGTTGCTGGCACTCATCGCCTCAAGGCCCAACAGGTCGCAGCGATCGGACGTAAGGGAGAGGCAAATCAAACCGCGACCATGAGTCGCCATGAAGTTGATCGCCGATGGGGTCGCCATCTGCGCCGGAATGACAAGATCGCCTTCATTCTCGCGATCTTCATCATCGACCAGAATGAACATCCGCCCATTACGGGCCTCATCGATGATCTCCTCGATGGGGACCAACATCGAACGATCGTCATTGGAGAACAAGACGCGTTCAAGCTTGCTCAGCGTCTCTGCGGTCGGATTCCAGTCAACTTCCGTCAGATCGCGAAGAGTGTTAGCGTGAAGGCCGGCGGCTCGAGCCAGTCCGGACCGACTCATGCCCCCATCGGTAACGAGCCGACGAACTTTCTCGATTAGATCGGTTGCCATGTACGTCTATCCTCACATCTTAATGTGAAGGCTGTACTGCAACCTCACATTGTAGGCAAGCTGAGGAATGACAATCGTCAAATAGGGCGTTTGGAAGGGTGCGCCACCGGCTCAGGTGCTGCACCCTCCATGCGTTCAAGAAGGCTTCTTGGCAGCGCTCATCATCTTGCTGATGTCCACCTGTCCAGTCGCCAAGCCACCCATGAAGCCACCGTCGACCGGAAGGACGATACCGTTGACTACGTTTGCCAGGTCCGAATTGATGAGGACCAACGGCCCGGCCTGTTCGGCCGCAGTAGTATAGCGACCCAAAGGCTCAGCAGCGGCATCGACGACATCCTTGCCCGAGGTGGCGTGGAAGGTCGCCATCATCGGCGTCTGGGTGGGAGAGGGCAGCGAACAGTTGATGCGAATGCCCTTTTTGATCAAGTGCGCGCCCATGAACTGGGTCCACACGATCACCGCCTCCTTCGAAAAGGCATAGCCCTCGGCGACGTGCTGCGCGTTGGCTTCGCACCATTCCAGTCCGGCTTGGAAGCCCTTGGTCTGCAGCAGTTCCATGTGGACCGGGATTCGGCGGCTCCAGCCCAAGCCACCGGTGGATGCGATGGAGACGATCGCCCCCTTATCCCCCATCAAGGGAACGACCTGCTCTGTCAGGTGGCGAGTGCCGAGAAAATTGACTTTCATCGTGTCGATTGCCGGGAAGCCACCACCGCCAGGCAGGCCGGCGCAGTTGAATAGCGCGTCGACTTTACCGCCGACGGCTGCGACGCCGGCCTCGATCGTGGCAGGATCGCGCAAATCGACCTTGTTGAAAGACGCCAACGGGAGTTCGACGTCCTTAAAATCGAACCCGTGAACCTCAGCGCCAAGATCTAGCAGGAGCTTTGCAGTCGCTTCGCCCATCCCCGAAAAGCAGCCGCTGACGATTACCCGCTTGCCGGCATAGCCCAGAATATCGCTCATGATCGTAATCCTTCCCCTGGGTCGCATTGCGCTCGCCATGTGTGGGGTTAGCTATGCCGTGGTCCCGAAATGCTTCAACCGCGACGGGCCGTGATCGCAGCGGCGATGTGCGGACGAAGCTATCTGGCGCTGGCTGCCTTGATGTCGGCCTTGTGACGCTCATGCGCGGCGTGCCGCTGTTTGCTGCGATCGAGCGCTTCGCGCGTAGGCACCTTGTCATCGACCTGGTCTGCCAGAACAGCGCCTCGTTCGCCCGGCTCTCGGGTTGGGCCAGTGGTGGTGTCGCAATACGTCTGCCGCTCGATCTCGGCATTCAATAGCGCTCCCAAGAGAACCGCATAGGCGGAAAGAAACAACCACATCAGGAAGACCACTATGGCCGAAAGTGAACCATACGTTGCGTTGTAGTCGCTGATGTACGCCACATAGAGCGAGAACCCGAACGAAACCAAAATCCACAACACGGTTGCCAGCAGTGATCCGGGGGTCAGCCATCTCCATTTCGCCGGGCGGCGGTCGGGTCCATATCGCATGATCAACGCGAAGCCGGCGGTTCCAAGTGCGACCGCCGCAGTCCAAGTCAGAAGCTTGAACAACAACGCCGTGACGCCACCTAAAAACACGCTGGTTTGTGTTTGCAGCCACGCGAACACGCCGCCGGAAAGCAGCCCGGTCAACGCGATCAGCACGGCGGCAACCGTAAGCGCGGCAGCGCGCAACGTGAGCTTGATGAACGAGCGAGTCTCGTGCTCTTCGTTGATAATGTTAAGGGCGCTTATCATGCCGCTAGCTGCACGCATACCGCCGTAGACAGCGAAGAACATTGCGATAAGCAAGGCAAACCCCGTCACGCCGGAACTGGTGGTGACGATCTGCAACAGTTGCTCTTCGATCAGCCGAGCAGCATCCGCAGGCACGACCCGCACGATCGCCTCCATTTGCGACTGCACCGCGCCTGGATCCCCGACCAAGCCATAAACCATGACGATGGCAGCGATGAGCGGAGTGATCGCCAAAAACACGAAAAAGGCCAGTCCCGCCGCCAGCAGACCAAGCTCATGAAATCCGATCATGACGTAAACGCGTTTGACGACCTGAAACCACGCCTTCCGTGGCATCGACCAAGGCGATCCCGCGGTCGCACCCGGTGGCAGGTTGCTTGCCGATACGCCTTCGGTCACGCAAAGCCCCCCAGGTTTGCTGGAACCTTGTTCTGATTCATGATATTACGATCACAGGATCGCGGGTGGGCGCGATATTTCGATCCAGGGGTTTTCGCATTTCGCATCGCATGCCACTGCTAATCGTCGACCGGGTGCATGGTTCCCCGTCGAAGAGTTCAATCATCCGGATTACTGGTGTGGCAATGGTCGCGCTGGTTTTTGCGTCGCTCGCCGGATCTGCGCACGCGCAATCGACCGCAGCAGCCACAACCACCAGCGAAGCACCCGCACCTGCCGGCGATGCGCTGCGTGCTGGATCGATCGCCCTGCCTCCGCCACCCTCCGGGTCGGCACTCCCTCCGGTCGAGCCGATCATCCCTGACGCAGAGTTCAACGGCGCGATCCCGCCACTAAGCGAGCGTAGCGAACCCGAGCTGGACCAGCCTTTGGAATCGATCGACAGCTTCGAGCGTCGGATCGCCGCCGAACAGTCCTCGACGAAGGGCGATGGTGGGATCGGCCAGGGTAGGGCCGGCCAGCCGCTTCAACCGGCAGACGCGAACAGGCTGAAGCCTGGTTCAACCGGCGAAAGGGTTGGGGCGACGCGTGCGGCTGCATCCGCGATCGGCGATGCCCCGGTCGCAGATGCCGAATTGTCCGCACCGCTGCCGCCACTCGACCAGTTCAAGGTCGCTCCTGTCCAGTTTGCCGAGGATGAGGCCGAGGCTGCCGACACCAAGGTGACGTATGTGGTCAAGCTCAATGGTCTCGACGCTGCGGACAGGGAATCGGAAGTCAATCTCAAGAACCAGTTCAAAGCCCTTTCGGCACTGGACAAAGGCGGAAAGAAGGCGGCGAACTCGGCTATGCTCTCGGCGCGATTGACCGAGGATAGCGAGTTGGTGAAGACCTTGCTCGCGTCTGAAGGCTGGTACGACCCCCAGGTGCGCACGCGACTGGATCGCTCGGAGGCACCGGGCGGGATGCCACTGACTGCCGTCATCGACGTGACACCAGGAAAACGTTTCGCCTTCACCTCTATTACCGTGAAAGCAGACCCGACAGTTCCGCCGACCCTGATCGCTGACAATCTGGCTCTCAAGGTTGGCGAGCCGATCGTCGCCCAACGCGTTCAGGGCGCCGAGGCTCAGGTCGCCCTGGCCTTGCCGGAGAATGGGTATCCTTTCGCCGCGATCGGCGCTCGTGACATCTTGCTGGATCAGGCAACGGGTGGGGGCGATTACACCTTGCCCGTGACGGTCGGGCCGCGAGCGAGGTTCGGCGGCTTCACGACCCAAGGCAAACTTGCATTCGGGGCCGACCACGTGGAAACGCTGGCCCGCTTCAAGCGCGGCGAACTTTACGATAGTCGCAAGGTCGATGATCTGCGCAAGGCGCTGGTGGCCACCGGACTGTTCTCGACCGTCACAGCGGAACCGCAGAGGACTGGCGAAGTCGCTCCGGACGATACGCAATATGTTACGATGCTGGTCAAACAGGAGGCCGGCCCGCCTCGTACGATTGCCGGAAGTGCAGGTTATGCCGCGGGCGAGGGCTTCACGCTCGAGGGCACCTGGACCAACCGCAACATGTTTCCACCGGAAGGAGCCTTGATCGTTCATGGTATCGCCGGAACCCAGCAGCAGGGTGCCGGTGTAACCTTCCGCCGCGCCAACGCCGGGCAACGCGATCGTACTTTTGAGGCCGTGGCGGAAACGCTTCATTCGAAATACGACGCGTATGACGCCTTTACCGGGCGGCTTGCGGCACGGGTCAGTTATGACTCGACGCAGATCTGGCAGAAGCGCCTGACCTATGCCTATGGCGTCGAATTGTTAGGCACCGCCGAGACGGAGTATGACTTTGCCACCGCCGACCGACGGCGGCGCACCTATTACATCGCTGCGTTGAACGGGCAGATCGGGCTCGACACATCGGATGACTTGCTGAACCCGACGAAGGGTTTTCGCGTAACGGCGCTCATTCAGCCCGAAGGCTCTCTACAGGGTAACTTCACACCTTATGTTCGCGCCCGGATTGATGGGTCCGCCTACTACCCGTTCGGGGAAAGCTTCGTGCTTGCGGGCCGCATGCGGTTTGGCACGATCCAGGGAGCGTCGCGTAGCGATATCGCTCCGTCCCGACGGTTCTATTCCGGCGGTGGCGGATCGGTGCGTGGGTTTGGATATCAGAAGCTGGGTCCGCTCGACCCGAATGGCGATCCCATCGGCGGGCGCAGCTTGAACGAAGCCGCGATCGAGGGCCGCTATCGTTTCGGCAACTATGGGATCGTGGCGTTTTTGGACGCCGGCCAATCGTATGAGGCGACGACACCCAGATTTTCCAATCTGCGGTATGGTGTCGGCATAGGTGGGCGTTTCTACACGAACTTCGGCCCGTTACGGGTCGACGTCGCCACGCCGCTTGACCGACAACCGGGGGAATCGCGGCTAAATCTTTATGTCTCGATCGGGCAAGCGTTTTGATGACCGATGAGAAGGGCAACGACCCGGCCGGCATGTCGACCGAAGTAGCCGACGTTGCCGACGCTGGACGGCGGCCGCGCCGCTGGGGCCTGCGGGTCGCCAAGCTGATCGCGGCGGTCGTGATCGGTGCGGTCTTGTTGGTGGTGGCGATAGTGTTGGGCCTGAACACCAGCCCCGGCCATCGCTTTGTGGCAGATCAAATTGCCGCTCTCGAATTTCAGAACGGCATGAAGATCAATGTCGGACGGATCGAAGGTTCGCTTTATGGCAAGATGACGCTTCAGGATCTATCGGTGCGTGATCCCAAGGGTGAATTCTTGTTTTCGCCCCGGATCGACGTCGATTGGCGGCCGTTTGCCTACATCAAAAATCATGTCGACGTGCGATCAGCCATCGCCGAACGCATGATCCTGAAGCGCGCGCCGCAGTTCAACAAGACGCCGCCCGCTGATCCCAACGAACCTTTGCTGCCCGATATCGATATCGATATCGGGCGTCTCAGGATCGCGCGGTTCGTTATCGAAAAGCCCGTTACCGGTGCGCGCCGTATCGCTACGATCGATGGGCACACCCATATCGCAGACGGTCGCGCGCAGATCGACGCCACTGGTGGCACCGTTGCGGCTGCCGGTGTCGCTGGCGGTGATCGTTTCAAGGTCAAGCTCGACGCGGTTCCGGCAACCAACAAGCTCGACATCGACCTGGATCTCGATGCGCCGCGAGGCGGCGTCATCGCAACGCTCGCGGGATTGAATGCGCCGCTTACGGTCAAGATTGGCGGCAAGGGATCCTGGGCCGCGTGGAATGGTGAAGTGGCAGCCAACCTTGCTGGCGGGGAGCTTGCCCGCATCGCGATGACTGCCCGCGACGGAACCTTCACGCTGCGGGGCCCGACGCGGATCGCGCGGTTGGTCACCGGTCCGACCGCGAATCTGCTGGGACCAATCACAAACCTCGATCTTACCGCTGCGCTTGCCAACCGGCGTGCAAGGTTGAGCGGCAGGATCTGGAGCGACGCCTTCAATCTGACGCCCGACGGCCTGATCGATCTTTCCGACAACTCGTTCGAGGCCCTCAAGCTTGATTTCGTTTTGCTCAAGCCGTCTGCGCTTGCAGAGAATCTGCGTGGCGCAGGTCTGCGCGCCGCGATGACGCTCGATGGAGCCTTTGCGACACCAAAGGTACAATACGCCATCAACGCTTCGCAGATTGTCATGAACGACATGGGGCTGCAGAATTTGAACGCCACCGGGGCCGCGACGGTCAACGCCGATCGCATCCTGATCCCGGTCAACGCCAGCGTCACACGCATCACCGGCCTCGACACGGTGGCCGGCGGCACTCTGGTAAATGTAAAGCTGGCCGGGGATCTCGCGATCGATGGCCCACGCATTCTTTCAGACAACATGCGGATCCGATCGGATCGGATCGATGCCAAGCTGATCCTGCTCGCGGATATGAGCACGGGTATCTACACTGGCGCCGTAGATGGCCGGCTTGATGATTATCGCCTCGAAAGCGTGGGCATCTTCGACATCAACACGAACATGGATCTCAAGGCCAAGCAGGACGGCTATGCTCTGGAAGGCACTGTCCGGGCACGTTCCACGCGATTGCTCAACGACAGCCTCAGGTCGTATCTGGGCGGCAACCTCGTCGCTTCTTCGCGAGTCAGTTATGGCTCGGATGGTCTCGCGCGTTTCTCCGGCCTCAGGCTGGAGGCACCCGATCTTCGGGTCGTCGGTGGCACCGGATCGTACTCCACGAAATCCGGGCGGATAGTGCTGAACGCCAATGGTACCTCGCGGCGATATGGCAACATCGGGGTCCGGGTGGATGGTACGGTCGCCGATCCAAACGCCCACATCACCGCCGAGAAGCCCAATTTCGGGATTGGCCTCGCCAACGTGGATGCGAGGATCGATGGCGTGAGGGGGGGCTACAACCTGAACCTCACCAGCGATAGCGATTATGGCCCGCTACGAGCCGACGTGACCATGGAGATGGGCAGGGCTCTGGCCGTTCAGGTCAACAGCGCCAACCTCTCCGGGATCGATTTCTCTGGCCGGATCGTGCAGGCACCGAGCGGCCCCTTTACCGGGCAACTCACGGCGAACGGCAATGGTCTGGGCGGTTTGTTGCGCCTTGGCGCGCAAGGCAAGTTCCAGGAGGTCGTGTTCAACGTCCGGGCTCGTGATACGGTATTCGCGGGCCCAGCCAAGTTGTCGATCGGATCAGCGATCGTCGACGGGCGGGCAGTCCTTTATGATAAGCCGTTGGTCATCGCTGATGCGCAGGTGGCGGGAACCCAGTTCGGCAGTCTGGACATAGCTGCGGCACGGGTGCTGGTCGATTACCAGAATGGCCGTGGGAAGGCCAAGGCGCTGATCGAAGGCACAAGTGGCGTTCCTTTCCGCATGAGCGCGAATGCCGATCTGCAACCCGAATTGTGGCGAGTGGCGCTCGCCGGCCGCGTGCGCGGCCTTGAGGTCACTACGGTGACGCCCGCCCGTATCCTCCCGCGCGATGGCACGTACGAACTGCTGCCCACCACGGTGAATTTCGGCGGTGGCAAGGTGCAGCTCGCAGGGCGCTATGGCAAAGGCATGAAGCTGCAGAGCCGGCTTGAGAATGTCGACATGGCGCTGGTGAATGCGTTCACGCCGGGTCTCGGCATTGGTGGTCGTGCGAGCGGAAGCCTGGATTTCGAGCAGGCCGGTGATACCGCTTTCCCCCGAGCCGACGCGCGCCTGCACTTGGAGGACTTTACCCGCACAACGGCAGCCTCGGTCAGTCAGCCGCTCGACATCAACTTTGTCGGGAAGCTGTTGCCGGATGGGGGCGAGGCAAGCGCGGTCATGCGCCGACGTGGCAGCGTGGTCGGCCGCCTCGTTGCCACGCTTCGGCCGCTTGGACCGGCTGCGGGCACCTGGACGGAGCGTTTGATGAGCGCATCGCTGGGAGGCGGGATTCGGTACAACGGCCCGGCGGATACGCTCTTCTCCTTTGCGGGGATGACGGATCAGCGCCTCTCCGGCCCCATCGGGCTGGCTGCGGACTTCTCCTGCCGGGTGCAGGCGCCGTGCCTGAACGGTATCGTTCGTGGGCAGAACCTGACCTACGAGAACCTGACGTACGGCACCAAGCTCACGCAGATGAACGTGTCCGGAAAGTTCGACGGCAGCAGCCTGCAGCTGGAGAATCTGACCGCAAAGGCCGGCGATGGCAGCATCGTAGCTCGGGGCACGGTCGGACTTGCGGCAGAGCAGGGCTATCCGACGGACTTGAGCGTTGACCTTACCCAGGCTCAGCTTGCCAAGAGCGATGCGCTTGCCGCGACGGCAAGCGGTAGCCTTCGCCTCGTAAAATCCGGTGCTGAAGCGCCGCTGCTCTCCGGCACGATCCAACTTCCCGAGACCCGTTATGCGATCGTGCGCGAAGGCGCGGCTGACGTTCCGCGGTTGACCGGTGTGCGCTTCAAGCCGCCCCGTGGCCCGCAGCGGATCACCGGTAACGAGCCGGCTCAGCCCACCAAAAGCGCATTCGCGTCCGTGCGGCTGGACCTGCATCTTGTCGCACCAGAAAAGCTCTATGTTTCCGGAATGGGACTTGAGTCCGAGTGGCGAGCCGACTTCACGATTAACGGTACCAGTTCGGCACCGAGTTTGTCCGGCGAAATCGAGTTGATTCGCGGAACGCTGGGTTTTGCCGGAAAATCGTTCGACCTGACGGAGGGTCTGGTGTCGTTCAATGGTGGCAACACGATCGACCCCACCGTGCGCATCGTCGCGACCGAAGACATCGAGGACGTTACC
The DNA here is from genome assembly GCF_055361525.1 of Novosphingobium sp. TK46. Lineage (NCBI taxonomy): Bacteria > Pseudomonadati > Pseudomonadota > Alphaproteobacteria > Sphingomonadales > Sphingomonadaceae > Novosphingobium > Novosphingobium sp. TK46. Next base: position 3,068,979 of record NZ_CM143963.1, read on the forward strand.
GTCAACGTAAACGTCAGCGGCCGGGCGATGAACCCGGAGATCAGCTTCACGTCCACGCCCTCGCTGCCGCAGGACGAGCTCATGTCGCGGATCTTGTTCGGCAGTTCGGTGGCTAACCTGTCGGCCATTCAGGCAGTTCAGTTGGCGTCGTCGCTCAACTCGCTGCGGGGTACCGGCGGTGGGCTCAATCCGCTTGGCAAATTGCGTTCCGCCGCGGGGATCGACCGTTTGCGCATCCTCGGCGCCGATCAGGCGACAGGTCGGGGGACATCGCTGGCGGCCGGTCAGTACCTGACCGACGATATCTATGTGGAATTGATCACCGACGCGCGCGGCTTCACTGCCACCCAACTTGAGGTCAGCCTCAACAAATGGCTTTCGGTCCTCAGCCAGGCTGGCGGATCGGGCGTCAACAGTGTCAGCGCACGGATCAAGAAGAACTACTGATGCGTATTGCCGGCTGCTGCGTGATCGTTGCGCTCGTGATGCTGTCAGCGTGTAAGCGCGAACCCAGTTTCGACGAGCGTTATGCCGGCGCGCAGAAGGTGATCCGCGACAAGGCGAGGGAGCTTGACCGGGACATGACGAGCCGTGCGTCCGAAGCCGCGACGAGCGCGCCGCAAACTCAGGCGAGCGGCGCGGCTCGGTAGGGGATCAACTCGCCTCTACAATGACGCGCCTCATCGAGGGCCCGCTTTCGCGGATGTCAACCTCGCGGTCACGCCCATCCAAACGACGGTTCGTGCAACCTTGGTTCCGTCGACGTGTTGAGCGGATATGCGGGTATCTTTGATAATCAAGCACATGGATTGGAAGAAGCACACGCTATCCGCTGGTGCGATCTGCGCTAGGGCGTTAGCCGGTTGCTAAGCCATGATGTTGCAGAGCCTGAAGTCGCCATTGGCCTACCCGTTCGCAACGAAGTTCGGCGTTTACCGCGTCTTTTGACGGCACTCGCGGAGCAACATGGCTCGCAACCGTTCAGACTTTGCATATTCTTCGACAATTGTACCGACGGAAGCCCGGATTTGGTCGCAGGTCTGGCGTCGCAATTGCCGTTCGCCATCGTTAGCGAGCGTTGCGCCGTCGGTGGGCCACCAAATGCCGGGGCGGCCCGTCGGCGTGCATTGGCGCTGGCATCGGCGTACCGGGGCTCGCATGCGGCCGCGTTACTTACCACCGATGCGGATAGCGAACCGGCTCCCGACTGGATCGCTGCCAATTTGATCGCGCTGGAAAAGGCGGACGTCATCGCCGGTCGCATATTTCGCAAGGCGGGCGAAGCTGCCGACATGCAGCATCGTGTCGCGTCCTATTATGATCGGTTGCATGTCCTGCGGCGCAGGATCGATCCGGTGCCTTGGGAGGACGCTGAAAGTCACCATTGGACCAGCGGCGCCAGCCTTGCCTTCCGAGCGGGGGTGTATCGTCAGATTGGTGGGTTCCCGCCGATACCCAATGGCGAAGATGCTGCGTTCGCCGATGTGGCGACGCGCGCCGGTTTTCGCGTGCGCCGTGATCCGTCCGTCATTGTGAGAACGTCCAGCCGCAGAAAAGGTCGGGCCGAGGAAGGGTTTGCCGCCACTCTCTCGATGCTGGATGCGTTGCCGGAGCCGCCCCAAGTCTCCCATCCCGATGACGAGACATGGCGCTTTCGCTTCCAAGCCGAAGCGCGCGCTGCTTTCGAAGCAGGCCGTCCGGGCACGCTTGCCGAGGCTTTGATGCTTCCTTTGAGCGAGGTCGAGGCTGTCGCGGGCGAGTGTCACAACGGTGAGGCATTTGCCGCCAGAATCGTGGGAACACCCGCCGGGGGCATGCGAATGGTCAGCCTGGCGCATGCCGAAGCCTTGCTTGTCGTTAAGGAGCAGTCCCTGCTCGTAGGTGCGGCATGACCGCTCCACTGACCCGGGGTGATATCACTGCGCTGATGCCGCACCTGACGAGTCTGTCCGATCCGGTGGATGCGATGCAGCGAATGGATCTGCTGCGCTTGTTGCATGGTATCGGCCGCCGGGACCTTCCACTGGGGCGTTTGTTCGAGGGCCATGTCGATGCACTGCAGATCATCAATCGCTATGGCAGCGACGATCAGGTCCTAGCGACGCAAAGGATTGCCAGAGACGGCGGTGTGTTTGGCGTATGGAACGCCGACCGCCAGGATCGCCCTTTACGCTGGGCGGATGATACGCTGGATGGGGGGAAGGCGTTCGCCTCCGGGGCCGGCATCCTCACGCATGCACTGGTCTCGTTCGACACTGCGCATGGTCGGCAGCTTTGCCTTGTCGATCTTGCCCGCATGCCACCGCAGCTCGACAGGTCCTGGTGGCGTGTGACGGGGATGGCGCGGTCCGAAACCCATCTGGTTGAATGGCGTGATCAGCGGATGAATTCAGACGGATTTATCGGCAAGCCAGGCGACTATGTGACCGAGCCTTGGTTCAGCGGTGGAGCGCTGCGGTTCGCAGCCGTACAGGCAGGGGGCATTGCCGCGCTTGTCGATCACGTTCGCGAGCATCTCGTGGATCACGACCGGGCAGCCGATCCGCACCAGACAAGTCGATTGGCGACGCTTTTTCGCTTTGGGCAAGGCGCCGCCGATGGCGTGGCAACCGCCGCACGCGAATGGGACGATGCCGATGCGGATCGGACCTTGGCTCATGTGGCTGCAGCGCGTTGTGCGGTCTACGAAGCGGGCGAGCGCGCGATCACGGTAGCGCAGGCGGCAGTCGGTCTGTCGGCGATGTTCGTGGAACACCCGATTTCGGCGGTGCTCACCGACCTGGCCGTCTATCTGCGCCAGCCGGGGCCGGATGCGCAGACGATGCGACTGGGCCGGGCGGTCGCATCACGCCTGCTCACACCCACGCTATGATCTTGCCCAAGGCCAAGCGCGTACTCGTCATCGCTCCGCATCCTGACGACGAGGCGATCGCCGCCTGGAACCTGATATGCACCCTATCGCGACAGGGCTCTCGGATCGACGTTCTGGTGGTGAGCGATGGCGGCGCATCGCATCCCGGCAGCGCCCGCTGGCCGGCCACCCGCCTGATCGCCGAACGGCGACGCGAGACCATCCGCGCGATGCGGTTCGCCGGCTTGGCCCCCGCTTCGGTAAGGTTCCTTGATCTAGATGACGGTTGCCTGGAACTGGATCCGATCATGGTGCGTCGTGCGATGATCCGTGCGATGTGCCGCTTGCCTGCACCGGATATGATAGTCGGCCCCGAACGAACCGACGTGCACGCCGATCATCGAACCGTCTCTCAGGCTCTGGCTGCAATTCGGCGGCGTGGCGAACAACGGCTGACTTATCACGTCTGGCCCGTTCATGCGGCGCGCGGCGCGAGGCGATACGGCAGCGTCTTGAAGGGGGCGGCCCTCGCCATCAAGCGTAGGATCATTCGCAGCTATCGCACGCAGGGCGGTATCATCGGCGATGCTCCGACCGGATTTACTCTGACGCATCGTCATCTCAGGGCGTTTGCCGCGCCGACCGAACGCTTTGCAGGTGGTGCATGAGGGCGATTAGTCTTGCCGGTTTTGATGAGAAATTCTCCGCGAATGATGACCCCTGGAGCACATGGAACGCGCCGGACGAGGTGCTCAAACGCAAGGCGATCCTTCAGGCGATGCCAGTCGGCGTATGTGGTAGAGTGCTGGAAATCGGTGCCGGCAACGGTTCAAATAGCCGCGCTCTTGCGGCACGCAGCTTGCGGTTGGACGCGACCGAAGCCACGAGCGCCGGGACTGCGCTGGTCGACCGGGCATTGGCAGGCCGTGTCCGATCCCGGGCGTTGCAACTGGTCGCGCCCGACCGCCTGCCGCGAAGCAGGTACGATGCGGTGGTGATCGCCGAACTGCTTTACTACCTGCGTCCGCACGCAATGGCCGAGCTGGCGCGCCAGATGACGCGCTGCATTCGCGTGGGCGGGACGCTGATCCTCGCGCATCATCGCATCACGTTTTACGATTTTGCTCAGCATGCCGAGCACATTCACGACCGCTTTCTTGCGGATACGGGGACAGTGTGGCGTTCGCGTCTGGTTCGCCGAACGGATCGGTGGCTGGTGCAGTCGTGTACGAAACTAAATGGGCCTGCCGCAGCCAAGGTGCACCGCTCCTAATCGGTGTCCGCTAAGGACGTCGCAAGCTCTCGCGCGTTTCACATGCGCCAGAACGAACGAGGGCCGGGGTGGCGTACCACCCCGACCCGATCCGAATTTTGGCTTATCGCCGCTGTCAGTTGCCGGCAGAAGGGGTCTCGGCGCCCTCCGTAGCTGCACCCGCTGTCGCGCCCGCCGTTGCACTGCCGCTAGAAGGGGTGGCCTGCGCCGCAGCGGCGACCGCCGACTTGAACTCCGCCGAGTTCATCGTCAGCGCCAAAGCGCCATCGGTGCCGACGGTTAGGTACTGCTTGGTAACCGTAACGGGGCTTCCACTCGTCAATGCGATCGTGACATTGTCACCCTCGACTTTCGAGATCGTGCCGACGCTTGCGCCATCCTTGCTCTTGACCGGTGCATCGGCCACGATCTTGGTCGCCAGCGCTGATGTGGTCTGTGCCTCGGCTGCGGCGACCGCAGAGTTGAGCTGTGCCTGCGTCATGCTGATCAGCAGGCCTTTGTCGTTCTTCGCGAAAGCGGTGAGTGGCAGCGTCGCGCGCTTCGTACCGGTGTAGACCACCGCATTGGCGCCTTCGACCTTCTCGATCGCGCCCACTTCTCCACCTTGTGGATCGAATACCTTTGCCCCCACTGTCGGCGTGGCGGTCGCCGTTGCCGAAGCGGCAGTAGCTGGCTTGCCGGTCGCGCTAGCGTCCTGGGCGTTAGCAGCCATCGGGGCCAGCGCTGCTGCTGCGAGAGTGGCGGCGATAAGTTGCTTGTTCATGATCTTCTCCTTCTCGATCACAGTGATGAAATGTCGGATTGCAGAACGCTGTGCCAAGAGGCTCGTTCCACAACGCTAGCCGACGATGTGCCCCGTTCATCCACTGTCTGCACCTAACTGTATTCATTCCAATGATATCTCAGATGAACGAGACGTTGGGGCGTGCCAGATGCGCGAGGAGCCGTTTGGCGTTCATATATTTGGACGATCGTCATGCGTCCCCACGTAGGCGGTGGCGCAAGGTCAAAAGAGGGAACATTGACCCAGGTGATCGTTTGTAGCGGCTGGAGGGGATTGACGGTACCATGGAAGAGCAGGACGACGACGGGCAGGCCCAGCAATCGGTCTGGCGTTATGCCATGGCGACAAGAGCCCACGTCGTGATCGATGCGGCCGATTACTTCGGGCTCATGCGCGAAGCCATGTGCAAGGCACGCCAACGCGTATTTCTGATCGGGTGGGATTTCGATACACGTATCAAGCTGACCTCCGAGCGCAAGTCGGGATGGCGCACTACGCGCGATCGTTCACCAGCGCGCCTGGGCGCGTTCATGCTATGGCTTGGCAAGCGCACGCCTGAACTGGAAATACGCCTGCTCAAGTGGAACGTCGCTTTGTTGAAAGCGCTCTTACGCGGAAATATGGCGATCGACTTATGGCGCTGGGCGAGAAGCAAGACGATCGATTTCAAGTTCGATTCCGCTCATCCCGTCGGTTGTAGCCATCATCAGAAAATCGTCGTGATCGATGACAAGCTGGCGGTATGCGGCGGTATCGACATGACGAGTGACCGCTGGGACACCCGCGATCATGTGCATCATGACCGGCGCCGTCGTCGACCGACGGGCAGGCGCTATGGACCATGGCACGACGTCACGATGATGATGGAGGGCGAGATTGCCGGTGCCTTGGGTGAACTGGGCCGCGATCGCTGGAAGATCGCGGGCGGCGAAGACATGCCTGCGTGCAAACCCCAAGAGGAGAGCCCATGGCCCGAAAGGCTTCAGGCGGAGTTCGAGAACGTCGAGATCGGTATCGCGCGTACACGATCTGTCTGGGGTGATGCCGCACAGATTTCGGAGATCGAGAACCTCTTTGTCGAGCAGATCGCCCGGGCCAAACGGTTCATCTATGCCGAGACGCAATACTTCGCCTCGCGTCGCATCGCCGAGGCTATTTCAAAGCGTCTGATGGAGCCGGATCCACCAGAATTTCTGATCATGAATCCGCTCACTGCCGATGGCTGGCTTGAACAGATCGCGATGGATAGTGCGCGGGCCGAACTGGTACGCGCGGTGCGCGAGATCGACCATGCCGGCAGGTTCCATATCTTCGTACCCTACACGACGGGTGGAGAGCCGATCTACGTCCACGCCAAGCTGACGATCGTCGACGATGAAATCCTTCGTGTCGGATCGGCCAACATGAACAATCGTTCGATGGGGCTGGATAGCGAGTGCGATGTCTTCATCGACAGTACGCGGCCGGCGAACCGGCACGTGGGTTCGAAGATCACCGGACTGCGCCATTCGCTCATCGCCGAACATTGCGGCATATCTGAAGACGAAGTCGCAAGTCTGGTCGAGCGACATGGCTCGATGGCGGCGATGATCCAGGCCCTGCCGCGTGAGGGCAAGCATGTTCGCCCGCTCGAGCTACCCGAATTGAGCGATGCGGAGCGTGCTCTGGCACAAAGCTCGCTTCTCGATCCGGAGCGCCCCGGCGAAATGTTCGAGCCTATCGCACGCAAGGGTCTGTTCCGCCGGCATGGCTTGCTGCACAAGTCCGGACGGCACGGCAAGATCGCATACGCGAAGAAGACATTGGCTAGGAGCAAGATGGTATGAGCAGCCTCGTGGGCCCAGATGAGGATGACGGCAGCGGCAAGCCGGCGGTTCCCGAAAATGTGCAAGAAGCGATCCGTACGCTCATCCGCTGGTCGGGTGACGACCCGGAACGTGAAGGACTGCTCGACACGCCAAAGCGCGTGGCGCGGGCATGGAAGGAATATTGCCAGGGATATGGCGAGGATCCGGCAATTCACCTCGAACGGATCTTCGAGGAAGTCGGTGGCTACGACGAAGTTGTTCTGCTGAAGGACATTCCGTTCCAGTCGCACTGCGAGCACCACATGGCGCCGATCATCGGCAAGGCCGCGATCGCCTACCTGCCGCGCGATCACGTCGTGGGTATCTCGAAGCTTGCGCGGGTACTGCACGGGTTTGCACGACGGCTGCAGATCCAGGAGCGTCTGACGGCCGAAGTCGCCCAATGCATCTGGGAGCACCTCAAGCCGCATGGCGTGGCCGTCGTGATCGAAGCGAGCCATGCCTGCATGACCGCGCGTGGCGTTCGCACCCCTGGGGTGCATATGATCACGAGCCGCATGATGGGCACGTTCCTCGATGACGAACGCAGCCGGTCCGAGGTGCTCAAACTGATGGGCTACTGATGCTCTGACGACGGCGTGAAACCGGCGCACCGCGTGAACGGGTCTTGCGCCCCGAACCATTGCGTTTATCGCTGACTTCCCGCCGCATTCACGCGGCGGGAACAATGTCTATCTGATACAGGGCAAGGCAGCGTTGTCGCAAATACGACGGTTATCGAAGCCTAGCGCGACCACAACGCTAGTGCTCGCGTTGATGCCGGCGGCGATGCTGTTCGTGCTGATGCTCCGCGCGGTTTGGGACGTCGATATCTTCTGGCAGCTGCGCCTTGGCGAGCTGATCCTGGATGCAGGCAGACCAATCCTGCGAGAGCCATTCGCCGCAACGCATCTGGGTGAGCCACTTCCAGCGGTCGCTTGGCTGGCCCAGGCTGTGTTTGCCGCCGTTCGCGAAATTTCCGGCTGGACCGGGCTGCGACTGTTCGATGCCCTGTGCTGGTGTGGCGGGTTCTGGTTGATCGCCGCGGCCTGTCGTTGGCGACAGGCCTCGATCGGCAGTGTCGCCCTGGCCATGGGCGTGGCGTTCCTCGCAGTGTTGCCCGCCGCCAGCGTGCGACCGCAAAGCTTCGGCATGCTCTGCTTCGGCGCGCTTCTGGCCTTGCTCAAGCTGGAGTTGCGGCTGTGGCTCGCGCTGGGTTTGGCGGTACCTTTGCTGGTGCTGTGGCAGAACCTGCATCCCTCCGTCAGTATCGCTGCGATCGCGCTGGCCGCACATGCCGGTGCTGGGTGGTTGGCGTGGCTGCGCGATCGCACACTGCGACAGCCCTGGCTTGCGACCGTCCTGACCCCGATCGCGCTGGCAAGCATGTTCGCCACGCCAGACGGGTTTGCGGTCCTCGCGGTTTCGCTTCGCAACGCGCAGGCCAGCATCGCCGTGGGTGCGAGCGAGTGGCTGCCGCTGTGGGTGCCATCCAATCACCTGAACGCCGTGCCGGTAATCGTCGTGTCGTTGCTCTGCGCGCGCGCCATAATCCGGGACCATTCCGTAGCCGCCTGGCGCGACATCGCGACGATGCTGGTGTTGCTGGCGCTGACGATCAGCGCTTATCGCTTTGTGCTGTTCTGGGCAGTCGCGGTCATTCCGGTCATCGCATCGACGACGGCTGAAAGGCGTTTACCGGCGCAGAAGGACGGCGGCACGCTATCCCCATGGATCATGCCCGCCGCGCTGATGCTGGTGGCGTTCGTCACGCCATGGCTGCGGCCCACGCACTTTTCGGCGAATCTGCCCATCGCGGCGGTCACCCGCCTGCATGAGGCCGGGGTCAGCGGTACGATTTTCACCGAGCCTGAATTTGCCGGGCTGGTCATAGACACCGGTTATCCGGCCTGGCGCGTATCCTATGACGGTAGATACTATCGTTACACCGACGACGAGTGGGGCCGCTATGGTCAGGTTCTCGATGGCAGCTTTGGCCTGCGGTCCATCGAACGCTTGTATCACCCCGCCGCGTTCCTGCTGCGACCCAGCCACTCGACCGCGCTGAGCATTGCGCTCGATCGCCCCGATAGCGGGTGGCGCAGGATCTGGCGCGATGATGGCGCGGCCGTCTGGATACCACGCCACCATCAGGCCAGATGATCAGCCGCCGCGCGAAACGGGGATCAGGGCTCCGCTGACGGCTGCGGCATCGGAAGATGCGAGCAGCAGGATCACCTTGGCGACGGCCTGGGGGCTGACCCACGATGACGTGTCCGCGTCCGGCATGTCGGCGCGATTGGTCGGCGTGTCGATGATGCTGGGCAGCACGGCATTGGCGGTGACGCTGGAGCCGGCCAATTCCTCGGCGAGTGCCTCGGTCAGACGATGGACGCCCGATTTCGATGCGGCGTAGGCGCCCATGCCCATGCCGGCCTTCACCGCGCCACCGGCACCCACGTTGACGATGCGCCCGGCCTGCGACTTTTTGAGTTCAGGCAAGGCCAGTTGCGTGATCGTCGCGTTGGTGAGCAGGTTCATCGTGTGCATCTTCGAGAACGTCGCGATCGCCCCGCCTTCGAGCGTCTCCCAGGTGAAACCACCCGCGACATTGACCAGCACGTCGATCCCGCCATGCTGAGCAGCGACCTGGGCGACAGCCTGCTCGGTCGAAGCGGCGTCGGTAAGGTCGACCCCGCCGATGTCCAGCGATCCGGCCAGCGCCTGCTGCGCGCTCGCGGCGAAGTCGATCCGGGCGACCTTGTCACCGGCATCGGCGAACGCTTGCGCTACCGCTTGCCCTAGGATGCCGAAGCCACCCGTTACGATTACCGATCGCGCCATGTCATTCCCCGCATGTGATGTTTGAAGATAAGGCGGGGCGGCCAACTCGCGCCGCCCCGCGCGTCATTTAGAGCTGGCCCAGCATGTGATCGGCAGAGCTTACCTCGAACTGGCCGGGGGCCTCGACGTTGAGCTGTTCGACGACGCCATCATTGACCACCATCGAGAAGCGCTGGCCGCGCTTGCCCATGCCAAAGCCGGTGCCGTCCATGACGAGGCCGACCGCCTCGGCCAATTCACCGTTGCCGTCCGAGAGCATGGTGATGTCATCGCTGCCCGAAGCCTTGCTCCAGGCGCCCATCACGAAAGCGTCGTTGACCGCGGTGCAGGCGATCTCGTCGATGCCCTTGGCTTTGAGGTCGGCGGCCTTTTCGACGAACCCGGGCAAGTGCTTGGCCGAGCAAGTCGGCGTGAACGCGCCCGGCACAGAGAACAACGCGACCTTCTTGCCGGCGAAATAGTCCGCGCTCTGGACGGCATCGGGACCGTTCTCGGTCACCTTGATCAGCTTAACGTCGGGGAGCTTGTCACCAATGGCGATGGTCATGGAGGGATCCTTCCTTGCAGAGAGCGTGAATCGCTTGCGCGCAGATATATGGCGCTGTGACCGTCCGGCAACGGCAGGCCGGTTATTTGTGTGATCGGCGCGTTCTTTAGACTTTGGTAACCAAACCTGCGCGACATCTGGCCGATCGGTGTAAGTTGCGATGAGGGTTGGGGAAGATGGTATTCGCGAACAGGCCGCGAGGGCTAAGGGTGAGTGCTCGCAGATCGATGCTGGGAATGATGATCGCCGTGGCGGCGACGTGTCCCGTTCAGGCGGCGGAACCCATGACTGGCGCGGAAAAGCTGCATCGCCTCGACATCATGCTGAAAGTTTCCGGCGCTCGCTGTGCTGCCGGTCCCGACGATATGCGCGCCGATTATGCGATGTTCGCCAGAAATCATCGCTTCGCATTGGCGCACGCCGCGCGCGAAGTGCAGGCGGGGCTTCAGGAGCGAGTCGGCTCGGGTGCTGCGGCGCAGGCTTACGAGCATCTGAACTACGCGCTTGCCGATGAATATCGTCGCGGCCATCCCTGGCTCAGCTGCCAGAAGCTGAAGGTAGCGGCACACGGGCTGGCGATGGTCGAAGGTTCGGCCACCCTGGTCGAGGCGGCTGACCAGATCCTGCCCGAAGCGGCATCGCGCCATCTGGCAATGCGGCGCGATTGAGCCAGCATATAAAGAAACCTTTATATTTGCCTCGCTGCGGCGGGATCGCTAAGGGAACAGCATCGTAAGCGCGTTGGGCAACCCTTCGTGCCATTCCTTTATGTGATCCAGGAGTTTGCCCGTGGCCACTGCCGAGCTGACCAAAGACTACGCCATCGCCGATATCAGCCTAGCCGACTTCGGCCGCGCCGAGATCAAGATCGCTGAAACCGAGATGCCCGGCCTGATGGCGCTGCGCTCGGAATTTGGCGCATCGCAGCCGCTGAAGGGCGCGCGGATCACCGGTTCGCTGCACATGACGATCCAGACCGCAGTGCTGATCGAGACACTGACGGCGCTTGGGGCAGAAGTGCGTTGGGCTACCTGTAACATCTATTCGACCCAGGACCACGCCGCCGCCGCCATCGCCGCAGCCGGCATCCCGGTCTATGCGATCAAGGGCGAGAGCCTAGCCGATTACTGGGATTACGTCGGCAAGATCTTCGACTGGACCAGCGAAGCCGACCTAGACCTCACTGCCAATCTGATCCTGGATGACGGCGGCGACGCCACGATGTTCGCGCTGTGGGGCGCGCGCGTCGAAGCGGGCGAGACTCTGTTCGAGCCCTCGAACGCCGAAGAGATCGAGTTCGTCCGTGCGCTCAATGCCTTCCTGAAGGCCAAGCCGGGCTATCTCACCGCGTCCGTCAAGGCGATCAAGGGCGTTTCGGAAGAGACCACCACCGGCGTTCACCGCCTCTACAGCCTTGCCAAGGAAGGCAAGCTGCCGTTCCCCGCGATCAACGTGAACGATAGCGTCACCAAGTCGAAGTTCGACAACCTCTACGGCTGCAAAGAGTCGCTGGTAGACGCGATCCGTCGCGCGACCGACGTGATGCTTGCCGGCAAGGTCGCCTGCGTCGCCGGTTTCGGTGACGTCGGCAAGGGTTCGGCTGCATCGCTGCGCAACGGCGGCGCTCGCGTGATGGTGACGGAGATCGACCCGATCTGCGCGCTGCAGGCGGCGATGGAAGGCTACGAAGTCGTCACCATGGAAGAGGCGGTCAAGCGCGCCGACATCTTTGTGACGGCGACCGGCAACGAGGCCGTGATCACCGCCGAGCACATGAAGGCGATGAAGCCCATGAGCATCGTGTGCAACATCGGCCACTTCGATAGCGAGATTCAGATCGCCGCGCTCGATAACTACAAGTGGACCGAAGTGAAGCCGGGCACCGACTTGGTCGAATTCCCTGACGGCAAGCAGATCCTGATCCTGGCGAAGGGCCGCCTGGTCAACCTGGGCTGCGCCACCGGCCACCCCAGTTTCGTGATGTCGGCCAGCTTCACCAACCAGACGCTGGCGCAGATCGAGCTGTGGACCAAGTCCGAGAACTATCAGAACAGCGTCTACGTCCTGCCCAAGCACCTCGACGAGAAGGTCGCCGCGTTGCACCTCGAGAAACTGGGCGTGCAGCTGACGGTGCTTTCGCAGAAGCAGGCCGACTACATCGGCGTGCCGCAGCAGGGCCCGTTCAAGGCCGATCACTACCGCTACTAAGATCGCCCTCGCTCGGTAAGATCACGGCGAATGGCCGGAACGCGAGTTCCGGCCATTGTCATGGGCGCCGACCCGCCCCATAGCCGCAGGCGATGGAAGAGGATCGCATCGTACCCGTGCTGCTGGGATTGCTCCTCGCGAGTTGGACCCTGGCAGCCGCATGGGCGATCATCGCCGCCCGGCTGCGCCAGCGCCGCGCCGCGGCCGTTCAGCGATCCGCGCGCCGGCTTGCCCGTATGGTCGAGGAATCGCCGGCGCTGCCGCTGCTGGTGCGCAGCGATGGCCGGATCGAGGCTTCGCCGCGTCTTGCCCAATGGCTCGGCCTTGATGGCGTGCCGCAATACCTGAGCGAGCTGGATGGCGGCGACCGGGGGCTTACGGCCGAGTGCCTGGCCGGGCTGACCGAAGCGGTGCTGCGATCGCAGAAGACAGCCGTACCATTCCGGATGGTGGCTACTCCACGCGGATCCGACCGCAGTCTGGCCTTGCGCGGGCACTTGGCCGATCCGCAGGTTTCACCGGGCGGCGCCGCGCTGGTCTGGGTCTTTGATTTCAGCGACAGCGAAAGCGAACTCACCACATTGCGCGAGGAGGCGTCTCGCGCGCGGGGCGATTTCGCGGCGCTGGTATCGTTGATCGAGGCGGCACCAATGCCGATGTGGTTTCGGCGGCCCGATGGCGCGCTGCGCCTGGTGAACTCGGCCTATGTCGCCGCAGTGTCGGGCGAGAATGCCGAGGCGGTAGTGTTCGACGGGACCGAACTGATCGAGAAGGTCGACGGTATGAGCGCGGCTCAGGTTGCGCTGCAGGCGGTCACGCGGGGACAGCCGATCGAACGGCTCGTTTCGGTCACCATCGACAACCAGCGCCGCGCCTATCGCGTCCACGACCTGCCGCTGGGTAGCGAAGGAGTCGCCGGCTACGCAGTCGATGTCGAGGATCTGGAGGAGATGGCGCGCGCCTTCCGCGCTTTCCGCGAGGCCCAGCGCGCCATGCTGGATCAGCTTTCCGCCGGGGTCGCGCAGTTCGATGCCAAGCGGCGGCTGACCTTCGCCAACCGGCCCTTCCAGAGCCTGTTCGCACTCACACCCTCGGCGATGATCGATCCGCCGGCGTTCGAGCGCTTGCTGGACGCGGCGCGTGATGCCGGGCGCGTGCCAGAGGTTCGCGACTTTCCGGCCTGGCGCCGGGAGCGCGCCGGCTGGTTCGCGGCGAACGAGACGCAGGAGGAAGCCTGGCCATTGGCCGACGGCACGCACTTGCGGATCGTGGCGCAGCCGGTGCCCGACGGGGGGCTGCTGCTGATCGCCGAGGATCGTACCGAACAGTTGCGCCTATCGGCCGTGCGCGACACCTTGCTGCGCACCCGCACCGCGACGTTCGACAGCTTGTTCGAATCCGTTGCGGTATTCGCGCCCGACGGTCGGATGCAGCTGTGGAACCGGCGCTTCACCGCCGACTGGGGTCTGGAAAGCGATTTCCTCGACACCCATCCCCATATCGAGGCGTTGCTGGGCAAGATCTCGCCGCGCTTGCGACAGCCAAGCCAGGCCAAGGCGATCGGCGATGTCGTGCGCTCCGCCACGCTGGATCGCAGCCAGACGACGGGCCGCATAACGCTGGCGGATGGGCGGACGCTGGAGTTCGCCGGCGTGCCCCTGCCGGACGGCAACGGCCTGCTTACCGTGCTGGACATCACCGACTCCCAAAAAGCGCAGGCCTCGCTGCTCGAGCGCAACGTGGCGCTGGAGGAATCCGATGCGGTGAAGACCCGTTTCCTCGCCAACATGAGCTACCAGCTGCGCACGCCGCTGACCTCGATCGGTGGGTTCGCCGAACTGCTCCAGGCCGGAGTCGGCGGCGATCTGAGCGAGGACGGCAAGGAATACGTCGCGGCCATCATCGCCTCGTCCGAACGCCTTGGCGAGCAGATCGAGACGATCCTCGACCTGTCGCAAAGCGAGGCGGGTCTGCTGCCACTTGCCAGCGAGGACATCGAATTGATGGCGCTGGTTCGCGTGGTCGTGGAGGAACGCGCGAGCCGGCTCACCCGCGCGGGGCTGACGCTCGATCTGCAAGGCAGCAACCTCGTCGGTACGATCCGGGGCGACCGGCGACGTCTGGCGCGGGCGCTGGGGCACCTGATCGACAATGCCCTGGCAGCGACGCCGCGTGGCGGCCGCCTTCTGGTGCAGGTTTCGCGCGAGACGTTCGACGGGCGTCAGTTCGCGCAAGTCGTGGTGTCCGACAATGGGCCGGGCATGCAGGAGCAGGAGCTGGCGCGCGCGCTGGACGGGCTGAAGGTCAGCGCGGATGGCACCACCGTCGAGCGTCGCCAGGGGCTTGGTCTGCCGCTCGCGCGCCAGTTGATCGAGGCGCATGGCGGCACGTTGCGGCTGCTGTCCGAGCCGGGGCAGGGCACGGCCGCCATCGTCGAACTGCCATGACGCTGGATCTGCCCGATCTTGCCGCGATGGACCGCTTCGGCCATGCGATCGCGCAGGTTTTGAGGCCAGGCGATGTGGTCGCGCTCTCGGGAGGCCTGGGCGCAGGCAAGACCACCCTGGCGCGCGCGATCATCGCCGGGCTGGGACATGCCGGCGAAGTCCCGTCCCCCAGTTTCTCGATCGTCGAGCTCTACGAACCACCCGCCGTCAGCCTGGCCGTGGTCCATGCGGATTTCTATCGCTTGCGCCATTCGGACGAGGCGCAGGAGATCGGTCTGGACGATTATCGCGAGGGCGCGGCCTTGATCGCGGAATGGCCCGAGCAGGCCGGCGGCTTCTCGACCGAACCCGGGTGCCTTGCGATCACGCTTGAGCCGATGCGCGAAGCTGGGGGCAGGGGGCGGATCGCCATTGTCGAAGGCGGTCCCGATTGGCTAGGGCGCATGCCATGTCTTTGATGTCCCCGACCCTCCCCGATGGAGTCGACGCCTTCCTGGCGAAGGCTGGCTGGCACGCCGCCGCGATCGAGCCGCTTCCCGGCGATGCTTCGTTTCGCCGTTACTTTCGCATCCGCCGTGGCGAGAGCACCGCGTTGCTGATGGACGCCCCGCCGCCGCATGAGGATCCGACGCCATTCCTGCGCGCCGCGCGCTGGCTCGATGACAATGGCTTGCGGGCGCCCATGATCCTCGCGGATGATGCCGCCAAGGGCTTGGTGTTGCTGGAGGATTTCGGCACCGTCCGGATGCGCGACTATCTCGACGAGCATCCCAGTGATGAGAGCGATGTCTATGCCGGAGCCATCGATGCGCTGGTCGCCTTACGCGCGCTGCCGCCCGGTCCCTTCCTGAACTATACCACCGGCGAATACCTGCGCGAAGTGAAGCTGTTCACCGAATGGTATTGCCCTGCGCAGAAGCTCTATGCCGACGTCGCGGGATATACCGCCGCGTGGGAAAGCGTGTTGCGCGATCTGCTGCCCCGCCAGCGGCCCGGTGTGACCGTGTTGCGCGATTATCATGCGGAGAACATCATGCTGCTGGGCGCGCTGCACAAGCAGGGTCTGCTCGACTTCCAGGACGCCTTGGTCGGCCATCCGGCCTACGATCTCGTCTCGCTGCTGCAGGATGCGCGGCGCGATGTCTCACCCGAATTGGAAGCAGCGATGATCGACCGGTATCTGGCGGCGGCAGGCGATGATCGCGAGAATTTCCGAGCCGACTATGCCCGGCTTGGCGCGCAAAGGAACATCAAGATCGTCGGTATCTTCGTGCGCTTGTGGAAGCGTGACGGCAAGGCGCGGTATCTCGATCTGATCCCGCGTGTCTGGCGCCAGCTTGAGCGGGATCTGGCGCATCCTGCCTTGGCGCCGGTTGCCGACTGGTTCGCGGCCAATGTGCCCGAGCCGCTTCGCAAGAGCGCCGGTGGGACGTTCGCGGCATGAGTGGGCCGCTGGCGAGCGACACCGCGATGGTGCTGGCGGCGGGGCTTGGCAAGCGGATGCGACCGTTGACCGCGACGCAGCCCAAGCCGCTGGTCCGCGTCGCGGGAAAGGCGTTGATCGACTATGCGCTCGACCAGCTCGATCTGGCCGGCGTGGCGAAGGCGGTGGTCAACGTGCACTACTTGCCCGACGCCATCGAGGGCCATCTTGCATCGCGCAAGTCCGGTCCCGCCACGACCATCTCCGACGAGCGGGACGTCCTGCTCGAAACAGGTGGCGGCATGGTGCGTGCCCTGCCGCTGCTTCCCGACCCGTTCTTCGCGCTCAACAGCGACAATATCTGGCTGGATGGTCCGTTCGACGCCTTTGCCGAACTGTCGATGGCCTGGGATCCTGCACGGATGGATGCGTTGCTGCTGCTGGTGCCGCACGCCCGCGCGCTGAACTACAAGGGCAAGGGCGACTTCCACCTCGATGGTCATGGCGGTGTGTCGCGCCGCCGCTCGGGGCGGATCGCGCCGTTCATCTATTCGGGCATTCAGCTGGTGTCGCACCGGCTGCTGCGGGATGCCCCGCAGGGTGCGTTTTCGACCAACGTGTTGTGGAACCGGGCGATCGAGGAAGGCCGGCTTTATGGCATTTCGCACACCGGCGTGTGGTTCGAGGTCGGCGATCCTGCCGCCGTCCGTGCGACGCAGGACTGGCTGACGCGTGTCTAGGCGCCTTCGTGCCTGAACGCGCGGGTCCGCAGGTCTATTCCATCGCCGCGCATCGGGGTTTCGCCGATGCGCTGGTCGCGGGACTGGTGCCGCGTTATGCGGAACCGGATTTCGGTCTTGCCCGGCTGACGCTGCTGCTGCCAAGCCGGCGTACGGCACGTACCATCACCGAGGCGCTGGTGCGGCATTCCGGCGCGGGCATGCTGCTGCCGCGCATGAGCGTGGTCGGCGATCTCGACCTCGACGAGACGCTTGGCCCCTTGCTCGATCCGCTGGGTGCGGCCGATGTTCCACCTGCCGCCGATCCGATGCGACGCTGGCTGCGCATCGCCGACCATCTGCGTCAGGTCGAGGGCGATCAGGCCGGAAGAGGCGCGGTATTGCTGCGGCGTGCGTTCGAGATCGGGCGCAGCATGGATCGTCTGGCGGTAGAGGGCATCGCGCCGGTCGACCTCATGTCGGACACGGTGATCGGTATCGTCGGTGAACTGGCCGAGCATTGGCGGGTCGCGACGCGCAATTTCCTGATGGTGCAGCAATTGTGGATCGCCGACCTTGCGGCAAAAGGCGAGGTCGATCCACCCGAACGCCGTAACCGTCTGTTCGCCCATGCTGCAAGCCGTTGGACGCAGACGCCACCCGAACGCCCGATCGTCGCTGCAGGCGTGACCAGCGCCTCGCCGGCACTCGCCGGTCTGCTGCACGTGGTGTCGCAGTTGCCGCGTGGGGCGGTGATCCTGCCGGATCTCGACTTGTCTCTCGACGCCGAGGTCTGGGCGGCGCTGGGGACGGCAGGCGCCCCGGTGGAGGCGGAGGATCCGCCGTTCGGGCGAGGCGATGCGGTCACGCACCCGCAGTACCACCTCAAGCTGCTGCTCAACCGCATGGGTATCAATCGCGCCGAGGTTCAGCCCTGGCATCGCGCCGGCATCGGCGCCGCGCCGCCGGAACGCAGCCGGGCCATTTCGAACCTGTTCCTGCCGCCGTCAGCATCCGCGCGCTGGTCCGGGCTGGCGGCGAAGGTTCGCCGGCTTGGCGGCGTTCGATTGATGGAGAGCGCGGCGCCGGCAGCCGAGGCGCAGGCGATCGCCATTCTGATCCGCCAGGCGCTCGAAGTGCCGGAGCGGCGCATCGCGCTGGTTACCCCGGATCGCAATCTTGCGGGCCGGGTGGCGGCGCAGTTGCGGCGGTGGGACATCATCGCTGACGACAGCGCCGGGCGCCCCCTGCCGCAGACCGCGGCCGCGCGCGTGCTGCTGTTGCTGGCCGAGGTGATCGCCGAGGCGGCGGCACCGGTGCCGTTGGTGGCCTTGCTCACGCATCCGCTGGTCGCGGCGGGTGAGGGGCGTGCGCGCTGGCTCGATCAGGCGAGGGCTCTCGATCTCGCCTTGCGGGGGCCGCGCCCCGGTCCCGGTTTGCAGGCAATCGCCAGCAAGGCCGCCGACGCGAAGGTGCTTGAATGGTGGTCCGAGGTGGCCGCGATCCTGGCGCCGCTGCTGGCGCATGGCGAAGATGCCGCGCTAGCCGACCTGGTCGATGAACTGGCTAGAGTGGCTGAGGCCTTGTGCGGCGAGGAAATGTGGAGCCGCCCGGACGGGCGCGCTCTGGCGCAATTCATCGAGGAGCTTCGCGAGGCTGCGCGAGAGACGCAAACGCGGCTCGATCCCGCGCAACTGCATGCGGTGCTGCGCGATGCGATGGAGCGGGTGTCGGTCCGTCCGCCCTGGGGTGGCCATCCACGGGTGGCGATCTATGGTCTTCTCGAAGCGCGGATGAGCCGGGCGGACCTGGTGATCTGTGGCGGGCTGGTCGAGGGGGTCTGGCCGGCCAGCCCGTCTCCCGATGCCTTGTTGCCTCCCGCCCTGCTGCGCGCCCTCGGTGTTCCCGGCGCCGATTTTCGGATCGGTCTGTCCGCGCACGACCTTGCCGCCGCGCTGGGTGCGCCCGATGTCGTGCTCAGTTGGGCGCGACGCGACGAGGGCTCCCCGGTGATCCCCTCGCGCTTCGTGCTGCGGGTCAAGGCGATGCTGGGCGAGGCGGTTGAATCCATGGTGGAGCACGACGCCGGTCGTCTGGCGGTCCTGATCGACGATGCCCCGGCCGCCCCGGCGTACCCGCGCCCAAAGCCGGTGCCGACCGCCGATCAACGCAAGGTGGCGCTGTCGGTCACCGGGCTCGACCGCCTGCGCGGGGATCCCTACCAGTTCTATGCCAACGCGATTCTGCGGCTGCGCAGTCTCGATCCGCTCGACGCCGAACCCAGTGCGGCCTGGAAGGGCACGGCGGTACACGACATTCTCGATCGATGGCATAAGCAGGGTGAGCCTGCCGGAATGCTGCGCAGCATCGCCGAGACGGTGATGGATGAAATGAGCGCACACCCTTTGATGCGCGCCCTGTGGCGCCCGCGTCTGGTCGCTGCGCTCGACTGGGTCGGCGAGACGATCGCCGAGCAGCGTGCGGCGGGCCGATCGGTGCTGGCGACCGAGGTGAAGGGTTCGATCGAGTGGCGCGGCGTTCTCCTGCATGGCCGCGCTGATCGCATCGATCGCTGCGCCGACGGCAGCCTGGCGGTGATCGACTACAAGACCGGCCAGCCACCTTCGGCCCGCCGGGTCGAGGAAGGCTTCGCCCTGCAACTCGGCCTCATCGGGCTCATCGCGGACGAGGGCGGGTTCCCCGATATCGCAGGCCGGGCGCAGCGTTTCGAATACTGGTCGCTGGCCAAGAAGCCGGGGCAGGAGCACTTCGGCTATTGGAACGAGCCGGTGCTGGAGCCGCCCAAGAAATCCGGCATCGAACGCGATCGCTTCCTGCCCGAGACGGCCCGCTTTCTCGATGACGCACTCGATCGCTGGATTCTGGGCGCCGAGCCGTTCACCGCCCGGCTCAACCCCGATCTGCCGGGTTATGCCGAGTACGATCAGTTGATGCGGTTGGACGAATGGATCGTGCAACTGGGTGGCAGCGAGGATCCGGCATGAGCGATCCGCATCCTCTCGTCGGCAGCCAGATGGACGCGGTTGCGCCGGAAGACACCGTGTGGCTCTCGGCCTCTGCCGGTACCGGCAAGACGCAAGTGCTGTCGAGCCGGGTGCTGCGGCTGTTGCTGCGTCCGGGCGTCGAGCCGTCGCAGATCCTGTGCCTGACCTTCACCAAGGCCGGCGCGACCGAGATGGCCGCGCGTATCAACGAAAAGCTCGCCCGCTGGGTCCGCCTCGACGATGCCAATCTGGCGGCGGAACTGCGCGCGATCGGCGCCGACTTCGGCCCTGAAGCACTGACTCACGCGCGCACGCTGTTCGCCTCGGTACTCGATTGTCCGGGCGGCGGCTTGCGGATCGATACCATCCACGCATTCTCGCAATGGCTGCTGGCCGCGTTCCCGCTCGAGTCGGGCCTGCTACCCGGTACGCGGCCGATGGAGGATCGCGAACGGGTGCTGCTGGCGCGCCAGGTGCTGTCGGACTTGCTCGTTTCGGCGGAACAGGACCCGCTCGGCGATCCGCAATTCCTCGCCTCGGTGGCGGACCTGTCGCTGCGCTTGGGGCCCGATGCGGTGCAGGCGTTCCTGCTGCGCTGTGCCACCGCTCGCAATGCATGGTTCGGCACGGGCAGCTGGCAGGAGCCGATGCGCGCCAATGTGCTGCGTCTGCTTGGTCTGCCCAGCGATGCCGACGAGGACATGCTCGCCGGCCTGCTGCACGACGAGGTGTTCGACGTCGCCTCGCTGCGACAGTGCCATGCGGTCAATCGAGGCTGGAAAGCTGCGACCGGGCAGAAGGCGGCTGAGACGATCGCGGCCTGGCTCGCCGCCACGCCGGCGCAGCGGCACGAAAACCTTGCGGCATTGTGCGACGTATTCCTGACCAAGAAGGGCGAACCGCGCTCGACCACCTCGCTCGAAAAGCTGGATCCCGACTACCCGTCGCACTGCTCCCGCGTGATCGCGGGGTTGTCCGAGGTCGGACGGATGGCGGCGATGCTGGCGCTGACCGACCGGCTGGTGCCGGCGCTACGCCTGGGCCGCGCCTTCGCGCTTGCCTGGGACGCGGCGAAGGCGCGCGAAGGGCTGATCGACTTCGACGATCAGATCCGGCAGGCCGCGGCCTTGCTGGGCAAGCGCGAGCTGTCGGACTGGATCCGCTACAAGCTCGATCGGCGCTTCGATCACATCCTGGTCGACGAGGCGCAGGATACCAACGCGGCGCAATGGGACATCATCTTCGCGATGGCGGAAGAATTCTGGGCGGGTGAGGGGCAGCGTTCCGATCGGCTGCGCACGCTGTTCGTGGTGGGCGATTACAAGCAGGCGATCTTCCGCTTCCAGGGCACCAGCCCCGAAAACTTTCGTCGTGCCGCCGACCGCGTGCGCCGCACCATGCACGAAGCTTCGCAGGGCGCCCGGTGGAAGGCCGAGGCGGATCGCCCGCGCCAGATGCAGGATCTGGGCCTCGATCGCAGCTTCCGCACCGCGCAGGGTGTGCTCGATTTCGTCGACCGCGCGCTGCAGCAGATCGGCCACGCCGAAGTCGGACTGGCCGGGCCGGCCGAGCCGCATGTCGGGCAGAGCCGGCCTGGCTACGTATCGCTGTGGCAGCCGATCGGTGCGGCTTCCGACGAGGTGGTGGACGAGGCCGAGGAAGGCGCCGAGACTTGGCTGTCGCGCCCGGATCGCCAACTGGCCGAGCGCATCGCCCAGCAGATCAAGGCCTGGCTCGATCCACGCGGGCCCGGGTTCAAGCTTCACAAGGGCGAGATCCGCCGCGCCGGCGCGGGTGACATCATGGTGCTGGTGCGCAAGCGCAAGGAACTGGCCGGGCTGATCGTGGCGCGGCTGCACGCGCTGGGCGTTCCTGTCGCAGGTGTCGATCGCCTGCGGCTGGGCGCGCCGCTGGCGGTGAAGGATCTTGTGGCCGCGTTGCGCTTCGCCGCGCAGCCGCTGGACGACCTGAACCTTGCCGGCTTGCTCGTCTCGCCATTGCTCGGCTGGAGCCAGGAGGCGCTGCTGGAGCATGGCTATCGCGCGCCGAACCAGCGCCGGCCGTTGTGGAACCACTTGCGCGGATCGGCCGATCCGTTCGTGCGAGACAGCGTATTGCAGCTGTTCGCGCTGCTCGATCTGGCCGACTTCGATCCACCGCATGTGCTGCTGCAATGGCTGCTGTCGGGGCCGTGGCAGGGGCGCCACAAGCTCGTCGCCCGGCTGGGGCGCGAAGCCAACGATCCGATCGATGAGCTCGTGAATGCGGCGATGGCCTATACCGCCACCGGCACGCCAAGTCTGGTCGGGTTTCTCGCATGGTTCGATGCCGGCGAGGGCGAATTGAAGCGCGAGGCCGACAACGCCGCCGGGCTGGTGCGGGTGATGACGGTGCACGGATCGAAGGGGCTGCAATCGCCGATCGTGATCCTGGCCGATGCCACCGGCAACCCCGACGAGAGCCGCGATCGCGGGCTCGACTTGCCCGATCCGCGCGATCCCGAACGGCGCATTCCGTTGCCGCCCTTGCGCAAGGAGGAAAAGCTGGGCCGCATCGCCGAGGAGGCGCAAGGCGTGAAGATCGCCGAGATGCAGGAGCACTGGCGGCTGCTCTACGTCGCGATGACCCGCGCCGAAGAGGCGCTGTTCGTCGGTGGCGCGCTGGGGCCCAAGGACAAGGGCCAGCCGGCGCCCAACAGCTGGTATGCGCGGCTGGTGGCGCTGTTCCCGCCCGAGGCCGGCGTCACCGATGCGATATGGGACAGCCGGCGCGACTGGGGCGATCCGCCAGCGCCGATGCCGCCAGAGCCTCCCGCCGCGACCGCGCTGCTCGATCTGCCCGAACCGCTGCCGCGGGTGCTGCGCCGCGCGCCGCCCGCAGAGCCGTTGCCACCGCGTCCGCTGGCTCCATCCTCGCTGGGAGAAGAGGCCGCGCCCGATCCACCGTTGCCGCCCGGCTCGGCGCTTGATGCGGCGCGGCGCGGCACGCTGATGCACCGCTTGCTTGAGCGGCTGCCCGAGCTTGCGGCCGATGCGCGCGAGGAAGCGGCCCGGCGCTGGCTGGCGCACAATGCCGCCGACTTCGCAGCCGATGAGCGCGAGGCGATGCTTATGGCAACGCTGGCGATCGTCGGCGATGCGCAGTGGGCCGATCTGTTCGGGCCTGCCAGCCTTGCCGAGGTTTGCTTTTCCGCCGTGATCGGCGGGCAAGTGGTGGCCGGCACGGTCGATAGGCTGCTGATCGCGCCCGATCGCATACGGGTGGTCGACTTCAAGACCGCGCGCCGTCCGCCGATGTCGCCCGAAGACGTGCCGGTGGCGACGGTGCGCCAGATGGCGGCCTATGCGGCGGCGCTGGCGGTGATCTATCCCGGCAGGCCGGTGGAGGCGGCGATCCTCTATACCGCCACCCCGCAGCTTATCGCGGTTCCTGCGCCTGTTCTGGAGCGCCACAAGCCCGCCTTGCCCGCGTCCGAGTAAAGCTATTACGAACCCGGCGTTGCCTGCGCCGCAATCATGCCTAGATTGCGGCTCGACCTTTCTAATCGGAGACCATCATGTCCACCATCGCCGTAACCGACGCCAGCTTCGAAGACGACGTTCTCAAGTCCGACAAGCCCGTGCTGGTGGACTTCTGGGCCGACTGGTGCGGCCCATGCAAGATGATCGGCCCGTCGCTCGAGGAAATCAGCGAGGAACTGGGCGACAAGGTGACGATCGCGAAGATGGACATCATGGCCAATACCGACGTCCCAGGCCAGATCGGGGTCAAGTCGATCCCGCTGATGGTGCTGTTCAAGGACGGCAAGGCCGTCGCACAGAAGCTTGGCGCCGCACCCAAAAGCGCGCTCAAGGGCTGGCTCGAGAGCGAACTCTAGGCGCGTCGTTCGTCGGCTACCCGCCGGTCGTTTTAGCCGCCGACTGTCGAGCCTCATTCCCGCGCAAGCGGGGATGAGGAAGCGTCTCGAACGCGCGTTGCGGACAGGCGGGTACGCCCGCCGGCGAGCGCGGGATAACGCCAGGAAAGACACACGGCGGACGTTGCGGCCGGCGTGGAATGCCTGGCACGACAGGCTTGGCTCACGTTCCATCTCGCGACTGGCTGACGGGGAAGCGCGTGAGCGGACCGCCAGCTCGACCTTCTTGTCATGCGAAGCCCCGGCGGCGAAAGGTTCGCGAGAACGCCGCCGGTTTGAACGATCGGGAGAGCCTGCGGACGTACCGCCGGTATGCCGATCATCAGCAATCGCATCGGGTGCAGGCGCCCGTCTGTGAAGCGCCGGCCGCACGGTGCGGGTTGGTGTCGAACAAGGCCCTGTCCGCCCGCACCCGCCGTTTACCGGATCAGGCCGAGACCTGCCCCAGTGCTGTGGCATATAACCAGAATGGTTCGTAATGTCAAGTGCGAGGCAATCGTGCCATGCGTCCGGCAAGCTCGTCCCACAAACGAGGCGTCGACGCGCCGATCATGCCGGTGCGTTCCCACGCATCAACGCGATAGGGGGTGCCGTCCAGACGCGCGGCGCGGCCGCCGGCTTCGTTGAGGAACAAGGTGCCGGCGGCATGATCCCATGGCAGCGTGCGGTTGAACACCGACACATCGTTTTCGCCCAGCACCAGCCGTGGATACTGTTCGGCGGCGCAGCGGGGAATGTCGACCATGCGGTAATGCGGGGCGATGTGTTCCAGCACTTGCGCACGCTCGGCCGCTTCCATGTAGACCGTCGACAGCGCGGCAACCGGAGGCTCTTTGGCGGAGGGCCGCGCGGTTGCGCGCTCGGCATCGATCCAGGCGCCGCCGGCGCGCGTGGCGTGACAGAACCGCCCGCTCAGGCAATCCAGAATCCAGCCGCCGATGGTCTCGCCACCATCGGCAAGCGCCACCAGCACGCCGAATGGCGGCTTGCCCTGCGCGAAGTTGTTGGTGCCGTCGAGCGGATCGACGATCCAGCATAGCCCGTCGCGCAGGCGCGCGAAGATGGTGGGATCGGCAAAGGCGTTTTCCTCGCCCACGATGCCGGCCTCGGGCAGCAAGTCGGCGAGCTCGGCGGTCAGGATCGCCTCACTTTCGTGATCCGCGATCGTCACGACATCGTCGGTCGCCTTGCTGATGATCTCGGATCGTGCCAGCGACTGGTAATGCGGCAGGATCGCCGTTTGCGACGCGCGGCGCATGATCGCTTCGACCTGGGCGGTGAAGGCAGGCGTGAGGTCTGGCGCGCTCATGCGTGAATTCTCCCGGTGGTGCATCGGCGCCAGGTCATCATCGCGTCAGCTCCGATAGTCGGCGTTGATCGAGATGTAACCGTGCGTCAGGTCGCAAGTCCAAACCTGGGCGCGGCCTTGACCAAGCCCGAGATCGACTTCGATGGTTACGTCCTGGCCCTTGAGATGCGCGGTCACCGGCGCTTCGTCGTAATCGGCGCGCGGCAGCCCGTCGCGTGCCGCCCAGGTGCCGCCGAAGCCGATCGAAAGGCGGTCACGATCGGCTGGTTCGCCTGCCTTGCCCACCGCCATCACGACGCGGCCCCAGTTCGCATCTTCGCCGGCGATGGCGGTCTTCACCAGCGGCGAGTTCGCGATCGCCATGCCGACACGGTGCGCGCTGTCGTCCGACACCGCGCCGGTGACGGTAACGGCGATGAACTTGCTCGCCCCTTCGCCGTCCCGCACGACCAGGTGGGCAAGCTGGCGACAGACGTCGTGGATGGCGGCGGCGAAGGCGTCCGCGCCCGGATCGTCGAACGAGCCGAGCGGTGCATTGCCGGCGTGGCCGGTGGCGAAGGCGAGCACGGTGTCGCTGGTCGAGGTGTCGCTGTCGACGGTGATGCACGAGAACGTGCGCCGGTTCGCTCGCGCGAGGCAGTCCTGCAGGAAGGCCGGCGCCACCGCCGCGTCGGTGAACAGGTAGCCCAGCATCGTCGCCATGTCGGGCGCGATCATCCCCGAACCCTTGATGACAGCGCTGATCGTCACCTTCGTGCCACCTACGATCGCGGTCGCGCTCGCGCCCTTGGGGAAGGTGTCGGTGGTCGAGATCGTGCGCGCGACATCTTCCCAGCTGCAGGTCGCGGCGCCGCGCGCGGCGGCGACCCCTTCGCGTGCCTTGTCCTTGGGCAAGGGCACGCCGATGACGCCGGTGGACGAGACGAACACTTCTTGTTGCGGACAGCCCAGATGACTGGCGACTTGCGCCATGATCTGCTCGACCGCCTCGCGGCCACGGTATCCGGTGAAGGCGTTGGAGTTGCCGGCGTTCACCACCAGCGCGCGGGCTTGTCCCTGCGCGATGTTGGCCCGGCCCAGTTCCACCTCGCTGGAGCAGCAGACGTTGCGGGTGAACACTCCGGCCACCGTGGTTCCCGGCGCCAGTTCGACATAGGTCAGGTCGCAGCGGCCCCAGTTCTTGTACCCGGCGCGGGCGACGCGCAAGGTGACGCCGGCGATCGGCGGCAGGTCGGGAAAGGGGCTGGCGAGCGGTGACACGGCGTCTGACATGTCATCGCCCCTAGGACGCGACGCGGCGCTTCGCAACGCCGCGTCGTCTTGCTGCGATGTGCCGTCAGCTCACTTGATCGGGCAATCGGGCGCGAGGCGCATGTCGAGGTAGTTGTCGACCGAGCGCATCAGGTCTTCGGTCTCATTCTCGAAGAAGTGGTTGGCGCGCGGGATCTCGTCGTGATGGATGGTGATGTGCTTCTGGGTGCGCAGCTTGTCGACCAGCTTCTGCACCGCGTTGGGAGTCACGACGGTATCGGCGGTACCCTGGATGATGATGCCGGAGGCGGGGCAGGGCGCCAGGAAGCTGAAGTCGTACATGTTGGCAGGCGGCGCCACCGAGATGAAGCCACGGATCTCCGGGCGGCGCATCAGCAATTGCATGCCGATCAGCGCGCCGAAGCTGTTGCCGGCGATCCAGGTGGTCGATGCCTCGGGATGGATCGACTGCACCCAGTCGAGCGCGGCTGCCGCGTCCGAAAGCTCGCCGATGCCGTTGTCGAAGCTGCCCTGGCTGCGGCCGACGCCGCGAAAGTTGAAGCGCAGCGTCGCGAACCCGCGGTTCACGAAGGTCTTGTACATGTGCTGCGTGATGCGATCGTTCATCGTACCGCCGGCTTGCGGGTGCGGGTGAAGGATCATCGCGACGGGCGCGCGGGGCCGGGCGGCGGGCTGGAAACGACCTTCGAGCCGGCCTTCTGGACCAGGGAAAATGACTGCTGGCATGGTTGTGCGTGAACCTGACTTGCTAAGTCCCGATGCGCGGCTTCGCAAGGAAGCCGTCCGCGCCGGGGGGTGCGAAACGATGGGTGTTCGCTATATAGAACTACCGCTCCTGAAAACAACTTAGTCCGTGGATGACCCAAGAACCGCTCTATCTCGATCATGCCGCCACCACGCCGCTGTTGCCCGAGGCCCGCGATGCGTGGCTTGACGGCATGGCGCGCTGGGCCAATCCGTCGAGCCCGCATGCGAGCGGCCGGGCCGCGCGCGCCGCGCTGGAGGATGCGCGCGAGCGGATGAAGGCGGCGCTGGGCTGGCGAGGCGAGGTGATCTTCACTGCGGGTGCGAGCGAGGCGCTGGCTATCGCGATCACGCGAAGCGCGATGCCGCTGCAGGCGGTCTCCAGCGTCGAACACAATGCCGTCCTGCGGCTGGCGGGCGGCTTGTCGTCGGTTCCGGTGAATGGCGATGGTCTGGTCAGCGATCCGGATGCGGCGCGCGCCGGCCTGGTGGCGGTGCAGCACGTCAACAACGAAACCGGCGTGATCCAGCCGCTTGCCGATGTGGCTGCGGCGATCCGCGAGGCGGGTGGGCGTTTGCTGGCCGATTGCGCGCAGAGCGCCGGCAAGCTGGAGCTGCCCGATGCCGACATGATCGCGATCTCGGCGCACAAGTTCGGCGGACCGATCGGGGTCGGCGCCTTGCTGGTGCGCGATTGGGCGATGCTGGTGCCGTCGGGGGGGCAGGAGCGCGGCTATCGTCCCGGAACCGAGAACCTGCCCGGCGTGCTGGCGATGGTGGCGGCGCTGGAGGCCGGGTCGGGCTGGATCGAAACCGCATCGCGGCTGCGCGACCACCTCGAGGCGGGCATCGTCGCGGCAGGTGGAACCGTCATCGGCATGGGAGTGCCACGACTCGCATCCATCGGTGCCTATCGGATGCCCGGCGTGTCCTCGGCGGTGCAGCTGATCCGTTTCGATGCGCAAGGGATCGCGGTATCGGCGGGCAGCGCCTGTTCGTCCGGCAGTCTCAAGGCCAGCCATGTGCTGACCGCCATGGGCGTGCCGGGCGCAGGCGAGGTCGTACGGGTCAGCATCGGATGCGAGACCACCAGGGCAGGGATCGACCGCTTCCTCTCCGCCTGGATCGCGATGGCCGAACGGCGCACCGCGGCATGATCTATCTCGACTATCAGGCGACGACGCCGCTGGCGCCCGAAGCGCGCGAGGCGATGCTGGCGTGGCTGGGCGGCCCGGAAACGAGTGGTTTCGCCAATCCGCATAGCCCGCACCGGGGCGGGCGCGCCGCGGCGGCCGCCGTCGAGGTCGCACGAGAGCAAGTGGCGGCCCTGCTGCCGGCGGGCGGGCGCGTGATCTTTACCGGCAGCGCCACCGAGGCGCTCAACCTTGCGATCATCGGCAGCGGGGCGAAACGGCTTGCGGTCTCCGCGATCGAGCATGCCGCGGTCCTCGATACGGCTCGCGCGGTGCAATCGGACGTGCGGATGCTCGGTGTGGACAGTTCTGGTGCCGTCGATCCGGCCAGCGCGCCGGGCGACGTCGATCTGGTCGCGGTGATGCAGGTCAACAACGAGATCGGAACCATCCAGCCGGTCGAGCAACTGGCCCGTGCGGCGCACGAGGTGGGTGCTCTGTTCGTATGTGACGCGGTGCAAGGGGCGGGCAAGCTGGCGCCGCCTGCCGGTGCCGACATGATCGCGCTTTCGGCGCACAAGCTCTACGGCCCCAAGGGGATCGGCGCCTTGTGGGTCCGCGATGGGCTGACGCTGGCACCGCAGATCCATGGCGGCGGGCAGGAGCAGGGCGTGCGGTCGGGCACGCTCAGCCCGGCGCTGTGCGCGGGGTTCGGCGTGGCGGCCAAGCTGGCGGCCGAGCGGATGGACGAGGATGCCGCGCACGTCGCCCGTTTGTGGCAGGCCGCGCGCACGATCCTGGCGCGCTGGACGCTCAACGGGTCGGATACAAGACGCTGGTATGGCAATTTGAACTTGCGGCTCGACGGGCTGGACGTCGCGCGGCTGATGTCCGACTTGCGCGGTGTCGCGTTTTCGGCCGGGTCGGCCTGCGCCAGCGGTTCCGGACGACCCAGCCATGTGCTGACCGCGATCGGCCTGAGCGCGGGTCAGGCAAAATCTTCTGTTCGGTTGGGATTTGGTCGGTATACAAGCTTAAGGGAAATTGAGGATGCCTGCGCAAGCATCGAGGTCGCATCGGCCGCGCAGGGAGTTTGATACATTGAACGTCCGCTTCGTCACCCCTGAAGGAGACGTGGTCACCGCACAGACCACGGCTGGTGCGCGCCTGCTCGAGGTGGGTCAGGCCGCGGGCCTGCCGCTGGAGGGAACGTGCGAGGGGCAGATGGCCTGTTCCACTTGCCATGTCATCGTCTCACCCGACTGGTTCGACAAGCTCGTGCCCGCCTCCGCCGACGAGGAAGACATGCTGGATCTGGCGGCGGGGGTCACGCGGACGAGCCGCCTATCCTGCCAGATTTCGCTCAGCGGCGAACTGGACGGATTGACGGTCAAGATCCCCGGGGTGTCGCGGGATATGCAATTCGGGTAGCCGCCGCCCGCTGGCGATGTCTGGCAAAGCGTCCGGCGCGATGACGAAAAAGGGGCGAACGCGCCTGGCGGACACCCCTTCTTCGCTATCGGATTTTAGCAGACCGCCTTCCGATGGAGCGGCCTGAAGTCACTAGACCGTGGCGGGCTGGTTTACGGCTTCGATCAGCGCCTTGGCGAAAGCGGGAATGTCGTCAGGCTTGCGGCTGGTGATGAAGTTGCCATCGACCACCACCTGTTCGTCGACCACGGTCGCGCCGGCGTTGCGCAAGTCGGTGCGGATCGAGGGCCAGCTGGTGACGGTGCGCCCCTTGACCACGTCAGCTTCGACCAGCAGCCACGGGCCGTGGCAGATCGCCGCGACCGGCTTGCCGCCTTGTGCGAATGCCTTGACCAGCGCGACCGCCTTTTCCTCGAGCCGCAGCTTGTCGGGGTTGATCTGGCCGCCGGGCAGCAGCAGCGCGTCGAAATCGTCGGCGCTGACCTCGTCGAGCGTCTTGTCGACCTTGACGCTCTTGCCCCAGTCGGTCTGATCCCAACCCTTGATCTCGCCCGATTGCGGACTGGCGACGGTGGTTTCGATGCCGGCATCTTCCAGTGCCTGCTTGGGATCGATCAATTCGGACTGCTCGAAACCGTCGGTTGCGAGGATGAGAACCTTCTTGGCCATGGGGAATCTCCTTGGATGGCGTTTGGGTGATCAATGAACGGCGGAAAACATTGGTTCCGCCTGTTCCGCTCGGCTCGCGGTGTTGCTAGGGCGTTCCGGCCATGGCCAAGCCGACCGACGATACCGACCCCTTCGACGCCATCGTCGACGCGCCGTTCGATGCCGCGCTGTCCGAGCGCTATCTCGTCTATGCGCTGTCGACGATCACCGCGCGTTCGTTGCCGGATTTGCGCGACGGCCTGAAGCCGGTGCACCGTCGCCTGCTGTGGGCGATGCGGCAGTTGAAGCTCGATCCCGCCAGCGCCTATAAAAAATCCGCGCGCGTGGTCGGCGATGTCATCGGTAAGTACCACCCGCATGGCGACCAGTCGGTCTATGACGCGATGGTGCGCCTCGCGCAGGATTGGTCGCTGCGCTATCCCCTGGTCGAGGGCCAGGGCAACTTCGGCAACATCGACGGCGATAACGCTGCCGCCTACCGCTACACCGAAGCGCGGCTGACCAAGACCGCGATCCAGCTGATGGCGGGGCTGGACGAAGGTACGGTGGAATACCATCCGACCTACAACGGTGAGGACGAGGAGCCGGAGATATTCCCCGGCATCTTCCCCAACCTCATGGCCAATGGCGCCACCGGCATCGCGGTGGGCATGGCGACCTCGATCCCCAGCCACAACGTCGCCGAGATCATCGACGCGACGCTGATGCTGATCGACAAGCCCGAAAGCACCCATGCCGAACTGATGCAGGTGTTTCAGGGGCCTGACTTCGCGACCGGCGGACTGGTGGTCGACAGCCCCGAGGCGATCAGCGCCGCCTACGAAAGCGGCAAGGGCGCTTTCCGCGTGCGCGGGCGCTTCTCGACCGGGCGCGTCGGGGAGGGTTGGGAAGAAACCGGCATCGAGAAGCTGGGCAGCGGCCAGTGGCAGCTGGTCATCTCCGAGATCCCGTACATGCTTGCCAAGGGCAAGCTGATCGAGCAGATCGCCGCGCTGATCGGCGATCGCAAGCTGCCGATCCTGGAAGACGTGCGCGACGAAAGCGACGAGACGATCCGCATCGTTCTCGTCCCCAAGAGCCGCAACGTCGATCCTGAACTGCTGAAGGAAAGCCTTTACCGGCTGACCGACCTCGAAAGCCGCTTCACGCTCAACCTCAACGTGCTGGACGCGCATCGCACGCCGGGTGTGCTAGGGTTGAAGCTGATGCTCCAGGAATGGGTGATCAGCCAGATCGACATCCTGCTGCGCCGCACCCGGCACCGGTTGGACAAGATTGCGGCGCGGCTGGAACTGGTCGCCGGCTACATCATCGCCTACCTCAATCTCGATCGCATCATCGAGATCATCCGCACCGAGGATGAACCCAAGCCGGTGATGATGGCCGAGTTCGAATTGACCGACCGCCAGGCCGAGGCGATCCTCAACATGCGGCTGCGTAGCTTGCGCAAGCTGGAGGAGATGGAGCTTCGCCGCGAGCACGAGGCCTTGCTCAAGGAGCAGGCCGACCTGCAGCAGCTGCTCGACAACCCGGCCCGCCAGCGCACCCGGCTGAAGCGCGATCTCAACACGTTGCGTAAGGACTATGCCGAGACAACCGTGCTGGGCCGCCGACGCACGACTATCGCGCAGGCCGCGCCGACCGTCGCCTTCAGCATGGACGCGATGATCGAGAAGGAGCCGGTGACGGTGATCCTGACGCAACGCGCCTGGGTGCGCGCCGCGCGCGGGCACGTGCCGCTTGGCCAAGATGGCAAAGGGAGCGACTTCAAGTACAAGGAAGGCGACGGCCCCGCCTTTGCGCTCCACGCGCAGACCACCGACAAGCTGCTGATCGCGCTCGACAACGGCCGCTTCTATACGATGGGCGCGGACAAGCTGCCCGGCGCACGCGGCTTCGGCGAGCCGATCCGCACGATGATCGACATCGATACCGAGGCGCAGATCATCGCGGTGATGGTCTACAGGCCCAAGACCCAGCTGCTGCTCGCGTCGAATGTCGGCCGCGGTTTCGCCGCCGAAGCCGACGAGCTGCTGGCCGAAACGCGCAAGGGTCGCGCGGTGATGACCACCAAGCCCGGCGCGCGGCTGGTTCTGGTGCGCGAGATCCCGCCCGAGCACGACCATGTCGCGGTGGTGGGCGACAACCGCAAGCTGCTCGTCTTCAGTCTCGCCGAGCTGCCGGTGCTGGCCAAGGGGCAGGGCGTCACCCTCCAGCGCTATCGCGACGGCGGCATGGCCGATGCGGTCACGCTCAAGCTGGAAGAAGGGCTATCCTGGACCATGGGCGGCGACAGCGGCCGCACGCGAGTGGAGAAGGACTTGCTGCCGTGGAAGGTCGCCCGCGGCGCCGCCGGGCGATTGCCACCGCAGGGCTTCCCGCGGGATAACAAGTTTTCAGGTTAGCCAGGCGAGCATGCGTACCGACGTCTTCGATACGGTCGGCAAGTCTTGAAGGCGGGGGCAGGTAGATGGATCGACAAAATGGCGAGCCGCGCAGATTGAAAGCGGCCGCAGCCACGGCGCGAGCGCTGCTAGTGGTATACATGGTGGCCGCTACTTTGATGATCGTCAGTTTCGCGCTGACGTTCAACATGCGCAGTTCACCGATGCTGGTCATGGGCGTGCTTGGCATGATCGTAATGATCACGGTCACCGTCATCTGCGTGTCCATGATCGCGGTGTCGGCATGGGTGTTTCTGGCTCATCGCCACCTGCGGACCAATGGCACGCCTGATCTGCGGTTCTCGCCAATTTGGGCGGTGCTATCGTTCTTCATTCCCGTCATCAATTTGTTCGTGCCAT
Source organism: Novosphingobium sp. TK46 (assembly GCF_055361525.1). NCBI lineage: Bacteria > Pseudomonadati > Pseudomonadota > Alphaproteobacteria > Sphingomonadales > Sphingomonadaceae > Novosphingobium > Novosphingobium sp. TK46. Next base: position 3,102,205 of record NZ_CM143963.1, read on the forward strand.
TCCAGGCGATGCGCGACTTGTACAATCGCAGCGCCGGAGAACCCGCGCATTTCGCAAACCAAAGTGTCTCGGACGTAAGTTCCTGGTGGACATGTTTCCTGGTTGGCAGTTCGATCCAGATGTTCAATCTGGGCAAGGCTTTGGTCCAGGCGGCGACGAACGTGATCTTCACGGCGCCACCTGCGGCGAACATGATCCTGACGCTCTTTGGTGAGTCCTTACTCTTGGGATCGGCGTTCTTTCTTCATCGCATCATTGGCGAAATAGCGCGATCGCAGATGGCGAATGTCGGGATTTACAAAGCATTCGCATGAGCCACCTTTTCTAACGTCACCCCGCCTCGACCTGCGGATGATGCGGCACCAGAATCAGCGTGCGGCCTTCGACCCGCCAACTGGCGAGGCGAGACAGCAGGTTCATGCCGATGACGTTGGCGTCGCCAAGGCCCGGTGCGACGACGGCGTCGAGGTCGCGCGCGACGACGCTGCCGAAGCGCAGTTCGTCGATAGTCGTCAGTTGCGCCTGGACGGTGCCGTTGGCAGTACGCATCATGATCGCCTGCGACATCGCCTTGGGCCTGAGCTGCCCCGCCTCGGCGGTGCTGGGCGAGATCGCGGTCAGGGTGGCGCCGGTATCGACCAGGAAGCGGCGGGTGGCGCCATTGACACTGGCCTTGATCCAGAAGTGGCCGTCACGGTCCATCGGCACGCGGGTCTCGCCGCCTTCGACCGTCTGCGCGGGCATGCCCAACTGGGGCAGGGCAAAGTCGGTGCCGGTGGTGAAGCGGGTGACTTGCGCAATCGTCAGCAGCAGCGCCGCGACCAGACCGAGGTTGCCGAGGCCGCGCACGAAGCCGCCCAGGAACGGCGAGGCACGGCGCAGCATGCCGCCCAGTGCCGCGACCAGGATCGATACGATCGCCAACGCCAGCAGCGGCTGCTGGATAAGGAATTCTAACAATCCGGGAGCGTCCACACGGGGTTCCTAATGCGGCGAAACGGGCCGTTCGCCATCGTCTGCTAGGTCAGGATTTCGTGCAGCATTTCAAGAACCCGTGCCCGATCGGGAAAGCCTTGCGCGATCCACCGGTCCTCCAGTTCGCGCAAGGTGCGCGCGACTTGCGGCCCGGCCTTCACGCCCTGGGCGACCACCTCGCCACCCTTGAGCGGGAACGACGGGATCTCCCACTCCGCTAGCGGTTCGGCCGATCGCGCCGTCAACAACAGCCGATCGAGCGCTTCGCTGCGACCGAGCCGGTAGGCAAGTTCGCGCGCCGGCGCCTCGTCCTCATCCCGCGCCGCAGCCAGCGCCAGCCGCTTCTTCTGTGCGCCCGACAGGCGGAAGCGAGCGGCGACACCCTCGGCCACCGCCGGGTCGGCCGGCAGCAACGCCGCCAGCCGCCGCAGCGCAGCCGGCGCGATGCCCTGCGCCCGCTCTTGCGCCACGAGGTCGACCAGGCTCTGCGGTTGCGCCTCGGGAAGGAACTGTGCGAGCACGCCGAGTTCCTGCATGCGGATGACGGTACCCGCCGGGTCGGGCAGGCCGAGCAGGTTCATCGTCTCCATGCCGATCCGCTCGCGCGAGAGGCCCTTCAAGGTGGACGCGAGATCGGCACACGCAGCCTCGGCTTCCTGGTCGGCGGGCTGCGCCCCAAAGCGCGCCTGGAACCGGAAATAGCGCAGGATCCGCAAGTGATCCTCGCGGATGCGTTCGCGGGCGTCGCCGATGAAGCGCACTCGCCGCGCCGCCAGATCGTCCAGGCCGCCGAACCAGTCGTGAATTTCGCGGGTGACCGGATCGGCATAGAGCGCGTTGATCGTGAAGTCGCGTCGCGCCGCATCCTCGCGCCAGTCGCTGGCGAAGGCGACGGTCGCGCGGCGGCCATCGGTGCTGACGTCGTGGCGCAGAGTGGTGATCTCGACCGGGCCACCCGGCAGGATGGCGGTCACGGTACCATGGGCGACACCGGTGGGAACGTTGCGGATGCCGGCCGCGTCGAGACGGGCGATGACATCATCGGGAACCAGCGCGGTCGCGACGTCGATGTCCTTTACCGCCAGCCCCAGCAGCGTATCGCGCACCGCGCCGCCGACATAGCGCATGGTGCCGGCGCCGAGCGCCTGTGACAGATCGGCCAGATCGGCACGCGCGGTCCACTCGACGGGAGGAAGTTCAGCCATGCCAGCGCAGCCGCCCGGCGAGATTGTGGAGGATGGCGGCAGTCACGCCCCAGATCTGATGACCCCGCCAGTCGACCTCGATGAAGGCGTGCGATCGGCCATCGTGCTCGATCGTCTTGCGCGCCTGATTGGCGGGATCGAGCACGAAGTCCACCGGCGCCTCGAACCACTGCGACACCTCAGCCGGGTTGGGATGGATCTCGATATCGGCGGGAACGATGCCGAGCACCGGTGTGATCTCATACCCCGAGCCGGTACGGTATTGATCGGTCGTGCCGATGACAGTGACATCGGCGGGTCTGATGCCAAGTTCTTCCCAGGCTTCGCGCAAGGCCGCCTCGGTCGGCGTTTCGCCGGGATCGATGCGGCCACCGGGGAACGCGATCTGGCCGGCGTGCGCGCGCATGTTGGACGGGCGATGGAGGAACAGCATGCCGGGCCGTTCGCGATCGGTCATCGCGATCAACACCGCGGCAGGCACGAAACGCTCGATCTCGTGGATGCGGGGATCCAGCCACAGCTGCGGCGGGGCGCCCGCGTGGCCGATCTTGAACAGCCGCTCGGTCCGTGCGGACAGCGTCGTCATGCCGGAACGAGCGGGAACGTCATGCCCTGGCTCGACACGGTGGTGCCGTCTCCGGCCAGCGCGATCTCGGCAAGCTGCGCCCAGGTGCTGCGGTTGAGACGCGCCTGCGTGCCATGTCGCACGTCGAGATAGATCGCCGGCGTATCCGAATCGCCGACGGCGTGGATCGGGTGTTCGGGGCCGGCGATCACCAGATCGTCGGTGTTGAGCAGGAACGCAAGGGCATCGCCGTCCTGTCGCACGTCGACCGCCACGAACGCCGCGTCCTCGACCTCGATCGCAAGCTTTTGCATCGGCGTGACCAGCCAGTGCTGGCCGTCCGCGTCGCGGATGAGCAGCGAGCCGAACGCACGGATCATTGCCGGACGCCGGATCTCGCCGCCCTGATGGAACCAGCGGCCATCGGCGGCGATGCGCATCTCGCTGTCGCCGATCGCTTCGGGCGCCCACTTGTCGAGCGGCGGCAGCTTGCGCGCGTCGACGAGTTCGGCGATCTGCGCCAGCGATAGTCCGGCGATTTCAGGTGGGGGTTCGTAAGGCATCGTCCGGTGCGATGCCAGACAAGTCTAGCGCAGCCAAGGGCCCAGCGTGCCACTGTCGGGCAGGATGGCGGGATTGTCGCACCGAACGAGCAGGCGACCCTGTTCGAACGGTCCGGGCAGACTCCATTCGCGCGTGTGTTCGTTGGTGAAGCCCCAGAAGCGACCGTAGTAATCGGCGTCACCGATCATCACCTGCGGCAGCGGCGCGCGATCGTCGATGCCGGCGAGGCTGGCGGTCACCAAAGCCTTGCCAAAGCCGTTGCCCTGATGCTCGGGCAGGACGGCGACGGGGCCGACCATGATCATCGGATGCGGCTTGCCGGCGGCGTCGGTCAGTGCGACCGGCCAGCACTGGATCGTACCGACAAGCATCTCGGCCTCGTCGAGCGCCGCGAAACTCAGCGCGGGCAGCCAGTCCATGTCTTCGCGCACCTTGTAGGCGGTGCGTGCGTGACGATCCGTTCCAAAGGCACGGTCGAGTACTTCCTCGACGATGGCGGGATCTACGTTGTCGAGTGGGATGATCGCGGGGTCGGACATAGCGTCGCGCGGATAGGAGGCGGCGCGGGCATTGTCGATGATAAACCACAAGCCGCCCGCTATTGCCGGGAACGATCGCCGCGCGGGGTCGTCTTGGCATCGTGCGGCGATTGCGTCCCGGGCGCCAGTGCCGGTATGGGACGCGCCAGCAAGACAAGGATTATCGCGTGAGTGACGAAGTCGAATGGTGGGAATACGAAGATGCGGCCGAGATGGCGACGGCAGTCGCCGGCGATATCGGCTTCATCATCGAAAGCGCGATCGATGCGCGCGGCGCGGCGGTGATCGCGCTTGCCGGTGGCAAGACGCCGATCCCGATCTATGAGGCGCTCTCGGCCACCAAGCTCGATTGGAAGCGCGTTACGATCGTGCCGGGCGACGAGCGTATCGTGCCCCTCGGTGACCCGCTCAGCAACGTCACCGCGCTGGCCAAGTTCTTCCTGCCCAAGGGCGCGCGGGTCATGCCGATCGTTCCAAATGCGATCGCTGACTACAAGGCGGCGGGACGTTCGGCCGATGCGCTGATGCAGGATCTGCACTGGCCGCTCGACTTGTGCCTGCTGGGCGTTGGCGGTGATGGCCACACCGCGTCGATCTTTCCGGGACCGGACTTCGACGAAGCCGTCGCAGGGCCGAAGGAGCGCCGCGCTCTGGGCGTGATGCCCGATCCGATGCCCGCCGACGCGCCGGTTGCGCGCGTGACGCTCAGCCTGGCCGCGATCACCTCGGCCCGCGCGCTGATGATCGCGGTGACCGGTGACGAAAAGCGCGCCGTGATCGAAGCTGCAATCAAGCAGGGGCCCGGATCCAAGTATCCGATCGGTCGCGCTCTGGCTGGCACGGAGCTTCCGGTGGATATCCACTGGGCACCGGCCTGACAGATGGGTTGACGCAGGATCGGTCGGAGCGCCTCATCGCGGCGTCCCGGCCGATTCTTGATGCGGTTACGCCGGTGCTTGCGGCGTCAGTTTGAGCAAGCGGCCGGCACCGTCCTCCTTGCCGTCTTCCAGGATCCATACGGCGCCATCGGGCGCTTGCTCGATCTCGCGGATGCGGTGTTGCACGGGGGTGCGCGACACCTCGCGGGCCTTCTCGCCGTCGAAGGCCACGCGCACCAGAACGTTGGGGTTCATGCCCCCGACCAGCGCTTGGCCTTGCCAGCTTGGGAATGCGTTGCCCGAATAGATGATGAAATCGCCCGGCGCGATGACCGGGTTCCAGCTGATCGCAGGTGCGGCCAGATCGGGCCGGGTGTCGTGACGCGGGATCGCGCGACCATCGTAATGATCGCCGTTCGAGACCAGCGGCCAGCCATAGTTCCGGCCCGGCTTGACCAGGTTGATCTCGTCACCACCGGCGGGCCCGTGCTCCATGTCCCACAAACGGCCTTGCGCATCGAAGGCGAGGCCGAGGACGTTGCGGTGGCCATAGCTCCAGATCTGATCGGCGGGCGAACCCTTGGCGGCAAAGGGATTGCCCGCCGCCGGCGTGCCATCGAGGTTGAGGCGAAGGACCTTGCCGAGATTGGTGTTCAGGTCTTGCGCCGGTGTGAATTTCTGCCGCTCGCCCGAAGACAGGAACAGATACCTGCCGTCGGGCGAGAAGGCGATGCGGTGCGAATAGTGGCCTTGCCCCTCCACCTTTGGCGTCTGGCGCCAGATCACCTTGAGATCCTGCAGCGAACACGCGAGGGCGGAAGGGCAGGCGAGGGTGGCCCGACCCAGCACGGCGCCGCGCGTGGTCCCAGTGCCGGCTTCGGCCCAGCTGAGATAGATCGTGCGTCCATCGAGAGACGCGCTCTTCGCCCTCTGCCCCGGCGCGAACACCACATCGCCCAGGCCGCCCTGGCCGCCATAGGCCACCTTGGGCAACCCGCCGACCTGGCCGAGGCGTCCATCCGGGAGGCGGAATTTCATCGTCCCGCGCTGTTCGGTGACGAGGAGGATGCCGGTGCCTTCGTCGAAGTCCATCGCCCATGGCTTGTCGAACTGCGCCACGACTTCGGTGCGAAAGCCGCCGTCCGCTTTCGCGGTTTCGGCGGCCTTTTCCCCGACCGATGCGTCGGCGCAGCTTGCGACGGCGATGCCGAGAGGGGATATCAGGGCGAGCAGGCGTCCAGAGCCGATAAAGAAGTTCATGCCCTTGGTAACGCACAATTCTCCGTCGGTTCCCGTCGCCTGGCATCCGGGCGCCGATTATGTGGTCGGCGTCGACGAAGCGGGGCGCGGTCCGCTGGCCGGTCCGGTGGTCGCTGCCGCAGTGGTGTTGTGCAAGCCGCGGCCGGCCAACCTCGACGATTCCAAGAAGCTGACCCGCGACAGGCGCGCCAGCCTGGAAGCCAGCATCAAGCGGCGCTGCCGCTGGGCGGTGGGTGTGGTCGACGTCGATGATATCGACCGGCTCAACATTTTCGGCGCGACGATGCTGGCGATGACGCTGGCGGTGCAGGCCTTGTGCGAGCAGCTGGGCGTCGCACCGCGCGAGGTGCTGATCGACGGTAATCTCACGCCTGCCGGCCGTCGCCCCGAATGGTGCTGGCAGGCGCGGCCGATCGTCGGCGGCGATGCGATCGAGCCATGTATCTCGGCGGCCTCGATCATCGCCAAGGAGCATCGCGACCGGCTGATGCGTGAACTGGCAAGCGCGCACCCGCATTATGGCTGGGAACGCAACGCCGGCTATGGCACGCCAGAGCACCTCGCCGCGTTGCGCCGGCATGGTGCGACCGCTCATCATCGGCGCAGCTTCTCGCCGGTGGCGCAACTGCAACTCGATCTGGAGACACTGTCATGAGCGGGTTCACGGCCAGGGACGTCCCTTCGCAGGCGGGCAGATGCATCGTCGTCACCGGCGCCAACACCGGCATCGGCTTCGAGGCGGCCAAGGTGCTGGCGGCGCGCGGTGCACGCGTGCTGCTGGCGTGTCGCAACAAGGACAAGGCGGACGAGGCGATCACCCGTATTCGGGCGGAGACCCCGCGCGCCGACCTCGCGTTCGTGCCGCTCGATCAGGCCGACCTCGCCAGCGTGCGGGACGCGGCGGAGATCATCGGCTGGGAACCCAGGGTCGACGTACTGCTCAACAATGCCGGGGTGATGCTGCCGCCGTTGACTCGCACGACGCAAGGACACGAGCTGCAATTCGGCGTCAATCACCTCGGTTGCTTCGCCCTGACCGGATTGCTGCTCGACAAGCTGGCGCAGACGCCGGGTTCGCGTGTGGTCGTCACCTCCAGCTTGGCGCATCGGCGCGGCAAGATCGACTGGGCGGATATCGACGCGCACGCCAGCTACAGCCGCAGCCAGCGCTACGGCGACAGCAAGCTGATGAACCTGCTGTTCGCGCTGGAACTCGATCGCCGGTTGCGCGGGGCGGGTTCACCGGTGACGGCGATCGCATGCCACCCCGGCATCGCCTCGACCGAGCTGGCGCGCCACTTGCCGGCGGTCGCACGGCTGGCATGGCCGCTGTTCGCGCTGGTGCTCAACAACGCGGCGCAAGGCGCGTGGCCGGCATTGCAGGCGGCGACCCAGCCCGGCGTGACGCCCGGTGCCTACCTTGGGCCGCAACACCGGGGCGGGGCGGCGGGACCGTCCGGCCTGGCGCCCGCGAGCGCGCAGGCCCGCGATCCCATTCTCGGTCGCCGGCTGTGGGATCTCTCGGTCGCGTTGACCGGCGTCGATCCGGGCCTGCCTCCCGCATAATTTTACGGGCGCGGCGAGGCACAACATCTAGAGTCTATCGGATCGGGCGGGACTCATCATCTGGTGTCAGACTCGTTCTGTTCCAAACTGAACGCCAGCGTTTCCGGCGAGTCGCGACTTGACGCAGCCTTGGAAAAGACTCACCCTGACCGCTGATCAGGGTGGTGGAGCGCGCATGGGACAAGTCTTGTTGAAGGAGCGGATGCGGGTCAGAACGCCTGCTCCCACCCCGCGCGAACTGTTGCCGCTGGGGCAGATCCTGGATGGTGACTGCATCGCCGCCATGCGTTCGCTGCCCGATGCCTGCGTCGACATGGTCTTCGCCGATCCGCCGTATAACCTGCAACTGGGCGGCGATCTCTCGCGTCCGGACGGCAGCCATGTCGATGCCGTCACCGACGCATGGGACAAGTTCGACAGCTTCGCCACCTACGATCGGTTCACGCGCGAGTGGCTGGCCGAAGCGCGCCGCGTGCTCAAGCCCACCGGATCGCTGTGGGTCATCGGATCGTACCACAACATCTATCGCGTCGGGGCGAGCCTGCAGGATGCCGGCTTCTGGATCCTGAACGACATCGTCTGGCGCAAGGCCAACCCGATGCCCAATTTCAAGGGTACGCGCTTCACCAACGCCCACGAAACGCTGATCTGGGCCTCGATGGGCGAAAAGGCGAAGTACACCTTCAACTACACGGCGATGAAGACGCTGAACGACGAACTGCAGATGCGCTCGGACTGGGTGCTGCCGATCTGCGGTGGGCCGGAACGTCTGCGCAAGGAAGGGCACAAAGTCCATCCGACCCAAAAGCCCGAAGCGTTGCTGTATCGCGTGATGCTCGCCACGACGCATAAGGGCGACGTCGTGCTCGATCCCTTCTTTGGTACCGGCACCACCGGCGCCGTCGCCAAGCGGCTGGGGCGCGAGTGGATCGGTTGCGAGCGCGAGAGCGGCTATCGCGACGCCGCGCTGGAACGCATCGAACTGGCGCTGCCGCTGGACGAAAGCGCGCTCAAGATCATGCAGAGCAAGCGGGCCGCGCCGAAGGTGGCGTTCGGCACTTTGGTCGAAACCGGCTGGATCGCCCCGGGTGCCGTTCTGTCGGACCGCAAGAAGCGCTTCTACGCCACCGTGCGCGCCGATGGATCGCTGCTGGGCGAGAGCGGCCACGGCTCGATCCATGCGCTGGGCGCCGCGCTACAAGGGGCGCCGTCCTGCAATGGCTGGACGTTCTGGCACCTCGAGCATGAAGGCGAGGTCAAGCCGATCGATGCCGTGCGCCAGCTTTACCTGCTGGCGACCGAGCCTTGATCTGCCACGCTCGCCCTCGCGCATGAGCAGATTGTACCTGCGCCCGATCGCGCTCGCCGATAGTCCGCAAAGCGAACATGGCGAGGCGGTGCGCTTGGGTGGTTCGATGGTGTGGGCAAGCCGCTTTGCGCTGATCGTGCGCGAGCGGGCACGGGTTACCGCGCGCGAGCGGCTTTCGGTGTCGGAGATTCCGTCGGCGATTGCTGCACTGCCCGATGCGCTCGGCCGGCAGGCGGAGGCGCAATGGTCGGCACTGCGCAAGGTCCATGCGCCGCTCGCCTGCGGACCGCGCACGATCCGCCTCGACCAGCCGCAGGTCATGGGCATCCTCAATGTGACCCCGGACAGTTTCTCGGACGGCGGGCAGTTCCTCGAGGATCCGCAAGTCGCCGGCGCTCACGCCGCCTCGATGCTGGAGGCGGGCGCGGCGCTGATCGACGTCGGGGGTGAATCCACCCGGCCGGGCGCGGCCGCGGTGTGGGAGGGTGACGAACTCAAGCGCGTGATTCCGGCAGTCGAGCGCATCGCCGCGATGGGCGCGGCGGTGAGTGTCGACACACGCAGACCGGCGGTCATGGAAGCGGCCCTGGCTGCCGGCGCGCACGTGATCAATGACGTGTCGGCGTTGCGGTTCGACCCGCGCAGCCTGGAATTCGCGGCATCGTCGGGCGCACCCGTGGTCTTGATGCACGCGCCGGGTTCGGGTGACGATCTGCATGCCGAAGCGAGTTACGACGATGTCGTACTCGACGTGTTCGACTGGCTGGCGCAGCGGCGCGACGCGGCCATTGCCGCGGGGGTGGCGGCGGATCGCATCATCCTCGACCCCGGCATCGGCTTTGGCAAGTCGGTGGCGAGCAACCTGGCGCTGATGAACGCGCTGCCGCTGTTCCACGCGCTGGGACAGCCGCTGCTGGTCGGGGCCAGCCGCAAGCGGATGGTCGGCGCCCTGTCGAACGAGGCGCCCGCACACCTGCGGCTGGGTGGTTCGCTCGCGCTGGCGATCAAGGCGGTCGATGCCGGCGTCCACCTGCTGCGCGTGCACGACGTGTTCGAAACGGTGCAGGCGGTGCGCGTCTGGCGCGGATTGCGCGATGCGGCGCTGACGGACTTCGCCCAACTGCCCTGATGGGCCCGCGCAACTCGACTTCTCGAACTGTCGCATCGAGGTGGCGTCCTGTCCAAAACTGCCGACCCATTGCTACAGTCGATCGTTCCCTCGACAATCGTTCGGAAGCGCGAGTGCTCCGGTAGATGAGGAGATCGACATGAAGCCAGCAACCATGATCGCGGTGGCCGCGCTCATCGCTGCACCAACCGCTGCGATGGCCGTGCCCACGCTATACGAGCAGCAACTGGCACAGCGCGAGGAAGCGCGCGTCATCCGTGCTCCGATCGCCGGTGTCCGCAACAGCCGCTGGTTCGATTACCGCACGAACGTCAGCGAGACGCAAAAAGAACTCGCCAGCGACCTTCGCCGTTCGAGCGACATCGAAGATAGACGCGACGCCTGGGAGGAATACGGCCATGAACTGCGTCATGAACGCGTCAGCTATGTGAACGCCATGGCTAAGAAGGGCTATCGCATCCCGCGTGTCTATGTCGGCAGCTGATGATCCGGCGGTATGACGCGGCCCTCGGACGCACCATCATAGGCCGACTGGTGAACGCGGTCGCGATCGTTGCGCGCTGGTAGCGATCGCCCGACCCTCGCAGGTGTCGCGCCATTTCATGCAGAGCTTCGTCACGCGGCGTTGTCGATGCCCAGTTCGCTCAGCTTGCGGTAGAGCGTGGACCGACCGATGCCGAGCCGGCGTGCGACTTCGGTCATGCGACCGCGATACAGACCTATCGCAAGGCGGATGACGTCTGCCTCGATCTCTTCGAGCGGGCGCAAGTTGCCGTCCGCCGTATAGAGCATCACCCCTGAACTCGATTGCATCGACGAGGTCGCCGCGTTGGATTGCGTGGGGCCGAGGATGTTGAGAAGCTGCGGGAAATCTTCGGCGGTCAACGCGTCGCCATCGCAGAACACCGCGGCCCGAAACAGCACGGCCTGAAGCTGCCGCACGTTGCCCGGCCAGTCGTACGCGGCCAGAAGCGCCAGTGCGCCGTCGGTGATGCCCAGGGCGCGCAAGCCCGGCTGCTCACCGATGCGCGCCAGAAAGTGCCGCGAAAGCGCGGGTATGTCACCCACCCGCTCGCGCAGGGACGACAGCACGACGGTCACCTGCGACAGGGCTTCGTGCAGTTCGGGAAGGAACAGGCCTTCCTCGACCAGTTCCTTTAGCGGCACATTGCTGGCCGCGATCAGGCGGACGTCGACCCGGAAGCTGTGGCGGACGCCGATGGGGCGCACGTCGCCGCGCTTCACCGATTCCAGCAGCCGCTCCTGCACGTTCAGAGGCAGCCGATCGATATCGTCGAGCGCGAGCGTGGCGCCATCACAGTGCTGCAACGCGCCGATCTGTCGGTCGAACGCGCCGGGGAAGGCGCCTTTCTCATGCCCGAACAGCACCGACTCTATGGCGTTGGCCGGAGTGCCGCCGACGTTGACGATCCGCAACGGCAGACGTGAGCGGGGGCTGGCGGCGTGCATCGCGCGGATCAGCATCTCCTTGCCCGAGCCGCTCTCCCCCTCGATCAGCACCGGGCCATGACCACGGGCGGCCTTTGCGGCGACGGCGAGCGCCTTGCGGAAGGTCGGTGTCGCCCCGATCATCGATTCGAAATCCGGCGGCGACGCCATCTTCTCAGTCATTGGCGCCAGTTCGTCGCGCGGCGCTTCCAGCGTGGTCGCCGCCCGCAACGCCTGCATCAGCTGATCGGGCGCGACCGGTTTTACCAAATAATCGGTGGCGCCGGCCCGCATCGCCTCGACCGCGAGCAAGGGCGAGGTGCTGGCGGTCAGCATCAGGATCGGCAAAGCCGGGCGGCGCGCCTTGAGCTCGGCGATCAGCGCGCAGGCATCGTCGCCCGGAACCCACTGGTCGAGAATTATGGCGCTGAGCTGCATACCCTGGCGGGTGCCAAGCGTGGCAATGGCGGTCTCGGCATCGCGCGCGATGATCGTGCGCCAGCCCTCTCGCGAGGCGAGCGCCGAGATCAGCCGGCACTGCGCGGGCTCATCGTCGATCAACATCAGGAGACGAGGTTCGAAATCCGCCATGGTCGTTTGCGTCTATGCCCTCGGTCTCGGTTGTCTGCCCCGAGGTCTTCATAGCCGGCACGGGTAAAGACGGACTTAAGCGCCAGATGCTTTCACATCGCCCGCTTCAGGAGGGGCTTGAGCCGGCAGATGCGGGCGGCTAGAGCCGGATGGACAATTCTTGCAACGGGGATCCTGCATGGCACCGACTAACGACTTGAAGAACGCCACCTCGACCTACGGCGGCTTCCTGACGATGGTGAAGTACGGCACCATCGCCGTCGTACTGGTGGCGGCATTCGTCGTCATGTTGATCGCCAGCTGATCTCCGCCGACATGGGCTCAGCGCCCGCCCGGCGCGATTTCGCCATCCTGCGAGAGCGCGCGGCCGCAGAGACGCGCGTTGCCGCTACCCCCGAGACGGTGCGCAAGCTGATCGCGCTTGGCGCACGGGTCCGCGTGGAAAGTGGTGCCGGCGAGGCTGCGGCCATCGCTGACGACGACTATGGCGCCGCCGGAGCCGAGGTCGGGCCGCTGGTGCAGGTGCTGAGCGGTGCGGATGTCGTGCTTGGCGTGCAGGGCCCGGATGCGGCTCTGCTGGAAGGTGTCGCTTCGGGCGCCTGGGTGGTCGCGACGTTCGATCCCTTTGGCCAGCGCGCGCGGCTCGATGCCTACGCGGCGGCGGGACTCGAGGCGCTGGCGATGGAGTTCATGCCGCGCATCACGCGGGCGCAATCGATGGACGTGCTTTCCAGCCAGTCCAACCTGGCCGGTTACAAGGCGGTGATCGCGGCCGCCGACCTGTATGGCCGGGCCTTCCCGATGATGATGACGGCAGCGGGCACCATCAGCGCCACCAAGGTCTTCGTCATGGGCGTGGGTGTCGCAGGGTTGCAGGCGATCGCGACCGCGCGTCGTCTGGGTGCGCAGGTGTCCGCAACGGATGTGCGTGCCGCGACGCGTGAACAGATCCAGTCGCTCGGCGCGAAACCGATATTCGTCGAGGCTGTAGCCGGGATCGAAGGCGAGGGCAGCGGTGGCTATGCGACCGAGATGTCGCCGGAATACCAGCAGGCCCAGGCCGAACTCGTGTCCGCGCACATCGCCAAGCAGGACATCGTCATCACCACCGCGCTGATTCCCGGTCGGCCGGCGCCGCGTCTGGTAACGGACGCGCAAGTCGCGACGATGAAGCGCGGCAGCGTGATCTTCGATCTGGCCGCTCCACAAGGCTGCAACGTCGAGGGGACCGTCGCCGATCAGGTGATCGAGCGGCATGGCGTGAAGATCATCGGCTTTTCGAACACGCCGGCGCATCTGCCTGCCGATGCCTCGGCGCTGTATGCCCGCAACCTCCTGAACTTCGTGACCGCCTTTTGGGACAAGGATGCCGGGGGGCCTGTTCTCGATGCCGAGATCGGCGATGCGATCCGGCTGACCCAGGGCGGCAGGATCGTCAATCCCAGGCTGCTGGATTGAACGTCCCGGCCAGAGATGCGCGCGCGTCGCGTCGTACGATGGTGGTTGCCCCTCCGATGAGTGGAAGGTCGACATGGGACTTCTGAATGCGACGACGGCTTCGCCGAACCAGTTCATCGAGAAGCACGGACACGCGGTCATCGATGGCGAAAGCGTCGAACTTGCTTTCAAGACCACGCGCGACTGGATAGCCTTCACATCCTGGCGGGTGATCCACGTCAACGTGCAAGGCATCACCGGCAGCAAGAAGCAGTATCTCTCGATCCCGTATCGGTCGATCAATGCGTTTGCGATCGAGAGCGCGGGTACGTTCGATCTCGATGCCGAGATCAAGATTTTCCTGTCGGGGCATCCGCCGATCCAGTTCAAGATCGGTCGTGACATCGATGTAACCGCCTTGCAGCTGCTGCTTGCTCAAAAGTTGGACCGATAATGGACTTCATCGCGATCCTGTCGATCTTCGTCATGGCCTGCTTCGTGGGCTATTACGTCGTCTGGTCGGTCACCCCGGCGCTGCATACGCCGCTGATGGCGGTGACCAATGCGATCTCCTCGGTCATCATCGTCGGCGCACTGGTGGCGAGTGCCGCGGCCGGATCGCCGGTCGCCAAGTGGCTGGGCCTTGCCGCGGTGGTGCTGGCGAGCGTCAACATCTTCGGCGGCTTCGCCGTCACCGCTCGGATGCTGGCGATGTACAAGAAAAAGGATCGCAAGTGAGCTTCGTGGGGCCGCTGGAAACGACACCGTCGATGGCGCAGGTCATGCCGATCGAGCATGCGGTGAACCCCTGGGTGGCGTTCGCGTACCTGGCTTCGGGAGTGCTCTTCATTCTCGCCCTGCGCGGCCTGTCTTCTCCGGCGACGTCGCGGACCGGCAACCGCTTCGGCATGGCGGGCATGTTGATCGCGGTCGTTACCACGCTGGTGACGCACCTGCCGTATGCCGTCTCAACGCCGCCATGCCCCATCCTGGGCGACTGCTCGGTGGCGGAACGGGTCTTCGACACCATGACCGTCGCAGAGATCCTGGCGGCCATCGTGATCGGCGCGGTGATCGGCCTGGTGACCGCACGTCGCATCCGAATGACGGCGATGCCGCAACTTGTCGCCGCGTTCCACTCGCTGGTCGGCCTTGCCGCGGTGCTGGTCGGGATCGCCGCGTACTTCAATCCAGAAGCGTTCGGCATCCTCAATGCCACCGGGACCGACATCCTCGCGCAAAGCCGGGTCGAGATGGGCCTGGGCGTCGCGATCGGTGCGATCACGTTCTCCGGCTCGGTCATCGCCTTTGCCAAGTTGAACGGCAACATGGGTGGTTCGCCGATCCTGCTACCGGGTCGCCATGTCATCAACCTGGGATTGCTCGGCCTGATCCTCGTGCTGATCGCCTTGTTTCATTGGGATACGCCGGCGCTCTTCTGGGGGATCGTGATCCTGAGTTTCGCGATCGGCTTCCTGCTGATCATTCCGATCGGCGGCGCGGACATGCCGGTCGTCGTCTCGATGCTGAACAGCTACTCGGGCTGGGCGGCGGCGGCGATGGGCTTCACGCTGCACAACACCGCGATGATCATCACCGGCGCGCTGGTCGGATCATCGGGTGCGATCCTGAGCTACATCATGTGCAAGGCGATGAACCGCAGCTTCATTTCGGTCATCGCCGGCGGGTTCGGCGCGGAAGCGGGTGCCGGCGCCGGCGGCGGCGCTGCCAAGACCGACCGCCCGTGGAAGCGCGGCTCGGCCGAGGACGCGGCGTTCCTGATGAAGGAGGCCGAAACCGTCATCATCATCCCGGGCTACGGCATGGCGGTGGCGCAGGCGCAGCACGTCCTGCGTGAAATGGGCGATCAGTTGAAGAAGCACGGCGTGGGCGTGAAATACGCGATCCATCCCGTTGCCGGGCGTATGCCGGGACACATGAACGTGCTGCTGGCCGAGGCCAACGTGCCGTATGACGATGTGTTCGAACTGGAAGACATCAACGGCGAATTCGCCCAGGCCGACGTCGCCTTCATCATCGGCGCCAACGATGTGGTGAACCCCGCGGCGAAGACCGACAAATCGTCGCCCATCTATGGCATGCCGGTGTTCGACGTCGAGAAGGCCAAGACGATCTTCTTCATCAAGCGCTCGATGGGCGGGCAGGGGTATGCCGGCGTCGACAACGACGTGTTCTACATGGACCAGACGATGATGCTGCTCGCCGACGCCAAGAAGATGGTCGAGGACATCAACAAAGCATTGGCCGACTGAGACACTCCAACTGCGCGCGCGGGGTGGACGCGGCTCGCCTCGCCGGGCTACGGCTGCACGAAAGCCCCCTGCTGCACGACTGGAAGGAACCCTCTTGCGCAAGATCGGCCTGATCGGCGGCCTCAGCTGGTATTCGACGAAGACGTACTACGATCACATCCAGAACGGCGTGCAGGCGCGCATGGGTAAGCAGGCGAGCGCACCGATGGTGATCGACAGCCTCGATTCCGCCAGCCTGATGCGCCTCTCCACGGCCGAGGATTGGGGCCGCGCCGCGGCGCAACTGGCGGAATCGGCGCGACGGTTGGAAGACGCGGGCGCGACCGCGATCCTCATCGGCGCCAATTCCATGCACAAGGTCTATGATCAGGTCGCGGCGGCGGTCTCGGTGCCGATCCTGCACATCGCCGAGTGCGTGGCGCAGCGCATGGTCGACAAGGGGGCCAAAAAAGCGGCGCTGCTGGGCACCCGTAACGTGATGCTGGAAAGCTTCTATCGCCAGAAGCTGATCACGCGCGATATCGAATTGCTGCCCCCCAACATGCTGCGGGTCGAGCTGCTCGATCGCATAATCTACGACGAACTGCTGCTGGGCAAGGCGAGTCGCCAGTCCGAACGCGAACTCAAGTCGATGATCACGATGCTAGAGCAGGAGGGCGCCGAAGCGATCGTCCTTGGCTGCACCGAGTTGGAGATGATCGTCGATGTCGACGCGAATGTCCTGCCGATCTTCGACTGCACCGCCATCCATGCCGAACATGCGGTGGAGTGGATCCTGGGATGAGCCGTACCATCTCCTCCGACCTCGCTCCTTATGCGACCGATTGGACCCGCTCGCGCGGGCGCGAATTCGGCCAGGAAGACGCGCTGTCTCGGGGCCCGCGAACACCCTATCAACGTGATCGCGATCGGATCATCCATTCGATTGCGTTTCGCCGCCTGCGCTACAAGACCCAGGTGTTCATCGCTCCCGATGGCGATCATTACCGCGTCCGGCTGACCCACAGCCTCGAAGTCGCGCAGATCGCCAGGGTGATCGCGCGCAGCCTGGGTCTGGACGAGGATCTCACCGAGGCGTTGGCTCTGGCGCATGATATCGGGCACGCGCCTTTCGGCCACGCAGGCGAGGATGCGCTGAACCGTGCGCTGCACGAGCACGGTGGGTTCGAACACAATGCCCAGACGCTGCGCACGCTCATGCGCATCGAATCCCCATATTGCGAGCATGACGGGTTGAACCTGACGTGGGAGACGCTGGAGGGGCTGGCGAAGCATAACGGCCCGGTCGCCAGCCCCGGCTGGGCGCTGACCGAACTCAATGCCGCCGTGTCGATGGATCTGGCGACCTGGCCCTCACTGGAGGCGCAAGTGGCGGCGTTGTCGGACGACATCGCCTATGACAATCACGATATCGACGACGGCTTGCGGGCCGGGTTCCTCGACCTCGACGAAGTGCTGGCGCACCCATTCGTTGCGGATCACTGGCGCGAGGTGGAGCGCCGCTATCCCGAGGCTCCGCGCGACCGCCAGGTCTCCGAACTGATCCGCAGCCAGATCGGCTTCATGGTCAACGACTTGTTGGCCGAGACCGGCAGGCGCGTGGCCGGGTTGGCGAGCGTGGACGACGTGCGCGCTGCCGGCCGCGCGACGGCGGCGTTCTCCGATGAACTGGCGCAGCAGGAACGCGCCTTCAAGCGCTTCATGTACGAAAAACTGTATTACCATCCCGAGCAGGTCGAGACCTCGCGTCGGGCGAGGGCGGTCGTTGCGGAATTGTTCAGCGCCTACGCGCAGCAGCCGGTCCTGATGGACGAGGAATGGATCGACGGACTACCGCGTCACGAACCCGGCCGGAGCCGCCATATCGCCGATTACATCGCCGGGATGACCGATCGCTTCGCCATCGCCCGCCATGCCGACATCTACGGAGTCACGCCAGAAGGCCTGCGTAACGTCTGATCGCCGAGCAAGCGTGATGGCGGGTGGTTGATCCGGACCGGATCAGCGACCCGGCCACATCGCCAGGAAGGCATCGACGCTGGCTTCGAGATCCTGGCGGCTGGCCCCGCTTTGCGCCTTGACCGACAGGCCCTGCAACACAGTGGTGACACAGCTGCCCAAGGCTTTGGGATCGATGCCGTCCGGAAAATCGCCTTCCGCTTTCGCTCGCGCCAGCCGATTCACCAGCGCCACTTCCGACGAAGCGCGCCTGGCGCAGACATGCTCGCGGATCGACTCCGCTTCAGAGCAGCCGACCACGGTCGCGATCACGCCAAGGCACCCCTGGGGATCGCTGCCGCCGCAATGGGTCTTCAAGGCGCCACGCAGCAGGTATTCCGCCACTGCCTTGCCCGTCGGTTCTTCAAGCGCCCTGCCGATATAGGCCAGCTTGTCGCGCTCGTAGAGGTCGAGCGCCTTGCGGAACAGCGCCTCCTTGTTACCGAAACACGCGTAGAGGCTGGGCTTGGTGATGCCCATCGCTTCGGTGAGTTCGCTCATCGAAGCGCCTTCGTAGCCGTTCTGCCAGAATACGCGCAAAGCCGCGGCGAGTGCCTGCTCCGGATCGAACTCGCGCGGGCGACCGCGGACGGCAGTGGATGCGGAACATTTCATACCGGACGGTATGTAGTGAGGCATAAGCGTTACGTCCAGCTTCGAGCATTGATCTTCACGGGTTTTCGTATCGTGATGGTGGCCGTTCACGAAGTTTGAAGCTAAGCCCGTAGGTCCTGACGTCGGTTGCGCACTCGTGCCAGGACTAACGAAATAGCAGTTCGTCAATAAGAAGCGGTGAACGATGGAGCCTGACACACTCTCGCAGCAGGACGGCTACGACTTTCTCAAAGGTGATGGAGAGATCGCGCGGCGGATCGCCTGGCACGATTGGGGCGCAACGCCGATCGGTTCGATCGATACCTGGCCGCGCAGCCTTACCGCGACGCTCGGTTTCATGCTCGGTAGCCCGGTGCCGATCGTCCTGTTGTGGGGCGAGGACGGCGTCATGATCTACAACGATGCCTATTCGATGTTCGCGGGCGGTCGCAATTCGACGCTGCTGGGGTCCAATGTCCGTGAAGGCTGGGGCGAGATCGCGGACTTCAACGACAACGTCATGCGGGTGGGATTGGCCGGCGGCACGCTGAGCTATCGCGACCATGAGCTCACTTTGTGGCGCGACGGCCAGCCCGAGCAGGTCTGGATGAACCTGGACTACTCCCCGGTTCTGGGCGACGATGGCAAACCGGCCGGCGTGATCGCGATCGTGGTGGAAACCAGCGAAGGCGTGCGCACGCGCCGCGCGTTGGAGCAGAACGAGGCGCGGCTGCGCTTCCTCGATGATCTCGGCCAGGCTGTCGACGGGCAGCGCGAAGCGAGCGAAGTGCTTGCGATCACCACGCGGATGACCGCGCAGCACCTTGGCGTCAGCAGCTGCGCCTATGCCGATATGGACGACGATCAGGACGGCTTCACGATCCGCGGCGACTGGCATGAACCCGGATCGGCCTCGATCGTCGGCCACTACAGCCTTGCCGATTTCGGCCACTCGGCGGTGAAGGAACTGCGTGCGGGCCGGTCATTGGTCATCTCGGACATCCCCGCCGAGCTCGCAACTGCTTCCGCCGATCATTACGGCAGCATCGGCATTCGCGCGGTGATCTGTGTTCCACTCATCAAGGAAGGCCGTCTCACGGCGCTGATGGCGATCCAGCACCGCGAAGCGCGAGCCTGGTCGGATTACGACCTGACCATCGTGCGCGAGGTGACCGACCGTTCGTGGGCGCACATCCAGCGCGTCGGCGCCGAAGGCGTACTGCGTGACCGCGAGGCCTACAATCGCCAGATTCTCGATGGTGCCGTCGACTATGGCATCGTCGCGGCCGACATGGGCGGCCATGTCACCTTGTGGAACCGCGGCGCTACCGAGATGCTGGGCTGGACGGAGGAGGAGATGCTCGGACGACCGATCGCCTTGTTCTTCACCCCCGAGGATCGCGTGCTGGGCAGGCCCGAGGCGAAGCGGCGCGAGGCGCTGGAAAGCGGGCGCGCGCACGATGCGCGCTGGCATCTGCGAAAATCCGGCGAGCGATTTTGGGGGCTGAGCGAGATGGCGCCCTTGCGCGACGCACAAGGCCAGGCGATCGGCTTCGTCAAGCTGATGCGCGATCATACGCTTGAGTACGAGGCGCAGGAAGCGCTTCGCCATAGCGAGGAGCGCTTGCAGCGGGCCCAGGAAGCGGGTGGCGTGGGCCTGTTCTCGCTCGACACCCTGACCGATGTGATCAGTGCGACCGACGAGTTCTGCCGGATCTTCGGGATCGAGCCACAATCCGAACTCAACGCCGCCGATGTCGAGCAGTTGGTGGTGATGGACGATCGCATGCTCGCGTCCAATCGCGACGTCAGGGCATCGGGCTTGGGCCTTTTGGATATCGAGTATCGCATCCACCGCGCCGACACCGGCGCCGAACGCACGATCGCCAGGAGGGCGGACTACGAATACGATGACGAAGGGCGACCGATCCGCCTCGTCGGCGTCGTTCAGGACGTCACCGATCGCCTGCGGATCCAGCGCGCGCTGGAAAAGAGTGAAGCGCAGTTCACCGCGCTGGCGCAGAACATGCCGAACCAGGTTTGGACGGCGCGCGCAGATGGCGGCATCGATTGGTTCAACGACCAGTTCTATGCCTACTGCGGCGCGGCGCGCGGCAGTCTGACCGGAGTGGACTGGACCCGCCAGCTACATCCCGACGATGTCGCAACGACGATGGAGCGATGGAACGCATCGCTAAGCTCGGGAGAGGCTTTCGAAACCGAGTTCCGGCTTCGCAACGGCGAAGACCATTATTGCTGGCATCTGGCACGCGCGCAGCCGCTCACCGATGCGCGTGGTCAGATCAGTGCCTGGGTCGGCACGAACACGCAGATCGAGGCGCAAAAACAGGCGGAGGCGGAGAGCGCGCGTGACCGCGAGCGATTGTGGACCAGCAGCCAGGATCTGATGCTGGTGTGTGATTACGAAGGCCTGATCACCGGCGTCAATCCCTCTGCCAAGCGCATGCTCGGCTGGTCCGCTGCCCAGATGGTGGGTCATAAATTGGGCGAGTTCCTCCATCCCGACGATGTGGCGGCGACGGACAGGGAAATGGCGTCGCTCGGCCAGGGCGAGACCACCTTCGCTTTTGAAAACCGCTACCGAACCAGCGACGGCGGTTATCGCCTGATCGCGTGGACCGCGGTTCCCGCCGATGGTCGCATCCACGCCATCGGTCGCGACATTACCGATCAGCGGGAGGTCGAGGAGGCGTTGCGCCAAAGCCAGAAGATGGAGGCGGTCGGTCAGCTTACCGGGGGCATCGCCCACGATTTCAACAACCTGCTGCAGGGGATCACCGGCAGCCTCGACATCATGCAAAGCCGCCTCGCCAAAGGTCGCACCGATGATCTGGGCAAGTGGCTGGAGGGCGCGCGCGGATCGGCCGAGCGCGCCGCCGCGCTGACCCATCGCCTGCTCGCCTTCTCTCGACGGCAACCACTCGACCCGCGCCCGGTGCCCGCCAATCCGCTGATCTCCTCCATGGAAGATCTGCTCGAACGCACGCTGGACGAGAAGATCGCGTTGCATCTTAAGCTGGCGGACGATCTGTGGCTGACCCGGTGCGATCCCAACCAGTTGGAGAGCGCGATCCTCAACCTGGCGATCAACGCACGCGACGCGATGCCGGATGGCGGCGATTTGACGATCGAGACATCGAACGTGCGGTTCGACAACGCCTTGATCGCGTATCAGCATGACGTTCAGCCCGGCCATTACGTCTGCATCAGCGTTCGTGATACCGGTACCGGGATGAGCCGGGAAACGATCGCCCGCGCCTTCGAGCCGTTCTTCACCACCAAGCCAACGGGGCAGGGGACCGGGCTGGGACTGTCGATGATCTATGGTTTCGCTCGCCAGTCGGAAGGGCATGCGGTCATCGATTCAGTACCGGACGAAGGCACCGCCATTCATCTCTACCTGCCGCGCTATCGCGGCGAGCAAGCCATCGACGAGGAGGGTGCGGGGCCGGAAGCGGCACTGGGCACCGATGCGGGCGAAGTTGTGCTCGTCGTGGAAGACGAGCCGGTGGTGCGTGGCCTGATCGTAGAGGTGCTGAACGATTTGGGCTACCGAGCGATAGAAGCCTGCGACGGTCCGGAAGGGCTGGCGGTGCTGCAGGCGCCGGGGCGGATCGATCTGTTGGTGACCGACATCGGGCTTCCTGGACTGAACGGTCGGCAGGTCGCGGATGCCGCAAGGCTGGGCCGTCCCGACCTGAAAGTGTTGTTCATGACCGGCTATGCCGAGAATGCCGCGCAGGCTTCCGGCTTTCTGGAGCCGGGCATGGCGCTTATCACCAAGCCGTTTGCCATGGACGTTCTTGCGGCCAGGATACGCGAGATCATCGAAGGCTGAGGCAGCCGTTCACCGTGGTTGCCAAGGCGATGCCGACGATGGCGGCGCTTATGCGAACATGGATTCCAGCGCGGCCTGTACGTCCCCGGTGGAGAAGGGTTTGCTGAGAAGTCCGGTGTAGCCAAGGCCTTCCGTCTCGGCGCTCGCGCCATATCCGGTCGCCAGCAGGAACGGAATGCCGCGTTCGCGCAGCGCTTGTGCCACCGGTGTCGAAAGAATGCCGCGTCCGAGGTTCAAGTCGATGATCGCGCCATCGATCTGCTCACTCAAAGCCGCGGGCATGGCTTGCTCGAGCGTACCGAACGGCCCCACGACATCGTAGTCGAGATCGGCGAGCATATCCTCGAGCATCATCGCGACGAGAACTTCGTCATCAAGCACGAGCAGGCGGCGCTTCCCGCTCATGGTCTCAGCTTGCCGCAAGGAGGGTTGGCGATCCGGTCGTGGCATGGTCTGGCTTGCATGTTTAGCCGATTAACCGGCTACATTCGGTTTGCAAAGCATCAAGACGACGGATGGCATAGTTTCGCGCCACGATGTTTCCCGTCTGACCTCCAGGCGGACGCAGGCGGTTTGCCTCGCCTGGAGGCCTGGATAGCGGAACTTTGTCGGTACTGAGGTCTTGTCAAAACGGATCACGAGGCGCCGCGGTCGGCGCCGATGTAGGGAGCTGCCATGTTGAACCGCTACGTTCCGGACGTCACCTTGAAGACCCGCGTTCGCGATGACAGCCTCGACGGCCCCAATCCTTACCGCTGGCAGGACCTATCGGTGCGTCAGGCATTCGAAGGAAAGAAGGTCGTCGTGTTCTCGCTGCCGGGCGCATTCACGCCGACATGCTCGAACGAACAGTGCCCGGCATTCGAGCGCTTGTACGAGGACTTTCGCAAGGCGGGTGTGGACGAGGTTTACTGCATCGCGGTGAACGACGCGTTCGTCATGCATCAATGGGGTAAGAACCTAGGCCTCAAGCAGGTCAAGCTCCTGCCGGACGGAGCCGGTCACTTCACGCGCCGAATGGGCATGCTCATCAACAAGGACCACCTCGGTTTTGGCCAGCGTTCATGGCGCTATGCGATGGTCGTCGATGACAACAAGGTTGTCAGCTGGTTCGAAGAACCCGGCATCAACGATACTGGCGAGGACAATGATCCCTATGGCGAGTCCGCGCCGGAGAAGGTGCTGGAAGCGCTGCAGCAAGGCCGCGCATGAACCAGGACCAGGCGGCGGGGCGCGACGCTGCGGCCCGCCGTCCGCCGCTGCTGGTTACCGCGCAGTTGCCACCGGACGTGTTGGCGTGGTCGGATGGGCTGCGCAAAGCGCATTTTCCACCCGAGCGGAACCGACTGCAGGCCCACGTCACGCTCTTCCACGCGCTGCCGCCATCGGTCGAGCCTGAACTCAGGCAAATCCTGGGCGAGCTCGCCGCGTCCGCCCCGCCCCCCGCGCGGATCAGTGGGCTTATGAAGCTGGGCGGTGGAACCGCGTTGGCCATCGACTCTCCTGAAATGGTCGCGTTGCACGGCGTTATCGCCGAGCGCATGCACGGGTTGATGACGCGCCAGGATGCGCAGCCGCTCAAGCTGCATATCACGATTCAGAACAAGGTGACCGCACAAGCCGCGCGACAACTTCAGGAAGAGCTCGGAGCGACGTTGCAACCGCGCTCATTCCGCTTTCACGGGTTCAGCCTGTTCGCTTACGAGGATGGTTTGTGGCGCTTCATGCGGACATTTTCATTTCGTGGGTGAGCGATGCGCTTTCTGCGGTTGACCTGTCGCAGACCCCGCCTTAATGGACGCGACCTGCACCGGGCCCAGGCGGCCAGTGAACAGATGGCGGAGTAGCTCAGCTGGTTAGAGCAGCGAAATCATAATCCGCGTGTCGGGGGTTCAAGTCCCTCCTCCGCTACCATCTTCAAACTAACATAAGGCTTCATTGAAGCCTCCATGCGGGCGCGGGTGCTGTCGCCTTTCCACCGCTGTCATATCGTCGCTGCGGCAATTTGGTGGGGCTTGCGGTACGACACGACGCATCGCGTCAGTCAGCGGTCGTCCCGGATAGGAACTTTGCCAAATCGTCGTTCCCTTGGGCGAGGGCGACGTCGGCGGCGCTTTGCCCGCTGCCATCGCGCGTCTCGCGATCGGCACCCGCCGCCAGCAGCATGTCGATGATATCGCGCTGGTTGAACAGCGCTGCCATCATGAGCGGAGTCTGACCGGCGCGGTTGGCGCGATTGGGGTCGGCACCATGATCAAGCAGGCACCGCGCGATAGCGGTGTGACCCTTGAAGGCGACACCCATCAGGGCGCTGCTCGCGGCATCCTCCGGTGCCCCATCGGGGTGGGCGCCACGTTGGAGCAGCAGCGCCGTGGTGGTTTCCTGACCATTGTAACTGGCCAGGACAAGTGGCGTGAACCCGCGCTCATCGTGCGCTTCGATCGATGCACCGGCCTGGAGCAGGGCAGGAACGACATCGTCCCGCCCCGTCCTTGCGGCGTCGAACAGCAGTTGTTGCAGCCGCTGTGGCGAAGGCAGCGGCGGCGGCGTTGCCGTCCCCGCCGCTGCGATCGTGTCGTTCACTCGGCGTTGGCCTTCAGGAACCCGGCAGCGTCAAGGTCGGTGCTGAGTTCGCGCTCCCAGACGCGCAGCTGACCGCAGCTTTCCAGGAACTCGGCGACGTCGCCAGCACCCGCAAGCTCGATCACGCCTTCATCGATATCGTCGGCGGTGATGCCCGCACGCTCGAGCAGGGGCACGGCTTCGGGAGTGTAGCCGATGAACTTGCTATGGCCGAACGCGTCACTGACGAAGTCCTTGGCGGTCTTGTCTTCGGACAGAAGCTTCGCGCCGTCCGCCGACAGGACCAGAACGACGGCATCGTAGAGGATCGAGGGGCCACCATCGATCTTCTGCTTGGCTTCCACCAGCGTCCCATCATCAAGGGTCGCGCCGGCAATCTTCGGCGCGATGATTTCGTACACGGCCGGAAGTGCCGCGACCGCATCGACCAAGGCTTGGACCACCTTGGCGGAAGCGCCGTCACTGACAACGATGCCCAGCTTGCGGCCCGCGAAGCTTTGCGGCCCACGCTTGACGATGCTCAGTGCGTCGGACGGTGGCAGGTCGGTACGCGGAGTGACCGCCGCCGGGAACGGTTCCGGGAGCTTTACCAGACCCAGTCCATCGGCAACGACCGACGCGAGAGTCTCGTCGATGTTGCGCAAGTGCGCGACGATCTTCTCGCGAATGTCGACCCTTTCGACCTTCGACAGCTCGAACACCAGGGCATCACCGATGTGCTTTTGCTCGATCGGCAACTGGCTGATGAAGAACTGGCGCGCCTGACTGTAGTGGTCGGCGAACGTCGCCGATCGCACTTGCGCCTTGCGTCCGGTCTCCTGTGCGGGGAAGTGCTTGTAGCCGCTCACCGGATCGGCGCGCGGACCGCCCCAGCTGTTCGGCTCGTAGTTCACCCGGCCCTTGGGGTTGCGCATCGCCATGTGCCCGTCCTGCTGGAAATTCTGGACCGGGATCTTGGGGGCGTTTATCGGGATGTGGGTGAAATTCGGACTGCCCAACCGCTTGAGCTGCGTATCAAGGTACGAGAAGTTGCGACCGTGCAGCAGCGGATCGTTGGTGAAGCCGATGCCGGGAACCACGTTCTGGGTGCAGAACGCGACTTGCTCGGTTTCGGCAAAGAAGTTGTCGACCACACGATTGAGCGCGAACGTACCGATCTTGGTGACGGGAACCTGCTCTTCAGGGATCAGCTTTGTCGAATCGAGCACATCGAACTCGAAGCTGTCGGCGAAATCGTCGTCGAACAGCTGTACGCCCAGGTCCCACTCGGGCGCGTTGCCCGTGGTGATCGCATCCCACATATCACGGCGATGGAAATCGGGATCGGCGCCGTTGATCTTGACCGCCTCGTTCCACATCACCGATTGCAGCCCGAGCTTGGGCTTGAAGTGGAACTTGACGTAGGTCCCCTTGCCCTCGGCGTTGATCAACCGGAAGGTGTGGACACCGAAGCCTTCGATGAAGCGGAACGAGCGGGGGATCGTGCGGTCGGACATGATCCACATGATCATGTGCATCGATTCCGGCGTCAGGCTGATGAAGTCCCAGAAGTTGTCATGCGCTGTTTGCGCCTGCGGGAAGCCACGATCGGGCTCCTGCTTGGCAGCATGGATAAGATCGGGAAACTTGATGGCGTCCTGGATGAAGAAGACGGGGATGTTGTTGCCAACGATGTCCCAGTTGCCTTCCTTCGTGTAGAACTTGGCCGCAAACCCGCGCACGTCGCGGGCAAGATCCGGCGAGCCCTTGTTACCGGCGACCGTGGAGAACCGCACGAACATCGGCGTTTCCTCACCCACCTCGGTCAGCACCTTGGCGATGGTATGATCGGCCAGGCTGGTATCGAGCTTGAAGGTGCCATGCACACCGAAGCCACGCGCGTGAACGACCCGTTCGGGGATACGTTCGTGATCGAAGTGAAAGATCTTCTCGCGCAGATGGAAGTCTTCAAGCAACGTCGGTCCGCGCTCGCCAAGCTTCAAGCTGTTCTGGTCGTCGGCGACGGGAATGCCCTGCTGCGTCGTCAGCACCCCATCCTGGGGCAACTGATGCAGCTCGCCGCCAGTGCCGACCTCGTGAGCGAATTCCCGTGCGCCAGACTTGGCACCGGTGTCTTCACCGATTTTCGTGTTGGCCATGTGTATTCCTTCTAAAAATCTTGAAGCCGCTCGTGGGATCAGATGCCATCGTCGGCATCTGTGAAAATCGTATCGATTGGGCCAGCCATGATGTTCGCAGACATTGCCGCGAAGGCTGCCTGCGCTTCGACGGCTTCAGCCCTTCTTCGTGGCCGAGTTGTCGTTGTGTTCGCCCTCGATCGCTTCCTCGCCCAGTTGTCCCGACCCGTGATATGCGGTCTTGCTCTGGCCGCCGTGGAAGCCCTCCGACTTGCCGGCGTCTTCCTTGCCGGTATGCGGGTTGGGATAGGCGCCGCCCTGACTCTCGCTTTCGGTCCGACCATGCGTGGTATCGGTGCCCACGCCGTCGCTGGCACCCCGAGTGTGTCCTTCACCGCTGGCCTGAGTGGGAAACTTGCCCTTTTCGTCGGTCATGTGCTGCTCCGCTTTCTGGCGCGAAAAATTTCCGGCTCGCATCGGTGACTAAAACGCACTTCCCAACCGGCCAGCCGCCAGCCTGTCGGCCGATGACGACGTGGATGCCGTTTCCAACCCGAGAGCCGTCAAATCGTTCCGATCGAAAGTGAGGCTTGCGCAATAACTTAGCAGCTATTGCTTTTTATCAATCGAGCTTGCGGGGTATTCTTGGGTTCAGAGGCAAGGGATGGCACGCGGGACGCCTTGCACCTGCGCTGCGCCGCTGTGCTAGACGCAATGGCCGAGACTCGCCCGAAGGGTCATCGAAAACAACGTCGCAGGAGAGCGCGCATGCCGCAGTCGATCTATCCCGTTCCGGCCACCTGGGCGGCCAGCAGCCTGATCGACGAAGCGCGCTATCACCAGCTGCACCGACGCTCGATCGAAGATCCGGAGGGCTTCTGGAGCGAGGAAGGCAGACGGATCGACTGGATCAAGCCGTTCACGCAAGTCAAGCAAACCAGCTTCCACGAGGCGGACTTCGGCATCCGCTGGTTCGGTGACGGTACGCTCAACCTGTCCGTAAACTGCGTCGACCGTCATCTGCCCGAAAGCGGCGACACGGTGGCGATCGTGTGGGAGGCCGATGATCCAACCACGCCCGAGCGCCGCATCACCTATCGCGAACTGCACGAACAGGTTTGCCGTTTCGCCAACCTGCTCAAAAGTCGCGGTGTCGGCAAGGGCGATCGGGTGACGATCTATCTGCCGATGGTTCCGGAAGCGGCTATCGCGATGTTGGCTTGTGCACGGATCGGCGCGATCCACTCGATCGTCTTCGCCGGGTTCTCGCCCGAAGCGCTTGCTGGGCGCATCCAGGATTGTGACAGCCGCATGGTGCTGACCACCGACGAAGGACGGCGCGGCGGCAAGACGATTCCGCTCAAGGCCAACGTCGATACGGCTCTGGTTCATTGCCCCGGTGTCGACACGGTGATCGTGCTGGCTCATACCGGCGCAGACGTGCCGATGGTCGAAGGTCGCGATGTCGATTGGGAGCAGGGTGTCGCCACACAAGACGTCCGTTGCGAGCCAGTCGAGGTCGGGGCCGAAGACCCGCTGTTCATCCTCTATACCTCGGGTTCGACCGGAAAGCCCAAAGGCGTGCTCCACACCACCGGCGGCTATGCGGTCTGGGCGGCGATGACGCATGAATACGTGTTCGACTATCGTCCGGGGCAGATCTTCTGGTGCGCGGCGGACGTGGGTTGGGTGACCGGGCATACGTATGTCGTGTATGGTCCACTGCTGAACGGCGGCACCACCGTGATGTTCGAAGGCGTGCCCAACTGGCCCGACCCCTCGCGCTTCTGGCAGATCATCGACAAGTTCCAGGTCGAGATCTTCTACGGCGCGCCCACCGCCTTGCGCGCCTTGATGCGCGAGGGCGACGAGTGGGTCGCGAGAACCAGCCGCAAGTCGCTGCGCTTGCTGGGATCGGTCGGAGAACCGATCAATCCCGAAGCCTGGGAATGGTACTATCGCGTGGTCGGCGAGGAGCGCTGCCCGATCGTCGACACCTGGTGGCAAACCGAGACCGGTGGCGCCACGATCACGCCGCTGCCGGGGGCCACCGCGCTGAAACCCGGATCGGCAAGCTGGCCGATGTTCGGTGTGCAACCCTTGCTGCTCGACGCGGAAGGACAAGTGCTGGAGGGTGCCGCGGAAGGCAGTCTGGTGATCGCGGATAGCTGGCCCGGACAGATGCGCACCGTATGGGGCGACCATGAGCGGTTCTTCCAGACCTACTTCACGACGTACAAGGGGTACTACTTTTCGGGCGATGGCTGCCGCCGCGACGAGGATGGCTATTACTGGATCACCGGCCGCATCGACGATGTGATCAACGTCTCGGGACATCGCATGGGCACGGCGGAGATCGAGAGCGCGCTGGTTGCACATGCCAAAGTCGCCGAGGCTGCGGTGGTCGGCATGCCTCATGCGATCAAGGGGCAGGGCATCTACGCCTACGTCACCACCAATGCCGGCATCGACCCCGACGAGGCGCTGCGCGCGGAACTGATCAAGTGGGTGCGCACAGAAATCGGGCCGATCGCCACGCCCGACGTGATCCAGTTCGCGCCTGCCTTGCCCAAGACCCGCTCGGGCAAGATCATGCGTCGCATCCTGCGCAAGATCGCGGAGAACGATACCGCCAACCTGGGCGACACTTCGACCCTGGCCGACCCCGGCGTCGTTGAAAACCTGCTCGCGAACCGTCCTGTCGCAGCGGAGGATTGAAGGCCGGGGCAGGCGAGGGGGGTAAGCCCCCGCCCGCCCCGGTGGATCAGGCCACCTGGTTTCTGGGATGCAGGCGCAGCTTGGGGATGGCCAGCAGCGCCACTGCGGCCAGTCCGCCGAATGTCCAGAAAATGCCGGCGTAGCTTCCGGTCTGGTCGAAGATGAAGCCGAACAGCGGCGGGCTGAGAAGCAGGGCGATGAGGATGGTACCTGAAAGCAGGCCCATCGCCCGTCCCACCGCGCCTTGTCCGAACACCTTGGGCGCGAGGTAGCTTTCGATCGGAACCATCATCCCGCCGAACAGCCCGACGACGGCGACCCCGAAAGCGATCATGCCGAAGCCAAGGTACGCCTGCGTAAGGCAGATCATTCCGACCGCGAAGCCGCATAACGAGACGAACATGATGGCGCGCGCGCCCAGCTTGTCCGAAAACGTGGCGAAAAGCATCTTGGCGACGAAACTGCAGCCGGCGTAGATCGAAATCAGGTACGCCGCCCGCGATGGCTCCACCCCGGCGTCAAGCGCGAGGGGCGCAAGGTTCGTGACCGACCCCTTCATTCCAGCGGTGACGACCGCGACCGACGCCGCGATCATCCAGAAGGCGGGATCGGTCAAGATCGCACTGGCCGAGATCGGCTCGATCGCTGTCCGCTCAGTCGCGCTCTCGTGAGCAGGCGATGCGCCATCCGGGACCAGGCCACGCTGCTGCGGTGAATCGATGGTCAGAAGTGCGACCGGTACCGTAAACAGCAACAGGATAAATCCAAGCAGGCGCAAGGCCTCGCGCCACTGATAGGCATCCAGAAGTCCCTGAACGATCATCGGAAACAAGAAGCCGCCGGCCGAAATACCCGCGATGGCGATACCGATCGCGCGACCGCGACGCTGCTCGAACCATCGGGACAGCAGCACGGTAACGGCAAGCGGCCCGATGAGCACATTGGCCAGCGCCATCAACACCGCGAAAATCACCAGAACTTGGTTGAACGATGTCGCAAACGACAGCGCGGCATAGCCGGCGGCAAGGCAGAGAGCGCCAACCACCATCATCTTGCGCACCGAGAACCGGTCCAGCACGCCACCCATGATCGGCATCAGTACGGCGCTGGATCCGGCCATTGCCGTCATCGACAGCATCAGCACCATGCGACTGGGCCTGAACTCCTGGTAGAGTGGCACCGCCACAAGCGAATACGTCGAGGCGATCATGCCGGTTGCCGAAAGAAGCAGAAAGCACAACGCCACCTGCCGCCAACCTGGAAAATAATTGCCCATCACGCCAACGAGTATCCTGACTGGATCGTGCGCAAGCACAGATATCTGTCATGGTGACCGGACTCCGATCGAGGCGCAAGGTCTCGAACCCGCTGACGCCGACCCTCGTCGCCCCTGATGCATTCCGACTTCACGCCGCGCAGTTCCTGAGCTTGGCGAAAGTATAAGTCGATGAAAAGCACTGCTCTTTCATCTTGCGCGCATCGGCTAAAGCCAAGGACATCCTCTCCCGGGTCCGTCCGATTGTTCGGATCGCCTGCGCCTCGTTTTCCAACGCGCATGACCTAGGAGCTCCTCTCTCAGATCCGATCCACCATGTCCAGAACAGATCTGCATCGCGACGATTGAAAGGTCAGATGTGAGCCCCCAGCCGAAAGAAAGGGACATTTGCACACCCTACGCGGCTAAGCCGCATTTTATGGGAAAAAGTGCAATCAAATCAGTGCAGGCGTTTCAGGAATCGCTCGACAGTTCGGGTGCTCACGATGGCTGTCAGGTCCCCGCAGATCCGCAGACTTCCGAGGCTTTTCTTAATAGTTTTGCTGTACCTGATGGCCTTATGGTCCCCAAACGACCGATGCAGCCTCGAAGGGCATTTCTTGACGGCAATCTCGCTCGCCGCAAGCTGCCCACGCGCAGCAAAGAATACTGCATCTGGGACACACAACTGCCTGGTTTCGGGCTTCGTGTCAGACCGTCAGGCGCCCGCTTTTGGTTCGTTCGGCTGCGGCAGCGTGGCAAGCATCGGCGGTTTAGTCTGGGCAAGACGGTGGATGTCGAGGCAGTGGCGGCACGCGCCAGTGCACGTCGCCTGCTTGCCGAAGTTGCTCTCGACGGCCTGCCCAAAAGAGTGGTCGTCAGTCTACTCCGACACTCACCGATTATGTCGAGATCTACTGGAAAGACATTGCTCGGCATTGGAAGCCATCGACGCAGAAACGCAACTTCGAAGCGTGGAAGCGCGACCTTGGGCCGGTATTCGGGAGCATACGCGTTGCAGACATAACCCGTGCTGATGTGACACGGTGGCGAGATGATTGCTCGGGTGACCTCGAAGCGCGTTTCAATCGGGCGGTGCCGGTGTTCGCATCGCTGCTGAACTACGCCGAACAGCTGCACCTGAGACCCAAGGGATCAAACCCTTGCAGGGCTATGCCGCGCTACCGCCGCGCGCGTTGTGAACGCTTCCTCACTCCGCTTGAATATCGTCGCGTAGGAGCGGCTCTAAGCGAAGCGGAAGGTGACTACCCAGCCGAGGTCGCGATTATCCGATTGCTGCTCTACACGGGTGCTCGGATCAGCGAGATCAAGGACCTCAGATGGGAATGGGTCAGGCCGCCATACCTGCTCCTCCCGGATAGCAAGACCGGCGCGAAAACCATCTGGCTCAACAGTCAGGCGCTCGCCATCCTCGACGCTGTACCACGCATCGGCGACTGCCCATTGGTTTTCCCGAACGTCAAGCGAACGGGGCCGATGGTTCTCGGAAAATGGTGGCCAAACTTCCGACGTACATGCGCGATACCGGACGTGCGCATCCATGACCTGCGGCACAGCTTCGCTTCGACGGCTGTCATGGACAACGTTCCTCTTGCAACTATCGGAAAGCTGCTTGGCCATCTGCTCGTCGAGACTACTGCCAAGTACGCCCACCTGTCCGATGACACCATCGCTGACGCGGCGCAGCGGGTCTGCGGCGCTTTGGCTCGCAACATAGGGCTAACGCGATGACGGCTCTTTCGCTCAAGCAGGTGTTGGCAAAAGCACTTGCCGAGATCGGCGCCAATCTGCTGGACCTTCGCGTCCCCAAGGGCCGTCCGCGGACAACGACCTGGATCGGTGTCGAACACGGCTTCGGCGTACGGCACTACAAGAGCGGTCGAAACGTCTACATAGTTCAGACCCGCATGGGCGGGCGCGTCCGCACGGTTACGATCGGCCCCGCCAACGTGATCACGCAGCATCAAGCGGCCGCTGTTGCCCGGCGCGTGTCCGCTTACGCCCAGGTAGGTGGCGATCCGGCGACGGATCGTCGTCGCGCGCGAGGCGCACCGCGGTTTGACGATTTCCTCGAAGAATACTGGCGACGTTGGGCGCCGCGCTGGAAGCCGTCCACCTATGATCGCAATCAGTACTACCGCGCGCTCTACCTCGACGACGCGTTCACCGGCGTGTTCATCGACGAGCTGAACGAAGCGCACGTGACCAAGTGGTTCTCGATGGTGACGGATAACGGCGGCCCCGGCGCTGCCAACCGGACGCTTGGCATCTTGAGCCACATGCTCAACAAGGCCGAGAGCTGGGGATATCGCCGCGATAACACTAACCCATGCCGCGAGGTGCGCCAGAACCGTCGCAGGAAGTGCGAGCGGTTCCTCAGTGTCGCGGAACTGGAGAAGCTTGGGGGATTGCTCGCTAGGGAGAGGGCAGGCGACGAGAAGGTCCGTCCGGTGGCAGCCGTCGCCATCACTCTGTTGTTGCTGACCGGGTGCCGCTGCGGAGAGATTTTGGGACTACAGTGGCAGGATGTGAAGGGGAGCCGCCTCAAGCTTCGGGACAGCAAGACCGGTCCGCGAACCATCTGGCTTGGCGATGAAGCCAGGGCACTGATCGCCACTCTCCCACGCCATCGCGACATCCCTTGGCTGTTCTGGAACCTGAAGTTTAGAAAGCCGCTCAGAAGCCTTCAGTACTACTGGGAGGAGTTCCGCAGCAAGGCTGAATTGCGAAACGTCAGGCTCCACGACCTGCGTCATACCTTTGCCAGCCACGCGGCGATGAACAAGGAGTCCATTCCCATGATCGGGCGGTTGCTGGGCCATGTCAAAGCGGAGTCGACATCAAGATACTCTCACTTGGGCGATGAGCACTTGTTGGAGGCATCGAAGCAGATTGGGATCGTTGTTGAGCGATTGCTTGGCGGCACGGCGCCTTGATGGTCGAAGCGCTCGCTGCAAGCTACGGCTGGAGTATAGCTTTTCGATAGGCGTGCGGCCCCCAAGGCAGTATCGTCGGCCAAATACGATCGACGTTATTCGCTAACACGGGTGGCGTGGTATCCATCTTGTCCGGGATTACAGTTGGAAATGGCAAGGCTGCCCGACGCAAAGGAGGCCCATATGACCCCCTCGAAAGACCGAAAACCTGGCCTCATCAGCTTGGCAATCGCGCGGTTGGAAGTAAGTCCGCTTGGAACGATCCCGTCGTCGCTAAGCCTACTTGCGCTACCGTTCCTGTTTGTAGCAGCGGCGGCTACACAGGCGATCATAGACGATTCCTCATCGGTTCCCGCCTTGGCCATTTTTGGGCTTTGGCTGATCGTGGTTGTCTTCGATTTTGGCCGAGGCATATGGACCCTTGCCCATCCGTACGCCTCAGCGCGCTGGTTGCACGCTATACGTTGTGCGGTTGGCACAACCCTCGCCGATTGCGCTCTTGACCATCTGGTTATCTGCTACGGGGACAACCCAGACTACGTCATCAAGCGCTCTGACATGACTATCGCCGTGCAGGTCGCCAAGCGGCAGCGGCCAAGCCGTCAAGCTTGCGGGGTGCGCCTTGCCGATTATCAGCGCTCCTGATTGCCAAGCCGACTTCAGGCCAGCCACGCGGCTGAAAATTATCAACGTTGTCGCGCCTGGCGGACGACGGCACGGCCGCTTTGGAGCGCCGGACTGGCCTTTCCGACCGTTCGGAGCGGCTCCGCGCCCGGCCGTTCACGCCCTCATTCCGGCCGCCCGAGCCGTCGATAGACTCTCTTAAAAGCTGCCGCTCATTCAGGCGCGTCTTTACGCTTAAAGAATTGCTGATAATTGCCGCAGGCATGATGCTGGTCTGCCCAGCGCGGGAGCATGCTCGCTCGAACAACGTTTCTAACCCTAGGAAATGGGAAAGATGTCGCAGCTCAATTCTCTTCCGCCGTCTTTCCACTCGCGCATTTGCGCATCGTCGTCGGAATTGTGGTCTGGGGCAAGCGGCGCGTTTGCCAATCCACCATCGATAGGGCGGGGGGGGCCTCGTATCCCCGGCGCGGGAGGTAGAAATGAACAGAGCTATCGTGGCTTACAGCTGGGGCGTGCCAAGTTGGGCGCAGCTCATTTATCTCATCGAGAGGGAGACGCTCTCGCCTATTCGCGAGATCAAGCACGTGCACGCGATCGCTTGGACGCTGCGGAAGTCGTAAGAGGTTGCGGTCGTCGCGTGGGACGAGTCGCTGGCCGGATGCGCTACCTGCTTACGTTCGGTCTGACGCTGGCGGCGGCCGCCCCAGCGATCGCGGCGACTACCGCAGAGATCACGCTCGGATCGACGGTAGGCTTCACGCTGGACAGCGGCGTACAGGCGTGGCTGGGCATCCCCTATGCCGCGCCGCCGATCGGGGAGCTTCGCTGGAAGCCGCCGCAGCCCGCCGCTCCCTGGAGCACGCCCTTCGTGGCGGACCGCTTCGGCCCGTCCTGCATGCAGCCGCTGCGTGACCATGGCATCGCTTACTATGTCGGGGACGATCCGGTTGCGGAGGACTGCCTGACGCTCAACGTCTGGGCTCCGAGGGGTGCGAGCGCCGGCACCGCGTTGCCGGTGATCGTCTTCATTCATGGCGGCTCGTTCGTCGCCGGCTCCGCGCGTAAGCCGCTCTACGTCGGCGACAAGCTGGCGGCACGCGGGGCGGTGGTGTTCGCCATCAACTATCGGCTGGGTGCTTTGGGCTTTCTCGCACTGCCCGAGCTAAGCCGAGAGTCACCCGAGGGGGCCCCGGGCAACTATGGCCTCATGGATCAAATCGCCGCGCTGCGTTGGATCAAGGCCAATGCCGCCGCCTTTGGCGGTGACCCCGCGCGCATCACGCTGCTGGGCCAATCGGCAGGCGCGATGTCGATCGCGCTGCTTCAGACCAGTTCCGCTGCCAAGGGCCTCTTCTCGCGCATCGCAGCGCTAAGCGGCTCGGTCTACAGCTCGCCCGCCTCGGACCGGATCCCGACCCTGGATGAGGCGGAACAGGATGGCGAACGGCTGCGTGCAAAGCTTGGTGCGACCGATCTTGCCGCGCTGCGACGCATGCCGGCCGACCGCATCGTCACCGCGCAGCCGGCACTGATCTTGCCGGACGTGGATGGCATGGTCGTGAATGAGTCGCCGGTGCAAGTCTACGCTCGCCACCAGGAAGCGGACGTTCCGCTGTTGCTGGGCACCGTCAGGGACGAGGCGCTGGATCCGCTGACCTCGATAATGACGCTAGACCAGTACCATGCCGCCGTTGCAAAGCGATGGCCGCAGCAGGCCGAGGCCATCCTGCGGCTCTACCCCGCAACGTCAGATACGCAGGCGCACGATATGGCGCGCGCGCTGGCGCACGATCTCGGCTTCTCGACGATGATGCGCAGCTGGGCTCGGTTGCAGGCTCGCAACGGCACCTCGCCTGTCTACGCGTATCTCTTCGAGCGGCGGCATCCCTATCATCCTGGAACGATCTTCTCCGACCTCGATCCCGCGACGACCGGCGTGAACCATACCGATGACGTGCCCTATTGGCTCGGTACCTTCGACAGCCTCAACAATCCGCGACGGACGCGCGACTGGACCGCTGACGATATGGCCCTTGCCGAGCGGATGCAGGATGCGCTTGTCGCATTCGCCGCCGGTGGAGACCCGAACAACCCGACACTTGGCGTGCGCTGGCCGCACTATGATCCGCGCCGAGAGCGCGTGATCCGCTTCGGCGGCCTACCGGCGATTGGGCGCTGGGCTGACACCAGGCGGATGGACGCCCTCGCCGCGCTCGGCCTGCCGGACCCGCGCACATCCAGTGGCGCCAAGCGCTGAAGCTGAAGCCGACGTAACTTCGCCGCGGGCACGGATGTCGGCGACTAAGCGGTTCAGTCGTACGCTCGCCGCCGACACCACGAAGAACCAATCGCCGATGGTCGAAAGATAGTCTATCATCTTGGTGGTGATTGCATTAGCGGCTTCCTATTCTCGTCCTCAGTCGGAGTCGCTTCCATGGATACCAATCGCAGGAGCATTCTGCTCGCTGGTGGCGGGGCCGCTTTCGGCCTATATTCCTGGAACAATGCCGCTGCATCCGCGAAGCCGGCACCCAAGCAGCTGCGGCTGGCGCACAAGCCACGCACGACGCCGCGTAACATCCTGGTGATCCTGACGGACGACCACCGCTACGATGCCATGGGCTTCATGAAGGCGCAGACCTTCGGCGACACCCCTGCACTGGACCGCCTGGCGCGCGAGGGCGTGCATTTCCGCAATGCCTTTGTCACGACGGCGCTGTGCTCGCCCTCACGGGCGTCGATCCTGACCGGGCTATACGCCCACCAACACCGGGTGGTGGACAACAACCATCCGGTCGATCCGAACCTGATCTTCTTCCCGGAATATTTGCAGACCGCGGGCTACCAGACCGCGTTCATCGGCAAATGGCACATGGGCGACACCGGCGACCAGCCGCAGCCCGGCTTCGACCACTGGATCAGCTTCAAGGGGCAGGGCAGCTACCTGCCCGAGGAAAACGGCCTCAACATCAACGGCAAGCGGGTGCCGCAAAAAGGCTACATCACCGATGAACTGACCGACTACGCGCTCGACTGGATCAAGGAGCGGCCGAAGGACAAGCCGTGGCTGTGCTACCTCAGCCACAAGGCGGTGCACGCCGAATTCATCCCCGCAGAGCGCCACACCGGCAAGTACGAGAACGAGACCTTCCGCTATCCCGCTTCCATGGCGAAGGATGGCCCCGCCGCGCAGGGCCGTCCGCGCTGGGTGCAGGACCAGCGCAACAGCTGGCACGGGGTCGACTACGCGTACCATTCGCATCTCGACATCGCGAGCTACTACAAGCGTTACATGGAGACGCTGCTCGCGGTCGACGAAGGCATCGAGAAGATCATGTCGGAACTCGATGCGCGCGGCGAGCTCGACGAGACGCTGATCTTGTACCTAGGCGACAACGGCTTCATGTTCGGCGAGCACGGGCTGATCGACAAGCGCACCGCCTATGAGGAATCAATGCGTATCCCGATGCTGGCGCGCTGCCCGGCGCTGTTCGGTCCCGGCGGGAACCGCAAGGTCGAGCAAGTCGTCGCCAACATCGACATCGCACCGACTTTGCTTGCCGCCGCCGGGCTTGAGGCGCCGGCGCACATGGAAGGCAAGGACATGCTGCCGCTCGCGCGCGGCGAGTCCGTGCCATGGCGCACCGAACTGCTCTACGAGTACTACTGGGAGCGCAATTTTCCGCAGACCCCCACCGTTCATGCGCTGCGCGAGGATCGCTTCAAGTACGTCCACTTCCACGGCATCTGGGACATCGACGAACTCTACGACATCCAGTCCGACCCAGACGAGACCAACAATCTGCTCGCCGTACCGGGCCACGAAGAGCTGGCGCGGCGGATGAGCACGAAACTGTTTGATCTGCTCGAGCGCACCCAGGGCATGCAAATCCCGCTCGCGCCCGACGCTGGCCAGCGCAATGCTCTGCGTGACCCAAAGGGGCCCGGAAATGCGCCGTTCCCGTCCAGCCTGCTGCTGCCGCCCGAAAAGCACATCTCCTGATCGGCAACGAAAAACTTCTCTTCTCTACTGACGGCATAGACATTATCGGTCACGCACGAATCAGGGAGTAAGATCGTGAAGACCATAAGCTTGAGTTGCGCGGTGCTCGCGGGAACCACCGTCGTGCTGGGTTTCGGCGCAGCCGGAACCGCCAGCGCGCAGGATGCGCCCGGTTCGCAGAGCGAACCCTCCGAGCCGACGAGTGCTCCTTCCGGCGAAGGAGACATCGTCGTCACCGCGCGGTTCCGCAACGAGAGCCTCAAGGACGTTCCGGTCGCCATCTCGGTGGTGAACGGCGATGCCGCAGCGTCGCGCAACCTCAACAACATCCAGGACATCGCAGCGACGGTCCCGACGCTGGACTTTCGCAACGGCGCGTCGAACAAGGATCGCAACATCTTCATCCGTGGTGTGGGAACGATCACCACCTCGCCAGGCGTTGAGTCATCGGTCTCCACCGTCGTGGACGGCGTTGTGCTGGTCCGCCCGGGGCAGGCGACGCTCGACCTCATGGACTTGGAACGGCTTGAGGTGCTGCGCGGTCCGCAGGGCACACTGTTCGGCAAGAACGCCTCGGCCGGCGTGGTCAATGTCGTCACCAAGTCGCCGACCCAGGCGCAAACCGGCGCGATCGACGTCGGCTATTACGAGGGGGACGAGTACCGCGTGCGCGGCCTGCTCTCCGGCCCGATCGGCGACAAGCTGGGCTATTCGCTCAGCGGCATCTACGCCAATTTCAAGGGCAATGTTCGCAATATCGGCACCGACAACTGGGTCAACGGCTACGAGCGCTATGGCGTCCGGGGCAAGCTCCAGGCGAAGCCCACCGACGATCTCACGCTGACGCTCGCGGGTGACTACACCCATAACAAGGACACCACGCCCAACGGCGTCTACTCCAGCACCGCGCGGATCGCCTACCCCACCAACGTGCGTACCGACAGCCCCGCGCTTGCCGCGATCCTGGCGCGTGAAGGCATCGTCGCCAGTTCGAACAACAAGACCGTCAACACCACGTTCGACACGCATGTGAACGACAGCAACTACGGCGGCTCGCTTACCGCCGAGTGGCGGCCGGGCGATTACACCGTCACCTCGATTACCGCTTATCGCGAGTGGCGCAACCATCAGGTGCCCGACTGGGACCAGCGCTCGCTCCAGACCGATGCCTTCCCGCAGGGCAGCGATGACGGCCGGCTGAAGTTCAACCAGTTCAGCCAGGAGCTGCGCCTCGCTTCGCCGCAGGGCAAACTGATCGACTACGTGATCGGCGCCTATTACCTGAAGGCCGACACCGATGAGCGCTATCAGCGTAACGTCACCCTCTCATCGGGCGCGGTGAGCCGCACAAACGTCGGCGTCGCCGAATACGGCACGCGCGCAGAGAACGCCGCGCTGTTCGGAGAGGCCAACCTACACGCCAGCGACACGCTGACCTTCATTCTGGGTGGGCGGCTGATCTACGACAAGCTCTCGTACTATCACAGTCGCACCTCGGTGCTTCCGTCCGAGGCGACGCCGGGCGCCGGCGTCACCGCGATCCGGCCGTCGATCGGCCTGCGCTCGGGCAAGACCGACCGCTGGGACTGGAGCGGCCGCGCCGGCGTGCAGTACAAGATCACGCCCGAGGCAACCGCGTACTTCACCTACTCGCGCGGCTACAAGGGGCCCGCATACAACGTCTTCTTCAACATGCAGGCATTCGACGATCAGGCGCTCTCGCCGGAAACCTCCAACAGCTACGAGCTTGGCCTCAAGTCGAGCCTCCTCGACGGCCGGGTTACGGCAGCGATCGCCCTCTACCGAACCGATTACGCCGGCTACCAGGCCAATTTCCAGGACACCTTTCTCGGCGCGCCAGTCACCCGCCTGATCAACGCAGGTGACGTACGCACGCAGGGGGTGGAGCTCGATTTTGCGGCGCGGCCAACCGATCGGCTGACCTTCAACGTCTCGGGTGTCTACAACCATGCCCGCGTTCGCGATTTCAAGTGCCCGGTGAACGTCGCCAGCTGCGTCTCGATCAACGGTGCGTCCCTGCCGTTCGCGCCGGACTGGAAGCTGGCTGGCGGCGGAGCCTGGCGGCTACCGCTTGGTGCCGACAAGAACATTGAGCTGCAGACCGACTGGACCTTCCGCAGCGACACGCAATTCGCGCTTACGCAGACGCCCAGCACCATCCAGCCTGCTTATGGCATATGGAACGCGAGCATCGCCCTGCTGCGTGAGGGTGACTGGGAAGTCCGGGGACTGGTGAAGAACATCCTCGACCAGCATTATTCGAACCTACTTGGCAATGGCACCACCGCCGGCACGGTCCGCTTCGTGCCACGTGATAATGACCGCTACTTCGGCATCAACGCTCGCAAGAACTTTTGACATAACGGTAGGGGGATGCGTTGCGTGGGCGCTCCCCTCGCCTGTGCTGATCAGCGCCTTACGGGTTTGCCTTGGTGAGATGTAGAACGAGTCGCTGTCTCGATTGCGGTTCGATCTCATGCGGAGGGATGATTACCGCAGCTTATAGCTGCCAGGTTTACATTTGAAATTGAGATGCTCTTTCGCTCGGTGAATCAAAGCGACCTTTCCGTCCGCTTTAAGGCCAGCTGCGCCTCATCTCCGTCATTCAGCTGGTGCGACAGCATGCCCGAAATCAGTTGTACGTGGGCAGGTTCCCGGTGATCGCATTCAAGTGTCCGCGAAACTGCATATCGTGTCCCGTGGTGTGGATAGGAGCCAATTGGACCCGTGTCGTAGATCGATGGACCAAGAGCTTGAACGGGCCCAAAGGGGGACATCGTCGATCAACCCTGAGTAAACGACGCCTGAGAGACTATGCGCTCCCGCTCTGATCGGGACGGCCGTTATCACTCAGAAGCCTCCTAGTCCGCCAACTACCCAGAGTTTGGAAGAACTCCTTGCTTCGGTTAGAGAAACGATCCGTCGCTCAGAAGCGGCAGTTTCACGATCGCGCGAGAAGATAGCACGAACGCGGCGCATCGTCGGAGAAGGGTTCCAGGGTTCCGTGATGGATAAATAGAAGCCGGCTCGATCTGCGCGAAGCTGCATGTCCGGATCCAGGAAAAGCAACTCCTTAGCGACGTGCCTGGAAGAGAATAGACGGAGCAGGGCGCCTGTCCTCGCCCTCTACCCGGCCGCACGGGAGTGGCTTAGCACTTCCTCATAGTTGCCGGCCGTTCACGTTGCGCATACGCCTAACTGGAATGCCATTCCAGCAAAGCACAGCGAGCTCAGTTCCGCCGGCATGCTCGACGCTTGTGGATGCCGGACAAACAGTTAGGCCATGGATATGCAAGACACCCACGCCTTTGCCATCACTGCGCCCAGCGACCGACGCCGCGAAGCGACATGAGCAAGCATTTGGCAGCAATCCTGCTTTTGGCGATGGCACAACCGGCTGCCGCATGGGAGCCGGTCGCCATGCCGGCAGCGGTCCGCGCGAAGCTACCGGCGGGCCATGTCGCGCGGGTGGCGGCGTGCAGCCAAACGCTAGATCCGCCGCGCATAATCTGCATCGTGGTGGCTGCCCATCCGGACGAGGGCCGACAGCCCAGATCAGCACGCCGCGCTGCACCGCCACGGCTGCTACTGGTCTATCGTCTGGTGGGCCACACCGCCACGCTCATCGCGCGCAACGATCGGGTCGTGCTTCAAAGAGACGAAGGCGGTCAGTGCGATCCTGTCGAGGATGCGGGCGCAATCGCTATCAAAGGGCGCTTCTTCACGCTTGAGAGCGGCGTCGCCTGCGGGCAGCATTGGACCGACTTCACTACTTTCCGCTTTGATCCGAAGGGGAACACGATCGTGTGGCACAACCGCATCTTCGAATCCTGGCGGCTAAATGACAACACCGGGCCCGACGCAGAAGCGTTGGTGTCGGACGGCAGGAAGGTGACGCGAGCGGATCCTAAACGACCGGTGACGTTAGCCGCTTACGTACCGCGCTGACCTCGTTCGGCTAGGGAAGGAAGACTGGCCGTAAGTTCGCATGTCGGTTGTGGTGACAGCGGCCAGGAGCAGCGATCGTCCGAGAGGCTGCCGCCTGCTCCAACGCCCTGCCGGGGCTGCTCTGACGCATCGGATGGATCGTCCGGCGACACATAGCTGCGGGCCGTCCTCCAGGCGGCGGGTCGACGTTTGAGGTGGGTGGCTTCCGGCAGCGTGGGAGTCTGCCGCCGCGACAGCCGCTTTAGTCATCTCCCTTGCACGTTCCCGAAAGCCCCCGCTCGCTCAATCCGAGCCGGGGCTACGCCCGGGCCGTCATGACGGCCTGGGATTGAACCACGCGCGGCGCGCTCCCAAGTGTGTCGGTGAGAGTTGCAGGGAAGCTGGTATGGCCGGTGGATGGTCGCGTGACGGTGCAGTGCAGGATCAGATTGACGACACAGTGAGCGATGCCATTCGCGGGGCTCGTGCACGAATGCCCGCTGGTGAAGGGCTCGACCATTGCGAAGACTGTGGTGAGGCTATTCCCGCTCGTCGGCGCGAGGTACTGCCGGGTGCGCGCACCTGCGTTGCTTGTCAGGGCCGCCGGGACAAGACCGTAGTCCACTCGCAAATCAACCGCCGCGGCAGCAAGGATAGTCAATTACGCTGACGACAATCCCCGCCCTCATTCCGGTCATTGGCTACTCAAACCAACACAACCGAAAGCTGCCGCTGGTTCATGTCGCTACTCAACCATTCCTCTGGCGGGCGAGCCAGTTGTTCTTCCGACTGAAGTTTCGGAGAATGGATCGGCTACTTATGGATGCCTAGCCTGTCCAAGTTTACACCGGTTTGCCTGACGGGCGCTGTCGACCTATGGCTGGGCGCCTAGGTCGGGCGGGCCGCTTAACGCAGCTACCTGTACATGATCGCGCCGTCGAAGCCCTCTTCGCGTCCATTCATGATGAACGTAATAATTCAGTGATTTCGTCTGCAGGAAGAGGGTGGCTGAAGAGATACCCTTGGAGGTGTGTGCATCCTAACTCGGTCAAAGTTTGCCTTTGAAGTTCCGTTTCGACCCCCTCGGCTACAACCGCCATCTTGAGTTGCTGGCCAAGTCCGACGACAGCTTGGATTATTGCCTTGGCTGCTTGAGACGTGCCAACCTCGTTGACGAATGATTTGTCGATCTTCACCTTATCAAATGGGAACCTCTGGAAGTAGCTAAGTGATGAGTATCCAACACCAAAATCATCCACAAGGATCTGTATGCCCAAATCGCGCAGCTGCTCGAGCTGGCTGAAGGTCGCTTCCACATCGCGGATGACCAGTCGCTCGGTCACTTCGAGCTGCAGACGTTGTGCATCCAACCCAGACGTCGCCAACGCCTGGGTTACTGTTTCGACCAGCTTGTGGGACATAAATTGGATGGGAGACAGATTAACCGCAACTCGAACATCCGTCGGCCAATTGAGAGCATCGTGGCATGCGCGTTGCAACAATTGCCTTCCAAGCTCATCGATCCACCCGCAATCTTCAGCAAGCGAAATAAATACATCAGGCCTGACGGGACCGCATATAGGGTGCGACCACCGAGCCAACGCCTCGACACTGGTTATGTGACCATCGCCTGCTCGCACCAGCGGTTGGTAGACCAGGGTGATATTGCCGGTGTTGATCGCATCCTGAAGCTCGCGCTCAAGATACCGGCGCTCATGCGCGGACGCGTCCATTTCCGCGTCAAAGAAACAGGCAGCGGATTTGCCCATGTGCTTGGCTCTATACAAAGCCAAGTCAACGTTTTCTCGCAACCTCTCGATTGTAGTGCCATCCTCCGGCATGATGACAATGCCTATAGACGCTCCTGCATGGGCAATGACGCGATCCAAGACGAACGGTTCCGACATCAGTTGGACGAGAGCGTTCGCGGTAAGTCGCGCGCGATCCCGCAAGTTCTCGCCTACCAAGACGGCGACAAATTCGTCGCCGCCGACGCGAGCTACGAAATTGGGATGCTTGATGGCCGAGCCAAGCCTTTCGCCAACTTGCGTCAGAACCGCATCACCTGCAGGATGGCCGAGTTGATCATTGATTGACTTAAATCGATCGAGATCGATACTCAGCATGGCAAAGGGGGTGTTCTCGGTCAGTAATTCCTGCACCTCTTGCGTATAGGTTGCTCGATTGAACAGGTTAGTAAGCGGGTCGTACCGACCAAGCCGAATGACCTCCGCCTGCGCTTGGCGAATTTGCGTCACATCTTCAGATATACCAAGGATATACTGGTGCGGGCGGTCGGGGCCATCGATCAGGGTGCGAGCCGTGCGAAGATGAACTGTGCCTCCGTCCCGTCGGATGAACGTACTTTCGAAAATATCCGGGCCGGAGGATATCAGCGTGGATTCATCTCGCAGCGCATACGTCTTGCAATAATCTGGAAAGAGACTGTAATCGGTCCGTCCAATC
The DNA here is from genome assembly GCF_055361525.1 of Novosphingobium sp. TK46. NCBI lineage: Bacteria > Pseudomonadati > Pseudomonadota > Alphaproteobacteria > Sphingomonadales > Sphingomonadaceae > Novosphingobium > Novosphingobium sp. TK46. Next base: position 3,147,070 of record NZ_CM143963.1, read on the forward strand.
ATTTCGCTTGCGGGGATTCCGACCATCCGCTCACCAGCCGCATTGATCATCAGGTATTGGCGAGTAATAGTATCCTTTACATACAGCATTGCTGGCAGGTTTGTGATAACCGTATGTAAGAACGATTTAGAGACTTCGCGATCCCGCTCCAAAGCTTTACGAACGCTTACATCGCGCAGTATGGCAACAAAACCATTTTCCGAGTTGTCCCCGCCCCACATCGCCAGCGATATTTCAACTGCTACTTCGCTCCCGTCCGTGTGCAAAGCATTAATTTCGGCAGGCGAGCTCGGCAGCGTTTGGCCACCGGTCGATCCAACCTGACTCAGGTGTCTGCGGAAGCGATCTAGATCTTCGGGGTGGATAAGGTTTTCGATATGATAAGCGATTGATCCGCCACGGGGCAGCCCAAACATCCTCTCGGACGCTTGATTTGAGAACACGATCATACCTTCGGCATCGAAAGCGAGGATGGCGTCTGATGTTGCGCTCACAACCTGAGCAGCGATTTCGCCAAAACGGCGTTCGCGGCGCGCTTCGATCCTTTCTGTCGCGAGCCGGGCAAGATCGTTGAGGAGGGCGGCCTGGTGCCGGGTGAGATCGGCGTGGGGCCGAGCATCGAAGACGCATAGCGTGCCCAGGCAATGACCCGACTGGACGATCAAGGGATAGCCGGCATAGAAACGAATGCCGTCTGGCTTTGTCACAAGCGGGTTGTTGCTGAACCGCCAATCCAACCTAGCATCGGGAACGATAATGGGTTTGCCATGTGCGACAACGTGATTGCAAAAGGCTACCGCGCGCGGGGTTTCGCTGATTGAAACGTCATGGCGGGATTTGAACCATTGACGGTCATTATCCATCAGGCTGATGACGGAACTGCTTGCCCCGATTGCCACAGCAGCCAACTGGGTCAGTTCATCGAATTGCCCCTCTGGTGGAGTGTCCAAGATGTCGTAGCTGTCGAGAGCTGCGAGGCGCTCCATTTCATTAGAAAGGCTAGGGGCATTGGAGAGATCCATGCGACGTTAAATGCAAGACAGCGGTTAGAGTTTGGTAAACAGCACGTCAGCACGTAGCTAGGCTCAGCGCTCTATGGTGCTGGATCTGAGCGACCGGGTGCGCCTCACCAAGCCTCGGCCGGGGAGGGCGGCGCCGCCAGCGCCTTCGGGAACAAGTCGGTAATCCGGAATCATGGTCACAAAAGCTGGCCTAGTCAGGCCTCATGGAAGAGACACCCCACTGTCGTCACGTATGTCGCACGCGGAGGAGCGCGGCCCGCATTGGGACGTGCATTCGAGGCTCAGCGGGCGGTGCTCTCTGCGGCGACGCGAAGTAGCTCTCTAGGACGTTGTAGAACATCCCAACTCGCCGGCCGGGGCGCCTCCCGCCCCATTTGCGGACATGAAGCGTCCTCAGCAGCTAACCGCTAGGGTGCGGCATCGGCTCGATCGACATCGGCGCTGATGATGGTTTCCATAGCGGTTTGCATCTCGCGATAGAAGCCGGCCAGATCTGAAATCCGCCGCGCCGCCGAGCCTTTCGCAACCTTGCTGCCCCGCGTTTCCATAAGCCGGTTCAAGGCACCGAGTGATGCTGTTCGCAACAGAAACGGCGTGCCAAAATCTTCGCGCGCCACATAGAGCACGCGCTTGGTGCCTTTTTCGCCAACGCGTCGACAATGGCCTGCATTCTCCAGCAGCTTGGCTGCCTTGCAGGCATTGCTTTTGCTGATCTCCAGCTTCTCGGCGATCTCGTCCAAGCTTGCGGGCTCACCTTGGAACAGCAGATAGCCGTAAACGCGGGCGGCGTTGGCCGGCATGTTCCATCCTGCCAGCAGCGTCACGAACTCATCGAGAAAGCGGCGCTGATCGTCAGTGAGCATGTTCGTTGACATAATTTCTCATTTAGGAAATATACGAAATTAGAGATGGGGAATCAAGCTTAGCCTGGTGCGCCAACATTAGCTTCCTGATCTCGCAAAAAGAAACGATTGGGATGAAACACATGCCTACCATGCCTGAAAGCGCCGCGTCCGTTCTTCCTGAAGGCCTGCTCTATGTCGATGGCGTTCTCCGCCGAGCCGAGGGTGGGCGCACGTTCGACAACATCGGTCCATGGACGGGCGAGGCGGTCGGGGTTGCCGCCGACGCCTCCAGCAAGGATGTCGAGGAAGCCATTGCTGCTGCAAGGGGCGCTTTCGACATGACGGACTGGTCGACCAATCACGAGAAGCGCTTCGCGTTGGTCAAGAAGCTTTACGATCTATTCGAAGCGAACCGCGACAAGCTGATCGCGATCGCTCGACACGAAGTGGGTGCTCCGCTGATGGCGGTGAACCGCGCCCAGGTGGCCAATTGCCTCAATAGCTGGCGCGACCTGATGGAAGTCTATCCCAAGCTGGAGTGGGAGAAGGACTACGGCATCCGTGAGACTTCGTCCGGTACCAGCCAGCGCACCGCCTTCTACGAGGCCATCGGCGTGGTCGCGGCGATCACACCGTGGAACTTCCCGCTCTACGTGAACGCCGAAAAGGTCGTCTCGGCGCTGCTGGCGGGCTGCACGGTCATCCTCAAGCCTGCGCCCGACACGCCTCTTGCTGGTGCGATCTATGGCGAGCTGGCTGCCGAAGCGGGTTTCCCCGCTGGCGTCCTCAACGTCATCACCGCAAGCGATCCGGCCGAGGCAGGCGAGATGCTCGTCACCGATCCGCGCGTCGATCTAATCACCTTCACCGGCTCGACCGCAATCGGCAAGCACATCGTCAGGCAAGGCGCGGAGACGATGAAGCGCGCGTTCCTGGAACTGGGCGGCAAGTCGGTGAACATCGTGCTCGACGACGCACAGGACTTCGCTCGGATCGTCGCCCAGTCCATCCTCGTGTTTCATGCCGGCCAGGGCTGCGCCGTGCAGTCGCGTCTGTTGGTACCGCGGAGCCGGTACGAGGAAGCCAAGCAGATCCTAAGCGCAGCATACGAAGGCTTCACCGACAAGTGGGGCCACTTCGACGAGCCGACCTGCTCTATGGGACCGGTCGTCTCGAAGAAGCAGATGGAGCGCGTAAAGGCCTACGTGGACCTGGGCATCGAGGAAGGCGCGACGCTGCTTGCCGGCGGGGCTCTTCGTCCGGACATCGGCACTGGCTGGTTCATCGAGCCGACGTGTTTCGTCGACGTGACCAACGATATGCGGATCGCGCAGGAGGAGATCTTCGGTCCTGTGCTGGTTGTGATCCCATTCGACGATGACGACGACGCCATTCGCATCGCCAACGACAGCGTCTATGGCCTGTCCGGCGGCGTGTGGTCTAGCGACCAGGCGCGCGCGATTGCAGTCGCCAAGCGGATCCGTACAGGCACCATCGGTGTGAACGGTGGAACTCCGATCAACGGCGATCTGCCGTTCGGCGGCTACAAGCACAGCGGGATCGGCCGCGCATGGGGTGTCGACGGGATCGAGGAATACCTCGAAACTAAAGTTATGGCTTACCCAGTCTGATCTACTCGGGAGTGTTCCTTACAATCTGGAGCACTCCCTTAAACCTATCTGCCGCCAAAGAAGTTTGGGCTTCGGTTGATATGTCGATGTCGGTTTAATGACCGCTATCCACCCAATTTTGGTGATAGAGTCCGCTTTGATAGGAACCTGAAAGCTGCCGTCCATTCATGAAGGGGGGAGGGGCTTCGAGCGCCACGTCAGCCCGTCCAAATGGGATGGTGCATCAGGAAAGGCGACAGCTTCTCAAAACTCGCATTTAGTGGGAGCGATAGGACGTCACTGTGCTCCTGGAGAAGACCTATGAAAGATCAAGGCGTTGATCCTGCGCTTCTGGAAGCGTGGCTTTCCGCCAGATCGATCGCGCGTGGGTTGCCGTTGCCGATTCCGGACCAAGGCGGCTTTCGCGTCGATACCTAGTCAGACGCAGCAGTCGCCCGTTGGGTGTTTGCGAGAGCAAACCTTGGCCTCGAACATCTCGCTCGTTCCATCGGCGACCCTCGTTATTTCCTGAAGCTGTGCGGCACGGCCGAGGAGCTACGCGCTGCACTACCGACGGACTGGACGCTGCACGCTCCAGGCTATTTCATGCAGGCTGCCGCCAAATTCCCCAGCGGACACTTACCGTACGGATACAGAGTTGAGGTAAGACGGACCGGCGTGGTGTCGGAAGCCCAAATATTCTCAGCGGCAGGCAAGATCGCAGCAAGCGGTTATGCGGCAGAAACCCACAACGTCTTCGTCTATGATCGGATTGTAACAGAGCCTGACCACCGCCGGAGAGGGTTAGGGCGCGCCCTCATGCAGGCGCTACATGATGCTCGTCAGCATCCCAGCGGCACGGAGTTGCTCGTTGCCACCGAAACCGGTCGATCCCTCTACTCAGCGCTTGGATGGGAGACGATCTCTCCATACTCCACAGCCTCGATCGTTGGATCATATAGTCGGCGACGTTCACGAACGATCTTAATCAAGACAATCAGGGTAACGGTCGCGCCATTATCGATAGCCCCGGTCGTTTGTTAGACATCTGCTCGGCAAGCCGAAGCCACAATCGGCAGACCCCGCATCCCCGCGATCACTCTGGTGGACACTCACTTTCCGGACCGATACTGATTGACTGTTGTGAGGCCCTTTCTCTTGTGTTCAGCGCTGCCATGGCCCGCTATATCCGGCAGCCAGGCGCGGGGTGAGAACCATCTGCATGCACTGCCCACCATCGGCACGATGGGAACCGGTCAGCGAATCCGCGCCGTAGACCAGGACGATTTCACTTGATCGCGACTGATAGATCTGTGGATTCAACCACCCTGGCAGGTGAAATTCATCTTCCGTCCGTCCGGGTTCAGGTGTTGCAGCTTTCGCTACGCACCTCACAGACACATTTGCTGCGCGAAGACGAAGCCTACCGTTTTGACCTTAGCCTAGACGCACGTTTGCCGGGGACACAGGTCCGGTATTGTGATCATTGGAGAACCCATCGATACGAACGCGCCGGGAAGCTGTTTTTGCTTCCTCCGGCAGAAACCTTGCAAGTCAGAAACGGTCTGGGCGATCAGCGAGCCATAGTCTGCTTTTTATCCGCAGCAAGCGTCGCCGATTGGTTGGACGACGATCTTTGTTGGAACGACCGCAGGTTAGAGCACAGCTTGGACGTCGGAAGCCGGGAGATCGCGTTGCTCATGCGACGGCTCGGCGAGGAAGCCCGCAATCCGGGATTTGCCAGCAAAGTCTTCTGCGAAGCGGCGGCGATCCAGATGGCTGTCTTTTTGGAACGGCATCTTCGTGCTCATGTGGAGGCTAAGTCAGATGGAGGTCTGGCACTATGGCGCCTGCGCTTGATCGATGAGCGCCTGCGTGAAGTGCATGAACCACCAACGCTATCGGATCTGGCGATGCTGTGCGGTCTTTCTGTTCGCCACCTTTCCCGTGCGTTCCGGGTCAGTCGAGGTATCGCTTTGGGCGAACACGTCGCTCGAAAACGGATCGAAAACGCCAAGCGTTTGCTTGCGACGTCCGGTAGCGTCAAGGCGACCGCCTATAGCATGGGTTTCGCGTCTCCATCCGGCTTCATCTACGCGTTTCATCAGGCGACGGGGATGACCCCCGGCCAATATCGAAGCCTCCTGAAAACAGGTCAGGTGACTGCCGCTTCGAGCTGAGATGGCAAGTGATCGACACAATGTCCCGATCTTGAAGCAAAACTTCATTGTTACTAGCAAATCCGATCCTCATGACGGGTCGACCGTGTGTACGGTGAAGGCGTTCCCAGGTGCCAGCCTTGGGATTTCGTATTCGACGTCCGCGAAGCCAAGCTGTGAGCTGAGCGGTTCGATCGCCCCTCAAGGCATGGCAAGTGCGCCAGGTTCGGTGCTTGCTGACGATCGATGGCATGAAGTGGGAAGGAAGGGCCGTCGTGGCATCTCTTGGACTCGAGGCACTAAGCGTATTCGGCTTGCCCCCGGTGGAGTATGTCAATCTCGCGGCCGATCTGGGATGCCGTGCCATTTCGACGGGCCTCAGCGCTTTTCCGTACAACCCACATGGGTACGAGACATTTTCACTTCGCGACGATGCAGCGCTGCGGCAATCGATGAGCGCGACGCTGCGAGATCGGGGGGTGAGCATCACCTTGGGCGAAGGCTTGACGATCCGTCCGGGCCATGATGTGGCGGACTATGCCGGCGACCTTGATATCTTCGCTGAACTGGGCACGGTTAGGGTCAACACCGTCAGCATGGACCCCGACTGGGACTACACTGTGGACCAGTTTGCGGCGCTGGCAGAGCTTGCTGCGGCGCGCGGCATGGAAACGACGGTCGAGTTCGCCCCCAGCCTCACTGTGGCTGATTTGCCCAGCGCTTTAAAAGCGATCGGGCAGGTTGGGCGAGCTGATTTTAAGCTTCTGATCGATACGATGCACCTGGTTCGTTCCGGATCAAGTGCCGCGGACCTCGCTGCGGTCGATCCAAAGCTAATAGGCTACATCCAACTCTGCGATGCTTCGGCTGAGCCACTCTTCGCCAGCTACTTTGAGGAATCGATGTTCGAGCGGGTCGCCCCTGGAGAGGGAGGGCTGAGGCTGGACGCGATCGTGGCGGCGTTGCCGACCGATCGTGTCTTCAGCCTGGAGATCCCGCTGCGCAGCGAAGCCGAGGCGGGGGTCGGCCCTCGCGAGCGGCTCGGCAAATGCGTCGATGCCGCTCGCAGGCTGCTCGAGCGAGCAGGGCATCTCATGGACTGACCGATCCTGGAGAACGCCCCGCCGACAGCGCCGGCCAACTCCCAACCTTGCTCGATTCGCCCCGGAGGCTCCCAATGTCCGACTTCAAAGCTCAATATGGTCCTGTGGCGCTGGTAACGGGCGCCTCGTCCGGCATCGGCGTGGCATTCGCCGGAGCGCTTGCCGCTCGCAAACTTGACCTTATTCTCGTCGCCCGAAGGCTGGATCGACTGAAAGAACTGGCCGAACGCCTGACACGGGAACATGGCGTCCGCGTGGTGACGGCCAAGGTGGACCTCACGGATGACGCGGCCACCCGGGACATGTTGGCACTCTGTGCGGACGAGGATGTCGGCTTGGTCGTAAGCAATGCCGGCTTTGGCATGAAGGGCGAGCATTCCAGTAACGATCCACGCGCGATGACCGACATGCTGATGGTCAACTGCAACGTCCCCATGCAACTCGCACATGGCTTCATACCACGGCTCAAGGCGCGGGGACGTGGCGGCCTGATCCTCACGTCGTCTGTCGAAGGGTTGATGGGCTGCCCCTATTCTGCAGCCTATTCAGCATCGAAGGCGCTTGTCGTCAGTCTAGGCGAAGCGCTCTGGGCGGAGCTGGCCCCAGACGGCATCGACGTGTTGACCCTGTGCCCTGGCGCGACAGAGTCCGAGGCGGCAGCATCCCAGGGCATCGATCCAGCGACACTCCGGAATGTGATGACCGCGCAGGATGTCGTCCAGTTGACGCTGGACAACATCGCCAACGGCCCGACGTTCGTGAGCAGCGATCATTACCGTGCCATTTTTGACAAAATGCTCGCCATGCCGCGCCGCGATGCGCTGATGGCGATGGCGGGCGCTCTTAAGCCAGCTTGAGCTGCGGAGGGCGGCCTATAGCAGGGCACCATACTTCGAAGACAGGAGCGAGCATGGACGCGTTGAGCAAATATGGCCCTTGGGTGCTGATCGCCGGCGCTTCGGAGGGTACCGGCGCGGCCTTTGCCCATCGCTTGGCGGAGCAGGGCTTCAAGCTGATCCTCGTCGCAAGGCGCGCCGAGCCACTGGAAAAGCTGGCTGCCATGCTGAAGGCCAAGCATGGCACCGAGAGCGTCACCGCCTCGATCGACCTTTCGCGTCCCGATGCAATCGACGCCATCAAGGCGGTGAGTGCTGGCCGCGAGGTCGGCCTCTACATCAGCAATGCGGGCGGGGACACGCAAGGCACAGGCTTTTTCGATGCCGACATCGCCGCATGGACCGAGCTTGTGACGCGCAATGTCCTGACCGTCATGCACACGGCGCATCTGCTGGGGGGAGCGATGCGTGAGCGTGGTCGCGGCGGCATCCTGCTGGTGGGATCAGGGGCGTGCTACGGCGGCGCCAGCGGCCTTGGCCCCTACGCCGGCAGCAAGGCATTCGATCTGTGCCTTGGCGAGGCGCTCTGGGCGGAATTGCGCGGTCATGGTGTGGACGTGCTCAATCTCATCCTCGGACGCACGGATACCCCCGAACTGCGTCGATGGTTGGCAGCTCGCGGCGCTGCCGTGCCGGAAGGTCTTGCGAACGCCGACGACGTTGCGCGTGTTGGGCTCGAGCGCCTGCCACACGGACCCATCCATAATTGGGCTCTCGACGATCAGGACCGCGGCCCCATACCACAGTCCGCGACCGAGCGTCGGGATCGCGTCTTGGCCATGGAGGCTGCGATGGCTGACCTGTTCGCGTCGAACGGGGCGACCTGACACCCTGCTGACCACCTGACCATGCAAAGTCCAACATCTTCCTTCGGAGAAACATGAACATGACAAACCTTTTCGATCTGTCGGGCCGGGTCGCGCTGGTCACCGGTGGGGCCAGCGGCATTGGTATCGGTATCTGCGAAGTGCTGAGTGAGGCCGGTGCCATTGTCGTGATCGCTGACAAGGATGAGGCAGGCGCCAAGGCGCAGGTCGATGCCGGCTCTGCGGCCGACTATGTGGTTGTCGATCTGACCGACGAAGCGTCGATCGTCGCGGCCGTTGCGCAAGTGGTCGATCGCCATGGCCCGCCCTGGGCGCTCGTCAACAATGCGGGCTTGCAGCACCGCGAACTGCTGTTGGAAGGCTCGGTTGCGCACTGGAATCGTATCCAGTCGGTCAATGGGCTGGCGCCGTTCCTGCTGATACGTGAAGTCGCCCGGGCCATGATCGCGAAGGGCGAGGGCGGGCGGATCATCAACTGCGCTTCGTGTGGCCTTGTCGGTCAGTTCGTTCAGGGGCTGGCGGCATATCTGGCTTCCAAGGGCGGCCTTGCCGCGCTGACGACCAGCGCGGCGTTCGAGCTTGCCGAACACGCCATCACCGTCAACACCGTTCTTCCCGGGGGCGTCGGCACGCCCGGCGCGATCGGTGCGGAAGGTCCGCCTTCACATGGGCCGGGCAACCGCCGTCCCCCGCTTGGCATGTGTTCCCCGCGCGACATCGGTTCAGCCGCGCTGTATTTCGCCACGCCGGCAGCCAGGCTCGTGACCAATCAGGTACTGGCTGTCGATGGCGGGTTCACCGTGACCTGACACTGCGGCGCTGCAAGGGTGCACTGTCCCCGCAACGCCAGCGCGAGGCTCCTGACTTTGACTGGACAATCGCGTCGCTGCGAAACCAAATGCTTAAAAGGCGAAATCATATGGCTGTCGCTGGCCTCGATCATGTGAACATCAGAACCACTGACCCCGAAACGTCCGCCCGCTTCTATGAGGACGTTTTGGGCCTCGTTTACAGGCAGGGGCCGGTCGTGATGGGGAACCAATCTCACTGGCTCTTTGATTCTCAAGGCGAGGCCATAATCCATTTTCGGAATTTGGAGCCTGCAGGAGCAAATACAGGCGTCATCGACCACGTCGCGCTGTGCTGCACCGATCGATCCGGAATGAGAGCGCGTTTAAAACAGCAGGGCATCGAATATGCAGAATCGGACAACCTTACACCGGGGGTCGCCCAGATATTCGTCCGCGATCCGCATGGAATCATCCTCGAGCTAAATTTCTCTGAACCGAGCTGAACGTCAGTTTGAAAAGCGGGGAAAGAGCGACACAGGTAATAGCGGTCGTTTTGTGAGCGTTACAGACGCAAATCCCTAGCTGATTCTGCGCCAGTGGAGTTGAGACCCTTGTATCGGCGCACGCCCCTCCCAGATTAATGACCTCAGAGTCATTAGCGGATAGGGAGATAGTGATGGCAGGCAAGGTTTTGATTGCGGGGGCTGGTCCTACCGGCCTGGTGCTTGCGCTCTGGCTGACCAAACAGGGCATCGGTGTCCGGATCATCGACAAGAGCGCCGGGCCTGGCGAAACCTCCCGTGCGATGGCGGTGCAGGCGCGCACGCTTGAACTCTATCGCCAGCTCGACATGGGCGACGCGGTGGTTGCGGCGGGTCACAAGGACCTCGCCATGAACTTCTGGGCTGGGGGCAAGCGTCGGGCTGAGCTTTCGCTGGGCGACGCCGGCAAGGGCCTCACGCCCTATCCCTTCCTGCTGGTCTTCCCGCAGGATCAGCATGAGCGTTTCCTGATCGAGCGGCTTGAGGCGATGGGTGTCACCGTCGAGCGCAAGACCGAGCTGCTGTCATTTGAGGAAACGGGCGATCACGTCACGGCGCGACTTCGTACCGCTGACGGATCGGAAGAGGTGTTCGAGGCGAGCTATCTTGCCGGTGCCGACGGCGCGCGCTCTACCGTCCGCAAGCAGGTCGGGGGCAGCTTTGAGGGCGGTACCTACGCGCAGATTTTCTACGTCGCTGATGTCACGCTGCACGGCATCGAGCCCGCCAACGAGGCGCACATTGCCCTTGATGGCAGCGACTTCGTTATGATCCTGCCTTATGGCGATAGTGGGACGTTCCGTCTGATCGGCACCGTACGCGGTGAGCGCGCCGACCATCCCGAAAACCTGACGTTCGACGATGTCAGCCACGAGGCAATCGATAAGCTCGGGATCACGATCGACAAGGTGAACTGGTTCTCGCATTACCGGGTCCATCACCGCGTCACCGACAGCTTCCGCCACGGTCGCGCGTTCCTTATGGGTGATGCGGCACACGTCCACAGTCCGGCAGGCGGGCAGGGCATGAACACCGGGATCGGTGATGCGATCAACCTTGCGTGGAAGCTGGCGGAAGTCATCAAGGGCCATGCTCCCGATAGCCTGCTCGACAGTTATGATGCAGAGCGCCGTGCCTTCGCGCGCAAAGTGATCGACACGACCGACCGGTTGTTCACCTTCGCGACCAGACAGGGCAATTTCGCCGACTTTGTGCGGACTCACATCTTCCCGACCGTCGCCAGTGTCGCTTACGGCTTCGGGACCGTGCGCGAGTTCATGTTTCGCACCGTGTCGCAAACGACGCTGACCTATCAGGACGGCCCAATCAGCGAAGGACAGGCTGGAAAGGTGAAGGGCGGTGATCGTCTGCCTTGGGTTGAGATGACTGGATCGGACAATTACGAGCCGCTGCGTAAAGTCGGATGGCAGGTACACGTCTATGGCACTGTCCATGACGATCTGCGCACATGGAGCGAGAAGCACGGTGTCGAGCTGAACGCCTTCACGTGGGCGCCCGAGTACAAGGACGCCGGGTTCGAGCAGGATGCAGCCTACCTCCTGCGGCCTGATACCTACATCGCGTTCGCAGCCCCCGATCAGTCCATCACCGCGATCGACGGCTATCTGGCCGATAAGGGTTTCATGCTCGCCCGATGACGGACGGTGGACCCAAGTGGACCCGGCGCAAGGATGCCCGGCCCGGTGAGATCATCGAAGCGGCATTGGAACTGTTCGTGCTGAAAGGCTTTGCCGCGACGAAACTCACCGAGGTCGCGCAGCGTGCTGGCGTGGTGAAAGGCACGCTCTACCGATACTTCGATGCCAAGGAGGATCTGTTCAGGGCCTCCGTGCGGCACCTGGCTGGAGAAAATCTTGGCTTCGTTGAAGAGGCCATACCCACCGGGACGGTTGCGACGTTGGTGCCAGCAATGCTGCGACAGATTGCGAATAGCGTAGGCCAAAGCCGCATCCCGGCTGTTGTACGAATGGTTCTGGCGGAAAGCCGTAGCTTCCCTGACCTTGCCTCGATCTGGCATCACGAGGTCGTATCTCCGATGCTGGATCGCATCACCACCATCATTGCCCAAGGTCAGGCAACCGGGGAAATCACGCCCGGCGATCCGCGCCTGCACGCCCTGTCGGTCATGGGGCCGATGGTCACCGGGATACTCTATCACGAAGTGTTCGGGCCATCCGGTGATGGCTGGCCTAGCTTGGATGCCTTGGCTCTCCAACATGCCGAGACGGTAGTGCGCGGTTTAAGCTTGAGCGGGTCAACTTAGCCGTTTGCTCGCGATCAAAGCCGACAGGTATTGCCCCGATTCTGTTGAAGAAGTCAGGCGTGGTTTCGCGCTGGAAAGCTTGAGGTGCGTTGCCAAAGGCGCCTGTCACCTCAGACTGGCGCTGGTTGCGCGGGCATCGGGATGATCTTGGCCATCTTGCGAAGGTTTTGAGCGGTGGCGGCTAGGAGGAATTCATCCTTTGCTCCGTTGGGGCCGCGTAATCGCAGCCGATCCAGCTTCAGGATGCGCTTGAGGTGGGCGAACAGCATCTCGACCTTCTTTCGCTGGCGCCGCGAGGTCACGTAGGCATCGGTTGTGGCAAGGTCGCGCGCCATGTCGCGTGCTCCCTCGTGCATCGAGCGCATGATCTTGCGCGCTGGCGTGTTGGGCGTGCAGCGCTGCCGCAAGGCACACGGTCCACAGTCATGCTGCGAAGCGCGGTATCGGATGAAGCCGTCCTGATCGACACGCGAGCGCTCGGTAGTGAAGTTACGGTTGGAAGGGCGCAGCCGCTTGCCTTCGGGGCAGGTGTAGCTGTCGATCCTGGTGATCGAACGTGAAGCTGTCACGCTCAAGAGTGCCGTCGCGACGCTTGGAGCGATCGAACACACGGATGTGTGGTTCGATGCCTTTCTCCTCAACCAGCCAGGCGAGGTTCTCGGCTGATCCGTAGGCGGTGTCGGCTGCGAGCCGCGCCGGCCACAGATCGAACCGCTCCTGCGTGCGATCGATCATCCGGCGCTGCGCCAGGATCTCGGCCTGTCGGATCGCGGTGGTCGCCTCGACGTCGACGATGACCGCGTGCTCGAGGTCTATGAGGTAGTTGGTGCTGTAGGCGAAGAAGGCGCGCTCCGGCGTCGCGGCAGTGAAGCGCGAGGCCGGATCGGACGGCGCCAGATACTTGGGCACGACCGGTGTCGCACCGCCAAAGGCGGCATCGTCGAGCACTTCCAGGTACTCGCGCACGGCCCGACTCGCTGCTTCGGGTGGCAGGCCATCTACGGACAGAACCGCGCGCGGTCGGCTTACATCGGCTCGGATCAGGCTGGCATCGACCGCGAAGCCCTCACCGCCGACGAGTTTCTCCGCAATGCACTGTTGCACCGTCATTTCGACACCTTTCGCAGCAGGTCGCTGTCACGAAAGCGGCCGTGCCGGTTCTTAGAGAACGTCGAGTGATCGGGTACGTCGCCCTCCAAGCCAAGCCGGCAGAACCAGTGGTAAGCGAGGTTGAGATGCACCTCGTCGCACAGCCGGCGCTCCGAGCAGATCCCCATGCAATAACCAATGATCAGCATCCGGATCATCAGCTCGGGATCGATCGAGGGCCGGCCCGTCTCACTATAGAACGGACGCAAATGGTCGCGCACACCTGACAGGTCGACGAACCGGTCGATGGACCGCAACAGGTGATCGGCCGGCACGTGCAGTTCGATGTTGAAGCTATAAAACAGCGCCTCCTGCGCCACCGTCCGCTCACCCATCATCGACCGATCTCCAATCACTTGGGGAGATTGAATCAGGACTTGGCACCTACTTCAAGGCCGAGTTTTCCAACACAACGCCCTCACTCCGGACTTTTAGCTGCCGCGAGGGGATGCCCGAAAGCGGACGGCCGTTCATATGTGATTGAAGCCGCAGAGGTGATCAACGGGCAGCGAAGTGGGAGGATGGCTGCTCACGACTGGTTCTTTTAGCCTGAAATTCCAGGCTTCTTTTTGCCTTCATCTCGACTTGATGACTTGATGATAAGCCCACGCGCCGTTCCGCGCTCCAGAGCGGAAGTCGCAAACATGGCGGCCACATGCCTAACGGCGTGATGAGCCTGAGCATGCAAGGCTAATTCGGGCTGAGTTGCTGCCTCAATCGACCACAAAGGTGGTGGTTGCGATCAAGTGCAAAACGGCAACCACGCCAAGGCTGGTGCTGAAGGTGCCCTCATCCTTAAGTGTGGTGGTCAGGAGATAGCGGCCCTTCTCGCGCACTGGTACAATGATTGAGCCTTGCGCGTCAGGCTTGATGGCTTTCGACCATTTGTCCGGGGATATAACCTTGACTGCTGTGTCAGTTACAGGCTTGCCGTCGCGAAGAAGCACGAAACTATTGCCCCCGCTAGTACGAGGTGTGATCTCGAGTGCCATAGCCGAGCGCGTCTCCGAACGACCGGCGCGCGCAAAATACGCGACACCCTCCTTTTTGTCCTTGGGACCCCACGGCGCGAACACAGCGTCGTCTTGCGCACGCACGTCGCCAGGCGCCGCTTCGACTTCAAGGAAGCCAGCCTTGCGAGCAAGTGGCGCGTTTGTAGCCGCTTCGTGCCCCGGCTCGCCTACGGCCACTATCTCCGCGAGCTGCTGGTCGACGCGATGGCAGCGTCGCCGGATCGTGCGCAGATCGTGCAGGGAGAAGCGGTTGCAGCGTCTTTTGGAACCGAGTCCATCACGCTGGCGCTGAAAGGCGGCAAGTCGATTGCCTGTCGCGCGCTGGTGCTGGCGCTCGGCAACTTCCCGCCAACGCCGATGCCTCTGCTCGCCGGGTTGCCGCAGCATCTGTATGCACCCGACCCGTGGAGCCCGGCAGCGACCGACGGCGTGGACAAGCTCGATCACATCGTGCTGCTGGGATCGGGCCTGACCGCTGCGGACGTCATCGTCTCGCTGGAGGGTGCAGGCTTTCGGGGGCGAGTGACCGCGCTGTCGCGCCGTGGGCTCAAGCCGCGCGCCCATGCCGAGGTCGGGCCGGTCGTCTCGCCACCGACGCGCCCCGAAGCCAGAGGCTCGTGGCTGGTGCGCGCGGTGCGCGAGCGGGCGGCGAGTACCGGCTGGCGCGCGGCCATCGATGAGCTGCGACCACATACCCAGCACTTGTGGCGTGGCCACGATCTGGCGGCGCAGCGCCGGTTCCTGCGTCACTTGCGGCCGTACTGGGATGTTCATCGCCACCGCCTGGCCCCTGCAGTGGCGCGTCAGATCGACGACCTCGAGAGTACCGGGCGAGTGACATTCACCGCCGGCAAGCTGCTGCGCGCCGAAGTGGACGGCGAACGCGTGCGGCTGGACTGGCGCCCGCGCGGAGCGGTCGAAGCGCAGAGCATGATGGCGGACCGGGTGATCAACTGCACCGGTCCCGAAGGCGCGCTGGCTCGCGCCGACCATCCGCTGCTGCGCGATCTGGTGCGCCAAGGCCGGTTGCGAGCGGACCCACACGAACTGGGGCTGGACGTCGACCGGACCGGCCGTGCGTTCGACGCCGAGGGCAGGGCGCAGGAGCGGCTGTTCGTCGTCGGTCCGATCACCAAGGGCGAAGCGTGGGAGACGGTCGCGGTGCCGGACATTCGCCGGCAGGTCTGGGATCTTGGCCGCTACCTGGGCAACGCGCACTGGGTCGGCGGCGAGGGGCTGTAGCCGCCGAGGCTCGTACCTACCCGGTGGTCGCGGGGCTGGCGACATCGCCGGCCAGCGATCGGCCATCCTTGCCCACGCCCAGATGCGCGAGCAGGACGCCGCGGATGTCGGCCTTGTGTTCGAGCAAGGCGATCTCCTCGTCCGGCAGATCATTGGCGAGGTCGGCGACGATGACCCCTTGATCGAGCACGATGATGCGATTGGCCAGTGCGATCGCTTCGTCGACGTCGTGGGTGACGAGCAGTACCGCCGGATTGTGCACGCGCACCAGCCGCTTGACCAGCGCGTGCATCTTGATCCGGGTGAGCGCGTCCAGCGCGCCGAACGGCTCGTCCGCCAGCAGCAGCTCGGGCTCGCGCACCAGCGAGCGGGCGAGGGCGAGGCGCTGCTGTTCGCCGCCCGACAGCTCGTGCGGCCAGGACCGCTCGCGCCCGGCGAGGCCGACTTCGGACAGCGCATCCATCCCGCGTTGCCGCGCGTCGGGCTGGTTGAGGCCGAGGACGACGTTGTCGATCAGTCGCTTCCACGGCAGCAGGCGCGAGTCCTGGAACACCACCGAGATCCGTTCCGGCACATAGAGTTCGCCGCCGCCGATCGCCTCATGGTCGAGGTCCGCGATGGCGCGCAGCAGCGTGCTCTTGCCCGATCCGCTGCGGCCCAGCAGGGCGATGAACTCGCCATGCGCGATGTCGAGATCGAGGCCGTTCAGCACGCCCTTGACGGTGAAGCGGCGCACGAGGTTGCGGATGCGGACGATCGGTCCGGTCCGGATAGCGGTAGCTGTCGTCACTGCGCGAGTGTCCGGCGCCAGGTGATGGTGCGCTTCTCGATCAGGCGCACCGCGAGGTCGGTGGTCAGGCCGAGCACGGCATAGAGCACCAGCCCCACCAGCATGACGTCGGCCTGCGCGTAATTGCGCGCCAGGTTGATCATGTAGCCGATACCGCTGGTGGTGTTGATCTGCTCCACCACGACCAGACTGACCCAGGCCGCCATCGCCCCGAACCGCAGGCCCAACATGATCCCGGGCAAGGCGCCGGGCAGGACGATGTGGCGCAGGAACTGCAGGTAGCTGATGCGCGTGGTCTCGGCGAGTTCGACGAAGCGCAAGTCGATGCCGCGCAAGGCATTGTGGGTGTGGACGTAGATCGGCAGGAACACGAAGACGCTGATCATCGTCACCTTCATCACCTCGCCCACGCCGAACCACAGGATGAAGAAGGGGATCAGCGCGAGCGTCGGGATCGCCCGCTTGAGCTGGATGACACTGTCGAAGATGTAGCCGCCGACAAGGCTGAGGCCCGACAGGAAGGCGACGGCGATGCCCGCGGTCACCCCAAAGAACAGACCCTCCAGCGCGCGGATCGACGAGATCAGGACATTGTGCTGCAGCCGTCCGTCGGCGAACAAGTCGATGCCGGTGGTGATCGCGACCCATGGCGCGGGCAGGATACGGCTGTCGATGAAGCCCGACAGCGATCCCACCGACCAGTAGATCAGCAGCAGAGCGGGGCCGAGCAGCCAGCCGTAGGCGAGCGGCCTGGGCAGGGCGAGGCGGTGACGGCCGCGCCGGAGCGGCGAGCCCGAAGGCACTTCTTCCAGCGTCGGGCGGCGACGATAGCCGTATCGTTGCGGCGGCCCGGCGTATTCGGGAAACGCCGGGCGAAGCAGTTCTGCCGTGGACGTGCTCATGGTCGGATATCCTTGCTCAGCGGTTCCGGTAGGCGGCTTACGAGGCGGGTCATGACGGGCGCAGTGCGTCTGCAGCCACGGTCTCGAAGCGGCGGTCGAAGATGGTGTGGGCGTCGAAGGGCTTGTTGCTCATCTCGGCGGCCATGAAATCGATGGTTTCCTGCTGCACCGCGATCGCCTGATCCCAGCTGCGCGGAATGTCGGAGCGGCCACTTTCCTTGATGATCAGCGCCGCCTCGGCTGCGGTCACGCCCTGGTCGCGGACGTAGTAGAGCTGCGCCCATTCACGCGGATGGGTGTCGATCCACGTCTGCGCGCGCGCCCACAGCTGCACGTACTGGCGGATCGCGGCGGCCTTCGCCGGATCCTGCAGCGTTTCGGTGCGCACGTAGAGGATGCCGGGATCGTCGCGGAAAGCGCCGTGGCCGATCACTCTGGCGCCGTCTGCCTGGTACTTTTCGAGATAGCGTTTGGCTTGCAGCCCGGCGCCGATCGGAGCGGCATCGACTTCGCCTGCAGCCAGCGCACCCATGTAGGTGTCCGCCGCTGCGGGCAGGTCGACCAGTGTGACGTCCTTTTGCGCGATCCCGGCATGCGCCAGCGTGCGCAACACGACCGCGCCCTGGGCCTGGCCGGGACTGTAGGCGATGCGCTTGCCCTTCAGGTCCGCCACCTTGGTGATGGGGCTGCCGGGG
The DNA here is from genome assembly GCF_055361525.1 of Novosphingobium sp. TK46. Classification (NCBI taxonomy): domain Bacteria; kingdom Pseudomonadati; phylum Pseudomonadota; class Alphaproteobacteria; order Sphingomonadales; family Sphingomonadaceae; genus Novosphingobium; species Novosphingobium sp. TK46. Next base: position 3,164,940 of record NZ_CM143963.1, read on the forward strand.
CGCGTGGCGATGACGTAGATCGGATGGCGCCACGGCTCGGTGCGGAAGCGCCAGGCGACGATCTTGACTGGGATGCCGACCCAGATCGCATGGATCGGCGGAATGTTCGCGGCCGACCCGACATCCAGCGCCTTGGCCTGGAACGCCTCGGTCACACCGGGGCCGCCGGTGATCTGCGCGAACTGGACCTTGAACGGCAGGCCCTTGAGCCAGCCGTTGCGTTCAAGGACCTTCTGAGTCAGCGGATCGCCGACGACGATGGTGGTCCCGGCCGGAACGCGTTGGGGGATCGGCGCATCGAGCGCCAGCCCCGATGCGCTAGCCGCCTGACCGCGTACCAGATGAAGCAGCAGGGGTATGAACGCGAGCACGACCAGAGCGATCGCGATGATTGCGCCGATGTCGCGACCTCGTATCGACCTTCCCGCCACTTCGCACTCCTCGTTGTCCTTTCATACTGGACGGATATGAATTAGATCGTCAAGTGCCGTTTGGTCGTCGTATGTCAGGGCGAGCCACGAAAAAGCTTTGCTGCAGCCAAGCTGGCCTATTCGCGTTGTCCATGGCGAATGTCGTGTGCGTCGTGTCACCGCGACGGCGCGCAGCCGACGACTGCAATGTCTATCCAAAGCCTAGGAAAGAAGACGATCATGAGCATAACCCGCAAGCTGGGCCGCACCGACATCGAGGTTTCGGCAATCGCGCTCGGCAGCATGACTTGGGGCGAGCAGAACACCGAGGACGAGGGTCATGCACAGCTGGACCTGGCGTTCGATCGCGGCATCAACCTAGTCGATGCCGCCGAGATCTATCCCATCCCGCCGCGCGCCGAGACGCAAGGACGCACTGAGGAGATCCTGGGTACCTGGCTCAAGGCACGCGCGAACCGCGACAAGGTCGTGCTCGCCACCAAGGTGTCGGGCCGAACGAACAATGCCTGGCTGCGTCCCGATGGCGAAACGCCAAAGCTCGACCGCAAGAACATCCACTACGCCGTCGAGCAGTCGCTGCGCCGGCTGCAGACCGACTACATCGACTTGTACCAACTCCACTCGCCAGACCGGGTGGTGCCCCTGTTCGGCGATGGCGGTACGACGTTCGTGCCGGGCAAGGGCGCCGAGGAGATCGCCATCGAGGAAACCCTCGATGCGCTGGGCGAGTTGGTGACCGCGGGCAAGGTGCGTCACATCGGACTGTCGAACGAGACGGCCTGGGGGACGGCACGCTTCGTCAGCGCGGCCGAGGCCAACGGCGCGCTGCCGCGCGTGGTCTCGATCCAGAACGCCTACAGCCTGATCAACCGCACGTTCGAGATCGGTCTGGCCGAAATCGCGGTTCGCGAGGATGTCGGCCTGCTGGCCTACTCACCGCTGGGCCAGGGCTTCCTGACCGGCAAGTACCAGCACGGCGCGAAGCCCGCGGGCGCGCGGCTGACGCTCTACGATCGCGGCCAGCGCTACCAGAAGCCGGGCATCGAGGCGGCGATCGACGCCTACCTCAAGCTTGCAGCCGAGCATGGCCTCGATCCTTCGCAACTGGCGATCGCGTTCGTTCTCTCGCGCCCATTCGTGACCTCGGCGATCATCGGCGCAACGACCTTGGAGCAGCTGGAAACAAACCTCGGCGCGCTCGACGTGACGATCACGCCCGAACTGGCGCAGGCGATCGACGCCATCCACCAAGTGCACAGCAATCCGGCGCCGTGAGAAAAACCCGGCGCAGGCCCTGTCGCTAGCCGGCAGCCCGCGCCGGCTCGGTCGTGGTCGCGCCTTCTTCGCGCAAGGCGTCGGCGATCGTTCGGTTGTCGAGGATGCGGGTGGTGGCGTCGCGCACTTCGGAGAACAGCGCGCGCAACTGGCAGGCATGCTCGTCCGGGCAGTCGTCGCAGCGCTGGTAAAGCGTGCGGCTGACGCAGGGCAGCATCGCCAGCGGTCCGTCGGTGACGCGCACGACTTCGCCAAAGGTGATGAGATCGGCGGGCCGCGCAAGCTGGTAGCCGCCCATGTTGCCGCGCGTGCTCTTGACCAGGCCGACCCGGCGCAAGTCCGACATGATCGATTCCAGGAACTTGCGCGGGATGCTCTCCTGCTCGGAGATCGCGGACACCTGGCGCGTCGCGCCCTTGGCGCGGGCTATGTTGAGAAGAGCCTTCAGCGCGTACCGGCCGCGTTGGGAAAGCATGGGAAAGAACACCTTGCAAGGTCAGGCGCAGACCACAAGCGCGCCAACGATCGTTGGCTCGGCCTATAGGTCAGCGCCCGATGCCTCGCAAGCCGACGCACAGCCGCGACGGGGTCACTTATCCCAGGTCGGTCAGACGGTTCCGTGCGACAGGCCCGCGCCGGCAGGAGCATCCCAGCCCGGCGCGAACCAATGCTGACCGGTGCTGTCGCGCCAGGCATGCAGTCCGCCCGCGACGTTGAACACCTGGCTATAGCCCAGCGTCTGCAGGCTCTGCACGGCCAAGGCGCCGCGGTTGCCACCGGCGCAGTAGATGACGATAGGGTCGTGCTTGCTGCCGACCGCATCGGTGATGAGATATTCGAGCCGACCCCGGCTGAGGTGCAGCGCGCCGGCAAGCGGAGGGTTGCGCAGCAATTCCTCCTCGTCGCGCACGTCGATGAGAAGCGCCCCTTGCGCGACTTTCGCGCGCGCTTCGGACGGGGCGATTTCGCGGATCTGCCGGCGGGCAAGCCGGGCAAGCTTGTGGAGGTCTCTGTAACTGGCCATCGTTCGTCTCCCGGTTTCAGGAGTCACGAAACCTGACGTGGTCGCCTTAGCTCGTGGCTTGTGTCTGACTGTCGGGAGAGCGGAAGCGGTCCCCAACAGCGGTGTTTCTACTACATCAGTAGAGAAATGCCAGACACTTCCACTTTCAGATTGAGAGGATCGGCTTTCCTCGTCGCAATCGCCGCACAGGCAGGCGACGGCGCGACCAATCCTGCGCGCCGTCGCCGAGCCATGAGCCGAGTTACTGATCGTCCAGCGTGTAGAACAAGTCACCGGCGATCTGTTCCGACACGTAGCCGTCCGGGCCGGTTGCGGTGCTGGTGCCGACGGTGGTGCGGCGCACGATGCGCTCTTCCTCGAAGTGCTCCCAGTCGACCGGACCCCAGTGGCTGGTCGCGCGATTGTCCCACACCACGATCGAGTTGGGGCTCCAGTTGAAGCGCGCCTGCAATTCGGCGCGTCCGGCGAGTTCGTTCTTGAGGAAGCCGAGCAGCGCGTCGCTCTCGCCGTCGCTGAAGCCGTCGATGTACTTGATGAAGCCGGGGCTCAGGAACAGCGACTTCTCGCCGGTCTCGGGATGGACACGCACAAGCGGGTGGCGCGCGAGGAAGCCCGGCGTCGGCCGGCCGTCGTCGCGAGGTGGCGGTGGGAAGCCGTTGTAGGCATCGTCGCGGGCGTGGACCGCCTTCAGGTTCTCGATGCTGGCGCGAAATGCTGGTGAAAGGCTGTTGTACAGCGCTTCGAGGTTGACCCACAGCGTGTCGCCGCCGGCCACCGGCCCATCGAGGATGCGCAGGAAGGTGATGTCGCTGGGGTTGGCGACGAAGGTGATGTCGGTGTGCCAGCCGCGGCCGGTGCGGGGCCGGCTGAAGGCGCGGTGGTGCTGCTTTTGCACCGCGTCGAACACGCTGGGCCGGTCGCGCTGGAGCGACTTGACGTTCTCCATCACTTGCACCGGTCCGCCCTTGCGGCCGTTGGTGATGGGATGGGCAGGCGTGACGCTGCCGAAGTAGCTGGAGAAGCGGATGTGATCCTCGTCGCTGATCGGCTGATCGCGGAAGAACAGCACCTTGTGCTTGAGCAGCTTCTTGCGCAGCTTGGCGACGGTCTCCGCGTCGAGCTCCTCGCGCAAGTCGAGGCCGGTGACTTCGGCACCGATGACCGGAGTGGCTTTTTGGAATTTGAGATTGGCGACCGAGTTGACGGTTGTCTTGGTGCGTTCGAGCACATCGATAGTCATGGGCTTACTCCTTTTTCTTCGATGGAAACGTGATCAGGCCGCGTTCTCGCGGATTGCGGTTCTGCGCGCGGAAAAGGTGTTGGCCGGGCGTTCGAGGCCGAGGTTCTCGCGCAGCGTCGAGCCTTCGTACTCGGTGCGGAACAGCCCGCGCCGCTGCAGGATCGGTACGACCTGGTCGACGAAATCTGTGAGGCCCGTGGGCAGGATCGGCGGCATGATGTTGAAGCCGTCCGCCGCGCCGTGTTCGAACCAGTCCTGGATCGCATCGGCGGTCTGCTCGGGCGTGCCGACGAAGACGCGATGGCCCCGTGCGGTCGCCATGGTGCGGTAGAGCTGGCGCAAGGTCGGGCGTTCGCGCTCGACGTAATCGGTCACGAGCTTGAGCCGGCTCTTGTTGCCGTTGGTCTCGCCCGGAAGCGGCGGGGCGATGTCGTCCAGAGAATAGCCGCTCAGGTCCGCGCCTTGGTAGTGGCGCCTCAGGATGTTCCACGCGGTTTCGGGATGCACCAGCGACTGCAGGTATTCGTAATTGTCGCGCGCTTCGGCTTCGGTGCCGCCGAGCACCGGGAAGATGCCGGGCATGATCAGCAACTGCTCGGGATCGCGGCCGAAGCGGGGCAGGCGGCCCTTCACGTCGGCGTAAAATTCCTGCGCGTCCTCGATGGTGAGGTTGGCGGTGAAGATGACTTCCGAGGTGCGCGCGGCGAGGTCGCGGCCCGCTTCGGAGGCGCCGGCCTGCACGATCACCGGATGGCCCTGCGGCGGGCGGCCGACGTTGAGCTGGCCGTGCACGTTGAAGAACGCGCCGTCGTGCTCCAGCGCATGGATCTTGTCGGCATCGGCATAGACGCCGCTGTCCTTGTCGCGGATGAAAGCGTCATCCTCGTGGGTGTCCCACAAGGACTTCACGACGGTCAGGAACTCCTCGGCGCGTTCGTAGCGCAAGGCATGATCCGGGTGGCGACCAAGCCCGAAGTTGGGCGAGACATCCTGGCCGGTCGTGACCACGTTCCAAGCGGCCCGCCCGTTCGAGATCCAGTCGAGCGACGCGAACTTGCGCGCCAGAGTATAGGGATCTTCGTACGTGGTGGACGCAGTGGCGACGAAGCCGACATGCTCGGTCACTTGCGAGAGCGCGGCCCACAGCGTGACCGGCTCGAACTTGACGCCTTGTGCGGTGCGGGCGGCGGCGGCGGGGTCGGTCTGGATGCCGGCGCCGGGGCTGTCGGCCACGAACACCATGTCGAACTTGCCGCGCTCGGCGGTCTGCGCGAGCTCGCGATAGTGCGCAATGTTGAGGCCGGCGTCGGCTTGTGCCGCAGGATGCCGCCAGGCGGCGACGTGATGGCCGGTAGCCATGATGAAGGCGCCGAGCCGAAGCTTTCGAGAGTGTGTCATGGGATCGAAGAACCTCTTGGGCGACCCGATGTCGCGCCCTAGAAGTTCCATACCATAGTAGATGAGTCAAGATTCAACTTCGGGGACCGGCGCAATGGTCGGCAACGCTTTCTTGTGCGCTTATGCCTCGTTTTCTGCGACTTTTCGTCATCGGGCTCGAACGAGCTCAGGCTCTTGTCAGAGGAACAAAGTATATCTATCGGGTGTGAAATCCAACATGGAGGGGCTTGTGTCGACCGATCAGAATCCGCCATCCGGGACCGCGTCGGTCGTGCGCAGCCTGGGCATCGACGTGCGCGAGGCGCCGGCGATGCTGTGGCGGGTGATCCGGCTTGCGCTGGTCTATCGCCGGCGTTTTGCGCTCGCGACGGTGGCCAGTGTCGGCGCGACGGTCTTCAACCTGATGGTGCCGGGGCTGCTTGGCCGCGCGGTCGACCAGGTGCACGCGCTGTTGCAGCGAGGCGGCCCGGCCAGCGACCTTGGCAGCGGGCCCGCTCTGCGCGTGCTTGGCCTTACCGCGGCGCTGGTGCTGGGGGCGTCGATCCTGCGCGGCGGGCTGCAGATGGCGTCGGGCTATGCCAGCGAAGTCATCGGCCAGAACGTCGGCCGCGACCTGCGGCTCGCGTTTTTCGAGAAGCTGCAGCGGCTCGGCTTCGACTACCATGACCGGGTCCACTCGGGCGACCTGATCACGCGCGGCATGCTGGATCTGGAGGGGGTGCGCGGGTTCATCGAGAACGGCATGCAGCGCCTCATCAGCCTGGTGCTGCTGCTCGGCATCGGCAGCGCGTTGCTGGTGCGGCAAGATCCGGTGATGGCGGCGCTGACGCTCAGCTTCGTGCCGGTCGTCGCCTGGCGCGCGGCCAACATGGGCCTGCGCCTGCGGCTTGCCTGGACCCGGCTGCAGGAGAAGCTGTCGGTGCTCACCCGCGTCATGGAGGAGAACCTGCAAGGCGCGCGAGTGGTGCGCGCGTTCTCCTCGCAAGCGTTCGAAATGGGCAAGTTCGATGCCGCGGGCAACGCCGCACTGGCGCTGGCGAACGAGCGGATCGTGGTCCGCTCGCGCTCGATGGCGGTGATCAACTCGGCCTACTACCTGGCGATGGCGCTGGTGCTGTGGGTCGGCGGGCATCGCGTCGGCGCAGGGATCATCACCGTGGGGCAGCTGACGCAGTTCCTGGCGTTCATGACCATCCTGCAATTGCCGGTGCGCCAGATCGGCATGATCATGAACTCGTCGGCTCGCGCGATCTCGTCGGGGCGGCGGGTGTTCGAGGTGCTCGACCTCGAACCGACCATCCGCGACGCACCCGATGCCGCGCCGCTGGTGCCGGGAGCGGGCGTGCTGCGGTTCGAGGACGTGTCGTTCCGTTATGGCGAGGACGCGCCGCTGGCGCTGGACGGCGTCAGCTTTGCGGTGGGCCGCGGGCGGACGCTGGGCATCGTCGGGCCGTCGGGGTCGGGTAAGTCGACCATCGCCCAACTGATCCCGCGCTTCTACGACGTGACCGGCGGCCGGGTGACCATCGACGGCCAGGATGTTCGCGATGTCACGCTCGGCTCGCTGCGCAGCGCCGTGGGCCTGGTGCAGCAGGACGTGTTCCTGTTCGACGACAGCGTCTCGTGCAACATCGCCTATGCCGATCCCGAGGCGGAGGACCAGTCGGTCCACAATGCCGCGCTGCTGGCGCAGATGCACGAGCACGTGGTCGCGCTTCCCGCCGGCTATGGCACTCCGGTGGGTGAGCGGGGCTCGGCCCTGTCGGGCGGCCAGCGCCAGCGCGTCGCCATCGCACGCGGCATGGTACCCGACCCGGCGGTGATGGTGTTCGACGATGCGACCTCCGCGGTCGATGCCGCGACCGAGCATCGCTTGCGCGCGGCGCTGCGCGGGGCGACCGGGCACTGCGCGACGATCATCATCTCGCACCGGGTCGGCTCGCTGATGCATGCCGACGAGATCATCGTGCTCGACGCCGGGCGCGTGGTCGAGCGCGGCTCGCACCGGCAACTGCGCGCGGCGCGGGGCTACTATGCCACGCTCTACGACTTGCAGAGCCAGGCGGAAGAAGAACCCGCCAACGATTTCGCCGACGACCTGAGGGAGAGCGCCTGATGGCCACCACAGTCACCACACGCGCAGCCAACCTCGCAGCCAGCCACAGCGCGCGCGGCGAAGAAGTGTTCGCCTCGGTCGACACCCAGACCTTCCGCCGCCTTAACGGCTTCGTGCGTCCTTATCGCTGGACGCTGATCGCGGCGATCGCGGCGGTGCTGGCGTTCGTCGCCACGCAAGTCAGCATCCCGTACTTGATCAGCAAGGCGGTCGACAGCATCGTCGGCGCGCCGGGCAGCTGGTCGTTGAACGCGATCCTGCTGGTGTTCGTCGCGCTGATCGGCGCCAACGCCGCCAGCAGCTACCTCAACGAGATGACTGCGGCGCGGCTCGCCCAGCGCGTCATCTTCGACATGCGCCGCGCCATGTTCGAGCACCTGCAGCGCCTGCCGCTCTCGTTCATGGACCAGACCCACGTCGGCCGCATCATGTCGCGGCTGCAGGGCGACGTGAATGCGCTGCAGGACTTCTTCGAGACTTCGATCAGCGCGGTCGGCGACCTGGCGCTGCTGGTCGGCATCGTCGTGGTGCTGTTCGTGATGGAGTGGCGGCTGGGCCTGCTGACGCTGACGGTGCTGCCGGCGCTGCTGTTCGTGCGGGCGCGCTGGCTGCCCCGGGCGCGTGAGACCTTTTCGCGCGCGCGTGACACCTCGTCGATCGTCAACGGCGCGCTGGCCGAGAACATCGCCGGGGTGCGCGTGGTGCAGGGCGCCCGGCGTGAGGGCGAGAACCTGCGCGACTTCACCGCCAAGGTCGACGGCAACTTCGACGCGCAAGTCGCCGCGGCATGGTCGGGCCAGACGATGGTGCCGGTGGTCGACGTGCTCACCGGGCTGGCGATGGTGGTGGTCGTGCTGGGTGGCGGCATGCTGGCAATCAACGGCCGCATCGAAGTGGGCGTCATGGTGGCCTTCATCTTCTACGTGCAGCGCTTCTTCGATCCGATCCGCACCCTGTCGCAGCAGTACACTCTGCTCCAGCGCGCGACCGCGGCGGGCAAGCGCATCTTCGAGGTGCTCGATGTGCCGGTCACCTTGCAGGAAAAGGCGGACGCGATCGATCCGGGCCGGCTGGTGCCGTCGGTCGAGCTGCGCGGCGTCACCTTTGGCTATCACCCGGGCCAGGCGGTGATCCGCGACTTCGACTTGCAGATCGCACCGCAGCAGGTCATCGCGCTGGTCGGGCCGACTGGCTCGGGCAAGACCAGCGTCGCCTCGCTGGTGCGCCGCTTCTACGACGTGTGGGACGGGCAAGTGCTGATCGGCGGGCACGACGTGCGCGATCTCACGTTCGAAGCGCTGGGCCGCAACATCGCGATCGTGTTGCAGGAGCCGTTCCTGTTCACCGGCACTGTGCTGGACAACATCCGCTATTCCAGCGTGGACGCCAGCCGCGAGGCGGTGATCGAGGCTGCCAAGGCGGTGCGCGCGCACGACTTCATCGTGCGCCTGCCGCAAGGGTACGACACCGCACTCGACCAGCGCGGGCAGAACCTGTCGCTGGGCCAGCGCCAGCTGCTCAGCTTTGCGCGGGCGTTGGTCGCGGACCCGCAGATCCTGATCCTGGACGAGGCGACCGCCAGCATCGACAGCTTCGTCGAGGCGCAGATCCAGAATGCGCTGCGGGTGCTTCAGAAGGGCCGCACCAGCATCCTCATCGCCCACCGCCTGGCAACGGTGAAGGATGCCGATCGCATCGTCGTGCTGCGCGACGGCGCGATCCTGGAGCAGGGCTCGCCCGCCGAGCTGCTGGCGCATGACGGGCTTTATGCCGACCTGTATCGTCGCAACTTTTCGTCGTTCGACGAGGCGGCTTGAGCTCGCGTTGGGAGGGGGAGGGTTGGCCCACTCGCCACCCTCTTCCCTTCGTTACTCCCGCGAAGGCGGGAATGACGAAGTTCGTGGTCGGTAGGTCGTGCGGGCAAACTGACATGCTCTCCAGCGGACACAACTTTACCCCCGCCGGCGAACGCGGGATAACGCCTAAAGGAAGACACGGCAGGCGTTGCGGCCGGCGGACCTGGCACGACAGGGTTGGCTCGTATTCCATCTTGCGAACGGCTGGCGGGGGAACGCGAAAGTACGCCAACTCGGCCCCTAAAATGCGAAACGCCGGCGGTAGAGCTCGCAAGTCGCGCTGGCCCCGTTCCGAAGCCCGCGAGGGGGCAGCGGTGGGATGAAGCTTCTCATCGGTGTTGGCGCCCGTTTGAACGCCGACCGCATGGTGCGGGGTTGGTCGAACGGAGCGCCTCGTTCGCCCGCACCCGCCGTGTATCGGATCACTCCGACTGCTGCGACGTGTAACCTAAATGGTTCTATATGTCAAGCCAGTTCGCGTGCGGTCTCGACCTGCTCACCGCGCAGCAAGGGCAGCAACTGTTCGCCCTGGCGCTCGATCTCGGCAAGGTACGGCGTATCCGAAAGGATGAAGTGGGTGATCCCCAGCGCCTGGTACTTGCGCAACGATGTGGCGACATCCTGCGCCGAGCCGACCAGCCAGGTGGTGCCGGCGCCGCCGCCGCCGGCGCGGCCGGGCGCGGTGTAGAGGTTGTCGTCCAGCACCTCGCCGCGTACCTGCAAGTCGAGCAGGCGCTGCTGGCCCACGGCCGGGGTGCGGCGATGGTGGTCGCTCCCTTGGCGATGCTCCATCTCGGCCACCTTGGCTTCGGCCTCGGCCCACGCCTGCTCGGTGGTGTCGCACACCAACGTGGTGATGCGCAGGCCGAACTCGAGCGGCGGCAAGTTGCGGTCGTGCGCAGAACTCAGCGCCTTGAGCCGAGCGATCCGCTCGGCGACGTCGGCAAGCGGCTCACCCCAGAACAGCTGCACGTCGGCCTCCGCCGCGGCGGTCTGTTCGGCCGCGGCGGACGCGCCGCCGAAGTAGAGGCGCGGGTGCAAGCGGCTTCCGCGCGGTTCGATGCGCGGCACCACGGTCGAGCCGGCGACGCTATAGTGCTCGCCGCTGTAGGTGACGTTTTCCTCGGTCCACAGGCGGCGGACGAGGCGAATGAACTCGCGGGTGCGGCCATAGCGGTGCGCCTGGTCAGCCTCGCTGTCGCCATAAGCGGCCAGGTTGTCCTGCCCCGAAACGACGTTGATCCGCACCCGGCCCTCGCTCAGGTCATCGAGCGTGGCGGCGGCGGAGGCAAAGTGCGCCGGGCGCCAATAGCCAGGACGGATCGCAATCAGCGGTTCGAAGGTGGTGGTGCGTGCTGCCAGCGCGGTCGCCACGGTGAAGGTGTCCGGCCGCCCCCACCCGGTGCCCAGCAGCGCGCCCTTCCAGCCATGCCGTTCCAGCGCCAGCGCCTGCCGCGTCAGCGTATCCAGCGTGTTGTGCCCTGGAACCACCACGTCGCCGCGATGGCCCGCTTCGATCTGGTTGGGGATATACCAGAGGTACTCGGTGTCCTTGCTCATGGCTGGCTCGATCTGCTCACTTTGGAAAGTCAAAGCTACTCAGCCAATAGGGATTGTGCAAGGCCTTCGGAAACCTCTTGGCGTCGTGTCCGCCTTGATTCCTCGCCTGATCGCGGGTGACTAGAAAATCTAGCCAGGGCTAAATCAATTTAACCTATACCAAATTGGTATGGATGAATATGCCTCCACGCTCGCAACCCAGGGGGACCAACGATGACCAAGATTTCGCGACTTCGAGCCGAGCTGCGCTGCTCTGCTGCCTCCAGCCTGATCGGCGGAGCGGGGTTCGCCATGGCATTCGGTCTCGCGGTGCCATCGCAAGCCGCCGAGGCCGCGCTGGCCGTCGATCCGTCTGCCGAGACCGTCGCTGCCGAGGATGATGGTGGCGGCAACGCAATCGTCGTTACCGCGCGGCGCCGCGACGAGCGGCTGCAGGACGTGCCGCTGTCGATCAGCGCGATCTCGGGCGATGTGGTGAAGACCGAGCGGCTCGACCGCCTGCAGGACTTCGCGCAGAAGATCCCGAATTTCAATCCATACACCTCGAACCCGCGCACTTCGGCGCTGTCGATCCGCGGCGTCGGTGGCATCAACGGGGGCAGCGACGGCGCGGAGTCGGGCGTCGGCCTGATCGTCGACAACGTGTTCTACACTTAGGTCGGCTTCGCCTGGGGGCCGCTCTACGATGTTGCGGGGCTTGAAGTCGCGCGCGGGCCGCAAGGCACGTTGCTGGGCAAGAACACCACCGTGGGCGCAGTGATCGTGCGCAACAATGCGCCCAGCTTCACGCCCGAGACCGCGCTGGATGTCAGCGCCGGCAACTACGACAGCCTGTCACTGCGCGGGTACACCACCGGCACCCTGGTCGAGGACAAGCTGGCCTTTCGCGTCAGCTTCCTGCGCGACAAGCAGGACGGGTTCTTCAAGAACAATTCGCCGCAGATCGACGACAGCCGGCGCAGCACGGTCAACTTCACCGACGTCAATCGCTGGGGCATCCGCGGGCAACTGCTATGGACGCCAACGTCGAACATCACCAACCGGCTGATCGTGGACCACAACGAGACGGCGGAGTTCAACAACTACAACGGCATCGTCGCCTCGCCGATCACGCAATACAACAACGGCGCGCCCTATCGCACTTATGCCACCAAGCTGGCGCAGCTCTACGGGTTGACCAACCTGGATACCGATCCTTCCACCGGGGATTCGACCAACCCGTCGCGCCTCTATTCGTACACCACCGGGGTCTCGAACGAGCTGAACGTCGACTTCGGCGGGGTCAGCTTGACCTCGGTCACCGCGTACCGCAGCTTCCGGCTCTACCCACGCAACAGCCAAGGCAGCTACGGCCTGTATCTCTACAGCTTGGGTTACGACAACGACAACAAGTTCTGGTCGCAGGAATTCCGCCTGGCGTCCGAGCCGGGCAAGGTGTTCGACTGGCAGATCGGTGCCTATGCCCTGAAGGACGATCGGGAATCCAACGACCGGATCATCTTCGGCAGGGACGCGGCGGGCTTCTATGGCACGACGCTGCCCGCTTCGTTTACGGCTCGGGTGCCGATCACGATCAATCCCAACGTGCTCGACGGGCTGGAGTACAACCAGCTCGGCATTGCCAAGACCCGCACGATCGCCGCCTTCGGACAGGTGACGCTGCATCTGACCGACTGGTTCGACCTGACCGGCGGCGTACGCTTCACGCATGAGAAGCGCGAGGGGTCCGACACCGGCTCGTCGTTCAACGGCGCCGCCGGGCTCACTGCGGCGGAACAGGCGCAGCAGGCCAACTTGCTGCGCACGCTGTTCGGCGGGTATTTCTCGCTCAAGGACAAGCAGACCGACAACTCGGTGTCGTGGCTGGTCAATCCCAGCATCAAGGTGACGCCCGACTTGCTGCTGTATGCCTCGGTCGCGCGCGGGGTGAAGTCGGGCGCGGTGAACACGGTCGCGGTGCCGGTCTATTCGGGCACGACCATCGTCGGCGCGACGCCGGTCATCACCGAGCCCGAGACCTCGCTCGATTTCGAAGCCGGGTTCAAGTCCAGCTGGGCCAACGGGCGCTTCACCCTGAACGTCAACGCATACCAGAACACCATCAAGAACTATCAGGGCAACATCACCGACACGTCCTCGTTCTTCGACGCCAGCGGCACCAACATCCCCAAGGCGTACCTGGGCAACATCGCCAAGGTGCGGCTGCGAGGCGTCGAGATCGAGAGCAACTGGCAGATCACCCAAGGCGTGCAGTTCCACGCCGCCGGCGCGATCGTGGGTGCGAAGTACCTCGATTACACCAACTCGGGCGCGACGGTGGACTGGCAGTACCCGGGCGGCCCCAAGACGCTCGACCTGTCGGGCCGCAAGATCCCCAACGTCGCGCCGTGGACCGCCAATGTCGGCGTCAACTTCGACATTCCGGCGGGCACCGTTGCCGGGCAGGACGTGGCGCTGTTCGGCTTCGTCAACGAGGCGCTGACCGGCAAGACGCGGTTTTCGGACGCAGGCTCGACGATCTACCTGGGGCAGGGCACTTATGGCCTGACCAACGCCAGCATCGGCCTGCGCCGCGTCGATGACCGGGTCACGCTCTCGGTGTGGGTCAAGAACCTGTTCGACGAGAAGTACACGTACAACAAGACCATCGGCACCACCAACGCCGTGCCGACCTGGGCGTTGGGCGACCGTCGCACCTTCGGCCTGCGCATGACCGCCAAGCTGGACTAAGGGAAGGGAGTTAGCCGCTGCATGGCAAGATAGCGGTCAGATTTGAGCCTGCTGAGAGCTGGTGGGGCAAAACGCGTGCCAGATCAACAAGTCTAGGCGCACTCGCCGGGTTAATCGGTGCGAGCGCTACTTCGCCAAGTTCCGCCATTCGTTTACGGAAGATAGTGAGCGCTTGGCGCTTGCTTGGATGTTGGGCCAATGTGTGGAACCGCCCTCATTTCCGACACTCAGGCGAAAAGACGGCGCGCCCGAAAGCCGACGTTCGTTCAAAATCATGCGGGCGCCTCGGGGAAGGGGGGCAAGTGGGACGAAGCTGCCGTTCTTGTCCACATCGCCGAAGGTCGGCTTCTCGCCAGAGCTGACATTCACAAGTGGGGCTATCCTGCTTTTGGGGGGTAAGCGCAGCTTCGGCCCCACCTTGCCGGCGTGATCTGTAGGGGTGGCTATCAGCTCATCGATCTTGCGCCGTATCGCGGCGGGATTGAGCCTCGCGTGGTAGAAGCTGGCTCACACGCCGCCGGCAACCTTGTCGTATTCAGCCGCGCTCGTGACAAGGCTTCAATCGGCTGGCGATCTTTCAGATGTTGAGTAGAAGGATCTTGTCAGCGACCGGCCTTCGCTTCGTTCACGCGGCGGTGACACAGGCTGGATCAGGCTCTTCGACAATCATCACGGCCGTCAATGCATCGTGATGGCCTGATCAACTCAAAGATGGTTCTAGAACTCGTCAAGGAGCGTAAGGTTGTGCAAGACTGACGAGACGTCCGCCGCCCTTCGAAATTTCTCTCCATCATTGAACGACCAAAAATCGGCGGGACTTACAAAGTAGGGTCCGAATGCAAGAGTGGCTGAGGTAAATCAGCGATCGCCTGCGATTTCCTCAACGATTTCGGCCCTCCTCGTCATTCCTTAAAAGTACGGAAGCTTCCATCACCGCTTTTGGCTTGCACGAGACCGTTCCATGCACGCCACGAGCTTGCGCGGGATGTCATAGCTTCCACTCCAAGTAGCCTGCATCTATGTTCTTGCCCAGCCGCTGTAAGTGCCGGCTCCGGTTTCCATGTCGATGCGGAAGGTGTCACCATTCATCCTGCTCGCATAGACCGATCCGTTGGCCTGCCATACGTTCACGAACGGCTCGGTCGTTGGTATTGTCGGATCGAAGTCGTGCGTCCTGCCTTTGGTCGTGCCCCGCTCCGGATCGATCTGCCACGCAGCGATGCCGGCTTGATCGAACAAGAACACCTCACGCCCGAGGATTTCGTCGTAGGTCACACCTGCGCTTGGGACCGAGACAAAGACCACCAGTTGACGGCCGTCTTCCAGGGCCATCCGGGCAGCAATCTCGTATGCGTTAAAGGAGGGGTGCAAAGACACGACTGTCATTCTCCTCCTACACGCGGCAGGGCTTTGCTGGGATCCAGGAGGAATGGTGTTCCGAAGCTATCTCGGGTGAGATACTTGCCGCCATTCACCTAGAACTGCGATAGCGGCGTGAGCGAGCCTTTAGGAATTCACGAGCTTCTCCTCGGCTCGCTCCAACCAGCGACGCGTAAAATATTCGGGATCTAAATATCGATCTGACGGTATCACTGCCCGGTCTCAAAATTACGGGGCAAGCGCGATATCGATTTGTTTAATCAAATTTTTGATACGCTTCCTCGTCGGAAGCGCGACACTTGCATCAGTAACTGCGGGCGCAATGTCGTGCCGCAACGACATTAGTATTTCAGTGGACGTAAACCCTTGACCTATATCTTTCCTAAGTAGCGAGGCTAATAGTCCGTGTGAATGACTAGCAAGTTCGCGCGCAATATTCTCTACCTCATCGTAGAATTCATAGCTCATAATTCACCTATTTTACAGCCAATATACTCCGGCCTTTATACTCACTTCTATCTCACATTTTTACCACACGTCTTACCAAACGACGGATATCATTGAGAATCCCCGCTCCAGTATTCATCCAAAATTGCTAAATTGTGAATTATAGATGCTGTCTCCGCAGCTCGAGAAAGGCGCATTGCATTGTCAAACGACCAGAAGTCGGAAGGTCCGATGAAATAGGGGCCAAATGCCAACGATATGGAAGAGAGCCAACGGTCGCCTTGCGGATTGGGATCGTTACCTACTGCCACGCGGATGACATGCCGACGATCCACAAGGAAATCCATCTGGAGCCAACCATCGCTCGCGATCTCCTCGCCGAGGCGGGTAATTGCTCGACCGGCATTCTCGTAATAGCCAATCACTGTGTCCTGCAAAAGGTTACGGCTATCGAGATCATTTCTTAGTGGCACGGAAGGTCCCATCGCTGTCCCTGATCACCTTAAAGCCATTGGCCTGGAGGTATTTGTACTCGAGTTCCGTGTACGTGCCCACCCGCGCGGTGGCAGGATCGGCGGTGAAGATGAATTCCTTGCCTTTCGCGATCTGCTGATCGAGGAAAGAACGGTTGATATTCCACATCCGGTCTTCGCCGATTTCCGAAACGACCGCGTTCCAATCGCCCATCGAGAAGTAGGTCGAGCCTGTCCTTTGCGCCACGGCCTCATAAGAGGCAGGATCGTTGGGAATATACTTGCCCAGCACGACCGTCCCGCCATCAGGATTGTTGGTCGCAGTCTGCGCCGCACGTTCGTAGAACATGGTCGGCTCGGCCATACCTGCTTCTGCGTCGACGCGCCCTGCGAACGCAGGTGCGCGTCCAGAGAGGCTGCCGCTGGCTGCGCCGGCTTCTGCCGTACCTGTGCCCGCTGCCCCCGTCTCGCGTACGATAGAACCGGCTCGGCCAATTGCCGCGCTGGCCCCGTGGGATATCGCCGCATCGATAGCGATGGCCGTGATGCTTCCTTGCGCGCTGCCTAGCGCCGTGGCCTTGTCCGTCAGGCTAGACTGCGCGAAGCCATCAGCTGCAGCGCCGGCGCGGCGCACATATTCCAACGCGCTGGTATCATCCAGCAGGGCTGCATCGAGCCCACCCACCGCGCCCCGTGCGGTCGTCTGCGTAACTCGCAAAGGATCGGTGAGGTAGTCGCCTAGGAATTGCACCTGATCGAGCAGTGCTGTCGTCGTGCGCTCCTGCGCTGCCGCATTGTAGTATTCCTTGAATAGAAACGCCTGCACCAGCAATTCGGAGGTGCCGTTCGCACGCATCGTGGCCGCTTGCGAGTCTGCGTTCTGGCGTGTCGTGATCGCTTGCGCCCGTACGTCTTGTGCTCCCCGCGCAATTGCCTCATCGAAGCTGCCCTTGCGTTCCCCCACGCGGTCGGAGACGTTGGCGAGGTAGAGATCTGCGATCTGATCGTCGCTGAGGAAGGTCGACAGGATGCCGCCGGAGATGCGGCCGACCACATTGTCGCCGCGACCGGAGGCGAGGTCGGCGCGCACTTGCGTCAGCACTGCCTGCGACTGGCTGGCCAGCTTTTCCGCCATGACCGGATCGTTCTGGCTCAGCACGTCAACCAGGCGATCGTTCAATGCGCGGTTGTTAGACGCTGTGCGCACCTTGTCATTGGCGACATCGACCCAGGCATTGAAGGCGGCGAGTTCGACCGGATCGGAGACCTTGCAGCTGGAACTGGCCGCGCAATCGATGATCTTTTGGAGTCGCTCGGCACGGGCCTGGTCGGTGCTTCCGAGCGCTTCGTACTTGCCGCGGAAGAAGCCGTTGACGCTCGCCAGCTGGGCGGGCGTGAACGGCGTCACGCCGCCTTTCACATAATTGCGCCCGTTCGCCGAGTTGTTCTCGGTCTCAATCTGCGCTGCCAACGTCGCAGCGGAAGAGGCAGTGCCCAAGGCCTCGCCAAGCCCGGTGACGATGGTCGCCACGAGCGCGCTGCGGGCCTCCTGCTGATCGATCGTGAGCGGCTTGCCATCGGGCCCGACCGTGGCGTTGGTCCCGCTCTTCAGCAGGTTGTTGAGCACGACGCTGGCTGCCGCGCCAGTCGCGGCGCTGCCGCATCCGCCAGAGCCCCCAGCGACGCTACCCGCGCACCCAACCACCGCCTGCAACGCAGCGCGCGTCACTTCACGGTCGCGCGGATTGGCGATGAGGTCGACCTGATCCTTCACAGCCGAGGCCGCCAGCCCCTGCAGCACGTTGACCGCACTGGCCTGCACCAGTCCGCCAAGCGAGCCGGTGACCCCGCTGCCCGCCGCGCCATTGAGCGCGGTGGCGATCAGTCGTGCGGAGCTGCCAGCGCCATAGGTATCGCGCAAGGCATCGGCACGCTCGGTCAAGCGCGCCGCTTCGGCAGGATCGTTGGTCCGCCGCGCCTGGTCGCGCAGGATCTGCTCCTCGTTCGCGCGGTTGGCGAAGAAGGTTCCGGTCTGGTTGGCAAGCTGCGTCGCGGCGGCGAAGCCCAGCGCGATCTCCTCGCGCTTGTCGGCGTCGTACTGCTGGGTGAGCGCGCCGGCATTGGCGCCGGCGGTGTCGCGGCTGATCGTGGCGGCGAGATCGCGACTGGCCGCATCGCCCGAGGTGATGGCGATCGTGCCGGGCGCGATCGCCGAGGACGTCGTGCCAGACTGGCTACCCTTGGCATTGAGCACCAGAGGTGGCGTCGCACTGATTGTGCCGATGCCTGTGCGCAGCCCCGGCAACTGGCTGCCCGGCGTGCGATCGGTGCCGGCGGTGGCGAGGCCGTCCTTGTTCTTGCCGATGCCGCCGATACCACCGCCCAGAGTGGTGCTGTTGGCGCGATAGCGTTCGGTGTTGGCGATGTCCGATGCGGTGAGGGTGCCGGTGCTCAGGCGATCGCGTTCGGCCCCCGCTTCACTGGCGATCACGCCGCCGACGAGATTCGTGTTGCCCGCGACATTGACGTCGTAGCCGCCCGATCCGGCGAAGATGCCCGACTGCTCGCGCACGCTGGCATATTCGCCATTCTGGCGGCTGTTGTTGAGGTTGCCGCCGATCGAGCCGCCGCCCGCGGCACTTACCGACAGGCCAAGATTGCGCTGGCGCTCGGCATAGCTGGCGCGATCCTGTTCGCTGACGATCGCAAGGCTGCCGGCATCGACCGAAACGCGGTTGCCGCTGACTTGCGCGCCTTGCAGCGTCAGCGCGTCAGGCGTCGCGATCCGCACCTGGCTGCCGGCACTGAGCAGGCTCTCGGTCTGGCGCACGTCGGTGCCGCTGGCGCTGCCCTTGCCCAGGTTGAGCGAGGCCGAAGGCGTAATACCGCCGTTCAGCCCCAACTGCACGCCGACCGAGAAGCCGGAAGACTTGTTCGCTTGCGTCAGCGTGTCGGTTTCGCTGCCCGATCGCAGCGTGATCGCGCCCGGAGCGACCAGTGTCAGGTCACGCTGCGCGACCACTTCGCTGCCTTGCACGGTGATGGTCGAGGTAGGACCTGCGCCCCGCGCAGCGATCACCACATCCTGGCCGGCGATGCGGCTAGCCAGGTTGGTCTGGTCGGTGGTGCTGGAAGTGGATTTGCTATTCGATACGCCGAAACTCACCCCGACCGAAGTCAGATTGCGTGCGGTGTCGGCGACATTGGCCCCGCCCACGCTCAGCGCATCGACGGCGTTGTAAGCGGCAAGACCGCCGGCCACGCCGGCCACCGCGATGGTGCGGGCGTTGGTGTTGCCGTTGCCCAGCACGCGGGCGCCGTCGCGCACGCCGGCAAGTCCGCTCAGCACCGGGTTCTGGACGCCGACGGAGAGCCCGATGCTGGACGACTTGCTGAGCGTATCGGTCTGCGTCGTGTCGGTCGCGTTCTGCACGGTCACGCGCTCGCCGGTGAGGCGGGTGGTGCCATTGCCGACCACCTGGCTGCCGGTCACGGTCAGGTCGCGCCCGGCATCGAGTGTCACGTCGCCCGCGGTCGATCCGATCAGGGATCCGATGTTGGTAGTGCTGGTGGTGTTCACGTCGTTGCGGTTATTGGCGACGCCCAGGAACAGGCCGCCACCGCCGATCGACAGGCCGCTTTTCTTGACGCGGGTGGACTGCGCCTCGGTGTCGGTGGCGGTCAGCGTGCCAATGTCGATCGCCCCGCCCGCTTGGATGCCGACGCCGCTGCTCGCCGCCACGTTCGAACCGGCGATGCGGCTGTCGCCCTGGCTGCGCAATGCCACGGTGTCGCCCGCCAGCGTCGAGGCGACCACGGTCTGGTCGGTGCCGTCGTAGGTGGTGGTGGTCTTGGTCGAGGAGAGCAGCCCGCCCGATTTCTTGAGCGTGTCGCGTTGCAGACGGGTACTGTCGACCACGCCGGTAACAGCGATGCTGCCGGCGTCGGCAGTGAGCGCCTTGCCGGCCGTCACTTCCGCCCCCGAGACCGCAAGCGCCCCCGGTGTGGCGATGCTGACGTTGCCGCCCGCGTTCAGCGTGCTGAGTACGTTGGCCTGTTCGGTCTGGGTCTGCTTGAACTGCGTCTTGCCCTGCCGGCCGATGGCGAAAGACGAGCCGGTGTCGGTGGCCGAGCGGATCGCCACGTCCTGCCCGCCCTGGATCGCGAGATCGCCGCCCGCCGCCACGGTCGCGCCGGCCACGGACACGCTGCGCCCGGCGAGCAAGTTGACGTTGCCGCTCGCCGACAAGTCGGTGCCGCGATTGGTGGTCGTCGTCGCCAGCGAGACTTGCTGGTCCGAGCGCCCGGCGTAGTAGCGGGTCGCAACGGTGCGAGTGGTCGCAACCGGTGCCAGCGCCAGGTCGCGACCGGCCGAGAGCGTGAGGTCGCCGGCGGTGATCGCGCCGCCCCGGTCGGTCAGGTCGCCTGAAGCGGCCACTACCGCGCGGCTGCCGAGGTCGAGCCGGCCGCTGTTGGTAACCGTGCCGCCGACGATGGTGCTGCTTGCGGTGGCGCGCACGACGCCGGCGTTGGCGAACGAATCCGACGCGCGCAGTTGCAGGTCACGACCCGCGATGATCGCGCCGCCACTGGTAAGATCGCCGGTTGCGGCCTTGGTCAGGTAGACGCGGGGGGCGAGCACCGTCTGCGATCCGGACGGCGTCTGCACCGTGGTTTCCACCAGCAGCACGATGTCGCTGGTCAGCGTCGCCATCTGCTCGGGCGAGAGGCCGACGCCCAGCGCCAGCTGGTACTGCTGGGCATAAGTCGCCCCGGCATCGAGCAGCGCCCGGTACTGGGCCTGATTGTCGCTGTAGCCGGTCAGCCGCTGCGCCCCCAACAGCGCGACGAGCTGGTTGGAGATCAACTGCTGCTCGTAAAGGCCATCGCCCAGGCGCCGCTGGACGCGAGCGGGGTCGTAGCCGAGCCGATCGAGGAAGTAGTCGCTCGAGACGAAGTTCTGGTAATTGGAGAAGCGCGGATCGGCCTCGACCAGGAACTGCGAGGTGCTGTCGGCGTACTTGAACAGGCCACCGAGATCGAGCGTAGCCGCGACCGCGCCGCCGCCCGCGCGGTCGCTCAGCGGGAGCACCGCGAAGCCGAACGACGGGTCGATCGTGGTGCCGGTGATCGCGCCGGGCGCGGTGCCGGGGGCAGTCACCGCCGCCAGGCCGCCCGCCGCCAGCGCCGCACCGGCGTTGACCGTGCCCGGCGTCGCGGTCGCCGCGAAGATGTCCGCCGAGCCGCCGCCGGGCGTCAGCGTCACATTGTCGATCGTGCGCGCATCGATTGCCAGCGTCCCGCCCGCGGTGAGCGTGGAGGCGATGGTGAAGGTCGCCACCGGGTTCACGGTGTTGAGCGGCGTGGTCGAACGCGTGTCCCAGTCGCCGCAGAAGAACAGGAAGCAGTTGCGCTTCTGATCCTCGATCGTGCCGGTCTGCGTGGTCGTGTTGTAGCCGGTGAACGCGGCGTTGCTGACCGCCGCGGCGCCGACGCCTAGGTTGCCGCTTGCGCTGATAGTCGAGATGTTGTTGGTCAGGCTGTCGGCATCGATCGTGATGTTGCCGCCGATGATCCGGGCCTCGCCGCTGTCGGCAGTGATCCGGGTGTCGGTGACGGTCTCGGTGTACCTGGTGAGCGTGCGATGCTCGCGGTCACGACGGTCGGCGTTCTCGACGTACTGGCTGGAGAGCAGCGCTTCTTCGGTTGCGAAACTCGCACGGTCGTTGACTACGCGTGTCGCGGCGATGGCGATATCGCCCTGCGCCTGGATGTCGGCGGACAAGTTGGTGAGCGAGCCCGCGCGGCCGGTCCCGTCGGCCCCGGTGGCGGCGATGTTGCCCAGGCTGTAGAGCAGCGCGCCGTCGCGGTTGACGATGTCACCGCCGCTCGAAAGCTGGAGCAGACCGCTGCGCGTCGCGATCACCGCGTCGCTGCCGGCATTGGTGATGCCGCCCGTGCCGAACAGCGCCACCTGGTCGCCGAACACCGCGCTGACGTTGGCGATGCTCGATCCGCGCAGCGTCGCCGCGCCGCCATTGATGAGGCCTGCGTTCTCCAGCGTCGTCGCAGCGGCAAGGCTGATGGTGCCGGCCTTGATGCTACCGCTCGCCTGGTTGGCGATCGCGCCGCCGGTGGTGATGCCCACCGCGCCGCCCTCGATGCGGCCCGCATTGGTGAAGCTGCCGCCGATGTTCAGCGTCAGCGCACCCGGGGTCGAGATCGTGTCTCCCGCCGCGTTGGTGAGGTCGCCGGTGATGCCGAGCGTCAGCGCGTTGGGGGCGACCAGCTTGCCGGTGGTGCCGCCGCCCGAGTTGACTTCGAGCAGGCGCCCGCCCGCCAGCGTGCCCGCGCTTGCGCCGGTGCCGCCGTCGAGCGAACCGGTGTTCAGCACAAGATCGCGGTTGGCGGCGATGCTGCCGCGATTGGTCAGCGCGCCCGATATCGAGACGCGGGCATCCTGGTCGGCCCACAGCTGCCCGCCGGTGGCGTTGGTCAGGGTGGTGGCGGTCAGCGTCAGGTCGGTGCCGGCGGCGAGCACGCCGGTGCCGTTGTCGATCGTGGCGGCGGTCAGCGCGACCGCGCCGTCTCCGCCCAGCGTGCCGCCCGCGTTCTGCACCGTGGTCGCGGTGAAGGTCGCGCCGCCCGGGCCCGAGACCAGCAGGCCCGAGCGGTTGTCGATGGTAGCGGCCTTTGCGGCCAGCGCGCCGCCCGCGACCATCCGGCCACCGGTGGTGACGATGCCTTGCCCCGCGGACAGCGTCAGCGCGGCGGTGGACTGCACCACGCCGCCGCTACCCGTGGCGATGGATCCCGCCGATGTCAGCGACACGTTCGCCGCTTCGACGGTGCCGCCATTCAATGCGAGATCGCCGCTGCGCGTGGTCGCAGTCAGGCCGCCGCCCGCGGTCAGCCGCGCGCCGCTCGCCAGGGTGACCGATCCGGCGGCGATCGTCGCATCGGTGGCCGCGCCGATCAGCACGCCGCCGTTGATCGCGCCAGTAGCGTCCAGCGTCAGCTTCCCGGCCGGGCCTGCCGCGACCAGCGTGCCGCCATCGAGCGACGCGACGCGCGCATCCAGCACGCCGCTGGTCTCGATCGATCCGCCGGTGTTGGTCACCGCGCCGGCACGCACGGTGAGGCCGGCTCCCGAAGAGACCAGGCCGCTGCCGTTCGTGACCGCGCCGGTCAGGTTGAGCGCAGCTGAGCCCGCCGCGGTGATCCGCCCGCCAGCGTTGGCCAGCGTGCCGCCGCTCAGGGCCAGCGCGCCGTTGGTGCCGATCGTGCCCGAGGTGTTGTCAACTGCGCTGGTGCCGGTCACCGTCAGCGTGCCGGTGCCGAGATGCAGGATAGAGCCCGCGCGATTGCCGATCCGAGCGGCGGAAAGGGTCAGGTTCGCGCCTCGGCCGACGATGTCGCTGGTGTGGCTGAGCGTGCCGGCGGTGCGCAGCGTCAGGTCGCCGGCATTCTCCAGCGTCGCTGCGTCGGTCAGCGCGAGGTCACCGGCGGTGGCGTCGAGCGTCAGACCGCCCAGCGCGGTGACGCGGGTTCCGTTGAGCCCGATGGTGGTGCCGGAAAACGCCACGTCGCCATTGCCGCCCAGGCGGCTGCCGGTCGCGCTGAACGCGCCGGTGCTGGCGAGCGAGAGCCCGCCGGTGCCCAGCGCCAGCACGGTGGCCTTGTCGAGCGTGGCGAGGCCGGTCGTGATCGTCAGCGGTCCGCCCGCTTGGATCGTGCCACCCGAAGCGGTGAGAGAGCCGGCCCGGATAGCGATGCCTGCATCTGACGCGGTGAGGCCGCTTGTAGAGAGATCGCCCGAGACGGTGAGGCCCAGTCCCGCATCGGCGGCGATGGTGCCGGTGTTGCTCAAGTTCCCTGCGTTTACATCAATGCGTCCGGTGCTGGCGATCAGGCCGGCGTTGGTGAGGCCGCCACGGGTGACGATGGAGCCGGCGCCGCCGCTGACCTGCCCGGCGCTGCCAACCGTCAACGCATTGCTGCGCAGCGCCAGCGCCCCGCCGCTCTGGATCGCGCCCGCTGTGATGTTGGTGGTGGTACCCGCCGAAATATCGGCCGCCCCGCCGCTGGCGATCAGCGCATTGCCGCTGACGTCGATGCCGCCGCCGCTGGAGACGGTAAGCGCCTTGCCTACCGTGACGCTGCCCTTCGCGCCCGCGACCGACAGGCTCGCGGCAGTCAGCGACACGTCGCCGTTGCCACCGATCTGCCCGTCGACGCCCGCGACAGCGCCCCGCACGTCCACGGTGACCTTGCCGTCGCCAAGACCCAGCACCGCGCCGCGCTCGTTCGCGAGGGCAGAGCCGGTGAGCGTCAGCGCGCCGCCGGACTGGATCGCGCCGCCCACGTTAGTGATTGCTCCGGTCCGAACATCAAGGGCGGTCTTTCCGTCGATCACGCCGCCGCTGTTGTCGAGCGCGTCCGAACGCGACGTCACGCTGCCGCCGCTCACCAGTCCGGCGTTGCGGATGCTTGCCGCGTCCATCGCCAGACCATCGCGTGCGAGCACGCGGCCGGACAGGTTGGCGGTGCCGCCGGTGGTCAGCGCCACGCTGCCGGCCTGCGCGATGCCGCCCGCGCGGTTGAGACCGGCGGCGAGGGTGCCGCTGCTGTTGATCGCGCCCGCAGACACCGTAAGATCGCCGCCGCTGCCGATCAATCCGCCGCTGGTGAGAGCGCCCGCCTTGAGCGTCGTCTTGCCCTCGGCATAGAGCTGACCGGCCACGTCGAGCGGACCGGTGGTCTCGATCGCTGCGTCGGTCTTGGCGGTGACGATGCCGCCGATCGAAACCCGCCCGTCGGACGACAGGCTGATACCCTGCTCCAGCCCTGCAAGCTCGCCCGAGACGTTGACGCCAAGGCCAGCCTCGGTGCCGATCAGGCGGATGGACTTGGCGTACATCCCGCCCAGCGCCGCAACGTCGAGACCGAACACTGGCTGATCCGCCGCCGCTGAATTGCGCTTGCCAGTCACCACCAGCTCGCCGTCGCGGGTGACATCGCCGGTGCCGAAGCTGGCGGTCACGCTATCGGCATAGATGCCCGCGTTGATCGTCACCGCACGCGCGAACAGCTCCAGCCGCGCGTTGGTGGCGTCCAGCCCGCGTCCGATGACGTTGAGCGCGTCGGTCGAAGTGCGAAATCCGCTGACCGCGCCATCCTTCAGCTGCGGCGCGCCCACTGCCAGCGTGATCCGCGGTGCGTTGACGAAGCCGCACCCATCGCAGGTGATGCCGTAGGGATTGGCGAGGATCAGGTCGGCCGGCCGCCCGGCCACTTCGAGATAGCCCGCCATGCGCGACGGATTGGCGGACACCACCTCGTTGATGATGAGGTTCGCCCCGCCGCTGGCCTTTAGCGCGGAGTTGCCGTCGATGAAACCGGCAAGGCGGCTCTGCACGATCTTGTCGCTGTTGTTGAGCACCACGCCGCGCCCGTCGACGTTGAAGGCGTCGTAGCGATTGTAGCTGGTGCCACGAGCGTCGGGCGCGGCGATCTTGACCACCGGCACGCCGTTCGCGCCGTAGTCCAGCCGGGTGCCGCCGCCTTGCACCGGTACCACCGGGTTGGGAGCGGGGGCTGGCGCTTCCTGCGCCCATACCGTCAGCGGCGCGATCAAGAGCAGCGCGGCGAGCCCCACCCCCTTGCTGACCGGCGAGAGCGCGGTCGCAGCGCGGATGCGGCGGCACGTGGCGATGAAGGACAGCTGGGTCATGGTCAGAATCCTATGCCGGCGGCAAGGCCGAAGCGGATGCGGTCTCGATTGTTGATAGCGCGGCCGAACACCGGGCGCGCGCCGAATGCGTCGACGAAGACCGGTCCACGCTGCATGCGAAGGCCGATGCCCGCGCCACCACGCAGGCCCGGCCCATCGCGCACACCGCCGAAGTCGAACAGCGCGTAGGGCCGGAAACCATCGGCGACGCGCGCACCCAGTTCCTGGCGCACGTAGAAGCCTTCACGCCCCAGCAACGCGGCATCGCTGTCGAGCCCCCGCACCGTATACGATCCCCCGACCTGCACGAGGTCCGAGCCGTAGAGGTTCTTGCTGCTGACCTGGCCGAAGAACTCGGCACGATAGTCGTTGATGAAGCCCTGCTCGAACGGCACCAGCAGCGAGAAATTGGCGCTGAAGATGCGATAGCGCGCGCTCGGCAGAGCATCGGGGCGGTCGCTCGGCTCGTCCTGCGCGCCGAGGATGCCGAGGCTGAGACGCAGGCCCACCGATCCGTCGAGGCGCGCACGCCCTATGCTGCGCCGGTCGATCAGACGCAGTTCGAGGTCGGTGAGGTCTTGCCGCTGGATGCCGATCTCGACATCGTCGATAAAGTTCTTCGCCCAGCGCTTGGCAAGGCCGACGCTGACCGAAGTGCGCGAGGCCTGGTCGCGGTGGACCACGCGCTCGGCGGCGATCGCAATCCGCTCCAGCTTGCCGCGTGCGCCGAACGTGCTGACATCGCCGACGACGGTCTGTTCGTAGCGGTTGGACGAGGCGTTGGCGCTGAACGTCCACCAGCCCAGCGGCACCGAAGCGGTGGCACCATAACCGCGGCTATCGGCCGGGATGCCCGGACTGTCGGTGCGCCGGTTGTAATAGACGCTGATGACTTCGGAGAAGCCCAGTTGACCCAGCTCGGCGAGCTGCACCGAGCCCTGATACCGCCCCACCCGCTCGCTGGCGAAGTTGTTGATGCTGACAGAGCCGGCGATCGGTCGCGGCTGCGCCAGCGTCACGTCGAGGATCGAGGCGCCCGGCGTATCGCCGGGCGCGATGTCCACCGTCGCGGTGCGCCCGGGAACGCTGCGCAGCTGCTCCAGCCCCTGCTCCAGCGCGCGCAAGTCGAGCAGGTCGCCACGCTCGAGCGGCGCGGCGCGCGACCACACTCTGGTGCGATCGGCCTTGTTGACGCGGATACCCGACACCGTCCCCGGCACCACCACGATGCGCAGAGTCCCGCTCGCCAGCTCTTGTTCGGGCAGACCCACGCGCGTCGTGACCAGGCCATGCTCGATGAACTGCCCCTGCAACGCGCGCACGACGTAGTTGAGCCCTTGGGTGCCGATGCAGCGGCCCTGGAATTGCGCGAGAAAGCCCGGCACCCAGCGCAACTTGGCCACCTCCGCATTCTCGACCACGATCTCGCGGACCGGGAAGCATTCCGCCTCGACCGGGAACGGCCCCAGCACGGCGGCATCGTCCTGCTGCAGCGAAACGATCGGAGCCCGCTCCTGCGCCGCGCGCTCGGCAGCCTGCCGCTCCGCCCGGATCCGCGCCTGTTCCTGGTCAGCGGGCGAAATCCCTTGAGCCGACGCAACACACGGCACAGCGAGCAAGGCAACACAGATCGCGGCGCCACCAACATACCGGCTGCTTCGCCTAACGCCTGACCGCCCCGTGACCATCGCAATGCCCCGCCCCGTTCATCATGCCCGAAAACACGCCAACCCCTGACGCTTCGCCGCGTCACGGCCTACAAGCGAACACATAACTCTCGGGTCTGAAAAGCGTTTCATGCCAGGCGTAGATATCGGCAACTTGCGCGCTGACGTGGGTCAAGCGGCACACCGAAGCAGCCGGTACGTTGCGTCATCGGCCGCTGCAAACGCGTCAGCGACAAGGCTAGGCGGCGTGTTCGAATTTGAACGAGAGTTCTGACACAGTGGGTTTGCGGCGAAGGTTTGATGGTCGTACAGACTGTCAGCCAATCAGCATGTTCCGATTGCTGGCTCTTGATCAGAGCAACTGGCAGTTATTGTCGAGAACAGACGTTCGCCGGAGCGAGCGCGAACGGCCGACCCTGGTCGTGAGCTGCCGCCGACCGCCCTCATTCCGGCCGCTAAGGGGCTGAGATGACGTGCCCGAAAGCGGCCCTTTGTTCATCTTCATGTTGGCGCCTGATCCAGCGCTAACAGATGCAGCAAAGGGCGGCTTTCAGGCGGTGCAGTTGGCACCGTCGGCATCTAGGTTGGCGGTGGAGTAGGTTGGCGGTGGAGAGCGGCCGTTCAGAACCCGCTGGTTTGCGTCGCCTGCTGCACCACCAGCTGCCAGCGCCAATCTCGCTTCACCAACACGTCTATAAAGCGCAGATACATTTCGCCGTAGCGGCCAAACGCGGTTCCACCCAGATGGTAGACGCCAGTGACCACGGCTGTGTTGCGATGGGTGGCGATCTCTAGGGGACATGATCTAAGAACTTCGGTCTGATCTTGCCGCTGGCAAACAGCGCAATGTCTGCGGCACGAGACTGAACCTTGCCATCCATACCCTAGATGCGCCCCTCCTTTGCATAGAACTGCTCGAGGAACGCGGTGTCGTCTGCGATCCGAGCCTTGCGCCAGGCGTTTTCCACTTTCGTGATCTCCTGCCGGACAGGTTGGATGTCTGAGCAGATGCGGATACTCCACCCGTCAGGGTCACTGACATTGACCCTAGACTGCAGCTACCGCTAAGCAGCCATCAAGGGGTGCTGAGCTTCATCGCCACCGCCTCGTTGCCCTGAGACGCCGCTACCGTTGCTGCGGACCGGCCAGAGAGGTCAAGCGCGCCTTTGTCGGCGCCCGCATCGAGCAGCAGCTGGATTTGCGTCGTGCGGCCGAACAAAGCCGCCATCATCAATGCCGTTTGCCCCGCCTTGTTGCGGGTGTTGACGTCGCATTTCTCCTTGAGCAGCCGTGCTGCCAAACGATCGTCGCCCTTGAAGGCGACGCCCATCTGCGCGGTGTTACCCTGCTCGCGATCGGGCTTGCACGGGTCGGCGCCGGCCTTGATCAACAGGTCCACAGCCTCGGCCTGGCCGTTGTAGGCCGCCAGGATCAGCGGAGTGAAGCCGCGTGCTTCGTAGGCGTTCACGTCCGCCCCGTTCTTGATCAGGACCGGGATCAGGTCCACCCGGCCGAGCTTGGCAGCCTCGAACAGCAACTCCTGCCGCCGTTCGGGCGACGGCAGGGTTGCGGCGGGCGGCAGGGTTGCGGCAGGCGCCGGCGTGGTCGCCAGCGCCGATGCAAGCGCGAGGAGCAGCATTACTGCTGCCCCGCATAGCGCGCATCGGCAGTAGCCTGGTACTCGGACACGGCCCGGTTGACCTCGCCCGCAGGCACGTTGACGGCCTTGGCCAGGCGAGCACCCAGGTCCTTGTCTGTCTGCATGAAGTAGCTGACCATCACCACCTTGGTGCGCATCGAGGTCACCACGCCCAGATCACCCGCGAGATTCTTCACGAGATCCGCCTTGTCGGCAGCCTTGAGCGAACGGTAGAATTGCCCTGCCTGGTCGAACGGCTCAGTTTTCGAGATCGGTGCGGTGCGCGCGATCGCGTCGATCCTGATCGGCGTCGGCGCGAACTCCGGACTGACGGTCTTACCCTGCGTTACCGAAGGGAAGTAGTTCACGTCGACCTTGCCCGTTGCGGCATCGAGCAGGCCATCCTGATTGTTGTTCACCACCGGAACGCGCGGGCGATTGACCGGCAAGTCCATGACGTTGGCGCCGATGCGATAGCGCTGCGTGTCCGAATAGGAGAACAGACGACCCTGGAGCATGCGATCGGGCGAAGCCTCGATGCCGGGCACCATGTTCGCAGGAGCGAAGGCAGACTGCTCGGTCCAGCGGAAGAAGTTCTCCGGCACCTGGTTGAGCGTCAATTCACCGACCTTGCGGAACGGCGCGGTCAGCCATTCCTTGGTGTCGTCGAATGGGTTGAATGTCAGCTTGCCCAGCTCCTCAGGCGTCATCGTCTGGACCATCAGGTCCCACGTCGGCGTCTCGCCCGCTGCCAACGCGCCATACAGATCGTCGGTCAGATAGTTCGCCGGTGCCTTGGCCGCCATGTCGCCGGTCAGGCTTTTTACGCCCTGGCGGCTGATCCACCGGAACTTAGCGAATACGACCTTGCCGTCCTTGTTGACGAGCTTGAAGGCGTGGACACCGTTGCCGTCCATTGTGCGGTACGAAGCGGGCGTGCCCAGGTTCGAATAGACATGGACCAGCATGTTGGTCGCCTCGGGCGTGCCCGAGAAGAATTCGAAGAAGCGATTGGGGTCCTGCTTGTTCGTCACCGGCGACGGCTTGAGCGAGTGGATCATGTCAGGAAACTGGATCGCGTCGCGAATGAAGAAGATCGGCAGGTTGTTGCCGACCAGATCCCAGTTGCCCTGGTCGGTGTAGAACTTGATCGCAAAGCCGCGTGGATCGCGCGCGCCCTCGGGCGAACCCGACGGATGTATAACGGTGGAGAAGCGGACGAAAACCGGCGTTTCCTTGCCGGGCTGGCCGAACAGCGAAGCCTTGGTGATCTCGGACAGGTCCGCCGTCGAGCGGAACACGCCAAGTGCTCCGGTACCACGAGCATGGACAACCCGCTCGGGCACGCGCTCGCGATCGAAGCGGCCGAGCTTCTCCAGCAGCGTCGTATCTTCGAGCAGGACCGGCCCAGTGTCACCCAACGCGACCGAGTTGCGGTTCGAGCCGATCGGGGCGCCATTGTCGCGCGTCATCTGCGGCGCGCCGCCACTTGCCGCGCCCGCCTGTGCATCAACGGTGCCGGACACGCCGGCTTGGGCAGCCTGCGGCTTGTACGCTGCGAGCGGGGCTGCGACCGTCGTCATGCGGTCTTCCACCTGCGTGGCGGTCTGTGCGATCGCGGCGGAGATCGGAATGGCGTAAACGGCAGTTGCGAGTGCCAGCGAGGTATAGGTCTTCATGGCTTTCCCCTGATTGTTGGGCCTCCAGTGACATGGTGCCCGCGCAGTTCCCAACCGGTTTAACCTATGTTCGTAATCGTTTTTATTCCGCTGATCGCAAGCAACGATCCGCCACCAAACATTGGCTTGCGGTCGATCTTTCGAAGTGCCGTGGTGAAGTGCCCGGCCGCACAGAGCATGCGTCGCATGTTGTCGGCCAAGCTTATGTCGCGGTGGTCACGTAAGGCCGCAGCTTAACCCGCCTTGAGCATTTCGGTCCTGATCGCACTTTGCAGCCATCCGGCGACTTGGCCTTCGGTGATCGGCTTGCTGAAGTAGAATCCGTGGATCTGCTTGCACCCTTGCTCGCGCAGGATGTCCAGCTGCCTTGCATGTTCGACGCCCTCGGTCGTCGTCTCCATGCCCAGCGCTTCTGCTACGGTGGTGATCGCCTCGATAATGGCGGTCGCGCCATCATCGTCGTTCGGACAGCATGTAGCATGGCATCTTCCTGGCCTCAGGTGTGATGGTAGTTGGTTGCCACTTGCCGCTAGCGTCTGCAATTAGGGCGCGAACGGCATGTCCGGATTTAGGAAAGCAAGCTTTCGTAGAAGACATGAGCAGCCCAAAGAAAAGGGCAGGGGAGGCGCCTGCCGCCCTCTAAGCGGACGATAGTTCTCGTTGACTGAGCTCCCGAAAGCAGCCGCAACTTGCCTCAGTGTGGCTACACGCCGACAGGATTGGACTTTTGGGCCAGTTCGTCGATCTGGATGTTAGCGCCATGTGCAATCTGCAAGCCATCGCCGTTCGGGACCAGGACCAGGGACATGCGATCCCGACTTGGCGGCACCTGCTGACCAAAGGGAGTCTTAAACGCACCGACTGACCAGCGTACCACGGCGACTAGCGCGCCTCCTGTGATCGCCACCACCGACTCAATCTCTTCAAGCACCATCGGCACGCCCTTGAACATAACGTCGAAATAGATGCGGTGCGCATGATCGACCTGAGCTTTTCCCTTCCAGTGCATCCCGACGATGTTCACCCAATGGATATCGTCTGTGTAGAGCTTGGCCATCGCATCCATGTCTGACGCGTTCCATGCGGCGGCGTAGCGATCGACGAGTTGTCGAACCTTCGCGGCGGGATCGCCGACGATTGTGGCGCTTGCCTTACCGCTCATGAGCGTTCCTGCGGCCAAGAGCCCAACCATTGCTTGCCGCCTGTCCATCTTGGGTACCTCCTTGCGGACAGTGCGATATCGTAACCCAGGCGATGAGAATTGAACAAAAGCGTCATTGGCCCGCCATCCATTCGGCAAAGAAGTCACGCGGTGCGCTGCCGGCAAGGGCGCGGCAGTCGCGGTTGAAATGGGCCTGATCGGCATAGCCGGCGCGGTGCACGAGTTCGGTCCAGGTTACGCCCGGCGATCGTGCCCTGGCTTGAAGAACGGCATTGAGGCGAACGGTACGAGCGAAGAGCTTTGGAGTCAGGCCGACCTGAGTTTCAAAGCGCCGGGTGAACTGCCTGTCGCTCAACTCGGCGTTCCGGGCGAGTGTCTGGATGCTAAGACGCCCACCCGATCTGACCAGGGCGGCGGCCATTTGAGCTACGGGATCGACGGGCGATGCTAGGCTGAGGCAACCTCCGATCCAGCGCTGCGCCGCGGTGATGCGCGCTTCAAAGTCAGGCGCGGACATGATGCCGTCACTCAGGCTCGTCGCCGCTCGGCCCAGCACGTCGACAGCGGGCACGCCTTCGTTGACCAAGGCCTGCATCGAAATGCCAAACAGCGCATGGAGCCCGCCTGGCTGGAACCGGATCGTAAACACATGGATGGTGCCAGTCAGGAACAGGCGTGCGCGGCGGTAGCTTTGCGGCCCAACGATGACCGCTTCCGGAGCATACTGAGCCTCGCCATCATCGTGTGACACGGCGTAGCGATCACCAAGGTAGAACTCGATGAACTGATCGGGGCGGGCGGGCAGGGGCACGGTGACGACGTCTACACCGAGTACCGCGCGTCGTTCGGCAAAGGACAGC
Source organism: Novosphingobium sp. TK46 (assembly GCF_055361525.1). Taxonomy (NCBI): domain Bacteria; kingdom Pseudomonadati; phylum Pseudomonadota; class Alphaproteobacteria; order Sphingomonadales; family Sphingomonadaceae; genus Novosphingobium; species Novosphingobium sp. TK46. The sequence continues at coordinate 3,197,610 of NZ_CM143963.1, forward strand.
ACGACGCTTTTCAGCTCCGCCGCCGCAGGACACTGCAAGATGATCACGCCACATCATCAATCATAGCCTGACAACGTCAATAGGAAGAAAACTTGCTATCACCGTGGAAGGGCGGGCGCCGTATGTCGTTTGCTAGCCCCTCATGGAGAAACGCGTTATCATATGGGCGCGATGCCTGATCCAGAGCCACCAAGACTTAACAAACATGGCCAGGAAATCGGGTTCAAGCAGGCTGAAAGCGAAGGCAGCTATGTGGCGGATCACCCCAAGGGTTGGATAATGGTTAGCGCGGGCGTCAGTGCGGTGATGGTCGTCTTGTGGGCGTTCACCGACTTACCTCTCCTCGTCGCCTTTGTCGCGCCCTTCGTAGTTGCCGCGCCCGGCCTGCTGTGGTTGGCAATCACCGTGCGCCATCACTCGTGAGGCCGTTCCGGTCGGGGCGGCCTGCGGGTCAAGCATAGCTCTCATGAAGCGATAATACCCGCCCACGTTAAATGTCCGCTAGCGGCGGCCTAAGAGCTGGCATATCCGGTCAGAGGCAAATCCCTCGGCAAAGCGGTCGTCAGGATGACGGCTGGGCCGGGCGGCTGACGCCCTCAATCCAGACATTCGAGGCTCATTAGAACTCCGCGACAGCGGACTTTTATTCATCTTGCCAATCGCGCCGCGTTGATGGCTGCACGTGGGTCGAGCCGACCGGTTGTAACCGGTCGGCGATCTATGAAGCAGGCACCTACCTGAATCGATGATCTTGCGGCGGCGACTCAGGCTGGAATGTAGATCCCGCACAGCTTGTTGCCGTCAGGATCGCGAACGTATGCGAGATTGATGGTTCCCATTGCAGACTCTCGTGGGCCGGGCTGATCCTCAATGGACGTGCCGCCATTGGCGAGTGCGGTCGCGTGAAACAGTTCTACCTGTTCGGGGGAGTTGCAAGAGAAAGCGACGGTGCTGCCATTGGCTACGGTTGCTGGTTCATTGTTGATCGGTTGGCTGACGATGAAATTCGTTCCGCCCTTGTTGCTGTAGAAGAGCCGAGTGTGCCCGCTGCCGGCTACGTTCGTTGCTCCTTCCCCTACTCCCAAAACGCCGAGCACGGCGTTGTAGAAGCCCCTGGATCGTTCGATATCGTTCGATCCTACCATCGTATGAAACAGCAAATCATCTCTCCTGGGTGACATGTGAGCATGCGGGATCACGCTCTCGAGCCTTGTATCCGGTCCCTCGATCTTGTCCTAATGGAACGTCTGAGGAGTCCGAGGCGGCGGGTCAAAGCTCAAACTTTACTCGCTGTATGGCAAACACCTGGGCTGCTGAACGTCCCGAACTGTGTCCTTGCTGCCGGAAAGCGCAAAGTCAGGTCCCGCCCTCGAAACGGCACGTCCGGATTCAGGAAAGCAAGCTCCCGTAGCAGACATCAGCAGCCCGAAGAGAACGCGCAGGGCTGGGCGCCTGCCGCCCTCATTCCGGTCATTGGCAGGCCACGATGCTATGCCGAAAAGCGGCCGTTTGTTCATCTTCATGATCGCGGCTGCCTCGGTGTCAGCAAACGCCAGAAAAAGGCGGGCTTTCGGGGAGCGCAGCGGCACCGTCGAAGTCTAGGTCAGTGTAGTGTCTGATCAGCCTGATTTTGCGGCGAAAGGTGGACTAGCGGCATTTCACTTATCGATGGAAAGTCGTGCGAACCCCTTTATGTCAACTCGGCATCGGAAACTTTAGAATGCGTGATCTTGGGAGAATCTCTCTTAAAAAAGGGACGTTAGGCGGGGGAAAGAACATGTCAGGACACTTGTGGTTGGAGCTAAAAGTCCTGATGGTCGTTGCCTGCGTAGGACCTACAACTGCCGCTGCACGTGAGACTAAGGCACCCGTAAAGCCGGCGACTAGTTCAGTTCGCATGGAACGTGTGGCCTTTGCGGCGGTCGATAGTCCAGCGTGGATATCGGAGGGAAGCGGGCGGGGTCATTGGGATCCTGCCAAGATGGTCGGAATTGTCGCGACGCGGGACACAGTTCGCCTGGGTCCGGACCGCCGCGAAGGATGGATCAGTTTCGACACTTTTGCTCGGTTTTCACCGGATCGCCAGATTATCTACATTGCGCAGCTGAATCCGTATGATGCCGGGGACGAAATCGGGCAGGTGTGCAAAGTCACGGTAGATCATATGGCTAAGGCGGCGCCGTCAATATTCAAGCCGGACTCTTATGCTTACGTGCTCACCCAGAACCGTCAATGCGGTAACGAGCCGCTATCCGTGCCCGCAGTGGCACCGCCCTCCGAACAGTACACGCAGTGGGCCACGGACAAGATTTTGCTTCGTGAACCGGTGACGGACTCGTCTGGAAAGACATGGCAGGTATCACTGGTGTCGGCGTCGGCCGGCGCCATCCAGCGTTCTCTTTCAGCGATCGCAAGCGTGGAGCCCGCCCGCCCTTTGGCTTTGCTTCACGCCTACCCTACTGATCGTTTTGAGACGACAAAAACAACGCTTCAACGCGTGATCGGAGTTCATCGGGACGGGAGCTTGTCTTTGATAATCCGCACGGACATTGAGGACAGCGGTAGCAACATCGCTTGTGTCGTACGCTCTGCCAGCACTTCACCCCTTGATCTGAAGATCGGCGAGGATACGGCACTCATTCGATGGTGCCGACAGAAGACGATAGAGGCGGCGGCTCGGCAACCGACGCTTGACACAGTCCCAGCGCCACCACCTATATCCATAGCTCCGCAGCCACAGTGACAAAGTGAGCAGCGACATGACAAAAAAATCAATCAAAGTCGTCAAAAAAAGCCTTTTAGGGCGTCCGCTCACGAAAAGAATGACCTGAAACGGGGGGCCATCTGCCGCCGATCGGCTTGATGTGCTGCTTTAATCACGAGCACCGCGAGCTCAAGTTTAGTCAGCTCCACCACCCAGCGCGACGTAGAGCGAGATGCTGTTCTGCAGGTCGGTGGCGCGCAGTTGGAGCAGTTGCTGCTCGGCTGCGAACAGGTTGCGTTCGGCATCCAGCACTTCGAGATAGATGGCGATGCCGTTCTCATAGCGCTGGTGGGCGGTGCGGGCAAGGCGACGCTGGGTGGTGACGGTGCGGCCTTGCGCCTCGATCTGTTCGGCGCGGCGCTGGCGGGCGGCAAGGGCGTCGGCCACTTCGCGGAATGCCGTCTGCACCGTGCTCTGGTAGGCCGCGGTCAGTTCGTCGGCGCGAGCGCGGCTGACGCGTACCTGCGCTTTGCGCCGGCCCCAGTCGAAGATCGGCAGGTTGAGCGCGCCGCCGAAGCTCCAGGCGCGGTTGGCGCCGTCGAAAAGTCCATTGAGCGCGGTGGATGCGCCGCCGTAGCTGCCGGTCAGCGAGATCGTCGGGAAGAACGCCGCACGCCCCGCGCCGATGTCGGCATTGGCGGCGCGCAGGTTGTGTTCAGCCTCCACGATATCTGGCCGCGCTTCGAGCAGCGCGGATGGCAGGCCGGCATCCAGCGGGCGAACTTGCGCTGCCGGCATGAGCGGCTGGGCCGCGGGCAGGGCGGTCGTCATTGGGCCGCCTGTCAGCACGTCGAGCAGGTTCTGCGCCCGCTCGGTGGTGCGTTGCAAGTCGGCTAGTTCTGTCTGCGCCTGGGTCAGGAGCAGCACTGACTGATCGTAGTCGACGGTGGACGTGACGCCTGCGTCGAGGCGCTTCAGCGCGATGCGCACGCCCTCGCGCCGGCCTTGCAGCGTGCGATTGGCCAGGTCGATGCGCTCTGCGCCGGCGCGGACGTCGTAATAGGCAGCGGCGACCTGCGCGATCAGCGAAAGCCGGAACGCGCGCGCGCCTTGCTCCGATGCCAGGTACCGTTCGCGGTCCGCCTGGGTAAGATTGCGCACGCGGCCCCACAGGTCGAGCTCGAATGCGCTGACGGCGACATCGGCGGTGTACTGCGAAAACTCGACCGATCCGGCACCGGCAGCGCCGCCCCCCATTGCGCTGGGCGGCTGGCGGCTGCGGGTCGCCTGGCCATTGGTCTCGATCGTTGGCAGGCGTTGGCTTTCCTGGATGCGGTACTGCGCCCGAGCCTGTTCGACCCGCGCCATGGCCTGCGCCAGTTCGCGATTGCGCTCCAATGCCGTGCCGATCAGTTCGCGTAGGCGCGCATCCTGGAAGAATTCACGCCAGCCCAGCGCGGTCGCGGCCTGGCTATCACCGCCGGTAGTCTGTGGTGCGAAGTGGTCCGCGATGGGCAGCGACGGCTGCACGTACTTGGGGGCGAAATTGCAGCCGGCCAGCAGCGTGCATGCCAGCAAGGGCGGGATCGACTTACGCATGCGCAGTCTCCTGCGAGGTCGTGGATTGCAGCCATCGGGCGTCCTCGCCCTCCGGATCGCGCCGTTTGCTGAGGTGGCGGCGCACCAGCACGTAGAAGATCGGGGTGAAGAAGATGCCCAGGATAGTCGCCGCGATCATGCCGCCGACCACGCCGGTGCCGACCGCCTGGCGGCTGGCGGCTCCCGCACCCGAGGCGATGAACAGCGGCACCATGCCTAGGATGAAGGCCAAGCTGGTCATCAGGATCGGCCGCAGGCGCTGCTTGGACGCCTCGATCGTGGCGTCAACCAGCGACTTGCCGGCGGCTTCGTCCTCGATCGCGAACTCGACGATTAGGATCGCGTTCTTGGCGGCCAGACCGATGATCGTGATCAGTCCGACGTTGAAGTAGACGTCGGCGGACATCGCGCGCGCCATCGTCAGCACGACCGCCCCCAGGATGCCGAACGGCACCACCAGCAGCACCGCGATCGGGATGCCCCAGCTGTTGTAGAGCGCCGAGAGTAGTAGGAACACCACCACCAGGCTTAGCCCCAGCAGCAGGCCGATCTGGCCGCCCGCCTGCTTCTCCTCATAGGCGATGCCGGTCCAGTCGTAGGCCAGCGAACCCGACAGCTTGTCCTGCGCGATGCGCTCCATCGCCGCCAACGCGTCGCCCGAGGACTTGCCGGGGGCCGCGGAGCCCGAGATGGTGAGTGCGGGATAGCCGTTGTAACGCTCCAGCTGGGCCGGGCCCGACCGCCAGCTGACCTTGGTGAAGGCGCTGAACGGCACCATCTGCCCGTCCTGTCCGCGCGCCTGAAGCGAGAGGATATCGTCGGGCTTCATCCGCGCCGCGGCCTCGGCCTGCAGATAGACGCGCAACGTGTTGCCTTCGCGCGTGAAGTCGTTGGCGTAGGCCGAGCCGAAGCTGATCGCCAGCGCCTGGTTGACGTCGCCGATCGAGAGGCCGAGCGCGCGTGCCTTGACCCGGTCGATATCGACGTAGAGCTGCGGCGCATCGCCTTGGCCGTCCGGACGAACGCCGGCCAGCAAGGGGTCCTGCGAGGCGGCGGCGATGATTGCGTCGCGCGCGGCGACCAGGCCCTCGCGGTCGGTGCCGGAGCGGTCCTCGATCTTCATCGAGAAGCCGGTGGCGTTGCCCAATGCCGAGATCGCGGGTGGGTTCAGCGCGAAGATCGTCGCGCTGCTGACGCCGGCCATCGCTTTCTGGATGCCGGCGATGATGGCCTGAGCGCTGTCCGCCTCGCCCTTGCGCTCGTCCCAAGGTTTCAAGTCGACATAGGAGAGTGCGGCGGCCTGGCTCTGCCCGTAGAAATTGTAGCCCTGCAGGGTGATGATGTTGCGCACTTGGGGCTGGCGCTTGAGGTAGGCTTCCGCTTGGAGCACCGCCTGTTCGGTGCGCTGCATCGTCGAGCCGACCGGCGCGTCGTAGTTCACGAGCACATAGCCTTGGTCCTCGGTCGGCAGGAAGCCGCCTGGCAGGCGCGTGAACAGCAGCGCGGTGACCAGGCCCATGACGAGGAACACCGCGATCCAGCGCAGCGGTGAGCCGATCAGCCGCGCGACGGTGCCGCCATAGCTTTGGGTCGAGCGGTCGAACACGCGGTTGAACCACCCGAAGAAGCGCGCGGGCAAGGCCGGGATGCCGCTGGGCGGGCCCTCGTCCTCGTGCTTGGCGGCATGGGGCTTGAGCAGCGTGGCGCACAGCGCCGGGGTGAGGGTGAGCGCGAGGATGGCCGAGAAGAAGATCGAGACCGCCAGCGTCACCGAGAACTGGCGATAGATGCCGCCGGTCGATCCCGGGAAGAACGCCATCGGCACGAACACCGCGACCAGCACCAGGGTAATGCCGATGATCGCGCCGCGGATCTGGCCCATCGCCTTGATCGTGGCGAGCCGCGGGGGGAGGCCTTCGTCGGCCATGATCCGCTCGACGTTCTCGACCACCACGATCGCATCATCGACCAGGATGCCGATCGCCACCACCATCGCGAACAGCGACAGCGTGTTGATCGAGAAGCCGAACAGGAACAGCCCCAGGCACGCGCCGGCCAGCGCGATCGGCACCACGATCGCCGGGATCAGCGTCGCGCGCCAGTCCTGCAGGAAGATGAACATCACCAGGAACACCAGCACCATCGCTTCGATCAGCGTCGTGATGACGCTTGCGATCGAGGCGTCGATGAAGGGCGTCGTGTCGAAGCCGACTTTCCACGTGAGGTCGGGCGGGAAGTTTTTCTGCAGCTCGGCCAGGCGCGCGCGCACCGCATCACCGGTCGCGACGGCATTGGCACCGGCGGCGAGCTGCACGCCCATGCCGGCGATCTCCTTGCCGTTGAGCCTTGCCTTGAAGCCGTAGTTGTCGGCGCCCAGCTCGACGCGGGCGACATCGCCCAGCCGGATGGCGGAGCCGTCCTGGTTGGCCCTGACGATGATCTGCTTGAACTGCTCGGGATCGCTGAACCGGTTCTGGGTGACGATCTTGGCGGTGAATTCCGCCTCGCGCGTGATCGGCTGCTCGGCGATGCCGCCGCCTGCGACCTGGCTGTTCTGCTCCTGCACCGCGGCGAGCACTTCGCCGGTGGTTAGTGAATAGCCGGCAAGCTTGGCGGGATCGAGCCAGATGCGCATGGCGTACTGCGAGCCGAATAGGATGATGTCACCCACGCCGGGTACGCGGCGCAGCTCGTTGACGACGTTGTTGTTGGCGTAGTTGCCGATCTCCAGCGGGCTCATCGTCCCCTTGGGCGAAAACAGGCCGACGAGCATCAGGAAGCCCGAACTGTTGTCGGTGATCTGCACGCCCATCTGCTGCACCACTTGCGGCAATCTCGGCTCGGCGCGGTTGAGCCGGTCGCGCACGCTGCTGCGCGCGACATCGAGATTGGTGCCGGGCTTGAAAGTGACGACGATCTGCCCGGTGCCGTTGGCCCTGCTGGTCGAGCTCATGTAGAGGAACCCGTCGATTCCGTTAAGCTCGCGCTCGACGATCGAGGTGACGTTGCGGTCCAGGGTTTCGGCATCGGCGCCGGTATAGGTGTACGACAGGTTCAGCGAGGGTGGCGCCACCGAGGGATATTGCTCGACCGGCAGGCTGGTCAGCGCGATGATACCGGCCAGCGCGATGAACGCGGCTATGACCCAGCCGAACACGGGCTTGTAAACGAAGAAGCGGTCCATGGTTCAACGCGCCCCCGTGCCGGACGTGAGCTTGGCCTTGGTCGACATGTCGCGGGCCTTTTGCCCCGGCCTCACCTTCTGCCACCCTTCGACGATGACCCGCTCGCCGGCCTTGAGGCCGGATGCGACGATCCACTGGCCGCCCCGCAGCGTGCCCAGCGTGATCGGGCGGCTGGCCACGGAGCCATCCTGCCCCAGCACGTAGACGCTGGCCTGCTCGCCCTTGAACTGGACCGCTCGGGCGGGAACGACGATGCCTTCGGGGATCGTGCCGGCTTCGATCCGCCCACGTACGAACTGCCCAGGGGCTAGCAGCTGCTGCGGGTTGTCAATACGTGCGCGGATGGTCTGCGTGCCCGTCGCCGGGTCGACGTTGGCGCCGGCAAAGTCGATCCGGCCTGCGACCGGATATTCAGCGCCATTCTCGAGCACCAGCCGCACGGCCACGCTGTGGGGCGACGGCAGCTTGATCGCGCCCGAACGGCTGCGTTGCAGCAGGTCGAGGATCGCCGCGTTGGATTGGGAGAATACCGCATAGACTGGAGTGATCTGATCGATCCGCGTCATCAGCGTCGCCTGCCCACCGCTGACCAGTGCGCCTTCGGTCACTTCGGCGCGCCCGGCCCGGCCCGCGATCGGGGCACGGACCGTGGTGAAGCCGAGCTGCAGGCGGCTGCGATCGAGCGCGGCCTTGCCTTCGGTGACCTGACCCTGCGCCTGCGTCAGATCCGAGCGGGCGCTGTCGAACTCCTGCCCGCTCACCGCGCGGTCGGAGATCAGCGGGGTATAGCGGCGGACCACCGCCTGTGCATTGTCGCGCAAGGCTTGCGCGCGCTGTAGCGTACCCTGCGCCTGCTGGACCTGGGCCCGGTAGTCGCGCGCGTCGATCTGGAACAGCGCAGCGCCGGCTGGGACGATCGTGCCCTCTTCGAACAAGCGCCGCTGGACGATGCCATCGGTGCGGGCACGCACCTCGGCGCTGCGCACCGCCTGGATGCGTCCGGGAAGCTCGATCATGTTGGGCACGGGCTGCGGCCGGATCGTCACCGTTTCGACCAGCGGCGCGAGCGGCGGCTGCGCCTTCTCGCTGCCGCATCCGGCGAAGAGAACCGGAACGATGGTGAAAAGGGCAACGCGGTGGGTACAGAATTTCAAGCTACGTCTCCAAGGCGTCGCTGAATGCGATCAGGAGAATTGCTTCAAAGCTTTGCGTGGAGGATCGATGGAGAGATCATGGGCGATACATGTACACCCGTTCCGATTGAGATTAGGCCACACCGGTTGATTTCGAGCGAACGGATTTCACTGGTGGCTGACCGCTCCCTTAAGGGCGATTGCGGCGACTTTCGTGATGTCCGCCAGTTCGGTTCGCGAGCCTTCGCACCGGTACCCGGTTTGGCGCCTGTCGCCGTCGTTGCACTTGCGGGAACGGCGGGCGATGGGGTGGCGCGACGTGAGGGTAGCGCTTCTCGCCCGCACGGCAGATCGACACACGCAATGTCGCCACGCTCACCGCCGCATGGACGTACGTTACCGACATGCGCCCATATATCGTCCATCGTTGCAATGGGACACCGGTGGCCGCTAGCAGACTGCTTTACGCGTGCATGGATCCCGACGTGATCGTCGCGCTTGATCAGCAGACTGGCCGCGAAGTATGGCGCTTGCATCCCCCTTCGCATCTCGACAGGGTTTTCGGTCGCCATGTGCTGGGGTGTGGGCTAATATGTGTCGCCTGGCCCGTGCACGACTGCGCCCCGCGGATCGGGGCGGGATGGCGGATAATCGGATGATGGCCTGACGCAATTACGGAAGGGACTTGCCCCAGTCTCGGGCGGCGTGGCGCGGCGCGGTGGATCTCAAGGAAGACCTGGGCACCATCCCGCCGGGGATCGCCTTCCCGACTTCGCTGCCGACGATTGTGCGTTGCGGCGCCATAATCAGCGGCTGGGTGACGGGCGGTGACCACATCGGCGAGCCATCAGGCGGCGTACGCGTCTACGATGTGGTGGCCGGGGCACTCGCGGGCTGGGGGCCCGGCCGCACCGGCCCCCGCCCGCCGGTGAGACTTATACCATGGGGGTGCCCGTTGCCTAGGCGCATTCAGCGGAGACAAGAAGCTGGGCTTCGTCTATGCACTCACCAGAGCGAGCACGCCCGACTACTTCGGTGCGCTACTTAGGTGCTGATGGATCCGGTGGAGGGAGGGGCGCCCAGGTTTTGATGTCCCAACCTTATCTTCATTTCCTACAAAGCTGGCTTGAGCAACGTTGGCTGTGGAAGCAGCGCTCCTATTGGGTGTGAGGGCCCACCCGGATACCGCTCAACAAGCACCCATGGGAACGATGGCACGCCCGAAACTTGCCCCTCTTCATGTGCCGGCTGAGCCCCTGCTTGGTGGTCGATCAGGGTGGCTGCTTACACGGTTACCTTGGTGGGATGCGGATGTCTGTGCAGACCGCGACTTAAAGGGCATTAACGCCTGCTAATTTCGATGAAGTTGCGGCTTGTTAAGCTGCATTGCGGACTAGATGGTCATGTCTTTTTACGTGGCGACAGATACGCTCCCAAGGGTCTGATCGCGGCAATGCCTCGATCGGTGGCGAAACATGCACCATGTACAGCCATCGCGCTGGTCGAGGACGCGCATGAGCTCGAATGGATTCTTTGTTCGTTGGGTAGCCACAGACCGTCGTAACCCGAGCGTATTGGTGTAGGCCGATATATGCGCAAAGAGCACGTCTTGTTACAGCAGATCGACGGACGGTGCTTTTCAGTGCCGAACCATGGCTGAATAATATCCGACGCGTCAGCGATCTCGTCAACGTCAGGAGCAATCAGAAGATATGCCGAAGCGCTCTGATATGCGACCCGGCGCTAACGTCGTTATTTTCGCCGAAGGCCCGTATTTCCTTCGAGCAGATTGAAGAGGATGCTGTTTTTAAATAGAGCCGTTGCAAGATAATGGCCCGCGAGCCCTGACCGCTTCATCACTTCGGATCGCTCCATCTCATGGCGAGAATGGTCCACGTTGCTGTCGCTATTGCGCGATCCGCCACGAATTCTTTCACAGCGCGGATGATCGCTTGATCAAGCTCGCTCCATTGCGGGGCATCGGAGCCTTGTGTGACACGCTTGATCTCATCCGCTGAGAGTCCCAACTACCTTGCGTGATCGATGTGCTCGCCCTATTCGAACGGGGCTCGCGACAACCAAGCCGCGCGCAGAATGGCAAGCTCCTGTTCGCGTGGTGGGATGAAGCCGTTCTGCCCCAATTCTATGCTGGTCTGAATGTGCGCTCGGCAAGGCCGGGATGTCTGAACGAGATTGCGGAGAACTCAGGAACATCCGAGGTGTCAAGCGCCGACATGCGCGAAGGTCTCTTTGACCAAAGCTTTTGCCTCATCGGTAAATTCCTCTGAACGCATCTGCTGGATCCGCGGATCGTTAGCCACTTGAGCTTCGCGTTGGTCGATGTTGAAAGATTCTGGTCCGGTTCGCACGTGGTTTTCTCGCAACCTTGGAACGCAAGGAGCTTCTCTCAGGAGTGGCGTAAAGTAGCAAGCTCTCGTTTTGTGGAAAATACTGCCGTCGCATCAATGGCGGCATTTCGATAGCGCGCATGAAATTAGATCTCCGCGCTGAAACTATGGTCGCTTGCCGGGCATGAGCCGTTATAGCGGCCGAACCATTGTTTGGCTGTGGCATACGTTCTCTATTTCGATCCAGTAGCCATTGGATCCTGAATGGCAATCTGCTTCACGCTATCTCACCGCAGCTGAGCTAGATGCTCACGCTCCATGTTTGTTCAGGGAACACGAAGGGCAAGGGTCGCTCGATCATCGTCACCGACCGGCGAGAGCGCCAGGTCACAACATCGACAGCGCGGCCACGGTGCGCCATATCGTGCTAATCTGGGGTAGGATCCGTGCGGGATCAACCACCTACATGGTGCGATCGATGATCGCGCGTAAGCCATCTGCGACGACCAGTTTACGAGGCATCGCGGGCCCGTGTATTATAATAGAATTCCTGTCACGGTACCATCTCTAGTGTTGATCGACTGCCATCGTGGTTTAGTCCTTTAACCCCAATAAAGCCGTATCGGATTTTCTACCATCAACGCTAGCTGCAACCCAGGTGTTGTCGCGATCAGTGGGATCATGTCGATCAGGGTGGCATCGTCCGGCATGTGGCTTTTAAGATTGGGGTGCGGCCAGTCGGTGCCCCATAGCACGCGGTCAGGGAAGCGCTCGACCAGCGTCCGCGCGAAGGGCACGACATCGTCGTAATTGGGCGGGCCGGATTGTGATAAGCGCTCGGGGCAGCTCACCTTCGTCCACACGTTCTCGTGCTCCGTCATCAGTTGGATGAAGCGGGCGAACTCGGGACCCTCGACCGGCTGGGTGACGTCGGGTCGCCCCATGTGATCGACGACGACGGTCGTGGGTAATGAGGTGAAGAAGTCCCAGCGCTCGTCTAGGTCGGCCGCCTCGAAGTAGACGACCACATGCCAGCCCAGTGGTACGATGCGATCGATGATGGCATGATAGTAGGCGTCGGGCTTGGGATCGACCAGGCGGCGCACAAAGTTGAAGCGCACGCCCCGCACCCCCGCCGCGTCAAGCTCCGCCAGTTCAGCATCCGTCACGCTGTCGCGCACCGTCGCCACGCCGCGTGCACGACCGTCCGAGGCCTTGAGCGCATCCACCAGCGCGCGGTTGTCGGCGCCGTGGCATGTCGCCTGGACGATGACGTTGCGCGAGAACCCGAGGTGATCGCGAAGCGCGAACAGCTGATCCTTGCTGGCGTCGCACGGTGTGTACTTGCGCTCGGGCGCATAGGGGAAGAGATTGCCGGGACCGAAGACGTGGCAATGCGCGTCCACCGCACCCGGCGGCAGAGTGTAGCGCGGCGTGCTGGGGGTCGGATGCCAGCACAGCCAGTCGGGATCCATCGCGAAGCGGGGCATCACAGGCCCCGCGCCTTGAGCTGCTGGTCCAGGCGCGGATAGACCCGCCGGGCATTGCCTTCGAATACCTTGCGCTTGTCCGCGTCCGGGATCACGAGAGCATCGACGTAGCGCTTGGTGTCATCGAAGTACTGGCCCGTCTCGGGATCGATGCCGCGCACCGCGCCGACCATTTCCGATCCGAACAGGATGTTGTCGATGTCGATCACCTTGAACAGCAGGTCGATGCCGGGCTGATGATAGACGCAGGTGTCGAAGTAGACGTTCTTCATCACATGCTCGGCCAGCGGCGGGCGCTTGAGCATGTCGGTCAGGCCGCGATAGCGACCCCAGTGGTAGGGCACCGCGCCGCCACCATGGGGGATGATGAAGCGCAAGCTGGGAAAGTCGCGGAACAGGTCGCCTTCGATTAACTGCATGAAGGCGATGGTGTCGGCGGCGATGTAGTATGCCCCGGTCGCGTGCATCGCCGGGTTGCAACTGCCCGACACGTGGATCATCGCCGGCACGTCCAGCTCGACCATCTTCTCGAAGAACGGGTACCAGGCGCGGTCGGTGAGCGGCGGGGCCGAGAACTTGCCGCCGCTGGGATCGGGGTTGAGGTTGCAGCCCACGAAGCCCAATTCGGTGACGCAGCGCTCCAGTTCGGCGATCGACTGCGCGATCGACAGATCCGGGGTCTGGGGCAGCTGGCATACCCCCACGAAGGTCTCGGGGTACAGGTCAACCACGCGCTTGATCAGGTCGTTGGAGCGCTGGGCCCAGATCCGGTTCGTCGTGGCATCGCCGAGGTGCGGGGCCATTGCCGAAGCACGCGGGCTGAAGATCGTCATGTCCGCGCCGCGCTCGCGCAAGAGGCGCAGCTGGTTCGCCTCGATCGTCTCGCGGATCTCGTCGTCGGAGATCGCGGGATAAGCAGGGTCGATGTCTCCGCCGGCCTTGAACGCGGTCTTCTGCTGCTCGCGCCACTCGCTGTGGGGGGCAGGGGCGGTGGTATAGTGGCCGTGGCAGTCGATGATCATGGCTGGGGTCCTGTGGCGGCAAGGATGGCGTCGGCCTTTGCGGCGAGGCCTGTCGGAAGCGGGGAGATCTGCAAGGCGCCGAGACGGCCCTGCCAGCCGGCGGTGGCGTGCGCCATGCTGCCTTGCTGACCCAGGGCCTGGGCGGTTGCGGCGGCCTCGCGCATTTCGGCGGCGCGCCGGGTGCCGTGCACCAGCATGCGGTCAAGGTTGTAGTCCGCGCGGGTGACCCAGTCCCAGCCCGGGAAGCTCGCATCGAGCGAGGCGAGCACCGCCTCGTCGACGCCGGCGGCGCGGGCGGACAGCAGACACTCGGCGGTGAGGGCTTCCATGCCCTTGATCATGATCGAGCGGATCATCTTGATCGCACTCGCCGCACCGATCTCGTCGCTCACGACCTCGGGGCGGAAGCCGAGCGACTGCAGGACGGCAGCGCCCGCGCCGGCGGTCGGACCCGACACCAGCAGCGGAACGCGGTTTAGCGCAGTGCGCACCGGCGCCATGACCGCCACATCGACGTATTGGCCACCGGCCTGGCCGATCACCGCCGCGGCCGTCCGCTTGGTATAGGGCGCGACGCTGTTCATATCGTAGTAGTATGCGCCGGGAGCGAGTGCCTGCGCAGCGAAGCGCGCCGCAGCAAGCGCCTGATCGGCGGTCACGACGCTGAGGATGGACAGGACGCCGTCCAACGCCGCGCCCATGTTTTCGCAGCCGTGTACGCGATGCGCGGCATAGTCGTTCCGCTTGGCAATCGCGGTTTCGGGCGCATCGGTCTTGCGATCGTAGGCGTGGATCACGGCTGGCCGCGCGGCGCCCCAACTTTCGCAGAAGGCCTGCGCTGCCTCGCCAAAGCCGATGAAGGCTATGGGCAAGTTGTTCGGTGGCAAGTCGTGTTGCATGCTTGGCAAGGTAGTGCGTGCCGCTCATTCAGGCGTATCGGAAGGGATCACGCTCCATTGCTTTTTCGGAAGTCCATTCCGAACAGACGGCGCGGAAGGTCGCCACGAAGGCGGCCTGGAGCGAGGTCGGACGCCAATCGTCACGCACGGTCAGTCCGATTTGCCGACGCAGCGAGGTACCGGCGCCCGGGATCTCGGCGACCAGGCCGGCGCGCTGCTCGAAAACGACCTGGTCGCGGGACATCAGGGTGAGCCAGTCATCCTCCAGCAAGAGGCCGCGGATGACCATCACGGAGCCGCATTCGATGCGCAGGCGTGGCGGTTCCAGGCCATGGTCGGTGAACATCTGCTCCCACCGCCGCCTGACCGGCGTGCCGATCGCGGACACTACCCAGGGGTAGTCCAGTAGCGCCTTGAAGGCGAACCCGCCGCTTGCGAGCGGATGGCCGGCCCGCGCGACGATCACCGGATCGTCGGTGAACAATGGCTCCTGCGCCACGTCGGGCACTGGCAGGGGATCACGCATGGCGCCCACCAGCAAGTCCATTTCACCCTCGCGCAGGCTGCTGAGCAACTCGAGGTATGGCCCTTCCACCACGTTGACCGAGGCACCCGGGTGATCGCGCGCGAACCGGGCCAGGGTCTGCGGCAGCAGCACCGCGCGCGCCAGTGGCATCGTGCCGAGCGTCACGCGCCCGGCGCCTGCGGAGCGCAAGGCCTTCAGTTCGTCGATGCCGGCTTGTAACTCGGCGCGTGCCAGCCGCACAAAGCGCAGGAAGCGGGCGGCGGCGGGTGTCGGCTGCACGGTGCGGCCCTGGCGGGTGAGCAGGGGCACCCCGAGTTGCTGCTCTAGGTCACGCGCGGCGCGATGCAAAGCCGGCTCCGAAAGCCCGGTGTGCGTTGACGCCAGCGCGAAGCTGCCGGCCCGGTCGACGGCGATCAGGGCGCGTAGCTGGCCTAGCGTCACCCGGCGTTCGATGTGCGGCAGCGGCGACAGGCGGGCACCGCGGCGCACGCTCTGCCCGCCGCGCACGATATAGGCCAGCGCACGCTCGATCCGCGCCGTCACCAGCTCGCCCGCCTCGGTCGGCACCACGCCGCCAGGTTGGCGATCGAACAAGGCATGGCCGAATTGACCCTCCACTTTAGCGACGGCCTGGGTCAGCGCCGGTTGCGACAGGTTCATCGCCTGCGATGCTGCGCTGATGCTGCCGAGCCGGGCGGCGGTTGCCACGGCATCGAGGTGGCGCAGGTTGAGGGAAAGCGGGTCGACCATCACCACACCTCAGCACAGCTTATGCCCGGATCGCAATTCTACTTTGCCGGGGAGCCGCATTTTGCGCTTCACAGGCGGTCAAATAGTAAAGCGAGGATTCCACAGATGGGTAAAGTCATCATTTCCGTCGAACGCGCCGCCTGCGGTGTCGTCGATGGGCTCGCCAAGGCCGGCGTCGCCACCGTTCACGAAGCGCAGGGGCGTATCGGCCTGCTGTCGCACCGCTTGCGACCGATCTATCCCGGTGCGCGCATCGCCGGTTCGGCGGTGACGGTATCGGTGCCGCCCGGCGACAACTGGATGATGCATGCCGCCATCGAACAATTGCAGGATGGCGATGTCCTGGTGGTCGCCCCGACCAGCCCGTGCGATGACGGATACTTCGGCGATCTGCTGGCGACCTCGGCGATTGCGCGGGGCTGTCGCGGGCTGATCATCGACGCGGGCGTGCGCGATGTGCGCGACCTGACCCAGATGGGCTTTCCGGTCTGGTCCAAGACCATCAGCGCCCAAGGCACGGTCAAGGCGACGCTGGGCTCGGTCAACGCCGACATCGTCTGTGCGCAAGAGTTGATTCGCGCCGGCGACGTGGTGATCGCGGACGACGACGGCGTGTGCGTGGTCCGTCGCGAGGACGCTGCCGCGGTGCTCGAAAAGGCGCAGGCCCGCGAAGCCAACGAAGAGGCGAAGCGCGTGCGCCTCGCCTCCGGCGAACTCGGCCTCGACATCTACGATATGCGCGGCAAGCTCGAGGCCATGGGATTGCGCTATGAGTGACGGCGTGCCAGCGATGTGGATGCGCGGCGGCACTTCGAAGGGCGGCTTCTTCGTCGCCGACGATTTGCCCGCCGATGTCGCAAGCCGCGACGCGTTCCTGCTGCGGGCGTTCGGCTCGCCCGATCCCCGGCAGATCGACGGGATGGGCGGCGCCGATCCGCTGACCTCCAAGGTCGCGGTGGTCTCGCGTTCCGAGCGCGACGACGCGGACGTCGATTATCTGTTCCTGCAGGCCTTCGTCGATCAGGCGATCGTGACCGACAAGCAGAACTGCGGCAACATGCTCGCAGGCGTTGGTCCCTTCGCGATCGAACGCGGGCTGGTCGAGGCGCAGGACGGCGAGACCCGCGTCGTCATCCACATGCGCAACACCGGCAAGAACGCCACCGCGACGGTGCAGACGCCCGGCGGACGCGTGACTTACGCCGGTGATGCCGCGATCGACGGCGTGCCGGGCACCGCCGCACCCATACCGCTCGCCTTTGCCGATATCGCCGGCTCCACCTGCGGGGCACTGCTGCCGACCAGCCGTGCGGTCGACACCATCGAAGGCGTCGAGGTCACCCTGATCGACAACGGCATGCCCTGCGTCGTGCTGCGCGCCGCCGACGTCGGCGTGACCGGGTACGAGGATCGTGAGACGCTCGACGCCGACGAGGCGCTCAAGGCGCGCATCGAGGCGATCCGGCTGCTTGCCGGGCCACTGATGAACCTGGGCGACGTGGCCGAGCAGTCTGTGCCCAAGATGATGCTCGTCGCCGCGCCGCGCGCGGGTGGCGCGATCTGCGTGCGCTCGTTCATCCCGCACCGCTGCCATGCCTCGATCGGCGTGCTCGGCGCGGTCAGCGTGGCGACGGCCTGCCTCATCCCCGGATCGCCCGCGGCCGCGTTGGCGCAGGTGCCGTCCGGTTCGTCCAAGACGCTGGAAGTGGAGCATCCCAGCGGTGCCACCGCCTGCGTGATCGATGTCGATGAGCATGGCGACGTGGCGGGCGCGGGCATGATGCGCACCGCGCGCAAGTTATTCGACGGAACCTTGTTCGGCTGACGCGGACGCGTCTTCCCGAACCAAGAAGAGAACAAGAAACATGACGACCATAGGAGAGACGGAGAAGCGGGCCAGCCGCTTCGGCATCGTGGGCAAGTTGTGGTTCCAGGTGCTGGCGGGAACGCTGATCGGCATTCTGCTCGGCCATTTCGCACCCCACCTCGCAATTGCGATGAAGCCGTTTGGAGACGCGTTCATCAAGCTGATCCGCATGATGATCGGACCGATCATCTTCGTGACCGTGGTGCACGGCATCGCCGGCATGAACGACATGAAGAGCGTCGGCCGGGTCGCGCTTAAATCCATCCTCTACTTCGAAGCGGTCACCATCCTAGCGCTGATCTTCGGCCTGGTCGCCGTCGATCTGTGGCAGCCTGGTGCGGGCATGAACATCAATGTCGCGCAGATCGATACCGCTTCGATCCAGACCTATGTCGCCACCGCCCACGACCAGTCGATCTCGGCCTACCTGATGGCGATCATCCCCGACAGCTTCGCCGGCGCGCTAACCGAGGGTCATGTGCTGCAGGTGCTGTTCGCTGCGGTGCTGTTCGGCCTTGCCGTCGCCGCGATCGGTGAACGCGCCAAGCCGGTCGTCGACCTGATCGAGAGCGCCTCGCAGGCGTTCTTCCGGATCATCGGCTACATCATGTATTTCGCGCCGTTGGGCGCGTTCGGTGCCATCGCCTTCACCGTCGGGCAGTTCGGAACCGGATCGTTGCTGTCGTTGGGCGAGCTGATCATCGAGTTCTTCGTCGTCTGCGCGCTGTTCACCGCCGTGGTGCTGGGCGGCATCGCGCACTGGTGCGGCGTGAGCCTGCCGCGCCTGCTCGCCTACATCTGGGACGAGATCGTGATCGTCGCGGCGACCACCTCGACCGAAACGGTCCTGCCGCGCCTGATCCTCAAGCTGCGCAAGCTGGGGTGCGAAGAAAGCGTCGTCGGCTTCGTGATCCCGGCCGGCTACTCGTTCAACCTGGACGGCACCTGCCTCTATCTGACGACCGTGGCGGTGTTCCTGGCGCAGGCGACCAACACCCCCCTGACGTTCTGGCACGAGCTGGGCCTGATCGCAGTGCTGCTGCTCACCTCCAAGGGCGCTGCAGGCATCGCCGGTGCCGCGTTCGTGGTGCTCGCAGCGACGCTCAACACCACCGGCACGATCCCCGTCGCCAGCATCGCGCTGATCCTGGGCATCCACCGCATCCTGGCCGAGGGGCTCACCTTCGTGAACCTGGTCGGCAACACTGTCGCCACGATCGTCATCGCCAAGTGGGAGGGCAAGCTCGACGAGCGGACCCTCGCCGCGGTGGTCGGCACCAATGCCGCCCGGCAGCGACTGGGCATTCCCATGCCCGCCTGAGCGCCCGCGCTCCAACCCACCCAGACAATTTCGGCCTTATCGACCCGGAGCAGGAGAGAACCCATGTCCCTCATCGGCGTAATAGCCGTCCTGGCGACGCAAGCGACGCCCGTCCCGGCACTTGCAGCGGCCCCAGATCCGTCGTCGGAGGCGGCGGCCACCCCCGACACCGGCGATGCTCCGACGACCGGCGAGCTGCCGGTGACCGCTCGAGGCGAACGCGAGGTGACGCGCGATCCGGCGACGGCGTTCTCATCAGGCCGAACCGAAGCCGCGCCAGCGGACCACAGCGCCACGCCGACTGGCATCGCGCGCTTCCAGCGCGAAAACCCGATCGCAAGGCAGCTAAGCGCCCTCAAGGCGCACGGCGTCGACCTGGCGCTGGATGTCGTCGCCAACGTGGCCGGCAACCCGATCGGCGGTGTGCGCCAGGGCGTGGCGGAATCACACTGGGTCAGCAGCGGCGCCGACGTCGACCTCGAAAAGCTGCTCGGCTGGAGCGATACCAAGCTGCACGTCCATGGCGCCTGGTTCAGCGGCGACAGCCTTGGCCGCGACTACATCGGCAATTCGATCAGCTTCCAGCAGACCTGGCGTCCGGTCCCCGGACCACGCCTGACCCAGTTCAACATCGAGCATGACTTCGGGCCGGTGAACGTCATGGCTGGGCGGGCAGCGGTGAACACCTATTACAACAATTCTCCGCTCAACTGCGTGTTCATGAGCAACACCAGCTGCCTGACCGCCTATGGTGGCATCAGCGACATCGGCATCACCGCCTTCCCGAACTCGTCCTGGGCTGCCAAGATACGCTATGCGATCGACACGCGGGCCTACGTTCAGCTCGGCGTGTTCGACTACAACAACGACTTGAACGTGAAGGGCAAGGGCGGGCTCGACTTCTCGCTAGGCACGGGCACCGGTGCGTTGATCGCAGGCGAGGCGGGGTATCAGACCACGTTCGAGCAGGAACGCCTACCGGGTCGTTACAAAGTCGGTTTCTATCTCAACACGGATGGCGGGCAGAGCCCGTTCTACGATCACAACGGCGGCTCCGCCGCGCTGACCGGCCTGACACGGGACACGCTCGATGGCCACCGTGTCGGCCTCTACGCCATGGTCGACCAGACCGTCTCGCGCTCGTCCGGCAAGAGCAAGCGCAACCTGGCGCTGTTCGGGCGTGCCTTCGCGAACGTCGGCAACGTCCAGCAGATCGACTGGTTCGCCTCGGCCGGCTTTGTGAAGACCGGCACGTTCAAGCGCCGCGACAACGACACGATCGGCTTTCTCGTCTCGAATACGCATTTCAGCGAGCAGCAAGTCGCCTACTTGAGGGATCTGCGCGCCAAGGCGGGCGGCACGGGCTCTCCCAAGGCAAACGAGATCATCGCCGAACTCAACTACGGCTTCGCCGCGCTGCCCGGCATGCGGATTATGCCCAACCTTCAGTACGTCATGAACCCTGATCCCATCTATGCGACGAGCCGAGTGACCAACGTCCCTGATGCGCTGGTGTTTGGACTTCGTATCGACATAAAGCTCGCGCAAATCTTCGGTAGCTAGATAGCCGTCGCGGAAGCATGAAGGGTGTGGAAGTGAGGCAGCTAGTTTTCGCCCTCATCCCGGACGCTACGGCGCTTAAATGGCGCTCCTGAAACCGGACCTCTGTTCATCTTCGATCACACGAGACGAGGAGCTAGAAGGGGTTTCGATCGTTGCCGCCACGCTGGAGTGAAGGGATTGCCGGCTGACCGGTGTCAGATCGCAAAGATCGGGCAGCGACGTAAGGATACGGGATGGAAGCAGAGATCATCATTCGAGCGGAGCGGCCTGAGGACGCACCGACTATCACTGACGTGGTGCTCCGCGCTTACGCCAATGTACCCTATAGCGATCACCGCGAGCACCTGATGATCGAGCGGTTACATGCGACGAGCGCTTATAGCCCTGCGCTGTCGCTGCTGGCTGAGATCGACGGCGAGGCAGCGGGTCATATTTTGCTGACGAAGGCCAGTATCCTCGGCGCACATTTGTCTGTGGTAACCCTGGCGCTTGCCCCCTTATCGGTTGTGCCCAAGCACCAATCCTGCGGAGTGGGCAAGCGGCTGGTGAGAGCGGCTCAACAGCGCGCGGCTGCTCTGGGCTTCGGGAGCATCCTACTGGTTGGCAACCGATCTTATTATTCGCGATTCGGATTTGAGCCGCTGAGCCGCTATCCGATCACGCTGCCATTCGATGCGCCTGACGATGACTGCATGATCCTTCCGCTGACACCGCACGCGCTCGATGGCGTTGCCGGGAGGGTGCAGTATGCGGAAGGGTGGCTCGATCACTGAACGGCTGCTTTAGATAGGGAAGAGCCCGTCCGAATTCAGGAAAGCAACACCTGAACCGGACCTGCCTGGCTGAACAGGCGGGGCAGGGCGCCTGTCGCCCTCATTCCGGCCGCTGGCAGGCAACGATGCCGCGCCCGAAAGCGTTGGGGTGGACGCCCCCTGACGGCCTTGATGTGCCATAGTGGAGGTGTTGAAACACCACTGTTGGAGGCGTCCATGGATGAGGTTAGCATAGTCTGCATCGACTTGGCCAAGTCGGTTTTTCAGGTTCACGGCTCAAGACCGAATGGATCTGTTGTGTTTCGCAAGAAGCTGCGCCGAGACCAGGTCCTGCCCTTCTTCGCGTCCTTGCCGCAATGCATTGTTGCGATGGAGGCATGTGCAAGCGCTCATTATTGGGCGCGTGAGATCGGAGGCTTGGGTCATGACACACGGCTCATCCCACCGGCGTACGTGAAGCCGTTTGTGAAACGCCAGAAGAACGACATGGCTGATGCGGAAGCGATCTGTGAGGCAGCTCAGCGCCCAACGATGCGGTTCGTGCAAGGCAAGAGCGCGCAGGCCCAGGCTTCAGCGGTAGTCTTTCGTACCCGTGATCTGCTCGTTCGCCAGCGCACGCAGCTGATAAACGCCTTGCGCGGGCATCTTACCAAGTTCGGCTACATCGTGCGCCAAGGCGTGGGCCACGTTAGCAAGCTGGTCGAACTGGTCCGAGATCCTGCATCCGACATCCCGGATGAAGCACGGCCGGTGCTCGTGATCATGGCGGACAGCTTTCAGGCGCTGCAATCGCAGATCGCTCTTCTCGATCGTGAGATCGCCACTCGCGCAAAGGTTGATCCCGTCGCCAAGCGGCTGATGACTATTCCAGGTGTTGGCCCTGTGGTGGCAACGGCGTTGGTTGCGCTTGCGCCGGCTGCTAACACCTTCAAGCGGGGGCGTGACTTTGCAGCCTTGCTCGGGCTCGTCCCAAGGCAGCACTCCAGCGGCGGCAAGGAGCGGCTCGGGCGCACCACGAAAATGGGCGAGCGCAGCTTGAGACGGCTGCTGATCCTGGGCGCAAGCTCAGCGACCAAGGTCGCTGCACGTAACCCCGATAAAGCTAGCGCATGGCTGGCCAGCATGTTGACGCGCAAGCCGCGCATGCTCGTCACCGTCGCACTCGCCAACAAGATGGCTAGGATCGTCTGGGCGCTGATGGCGCATGGCGGGTCCTACAGAGCTCCGGCCGCGGCAGTGTAACCCGCCAAGGCTTGAGGCGTCAGGGACGCAAGGAAGGTCAGTAGGGAGGTATGGCGCAACGGTCAGAAGACGGGGTCGGGAAAACCAGAGAGTGGCCAAGCGCTTCGAGCGCGCGAAAGCGTCATGGACCCGATCCGCGATCTCCATACAGGCCTGCAGCCGTGATGATGGCTGCATCAATCAGGCCGGACACACGGAAGCACCTGAACCTGCGCGAACAAAACTCTTCAACACCCCCTTGTATCCGGCGGGGCGTCCACACACGGCCACTCGTTCATATCGATCAGAGCGCTTTGAAACGAGACTACTCAGCTTTACGCTAATGAGTTGACGATATTTGAACACCGGGGTTGTCATCTTGACGAACTCGGGGCGGTGCATATTAGCCGCAGCACTACGTTAGTGGCCCTTCGTGCGGCAACGGTAAACAGCGGCGTTTTGGCGCTTCGAGTATTCAGTGTGGACGCTGGCGCGTTGACGCAGTCCGCTCTGACACCCCACTCCTGTGTGCGATAATCATGGTCGACCACTTGGCACCTGCTCTTTTGCAGAGGCCAAGGTCAAACAATGACTATGAAAAATACATGGGAGATGATGTTGACGGTTACACTTCGCGCACCCGTATTGTCCGTCGCCAGCGCTATTGGACTTGTTCTTGCCGCACCCGCTTACGCTCAAGACAGCGCTACCGCTGCCGACAATCCTGCCGACATCGTGGTGACGGCACGGCGTGTCGAAGAACGGCTGCAGGACGTTCCGATTTCGATTACCGTGTTCAATCAGCAGCAACTCGATAACCGCAACATCGTCACGGCGAGCGATCTGGCGACTTACACCCCGTCGCTGACATCCAACAGCCGGTTCGGCCCGGACAAGGCATCGTTCACCATCCGCGGCTTCAGCCAGGAGAGTAACACTTCGCCGACCGTGGGCGTCTATTTCGCCGATGTCGTCGCGCCGCGTTCGGCGGCCGGCACGACGAGCGGCAACGGCGCCGGGCCGGGATCGCTGTTCGACCTGCAGAACGTGCAAGTGCTGAAGGGCCCACAGGGAACGCTGTTCGGGCGCAACACCACGGGCGGCGCGATTTTGCTGGTACCGCGTAAGCCGACCGACAACCTGGAAGGCTATGTCGAGGGGACCATCGGCAATTACGATCAACGCAGAGTCCAGGCAGTGGTGAACATCCCGCTGGCGGAGGCGTTCAAGGTTCGCCTGAGCGTCGATCGCAATGTTCGTGACGGCTACCTCAAGAACCGATCCGGAGTTGGGCCGGACGACTACGGCGATGTCGACTATTCGGCCTACCGCGCCAGTATCGTCGCCGAACTGACCCCCGATCTTGAGAACTACATCGTCGCCAGCTACAGCAAGTCCGATACCCACGGAATCCTGGGCCGGCTGGTGGCGTGCAATGAAACGCCCAATGCGACGCAGCGGCAGACGGCCCTCTCGGCCTGCCAGCAATTGAGCCGGCAGAATGCGCGCGGAGACGGGTTCTACGATGTCGAAGGCAGCGTGCCGGCGCCATACAATAGAAGCACGCAATGGCAGGTCATAAACATCACGACGTGGAAGGCCGCCGATAATCTCACGATCAAGAACGTCGCGAGTTATGCCGAGTACAAGGATCAGCTGGCCTTCAACATCTCGGGCGACAATTTCTTCGTTGCCGATCCGACATCCAGGTTCCTGGGCCAGCCGTATGCGACGACCACGCTGAACCGCATTCCCGGCCGCGACAGCGCGGCGCAATCGACCTTCACCGAGGAGCTGCAGTTCCAGGGACAGACGACCGATGGCAGCCTCAACTGGCAGGCCGGCGGATATCTCGAAATCAGCAAACCCCTGGGCGGCAACACCTCGTATTCCCAAAGCACGCTCTATTGCGAAGATGTCACCAACCTTCGGTGCCTGAGCTATTTCGCCGGTTCCACGCTGAGCATCGTCGATAACGAGGTCTCATACCGGAACATCGGCCTATACAGCCAAGCGACTTACAAGCTCTCCGACAAGCTGGGCGTGACTGGTGGCTTGCGTTACACCTGGGATCGCACCGAGGGCAGTGGCGAGCGCCTTACGGTTTCATTCCCCACCGCCAACGTCCCGGTCGGCCGCTGCGCGAACCCTCTGCTCAGGCCAGGCTTGGTGACGCTCAACCTCGCTGACTGCTCATCGCCTGTCTCCGTCGAGAAGTCGCAACGTCCGACCTGGACGATCGACCTGGAATACAAGCCGACCGCTGACATGCTGTTGTTCGCCAAGTACTCGCGCGGCTATCGCCAGGGTGGGGTTAACCCCAGCATCATCGGCTTGGAGACCTGGAACCCGGAGAAGGTCGACACTTACGAAGTCGGTGCGAAGGGAAGCTTCAGTGGCGCCATCAACGGCTTCGTCAATATAACGGGTTTCTACAACAACTTCACCGACCAGCAACTATCGGCCACCACATTCGGCTGCACGGTGTCCACTTGCGGTTTCAACAGCGGTCTTCCCGGCGCCCGCATCGTACTGAATGCCGGAAAGTCGCGGATCTGGGGAATAGAGGTCGATTCCTCGGTAACCCCTTTCGAGGGGTTCAAGCTCGATGCGGCCTACGCGTACCTCAACACCAAATTGCTCGACTTCGTAGTGCCGACGCTACCGGCGGGAACGCCCTACGTTCCGCCGACGGCCGATGCGGGTACCGAAGGTGGCGTCCTGCCACTCTCTCCCAAGCACCGCGTGACGCTGACGGCCGCCTATACGCTGCCGTTGGACGAAAGCATCGGGCGGATCTCGTTCGCCGCCACGTACACCTATACGACAAAGCAACTCAGCAGCACGTCTTCGATCGTTTCGTTTCTGCCGTCGAACGAGTTGCTCAACCTCAACCTGAACTGGGGTTCGGTCGGTGGCCTGCCAGTCGATCTGTCCGCCTTCGCAACCAACGTCACCAAGGAGGAATTTCCGGTGTCGGTTACCAACAACTGGCAATCGCGCGGTTTCGAGACCGTCATCACCAATCAGCCGCGTATCTACGGTCTGCGGCTTAAGTACCGGTTTGGCGCATAGGGAGCGCTGGGTGAGGACTTTCTCTTACTTGCGCGCTCTAGCTTGTGCCGGCGTGTTGGCGATCGGAACGCAGCTGATAGCCAGCAAAAGCGATTTGAGAGTGCCGGGTGGGAAACTCGATCCCACGTACCCCGGGGCGGACGTCTATGTCGGCACGCCGATAGCGGCCAAGGCTCCACCGGGTCGAGGCTGCGCGGTCGCCGCGCGCTATGTCGAGATGATCAACGCGGGCGATTACGCCGGAGTGGCGGCGCTTTATGCCGACGACGCGACGTTCCTTGAGCCGATGCGGCCTACGCTCAGGGGGCGTAATCAGATAGACAACTTCTACACCCAACGCATCGGTACAATGAAGCCCAGCCTGGTGGCGGTTTCGTACCTCGGCAGCGATCGCCAGTGCTTCGTCACGCTGACCCGCCAGGTCGAGATCAACGGCCGGCAGCGCTACGTGATGGTGTCGGCCGATCTGTTCGAAGTCGATGGTGGTGGGAAGATCCTCAGCATGGTCGCTTTCGCGCGGCCGCCCCGGGAATGACTGAAAGGCAGACCAGAATGGACCAGGATGCAGAAGCCGTCAGCGTGATGGAGATCGAGGCGATCACCGGACGCCCCCAGCCGAGCACGCGGATGAAAACGTTCCGCTATTTCGCTCCGGAGAACCTGAAGCGGGATCGTGCGCTGGTTCCGCTGGTCAAGACACAGAGCCTGCTCTCGATGGTGCAGATCTTTCGCGGCGGTGGCGGCGAGCAGGAGATGCATCTGCACACCGCCATGGACGGCTTCTGGTTCGTGCTGGCGGGCCGTGCGCGGTTCTACGGCGAGGGTGACGAACTGGTCGCCGACCTCGGCCCGCACGAAGGCATCCTGGTACCTGCGGGCGCCAAGTACTGGTTCGAGGCGGGTGAATGCGAGCAACTCGAACTGCTCCAGGTCGAGGCGGTCGATCACCGGACCAAGAACGAGGTGATCTACTTCTCCGAACGCAAACGATCCGTAGTCGAAGTCTACGAGCCGGACGGCACCATCATCGCTCCCGCCGTCCGCCTCGGCGGGGTTTGATTAGCTGACGCTGCCAGCGGGTGCGGCCGTCCAGTCGGGCGATCGGGGCAGGCTGGCGATCAGCACACCGCTGAGGGCGCAGCCGACCGTTCCCGCGATCAGGAACGGGTCGTAGCCGCCGGCATGGTCGTAGATGAGACCGGCGACGAACGGCCCGATGCCCGAGGCCAAGGCCAGCAGCGTCGACATGATGCTATAAAGGAAGCCGAAGTTCTTCATGCCCGCATAGCTCGCGGTCATGTAGCCGGTGATCTGCGTCTTGGTGCCGAAAGCATAGCCATTCACTAGCATCGCGACGATGATCAACGATGGCGTGCGCACGCCGTCGATAAGCAGGACGAACGCCAGCGCCGCTGCGCCGAGCGTGATCCCGCCGATCCAGTTCGGCCGGAAGCGGTCCAGCATCACGCCGGTCGCAAGCTTGCCGGCGACCCCCGC
Organism: Novosphingobium sp. TK46; assembly: GCF_055361525.1. Lineage (NCBI taxonomy): Bacteria > Pseudomonadati > Pseudomonadota > Alphaproteobacteria > Sphingomonadales > Sphingomonadaceae > Novosphingobium > Novosphingobium sp. TK46. Next base: position 3,224,583 of record NZ_CM143963.1, read on the forward strand.
GACGCCGACCAGGCTGAGCAGCCACGCCGCATTGGTTCGTGACACGCCCGCCTCGGTCAGGATCGGGAAAAGGTGGACACTCAGTCCGATCGTAAGCGTCATGATCACGAAGTTCGAGAACGCGATCCGCCACAGCGCGGTATTCAGCAAGCCCTCGCGGACTGTCAGCCCCGGCAGATCGATCTTCTGCTCGCCCCCCCTGCCGCCCGCCTTCATGCGTTGTCGCACCCGGTCACGGACATCGAAGAAGAACAGGAAGCACAAGGCAAAGGTCAGCCCGCCCCAACCCAGCGCCAGCCAGATAAAGGCCGCGCGCCAGCCGAACTCGGCAATCAGGTAGTTGCCGAGCGGCGGAACGATGATCGCCGCCAAGGCCGTGCCCGACATGGTCAACCCCAGCGCAAGTCCGCGAGACCGGGTGAAGACGCCGACGATCGCGGCGGTCCAGGTGGTGGTCTTAATGCCCACGGTGACGATCCCGAAGATCGCCCAGAGTCCATACCAATAGAAGGCCCGGCCATCGAGCAGGCTGAATGCCGATATCGACGCGATCGTCAGCAGCAGCCCAGGCAACGCGAGGCGGCGTGCGCCATAGCGATCCACGAGCACGCCGAGGAAGGGGCCAAGCAGCGCGGTGCACAGCGACGCAATCGTATGCCCTGACGAGAGCATGGCCCGGCTCCAGCCGAACTCATCGGAAAGCGGTGCCATGAACAGTCCGATTGCCGCCAGCATCATCCCGAAGAACGACATCCCGAACGACGATGCCATGACCAGCGTCCAGCCCGACTTCCACTCGGTGACGGACGATGCCGCAAGTCCCTCGGTCGGGCCGGTTCGTTCAAGCATGCGATTCTCCCAAATACCTCGATCGGCCGACGTTATGCGGCGTGCCGATCTTCGTGGCCGAGCATGATCCCGCAATTCTCACGGCTATTCTTGTCTTCCGCTCGGTGCGTCAGTCCTACAGGAAACCCGTCCGATGCAATGTGTCCGCGAGCCCAATTCACTTGCTCGATCGCCCACTTCGGTCGGGCTCGATTGACGAGGCGGCGCACCGCCGGGATGGTCGGTTTCGCGCCTCGAAGGGCAGGGCGCGAATGCGAGGAACGACCTTCCACCATGCATGGTATCAAGCCAGGCGACGATCCGTGCGACCAGCCGCCTGATGTAGCGTTGCCGGACGGTCTGGCGCCGCCACGTCGATACGTCGCGGTGATCGCAATCTCCTTGGGCACCATGGTCGCGAGCCTCGACAGCGGGAGCGTGAACGTCGCATTGCCGACCTTGGCGCGCGAACTGCACGTGGCCGCTTCCTCTGCCGTGATGCTCGTCACCGTGTACCAGCTGATCCTGATCATGGCCTTGTTGCCGTTCTCGGCGCTGGGCGATCGCTTCGGTCATCGCACCGTCTACCGTTGCGGGATGGGACTGTTCGTGGCGGCGACCCCGTTGTGCTTCGTCGTTCATACGCTGCCGATGCTGGTGGGGGTTCGGGCGATGCAAGCGGTCGGGGCCGCCGCTACCTTCAGCGTGGCCTCGGCCATGGTCCGCTCGATCTACCCGCGCGCGCAGCTTGGCAGGGGGATGGCGCTCAACACGATGGTTGCCACCACCTCCGCGGCAATGGCGCCCAGTCTGGGCGGCGTCATCCTCTCGACGGCGGGCTGGCCATGGCTGTTCGCGCTATGCATGCCCATCGGACTGCTGTCGCTGATCATCAGCGGCAAGGGCCTTCCGGATCCCGAGCGCCACCAGCAGCCCTTCGACTGGTCGGCAGCCGTGATGTGCGCGGCAATGTTCGGTACGGCGATCTGTGGCTTGGAATTCGCGATGCAGGGAGCGAACGCGAGCGTCGCCGCTATCTCGCTCGCGTCAGCGCTGATCATCGGGGTGATCTTCATCCGGCGTGAGCTGACGCAGGCGAGACCGATCCTGCCAGTCGATCTGCTGCGAGACCGCGGCATCGCTTTGTCCGGGATTGCGTTGCTCACGGCCTCGGTTGCCGGAATGATCTTGCTGCTGACCTTGCCGTTCCGCCTGCAGCAGGCGTTCGGCTACACGGTCGTGGAGGCGGGGTTGATGCTGGCGCCTTGGCCGATGGTGTCCATGGTGATGGCGCCTGCAAGCGCGATCCTGTCGGACGGCGCTCCGGCTGGACTGCTCTGTACCGGTGGGATGGCAGTCGCGAGTGTCGGTCTGATCCTGCTCGCGGTGCTACCGCCCGAGCCCAGCCATTTCGACGTGATTTGGCGGATCATGCTGGTCGCGGCAGGGTTCGGAGCGTTCTATTCGCCCAATGCGCGGCAGATCATTTATGCGGCGTCGTTGCATCGCACCGCGGCGGCTGGTGGTCTTACCCAGACCATGCGGATGACCGGTCAGGTGCTCGGCTCCAGCCTTGCCGCAGCCTTGCTCGCCGCTGGCACAGGCCTCGGCGCCATGCCACCACTGATCGCGGCCGGACTTGCAAGCGTGGCTTTGCTTTGCAGCGCGATCCTGCTTGTCGGGTCATCCAAGGCACGAAACAGCGCTTAACGTTCCGCAGCGACTTCGAACACCGGTACCTTGGCGTTGGCCGTCTGTGACCAGGAAAGGCGCAGCGAGGCTCCGACTTTCAGCTTCTCGACGGGGGTGTCGACGATCGCGGCTAGCAGACGTACGCCGTCCGCGTCCGGGAACTCGACCAGCGCCGGGGCTACCACCTGCGAAGTGCCGTCCTCGTTCAGACGGCGCACGATCGTGTAGCTGTAGAGGCGGGCTCGCCCGCCCGCGCGCCAGGCGACACCTTGCGAGCGGCAGTGCGGACAGAACGGGCCCGGCGGCCAGCGGAACCGCTCGCAGTCTGCGCAGCTGGGCAGAAGCAGCGTTGCATCCTCCGCCGCGTCCCAGAACGGCTGGGTCCAGGCGTCCGCGGGGATTTGTAGTTCGCTGATGTACGGCGCCGAGGTCACCTCGCTCATCGCTCGTTCCTCAGGATCGCGCCGCTCATGGGGATGGGGGCAGGACCGCCGGTGACGAGCGCCACTCGCGCGTCCTCGACCTGGTTGACCGCACTCCCGCGCAGTTGCTCCACCGCTTCGCGGATATGCGTCATGCCGATCACGTAAGCTTCCGACAAGTGACCCCCGTGAGGGTTGACCGGTATCGTTCCGCCGCGCCGGATCGCCCCGCTCTCGACGAAAGGACCGCCTTCGCCGGGCTTGCAGAAGCCACAGTCCTCAAGCTGCAGTATCACGAGCGGCGAGAAGTGATCGTAGAGCAGCGCGACATCGATGTCGTTCGCGCCGATCCCGGCTTGTTCGTAAAGCCGTCGGGCGGTGTGAGCGCCTCCCGCCGTGGTGAACATGTCATCAGGCATGTTGAGCCAGAAGAACGATCGGCCCCAATCTCCGCTCCCGCCGTGCGCGCTCGCTGCGATGTAGACCGGCTTCTGCGCCAGATCGCGCGCTCGTTCGCCGCTCGTCACCACGAAGGCGAGAGCGCCGTCGGTTTCCAGGCAAAAGTCCAACCGGCACAGCGGGTCGGCAAGCATCGGTGATGCCATGTATTCGTCCAGGCTAAGCGGCTTGCGACGCAACGCACCGGGCCTCGTCGAGGCATACTCGCGGCTGGCCATGACGACTTCGCCGAAGGCTTCGCGGCGCGTGCCGTACTTGTGCATATGGCGCCGAGTGGTGAGGCCGAATGTCTGTCCGGGGCCGCCGGTCAGGCCCGCCGCCTTCGACCAGGCACTGTCCGGCGTGGTGGTGAGGTTGGCGAAGGTCAGCCCATAGCGGCGGTCGCTTTGCTGGCAGGCGCCGATGCAGACCACGGTCTTCGCTCTGCCGGTCTCGATCGCCATTGCCGCAAGATCGAGTACGCCCGCCGAGCCACCGCCCTGTGCCGCCACCGTGGCGGCGAAGGTGAGTTCGGGAATGCCAAGCATTTCCGTGATCAGCCCCGGCTCGAAGCCGCTGGCGTAGAATGCGAGCCCATCGATATCGCCCACCTTCAGCCCGGCATCGGCAACGGCGGCGAGGACGGCCTTGCCGATCAGCTCATAGAGCGTTTGAGGCGCGGATTGCCCGCGGAAGTAGTACGGCGTGGCACCCACTCCGACGATGGCGGTCTCGGCTCTCACGTCATGGTCTCTGGCATCGTCGTGTCCTGCCGTGGCGGAAAGTCCTGGAGTGGCCCTGCGCGGGATCTGGAAAAATCCTTGCGCCAGTCTGGCGTCTGCTGCGCGTCGGTCGCTTGCGGTAATTGATAGCGAAAGCAGGCCCCGAGACGGCGCGGATCGAGCGATGGCTGACCCTCGCGCATGAGCTGCGGCTGCCGCCTTGCGCCCGAGACCATGATCGCGCGGCGCAGCATCATCGCCTTGAGCGCGAGGTCGGGATCGAGTTGCGCACCCCATTGCGAAAGGCGGCGCAAGTCCCGGCCCGCCCATTCGGCAGGCCCTTCCAGCGCGGTGCCGCTGACCTCCCAGATGATTGCCTGCTCGCCATTCACCGCCAGGACCGCGCGGGCGCGTCCATTCACCGGATCGCCCACCTTGATGTCGTATCGAACAGGTTCCGCAAGATGGGCGTGGGCGGCACATAGCACGGCAAGTTCGAACAAGTGCGTGCAGTGGATCTTGGGATCGAGCCGGGCGACTTCATCGAGTGCCCGGCCGGTAAGCCCGTCCTGCAGGAAAGGCCCGGCACCGGGGCACACCGACCAGGGTACCCGCTCCGTTCGCGCAGGGACCGAGGTGATCCTTTCACCGTCGTGTTCGAGCGTAAGCATGAAGCGATGCACGTCGTCCTCCAGCCCGCCGACGATCGCACCGGCAGCAGGATGCAATTCGATGCGTCGCCAGAAGCCGGGAGGAAATGCGGGATACACGGACAATGCGCCGCTCATGCGGCTGGCGGATCGGGCTGCACGAACAAAGTGTAGACGCGCTTGGAGAACAGCCAGCGACCCTCGAAGCGGAAGTCGTCGTGATACTCGCCGATCATGGGACGCATCGGCGGAAAGGTCCGGTTCTCCATGATCGAAGTGGCGAAAGCGCGGTCACCCTCGATGTCGATCAGCAGATTGTGGATCATCGGGCACAACGAAATATTCGCAAGCGGCGCAGCGATATGCGCCAGGACTTCCTCTAGGCCCCGGTCGCGGGAGCGAACCGCGACTAGCTCGCGTTGCCGCGGGTCCATCTGACGGACGATGAACTCGATATCATGCGTGAAGAGCGCGCCACATGCCGCCGCGTTGCCGTTGCGTATGTTGAGCGCATAGCGATGGACGAGATCGGCAATCTCGGCGCGGCTCTGGAGAGCTTCGTTCCCGCTCGTTCTTTCGAGAGTCGTGCTCGCCATAACTACTTTCCACCTATCGATCGAACGTCATTTCCAATGTGCGATGGCCCTTTGTCCGGGACCATGCCTAGGTACCGCTCATCACGGGCGCCGCCAGGGATGTGCCCGGCCTGGCTCTAAGAAGCAGAAACGTCGCGACCATCACGAACGACAGCAGTCCGCTCGCAAGCAGCACGGCGGACGAGCCATAGGCGCGCGAGATCGGCTCCACCGCCACCACGGCGAGCGGCGAAGCCAGGTAGTGCGCGGATTTGACGATCCCCACGGCGCGGCCTTGCTGCAACTGAGTGACGCGCCGGGAGAGTGCGAACATGAGATTTGGCACGAACCAGCCGAGACCGAGGCCGAACACCAGCATACCGGCGACGATGCCGGCAAAACCGCTCGCGAGACCGACGATGACCATGCCGGTGCCCGCACAGCCGAAGCTGATCACGAACGCCGTATCGCTCGAGATGTATCGCTGAGAACGGCCGAACAGCATCGCGATCGTGGCGCCGAGAAGGGCGTCGGCGAGCATGACGGTCGAAATCACTGCCGGGCTGGTCACACCGACATCGCGCACGACGTAGGGCAGGTACACGTTGGGAAGGTAAGTCACGGTACCCATGACAAGTGCGAAGGGCAGGAACCACAAGGGGAACCACTTCAGCGGGTTTCCCGAGCCGCGAGTGGCTTGCGCCGTTTCGGGCGTTCTAAGGGGCGGCTCCTGCAATCCGGCCAGAGCCGCGCATGCGACGATCACGCTGGCAGCGTAGGCCAAGAACGGCCAGCGCCAGCCGATCTCTCCCAGCAGACCCACGGTCGGCTGGACGATCAGCGCGCCGAACATGGCCGTCGCGATGTGGTAGCCCATCCAGCGCGCTCGCTCGTTTCCTTCCAATCGTGTGTTGATCAGGGTCATGCTGATGGTGGCGAGACCCGAGGCGCCAAGCCCGACCAGCAGCCGCGAGGCGAGCAGCGGCATGATCTCGTTGAGATAGAGTCCCGCGGTCCCGCCCACGGCATAGAGGGTGCAATGGATCAGCAGTATCCGCCGCAGCCCGAACCGATCGACCAGCCATCCGGTGAGAGGCGCTCCGATCACCATCGTCACCCCGACGATGGGCACCAGCATCTTGACCAGGAGCTTGTCGTTCGCGGTCACCGCCAGCGCCGCCTCGATCTTGGGCAGCACCGGCGTGATGGCCGACATGGCGATGGCGACCATGAGGCCGCCGATCAGCATCACGATCCGGGTCGGCCAATTGAGCGCTGCTTGCGAAGCGTCCACGCGCACGTCGTTATGCTCCACCCTCTTCTCCAGCGTGCATCCGTGTTGTTCTCGAATGCATCATCTGGGAACATTGCACGATCGCGCAGCGCAGCAAGCTGAGCGCGTCCTTTGCCGATGTCCGATCGTCCAAACACGAGCGCATCTTTGCGTGGCCGCTACAGCGCGCGTGCCGTGCGAAATGTCTCGAGCAAGTGGACGCCATCCGAGCCCGCGATCATGTCCGGAATCACCGCACCACGTTCCGCGATCAGCACGTCGTCACGAACCATCGTCTTTCCACAGGCCTGCACCGAACCTTCAAGCACGAGCGCGCCGTACCAGTCGCCCCGTGAGCGCTCGGTCACGCGTTCTCCGCTCCGTATATGCAAGGCGCGCACGACACCGCGATCAGGGTCATCCGACGCGCCAAGATCCCAGCTCCATCCCGACGCCAATCTGGTCTTCCAGACACCCTCGACCCCGTCGAGCGCGATCGAGGACCTGCCCTCGTTGCGCTTGTTCATCGCGGATCGCGGCTTGAACGCATGGTCGCCGCCGCGCAGGGTCGGGTGATCGCGGTACTCCGGTGCGTAGCCACCTAGAGACAGCGTGACATCGGCGAATATCTCGAGGAGACGACAGCCTTTCGGTCCGTTGAGCAGGGGGCCGTACTCGACCGATGGGGCCGCCACGAACACGTCTCCCGGCGCCATGTACCAATCGCCAATCAGGCAATTGCCTTCAAGGATGACGACGACCGTCCAACAATCGTGCCAGTGCAGCGGCCATAACTGATTGGGTGGCATGCGGACATCGGGCACGATCATCGTGAACGCGTCATTGTCGGAACCGAGGCTGTAGTATTCGCTCCAGGTCTGGCCGCCGGGAAAATCGTTGCGGGTCTCGCCGTTTGGACCGGCGGCCCCGCCCGGATGGAGCCGGCGCACGATTATGCCGGGCGCGATCTCCTCGGATTGAAAGTGCCCGGCCGGTCCCATCGAGCGCCTTGCGATCGTCATGTTCTGTCCTTTCCCTCGTTTCTCCACCTGACCCATGCAGGTCAGGAAGTCGTCCAGTCTCAGTAGAAGTTGCGGCGCAGCACCGAAACGGTGCCGTCGTTGCGGACCATCGCCATCACATGCGCGCCTGGATAGGCGATCTTGTGCAGCTCGCTCTTGGGAATGCGGGGCCAGGGGCTCATGTCGCGAATGAGCGTGTCGTCGTCGACGGTAACTGTCTGCAGTTCGCCGCTCTCGGTACGGATCGCGACGTCGCCATCGTCGACCCTCTCTACCGCTCCGATCACGGGTTGGGGAGCCCAGGAGGGAATGGCGCGCACGTCCAGCGACATGCGGATTTCGTCGGAAGGGTTTGGCAAGGCGGTGTGCGCGGTAAGGTAGTTGAAGATCAGCACGTCGCCCACCTTGAAGTCGGCGCTGCGCCAGGCCTCGTCGGGTATGGCGAAGCGGGGGATAGCATTCCTCGGCAAGGACGTATCGTGCAGGCTGCCGCGCTTGTGGGTACCCGGAGCGACCGCGAAGCTGCCGTTCTCCGTCTTCACGTCGCGGACGGGCATCCAGCAGATCGTGAACAGCATCCCCTCGTTGTAGAAGCCGTCCTGGTGGCGTCCCGCGAAGATGTCGGCGCCTTCGTCTAGCGGGCCGGTTGGCAAGGCCGAGCGGTGTGCGGCGATCGGGATCCACACCGGATCGGCGTCGAAGATCGCGTGCATGATCTCGTTGAGCAAAGGTGTCTTGACCACCTCATGCCAAACCGAGGTGCCGAGCACGTCGCACGGGCGCCACGCATCGGTCTGCTTGCCCGTCCACACCGGAGCTTGCGAAGTCCCGTCGATCAGCCCCTGATCTTGCAACGCCTCGCGATACTTGCCTTGGGCCCAATCCATCAATTCGGGATCCATCACCCCGCGCATGTAAAGCACGCCATCGTCGTGGTAACGCTGGCGCAGTGCCTCTGGATTGCCAATCAGGTGCGAATTGTCTTCGAGTTGCGGCACTTCGATTTTCATCATCATCTCCAACCGTTCATAGCCAGGCATATCTGCAGGCATTTCGGCAAGGATGGCTTTGGCATGGAGTCCGCGCCAGTCGGGAGCATCTGAAAAAACTGCTCGAACCTCTTCAACCCACCAAGGCCAACTTCGCAGCGTAATGGTATGGACGATTGCGCACTGATGTTGGAGTTTTGAGCGTCGAACCTATACCCTGACGGACTAGAGTGACCATTAGGCTACCAGGCCCGCGTATCGCAGGAGCCAGGACCCGGGAGAACAGCGCCGCGATGGATTGGACATTTTCCGAATTCCTGAACCTCATCGAGCTCCGGAGCCAAACCTGGTGCATCGTTGAAATGGGCGCCACGGGCGCATTCCGGATACCGCGTTCCGAAGGCGTGCTTTTCTATGCCGCGCTGGATGGTCCCACTTCACTCGCTTTCGGCGGGGGACGAACCACGACTTTAGAAGCCGGCGACATTGCAATGGTGCTGTCGGGTGAGGTGCATTCGGTGCGCGGTCCGCAGGCTTCGGCATGCGACGTCCTGAAGTTTCTCGCTGCCGGTGAGCCGGTCGACGCCCCGCTCCATTTCCGCCTTGGCTTCGGTGAGCCATGTACGAGGATCCTATGTGGTCGGCTCAAGGCGCGTTGGCCCGGAGCCAAACTGCCACCCGGCCTGCCCGCCATGCTGCACACGAGTGCGGATGAAGCCTGCATCGATCTTCCTGCGCTGGTCAACCGTTCGGTCGGCAAGGGAACGACCGCAACGCTGACCCGCGCCGCCATGTTCATCTTCGTCAATGCGTTTCGCACAGATCCATCTTGTGAGCGCATCTTCCACGATGCAGGTCTCAGGCGACCGATCGCCCAGGCAGTCCAGATGATCGAAACGCATCCGTTCAACGAGTGGACGGTGGCGCAGCTCGCCAGCAAAGTCGGAATGGGGCGGTCGAACTTCGCGCGCCGCTTCCTGGAGGATATCGGGGAGACTCCGATGGCTCTGATCACGCAGGAACGGATGAAGCATGCGGTGTCGTTGCTGGAGCATACCGACCTGAAAATCGCGGAGATCGCCGATCGGATCGGATACCGTTCCGAGTCCGCGTTCAGCCACCGCTTCCTGGCGCAACAGGGCCTCACGCCCGGTCAGGTTCGCAAGCAGCGTCGTGTGGCCGAACCCGCCCGCGTCTTGGTGGGAGCTGAGTGCTAGACCGAGCGCGCGGGCTGTAAACGGATTGTTGCTTCAGTACGCCAGAGCCTTGGGTTGTAGCGTGCCGTCGAGACTGACGACCTTGTTCGTCGCCAACCGGTCGATCGCCTGATCGTCGTACCCCAGGTCGCGCAGGATCGAGCGCGTGTGGGAGCCCATACCCTCGTAGGGCTTGCCCGCCTCGCAGGGCGTTTCCGAAAAACGGACGACCGGAGCGTGCCGCCAGTAGCGTCCGCCGGGCGCCTGATCCGCGAACGTCTGGCTCTGCGTCATTGTCATGAAGCCGATCGCCTTGGGCTGCGGATCCTCATGTAGAAAGCGGACGTGGGAAGCCTTGTCGGCACGTACGCAGGCGATGTCTCGCGCGGTTAGCAGCGCCTCCCATTCGTCCGCCGCGCGCGAGCGAAAGATCGGCTCAAGCTCCGCCTCGAGCGCGGCACGGTGGGCGATGCGTGATCCCCAGTCGGTGAAACGCGGATCGGCCCGCAGATTGTCGCGTTCCAGCAGGGCGCAAAGCTCCACGAACTCCGCATCGAACTGCGCGGCGAGGAATACCCAGCCCTCGGCTGTCTGATAGAGGCGGTACGTCGCCTCTAGGCCAAGCTGTGCCTGGTCCGGCGCCCGACGCGGCGGCTTGCCGTCGTAGAGGAAAGCGTCGTCCGAGTTGCAGTAGACGTTCGAGTTCATCATCGAAGTTTCGATGTACTGCCCCTGTCCGGTGAGGAACCGTGCGGCGAGGCCCAACATCATGCCTGTCGCCACGCCGCTGCCGGCGATCGGATCTGGCGATTGGTCGCCTTTCGGATTGTTGCCCTCACCCGATTGGAACACGGAGTTTCCGGAGAATGCCCCCATCGTCGGGTTGAACGCCGCGCGCAGTCGGTCGGGGCCGATCGAACCGTAGGAGCCGGCATAGACGTAGACCAGGTCGGGCTTGATCGCCTTGAGCGTCTCGTAATCGATCTTCAGCCGTTCCGGGGCGCCAGGCCGGTAGTTGTGCATCACGATGTCAGCGCGCTTCACCAGGTCGTAGAAGATCGCCAGCCCGGCTTCGCTCTTGAGGTTGAGCGCCAGGTTCTCTTTGCCCTGGAAGGCGCGGATCATATTCTCGTTGGTGGGCATCCGGCGGTACGGATCGCCGGACAACGGCTCGACCTTGATCACGCGGGCGCCCAGATCCGCGAGCAAGGCACCGGCAAACGGCGCGGCCAGCCAGCTTGCGCATTCCAGCACGGTGATCCCTTCCAGCGGCCGTGCCGGGTTGCCGCCGGTCGGCACGATCTTCGGAGCCGGACGAGGAGGCTGCGCGAGAACTTCCGCAGTATGCTGACCGGGCAGGGGTGCAGGCTGCTCGATGCGGGCGGGTGTCGCGCTCAACTTGGCGAAAGCACCGAGCTGCTTCATCGGACCTACCCGCGGATCGGCAATATCGACCAGATGGCCGTTGGCGATGAACTGTTCGTGGCGCAATGCTTCTTGCGTGGTCTGCATTGTCTCGCCGGCGCAATTGGGGCTGCGTCGATAGAGTTCACGCCATTCCTGCGCCGTCTTTTCCTTGAAGCGTTCGAATATCAACAGATTGAGCGCGATACGATCTGCGTGGTTGGCAAACTGTGGCGCGTGCCGATAGCGTTCGTCCTGTCGGATCCAGGAGAACCCGATGGTGTCGATCCAGGCGTCGAACAGGTCCTGCTGAATATGCGAGTGCATGATCCAGCGGCCATCCTGGGTCTGCATGCACATCTGGCTCGGGTTCGCGGTCTGCGGATCGGATTCATGCCGATCGGCAGTAAGCTCGCCGCGAGCGACGGCTTCCTTCGATAATTCACCGGGATAGAGATCGGGCGGAATCTCCTGCGCATCGAACAAGCGCCAATTGTTGTTCGGTGCACTTGCGCCGGACAGCAGGGTGCCGTCGAGCTTCTGCCCGCGCCCCGTCATTGAGCGTACGCGGAGCGCGGCGACGATCGCCTGAAACGTGAACATGGCGGTGTGATACGACAAGTCGTTCACCGCCCGGAAAGTCGGGCGATTGCGCTGCCAGCCGACTTGATCCCGCATCCGGCCCGCCGTGGCATTGATGATGCCGTCGTACGGTTTGTAGTTCTTGTACGGTCCTTCATCGCCGAACGCGGTGAGCGAATAAAAGATCAACGCCGGGTTCGTTGCCCGCAGAACCCGCTCATCAAGACCGTGTGCCGCGGCCTGGCCCGGACCTAGGCTTTCGATGAAGAGATCCGCGCCGCCAATCAGGTCGGACGCCTGTCGGCGACCATGCTCGCTGTCCCAGTCGATCGCTACGCTCTGCTTGCCGCGTTGCCATAGCAGGTATGCCGGATGGTCCCACATCGGATCGCCGCCGGGCGGCTCCAGCCGAATGACCTCCGCGCCATAATCCGCCAGGATCATAGTCACCAGCGGACCGGCCATGCCTTGGGTCAGGTCGATGACGCGCAGGCCATTGAAAATCTCTGTCAAGCTATCCTCGATCTCTATCCGCCTGTCGCGGTTCTGTTACTGGATACGACGATTGGTGATTTGCAGAGCTAGAGCACGGGCGCTTGGCAGCACAAGATCGCGGCCGTCTCGAATAGCTGTGCTATCGTCCGCGAAGGTAAGTTCTGCTTGGCTATCAGCTACAAGGCTGTGCTGGCTGATGCATTTCGCCCTCATTCCGGCCGTTAAGGGGCCGAGATGACGTGCCCGAAAGCGGTCCATCGTTCATGTCCACCGCCGCATGGAACCGACCCTTCGATAGGCGCAGGCGACGTCAGCTTACGGGCGATGTATCCGGCGCCGCGCGCGGCCAGGTTGGCGGTGGCAAGCGACATTTTACCGGCTCCCCCTGCCAATGTTTCAGTCGAGTTTAGCCGGATTGAAATACTCTCGAAAAAGCACGATTTTGCCGGAGCGAAACTTGAAGATCCCGACCAGATGGTTGGTATACTCTCGTCCTGCCGCTGTGCGACCCTGCGTCGAGACTTCCAGAACCGTGGCGTTAGCTTTCGGACTCGGATAAGCCTGATCCAATTTGTAGACGATGGCAGACACGGACTTCCCCATCGAGCGCCGAAGGAACTGCAATACGTCGGCTTTTCCCCGCACTGTCAGGCCTTGGTTCACATATGGAAGCTCTAGAACCGCGCCGTCATCGAGGAGTGATCCAGCGGCGCCAAAATCAAGCCGGCCGAGCGCATCCAAGAAGGTCGTGGCGATGACTACTTGCGACTCCCCGGTAGATCGCTTCTGTGCAGCTGCGTTCATCGGCATGCTACTAATCGCTGCCGCCAGCAGCAACGCCACCTGCCTGCCTCTATGCATGAATTATCCTTCCAATCTATGGATCAAATCTAGCGATCGGGGAGGCTAGCCGCCGTTCCCTTTCAGGCTAGAGCTATTTGCCCTACAGGCGGAATCAAACCCAACGCCAGAAGCGTGCTTCGGCCAACATCAGCTTCACAAGCAACGGCGGAACACCTTGCCGCTCCAATTCCGACGGGTCAGGCGAGGAGCCGAACGCAACCCGCAACACCGCAATCAGAGCAGCACCCTCGGCAAGTACCAAGACACCAATGCCTACAACGCGCAGCCAGCCCCATCGCGCGAGGATGGTTTCTGCCGGATCAGGAACAATCTTGCCTGCGACCCAGATTCCGCCGCACACCAGCGCGAGCGTGCGCATCGCGAGAGCCCGCCCGGGCATCTTTCGATAGCAGATTGCATAAAGAAAGGGCACGAACAGGCACCAATCGAAGAGTGTGACCGCCTCGCCAATTCGCGGCTGATCTGCCCACGGATGTGTAGTGCGAAAGTTTAAGGCAGCACCAAGCAGGATTGGAAGCATGGCGTAGAACCAGTGCTTTCGTGCAGCTCTTGCGATTGTCTGCAATGCTTCGGCTCCTGCGCTTCGTGCCGGATCTTACGCCTCCTTTTGGCAAGAGGACAAGGGCGCCTCAACGTCTCGGTTTGGGGCGTGAAGGGGCTGTCCGGTATCAAGAAAGCAAGTGCCTGTAGCGGACATGCTTGGCCGAAGAGGCGGGGGCAGGGCGCCTGTCGCCCTCATTCCAGACGCTCAGACGCAACATTGGCATGCCTGAAAGCGGACCCTTGTTCAGATTGCCAGTTCGATCTTGTGAAAGGCCAGCCGTGCTACTCTCAGAAGCTGTAGCAGAAGTGGAGAGTGCTGACTTGGATCGTGAAGGTAGCCCTGATCCGGAGGTTAGCCGCGAAGAAGTACCTCCACTGCAACCGACGCTTCGTGATGCGATATGCCGATTAGTGTTAAGCGGCAGGCAGTTGCTTGCTTTGGCGGAACAGGATGGGCGGGCAGGTGTTGTCGATCATCAGGGGCAAGAACAAGGGAATGTAGGACTCATGAAGCAGAACCCTCGGCTCCTGCTGCTCATCGGCATCGTTCTGATCGCGCTAGGTGCGTTCATGAGTTTCGCCAGTGGGCCGCCCAAGGCGGATCCCGTACAAGCTGTTCAGTGCCGAGAACGGTTGCAGGATCAGGGCGCGGAGATGCTGGCGCGCTGCGGTGAGGCGGCATTTGCCACCGCGATGACGGCGACCGACGCCAATCAGGCCGCTGCCTCGATCAGTGCCAACAACAACCAGGACATCGGTGGCAACGCGCTGGGCATGTTCCTGCTCGGCCTTGGCCTCGTGATGACGCTGGCGGGTCTGCTCGCATCGCGAAAGCACGCCCGGGGCCATGTCTAAAGACAGCTCGCGATGAGCCGACCTTACGCGCTGGTCCTGATTGCGGTTGCAACTTCGGGCGCGGCCGCCCCGGCCTCCACGGATTCCGTCGCGGACTCCGCCGAGGTAGAGTTGCGGCGCTGTCTCGATAGACCCTCGGCGGCATCTACCGCAGGCCAGACGGCGTGCGAGGGCGCGGCGCAGCGCCGCTACGACCAGCGGATGAGCGCGGCTTACCGGGCGCTCATGCGGCGCCTGCCGCCGGCTGCCGCCGCTCGGCTGCGCTCGGCGCAGCGCGCGTGGCTAGCTTTCCGAACCGCCGATGAAGCCGCGCGGTCGGCACTGTACGAGACACGGCAGGGAACGATGTACGTGCCGATGCAAGCGGCGGCGTCTGCGAACATCGTTCGCGACCGGGCCATGCAACTCGAGGATGCGCTGCAGGTGTTGACGATCGATGACTGAGGCCGGACGACGGTGACTGGCACCACCGCTCCTGTCCTGGGCGCGGTTACCACGCAGATGCTGCAGCCGATCATTATCAGCCTGACCCTCTTTGTCGTCTACCGCGTCCTCAGAGGGCGCCCCGCGTACAAGGAGCGAGGGCCGATCCATCCCGATGCGGAAGAGGGCACAATGGTCCCGGTCCTGGCGGCGTTCGCAGGGGTCAAAGGCATGCCATGGTGGTTCGCGGTCGCGAGCAACAACGCCAACCCCTCGCTCGTCATCTTCTCGTCCGGCATCCGCTATCGCATGATCCGCAAGAACGAGCGCCGCTTCGACGAAATCGAGAGAGTGGAGCTCAGGGCGGCCTGGAAGACGGTGAACATCGAGATGCACTTTCGCGGCGAACGGCTGACCTTTGCCGTGAACGTGGGAACGACAGCGGCCGCTCGGGCGGCGCTGGCGCTGTTCCCGGACACGGTCGTCTGTCCGATCAGGCGAAGTCCGTTCTGGCCGGCTCGCCTCCATAGCACCCTTCATTCTCGGGTTGCTGCAGCGCTGCGAGGGGAGCGGCGAGATATTAGGCGGCTCAGCTGGCGTCTTTGACGATCGAGCCGGCCATGGCATCGCGGGAGATGAAGAGCGCTTTCACGGCACTGGCGGCGGACGGTGTCTTCGAGTCGAGCTTCAAGGCCCGTTCCAGCAGGGCGATGGCGCGCGGGTGGTCGTTCTGCCGCCCATTTCCGGTCTGGTAGGCGCGGCCCAGTGTGAAGCAGCTTTCAGCTTCCCCCAAGGTGCAGGCCTTGTCGTGCAGGGTAAGGGCCCGCTGCCGGTCCCTGGGCGCGCCTTTGCCATCGTCGACCATGTTGCCCAGATTGCCGCAAGCGCTGGGCTCCTGCGACTCGCACGCTTGCTCGAACAGCGTAACAGCCCGCGCTTCGTTGCGTTTCACGCCCAGGCCGTCGCGGTGGAGCACGCCCAGATTGTAGCAGGCGTGCTGATCGTCACCATCGCAGGCCTGCTCGAACAGCCGTGCTGCCCGGCGATGATCGCGCGCCACGCCTCTGCCCAGCGAGTAGGTGGCCCCCATGTTGGCGCAGCCCGCCGTCGACCCTGCCGCGCAGCCTTGCTGGAACAGCGCCGCAGCACGGGCGTCGTCCTTGGGAACGCCGTCGCCTCCGACATAGGCGAGCCCGAGATTGGAGCATCCCGTCGCCTCGCCGCCATGGCAAGCATAGGCATAGTATTCACGCGCGCGCTCCGCTGACCGCCCGATGGCCTTGCCCTGACTGTAGAGGTAGCCGACCATCGTGCAGCCGCGCATGTCGCCAAGCTGGCGCCCCTTGGCCAGAATCAACAGGCCGCGCGCGTCGTCTCGGGCCACGCCGTTGCCCTCGATCAGCCGGTTGCCGAGCCTGGTGCAGGCGGCGGCGTGGTCCTCGGCACACTGCGATGTCAGCGCGGCGACGGGATCGTCCGCCGCGGTGTCCGCATCCTGCGCTATCGCTGTGCTCGCCAGCCCAACGAGCAACGCCGCCGATAGCAGGATGGCGCGGATCATTGCGGGGTGCAGGCCGGATCGTTGCAGACGAACGGCGCGTCCTCGGCATCTCTCGCCGCCAGGCTTGCGCGGAACCGTAGCCGTTGCGGGGTCGCTTCCAGAACCGCAATGTCGATGTCGAGGATGCGAATCGATTTTTGCGAAAGCGGAAAGCGCATGGTCTGCGCGCTGCTGGCATGGACGAGATCGTCGATGCTGTAGCCGCGCCGCTCGAAGGCGAGTTCTCCGTTCTCGATCCCCAGATAGGCGAAGTCGTAGATCGTGCCGCTTTCGACCGTGTCGTACTCGCTGGCGTCGGGGATCTGCACCCCTTTGGCGTAGTCGCGCGGCGGGACGACGGCATCGCCTGCAGCGGTGACTTGCGGCGTGCCGAAGGTCTCGGGCGCGGGTGCGGTGGAGCGGATGATGGGCACCTTCGGGTCCGCTCGCATCCTTTCGTGGAGGTCCGCCGGGCTGACAGACGCTTTGGTATCGGCCATCAGGGCTTCGGCGAAGGCGACCTGATCGATCGCGATGGGAAAGCCCCCGCTTTGGCTGCGATCGTCTGCGCAGACGTAGCGCAACTGCGCCTCGGCCACCGATCCGGCCTCGATAGGATTGGGCCCGGCGTAGCTGAGCGCCGTCTTGTCGAGCCGCTCGTCATCGGCGCCATAGCGCAGGACCATGTCCCAGGTCTCGTTCTGCCGGCGGCAGTCGGCGACCATCGAGGCACGCACCGAAGCAGCGGGGTTACCCGGCTCGCGCAGGATCTGGCTGGCCTCGTAGCGCACTGTATCGCCATCGCGCTCTATGGACTCGGCGTCCACGAACAGCACCTTGTCGGCTTCTTGAGTGACGTACCACCATTGCGACGCGCGGGCCTGCACTGCCGAAGGCACGAGCAGCGCCAGCGCGCAGACCACAATCCGAACCTTCATTCTCTCACCTCATCTTCGCAGGGCGACCGTGAACCTGTCGCCCCGTCAAGTCATGCGCCGATGGCACCGGGAAGCAGCATCGGGCGATCCCCGCGTGAATATAGGCATGCGAAGGTCGGCGGCCACGAAGCGCCGGCTTGGTCTGATCGGCAAGCCTGTTTCCCCAACTGCAGCATTCCACCCCAGTCATGGCGCTTAACGCCCTAACAAGGTCCTGATAGCGGACATCTGGCGGGATGAACGGCGTTCGTTGTTGAACAACGGGTTAGCGGCGGCGGAATACTGATTGTGGGTCTCTCGGCCATCACGAGGTTTTTGCGCAGCGATGCGATTGCCTTGTAGATCAGCCAAGCCAGCTACTTCGACACGCGTTTCAGCTGCGCCTGAGAGGTGCCGACCTCAACTTCAAGCGTATCTGCGGAAGGATCGAGCGCGATGGCTGGAATGTCGAAGGGTTCCTGATCGCTGGGATAGTAGGTGAAGCGAAAGCTGTTTTGTTCTCCAGGCGCGACCTTCACGCTACGCAGTATCTTGCGATCGGATGATCGCACGATCTCGACCGTGGTCGCCTTGGCGATCTCATTCGGGCTCGCGGTGTGTCGCCCTTCCGAAAGCATGTAGAGGCCGTTTGCATCGTCCCAGGTCACTCCCAGGCCTTCAGCGGGGCTCCTGTCGGCATTCGTGGCGACAATCGAAAATCCGACAGATGCGTCGCGTGTTGGAGTGCCAGTTGGTTCTAAGCGGACCGGTCCTGGCCGATTGTGGATGTGAATGTACGGATTATCGAGCGTCCAGTAGCCAGTTAAATCGATGAAGGCTGCCTGTTCACTGCCAGTAGTTATGCGATAAAGCGCCGTGTGGTCGGCGTTCAGATGCACGTCCATTTTGAAGTCATCGCTGTCCTCTTCATAATGGTACTTTCCGACAAGCACGCGCTCGTCGCCGATGAACACCGGAACGCTGTTCGAAGGGAGCTGAGCGGCTGCGGGCACCGCAATGGCGAGAAGCGTCGGGCATGCGCGGAGTAACACCATGTTGAGTCTGCTGAGCAGATGGCTTTCCGAGCGCATCACTTTCCAATCACATGAGTACGGATCAGCGGCATCAGCTTGTCGATATTGCGCCGAGCTGTTGCAGCGTCTGTTGCCAGCGAACGGATCGTCAAAAGGTCGCTATCTTGAAGAACGATGGCTGTCGCGCCTGCATTGTCGCCGATCGGATAGCTAGTCACCCAGCCGACCGCCGGCGCAACGTCCAAGGCTGAGAGCCGACATTCAGGAGTATTGAGCTTGCACAGGCGCTCTAGATCGCTGAGCTTTGTCTCGCCCGAACGAAGGCGCTTCTCGGTACCGTCGTTCTGCTGACCCAAGAGGATATCGATGATGGGCTTACCTGTGCAGCTTGGGCAGGTGATGGTTAGTCGATTAGTCTTTGCTCGACCATCGAAACCTTGACCCAACGCGCTGGTGACTGAGGCCTCGATGCGGGTCAGGTCATTAGTCGCGAAGCCTTGTGCCTGCGCGTGCACTGGCGCGATAGCGGCAATCAAGATCATCACAAGTTTGTGCATGGGGTGTTTTCGCTCAGCAAGGCATTGGACTAGCTACAGCTAATCAACGTGACAAGTCGCTCGTGATTATCAAAGTTACGATCATCCACCGGCGACTTGGTGTAAGTTTACGGCGAGCTTCGAAGCCGTGTGTAGTTAGCAGGAAAGAGGGTTTATTTCTAGTTGCCGCAGAAATGGTCCAATGGTAAAACTTGCGGGTTAGCATTGGACCATGCCGAAATTGAGCGATAACTAGCAGCAGCGGCATGCTGAGAAGCGCATCACGTGATCTGCGCTCGCATCCGTTTGGCCCGCTTGGCTGGATCAGGATGGGTTTGCAGCAGTCCGATGCCGCCGCCGCCGCTGAGCGCCGCCAATTTATCCATTGCGGCTGGACATGCCTGTTTCGGGTAACCCTTGGCGGTCATGAAGGTCAGTGCATAATCGTCGGACGCGGTTTCAGCGCCCTGTGAGTACTGGGCGCTGACCACGTTCTGAATCAATCCACCAAGCTCGGAACTGGCGATGGTGCGCACTCCGCTGCTGGCTGTACCCGCCACGCTCAATGCGGCGTCCTGTTGCAGAGCGCGCTTCAAACGCTTCTGCCCATGCTGGAGTTTGACATGCCCGATCTCGTGACCGATCACGCAACGCACTTCATCGTCGGTGAACTTGTCCATCAATCCAGAATAAACGCGCACAGTGCCGTCGCCCATTGCGAACGCGTTCACATCGTTGACCAGATAGGCCTTGATGTCGAGCTTAAGCCCATCGTAGCTGGACAACCCCGTGGTCAGTTTGGCGAGACGAACCGCATACGGGTTCTTGGCCGGAGCAATCCGGTTCTGCCGATCGAGTTCATCGGACATTTGCGAGAAAGTGGCGACAATCTGTTGGTCAGAAACAGTTGCAGCCTGCGCTACTTTCTTGGCCGAACCCATCAGGTCGCCAAAGCTTTGTGCAAAAGCGGTGGACGTCAAAGCAGTGATCATTACCCCAAGTGTTACGGCCTTGGTTAACGCCGGCAGTCGGACGTTCCGAACCATTTCATTTTTGCGCATCATCAACCTGAAAGTCCATTTTCTGCTGCGAGATCAGCTCTGAATAAATCAGAACTGCCCCATCATGACAACTGCATTTTGGTGACAGACTGGAACGCCCAAGTGAACGTCATCAGCGCAACTCGTCTTCCATCCTGGCGGATCCGTCGTCTCATCCGCTGGTTCCTTTCGTGCTGGGCTCAAGGTTAGGCCCCTTTGGATACCTTCGGAGAGATCGATGAATGACGATGTAAAAAACCGACTGGCAGGCTTCGGCTGCGTCGTGGCTGGCGCTGCGATATCGTGGCCGTCCATTTTTGACCGTCTTCGGATAGCCCGACAGGGGGTGCCCAGCATAAGCACCTGGTCTACGGCTTCATTTCTCGTCGGGCCGCTTATGATAATTGGTATGACGTTGATGATCTTGGGGGCGAGAACGGAGGCGGTGACGCGCGATGCGGAAAGGAAGCGCATCACGCCCGTGGGTAACATCATAGCTCTGTTGTGTGCTGTGACCGGTTTCGGCGGGATGCTGGGAACGAGCTATCTGCTGCGATCCTACGGGTATCAATGATTTCGAAGCACATCGACGGGGCCATCGTGAGGTGGTTCTCGCCCACATCGCAGAGCGTGATTGCTTGTTCAGCTTCGGTGCTCGAAAACATGTGACGGCCATGCACTTGGATAGAGATAAGCCGAAGACACAACACCGACGCACGACGAAGGCGGCGCCAGATCCCGAACCGCTCTTGTCGCCGTGGAAGCGGATAGCGGCGGCGGCGTCGTTCGGGATTGGTGGGGGCGGTTGCGCGTACTGGGGGATCCACGACATCGGCGTTCTCGCTCGTGCGCTGGCCAGCGACGCACCGATGATCGAGACGCAGAGCGCCATGCCGGGCTTGCCGTTGATGGGGATTGCGCTTGTTGCGATCGGTGCGTCCTTCCTTGTTCCCGCTGCATCCACCACCAGATGTCGACTTGTTCAGGAACGCGTGGCTGTCGTCATCCTCGTCTCGCTGGTGCTCGGGGCGGTGCTCAGTCTTGCCGGGAGTCTCATCATGAATGCCATGATGGATTGGTACGATTATCACAGTTGTGAAGTCAGGCACGGGCGCCGGATGACGTTCGTGACCTGGGCGGCTCAGGGCGCGGATTGTCCGCAAGTGGAGGCGGATCGATGATCGGGCGGTAATCGGTCTCGGTTTAGGCGCGCGGAAGGTGAGACTGCTGGCGGCGGCGTGGAACAAGCTATGATCATGGATGTTCAATCCACGTTGACCCAACAGGTCCACGTACGGCAAAGTTCGGGGGGGAAGTTCATGCGTAAACTGATGTTGGTTGTCGCTGCTTGTGCAGTTTCGTCGACCGCACACGCCGCTAATCGCGACTATTTCGACCTGGTTTGCACCGGCCAACAGCAGGTCGCGACCGGCAAGCCTGCGGTTGCGTGGAAAGAGCGGCTGCGCTTCGATCTGGTGGACAAGCGCTGGTGCCGCGGCGCCTGCAAGGTTGCGGGCCAGATCAGCCAGGTCACACCCGACGAGATCTCCATCTACGATAGCCGCGCCAACACCGGCGGCCCAGCCGACGTGCAGCTTACACTCTCGCGCACGCAAGGTACGATCCGCGAGGCGGTGGCGGCCGGCTGGTCCGGATCGAGCTTCGGCATCGCCGAGGGCAAGTGCGTGCGCGAAGAATTTAGCGGCTTGCCCGGGCAGAAGTTCTAGCTCCCAGTTTTGCGGGACGCTCTTGGTGCAAGACGCCACCGACAGGTTGCTGGCCCAGCTGCCGTCTTCGGTAGCGGACGAGTTCCGCCGCCGCCGGGGGACCGAAGCGCCGCAAACGCCAGCGGAAATGTTCCGGATCGTGTATGGCTGGATGGTCTGGGCAGGCATTGCGGAGGGGCGTGGCGGTTATCCCGGGCTGCGCGGCGCGCCCGGCTGGGCCGACTATGTGTTGGAGCAGCGCCGCTACCTCGCGACGTTCCAGGCCTTGGTCGAGGCGTTTGGCGCACCTGACTCGCCGCTCGTCAGATCCTTCCAGGATTACAAGGAACGGTATTCAAAAACCGTCAGGCGGATGGGGGATGGCTATGAGCCGCACGTCGACGAGGTTGCGGGACGATTGGTCTATTCGCTGCCGGTGGACTCCGGCTTCATGTCGACGTCTTTCTCGTTCCTGATTGGTGACGACGATCTGGCGATCCTGCTGTCCGATGAATATCGTCGCGCCGTCTTGGAAGTGGTTGCGCATGAGGTGCTGCAATCGTTGATGGGGCGAGGCGCTCCGGACATGACGCCGATCGCGTTCGGGCGTCTGGTCGCCGATATCCTGCACTCGACGCCTGACGATCTTGATGCCTTTGTCGCGGCGATCAGCAGCCGTCATAATGTCGCCGTTCCCGTGCTCGTTGATCAGGTCTTGGCACGGCGCAAGCTCGCGGCGGATCAATGATCGGCAGGCGGTGTGATCGGCGGCAACGTCCAACTCCACGGCCATCGGTCGAAGTCTGCCACGGCCCAAACCTGATTGTCGTCCATGACGAAGAAGCAATACTCCGGCGGATCGGGCCAGCCTGACCACATCCGGTCTTTGACGATCCAGGCGCGTCCATCCACTTCAGCGAGCCCGAGAAGATCATCGGCGAAGCGACTGACAAGGGGGTGCGCATTCCAGATCGCCACCTCATCCGGCAGCGCGCGCCGCCACCGGACTTGCAGCTTGCGGCACCGGCGGGAGCGCAGATAGTAGCGGATGTCCTCGATCATGGTTTGCCCGAACCCGTCCGGATAGGGATCGGGGCGTAGGCCGAACATGTCTGCAAGGAAGCCGAGAATCAACTTGCGCTTCGAGAAACGGCCGTCTTGGGCAAGATCATGGAGATCGTCCACGGGGTGCATGGACCGCGAGCTTTTCAGGTCTGCGCACATTGTGCAATGATAATGCATGCGCCGTGTCATCCTGGTTCTGGTAGTGGTCCTGGTTGTCGCGTGCGTCGCTTGCGGGGCTGAGGCACGGTATGGCACCACCGCTTACCAATTGCGCGGTGTCACCTACTTCGTTCCGCACAAGTACGAGTTCTCGCGCCAGTTCCACGTGCCATGGCTCGACGAGATCGAGGGGCTTGCCGAAGAACCGGCAGAGTCGATCTGGCTGATGATTCCCGCAGCCGAACTTGCCAGCGGTATTCGTGGCTATCGGGGCCACTTCGCGGGTGCTGTCGGTCCGGTCGAGGCGACGATGGTGGTGAACATCCGCAGCGATCGCAATGCGCGCGCGTTCGTCCGCTTGCGTCAGCGCAATTGGGAAAACGTCGAGGCGCGGCTGGCTGAAGGTGCCGAGCTACGGCCCGACCCCTCCGGGATGATGCGGCTGGTCCACAGCGAGGGACCGCCAGAAGACGGCAACCGCAGCTTCTACCTCTTCTCGAACGAGGCAGCAGTCCGCAGCCGAGGAGCGCAGATCGCTCCATCGTGCCTGGCCGAACTCGATTATCGCCGTCAGGAACGCTACGCCTGCAGCTATGTCATCCATCGCGATGGTTTGACGTACGACTTCTCGCTTCATCAGCGCAGTCTCGGCGTGGCCGATCGCGTGCCCGATTACCTGCTGGCACGGCTGTCGGCCTGGAGGAAGTAGCATCGTGTTCGCGCGTTTTCGCATAAAGGCCGCACTGCGGGTCGAAGTCATTGCCTTGCGCCGCACGGAGGTAGATCCTCAAGCGCTGATGACGGGGGAGATGATCTTCCACGAAGCCGCCTATGTCGTTGCGCCGATGATGCGGCGTAATCGCTGGAGCGCGCAGCAAGCGATGGTGTTCATGGTGACCGACGTGCTGCGCGAAGCCGAGCAGGTGGGTAACATCGAAACCCTGCGGCAGGACGATCCCGCCGCCCATGCCGTGCTGGAGCGGCTTTATCGGAGTATCCTGGACCTGGCGGCCACGCATCCGGAGCTTGCTGCTTGCATCAGCGTTCCTGCAGATGGCCAAATGGCGCCGTTCACCAGCACGAGGGATGCACCATGAAGCGCACGATCATCTTCGTCGCGATCGTCACGCTGGTCTCGGGCCTGACCTCGTTCGTCCTTGCGGCACTGGCGGCCGGGTCGGGGCGTGAGCCGAACACGACGTTCGTCGGCATGGCGTTGGGTATGGTGGCCGGTACGGTTTACATGCTGTTCTCGCAGAACCGCGCAGTGAAGATCGCTAGTGACGATGCGCGCCGTGCCATGCTCGCCGCACCGCCACCCGGCGACGGCACCACCCGGCTGATCGTCGTGCGCGAGAGTGCGGTCGGCATGATGATCGGGGTCGATGTGATCGTCGATGGTGCCACCATGACCCAGCTGAAGAGTCCACGTTTCGCAGTGCTGACACTCAGTGCCGGCCGACACGACATCGTGGCCCTGTCACAAGGCAGGCGCACCGATCCGGCCGCGATCGACATGGCGGCGGGCGAAACCGCGGTGTTCCGCATCAAGGCGGGCCTCGGCGGGATCAAGCTGGCGCGCGAGACGGATAGCGCCGAACTTCGCAGATCGCTTGCCAAAGTCCCGATGGTCGAAACGGCGGTGACAGCGTGAACCGGCGTATCGTTCTTGGCCTTGGCGGCATGCTTGTCAGCGCCGCGCAAGCGGCGGCGGCAGAGCCAACCCGCAGCTATGAGTACACGCTCGAATATGCGCTTTCGCCCGCCGACAGCCCGCAGGTGCAGCGCCAGCAGGAGGCCGTGTGCACGCAGATGGGTCCATCGCAATGCCGGGTCATGCTGTCGCGTGTGGATGACGGTGCAAGTCAGCGTGGCGCCCTGACTGTCGAGGTCACACGCGCCACGGCCCCGCAGGTTCTGGAGCAGTTCGCCAGCATTGTCGACGATGCGGGCGGCGAGGCGTGCTTGCGTGAACTCAGGGTTACCGAAGGATCACCCGCACCCAAGGCAAACGGCACGACGTCGATCGCGGTCACGTATGTCGGCATACCGGGATTTGCCGAACAGACCGGCGAAGCCCTGCGTGCGTTCGGACCTGTCGCGCAGGCGGGCTTCGTTCCCACGATCTTCCTGCTGCCGGCACTGGCTCCCTGGCTCGCAGCCGCGGCCCTGATCGTCTGGGGCGTAAGGGCTGCGTGGCGCCGGCGGCGTCGTTCGCCTGCGTAACCGTGCCGAGGCCTTGTGACCCGTCAGATGCCGGGGCCGACGGTTTCCTCCGGCGGACGGCTGGCGGCGGGAACAATGCGATCGGGCTTAGCCCGGCGCGGGACGCGGCGTGAGATGGTGCGCACGATCACGAATATCGCGCCGAGCACCAAGACCCACGGCAAGGCGCCGGCCAGGAAATAGATCAATGCCACGACGCTGCTCGTCAGTGTCTCGCCGCCCGAACTCAGCGCCGCGCCGACCTGGTTCCAGAAACCTTCGGTGCCGCTGTAGTACGCCCAGACCGTTGAGGTCTCGACACGCTCGCGCAAGTTGCCGGCGGCGGCGCGGTTGTCGGCATTGTTCTTCTCGGCGACCTTGGCGCTGGCTTCGGCGGTCTGCTTTGTCACGTCCTCGGCTTCGAAGTCGCGCGAAGCCAGTTCGCCGCCCAACGCGGTGACCGGTGTGGTCAAGTCCTGCCCGAACTTGCGCGCGTCGCCGGCCAGAACCATGAAGCGAGTCGAGCCGTCGGAGCCGCTCGCGCTGGTGCTGCGGTGCATCTCCAGCATGCGGCAACGGCTCGGACCCATCTGGTCGCACAAGGCCATGTGCTTGTCCTGCGCCTCGCTGACGGCGGCACCGGGCAGGGTGAAGCGGTAGGTGTAGCCGTACGCGACCAGAGCCTTGGTGTCGCCGAGGCTCTCGGCTTGCCCGGCTTGCTCGCTTTCACGGCTGCTGCATGCGGCCAGGGCAGTGCCCATCAACAGAACGGATGCGAGCAGTCTCTTCATGGTACAACAATTCCCCGGTGATCGGTCCAGCATAGCCACAGCCGCGGGCTGTGCGCATCGTTAAAGTGGAGTGGACGCGTGGAAAGATGGGTCGCGTCGTGCTTGGCAGGATTGTTGCTATCGGTATCGCCTTGCGTCGCGCAAGGCTCGCCTACCGCCAGGTCGGCGTTCCCGCTGGCCTGCACATATGCGAGCACTTCGGGTGAACTCGATGTCGCGGAGGGCTGCGCGGCGTCTGCCGGGGAGACGCCGGTGCTCGCTCCACGCATCCTTGCCAAACTGGCGTACACAAAAGGGCTGGCCCACTTCACGGTACAAGGGATGGCGTATTACCGTCGACGAGACGGCACCACCAGGCGCATGTACATCTTTGACAACGGTCCGGACGACTTCGTGCAAGGGCTGGCGCGGGCCCTGGTCGACGGCAAGATCGCCTATGTCGATCGGCGCCTGCGCATCCGCATCGGACCGCGCTACGACTGGAGCGATCGCTTCGATCATGGCCAAGCCGAGGTGTGTATCGGTTGCCACGCGGTGCCGGTCGGCAACGGCGAGCACAGCGTTATGGCAGGTGGGCGCTGGGGCATGATCGACACGTCGGGCCGCGAGGTGGTGCCGGTGACGTTCACCCAGGCCGAGTTCGTCGCGCGAAGAGACCGCGTTCAGTGGGCGCATTGGCCGACCATCGGCTAACGGATCGTCAGTACAACCGCCGCCACTAGCACCAGGATCAGCGCTGCCGCCGCCCATTGCAGGTAGAGCAGCTTGCGCGGCTTTACCCCGGTGCGCGCAAGGCTGATGCCGTGCGCGATGGTGACCGCACCGAACAGCATGACAGCCGCGAACAGGGCCAGCACCAGTCGCGCAGTGCCCTGCGACGCGTTGAACCGCGAGCCATCGGCGATGGCCTCGGGGGCAGCCAGCAGCATCGGCCGCATGCGCAGGGTGATCGTCCCCATCAACCCGACCAGGAACACGCCCAGTACGACTTGCACGAGACCGCGAGCCGTGGCCCCTCGCGCCGGCGTGGCGGGCTGGGTATCCGGGGCAGGTTTGCGGGGATTGATCATGCATGGCTCCTTGGAGAGTATCGGCGCGGAACGAAGATCGTCATGGCAGCGGCCTGCATTCTACCGGGCCGGATCCGGTCACGCGTTTGCCCTGGCTCGCCGTCCAGCTCACCTGCGCGGAGTAGGTGATGACGCTGGGGTTATCGGCCGGAGCGCTTGCCTGACGGTATGACCGGGCGCAAGCTGGCACCGGTGGCGCTAGCCTGGCGATGGCGTGCGGCATCGCGGCGACGCGATCGCCGGCGATGGACCTCCAGCAGGCGCCCGGGCTGGCAACGATGCTACATGAGGCATTGAAGCCTCGGCGAAACGCCAGCGTGAGCGCGCCCGGTTCCGCCTTGATGATCCGCATCGCGCCCGGCTCGTCGATCCCGGCGTCGGAAATGTCCTCGATCACCATGCGTCTCGTACGGGCATCGATCACCACGAACGGCACGCTGCCGTGCGAACTACTTTCCTGGAACAGCAGAAACGGACCAGCGCGACCGAGCAGCCCGAAGCCGGCGGTTTTCAGCCGTACGCCAGCGGGCGCGCGCGCGTTGCAGGCTGGCCGGGTACCACCGGCGCGGATCAGCAGGGCGTCTGCGGGAGAGGGCGTGTCGGTGTCGCTCTCTTGCACCAGTAGGTCGGCGTAGAAGGTGCAGCGGACCTCGCCACCGCTGCCATCGCTGCGGCCCTTAATCACTTGCGTGCGTTGCACCGGATCCGGCGTCCAGTCCTGCGGGGATGGCGGGCTGGCGCCTGGCAGCAGCAGGAGCGGGGCCACGGCCAGCCAGGATGCAATCGAACGCTTCATGATCGGCTCGCCACCAAGTGAAGCTGCATTCGTTGCACGCGCAAGGCGGCTTGGGCAAGGTGGCGGTGCCGCTTGCGGCTGCGTGGAGTAACGACGATGATCTTCCTGACGCTGATGGCCGCCATGGCCGCCGATCCACCCCGTCGCTGCATGCTCGAAGGATGGTCAAACGACACCGATCCGGCGGGCCTGCGCGTGCATGCCGGCCCTGGCCTTGCCACGACCGAGATCGGGCGGCTGCCCGCAGCCATCGTCGGCGATGACCATTACGCCCCCAACTTCCACATCGTCGACGTGCGTGATGGCTGGGTGAAGATCGCCGATGCCGACGACACGGACAATCCCGGCAAACCGCGCCCAGCCTTTCGCGGTACTGGGTGGGTGCACGCCTCGCGGGTGGTGTTCACCGTCCAGTCCGAAACGGGTCGCTCGGCACCTTCTGTGCATGCCAAGGTCGTGGTCAAGGCGAGCGACTGGCTCGGCGATGCGGGAGAGCGGGTCCAGCCGATCGTGGGCTGCTCCGGCGGCTGGGCGCGCTTGCGGTACACCATACCGGCAGAAGCGCGCACGTTGTCCGGCCCGCGTTCCGGCGTGGCATGGTTCGGCGGCATCTGCGGCAATCAGTACACGACCTGCGATAGCCTCGACGAAAACAAGAGCCCGCCGGGAAAGCTCTGACCGCTTTGCCTGCGCGCGCTTGATGGCACAGGACGATCCCCTTGCGTGACCGCCGCGTCGCCGCGACGTACGTGCTGGGTCACGATTGCGGCGTCTGGATCGTGCCACGCTATTTGGCACGCGCGCTGTCCGCCTATGAACGCGCGTTCCTGCGGCTGTTCGTCATGGGTCTGCTCGACGACGTGTTCGTCCCCGACGCCCCCTTCGTGTGGCTGGCGCGGCGGGTCATCTTTGCCCTGGCCCGGCGTCCGCGTGACTACGACGACGCTATGCTCGACGCCGAGATCGACTTGTCGGGCTCGGCGGGGAACATGTGGGTCATGGTGGTCTGGAGCGTGTCGATCGGGGCGGCGTCATGGCTGTTGCGCCGTTGCCTGGCCGCTTGATCGAAGAGAGGGGGACACGCCAATGATGATGTTTCTGGTTCCGCCCGTCGCTCTGGTGGCGCTGATTGCCTGGCTGAGGACCGGCCGCTGGATCGCCGCGGCGCTGCTGCTCGCACTCGGCATCGCCTATGCCGGCGCACTCACCGCGATCAGCATCGATCCCACCTTCGAGGACAACGGCTCGGTCGCGTTCATCGAATGGCGGTTCCGGCTTGTCCTGGCGCTGGAGTTCGCGGGCTGGCTGACGCCCGCGACCTTTCCGCTGGTCCTGCTGGTGCGTGCCGTCCTGGAGAAGCTCACGTCTCGAACCAGAAGATGAAGACCCGCACCATGCCCTGTCCGGCAGGCGCGGCGCCGATGTTCAGCGACTCCACGCCATCACGCCAGGGCACCTGATGAGCGGTGAGGCCAGGTTGCTTGCTGGGCTGCCAATCGCCGTTGTCGGTGCCGAGGAACGCTATGCCATCGCGCGATGGAGGCTGGGTGCCGAGCACGGTCGCCTCGATCCGGCGTTCGAGTGCGTGCCAGTCGGTGATCGGCATCACCGCGATGATCTGCGCGGCATCGTCGATGCCAGGCATTTGATGGACGAACTCGACCCTTGCACTGGCGGGCAGCTTCAACCCGACCGCTTGCTGCGATGCCGTTGACCGTGCTTCCAGCGTCTTGGCATCGTCAGCTCCCCCGCACCCCACCACCAGCAACGCGAGCAGGGATGCGAGGCAGCGGTCACGAACGATCGCCCCGATCATTTCGGCGCGAGCACGAAGTCCACGCTGGTCGTCACCACGTTGGCGTTGGTG
Organism: Novosphingobium sp. TK46; assembly: GCF_055361525.1. Classification (NCBI taxonomy): domain Bacteria; kingdom Pseudomonadati; phylum Pseudomonadota; class Alphaproteobacteria; order Sphingomonadales; family Sphingomonadaceae; genus Novosphingobium; species Novosphingobium sp. TK46. Next base: position 3,254,282 of record NZ_CM143963.1, read on the forward strand.
CCCGCCATCACCGGCGGCGGCGCGGCTTGCGGGCGCATCGCGTAGTCGGCGCGGCTCTCTTCCGCGCCCATCGGCGCCATGGTGCCACCATCTCCGCCGTCGCGGATCGAGAGAACGCGAACGATGCGCAAGTCGGCGGCCTTGGCATAGCTATCTGCCTTGGCGCGCGCCGCCTTGTAGGCGACGCCGTAGGCGCCGAGGTTCGCCTTTTCCGGGTCCGAAACGGTCAGGTCGGGACCGGACAGGATGTTGGCCCCGGCAGCGGTGACCGCCGCGATCCCTACGCCCACCTTGCCGACGTCGCGCACTCGCACAGCGACGCTGTTGCTTGCCTCGAACTGGCCGCGGCTGCGACCGTAGTCGATGCGGTTGAGCGACAGGTTGCGCGTCTGGATATCGCGCTCGGGGATGTTCAGCTTGGCAAGGGCGGCGGTGATGCGGTTCATCGTCGCAGCATTACGCGCGCTCGCGGCTTCGGCGGTGGGAGCGATGCTGGAAAGCCCGGCCGTGAACAGCGCCTGGTCCGGCGCCGCCTCAGCGCGACCCGTGCCGGAGACCGTCAGCAAGGTCTCGCCGGCAAGCAGGCCCCGTGGGTCGGGCGCCTCGCGGCTGCATCCGTTCAAGCCAACGGCGGCCGCCATCATGGCGAGGGCTGGAAAAGCGGAGCGCGTGGTTCGATCGAGCATGGCGCAGCTTATCGCACGCTCGCGCGCGCGCAAAACAAATGGAACGGATCGCCGGCGCGAAACTTGCGGTAACATGATCCGCAATCGCTTTTCACTCCGCTCGCTTAGTGCTGCTGGCTGGTTCATCGCCCTCGCGATGGCGCCTGCCGCCGGACACGCCGCAGAGCCCCTTCCGCCAGCGACTTCCTGCCGCTTCGAAGCCCCCGCCGATCTCGACGCTGCTCCCGGTCGCTGGCTGGGAGAATGTCCGCATGGTGCAGCGGACGGGCTGGGCGTCTTGCGCGGCGGTGCTGGCGAGCCCTATGCTTTCTTTGCCGGCGTAATGCACCAAGGTAGACCAGCCGAAGGATTGCTCATGTTGAAGGCTGGCGGGTGGATGCTTGCCGTCGCCTTCGACGAAAGCCTTAAGGCGGTACCAAACGGCGGGCTGCATCCTGAATGGGACGACCGCGCGTTCGAGCAGGCCCACGCAGGCGCGCTTGCCACCGCGCGCTGGTTCCAGCGGCAAGGCAATCAGGCTTCGGCGGCGTACTACACCCGACTGGCGCAAAGCATCATCGACGGCAGGCCTGAGTAGGCGCCGGCACAAGGAACATTTCGGATGCAGACCCGTAAGATCGCGAACGCCATCCTGAGTGCGCTGGGTATAATGGCCTTGTGCGGGCCCGCTCACGGCCAGGCTCCCCAAGTCCATGATGTGCCTGTCATCGTCGGCGAGGATGCGATCACGGACGCCTGCGCCGCGCAGGGCAAAGTGGTGGGGCTCGATCCCAAGGCAGACAACTTCCTTTCCGTTCGCAGCGGCCCCGGCGGCAAGCACTTCCGCGAAATCGCGCGCCTCCACGGCGGGCAGGTGGTTTCGATCTGCCAGGAGAAGGGCGTGTGGCTGGGCGTCGTGTATGCCGCCGCAGGTGCCTCGCAGGAGTGCGGTGTGACGACGGCGATCGCGCGCGCCAGGCCTTATCGTGGACCGTGCCCGTCGGGGTGGGTTCACAAGCGCTACATAGACGTAATCGCCGGTTAGCGGCTACTTAGGAGCTTGAAATGTCGGCCTTTCTAATGATCCTAGCCGCCGCCGCGAACTGCGGGGACAAACCGAGCCAGACGGCGATGACGATGTGCCAGGCGCAAGTCTCCGAGCGCGCCGATGCGGAGATGAACCAGGTCTGGAAGCAAGTTTATGCACAGATGCGGCGCTCCGATCGCGAGGAGCCGGCAACGACGCGTTCCGACCTGGGCTTCGCTCCTGCGCTGCTCGCCTCGCAGCGCGCCTGGCTGAAGTACCGAGATGCGGAGTGCCAGATCGAAAGCTACGAATGGCGGGGCGGATCGATGCAGCCGTTCACCTACAACCAATGCACGACCGCACTGACGCAGGAGCGCACCCGCCAGCTGCGGGCGATCATCACCTGGGACGCGCGCTAGGTGCGGCGGCATCCACCGGGTGAAAGGATGTCGCTGAGATCGCTGACGCCGATGGCCGCCGCCTTGGTATGCAGTTCAGTGGGCGCAGCGGCAGCGCTGGGTATCGAGGCCCACGAGCCGCAACTTGCTGCTGGCGCCGACGATGCCGCGATCATGGCTGTTCGCCAGGCTACCCGAGGTATGCCGTCCGCGACCATCAACAGGTCGCAGTCCTTCCGCATCGTCGATCGTGGCCGCCACGTCGCCACTCTTGTCGCTGGCAAGGGCCAGGCACCCGACGCTGTCACCATGAGATGCTTCATGGCGCTGGTGCAGGACGGCAGGACGACGCTTGTTCCCACGATCGGCAGCGGCAACTGGGAGGCCGAAACCTGCGGACGTGCCCTGGCCACCGGATTGATCGCCAGCGGCGACACGGTGCTTGTCGGCATCGTCTACGAAGCAGCATCGCCCAACACGCTCGTTCGTGAGCCGGTGGTCCTGCGATGGAACCGCAAGAACCGGACGCTGGTGCCAGACGAGGCGCTGTCGCAGCGAGCCTCCCAAGAGGGTGCGACGACCATTGCGGCCTTGCGCCGGCTACTTTCCTGACGGCAGCAGCGCCTCCGGTGCGCACGGTCTAAGCCGCGGTTTGCGGCGCCGCTTCGGCTTTCGGGCGAGGGCGGCTGACCGAACTCCAGTCTACCCCGCGCGTCGCGTACATGACGCCGCCGAGCGCCACGAACAGCAGGATCGAGCCGATCAGCAGCGACCAGGCCTCCAGGTTGAGCAGCACGAACAGCAAGGCATAAAGCCCGACCAGCAACGCGCCGATAAACCGCGCGCGTGACCAGCTTTTCAGCACGGCGGCGCTGTAGGCGGTCAGCAGGCCGATCACCGCCGCGCTTGCCAGCACATAGGCCAGCGTGAAGCCGATCACTTCGGCAAAGGCGAGCAACAGGGCGAAGAACAGCACCAGTCCAGCGCCCGTCAGCAGGTACTCGACCGCCGCGACGCGGGCAGTGCCGACCACGTCGAACAGGAAGAACGCCAGGAACGTGAAGCCGATGAACAGGAACCCGTACTTCACCGAGCGGACTACCTTGGCATATAGATTTACCGGCTCGATCAGGTCGATGCTGACTGCATGGCTGGCGCCGCTAATCACCTCCTGGGCTCCACCAGCCGCGATATCGGAGGATGACACAGGCTGCTCGGCCACCTGGATCATTCTGGTCGAGTCATCGGTGCTGCCGAGCGAAGGTGCGCCAAGATCTTGCATGGACACCGGCGGTTGCCCGAGCGCCAGTTTGTCGATCGCATAGCTGGCGGTGAACCCTGCATTCGAAATGCGCGGCTTGTCTGGAAGGAACGAGCCGGAGAAGCTGGGGCTCGGCCAGCTCGAGGAGATGGTCCATCGGGTCAGGCCACCACGCGGGACGAGGCTGATGCCTCCGCTGCCGCGCACGTTCAAGGCATAGCTCACCGGCAGACTGCCTTCGCCGGACCAGGGCAGAAACGCGAAAAAGCCTTGGCCCCCCGATGCGGCCGGCCCCTTGCCCGGTTGAACTTCGAGTGGCCGGCCGTTCGCCAGGATCGATCCGCCAGCGGTCAAGCCGCGCGCGTCCGACGTTCCCACTCGCACTTCGGCGCGGTCCCACAGCAGTCGCTCCGGAGTCACGCCAAAGCGGGCAAGGTCGGCTGGAAGCCGGAACGTCGCTGTGCCTTTGACCTGGGCGGTGAACAAGACCGAGCGATAGATCGACTTGCGTCGTTCCTGGGGATCGATGCGCGTGGTCACGCGGTTGTCGACGGGAGAGATGTAGAGCAACCGCTCCACTTCCACGACCCGGCTGACCTGTTTGCCGTCGACCGTCTCGTTTTGTGTCTGGGTCGTCCGGAACGGTACGACGACGATGGGACCGGAAAGCACCTGAGCGCCGCCCCACCCTGAATTGATGGCGGCCTGCGCCGTCCGGGATTGATCCTGGCGATCGTAGACAAGCGCGTAGATCAGCAGGAGCGGAAGTGTGAGTATAATGGCCACCAAGCTCACGAACAGCAGCTTGATTCCCGGCGATCGCTCCGGACGCGACAAGGTTTCGTCTGGCATCAGCAGGATCTCCTCGCGACATACGTTGCCCCAAGTGCGAGGCGGTTGCCAGAACAAGCGCGAGAAATCAGGCGGTGCCGTCTGGCATGCTGTCCGGTATTCTAAGCCAAATCAGATCATGCGCGTCAGGCTGGTCCGCGTTGCTGACCGTAGGCCCAGAAGCTGGTCATCGTGATGCTCGCGCCCAGATCCGCGCTCACCGTCGTGCTGACCAGATCCGGGAGGGTGGGCGATCCGCCGGGCCGCCCCCAGTACAGCGTTACGAACCGCGCATCCTGCGACATGGTGAGGGGCTTGCCCCAATGCTTTCGAAGACGCCGTGCCAGGTTGCGGCTGGAGTCGAGGCGTTGCTGACGGGTTCGAGCATGAGCATCGCGCTCGTCGAAGTTGACGATCGCCAGCCTGCGCCCCTCATTCAGCTCGAAGAAGTTCAGGCGGACGCGCATCGGCCGAGCCATGGACTCGAAGCACCCGGGATCGTCTCCGCGCACCAGCATGTCGGCCTTGACCGGGCGATCCTGTGTGCAGGCCACTTGTCGGTATCCGCGCCGCTGCAGCGCCTTGGCAACCGCTTGCGGGGTCATCAAGGGCGCGATGCCATCGACCGCCGCGCCCTGCCATTCAGGACGCGGCTCGGGCTCCGGCTCAGGCGGATTTTGCCCACATGCCGGTAGCGCTAGCAGCATGAGCCCGGCCGAAAAGCGCAGCATCAGGGCAGGAGGTAGTTGGTGGTGATCTTCTTCCCGTCCGGGGTGATCGAGGCGTAGCCACTCTCCTTGATGTCGTTAGATGCCAAGCGGCCTTCCACATCGAGGCGCAGCGTGTGGGTCTGGCTGAACGCGTCGGGGCTGGAAAGGCGCACACCCGTCCAGGCGTACTTGCCGTAGACGCCGGATAGCCTTGCCTTCTGAGAGTCCATGATGGCCGTCAGCGCTGTCGGGTTGAGCTGCGACAGCGGGATTAGATAATCGTCCAGCTTGAACTCGGCCGCGTTGCCGCCCGACACGCTGATCTCGACCGGAGATGGCTTATCGAATTGTCCGGTCGCGATATCCAGGCGAGTGCCCAGCAGCTTACGCGGATCGTCGGGGTTCTGGTACTGGACGGAGCAGGTGGTCAGCTGTCCTTGCGGCTCGGTACTGCTGGAGTCGATCTCCGGTCCCGAGCTGAAGAAGGACGTAATCTCCGACACCTTGGTGTTCGCGCCGATGTGCTTGGCGATCGCCTTGAAGCAGACATCGGGGCCTTGCGCCAACGTCGGAGCGGCGACCTTGGCTGCGCCGCCGCCGGATATGGGGGCTCCCCTCATCGAGCCTGCCTGCTGCATGGCGGCAGCCGCGTCGGAGTCCTCGCTCTTGCCACCGCAGGCAGACAGAACCAGCGACAGCGTCGCGGCGGTTGCCATGGTGCCCAATTTAGACATCGTTTTCATGCTCGTCCCCTCGTGGTGCGCACAGGCGCGCGGTGTGAATTGCCGGCCCTCAGTTAACGAGAGCGGTGTCTGAAGCTTGGTCTGTTCCGATGGTCTGGCTTGCAAGAGCGGCTCGCGCCGACGACGCTTCGAGATAGCGGCCGATGAGATCGGAGAAGGCTTGGGGCTTCATCCCGCGAATACCGAAGCACTGCATCACGACTTGTCGTTTCTTGGAGTCGATCCGCGTTCTGCGGCGGCGTGCTGCCCGTTCTGGCAAAGCAGCTTCAGGTGTGAGCAGACAGGTCAGCTCGAAGCGGCTTCCGGCGTGCACCTGGTAATCGGCGATGTCCTGCCAACGCAAGGGCTGGGCAAGACGTGGCGTCACCAGCGCATCACGCGTGAGCGCCATCACCGGCTCATGGCTTTGACGACGCAACCTCAACCCATAGAGGCCAAAGCCGACAGCCATGAACAGGCAGATGCCGAACATGATCGCAAAGGCGATTGGTTCGCGCTCCAGGGTCTGCCGGCTCACCATGGCCAGTATGATGATCGCGCCGGTACCGAATAGGGCGGCGACGATCCCCATCACCCAGATCATCGGCCCGACATTCTCGTAGAGGGTGACCGTCTCGTCGCCGACCGCAGCCACGGCGCTTTCGAGATAGGCACGGTGCGTGGCTTTGAGTTCGCGGACGTGTGCGTCGAAATCCAGGCTTAGCTGCCGGCGAACAGCCAGCCAATCCGCGAAAAGCAGCGAGCCCGGTGCCGTTCCGCCAGCGGCAGGGCGGCGGGTGGCGTGGGCGATCAGATCGTCGTCCAGCGCGATTGCCAGCTTCTCGACGCGGTGCGGCGTTGAAGGATGCGTGTCGGTGGGGTGCGCGGCACGATCGTCCAGATGTTCGCGCGTCGGCGGCCAGCCGCGGGTATCGACCGCCGCGACCATCTGCGCCACCAAGTCGGCATCGCCTTCTTCCGGATCTTGGAAGCGCCGGTCCAGGGTGTGATCGATCACCGGTGCGACCACGCTCGACCGAAGCAGCGACGAGGCGACGGAGCGCGGACCGTTGACGAGGCTGCTCAGCCGATCCGCCTCGAATTCACGCAAGCGGCTCCAATGTTTCACCGCATGATCGAAGCTGTCCATCATGTGGGCGCCCAGCCGGAAAGCGGGGTTGAGCGCGAAGCCCTTAGTCGACGCTTCGTGCAGGGCCAGCATCGCGCGTTCAAGGCCGGTGTAGATCGGGTTGAAGTGGCGGCTGTAGGTCGTGTCCTCGCCGACGAAATGCGCGAGTTCATGGCCGATCACAGCGGCAAGCTCATCCTCGTCGAAGAACTCGAGATAAGGTGCCGGGATATGTAGCGTCCTGCCTTCCAAAACCGTCTGTTCAGGAAGTAGTCGAACGGGATGCTCTGTCACGTAGAAGCCGCCGTCGAGTGCGATGACGATTGCGTCCGGTGCCGTTGCTTCCTGCTTACGCGCGATCTCGCGAACGAACCGCCACAATCCAGGGCCGTCTTCCTCGGTTATCCGGCGTCCCCTGGCATCGAATGGCTCAATCCTGGAAAGCGAGAAGATGTCGCGCAGGCCCAGGATCGCGCGGATCGCTCCGAAGATGGCGAGCCCCGCCAGCAGCAATCCGAACACGGCCAACTTCAGCATGTTGCCTGAAACGCGGTCCCAGAACCACATGCTGATCGTCTCGAACACGGCGATGCCGACAAGACCCAGTGCGATGCCCACCATCAGCGTGCCAAGGATCAGCGGAAGCAGCTTGTGGATGCGCGAGAAGCTGGCGATCAGCTGATCGCGCGAGCGCCGTGCCGCATGTCCGGCCTGTGCCGACAGCAGCAATCCCGTCAACCCCGCCAAAAACGCCACACCTCCGCCAAGAACGGTCGCGATGGCGATGGGCTGGCGGATTTTCGAGAGCCAGGTTCCTCGCTCCGCCATGGGGATCAGGTTGTCGAGCTCCGCCAGGGCCATTGAGGCGGTCAGCACCCGTCCTCCGGCCTCGATCATCGCATTCGGCTCACGAGCCGCAAGTACGCGGATGTTGTCCCGGCTTGCAGCCATGTTCTGCGCCGCGTTTGCGTAAAGCTCGTGTGCTTCTGTGGCCCGAGTACGCTCCCAAAGGCCTACACCCAAGAGCAGCAGCGGGAACACGATAACCAGCACGTAGATGTCGATGCGCTGCCACAAACGTGCCGCACCGCCGCCTCTATGCGTCATGTCGCTACTCCCCTTTTGGCCCGTGGCTACAAACTGCCCGAGCCCGAAAAGGTTCGCAGTTGCGCGTCGCTTGATCTGTGAACAACCACAGACAGCATCCTCGGTTAGGGGGCCAGTGTCGGATTGAAGACCGGCAACGATACCCGGATCATCTCAATTCCTCGTCGCTTGGTGTAAGGCCAAGAAGCGCACGCCAGCGCCAAATCCGCTCGTCCCACCAGCGTGACAATCCGTCCCTGGCGGGATCGAGCGGCAGTTCGAACACCATGCCCCGGACCACCGCCTGCTTCTCCCAACGGGTTTCGCCGGACGTGGCGCCGTAGAGCTGCAGCATCGCAAGATCGGAGACGCCGCGAATAGCATGATGTCTGTCCCGCAGCACGATCCATCCAGGCGCATCCGATCCGCTTCCCGGCATGGCGATCATGCGGGGACGCCCGCAGACGTCGATACGCCACCGTCCGTCGGGCGAAAGCTCCGTCAGGTAGGGGGTTTTGCAAGCGAGGCGTCCCGCGGGCACGAGCGCGAAAGCTGCTACCACGAGGCCGACGAAGACAACGAACCTCGTGTCATTCCGCCACGTCGGTCGTCGCAGGATGCTCATTTCAACGCAGGGACACTTGCCGCCACTTCGCTGTCGCGGAGCCAGCCCCTTATGGGCCGACCTTCAGAACCGAGGTATTCGGCTCGCACCCAGCCGGGGCGTTTCTCCAGAACGGCGATAGCGTCGAATTTCACGAGGTGGGGGCGCTTCTGTCGCGAGCGCGCATCGGGTTCGCCGCGTAGGACCGCCTGTTTCGCTGTGATGAGCCCGGCTCCGATCCAATCCGCGCGAGGCTCGTCCAGATCGAGCGTGAAGGGTTTGTCCTTCATGTCACCGCTCGTCATCAGACAGCCTCCATGGTTCTCGTCGAGTTGCAAGCTTGGATCCTTGCCAAGACGAAGAGTGCCGGCGATCCGCTCTCGCTCTCCAGGGAACCAGGTCACGACCTTCGCCTGGCGGCCATCAAGGCGGCCTTCGAGAAGGAACAGGCAGCTGAACTGCGGGCTTTCTTCGTTACCGTTGCCGATGCGTCCTTCGGCGAACACGCCATGAACGCGGTCCTTCACCACAGCGATGGCAAGTTGCCCGTATCGCCCAGCGATTTGAGGGGATGCTGTCGACGCAGATGCCAGAGCCAAAAGGAAGACGCTGCAAAGCCAGGCAAAGGAAATCAGCCAAGTTCGGTGTCTCATGCGTGGCAATGTTTCATCCTTCGTTGTACGCGGGGCACGCACTAGATGTCAGCGTCTGGGTTTGCGGCTGCCCTTGCTTGGCTTTGGGCAGGATTACAGATCCCTCGCTATAATCGGCTTGGTCTCACCCCGTCTGATTTCACCAAGCCAGCGGAATGTCTCGAGAAAGTTTGCATCCGACGGAGCGACGCGGATCAGGCTTTCGGCAACCAGACCATCGCACTGCACTGACCGCAATTGCATGGTGATGCGCCCTGAGTGATCCTGCGTTCTGCGAAGGACCGGACAGGAGATGTATGGCCGAAGATTGTAGGGAGATTTCTCGCCACGTGCAGGCTCAGTCGATCGGCACGCGCAGCTTGTTAAGGAAATCCTGGAATGTCTGCGCGACGAAGCCGAGGCGCACGTTGTTGCCCTTGCCCCAAGCGTCGCCCTGGAACTCCCAGAACCACACCCGATCGCTTTCGCCGCCGCATTCCAGCAGAACGTGGCTCTGGCCAGGGTTGGAGCAGATCGGCAGCATAAACGGCGGGAACTTGGGAAGGTCATCATCGTCCTCCACGACCAAGCCAGTATAATAGGCGTTTACCTTTTCCGCATGCATGAAGGATTTGACACTGTCGGCGAACGACATCGCGAATTCCGGCTCGCGATACTCGTATTCAAATTCGCACGGATCATCGAGCGGATCAAAACTCCAGTATCCGAACCGCGTAATGAACTCGAGGTAGCTTTCAGGCACCTCCAGCGGCGGAATGCCGCGAATGAGCGCGACGTCGGCCGCGGTCGCCTTCATGAAGGGTTCCCGCTGCGTGACGGTCAGGAGCAAGGGAGGCAAGATCAGCATCGGCGTACTCGCAAGTGGTCAGAGGCTGCCTTCGCCTATATCGGCTGCGGAGAGGCGGCGGAAGGTGGTGGGCTACCGGTACGGAGAGATCTCGCTTGATCTGGCCGCGTCCGCTTCTGCCGTCGCCAAAGGGAAGAGGAGGGGCGATGATCCTGGACGGCTCCGGAGCTTCATGGCCACGCTCGCTTCTGGCGCTGCCCTTGGCGGCGATCCTGGTCGGGTTGCAGGCCGTGCCAGGCCTCAGCGTCTTGATGGGGCTCGTGCGCGCCGAATATTGGCCGGGCGCGCTGCTGTACGCTGCCGCCATCGGCGTCGGCGTCGAGGCACTTTTCGGCCGCGTATCGTCCGCTTGGTGGACTTTTCCATTAGGTGGCGCGCTGTTGTCGGCCATGCCGCGCATGCTTGAAGAGCGACAGATCGCCACCGAGCGCGTGCGCATTGAAGAGAGAGACCAAGCTGAGGCAGGATTCGGACCCGGTGCGGGCGTACTGGGCGTTTACGTCTCCGAACCCGGGATCGCACGCATTCTGGCTCTCCGCTACGATGTGGCCTTCACCGTCGCCAGCCCGGAAATTGGCGTAACCGATCGCATCCTATATCGACGCGTGCCAAGTGGCGATGGCCGGCTAACCGAGACAATGATGCGGGGGCAGCCCGAGAACATGATCTACATGGAAGGGACAGGGAGCAGCTATTTTAGTGGGTGGGTTAGCGGCTACGAGACCGGCACGACCGCAACTTGGCCCGATGGACGCAAACGGTCGCGCTCCGGCATAAGGCTGGACCGGATCGGTGTACCGGCCTTTCCGATAGCGGGAAGGGGCATCGGACCCGGTCTCGTGGAAATGCCCTTCGGTATACGCTGGGCACGGCCGGGTGATCAGGCGTTGGGCTACAACCCGCCCGCCGATCTGGAGGCTGCGGCCGCAGACATCGCCAGGCTGATCGGCCTGGTGCCACTGCCACGGCGGGATCGAGACGGATAGCGGCCCGCTCAGCCTGTCGCTCTCTCGTATCTTCCGCTTACGGTTCGCCAAGTCTAGCCAGCATACCCCGAGCGTCTCGTGCATCAAATGGAGATTGCGATGATCGCTCTGGACGGCGAACACTACAGTTGGTTCCTCCTAGAGGAGAATGGCCGTCTCTTTCTAGACACGGTGTGCAGCTACAGCACGGTGGACTACATGTTCCTGCTTGAGATGACGGAGGAGGAGGCCGCGCTTTTCGGAAAGCTCGGGCGGCCCTATCTTGATAACCTCGCCCAGCGTATCCGCTCTAGCGCGCCAGGTGTGCAGGGAAACAAATCTCCCTTCAAGGCACGCAGCCTCGTCATTACACCCGCGCGCAAGCGGGCGGATGAAGCGATCGACGCATGGTACGCGAACAAGCAGACATGACCGCAATTAACCCGAATCCTAAGTTCACTTGCGCGCCAAGGGAGGTGGGGCAGGGCGCCTATCGCCCTCAAAGAAGCGGTTGAATTGGCCACCCGCGCTGCCGACAACAGCCGTATCGTCAGGCCGCTGACGCCCGGTTGACGATTGCAGCGGGCGGCGGAGGGGCAAGGTGCATACATGTTGGGGTGGTGGGTTGATCTAAGGCCCGCTTGGCGCTGCGATGTTAAGCTTCATGAGAGGTCACTAGCCCGCCCTATTCCGGTCGCTCAGCATCCCACGCCTGATGCCCGAAAGCGGACGTCGGTTCATCTCAACCGCGGCTTCTGCGAACAACATGAAGTGGGGACTTTCCCGCCAGACGGCTTCTAAGATCGGAACGGTCGCACGCCGCCGTTTCTTGGTGTCACAACCGTGCAGTTTTGACACCGCAGACTTCCCGATTGAACCAAGTTGCAGGGAGTCCAATGGTTTCTCGAAACCTATCAGCGACTTGGCTGGGCGCGGTGACCGGGTGGAAAGGCAAAACGGCGCGCACCCAGTGCGATTACGAAGGCAATCACCGCCATCGTGGCGACCGCTGGCGGCAGCAGCGGCGTCCCTCCAGTCGTGAGCAGCGCCCCGCCAAGCGCACCACCGACCGCGATCGCCAAGTTCCAAGCTGTGGTCACCATGGCCTGTGCCAGATCGACGCCATCGCCTGCCGCGTCGGCCGACGCCGTCTGCATCATCGCGCCGGCACCGCCGAAGCCCAGGCCCCAGATGACGGCACCTGCATAGACGGCAATGCCCTGTTCGCCGGCGATCGTAAGGAGGATCGCGACCGCCGCGAACGATCCGATCGCGATCAGAACTAGCCGGCGCAACATCCGGTCCACCAGCCGTCCAACGATCCAGATACCGGCCAGTGAACTGACGCCGAACGCCAACAGGACGAGATCGACCCGCACTGCCGCAGCCGTCGCGAATGGTGCGATATAGGTGTAGAGGATGTTGTGCGCCGTCATCCACGCCAGGATGACAAGCAGGATGGGCATGATGCCCGGTGTGGCGACGACGCGACGCAGCGAGGGGCGATTCTCGCTCGTCCGACCGGCGACATCGGGCACTTTCACGACGATCCAACCGATCAGTGCGATGCCGACCGCCGAGAGGATCAGGAACGATCCGCGCCAGCCCACCAGGCTCCCCAGGAACGTTCCCAACGGAACACCCAACGAGAGTGCCAGGGGCACGCCGACCATGGCGACCGCCATCGCCGGCCCGGTCTGATCGGGGCGCACGATACTGCGCGCGTAGCCCGCGAGGATTCCCCAAGCGAGACCCGCTGCACATCCGGCGACGAACCGTGCAACCAACACGAGCGCGATCGACCCGGCCAGTGCCGTCAACGTGTTGCCGATCACGAAGCAGACGATGGTGGCGAGCAGCACAGGCATTCGGTGAAGGCCTTGCGTCAAACTGGTGAGCGGGATCGCGGCCAGCAGCGATCCCAGAGCATAGACCGCAATGAGCTGCCCTGCGATGGCTTCGGAGACCCGAAGGCCGGACGCGATCTGCGGCAGCAAGCCGGCGGGCAGCGTCTCGGTGACGATGCACAGGAAGCCACTGGCCGCGAGGCCGGACAGCGCCGCGGTCGGCAGGCCCGTCCGCGGACCGGACTCCTCTCCGACGTGGCCGGGCGTAAGGGAAAGCGGCATGATTGTCCTTGGCATTGCTAAGATGCCCGCCCCGATTGGGAGAGCAATCGGAAGCGTGGATAATTCCGTTAGAGCCCACTATATAAATACCGCTTTCTAAGGCAAGGTAATTTTATAGTGACTGATAAGGAAAATAAGAGAGCACGGGGGCGGCCGCGCGGTTTCGCGCTCGACGATGCGGTCGAGGCGGGGCAGCATCTGTTTCACGAGCATGGCTACGAGAATGTCAGCGTGGCTGCGTTGACCGAGGCGATCGGGATCACTCCGCCAAGCTTTTATACGGCGTTCGGCAGCAAGGGGGCATTCTTCAGGGATGCGTTGCAGCGCTACTCGACAACGGTAGTGCCGCTTGATCGCTTCCTGATCCCAGGCCAATCGCCCCGGACTGCCCTAGGCGACATGCTGGAGGCTGCGGCGCGCGCTTATTCCGCCCATCCGCAGCGGCGTGGTTGCCTCATCCTCGAACACGCCAAGGCGGGGGCGACGGAGTGGGGCATCGCCGCCACGCAAATCGCAGGCGAGAACCGCAGTAGAGTGCAGGCGTTTCTCGAAGCATCCGACATTCCGGCGCCGGCCCGCGTCGCCGATTACGTCGCCACGACCATGCTCGGCTTGTCGTCCGCCGCACGCGAGGGATGGGAGGAAGCAAGGCTGATCGCCGTGGCGGAAACCGCGTCGGGGGGATTAGACCAGCTCGTGCAGCGCTAGATCGTAGTGTCAAGGTGTCAGAACCGGTCGGTTTTGACACCCTCGCTCCCGCAAAGCTCTCCAAGGGCTTGCAGGTGTCATAAACCCGGCTCAGAATGTCGGCTTGCGAAATCGGCACTTGCCTCGGCTGACTGCCTTTGGGTCGCTAGCTGCCCACCCGAGACTGCAGGTTAGGGGGGCTCAGGATGGGGGAGGGCGCCTGGCGCCCTCATTCCGGTCGTTCAGATGGCACGACGGCATGCCCGAAAGCCGCCGCTCGTTCATCTAAATCAAGTCTGCAGAGTGGTCGCTAGCGCACGACATGAATTATGGATGCGCGCGCGTGCACCTTCTTCAGGGTAAGCAATTAAATATTGCATCGAACAAGAGGCTGGTGTGCGTGGTTTAGACGATCCGTTTATGCCACATGCGACAGATCAGTAACCTCAGGCGTGCAAAGTGCTGTAACGCAGATGATGCTGGATCGCCCAGACCCGTTTGAGCCATCGATCGATTTTATCGGCTAGCGGTCGCGGTTGCCGCCTTGCTTATATTCGCTTACCAGCGCGCACCCGGCCCGCCAATTACAAAAGGTCTTTGGTATGAAAGGTCGTCGCAGTCACGCGTGCCCTTGAGGAAGCCCTTGACCGGCTGCGTGTGTAGCCAGGAGGCATCGCCCTGCATGGCGGTCTCGACGGTTGAACGGCGCCACATGATGCGCCATTCGCCGCTCCGTTTCTCCAGCTGATCCATATAGCGGCCGGCCGCGATCGTGCAGGTCAGGCCATCATGTGACAGCATCGTGCCAACGACGTAAGTCTCGCAGTATGCGATTTCGCCGTCGATCTCGCAGGTATGATTGGCCAGGTTGTGCTGGTTCATTCCGAAAGCGGCCGCGTGCCCCTTGTTGGCGATCTCAGGGTATGCAGTTGCGGGAAACGGAACCGGGCCATGCTCGTCCGCGCCCTCGGGCCAGTAGCAGCTCGCCGTGAGTTCGGCATCGTGGCGGTCGCGCCCGCGGGATTCCCGCACGATGACGTCCAGAATGTCTTGTCGATCCTTCAGAAGCCGAACGGTCGCCTTCAGCTCAGTCATATCCATGTCTTCGCTCATGTTCCCTCTTCGATCAGCGCGCCGCCAGGCCCGCATTGTTTGTTTCGAGCCGTAAGCGCAGCGAGTTCTGGAAATACGCCGTTGCGGTGAACTGCCCGATCAGGATCAGGAGTTCGAACATCTGCTGGTCGTCGAAGCGCTGAGCGAGCGTGTTCCATGTCCCATCGCTGACCATCGCATTTTCGTGCAGTTCCTCGACCGCTTGCAGGATCGCGCGCTCATGCTCGTCCCATCGGGCAGCGATCGAGCCAGTTGTGGTAGCTTCAATCTCGTCTTCGCTGAAGCCGAGGCGTTTGGCCTGCGCGACATGCTCGCCGAACTCGTAGGGAGCCGCACAAAGCCAACCCGTGCGCAAGATGGCCAGCTTGCGGTCACGCGGCGGCAGGGTACTCGCTGGCCCTTGTAGTGGCACGGTCACGTCCATCACTGCCTGCCACAGCGTGGGAAAGCGGCAAAGCGTGAACATGATTTCCGGGATGGCGTCGACCGGCGGTAGCGGCATGTCGGCGGGGCCGCCAACGCCGACGATCAGCTGCCGGGTGGTCTCCTGGACCTGAGCGGCTGCGACTTGGCGGTCTACGGGAGCAATGCGAGGTGGCTGGCCGAGCACGTCATCGTGACGTGTCTCGATTTGGCGGCGCGTGTCAGTGTCTATGGGCATGATATCAGCGGATGATCGTCGGCTGATAGGTGAACGGCACAGAGCCATGGGTGTCACGATAGGAGGGCGGCTGGCGGCCCTGATCGGTGACGCCGTACTCCCGGCCCAGTTCGGCACCGATGAAGGTCTTGCCCGACTTCTGCGCCAGTGCAGGATCGTTGAATAGCGCCCAGATGAGATCTCCGGTGAACCCAGGGCTTTCCGATATGCCTTCCAACGATCCAAACTTTTCGCGATCGGAGGCAATGACCATCTTAAGCCTTTCGGTGAGCACGGCACCCATCCAGATGGAAACCGCAGCAACGTGGCTTTTGGCCTCGGCGAAGTCGACCGACATGTCATGAGCCATCTTGTCGAGACTGGCCTTGTGCGCGCCGTAAGCCGCGCCGAACGAGTAGTGCACCGCGCCTGAGGCTGAGGTGAAGACAATCAGTGCCTTGTCCTGCTTCGTCATGATCGGCGCGGCATGCCAGGAGGCGACGTAGCTGCTGCGAATGCCGACATCGATCATGTCGGCAAGCTTCAGCGGCTTTTCCCAGAAGTTACCGGGCATGGTCAGCTCGTCATACACCGCCGCCGCATTGTTCACGAGCACGTCAAGACGGCCCTGCTCGTTCTTGATCTGGGCGAATAGCGCTGCGACCTGCGCATCGTCGGCGTGATCGCAAGCCACGCCGATGCCTTTACCGCCGGCTTGGGTCACGGCATCGGCGGTCTCGTAGATCGTTCCCGGTAGAGGGTGGTCGCCTGACGCTTTCGACCGGCCAGTGACGTAGACCGTGCAGCCATGCGCGCCGAGCGCGACGGCAATACCTCTGCCCGCACCGCGGCTTGCGCCGGTAACGAGAACTACGGGAGCTTGGTCGGACACGGGTTATCCTTTCGACAGATCGAAGCGGGCAGGTGGGATGGGAAGCCCGGGGACGTCGGACCGGCCGCGCAAGAGGAAGGAGTTTTGCGCGGTGATCTCACCGCCCTCCTTCAAGGTGTCGCCGCCGTCTGCCGGCACCGAGTTGAGATAGAGATCACGCACGTCCGTGCCACCGAAACGCAGCTGGGTAATGGACCCGGCAGGTGTCTCAAAGCGGTCGAGCGTGGTCCCATCGGGCGCAATGCGAGTGAAGAAGTCCGAGCGGAAACCGGTCACCCACAGGTTGCCCTTTGCATCGAGCGCCATGCCGTCGGCATCTTCCTTTGCAAGGAACAGCTGGCGATTGTGCAGCGTCAGGTCGTCCGCGACATCGAACGCCCAGGTGCCAAGGAAAGTATCATTGCAGTAGAACCGGCGCCGTTCGGCATCGTAAGCCATGCCGTTCGTGAAGCCGATCCCGTCGGCGAGTTTGATGGCTCGGCGGTCCGCGGTCAGTCGCCAAATTTCGGTGGGGCGGGTCGGTTGCCCTTCAATTACCATCTCAATGTCGTTGGTGCCGAAGAATATGCCTCCTGTACCGTCGGGGATCATCTCGTTGATGCCGTTGATCGGCTGACCATCTAGGCGGTCGAGCAGCCAGCCGGCTTTGCCGGTCTCGGGGTGGTTCCACATGATCCCACCTGCGCCCGTCGACAAGACCGCGCCGTCATGGTTCATCATCACGCCGCCGGTCCACATGCGACCTTCGTTGAACGAGCTGACCTTTGTGCCGTCCGGCTTTGCGCCGTGGATGCCGCCGGCGATCACGTCGCTGTACCATATGACATCCCGCGAAAGGTCTATTGCCAGTCCCTCAAGATAGAGGCCCGACGCCACTTTATGGAACGCGCTCGTCGCCGCTTCGCTCATGACGTCCTCCCACTCGCCTCGGCATTTACAACCGTGCTAGCTGCCTGCTAACATAATGACGAGCACGGTTGCAACAGGGCATTCCGTGCATAAGAGCCGGGTTTACCCATGATCACATCAGCGCCCGATTTCTTCAGCGATCCAGATGTGATCGCTGATTCGAGAAGCTATTTCGATCTCATGCGCTCGCAAGGGCCAATCAAGCGCGAGGTCTATCACGGTACGCTGATGGTCACTGGATTTGCCGAGGCTCTCGAAATCCTCAACGACAAGACGGGCCTGTTCTCGAACGCCTGCTCGGTGGTGGGTCCGATTCCAGGGCTGCCGTTCACCCCCCAGGGCAGCGACATTCGTAACCATTTGGAAGCGCACCGAGGCGAACTGCCATGGTCCGATCATCTCGTCTGCATGGACGGTAAGCGGCACCAGGAGCATCGCATGCTGCTGGGAAGCCTGCTCACATACAAGCGTCTGAAGCAGAACGAAGAGTATCTGCGCGGCCTGGCTGACCGGCTGATCGATCGGTTCATCAGCACAGGCCAATGCTCCGTCGTGCCCGAATACGCTCACGCTACGACCATCTACGCCATCTCCGATCTCATGGGCATTCCCGAGGACGACCGGGCCGAACTGCTTGAGTTGATTGGCGCGCCACCCAGCCAGATCGACGGCGATGCGGTTCACAAGGTTGGACCAGACCCGTTGATCTTCATGAAGCCGCGCTTTGATGAATACCTGCGCGATCGGCTCGACAATCCACGAGGCGATCTCATGTCAGATCTCATCCATGCGAAGTTCAAAGACGGGTCGACACCGGATTTCGATATCGTGTCGGGTCTCGCACGCTTCCTGTTCGGCGCGGGTCAGGATACGACATCGCGGCTGATCGCGATGGCAATCCTGATCTTGGGTGAGAACAAGTCGCTGCAGCAGCGCTTGCAGGCGGAGCCCGCGCGCATACCGGACTTCATCGAGGAAGTGCTGCGCTACGATGCGCCAGTGAAGGTCGCCTATCGCCTCGCGCTTGCGGACACGAGGTTGGGTGAGGTCGAGGTGCCCGCAGGCACGATCCTCACCGTCTGCTACAACGCCGCCAGCAACGACCCGGCGCACTTCGAGCATCCCGAATGCTTCGACATCGACCGGCCACACATGCGCGACCACATGGGCTTTGGTCGCGGTGTTCATGGCTGTTTGGGGGCGCCGCTCGGTCGCATGGAAGCACGGATCGCCATCGAGCGCCTGCTGGCGCGGGTGAAGGACATTCGCATTTCCGAGGACCATCATGGGCCCGAAGCCGAGCGTCGCTACCGCTTCGAGCCGACCTACACCTTCCGTAGTCTTGCCGAATTGCACATCCAGTTCACGCCGTTTTAGCGCGCCTCTTCGAGACGCAGGTGCAGCTCCGAAAGGCCGCGTAGGACGTAGCTGTTTTCGTAGTGGAACACCCGCGCGCCTTCGAGCCCGTGCCTGCCCTCATCGACGGTGATGGTGGCGAATCGTTCAAGAAGAAGTTCAAGGCTCAGCCGCGTCTCGGCGCGAGCGAGCGGGGCGCCGGCGCAAGTGTGCGTGCCACGTCCGAATGCAAGGTGTTCCCGCAGCTTAGACCTGTCCATGTCAAAGGTGTTCGGGTCTGCGAAACGCCGAGGGTCTCGGTTGACGGCAAGATTCGCGATCCAGACCGTCGTGCCGGCCTGAATAGGATAGCCGCAAACCTCGGTCGAGCGCTGACACAACCGGTGGCTTGCGCGGATCGACCCTTCGTAGCGCAGCATCTCCTCAACGAAATCAGGTGCACGCGTCGGCTCAGCGCGTACCTTCGCCTGAAGGTCTTGCCGCTCGGCCAGCAAGCGCAAGGAATTGCCGAGCAGCTTGACGGTGGTGTCTTGACCCGCGCCGAACAGGAAGCATGCGACGCGCGCCGCTTCTTCGAGAGTCGGCTCCGATCCGTCAGGAAAGCGCGACAGAGCAAGCTGGGTGAGCAGATCCTCGCGTGGCTCGGCCCGGCGTTCTGCGATGTAGCCTGCAATCCGCATGCCCATCGCCATTAGTGGATTGTTTGCGATGTCCGCTACCGAGGCGCCGATTTCTGCGGGCGTTCCCTGGCCGAACGCTTCCAGGAAGATCGGCCGATCCTCAGCCGGAATACCGAGCAGTTCGGTGATGATCAGCGTTGCTAGCGGATTGGCGTAGTCGCCGATAAACTCCACCGAGCCGGACGCAGGGAAGCGACCGATCAGTTCTTCTGCCACGGCGCGAAACTTGGGCGCCATCGCCTTGAGCCTGCCCGGTGTAAACAGCGGCATCAGAAGCGATCGCAGCGGGCCATGAAGCGGTGCGTCTAGCCCGGCAACCTCCAGCCCGAAGGGGATCTGCGGGCGATATTCGGCGACAGCTCGCGCGATGTCATCGCCGTTGGGTGAGAAGGGCAGGTCGGGGAGGGGGCCGGTCACCGCGTTGACTGACGAGAAGCTCGCCGTGTCGGCGTAGATCGCCAGCGCCTCCTCGAAGCCCGTAACCGCCAGGACGTTTCGATGCGGAAGTCGCGTGATGGGACCTTGGTCATGCAGATATTCGAAGTAGGCCCAGGGATCGTCGACGAGCGAAACGTCCGTGTAGATATCGGTTTGTGAAAAGTCGGTCATTGGTTCAGGCCACCTCACCAGCATCGGCGAGCAGGGTGCTGCCGGTCATGAAGGCCGCCATGTCTGAGGCGGCAAAGAGGACGACACGGGCGATGTCGTCTGGAACGCCGACGCGACCCAGCTTGGACATTAAGGTCGCGGAGATTTCCTGACGCACACGCTCGGGCAGGGCGGCTAGCGCCGCCGTATTGCCCTCGGTCTCGCAAAAGGTCGGAGCCACGCCGAGCACGCGGATGTCGTGCGGGGCGAGCTCGATCGCCAGTTGGCGCACGAGCCCGCGGACCCCGTGCTTCGATGCGACGTAGGCTGCTACGCCCGGTGCCACGCCGCCGAAGCCGGCGGTCGATACGATGTTGATCAGGACGCCGCCATTGCCGGCGTCGATCATGCGACGCGCCGCCTCGCGGCAGGAGGCGAACACTCCGCGCAGGTTCACCGCCATTACCTGGTCCCAGGCCTCGTCCGTCATCTCGAACAAGCTGACGTTGGGGTAGAGCCCAGCGTTGTTCACCCAGATGTCGACGCCGCCCAGTTCCTGGACGGCCAGCGCGCCCATGGCGGCAATCGAGGCGCTGTCTGTCACGTCGAGCCCGGCTGCGATCACTTTGGTGCCGTAACTGGCACTGAGTTCAACGGCAGCGGTTTCGGCCTGCCCGACCTTGAGGTCGCCAATCAGCACCGAAGCGCCGGCTTCCGCGAACCTCCGAGCTATTGCCTTGCCCAGCCCCTGTGCACCACCGGTAACGACGGCGCTGCGGCCTCTGAGCGAGATGAGGTCTGCAAGCGGGTGGCTCGAAACATCGGTGACAGCCATTGGCTTAGCCTCCTTGAGCCGAAACGAACGGTTTGATGCGTTTCATATCGGCGATCTGGCCCAGGATATTCTTGGTGCGCCGGATCCCGCGCACGCAGCACACGTGATCGATGAACTTCTTCATGCGTGTTTCTCTCTTGATATTCGCGGTCAAAAGGCGGTGCCGCCGTTCACGCCGAGTAGCTGGCCCGTGACATAGCCAGCGTCGTCCGAGGCGAAAAACGCGCATGCGGCGGCTATCTCTTCTGGGCGCCCGAGGCGGGGGATCGGATAGCTCGCGATGATCTGTTCGTAGGGGACCGGGAACAGATCACCATCGATCGCGCGTCGAGCCATCGGCGTGTCGATGAAGCCGGGTGATACCGAATTGACCGTGATGCCTTGCGGGCCAAGTTCGACCGCCATCGAGCGCGTCATCGAGATCACGCCGCCCTTGGTTGCGGTATAAAGTGCCATATTCGGCGCCCCGACTTGCGCGCCAAAGGCCGACACATTGATGATCCGACCCCATCCGGCAGCGACCATGTCCGACAGGACCGTTTGGATCAGGAGAAAGGCGCCCTTGAGGTTGACGTTCATCAGCTTGTCCCACTCGGCCTCGACAATGGCGGCGACGGGAGCAAAACTTTCGAGCGCAGCGTTGTTCACGATGATCGTGACGGGACCGAGCGTGGCGCGTGCCTTGGCCACCGCTTCCTCGATTTGCCCTCGATCTGCCAAATCGGCCTTTAAGGTGACGGCCTTGCCGCCCGCCCCAATGATATCGGCGGTGACGGCATCTGCGCCATCACCGTCGATGTCGAGGACGCCCACCGCGTGACCGTCGCGGGCAAAGCGCAGTGCTGTTGCCTTGCCCATTCCGGATGCGGCGCCCGTAACGATGGCAACCCGTGCTTCCATGCTCATGACGGTCAAAGCATCGTCGTCCCGCCTTCGACGCCGATCGTCTGACCGGTCACGAAGGCGGAGTCGTCGCTAGCCAGGAAGATCGCTGTCGGTGCGATATCCTGAGGCTCGCCGAAACGGCCCAGAGCGACCTTGGCCAGTTCCTGGTCATAGGTGCCGCTGTCTTCCAGGTACCAGATCGACTTGGGTGTCAGTGCAGACGGGAGCACCGTGTTCACCCGGATCTTGTGTTTGCCCCACTCCTTCGCGGCGGTCTTCGTCAACACGCGGACCGCTTCCTTGGTAGCGGCATAGGCGAGAAAGCCGGGTTCGCAGCGGATCGAAAACCCAGTGCCCATGTTGATAATCGAGCCGCCGCCTTGCTTGACCATGTGCGGCTGGCACAGCTGCATAAGTTGCAAAGAGCCAAAGAAGGCCGACTGAATGTCGACCATGCAGTTCTCTTCCATTCGGGGATCCTCGATAGGCAGGTAGTCGGTGAAGGTGTGTGCATTGTTGACCAGAACGTCGACGCGGCCCCATTCGGCAATTGCGCGCTCGACTGTAAGCGCTGCATGCTCCTTGTTGCCTGCGAGAGCCGCCACGCCGATCGCTGTGCCGCGGCTGGCTGAGATCTTCGCGACGACCTCGTCCAATTTGCTCTCGGTTCGGCCGGTGACGATCACCTTCGCCCCCGCCGCCGCGAAACCAATCGCAATCGCTTCGCCGATGCCTTGACCTGCGCCAGTGACGATCGCGACCTTGCCGGCAAGGCGCTCCGAATCGTTGCCCATCGCTCTCTCCCATCTTTGTTCGTCATATTGTTAGCAAGCTGGTCGTAGTGTCAAGTGGCGTGGATGTCGCGACCTTTACGCTCGGATGCAGGCAGGTTAGGTCGATGTTCAAGGTAGGGATTGATGACGACGACGAAGCCAGGACCAGCTAGACGTATGGGCCCGCCAGGCTCAGAGGTTTGGAACACGATGCTCGACGGCGCGGAGGATATCCTGCGCGAGCAAGGCCATGCAGAGTTGACCTCGCGCCGCATCGCCGAGCGGATTGGTGTGAAGCAGCGCCTCGTCTATTACTATTTTCACACTATGGATGATCTTGTCGTCGCACTGTTCAAGCGCTCGTCAGAGCGAGACTTGCAGCGGCTGCGCGACGCAAGTGCGTCGCAGCGATCTGTGCGGGAGCTATGGCAGCTTTGCTACAACTCCCACGATGCTCGCCTTATCTCCGAATACACAGCACTTGCGCACCGCATTCCGGATCTCCGGAGTGAAGTCATTAACTTCATCGAGATGTCCCGCCGTATTCAGGTGGATGCGATTACCGCCGCCCTCCCGCCTGCGACAAATGATCAGCGCTTGGCACCGGTAGTTATCGCCACCATCGCGAGCAGCCTCGGTCTATCCCTCAATCGCGAAGAACACTTGGGTGTGCAAATGGGCCATGCGGAGACTATGGCTGTCGTGGACGTATTTCTCGGAGCGCTAGAAGCAATGTGAGTGCTTCCTGTGCGTATTTAGCGCGCGATTGGAGCGGGGCCCATGAACTGGCGAGCCTTGAGCTTGCATGTGCCGGCTTTGCTTTGTCGGGACTTTAGCGTCTGTAATCAGCCATCAAAGCAGCTCATGCTTTCTCATTCTCCCAATTGGGAGGTCATGAAGCGACGCGTAGCTGTAATAACGCCTCGACCGACAGATCGAAAGAGGCACATGACAACACTTACGCATCTCGATCGTCTCGAAGCCGAGGCGATCCACATTCTTCGCGAGGTCGTTGCCGAAGCTGAAAAGCCGGTGATGATGTACTCCGTGGGCAAGGACAGCGCCGTGATGCTGCACCTTGCGCGCAAGGCGTTCTATCCCTCGCCGCCGCCGTTTCCGCTGCTCCACGTCGATACGACCTGGAAGTTCAAGGAAATGTACAAGCTGCGCGACAAGATGGCGCAGGAGAGCGGCATGGAGCTGCTCGTCTACCAGAACCAGGAAGCTAAGGATAAGGGCATCAACCCCTTCGACCACGGCGCGCTCCACACCGACATGTGGAAGACGGAAGGCCTCAAGCAGGCGCTCGACAAGTACGGCTTCGATGCCGCGTTCGGCGGTGCCCGCCGCGACGAAGAGAAGAGCCGCGCCAAGGAGCGCATCTTCTCGTTCCGCACCACGTCGCATGGCTGGGATCCCAAGAACCAGCGCCCGGAATTGTGGAACCTTTACAACGCTCGCAAGGCGAAGGGCGAGTCGATCCGCGTGTTCCCGATCTCGAACTGGACCGAGCTGGACATCTGGCAGTATATCCACCTCAACGACATTCCGATCGTCCCGCTGTATTTCGCGGACAAGCGCCCCACCGTGGAGCGCGACGGCATGCTGCTGATGGTCGATGACGATCGTTTTCCGCTGCGCGAGGGCGAAGTGCCGGTCGAGCGCTCGATCCGCTTCCGCACGCTGGGCTGCTACCCGCTGACCGGCGCGGTGGAGAGCACCGCCAAGACCCTGCCCGAGGTGATCCAGGAAACGCTCCTGACCACCACGTCCGAGCGGCAGGGCCGCGCCATCGACAAGGATGCCGGCGGCGCTGGCATGGAAGTCAAGAAGCAGCAGGGGTACTTCTGATGTCCGATATCGACACCAAGGATGCTGTCTACGTCACCGACAGCCTGATCGCCGAGGATATCGACGCATACCTCGACCAGCACGAACACAAGACGATGCTGCGCTTCATCACCTGCGGCAGCGTCGACGACGGCAAGTCCACGCTGATCGGGCGCATGCTGTATGACTCGAAGATGATCTTCGAGGACCAGCTCGATGCGCTGACCGCCGACTCCAAGAAGGTCGGCACGCAAGGCCAGGACATCGACTTCGCGCTGCTGGTCGACGGTCTTGCCGCCGAGCGTGAGCAGGGCATCACCATCGACGTGGCCTATCGCTTCTTCAACACCGAGAAGCGCAAGTTCATCGTCGCCGATTGCCCCGGCCACGAGCAGTACACCCGCAACATGGTCACCGGCGCTTCGACCGCCGACTTGGCGGTGATCCTGATCGACGCGCGCAAGGGCGTGCTGGTGCAGACGCGCCGCCACTCTTACCTGTGCCACCTGATCGGCATCAAGAACATCGTCCTGGCCGTCAACAAGATGGACCTGGTCGATTACGATCACGCGGTATTCGATGCGATCGTCAAGGACTATACCGAGTTCGCCCATTCGATCGGGATCAACACGTTCACCGCGATGCCGATTTCGGGCTTCAAGGGTGACAACATCACCAGCCGGTCGGAGAACACGCCGTGGTACACCGGCCCGACGCTGATCGAGCATCTCGAAACCGTCGAAGTGCTGAGCTCGATCGATGCCGACAAGCCGTTCCGCCTGCCGGTGCAATGGGTCAACCGTCCGAACCTCGACTTCCGCGGCTTCTCGGGCCTGATCGCGACCGGTTCGGTCAAGCCGGGCGACAAGATCCGCGTCCTGCCCTCGGGCAAGACCAGCACGATCACCCGCGTCGTCACGCTGGACGGCGATCTTGAGGAAGCCACTGCCGGCCAGTCGATCACCGTAACCTTCGCCGACGAGATCGACTGCTCACGCGGCTCGGTGATCTCCACCGCCGACAATCCGCCGCAGACCGCCGACCAGTTCGAGGCGACCTTCGTGTGGCTGGCCGACGAGGCGATGACCGCAGGGCGCGCCTACTGGCTCAAGCTCGGCACGCAGATGGTCTCGGCCACGGTGCAGGAGCCCAAGTACACCGTCAACGTGAACACCATGGAGCACATGGCGGCCAAGACGCTGGAACTCAACGCGATTGGCGTGGCGGAGCTGACCACCGACAAGGCGGTCGTGTTCGAATCCTATGCCGACAATCGCGCGCTGGGCGGCTTCATCCTGATCGACAAGATGACCAACGCCACGGTGGCTGCGGGCATGATCAACTTCTCGCTGCGTCGTTCGCAGAACGTGCACTGGCAGGCGCTCGACATCGGCCGCAACCAGCGTGCCGACCTCAAGAACCAGAAGCCGGCGCTGCTGTGGTTCACCGGGCTTTCGGGTTCGGGCAAGTCGACCATCGCCAACCTGGTCGAGAAGAAGCTGTACCGCATGAATCGGCACACCTTCCTGCTCGATGGCGACAACGTGCGCCACGGTCTCAACAAGGACCTGGGCTTCACCGAGGCCGACCGCATCGAGAACATCCGCCGCGTCGGCGAGGTCGCCAAGTTGATGACCGACTCCGGCCTGATCGTGATCACCGCGTTCATCTCGCCGTTCCAGGCCGAGCGCGAAATGGTCCGTGCGATGCTGCCCGAAGGCGAGTTCATCGAGGTGTTCATCGACACTCCGCTGCGCGTTGCCGAGAGCCGCGACGTCAAGGGGCTCTACAAGAAGGCCCGTGCGGGTGAGCTGAAGAACTTCACCGGCATCGACAGCCCCTACGAAGCGCCGCGCAACCCCGAGATCCGGATCGACACCACCGCGATCACCCCCGAGGAAGCGGCCGAGCTGATCGTCAACACGCTCCTGGGCGACGCCTGATGGCGATCGAACACGATGGTGACCTCGCTGCCAAGCTGGCGGTCGAGGCGGGCAAGATCCTCCTGCAGGTCCGAGCCTCGGGACTGTTCGAGGGCAAGTCGCTGGGCAAGGCGGGCGACCAGACCGCCAACCAGTTCCTCGTCCACGCCCTGCGCCAGCAGCGGCCAGACGACGGTCTGCTGTCCGAAGAGGAAAAGGATAACGCCGAGCGCCTGAGCCAGAGCCGCGTGTGGATCGTCGACCCGGTCGACGGCACGCGCGAGTATGGCGAGGAGCGCGCCGATTGGGCGGTTCACGTCGCCATGGCGGTGAACGGCGAGCCGGTGCTGGGCGCCGTCGCTCTGCCGGGTCTCGATGAAGTGCTGCGCTCGGACCAGCCGGGCGAAGTGCCGCCTGCATCCGAGGTGCTGCGCATGGTGGTCAGCCGCACGCGTCCCGCGCGTGAGGCCACTGAAGTCGCGACCAAGCTGGGCGCCGAACTGGTGCCGATGGGCTCGGCCGGGGCCAAGGCCATGGCGATCCTGCGCGGCGAGGCGGATATCTACCTGCACTCGGGCGGACAGTACGAGTGGGACAGCTGCGCCCCAGTCGCCGTGGCGCGGGGCTGGGGCCTGCACTGCTCGCGCATCGACGGCAGCCCATTGGTATACAACCAGAGCGACGTCTACATGCCCGACTTGCTGATCTGCCGGAAGGAACACGCCGAGCGGGTACTGGCCGAAGTCACCGCGCTAAGCTGAAATAAACGGAAGCGGCGGCCTTCAGGAGGTCGCCGCTTCTTCCTGCTCCGGGAAGGGGGGCAGCGTAAGGACGATCAATCCACCCACTGCACAGCCGATCGTGCCCATGATCAGGAATGGGCCATAGCCTCCCGAATAGTCGTAGACCATGCCGGCTATCAGCGGGCCGAGCCCCGCAGCTAGAGCCATAAGTGCCGACATGAAGCTGTATACCGTTCCGAAGTTGCGCATACCGGCGTAACCTGCCGTAAGATAGCCGGTGATCTGCGTCTTGGTGCCCTGGGCATATCCGTTGACGATCATGGCAACGATGATGAACGGGTATGTTCGTACGCCGTCCAGCAGCAGCAGGAATACCAGAGCGGCAATTCCCAGCGTGATCCCGCCGATCCAGTTCGGTTTGAAGCGGTCGGTGAGAACGCCGGTAATCACTTTCCCGATGATCGCCGAGATGCCGCCCAGGGCGACCAGCCACGCTGCGTTCGATCGCGATACGCCAGCCTCGGTCAAGATCGGGAACAGATGAACCGACAAGCCCATGGTCAGTAGCATGACGATGAAGTTCGATAAGGCGACGCGTAACAAGGCGAAGTGGCGCAGCGCTTGCTTGACCGTCAGGCCGGACAGGGTGCTGACAATAGGCTCGCCTTTCCGGCGCTTAGACCGCGCTAGTACACGCGCATTGTCGTTCTGGTCGTGGAAAAACAGCGCGCAAAGTAACAAAGTTATGCCGCCCCAGCCGAGACCAAGCCAGACGAACGCGGCGCGCCACCCGAAGTCGGTGATCAGCCAATTGCCGATGGGCGGCACCAAGGTTTGCGATAGAGCCGTGCCACCCAGCGTCAAAGCCAGGGCGAGCCCGCGTGATGCAGCGAAGTTACCTACGACGGCTGTCGTCCAGCCGGTAGACTTGATGCTGACCGACACGATGCCAAAGCACAGCCACAGGCCGATCCACATCGCCGAGGATCCATCCAGCAGCCCGAAGCAGGCGATCGTGGCCGTCGTCAGCGCCACTCCGGGAAGCGCCAGCCGTCGTGTGCCCAGGCGATCGACAAGTAGTCCGAAAAACGGGCCGAGAAGCGCCTGACTGGCCGACGCGATCGAGGGGCCCGAAGACAGCAGAGTCCGGCTCCACCCGAACGCCTGGCTGAGCGGCTCCATGAACAGGCCGGTCGCGGACATCATGACCGAGAAGAATGAAAATCCGAGCGAGGAGGCCAGAACGAGCCGCCAGCCCTTGCGCCATTCCTCCGCAGCCAAACCTGTGGTGGGCTCACGCAAAGCTAGTTCTCCAGTTCTTGATGGGCATCGCGGTGGCCAATCTGACTATTCAGCGAGTTGCTTTAGCTCGGTCGAGATCCACATCCGCTCCCACAGGTTCTTGCCGCCGGTCTGCTGGTCCAGCAGCATGAGTGCGTCGCGCTTGGCGGCGCGGACGGTATCGTCCTGCGGCGCGGCCGCGCTTGCCACTTCCAGGATGTGCAACGCTTCGAGCGGCTTGCCTTGTTGCACATACTCCTGCGCGCGGCGGGCGAGGGGGGCAGCGCCGCCGGCAAGCTCCACTAGGTCGCGAGCGACAGTGGAGGGTGGCACTCCGTAAAGGCCCGTCGTGCCGGAGCTGGGATCGAACCAACCCGTATATTCATGCCAGATCGCTCGGACGTTCCACGCGACTTTGCCGTACTCTTCAGTCAGCCGGAGATCGTCGGGCGTCTGGATCTCGCGCATCAATGTGCGCAAGTCCGTCCCTTCGTTCATCCCGGCGACCACCTGATCGTGGACCCATTGGACCGAATCGATGATCCGGGTGGTCTCTTGCTGGATGTGCTCCTCGCCGCGAATGTCCTCATGCCCGGTCAGGATCTGCACAGGCTTGAGCGCACGGAGCTTCTGCACCGACGCGACGAACTCGGCAGCGGAACGGGGCTTATCGCCCCGCACCGTATTGAGGTTGGGATGGTTGCCGAAAAGGGGGCCGAAAAGATTGCCGACGATCGCGACCCGATCGTCCGGCAACCAGACGATGACCGCCGAACGGGTTTCGCCGCCTGGCGTCCAGATGATCTCGAACCGCCGGTTGCCAAGCGTGAAGGCATGCCCTTCATCGCCGATCAACACGTCGGGAGCGACTTCACGGGTTGGCACCATCTCGTCGGTGCGACCGGTGATGGTACCGAAAAACCGACGCGATCCGCGGCGATAGTGCGCGCTCAGCATTTCATTGTAGGACCGCTCAGCGGGATAGAACCGATGAGTCATAACGGTGTTGTCCGGCGTCTTGAAGATCTCCAGGCCGCCATACTGGTTGGCATGGCTCTGGGTCAGGATGATCTTCGCCACCGGGTTGCTCGAAACGGCTGCGAACAGCTCCTTTGAGCGTCGGGCATCGGAAAGCGTGCCGGCATTGATGATCACGTCACCGTCGGGCGTCACGACGAGGTAGCTGTTGCCGACACCACGGCTCTCCCAGATACCGGGGCCGCGCTCGATCGCTGCGGCCTGACCCTCGCCCGAGCGGATCATCTGCGCCGTCCGCAATCCCTTGTCCGAAAGCGTGTCTGGATCCGCCATGCTATTCTCCTGTCGCCGTTCGCGGCTTTCCAGCGCGGGAAGGGCGGGGCTGCAACCACTGACGAGCGAGCCGAAGCATCGGTGAGGTGATTGCGTCCAACCCGCGATCAGGATGTCCCGATCCCGCAACGGCGCTGGCACTGCCGATCGTCAGCTGTGTCACGGGGTGGCGTTTACCGGAACGATCGCCGGAAGGTCGCAGGGCTGATCCCCACGTCGCGGCGGAAGGCCGAGGTGAAGCTCGACACGCTGGAGAAGCCGAGCCTCGGCGCAAGAACCTTGATGCTTTCGCCGGCGATCAGATCGGACTTCGCCCGTTCCATACGGATGCGCGACAAGTAGCTGCCGATCGAGCAACCTTGGCTCACTCGGAAAGCACGCGTCAGATGTCGCACCGAAATCCCGCAGAGCGAGGCAACGTCCTTCAAGGCAACGTCATGAATCTGATCGTTGAAGCGCTCCTCGATCAAACGCATTTGCCAGGGCGCCAATCCGCCGCTGCACACTTGCACAGCGGCCTGCCGCGAGCGGTGCAGCTCGATCATGAGTTGTCCGGCGATGAGTTCGATCATCAGATCGCCAGCCAGTCCCGGATTGCGCAACTCCACCGCCAGCCGCGTCATGAGCGATTTTACGTTGTCGTTCGTGACATCGAGCAGCGCGACAAGCTGATCGTCGGTCCAGTCCTCGACTTCAGGCATCCAGCGGCTAGCGGCTTCGGGCTTTATCCGGCACACGACCGACGTGCCGGTACCGGGACCGCTGACGCCATAGATGGGTTCGCGGCCACACAAGGCCATGATCGAGCCGATCTTCTCCATGCGATGAGGTTGCCACCGATCCTGATAGCGCACGCGGGGATCTCCCGTGCGGCCAGTGAGGCTCATGTCGATCCAGTAGCCTCGTCCCGTGTGGATCCTCGTGCTGATGGGCCGAGTCAGATGAAGCTTGCGCAATTCGGCGGTTACCGAGGCGACTGACACCCTGGCCTCTACTGTCGAGATATCTGCCGACCGAGGCGCATCGTCATGCCGACCGTGCGAGTAGGCGTTATGCGAAGCAGGGTTGCCAATGGCGCAAGGCGCAGGCGCCGATCTGTCACGCTTATTCTCGACCTTCGTCATGCAGATCATGGCATTCTCCTCTCGACCATAGCCGCTCTTTGGCGG
Organism: Novosphingobium sp. TK46; assembly: GCF_055361525.1. Taxonomy (NCBI): domain Bacteria; kingdom Pseudomonadati; phylum Pseudomonadota; class Alphaproteobacteria; order Sphingomonadales; family Sphingomonadaceae; genus Novosphingobium; species Novosphingobium sp. TK46. Next base: position 3,284,923 of record NZ_CM143963.1, read on the forward strand.
GTTCGGGTTGAGAATAGCGGGGTGCCCTGATATCCGTCCAATTCATCAAAGGAGCGTTCTTGATGAGCCTGACGAATATAGATCTTCGGGCGGCCCGCCATATCACCGGCCTTGCCCGGCACCTGAACTTTACCCGCGCGGCGCGTGAACTCGAACTCACGCAGTCGGCCCTTTCCCGCAGTATCCAGCAAGTAGAGGCGGCGCTGGGCGTGACGCTTTTCGATCGGGACAGGACCAAGGTTCAACTCACCGCCATGGGGCGCATCGTCGTCGATGGCGCCAACGAGTTACTGCAGCAGTCGCAATCGTTCGACGAGTTGCTGGGACGTCTCAAGGCGGGCGCTCAAACCAGCGTAAGGTTCGGGATGGCACGAACAGCAGCGGCGGCGCTGTTACCCCAGGCACTGCAAGCGGAACTCGAACTCGCTCCGGGCCTGCAGCATCAGGTCGTCGTGCGCAGTTTCGACAATCTTCGGGATATGTTGCTGGCCAGGGAGATCGAGTTCTTCGTTAGTGCAGAACATCGGCGCGAGGGGCGCGCTGCCAATGATACGCTGCAAGTTCATCCCATCGCCAACTTTCCGATCGCCCCGTTGGTGCGGGCGGGGCATCCCCTGCTGGCGCCCCATACAGGCAAGAGGCCGGATGACTTCCCCTGGATGATCTCCAGCACCGAAGCCCCCGCCACGACGGCGCAAGACATGGGATATCCGCAGCTTCGGCCAACACCGGAGATCATGCTGGAAGACCTCGGCTGCGCCGCAAGGCTCGCTGCAACCACCGACCTCATCTGGGTCACATCGACGTTCTCTGCCGCGCGTGAGCTGCAAGAGGGACACCTACGCCAGCTAACGTCGGCCCGGCAGCATCGCACACCCGCTCGCCCGCCCTACAAGCTCATGATCTTCCAACTGCATGGCTGTACGCTGTCACCCGCGGCATTGCGGTTGGGCCGGCGCTTTGCGGTGCTCGCTTCCCGTTTGCAGGAGACGATCTGAAGCGAGTTGCGTCGTCGGCGAAGGTCTACCTACTCATGATCTCCTGGGCGGGTTGCGGCTCAACTGCGTAAGCCACGGCCACTCGGCAACAACGAAGCGCCTTGCGCGAGGGGCACCCGCACGGTGTTAACAGGCGTTCTGATCTGACCGTAGACACCTGGACCCAATCATGGACCTAAGCTTCGAAGACATCGTGGATGCCGCCCGGGCCAAGACTGGCGGATTGCCGGACCCGGACAGCGATTCCTGGCGGGAGGGTATCGAGATCCTCGTCAAGGATCACAACAAGGCTGGCCGGCTGACCGAACGCGGCTATCAGACGGTTCGTGCGCGCTATGTCGGCCTGCTCGCCAACCGCATGGAGGTGGACGAGTTCATGCGCGTCCATCCGCAAGTGGCGCAAAGCGAGATCAAGCGGCCCGTATTCATCCTCGGCCTGCCACGCACCGGCACCACCATGCTGAGCTACCTGATGGAGGCGGACCCTGCGAACCGCACGCCTCTGCGTTGGGAAGCCGCCAACGTGGTTCCGCCTGCCGAGCCAGGCGCGTTGCGCACGGACCCACGGTGCCTTGCGGCGCTGGAGCAGGACGTGGATATCCTGAAATTCGCCGGCAAAGTGGCGGCGGCGCACTTCGAGCCGGGCGATGGTCCCACGGAATGCGTCCATGCGTTGGCACAGGATTTCCGCTCGCTGATGCTGGCGGTGACCAACACCACCCCGGTCTATCACGACTGGCTGATGCTGACGGACATGAGTTCCGCCTTTGCGCACCGCAAGCGCGTGCTGCAGATCCTGCAGACCACGAACCCAGGCCGCTGGGTGCTCAAAATGCCATCGGATTCGCTGTTCATCCGCCAGCTGTTCAAGACTTTCCCGGACGCACGCGTAATCTGGACACATCGCGATCCCTACAAGGTGTTCGGCTCTTCGATGCAGATGCGCGCCGGCGGGCGTCCCTTCAGCGAGATCGACGAAAACCGCGAATACATGCGACAGTACTTCCCGCTGCAGCTCGGGCTGCATGCGGCGAGGGCGTTGGAAGTCAGCAAGGAGCGGCCAGACGACTTCTACCACTGCTACTACAAGGACATGGTCCGCGATCCCCTTGCTGAGGCGCGGCGGATCTATGAGTGGTTGGGTGACGAATGGACGCCGGACAGTCAATCAGGAATGGAGGATTGGATGCGCAACAATCCTCAGAACAAGCGCGGCAAGCACGAGTATTCGCTGGAGGATTGGGGCTACACCAAGCAGGATCTTGCCCCCTACTTCTCCGACTATCTACGTGCACACCCGGTTGCGGAGTAATCAGCGATGAGCGATCTTTTCGATCTTACAGGCCGAGTGGTTCTGGCAGCCGGCGCCAACAGCGGTATCGGCCTCGGTTTCCTGATGGGATGTGCCAAGCAGGGCGCGGATGTCGTGGTCTGGGGCAGGCGTGGTGACCGCAACGAGCAGGCGCTGGAACAGCTACGCGAAGCCGGTGCCGGGCGAACCCATCACGAAGTTGTCGATGTTGCCGACGAGGCCGCGGTAATCGCGGCTTTCAAGTCGACGGTCGAGACGATGGGCCGGGTGGACTGCCTGTTCGCCAACGCCGGCTACTCGCAAGCCGCGCCGTCTTTCCCGGACATGACGAGCGAAATGTATCACGCGCTCATGGACGTGAACCTGCACGGCGCGTTCTACACCTTGCGTGAAGCGACCCGCCACATGCGCGATCGTGCGCAGGCGGGCGATCCCGGCGGCTCGATCGTCGTCTGTGGCAGCCTGTCCATTTTCCACGGCATCAAGGGCATGGAGCATTATGCCGGAGCCAAGGGCGCGCTCGCGGCCATGGTGAAGGGCCTCGCGGTGGAGATGGGTGAGTACAAGGTGCGTGTTAACATGATCGCGCCAGGCTTCATCATGACCGAGATGACCAGCGGCAGCGACAAGGCGCAGCAGATCATCGAGCGGTTCTCGGCAATTACCCCGCTTAAGCGTCCGGGCTACCCCAGCGATATCGAGGGGCCGGGCGCCTACCTGGCTTCGGACGCCTCAAAATTCCACACTGGTGATATCCTCGTCATCGATGGCGGCAGGACCGTTAAGTCGCTTTGAGATTTTGTGAGAGGGTCGAGTGCAAGCAAAATGGAAGACATCAGCCAACCGATTAGCTGTGGCTTCATTGGCCTTGGCAGCCAAGGCGCACCCATAGCGCGACGGATGATCGATGCTGGCTTTCCCACGATGCTCTGGGCGCGTCGGGAAGCCGCGTTCGAGCCTTATCGAAACACCACAGCCCTCTTTGCGAAATCGCTGGAGGATGTAGGTGCACACTCGGATCATGTCGGCATATGTGTGGTCACTGACGACGATGTGCGTGAGGTCTGTGCAACCTTGATCTCATCAATGAGGCCTGGAGCACGCCTAGCGATCCATTCGACCATTCATCCGCAAACTTGCCGCGAGATGGAGACTCTTGGCGCCAACTACGGAGTAGAGGTGATCGACGCGCCCGTCAGCGGCGGCTCACCCGCGGCGGAAGCGGGTACATTGACGTTAATGCTTGGGGGTGAGCCTGCCGCCATTGCGAAGTCGATGCCGGTCTTCGAGACGTTTGGACGGCTAATCGTCCGACTCGGGGATGTTGGCGCCGGCCAGCACGTGAAGCTGTTGAATAACTCGCTTCTGCTAGCAAATCTTGGGCTTGTGGAGGCGGTTCTCAATGGCGGTGACAAACTTGGTGTGGATCGCTCCGCGCTGTTGAACTTACTCCTCAACAGCAGCGGCAAAAGCTTCGCTCTGGAAGTCCGTTCAAGAATGGCTGACCCTTGCAGCTTCCGCCACGGCGGGGCTTTGTTGCGCAAGGATCTGCGCCTTCTCGGCGAGGTTCTGGGCGAGAGCGACGAAGCCGCAAAGGTACTTCAAGACGCCTCAAAGCCGTTCGTAAGCGTTTCTGATCGGATAGATGGGGCCGCGCCTCGAGACGAGCATGCGTCGGAGTAACCATCCAGCTTGAGCCATCGATAATCTGTCCCGCAAACGACATTTTAGTCCAGATGGCGGGAAAGCCACCGTCTGATCTCAGACCTATCGTGCGCTCTATTGGTCCGGCCGGCAATTACCGGAGTCCACACGAAGACATCGAGAAGATAAATTGGGGAGAGTTTGATGAACGTGACTTCGGTCCGAAGCCTGCGGTGTGGCCTTTTGGCCGGGATCGCGGCTGCAGCACTTTCGCCCGGCATCTCGCTAGCGCAACAAGCGTCGCAGAGACCGCAGGGCGAGGAAGCCGCCAAGGCAGAAGCTAAAAGCGATGCGGCGTCAGTCGATGACATCGTTGTGACCGGCACGCTCCTACGCGGTGCGGCTCCAGTGGGATCGAATCTCATCAGCGTCGGCCAGGATGCCGTCCAATCACAAGGCGCCACCAGCACCAACGAATTGCTGGCAACGGTTCCGCAAGTCACCAACTTCTTCAACACTGTCCCGACCCAGACCTTAGCGGGGAACCCTAACCAGTTGCAGGTTGCCCGGCCCAACCTTCGCAACCTGCTCGCGACGGATGCCTCGACCTCCGCAACGTTGGTTCTGGTCGATGGACGTCGACTGGCCGGCGTTGGCGTCAACCAGGCGACCCTCGATCCGGACCTTATACCTACCGGCGCGATCGAGCGGGTCGAGATCGTCACCGATGGCGGATCATCGACGTATGGCGCCGATGCGGTTGGTGGCGTGATCAACTTCATCACCCGGCGCAGGTTCAATGGCCTGGAGGTCAATGCCAGGCATGGCATAGCCGATAACTACCGCTCCACGGATGCCAACGTCATTGCGGGCAAGGATTGGGGTTCGGGCTCGTTCTACGTCGCGTACAACTTTGCACGCAACGACGCTCTGTTTGGCCGTGACCGGGAATTTATTCGCGCGCTTGACTACTCTCGTGATCCCGCTGTGCCGAACTCGATCCAGTGCGATCCCGGCAACGTCTTGCTCAGTGGCGTAACCTACCCACTGCCTTCGCTGGCAGCGGCCCAGGGCGCGAACCGCTGCGATGCCAGCGACAATGCAACGTTCGTACCGCGCAACAAGCGCCATAGTGCTCTGGCGAGTCTTTCCCAGGAACTAAACGACTTCATCAGTGTCGATCTTCGTGCCTTTTATGGCAAGCGTGACACGCTGTCAGAAAACGAACTGCGCAACTCGGTCACCATCACCAGCGCCAATCCCTATTATCGTCGGATTGCTGCCAATCCGGTCGGCAATCAGACCGTCAATTTCAGCTTCGCGCCAGTGCTTGGTACGGACTCTATCAAGCTCGGCTCGGGTTTCCAGGAGTGGGGCGCCAATGCCGAGGTGAAGGCAAAGCTCGGCAGCAACTGGCAGCTTCGCACTCTGTTCAACTACAGCCGCAGTTCTAGTTACTTCTTCATCCGTGGGCAGGCTAACCCTGGGCGGCTATCGGCGGCAGGGCGTGGCACGACGCTGGCGACCGCCATCAACCCCTACGATCTGGGGGCGACGAGCAATCAGGCGCTGATCGCGGACATCGTCGACAACGAGAACGTCGGACAGGCAAAGGACCAGTTGCTGGACCTGCGCGCTATCGCCGATGGCAGCTTGCTGACGCTTCCCGGAGGAGATGTGCGCGTTGCGATTGGCTACGAGTACATGCAGGAGGATTTCCGCCAGCGCTTCGCCTCCGACATTCGCGTGGGCGTGCTCGCTACTCGCCCTTATGCGGCCTATAACCGAGACACCCATTCGGTCTTCGGCGAAATACTCGTTCCCATTTTTGGTACTGACAATGCAGTGGGCGGGATCAACTCGCTCACGCTGTCCGCGTCCGCGCGATACGACAAGTACAGCGATTTCGGCGACACCTTCAATCCCAAGATCGGCGTCACGTACGAGCCAGTGGACTGGCTGACGATCCGTGGTAATTGGAGCACCTCCTTCACCGCGCCTACCCCGGTCGATCAGCTGGGATCGTTGCGGAACAACATTCAGGTGTTTCCGATCGCGGCGGCGGTGCCATCTGGCGATACTGCGCCTGCGGGATCCAATACGATCGCGTTGCAGGGCGCCCGCCCGAACCTGCAGCCGCAAACGGCAGAGACGTGGTCGGTGGGAGCTGAGATCAACCCGCCGTTCGTCGATGGGCTCCGCCTGAGTGCCAACTACTATCATGTCAACTTCGAAGACATTCTGCTGGCACCGCCGGTCCAGACACCATCACAGTTGTTCCAGAGCTACTCTGACGTCGTCACGATCCGCCCGACGGCTGCGCAGATCGCCGCCTTCGGTGCGCAGGTTCCGGGCGGTGCTGCTGCCGTGGCGCCGTTCCTGCTTCCGGGCGCCCCGGTCGTGTACCAGCTAATCGACTTCCGTACCGGCAACTTCAAGAGCCTGGAGGTCAGCGGTATCGACTTCCAGGCCAACTATTCCCGGCCGACCGGGTTTGGCAGCATCGATGCCAATGTTTCCGGCAACTATCAGCTTACCCGTAAGAGCAAGGGGTCCGTCGGACCCACCTTGACCGAACTGAATGCCAATAACCCGCGTCTGACGCTGCAAGGGCTTTTGGGTGCCAACCTCGGAAACCTTCGCGCTCAGGTGACGTGGAACCATACCAGCGGTTTCGATGTGGTTCGTACCACGCAGTTGATCCAGGATCGGATCGGCGCCTTCGATACGATCAACTTGTTCTTCAAGTACGATGTGCCGGGTGAGAGCGCGCTGCTTAAGGATCTGAGCTTCACACTCAACATCAACAACGTCTTCGACACCGATCCGCCCGCGTTTCGCCAGACGGGCCTCAATGGCTTCGCGACTGCGCCAAACGAGTTCACACTTGGACGGCTCTTCATTCTCGGCGCAAGCAAGAAGTTCTAAGGATCGCATTGATGGCAAGTCTTCAGCAACGCGGCCGCGCGACGGATCGAAACTTTAAGCTAAAGGCGAGAGCCGAGGCGGTTAAGCTGAAGATGGCGCCTTGCCGAGCCCGATTGGCAGTGGCGATGCTGGCCGGGAGCATTGCGCTGCCAAGCTTGGCGCTTGGTCAATCGACTACGGCACCGACATCCATCACCCAGTCTCCACCGCCGAGTGAACCGGCATTGTACCGCACTGAAGGCGATCGCGAGTTCGCACAGCCTTACATCGACGTCGACGAATGGCGTACCCAGCCGGTGCGCCATCGTTACGTGCATGGTGGCTTTACCGGCACGGAAACGCGCTTCTCGTATTATTTTCCGGACAAGGCTGACTACAAGGGTCGCTTCTTCCAGCACATCACGCCCGTACCGGATGACGAGAACGCCAGCCAGAAACTGCCTGCCGGCGAGGACAACAAAATCGCCTTCGCCATTGCGAGCGGCGCCTACTTCGTCGAGACCAACGGCGGCGGCAAACTGGACCTCGGCAAGGCACATACGTCCAAGGCTGATCCTACCATCGGCGGCTATCGCGCGAACCCCAACGCGGCGGCTTACTCCCGTATCGTCGCGCAGAAGATGTACGGCGGCAAGCGTCCCTTCGGCTACGCGTATGGCGGCAGCGGCGGCGCGTACCGGACGATTGGCTTGATGGAGAATACGCGCGGCGTATGGGACGGCGCGGTCCCGTACGTGGTCGGATCGACGCAAGCCATTCCGAATATGTTTACCGGGCGGATCCGGGTGATGCGTTTACTAGGCGACAAGCTCGACCAGGTCGTCTCCGCCGCCGATCCGGGCGGTAGCGGCGACATCTATGCCGGGCTGACGCCGTTGCAGGCCGAAGCGCTTCGTGAGATGACACGCCTCGGGTTCTTGCCGCAGTCCTGGTACGCTTGGCGTGACATGGGGATTCACGGCTTTGCCGCGCTCTATCCAGGCATTTCGGCGGCCGATCCCACGTACTTCACCGATTTCTGGACGAAACCAGGGTACCTAGGCTTCGACGATCCGGCTCAGTTCAAGGACGCCCGGCTGCAGTTCAAGAGCAAGGTCTCGCATGTTCTTACCGCTGCCGAAGCGGCGAGGGCAGGGATCAATCTCGATGCCTCCAGCGAACGACAGCGTGGCGGCGTGGATACCGCTTTCAAGGTTCCCGAGGGGGCCGAGGGCCGACGCGTCGTCGCCTACCGCCTGACGGCTGCTCCGCCGAAGATACCGTTTCTGGGTGGCGACTTGATCGTCGGCACCGGAGCCGCTCGTGACAAACGCCTCCCGCTGGCGAGGATCGTGGGCGACGTCGTCGTGCTGGGCGTCGCCAACGGCGATGTCGCGGCACTGCTGAAGGATGGTGACGAAGTCACCGTCGACAACTCCAACTTCCTGGCGATGGAGACCTACCACCGCCATCAGGTGCCTGGCCCCGAGTTCAAGGTGTGGGATCAGTTTCGCAACGCCGATGGCACGCCTAAGTACCCGCAGCGGCCCAAGCTCCTCGGCCCGATGTTCATACCGACCGTCGGCCGCAAGCAGACTGGCGAGATCGAGGGCAAGATGATCGTCGCCTCGTCGCTATGGGACCGGGAGGCGCTGCCCTGGCAAGCCGACTGGTACGCGAACCGTCTCAAGCAGCATCTTGGGGCTCGTTTCGATCAGAACTTCAGGCTCTGGTACGCCGATCATGCGGTCCATGGTGACTTCTCGCCCAAGGGTTTGGGCGAAGACGCGACGAGGATCGTCAGCTACGTCCCGGTCCTGCAGCAAGCCCTGCGCGACTTGGCCGATTGGGTCGAGAAGGGTGTGCCCGCGCCGACCAGCACGCAATACAAGATTGTGGACGGCCAGGTGATCGTCCCACCATCGGCAGAGGCGAGAAAGGGCGTCCAGCCCGTCGTATCCCTGAGCGTCAACGGTTCCGATCGTGTCGAGGTGAGGGCCGGCCAGCCTGTGTCGTTCGACGGTGCGATCACGGTGCCGAAAGGGGCCGGCTCGGTGATCGCGGCGGACTGGGATTTCGATGGCAGCGGTACTTTCCCGATCAGCGCGAAGGTGCCGGCAAAGGCGAAAACCGTGAAGGTATCGACCTCCCACACGTTCACGCGTTCCGGCACTTACTTCGCAGTGCTGCGCGGGACGGCGAACCGGCAAGGTGACCGAGCGGCTACATTTGCGCGCATCCAGAACCTCGCCCGGGTTCGCGTTGTCGTGAAATAGCCCTCGGCCCGACTACCTCATGACCCCGGATTGGATGACCGCATGAACATTCGCACCGCGCACAAGCGCCTGATCTACGCTGTCACTATCGGGACGGCTCTCACCAGCGGTGTGATCACGCCGGCCATGAGCAAGCAGGATGCGGTTGCTGCCAGGCGCATCGATCCGGCAGCACTGCGTAAAGTGGGGCAGGTCGATCCACGCTTCCTGGCCTACAACGTCGAAAGTGTGGAGGTGACCGGCGGCAACTTCTGGGCGCCCTATCCCAAGCCCGGTGAAGCGCCACCCAAGGCCATGGAAGGTCCGCATGGCACCGGCTTCGCCACTGGCGCGTACCGATATCGCAAGCCCATCGACCTTATCGGCAACAAGCGCCTGCGCATGCTGACCAAGGAGCTTGGCCCCTCGTACATGCGCGTGAGCGGCAGCTGGGCAAACAGCGTTTACTTTCAAGACGACGACCAGCCCGCCAGAGAGCCACCTCCCGGCTACAAGGCAGTGATGACACGCGCGCAATGGGCCGGCGTGGTCAAATTCGGCCAAGCGGTTGACGCCAAGATCCTGACGTCCTTCGCCACCAGCCCCGGCGCGCGCCCGAACGGTGTGTGGAATGCGGAGCAGGCGCGGCGCCTTTTCGCCTACACGCGCTCGCTCGGAGGGCGGATCGATGCGGTCGAGTTGACCAACGAACCCAATGCCTCGCAAATCCAGTACAAGGCGGAAGACTACGCCCATGACATGGATACGCTTAATCGGCTGGTGAAGGAGGTCTCTCCCGAGACCAAGCTGGTTGGTCCCGGTTCCACCGGGGAGGCCGGGTTCAAGCTGTTCGACAAGCCGCCGGAAGCCATGAGCACGGCAAGGCTCCTGGCCGGTGCGCCGCAGCCCCGTTTTGATGCGTTCTCTTGGCACTTCTACGGTTCGGTGTCCGAGCGGTGCAAGTCGCTCAGCGGTCGCGGCGGCCGCAACCAGGAGGTCACGACGTCCCAGGCCGACGCGCTGACCGAGAAGTGGCTAGGCGCGGCGGACCAAGGCCAGAACTTCTACAAAGGCGTGCGCGACCGGTTTGCGCCCGGGGCTCCGATCTGGATCACCGAAACCGCGCAAGCCGCCTGCGGTGGCGATCGCTGGGCTGCGACCTTCATGGATACGTTCCGTTTCATCGACCAGCTCGGCCGCTTCGCGCGCAACGACGTGGCCATCGTGTTCCACAACACGCTCGCCGCTAGCGACTACTCGCTGATCGAGGAGGACACCTGGCTACCTCGACCCAACTATTGGGCGGCAGTCCTATGGCGCAGGCTTGTCGGCGATGTCGTGCTCGACACCGGCTCCGGTCAGGGTGATCTTCGCGTCTATTCGCAGTGCATGCGTGGCACGCCAGGTGGGGTGACGCTGATCGCGCTGAACCTGAACCAGACCAACAGCGCCGCAATCGACTTGCCCGAGGGTGGATCGCGTTACAGCCTGACCGCTGGCGCGCTTACGGCCAAGTCGGTCAAGCTGAACGGGCGCGACCTGCGCCTTTCTGGCGACACGCTGCCAACGCTCGGCGGCATAGCCTTCCGAAAGGGTGCCGTGAAGCTGACGCCCGCAAGCATCACGTTCCTAACGGTGCCCAGCGCCAACAACGCTGCCTGCAAGTAAGCACTTGGTATTGCAATCCGCCACGATAGCCTCGGCCTTGCCAACGGTGAGCCGCCGTGCTGCTTTGGCGGGATCGCTGACGCTTGTGAGCGGATGCGCCACCGGCCCGCTGGCGAAATCACCCGAGCGCCTCGCTCTGGCGGACATCACGGTCATGCGGGAACTGATGGTGAATTATCCCGGCACGTTGGCCAAGGTTGCCGCGCTGGGATACACCACCTTCGGGTTCCGCCTCTACGGCTACGCAGGGCCGTCCCCCGCCGAGCCACCACCCCGATTGAAAGCCGCCATGGTTCGTGCCGCCGGACTGGAGATCGGCGCGACGAGGCTGAGCGTCCGCAATGCCGATTACGACCGTGAACTCGATATCGCCGCCGAGATGGGGTCCCGCATCGTTGTCATCACGACGGCCCCGCCCTTCATTGCGGGCCCCGAACTCTTCAAAACCACGCGCGCGGCGTTCGAGGCCTGGCTCCCCCAACTGGCGAAGGTGGGTGAGAAGGCTCGCGATCGAGGGCTGCGTCTGGCCTACCATAACCATCCCTATGACTTTCTGCCGCTTGACGGCGAGCAGCCGTTCGACCTCCTGGCGAACTCCATCTCTCCCGAGCTCCTGTCCTTCGAGCTGGATCTCGCCTGGCTCTGGCTGGCCGGGATCGATCCCTTGCAGATGCTGCGCCGGCTGGGTCCACGAGTGGTGACAATGCACTGGAAGGACGTGGATCGCAGGCGTGGTACGGAGCGGGTCGATCAAGCCGTCGCGCCCCGCCTTGGTGAGATGGACTACGCCGCTTTGCTGCCTGCGGTACGCCGGCTGACGACCGCAACCGGCTACATCGAAGTCGACAAGCCCAAGGATGGGATCGCTGCCGCACGCATTGGCGCGGAGTTGGTCAGGCGCGTGCTGGCTTAGTGCCACACCTGGAACGGTGGCGCGCGGACAACGGATAATGGAGAGCTTACGGCATGATCTCGAACGGTCACAGGCGTTTCAAGGTGGCTCTTGCCTGTGTGGGTCTTTCACTCACCTGGGCGGTCCCGCTTTCAGCGAACTCGGCCTCGGCTGATGGTGCCTCTAATGATGCAGCCATCCAGGCTCGCGCCGACGCGCTGCTCAAGCAGATGACGCCGGAAGAAAAGGCCGCGCAACTCACGCAGTACTTCTATCTCCAGCCGATCCCGGCCGCGAACAAACCCGCGCTCGAAGCGCTGCGCACGACCGGTCTGGGATCGCTATTGTTCGTCACCGATCCGGCGGAAGTGAATCGCTTGCAGCGCATCGCGGTCGAACAATCCCGCCTCAAGATCCCGCTGCTCTTCGGGTTCGATGTCATCCACGGACTGCGGACGATCTTCCCTGTCCCCATCGGCATGGCTGCGAGTTGGGACCCGGCGCTGGTCGAAGCCACGCAGGCGGTTGCCGCGAAGGAGGCGAGGGCCGTCGGCGTGCATTGGACCTTCGCGCCCAACGTCGATATCGCGCGCGACCCCCGCTGGGGTCGGATAGTTGAGACCGCGGGCGAGGATCCCTATCTCACCTCCGCCATGGCGCGCGCGCAGGTTCACGGCTTCCAAGGACCACGACTGGGAGCGCCGGGGCACGTCATCGCAGGGCCCAAGCACTTTGCCGGATACGGTGCCTCCCTGGGCGGCCGTGATTGGGATGAGGTCGAATTGTCGGACTCCGACTTGTGGAACGTTCACCTTCCCCCGTTCCAGGCCGCGATCGATGCCGGCGCCGGCGCGATGATGGCGGCCTATATGCATCTCAACGGCGTTCCTGCGGCGGCGAACAGGAATCTCCTGACCACGATCCTGCGTGACAAGCTCGGCTTCAAGGGCTTCATCGGCAGTGACTCCGGTTCGGTGAACAAGCTGGTCACGCAAAACCTCACACGTGACACGCAGGACGCGGCCGCGCGCGCCATCGCGGCCGGTCTGGACATCGAGATGGTCGATCCGGGCAAGCTGGCCGCGATGAGCACGTTGCCGGCCGCGATGGCGGCGGGACAAGTACCGCAAGCGCGCGTCGACGAGGCGGTCGGACGTATTCTCAAGGCCAAGCTGCGGATGGGCCTGTTCGAACGGCCCTATATCGAGGAGAAGGCTGTCGAGAAGACGTTGAACGACCCTGCACATCGGCGCTTGGCGCGCATCGCGGCCGAGCGCTCGGCGGTGCTTTTGCGCAACGAAGGCGGCGTCCTTCCGTTCGACAAGCGCCGGATCAAGTCGCTGGCCGTCATCGGCCCCATGGCTGACTCTGCAAAGGACACTCTTGGCCCATGGGTATTCGAGCAGAATGGTGCGAGCGCCGTCACTGTCCTGGCCGGACTTCGGCAAAAGTTGGGCAAGAAGGTGCGCATCTCCTATTCAGAAGGCGTCAGGATGCCAGCGCGGATGTTTCCTTCGCCATCGGCGACCGCAGACAAAGTGCCCGAGCGCCCGCCCCTAAACGAAACCGCCGAGATCGCTCGATCGGCGAACCAGGTTCGCGATGCGGATGCTGCAATCGTGGTGGTCGGCGAGGCCATGAACATGATCAGCGAAGGGGGCTCACGATCGTCCTTCAAATTGCCGGGTCGCCAGCAGGAATTGCTCGATGCCGCCGTTGCGACCGGCAAGCCGGTCGTCGTGGTCATCCTCAGCGCGCGGCCTCTGGATCTTGGTGAAACCCGGGCGCAAGCAATCCTGGATGCGTGGTATCCAGGCTCCGAAGGGGGCACAGCCATCGCCAACCTTTTATTTGGCGATGCGGTGCCAGCAGGCAAGCTGCCCTTCAGCTGGATCCGCAGCCCGGCGCATGCCCCCAATTACTACGCACAGCTGATCTCGCACAAACCAAAGCCCGTAAACGGGCGCTACTGGAATGAATCGAGCGCTCCGACTTATCCGTTCGGCTATGGGCTGACTTACTCCAAGTTCGAGTACACCAATTTGCGCTTTAAAGAAGCGAGGGTTCCAATTGGAGGTCAGGTTGTCCTTGAAGTCGATCTCAGGAATGTTGGAAGTCGGGTCGCCGACGAGGTAGCGCAGATCTACATACATCAACGATTTGGGACCTCCGCTAGGCCTGCTCGTGAGCTGAAGGGGTTCCAGCGTGTCTCGTTGAGGCCAGGGGAGGTACGCTCCCTTCACTTCGTCCTTAATCCCAAAGACCTGCGCTACTGGAGCGCCGTGACGAACAGCTGGGTTAATGATGCAAGCGAGTTCGACGTTTGGGTCGGAGGAGACTCGGAAGCGACATTGCACGGAACGTTTGAAAAGGCTGGCTAATCGGTGCCGTTGTCCTTCGCGAATCTACGCCGTGTGTTTGACGGATTTTACCTAAGCGGGCGAGCCGAGGATCATCGATCTGCGGGCATATAGAGTAGCGGGCTGCTGCCCTCTATGATTTTTTGAGGGAACGGGCAGGGTACGCCCTCATTCCGGCCATTCGATGGGCAAGATGCCATGCCCGAAAGCGGCCGTTTGTTCATATCGTTCAAGGCTTGGAATAGGGGGCAAACACGGACGTGCATCGTGAGGTAAGTCAGAGCGTCAGCGAACTTTCAATACGAGTTCGCCCAGAAGCTGACTCGCCTGCTCGCTTGAAATTGTCGCACCTCGGAACTGTGATGCATCTCCAAGCCGGATGCCACCAAGGTCCGCCCCCCGCAGGTCGGCGCTGTCAAACCGAGCAGCATCCAGCAACGCGTCCCGCAAACTGCAATTATCGAACGTCGTATGGCGAAAATCACATTTGCGTAGATCAGCTTGTGAAAAGTCCAGACGGGTCAGCGTAGCCTTCCGAAAGTCCCTGCCAGGCATTTTGGCATTGATGAGCAGGGTTTCCTCAAATTGGATTGTCAACGCCGTCACGTTAGTCATGTCTGCTCCGGTGAACTTGCACCCTACGATCTTCGCACCGTCGAGATTGCTGCGCTTGAGCGCAGCATTGTTGAAATCGCTGTTGACGAACGACGCTTCGGACAGGTCGCAACCGACGAACGAAGCAAAGGCCGCGCGACATGATCGCCACTTGGAGCGCTCGAGTTTCGCGCCATGAAAATCGGCGTGCCGGAGGTCACATTTTTCGAAGGACCATTGCGCCAAATCCAGACCAGACAGGTCGGCCCGGACGAGCTCGCATTCGACGACTGTGTGCGGCTTCCCGGCCAACTTTTCCACTTCGCTTCTGGAAAGTGTGAGCTGTTTCAGCAGCGGGTGGGCAAAGTTGTCTTCCATCCGCCCTCCTTATCACAGTGGGGATCGGACAGTAGCCCGGGGCGCTACCGAGCACGGCGGCCACATCGAAACGAGTGAAAGTGCGGACTTTGCTGTCATCGATGGCCGGCCTCCCTCACTGCTTCCGCCGGCTTCCAACACCGACGGTTGCGTCGGCATCCTGCCTGACCAGTGTAGCAGCGGCTCGTTCATTCGAGCTTTGAACTTGCAGGACCGCCGACCGGATAATGGCGCAAACCGCGTGCTGGGCTCCAATTGATCGTAGCTCAACACCGAGCCTCCGCTGGTTGTGGACACCAAGCTGGCTCAGACCAAGTGTTCAAACGTAAGCTGAAGGCGTTACGTCATGGTGGCTGTAGCGCCGGTGCGATAGCCTGGTTGTGCTGGTTCGCCAAAGGCGGCCAGGATCTTGTTGTGACGTTCGACCAACCCTCCGCGATATTCGGGATGAGTGACGATGTAAGGTTCGTCGTGCTCGACGGCACGAACCACGGCTCGGCCTAGCCAGATGGGATCCATCATGTTCGCCCGGATCGCAGAGAGGCGGGCGGGATTGTTCGCCATTGGGCCTGCGGCGTCAGCCTCGGCCATGCGGCTTTTGGTCAAGCCGGGGAACAGCGTAGATACTCCAACACCTGCCGGCGCCAACTCGTCGCGCAGCGCGTCCGAGAGGCCCAACACCGCAAACTTGCTGGCAGAGTAGGCCGCGAAGCTCCCGAAAGGTGTCAGGCCGTTCACGGAGGATGTGTTGACGATGTGTCCGGTCCCTCGCTCGACCATAAGGGGTGCGAAGGTCTTGATCCCGTTGTACACACCGGTGACGTTGATGGTCATCAGGCGTTCGAATTCTTCAGGCTCGATGTCGAGCAGCGGCTTGAAGCCGGAAGATACGCCGGCATTGTTGCAGAGCACATCGACCGTGCCAAAATCTCTCTCGATCGTGTCGCGAGCGGCGTTCCAGCTTTCAAGGCTGCGAACATCGAGAGCCACGACCATGGTCTGAGTTCCGGCGAGCAGCTTGTCGGCTTCCTGTTTTGCAAACTCCAGCGCGACGTCGGCAAGGACGATCTTCGCTCCCCGCTCGGCAAAGGCTTGCGCCATGCCCGAGCCAATCCCGCCACCGCCACCGGTAATCAGGACGATCCTGCCATCGAGTGCCATCATCGCATGAACTCCTGATCCGCGGTGGCGCGGGTGATCCGCATGCGATCCCGCCAGGGCGCGCTCCGGATCTCGTCAGGCCCTTGGATCTCGACTGCGAGCGCGACGTGCGCGAGCGAAAGCATGAGTTCCATTAAGCGCCGATCGGCCGAGGTTAAATCCTCCATCGAGCGCGCGTCGAGGTAGTCCAGCGCGGCGTCCACGTGCGGCGACACGGTGGCGAAGAAAGCATCACGCTCCCGCGGCGTGGAGGCTGTTCGCCTGGCTGCACGGTCGGCCGAGCGCTGGAGGGCCCAAGTAGCTACGAAAGGCTCGAGTGTGGCGAATTCAGGCGGCAGAGAGTTCGTCATGATCATACCACCTCCGCTTGTGCTTTGGCGTGAGCAGCGACACGGCTGTCCACCTCATTGAACAGGTGGCGACAAAGCGCTTCCATGCTCTGGAAGTGGATATGGCTGAGCGCGCCGCTGGAGAGGCCGCGCTGTCCGCGCTCGATCATGGCGATGTCCTCGGCGTGGATGTCGCGGATCTGCGCGAGCGAGTATTCGCGTGCAAAGCGCTGGCTGGCCGTCTTGTCGTCGCCCACCCAGTACACCCGCACCACGCCACGCGATCGATCCGGCGCGAGCGGATAAACGGTGTGCGAGAAGGGCTGCGTCGGGGTGCCGATTACGAACACGTTCGGGAACAAGGCTAGGTAATCGCGCTCGAACGGCAGGCCGAGCAAACCGGCTTGGGCCAGCGCTGGGATGCCGCGCATCGAGGCGGCGCGCTGGAAGGGCTTCAGATTCGGTGAGGGATTGGACCAGATGCGTTGAGTTCGATGTGGTCCTTCGAAACCCATGCTGACGGGATAGCCGTACTGATTGTCGCCGCCGATCCCCGCGCCTCCCGATCTGGGATGGATGAAGCGCAGATGGTAGTTCTCCTGGAAGTTGTCGTATGTCAGCTTCCAATTGGCATCGATCTCGTAAGTGTATTCGCTGAAGGTCGTCGCACGTGCCACCGGCATCTGCTCCAGGCGCGTCGCGTAATCGCCCAGCCAATCGCGCAAGCTGTGGGCGTCTGGATCGAAGTTGACGAACAGCATGCCGCCACATTCCTGCAGGGCAATTTCCTTCAACCCGCAGTCCTTCTTGTCGAGGTAAAAGGCCCCGAAGTCCGGCGCCGAGATCAGCGCGCCGTCGGTGCCGAAGGTCCACATGTGATAGGGGCAGCGGAACTTCGACTGCCGCCCGCTCGCCTCTTCAACTAGCTGCGTGCCACGATGCGGACAGACGTTGTGAAATGCCCGGACGCGCTGATCACGGCCATGAATGATGAGGAGAGATGCTTGAGCGAACTCAAGCTCGCGGCGGACAAAGCTTCCCGGCTCCGGCACTTCGCAGACATGGCCAACTTGGATCCAACTTTTGAGGAACACGGCCTGGCGCTCAAGTTCGAAGTAGGCCGGATCGTAGTAGGCTTTGGCGGGCACAGGGTCGGTGCCAAGCCAGGCGAGCGCCTCATCGGAGACCCGCTGAAAGCTGGTTGCGGCCTGAGCCATGGCGAATCCTCTCTGATCGTTATGACCCGAGCTTATACAGCTTCGAACGATATTCCAACAGGTGTGTTGGAAATTAGTCGCGCAGCAGGCCTTCCTGCCGCAGCATACGTTGCTGTTCAGCGCGAAAGCGGTTTACCACTTCGTCTTCGCTCAGGTCGGGCCGCACGCTGTTGCGAAAAACCCTCGGTCCGATGATCGCACCGGCAAGCAGGAAGGTGCAGTAGACTTCCACATCGACAGCTTCCTCAACTGCTTCTTTGCCGCGGGTGGCATGGCTTGCCGCAACGAACTCGTCCCATTTGGGGTAGCGGTCGCGGATGTCGCCAGGCGCGATGAACTGCTCGATCCAAAGCTTTATCAGATCGGGGTTGCCCAGAACAAAGCGGGCGACGAAGTCGATCCGCTCGCGCTGGCTCTCGTCGCCGGCGAACCCACGCGTAAGCTGTGCTGAGGACCAGGCGCTGACCGCCTCGAGCAAGGCTTCTCGATCCGCGAAATGGTAGTACACGGTGGCTCGGTTCATGCCCACCGCACGTGCTAGGCCGGCCACTGAGAGCGCTTCTACGCCCCGATCCGAGATCAGTTTGACCGATGCCTCGATCAGCGACAGATGAGTTGCATCATACGTCTTGTTGCGTCTGGCGCGAGTACGCCGGGTTGCATCCGTGGTGGTAGCCATCAGCTAGCTATGGACGACTGCCCACGTTTGGGAAGATGTGGAAGCACAAAGCCCCGTCGGCGGCTCCGTTTTTGGCGGAGGCCGTGAAAGGGGCGAAGTGCATGACGATTGCCGCCCTCGTTCGATCATAGGCTTAGCACAACGGCACGCCCAAATGCGGCCGCCTGTTCATGCGCCGGCTGATCTCTTGTTTTGACGGCGTGAACTGGATGCTTTTACGGCAAAACTGGTGAAAACGAACTGACCGCCCTGGAGCGGAAATCTTAGCTATGTGGTCCTTCGGTCATGCGATCCTCGCACACCCCCGCCGGGCCGGTATCAGACATCCGCTGGAATAGGGCGTTCTAGATAGCTGGTCTCTCCGCGTCGCCGCGCTTCCCAGGCATTCGTGCGCTCTCGAGCATAGGCCTTCTGCACGCGGACCTTACTGATACCGTGCCGCGCAGCAAGCTCACCAAAGGTCGCGCCATTGATGACGGCCACGTAGATCGCTATGTTTCGGTCGCGATCGGGACTTAAGTCTCCTAGAACCATCTACTTCTCCGACTCACGGCAACGACTGGGGATACCCTAGGCCCATCTGGCCGGTGTCGTGGCGATTGATACACCTAGGCTGATACCCGGCGATGTCCAATTGTCGCAGCGGCACTGATGATTGCCAAAGCGGACGCGAGGAGCAGAACGGGTGTGGTAGGGCGTCTGTCGCCCTCATTCCGGCCGCTAAGGGGCTGAGATGACGTGCCCGAAAGCGGACCGTCGTTCATCTCCATCGTCTCACGGGAAACGGCTCCCAAGCGGCGGCTGCGACGTCAGCTTACGGGCATCGTATCGGCGCCATTTGCGGCCAGTCAGGCGGTGGTGAGCGGACGCGCTTGTGCAACTACTATTGCGGATTGGACGAGAAACTGACCTTTCCTCGGTAGCTGCCAATAACCGGACTACCTGAGGTGTCGGTAGCTGGCCGGAAGCGACCCCGCGTACTGATCTGACGGCAAACCTCCGCATCGAGGATAGCAGAAGCGCTTGTTTGTACGATATGACAGTCTGTCACGCGGCCATCCGGTCCAACAGTCACTTCAAATCCTACCGTCCCCTGCTCACCCATCCTCAAAGCTTGCATCGGATAATCGGTCCAGCCCGCCGGCGAGGCCAGGGGAACCGGTGCCGTGGCGTTTAACATGATCAGCAAAAGCAGCATGACACGCTAGTAGCTTTTAACAGGGATGCCCGCAATTGGGGCGTGTGCCGACGGTCAGCTTGCGCCCGGGTTGACGGTGAGAGGAGACGAATGAATTTCAACCGGTCGGCAATCGAGGCAGGCGTTTAAAACATAGTAACCTGCTCTGATTCACCCTTGATGAAAACTAGGTCTATGTCTCGCAAACCTCTTGTCGTCTCGCCACGGCCGCCTCTCACCGGGCCGAAAGTACCCGTCTTGGAAGCAATTGTGCACGCATCAGCGTTAAGTTGAGAAATACCTGATCTTTCGACAGCAATGCACTGCTTAATATCACCGAGATCGTCATAGATTAGGTCCACGGTCACATGTTCTCTATGTTCTAAATCAGTAATCAAAGGAGTCTTCACCAGTATCTCAGGCGGGGTTGAGTACTGGTTCGACCCAGTTTTTTCCGGATGCCAACGTATATGCCCGTGACGCGCCTCAGCTGTTGGATCGCCTTGACCATCCCTTGCCGGAAAAAATCGAGCCCTCGCCATAAGCGATGAGCACGCCACTTTATCGACCTCGTCGGAGCCGCTTGTTCCAGTTACAACGCAACTTACCGGGATGCCGTTAGGATCGACCATCAGGTCGTATGTCGTGACCGCAGCCTTATTCCATTCCGACGACGAAAAGTCTTCAGCACGCACCCAATCCGCAGCGGAGCCGATCGGGTGACCCTTACTCGGTGCATTGTCCACTGCTGCCGAGGCGCTGGCAAGAAGCGCAATCATCAGTATCAATTTGCCATCTCCAAACGTCCGCTCTCCGAGACTATGCATCTTCCCGGAAATGTCTGCAATTGGGGCGCGAAAGGTCTGTCCGGATACAGGAAAGCAATCGCCCGTAGCGGACGTGCGTGGCTGAACAAGCGGGGCAGGGCGCCTGCCGCCCTCATATAGAGACATTCGGGGCTCATTAGAACTCCGCGACAGCGGACTCTTATTCATCTTCCCGATCGCGCCGCGTTGATGGCTGCACGTGGGTGGGGCCGACCGGTTGTAACCGGTCGGCGATCAATGAAGCAGGCAGCTACTTGAATTGATGAACTTGCGGCGGCGACTTAGGTTGGAATGTGGATCCCGCACAGCTTGTTGCCGTCAGGATCGCGAACGTATGCGAGATTGATGGTTCCCATTGCAGACTCTCGTGGGCCGGGCTGATCCTCAATGGACGTGCCGCCATTGGCGAGTGCGGTCGCGTGAAACAGTTCTACCTGTTCGGGGGAGTTGCAAGAGAAAGCGACGGTGCTGCCATTGGCTACGGTTGCTGGTTCATTGTTGATCGGTTGGCTGACGATGAAATTCGTTCCGCCCTTGTTGCTGTAGAAGAGCCGAGTGTGCCCGCTGTTGGCTACGTTCGTTGCTCCTTCCCCTACTCCCAAAACGCCGAGCACGGCGTTGTAGAAGCCCCTGGATCGTTCGATATCGTTCGATCCTACCATCGTATGAAACAGCAATTCATCTCTCCTGGGTGACATGTAAGCATGCGGGATCACGCTCTCTAGCCTTGTATCCGGTCCCTCGATCTTGTCCTAATGGAACGTCTGAGGAGTCCAAGGCGGCTGGTCAAAGCTCAAACTTCACTCGCTGTCAGGCAAACACCTAAGTTACTGAACGTTCCGAGTTGTGCTCTTGTTGCCCGAAAGCGCATAGTCAGGTGCCCGACCCAGTTTCTGCCGTCCAGCTTTACCCCGAGCTTTCCCGAAAAGGCCGCTCGCTCATCTTGCTGCAGCGGAAACCAGGGTGACGACATTGTCCAGAACGTCACTATCTAGACTGATAACTCGGGCCTTATCCTGTCCACGCCGAGCGATCCCCGTCGATCAGACCGCCTTCCGCGCGCGTCAAAGAACAACGGGTCATCGACTATATGACACCTTCCAAGCGCTGACCACGAGGAATGCCGAAAAGGATCTCAGAGGCCCAAGGGACGAAGCTCCCGCACAAGTTCGATCAGCAAGCGGAGACCGGTCGGCACTTGACGCCTGCTTGAGTAGTAGATGTGGTAACCAGGGCCCATGGAGGCGTGATCCTCAAGTACCAATCGTAATTCCCCGCGGGCGACATATGGCGCGAAGCTAGGTTCGAGGCCGTACATCAAACCTGCGCCGGCAAGCGCCATCGAAAGCATCGCACGCCCCTCATCGACGATGACTTTGCTAGGCACACTGAAAGCGACCTCTCCGTCCGCGCCTTCGAACTCCCACCGGTAGATGCGGTCATTCCCAAGCCTCACGCCAAGGCAACGATGATGTCGAAGATCGTCGAGAGTTTCAGGTGTCCCGAACTTCTCCAGATATGCGGGCGATCCAGCCACGACCCAACGCAGGTCGGCGGAGAGCCGCTGTGCGATCATGTCTTCGGGAACCGTTCCGCCATGGCGAATGCCGGCGTCGTAGCCGCCATCCACGACGTCCACCATCTGATCGCGCGCAGCGATATCGACTTCGATGTCCGGGTATCGCTCGTTGAACACGGCCACAACCGGCGCCAGCAGCAAGGTGGCCGCTTCGGCAATCACGTTCAGCCGGATGCGACCCGTGGGCGCATCGCGAAAGCGGTTCAGGCCCTCTACCGCCTGATCGATCTTCCCGAACGGTTCCGATATCTCGTCGCACAGCTCTTCGCCGGCGGCAGTGAGAGTCACACTTCGGTTGGTGCGGTTCAAGAGGCGCACGCCGAGACGCGCCTCCAGCCCTTTGAGCGCGTGGCTGAGCGCAGAGGCGCTGACACCAAGTTCCAGACCCGCAAGACGAAAGCTGCGATGCCGTGCAATCGACAGGAAGTATGTCAGGTCGGCAAGGTTGGATCGGGTGTTCGACATTGATGAGCAGCGTGCATCATCATCATCCGGCAAGCAACCTTCGTGGACTAGTTCGCTGGTCCCCGAAATTGATCCGCCGTCACCGGCTGGAGCCAGTCGACAGGTTTCCCGTTGAGCATCTCGCTGATCGCCAGATGGCTCATGCTCTGTCTGTTCGTCGCGCCATGCCAGTGTTTTGCACCCGGTCGCGCGTGGATGGTGTCACCCGTGCAGATGCGGGCGACCGCGCTGCCTTCCTCCTGATACCAGCCACAGCCTTGCGTCACGTAGAGTATCTGTCCGGCGGGATGCGTGTGCCAATTGGTCCGTGCGCCGGGCTGAAAGGTTACCAGTGCAGTCCCTGCCTGCCCGGGCGCGATCGCCTCAGCCGTCATACGAACGGTCACTGTGCCGGTAAAATTCTCGGTCGGTCCGGGCTTGGCTGGCGCCTCTTCCGCCCGGACGATGGTCTGCGCGTGCGCCGCAGGTGCCGCGCAGAGGGCTAGCGCCATAGCGTGAATATATTTCATGAGATGCTCCGGCTTTCGTTAACGGTGGTACTGTTCGTCGCTGACCGGCTCGAGCCAGTCGACCGGCCGCCCATCCAGCGATTCCTGCACGGCGATGTGTGTCATCGCAGTCGTCGGGGTAGCGCCGTGCCAATGCTTATGTCCCGGTGGACACCATATGACGTCGCCGGCGCGGATCTCGACGACCTCTTCGCCCTCGCATTGTGTCCAGCCGCAGCCTGCGGTGACGATCAGGGTCTGGCCGAGCGGGTGGGTATGCCAGTTGGTCCGTGCACCCGGCTCGAACGTCACTGCGGCACAGCTATGGCGCGCCGGCTCGGGCGGGCTGTTAAGCGGATCGATGCGGACGTTGCCGGTGAACCATTCGGCTGGCCCCACTTGCGAGGCTTGCGATCCTGCGCGTTTCAAATCCATGTCTCTTCTCCTGCCGGTCTACTGTTCGAAAGAGGCTGCATGAAAGATCATCGCGCGACCGCCCGGTTTGCCGTCACTCGTGACGATGACCAACTCGCGGGTCGCGGGCCGGATCGCCATGCTGGTGGTGTTCAGGTTGCGTCCCTCGTCCCGGCCGGGAAGAAGTATCTGTCCGAGCGGCAGACCGCTCGGCGAGAATGCAACGACACGGCCTTGGCCGTATAGCGCGACATAGACGTTGCCGGCTCCGTCAACGCGCATGGAATCCGGCGCGGGTCCGGTGAACTGATAGGCCGTCGTGGACCCGAAGGGCGCCGGAGTGAACGCATCCTTGAGATCGATCCGGTACAGCCGCCCCAAGGCGAACTCGCCGACCCACAGCCGCTTGCCGTCAGGGCTCAAGGAGAGCCCGTTGGCCACCGAGAGATGCTGCACGACGGGCACTGGCGCTGCGCCACCCGAAGCGACGTACCAGACGCCGCCCGTCGGTTCTCCGATCGAGCCCCGCGCGTCGGTGAAGTAGAACCCGCCCTGGGCGTCGAATGCGAGGTCGTTCGGCGCGAAGCCGGCGCTTTCGCGAACGATCGTCTCCTGCTGGCTGCCATCGGGCCGCATCGCAATGATTGCGCCGCCCCCTGTGTCGTTTGCCGCCGCGATTAAGACGCGGCCATCGGGCGCGAGCGCCATGCCGCCAGGCATCAGACTGGCCAGCGTGACTACCGTGGTGAGCCGATCGCGCTCATCCAGTCTCATCACGCGCCTTCCCTGAACATCGGAGAACAGGAGATCCCCGTTGGGAAGAAACACCGGACCTTCGAGATCCAGGGTTGCGCCTGGGACGCGGATCGGCCGATCGGCGACGGTTGTCGTCAACGCAAGCTCGGCGGGGGGTATGGGAACGACGCTGCCGGGTGTGGAAGCGGTGACCTGAGCCGACGCTCCAGCCGCGATGCCGAGCAACGACAGGGCGAGGAGCGCCGGCCGAAGTCGTTGCGGCAAGCGCGTGAGCAGCCCGCTATCGCGAGTCATGTAAGCTCCGGTAGCCCGTCGAGGTGCTTCTCCAGAGTGATCGGATATTCACGCACGCGCACGCCGGTCGCGTTGTAGATGGCGTTGGCAATCGCAGGCGCGACGCCGCTCAAGCCAAGTTCGCCGACGCCCTTCGCCTTGACCGGCGACATGGTCGCGTCGACCTCTTCGATGAACGCAACGTCGAGATGCGGTACGTCGGCGTGAACCGGCACCTCATACCCCGCGAGGTCGTGATTTACGAAGAAGCCGAAGCGCTTGTCTACGGCCATCTCCTCCATCAGCGCAGCACCGATTCCCATAGTCATGCCGCCGATCACCTGACTGCGTGCGGTCAGAGGATTGAGGATACGTCCCGCTGCACACACCGCCAGCATACGTCGAACGCGGACGACACCCGTGTAGCGATCGACGCCGACTTCGGCGAAATGCGCGCCGAAGGTCTGCTGAGCATATTGCTTGCTGAGGTCGCCATATTCCATGCTGTCCTCGGCCACCACGTCGCCGCCTTGCGCGGCACGAGCGAGGGGCACGGCGCGACCGCCCGACCGCACCTCGCCGTCAGAGAAGGTGACATCGATCGTGTTGAAGCCAAGCCGCTGCGCCACGGCATCACGCAAGGCGGCACAAGCGGCATAGACTCCGGCAGTGACCGACGCAGCGCCCATCTGTCCCCCGGAGCCGGGCGTCTCTGGGTAAGCAGAGTCGCCGAGCTTCGCCACCACGCGGCTCAACGGGACACCCATCATCTCGGCGGCAACCTGCGCCACGATCGTATAGCTACCCGTACCGATGTCGGTCATGTCGGTTTCAACCGTGACGATCCCGTCGCGGCCAAGCCGCGCACGCGCACCCGCCTTGGCGATCGGGGCGCCGCGGATTGCACTCGCCATGCCATAACCGATCAGCCACTTGCCGTCCTGCCGACTGGCGGGCTTGGTGGGGCGGGCGTTCCAGCCGAACCGCTCGGCACCCGTGCGCAGACACTCGACGAAGGCACGGGTCGAGAAGCGGCGTTCAGGCTTCTCCGGGTCAACCTGCGTGTCATTGGCGATGCGCAGAGTGACCGGGTCCATGCCTAGTTTTTCCGCTAGCTCGTCCATCGCGATTTCGAGCGCCATCATGCCGGGAGCCTCGCCGGGCGCACGCATCGCATTGCCCTCGGCCAGGTCGAGCGTGGTAAGATAGCGGCGCAGCAGCCGGTTCTCGCCGCGATAGAGCAAGCGGGTGGGAAGCGTGGTCGGTTCGGTTCTCCCGCCGCGCAGATTGCCCGACCAGCCATCGTGTCCGATGGCAGTGATGCGTCCGTCGCGGCCCGCCCCAAGCCGGATCCGCTGAATCGTCTTCGGCCGATGGATCGTGTTGTTGAACATGATCGCCCGCTGCAGCACGAGCTTGACCGGCCGCCCCGCCGCACGCGCAGCGAGCGCCGCGAGCGCGAGGTCGCTCTGGGTCGTGCCCTTGCCACCGAAACCGCCGCCGATGAAGGGCGAGAGCAGGTGGATGTTCTCCTTGGGCGCGCCGATGATCTTGCCGAGATCGCGCTTGCCCCAATTCATCTGCTGGATGGACGTCCAGCATGTCAGCTTGTCACCGTCCCAGCGGGCGATGGTGGCGTGCGGCTCCATCATCGCATGCGCCTGATCGGGCACGGTATAGGTCTGGTCGACTTTCACCGGCGCCGCGGCGAAGGCGCGCTCGAAGTCGCCGATGCGAAGCTCGCTTGCGCCGCCGAACGGCTCTTCCGGTGCAATCGGAGCGGTCGGCTTTTGCGCGGCAAGGTCGAACGCGCCTTTGCCGCGCGTATAATCGACACGGATCAGGGCGGCAGCAGCCCGCGCCTGCTCAAACGTGTCCGCCACCACTACGGCGACGGCCTGATGATAATGATCCACCTCCGGTCCGGCGAGCATGCGCTGGACATAGAAGTCGCCGACACCGAGCGTCCCCGCCGTCTCGTGGGTGACGATCGTGCGGACGCCCGGCGCGGCGCGCGCGATCGATAGGTCGAGGCGCGAAATCCGCCCCTTCGCGATCGCGGCACCCAAAATGTAGCCGTAGGCAAGATTGTCGCCAACGTCATGGTGTTCGGCCGCGTAGGTAGCGGTGCCGGTTGTCTTGAGCCGGCCCTCAACCCGCGGATGCGGCCGGCCGACGACAGCCTGGCGATCGATCGGGGTGGTGCCCGCCGGGGTGTCGAACTTCATGCCACCGGCTCCAGCTCGGCAACGAAGGCTTGGTGTGTCATGGGCCGCGAGAACATCGGAAAGTTCTTGGTGACGGCCGCTTCCTGCTCTTCCGGGCTGAGCGTTGCGGTACAGTCAGTCAGAGTGACCACGCGGAAGCCGCGCTCGTAGGCGGAGCGCATGGTCAATTCCACGCAGCAATTGGTGAGGAAGCCGGCGATGGCCACATCCGTGATGCCGCGCTGACGCAGAATGAAGTCGATGTTGGTGCTGGCAAAGCAATCCAGCCCGCGCTTGCCCTCG
The DNA here is from genome assembly GCF_055361525.1 of Novosphingobium sp. TK46. Taxonomy (NCBI): domain Bacteria; kingdom Pseudomonadati; phylum Pseudomonadota; class Alphaproteobacteria; order Sphingomonadales; family Sphingomonadaceae; genus Novosphingobium; species Novosphingobium sp. TK46. Next base: position 3,311,806 of record NZ_CM143963.1, read on the forward strand.
ATGATGATGTCGCCGTCCTGGGGCGCCATCTCTTCGGCGATCTCGGCCCCCCAGCTTCCCTTGCGGAATGCCTGCGCCCCGACGATGCCGGCAAGGATGCCGTAGGGATCGGAGGGAATTTCGGGATAGCCCGCAGCAAAGCTGATCGGTGCGTACATCACCGTCACGCCCCGCGCTCGTGCGTGTTCGACCACGGCCCGGCTGTGCGCAAGCATGTCGTTTTGGGCCATGACGGCTTGCACCGCCTCATGCTGGGCGCCGCCCTGACTCACGAAGTCGTTTTGATATTCGATCAACAGCAGTGCCGTCCTGTTCGGGTGCATGACGCTTCTCCGTTTTGACTCGAACCGCGAAGGCGAGCCCTTTCATTTCCTCCCGCCGGACGACGGAAGGGGCCGTACCTCATGCAGCGCCCTCGATCCGGCCACGGTCGCTCAGGCGATCGTCGGCAGGCGTTCCAGATGCTTGTCGAGGGTCAACGGATAGTCGCGGATGCGCACGCCGGTGGCATTGTAGACCGCATTGGCCACCGCGCCGCCTACGCCGCAAAGGCCAAGTTCACCGACACCCTTGGCCTTCATCGGGTTGGCCTTGTCGTCGGCCTCGTCGAGGAACACGACCTCTTGGTGAGGAATGTCAGCGTGCACCGGCACTTCGTATCCGGCAAGATCATGGTTGATGAACAGGCCGAACCGCTTGTCTACTTCGAGCGCTTCCATCAGCGCCGAGCCAACGCCCATGGTCATCGCGCCGATCACCTGACTGCGCGCCGACTTGGGGTTGATGATGCGACCGGCGGCACAGACCGCAAGCATCCGGCGCACGCGGGTGGCACCGGTATATGCGTCGACCCCAACTTCGACGAAGTGCGCACCGAAGGTGGAGATCTGATAGGTCTTGTCGAGCTTATCGAACTCGATCTTGTCCTCGGCCACCAGCTCGCCGGCAGACGCCGCCTGACGCAGGTCGGCGGTGCGGTTGCCGCTTCGGACCTTGCCACCTTCGAACACCGCGTCGACCGAGTTGACGCCGAGCCGCTGGGCGACCTGCTCGCGCAGCTTCACGCACGCTGCATAAACACCCGCGGTCGAATTCGCCGCACCGAACTGGCCGCCCGAACCCGCGGACACCGGATATGCCGAACTCCCGAGCTTCACGACGACGGCTTCGGCCGGCACGCCCATCATCTCGCCAGCAGTCTGCGCGAGGATAGTATAACTGCCGGTGCCGATGTCGGTCATGTCGGTTTCGACCGTCACGACACCGTCGCGGCCCAGCCGGACACGGGCACCCGAGGGCATGTTCATGTGGTTGCGAAACGAGGATGCGACACCCATCCCGACCAGCCAACGCCCATCGCGCACCTGACCGGGCTTGGGGTTGCGCTTCGACCAGCCAAAGCGCTGCGCCCCTTCCTCGAGGCAACGGACGAGCTGGCGCTGCGAGAAGTGACGCTTCGGATCCTTGGGATCGATCTGCGTGTCGTTCTTTACCCGGAACGCGATCGGGTCCATGCTGAGCTGCTCGGCCATCTCGTCCATCGCGATCTCGAGCGCCATCATGCCCGGCGCCTCGCCGGGCGCACGCATGGCATTTCCCTCGGGAAGATCCATGACCGCGAGCCGCAGCGACGTGAGGCGATTGGCGCCCGCGTACAGCAATTCGGTTTGATTGACCGCCGTTTCGGGGCCACCACCGGCCAGATCGCCCGAACCGCTCTCGTGCGCGATCGCTGTGATCGTGCCGTCGCGCAACGTGCCAATACGGATGCGCTGGCGCGTGGCAGGGCGGTGCGTCGTGTTGTTGGCGATGAGGGGGCGTTGCAACGCCAGCTTGACCGGGCGCTTGGCTGCACGCGCGCCGAGCGCCGCCAGCACCGCGTCGGTGCGCAGGAACAGCTTTCCGCCGAAACCGCCGCCCACATAGGGCGACATGAAGGTGATCTTCTCCTTGGGGATACCAAGCGTCGTCGCCAGATCTGTACGGCCCCAGTCGATCATCTGGTTCGACGTCCACACCGTCAGCTCGTCACCGGTCCAGGACGCGATCGAGGCGAACGGCTCCATCATCGCATGGCTGTGGTCGGGCGTGGTGTAGCGTTGATCGAGCTTCACCGGGGCAGCGGCGAAGGCAGCCTCGAACTTGCCCACGCGATGCTCCGGCGAAGATTCGCTGCCTTCGCCGCTGCTTCCGCCGTGTAGCGGCGCGGTCTTGATCTCTTGGTCGAGATCGAATCGCCCGGGCGCGCGCTGATAGTCCACGCGGATCAGTCCGGCCGCCGCCCGCGCTTGCTCAAACGTCTCGGCCACGACGACTGCAACGGCTTGGTGATAATGATCGACCGCGGGACCCGCGAACAGCTTGGCGGTATTATACTTGCCCTTACCCAGCTTGCCGGCGTCGGATGCGGTAACGATGGCAAGCACACCGGGCGCTGCGCGCGCCTCGTCCAGGTTCATCGAACGGATACGACCCTTGGCAATGGCCGAGCCGACCACGTAGCCATAGGCCGCGTTCGGGACCTCGCGATGGAACTCGTATGCGTAGGGCGCCTGACCCGTCGTCTTGAGCGGACCGTCGATGCGGTCGTGGGCACGCCCCACGACCTTCATGCGGTCGATCGGATTGGTCGTCGCGGGGGTGTCGAACTTCATGGCTTATGCCTTGGCTTGGGCGATGACAGAGGCCAGCGCCCGCGTGGCGAGCGGCAGCTTGAACTTGTTGTCCTCAGTCGGCGTCGCGCCCTGGAAGGCGCGGGCCGTCACCGCGGCGGCTCCGCTCGGCAGCAGCGCCTCCGCGGCTTCAACACGCCACGGTTTGGGCGCGACACCGCCAAATGCGACCCGGCCGGTACCGTCGGGCTGGATGACAGCCGCGATCGAGACCAGCGCATAGGCATAGGATGCCCGGTCGCGCACCTTTTCGTAGAGGTGCTTGCCGCCGAGCGGGCGTGGCAGCGTCACGGCGGTGATCAGCTCGCCGGCGCGCAGGTTGGTGTCGATCTCGGGCCGGTCATCCCACAGCCGGTGGAAGTCGGCGATCGGGATCGAACGCCGCTGGCCGTTGGCATCAACCGTCTCGATAACGGCGTCCAGAACACGCATGGCCACCGCCATGTCGCCTGGGAAGGTCGCGATGCACTTGTCGGACACGCCGATCACGCCGAGCTGGCGGGACACGCCGCCGATGGCAGAGCACCCTGAGTCTGGCTTGCGCTTATTGCACGCCATGTTGGTGTCGTAAAAATAGGGGCAGCGGGTGCGCTGAAGCAGGTTGCCCGCCGTAGAGGCCTTGTTGCGGAGCTGGCCGGACGCGCCAGCCACGATGGCGCGGGTCAGGACGCCGTAATCGCGGCGCACGCGCTCGTCCGCGGCAAGGTTGGTGTTGGTCACCAGAGCGCCGATGCGCAGCCCGCCGTCGGCGGTCTTCTCGATCTTGTCAAAGCCGAGATCCTGAACGTCGATAAGGTGGCTCGGCGTCTCCACCTCGATCTTCATCAGATCGAGCAGGTTGGTGCCACCAGCGATGAACCGGGCGCCGGGGCGTGCCGCGGCCCGCGCCGCGGCGACAGGGTCCTTGGCGCGCTCATAGGTGAAGGCTTTCATGCCTTTGCTCCTGCAACTTCGGCCATGGCCTCGGCGATGTTGGAATAGGCGCCGCAGCGGCAGATGTTGCCGCTCATACGCTCACGCATCTCGATGTTGGTCGCCTGCGGTCGATTGGTTAGGTCGGCCTGAACATGGCTCGGCACACCGCGCTTGATCTCGTCGAGCACAGCGACTGCCGAGCAGATCTGGCCCGGCGTGCAATAGCCGCACTGGTAGCCATCATGCTTCACGAACGCCGCCTGCATGGGGTGCAGCTTCTCAGGCGTGCCCAAGCCTTCGATGGTCGTGATCCTGTCACCCTCGTGCATGACGGCGAGGGTGAGGCAGGAATTGATCCGGACGCCATCGACCATCACGGTGCAGGCGCCACATTGGCCGTGGTCGCAGCCTTTCTTGGTGCCGGTCAGGTGCAGGTGCTCGCGAAGCGCATCAAGCAACGTGGTACGGGGATCGAGGCTCAGCTTGTGCGCCTTCCCGTTGACCTCGAACGAGACCGGCAGAGATGCAGGAGCTGACAAGGGTTGCAGCGGTGCAGCCTCAGCCGCGATCGGAGATGCGGCGATGGCGACCGTAGCGGCGCTTCCCGCAAGTAGTCCCCGACGAGACAGTTCGATTTCAGACATGCCCGCCATGGACCTTGGCTCCTCTTCCAGCTGCGCAGCGGTGAGCGTAAACTTCGGTTGCGGCATCGCCGCTCTCATTCTTTAACGCTTTTGGCGTTGTTACGGTTCGTGCAGGGAGCTCATTGAACCGATGAGCATTGCTCAGCCCAGAGCGGAGATGCGCGGCAACGGTCCCACTCGCGAGCGCGTCCTCATAAACCTGAACGATCTGCGCCAGGATCGAGACCGCTAGAGTTTGCGGGTCACGGGTCGCGGCGATAAGCCCTATCGGCCCTACAACGCGGTCGATGGCGCGCGGCTCCGCGCCTGCCTGCAGCAGTCGGTCTCGACGCTCGGCATGCGTGCGCCTGCTGCCCATAGCACCGATGAAGAGCGATTGCTGTTCGAGTGCCTGCAAAAGCAAGTCGGTCTCCCAGTCGTGATCGTGGAACAGGGTGACAACCGCAGACCAAGGGTCGACCACGAAGCCATCGGCGCGTCCGACGACCCGCAAAAGCTGGGCAGGCGTGCCTCTTGCGCGGACCTCGTCGACAAGTGAGGCTTGTGGGCTGAAAAGGAGGATCTCTGCGCCATAGGCTTCCGCCATATCGATGAGAGCACCCGGTTCCGCGCCATGCCCGAGTACGACAAGGCGGAGTCGCGGATCGTGTCGAGCCAGAAAGGCATGATCTGTCCAACCCGTCCTATCCGACTGCTCGGCCTCCGAAGCGGTGAGGCGCCCGCCCCTGGAGAGATGCAGCTTCAACGGCCGGCGCCGTTCCAGCACATTAATCGCCAAGTCGATCTGTGAGCGATCGGGGTCAGGCAGGAAAAGCAGGTCGATGCCCCCGCCGCACGGGAGTCGGATGTCGATGTAGGGCGATCCAGCGCCGTAGCGGACGTGGCGCGACTGTCCCGCCGCCATCACCTCCCGCGCTTCCGCGATCACCGCGGCCTCAACGCACCCTCCGGAAAACGATCCGAACACGGCACCGCTTTCGGCGACGGCCATGTGCTCGCCGGGCGCACGGGTTGCGCTGCCCGCGACGTCTGTGAGCGTCACTAGTACGCTGCGCTGTCCCCGGCGCGCACAGTCGCGCAAGAAGAGGAAGATGGAGCGCGCCTGCTTCACGCGGCCGCCGTTGCGCCGGTTGCAGTTGCGCGGCCGTGAAAGCGCGCCACCGCAAAGGCGGCCAGCGCCGCTATCGCGAGGAGAGCGCCGCTCACGAGGAACTCAGGGATGGCGCCGGCAGTGTCGAACACGATGCCCCCGACTGTCGCTCCCAGGGTGATCGCGAGCTGGACGATCGCCACCATCAGCCCGCCGCCGGCTTCTGCCTCCTCGGGGGCAGTGCGCGCGAGCCAGGTCCACCAGGCTACGGGTGCCGCCGTACCGGCGAAGCCCCACACCGCTAGAAGCGCAGCGGTCGCGATCGTCGATCCGCCGACCAGCGTCAGCGCGACCGCCACCGCCGCCATGGCAGCCGGAAGGACGCCGAGCGTCACGTAGAGCTTATGTTCGAGGACGCGGCCGATCAGCAGCGTTCCGATGAACCCGGAGACACCGACGATGAGCAGCATGATCGACAGCGTCGAGACGCTGACATGCGTGACCTGCTCCAGGAAGGGACGCAGATAGGTGAAGAGCGAGAACTGGCCGACGAACAGCAGCGCGACCGTAGCGAGACCGAACAGGACCGGCGGGCGGCGCAGCAGCGCGGTCATGCCATTGCCGCCCTGTCGCGCGATGGCGGGCAGCTTGGGAAGGGCGATCGCCTGCCAGGCCACGGCAGCCACCGCAACGGGCACGACGCAAAAGAAGGCGCCGCGCCAACCGATGAGGCTGCCCATGAAGCTGCCGAGCGGCGCGGCCAGCACGGTGGCCAATGCGTTGCCGCCATTGATGACCGCCAAAGCCTTGGGGACGGACGCGTTCGGCACCAGACGCATCGCGATCGCTGCCGACATCGACCAGAAGCCGCCGATGGCGATGCCGAGCAAAGCCCGGCCTCCCATGAAGATCAGGTAGCTCGGCGCGAAGGCGACGATGACACCGGACACGATCAGCAGTCCGGTAAGCAGGAGCAGGACCAACCGGCGGTCGAGAGCGCCCAGGATGAACGAAAGCGACAGGCTCGTCACCACGGCGAAGACACCGGAGATGGCGATCGCCTGACCCGCTTGGCCTTCAGTGAGCTGCAGCGTCTGTGCGATCGGGCTTAACAGGCTGACCGGCATGAACTCGGAAGCCACCAGCACGAAGCTGCACAGCGCCATGGCGTAGACCGCGCCCCAATGGGCCGGTGAATTGATTGCGCCCTGGGCGGCGCCGGTCGCCGCGGGCGCGGTCAAGCCTGCCATGATGGCTTCTCCTAATGTCATTTCGAAAGCCCGGACCGAAAGCGTGACAGGGGGGCAGCCACAGTCGATCCGGGCACGCGCAGCATCGCCAGGTTGGGGGATGACGAGCTGCGAAGGAGTTTAGTTTAAGGGGTCGCGGGATAGTCCACAACATGAGCAAATTTGATGAAGCGATGAACGTTCTTCATCATCGCACTACACTGGTGATGTGTTCGACACCTGATAGCGGAGCCAGACGATGCCGGTATCCAGCACTTCATGGCTCTCCAGTGTCAGCCGGTCGATCGCGGGAATGGCCGATCCGCCCGCTTCCGGACCATCGAAGACGGCAGGAGCGCCAGCCGTCCCATCGATCGCCGGTACGAGCATCAAGCTTATTTCATCGATGAGTCCGGAGCGGAGGAATGCGCCATTGAGATGCCCGCCACCCTCAAGGATGAACCGGTCTAGCTCCAGCTCCTCACCGAGCGTGGCCAAAGCATGCCGGAGATCGAGCTCGTCTTCCCCGGCGAATACGTAGCCGACTCCGTCGGCCTGTAATCCGGCAAGATGCGCGTCCGATACCCGCTCAGTCAGGACGACGATGATCGGGTCTCCCCCGACGTCGCTGCGCCCCCAGACAATCTTGCCGTGCGCGTCGATCACGATCGCGTAGGCGTCGGCTCCCTCGTTTGGCAGCCACGACGTGCGCGCGATCGGACCGTGGCTCTGCTTGGGGTAAGCTTCTCCCTTCGCAAACTCCTCCCCTGTGACGCGACCGACGATCCATGACCCCCCGCCGAGGCGGACATGAAGATCTTCGTAGGTCGGGTGCGAGTGCGCATCGCTCGGCGTCCACCGCTCAGGTATGATGCGCCCGTCGAGGCTACTGGCCATGTGACAGATGATGTGCGGCTTCATGATGATCCTGTTGCTGGTCTGGCTGGTCGATCACAAAACACACGCGCAGCGTCTTCGTCTCAGTGAGAGTTATGCACTGAGACGTTGAGCCTGATTCATGCACTATACTGGCCCCGAGTGCGTTGAGGTTCTGAGATTGCGGCAGCCAATGCCGTCTATTCCGAAAGGATCACATACATGCCCCTTCAGAACCAGTCCCACGCCGGCAAGGTCGCCTTCATCACCGGCGGTGGCAATGGCATCGGCCGCGCTACCGCCCTTGCCTTTGCCGAGGCCGGCGCCAGCGTTGCGGTGGTCGACATCGCCGATGACGAAATTGCGAAGGTTGTAAAGGAGATCAAAGACGCAGGCGGTAGGGCGCTTGGCGTCCGCTGTGATGTATCGAAGGGCGAGGACATCCGGGCCGCGCTCGACAAGACGGTCGAAGCGTTCGGCGGTCTCGACATCGCCTTCAACAACGCCGGCATCGAGCAGCAACAGGTGCCGCTCGCGGACCTCGACGAAGACGAGTTCGACCGGATCGTCGCGATCGACCTGCGCGGCGTGTTCCTGTGCATGAAGTACCAGATTCCGCTGATGCAGCAGCGCGGTGGCGGCGCGATCGTCAACACCTCGTCAGGCGCTGGCGTCGTCGGGATCGCGGGGCAGGCGGGGTACGTCGCCGTCAAGCATGGCGTGATCGGGATAAGCAAGTCGGCCGCGCTCGAATATATCGGCGACAAGATCCGCGTGAACGTCATCTGCCCCGGCATCATCGAAACGCCGATGATAACCGACCGGGTGTCGGGCGGCACCGAGGAAGGTCGAGAGAAGATGGTCGCGCAGGAGCCGATCGGCCGCATGGGCAAACCCGAGGAGATCGCCGCAGCCGTCCTCTACATGTGCTCGGATGCCGCGGCCTTCATGGTCGGACACGCCATGGTCGTCGATGGTGGCCAGACCGCCGGTCTGGGCGGCTGAGCGCATTCCCGGCGATCGGGCCGGGCCGCGTCGCCGCCTTCATGTGCGCCCCTAAATACCGAAAGATCATGATGACCCGCCCCCTCATTGCCGCGACATCGATGCTCGCGATCCTCGCCGCGCCGGCCTTGGCGCAGAACCACAACAGCGTCGGCCTGCCCGCGAGCGGCAAGCGTGCACCGGACGGCGCATCGGTCGCCGGTAGGCCGCTTCCGGTCAACGATCCGACCGCACCCGCGCAGAAGCCGGCTTTTGCCGGGCAGATGCGCGCGCCGGCCGTTGCCACACGGACGCCTATCGACGTGCAGGTCAAGACGAGGGGGCTGGATCATCCCTGGGGCCTGGCCTTCATCGGTGACGGCAAGGTTCTCGTGACCGAGAAGCCGGGTGCGATGCGCATCATCGACATGGCCAGCGGTGAACCCATCGCAGGGGTGAGCGACGTGCCGCGGGTTGTCTATGGCGGGGATGCCGGGCTGCTCGACGTGGTGGCTGATCCGAACTTCGCACAGAACCGCACCCTCTATTGCACCTATGTCGAACCACGCGGCGAGAAGGATAGCGGGATCATCGTTGCCAAGGCGCGGCTCGATCCACCACAGGGCGGCAACCAGGCCCCGATGTACAAGCTCGCCGAGATAACGACACTGCTGCGGGTCGATCCGGCGTTGCCGCAACAGGCGCATTATGGATCGCGCCTGTTGTTCGATCGCGACGGCTATCTCTACGTGTCGCTGGCGGAGCGGTTCTTCAGCCCTACGCGGGACGAAGCCCAGTCGCTCTATTCCTGGCTCGGCAAGGTGCTGCGCGTCGATACGAGCGGCAAACCGGCCCCGCGCAATCCGTATGCCGCAAATCAGGACGCCGAGAACCACACCCGTGCCGAGATCTGGAGCTATGGTCACCGCAATCCGCAGGGGCTGGCACTGAACCCGGTCGATGGCAGCCTGTGGGAGGCCGAACACGGGCCGGATGGCGGTGACGAGATTAATCGCATCACGCGCGGGACCAATTACGGGTGGCCACTCGTCGCCTATGGCACCAACTACGACCATAGCGCCATTCAGGGTGGGCGCACGCAGCTGCCGAATACCGAACAGCCGCGCTATGTCTGGCAGGCGGCCGTCGCGCCGGGCGGGATCGCCTTCTACTCCGGCGACCTCATCCCCGAATGGAAGAACAATCTGTTCGTCGCCGCACTAGCCGGGCAGCACCTCGCCCGGCTGGTCATCGAAGGCAACCGCATTGTCGGCGAGGAGCGATTGCTTCAGGATCAACACCAGCGTTTTCGCCACGTCGCACAAGGACCTGACGGTGCGCTCTGGGCCATCACCGACGCGGCCGATGGCCGGCTCATCCGACTGGCGCCACGTTGAGCGGTGAATCCCTGATGCTATGCTGACTGGCCGCTGATGATGAGCAGCGCTCACCGCTCCGTCGCACGGGCAGGGGGTAACCGACGGTGTCGATAGCGCCTAACTATAGTGTGTGACGCCGATCTGCCGCTCGCTGTGCCGTCGGGATCGACCGAACAGATGCCGCCCGCCGACACAAACCGACCGGAGATCACCGATGCCTATCGGCATTCTAGAAACGAACGCGCCAGTGCGCCTCGTTCATCGTCGCAAGCTCTTGCAGATGACCGGCGCAGGCGTCGTTGCATTTGGCGCAGCTTCAATATTTCCTACATCTGCAAAGGCTCAGAACATGTCAAACGAATGGGATAAGGTCTTTCCGCGCAGCGCGAAAGTCGATCACGAGAAGGTTACCTTCAAGAACCGCTACGGGATCACCCTGTCGGCCGATCTGTACCGACCGAAGAATGCCAGCGGGAAACTGGCGGCGATCGTCGTCGCCGGGCCGTTCGGCGCCGTGAAGGAGCAGTCGTCGGGACTCTATGCGCAGACCATGGCGGAACGCGGCTACGTCACGCTTGCCTTCGATCCGTCCTTCACGGGAGAAAGCGGCGGAACGCCCCGTAACGTTGCCTCACCCGACATCAACACCGAAGATTTCAGTGCAGCGGTGGATTTCGTCGGCCTGCGGCCAGAAGTCGACCGCGAGCGGATCGGTGTCATCGGCGTTTGCGGTTGGGGCGGCATGGCGCTGAACGCCGTCGCCTCAGACAAGCGGGTCAAGGCCGTCGTAGCCAGTACGATGTACGACATGACCCGCGTCATGTCGAAAGGCTACAACGATAGCGTGACCCCCGAGCAACGCGCGCAGACGCTGGAACAGCTGAGCCGTCAGCGCTGGGCGGACGCGGAGAGCGGAACTCCGGCCTATCAGCCAGCCTACAACGCCAAGCTGCAAGGCGGTGAGCCGCAGTTCATGGTCGATTATCACGAATATTACATGACGCCGCGAGGATACCATAAGCGCGCGGTCAACTCGGGCAACGCTTGGACGCAGACGACACCGCTGTCGTTCATGAACATGCCGATCCTGACCTATATCGCGGAAATATCGCCGAGGCCGGTCCTGTTCGTGCACGGAGAGAAAGCGCATTCACGCTACTTCAGCGAAACCGCCTTTGCAGCGGCTGCGGAGCCGAAAGAGCTGGTGATCGTCCCCGGCGCCAGCCATATCGATCTTTACGACAAAATCGATGTGATCCCGTTCGACAAATTGACCACCTTCTTCGATCAGCATCTTTCTTTATAGTCGCGAGATGGAGCCTGCGCCGCAGGGGCAGGCTCCATCTGCAGGTCGTATGGTGAGGCTGCTGTTCTCAGGAACATCGACGTGTCGGGCGATCTGGACCAATCGAACTAATATCCCGCATTTGCCGCCCGACACCTTTAGCAAGTGTGCTTAATTCTATCTGTACATTATGCGGGCCTGCTATCCTTACTTGAAGGCTCACGCAGCATCACGCGTCATCACCGTCGGCTCCGCGGCGGTCTGCGCGGGATAGTCGGGTATGGTCCCCCGATAGCATCATCAAGGAAGCGGTGCGCACCGTTAGCGCTCGATGAATCTCGCCAGTGCCGGCGCGAGCAACATCTTCGCGGCATGTTCAAGCACATTTAGCCGGATCCGACCGGCTGGGTCGTCCCGGTAGCGGTTCAGCACGTCCACGGCCGTGCTGATCGCATCGAGATGCGCGGAAAGTTCCTCGCCCGCAGCGGTCAGCGTAACGCTGCGACAGGTGCGATTTAGCAGGCGCACGCCGAGCCGGGCTTCCAGGCCGTTTGGCGACCGGCTCAGCGCCGAAGCGCTGACACCCACTTTAACACCTGCTTGCCGAAAGCAGCGATGCCGCGCGATCGCACGGAAATAGCTGATGTCTGCGAGATCAGCTCGATTCCACCGCAAGTCACCATAGTGCCAACGCCCGCATCAACAGCAACTGCCCTGAGATGCGCTCAACATTGTGAGACCTTGCCTCGGTGCGCTTTCCGACAGTGATAACCATACCAGGCCGCGGTCGGGGTGACGGGTGAGGATGGAACGGTCGCTCGGTCCTCGACACGGTCAACGGCTACACGTTCACTGCGATCGCAGCGGCCGAGGCCGCCCGGCCCGTCCTGAACGGCGAGGCGCGTCCGGGCTTCCAGACATCTGCTGGTCTGTTTGGTCATGCTTCGCCGAGACTATTGCGGATACGAGGATCGCTAATCTGTAACTTTCTGGCGTCCGCTCTCGCCAGGAGCGAACGTAACGGGTGTTTTCTTGAATGTCTTATGTTGGTCGAGAGCGGCCGCTGGGTTGGGACGCCGTACGGGCCTGCACCCGCCGACAAACCGGGGGGACCCCGACTTAACGCTGCGCCTGATAGCTGCCGGGTCATTCACTCAGCGATTTATCGCGCCTCTTGGGCCTTCAGCGGAATGTCGGGTTTGAATCGCGTGGGCTAGGGAAGCCGATATCGTTTGCTCACTCGAGCGCTACCTGCAAACGCTAAGGCCACTTCGAATCCTGCCGCCAGCGCGCGCCGCGTGCGGGCAAACCAGGGATCAGGCGCGGTCATGACCCAACCACTTTCCGTCTTGGAAGGATGGCGAGCCGTCGCGCCAGCCAGCGGATTGCCACAGGATATCGAAGGCCTCGTGCATGGCAGGTGCCAGCGACGCGGTGAGGTCCGGCACGTCGAGCAGCGCGAGGCACAGCGACGTGGCGCCAATCTTCCTGCCACCGTGCCGGGCGCGGCTGAGCACGACATCTTCGGTGCCGTCGAGCGAGAGCTGGATCCGACCGCCCCCGGTCAGGCCGGCGGCCGCGAGGGAGCCGGCCAGGCGCTCGCTCCAGCCGACGAACTGGCTCTCGACCATCGCGCCGTCGATCAGAATCGCGTCGTCGTCGTCAATCCGATAACCGATCGTCACCTCGGCTTCGATCACGCCGGGACGGACCAGCCGCACCAGCCAGCGCGTCTCCGGAATGTGGTCCGGAATCTGCATAGGCACCGCGCAGGTCCACCATTGCTTGGCATCCGAGCTCTCCTCGACCCGGGCCTTATCGTCGGGGGCAAAGCGCAGCTGTGCCTGCTCAACGGCGCGCGGATCGAGGCGCTTGCCCGTATTCGCTGCATAGGGTGCGATGCGTATCGTGAGGCAGGGTCGGGAGACCAGCCGGGGCACGCCGCCACGGTTGCGATCATGGGCCAGCTCGACGATCGCCTGGTTTGCCCAGTCGCATGCAGGATCGATCGCCGCCTCGGGCGTCGTGATCGCCACCCGGATCCGAGCGCGCACCGCCCGGTCGAAACCATCGATCATGTCGGCGAGATGGCTCGCTGCCTTGTTGAGCTGTTCGATCGCCTTGAGCGTCGACTTCTGTATACCCAACCTGCGGTCGAGCGTAGTCTTGGGCGAGGCGAGGTTGGTATTCGTGTCGAGCAGATGGGTCTTGGCGACCAGCAAGCGGTAAAAGTCGCGGTTGGCCTCAAGGAATGCCGCGAATGGTAGCTGCAGTTCGCCATCCTCCAACTCATATTGTGCGCCCAGCCAGGTTTCGGCGATGTCGTGGAGCGGTGTCACGCGGCTGCGCGCATGGACATCTCCGAAATTATGCTCGCGCAGGAACAGGCGGAGCGGTTCGCTCATCACCTGGCGCCAGCGCGCGATCAGCGCCAGGTCGTGCGGGTGCAGCTCGGCCGGCGCCGGCGGGATGCGCGCGGCGAGCAGGACCTTGTCGGTAAGGATCGCTTTCAGCCGGGGCGCCAACAACTTTGCTAGCTTGGCGCGCTCGGCCTTGCGCCAGTCCAGATCCGCATCGTCCGGGCAGTCGAAGAAGATCGGACCCTTGTTATGCTGGAGGTCGAACGGCAGCGGGTGCTCGCGCGGGTCGCCATGCGCGATGTTCATCACCGAGATAACCGCGCGCCAAGTTAGCGATTTCCATGCCCAGCCATGCTCGAATAGCACGTTCGGGTTCGGGCTTCGCCGCCCGTCCCTTCGCTCGGCGACATAAGTCAGGTCGGATACGAAGGCGGCGGCTGCGTCGATTTTCTCGAAGATGATCTGCACGATCGGTGGCGAACCGGACACTCCCTCGGTATCATGATCCACCACCGCGACATTCTCATCGTCCCGGTCGGCATCCTCGACTGCGGCATCCGCATTGACCATCGCAATCGCGTCGCGCAGCGCGCGGCCAACGAGGTTCTTGCCAGTCGCGGTCTTCGTGTCGGCCTGCCAGGAATAGAAAATATGCTGCGGCAAACGTTGCTCTTTCTGTCCTATCAAATAGCCAAAATGTCAGATCAGGTGTCGCTCGATTGAACTGTCGCGTGCCCCGCCTGACCATCTTGCGGCTGCAGAATGAACCCCGGGAAATCGATGATGCGGGCGCGTCCGCCAATCTCTTGCTGCACCAATTCCAACGGTTCGGAGGTCGAGACGATAATCTGACCATCATCTTTTGATACGGTACCAGCGCGGGTGAGGAACGCGAACAGGCTGGCCGAATCAATTTCCTGCTGTCCCGGTTCATCAAAGATCACCAAGCCTGGATGGTTCGTTTTGCCGCTGTGTTTCAGTTCGAATGTGGCGAGAAGATAAGCCCACTTCAGACGGATGGCGTCGCTCGCGGAAACCTCGAAATTGATCTCCTTTTCCACGATATCCTTGCCGACGCGTTCCCTGACAAGTGGACGAAAATTGTCGGTCGACAGCACGATTTCGCCAGGATTGAACGATCTGAACCGGTAATCAGTGAGCTGCTTTTGCACTTTCGCCGTCAGCATTTCGACCTTCTTCAAATCATCCGCCGTCAATTTGTCGGCGGGCAGATTGCGCAGATCCCCGGTTGCGGCTGCCCAACGGATCGCGATCGCGTGCAGCTCGTCGAGCAGCGAGATGGCCAAGTCGTCAACACTGCGGATCTGTCCCAGGAAATTCTGCTGTCGCACCAGATTTTCAAGCGCTGCGCGAGAGGGGGAATTGCCTGGTCGAAGCAGTTCCTGACGTAGCGACCGCAATTCCTGCTGTTTGTCCTGAAGGTTTCGTTCGACGCCGCGGTACCGCCCGGCAATCTCCGCCAGCCGCTCCGCGGACGACCCTTGCGCGGATCGATAGAGTTCTAGCTGAGACTTCACGAACGCGATATTCTCGCCCAGCCCCATACCGACGGCGTCGATTGCTGGAAGCAGCTCGTTGCTCACATCCTGACGGCAGGTCGGGCACACATGCTCGGACGACGCCTTGCCCAGGTCGGACCCAAGTCGCTGGAGTTTTTGGGCATCCTGATTTCGGCGGAGGTCAATTTCAAGCGAGCGGACGCGCGCGGCTAGGTCCTGATGGTCCTGGGTCTCGGAGGCATGCTCGTTTCGCACCGCTTCAAGTATCGCGGTTTCGGTATCAACCTGGCTGCGGAGCGTGGCGATCCGTGCCTCTATCTGCGGGGCAATCGCGTCGATCATCTCCAGCTGGGCAGATTCCAGTTGGTCGATGATCTCTTCAACTTCGGAGACCAGCTCGGTAAGCCGCACCCATTCGCCTTCGTGGAATAGCTGCAGATCGATCTCGGGCTGCTGCGCGAATTCAACCGTGGGCTGTTGCGGCAGACCGCGGAGTCGCCCGACTCGCATAGCCGCATCCACAAGCTTGCTGCGCTCCTGCGACCACCGGTTACTCAACTCGGCGATGGTATTGCGAAGCTCGGATCGCTGGCGCCGATACTGCGCCACGTCGAGGTTAAGCAGAAACTCCATGACCCGGCGTGCCACGTCCTGAATACGGAAGTAGGTCGGGAATGGCCCTTGAATGGTCGACCAGCCTCGCTTCTGCTCGACGAACAGCATTGGGAAAATCGCCTCAAGATAGAGAGGGCACTCGGTCCCGTCGTAGCGTGCGACGAGCGGCTGCTCCCACCCGAGATATTTGGCCAGGAAGAAATGGAAGCCGTCCGGCTGTACAGCAGATCCACCGTTGAGAACGTAGAAATCGCGTTGCCCCGAGCGCGGGATACCCTCGCTCAGCGCCGGACCGGACGTAGTCTGGATCAGCTTCGTGTCTGTTCCGCCGACGACATCGCGGTGGAGAACAATGATCTCACCGCGATGGTTCTCGATTTCCAGTTCCACATAGGACTGCAACACCAACTCGTACAAGTCGTCTTCGGCCGCGTGGATCCTTTCCCGCATCGCATAAGGCAACGGGATCGTCAGCTGAGGCCCGAGCGACCGTTCCAGACCAAGCGCATAGATAACGGCCTGCAGGCAGGTCGACTTGCCGGAGGTGTTCGGTGCCTGGATGATATTCAGGCTCGGACCGAACGGGATGCCTGCGCCGAAAGTGCGCTCAGCCGTGAAGGAGCGCAGCCGAAGATGGCGAAGACTGATCATTCCGGGATCCTTTCACCAAGCAGTGCGGACACACGGGTCTCCGTCAGCTTTTTCGCATGGTCAGAAATGATCACCCGCTCCAGCTCGAGTGCATCCTCGACTTTCTCGATCTCGCCAGCAGTTGTCAGACCTCTTTGCGTCAGTTGCAGCGAGGCCCGCCCGCCCGCCTTCGTCCATTCAGCAAGCCGTTCACCAACCACGAAATCGATCGCTCTGGCAAAGGCTGGCTCGACCCGCAAATTCCAGGGCAGGATCTTTGTGTCAGTTTCGATGGCTTTCTTCAGTCGGGGAACCTGCTTGGAACGGATGGCGTCGTTCAAGATATGCAGCTTCGCCAGCTACGCGCGGCTCGATCGCGACGCGACCAGCATCAGCAGGATCAGTGACACTCGCCACGCGATGCGCAGGTCACCGGGTACGGGAATAGGCCGCCGCTGAAAGGAAAAGCGCGTGTCGGCAAACTCGGGGGTGCTTAAGGTTGATCGCCTTCCGGGAAGTCCAAGGGGCAGCGGATTAGCCAGTCGCTGATTGTGCCATGTGCGATGCGAGTTCGAAGCGCGGGGCTCAACGTAGGCAAGGCCTCTGCGAGCGAAGCCTCAATCCTTTGCATGCTTTCCTGTAGCTGCTCTCCGGGCAGCGTTGCGCTCGCACCGAACGCGATGAGCCGCGCCTCCTCGGCTTCGATCGTCTCGAACGCACGCTCCCACAAGATCGCGTGATCCTGCCGTAACTGGGTAAGGGCATTCTCCCGATGAAGATGGGCTCTAACGTACTGATTGCGCCGTTCCGCAATCTTGGTTTCGGGGGCCTTGTGAAATGCGCGCCCGAGCTTGTCATCGATACGAGAGCCGATCTCGGTCTCGCCTGCATCCTTTACCTGCTGGTCGGTGGGTGGGGTGATGCTCAGCGGCGGCCCCAGCGACAAAGCCCTGAGCTGTTCGATTTCCCCCTGAAAGTCGTCCTGGGAATGACAAAGTGCCTCGAAATCCGCGGTTAGGAAGGAAATGCCAAGCGCCTTCACTACGACACCGCGCGACCGGACAGAGGTGACGACGTCTTTGTTGTCAAGGAAGGGGCAGAGGAGTATCCATCGCCTCGCCATCGTTCCAGCCAGCAGCTTTTCGATAGTTGCCTTGTTCTTCTCAAGCTTTGGGAGATCTCGGCCAGCCTTGGCCTTCATCGCGCTGGCGGCTTTTGCAACGTTGGATGCCTCTTCAGGCGCGTAGCATTGGTAAAGGCAACCGCAAGTTGTGAAGAACTCCAGTCCGGCGTCGCCCTTTACTTTGTCAGGAACGACCTGAACATTCTCCGCGCCGTGACGGCGTTGGACGAGCTGAAGAGCGAAATCCTGCCACTCCTTGCCCTTCCATTCTCGCCGATAAATCATGTTGTCCCCTTAGAGGGAAGAATTACCCAACATGCCTGACGCTGCAACTAGAAACGGCTCAGGGCTCCTATGCAAGGATTGCGCCCTATCAAGACAATTGGCGAAACTGGCCTGGGCCAGCATCGGAGAGGCTGTCTTTCGCCGTCGATCGCCGTTTACCCGCGACGCCATCCACATACTATGCCGATCAGCGTTGGCCGAATGAATGGCGGCTTTTAGGATGGGCAGGCGTCCGATCGTCCAACAAAGTTGCCATTAGATCGACCAGCTTTGAACCAGATTAACGAAGGTCGGCTTTCCAGACTTTCGTCGCCAAGACCGGACAGTCTCC
The DNA here is from genome assembly GCF_055361525.1 of Novosphingobium sp. TK46. Classification (NCBI taxonomy): domain Bacteria; kingdom Pseudomonadati; phylum Pseudomonadota; class Alphaproteobacteria; order Sphingomonadales; family Sphingomonadaceae; genus Novosphingobium; species Novosphingobium sp. TK46. Next base: position 3,329,744 of record NZ_CM143963.1, read on the forward strand.
TTCCGGCCCCTCACTCGACGGTCGCTCGAGTGATCCTGAACAAACGTCCGCTTCCCCGATTGCGCTCCCTAAATCCGGACTGTTTGTTCCCGGCCCCCCAGTGGAGAGTTTGACTACTGGCAGATCCTTAGGTTGTCGGCCCAGCCTGTTGTGAGCTCACCCAAGCAGATTTGTTGGTATGCCCAGCGAAGGGCCAGCCTGTGCAAGCTTCCGGTCCAGCGTCTGCACGACTGCGCCTGCTTCGGATGCTATCGCGAGATGAAGGGCGTCGCCAGCGCGGAGGCCAAGCGAATGCTGATCGGCATGTTGGGCCGCCGCCCGGAAATGACGTCCCGTTACTGGCAGCACGGTCAGGCTCTCAGCTACAAGCTTGTGGAACATAGCGAGCGCTGCCGCGCGCTGCTCAAGCGTGATCTGGCTGGTTCTCACCTTGATGGCGAATGCTGAGGACATCTCGGTGATCGTCCACTCGCTGATCGTAAGTTCAGCAGAATCTTGCTCCGCCAACCAGCCCTGAACCACGGCGGTCGCTGCTTCGTTCGAGAGGGCAGCAACGAGCAACGATGTGTCGAGATAATGCATCAGTAGCGATCGCCATCCCGCATCGATCGTATCAGTTCATCGGCGCTCTGCGTCGCCACCGGCATACCGGCGGTAAGTGCACGAAGCAGGGAGACATCGATGGGCTTGCGAGCCTGCGATACGGCGGCAAGACGAGCCACGGGCTTGCCACGTCTGGCGATGTCGATGGTGTCTCCAGCTTCTACGCGATCGACAAGCTCACTGAGGTGAGCCTTGGCATCGGCCAGATTGATGATGTCCATGTCACGCTCCTGACTATGTAGATAGTCATCTACATCAACCCAACTGAATTTCCTAGGAGCGCATATGGAACGTAGCCTGTCACGGCAGCAGCTCTACGATATGATCTGGCAGCGCGCGGTCTCGAAGGTAGCACCTGAGTTCGGGATTTCTGACGTCGCCCTGCGCAAGCAGTGCGTCAAGCACGCCATACCCTTACCGGATGCCACTTATTGGGGCCGGCTCCACGCGGGGCGGCCCGTCAAGCGCAAGCCTCTTGGCCCGGCGCCAGCGGGCACAAGCGACACGATCATCATCGCGCCAAAAGCGCCGCCGCTGCCGGAGCCAATCACCTTCGCTATCGGGCAAGTGCGACAGACTGGCGGGCAGATCATCGTTCCGGACAAGCTCCATCCGCTCGTCGCAAAGACGCTCGCCGTTGCACGCAAGGCGCAACCGGATCAGCACGGAGCGGTGACAAAGTTAGGCTCGGAAGTCTTCCACATCCGCGCTCATCCGGAGACGCTGGAGCGCGTAGGAACCTTCCTCAATGCCCTCGTCTATCAGGCCAAAGGCCGAGACTACCGGTTGGTTTCGGGGCGCGACGGCTTGGAGGTCGTCGCCGACGATGAAGCGATAGCATTTTCTGTCTATCAGACGATTCGGCGAACCCGCCATGTCGAAACTGAAGAAGAGCGGCGAAAGGTCGAGCGCTGGGACGCTCGCCACCGGCATAATTGGTCCAGCTGGCAGGGGCGCCCGACGATCCCTTACTATGACTTTCTCCCGACCGGGGAGATGGTCATCGAGCTTGGCCGTTGGACTCGATACGAGGGCGTTCAACGCAGGTTTGCTGACACTCGCTCGCGAAAGATCGTGGAGCGGATCGGAGAGGTTCTTGTCTCCTTTGCCGCCTTCGCTGCGGGAGAAAAAGTCGAACGGGCACAAGCTCAGGAGCGAGCACAATTAGCGGCGATCGCCCGGCTCGAGAGAGCTGAACAGGTGCGCCTCGCCAAGCTGGAGGCGAACCGCGTTGAGTTCCTCGAGCAAAAGCTCCTGCAGGTAGAAGAGCGAGACCGCCTCGCCGCCTTCCTTGCTTCTCTCGAAGGTCGATCCGACCAGCCAGATCATGAATGCTATCGAGATTTCAGAAGCTGGGTTCAGCAACGCTTGGCCGGCATGAACGCCCGTCTTTCGCGCGAAGCGATTGCCCGCGAGTTGAGCGGAGTGGAAGCTTTCGCCCCGACGTCAGTCGGCGCCCGCGAGGGCGGCTCGGATACGCAAACCTGTTGACGTTTGGAACGCTGTCTTTGGCTTCGAGCACGGCGCACAGTCGGGGGCGGAATGGGAGTGCGATCCGATCGTGATGTGCAGTCACCAAGGTGCGCCGCATCACGTTCCAATCGAGCAAGGTGAGGGCCGTCATAAGCTGTTGTCTTGGCGGTTCCATGGGGGCGCTAGCATGCCGGCACTTTCACCATCCTCCTTGATCTTTGAACACCAAACACTCTTCGAATTTCGGCCTGCTCAGAGGAGCGTCAGGGACACGTTCTCCTCGGATGTTCGTGATGGCTATTTGGTCCCCAAATCAGATCAGATGCAGAACACCCACTTTACGCCTTTGCTTTCTTGGTCTGGACTGGCGCGCTCTCCAGCGCGCCTAAGCCCCTCGCTGGAAACGGCAATTCAACTGATGGCTATGCCTGAGATCCACCCCCCACTTGATCGCAAAAAGTCCCTCATTGACAAGCACACCCTACGCGGCAAAGCCAAATCCAGATGCGCGAAGACACCCACAACGAAAAGGGCGGTCCGGATAGCCGGACCGCCCCGATGGTTTTAGGTCGCGCTGCAGTATATCAGGCGGCGGCGGCCTTTTTGTCGGTGTCGTCCGACGAATCCACCACCGACAACGTGTTACCGCCGATCACGATCTTCTTCGGCTTCATCGCTTCAGGCACTTCGCGCACCAAGTCGATCACGAGCAGCCCGTCGGCTAGGTCTGCATTGTGGACGCGGACATAGTCTGCCAGTTCGAAGCGGCGCTCGAACCCGCGTTGGGCGATGCCGACATGCAGGAACTGTCCCTCGCCGTCTTCCTCGGGCTTTTGACCCTTCACCACCAGCAGGTTGGCCTGCGCGGTGATGTCGATGTCGGCCTCCTTGAAGCCGGCCACCGCAAGCGTGATGCGATAAGCATCGCTGCCGCGGCGCTCAATGTTGAACGGGGGGTACTTGTCCGCGCTTTGCACGCGGGCCTGGTTTTCGATCATATCGAACAGGCGGTCGAAGCCGACCATAGTGCGGCGGTAAGGCGAAAAGTCGATACGGTTCATGACAAAAATCCTCCAATGAGCAATCTTCGTGGGTGCGTGGCCCGGGAACCCGGCGCCGCGCTGACGAGTCATCCCCTTGCGGGCGATCACTCGAGCGACAAGATATGATGGCAGCCGCCGGTTTCAAGCGACTTTCAACGAGAAAAAAGGACGGAAATCTTCATGGCAGACAAGGTCGAGATCTATACGAAGTGGGGTTGCCCATACTGCGTCGCGGCCAAGTCGCTGCTCGACAAGAAGGGCGTTGCTTACGAGGAATACGACGTGACGATGGGCGGTCCCAAGAAAGCCGAAATGCTGGAGCGGGTGCCTGGCGCACGCACGGTTCCGCAAGTGATCGTCGGAGACCGCGCTCTGGGCGGTTTCGACGATATCAGTGCGCTCGACAGCCGGGGCGAACTCGACCCGATCCTGGGGCTTTGAGCTAGCCGATGGCGCGCGCTGCAGTGTTCCAGATGACGAGCGGGATCGATCCTGGGCGAAATGGCGATGCCATCGCCCAAGCCGCGCGGACGGCGAAGGCGGGTGGGGCTGCCATGCTGTTCACGCCGGAAATGTCCGGACTGCTCGATCGTGATCGCAAGCGTGCCGCCGCATTGGTGGTCCCCGAGGAGCAGGATACCGTCCTTGGCACCGTGCGCGAAATGGCCGCCCGCGAAGGCATCTGGGTTGCGATCGGCTCGTTGGCGATCGCGCGCGAAGACGGACGTTGGGCCAATCGGGCCTATGTGATCGATGGCTCGGGCGCGATCGCCGCCTGGTATGATAAGCTGCACATGTTCGATGTCGATCTGGCTACCGGCGAAACGTGGCGGGAATCAAACGCCTACGTGCCCGGCGATGCGGTTACGACGGTGCAGACGCCGCTTGGACGACTGGGCTTGTCGATCTGCTACGATATCCGTTTTCCGGCGCTGTACGAGGCGCTTGGTCGTGAGCGATGCGACGTCATCGCCATACCCGCGGCCTTCACCGTTCCAACCGGACAGGCGCACTGGCATTTGCTGCAGCGCGCGCGTGCCGTCGAATCGAGCGCCTACGTGCTATCGGCCGCGCAGGTCGGGCGGCATGAGGATGGCCGCACGACTTATGGCCACAGCCTTGCCATCGATCCATGGGGCGAGGTGCTGCTCGATTTGGGGGGCGAGACTGCGCAGGTCGGTTTCGTCGAGGTCGAGCCGAAACGTATCGCGGAAGTGCGTGCGCAGCTGCCGAGCCTTGCCAACCGTCGCGCGATATCCAATTAGACCGCCGAATGATTGTATTCGATCTGGAATGCCGCGCGGGTGCGCACAAGTTCGAAGGGTGGTTCGGCACGTCGGAGGATTATGCCCGCCAACAGTCGATGGGGTTGGTTTCGTGCCCGCATTGCGGATCCAGCGATGTCGTCAAGGCGCTTATGGCCCCACGCATCGCCCGCAAGGGCAACCAACTTGTCGAAGTTCCTCGCGCGTCCGCGAAGGTCTCGCCCGCATCACCCGCTGTAGCTCCCGCGACCAGCTCACCGGTTCCTTCGCCCACGCCGCAAGCCGTCGCGCTTTTGCATAAACTCGCCACGCTTCAGGCGGAGGCGCTGAAATCATCGCGATATGTCGGCGCGACATTTGCCGAGGATGCTCGTGCGATGCACTATGGTGAGCGAGAAACCGAGGTCATCCATGGCCAGGCGACGCTTGCGGAAGCGCAGGACCTGCTTGAAGAAGGGATCGCCGTGGCGCCGCTGCTGTTGCCTGTCGTCCCACCGGACCGTGCGAACTGATTGCAAAGCCAATTTCCTGCTCGTAAGCATCATGGCGCGTGCGCCCGTAGCTCAGCAGGATAGAGCATCAGATTCCTAATCTGGGGGCCATGGGTTCGAATCCCGTCGGGCGCACCACCTTGCCAATAAACGATCGGCGTAACCGGGCTTTCAGCGCCTTGTCACTTCAGGCGGTGGCGGGTCGCACTCCTGTTGGAAACGTCTCGACCGCTTCTGCTTCGGCGATCGGGGCTTCGTCACCGCGCGAGTAAGTGCCTACAAGCAGTCCCGCCGCCAGGACATTGCCTTGCAACGCATCGGCTACGGTGCCTCGACCGGGATTTGCGCCAAGCTCGGGGGTATTCGCCAAGGCGAAAAGCTGGAAAACATAGTCGTGGTTACCATGTCCGGTTGGTGGATCCGGGGGGAGCCAGCCTTCAGCCAGGTAGCTGTTGCGACCAACATCGCGGCCATCGGCCTCGCCGTCTCCGTCGCCGACGACAGCACCTTCTGCCAACCTGCGCTCCTCGGCAGGCAGGTTCCACAGCACTGCGTGGACCAGGGGATTGGGCGCCGGGGCGTCTGGATCCTCGACGATCAAGGCAAGGCTGGACGTGCCGGGCGGTACGTCACCCCAGACAAGGGGTGGAGACACGCCTGCACCATCGGCGGTGAAGCGCTCGGGCAGGCGCGCGCCATAAGCGAACGCGGGGCTGGAAAGCTCGATGCGCGGCAGCGCGGTGGCAAGCTCATGCTGGACGATCGCCAGTTTGGAATGTCCGGCACGGACGTTCGTCAGCAAAGCGCCAAGCCAGTGAGGCACATGTTCAAGCATCGGTTTTTTCCAGCCCCAATCGCTTACTTGTCGTTGGCGGTCGATTCGCCGCCTTCTTCTTCTTCAAACGTGATCGCGACATCCGCATTGGCGGACAGGCGCACCGTATCACCCTCGATCCCCGCAATCAGGCCTTCGGAGATGTAGTGATGGTGATCAGCCTTGAGCGCGTCGTCCTGCTTGGTGAGCTTGATGCGATTGCCCACGACCTTGTCGACCGTGCCAACGTGCACGCCGTCAGCGCCGATGATCTTCATGTGTTCGGTAACCTGGCTGATGTCGGCCATATCGGTTCTCCTGTGCTTTTTGAAAAACTAGCGAGGGGAGAACGTACGAAGGCCAGCTTGGATGCCGTGCGTTGAACGGTTCAACGCAAGTTCAAGGCGTGATCCCGATAATACGACCCTGTGGAGAGTGCCACGCAACAAGGGCGTGATCCAGTCCTCGCCTGGACAAACATGGTGACCCCTACGAGAATCGAACTCGTGTTTGCGCCGTGAGAGGGCGCCGTCCTAACCGCTAGACGAAGGGGCCGTGAAGCCATGTTTATGTACGCGCCCGGTAGCACGAGAATGGTGACCCCTACGGGAATCGAACCCGTGCTTCAGCCGTGAAAGGGCCGCGTCCTAACCGCTAGACGAAGGGGCCAAACCAGCGTGATGCCGGGGGCAGGCCGCGCCTTTAGGCAAGGTGGGGAAGGGGGTCAAGCGTCTTTGTGTGTCTTGCCACCCGATCCGGTTCAGTCCGCCCATGCCGCGTCATCGAGCAACAGCTCGGCTTGCGGCCGTGCGCCCCAGTCATCGATCTTGGCCCGGCCGACCAGCCACAGGCGCCGCCCTTGCGCCGCGTGGAGCAGCGCCTGTCCCATGTCACTTTCTGCCGAACGAAAGGCGATCGCCTTGATCCGTCCCCCATCAGGGCCGCTCGCGATGACGCGCACGTGATCGTTGCCGACGATTTCGGCCTTCACCAATCGCACCGGGCCGACGGCAACCTTGGGCCCCGGCCATCCCATCCCGAATGGCCCGGCCTGATCCAGCGTCTCGACAAGCTCGGGCGTAAGGCCGCCAGGGGCAAGCGCCAGGTCCAGCAGCATCGCCCGCCCCTCGCTTGCGGCGGCGATGTCCCTCGCAAGGCGCTGGTCGAGCCAATCGCCCAGGCGTTCGAGCTGGTCGGGCATGATCGTCAGCCCGGCCGCCATCGCATGCCCACCGCCCGCGACGAGCAAGCCTGCTTCGCGCGCGGCGATGATCGCGGCGCCAAGATCCACGCCCGATATCGATCGCCCGGATCCCTTGCCCTGACCGGCCTCGTTGGCATCGAGCGCGATGACCAGCGCGGGTTTTCCGGTCTTCTCCTTGATCCGCCCGGCGACGATCCCGATCACCCCGGGGTGCCAGTCACGACCCGCCAGCACCAAGACGGCGCGGTTATGCTGTTGGGCGACCTGCGCCTCTGCCTCTTCCTGCACGATCTGTTCGATCGCCCGGCGTTCATCGTTGAGGCGCGAAAGTTGCGTGGCGATTTCGCGCGCCTCGTCGGGATCGCGGGTCGTCAGCAGGCGCACACCCAGCGTCGATTCGCCCACCCGGCCGCCCGCATTGATCCGCGGGCCCAGTGCGAAGCCCAGGTCGCTGCAAGTTGGCGCGCGAGACAACCTGCTGGCGTCGATCAGTGCCGACATGCCGATATTCTCGCGCTTGGCCATCACCTTGAGCCCTTGTGCGACCAAAGCGCGGTTCAAGCCGTGCAACGAGGCGACATCGGCGACGGTCCCGAGGGCGACGAGATCGAGCAGCGAGAACAAATCCGGTTCGGAACGGCCATTGCTCTTGAACCAGTCGCGGCGGCGCAGCGATCGTACGGTCGCGACCGCGAGCAGGAAGGCGACCCCGACCGCGGCAAGGTGACCATGTCCCGCGGCGATGACGCCTTCGTCCAGACGGTTGGGGTTCACCATTGCGGCTGCACGGGGCAGCTCGGCCGAACACTTGTGGTGGTCGACCACGATCACGTCGACACCGGCATCGTGCGCCATCGCCAGGGCTTCATGCGCCATGGCGCCGCAATCCACGGTCACGATCAGGCTGGACCCTTCGCCAGCAATACGCACCAGCGCCTCGCCAGAGGGCCCATATCCTTCGAGCAGGCGATCGGGGATGTAGTAATGGGCATCTTGCCCGAGCCCGCGCATCAGCAGGATCAGCAATGCCGCACTGGTGGCACCATCGACGTCGTAATCGCCATAGACGGTTACCGTCTCACCCGTCAGCACGGCCTGCGTCAGCCGCTCGGCAGCGGCGTCCATGTCACGAAATTCGGATGGATCGGGCAGGAACGCACGCAGGGACGGCGTGCGATGCCGGGCAACATCATCGCGGTCGACGCCGCGTGACAGCAACAGTTGCGTGACGATATCGTCGAGCCCGCCAAGGCCGGCGGTGGACGCATTGCTAAGGTCCATGTTGCCGCCGCGCCAGCGCCAGCTCTTGCCGGAAAGCGATCGATCGACACCAAGCACGGATTGGGAAAGAGAGGCCATGCGCCGCAGTTAGACCTTCACCCGGCTTCGTGAAAGACAAAGGCTTGAACCTGCAAAGCATGGCTCTGAGAAATGCAGCTGGACGATCGCCGGTCGAGGCGTGAAAACGCGTTCATGCATGACGCCAGCGAAGTCGGGACACGCCGCACCCTTGCCATCATCTGGCATAGCCGCACCGGCGGCGCGCGCGCGATGGCCCATGCGATCGCCGAAGGTGCGCAGGACAGCGCACGGCTTTTGTCCGCTGCAGAAGCGACTGCACCAGATCTGCTGTCGGCCGATGCCTTTGTCTTCGTCTGTCCCGAAAATCTCGGGTCGATGTCCGGCATGATGAAGGACTTTTTCGACCGGACGTATTATCCGCTGCTTGGCCAGGTCGAAGGGCGGCCATATGCGACTGCGATCGCCGCGGGGTCGGGCGGGCAGGGCGCGCAGGCCCAGATCGATCGCATCGTCACTGGCTGGCGCCTGCGCCGGATTGCGGAGCCGCTGATCGTCGATTTCGCCGCGCAGACGCCCGAGACGATCCTGTCGCCCAAAACGTTGGAAGCCGCCGCCATAGATGCGTGCCGCGATCTAGGCGCGGCGATCGCCGAAGGATTACGGCTGGGCATCTTCTGAACACTCGACGCCGCATGCGCATCGTTGCATGCAGGATCGAGGCATGGTGAGCACAATAGGCATGGAAGAATCGAACGCACAGCGTGTCCGCGCGGGACTGTCGCTGCTGTTTGCGCCGGGCGAGCGGCCCGATGTCGCGACGTTGAGAAGCGTGATCGCAGGCTGTCAGGCACAAGCGGCCTTGACCTGCGCCAATGTGCCAGGCGATGCGGTGGAACTGATCGTCAGCGGTCTGGCGTTCGATGTGATGGGTCTGGCGCCTGTCTCCCCTCGGCGCGTACCGCTTCCAGCGGATCGCTACTTCTTCGACGACGATGGCCCTGCTGGCGAGCAGGAGGCTGTCACGATCGCGCCGGGCCACCACCTGTCTGGCGGCGTATCGCTTTCTCCCGTCATCCGCGCGATGCTGGCGCTTGCTGCGGAACTTGCCGTCGCCCTGCCGGCAACGGCAGTGCTGTGGCATCCCGCCGACACCGCGATCGAGCCAGGCAGGTTCTCGCGGTCGGTGCTGGCCTGGTTGGCTGGTGGCGCCTTTCCGGCAATGGGGCTGACGTCGTTGTCGGCGCTGGCGGATGGCAGCGTGGTGTCTCGCGGGCTGAAGCATTTCGTCGGGCAAGAGCTGACGTTTCGCGGCGGCACAGCGGCGCCGGATGTCCTGTTGGCCACGCGGATCGTCGATCGCATCATCCAGGAAGGTCCGCTCACCGCTTTCAAGCAGTGGCGTATCCAAGATGTGCTGGTCAGCGCCGAGCCGGCACGCGAAGCGAAGCAAATCCTCGCCTGGCGGGTCGAGTAGCGGCTAGACCGCGCGGCGCGACAGATCTGCCACTGCGGCCTCGTACTGTACCGCCAACTGGTCGACGCGCGTCGCGACGGGAACAACGGAGTCTATGACGCCGATCCCCTGGCCCGAACCCCAGATGTCTCTCCAGGCCTTGGCGGCCGTGTTGCCACCCGAACCGAAGTTCATGGCACTGGGATCGCCTTGCGGCAAAGCGTCCGGGTCCATTCCAGCGGCGGCGATGGAGGCCCGCAGGTAATTGCCGTGAACGCCCGTAAAGAGATTGGAATTGACGATGTCGGCGGCCTGGCCCGTCACGATGGCCTGCTTGTATGCCTCGACTGCGTTGGCCTCCGGCGTCGCGATCCAGGGGGTCCCCATGTAGGCGAAATCGGCGCCAAGTGCTTGCGCGGCCAGGATCGAGCGACCGTTGGCGATCGCGCCGGACAGGGCCACGATTCCGCCAAACCAGGCGCGTATTTCCTGCATCAGCGCGAAAGGGGACTGGTTCCCGGCATGGCCACCGGCACCGGCGGCAACCGCGATCAGCCCGTCGGCGCCCTTGTCGATCGCCTTGCGCGCAAAGCCGTTGTCGATGACGTCGTGGAGGACGATCCCGCCCCAATCATGAACCGCCGCGTTCACGTCCTCGCGAGCACCCAATGACGTGATGACCAGCGGCACGCGATGTCTGGCGCAGATCGCAAGGTCTTCCTCCAAGCGCGAGTTGGTCTTGTGGACGATGAGGTTGACCGCGAACGGCGCCGAGCAACCTTGTGTCGCCTCGGCAATTTCGTGCAGCCACTCGTCCAGCTGCGCCGCGGGCCGGGCATTGAGGGCCGGGAAACTTCCGACGATGCCGGACTGCACTTGCGCGATGACCAGCGCGGGCGTCGACACGATGAACATCGGCGCTGCGATGACTGGCAGGCGCAGGGCGTCGAAAGGCGCGGGCAGGGACATCGGCAGGTTCCGTTTAAGCGAGCGATTAAACACACACTTAGGCGTGGCGTGCATCGCTGTCGAGACGGACGCAGGCGCGAGCGCGATGCTTTGGCCGCACGATTGGAATAGGAGTGACGTGCGAAACGCGCCATGTAATAGGCAGCACTGTCTACTAACGACACGCCCGGAGAGAGGGAGTTTTCATGGCGACCCAGCCCAAGACATTCGACACATCGGACATCGACGCACAACTCGGCATACCACTGGAGAGTTCGCCGCTGCGCGAGCCGATCGGCACCAACGACATCCGGCGCTGGGTGCATGCGATGCACTATGCCAATCTGCTGCACTTCGATCCCAAGTTCGCGTCAGAAAGCCGGTTCGGCAAGATCGTCGCGCCACAGAGTTTCGCGATCGCCACCGACGACGGCCACGGCGCCGCGCCCGCCTGCGTGGGCCGCCTGCCCGAATCGCATCTGCTGTTCGGCGGCGACGAGTGGTGGTTCTACGACACCAAGATCTCTGCCGGCGACACCATCGCCAATACGCGCATCCCTTTCGACTATACGCTCAAGGAAACCGGCTTCGGTCCAACCGTGTTCCAGCGTGGCGACAACAACTACGCCAACCAGCATGGCGAGCCTGTCGCCAAACAGCGTTCCACCGCGATCCGCTATTCCGCAGCCGCCGGCGGTTCGAAGGTGAACGAGGAGGACTTCGACGAGCCGGAATGGAGCGACGAGGAACTTGACGCGCTGACCGACCGCAAGTTCGCCTGGATCCAGACGCTGCATGATCTTGGCCATAAGGAGCGCTGGTGGGACGATGTGAATGTCGGCGATCAACTGCCCGAACGCGTGTTCGGCCCGCACTCGATCGCTAGCTTCACCACCGAGTGGCGCGCCTATCTCGTCAATACCTGGGGCACGATGGACCTGCGTTTCCAGGATCTGGAGGCGATGGGCTTCACCAAGGAAATGGCCGGTTACGAGAACGACCGCGCGATGCAGCTGATCAACCCGACACTGACCGACGGTGCCTATTTCGGTCCTTCGCGCGGGCACCTGTTCCCCAAGTTCGCCCGCCGCATCGGCATGCCGCGCGGTTATGGCTACGGCGCGTCGATGGGCAGCTGGGTGACGGACTATCTGGCAGGCTGGGCCGGCGAGCACGGCATGGTCGTCCACTCCACCGCCAACTATCGCGGCCCGGCGCTGACCGGCGACGTGACCATCCAGACCGCCGAAGTCGTCGAGAAGTCGGTCGATGAAGACGGGCGCAATCTGGTGCATGTGAAGCACAAGATGGTGAACCAGCGCGGCGTGACGATGTGTACCGGCACGGCCGAGATCAAGCTGCCGAAGAAGGTGGGCTGAGCAAGGCTCGTCGCTTCGGACTGCCCGGAGCGACGAGCAGACTTGACAAATAGTGCCATTTAGGTTAGTCGACGCAGCAGCCGGATCCTTCCGGCGACGGTGGGTGCGGACGGAGCGCTGGCGCGGCGTTGCGGACAATCCGCACCGTGCGGTCGGCGTTCATCCGCGCCACCTTTCTGCGCGAGGCTTCATGGTTTCGGCGATTTGATGCGAGCCCCGCTCGCCGGGCGCTTCGCGTGGTCCAGGGGCCGAGTTGGCGTGCTTTTCGCGTTTCCCCGCCGGCCAGTCGCAAGATGGAATTCGAGCCAACCCTGTCGTGCCAGGGCCGCCGGCCGCAACGCCTGCCGTGAGTTTTTCCCTGGCGTAACCCCGCGCTCGCTAGCGGGCGAGAACGTGCGCCGACTTTGGATCCTCCCGCACGAGGGGAGGGCGACCGCCCGCATAGCTCCTGGTGGAGGGGTGTAGCCCCCTCTAAGTCGCCCACTACGCCGGCGGCAACATTCCTCTGTCACGCGTTAAAGCGCGCGCCACCATGCCTCAAGCCGCGTTGGCGGCGCTCAGCACGGCGCGCACGCTGGCCGTGGCGACGTCCTCGTCGATGCCGACGCCCCACACGATGCGACCATCCGGCAGCACGCACTCGACGTAAGCCGCAGCGCGCGCATCGGTGCTCTTGCCCAACGAGTGCTCGGCATAATCCTTGACGTCGAGATCGACGCCGAAGCCGTCCTTGAGGGTGGCAATCACCGACGAGATCAACCCGTTGCCGCGCCCGGAGACCGACTGCTCCTGCCCCTCGACGCCGATCTTGCCCGAGAACAGGCGCGTACCATCAGCGGTGCGGCCTTCCTCCCAGTCGATCAACTGATACCGTTGCGGACCTTCAAGGCGGTAGGCGCGCTGGAACACATCCCAGATATCGCTCGCCTGCAGCTCGCGGCCCAGCTCGTCGGCCAATTCCTGCACGTGGTTGGAGAAGTGCGCCTGCATCCGCTTGGGCAGCTTAAGGCCTCGGTCCTGCTCGATCACCCAGGCGAAGCCGCCCTTGCCGGACTGCGAATTGACGCGGATCACCGCCTCGTAGTCGCGGCCCAGGTCAGCCGGATCGATCGGCAGGTAAGGCACCGCCCACAGCGGGTCGTTGCGGGTTTCCTGCGCCGCGAAACCCTTCTTGATCGCGTCCTGATGACTGCCGGAAAACGCGGTGAACACCAGCTCGCCGCCATAGGGATGCCGCTCGGCCACCTTGAGCTGATTGCAGTATTCGACCGTCTGGATCACCTCGTCGATGTCCGAGAAGTCCAGGCCGGGATCGACGCCTTGGGTGTAGAGATTGAGGCCGACCGTCACCAGGCAGCAGTTGCCGGTGCGCTCGCCGTTGCCGAACAGGCAGCCTTCGACGCGGTCGGCGCCGGCCATCAGGCCCAGCTCCGCCGCCGCGACGCCGGTGCCGCGATCGTTATGCGTGTGCAGGCTGATCACCGCGCTCTCGCGGTTGGGCAGGTTGCGGCAGAAATACTCGATCTGGTCGGCGTAGATGTTGGGCGTCGCCGCCTCGACCGTCGCCGGCAGGTTGAGGATGATCGGGTTTTCGGGCGTGGGCTGGAGGATGCCCATCACCGCCTCGCAGCACTCCAGCGAGAAATCCAGTTCGGCGGTGGAGAAGGTCTCAGGGCTGTACTCGAAGTGCCATTTGGTCTGCGGGTACTTGGCCGCCTGGTCGCGCAAGACCTTGGCGCCGTTCTCGGCGATCGCGCGGATTTCGCGGCGTTCCATGCCGAACACGACCTGACGCCACAGCGGCGACACCGCGTTGTAGAGGTGGACGATCGCGGCGTGCACGCCGGCCAGGCTCTCGAACGAGCGCTCGATCAAGTCTTGCCGTGACTGGGTGAGGACCTGCACCAGCACGTCCTCGGGGATGCGGCCGGTATCGACAAGGCCACGAATGAAGTCGAATTCGGTAGAGCCGGCGGCGGGGAAGCCGACCTCGATCTCCTTGAGACCCACCTTAACCAGCAGGTCGAAGAAGCGTGTCTTCTTTTCCGCGCCCATCGGGTCGATCAGTGCCTGGTTGCCGTCGCGCAGATCGGTCGAGAGCCAGCGCGGGGCCTGGGTGATCGTGCGGCCGGGCCACTGACGATCGGGCAGGGCGACTTGCGGGAACGGTCGGTACTTGACCGAAGGGTCTTTCAGCATCGTCATGGGAATTGTCTCGCTCGGGTATTCTGCTGGTGTCCGTGGTGGCTGATCCCCTGGGCGCGATGCGCGACGGTCAGCCGACGCGCAGGCTCACGCCCAAGGGCGGATAAGTCGCAGAATAAGGCCGAGGTGCAGGGACATTGCGCTGCCTATGCCGCCGAGGGGCGCGAAAGTAAAGGGTGGAGTGAGGTGCGGCGACAGGCTCAGCATAAGCAGGGTGGGGGTTAATCCTCACACACCGGGTATCAGCGGTTTGCCCCACCCCCGCTCGGTCTGAGCTTTCCAAAGGCCGCCACCTACAGCCTAGACGCAGCGGAGAGTCTTGATCCGGCCGGCATAGTCGGTGGTGATGGTCAGCCGATCTTCGCGAAAGTCCATCGTCATGGCATCGTGCGGCCCGACCACACGCGTGGTTTTCGCGCCCGAGGTGGCCTTGATCTTGGCCAGCACTTCGTCGTTCATCACTGTACCGACGTAGCCTCCGACCTTCTCGGCCCCGCAGCTCCCTTGCGCAGGAGGCGGGGTCGTTTCGGGCGGCGGCCCGCCCTGCGCCGCACAGCCGGCGAGCAGGACGGTCGCCATCAGGCCGGGCAGTGCGGATCGCAGGGCCATCATCGCCTCACTTCTTCTGGAAGGCGGCGGCAATCTTTAGCTTCACCTCGTCGCCCAGCATCGGCACCATCAGGCCCATGCCGAAGTCGCTGCGCTTGATCGTGGCGGTGGCTTCGAAGCCAACGTTCTCGGCGCCGCCCATCTGCGCGGGCATCTTGCCGGCGCCATAGAACTTGGTGGCGAGCGTCACCGGCTTGGTCACGCCGTTGAGCGTCAGGTTGCCGGTCACGTCGGCCATGCCGGTGCCCTTGGGCTTCACCGAAGTCGACACGAAGGTCGCATCGGCGGGCGAGGGGCCGAAGAAGTCCGGCTTGCCGCCGGCTTCCTTGGGCGCGCGGAGCAGGTGCGAGGTTAGACCGGCACTCGCGGTGGTGACCTTGGATACGGGGATCGTCACCGACACCTTGGCGTTCTGCGGCGCCTTGGGGTCGAGCTGCAGGGTGCCCGTCACGTCGCCGAAAAGGCCGAAGTAGGGCGAAAAGCCGAGGTGGTTTAGCTCCCACTCCACCAGGGTGTGATTGGGATCGGCCTGGTAGGTGCCGCCGGTGATCGATGCGGTGCTCTTGGTGCCGGGAGCGGCAGGTCCGCCCTGCGCGAGCAGCGGAGCGGCGGCAATGAATGCCAGAGCAGCGGCGGATGCGAGATAACGGCGCATGGAAAGTCCTCCCGGGGAGCTATGTTGCCTTGGCGCAACTAGCTGCCCGGGAGGTTGTTCCATGTCAAAGCGTTTGACGTCTGGTCGTCAAGCCGCGGCTTAGTTCTTCGACTTGTCGACCAGGGCGTTGGCCTTGATCCAAGGCATCATCGCGCGCAGCTTGGCCCCGGTTTCCTCGATCGGGTGTGCCTGCGCGGCCTTGCGGGCGCCCTTCAGCTCGGGCTGGCCGGCGCGGTTGTCGAGGACGAAGTTCTTGACGAAGCGGCCCGACTGGATGTCGGCCAGAACGCGCTTCATTTCCTTCTTGGTCTCTTCGGTGATGATGCGCGGGCCAACGGTGATGTCACCGTACTCGGCGGTGTTCGAGATCGAGTAACGCATGTTGGCGATGCCGCCCTCGTACATCAGGTCGACGATGAGCTTCAGCTCGTGGAGGCACTCGAAATAGGCCATCTCGGGGGCGTAGCCCGCCTCGACCAGCGTCTCGAAGCCGGCCTGGACCAGCGCAGTGGCGCCGCCGCACAGCACGGCCTGCTCGCCGAACAGATCGGTCTCGCATTCCTCGCGAAAGTTGGTCTCGATGATGCCCGAACGGCCGCCGCCGACGCCCGATGCATAGGCGAGGGCGATGTCATGCGCGTTACCGGTCGAGTCCTGCGCGATCGCGATCAGGCAGGGCACGCCGCCGCCGCGCTGGAATTCCGAGCGTACGGTGTGGCCCGGGCCCTTGGGCGCGATCATGATGACGTCGATGTCGGCGCGCGGCTCGATCAGGCCGAAGTGGATGTTGAGGCCATGCGCGAAAGCGAGTGCGGCACCCGGCTTGAGGTTGGCATGCAGGTCTTCGGCGTAGATCGCGGCCTGATGTTCGTCGGGGGCGAGGATCATCAGGATGTCGGCCCACTTGGCCGCCTCGACGTTTGACAGCACCTTGAAGCCGGCGTCTTCAGCCTTCTTCGCGGTGGCCGAACCGGCGCGCAGGGCGATGGCGACGTCCTTGACGCCGCTGTCGCGCAGGTTCTGCGCATGGGCGTGGCCCTGGCTGCCGTAACCAAGCACGACGATCTTCTTGTCGGTGATCAGGTTGAGGTCGGCATCGGCGTCGTAGTAGACTTTCATCGTGGGTACTCCGTCATCCCCTGCTTGCGCCGGGATCGCTAAGGTAGAGCGCGCCGCCGAATGGCCCTTGGTCCTGGACCTGAGCCCAGGACGACGCGCGGGTGTGAAATCAGGCTTCGATCGATCCGCGTGCCATGCCGACGATGCCGGTGCGACCGACCTCGACAAGGCCAAGACCGCGCATCAGCGCGATGAAGCTGTCGATCTTCTGCGGTGCGCCGGTGAGTTCGAACACGAAGCTCTCGGTGGTGGTGTCGACCGGCCGGGCGCGGAAGATCTCCGCGACGCGCAACGCCTCGACGCGCTTCTCGCCGGTCCCGGCCACCTTGATCAGCGCCAGCTCGCGCTCGACGTAAGGACCGACTTCGGTGAGGTCGACCACCTTGTGCACCGAGACCAGCCGTTCAAGCTGGTGGCGGATTTGGTCGATCACCGCCGGCGGGCCATTGGTAACGATGGTGATCCGGCTGACCGAGTGGTTCTCGGTGATGTCGGCCACGGTCAGGCTGTCGATGTTGTAGCCGCGCGCGGTGAACATGCCGGCGATGCGAGCGAGGATGCCCGCTTCGTTGTCGACGGTCACGGTGAGGACGTGCCGCTCTTCTGCGGCCTGGGTGATCTTCATGGTTCGATTGTCCTCAGACCAGCGCTTTGGCGTGGTCGTCCATGATGCCGGTGACGATGTCGCCGTGCAGCATCATCTCTGTATGCGCCGCGCCGCTCGGGATCATCGGGAAGCAGTTCGCCGCCTTGGACACCTGGCAGTCGACGATGACTGGGCCGTCGTAGTCGATCATCGCCTGAATGCCGGCATCCAGCTGGCTCTCGTTCTCGATGCGGATGCCCTTCCAACCATAAGCCTCGGCCAGCTTCACGAAGTCGGGCAGGCTGTCCGAATACGAGTTCGAATAGCGGCTCTCGTAGGTGAGCTCCTGCCACTGGCGGACCATGCCCATCCACTCGTTGTTGAGAATGAAGACCTTGACCGGCAGTCGATACTGCGAGGCGGTACCCAGTTCCTGAATGTTCATCTGGATCGAGGCGTCCCCGGCGATGTCGATCACCAGCTTATTGGGATTGCCGCACTGCGCACCGATCGCGGCCGGAAGGCCATAGCCCATCGTGCCGAGGCCACCCGAGGTGAGCCACCGGTTCGGCGAGAAGAAGTGATAGTGCTGCGCCGCCCACATCTGGTGCTGGCCGACCTCGGTCGAGATGATCGGGTCGTACTCACGGGTGAGTTCGAACAGGCGCTGCACCGCCAGCTGCGGCACGATCGCTTCGGCCAGGCGCGGGAACGCCAGGCTTTGGCGAGCGCGCCATGTATCGACCTTGGCATGCCACGCGGTCAGGTTCTGGCCGTCGCGCGGGCCCCACTCGGCAAGCAGCTGGTCGAGCACATTCGCACAGTCACCCACCAGCGGCAGGTCGACATGCACGGTCTTGTTGATCGACGAGCGGTCGATATCGATGTGGATCTTGCGCGAGTTGGGCGCGAAGGCATCGAGGCGGCCGGTGACCCGGTCGTCGAAGCGGGCCCCGACGCAGACGATCAGGTCCGCCTCGTTCATCGCCATGTTGGCTTCGTACGTGCCGTGCATGCCCAGCATGCCAAGCCAGTCCTTGCTGTCGGCCGGGAACGCACCCAGGCCCATCAGCGTCGAGGTGACCGGCGCACCGACCTTGGCCTGCAACTCGCGCAGCAAGGCGGAGGCGCGCGGGCCCGAGTTGATGACGCCGCCGCCGGTGTAGAACACCGGCTTGGTGGCGGACGCGATCATCTCGACCGCCTCGGCGATCTCCTGCGCGCCGGCTTCGAGGCGTGGCGTGTAGCGGTTGCGGCGCTGGGGCGCGCCATCGTGCCACAGCGCCGATGCGATCTGCACGTCCTTGGGGATATCGATCAGAACCGGACCGGGGCGACCGGTGGTGGCGATCTGGAACGCCTCGTCGATCGTCGCCGCAAGCTCGGCAGGATCGCGCACCAGATAGTTGTGCTTGGTGCAGTGGCGCGACATGCCGATGGTGTCGGCTTCCTGGAACGCGTCCGAGCCGATCAGCGCCGTGGGCACCTGGCCGGTAATCACGACCAGCGGAATCGAGTCGAGAAAGGCGTCGGCGATGCCGGTCATCGCGTTGGTCGCGCCCGGACCCGAGGTGACGAGCACGACGCCCGGCTTGCCGGTCGAGCGAGCGTAGCCTTCCGCGGCATGGGCTGCGCCGGCTTCGTGGCGAACGAGGATGTGGCGAATTCGCTCTTCGGAGAACAAGGCGTCGTAGATGGGAAGCACGGCACCACCGGGATAGCCGAATACGAATTCGACGCCCTGCCGCACAAGACCTTCAACCAGAATGTTCGCGCCGCTGCGCTCTTCGGTCACAACACGTTCCTTAATTTACGAGGCGCAAGGGATCGCGCCTCGGCTGCCGAAATGGCGAACCGGGGTCATAAAGAAATGGACCCGGCTCCACAATGGCGGGCCGGGTCGCATCCTCTCCCTCCCGCCTCATTGATTTCGGGCGGGTAACGGGCTCCTAGATAATCAAAAATGTCGGGTCAACCCAAAATAGCGTAATATTGTTTCAGAAAGATCATCTTCTGATGGATTGTCGATCGCGATCCTAGGCCAACGGGTATCAAGTTGGTGGCGCAACCACGTAAACTGCCGCTTCGCGTAATTTCGCGTGGCCTGCGCTCCTCGGGCTTCTGCCTGGTCGAGTGCCAACTCGCCCCGAAGGTAAGCCGAGAGCTCGGGCACGCCGATCGCCCGCATCACCGGAAGATCGGGATCGAGATCTCGCTCCAACAGGCGCCCGACCTCGTCGATCGCGCCGCCTGCGATCATGCCGGCGAAGCGATTGTCGCACCGCGCATAGAGCGCTTGTCGCTCGGGCAGCAGGATCGCCGCCTGGACTGAGACGCGCGCGCCGATCCCGCCCGTCGTGCGCGATTGCCAGGACGCCAGTGTGCTGCCGGTCGAGCGGACGACCTCGAGTGCGCGGGCGATCCGTACCGAATCTGCCGGGGCGAGGGCGGCGGCGCGTTCGGGATCTTCCTGTTGCAGAGCCGCATAGGCGGCCTCGATGGGCATGGCGCGCACGAGGCCGCGTACTTCGGGGTCGATCTGTGGTACCGGAGCGATGCCCTCGAGCAAGGTGCGGATATATAATCCGGTACCACCGACCAGGATCGGCACGACACCATCCTCGTGCGCGGCGTCGATCTCGGTACGCGCCGCGACGGCCCAGTCGGCGGCCGAGCACGCTTGGGCGCCATCCCAAACGCCGAAGAGTCGATGATCGATACCTCCCATATCTTCTGACGAAGGCCTTGCGCTGAGCACCGCCAAGTCGGCGTAGACCTGGGCGCTGTCCGCATTGATCACCATGGCCTGGCATCCCGCGCTCTCGATCGCCTGCGCCAGCGCAACGGCACAATCGCTCTTGCCGCTCGCGGTGGGCCCTGCGATGAGCGCCATCGGCGGCCTTTCGGGGTGCGGCTTCAGGAACCAATCAGAGGATATTTCGGTGCTCATAGCCCGGCTGATAGCAGACCCCGAGAGCCTGTCCGCAAGGATCGACGCGGCGCGCGCAGAACTTGAAACGCGCGGTATTCGCCTTGCCGCTGCCGCCATGCTCGACCACTGCGGCGATACGCTCGAAATCACTTCGCCCGACGACGATGCCGCGGCGATGATCGCGGTTCTGGATACGCACTTCTCGCCGTACGACATGCTGGTGGCGAATGACGAACCGGTGGTGCCGCGCCTGTTCATCTCGGACATGGATTCAACCATGATCGGGCAGGAGTGCATCGACGAGCTGGCCGATTATGCCGGCTTGAAAGATCGGGTGGCCGCGATCACCGAGCGGGCGATGCAGGGTGAACTCGACTTCGTCGCCGCCTTGCGCGAACGCGTGAAGCTGCTGGCAGGTCTGCCCGAGAGCGCGATCGACGCTTGCCTCGCCGAGCGGATCCGCCCGATGGCGGGCGCCGGTACGCTGGTGGCGACGCTAAAATCCCTGGGCTGTCGGACGGTCCTGGTGACGGGGGGCTTCCATCATTTCGCCGATCCGATCGGGGAACTGCTCGGTTTCGACCGGGTGGTCGGCAACCGGCTGGAGGTGGTCGATGGCAAGCTGACAGGTGGCCTCGTCGGCGGGATCGTCGACAGCGCCGTCAAGCGAACGACATTGCTGGAAGAGTCCGCGGCGCTGGGCGAACATCCCGTCACCTTGGCAAGTGGCGATGGTGCCAACGACATTCCCATGATCGAGGCCGCCACATACGGCTTCGCCTATCATGCCAAGCCCAAGGCGCGAGAAGCCGCGAACGGTCGGGTCGATCGCGGAGACCTTACCAGCGTGTTGAAGCTGCTGGGCATCAATCGCCGGGACTGGGTGGCCTGAAGCATGACGGGATCGTCGCGTATCGCGTTGCTGGGCGGCGGTCATCCGCGATACCGATTGTTCCTGCTCGTGCTGGTGATCGCGGCGACAGCGCTCAATGCTGTCATCAAGTTCGATCTGGCACTTCTGGTCGGCTTCGACGTGGCGGTGCTCGCGTTCATTCTTTCCTGCGTGGGATTGTGGCGGCGCGGCGATGCCGAGGCGATGCGGATCGAGGCACATCGCGACGACGGCAATCAGCTCCTGCTGCTGATGTTGACGGCGCTGATCAGCATGGTGGTGCTGACCGCGCTGGGCATGCTGATCCTCGACAAGAAGGGACTCGACGCCCGGCATATCGTCCTGCTGGTTTCGACCTTGATGGCGAGCTGGACGTTCGCGAACATGGTCTATGCCTTCCATTACGCCCGCCTGTACTACTCCGTGAGGGATAGCGGCGATCATGCCGGCCTCGATTTCCCGGGCGATCAGCTGCCGGTATTTGCCGACTTCGTAAATTTCGCGTTCGTGATCGGCATGACCTGCCAGACCGCCGATATCGACATCACCGATCAGGCGATGCGACGGATTTCCACCTTTCAGGGTCTGTTCGCGTTTGCCTTCAACCTTGGGATCCTGGCGCTGACGGTCAACGTCCTAGCGTCAAGCTAACGCGGAGACTGTTACTCCGCGTCAGACAGATCTGACGCGGAAGTCTGGCATGTCCTCGAACGTGATTGGTCAGGCATCCATCCAGTCGCGGAAGAACGCTTCGTGTGCTTCGCGCAGATCCGCGATCTCGGCATGGCTTTCGCGGCTACCGCCACGGAAGGTGAGGGCGGTGCCTTCGGTTTGCCCCAGCGCGAAGGCGACCAGCCCGGCCTGCGCGACGGCATCAAGGACGGCAGTGGGGTCGCTGGTGGTCACGACATAGCGCGCCTGATCCTCACCGAACCAGAACGCAGGTTCGCTCACCGTATCCTGAGGTGCCGCGACCGCGAAGCCGATCCCACTGGCCAGCGCCATCTCCGCCAAAGCGACCGCCACGCCGCCATCGGCGCAGTCATGCACCGCGCTTACCAGCTTTCGCGCGATCAGATCGCGGACGTGCTCGCCAGAAGCGCGCTCCAGCGCCAGCCCGACCGGCGGAGGCGGCCCTTCTTCGCGGCCATGAATTTCGCGCAGCCACAGCGATTGTCCCAGATGCCCGCTTTCACCGCCGATGAGGACAATCGTCTCTCCCGGCGCCTTGAATGCGATCGTCGCCATCGCCTCATGATCGTCAAGCAGTCCGACGCCACCGATCGCCGGCGTGGGCAGGATGGCCGAGCCGCCCCCTGTGGCCTTGCTTTCGTTGTAGAGCGAGACGTTGCCGCTCACGATCGGGTAGTCCAGCGCACGACATGCATCGCCCATGCCGTGCAGCGCATAGACGATCTGCGCCATGATCTCGGGCCGCTGTGGGTTGGCGAAGTTCAGGCAATTCGTGATCGCCAGCGGGCGCGCGCCCACGGCGCAAAGGTTGCGCCAGGTCTCGGCCACCGCCTGCATGCCACCCTCGTAAGGATCGGCATAGACGTAGCGTGGGGTGCAATCGGTGCTCATCGCGAGCGCTTTGGTGGTGTCGTGGATCCGCACCACAGCCGCATCGCCACCCGGCTTCTGGAGCGTGTCCGCACCCACCTGCGAATCGTATTGTTCCCAGATCCACTTGCGTGAGGCGAGATCGGCCGTCCCCATCAGCTTCACCAAGTCGGCCGCGACGTTCGTCTGATCGGGCACGTCGCCCAGCGGCAGGACCGCAGCCCAGTCGGTATATTGCTCGCGGGTGATATAGGGCCGCTCGTACTCCGGCGCGTCATCCGCCAGCGGGCCCAAAGGAATGTCGCAGACGACCGCGCCGTCGAATTCCAGCACCATGTGCCCGGTATCGGTGACTTCACCGATTACCGCGAAGTCGAGCTCCCATTTGAGGAAGATCGCTTCGGCCATCGGTTCCTTGCCGGGCTTGAGCACCATGAGCATGCGCTCCTGACTCTCGCTCAGCATCATCTCGTAAGGGGTCATGCCCTCTTCGCGGCAAGGGACCGCGTTCATGTCGAGCCGGATGCCGGCGCCGCCCTTGCTGGCCATCTCGACCGAGGAGGACGTCAGCCCCGCCGCGCCCATGTCCTGGATCGCGACGATCGCGTCGGTGGCCATCAGTTCGAGGCACGCCTCGATCAGCAGCTTCTCGGTAAACGGATCGCCGACCTGCACGGTGGGACGCTTCTCGTCGCTGTGCTCGTCGAAGTCGGCGCTGGCCATCGTGGCGCCGTGGATGCCATCGCGACCGGTCTTGGATCCGACATAGACGATCGGATTGCCCAGGCCCGTGGCGGCCGAGTAGAAGATCTTGTCCTGCGCCGCGATGCCCACGGTCATCGCATTGACCAGGATGTTGCCGTCGTACGCCTTGTGGAAGTTGGTTTCGCCACCCACGGTCGGCACGCCGACGCAGTTGCCGTAGCCACCGATGCCCGACACCACGCCTTGGACGAGGTGTTTCATCTTGGGGTGATCCGGCCGGCCGAACCGTAGGGCGTTCATGTTGGCGATCGGGCGCGCGCCCATCGTGAACACGTCGCGCAGGATACCGCCGACGCCGGTCGCAGCGCCTTGATAAGGTTCGATGTAGCTGGGGTGATTGTGGCTTTCCATCTTGAAGATGGCTGCCAGCTTCTGCCCGCGCGGCCCTTCGCCGATGTCGATCACGCCGGCATTCTCACCCGGTCCGCAGATCACCCATGGCGCGGTCGTCGGCAACTGCTTCAGGTGGAAGCGGCTCGACTTGTAAGAGCAGTGTTCCGACCACATGACCGAGAAGATGCCGAGCTCGACCAGGTTCGGCTCGCGACCGATCGCGCGCAGGACACGCTGGTATTCTTCGGGGTTGAGGCCATGTGCCTCGACGACTTCTGGGGTGATTCCGGACATGGCTTGCGCCTTAGCGCCAGACAATCGGGGTGGCTAGGCCGAGCGCGCCGGTGCGCTCGTCATGATGCAGGGCCATGGTAGCATCGTCTTCGCTCGCAGCCTCACTTCGGCCATGTTCTTACGATCTGATGGACATCCCGAACTTCGGTGAGACATGATCCATGCCCTTGCCAGACGTGCCTCCGGCGATTGCCCTGCCTCATATCGGTCCCGAGTTCGAGACCGCCGCTGCGCCGCTTGCGCAAGTCAGCGGCATCCGGCCACGATGCGATGCGGGCAAACCAGGCGAGATCGTCGTCTGCGCTCATGACCCAAAACGTGATCGGCTTACCCCTTTGCCGGAAAGCCCGCCCGAAGGATTGCCCAAGGCCGAACTGCGCGTGAGCGACACCATGACCATCGACCTCCACGGCGAGTCCGGACAGCTACTGGGAGCGTCCAGCAATCGGGCGATGGTCGGGGTCAAGATCGGCTTTTGAACCAGACGCATCGACTTACGATCGCCAGGCGTGCCGGGTGCCATACCACGAGGTGAAGCGGGGCCACCTTGACCCACGCGCGCGGCAGCGCCATTGCTGCAGCCGATGAACGACACCACCGATATCGCCGCCCTGAGCTTCGAGGATGCGCTGCGTGCGCTCGAGGACGTGGTGCGTGCCCTCGAGAGTGGCGACGTACCGCTCGATGACTCGATCACGCTTTACGAACGCGGCGAGGCGCTTCGTCGGCATTGTCAGGCTCGCCTCGATGCGGCGCAGGCGCGGATCGAGAAGATCGTCGCCGGTCCCGACGGTCTGCCCGCTTCGGTACAGCCCTTCGATGCCGTGGAGCGCTGAGCCATGGCTTCGTTACGCGGCGACGACAGCGACAGCGCGATGAGCGGCTCGCTACTCCCCGCCGCGTTGGCGCGCATAGCCGGCGAGGTCGACGCGGCGTTCGACGCGTTGCTGCCTGTGCCGCAGGACGCTCGCGCCCGGCTGGTCGAGGCGATGCGCTATGCCGCGATCGGCGGTGGCAAGCGCCTGCGCCCGCTGCTGCTTTGCGCCACGGCGACGATGTACGGTGTCGATCGTGCCGCCTCCGTTCGCGCCGGTTGCGCGATCGAGGCGATCCACGTCTATTCGCTCGTGCATGACGACTTGCCTTGCATGGACGACGATGCGCTACGTCATGGCAAGCCGACCCTGCACCTCGCGTTCGACG
Organism: Novosphingobium sp. TK46; assembly: GCF_055361525.1. NCBI lineage: Bacteria > Pseudomonadati > Pseudomonadota > Alphaproteobacteria > Sphingomonadales > Sphingomonadaceae > Novosphingobium > Novosphingobium sp. TK46. Next base: position 3,354,875 of record NZ_CM143963.1, read on the forward strand.
AGGCAACGGCGGTGCTGGCCGGCGACGCCCTGCACGATTTTGCCTTTGAGGTGTTGGCCGATCCACAGACGAGCGGCGACCCGTTCGTTCGCATCGAACTGGTGCGGGCGCTCGGGCTGGCAAGCGGCTTTCGCGGCATGGCCGGTGGGCAGATGATGGATCTCGTGGCGGCGACCGGCGACTTCGATCTGGCAACGGTGACCCGGCTGCAACAGCTGAAGACGGGCGCACTGCTGGGTGCGGCGGTGGAAATGGGCGCGATCCTAGGTCATGTTCCGCTCGAAGCGCGAACACACTTGCGCGGTTATGCCCGCGACATCGGATTGGCATTCCAGATCGTCGACGACCTCATCGATCACGAGGGTGACGAGGCGATTGCCGGCAAGGCGGTCGGAAAAGATGCCCAAGCGGGTAAGGAAACCTTCGTTTCGCTGCTCGGTGCGGATCGTGCGCGAGCGCAGGCATCGCTGCTGGTCGACCAGGCCGTCGCGCACCTCTCCGGTCATGGGGGGGAAGCCGATTTGTTGCGCGACGTCGCCCGATATATACTCGAAAGGGACCACTAGATGGCGGACGCGACCCGCATCGGGGTGTATCCCGGCACATTCGATCCGATCACGCTGGGCCATGCCGATATCATAAGGCGAGGTTCAAACCTCGTCGATCGGCTGATCCTGGGCGTGACGACCAACCCGTCCAAGGATCCGATGTTCACGCCGAGCGAACGGATCGCCATGGTCGAGCGCGAGGTGGCCGACATGGGCCTAACCAACGTCGAAGTGGTGGGCTTCAATGCCCTGCTGATGAAGTTCGCCGAGGTGCAGGGGGCCAGCATGATCATCCGCGGCCTGCGCGCAGTCGCGGATTTTGAATACGAATACCAGATGGCGGGCATGAACCAACAGCTGAACGATCGTATCGAAACCGTCTTTCTGATGGCCGACGTCGGATTGCAGCCGATCGCGTCCAAACTGGTCAAGGAAATCGCGATGTTCGGCGGCGAAATCGCCAGATTCGTCAGCCCCGCCGTCCGCGACGACGTGGTAGCGCGCATCGCGAAGGTCGGTCTTCGCGGCGATTATTGACGGGCCGGCGTGTGTCTGCCCCCGACATTTCCGTTCATTGCCATGACAGGGGCTTGGTTCTATCGCGCTGGCTGTTGCCAATCCCACGTTGCGGCGCGCCATCCGCGCGCGGCCCTATCCGAAAGTTGCCGATGAAGCTGCGTCTGCTTGTTCCGACGATGATGGGCATGGTAATGGGCCTGGCCCTGACCGGCTCGCCGGCGCTCGCCAAAAAGCCAGAGGCGGTGACACCGCCGCCGGCTGCGCTACCCACGCTGATCGACACCGACATCGCGCATGATCCGGATAACGTGCTGCTACTCGATCTGGATGATGGAGGGCGCGTGGCGATCCGGCTCATGCCGCAATGGGCGCCCGCACACGTCGCGCGGATAAAGGAGCTGACGAAGCAGGGCTTCTATAACGGTGTGGTTTTCCACCGTGTCATAGATGGCTTCATGGCTCAGACCGGCGACCCGACCGGGACGGGGCAGGGCGGTTCCAAATTGCCCGACCTGAAGGCGGAATTCAATGCGATGCCGCACTTGCGTGGTACCGTCTCGATGGCGCGTACCAACGATCCAAACACGGCAAACAGCCAGTTCTTCATCGTTTTCTACCCGCGCTTCGCACTTGATCACAAGTACACGGTGTTCGGTCGTGTCATCTCGGGCATGCAATACGTCGATGCGATTCAGCGCGGCGAGCCGCCCGCGAACCCGACGCGTGTCCTGCAGGCCTCGTTGGCAAGCGAGCGCAAGGGTGCACCGGCGGCTCCCGTCAGTCCTGCCGCGCCGGTAAGCGCTGCGGCGCTGAACACGTCGAAGTCGGACTGATTCTCGCGGCCCCGCGCGGCATTGCCATGAAGGTAGATCTGTTCGACTTCGACCTGCCGCCCGAACGCATCGCGCTGCGGCCGATGAAGCCCCGCCATGCGGCTAGGATGCTTGTCGCCACGGGTGAGGCCCCGCTTGCCGATTGCCATGTTCATGATCTACCAGCCCTTTTGCGGGCTGGCGATGTCCTGGTGTTCAACGATACGCGGGTCATTCCAGCGCAGCTGGAGGGGCAGCGAGGCGAAGCCCGGATCGGAGCGACGCTTCACAAGCGTATCGACTTGCGTCGATGGCAGGCGTTCGTGCGCAACGCCAAGCGCCTGCGAACCGGCGACCGCATCACGTTTCCGGCCGATGTTTTCGCGATCGCTCAGCAGCGGCACGAGGATGGCAGCTGGACCTTGTGGTTCGAAGGGGACGAGCCCGTCGAGGTCCTGTTGGAGCGAGCCGGGCGGATGCCATTGCCGCCGTATATCGCCGGTAAGCGGCCGACCGATGAGGCAGACCGAAGCGATTACCAGACAATGTTCGCAGCGCGCGACGGCGCGGTCGCCGCACCTACCGCTTCGCTACATTTCACGCCGGAACTCGTCGCTGCCTTGGACGCCGCCGGGATTGGCCGTGAGACGCTGACGCTGCATGTCGGTGCTGGAACCTTCCTCCCGGTCAAGGCAAATGACACCGCCGAGCATCGGATGCACGCCGAATGGGGGGAGATCGATGCCGCTGTCGCCGCGCGCCTGAACACAGCGCGCGCGTCTGGCGGACGCCTCATCGCAGTGGGAACAACAAGCCTTCGTCTGCTGGAAAGTGCCGCCGGCGACGATGGAACGATACTACCCTTCGCGGGTGACACCTCGATCTTCATCACGCCCGGCTACCGTTTTCGCGCGGTCGATGGCTTGATGACCAACTTCCATCTGCCGCGTTCGACCCTGTTCATGCTGGTCTCGGCCTTGATGGGGCTCGAGCGGATGCAAGCGATCTACTTGCACGCGATCGAACGGGATTATCGCTTTTATTCTTATGGCGATTCTTCGTTGCTCATTCCCTGAACTTTGGCCTTGGAACGACCGGCATGCCACGCCATCTAAGCGCGGCATGGAACCCATCCTCAAAATCCGCGGCCTCACCAAAACCTACAAGGGTGGCTTTCAAGCTCTCAACGGTGTCGATCTCGACATTCGCAAGGGTGAAATCTTTGCGCTGCTGGGGCCGAACGGTGCCGGCAAGACGACATTGATTGGCGCGGTTTGCGGACTGGTGCGGCCCAGCGGCGGAACGATCCACGCTTTTGGCGAAGACATGCGAACCCATTGGCGATCGCTGAGGCGGCGTATCGGGCTCGTGCCCCAGGAACTGGCAACGGACATGTTCGAGCCGGTTTTGCGCGCCGTGTCGCATTCGCGGGGGTTGTTCGGCCTTGCCCCCGATCCCGGTCGGATCGAGGCGATCCTTCGATCTCTTAGCTTATGGGATAAGCGGAACGTGCAGATACGTGCCTTATCCGGCGGAATGAAGCGTCGCGTCCTGATCGCGAAAGCGATGGCGCACGAGCCGGAACTGCTTTTTCTCGATGAGCCGACGGCGGGCGTCGACGTGGAACTGAGACGTGAGATGTGGAAACAGATCGGTGAGATGCGTGCCCGCGGAACGACGGTGATCCTGACCACCCATTACATCGAGGAAGCCGAGGAGATGGCCGACCGTGTCGGGATCATACGGCAGGGCGAGATCGTGATGGTCGATGAAAAGGACGCGATGATGAAGCGGCTTGGTCGAACCGAGGCGCTAATCACGTTTAGCGCCGCCCAAAGTGGGATCTCCGCTTCACTGGCCGGCTATCCCGTAACCCTGAGCGATGATGGTATGTCGCTCACGTATCGTGGTGGTGACGGTGCCGGTCAGGGTAAGGCGGATATCGCCGCAATCACCAAGGAACTTACGCGCGACGGCGTGGATTACGTGGCTATCGACCAGCGTGAATCGAGTCTTGAAGATATCTTCGTCGACTTGGTCGAAGGACGATCGCAAAGCGTCGGAGCGGCGGCATGATCAGCTTCAGCGCTCGCAGCGCCTGGACCATCTACAAGCAGGAGCTGATGCGCGCGTTCCGTACCGCGATGCAGTCGATCCTGGCGCCGGTGCTCACGACATCGCTGTACTTCGTCGTCTTCGGCGCCGCCATCGGCGGGCGCATGCAGGGAGGCATGGATGGGGTGAGCTACGGCGCATTTATCGTGCCGGGTCTGCTCTTGCTGACGCTGCTTGGCGAAAGCACCAGCAATGCAAGTTTCGGCATCTACATGCCGCGTTTCACCGGTGCCATCTACGAGCTGTTGTCCGCTCCGGTGGGGGTGGCCGAGACTCTCGTCGGCTTCGTCGGCGCAGCGGCGACCAAGTCGCTGATTCTGGCGACGATCATTTTGGCTACGGCGACCCTGTTCGTCGATTATTCGATCCTGCATCCGGTGTATGCTTTTGGCTTCATCCTTCTGGTGTCAGCCAGCTTCTCGCTGTTCGGTTTCATCCTGGGCATCTGGGCGGACAGCTTCGAAAAGCTTTCGGTGGTGCCGATGCTGATCCTGACGCCACTGACGTTCCTGGGCGGGACGTTCTATTCGGTGCAGATGCTGGCGCAGCCTTGGCGAACCGTCGCGATGGCCAACCCGGTAGTCTACCTTGTGAATGGTCTGCGCTGGACGTTTTATGGCACCTCGGATGTGTCGATCTGGCTGTCGTTGGGGCTGACTCTGGCGTTCCTCGCAGCGTGCGTGGCGTTGATCGCGTTCATCTTCCGCACTGGGTGGCGCCTGCGCAACTAACGCGCTAAGTTTCTGGATAATGTCTGCTCGTACCGTCGTCCTGTTTTGCGTCCTCGCTGGCGCCGCCACTCCTGCGTGCGCCGAACTTCCCGGCCCCGTTCGCGCCATGCTTGAAGCGGTCATGCAGACCGACGACAGCAAAGCCGTCGACGCCGTCGTGAAGGCGGCAAAATCGACCCAGCCGCAAGCCAGCGCGGAAATCGACGCGATGAAGCAGAAGTACGACGATACGCACAAACTCGTCGTGGCGGAAAAGGCCGAGAACGAGCGCGAACGTGTGCTGGCGGCCAGGCCACTGCAGTTGTGGCGGGGAGAGGGCGAGATCGGAGCTTTCAACACCACCGGTAACACCACCAGCGCGGGTGTATCTGCGGGCCTGAAGCTTGAACGCATCGGCGTTTATTGGCAGCACAAGCTGCAATTCACTGCCGATTACCAGAAGACCGGTGACGTCGTATCCAGAGAGCAATACCTGGCATCGTACACCCCGCGATACACGTTGAGTGACAGGTTTTACGCCTATGGTCTGGGCCAGTACGAGAGTGATAAGTTCCAAGGCTATTACAGCCGATATTCTCTCTCACCGGGTGTCGGCTATCGCTTCTATAACACAAAGGATCTCAAGCTGTCCTTTGAAGGCGGACCTGCGTTGCGCTTTACCAACTATATCGATGAACCTGGAGCGACGACGGTTTCGGCGCTCGGCTCTCTCGACTTCGCCTGGAATGCGACGCGTGCGATCAAGTTGAGCCAGCAGGCGAGCGCATATCTCGAATCGGACAACAGCACGTTCACCTCGACTACCTCTCTTGAGGCGGGAATGCTGAAAGGTCTGAAGGCACGCCTGTCATACCGGTATGAACACGACAGCGCCCCGCCGATCGGCTCGCGTCGCACTGACACACTCTCCCGCTTCACGCTCGTCTACGGGTTTTGAACATGCCTCGGTTCGACTTTGCCATTCACGCTACCGACGGCCGCGCGCGCACGGGCCGCATCGCCATGAAACGTGGCGAAATACGCACCCCGGCGTTCATGCCGGTCGGTACCGCGGCGACGGTCAAGGCGATGAAGCCGCAGGATGTACGCGCATCGGGTGCCGACATCATCCTTGGCAACACCTATCATCTGATGTTGCGACCGGGCGCCGAACGGGTCGCTCGGTTGGGCGGGCTTCATCGCTTCATGAACTGGGACCGCCCGATCCTCACCGACAGCGGCGGCTATCAGGTCATGAGTCTGTCCGATCTACGCAAGATCACGGAAGAAGGCGTCACTTTCGCCAGCCATCTCGATGGTTCGCGCCACCTGCTTACGCCGGAGAGATCGATGGAAATCCAGCGTCTTCTCGGATCCGACATCGTCATGGCGTTCGACGAATGTCCAAAGATTGATCAGGGCCGCGATGTCATCGCTCGATCGATGGAGATGTCGATGCGGTGGGCGCGGCGAAGCCGAGAGGGCTTCGATGCCGGTGGCGAACATGCGGAGAATGCGGCACTATTCGGCATTCAGCAAGGTGCGCTCGACGAAGGCCTGCGGCGTCAATCGGCCGACGCTTTGGCGGACATCGGCTTCGATGGCTATGCGATCGGTGGTTTGGCGGTTGGGGAGGGCCAGGAGGCGATGTTCGCGACGCTGGATTTTGCGCCGGGGCAACTTCCTGCCGATCGCCCGAGATATCTCATGGGAGTGGGCAAACCCGATGATCTTGTGGGCGCCGTCGAACGCGGAGTTGATATGTTCGACTGTGTCTTGCCGACCCGGTCCGGGCGCAATGGTCAGGCATTTACCTGGAATGGCCCGATCAACATGCGAAATGCGCGGCATGCCGAGGACACCGGCCCCCTTGATCCTCACTGCGCCTGTCCGACCTGTCGGACCTATACTCGTGCTTACCTACACCACCTGATCAAGTCAGGCGAAATTCTGGGCGCCATGCTACTGACAGAGCACAATTTAGGATTCTATCAGCAGCTTATGCAGGCAATGCGTGACGCGATCTTTGAAACGCGCTTCGCGAGCTTTGCCGCAACTTTTAGGACAGACTATCATCAGGCCTAGTCGTTTCGGCGGTGCAAGGTTACGTCGTTAGGCCGGGCAGTATGACCCAAGATCTCCGCTCGTACTAGCAACCTGACGGTTCCAGCTTCATCATTTGGCGTAGTTTGCAACCTCAAGCTTAGTGCCTGGATATGCAACGAACTCGCCACTGCGCGCGTCGAGGAACCCGGCCCCGATCGCGTTGGCGAAGCGCTTCGCTAGATGAAGATCGGCGTACCACTTGCCGGCACGGTGGGGGGTGATGAAACGATACTTGGACATAGTAACCTGAAAACGAAGAAGCAGCGCGAGTGGTTCCCGCCATCCGTCTGATCTTCCACCATTTGTCGCATCGCCGGGAGCCCATATGAAAAGAGCGGCCCCGCAGGACCGCTCCACTCAACTACCGATGTCGCCTGACTTAGCGCGAGTAGAACTCGACCACCAGATTGGGCTCCATCTTTACCGGATAGGGAACCTCGTCGAGCGTAGGCACGCGCACGAAGGTGATCTTGTCACCACCATCCTGCGATACGTAATCGGGAACTTCACGCTCAGCGAGCGTCTGTGCCTCTGCGATCAGAGCCATTTCCTTGGCCTTGTCACCCAGGCTGATGACATCGCCAACGAGGACGCGGCGGCTGGCGATGTTGCACTTGACGCCATTGACGCGAATGTGGCCGTGGCTCACGATCTGACGGGCCGAGAAGATCGTCGGCGCGAACTTGGCGCGATACACGACCATGTCCAGGCGCTGTTCGAGCAGGCCGATCAGGTTCTGGCCGGTGTCGCCCTTCATGCGCGACGCCTCGGCGTAGGTGCGCTTGAACTGCTTTTCCGTCACATCGCCGTAATAGCCCTTGAGCTTCTGCTTGGCGCGCAACTGGATGCCGTAATCCGACACCTTGCTCTTCCGGCGCTGACCGTGCTGGCCAGGGCCATAAGCACGGCGGTTGACTGAACTCTTCGGACGACCCCAGATGTTCTCGCCCATACGGCGATCGAGCTTGTGCTTTGCACTATGACGCTTCGACATATCGTGTCCTTCAATTCTGCGGGCCACCCCAAAATGGTGCGACCATGATGTTCCGGGTCGCACCGTTCCTAGGCTGGAACGCGGCCACCGCTTCACCGGAGTGCGGGGCCGAACGGACGTTTCCCGCCTATGAGGCAGGGTCCAAGTGAAGCGGCGCCAATAACGTGCGCCATGCGAAAGTCAAGCGACTGGCACACTCGACTGGGATGGGAGAGGCGTCTAGAGCAGCCCGTATGCCCGACGTCCCACCGCTGCCCGATACCTGTCTCTCGATGGAAGAGGTTCGCGCCGGCGTCGACGCGCTCGATGCCCAATTGGTCGAGATGCTGGCCTTGCGGTTCGCCTACATGCGCGCCGCCGCACGCATCAAGTCCGATCGCGGCCAAGTGCGGGATGAGGGGCGCAAGGCGCAAGTGATCGCCAACGCCAAGGAACGGGCGCAAGCGCTGGGGCTGCCTAGCGAGGCGGTGGAAACCTTATGGCACGACCTGGTAGAAACCTCGATCGCATACGAGATGACGCACTGGGACGCGCAACGCGCAGATTAGCCTGCGAGCGGCCTATCGCTCGCGGCGCTCACGCTCGAGCGTCGTGAGGATGCCGCGAAGCGTACGCACCTCAAGGTGATTCCAACCCGGTTTGGTCATGACGTTGCGCAAGGTCAGGCGATTGGTTTCGGCTCGTGCCGGCGGCCAGAAGTAGTTCTTGTCGTCGAGCATCTTTTCGAGATGACCGATCAGACCTTCCAGCTCGTCCTGAGGGGCGGGAGGCAAGATTTCCTCTAGCGTGGGTTGCGCCAGGTGCGTGTGCTTGGACCACTCGTAAGCACACAAGATCACTGCCTGCGCGAGATTCAGCGAGGCAAACTGTGGGTTGATCGGAACCGTCAGTATCGCGCGGGCGAGGGCCACGTCATCGGTAGAAAGGCCCGCCCGCTCCGCACCGAAAACATAGGCCGACCGGCCGGGCGCCTTGTGGATCTCCATCGCCGCCTGTTCGGGCGTGACGACCGGCTTGCTCACCCCTCGCTTACGAACGGTCGTCGCATAGACGTTCGCACAATCCGACACCGCTTCTGCAAGGGACCCATAGACCCGTGCGGCATCGAGAACGGCTTCCGCGCCTGCGGATGCCGGAGCAGCGCTGGGATTGGGCCAACCGTCCCTTGGCGTGACCAAGCGCATTTCGGTCAGCCCGAAATTGAGCATCGCTCGCGCTGCTTTGCCGATATTCTCGCCTAGCTGTGGGCGGACTAACACTATGACTGGCTTCGCGGGCGACATCAGATCGTGCTGATATCACGCACGGTGCTGGCGAACTCTTCGAAGTCGCGCGCTTCGCTGAAATCGCGATAGACCGAGGCGAAGCGGATATAAGCGACCGAATCGATTTGCCTCAGACCGTCCATCACCATCTCGCCGATCGCGAGCGAGGACACTTCACTTTCGCCAAGCGTTTCGACCTGCCGCTGAACGCCCGAAACCAGACGATCGATCTTCTCACGCTCAACGCTGCGCTTGCGGCAGGCAAGGACGACCGATTGTTCAATCTTGGAACGATCGAACAGCTGGCGTGAGCCGTCGCTCTTGATGACGGTTATCTCTCGCAGTTGTACCCGCTCGAAGGTCGTGAACCTCGCTCCGCAGCTACCGCATTGGCGGCGGCGGCGGATCGAGGTGTTGTCTTCGGTCGGTCGGCTATCCTTGACCTGCGAATCCTCGTGGGCGCAAAATGGACAGCGCATTCAGGCGTGCTGGGTCAATCGGGGCGCACCCGCTTGTAGAACTGATAGCCGGCACCTGCTGCCAGCCCGAGCGGGATCGTCACGAAAGGCAGGACCACTGCCGCAGCGGCCCCAGCGACACCCCATAGCAGAACCGGCTTGGTCGAAGGATGCCCCAAGCCATCCTGCAGCATTCCGGCAAGCTCTTGGCGCGCATCGCTGATGAAGTCGCCAGTGCCTTTGGGGGTGTTGGGGTCGATCATGATCAAAGGTCCTCATAGATGGGATAACGTTCACACAGCGCTTCTACGCGCATGCGGACCGCTTGTTCCACCTGACCGTCTCCATCATCGCCATTGCGAGCAAGTCCATCGACAACCTGGGCGATCAGGCTGCCGATCTCGCGGAATTCCTCTTCGCGGAACCCGCGCGTGGTCCCCGCCGGCGTTCCAAGGCGGATTCCCGAAGTTACGAACGGCGAGCGCTTGTCGAACGGAATGCCATTCTTGTTACAAGTGAGCCACGCCCGATCGAGCCCCTTCTCGGCAGCCTTTCCGGTCACGTCCTTTGCGGTGAGATCGACCAGCAGGAGATGATTGTCGGTGCCGCCGGATACGACCGATAGTCCCTCAGCCTCGATGCTGGCCGCCAGCGCGCGCGAGTTGGCAACGATCTGCCGGGCATAGTTCTTGAACTCGGGCTTCAAGGCGTCAGCAAACGCCACGGCCTTGGCGGCGATCACATGCACCAGTGGGCCGCCCTGCAGCCCCGGGAAAACCGCCGTGTTGAACTTCTTGGCCAAAGCCTCGTCGTTGGTGAGGATAACGCCCGAGCGGGGACCACGCAACGACTTGTGCGTGGTGGTGGTGACGACGTGCGCGTGCGGGAAGGGCGACGGATGGGCACCCCCTGCGACGAGCCCAGAGAAATGGCTCATGTCGACCAGCAGCCAGGCGCCAACCTCGTCGGCAATCTGACGAAATCGCTCGAAATCCCATACCCGTGAATAGGCGGTACCGCCGGCGATGATCAGCTTGGGCCTGGCTTCCCGCGCGATCTTCGCGACATCGTCCATGTCGATCAAATGATCATCGGGGCGCACGCCGTAGGGCACCGGGTTGAACCACTTGCCGCTCATGTTCACGGGCGAACCGTGAGTCAGGTGTCCACCTGAGTTGAGGTCGAGACCCATGAAGGTGTCGCCCGGGCTTAGCAATGCCAGGAACACCGCCTGGTTCATCTGGCTGCCCGAGTTTGGCTGGACGTTGGCGAAGTCGCAGCCGAACAGTTGCTTCGCACGCTCGATCGCCAGGGTCTCGACGACGTCCGCATATTCGCAGCCGCCATAGTAACGCTTGCCGGGATAGCCTTCGGCGTACTTGTTGGTGAACACCGAGCCGGTGGCTTGGAGAACGGCCTTGCTGGTGATGTTCTCGCTGGCGATCAGTTCGATCTTGGTCCGCTGCCGCTTGAGCTCACCGCGTATGGCGGCGAATACCTCGGGATCGGCTTGCTCCAGATTGGCGCTGAAGAATCCGGGATTGCGGATCGGTGCGTCGAGTACGGTGCTCATGCGGCGGACTCCTCGGTGATCTTGGGATGGGAAAGCTTTTCGACACGGCCTGCGTGGCGACCCTCGCCAAAGGCAGTGGATAGAAATGCGTCGAGGCAGGCCTTGGCCATGTCGATGCCGATCAAGCGGGCACCCATTGCAATGGCGTTGGCGTCATTGTGCTCTCGGGCCAGCGCAGCGGTGAGCGGGTCAGTCACGAGTGCGCAGCGAAGGGCAGGGTGGCGATTCACCGCGATCGAGATGCCGATCCCGGACCCACATAGCGCCACCGCCCTATCCGCTCGACCGGCCGCTATCGCATCGGCAAGCTTATAACCAAAGTCGGGATAGTCGACGCGGTCGTCTGTCCGCGGCCCGAGGTCGGCGACCTCATGGCCCTGGTCGGCGAGGTAATCCGTCAGTTGGGCCTTGAGATCGACAGCAGCGTGGTCCGAGGCGATGACGATGCGCATGTTGAGCGTTGCAACCTGTGAAGCGTGAGAGTCGTTTGCGAACCCCTTAGTCGTGAGGTAGGCAAATGACCAGCCTAGGGGCCTGGCTCTGGGGGCAAGTAGGGATGACCGGTCCACGCCACTATAAAAACGAAGCTGGCGCCGGTTTTATCCTCTCGCCGGGCTCATCTCCGCGTCAGTCGCCATCGGACCCATTTGTTGCTGGACGCATCGACTTGGCGACCTCGGGGTGAGCCTTGAGATATGCCGCAACCTTCTCGCCCAAGATCGCGGATGATGTCTGCGCCAGCCCCTGGGCCTGGGCGAAATACTCACTGTTCACCGCTGCGACCGCGGGATCGGACATCACATCAAGGCTTCCCTGCAGGTAGTGTTTTCCGCTTGGCGTGCGCGCAAACGCAACGATGTCTGTCAATTCGGCAACCGTGAACATGCGTGCATAGGCCTGCGCCACCGCGTCCATTTGCTTCGGGATGAACGCCGATGTCGCAGGTCGCAAGTTCGCAGGCAGATCGGCGAGGAAATCGGACATGATTTTTGCCAGACCAGGATCGCTCATCAGGGACGCCGGCATCGCCGACTTCATCTGCTCGCCCATGCTGCGCATCAGCTTGTCCATCATCTCCTGTCGGCGCTCTGTCGGAAAGGCCGTGTCGACGATGGCGTGTGCGAGTGCGGAAGCCTTCGGGTCGATGGCTCGCGCTTGCGCTGTTGGCGAGGGTGGCGACTGAACCGCTTGCGCAGCGGCGATCGCGCCTCTGTCGGTCGTTGCAAAAGCAGCGATCGTCAGGGCGCATCGCCAAAACCGTGTCATCTAAACCCCCTAGAGCGCGGGTACGGTCGCGCGCTTGCTGCCTTGGCTTACTGGTCCAGGAACGAGCGCATCTTGCGGCTGCGACTTGGATGCTTGAGTTTGCGCAGGGCCTTGGCCTCGATCTGGCGGATGCGCTCGCGTGTCACCGAGAACTGTTGGCCGACTTCCTCCAGCGTGTGATCGGTATTCATGCCGATGCCGAAGCGCATGCGCAGCACGCGTTCCTCGCGCGGGGTGAGCGATGCAAGGACGCGGGTGACGGTTTCCTTGAGGTTGGCCTGGATTGCGGCATCCACCGGGATGATCGCGTTCTTGTCCTCGATGAAGTCGCCCAGGTGGCTGTCTTCCTCGTCGCCGATCGGCGTCTCGAGGGAGATCGGTTCCTTGGCGATCTTCATCACCTTGCGCACCTTCTCGAGCGGCATGCTCAGGCGCTCGGCCATTTCCTCGGGCGTGGGCTCACGGCCCTGCTCATGGAGGAACTGACGGCTGGTGCGCACCAGCTTGTTGATCGTCTCGATCATGTGGACCGGGATGCGGATGGTCCGCGCCTGATCCGCGATAGAGCGGGTGATGGCCTGACGAATCCACCACGTCGCATAAGTGCTGAACTTGTAGCCGCGCCGGTACTCGAACTTGTCGACCGCCTTCATCAGACCGATGTTTCCCTCCTGGATCAGGTCCAGGAACTGCAGGCCACGGTTGGTATACTTCTTAGCGATCGAGATCACGAGCCGCAGGTTCGCCTCGACCATCTCCTTCTTGGCGATGCGCGCCTCGCGCTCACCCTTCTGGACCATGTTGACGATGCGGCGGAACTCAGGGAGCGCCATGCCAGTAGCCGCGGCGATGTCGGACACTTCGGCACGAATGCGCTCGACGGGATCGGCCTCGCTCTGCGCGAAGGCCAGCCACTTCTTGTCCTTCTTCGCCATTTCGGCGAGCCAGGTATCGTCCATCTCGTGGCCGACATAGGCGCTAAGAAAGTCGGTCCGCTTGACCTTGTGACGCTCCGCCAGCCGCAACATCTGGCCACCAAGCGTCGTGAGGCGGCGATTGAAGGCATAGAGGTTGTCGACCAGATACTCGATCTTCGTCGCGTGGAATTTAACCGATTCAACCTGCGCCGTCAGGTCTTCGCGCAGTTGATGGTACTGCTGTTCCTTGGCAGCCGGGAAATCGATGCCTAGGCTCAGGGCGTCGAGCCGCTCGGTCTGAAGCTTCTCGAAGGCGCGGAACATCTCTGTGATCTGCGCGAAACGCTCGAGAGCTTCAGGCTTGAGTGCCGCTTCCATCTGGGCGAGGCTGAGGGTGTTGTCCTCCTCCTCTTCCTCAACCGGACGCTTGGCGCGGCGTTCGATGCCGTCCTCGTCCTCGTCGTCGGCGGCAGGCTCCTCCTCGACGTCTTCTTCTTCCTTGAAGGTCGGTCCGGCGGTCGCTTCGGTGATCTCGCCGTCGGCGCCGCCCTCGGCCTCGTCGGTCAACGTTTCAGGGGCCGGTTCCTTCGAAAGCATGGCGTCGAGATCGAGGATCTCGCGCAACTGCATCTCGCCGTTGTTCAGCGCTTCGGACCACATGATGATCGCGTGAAAGGTGATCGGGCTCTCGCACAAGCCCAGGATCATCATGTCCCGCCCGGATTCAATCCGCTTGGCGATGGCGATCTCGCCCTCGCGGCTGAGCAGTTCGACCGCGCCCATTTCGCGCAAGTACATCCGCACCGGATCGTCGGTGCGCTCGATGACTTCCTTCTTCTTGGCCGGATCGACGTTCTGGCGCGGGGAGACGCCGTCTTCCTCGTTATCGCTCTCGGCTTCCGGTTCGTCCGCTTCGCGATCGTCCTCGTTACCGCTGTCCTCATCGCTCTCGACGATATTGACGCCCATCTCCGAGATCGCGGACATGATATCCTCGATCTGATCGGTCGACATCTGGTCCTGCGGCAGAGCCTCGTTCAACTCGTCATAGGTGATGACGCCACGACGCTTGGCACGGGCGATCAACTTCTTGATCGCTCCTTCGTTGAGGTCGATCAGCGGTGCATCATTGCCGTCGACCTGGGTATCGCCGTTGTTGTCGTTCTTGCTCATTCTACCGCCGTGTGATCCTGCCGCAGGTTGCGGGCCTTGCTCTTGCCAAGAGGCTGCTGCCAGCGGGGCCGTTATCAACTTGCCGCATGTCTAGTCGCCATCTGCCTTAAGCGATTATCAAATTCCAGCTTTCTCTTGAGCAAACGCTGTTGCTCGGAAAAAGCATCCTCGGACAACTCACCTTCAAACCGCTCCGTCGCCTCGGCCAGGGCCGCTTCGAGGGCCGGTCGCTCAACCAGCAAGTCGATCGCCTGCGCCAGTTCCGCCGATGCCTGCGCCGCCGTGGCATCAGGTCGCAGGAACCCGAACCTGAGGTCCGACCATGCCGATGGGCCGGGAAGCTCCAGGCCGTGCCTTGCCAATATGGTTGCAAGCGTCGCGCTTTCAACCGGCTGCTCCGAGTCGCAACAGTCGACCAGCACACCGAAACGGCGGTCGATGCCATGCGTGGACATCAGCGTCTCGGCATGGCGGTGGATCTGTTCGGGCCAGCGCACGAGCCCGGCGAAGATGGCAGCCGACAGGTTGTCGCTGCCGCGATCCATCCGACGATTGAGCCGTGCGATCGATAACGGATCGGACGGTAGCGGGTCGGGTTGGTAATTCCCGCGTTTGCCGCTTCGCGGTTGATTTGGGCTTTGTCGACGTGGGGTAAAAGCCCGCTCCTCCCGCTTGGGAAAGGCGAAGGAGGAATACCGATCCATCAAATCGCGCCGATAAAGGCTGGCGACGTCCGGATGGGTGATCGTTTCGACATGTCCGTTCAGGCGCGCCTTGAGGCCGGCCTTTGCCTCGGGTGTCGTCAGCGGAAGCGCTTCCCGCTCGACCTCCCACAGCACCTCGACCAGCGCGCTCGCATCGCCGAGCAGGGCGTCCATCGCTGCACGGCCCTTGGACTTCAGCAGATCGTCGGGATCCAGACCTTCCGGCAATCGCACGATCCGCAGCGAATGTGCGGGTCGCAGCATCGGCAGGGCGCGGGTGATCGCCCGCATGGCCGCACGCTGACCGGCAGCGTCGCCATCGAAGCAGAGAACCGGATTCTCCACTTGGCGCCACAGGAGTTCCAACTGTTGCTCGGTAAGGGCGGTACCCATCGGCGCAACGCACTCTGCTATACCAGCGGCGGCCAGCGCGATGACATCCATGTAGCCTTCGACCACGATCAAACGACCGGACTGGCGCGCAGCGGGGGCCGCCCGATGCAGGTTGTAGAGATTGCGTCCTTTGTCGAACAGCGGGGTATCGGGCGAATTCAGATACTTGGGCGCATCGGTCTTGCCCTTCGCCAGAATGCGCCCGCCAAACGCGATGGCCCGTCCGCGCGTATCCTCGATCGGCAGCATCAGGCGGCCGCGAAACCTATCGTAGGGATCCTTGCCATCCACGACGATGCGCAAACCCGCTTCGATCAGCATGGCTTCGGGAAACTGGCCAAGCGCAGCTTTCAGCGCCTGACGGCCCTCGGGCGCATAGCCGAAACCGAACCGTTGCACGGTATGCGCATCGAACCCACGCGTGGCGAGATAGGCGCGTGCCTCGGCGCCATCCGGCGCCGCTAGATTGGCGACGAACCAGGCCTGTGCCGCCGCCATCACGTCGTACAAGGTGTCGCGCTTCTCGGCAGCCCTGGCCGCACGTGGATCGGGCGCGGGCACGTCCATGCCGGCCTCTGCGGCAAGATCCTTGACCGCATCCATGAACGGCAGGCCCTGGTGGTCGGTCATCCACTTGATGGCATCGCCATGCGCGCCGCACCCGAAGCAGTGATAGAACCCCTTCTCGTCGTTGACGTGGAAGCTCGGAGTCTTCTCGTCATGAAACGGACAGCACGCCTTGTACTCGCGTCCGGCCTTTTGCAGCCGCGTGGAGCGCCCGATGAGGGTAGACAGCGATGTGCGAGAGCGCAGCTGGTCGAGCCACTGTGGGCTCAGCATGGCGTACCCCTCCCGCAGCGGGGAGGGTATGCGATCATGCCAGGGCTTCCTTCACCCAGCCGCTCACCTTGCTCATGTCGAGCACGGTGCCGTGCCGCGCCTTCAACTCGGCCATGACCTTGCCCATGTCCTTGGGGCCGGTTGCGCCGACCTCGTCCCTTATCGTGGCGATCGCCGCCCGGGTGTCGGCCTCGTTGAGTTGTTGCGGCAGGAACTCTTCGATCACGGCCAGCTCGATCTTTTCATCGTCGGCTTTTTCCTGTCGGCCACCCTGCTCGAACAGCTGGATCGACTCGCGCCGCTGCTTCACCATCTTCTGCAGCACCTCGATCACGAGGGCATCGTCGTCGGGCGCGGTGGAGGCCGTGCGCAATTCGATATCGCGGTCTTTCAACTTGGCCAGGATCAGGCGGATGGCAGCCGTACGTGGCTTGTCGGCGGACTTCATTGCAGCAACCTGCGCGGACTTGATCGAATCGCGAATCATGTTTTGCCTTGATGATGATGCGGAGAAAGGTGGGAAAGTAGGCCCATCCGAATGCGATTTCCACCGCCTGCCTTGACGTGAGCGCGAACCAGGACTAGCCGCCGCCCCTTAGCAACCATTGTCAGAACGCCTACCGGAGCGACCCTTCATGGCCGACGCCGCACCTTCGCACGCGCCCAAACCAGACGGCGCCACTGGCGTACTGGTTCTTGCCGATGGCCACGTCGTTTGGGGTCGTGGATTCGGAGCCATCGGTGACGCGGTTGGCGAGCTGTGCTTCAACACCTCGATGACCGGTTATCAGGAAGTGCTCACCGATCCGTCCTATGCCGGGCAGGTCGTCACCTTCACCTTTCCGCATATCGGCAATGTCGGCATCAACGACGAGGATCTTGAATCGCTGGTCGATGGTGCGGTCGGCTGCGTCGTACGCGAGGATGTGACCACTCCTTCCAACTTCCGATCCCGCGGAGAGCTTGGCGATTGGCTGGCGAGCAAGGGCAAAGTGGGTCTCGCCGGTGTCGATACGCGTGCACTTACCAGACGCATCCGCACGTTGGGCGCACCCAACGTCGCCATCGCCCATCATCCTGATGGCGATTTCGACATCGCGGCGCTTGCGGCAAGGGCGCGCGACTGGCCCGGCCTTGCCGGCATGGACCTCGCCAAGATCGTCAGCCGCGAAATCCAAGAGGGATGGGAAGGCTCGACTTGGACGCTGGGAACCGGTTACGGCCGCAGCCCGAGGGATGACCGTCCTCACGCCGTCGCGATCGATTACGGCGCCAAGGACAACATTTTTCGCAACTTGGTAAAGGCCGGCGCGCGAGTCACCGTGGTTCCCGCCGAAGCTACCATCGAAACGATCCTAGAATTGAAGCCGGACGGCGTGTTCCTGTCCAACGGTCCGGGCGATCCGGCGGCGACCGGCTCCTACGCGGTGCCGGTGGTGAAAAGTCTCATCGAACGCGACGTACCAATTTTCGGTATCTGTCTCGGCCATCAAATTCTGGCCCTCGCGGCAGGCGCCAGGACGCTCAAGATGCATCAAGGGCATCGGGGCGCCAATCACCCCGTGAAAAGGCTGGTCGACAGCGTGGTCGAGATCACGTCGATGAACCATGGTTTCGCGGTCGATAACCGCAGCTTGCCCGAGGAAGTGCAGGAGACTCACGTTTCACTGTTCGACGGCTCGAACTGCGGCATTTCGATCCGCGGCAAGCGCGCCTACGGTGTGCAATATCACCCGGAGGCGAGCCCCGGACCGCAAGACAGCTTCTATTTGTTCGAAAAGTTCGTCGAGATGATGAAAGAAGGGACCCCGGCATGAGCGATGACAGCCTGATCGATCACATGATCGCCTATTACGTGGCTGGACCGGCCAACGACCTCAACATCGCGACGCGCTGGTACCCCTATGGGGAGCTCGTCCTGATTATCGACGACAAGTTCGCCACCGCGACCCGCAAATTCGGCCCAAAGGTGAAGGGCAAGTCCAAGGTCGCAGCCCAGAAATTTCTCGATGCGATGATCGCCAAAGGCGTGTGGGAGACCAAGACCAACGACTTCGGCGGTCAGATGCACCAGTTCCAGACGGACAAGTTCCGCAGCGCCATCGCCGAACAGCAAGCAAACGACCCCGTCATCGCCAGCGCCAAGTCCGAAGGCCCTGAATTCTGGGACAAGGCTTTCGCCGATCTGGTCGCCTGAGCTTCATCTGCGACACTTGCCTGAACTTGAAAGCCGAATGACCTGATGCCCAAACGTACCGACATCTCGACCATCCTCGTCATCGGCGCCGGCCCGATCATCATCGGCCAGGCGTGCGAGTTCGATTATTCGGGTACGCAGGCAATCAAGGCATTGCGCGAGGAGGGCTATCGCGTCGTCCTCGTCAATTCGAACCCGGCGACGATCATGACCGATCCCGACATGGCCGACGCCACCTATGTCGAGCCGATCACGCCCGAGATCGTCACCCGGATCATCGAGAAGGAGCGCCCCGACGCGCTCTTGCCGACGATGGGCGGGCAGACCGCGCTCAACTGCGCGCTGGCGCTGTTCAACGACGGTACGCTCGATCGACTGGGCGTGCAGATGATCGGTGCCAACGCCGACGCGATCGACAAGGCCGAGGACCGTCAGCGCTTTCGTGAAGCGATGGACAAGATCGGGTTGGAGTCGGCACGATCGGTCGTCGCCCATACGCTTGCCGAGGCGCTGGCGGGTCTTGAGACGACCGGTCTTCCGGCGATCATCCGGCCCAGCTTCACCTTGGGCGGTACCGGCGGCGGCATCGCCTACAACAAGGCTGAGTTCGAAGCGATCGTCAAAACCGGCCTCGATGCGTCGCCGACGACCGAGGTCTTGATCGAGGAATCACTGCTCGGCTGGAAAGAGTACGAGATGGAAGTCGTGCGCGATCGCCACGACAACTGCATCATCATCTGCTCGATCGAAAACGTCGATCCGATGGGGGTCCATACCGGAGATTCCATCACTGTCGCGCCGGCCTTGACGCTGACCGACAAGGAATACCAGATCATGCGCAATGCCAGCATCGCTGTGCTGCGCGAAATCGGCGTCGAAACCGGCGGCTCCAACGTCCAGTTCGCGGTGAACCCGAAGGACGGGCGTCTTATCGTCATCGAGATGAACCCTCGTGTGTCGCGTTCGTCAGCGCTCGCATCGAAGGCCACGGGCTTCCCGATCGCGCGCGTCGCCGCCAAGCTGGCCGTGGGCTACACGCTCGACGAGATCATGAACGAGATCACCGGTGCCACGCCGGCGAGCTTCGAGCCGACGATCGATTACGTCGTCACCAAGATCCCACGCTTCGCTTTCGAAAAGTTCAAGGGGGCCGATCCCATCCTGTCGACGGCCATGAAGTCGGTCGGCGAAGTCATGGCGATCGGGCGCAACTTCAAGGAATCGATGCAGAAGGCGCTGCGTGGCCTCGAGACCGGACTGGATGGCTTCAACACGGTTCCTGCCCTGCAGGGCGCCGCCAAGGACGTCATCACCGCCGCTCTCGCAAAGGCGACGCCCGATCGAATACTGGTCGCGGCACAAGCCATCCGAGAAGGACTGAGCGTCGACGAGATACACGCGATCACGCATTACGATCGCTGGTTCCTGCGTCACATCGAAGAGATAATTTCGGAGGAGGCCAAGATCCTCGCCGATGGCTTGCCGATCGACGCACAAGGCCTGCGCCGGCTGAAAGCCATGGGTTTTTCCGACAAGAGGCTAGCCACGCTAGCGGTGCGATCGGTCGGAGTCGCGGGCGGTCTGGCGGAAACCCAGGCGAAGCGCTCGGGCCTGCTGCACGATGCCTTGCGGGCGATGGCTGGCGCGACCAGCGAAGAAGAAGTGCGCAAGCTGCGTCACAAGCTGGGCGTCTTGCCGGTCTTCAAGCGTATCGACAGTTGCGCAGCCGAGTTCGACGCCATCACGCCGTACATGTACTCGACCTACGAGAGCCCTATTTTTGGCGAGCCCGAAGACGAGGCGATGCCTTCGGATCGGCGCAAGATCGTTATCCTGGGTGGTGGTCCAAATCGCATCGGACAGGGCATCGAGTTCGACTATTGTTGCGTTCACGCCTGTTTCGCGTTGGCCGAAGCCGGCTTTGAAACGATCATGGTCAACTGCAACCCCGAAACCGTATCGACCGACTACGACACTTCGGATCGCCTCTACTTCGAGCCGTTGACCCAGGAAGACGTGCTGGAGATCCTGCGCGTCGAGCAGCAGCGAGGCGAGGTCGTCGGCGTACTCGTTCAGTTCGGCGGGCAGACCCCGCTGAAGCTTGCTCAAGCGCTGGAAGATGCTGGCATCCCGATTTTGGGAACATCGCCTGACGCGATCGACCTTGCCGAGGATCGTGAACGTTTCGCTGCTCTCATCACCAAGTTGAAGCTGAAGCAGCCTCTCAACGGTATCGCCAGAAGCCGTGACGAAGCGATCGCGGTTGCCAATCGCATCGGTTATCCCGTGCTGATGCGCCCCAGCTACGTGCTTGGCGGTAGAGCGATGGAGATTGTCGATAGCGAACAGCAGCTTGATAACTACATCGCCACCGCGGTGCAGGTTTCCGGCGATTCCCCGGTGCTGATCGATCAGTACCTGCGTGACGCGATCGAATGCGATGTCGATGCCCTGTGCGATGGCGAGCAAGTCGTGGTCGCGGGTGTTCTGCAGCACATCGAAGAAGCCGGGATCCACTCTGGCGATAGCGCCTGCACGTTGCCGCCATATAGTCTGCCGCCCGAGATCATCGCAGAGATGGAACGCCAGACGGATTTGCTGGCGACCAGCCTGGGCGTGCGCGGCTTGATGAACGTGCAGTTCGCGGTGAAAGACGGCGAGGTGTACCTCATCGAGGTAAATCCTCGCGCCAGCCGGACCGTACCGTTCGTTGCCAAAGCGATCGGGCAACCTGTCGCCAAGATCGCGGCCAGGGTAATGGCCGGAGAGAAATTGAGCACGTTTCCACCGTTCAAGCGTGACTTGCCTTACATGGCGGTAAAGGAGGCGGTGTTCCCGTTCGCCAGATTCTCCGGTGTCGATCCCGTTCTAAGCCCTGAGATGAAATCGACGGGCGAAGTCATGGGAATCGATACCAACTTCGCGACAGCGTTTCTCAAGGCGCAACTCGGAGCAGGCATGCGACTGCCCGAGAGCGGGACCGTGTTCGTCTCGGTCAAATCCAGTGACAAGCCGGTCATCTTGCCCGCGGTGCAGGAACTTGTCGCGCAAGGGTTTCGCATCATCGCCACTGCGGGAACGCAGAGGTATCTGGCAGACGCCGGCTTGCCCGTCGAGGTCGTAAACAAAGTGGCGGAAGGGCGGCCGCATATCGTCGACAAGATCATCGACGGCGACATCGCGTTGATCTTCAACACGACCGAGGGTTGGCAGAGCCATCAGGACTCGCAATCGATCAGAAGTTCGGCGCTGACAGCCAAAGTGCCGTATTTCACGACCGCTGCGGCGAGCGTCGCTGCCAGCCAGGCTATTGCGGCATTGCGGGGCAGCCAACTTGAAGTGCGATCGTTACAGGATTATTATAACTGAAACCAATCGCGCTTCCCGACATTATTTGCGATCAGCCCGCTTCAATCGGTAGCGGGCAGGGCACTACTAGCCGAGACCGGCAGCCGGGGACGGCATCAAAAGGATAAGAGCGAAGCAATGGCCAGTGTCGAGAAGTTGCCGATGCTTGCGGAAGGCTATGAAAGGCTGACTGCAGAGATCAAGGCGTTACGGGACGAACGTCCGCTGATCGTTGATGCGATCGAGGAAGCTCGTGCGCATGGCGATTTGTCGGAAAATGCCGAATATCACGCCGCGAAAGAGCGTCAGGGCCAGGTCGAGGCGATGATCGCCGACTTGGAAGACCGCATCACTCGCGCTCAGATTGTCGATCCCACCACATTGTCGGGCGACAAGGTAATATTCGGCGCGACCGTCACGTTGCTCGACGACGACGACAAGCCGGTAAAATATCAGATCGTCGGGCCTTATGAGGCGGACGTGAAGGTTGGCCGGATAAGCTACAACGCACCGCTCGGTAAGGCGCTAATCGGTCGCAAAGTTGGTGACGAGGTCGAGGTGACCGTTCCCGCAGGTGACAAGTTCTTCGTCGTCGAAAAGATCGAGTTCGTTTGATTTCAAGCAGACCTTGGGAACGCCATCCTTAATCGTATTCAGGATGGCGTTCCTGCTGCTTATTGCATGACTAGCGTGCAGTCGGACGTCAGGGTCTTGTGCATGGCGTAGTTGTGGATGGGTACGCCATCTAACAGAAAGTCCTGCCGACTTTCCACGACATATCCGGCAGCGAGAAAGACAGGGCGAGCCAATTCGCTTGCGTCAGTCGTGATCATCGACAAACCGGTACGCCTACAGAAGGCACTCACTTCTTTTACAAGGCGGAGCGCGTGACCCTGCCGGACGTGGCTGGGGTGACAGTAAAGCATGTCGAGATGTCCATCGGCCTCAAGCAAACTAAAGGCCGCCGGCTCAGCCTGGTCGGAAAATGCAATGGTTATGCGGTCGCCAAACGCGTGCCACTCCAGCCATTCCCAGGGTTCACGGGTCTTCCCCGCCCACGCCGCGACTTGCTCCGGATTGTAAGCTAACGGGCCGACCTGGGTAATCGAAGCGAGATGGATGTGCCTGAGCGCATCTTCATCGCCGGGCCTGAATGTACGGATCACTCCGCTGGTAAGTCGGGCTGAAGCAGGCGGTGAAGATGAACGATTACGTACTTCATCTCGGCATCATCAACGGTCCGTTGCGCGCTGGCGCGCCATGCGTCTTCAGCGGAAGCATAGTCGGCAAATACTCCGACTAGGTCCAAGGCGTCGAGATCGTTAAACTCCAAGGTGCGCGGGTCTTTTACCCGCCCACCCATGACGAGGTGAAGCTTCTGCATGAAGGGGCCAAAATCCTAGTTGCCGGAGTTTGACCCCTACTCTTTCGCCAGGGCGATATGCAAGGCCTACACGGGTTTCACCGCCGCAAGCCATCCAATAGATCGCGAACTTTGTCCAAAATGCGAGCGCCAAGCTTGCGATGGGCTTTCGGGTATCCGAAAAGCTCACTGGACTTATCGAGTGCCTTGTCACCAAACTGGCTTAGGCGATCGGACGCACGTCCACCGAGATTTTCGGCATGGTAAGCCGCGGCATGACCCAGCTTGTCGGCTCTTTCCGCCGCAACATGCCCCCATGCACTGGCTGTACCCAACGCGGCCACGCCAAATCGTTCGGCCTGGACCACAGCCTTCTCGCTCAACTTTTCCGCTCGCCTGGCAGCCAGAGCGCTATACCTTTCGGCTCGTGCAGAGGCACGTTCTCCAAACTTCTCGGCTTGGGTTGCAACGATCCTTGCCTTGTTTCGAGCGAAGAGCCCGCCATCCTCAGCTTTGTCGAGGGAGCTTCGTCCAAAAGACAGAGCGGCGGTCGCACCCGCTTCGGCGACCCGATATGCGCGGTTGCGCAACCTGCGGTTGGCGCGCCGTGGAACGAGAGAGCTGATGAGAAGGCCGGCAGCGACACCGCCGGCCAGCGTCAGCACCGGATGCTCCTTCACGAAGCTCAAAGCCTTCTCGGAAGGGGTTACCGGCTCCGGGGGGATGGGCAACGCCACCACGTTTGTCGTCGCCTCGCCATTCGCAGCCGGAATGATCGTGGTGTCTTGAGCAGCCATGGTTTACCTCGTTTAATGATCGACGGATCGTGATTAGCGCCGGGGGCCGAGAAACTCGTCGAGCCAATCGATGATCGGATTTCGCAGCGTCCAAAGCACCAATGCGGCGATGGTTCCGCCGATTACGCCTGGATGTTCTTCAGTGATCTCTACGGCCTCGTCGACGACGGTCTTGGCGCGGCCGACGATCTCATCCGCGATTCTTCCGCCTATGCCCCTGGCCTCAAGGTCTAGTTTGACTGCTTCGATTCGACGATCCAGGATCGCCTTGGTGCTGTCACGAAGGACTTTGTCTGCAAGCACCTTGCTCTCTACAAGGCGGCTCACGCTTTTTCTGTCCCGCCAAAGACCGTCATCATGACCTGCACTCGGCTTTTCACGCGGAGCAACAAGAAAGCCGCTAAGCCCAGCAAAAGCAACGTGACTACCGCCGTCGATCCCCATGCCGTTATCAAGGGCGCTAGGGCTATGATAAGGCCCACCACCAACGCCATTACGGCAAAAAATACCAGGACCAACGCCGCGATGGCATAGACAACGATACTCTTGCTGGCCGCGGCGGCGTAAGAGACCCGCGATTTCTGAAAGCTCAACTCTGCGGCGGCATAAGC
The DNA here is from genome assembly GCF_055361525.1 of Novosphingobium sp. TK46. Lineage (NCBI taxonomy): Bacteria > Pseudomonadati > Pseudomonadota > Alphaproteobacteria > Sphingomonadales > Sphingomonadaceae > Novosphingobium > Novosphingobium sp. TK46. The sequence continues at coordinate 3,379,584 of NZ_CM143963.1, forward strand.
CCGCGCATCGTGAGCCAATCGATGGAGATCATCGTTGAGCGAGCGCTCCTTTGCATCGCTCAACGAGGGTGCGGGTGACGAACCTGATTCAGGTTGGATGTCCTGCATCGTGCTTACCGAAAGCCGCCCGCCTTACTTAAACACGCGACCGATAAGGTAGCCTGCCGCTGCGGCAAGACCCAAGGCAAGTGCGGGACTTGCGCGAACGAACTCCTTGGCGTCCTCTCCAAGCTCGTCGATCGACTTTTCATCAAGACGGCTGGCGGCATCCTGCACGGACTTTGCCGCACCACGCGCGTAATCGCCATATTTCACGCCGATCTTCTCATCGAGTGTCCCGGCATTGTCGTTGATCAGCTGGCTTAGGTTTACAAGAGCACCGCTGGCCTTTGCCTTGCCATCGTCGGCCAGACCATACGCCTTGTCCTTGTACTCATCGGTGCGCACTTTTGCGTCGCCGGCAAGCCCATCCTTCTTTTCGGAAAGCTTCTCGCGGTACTCTCCGGCGCGGTTCTGCGCTTCGGCGCCGAGTGCCTTGGCGCCTGCGAGGGCTTCATCCACCGCCTTGGAGAAGTGGTTCTTGGCAGCTTCGGTGCCGTTGCCAGTGTCGGTACCGGACAGAATAGTTTCGACCATGGTTTGTCCTCTTCTTTTCGTCGGCGAACCGAATGACGGTCGCAAGATGATGCGCAATCACGTCCACGAGGGCGCTTGGTTGCTGCAACGCAACTTGCAAGCGAAGGTTCCCCTGCTAAGACCGCGACACTTTCGCGCGCAAGCCGCGCACCCACGCAAGGAGTCTGACCCGCATGACCGCCATCATCGACATTCATGGCCGTGAGATCCTGGACAGCCGCGGCAATCCAACGGTTGAAGTGGATGTATTGCTCGAAGACGGCAGCTTTGGACGTGCGGCCGTGCCTTCCGGCGCATCCACCGGCGCGCACGAGGCGGTCGAACTTCGTGATGGCGACCAGGGCCGCTACCTCGGCAAAGGGGTGCTCAAGGCCGTCGATGCGGTGAATGGTGAGATCGCTGAGTTGCTGGTCGGCACCGACGCCGAGGACCAGCGCGATCTTGATCTCGCGATGATCGAACTAGACGGGACCGAGAACAAGAGCCGCTTGGGCGCGAATGCCATTCTTGGCGTTAGCCTCGCCGCTGCCAAAGCCGCCGCCAATGCGCGTGGCCTGCCTTTGTATGCCTACGTGGGCGGCGTATCGGCGCATGTGCTTCCGGTGCCGATGATGAACATCATCAATGGTGGCGAACATGCCGATAACCCGATCGATTTCCAGGAATTCATGATCATGCCGGTCGGGGCCGGCTCAATCGCCGAAGCCGTGCGCTGGGGTGCCGAGATCTTCCACACCCTGAAAAAGGGATTGCACGAGAAGGGCCTCGCGACCGCTGTTGGCGACGAAGGTGGCTTCGCGCCCAACCTGGCCAGCACCCGCGACGCGCTCGATTTCGTGATGGCGTCGATCGAGAGGGCTGGTTTCAAGCCTGGTAGCGAGATCCAGCTCGCCCTGGACTGTGCTTCGACCGAATTCTTCAAGAACGGCAAGTACGAGATCAGCGGCGAGGGGCTGAGCCTCGCTCCCACGGCGTTCGCGGACTATCTCGCGGATTTGTGCGACGCCTATCCGATTATCTCGATCGAGGATGGCATGGGCGAAGACGATTTCGAAGGCTGGAAGGCCCTGACTGATAAGGTCGGGCACAAGGTCCAGCTGGTCGGCGACGACCTGTTCGTCACCAATCCGAAACGTCTGACGATGGGCATCGATAAGGGATTGGCAAACTCCCTGCTCGTTAAGGTCAACCAGATCGGATCTCTGACCGAGACTCTCGAGGCCGTGTCCATTGCCCAGCGTGCTGGTTACACCGCGGTCATGTCGCATCGTTCGGGCGAGACCGAGGATGCGACGATCGCCGATCTGGCGGTGGCTACCAACTGCGGTCAGATCAAGACCGGTTCGCTTGCCCGATCCGACCGGTTGGCGAAGTACAATCAATTGATCCGCATCGAAGAGGAACTCGGCAAGGCGGCTCATTATGCTGGCGCCAAGGCATTCGGAAAGCTGAGTTTCTAAGACAGACGGGGTCCGAAGTGAACCTTCGGACCCCGATTTTTTGATACCCGGTTGACGCCGTGACCTGACATTGAGACCTTGATGACGCCCCGCTGACGAGCTGGCCTATGTACTGGCAGCGGCACTGTGCGCGACCGCAATCATTTGGCGCGCCTGCTCAAGATGCAGAAGCTCGGCCATCTTGCCATCGACCTGAATCGCTCCCTTACCGGCATTTTCCGGAAGGGAGAAAGCCGCGATTATCGCTTCCGCTCTCGACAAGTCAGCAGCGCTTGGAGAGAACACCGTATTGCAGGCGTCGATTTGCGCGGGATGGATCAGGCTCTTCCCATCGAAGCCGAACATCAGGCCCTGACGTGCTTCGGCTTCGAAGGCGCCCAGGTCGCGAAATTCGTTGCACACACCATCCAGAATGCTGACGCCATGGGTGCGAGCGGCGGCCACCGCCATTGAAAGAAATGGCAGGAAAGGCGAACGACACGGCGTCAGTTGCGCGCGCATCTCCTTGGCCAGATCGTTGGTTCCCATGATCCAGAGTGACAAACGCGTCGATGCCGCCATGGCCGCGATGGCTGGCAAATTGGCCACGGACGCGCACGTCTCAATCATCGCCCAAAGTTGCATCTCTCTTGGAGCGGTGCCGAGAGCATCCTGATACATCTGGAGGTCTTGCGGTCCATCGATCTTGGGCACCAGCACGGCATCCGCATGGGAGCCGGCAATGGCTGCCAGATCCGCCGCGCCCCATGGCGTGTCGAGACCATTCGCGCGTATCGCGATCTCGCGATGGCCAAAGCCGCCTTCGTGCACTGCAGCGACGGCGGCTTCACGAGCTGCATCCTTCAGTTCTGGCGCAACCGCATCTTCCAGGTCGAAGATTATGATATCGCAAGGTAACGTTCGCGCTTTGGCGATAGCCTTGGCGTTTGATGCCGGAAGATACAGCGCGCTGCGGCGAGGTTTTGGTTCAGCTTTCATGCCCTGTTGCTAGCGAGATCCTTGCGCGACTTGAACCCCGCAGTCCTTCCGTTGAGGACATCATCATCTCGGTTTATCGCCAATAGGCCACTGGCTCAGCCTCGCACCTCTGCCCCTGGGACGAGCGTGGTCACGCGGGCAGAGGGGGTTCGCCGCACCCAGGCAATCGATAAAGCAGGGTCTGCGCAAAGGGCGATCTCCCGTTTCGAAGTTCCGAGGCATGGGGCAGGGGACATATCGCGGCACCGCTGCGGAACCCTCTTGCAAGCAGTGCGTCATGCGCTAGGCATTTCGGCAAATGCATCAAGAGGATCGTACCCATGGCTGTTGAAATCCTGCTCCCCAAGATCGGCTTCTCGATGCAGGAGGGCCAGGTGGCCGAGTGGCTTGCCAAGGACGGCGATCAGGTCACTGAGGGGCAGCCGCTGTTCTCGCTAGAAGCCGACAAGTCGACGAACGAGGTCGAGGCTCCTGCTACCGGCACGCTCAAGATCACCACTACGACGGGCGAAACCTACGAAGTCGGCACCGTGCTTGGCTATATCGAATAACCCATGTCTAGACTCTGGACTCGGGCGTTTGCCGGGTCCAGACAGTTGTGGATGAACAAGACCTTCCTTGCGCTCGCAATCCTCGCCGTGACCGCTTTGCCGGGCACGGCGCTTGCCAACTTGCCAGTCGGTGCAAAAGCGCCCGAGTTCATAACGCAGGGCGCGCTCGCGGGTAAGGACGTGCCGCTCGATCTGCGCCGGGCCCTTAGCAAGGGGCCGGTCGTGCTGTACTTCTATCCTAAGGCTTTTACGCAAGGTTGTACGCTGGAGGCTCATGCCTTCGCCGAGGCAACGGCTGAGTTCTCCAAGTACGGCGCAACGGTGATCGGATTGTCAGCTGACGATCTGCCCACCCTCCGCAAGTTTTCGACCGAAGGCTGCCGCGACAAGTTCACTGTTGGCGTGGCGAGCCCTGCGATCATCAAGTCTTATGATGTTTCGCTCAAGCGCGCGGGTGCCCCGGCTGGGGTCGCTGATCGGACCAGCTATGTCATAGCGCCCGATGGCCGCATCGCGTTCGTACACTCGGATCTCGACTATCGCGATCATGTCAGCCGGACATTGGCCGCGGTGAAGCAGCTCCGGAAGCCCAAGCGCTGATCAGGCGTTGGCTTCGGGTGGTTTCACGCCCTTAGCTTTCCGATCGTCGTCGAGGTCAGCGGGCGACATGATCGCCAGCGCTTTACAATCATGCTCGCTTCGCTAAGCGGGGCGTCCCCATTTGTTCCGGAGTCCAGATCATGCGTGCCGAAGGGCAGGCCCACGTTGAGCGCATCCAAAAGGCGATGGCGCTCGTCCGCAAGTTCCTCGACTGGGATCGTGCGACAAGGCGTCTCGATGAGTTGAACGCGCGCGTCGAGGATCCGACGCTTTGGGACAAGCCAAAGGACGCAGAGGCCGTCATGAAGGAACGGCGGCGGCTCGAAGCTTCGATTGGAGCCGTGAACCAGATAACTGCCGAGATGAACGACGCGATCGAATTCATCGAACTGGGCGAGTTGGAAGACGATACTGCGACGATCGACGAAGGGCACACGACCCTAGCCCAACTGGCCGAGCGAGCCGACCGAGATAAGGTCCAGGCCCTGCTGGCGGGCGAGGCGGACGGCAACGACACCTATCTCGAAGTCCATGCCGGAGCGGGCGGTACCGAAAGCCAGGACTGGGCCGAGATGCTGCAGCGCATGTACACGCGCTGGGCGGAACGACGCGGTTACAAGGTGGAGCTCGTCGACTACCATGCTGGCGAAGCGGCCGGCATCAAAAGCGCGACTTTGTTGATCAAGGGCGAGAACGCCTATGGCTATGCAAAGACCGAGAGCGGCGTTCATCGTCTGGTCCGGATCAGCCCGTACGACAGCTCCGCACGTCGGCACACCAGCTTTTCCAGCGTCTGGGTTTATCCCGTGATCGACGACACCTTCGAGATCGACATCAACCCCTCGGACCTGAAGATCGACACATATCGCGCATCAGGTGCGGGCGGGCAGCACGTCAATACGACGGATTCAGCAGTGCGCATCACCCACCAACCGTCGGGTATTGTCGTAGCGAGCCAGATCGACAGATCGCAGCACAAGAACCGCGAGATCGCGATGGGCATGCTCAAGGCACGCATGTTCGAAGCGGAGATGCAGCGCCGGGAAGAGGCAGCCAGCGCCGAGCATGCAGGAAAAAGCGACATCGGGTGGGGGCATCAGATCAGGTCTTACGTCTTGCAACCGTATCAGCAGGTCAAGGATCTGCGAACCGGATTGGTCTCGACAGCGCCGGGAGACGTGCTTGATGGCGAACTCGATCCCTTCATGGCAGCAGCGCTCTCGCAACGGGTTACCGGCGAAAAGGTCGAGGTCGACGACAACGACTGATCGACGAGGATTGTGTAATCCGCAGTATCAGCACTGTCTGGAAGCTTTTGCCAGTCTGTAAGCAAGCCGTTAAGGGGCGGCATGCGTATGCGCCGAAATCTCCTGCTGGTTGCGCTCGTCGTACTGACAACCACGACTGGTGCCTGTCAGAAGAAGGCCGGTGATGGTCGGTTACCCACGGCGCGAGCATTCCCGAAGGCGGACCGCCCGGTGTCGAGACTGGCGGGGAATGGCTTTTCATCCGAGGTTGCGCGAGATAGCGTGAACGAAGCGCGTATGGTAATGGATCTGGCGGGCATCTCCAAGAACATGACCGTGGCGGATATCGGCGCGGGCGAGGGCTATTACACTGTCCGCCTGGCCCAGCGCGTGGGTGCGAATGGCCGCGTTCTGGCGCAGGATATCGATCCTGATGCGCTGCGCGATCTGGGCCTGCGCATCGAGCGCGAGCGTCTCGACAACGTGTCGATCAAGCGCGGCGCGGAGGACGATCCTGGGTTGCCGGCCGACAGCTTCGATCGGATCATGCTGGTCCACATGTACCATGAGGTTAGCGAGCCTTACGCCTTCCTCTGGCGATTGCGACCGGCCTTGCGCGCAGGTGGCAGCGTGGTGGTGGTCGACATCGATCGCTCGACGCAGGACCACGGTATTCCGCCCGCGCTTCTTTTCTGTGAATTCGAAGCGGTTGGTTTCCGCTTGGCCGAATTTGTGCGTAAGCCTAAGATGCAAGGGTATTATGCAAGGTTCGAGGCAAGAGGGCCCGCTCCGCGGCCGGGCGCGATAACGCCTTGCCGTTTGGCTGACAGGGCTCCGACCGCAGATAGCTGAACTGCTGCGCTCCAGAGGAAAGACGACGAGTCATGAGTTTCAAGGGTCTCAAGCCGATCGTTTATGGCGGCCGTGAGGTTTGGCCATTGGTCGAAGGCGGCAAGGGCGTGGCGGCTACCAACCACATGAGCTCGGGCGCCTGGGCGGCCGCTGGCGGAATTGGCACCGTCAGTGCGGTCAACGCGGATAGTTACGATGCCGAAGGCAAGATCATACCTCAGATCTACAATGCCCTTACCCGCAAGGAGCGACACGAAGAACTCATCCGCTATGCCATCGATGGCGCGGTGGAGCAGGTCCGCAGAGCTTACGACATCGCCGGCGGCAAGGGTGCGATCAACATTAACGTGCTTTGGGAAATGGGCGGCGCGCAGCCCATTTTGGAGGGCGTTCTCGAAAAGACCCGGGGGATGGTCACTGGTGTGACGTGTGGTGCCGGTATGCCGTACAAGCTTGCCGAGATCGCTGCGCGCTATAATGTCAACTATCTGCCCATCGTCAGTTCCGCGCGCGCTTTCAGGGCCTTGTGGAAGCGCGCCTATTCCAAGGTTGCGGAACTGATGGCGGCCGTCGTGTACGAAGACCCGTGGTTGGCGGGGGGACACAATGGTCTGTCGAACGCCGAGGATCCCACCAAGCCCGAAGATCCTTATCCCCGCGTCAAGGCCCTGCGGGAAACCATGCGGGGCGAGGGTATTTCCGATGACGTTCCCATCATCATGGCGGGCGGCGTCTGGTTTCTGCGCGATTGGGAAAACTGGATCGACAACCCTGAGCTTGGTTCCATCGCATTCCAGTACGGCACACGCCCTCTGCTAACGCATGAGAGTCCGATCCCCCAACAGTGGAAAGATGCTCTGCGTGAGTTGGAGCCTGGCGATGTCCTCCTGCATCGTTTCTCTCCTACGGGGTTCTATTCGTCAGCCGTGCGCAATCCATTCCTGCGCAATCTCGAAGCTCGATCCGATCGTCAGATACCATACTCGAAGGTGGAGGCTGGCGAGCATACCGTGCGGCTTGACGTGGGGGTGAAAGGCAAGAATTTCTGGGTGACCCCCAAGGATCTTGCGCGCGCTCGCACATGGTCGCTTGAGGGCCACACCGACGGTCTGCGAACGCCTGATGATACGATCGTCTTCGTGGATCCGATCGAACGTGATTTGATCCGAAAGGACCAGGCCGACTGCATGGGCTGCCTGTCGCATTGTGGTTTTTCATCTTGGAAGGACCATGATGACTACACCACCGGGCGCCTCGCTGACCCGCGTAGCTTCTGCATCCAGAAGACCTTGCAAGAGATCGCGCATGGCGGCCCGCTCGACGAAAACCTGATGTTCGCCGGTCACGCTGCCTACAAGTTCAAGCAGGATCCGTTTTACTCGAACGGCTTCACGCCGACCGTCAAGGAACTCGTCGATCGTATCCTGACGGGCGATTGACGCGTGCCGGGCCGTACGCACGGTCGAACGAGACCTTGGCTTCCCATGATCGACTGGGTGCAAATCCTTAGCTGCGGGGAGTGCGCCTGCTGGATCGACGTGCCATCTACCTCTTGAAGCGACATCGACGCCAAGGCTATGCAGTCAGCATGTTCCTTTCTCGCTATGTCCCTCTGCTTGCGCTTGCGGTGATCGTAAGTCCGACTTTGGCCCGGGCCGCCGACGAGGGCGTTCCTTATTGGGCTTCGGTCAGCGCGGCCGAGGCGAATATGCGCGTGGGGCCTGGAGACAGTTACCGCATCTCCTGGATCTACCGTCGACCATATTTGCCGGTCAAAGTGCTGCGCCGTGAAGGTCCATGGCGATTGATAGAAGATCCATCCGGCGATCGGGGCTGGATGCGTGACCTTCTGCTATCTCGCCAGCGAGCCGCGATGGTCACCGGGAAGGGGGTAGCTGAAATGCGTGCCCAGCCTCTCGCGACAGCTCACCTGCAATGGAAGATCGAGCCTGGGGTCATCGGGCTTCTGGGAGATTGCAGCGCGGGTTGGTGCCAATTCGACGCCGGTGGGCACAAGGCATTCGTACCCTCCGAGCGGCTTTGGGGTGCTGGAACGCCGTAGACATTTCCTCGCCGGCAGAGCGCCGGCGAGGAGTGCTTTCGATCAGTTCAGTTCGATTGCAACCGCGGTCGCTTCGCCGCCGCCAATGCACAGACAAGCGATGCCGCGCTTCAATCCCTTCTTCTTCAGGGCTCCAAGCAGTGTCACGATGATGCGCGTACCGGATGCACCGATCGGGTGACCGAGCGCCGTCGCACCGCCATGAACGTTGATCTTCTCGTGCGGGATGCCGAGGTCGTGCATCGCGAACATCGCAACGCAGGCAAATGCCTCGTTGATCTCGAACAGATCTACGTCCGCGATGTCCCAATCGATCTTCTTGAGCAGTTTGTTGATCGCGCCGGCAGGTGCAGTGGTAAACTTCGCAGGCTCCTGCGCATGCGCCGAAACGCCGACGATCGTGGCCAAGGGCGTAAGACCTTTATCCTTGGCCTGGCTGGCGCGGGTCAGCACAACTGCGGCGGCACCGTCTGAGATCGAGCTTGAACTGGCTGCGGTGATCGTGCCTTCCTTGGCGAAAGCGGCCTTCAACTGCGGGATCTTGTCGGGTTGACCTTTGCCGGGCGCCTCGTCGGTATCGACGACGACTTCTCCCTTGCGGGTCTTGACCGTGACCGGCACCACCTCGCTATCGAAACCACCCCCAGCTATCGCCTCCTGCGCGCGGCGGAGGGACTCGATGGCGTAGGCATCCTGATCCTGACGCGTCAGTTGATATTCGTCAGCGGTGCATTGCGCGAAGGCGCCCATGGCCTTGCCTTCCTCGTAGGCATCTTCGAGGCCATCGAGAAACATGTGATCGTATAGCGTATCGTGGCCAGCGCGCGCGCCGCCACGATGCTTCTTCGTCAGATAGGGCGCGTTGGTCATGCTCTCCATGCCACCCGCGATGACCATGTCGATCGAACCTGAAGCTAGCGCTTCGGCGCCCATAATGACCGTCTGCATACCTGATCCGCAGACCTTGTTGACGGTCGTAGCCTGAACCGAGGTGGGCAGGCCTGCCTTGATCGCCGCCTGACGGGCGGGCGCCTGACCAAGCCCGGCTGGCAAGACGCATCCCATGTAGATCCGTTCGATATCGCCACCGGAAACACCGGCGCGCTCTACTGCCGCACGAACGGCCGTTGCACCGAGGTCGGTCGCACTGACATCCGCCAAGACGCCTTGCAGGCCGCCCATCGGCGTACGGGCATAAGATAGAATGACGATCGGATCGCTGGCAGAAATCTGGGCCATGAGGGCACCTTTCAGGCAATTGCGTTGGACACTTGTTGCATTTGCGCATAATGCTGCGCTGCGGCATTAGCAATGCCATGTTGGTCGATCTCGGCACCAGGTGCAGAGGGGTGGCATCATGAAGGCTAAGCCGCTTCGGGCTGACTGCAAGATTGTGGATCGGCTCGTATTCGGCCTGCTCGGGGTTGCACCGTGCATCGGGCAGGACTAGGGCGCGATGCAATCGGTTTTCGAAACGAGTCAGTACTTTGGTCGATCTCTCGCAATACCTGCCTATCCTCCTGTTTCTCGCCGTCGCTTTAGCGCTGTCGACAGCGTTCGTGTTCCTCCCCATGGGGGTGGCGCGGCTGACGGGAACGCACAATCCCAGCGCGGACAAGCTAGCGGAATATGAATGCGGCTTTCCCGCGTTCGAGGATCCGCGCAGCCAGTTCGATGTGCGGTTCTACCTGGTCGCGATCCTGTTCATCATCTTCGATCTGGAGGCGGCATTCCTGTTTCCCTGGGCGGTGTCACTAGACGTTACGGGCTGGCCGGGCTGGATCACCATGATGGTTTTCCTGGGGGAACTGGCGATCGGTTTGGCTTACGCGTGGAAGAAGGGAGCTCTGGACTGGGAATGACCGAGGTTACGCAATTTCGTGCGGACGGTCACGCGCCAGAGGGCGCCTTGACCGCTCCCGATGCGTCGTTCTTCAACGGCCTTACCCAGGAAGTGTCCGACAAGGGCTTCCTGATCACCTCGACCGAGGAACTCTTCCAGTGGGCCCGTACCGGCTCACTGTGGTGGATGACGTTTGGCCTCGCTTGCTGCGCGGTCGAAATGATCCACGTAAACATGCCGCGTTACGACATGGAACGCTTTGGCGTCGCTCCACGCGCGTCACCGCGTCAGTCGGACGTGATGATCGTGGCGGGCACGCTTTGCAACAAGATGGCTCCAGCGCTTCGCCGCGTCTACGATCAGATGTCGGATCCCAAGTACGTCATCTCGATGGGCTCATGCGCTAACGGCGGCGGCTACTATCACTATAGCTACAGCGTCGTGCGCGGCTGCGACCGGATCGTGCCGGTCGATATCTACGTGCCCGGTTGTCCGCCCACGGCAGAGGCACTGCTTTACGGCGTGATGCAGTTGCAGCGTAAGATCCGCCGCGTCGGCACGCTGGAGCGCTAAGAATGGCCGTCCTGCACTCCGCCCCCCGGATCGCCTCGAACGAAGGCGTGCTCGACTCGCTGTCGGTCGCGCTCGGCAGCATGCTCGTATCCGCAAAGGAAGAATTTGGCGAAATCGTCCTCACTGTGGCGCGAGACAGCGTCGAGGACGCGCTGCGTCTGTTGCGCGACGATCATGCCTATCAGCAGTTGATGGAGATTGCCGGCGCGGATTATCCGTCCCGGGCTGAGCGGTTCGATGTCGTTTACATGCTGCTGTCGCTTACCAAAAACCATCGCATCATGGTGAAGGTGACCGCGGCCGAGCACACGCCAGTGCCGACCGTTACCACGCTATGGCCGGTCGCAGGCTGGCTCGAGCGGGAGGTCTTCGACATGTACGGGGTGGTGTTCGCGGGCAATTCCGACCTTCGGCGCATTCTCACCGACTATGGGTTCGAGGGGCATCCGTTCCGCAAGGATTTTCCACTCACCGGCTATGTCGAGCTGCGCTATTCCGAAGAAGACAAGCGCGTCGTCTACGAACCGGTGAAGCTGGCCCAGGATTTGCGCTCGTTCGATTTCATGAGTCCTTGGGAGGGTGGCGACTATGTGCTCCCCGGCGACGAGAAGGCAGCCGAGAAGCCGGCAACGCCACCGGTCGGCGAGGTAAAGACCACCGAGAAGCCCAACCAGACCGGGGCGGGCGCGAAGACCGACGCCAAGGCCGAAGAGAAGATAGCGCCGAGCGCGACCACTTCGAGCACGATCGCCGGGCAAGGCCAGAGCGAGCCCGCTGTGAAGACTTCGGACGTGTCCGAACCGGGAGCGCCTGATCCGACCGGTACCCGTCCAGAGCGGCCGGCAGCAGGCGGCGCCAGTGCGAAAGAGGGCGCCGGTCCGGCTCCCGAAGGTAGCTGATATGAGTGGAATGACCCTGGACCGTTCGCCCACCAACACGGGCGAGTCGGTCGACAACTACACCATTAACTTCGGCCCTCAGCATCCCGCCGCGCACGGCGTGCTGCGCATGGTCATGGAACTGGACGGCGAAGTGATCGAGCGAGTCGATCCGCACGTCGGTTTGCTGCATCGCGGCACCGAGAAGCTGATCGAGCACAAGACCTACCTTCAGGCTCTGCCGTACTTCGACCGCCTCGACTACTGCTCGCCGCTGTGCATGGAGCACAGCTACGTACTGGCGATCGAGAAGCTGCTAAACCTCGAAGTGCCGATCCGCGCGCAGTACCTGCGAGTGTTGTTCGCCGAACTGACACGCATCTGCAACCACATGCTCAACCTTGGCTCGCACGTCATGGACGTGGGCGCGATGACACCGAACCTGTGGCTGTTCGAGATTCGCGAGGACTGCCTCAACTTCTTCGAGCGCGCGTCCGGTGCACGCATGCATGCGGCCTGGTACCGTCCTGGTGGCGTTCACCAGGATGTGCCGCTCAAGCTGCTGACCGACATCGCCGACTGGCTCGACACGCGCCTGCCGACGCTGTTCGACGACGCGATGAGCCTGGTCGTGGACAACCGGATCTTCAAGCAGCGCAACGTCGACATCGCCAAGGTCAGCCGCGACGATGCCATCGCGTGGGGCTTTTCCGGCCCGATGATCCGTGGCGCCGGCATTCCGTGGGACTTGCGCAAGAGCCAGCCCTACGACGTCTATGACCGCATGGAATTCGAGATCCCGGTCGGCACCAACTCCGACTGCTACGATCGTTTCATGGTGCGCGTCGAGGAAGTGCGCCAGTCCGCCAAGATCATGAAGCAGTGCCTGGCGCAGATGCCCGAGGGGCCGATCGCGTCGGAAGACCGCAAGATCGTGCCACCCAAGCGGGCCGAGATGAAGAGTTCGATGGAATCGCTGATCCATCATTTCAAGCTCTACACCGAGGGCTTCCACGTGCCGGCCGGCGAAGTCTATGTCGCGACCGAGAGCCCCAAGGGCGAATTCGGTGTCTATCTGGTTTCGGATGGTTCCAACAAGCCGTACCGCTGCAAGATCCGGCCAACGGCGTTCTCGCATCTCCAGGCAATGGACATGATGTGCAAGGGGCACATGCTGCCCGATGCCACGGCGATCCTGGGGGCGATCGACGTCGTGTTCGGGGAATGCGATCGGTAGTTTCGGTTTTCGAGTACCGGACGAGAGGGGTGGGACCCCTCGTTCGGGTGAGTGCGTAGCGGGAAACGCGGGAGTACGTGAAATGAAGGCGCAGATGTTCGACATGACGCGAATGTGGGCCATGGTCACCGGGTTGGTGCTTGCCGCCTGGTACTTCGCCGCATTGGTTCTGGGGCTCAAGGTTTCCGACCTGCTGCCCATGCTACTCACCGCGATCGGCGGCTTCGAAATGTTTCTCTACAGCCAGGACGTCTGGCTGAAACGAAAGAGCAGGAATGGCTGACCGCCTTGCCATCGCCGAAGAGATGATCGCGCGCTACAACGCGCAGGACGTCGACGGCTATGTCGCATTGATGACCGACGATGCATGCGAAGCGGGCTACCGCGGCGCGGTGCTGCGTGACGGCCGCGAAGGCGTGCGCGCGGGGCTTACGGCGATGTTCGCTGAGTTCCCCCAGAACCGTGCCGATATCGTCAAGGGTTATGTCTTGGGCGAATTCGTCGTGCTGCACGAGACCGTATCGCGCTCGGCCGATGCCGAGCCGTTCGAAGTGATGTCGATCTACAGTTTCGAGGGCGACAAGTGCTCTCGCGTGGAGTTTGTTCGCTAATGGCCGATCGCTACCTCGAACCGGATTCGCCCGAACTGCGGGCGCGCTGGGGGAACTTCGCCTGGACGCCGACATGGGCGGACAAGGCCAGGGCGACGATCGCGCGTTATCCCGAGGGCCGGCAGCGCTCGGCAGTGATGGCTTATCTCGACTTCGCGCAACGGCAGGTCGGCGAAGAGACGAACACGCAAGGCTGGCTACCGATCCCGGTGATCGAGTTCGTGGCGCGAGAACTGGGAATGCCGGTCGTGCGTGTCCTAGAGGTCGCGACCTTCTATACGATGTACAACCTGGTGCCGGTGGGTCGCTTCCACGTTCAGGTCTGCGGCACTACGCCGTGTATGCTGCGCGGGTCCGACGACATCATCGCCGCATGCGAAAAGCGTGGCATGCTCCCTGGACACATCACCGACGACGGCTTGTGGACGTTCACCGAGGTCGAATGCATGGGCAACTGCGCGTCGGCGCCGATGGTGCAGATCAACGACGACAATTATGAGGATCTCACGGCTGAGCGCATGGATGCGATCCTCGACGCACTGGCCCGCGGCGAAAGGCCGAAGGCTGGGACCCAGGAGCCAGGTCGCCACACGGTAGAACCTGCAGGCGCACTGAGTTCGTTGATCGCGATGGTCGACGAGAACCACGATTACCGGGGTGAGTGGGCATGAGCCTCTCCGATAAGGACCGCATATTCACCAACGTCTACGGCTATCAGTCGTGGCACCTTGATGCCGCGCGGAAGCGGGGCGATTGGGACAACACCAAGGACCTGATCGCGCGCGGACGCGACGCGATTATCCAGGAAATGAAGGACTCGGGCTTGCGCGGCCGCGGCGGAGCGGGCTTCCCGACCGGCATGAAATGGTCCTTCATGCCCAAGGAGCCGCCCAAGGATGCCGCTGGCAATCCCAAGCCCAGCTTTCTGGTTATCAACGCCGACGAATCCGAGCCGGGCAGCTGCAAGGATCGTGAGATCCTGCGCCATGATCCGCACAAGCTGATCGAGGGCGCGCTGGTCGCCGGTTTCGCGATGAACGCGCGCGCTGCCTACATCTACGTGCGCGGTGAATACATTCGTGAGGCCGAAGTGCTATTTGCCGCCGTGCAGGAAGCGTATGACGCGGGCCTGCTTGGCAAGAATGCCGCTGGCTCCGGCTTCGATTACGACGTCTTCGTTCATCGCGGCGCCGGCGCCTACATCTGCGGTGAAGAGACCGCGATGATCGAGAGCTTGGAAGGCAAGAAGGGCCAGCCCCGCCTCAAGCCGCCGTTTCCGGCCGGCGCAGGCCTCTATGGCTGCCCGACAACGGTCAACAACGTTGAATCGATCGCGGTCGCGCCTACCATTTTGCGGCGCGGCGCGAGCTGGTTCTCCAGCTTCGGTGCCGAGAACAATCGCGGCACCAAGCTTTTCCAGATCAGCGGCCACGTGAACAAGCCGTGCGTCGTCGAAGAGGCGATGAGCATCCCGTTCAGCGAGCTGATCGAGAAGCACTGCGGCGGCATCCGTGGCGGCAAGGACAATTTGCTCGCGGTGATCCCGGGCGGCTCCTCGGTGCCGCTGGTGCCCGCGTCGCAGATCTGGGATGCGCCGATGGACTTCGACGGCCTCAAGGCGGTGGGTTCGGGTCTGGGCACTGCCGCGGTCATCGTCATGGACAAGTCGACCGACATTGTGCGCGCCATCAGCCGCCTGTCCTATTTCTACAAGCATGAGTCCTGTGGCCAGTGCACGCCCTGCCGCGAAGGCACTGGGTGGATGTGGCGCGTGATGGAGCGCCTGCGCACCGGCGAGGCCCATGTCGAGGAAATTGACATGCTCCAGCAAGTCACCAAGCAGGTCGAGGGCCACACCATCTGCGCGCTGGGCGACGCCGCCGCGTGGCCGATCCAGGGCCTCATCAAGCACTTCCGCCCCGAGATCGAGCGTCGCATCGAAGAGCGCCTGGGCTCGTTGCAAGAGGCCGCAGAATAATGCCCAAGCTCAAAGTCGACGGCGTCGAGATCGAGGTTCCCAACGGCGCCACCGTGCTCCAGGCCTGCGAACTCGCCGGCAAGGAAATCCCGCGGTTCTGTTATCACGAGCGGCTCTCGATCGCCGGCAACTGCCGCATGTGCCTGGTCGAGGTGAAGCCAGGTCCGCCCAAGCCGCAGGCTTCGTGCGCGCTGCCCGCAGCGGAGAACCAGGAGATCCGCACCGACTCGGAAATGGTCAAGAAGGCGCGCGAGGGGGTGATGGAGTTTCTCCTCATCAACCACCCGCTCGATTGCCCGATCTGTGACCAGGGCGGTGAGTGCGACCTGCAGGACCAAGCGATGGGCTATGGCCGTGGCGGTTCGCGCTACCACGAGAACAAGCGCGCGGTGACCGACAAGTACATGGGGCCACTGATCAAGACGCAGATGACTCGCTGCATCCACTGCACCCGCTGCGTCCGCTTCTCGGAAGAGATCGCCGGCGTCGACGAAATCGGCGCGCTCTATCGTGGTGAGAACATGCAGATCACCACATACCTGGAGCACGCTGCCAAGCATGAACTGTCGGCCAACGTGATCGACTTGTGCCCGGTCGGCGCGTTGACCAGTCGTCCCTACGAGTACGAGGCGCGTCCCTGGGAGCTGAAGAAGACGCTCGGCATCGACGTGTCCGACGCCACCGGTGCGAACATCCGCATCGACGCGCGCGGCCGTGAGGTGATGCGCGTACTTCCGCGCATCAATGATGACGTCAATGAAGAGTGGATCAGCGACAAGGCGCGCTATCAGGTCGACGGCCTGACCCGACGTCGGCTCGACCGGCCTTATCTGCGCCGCGATGGCAAACTGCAGCCCGCCAGCTGGAATGAGGCGTTTGCGGCGATCGCCTCGTTGAACCCGGGCAACAGCATCGCCGCGATCGCCGGCGACATGGTCGATTGTGAGACGATGTTCGCGGCCAAGTCGCTACTCGGCGCACTGGGCTCGACCCTGCTCGAAGGTCGCCAGACCGGAATGGACTACGCGACCGACAACTTGGCCGCGGTGAATTTCAATTCGACCTTCGCCGGGATCGAGACGGCTGATGCCATCCTGATCGTCGGCTCGATGGTGCGGTGGGAAGCGCCGCTGGTCCACGTTCGCATCCGCAAGGCAGTCAAGCGGGGCGCCAAGGTTTTCCTGATCGGGCCTGAGTGGGACACCACTTGCGGCGGCGAGTTCATCGGCAGCGACCTCGCACTGCTGGGCAATCTGCCCCGGGCGGTGATGGAGGCATTCGGTGCTGCCAAGCGTCCGGCGGTAATCGTCGGCGGGGCAGGGCTCGGCCGCGGCGGTCTCGACGCCGCATTGGCGCTTTCGGGACATCTGAGCCTTGCGCGTGATCTCGAGGACGGGTCAAGGTGGAACGGCTTTAACGTCCTGCACATGGCGGCGAGCCGCATGGGCGGGCTGATGCTGGGCTTTGCGCAAAAGGGCGGTATCTCCGACCTCGTTGCGGCCAAGCCAAAGGTCCTGCTTTCGCTGGGCGCCGACGAGGTGGACTACACTAGGTTCGCCGGATCGATGATCGTCTACGTCGGCCATCACGGCGACAAGGGCGCGCATGCGGCGGACGTGATCCTGCCTGGCGCTGCCTTCACCGAGAAGGCCGGCACTTACGTAAACACCGAGGGTCGGGTGCAATTCGGTGAGAAGGCCGTGTTCGCGCCGGGTGACGCGCGCGAGGACTGGACGATCCTGCGCGCGCTCGCTGATGCGTTCGGCGTGTCGGTCGGATTCGACAGCTTCGACGAATTGCGCGACGCGATGATCGCGCAGGTTCCGACGCTTGGCATCGAGGGTCTGGCAGACTACGGAAGCGAGCTGCCGCCCGGCGGCGGTTCCGCATCTGGCGCCATCGCCTATCCGATCCAGGATTTTTACATGACCAACCCGATCGCCCGCGCTAGCGCGGTGATGCAGCGCTGCTCGGCCGAACTGCTTCACGGCGAGGACTTTGCGGAGGCCGCCGAGTGACAGCGTTCTTCCAATCCCTCGGCATGTCCTTCGACTGGGCATGGTCCCTTGCGACGATCGCCGGCATCTTGCTGATCGCGTTGCCGCTAATGCTCGGCGTGGCGATGATCATCTATGCCGATCGTAAGATCTGGGCGGCGATGGCGCTGCGTCGCGGTCCCAACGTGGTCGGTCCGTTCGGCCTGTTGCAGTCGTTTGCGGATGGCCTCAAGGTCTTCCTGCAAGAGACCATCATCCCCTCGGCTGCGAACAAGGGCATCTTCCTGATCGCCCCGATCGTGACGTTCACTGTGGCACTGCTCGCCTGGGCGGTGATCCCGTTTAACTCCGGCGCAGTGCTGGCCGACATCAACGTCGGTTTGCTCTACGTGCTGGCGATCAGTTCGCTGGGTGTCTACGGCACCGTCATGGCGGGTTGGGCGTCGAACTCGAAGTACCCGTTCTTCTCGGCGATGCGCGCCTCGGCGCAGATGATCAGCTATGAAGTCTCGATCGGGTTCATCCTGATCTGCGTGGTGTTGTGGGCCAACAGCTTCAACCTGAACGACATCGTGCTGGCACAGAAGGGCGCGGGCCTCGGCTTCGTCAACGGCTTCTGGTTCAACATCCTGCTGTTCCCGATGTGGGTGATGTTCCTTATCTCGGGCATGGCAGAAACCGGCCGGGCACCCTTCGATCTGACCGAGGCTGAGTCCGAGCTCGTCGCTGGCTTTCAGACCGAGTATTCGTCGATGTCTTTCGCGCTGTACTGGCTGGGTGAATACGCCAACGTGCTGCTGATGTGCGCCCTCAACGCGACGCTGTTCTTCGGTGGGTGGTTGCCCCCGTTCGAGATCCCGTTCCTGTACTGGATCCCAGGCTTTGTCTGGCTGCTGCTCAAGATCCTGTTTTTCTTCTTCATCTTCTCATGGGTGAAGGCAACGGTACCGCGGTACCGCTATGACCAGCTGATGCGTCTGGGCTGGAAGGTCTTCCTGCCCGTCTCGCTCGGTTTCGTCGTGCTCGTTTCGGGCTGGCTCATGTTTACGAGGTATGGCGCATGAGTGTCGCGCAGCTGGTCAAGTCCTTCACACTCTGGGAGTTCGTGAAGGCGCATGCCTTGACGCTGAAGTATTTCTTCAAGCCCAAGGCGACGATCAACTATCCATTCGAGAAGAACCCGCTGAGCCCTCGCTTTCGTGGTGAGCATGCGCTGCGCCGGTATCCCAACGGCGAGGAGCGCTGCATCGCGTGCAAGCTGTGCGAGGCGGTCTGCCCGGCACAGGCGATCACGATCGAGGCCGAGCCACGCAGCGACGGTTCGCGCCGCACCACGCGTTACGACATCGACATGACCAAGTGCATCTTCTGCGGCTTTTGCCAGGAAGCCTGCCCGGTCGATGCCATCGTAGAGGGGCCGAACTTCGAATATTCCGTCGAGACGCGCGAAGAGTTGCTCTACGACAAGGCTAAGCTGCTGGCGAACGGGGACAAGTGGGAGCGGGCATTGGCCGCGAACCTTGAAGCCGACGCGCCCTATCGCTAGGGAGCCGCGGGGCACATGATTCACGTTTTCGCATTTTACCTTTTCGCGGTGCTGACGATTGCCTCGGGCGCCGTCACCATCCTTGCGCGCAACCCGGTGCATTCGGTGCTCTGGCTCATCCTGGCGTTCTTCAACGCTGCTGGGCTGATGGTGCTCGTTGGTGCCGAGTTTATCGCGATGCTGCTGGTCATCGTATATGTCGGCGCGGTCGCGGTGCTGTTCCTGTTCGTCGTCATGATGCTGGACATCGACTTCGCTGAACTGCGCGCAGGGTTCGTGAAAAACTTTCCGCTCGGCATGCTGATCGCCGTGGTGTTGCTGGCTGAGATCGTCTTGGGCATCGGCGCTTACCGCGCCGGCGCGTTGCATCTCGGTACGCCGGATGGCGCAGCGATGACCGCGCCGGGTGTCAGCAACATCGCCGCGATCGGCGGGCTGCTCTACAGCCGCTATCTGTTCCTGTTCGAGGCCTCGGGCCTGGTGCTGCTGGTCGCTATGATAGGTGCCATCGTTCTGACCCACCGCGAGCGTGGCGACACCCGCGGGCAGAACATCGCCAAGCAGAACGCGCGCCGTCCCGATGAGGCGACCGTCAACATGCGACCGGAAGTGGGCAAGGGAATGACGCTGTGATCGGGATCGAACACTATGTCGTCGTCAGCTCGATCCTGTTCGTGCTGGGCGTGTTGGGCATCTTTCTCAATCGCAAGAACATCATTGTCATCCTGATGGCGATCGAACTGATCCTGCTGGCGGTAAACATCAACCTGGTGGCGTTCTCCAGCTTCCTGCACGACCTGACGGGGCAGATCTTCGCCATGTTCGTCCTGACGGTCGCGGCGGGCGAGGCGGCTGTCGGTCTCGCCATCCTCGTCATCTACTTCCGCAGCCGTGGCACCATTGCGGTGGACGACGCCAATCGGATGAAGGGCTAAGATCTTGCATCCCATCACCTTCATCGTTTTCCTGCCGCTCCTGGCAGCGATCGTCGCCGGGCTTGGCAACAAGGCGCTTGGCAACTTCGCGGCCAAGGTCATCACGACCGGCGCGCTGTTCGTCGCCTGCGCCCTGTCCTGGCCGATCTTCATCAGCTTCCTGACCGGCAGTGCCGAGGCCACCGTCGTCCCTGTGCTCAAGTGGGTGCAGTCCGGCACGATGACGTTCGACTGGGCGCTGCGGGTCGACACGCTGACCGCCGTCATGCTGGTGGTGATCACCAGCGTCTCTGCGCTCGTCCACCTCTACTCGTGGGGTTACATGGACGAGGAGCCGGATCAGCCGCGCTTCTTCGCGTACCTGTCGCTCTTCACCTTCGCCATGCTGATGCTGGTGACTGCCGACAACCTGGTGCAGATGTTCTTTGGCTGGGAAGGCGTCGGGCTCGCCTCGTACCTGCTGATCGGTTTCTGGTTCCGGAAACCGTCCGCCAGCGCCGCTGCGATCAAGGCCTTCGTGGTCAACCGCGTGGGTGACCTGGGCTTCATGCTCGGCATCTTCGGGACCTACCTGGTATTCAACACCGTCTCGATCCCGGAGATCCTCTCGGCCGCGCCGGGCATGGCGGGATCGACGATCGGCTTCCTGGGCCATCGCTTCGACACGCTGACGGTCCTGTGCCTGCTGCTGTTCGTCGGCGCGATGGGCAAGTCGGCGCAGCTCGGCCTGCACACCTGGCTTCCCGACGCGATGGAAGGCCCAACCCCGGTCTCGGCCCTGATTCATGCTGCGACGATGGTCACCGCGGGTGTGTTCATGGTCTGCCGCCTGTCGCCGATGTTCCAGGCCGCGCCGACGGCGATGGGCTTCGTCGCCTTCATCGGCGCCTCGACCTGCTTCTTCGCTGCGACCATCGGCTGCACCCAGTGGGATATCAAGCGGGTCATCGCCTATTCGACCTGCTCGCAGCTGGGCTACATGTTCTTCGCCGCCGGCGTCGGCGCGTTCGGCGCCTCGATGTTCCACCTGTTTACCCACGCCTTCTTCAAGGCGCTGCTGTTCCTGGGCGCCGGCTCGGTGATCCACGCGATGCATCACGAGCAGGACATGCGGTACTATGGCGGCCTGCGTAAGGAGATCCCCATCACGTTCTGGGCGATGACCGCGGGAACGCTCGCGATCACCGGCGTCGGCATCGCCGACGTGTTCGGCTTCGCCGGCTTCTACTCCAAGGACGCGATCCTCGAGTCCGCTTATGCATCAGGCTCGCAAGTGGGCGACTACGCCTTCTGGATGGGCATCTTCGCTGCGCTGATGACGAGCTTCTATTCTTGGCGCCTGGTGTTCCTGACCTTCTTCGGCAAGCCGCGCTGGGCCGCCTCCGAGCACATCCAGCACGCGCTACACGATGCTCACGGCCATGACACGCATTCCCATGACGCACACGAAACGCACGGCCATGGCAGCGAAGCCGATAACGCGCCGGCGCAGGAAGACGCTGGACATGACGGTCGCGCGGCCGCGCACCACGAGCCGAGCGTCCATACCGAGGCAGGTACCGGCGGCTATCATCCGCATGAAAGTCCGTGGGTCATGCTGATCCCGCTGATCGCGCTGTCGATTGGCGCGGTGCTGGCCGGCTTCGTGTTCCAGCACGCCTTCATCTCCGAGGGCGAGGGCGAGTTCTGGAAGGGTAGCCTGTCCTTCCCCGAGCATCTGATCCACGCGATGCACGGCGTGCCGCTGTGGGTGAAGTGGGCACCGTTCACGGTCATGGCGATCGGCCTGCTCACCGCCTGGTACGGCTATATCCGCAACACTCGTTTTCCGGCAGCGTTCGCCGAGCAGCTCGGCCCGAGCTACACCTTCGTCTACCGCAAGTGGATGTTCGACGAACTCTACCACTACGCGATCGTCCTGCCTGCGCTGTGGCTTGGTCGGGTGTTCTGGAAGGTGGGCGACGTCGGCATCATCGACCGGTTCGGTCCGAACGGTGCCGCCTGGGTCGTCGCCAAGGGCTCGCATTATGCGCAGAAGGTGCAGTCGGGCTATCTCTACAGCTACGCGCTGGTCATGCTCATCGGCCTCGTCGCCGCGATCACCTGGGTGATCACGTGACGGGCGCTGATCGAATGACCCGGCCGCAGGGGAATATGATGTTCGCTTCGTTGGGAGCAGTGTGATGGGGGGCTTTCCGATCCTCTCGCTGATGCTGCTGGTGCCGCTGGTCGGCGCCATCGCCTGCCTCAATCTCGAGGCGCAGGCCGCGCGCACCGTCGCGCTGGCGGCGACGCTGATCGACTTCGTGCTCGGCGTCGTGCTCTGGGCGAACTTCGACATCGGCGGCGCGCAGTGGCAGTTCCAGGAGCGCCACGCGATCTTCTCCAGCTTTTCCTACGCGCTGGGGATCGACGGCATCGCGCTGCTGCTGATCATGCTCTCGGTGTTCCTGATGCCGGTCTGCATCGGCGCTAGCTGGACTTCGGTAACGAAGCGCGTCGGCGAATACATGGCGGCGTTCCTGCTGATGGAAACGTTGATGATCGGCGTGTTCGCGGCGCAGGACCTGTACCTGTTCTACATCTTCTTCGAAGCCGGGCTGATCCCGATGTACCTGATCATCGGCATCTGGGGCGGCGACAACCGCATCTACGCCAGCTACAAATTCTTCCTCTACACGCTGCTCGGCTCCGTGGTGATGCTGATCGCGATGCTGTGGATGGCCCACCAGGCCGGCACTACCGACATCCCGACGCTGATGGCCTACGATTTCGATCCGCACGTCCAGACCTGGCTGTGGCTCGCGTTCTTCGCCAGCTTCGCGGTGAAGATGCCGATGTACCCGGTCCACACCTGGCTGCCCGACGCGCACGTTCAGGCGCCGACCGCGGGCTCGGTGATCCTGGCCGGCGTGCTGCTCAAGATGGGCGGCTACGGCTTCATCCGCTTCTCTCTGCCGATGTTCCCCGAGGCGAGTGCGCAGTTCGCGCCGCTGGTGTTCGCACTGTCGATGATCGCGGTCGTCGTCACCTCGCTGATCGCGCTGGTGCAGCACGACATGAAGAAGCTGATCGCCTATTCGTCCGTCGCGCACATGGCGATCGTGACGATCGGCCTGTTCGCCTTCAACGTGCAGGGCCTCGAAGGCTCGATGCTGGTCATGCTGAGCCACGGCCTGGTCTCGGGCGCGCTGTTCCTTTCGGTCGGCGTGATCTACGATCGCCTGCACACCCGCGAGATCAGCCGTTACGGCGGCCTCGCGATCAACATGCCCAAGTATGCGCTGTTCTTCCTGCTGTTCACGATGGGCTCGATCGGCCTGCCGGGTACCTCGGGCTTCGTGGGCGAGTTTCTGAGCCTGGGCGGTATCTACCAGATATCGAGCTGGGTCTCGCTGGTGTGCACCACCGGCATCATCCTGGGCGCCGCCTACATGCTCTACCTCTACCGCCGTGTCGTGTTCGGCGAACAGAAGAACGCCGACGCCGCCGCCATGCCGGACCTGACCTTGCGCGAATACCTGATGATGATCCCGCTCGGCCTCGCCGTGCTGTGGATGGGCATTTATCCAGAAAGCTTCATTGCCCCCATGCGCGCAGACATCGCCGCACTCGACGCACGTCTCGCCCGCGCCAAGCCCGAGGGCGACGCCAAGCTAGCGATCGGCAAGGCCAAGCCCGCCCCGGCGGCGCATGAAGGGGAGGCACACTGATGGACCTCGCCCATTCGCTTCGCCTGATCGCGCCCGAAGAGACGCTCAGCATCGCGGGCCTGATCCTGCTGCTGATCGCCGCCTGGAGCGGTGACAAGGCTTCGCGCCTTATTTCGATCCTGGCCGTTTCGGTCCTGGTCGGCTGCATGTTCCTGGTCGCGCCGGCGCTGTGCGGCGGGGCCATGGGTCCGGACGTGAGCGCGTTCGGCGGTCAGTACCACGCCGATGCCTTCTCCGCCTTCGCCAAGCTGCTGATCTACGGATCGTCGGCCGCGGCCCTGATCGTGGCACCGGCGTTCTTCGACCGCCTCGGCCAGATGCGCGCCGAATACCCGATCCTCGTGCTCTTCGCCGCGCTCGGCATGGGCATGATGGCGTCGGCCGGCGATCTGCTGACGCTGTACATCGGCCTCGAGATGAACTCGCTCGCTTCGTACATTCTCGCAGCGTTCCTGCGCACGGACGGACGCTCGGCGGAATCGGGCCTCAAGTACTTCGTGCTGGGCGCGCTGGCCTCGGGCATCCTGCTGTTCGGCGTGAGCCTGACCTACGGCTTCACCGGCACCACCTCGTTCGCCGGCATCAACGCCGCGCTCTCGGGCGGGCTGTCGGCGGGCGCGCTGTTCGGCATCGTCTTCGTGCTGGCGGGCCTGGCCTTCAAGATCGCCGCGGTGCCATTCCACATGTGGACGCCCGACGTCTACGAAGGCGCGCCGACACCGGTGACGACCTTCTTCGCCACCGCTTCCAAGGCCTCGGCGCTGGCGCTGCTGATGCGCGTTTCGTTCGAGGCGTTCGGGTCTCAGGCGACCGCCTGGCAGCAGATCGTCATGTTCGCGGCGCTCGCTTCGATCGTGGTCGGTGCGCTCGGAGCCATCGGCCAAAGCAACATCAAGCGGCTGATGGCGTACTCGTCTATCAACAACGTCGGCTTCGTGCTGATCGGTCTGGCCATTGCCACGCCGCAGGGCGCGGCGGCGATGCTGACCTATCTGGTAATCTACATAGCCATGTCACTGGGCGGCTTCGTCGCGATCCTGATGCTCAAGGACGCGGACGGCAACCCGGTCGAGGCGATCGCCGATCTCGCCGGCCTTTCGCGCACCCGCCCCTACCTGGCGCTGGCGCTGGCGATGATCATGTTCAGCCTCGCCGGTATCCCGCCGCTGTTCGGCTTCTGGGGCAAGTTCGTGGTGTTCCAGGCCGCGGTCAATGCCGGCTACGTGGCGCTCGCCGCGATCGGTATCGCCGCCTCGGTGATCGGTGCGTTCTACTACATCAAGGTCGTCAAGATCATGTACTTCGACGAACCGGCTGACGTGGTCACGGGCAAGAGCGACTGGGCGCACCAGGCGCTGCTGCTGATCTGCGCGGTGTTCATGTCGCCGCTTGGCTACCTGCTCACCAAGTGGCTCGATGGCCTGGCGACCACCGCTGCCTCCGTTCTGTTCCTCGCGTCCTAAGACACATCAGGCCGATTTGATCGAAGTCGTCGCCGAAACCGGCTCGACAAGTGCCGACCTTGCCGCGAGAATCGCTGCGGATGAGGATGTGGGCGAGGGGCGCTGGCTCGTCGCCGATCGCCAGACCGCCGGCCGCGGCCGGCAGGGTCGCGTGTGGAACGACGGCGCCGGCAATTTCATGGGCTCAACCGTAGTTCTCGTCCAGGCGAGCGATCCTCCCGCGCCGACGCTGTCGCTGGTTGCCGGGGTCGCAACCTTCGCCGCGATCGAGGCCGCTGCGCCGGGCATCGCCGGCCTGGCGCTGAAGTGGCCCAACGACGTGCTGCTCAAGGATGCCAAGCTGGCCGGCATCCTGCTTGAGCGCATCGGAGACGTCGTGGTGGTTGGCATTGGCGTGAACATTGCTCAGGCACCCGAAGTGCTGGACCGAGATGTCGCGAGCCTGACGTCGAGCGGGCACGCTGTGACGCGCGAAATTTTCGCCGATCTACTCGACACCTGCTGGACGCACACTTTGAGGCTCTGGCGCGGGGGTGGTTGGGAGCAACTACGCTCGGACTGGATCGCCCGTGCACACGCGTTCGGGACCGCGCTGAAGGTCCATGGACCCAGCGGCGAGGTCCTGCGCGGCACATTCGCCGGCCTCGGCCCTGATGGGGCCTTGCAACTGCAGCTTGCGGGAGGCACGAGACAGACGATCCACGCCGGCGAAGTCACGCTCGACCATCGCCGCTGACCGGGACAATCGCACCATGCTGCTCGCCATCGACGCCGGCAATACCAACGTCGTCTTCGCACTTTTCGATGGTCGGACCATCAAGGGACGTTGGCGTATCGCCACCGATCCTCGCCGCACCGGCGACGAGTACGCGGTGTGGCTGATGCAATTGCTGCAGATCCGGGGTGTCGAGCGTAAGGCGATAGATCGCATCATCATTTCCACGGTGGTACCCCGCGCGCTCCACAACCTGGAGGTCTTGGCCCAGAATTACTTCCAGATCCAACCGTTGATCGCCGGCCAGGGCGCTGCGGCATATGGCATCGAAATAGACGTCGACGAACCACGCTCGCTGGGATCCGACCGCGCCGTCAATGCAGTGGCGGCTCATGCGAAGTATCAGGGCGACCTCATCGTGATAGATTTCGGGACCGCCACCACGTTCGATGTCATCGATTTCAACGGCGCCTACAAAGGGGGCATCATCGCGCCAGGCCTCAACCTCTCGCTCGACGCGCTGGTCGGCAACACCGCCAAGCTGCCGCGCATTGCGATCGAGGTGCCCAGGGGGACCAGCGTAATCGGCCGGAACACCGAAGATCAGATGTTGATCGGTGTTTTCTGGGGCTATGTCGCAATGATGGAGGGTCTGATCGCCCGCACGCGTGCCGAGATCGGCCGCCCTGCAAAAGTCGTCGCGACGGGCGGGCTGGCCGTTCTGTTCGACGAAGCCAGCACTATATTCGATATCGTTGACGCCGACCTCACGCTTGAGGGCCTGGCGATCCTGGCAGAGCGTTCTGCCCAATAAAGGATTTGAATTGAAGGATAATACCAAACCCGGAGAGGAACTGCTGTTCCTCGCGCTCGGCGGCTCGGGCGAAATCGGCATGAACGTCAATCTTTATGGCTGCCGCGGCAAGTGGATCATGGTCGATCTTGGCATGACCTTTAGCGGTAACGAGTACCCCGGCGTCGACCTGGTCTTCGCCGATCTCGAATTCATCGAGCAGCGCCGCGAGGATCTGTTGGGAATCGTGCTGACTCACGCGCACGAAGATCACATCGGAGCGGTGCCTTACTTTGCAAAGAAGCTTGGTGTTCCCTTGTATGCCACGCCGTTTACGGCCCGCCTCGTCGCCGCGAAGTTGGAAGAAGAGGGCATAAGGGACCAGATCGAACTGATCATAGTGCGTGATCTGGATGAGTTTGAAATCGGTCCGTTCGGCATCAGCTACGTTCCGCTGGCGCACTCGATTGCTGAGGGTAACGCGCTTCTGATCGACACGCCTTTTGGACGCGTGTTCCACACGGGCGACTGGAAAATCGACGACGAACCCCAGGTCGGCGTTCCGGCTACGGCGGCCGAACTTACCGAGATCGGTGATGAGGGCGTGTTGGCTATGGTGTGCGATTCCACCAACGTCTTCAATCCCGAGGCTTCCGGTTCGGAAGGGGAGGTCTATCGCGGGTTGCAGCTTGAAGTGGCGAAGCATAAAGGTCGCCGCGTGCTCGTCACCACCTTCGCATCCAACGTTGCCAGATTGCAGACGCTGGGTGCCGTGGCGAAGGCGACCGGTCGCCAACTGTGCGTGGCCGGCCGTTCGCTCGACCGTATCATCGAAGTGGGGAAGGCCAGCGGCTACCTGAAGGACCTTCCTGAGACCATCGATTTTCAGACGGCGATGGGGTTGCCGCGCGGCGAACTCCTGATCGTGGCCACCGGCGGTCAGGGCGAGCCTCGCGCGGCTTTGTCACGCGTGACGGACGGCAATCACCAGCTTTCGCTCGAGGCCGGCGACGTTGTGCTGTTCTCGAGCCGCCAGATCCCGGGCAACGAGATTGCTATCGGTCGGATCCAGAATCGACTTGCCGAGCGCGATATCGTGCTGGTTACCGATCGGCAGAGCCCGATCCACGTCTCGGGGCATCCGGGGCGTCCGGAACTCGAGGCGCTCTACAGCTGGATCCGTCCGGAAGTGCTGGTACCTGTGCACGGCGAGATCCGGCACATGCGCGAGCAGGTGCGGCTTGGTCTGGCAAGCGGCATACCTGCCGCCGTATTCCAGCAGAACGGGGATCTGGTGCGATTGGCGCCTGGTAAACCGGGTAAGATCGATGCGGTCCGCTCGGGTCGACTGGTGCTCGATGGTGACATGATCGTACCCGCCAACGGCGACGCGGTCGTGATGCGGCGCCGACTGTCCCAGGCTGGCGTTCTGACAGTCGCGGTCGACCCGCAAGGCGGCGTGCAGGTCGACGCGCTCGGCTTGCCGCTCGAAGCCGATCTGGACGCGTTCCTGGCTGAGACCTGCCGCGATGTGGAGAGCGCCCTCACGGCATCGCGCAAGTCGCGATCGGAGCCGGGCAAGCGAAGAGAAGCGGTGCGCTTGGCCGCGAGGCGAGCCGCAAGTCGCTGGACCGGCAAGAAACCGCAGGTCATCGTCATGATGGCCGACGCGAACTGAGGCGATCCGATGAAATGGACATCGGTGATCGCGATCTATGCGCTGCTGTGGGTGTTCAGCGCATTCCTGGTGATGCCGTTCGGCTTGCGCACGCCCGATGAGGTGGAGGGTCACCGTATCGAGAAGGGGCATGCGGAGAGCGCGCCGGTAAACTTTCGACCTGGCCGGGTCGCGATTCGTGCGACGATCCTGGCCGCTGTGATGCTTTTCGCGTTCTATCTCAATTATGTGAATGGCTGGGTGAGCGTTCAGGATCTCAACTTCTACGGTCCACCGCCGGTCAAGGATCTGGGTTATTGAGCCGGTCGGCGGGAACGCTTCGCGAAATGCCAAGGCGTGAACCCTCCGTCGGCATCTCGCGGGCTTAGTTTCGCAACCGTTCTATACCTTGAGCAAGTGCGACATAAAGCTTGCCCATGTCTGACGACAGCAGCGTGACGCCCAAGGCGTTGCCGTCACGGGTCGATAGAACCTGTCGGAGCAGGGCCTCAAAGTCATGAATGTAGCGGCTCACGTGCTCGCGGAAGGTATCATCGCGTTCGAACAGTTGCTGTATCGCGCGCGCTTCCCCGGCTTCGAGCAAGGCCACCGCGCGGCGGGTGAAGATGCCACGATCGCCCTTCAGGTAGGCGGACCACGCGGTATCCGCCACGTCGCCAGATAGAGCCGAGGCGATATCGATCGCGTTCGACTTGAGTGAGTCGGTGATTAGCGCGGCACGCCGGCTGAAATCGTTGTCGACCTGCTCCTGTGCCCGCTCACGGGCCTGCTCGACGCGGCGCTCCAGATTGCCGACGGCTTCTTCCACCGACGACAATTGCTCACGCATCTGGTTTGCCGCCTCACGGCCGGCGCCGGTAGCATGAGCGACGGCCTGCTCCAGCGTGCCGGCGGCTTCGGCTGCACGCGGTCTCATGACCCGATCGATAGCGGTCGCGCTTTCCTCGCCGAGATGTTCGGCAAGCGCGCGCACTCGGCTCGTGCCTTCATCTTCTAGCGTTGCCAGGATGTTGCGGACCGAAGCTGCGAGGTAGTCGATGGCGCCGCCAAGCTCGCCGCGGGTCTTGGCTTCGACCCGTTCGCCCGTGCGCTCCATGTCTTCCAGCGCGGCGCGCAAGGCGCTCAGTTCCGCATAGTGCGTTTCGTTGCGTTCGGAGATCTTGGTCTGCCCGGCGTCGATCTGCGACTGCACGGAAGCGAGCGCCTCGCGAAGGACGTCGATGCGCCCGCTGAGTTCGCCGCCTTTGCGCGATCCGGTCTCGATATCGTCGATCAAGTGCAGCACTTTGTCCCCCAGCCGCGACAGGCGATCGTCAGCGATCGCCAGCGCCTCGGGCAATACGCCCGAACTGTGCTTCGCGCTCGCTTGGACGAGTTCCAGAAGGCGGACGCTGGCATCGGTCAGCCGCTCGACTTCTCCCTCGGTCGCAGCCAGCGTGGTACGCGATGCGGTCAGGCGATCGCCCAAGACGGCCAGACTACGTGACAGATTGGCTTCGATCTCGGCGCCGCTTCTGGCAACCGCAGCCATGCGTTCGCCGTGATCGCTCAACGATCCCGCGAGTGCCTCGCTGCGCCAAGCGAGTGCATCGGAATGCCGCTCGTGATCGGCCAGTCGCTCCGCCACAGCGCCGTCGAGCGTGGATAATTGCGCCGTTATGCGTGCCACGGCCGCTTGCTCGGTCGAATCGATGTGGGTCTGGAGTTCTATCGCGCGCACGCGGATACGGTCGGTGCGTTGCTCGATCAGGGTCAGGGCTGCCTGATCGTCCTGCGATAACCGGGCGCGCAACTCTTCGGCGCGTTGGGTGAGCGCATCCGCCCGATCACGCAGGGCGTCTAGCGAAGCGCGCTCGATTTCTTCCAACCGCTGGTCGAGCGCGTCGCGCTGGCTTTCTACCGTGACGATCCGGGCCGTCCACGACTCGACCGCGCGCAACTCGCTGTCCTGCAGCGCACGCGCCACGACTCCGCTTTCGTCGCGCAAGGCTGCCAAGCGCACACGCAGGGAATTGAGGCTTTCAGCTTCATATCCATCAAGCGCCCCGCGTACGCCTTCCACTTCATGCGCGAGGGCCTCGGCGCGAGTCCTTATCGCGGCGAGCGCCTGCTCCTCATCGCGTTGAAGCTGGGCGCGGAACTCGTTTCCGTGTGAGGCAAGTGCATCGAAACGGGCCGCCGCCACACCTTCGAGGTTCTCGCATATGCGCGCGAACTCGCCAGCGGCTCCGTCCATCGAGCGGCTGACGGTGGCGACGATCCGATTGCAACCATCTCCCGCCTGCTCAAGGCGCTGGAAACCCGCTACCATATCGTCAAGTTGAACTTGTGCGACCCGGCCCGCGTTGCCGATGTTGTTGGTCACATCCTTCGCCGAGCTCGCGATGACAGGTAGTTGGCCGCGAAGTCGATCCATGTTCTCCAAGGCGGACTGGCTGACCGTCTGGATGCCATCGAGTCTGGAGCTGTTCTCGACGATGAGCGCCTGCAGGCGTTCGGCATTCTGGGTCAGCCGCTCGACGGCGATTCGTCCCAAGGACTCGAGATCGCGAGATTGCGCGGCAACGAACTCCCTTGCCAGGCTAAGCTCGCCGTTCACCGTAGAGAGGCGTCGCTCGAGTTCGGCGCCTTCCGCTCTGAGCATGGCAGCGGCGTCTCCGAACCGCTTTGCCTCACGCAGGCTGCTGCGCATGACAAGCAGCCACACGACCACGACCAACAGCACTGGAACAGCCCACTGGACGATGGTCTGGGGGACCGCCGCCGGCGTCAGCCCGGACAAGACATTCCATTGCGACCACATGAAAAATCCCGTCCAGCCAAGGACCATGCCCCCGGCTATCAGCGGCATGATATAAGCGCCGTCGCGAGCGCCAGCCTGCTTGGACTCTTCGAAATCCCAGGGCACCGTATCGAAGAGCTCCGGATCGGGCGTGGTCGCCGTATCTCCTTCAACAGGAGCCGAATGGGCGCCGCTTTTGGGCTCAGGCCCGTTTGCGTCGACTGCGAAGATGCGTGTTTCCCCTGCCATGCCGGTGAATTTATCACGAGGAGCGGCATCCGTTAAACCCCGGATTAACCCCTGATCGATTATCCGCTGGGGATGGCTTATGAAGCAGGCGCGCTCGACGCTACTCTACAGGCCGCGGCAGGCGGTGATGCGGACCTGGTTGCCGAGCTTCGCAGAGCTTACGCGGATGGCGTCGCGCGGCAGGTGGACTTGCTGGAACGGTCGAGGTGCGACGGCAATTGGTCCGTGGCGGCGATGCGTCTCAAGGGCCTGGCAGCCAGCTTTCACTCCGAACCGCTGCTGCTTCTTGCGGAGGAAGCGCTTGGCGGTG
This sequence comes from Novosphingobium sp. TK46, assembly GCF_055361525.1. Lineage (NCBI taxonomy): Bacteria > Pseudomonadati > Pseudomonadota > Alphaproteobacteria > Sphingomonadales > Sphingomonadaceae > Novosphingobium > Novosphingobium sp. TK46. The sequence continues at coordinate 3,411,271 of NZ_CM143963.1, forward strand.
CGCCGGGCGAGCCTGGGATCGTCCGTCGTCTCAAGACGTACGTTGCACAATTTTCGGCCGAATAGGGTACGAAGCCTGCTTGGCACCAAGCGGGGCGCCGCCTAGAGAGGCGCCTCGACGCATGGGAGGGGAAGCACGGTGCGCATCGCATTGCTATCCATGCTGGAGCCGGCCGGGGCAGGTCAGCCATATCCGCGAGCCTTCCTGCGCATAGCCGGAGCCAGCCTCGCGCAGCATCAGTTGGGCCTCGCGCTTTCGCTCGAATGCCAGCGGCTCATCTGCGTGGCGCGTGGCCCTTCGTCAGAACTGATTGCCTTGCAACATGGTGCCGAGGCGGCCGGCCTGCGGTTCAATATCGTGACAGGACCGCAGCAGATCTCCGGGCTGGTGACGGCGACAGATGAGTTGATCGTGATCACCGAGGGCCTGTTCCTTCAGGACTGCGAAACCGCTGCGCTGCTGGAAGGTAGCCGGAGCGTGGTTCTGGCGCTGCCGGACGACGGCGCGGTCGCACGCGGCTTCGAGCGGCTCGACATCAACAATGCGGCGGCCGGACTGATCAAGATCGCCGGCTCGCTGGTGGAGCGATTGCACGAACTGCCGCCGGATTGCGATGTGGCCTCCGCCCTGACACGCGTGGCGTTGCAGGCGGGCGCCCAGATGCGGCAAGTACCGATCGATGCGCGCGCAGCGGACAACTGGATGATGGTGCGAAGCGAATCCGACGCGCTCGCCATCGAAAATGACTGGCTGCGAGCAAGACTGTCGCTGAGCCAACCGCTGACGCTTTCGGATCGGCTCGCGCGGATCGGCGTACTGTCGTTTGGATCGGCCCTGCTGCATGGCGGCAACGCCAGCGGCATGGTCGGCGGGGGCGTTGTAGCGGCTCTGGTCCTGTCGCTTTGCGCAGCCTGGCTGGGTTCGCCGGTGCCGGCGCTGGGTTTGACGGCGATCGGATGGGTTCTGGTGCAGGCCACGGATCTGCTTCGGCAAACCGAGCGTCAGGCTTACAGCGTCGCGGCGCCTGCGATCCCTCGCGCAGAGTTGCTCGGGTGGCTGATCGACGCGGTATTGATCGTCATCTGCGTTCTGGGAATGACCGAGATCGGTCTGGATCCGATCGCCACGATGGAAGATCGCATTTTCGCGCCTTCGGTTCTTGTCCTCATGCTGCGATTGGCGCCGCAGTTGCTGCCAGGACAGATAGCCCGATGGGTGGCGGATCGCGGCGTTCTCGCGCTGATGCTTGGCGTGGCCGCCATGCTGGGGTATCTTGGCATGGCGGTTCGGTTGATGGCGCTAGCACTGGTTATCGGCTGCATCGTGCTGCCACCAAGGCGAAGCAACTAACGCGGGCTTAACCAAGCGGCAGTAACGCCGTGGGATGATCGAGACACCTTTGCGCATCAGTGGCGAACCGATCGAGGAGCAGTTGCGTGCGCAAGTAGCGCGAAGCGATGCGCTGTCCGGCGCCGTGGAACCGGTTTTGCGCCACCTACTCGATAACGACAATCGGACCGCGTTCGGTGACGAGATCCTCGCGCTCGTACGAGGCATGCAACTCCATCTCGCGCAGCGGTTGCTGACGGCAAGCGATGACGGTCATCCGCCGGAACGAAGCTCGGTGGCTGAGCTTGCCGACGCGCTGCTCGATTGTCCCGGAGTGTTGCGACACCTCCACGCGCTTGCACTCGAATGGCGGTTGCTCGTGAGGCTGGAACAACAACACGCGGTCGATCCGGTCGTGCCGCCGTTGTTGCAGGCACTCATCGCATCGCCGGAAGCAGAGACGCAAGATACCGCGATGAAGTTTCTCGCGGCGCAGGCGCGCTGGTGCCAGGGCATGCGGCGCATGCAACTCTCGCCGCGTGACTTGCCCGGCAAGATCCTGGACGCCGTTGTTGGCGCGCTGCGTTCCGTGACCGGCTTCGCTGAAGACTTGGGCGTGCCGCAACTTCGGGAGGATCATGACGAAAGTGCTACTCGTCTTGGGCTCGCGGCCCGCTTGGTCGCGAACATGGGAAGCGCGGCGAGCGTCGCGCTCGATCTGCGGCATGGTGGAGCCACCCTGTTCGCGAGCGCACTGTCATCCATTACGAGGCAGGGCCGTGAGCAAGTCATCCTTTCGATGCAGGATACGCGGCGCCTACGTCTTGCTCTGGGCCTACGGGCGGCAGCGCTGCCAGCCCCGGTAATCGATCAACAATTGCTGATACTGCATGGCGACACCCAGCTCCCGTCCGGCTTCGATCGTCTGGGCATCGAGCCGGCCGCCGCCATCCTCGCCGAGGCGCGCGATGGTCATCGCTGACCTTGAGGAACCGGGGGTCGTGATCGCGACGGCAACCAGCGACGCGGCCGATCGCCTGCTTTCGGCGGATGCGCCGCTTTCGGAGCTTCAGACCAGCTGCGGTGGAGAACCGCACGGCATCATCGCGATCCCTGCATTGCTGGAACTGGTGCGACAATCGCGCAGCCTCGGGCTTCCGCTTGCGCGGGCGATCACGGTCCATGATGGAGTCGAGTCCGTTTCCGCCTGGGTCGAAGTAGAGCCAGGGCCGGACGCTGAGGACGAGGGTTGCAGGATCGTCTTGCGGAGTTGGCAAAGCGCCCCCATGCCGGCCGATGATGCCCGCGACCTTAACCAGCGGCGGCTGATTCTGGATCGCGAGGTGGCGGAACTTTCAGCCCTTCTCGACGCGCGGCAACGCATCCTGACCGTGACCAGCGACAGCGTGGAGTTGGCTAATCTTGCGCTCGCAATGCAAGGCGGAATTGGTCGCCCGTTCACCGACTTCATGACGCCGGTGGCGCGAGGGCTCCAGGCGCTGCACTGGCGGATGCTCGATGGGGCGCCAGTCGAGATCGACGCGGCGGTGCGAGATTGGAAGATCGTGCTGATTCCGCAGATCGGGGCTGGTCGCGAGCCGAGTGGCTTCGAGTTACTGCTCGTGTCCGATCAAGTCGCGGACCAGACCTTGCCTTCGCCATCGACGCTCGAAGGCTTGATGCCGGCGGGGCAGGGGCTTGTCGGCGCCGACCTCGCACCAGTGCTGCGTCAGCCGATCGCCCGCATCGTGGCGAACGCCGAGACCATCCGAACGCGCCTCGCCGGTCCACTACCCGACGCTTATGCCGATTATGCGGGCGAGATCGCGAACGCCGGGCGGTTACTACTTGGCCTGCTTGACGACCTGAGCGACCTTGAAACGGTCGAAGCCGCCGATTTCGCGACTGTGCCCGAGCGGATCGACCTGGGGGATGTAGCTCGACAGGCTGCAGGGATCCTTGGCGTACGCGCACGCGCAAAAGACATCGTCATCGCCGCCCCATCCACGCAGGGGCAGATGACCGCTATCGCGGAGTTCCGTCGGGTGCTGCAGATCTTGCTCAACCTCATCGGCAACGCGATCCGCTATTCGCCGGAAGGATCGCACATTTCGATCGACTTGCAGCATGTCGATGACAAAGCGCGGGTAGTCGTCGCCGATCAGGGGCCGGGGCTATCGCCGGACGACCAGGCGATCGTATTCGAAAAGTTCGAGCGTTTGGGCCGAAGTGGCGATGGCGGCTCGGGTCTGGGCCTCTACATCTCGCGGCGGCTCGCAAGAGCGATGGGCGGCGAGCTTTCGGTCGAGAGTGTCGTGGGCGAGGGCGCCCGGTTCAATCTAGACCTTCCCGCAAGCGATGTATCCGACATCTGCTGACGACCTTGGCGGAGCCTACCAGGCGATTGCTCAGCGGTACCGCTTGTAAGAAAGCCAGACGACGATGGCGCCTGCTGCGGTGAGCAAGAGGCCGTTCCGTGCCCAAGTGCGATCGGCAAGCATGAAACTGCTTTTAGGCCACATGATTACCCCGGTGCCTTGACCAAGCCATAGCAACCCCATCGCTATCGCCAGGACGCCAAATACAAGAGCACCGATCCGCAGGAACCGCATCGTCAATCCTTTTCAGTTCGCTCTGAGCGCAGACATACCTACTTGCGCAGGTAATAGCGAGAAAAGCATCGAATAATCCGCGCCTTAAGCTGGAAGGATGAGGAAGGTCCGACTTCCAGGAGGTACCCTGACGATAGGAAAATCACCGCAAGACGCAGGTGTGGCGATGTAGTCCAGCCGGCAAATCAGGCGGCGATGCGCATTTCGAGGCGATCCCAAATCTCGACAAGTGCCGCGGTCAACTCGCGCATCATCGCTTCGGTATGGGCCGGGCCCGGCGTGAAGCGCAGCCGTTCCGTTCCGCGCGGAACCGTTGGAAAGTTGATAGGCTGCACGTAAGCGCCATATTCGGCCAGCAGAATGTCGCTGATCTTCTTGGCTTTGACCGGATCGCCCACCATCAGCGGGACGATGTGGGTGACGGAGTCCATCACGGGCAACCCGGCTTCGCGGAACATCGCCTTCATCGTGGCTGCGGCGTATTGCTGCCCCTCACGTTCCTCGCTGCAGGACTTGAGGTGCCGAACGCTCGCCAGAACGCCGGCAACCAGCACCGGCGACAAGGATGTGGTGAAGATGAAGCCGGGCGCATACGAGCGAATGCAGTCGATAATGCGCGTATCCGCGGCGATGTAACCGCCCATCACACCGAAAGCCTTGCCCAAGGTTCCTTCGACGATGGTGATGCGATCGGCGGCGTTGTCGCGCTCGGAAATGCCGCCGCCACGCTTGCCATACATGCCGACGGCATGAACTTCGTCGATGTAGGTGATGGCGTTGTACTTGTCGGCAAGATCACAGATGGCATGAATCGGCGCTACGTCGCCATCCATCGAATAGACGCTCTCAAACGCGATCAGCTTGGGCGTTTTCGGGTCGGTTTCCGCGAGCAGCTGTTCCAGGTGCTCCACATCGTTGTGCCGCCACACCTTCTTCTCGCACCCGGAATTGCGGATGCCGGCGATCATGCTGGCATGGTTCAGGGCATCGGAGAAGATCACGCAGCCGGGCAGCAACTTGGCAAGTGTCGACAAGGTGGCGTCGTTCGACACATAGCCGCTCGTGAAAAGAAGGGCGCTTTCCTTGCCGTGAAGGTCGGCAAGTTCCCGCTCCAGCTCGATATGATAATGCGTATTGCCGCCGATATTGCGCGTACCACCCGAGCCCGCGCCGACATCGTGCAACGCTTCTTCCATCGCGGCGACCACCTTGGGATGCTGCCCCATTGCGAGATAGTCGTTCGAGCACCAGACCGTGATCGGCTTGGGTCCGTTATGCCCCGCGAAACAGCGCGCGTTGGGAAACGCCCCCTTGTTGCGCAGGATATCGATGAACACTCGATAGCGGCCTTCGGAATGAAGACGCTCGATCGCCTGGTCGAAGATTTTGTCGTAGTTCACGAAATTCGATCCGCTCCGCGGTCGCCGTTCCCAGCGCATTGGTTGGCGCCATATCGCATGATGACCTTATGCGCCAGCGTGTTATCCAGGCGTCAGGGCGAGGGAGCCGCGATCCGATCACCATGTTCGTGAAATACGATCACGCCGCGCGAAAATCGGCCAGCCCATATCGTTCGAGCATCGCGTTCAGGTCGGCAGTCCTAGGGATCGGAGCGGTCGTGATCGCATAGTCGAGCTCGCTACGATCGAAATTCTGCCCCTCGAGCAAGCGCGCGATCTGCCGCGCGATGCCGGCGGCGCCATGCACGAAGGCGACGCCGCCGCCAAAAGCCGCCGCCAGTTCTTCCTGCAGCAGCGGAAAGTGCGTGCACGCCAACACGACGGTGTCGATCCGATCGCCATCGACCATGGCGCGCAAGCCATCGACCGCCGCCATGACAGCGGCTGGATCGACAGGCTCTCCACGCATCTTCGCTTCGGCTGCCTCGACCAGTTGGGGAGCCGCATGCCGCAGCAGCCGCTTACCCTGGCCGAACCGATCTTCCAGGCGGTCGACGTATCCCTGACGGATGGTCGCCTGTGTTCCCAGCAGTCCGATGACCCCGGTACGCGTCATGCCCGCAGCAGGCTTGATTGCCGGAACCGTACCGACGACAGGCACTTCCAGCACGTCACGCACCATCTCCAGCGCGATCGTCGAAGCCGTGTTGCAGGCGATGCACACCAGCCTGGGATTGAGCCGTTCGGTCAGGCGTCCCAACAGCCCGGCAACACGCGCCGCGATCTGCGCCTCCGTCTTGGTTCCGTAAGGCAACCCGGCGGTGTCGGCGGCATAGACCACGGGCGCCTGTGGCAGCACCCGTCGCAACTCTTCAAGCACGGTGAGGCCACCCATGCCTGAATCGAACAGCAGGACCGGAGCCGATGAAGCGGGGGATCGAGCCAAGCGGGTGGTCCTTTCGGGCGAAATCGGATGCGCCTGTTAGCGGTTTGATGCAGGCCCGAGCAACAAGCCTTCGCCAATCGTTTTGCAAGCGGTTAGAAGCGGCGAATGACGTGGATTCTCGCTTCGATGCTCGGTTACCTGCTTGGGTCGGTGCCGTTCGGCCTTTTGTTGACCCGTCTGACCGGCGCCGGGGATTTGCGCGCGGTGGGTTCGGGCAATATCGGCGCGACCAATGTTCTGCGCACCGGGCGCAAGGGCCTCGCCGCCGCCACACTGCTGCTCGATCTCGGCAAGGGGCTCGCAGCGGTGCTGTTGGCCCGGGCGAGCTGGCCGGACGGCGAGCCGCTTGTCGCGGCGGGTGCTGCTGTGGGCGCGGTGCTCGGGCATTGCTTCCCAGTCTGGCTCAAGTTTCGCGGCGGGAAGGGTGTGGCGACGCTTGCCGGTGTTTGCTTCGGTCTCGCCTGGCCGATCGGGCTGGTTTATGCCGCGCTCTGGCTTGGCATATTGGCAGCTCTGCGGGTTTCGTCGCTGAGCGGGATGGCGGCCGCGATCGGTGCGCCGATCGCGGCATTCGCCCTCGGTTATCACGATTATGCGATACCGCTGGCAGCTCTGGCGCTGCTGGTCGTGTGGTTGCATCGCGCGAACATAGCCCGTCTGCGCGCAGGGACCGAGCCACGCATCGGCTCCGCCAAATCGTGAGGGCCGCCGGGGTGCTGGGCCAGGACGAGGCGTTCGCCCGTATCCGGTTGTTGCGATCGCCCAACATCGGGCCGGTAAGTTTCAGGCAGTTGCTCGCCCGCTATGGGAGTGCTGCAGCGGCGCTCGAAGCGGTTCCCGATCTGGGGAGTCGCGCCGGCAAACCCTATCGCGTGGCGAGTGAGGAGCGGATAACCAAGGAGATCGCAGCTGTGCGCAAGGCGGGTGCACGCTACCTTTTCCACGATTCGAATGATTACCCCGCCATGCTGTCTGCGAGCGACACCGCGCCGCCGATCGTTACCGTGCGAGGATCGCTGGATAGCACCAAAAAGCCGTGTGTCGCCGTGGTCGGAGCGCGCAACGCCTCGGTGGCCGCCATCAAACTGGCGCGTGATTTCTCGCTGGCCTTGGCAGAGGCTGGCTTCACGATCGTCTCGGGACTGGCCCGAGGCATCGATGGTGCGGCCCATACCGGAGCGCTCGCTTCGGGCAACGATACGACGGTTGGCGTGATCGCAAGCGGCATAGACGTAAGTTACCCTCCCGAGCATGTCGACTTGCAGGAACGTATCGCCCGGGAAGGCCTGCTGATCGCCGAACAGCCGCCCGGCAGCGAACCGCTGGCGCGGCACTTTCCCTCTCGCAACCGTATCATCGCGGGTCTCGCTGCCGGAACCCTGGTGGTAGAGGCCGCTCCGAAATCGGGTTCGCTCATCACCGCCAGGTTGGCCGGAGACTATGGGCGAGAGGTCATGGCGATCCCAGGCTCGCCGCTGGACTCACGATCGCACGGCTGCAACCAGCTCATTCGCGACGGCGCTATCCTCATCCAGCGGCCTGAGGATGTCATCGAGCTGCTGTCAGGATTCGATGGCACCGCTCGCTCGACCTTCCGCGAACCGGCGCCGACATGGGTCGCCGCTGACATCTCGGCAGACGAGCCAGCCAGCATCACGAACCTGCTTTCACTCGCGCCGGTGGCGGTGGACGAGTTGATCCGACAGTCGGGAGACTCCGCCTCCGCGGTCCAGCTTGCCTTGCTCGAACTGGAAATCGCGGGCAGGTTGCAGCGGCATGCAGGGGGGCGGGTCAGCCTGGCGGCTTGATCGAGGCCGCTTGCATGATCGCTATTGGGGGGCGCGCATTGACTGGAAACCGGATCGGGCTGAACGCTATTATACAGACGTTTATCGCGTTGGTTGGTCGACACGGCGCGTCGATCACGCTCGTCGCGCTTGGCCTGGCTGGGGTGGATACGGCACTTGAAGCCATTGCTGGCTCATCGATTCAGATGGTCGGAAGCATTATTTCGATGATCGCTATCTTCTTTTTCATGCAACATTTGCTTCGCATCGAAGACCTGATCGAGCGCGCGGGCGGGTTCGGCAGCTATTTCGGTGCTTCGTTGTTGTCCGGGCTTGGCATGATAGTCGGTGCGATCCTCCTCATCGTTCCGGGATTCTTCCTGGCGGCACGATGGGCTGTAGCCACGACTCTCACCATCACCCGCAATCTCTCGGCTGGTGACGCACTAAGAGAAAGCTGGGCGCTGACGAAGCAAAGCACCGTCTTGCTGACGATAGTGTATTTCGTCGTGCTGGCGCTGTTCATCGCCCTGGCTTTCGGCGTCAGCTTTGGTGTGACGATGCTCGCGGGCGGCGAAGAGAATCTCGTGTCGGCGGCGGTGACGAATGGCGTGGTCGACCTGGGCACCATCCTGGGCGTGGTGCTGAACGTCGCGATCTATATCGAGCTTGTGGGATGCCAGACCGAAGCGGAGGCGATCTTTGCCTGACGCGAAGTCTCTTGACGCCGCTCGCTGACCGCTTCCACCTTGTACGTGTATGTATGTGCGCACGCGTAGCGGCGTTTTTTTGGGATCACAATGCAGCTAGTCATCGTAGAATCGCCCGCCAAGGCGAAGACCATCGAGAAGTATCTCGGCAAGGATTACCGCGTCCTCGCCTCGTACGGCCACGTTCGCGATCTGCCGCCAAAGGACGGCTCCGTCCGTCCCGACGAAGACTTCGCCATGGATTGGGAGCTTTACGGCGACAAGCAGAAGCAGGTCAAAGCGATCACCGATCTTGCCAAGCAAGCCGATCGACTGATCCTGGCGACCGACCCCGATCGTGAGGGTGAGGCGATTTCGTGGCACGTCCGCGAACTGCTGGCCAAGCGCAAGGCCTTGCCCAAGGACGTTCAGCGCGTCACGTTCAACGCCATCACCAAGGATACGGTGACCAAGGCGATGCTGCACCCGCGCGAACTCGATCAGGATCTGATTGACGCCTACCTGGCTCGCCGCGCGCTCGATTACCTGTTCGGATTTACGCTATCGCCGGTGCTGTGGCGCAAGCTGCCGGGGGCCAAGTCCGCCGGTCGCGTGCAATCGGTCGCCTTGCGCCTGATCGTCGAGCGTGAACGCGAGATCGAAGCGTTCAAGCCGCAGGAATACTGGTCCGTCGCGGCGTTGATGGCGCACGATGGCACCGATTTTACGGCCAAGCTGGTCACATTCGACGGCCAGAAGCTCGATCGTCTGAGCATCGGCGATGAGGGTACGGCCCAGCGGGCGAAATCCGCGGTCGAGAATGGCGCCTTCAAGGTCGAGGGTGTCGAGACCAAGCCACATCGCCGCAATCCGCAACCACCGTTCACCACGTCGACGCTGCAGCAGGAGGCCGCGCGTAAGCTCGGTTTTTCCGCCAGCCATACGATGCGCGTCGCCCAGTCGCTCTACGAGGCGGGCGCGATCACCTACATGCGTACGGACGGAGTGCAGATGGATCCTTCGGCGATCTCGGAAGCGCGTGCCGCGATCAACGACCGGTTTTCGGGCCACTACTTGCCCGAGAAGCCGCGGATCTACGAGACCAAGGCCAAGAACGCACAGGAAGCGCACGAGGCGATCCGTCCGACGGAGTTCACGCGTGAGCGCTTTGGGTCCGGTGACGAAGCGCGACTTTACGACCTCGTCTTCAAGCGCGCCATGGCGAGCCAGATGGCCTCGGCACAGCTTGAGCGAACCACGATCACGCTGCGCGACGCCACCGGCCGCCACGAGCTGCGCGCCACCGGCCAAGTGGTCAAGTTCCCCGGCTTCCTTGCGGTCTATGAGGAAGGGCGCGACCAGAAATCAGATGAAGATGAAGAAGGCAGCCTGCTTCCAGCAATGAAGGCGGGCGACATGCCGGCGAAGAAGGACGTGACTGCCGAACAGCATTTTACGCAGCCGCCTCCGCGCTTCTCGGAAGCAAGCCTGGTCAAGCGGCTGGAGGAACTCGGGATCGGCCGCCCCTCGACGTACGCGGCGACGCTGCAGGTCCTGAAGGATCGCGCCTATGTGCGGATCGAGAAAAATCGCTTCTTTGCGGAAGAGACGGGCCGCCTGCTGACCTCGTTCCTGGAGCGGTTCTTCGAGCGCTACGTCGCCTTCGATTTTACCGCGAGCATGGAAGACGAACTCGACAGCGTTTCTGACGGCCGCGCCGTCTGGAAGGATGTGCTCGCTGCGTTCTGGCGTGACTTCAAGCCCAAGTCCAACGAGGTGATGGAGCGCAAGCCGTCCGAGGTGACCGAGGCGCTGGACGAATTCCTGTCCGAATACCTGTTTCCCCCCAAGGACGACGGCACCGATCCCAGGCTCTGCCCAAAATGCCAGGAAGGCCGCCTATCGCTGCGTGGCGGCAAGTTCGGTGCCTTCGTGGCCTGCTCGAACTATCCCGAGTGCAAGTACACCCGCAAGTTCGCACAGCCGGGTGGCAACGGCGAGGAGACCGAGGACGAGACGCTCGGGACGGATCCCGCAAGCGGCCTGGAAATGGTGCGCCGCACTGGCCGGTTCGGCCCGTACATCCAGTTGGGCGAGGGCAAGGAAGCCAAGCGGGCATCGATCCCGAAAGATGTCGAGGAGCTTACCGCCGATTGGGCGATCAAGCTGCTCAGCCTTCCGCGCACGGTCGGCGCACATCCCGAGAGTGGCAATCCGATCGTCGCCAGCATAGGGCGTTATGGCCCCTACCTCATGCACGATGGAAAGTATGCACGGCTGCGCTCGACGTCCGATGTGTTCGAAACCGGCATGAACGCTGCCGTATCGCTGCTGGCCGAAGCGGCCGCGAACAAGGGTGGGCGGGGCGCGCGTACGCCGGTGGAACCAATCAAGGTGCTTGGGCCTCATCCCACGTCAGGCGGCGAGATGAAGGTGCTGGCGGGACGCTACGGTCCCTACGTTACCGACGGGACGACCAATGCAACCCTGCCGCGTGATGCAAAGCCTGAAGACCTGACTGCCGAAGCGGCCATCGTCCTCATCGACGAACGAGCTGCCAAGGCGCCGGCAGCCAAGGGTCGCAAGAAGGCGGCCCCGAAGAAAGCGGCAGCGAAGAAGGCTCCGGCCAAGAAGGCGGCTGCCAAAAAGCCTGACGCCAAGGCCAAAGCCAAGGCAACCGGCAAGACCGTTCAGGAGGTCGCGGAATGAGCGAGCGGACCGCCAAGCACAAGCAACCCTGGAAGCCCGAGGAACTCCAGCAGCTGCGTCTGCTGGCCACCAAGGGCAAGGGCCTGAAAGAGATAGCGAAGTCTCTAAATCGAACCGAGGAGTCGACGAAGGATGCGGCCAAGCAGCATGGGATGACGATCACCAAGCTGCGGTGAACGCAGAGCCCGAGGATCGCCGGGGCTAGCCAATCGCCAGCCTCCCGGTGTCCTTGACTGCGCAAATCCAGCCGCAACGGGTGCAGTCATGTGCCTCCGTTGCGGTCGTTCACTTCACCCAGTCGAGTCCAAGCTCCTCGTAGAGATCACGAGCCTCGGCCCAGTTTTCCTCGACCTTCACATGCAGGAAGAGATGCACCTTGTGGCCGAGGATCTTGGCCAGCTCCATCCGCGCAGCTTCGCCGATCGCCTTGATCATCGTGCCGCGTTTGCCCAGCACGATCGACTTCTGGCTGTCGCGGGCGACGACGATCTGTTGCCGGATCTCGACAGAACCGTCCTTGCGCGGCGTGTATGCCTCGGGCCTGACGGCGCTGTCGTAAGGCAGTTCGTCATGCAGCAACCGATAAAGCTGCTCGCGCGTCACTTCGCATGCCAGCAGACGCTCGCTCGCGTCTGAGACCTGATCTTCCGGGTAGTGCCACTCGCTCTGGGGCATAAGCTCGGCCAGGCGGGCCTTCAATTCGGGCACCCCATCGCCGGTCAGGGCCGAGACAAAGAAGACCTCCTCGAACGCGACCTTGCCTGTCAGTTCCTGGGCCAATGCCAGCAGTGGCTCCTTCGCGGTCGCATCCACCTTGTTGAGTACCAGCAGCTTGCGCTCGGGGCGGTTCTTGAGCGCTTCAAGCAACGGCTCGACCTCATGCCGGCGTTGCTTGATAGGGTCTATCACCAGCAGGATGGCATCCGCCTCCTGCGCGCCTTCCCATGCCGCCGACACCATCGCCCGATCGAGCCGACGCTTCGGCTCGAAAATGCCGGGAGTATCGGCAAGGATGATCTGCACCTCGCCCGCCAGCGCGATGCCCAGCAGACGCGCACGCGTGGTCTGCGCCTTCGCCGATGTAATCGCCACCTTCTGGCCCACCAGCGAGTTTACCAGCGTCGATTTGCCTGCATTGGGGGCGCCGAGCACCGCCACGAGGCCGCATTTATGTGTCACCCAAATCTCCGCATGAACTCTTCCGCTGCCCGCGTTTCCGCATCCTGCTTGCTATTGGACGTGGCCTGCGCCTCACCGACGCCATGAACCATTACGCCAACGGTGAACTGCGCCGCATGATCGGGCCCGGAACGATCGAGCAGCTTGTATTCGGGCATGCGCCGCCGATTCCCGGCCGCCCATTCCTGAAGCGCAGACTTGGGGTGCTTGCGCTTTCCCGTCTTGCCCATGAGCGACACTTCCCAGAGCCTGCGCACCATGTCGCGCGCTGCTTCGAAGCCGCCTTCGAGAAAGCAGGCGCCGATCAGCGCTTCGACCACGTCCCCAAGGATATTGTCGCTGTCCTGCCCGCCATCATCGCGAGCTTGCTTGCCCAGGCGGATATGTCGCGCAAGGCCGATGCTGCGCGCGACTTCGGCGCAGGTTGTCCGGCTCACCAGCGCATTGAGCCGCTGTGACAGTTTGCCTTCTGGCTCGTCGCCCCGCTCGAACAGCCAGTCGGCGATGGAAAGTCCGAGCACACGGTCGCCCAGGAACTCGAGACGCTCGTAATTGCGCTTGTCCGCCGTGCTGGCATGGGTAAGCGCTTCTTCCCACAAGGCCAGATCCTGCGGCTGTCTGCCGGTCTGCTCGGCAAGATAGCGCAGGGTCTCTTCGGAAAGCACTAGAACGTACCGCCGATCCGGCTCCAGCGCGCAGCGGTGAACCAGGTCCATGGCTTGATCCACTCGGCCCCCCCGTCGGTGGAGAACATCATCACTGCCGCGCGGCCGACCAGATTCGCTTGGGGAACCAGGCCGATGCCTTCCCCTTCGATGGCGGGGAAGCGGCTGTCGAGGGAATTGTCGCGATTGTCGCCCATGAGGAACAGGTGATCGGCCGGAACCTTGTAAACCTGCGTGTCATCCTGCGGCTGGGTGCCGAGGTCGAGGACGTTGTAGCTTTTGCCCTCTGGCAGGGTTTCCTGAAATTGCGGATAGGCGCACGCTATGCGACCGTCGGGCGCCTGCGTCTCGAACTCCACGGCATAGCACCGGGTATTGGGGGTGAGAGGCAGGATAAAATCCGCCACGCGCTTTTTCGGAACAGGCTTGCCGTTCAGGAACACCTGACCGCCGCGAACCTGGACGGTATCGCCCGGCAGGCCGATTACCCGTTTGATATAGTCGACGTCGTTTCCAGGCGGGGCCTTGAAGATGACGATATCGCCGCGATCAGGCTGACTGGCGAAGATCCGTCCCGGGATTAGCGGCACGCTGAAGGGGAGCGAATATTTCGAGAAGCCGTACGACCATTTCGATGCGAGCAGGTAATCGCCGTTCAGTAGCCGCGGCAGCATCGACTCGCTCGGGATGTTGAACGGCGAGAAGATGAAGCTACGAAAGACAACCACCAGAACGATGAGCTTGAGCACGAAAACAAAGAAATTCTCTTGCTTTTCAACCTTCGGCGCTTTGCCCGCCGCGCTGCCCTGGTCAGCGGCGGGCACATCGGCGGATTGCAATCGAAGGGGGGCATCGTCGGTGTCGTTCATCGTCATGTCCATGTTGCTCGCCATGGCTTCCGTCAAGGCTGCCATAGCAGCTGATTCACGACCGGCCTGTGTTCATACCCCAAGATCGTCCTTGGCCGCCACCGATGTGGCAGGCATAAGCGATGGCGATCGCGCGGCTTTGGGGGCAGCGCCAAGCGGGGAAAACGACATGGGCGAAGCGACCGGTACCGTTTGGGCGACGCTTACCGAATTGCCGAAGCCGACTTTGGCGGATCTGTTCGCCGCCGATCCGGATCGGCTCGACAAGCTTGCCACGCGGCTGGATCTTGGGGAGCAGGGGATCCGGTTCGATTGGTCGAAGACCCACCTCGATGATGCGCACATCGATGCTTTCGTCACTTTGGCGCAGGCCACCAATTTCGTTGCCCGCCGTGCAGCGCTGTTCGACGGTGCGATCGTCAATCCGACCGAGGGACGCGCCGCAGAGCATACCGCGCAACGCGGCGTTGGTGCGGCCCAGAGCGTCGATCTAGCGCGTGGCTACCACGCTCGCATGGCCGGGATCGTCGAAGCGATCCATCAAGGTGTCCTGGGTGAGGTGCGCCACCTCATCCATATCGGGATCGGGGGATCTGCCTTGGGCCCGGCGCTCGCGATCGACGCACTGGCGCGCAGCGGTGCGATGGTGGACGTGCACGTCGTCTCGAACATCGACGGGGTCGCGCTGGAGGCGGCATTCGAAGCTTGCGATCCGGCAACGACCATGCTTGCGATCGCCTCGAAAACCTTCACCACCATGGAGACGATGGTCAACGCCGCCAGCGCGATCGATTGGCTGACCGACAATGGGGTTGCCGATGCTTTCGGCCGCGTGGTCGCGCTGACGGCCGCTCCGCAAAAAGCTATCGAATGGGGCGTGGACGAGACGCGCGTGCTACCCTTCTCCGAAAGTGTCGGTGGGCGCTATTCACTATGGTCGTCGATAGGTTTCCCGATCGCGATGGCGCTTGGCTGGCCCGATTTCGCCGAGATGCTCGAAGGGGCCGCGATCGTCGACAGGCACTTTCGACAGACCGATGACATCACGAACCTTCCGTTGCGGGCAGCCTTTGCGGACCAGTACTACACCCGGTTGCGTAAGTGCCAGACGCGCGCGGTCTTCGCCTATGACGACCGCCTGGGCTTGCTGCCCGACTACCTGCAGCAGCTGGAGATGGAATCGAACGGCAAGTCCGTCAGTATCGACGGTTCGCCGGTCACGGAACCGACCGCGCCGATAACCTGGGGCGGTGTGGGCACCGACGCACAGCATGCGGTCTTTCAGTTACTGCATCAGGGAAGCAATCTCGTCCCGGTCGACTTCATCGCTGCGATCGTACCCGGTCATGATCTGGCGCCGGCACATCACCGTATCTTGTTGTCCAACTGCTTCGCACAAGGCGCCGCGCTGATGGCCGGCAAGCCAAGCGACGACCCGGCCAGGGCATATGCCGGCGATCGGCCGTCCGCTACGATACTGCTGGATGAACTGTCGCCGGCCAGTTTCGGCGCGCTGTTGGCGTTCCACGAGCACCGCACATTCTGCAACGCGGTGCTGATGGAGATCAATCCTTTCGATCAGTTCGGCGTCGAGCTTGGCAAGGAAATCGCCAAGCAGATCGAAACCGGAGGCACGATCTTCGATCCGTCTACCCAAGCCTTGCTCGAGCTTGCCGGAATAGCCTGACGCTTGCGCATCTGGTGGGCTTTCAAGTTGTTGATACCCACCCCGGTATAACGCCGAAGGGGAGGCCAAGGCAGTCTCAACCACAATTGGCTAATCGATGCGAGTTCGCTCAATTCCGCATCGAGATCTGGTCATATGGAAAATCGAGTTCATCGCGTGCGCATCGTCGCGCTTTGCGGCGTCGCCGCGACCGCGCTGTCTGCATGTGGCGGTGGCGGCAGTGGTGGTGGCTCGGTAGCATCCACTCCAACCCCGATCGCATCGCCGGCACCAACGCCTCCGGCCGTCGCGACCCCGGCCCCAAGCGCGCCGCCCGTTTCCACACCGGCACCTGCATCGGCGGTCCAGCCGGGTTCGCCGCCAGCGCCAGGGGCAACGCCAGCTCCAGCAATCGTGGCAGCTCCACTTCTCGAACCGATCGCAGCACCCGTGCCCACGCCTGCGCCCGACGCGACCGCAACGCCAGTCGCGACACCAGTGCCAATTCCAACACCAACTCCCGGCCTGACCAGTCCGCCAGTTGCGATGCCGGGACCGGTGTCGACGCCGCTGCCTGAACAGGTCCCATCGCCTGGGGGGACTTCAAGTCCAGATCCGACCCCCACGCTTTCGCCGGTCTCGCCTGTGGCACCGGTCTCAACGCCCTTGCCCGAAGAGGGTGCTTCGCCAAGTGCGCCAGCGCTTCCAGATACGACACCGATAGCTTCGCCGGTCTCACCCCCGGCACCGGCATCGACGCCGCTACCCGACCCGGCGCAGGCGCCTGTATCGACTCCGGACATTCCAGCCGTTGCAGTTCCCGAGCCCGGCCCAGTACCGGAGCCCGAAACATCAACTCCGCCGGTATCGACACCGACACCACCGTCGCCACCGGAACTTGCCGCCCCTTTGGCGACGATCATTCCGAAAGCCGACGTCGCCGTTCGTTCATCGAACGATGACGATGAGTATCGCCGCAATTACAGTGCGTTCGAGTACGTTCACGCGCTCTACGCGCTCGATCACGGCTGGACCGGGCAGGGGGTTCTCGTCGGTGTCGTCGATGATGGCGTGGTCGAGAACACCGAGCTTGCCGGGCAACTCTCCGCGCTCGGCAAGGACTTCGGCAACGTGACGACGAACGGAAAGACCACCGCGCGCAATATCATCGGCGACGCCTATTCGGATCACGGGACACTGATCGCGGGGGTCATCGCCGGCCGCGACGATGGTCGCGGTATTCAGGGCATCGCCCCGGGCGCGAAGATCGTCTCCTTGCGCGTCAGCGACGTGAACAGCACGACACGCGAGGAAACCTTGGGCCGAACCCTGCCGGCGGCGCTCGACTACGCCGCAAGCAAGGGGGTCAAGGTCGTCAATGCCTCGCTGGCCAAGGTCGATGCTTCGCAACCAAGCACGGTTTGGTCGGACATGGTGGCTCGCTATGCCGCCTCGGGGGGCTTGTTCGTCAATTCCGCGGGTAACGATGGCGAGGACAATGCCAAGGGCTACCTCGATCTCACGCCCGCCAATCGCGACGGCTGGCTCTTCGTAACCGCAGTCGAGGACGGTGGCGACGGGGTGGCACTGGCCGACTACGCCAACCGTTGCGGAGCGACGGCGATGACGCGATGCGTCGCCGCCATGGGGACGAACGCGACCATGGACATCGGCGGTGCCCCGGTCCTGTTCACCGGGACGAGTTCGGCCACCGCGCAAGTCAGCGGTCTTGCGGCACTGATCCTTGGAAAGTGGCCGCAGCTTTCTGGCGTGCAGGCCGGGCAGGTCATCCTAAACACCGCACGCGACATGGGCGAGGCAGGTATCGATCCGGTTTACGGTGCCGGCCTGATCGACGTCGAAGCCGCCTTGTCGCCAGTCACGCCGACGATTTCCAACGGAACCACCCAGACGTCGCTATCGCACACCGCTATGATCATCCCCAATGCGCTGGGAGGAGCGGCGGCAAGCGTCGCGGTTAAACAGATGCTGTCGCGTGTGACGATGCTGGATGCGTACGGGCGTGATTATAGCGGCAGCCTGGCATCGCTTGTAGCCGATCCCCTGCCGCGCAAAGGCATGCTGGCGCGACAGGTCATCTCCAGCGCCGGGATGGGGAGTTCCAGCTTTTCAGGCAAGGGTTTCGCGGGCAGCGTTTCCTATACGAGCAGCCAGAATGGCCCAGCGCCCGAAAATCAGCGAGCCAGAATGATATCGGGAAAATTCGCCGCCAGTCTTGGCCGAACCAAACTGCTTGCCACTTATTCCGGGCAGGATGCGATCCAGGATGAAGCCATGGGTCTCGCCCCGTCATCCGACGTGACGATCGCTTACGCTCCCGGCGCCAACCTATCGATGGGTGTTCAGCGTGCCATCGACGGCGGCGACCTGACGATCACGGCCTTGAACAGCGATGGCGAACGCGGGGCCGCGCGCGGCATGCTGCTGGGCTGGAATGGGCACAAGCTGCGCATCAAGGCTGGCTACCTCAAGGAGGACGGTACCGTCTTTGGCAACCCGGTTGGGGCGGGCGCGCTGCGCTTCGGGGATGGCGCACGCACGGCATTTCTCGAAATGTCGCGTAACTGGCAGGTCGGCGGCTGGTCCGTCGATACATACGCTTCAATGGGTGCGACCCGGTTGAAGATCGCGGCGGACACGCTGCTCACATCTGCACGTCCTATCCTCACACAGCGCGCTGGCGTGTCTGCCAGCCATCTGCTGAAAGGCGGAAGCCTGCGGATGGGAGTGGCCCTGCCGTTGACGGCTTTCGCCGGTTCGGGCGAGTTGACCTATGCAACGGGTTATGACCTCGACAAGCGTTCCTTGCTCTACGACCGTGGCCGCATCAGCATGACCGCACGGTACCAGCCGATCGTCAGCGTCGGCTACGAGCACCTTGGGCGTAGTTCATCCTTGCGCTTTGCCGCAGCCACGGATGCGCTCGTCAGCGACTGGCGCGCGCTGGCCTCCTGGCGAATGACGCTGCGCTAGGAAGACGGAGACCCTACGGGCGAACCGTGGGCGTGGGCGTAGTCGGCTGGAGTTGCGTGGCCTCGATAGCCGGATGGTTCACTCGCGCGCCGTTACCCAACAGGATCGCCAGCTGTTCCTGTCCGAAGCTCCATGCCCCGAGCCCGGACTCCGCATTGATATGACCGGCCTCACCGGCATCGACCAGCGTGCTGCCCCAGCGTCGTGCCAGCGCCTTGGCAGTGTGAAAGCCCATCCAGGGGTCATTGCGGCTGGCGATCAGTCGGCTGGCAAACGGCAACGGCTCGGTCGGCGTCGGCGAGAAGCGCGCCACCCGATCGTCCAGGGGGAAGAAGTCGACCTCGGGCGGGGCAACCAGCAGGGCGCCGACGACCGGAGCGGCGGCGCCGCGCTGCATCCATTCGCGCTGCTCGAACCGCGCCCACCATGCGACCGCCAAGCAACCCAAGCTATGCGCTACAAGAACCACCGGCCGCCCGGCCTGATGAATTGCGAGATTGAGATTGTTGATCCACGTGTTGCGATGTGGGTCTTCGGTTCGACCAAGCGCGACAGTGCTGCAATCTGGCAGATGCTCCTCCCAAACGGTCTGCCAGTGGCCGGGGCCACTGCCGTGAAGACCGGGTACAAGCAGGATTGCGGGTGCTTCGGCAAAATTCCGAACTGATGGTGGCGTCATGTTCATGCTCCGAAAATGGGCCGAACTCGATACGTTTCGTCGTCCGCGTCAGCCCCAAATATACTCTACCAAGAGAATAGACAAGTCGTATGCGATAGATTGTCGGCATGGTGCGACCAGCCGCATTCCGCCCCAAGGTACGGCATCTATGGCAATCAGGCTCGGGCGCACGCATATGCGCCATGAACTTTCCGGAGCCATGCCTGATGCCCGAATTCGATTACGACCTCTTCACCATTGGTGCCGGCTCTGGCGGCGTGCGCGCATCGCGCGTCTCTTCCGCTTACGGCGCCCGGGTTGCCGTGGCGGAGGAGTATCGGGTCGGCGGCACGTGCGTGATCCGCGGCTGCGTACCCAAGAAGATGCTCGTGTACGGTGCCCACTTCGCCGAGGATCTCGAAGACGCCAAGCATTTCGGCTGGGACATCCCGCATTGCACGTTCGATTGGGTCAAGCTGCGGGACAACGTGCTGTCGGACATCGATCGCCTCAATGGGATATATACTCAGACCCTTGAGAACAGCGGAGTCGAGATTTTTCACGACCGCGCGACGATCACGGGTCCGAACGAAATCACGCTGGCAAATGGCACGAAGAAGACTGCGGCCAAGATATTGGTGGCGACAGGTGCCCGCCCCCACGTTCCATCCTGCCCGGGGCACGAGCTTGGCATAACCTCGAACGAAGCATTCCATCTCGACGCCATTCCCAAACGCATCCTGATTGCGGGTGCCGGCTATATCGCCAATGAGTTTGCCGGCATCTTCCACCAGTTCGGGTCCAAGGTGACTCTCATCAACCGAACCGATCAGCTCCTGCGCGGCTATGATGAATCGCTGCGCGATCGCTTGCTGCAGATATCGATCATGAAAGGCATCGATTTCAGGTTTCATGCCGAGATACAGGGCATTGAAAAAACGTCCGAAGGGTGTCTGCGCGTATCGATGTCGGGCCATGAGCCGATCGAGGTCGACTGCGTTCTGTTTGCGACCGGACGGGTTCCCAACGTAGAGGACCTCGGGCTCGAATCCGTGGGGGTGGAACTCGACGACAAGAACGCGATCAAGGTGGATGCCAATTCGCGAACCAGCATCGATCACATCTATGCGATCGGCGACGTGACCAATCGCGTCCAGTTGACCCCCGTGGCCATCCGCGAAGGGCAGGCGTTCGCCGATACCGTGTTTGGCAGCAATCCACATACCGTGGACTATTCCTGCATCCCGAGCGCGGTCTTCAGCCATCCGCCGATCGCCAGCGTCGGCCTGACCGAGGCGCAGGCGAAGCAGAGCCTCGGCTCGGTGAAGGTCTATGAGAGCGATTTCAGGCCGATGAAAAACGTCGTGGCCCATCGCAGCGAGCGCTCGCTGTACAAGATGGTCTGCGATGGCATCACCGGCAGGGTCGTCGGCATCCACATGATTGGCCCCGACGCTCCCGAGATCATGCAGGCCGCCGCAGTGGCGGTAAAGGCGGGCCTGACCAAGGCTGACTTCGATGCGACCCTCGCCATCCATCCGACCATGGCCGAGGAACTCGTGCTGCTTAAGTAGGCAACCGACTGGTATCCGCAGGAAAAGCGCGCGCTCGGTTCCCTTGAAGTGCCTCGCAGGGTCCGAGCGCCCTCGCTGCCATGGTTGTTAATCGCGCGCTTAAACCTATTGACCTGTGGCCGCCTTCCTGCCTTAGGACAGGGCTCATCGTTCATGCGGGCAAGGAAAGCGGGAATGTCAGCAAACATCGCCGAGATGGAGAAGCGCCGGGCCGCTGCGCGGCTGGGCGGCGGCCAGCGCCGGATCGACGCGCAGCATGCCAAAGGCAAGCTTACTGCACGCGAACGCCTCGAAGTGCTGCTCGACGAGGACAGTTTCGAAGAGTTCGATACCTATGTCGAACATAACTGCGTCGATTTCGGGATGCTCGATCAGCCCAAGATCCCCGGGGACGGCGTCGTAACGGGATCGGGTACGATCAACGGCCGTCTGGTGTTCGTGTTCAGCCAGGACTTTACCGTCTTCGGCGGCGCGGTTTCCGAGCGTCACGCGATGAAGATCTGCAAGGTCATGGACCAGGCGATGAAGGTCGGTGCGCCGGTGATCGGCCTCAACGATTCCGGCGGCGCCCGCATCCAGGAAGGCGTAGCGTCCCTCGGCGGCTATGCCGAAATCTTCCAACGCAATGTGCTTGCCTCGGGCGTGGTGCCGCAGCTTTCGCTGATCATGGGCCCCTGCGCTGGCGGCGCCGTGTACTCGCCGGCCATGACCGACTTCATCTTCATGGTGAAGGACAGCTCGTACATGTTCGTCACCGGCCCGGACGTGGTGAAGACCGTCACCAACGAGATCGTCACCCAGGAAGAACTGGGCGGCGCCGTCGTACATTCCAGCAAGACCTCCGTTTCCGACCTCGCGTTGGAAAACGACATCGAAGCCTTGCTGGCGACGCGCGACTTTTTCGACTTTCTGCCGTCCTCGAATCGTGAAGAGGTGCCCGAGCGCCCCTGCGCAGATCCCTGGGATCGCCTGGAAGACAGCCTAGACACGATCATTCCGCCCTCGGCCAACCAGCCCTACGACATGCACGAGGTTATCCGTAAGACAGTCGACGAAGGCGAGTTCTTCGAGATCCAGCCGACGTACGCGCGGAACATCCTGATCGGCTTCGGACGTATCGAGGGCAAGACCGTGGGCATCGTCGCGAACCAGCCGATGGCGATGGCCGGCGTCCTCGACATCGACTCTTCGCGAAAGGGCGCGCGCTTCGTGCGCTTCTGCGACGCCTTCAACATCCCGATCATCACCTTCGTCGACGTGCCCGGCTTCCTGCCCGGCACCGACCAGGAGCATAACGGCATCATCAAGCATGGTGCCAAGCTGCTGTTCGCCTATGCCGAAGCGACCGTGCCGAAGATCACCGTCATCACCCGCAAGGCATATGGCGGCGCTTACGACGTGATGAGTTCGAAGCACTTGCGCGGCGATCTCAATTACGCCTGGCCGACCGCAGAGATAGCGGTGATGGGGGCAAAGGGCGCGGTCGAGATCATCTTCCGCGGCCAGGACGCGGACGGCATCGCCGCACGTACCAAGGAATACGAGGATCGGTTCGCCAATCCCTTCGTCGCCGCCAGCCGTGGCTACATCGACGAGGTGATCTATCCGCATTCGACACGCCGGCGGATTGCTCTGGGTCTGCGCAAGCTGCGCAACAAGAGCCTCGAGAATCCTTGGAAGAAGCACGACAACATCCCACTCTAGGAATTGAGGCCGTGCCTGCGGACATCCCAAGGGCGCGCGTCGAACCGTTGAGAAACCGAGGTTCGTTATGGAAGACGTCTACATCGTGAGCGGCGTGCGCACCGCCGTGGGGGATTTTGGTGGGTCGCTGAAGTCTTTCATGCCATCGGAACTTGGCGGCATGGTCGTGACCGAAGCGTTGAAGCGCGCGAACGTCGAGCCCGAAGCCGTGCAGCATGTCGTGGTCGGCCAGGTTATGCCGACCAGCGCACGCGACGAGATGCTGAGCCGGGTCATGGCGCTCAACTCAGGCATACCTGCGGCCGTCCCGGCACTGACCCTCAACCGTTTGTGCGGTTCGGGCGTACAGGCCATCGTGTCCGCCACGCAGATGATGAAGCTGGGCGAGGCGTCCATCACGGTCGCCGGCGGCGCGGAATCGATGTCTAACGTACCTTATCATGACCACGGCGTGCGCTGGGGCAAGAAGATGGGCGCCAACACGCAGGAAGACGCGCTGACGCTCGGGCTTTCGGACGCGATCGGCGGCTACCACATGGGCATCACCGCCGAGAACGTCGCCGAACGTCATCAGGTGACGCGCAACGACATGGACTCGCTTTCGGTCACGAGCCACCAGCGCGCGGCACGGGCCATCGCGGAAGGTCGCTTCAAGGAGCAGATCCTCCCGGTCGAGATCAAGACGCGCAAGGGCGTCACCGTGTTCGATACGGATGAACATGTGAAGGGCGACACCACGCTCGAAGTGCTCGGTGCCATGCGCACCGCGTTCAAGAAGGATGGCGTGGTCACCGCCGGCAACGCCTCGGGTATCAACGACGGCGCCGCGGCGGTGGTTCTGGCGACTGCCAGCGAAGTCGAGAGTCGTGGCCTGACCCCGTTCGCCAGGATCGTCGCCTGGGGCCATGCCGGCGTCGAGCCCGAATACATGGGCGAGGGTCCCATTCAGGCCGTGCCGATTGCGCTCAAGCGCGCTGGCCTCAGTCTCGCGCAGATGGATGTGATCGAGAGCAACGAGGCGTTCGCTGCCCAGGCGTGTGCCGTCGCCAAGGTGCTCGGCTTCGATCCCGAGAAGGTCAACCCGAACGGATCGGGCGTTTCGATCGGCCATCCGGTCGGCGCCACCGGCACGATGCTGACGATCAAGTGCATGTATGAACTAAAGCGCATCGGCGGTCGCTATGGCCTCATCACCATGTGCATCGGTGGCGGGCAGGGTATTGCGATGGTGATCGAGAACGTCGCAGACGCCGCATTGGAGCAGGCAGCATGAAGCTAGGTCGTCTCAATCATATCGGCGTCGCCACGCCCGATCTTGATGCCTCCATCGCGTTCTATCGCGACGTCATGGGCGCGACCGACATCACCGAACCGTTCGTGCTGGAAAGCCAGCAGGTACGCGTGTGCTTCGTGAACACGCCGGGCGAGGGCGGCACCGCTGGAACCCAGATCGAGCTGCTGCAGCCAACCACGCCAGATAGCGCCGTTGGCAAGTGGCTGGAAAAGAACCCGCTCGGTGGCCAGCACCACCTCTGCTACGAAGTGCCGGATATTCTCGAGGCCAAGGCCTGGTTCGACAGCCTTGGTAAGCGTGTGCTGGGTGAACCGCACGTCGGAGCGCACGGCACGATGATCTTCTTCGTCCACCCCAAGGACATGGGCGGACAGCTGACCGAGATCATGGAAACGCCCAAAGCGGCGCACTGACACGAGGCGGGAAGGTTGAACCCTTCTCGGCGAAGGCGACACTGAGGAACACGACGATGAGCGACACTCCCCAGCAGAATGGGCCAACGATCGAGACGAACCTGGGCGAAGACAGCGGCGCCGTGCCTGATACGCGCAAGCTCCCCGAGCCCTCGGCCAATCCAAATCTCGAGAAGTGGCGCGCGGCTGCCGACAAGGAGGTCAAGGGCAAGGACCTGACCTGGAACACGCCCGAAGGCATCGCGGTCAAGCCGCTCTACACCGCCGAGGACGTGACCGCCGAACCTGGCCTGCCGGGTTTCGCGCCGTTCACGCGTGGCGTGCGTGCCTCGATGTATGCCGGCCGGCCCTGGACAATCCGCCAGTACGCCGGCTTCTCGACCGCCGAGGAATCGAACGCATTTTACAAGCGCAACCTGGCCGCGGGGCAGAAGGGCCTATCGGTCGCCTTCGACCTTGCCACGCATCGCGGTTATGACAGCGACCATCCGCGCGTCACCGGCGATGTCGGCAAGGCCGGCGTTGCGATCGATACGCTCGAGGATATGAAGATCCTGTTCGACGGCATTCCGCTGGACAAGATGTCGGTCTCGATGACAATGAATGGCGCGGTGATCCCGATCCTGGCGTTTTTCATCGTCGCCGGTGAGGAGCAGGGCGTCGACCGCAAGCTGCTCGACGGGACCATCCAGAACGACATCCTCAAGGAGTT
The DNA here is from genome assembly GCF_055361525.1 of Novosphingobium sp. TK46. Lineage (NCBI taxonomy): Bacteria > Pseudomonadati > Pseudomonadota > Alphaproteobacteria > Sphingomonadales > Sphingomonadaceae > Novosphingobium > Novosphingobium sp. TK46. The sequence goes on from NZ_CM143963.1 coordinate 3,436,471, forward strand.
CATGGTCCGCAACACCTACATCTATCCTCCTGAGCCGAGCATGCGGATCATCTCGGACATCTTCGGCTATACCAGCCGCGAGATGCCCAAGTTCAACTCGATCTCGATCTCCGGCTATCACATGCAGGAAGCCGGCGCGACGCAGGTCCAGGAACTGGCCTTCACCATCGCCGATGGCATGGAGTATGTGAAATACGGCGTCGCCTCGGGCCTCGACATCGATAAGTTCGCAGGGCGCCTGAGCTTCTTCTTCGCAATCGGCATGAACTTCTTCATGGAGATCGCCAAGCTGCGAGCTGCGCGCGTGCTGTGGCACCGCGCGATGACACAGCTGGGCGCGCAGGACGAGCGTTCGAAGATGCTGCGCACTCACTGCCAGACCTCCGGCGTGTCGCTGCAGGAGCAGGACCCCTACAACAACGTGGTGCGCACCACGATCGAGGCGATGGCCTCGATGCTGGGCGGCACCCAGTCGCTGCACACCAACGCGCTCGACGAGGCGATCGCGCTGCCGACCGACTTCTCGGCGCGCATCGCGCGTAACACCCAGATCATCATCCAGGAAGAGACCGGGATGACCAAGGTGGTCGATCCGCTGGGTGGCTCCTACTATATCGAGGCGCTGACGCAGGAACTGGTCGACCAGGCTTGGGAGATCATCGAGCGGGTCCAGTCCGAAGGTGGCATGGCAAAGGCGGTCGCGGCAGGCTGGCCCAAGGCGATGATCGAGACCGCAGCCGCCGCCCGCCAGGCGCGGGTCGATCGCGGCGATGACGTGATCGTCGGCGTCAACAAGTACCGCCTAGCCACCGAGGATTTCCTCGAAACCCTCGAAGTCGACAACGCCAAGGTGCGCGAGGGGCAGATTGCCCGCATCGCCAAGACCAAGGCCGAGCGCGACGAGCCGGCATGCCAGGCGGCCCTGAAAGCGCTTCGCGATGGCGCTGCCGGCCAGTCGAGCATCGAGAACAACCTGCTCGCGCTCGCGGTCGACTGTGCCCGCGCGCGCGCCACGCTGGGCGAGATTTCGTCCGCGATGGAAGAGAGCTTCGCCCGCTACGGCACTCAGCCGACGCCGGTGAAGGGCGTTTACGGGGCACCTTACGCCGGCGACCCGCGCTGGCAGCAGGTTCTCGACGGCGTCGCCGCGGTGGAACGTCGCCTGGGTCGCAAGCCCAAGCTGATGGTCGCCAAGATGGGCCAGGACGGCCACGATCGCGGTGCCAACGTGATCGCCTCTGCGTTCGGCGATATGGGCTTCGATATCGTCTCCGGGCCGCTGTTCCAGACGCCCGAGGAAACCGTCGTGTTGGCGCTGGAGAACGACGTCGATGTGGTCGGCGCATCTTCGTTGGCAGCAGGCCACAAGACGCTGATCCCCGAGCTCGTCCAGCGCCTGCGTGAGGCTGGCCGCAACGACATCAAGGTGATCGCTGGCGGCGTGATCCCACCGCAGGACTACGAATATCTGCGCAATTCGGGGGTACAGGGCATCTACGGCCCTGGCTCGAACGTGGTCGAATGCGCTGCGGACGTGCTGCGCCTGCTGGGCCACAACATGCCGCCCGCTGGCGAAGAGCTGCAGGCGGCGGAGTAAGCCTGACCGTGAGCCACCAATCTCAGTTCTGGACGGCGGCCTTCGTCATGTTCCTGACCGGGATCGGCGTGCCCGTGCTCGCGGCGCTCAACGCCGGACTGGGCCGGGGGCTCGACAATGCCGCAGCGGCTACGTCGGTGTTGTTCGTGGGAGCCTTCGTGGTGTCACTCGGAGCGCTTGCCTTCGCTGGTGTTCCCTCGGTCGCGCAATTCAAGGCGGTTCCGCCGCAATACTTTTGCGGCGGCGTGTTCATGGTGTTCTACATCCTGTCGATCACCTACTTCGCGCCACGCATTGGATTGGGCAACGCGATCTTCTTCGTGCTGATCGGCCAGTTGGTGATGGCCGCTGCGGTCGATCACTTCGGGTGGTTCGGGTCGATCCGCACTCCGCTCGAAGCCAAGCGCGCCCTAGGCCTCGCCGTCATGTGCTTCGGCATCTATCTCGCAAAGCGAACCGTATGACTGACCAGACTTTCGAGCCCCGTATCGACTGGACGCGCGACGAGATCGCCGAGCTGTTCGACCTGCCCTTCACCGAACTGGTGTTCCGCGCCGCCGAAGTCCACCGGGCGAACCATGCGGCCAACGAGGTCCAGCTTTCGACGCTCCTGTCGATAAAGACCGGTGGCTGCGTCGAAGATTGCGGCTACTGCTCGCAGTCGGTGAAGGCGGACAGCGGCGTCAAGGCGACCAAGCTGCTCGAGGTTCAGCAAGTGCTGCAACGCGCGGCGCAGGCCCGAGATGCCGGTTCGACCCGCTTCTGCATGGGCGCCGCCTGGCGTAATCCCAAGGATCGGGACATGCCCGCCATCATCGAGATGGTGAAGGGCGTGCGCTCGATGGGTCTGGAAACCTGCATGACGCTGGGCATGCTGACCCCGGCGCAGGCGGATATGCTATCCGAGGCGGGGCTCGATTACTACAACCACAACATCGACACTTCGCCCGAACGCTATGACCAGGTGATCACCACCCGTACCATGGACGACCGCCTCGACACCCTGTCGAACGTGCGTATGGCCGGAATCAACGTCTGCTCGGGCGGCATCGTCGGCATGGGCGAGACCCGCGCCGACCGCGTCGGGTTCGTGCACACCCTCGCGACATTGCCAAGCCATCCGCAATCTGTCCCGGTCAACGCGCTGGTGCCGGTCAAGGGCACGGTACTTGGCGACATGCTGGCCGACACGCCGCTCGCGAAGATCGACGACGTGGAATTCGTGCGCACCGTCGCCGTGGCACGAATTACCATGCCACTCTCGATGGTACGACTGTCGGCCGGTCGTGAGTCCATGTCCGAAATGACGCAAGCGATGTGCTTCATGGCCGGCGCCAACTCGATCTTCACCGGCGATACGCTGCTTACCGCCCCCAACGCAGGCGACGACACCGATGCGGCGATGTTCGCCCGCCTCGGTATCAAGCCCATGGCGATCGCCCGAACCGAGGCCGAGTTCGAAGCCGAGCGCATGCCTGCGGGCTGCGCGAAGCTGGAAGCGGCCGAATGATCAGGATGGCGGGATCGATGCTGATGGCATTGGCCTGTCTTTCATGCGGGTCGGGTAGTGCCACCGCGGCCCAAACCGCCGCGGTGCCGATCGCGATCGGCGAAACACGCCAACTGACTTATGCGGATGGCGACAGCCGCCAGATCAACGTCTACCTTCCCGATGGCTACGGCGAGGGGGCGGAGCGCTATCCCGTACTCTACGTGATCGATGGCGGGCTTTCCCAGGATTTCCTGCATGTCGCAGGCACCAGCGCGCTCAACACCATCTGGGGCCGGTCGCTGCCGGTGATCGTCGTGGGGATCGAGACCAAGGATCGCCGCGCCGAACTCATCGGCAGCCCCGGCACGGCGGCTCAGCACGAGCAATATCCCACCGCCGGCCAGGCGGCCCGCTTCCGCGCTTTCCTGCGCGATCGGGTCAAGCCCCTGGTTGCGGCCAACTATCGCACCAACGGGGAAGACGGCGTGATCGGTGAGTCTCTCGCCGGCCTGTTCGTTGTCGAGACCTGGCTGCGCGAGCCCAGCTTGTTCGACCGTTATGCGGCCATCGATGCCAGCCTTTGGTGGCAGGATGGTGCGCTCTCCAAGGAAGCGGGTCGTCTGCTGGCCGGCAAGCAAACGCGCGGTCACCTGTATCTGACGTATTCCAACGAAGGGCCGGAAACCTCTAATGCGGCGGTCCGCGTCGCCGCCGCCGCTGGTCCGCTCGTGTGCTTCGTGCCGCGAACCGATCTGACCCACGCGACCGCCTATCACACCCTTTCGCCGCAGGCGCTACAGTTCCTGTTTCCGACCGCCAACAAGCATGACCCGGTTGCGGGTTTCGAGGTGACATGTTCAAGAAAATCCTGATCGCAAATCGTGGTGAGATCGCCTGCCGCGTCATCAAGACCGCGCGCCGCATGGGCATCGCGACCGTCGCCGTCTATTCGGACGCCGACGCGCGCGCGCCGTTCGTGCAGATGGCCGACGAGGCCGTGCACATCGGCCCGGCACCCGCCGCGCAGTCTTACCTGATCGCCGACAAGATCATTGCCGCCGCCAAGCAGACCGGCGCCGACGCGGTCCACCCGGGCTACGGCTTCCTGTCCGAGCGGACCTCGTTCGCCGAAGCGCTCGCCGCCGAGGGCATCGCCTTCGTCGGCCCGCCAGTGAACGCCATCGCGGCGATGGGTGACAAGATCGAGTCCAAGAAGCTGGCCATGAAGGCCGGCGTCAACGTCGTCCCCGGCTTCGTCGGCGAGATCGAAGACACCGAGCATGCGGTCCGCATCTCCGAAGAGATCGGCTACCCGGTGATGATGAAGGCGTCGGCCGGCGGCGGCGGCAAGGGCATGCGCCTCGCCTATTCCGAGCAGGACGTGCGCGAAGGCTTTGAGGCGACCAAGCGCGAGGGCCTGAATTCGTTCGGCGATGACCGCGTGTTCATCGAGAAGTTCATCCTCAACCCGCGCCACATCGAGATCCAGATCCTGGGCGATCAGCACGGCAACATCCTCTACCTGAACGAGCGTGAATGCTCGATCCAGCGGCGCCATCAGAAGGTGGTCGAGGAAGCGCCGTCGCCGTTCGTCACGCCCAAGATGCGCAAGGCGATGGGCGAACAGTGCGTCGCGCTGTCGCGTGCGGTGGGCTACTACTCGGCCGGTACGGTGGAACTGATCGTCTCGGGCGCGGATCCGACGGGCGAGAGCTTCTACTTCCTCGAGATGAACACCCGCCTGCAGGTGGAGCACCCCGTTACCGAGGCGATCACCGGCATCGACCTGGTCGAACAGATGATCCGCGTCGCCGCCGGTGAGAAGCTCGCGTTCACGCAGGACGACATCGGCATCGACGGCTGGGCGATCGAGAACCGCGTTTACGCCGAAGATCCCTATCGCGGGTTCCTGCCATCGACCGGGCGCTTGGTGCGCTATCAGCCGCCGGTGGACGGCTGGACCGACGACGGTCAGGCCAATGGCCGCCGCGGCATCGATGGCGTGCGCGTCGATGACGGCGTCTACGAAGGCGGCGAAGTCTCGATGTTCTACGATCCGATGATCGCCAAGCTGATCACCTGGGGCGAGACCCGCGACGAGGCGGCGGACAAGCAGATCGCCGCGCTCGACACCTTCGAGATCGAAGGCCTGGGCCACAACATCGACTTCGTCTCTGCCATCATGCAGCACCCGCGCTTCCGCTCGGGCGAGCTGACCACCGGCTTCATCGCCGAGGAGTATCCGGACGGCTTCGTCGGGGCGGCCGCGTCGGACGAGACCAAGGCCAAGATCGCTGCTGTTGCCGGCTTCATCGCCACCGCGCGGGCCGACCGCTCGCGGCGGATCGACGGACAGCTTGGCAGGACGCTGGCGCCGCCGTCGGAGTGGACGGTGACGATCGACAAGGATGCCTATGACGTCGTAATCGACGAAGACGATGTCACGGTGAATGGCAGCAGCGTCGAATTGGCGATGGAATACACGCCAGGCGATCGCCTGATCGAAGCCGAAGTCGATGGCGACGTGATGGGCCTCAAGGTCGAGCCCACGCGCAATGGCCTGAAGGTCACCACGCGCGGGGCGATCCACAAGGTCGGCGTGCTGCCCACGCGTCTGGCGCCGTTGTCGGTGCACATGATCGAGAAGGTCGCGCCCGATCTTTCGCGCTTCCTGATCTGCCCGATGCCCGGCCTGCTGGTCTCGCTCCATGTCGCCGAGGGCGACAAGGTCGAACTGGGTCAGCCGCTCGCGGTGATCGAGGCGATGAAGATGGAGAACATCCTGCGCGCCGAGAAGTCCGGGACCGTCAAGGCGGTCAATGCCGAGGCTGGCCAGAGCCTGGCGGTCGACGCAGTGATCCTCGAACTGGAATAGGCCCGTGCATCTGGATCACGACCCGGCGGCAGCCGCGAGCGAGGACATCGCGTTCGACGACTTCCTCCGGGTCGATATCCGCATCGGCACCGTGATCGCCGCCGAGGTCTACGAAGGCGCGCGCAAGCCCAGCTTCAAGTTGCGGATCGATTTCGGTCCCGGCGTGGGCGAACGCCGCAGCGTCGGCCAGGTCGCGGCGCTCTACACGCCCGAGGAACTGATCGGCCGGCAAGTCGCGGCGGTGGTGAATTTTCCGCCACGCCAGATCGGCAAGGCTTTGTCTGAAGCGCTGACCTTGGGGTTCGCGGACGAGGAGGGCAGGGTGGTCCTGTTCTCTCCCGACAAGGCCGTGCCCAACGGCTCGCGCCTGTTCTGATGACCGCCTTTGCGCAAGTGCTGGACGAAGCACGTGTCGTGAAAGGGGGGCGGATCGTGGTCGTGCCGGAAAGCTGGCACCAGGGCCGGACGGCTTACGGGGGATTCTCGTCTGCGATCGCCCTCGCCGAAGCCATGCGCATCGGGGGTCCGCTTCCGCCGCTGCGATCGGCACAGATCGCGATGATGGCTCCGCTCGCCGGGGAGATTACCATCAGCGCAAAACTTATGCGGCAGGGACGTAACGCGACATGGATCGCTGTGGAGATCTCGACCGAACGCGGTATCGGGCTCGCGGCGAATTTCGTGTTCATGCAGCCGGTGCACAGCGCGTTGACGATCCAGTATGCGCAGCCGCGAGGCGATCTGATAGCAAGGGAGCATGCTCGCACCTTCGAGAATGCTCGCGCGCCAGCATTTCTGCAAAATCATTTTGAAGTGCGTTTTGCGCTGGCACGAAGCGAACGACCGCTCCCCGACGTATGCTGGTGGGTGCGCCCCCTCGATCATGCGCGGCTCGATCCGACAGTCGCGCTGTTACTCGCGGCGGACGCGCTTCCACCGGGAGTCATGCCGCTCGTGGCGCTGCAAACGCCAGTGAGCACGATGCACTGGCAGGTCAATCTGCTGACGGCGATGCCCAAGACCAACGACGGTTGGTGGCTGCTGCGGTCCATCGGTGATCATGCCCTGGACGGTGGATCAAGCCAGCGCATGACGGCGTGGAACGCCGACGGGGTTCCCGCCATGGCCGGATTGCAGTCAATCGCCTTGTTTGGATGACGTAGCGTCATGGCTGCCTAGGCCGACGCCGTCGCTGGCCCTGGCTATTGTGGTGCCAACACCTTGCCCAGTGTCAGCTTAAGCACCACGAAAGCGATCAGCCCGATTGCCGCTGCAGCCACATGCAGCAGCCAGAAGTGGACCGTGTCCATCGTCGAGTACCATCCGCCGACAACGCCGACGATCTTGTTCGTCGCGAAGAACGCCAGGTAGTACAGGCCGACAACAGTGCCCGTGAGTGCCCGGGGTGCGACCTTGGTGAACAAGGCCAGGCTGACCGGCAGGGTGTGTGCGAAGCCGATCGAATTGAGGATGTGGAACATGACGGGCCAGAACAGCCCGATCTTTCCACTACCTTGCAATGAGGCGGCGATAACGAGGCAAAGCCCGCCAGCTACCGTGAAGGCACTGCCGATGATCATTTTGCCCAGCTCGTCGGGCTCGCGGCCGGTACGATCCGCGTACCATTTCCAGAATGCCGTTACCGCCACGAGGAGCGTGAAACTGGTCGTGGCATCCATCGTGATCATCCAGCTTGTCGGCGCGGTATAGCCGGCGAATGTGAGTTGGAAGTGTTGATCTGCCCAGATCAGGTAGGCGTTGAAAATCTCCTGGTTGGTCAGAAGGACAAGTGCCAGGATCGGGATCAACGCCAGGAGTACCAACAAGCGCGGAACATCGCTCGCCTGCAGCTTTTCGCCCGGGATCGCTGACGCGGTCTTCGAGCGCCGCTCGGGCGGCAACCATGGCTTGGCGAAGATATACGCGGCAAGTCCGAAAACCATGACGACGCCGGCACAGCCAAAGCCGTAATGCCAGCTGACCTGCTCACCCAGCGTTCCCGATATCAGCGGTGCGGCGATGACGCTCACCTGGATCGCAATGTAGAAAAGCTGGAACGCCATGGCCCGGCGCATATCCTTGGGGCCGTACAACTCGCCAACCTGGCTGGCGATGTTCCCCTTGAACAGTCCGACGCCGATGATCAGGCATACCAGCGCAAGCAGGAACGCACTTTCGAACGCCATGAGGAAGTGGCCCAGCGCCATGACCGCTCCCCCGAGGATCAGGGTCGCACGGCGGCCGAGCCAACGGTCGGCGATGATACCGCCCAGGATGGGCGTAAGATAGACCAGCGCGGTGTAATCGCCGAAGATGGCAGAAGCCAGTTGCTGACCCTCGCGTCCATCGTACCAACCGTGCTGCAGCATCTGGAGGCCCGCGACGTGGCCGATATTTTCGGGCAGTAGCAGATATTTGACCATGTACAGCACCAGCAAGGTCTGCATGGAATAATAGGAGAAACGCTCGCAGCCTTCGACAAAGGCGAGGAAGCCCAGACCTTTGGGATGACCCAAAAATGCGCGATCGGCTTTTTCCAGATCGATCACAGGCGTGGTTTCAGCTGCGGTCATGGTGGATCCGTTGAGGAACGATGGTGTTCAAGGCTAGAAGCTGGGGCGTGCCTTGTCACCACCGCTGCTTGTTCGAGCTTCGATGATCACGCGAACAGGTGGCGGTCCGTTCCGTCGTCACGGCCTGACCTAACGGGTGAGCTCATCGTCGAGGAAGGCGGCAACGTCCGCAAGGCTGACATCGCGATCGAGAAAGGCTTCGCCGATCCCTCTCAACAGCAGGAAGGGCAGGGTGCCAGCATCCATCTTCTTGTCATGTAGCATGTGCGCCACCAGCGTCTCCCCATCGCAATCGAGCGGCAGCGCGCTCAATCTTGCTGGCAAGCCAATCGCTTCGATATGCCGCGCCGCACGCTCGGCATCTTCGTGGGGCATAAGGTCTTTACGGGCCGAATAGCGCGCAGCGAGCACCATCCCCATCGCGACGGCCTCGCCATGCAGCAGGGCAGCGCCGAACCCGGTCTGCGCTTCGAGCGCGTGGCCGAACGTATGCCCGAGGTTCAGCAGTGCACGCGTGCCGTTACGCTCGAACTCGTCCGCGGCCACTATGCGCGCTTTGGCGGTGACATTGTGCGCGACGGCGTACTCGCGCAAGGCGATATCCCCGGCCAGCATCGCAGCGCCGTTCGCCTCGCACCACGCGAAGAACGTGGCATCGCCCAGCAGGCCGTACTTGATGACCTCGGCATAGCCGGCCAGCAACTCGCGCCTGGGCAGAGTGTCGAGGACCGACAGATCTGCGAGGACAAGCGCAGGCTGGTGGAACGCACCGACCAGGTTCTTGCCCGCCGGGGTATTGATCGCGGTCTTGCCGCCGACACTGGAGTCGACTTGTGCCAGCAGTGTCGTCGGCACCTGGATGAAGTTGCAACCTCGCTTGAGCATGGATGCGCAAAACCCGGTAAGATCGCCGATGACGCCGCCGCCAAGCGCGATGATGTGGTCGCCACGTTCGACCTCGATCGACAACAGCCAGTTGACGGTAGCCGCAAGCTCGTCCCAACTTTTGGTTTGCTCGCCTGGGGGGAGGATGCGCCACAAGGGCTCATGACCTTCGGCACGCAACGCGTCCTCGACGGTGGCGCCCCATCGCGCGTGGACGTTCGCATCCGTTATGATCGGCACACCGCGCTTGCGCAGCCGTCCGCGGCAATGCCCGGCAAGCTTCTCCAACAGGCCGGTGCCGACATGAACGTCGTAAGGGCGCCCGGCGACGTCGACCGATATCACAGCCATTGCGAGATCCCTTGCAGCACCCGGTTGACGGTCTGGGTGTGAGGCCCGGTCGCGCTGATCACGTGGATCTGCGCCATTCGATAGTGCGGCGCGCGCTCGTCTCGCAAGCGGCCGAGAATCTCGCGAGGATCGCCATCGCGCAGGAGGGGGCGGTTGTCCTTGCGCGCGGTGCGATCGACGAGCGTATCGACGTCGCTGTCGAGCCATACCGCGATCGCGCTATCCAGGATGAGCTGGCGCGTCCCTTCGTTGCAGAAGGCGCCGCCGCCCGTGGCGATGACGCTGCGCTTGCGATCCTCGGCCAGCAGTCGTGCGATCACCCGCCGCTCTCCGTCACGAAAGTAGCCCTCGCCAAACTCGGCGAAGATCTCGGGTATCGTCATGCGGGCGGATAGTTCGATCTCGTCGTCGGCATCGACGAAGGGCCAACGCAGAACCGTCGCCAACCGCTTGCCGACGCTCGATTTGCCGACACCCATCATCCCCACCAGCACGATGGGACGATCGATCTTCCGCGCTAACTCGGCGATGTCCTGATCGGAAAAGCGTGGCTGTGGATGGTCCATTGCAGCCGCCCCTATAGTTGCGCTAGGTCCGCGCGCAAGCATCGTTGAGGAAGTCGGTTGAAGCGGTTGATTGGCAGACGGACTGTAGTGACGGCACTCGCTTTGCCGGTGCTGGCTTTGCTCGGCTATGCCTGGATCGATGGCGGCCGCCAGCCTCTGCGTCAGATCGATGAGTCCCTCCCGATACCAAGGCCCGTGAAGTGAGAAGGGTTCTGGGCGTCTCGGGCGCTTTGTTGGCGCTGACGTCCGCTCTTGCGCTCGCGCAGGGCGCGCCGGAATCGCTGTTGCCGCCGGGTCTTGGTGAGCCGAGCCCTCTGCCATCGGCGCGGACTACACCTTCGGCCCCTCGCACCCCTTTATCACCAGCGCCCAGACCGGTGGCTACCGCTACGCCGGTCGTGCAGACGCTTCCGGGTGGATCGCAAGTCGTTTCGCTATCGCCCGGCGCGCCTGGTGGGGATGGCTTGCATACCGTCAAGCGGTTGCCGTCCCTTGATGAGCTGGCGCAAATGACGCCGGAGGATTTCCAGGATCTGCTGGGCCTCAAGCCGGACTTCGACATGCCGGCAGGTGCGCGCCGGGCGATGAGTCAGGTCGGGCTGCTCGACATGAGTGAGGGAGGGCTCGACGGGTCGGTACTGGCGAGCCAGAACGGTCGTCTGATCCGCCTTGCGCTCGCCGCCAATCGCGGGCCGATGGTATCGCGGTGGGGGCATATCCTGCTGCGTCGCGCTCTGATTTCGCGGCTCGATGCGCCGCGCGGCATGGCTCCGCAGGAGTTCCTGGCATTGCGTGTCGGTCTGCTGCTGCGCATGGGCGAGAGCGATGCCGCTCGTGCGATCCTGCAGGATGTGGATGCGGGTAACTTCACGCCCGACCTTGATGGCGTCGCGCTCGATGCCTATGCCGACGCCGCCGATTTCACCGGCGTGTGTCCCGTGTTGACCACGCAAGGAGCGGCGCGCGATGATGCGCAGTGGAACGTGGCCAAGTCTATCTGCACCGCCTTTCGCGGCAATGGCCCGGCCGCGATCGCCCAGCTCGATCGATATCGCTTTCGTGGGACGATGCCGCGGATCGACCTGTTACTGGCGCAGAAATACGTCGGCGCCGCGGGACGCTCACGCAGGGCGACGACGATCGAGTGGGATGGTGTCGACGACATGACGCCATGGCGCTTCGGTCTGACGAATGCCGTCGGGCTCGCTCCGCCCGCCAGCATCATGGCGGATGCCGACGCTCGCTATGATTCCGTGGCAGCGCTGGCGCCGATGATCGGCCTGACTCGACGCGCCGCCGCAGCCGACCGCGCCGGTGCCAGCGGGGTGTTTTCGAGCGCCGCTATGGTTGATCTTTACAGCCAGCTTTATGCCGAGCCCGATGTTACCGGCGAGTGGTCCGATCGTGCGGAGAAGCTGCGCGACGCCTATGTGCTGGAGGATCCAGCAGCGCGGCTCGCCGCAATGCGCTCGCTTTGGGAGGGCGGCAAGCTTGCGCAGGAGGGCTATTCCCGTAAGGTTCTAACCGCTTACGCAGCGGCTCGCCTGCCGGCCAGCGCGACGATGGTCGACAGTGCAGATGCGCTGATCGCCTCCATGCTCGCAGCAGGGCTGGACGCGAACGCGATGCGTTGGGCCAACGTGGTGAATGCGGGCAGCGATGGCTGGGCCATGCTCGTGCTTGCTGCTCCCCAACGAACAGGCGCGGTGGATACCGGTGACATCGACAAATTCGTCGAGGCCGATGACACCGCGGGAGCGCGCAAGTCGGCGTTTCTCGTCGCCGGACTTGCCGGTCTTGGCCGGATCGACAATGGCAGCGCAGGCAGCTACTCCGCCAACCTCAAGCTGGGGTTGGGCCAGACGTCGCGTTGGACGCAGACAATCGATGCGGCGGCACGCAGCGGCGACGTGACGACAGTGGCGTTCCTGGCCGGCCTTGGCATGCAAGGCGTAAGCTGGTCGCAGATGACGCCGCGTTACCTCTATCATATCGTGTCAGCCTTACGCTCGGTAGGCTTCGACGCCGAGGCCCGCATGATCGCCGCCGAGGCGGTCGCGCGAGCCTGAGCCATGCCGGATCCGCTCGAACCAAGAGCGTCCGAACCGACCGGCGATGCCGTCGAGGCGTTCCTGGCAATGCTTGCCGCGGAACGCGGTGCCTCACGCAACACGATCGACGCCTATCGGCGCGATCTTGCCGCCACCCGATTAGCAATCGGTGACCCTGCGAGAGCCGAGGGGCCACAACTGGCTTCACTTGGAGAGACCTGGACGGACCTGGCCGCATCGAGCCTGGCGCGGCGCTGTTCGGCACTGCGGCAATTCTACGGTTTCCTTGTGGATGAGGGTCTTCGTCAGAACGACCCTTCAGCGGCTCTGCCCCGCCCGCAGACCCGGCGTCCGTTGCCGCGGCTTCTGTCTCGCGAGGAAGTCGTACGCTTGCTTGCCCTTGCGGAGGATGAGGCTGCCACAGACCATCCGCCGGCGGTCCGCCTGTTATGTCTGCTCGAGTTGCTCTATGGCTCGGGTCTGCGCGCGAGTGAACTCGTCAGCCTGCCCTTGAACGCGGTACCACGCGACGCGCCATTCCTGCACATCACGGGGAAGGGCGGCCAGCAACGGATGGTGCCGGTTAGCACGCGCGCGAGACAGGCGTTGTCACGCTGGCTGAGGTTTCGCGCGACCGCTCCGCGCTTCCTGTTCCCGTCGCGAGGGATCGATGGACATCTTACCCGGGTACGTCTTTTCCAACTACTGCGAGAACTCGCGGTCCGGGCCGATATCGACCCTGCGCGTGTCTCGCCCCATGTGCTGCGGCATGCCTTCGCGACGCATCTGCTGGAAGGTGGCGCGGATCTGCGCGTTTTGCAGATGCTGCTCGGCCACACCGATATCGCGACGACACAGATCTACACGCATGTCGACAGCGCGCGGCTTGTCGCTCTGGTAAATGCGCGGCATCCTCTTGCTCAAGCCGATGCGGGCTAACGCATCGGATCGAGAGTTGGAGAGCGGAGCAATGCGACAGCGCAAACGAACGGGTAGGGCGATCGTCGCACTTGCAATGGCAGGTGCAGCGACTTTCGTAGCGACAGGCGGCAAGGCGGCGGTCGATGGCCCAGTCGGCGGCGTAGCCGCCATAAGCGCGTCCGACAAGGCGCAGGGTGCCAAAGCGAACCCGGCCTTGCTGGCGGAATACGGCGGACGCCTGACTGGCCCTCAAGCTACTTATGTCGAGGCGATCGGCAAGACCATCGCGCTTCAATCAGGTCTCGGGAATGCCCGCAGCGACTTCACCGTGGCGCTGCTGAATTCGCCCGTCAACAATGCCTTCGCAATCCCCGGTGGCTACATCTACGTCACCCGCCAACTCGCGGCACTGATGAACAACGAAGCCGAGCTTGCCGGCGTGCTCGGGCACGAAGTCGGCCATGTCGCGGCTCGCCACTCGGCAAAGCGACAGAAGGCGGCAACCCGAAATTCCATCATCGGTGCAGTGGGCGCGCTTCTGTCGGGTGTTCTGCTGGGTGATGGCGGTTTCGGCCAGCTCGGGCAGCGGGTCTTCTCGCAGGGATCGCAACTGTTGACGCTGCAGTTCTCGCGCAGCCAGGAACTCGAGGCCGATGCGCTTGGCATCAGCTACCTCAAGCGTGCCGGCTACGATCCGCGCGCCATGGCAACGGTCCTGGAAAGCCTGGGCCGGCAGACTGCCCTGGAAGCCCGGCTGCGTGGCAACGGCAACCAGGTGCCGGAGTGGGCATCGACGCACCCCGACCCGGCCTCACGCGTTCGCGACGCGCTCTCGCGCGCTGGCGCGAACCCGGGCGGCAGGACCAATCGTGACGCGTTCCTCGCTGGCGTGGACGGTCTGACGTATGACGACGATCCGCGGCAAGGCATAGTGGAAGGCCGCACGTTCAAGCATCCCGACTTGCGGCTATCGTTTGTCGCACCCGAGGGCTTCACTGTCGTGAATGGCACCGCGTCGGTCTCCATCAGCGGCCAGTCGGGCAAGGCCGAGTTCGCTTCCGCGCGCTTCGATGGCGATCTTGACCGTTATATCGAGGGCGTTTTTGCCGGGCTGACGGAGAGTGGCCAGCCGCGCTTGCAGGCTGAGACGTTTGAGACCGCGACCGTAAATGGGATTTCGGCCCGTTACGGCGTCGTCCGGACGCAGGGCAGCAGCGGCGCCTTGGACGTTGCCGTCTTCGCTTACGATTTCGGCGGTGGCAAAGCCTATCATTTCGTCTCGATCACGCAGGCCGGCAATGCAGGGGTATTCAACCCGATGTTCCGATCGATGCGGCGACTGTCTGGGACGGAAGCCACGAGCGTGAAGGCCCGGCGATTGAGCGTCATCACGGTCAAACCCGGCGATACCATCAAGTCGCTTTCGGCCCGAATGGCGTACGAGGATGCGCCACTGGAGCGCTTCCTTGTCCTCAACGGATTGCGGGAGAATACGCCATTGGCGATTGGTCAGAAGGTGAAGATCATCGTGTCTTCATGAAGGCCTAGTGCAAGAGAAAGGCGGCGGGTTGCCCCGCCGCCGATGAATTTCTTATCACGCGAACGATTAGGCCGTCGTTGCCTTGTTCTGCGCCATTGAATTCTGCGTCTTCGTGAAAGTGTTGCTCAGCTGCGAGCCAAGTCCGGCCATAGCGGTGATTGCGGCAACGGCGATGAGAGCGGCGATCAGGCCGTACTCGATGGCGGTGGCGCCCTTCTCATTGCGGCGAAGCTTCTTCATGAACTGCATGTGTAGTCTCCTGGGATGGAAATCGTCTATCGAATTACCCGGTCCGTGCAGCACAGGGCCTTTGGACAATTTGGTGACTAGGTGATAAAGCTTGAAAAAAGTTTAATTACCGCCGTTATGTGCTTTGGCCGATTTAGTGGCTATGTTCGTCCACATCTTAAGCGTTTCATCCGCGACGCCGCTAAGCGCGCTCAGCATTCCCAGGACGATGAGACTCAGGATCATTCCATACTCCACTGCTGACGTACCCCGCAGGTCACGCTGCAAGCCTCTGATAAATTGTAGGAACCGCATCGACGCCTCTGTGTGACCGCAAGGTGGCGCCAAAGTCTCATGCTTACGTGAAGGATCGCTTAAACATCATGGCGGCTAACGATCGAGACCCCGGCCCAATGTGGGTTGCGGCGGTCGCCTTGGTTAACGGGGCATCGCAGGTGCTTGTTCAGCGCAGACCGGCAGGATCGCAACACGCCCACCTCTGGGAATTTCCCGGCGGGAAGTTGGAAGCGGGCGAGACACCTGCACAAGCGGCGGTTCGGGAACTGCACGAGGAACTCGCCGTATCGATACGCCCGATCGACCTGCGACCGGTATGCTTTGCCTGCAGCATGACAGAAGTCTCACGGGAGGATCGATCACCCGTGCTGCTGCTGTTCGCCTGCAACCACTGGGAGGGTGAACCAAGGCCCCTTGCCGATACGCAACTGGCTTGGTGCGAGCCTCGCGAGCTTGAACAATGGGCGATGCCGCCGCTCGACTACCCACTTGCCCATGCATTGGCAAAAATGATCGATGAAGATGCAATTTAACCGTTGCCAACTGCGCAGACCTTTTCTAAAGGCACCCCTCCAGCGCGCCCGTAGCTCAGCTGGATAGAGCATCAGACTACGAATCTGAGGGTCGGACGTTCGAATCGTTCCGGGCGCACCATAATAAACCCTGTCAGGTCTTGAACCTGGCAGGGTTTATTTGTTTCTGGACTAGGTTAGTCTGTCTATGTCATCGCGTCAAAGCGACGCGACGGCGCTATGACTTGAATCATAAGATATCGTCGATGGTTGAGGCGTACAGGTTCGAACGGTAGGCCGAGGGCATTGCCCGCGCCAAACAGGAAGGTCACCACAAGGGGCGCTCCGCCAGCATCGACTATGCCTAGGTGAAGAGACTTTACGGTCAGGGTATCAACCCTACTGAGATTGCGGGCCAACTCCGCTGGACTGACCCCGCTGTGGCGTTCCCCAAATGAACCGTGGGTTGGAGAGAGCACTTCTGTGCCCGCAGCAGCGATTCTGCGTCTCCGCCCCGATCAATGAGATAGTAGGAGCGCAGACGGGCGCTGTCGGCGCTGCCGCCGTCTCTCACGTGTCCTCACGCAACGCAGCTCCACCCCCTTCGGGAGGTTTTCGTATCGTAAGTGATTGGAAAATGGTGGACGCACTTGGGCTCGAACCAAGGACCCGCTGATTAAGAGGTCTCGGTTTGTTCGATGTGAGCGGCACGCAGCAACCGTTTTTCGCACGCAAACAGCCGCTTCCACCCATTCGCTGCTGTGCTCACTCAGCTCAAACGCCCCCTACCAGCCCGTTATATCCAGCAGGACGCCAAGGGGCCGGAAAGGGGAAGTCCGTGGCAGCATCTGGCGAGGGAGGAAGGAGATGAAATGCCAACATGTTACTTCGAGGCGTCCGGTCCTCGGAGTGAACGACACTGCAAGTGGCAACCGGACAAACAAGATCCGAGCGCCAGGGTTGGCAAAGCGGCATTTTAGGATCGCCCCAGCTGCGGCAGCTACCGACCACTTCCGTCGCTCCCCGGATGGGATGACGACTTCCGTTTCTGACAGGAGCAGCCTTTCGAGATTATCAGAGCAGATGATCAGGAATGCGCCAATGTCCCGAGCAGCTGAAGCACAATACGCTCGTCTCGTAATCGGTCATTGTGGCGCGGCTCTTAACACCGCAGAGCCCGCGGAAATCCGCCATTCGTGCTCAGCGTCAGAACCGACCGGTCGTAACACCGACAAGAATGCTCAGTGGACCTGCGATTGAAGTCCACTCAGGCATGATCGCTATTTCTGCACCTGAATGGCAGTTCCCAGCGTCATTGGATCACCTGGCGCGATAACGAGATAACGGCGCATGTCTCCTTTCGCATCGCTGACGATCTGGCGCAGCGGTCCGACCGTATTGACGATCGCGCCGCCTGCCGGGTTGGTCATGAACTTGGCCAGCGGTTGGATCGGGCCACCACCATCGGCACGTGTCGATAGACCGAGCACATAGGGCATCTTGGGGCTCAGACCCGCGACCGCTGCTTGCAGGATTTGAACCTGACCCTGGTCAAATAGCGTCACCTGACTGCGTCCCGTGCCATCCAGCGTAATCTGAACCTTCATCCCTGCCTGCGCGAGCGGCACGAGGTTTGCCCTGCCATCACCGTTCGGAACCGCGCCGGGGACATAGGCGACGCCTTGCGGCCCCTGGCCGATCGGAATCGTCGCGAGGACGGTGTTGGTAGTCGTGTCGATCGCCGCGACCGCGTCGGCGTTTTCAAGCCCCACATAGATCCGCGACCCGTCTCCCGACGGCCACAGGCCGTGCGGCAGCGCGCCAACCGGGATGCTGGCGACCTGTGTGAAGTCGGTGGTGCGGAACACCTTCACGACATTCTCGGTGCCAACGGTCACATAAGCGAATTGGCCCGCTTTGTTACGGACTATGTTGACGTGATTGGTGATCGCGCCGGTATCGATAGTCCTGAGCACCGCGAAGGGCGGCTTGGCGTCGAACACCATCACCTTGCCGACGTCCTTGAGCGTCAACCAGACCTGCTTGCCGTCGGGCGTCGCGGCGATGTCGGGACAGAACGGGCTCGCCTGCTTGACGCGACCGACGATCTGTTTCGATGCGGTGTCGATCACGACCGTCTCTGGCGAGAAGCTCGAGCAGACATAGCCGTATTTTCCGTTCGGCGAGAAGATCGTCATGCCGGGGCCATTGGGGACGGGGATGCGCGTGGTAGGCTCGTACGTCTTGCCGTCGAGTACCTGAATGTAATCCTCGCCGCGTACCGCGACCCAGACTTCGCGACCGTCGGGGCGGAAGAACGCTTCGTGCGGCGAGCGCCCGACATAGGTCGTGTGCTTCACGGCATTGGTCGCGGTATCGATGAACGTCACCGAGTTCGACCCGATCGAGATCACCGCCAGCGTCTTGCGATCGGGCGAGAAGCCCATGCCGTGCACGAGCAACTGCCCCTTGTAGAGCGGGCTCAGATTGGCGGGGGTTTGGTCGCCGAGCTTGATGACGCCGAGCAGCGTGTTGGTCGACGGATCGATCACAGACACGGTGTTGGAGAACTGGTCCGAGGTGTAGAACCGGTCCTGCGCGCTGACGGGTATGTCGGGAGTCGCGTTCGGCACTTGTTGGGCAAACGCGGGGCCTGAGAAACACAAGGCGGCGCAGGCGGTCAGGGTTAAACGATTCATGGACGGTCTCCGTGATGGGGGTGACCGGTCGCGGTCGGTTCGGTGTGAGGTGGCAACGTGCCGCCGTCGGATAGGATGCCCTGCATCACCGCGATTTCCTGGCGCTGTTCGACGATGATTCCCTGAGCAAGCCGACGCAGGCGTTCGTCCTTGCCATAGCGCAGTTCGATTTCGGCCATGTCGATCGCGCCCTGATGGTGCGGGATCATCATCCTTGCGAAGTCGCGGTCGGGATCGCCTGAATAGCCTGTCATCATCGCGCCGTGCATCCGCGCCATCGCCGCATCCATCGCCGATGCGAAGCCGTCCGTCTGGGCCAGCGTCACAGCTGACACCGACAATGCCGCGATCCCGAGCACGGTAATTCCAAGTCTCATCGATTACTCCAATGCGTTCAACCTGATCGACCGACGCCAAACTGTCCAACGCAGGGTTATGATCGTTCGTATCGGCAAGATGGATCGATCGCACTTTCAAATCGAAACAATAAGAACAATGCGTTGGTTCGATCGATCGGCGGCGCGTATCTCAATTATAAGGAGATCGGGCATGACCCTCGAACAACTCAGGATTTTCGTCGGTGTCGCAGAGCGCGAGCACATGACGCGCGCTGCCGAAGCGCTCAATGTGACGCAGTCAGCCGCAAGCGCTGCCATCGCTGCGCTGGAAGCCCGGCATGGCGTGCCGCTGTTCCACCGGGTCGGCCGTGGGATCGAGCTGTCCGAGGCGGGCCGCATGTTTCTGGTCGACGCGCGCGCCGTCCTTGGCCGTGCGGCCAGTGCAGAACTTGCACTGGCCGAATATGCGGGACTCGAGCGCGGCACGCTGCGACTGGTCGCGAGCCAGACGATTGCGGGCTATTGGCTGCCGCGTCAGCTTGCGGCGTTCCATGCGCGCTACCCGTCCATCACGATAGAACTGGCGATCGACAACACGGAAGGGGCCGCGGCGCGCGTGCTCGACGGTGCGGTCGAGCTCGGCTTCGTCGAGGGTGTCATCGACGAACCCGCGCTCGCGCATTGGACGGTTGCGAACGACCGCATGGTGCTGGTGAGCGACCGCGCTGCCGACACGATCGACGAGGACTGGATCCGCGCTGCGCGTTGGATCGTCCGTGAACAGGGATCTGGCACGCGTTCATCGTTCGAAGAGGTATTGCGTCAGCGTGGCGTCGATCCGTCGGATCTCACCATAGCGCTGACCCTGCCGTCGAA
The DNA here is from genome assembly GCF_055361525.1 of Novosphingobium sp. TK46. NCBI lineage: Bacteria > Pseudomonadati > Pseudomonadota > Alphaproteobacteria > Sphingomonadales > Sphingomonadaceae > Novosphingobium > Novosphingobium sp. TK46. The sequence goes on from NZ_CM143963.1 coordinate 3,456,272, forward strand.
CGAGGCGGTGCGTAGCGCGGTCGAGGCCGGCGCAGGCATCGCAGTGCTGTCGCAGCATGTCGTCGCACCTGCGATCGCCGCCGGAACGTTGCACGATCTGCCGCTCGGTCTGCCGCGGCGTCCGTTCTACGCGCTGCGGCATAAAGAGCGCTATCGTACCCGGGCGGCCGACGCGCTGACCGACCTCATCAAGGAGACTGGCAAGTGACCGCCGATCTGAAGCCCGTTCTCGATGGCCTGAAGCCGCTCAGCCGACTCGACTCGCCGCGCGAGATGATCCGGCAGTTCACCCCCAACTGGTTCGCTGCGACGATGGGCACCGGCATCCTCGCGCTCGCCTTGCCGCAGGTGCTAGGCGTCGGCGCATCGCTGCAACCGGTCGGCGAGGCGTTGTGGTATTTCAACATCGCGCTCTTCACGCTGTTCGCCGGGCTCTACACCGCGCGCTGGACGATGTTCGGGCACGAGGCGCGGCGAATCTTCGGGCACAACACCGTGTCCATGTTCATCGGCACGATCCCGATGGGACTGGCGACGATCATCAACGGATGTCTCGCGTTCGGCCTGCCGCGGTTCGGCGCGGGCGTGATCCCGATCGCCGAGACCTTGTGGTGGATCGACGTCGCGATGTCGCTCGCCTGCGGTGTGGCGATCCCGTACCTGATGTTCACCCGGCACGAACATTCGCTCGACGGCATGACCGCGGTGTGGCTGCTGCCGGTGGTCGCAGCCGAGGTCGCAGGTGCGAGCGGAGGCCTGCTCGCCCCGCATCTGGCGGACGCGCACCACCAGTTCGTGGTGCTGGCAACCTCCTATGTCCTCTGGGCCTATTCGGTGCCGGTCGCGTTCGGCATCCTCGCGATCCTGATCTTGCGGATGGCGCTGCATAAACTGCCGCACGAGAGCATGGCCGCGTCGAGCTGGCTCGCACTTGGCCCGATCGGCACCGGTGCGCTCGGGATGCTGGTGCTCGGCAGCGACGCGCCCGCGATCCTCGCCGCCAACGGTCTGGGGCAGATCGGCGCGGTAGCGCAGGGGATTGGCACGATTGCCGGGCTGCTGCTCTGGGGTTTCGGTCTGTGGTGGCTGGCGCTCGCGACGCTGATCACGATCCGCTACTGGCGCGCAGGCATTCCGTTCAACCTCGGCTGGTGGGGCTATACCTTCCCGCTCGGCGTCTACACGGTCGCCACCTTCAAGCTCGGCACGACGCTCCAGCTCGGCTTTTTCGGGATCGTCGGCACCGTCCTCACGATCGCACTCGCCGCGATGTGGCTGCTGGTCGGCGCCAAGACGGTCGCTGGCGGCTGGCGCGGCAACCTGTTCGTGTCGCCCTGCATCGCCCAAGCCAATTGATGGGCCGAACTGATCGTCCTGCCGGATCGAACCGGCGGATCCGATCGACCCGTACCGGGCAGACCGGCGGACGGGGCGCGCGTACAGATCATGACAGAAACGGGAGAATGTTGGTGGACAGCCTGGATACGAAACTGGCGCAGGCGACGAACCGCCGTCGCTTTCTCGCAGAGGCCGCGATCGGCAGCGGTGCGCTGATCGCCGCACCCGCGCTGGCGCAGAGCATGGTCGATCTGCACCTGCCGGGTGGTCCGTCGGAACGGCCGATGACCAGTGCGTTCCCCGGCAAGGGCAACATGATCCTCCAGCGTATCCACCCGCCGTTGCTGGAAACGCCGATGAGCGTGTTCAATGGCGACGTCTTCACCCCCAACGACCAGTTCTTCGTCCGCTGGCACTGGGCCGACATTCCGACCGCGATCGATGTCGAGACGTTCCGGATCAAGGTGCACGGCGCGGTCACGCGGCCGCTGTCGATCTCGCTCGCGCAACTGCTGAACTTGCCGCGCGTCGAGCTGGCGGCGATCAATCAATGCTCGGGCAATTCGCGTGCGCTGTTCCAGCCTCCAGTGGCGGGCGCGCAGTGGCGTCACGGAGCGATGGGCAACGCAAAATGGCTCGGCGTTCGCTTGCGCGACGTGCTCGACATCGCCGGCGTGAAGCCGGGCGCGGTCGCGGTGCGGTTCGGTGCGCTCGACCAGCCGGTGGTCGCGGGCGGACCGGATTTCGCGAAGTCGCTGTCGATCGACCATGCGCGCGATGGTGAAGTGATGCTCGCCTTCGGGATGAACGGCGAACAGATGCCGCTCCTCAACGGCTTCCCGGTCCGGCTGATCGTACCCGGCTGGTATTCGACCTATTGGGTCAAGATGCTGAACGACATCGAGGTGCTCGCCGCGCCCGACGACGGTTACTGGATGGCCAAGGCGTATAAGATACCTGACACTCCCGGCGCGAACGTGCGGCCTGGCCAGAAGGATTTCCCGACTGTCCCGATCAACAAGATGATCCCGCGCAGTTGGGTCACGAGCCTCGACGAGGGGCAGGCGATCGCCTTCGACCGGTCGATTCCGCTGGGCGGCATCGCGATGGGCGGCGATTGCGGCGTCGCCAAGGTCGATGTGTCGACCGACAACGGCAAGACCTGGTACAAGACGGTCCTCGGCCCCGATCACGGCAAATACAGTTTCCGCCGCTGGGATGCGCAGGTTCCGCTTACGCATGCGGGGCCGACCAGGCTGATGTCGCGCTGCTGGAACACCGCCGGCATCGCGCAGCCGATGACGCCGATCTGGAACCCGGGCGGGTTCATGCGCGGCAACATCGAAACCACCAACATCGTCGTCGGCTAAGGAGCGCAACGCATGAAAACGCCTTCCATCGGCACGCTGTCCTTCGGATTCATCGGCATCGCCGCGGTAACGCTGCTCGTGATCGGTGCCCCGAACAGTCGCGTTGTCCCGACGCCTGATGCCCCGACCGCACCACCACCGCCAAGCGTTTCGGCGCGCGGCTTCTCGCTGGCGTCCACCTCGGTCGATCTCCCGACCGACGAAGGGCAATATCCCGCCGGCCCGCATGCCGACGTCATCAACGCCAACTGCACCTCGTGTCATTCGGCGAGCATGGCGCTGAACCAGCCGCCACTCTCTTCCGATCAGTGGACCGCGGAGGTCACCAAGATGCGTGAGATCTACAAGGCGCCCGTCGCCGCAGCCGATGTGCCGGCGATCGTCGCTTATCTGACCGCCATGAGCGCAAAGCAGCCGGGCGCCGCAAAAGGCAAGGCGCAAGACCCTGATCCGAAGGCTGCGCCCGACGTATCGGGGGGATCAGGCTAAGCCCATCAACTCACGACACACGGTTCTGCGCGCGAAGTGCTTTGCGGCGTGTACGTGTCTCGCGCAGTGTCGCATTGGGCGCGAGGCCGTTCGCGGGCACCTTTGGTATCGCAACGCGCTGCGACAGGTAGATGCCGTTGTGGCCCGAGCAGAGATAGGCCACGAAACAGGCGACGGCGATCGGCACCGCATAGGCGGCGCCGAACAGTTCAATCCCCATGAAGGTGCAGGCGAGCGGGGTATTGGCAGCCCCGGCAAAGACCGCGACAAAGCCGATCGCGGCGAACAGGCCCGTCGGCACGCCCAAGAAAGGCGCCAGCGCGTTACCGAGCGCTGCGCCGATGAAGAATAACGGCGTGACTTCACCGCCTTTGAAACCCGCGCCGAGCGTGACGACGGTAAACAGCAGCTTGATCGCCCAACTCCACGGATGCGTGTCCGGTCCGAAGAAACTGGCGATGGTAAGGCTGTCGGGCCTCGCTGCCAGGGCACCCAGACCCAGATAGTCGCGCGTGCCGAACAGGAAGACGAGCGCGATAACGACGGCCCCGCCGATCACTGGACGTAGCGGACCATATGGGACGATCCGCTTCAGCCATCCCCCGACCACGTGGTTGGCTTCCGCGAAGGCCAGACCGACCAGTCCGAATATGATCCCCGCAATACCCGCCTTCGTCACGAGCAGCGCATCGACCGGTATCAACGCACCGATCGGGTAGACACCGTGATGGATACCCCAGGCGAGGCATGTCCAATCGCCGACCAGCGCTGCAAGGAGGCATGGCACTAGCGCGGAATATTCAACGCGGCCGATCGCCAGCACTTCGAGCGCGAAGACCGCGCCTGCGATCGGCGTGCCGAAGACCGCGCCGAACCCGGCTGCGATACCCGTCATCAACAGGATGCGCGTGCCGCCCGCATCGAGGTGGAGCGCGCGGCCGAAACCGCTGGCAAGGCTTCCGCCTAATTGGACGGCGGTGCCTTCACGTCCGGCCGAGCCACCGAAAAGATGCGTCACCACTGTGCCGAAGAAGATGAGCGGCGCCATCCGCAGAGGCACCCCGCCGCCAGGCTCGTGGATCTGCTCGACGATCAGGTTGTTGCCGCCCTCCACCGAGCGCCCGGTGAGATGGTAGAGTAATCCGACAACGAACCCGCCCACCGGCAGCAGATAGAGCAGCCAAGGCGACGCAAACCGCAGGCGGGTAACGGTATCGAGGCTAAACAGGAACGCCGCACATAGCGTCCCGACGAGTGCAGCCATGGGCAGCAGGATCAGCGCCCAGCGCAGGACAGAGATAGCATGGTCGTGACGATCGCGCATGAATGCCGCGACGTTCAGCGTGCCGACGAGATTGCGAAAGGTAGCGCGCACAATTCCTCCTTGCTGCCTGACGGCGCCAAGTAGGAATCATCAGCTCGTCTCAGAGCGGTTCGGCCAAATTGCCCGGCAGAAATCCATTGCCGAGGTCGATGTATGCGACGTCTGCCCCAACCGTCAATGGGTATGTTGGTCGGGCAAATGCTCAAACCGGCCAGTCGTTAGCGTCTATCCAAGCCCGTTATATGTACCGCCCCCGGTACGCTGCCTGCGGGATCGAGTTCGGCCCGCAGCGCCGTTTATGTTGCTACGAGCGCGCCATCCAGATGCCGACGAGCGCCGCCAGCGACACGAGCATGAGAAACCCGTTCATCACCAGGAGCAACGCCGCTGGCAGGCGCTTGATGTCCGGTCGTGGCGGCGGGGCGCCTGCGCCCATCTCTCGCCACACCGCGGCAACAAAGCAAAAGGCGCTAAACAGGATCAGCATCGTCCCGGTCGCCGTCGCCAGCCACGGGAACACGACGTCCTTGAGCAGCGCGCGCGCGCCGATGCCGGAAGCAAGCGCCGCCAGTCCGGTACGCACCCAGGCGGCATAGGTGCGTTCGCCGGCGAGGATTGTGCGGTCCGCGGCAAGCTCTGTGCGACGATCGGCGCTGTCCACCTGCTGGACTGCGCTGTCCTTCAGCGTGCTCGCGCTCTCCGCCAGCTTCGCATGGGCCCGATCGGCGTCGTGCGGCGCGTCCATCAGTTTACGGTGACGGTGATGCGGTGCCAGGCAGTCGAGAGATAGCCCGCGAAGTTCCAGATCGCCTCGGGCCGTTCGGGTTGCATCTGCCCGGCACCATCGACGGCGCGCACGACCAGAACGTGGAGTCCGGGCGACAGATCGACCGTCACGTGCCACTGCGTCCAGCTCCAGGGTGCATCGGGCTCCGCGGTCAGTTCCGCCTGCAGCCAGTCGGTGCCGCCATTGACGGAGACCTCGACGCGGGAGACCGCTCGGCCGAAGGCGACCGCATAGCCCGCGATTCCGCACGCGCCGGCGCCGATATGCGCGCCGTCCACGGGCGCGCATATCGCAGCGTTGAGCGGCATCTCCTCGATCGTCAGGCCCTGATCCCAGTCCGCGTTCTTCTTCGCTACCGACGCCGGAAAGAGCTTGTAGTCCTTGGCCTGGATCGGCGCATCGGACGGGCGATCGCGCACCTCGATGCGCGTCAGCCACTTTGCGCTACGAACGCCCGCATAGCCCGGCACGACGAGCCGCAGCGGTGCGCCATGTTCTGGGGCCAGCGTCTCGCCGTTCATGGCCCAGGCGATCAGCACGTCGGGCTCTAGCGCCTTGGCGATCGAGATCGAGGCACCAAACGGTGCTGTCTCACCATCAACATCCACGTTGTCGGCCCCCGTCGTGCCGACGAACGACGCGCCGTCCTGGATGCCGGCTGCGGCAAGTACGTCACGGAGCGAGACGCCGGTCCACTCCGCATTTCCGATCGCTCCCACGTCCCAGGGATCGCCCGAGGTCTTTTCCACGCCTTGAAGATGCGCCCGACGATTGCCGGCGCACTGCATGGTCGCGGTCACTGTCCGGGTCGCAAATGCCGTCTGAAGTTCGGCAACCGTGTAGGAGCGCGGGCGGTCGACCAAGCCGTCCAGCGCTACACGATGATCTTCGGCCAGCTCCGGCGTCGGTCCGTGACTGCGGATGTAGAAATTCGCCTGCGGCGTCATGAATGACGCGATCAGTTTATCTGGAGCCGTTTCCGCGTTGAGCGGCTCCGGACAGCGGAGGATCAAATTCTGTTCGGCGCGATCGGATGCGGTCATGCAAGCGGCTTACCATGATGAAATCAATAGCGAAATCGATCGTTTGGCTGGGAGATGTCACCAAGACTCTTTCGAGCGCCTATTTCTTCCTGGAAGGCGGGGAAGCCATCGCCATGCCGTCGCGCGAAAGACGCCGAGCGATAGCCACACACCTTTGTCATACATCGACGCGGAGTGGCTGAGCTTTCTACGACGGCTTTCGGCTGAAGCCGACGTTTACGACCCGCGACTTGAATGACGGCTTTGTCCCAGTCTCGGGCATTCGCTTGAGCCTGCTTAGGAGAAGCAATCGACAGAATGTGGAAAGCTCGGGAGAGCGCTTGTGCGAACAATGGGCGCAAGCCGACGAGCTTGTTTTGACCGGGGTTAGTGCAAATTGGACGCATCCGTCACTTAAGGCATGCGGTGGGAGCTTCAGCGGCGGCTTCGTCACCCGCTGCAGTCGGATGCCAATGAGCAGGCTTGCCGGGATGTCCCGCGCCCCATGGGTCACCGGAACAGGCATCGTGGCCTCTGGACAGTTGCCCAGAGGGCAGCAACAGCTCGCCTCGAATGCTAATCGACGGAGGGTTTAAAGCTTCGCAGGAACTGCACAAGGATGGTGCGGTGGCATCCCATCATTTCCGCGACAATCCTGGCGATGCGACCTAGCCACTTACGCTGATATAGCTTGTCTCTCCGGGCGTCTGTACCGGCCGCCATGGCCGGATCCGGTCTGCTGCCTCTAAGTGTTAGCGGAGAGGGCAGACGAACAGGCGGTCGAGCTGTAATTTAGGTAGCGAGATCATCGATGCGTCGCCGCATCCTCTCCTCCTGCGTAACTTTCGCTGGGCAGTCAAAGGAGGGGAGGAGGCAAAGAGCTGCATCTGGCTTGAGCTGAAGCCGAAAACAGCTCCGCCGCCCGGCGGGTTAGGCTCGCCGTCAAATCTCTCGGCATTTTCCAACTCGCCTCATCGCGGCTATGGCTCTGCGTCGCTGGACTGCCGTCTCCCAGTCACCGCCGGCTCCGGGACTTAGCCACCACCTCGTGGAGCGGAGTTGGTGTCAGCAGTCCGACCTCGTCTCCGTTGTCCAGTGACACCGAGTCCCGCTTCAGAGCGAAGGCTTCCCGACCCGCGAAATGGTTCGACTTCACGCAGCTCACCACCACTATATCGCTGCGCTCCGTCTCAGAAAGCTGCCACATGCTGCGCACCGACGCGGGGAGTGCGCTGGCGCCTCGGCCTGCATGCATGCCGGCAATCTTCATGTCCTTTCCGGTGTGATGCATCAAAATGACAGCACAGTTGGCTTCCGCAGCGATAGACTTCAGAATCTCGATGTAAGCGGTCATGTCTGAATTCAAGTTCTCGTCTAAGTCATGCGTCAGCGCCAGTGGATCGACAATCACGAGCGCAGGTTGAGCCTCCACGATTTCGTCGCGAAACTCTTTGCCATACTGAGTGAGAGCAGGTCGACCCGTTTGCTTGTCCATGATGCGCTGCGGCCCATGTCGAAAGTAGAGGAGAAATCGTTCCTCGGCGGCGCTGGTGAGTTGGTCAGAGGTTCTCAGAGCCGCAAACCGGCGCGCGAGCTCCGCGTGAGAGTCTTCTGCATTGTAGTAAATTACCTTGGAGGGCTTACCGACAGCAAGTCCGGCCCAAGCCTTACCCGCAGTCACAGCAGTTCCCAACTGCATGCCGAGTGTGGTCTTCCCCAATCCCGGAGGGGAAACAATGAGGGTGACAACTCCCCGCTCGGCAATCGTTCCAAGCACCATCTGCCTTTTAGGAATATCTTGGCTCAGGAGCGATTTTACCGTCACCAGCATACTCAGCGGCGGCGGCTCGGGAGCTTGCAGGGCAGGCTCCTGTTGGCAAAGTGCTCTTGTGACCTCGTCCTTGACTGCGGATGCAATCGTAGCCTCAGTTATCGCTGGTGATGGCTCGGGTGGTGCCTCAAGCTGAAACAGCTCCAGCCACTGGGGATTTGCCTCGCTATAGACGTCTGCCGCCCTCGCGATTTTTCTACGTGCTTGAGAAGGGACTTGATGATCAGGCGATCCTGAAGACTCGATACTTGTCCATCCATCGTCCACCACCTGCTCCACAAGCTTGTCTAGGTCAGCAGAGTTGCCGGTGGCGATCAAAGACCCAACCGATAGCAAGCGGTCTAGGCGCGCACTTTCCTCATGAGCAAACGCGTCGCGCAGGAGTTCAGCCGTGTCCGTCAGCGCGGCGACGCAAGCCAGAGTGATAATCGCGTTATCGGAGAAGCACCGAGCTAAGACACTGCTTATGGTTTCTTTCGTAGAGAACGGCGACGGGGGGCTTTGCGTACGACTCGCCATGACCTTGACTTGGCGGACCGTCTGGATCGGCAATTTGCGCAGAGCGCTTTCGTTTGTCTGGATGAAACGCTTAGATGCGTCTGAGAGCGTGGGGGCAGCGGGCCGAGTCCGGCCGGCGTTTGCAACTTTACTCGGGAACGTTTTCAGTGCCATTGAACCTCCTCAAGGCGCGCAAATAGGTTGCGGCCTAGGCAAGGGCCTTAAAACGCAGCATCCGTCCGAGGCAGGCGCACTCGAAAATTTTTTCTGCGCCATGGTCTGTACCTCTCTTGCACAGAGTTCTCCACCGCAGTTGCTAACGCACCTTCCGACAAACTAAGCTGCCGTGGCAGCGGTCGGGCAAGCGGTGGCGCTTCAGGCAGCTTCGTCAAGTAGGCGGCTGAACCATCTCTGTGACAGAGCTAGCCGCACGCCGGTGCTAGCCTTGCTTTGAGGCAGTCTGATCGATGCCGCACGAGATTGCCATTGGCGACAACATTGCCAGACTTGCTCTGTGATCGGCTTTTCACGGTGGATCAGCGCGCTCCTTCCGGTGTCACCGAATTGAGCTCAGCGATGGAGTTGCCGCTTGCTATAGAAGGTCGATGCCGCGGCGAAACGAGTGATCGCTGAACTTTGTCTGGTTAGGATAGTCGAAGGAGGGCGCAGCAAGGGCACTCTGTGCCCTTCCTGCGCTATGCTCGCAGCTGAGCTTGGCGATGGCAAGGGTCTCGCCCAACCGCTGCTCCTGGCGGGCTTCTGTGGCTTTGCGAGAGGAAAAAGTTTTCGAGTGCAGCGCCAAGCCATCGGCTTGCCGGCTTAGGGAGCTCGGAAGGACCCTCCCCCCCCTAAAGGGGGGAGGGGTCCTCCACACCCGTGCCCCAGTCGTGACGGGTCGAGAGGCGTTGTTGGCTATAGGCGTCCGAAGTACGCCCGAAGCGCCTTTGGGAGCGCTCTCGTTCACATTTCATTCCTGCGTCGGCGATCGTGCCGGCTGGAGGAAGATCCGATGAACACAGTCCATCTACCCATCTTCGACCAATTGTGTCACCGATTTGGCGGTCCATTGGTCAACTTTTCTGACCTACCGCGGGTAACTCGCCGAGCAACGGGAGGTGCCTGTCGACAGCCGGCAATCGAAGTCACTTTGTTCCGCCTGGTCCTGGTGCTGTCGGGAGAACGTGGCAATCATCGGAGCAGGCCATGAGGGAGTCGAGTTGCGAGTTTACCGTCGCACTTGCCTTCGCACAGACGGCAGAAGTTCGATCATGGCGATTGGCAGCCACACGGGATCAAAGGGAACTTATCGAGCGCACATTGCGCAACCTCTTGGACCTTGGTCACCTGGCAGCTTTCAGCGTCAGCCTCACTGAAGTCGCCAATCTAGAAAAGCTCATCAGCGAACTTCGGTCGCAGCTTGGCGTGTTCACCGTCGACGCCTGTCTCACTCCTCGAGAGCGGCGGATCAGCCCCCCTCCAGCGTTCCTCATGCCCGTCTGGGCCTTTGATCACGTGATCAATGGGGCACCAGCAGCGACGGGCCGCCTTCTTGGGCTCGAGTTGGAGCTGATCGCTCTGCTAAGCCCTGACGAGGAACTCGGCGCTTATCTGCCGGGCCGAGCCGGGCGATGGCTGATCAACGCCCGTCCTATGTTCTGAGCCTTTTGGCCGCAAAGTTCGCGCGCGGCCCGTAACATACCATTGTCGCCCCGCGCTGGTCGCCGGGCTCCTCAACCATCATCGGAGTAATGCCTATGCCCGCGATCACGCGTGCCTTGGCGCAAAGTCCCCCGCCGGTACCGGCAGGGAAGGACAAGTTGCGCCTGTTCGACGACAAGCTGCCTGGCTTCATTCTTGAGGTAAGAAAATCCGGCAAATCCACGTACTACGTCAGATACAACGACTCTCGGGGCCGTCAGCGTGAGGTGCGTATCGGCCGCCATGGCGATGTGACACTCGATCAAGCTCGCAAGCGAGCCCAGGAGATCAGAGCGGCAGCGGCTCTAGGCGGCGACCCCGCAGCCGAGCGTGACAAGCTCCGGGCAGTGCCGACCTTTGGCGAGTTCGTCGAGGACCGCTACCTGCCGCATGTGAAGGGCAAGCTACGCTCCTACAGAGATCAAGAGAGCTTCTATCGCCTCAGGCTGAAGGCGCTCTGGGGCAACCGACACCTCGACGAGATTCGCCGCGGCGACGTTGCTGAACTGCAGAAGAGGCTCGCCGCCGAGGGCCTCGCGAATGCCACCATCAATAGATACACGGCACTGGTAAAGAGGATCTTCAACCTGGCGCTCCACTGGGAGGCTTTCGAGGGCCGCAACCCAGCGCAACGCGCGGACATGCTTAGCGAGCAGGGCCGAGAGCGGTTTCTAACGGATACAGAACTAGTCGCCCTCTTCAAGGCACTAGAAGTGGAGCCCAGCCGAACAGCTGCATGCGCCATAGCTATGCTTGCCGCGACAGGTGCCCGGCGGGGAGAGGTGCTGGGTGCCCGATGGGAGCGCGTCGATATCGAACGACGCATCCTGACTGTGCCAGCGTCCTCGTCGAAAAGCCGGAAGACCCGCTACATCCCGCTCTCTGACGCGGCGATCCGCATTTTGCGAAGCATCCCTCAGAGCGACAGTCCCTGGGTATTTCCGAGTGAGGTGGACTCCTCCAAGCCCATCTGTGACCTTCGCAAGGCTTGGGCGCGGGTCAAGGAGCGGGCAGGGATCCAAGGGAGCCTCTGCCTACACCAACTGAGGCACACGTACGCCTCGCGTTTGGTCGGGCAGGGGCGTAGCCTCTACGAGGTTGGCCAGCTGCTCGGGCATACCACCGTCGGGATGACCGCCCGTTACGCACATCTGGCACCTCAGCGTCTGGTGGAAGCGGCCAATCTCGCGCTGCCCGACCTCAGCTAGCTCTGAACTCACCCTCAACGAACCATGCGGCCCCGCGGAGATGATCCCGGGGCCGTTCTTTTTTGGAAGAACCTACCATGTCTCGCATCAGAAAGTTCGCCCTTGCACGACAGGCAGACGCACCAGTCACCAAGTCACCGCCAACAGCCCAACCATATTTGCTAAGCCCGCCGGCCAGCAACTCGGACCCCATCGTCGCTGTCATGGAACAAGCCAGCGCCGATGTGCCGCGGCTGCTCACTCCGGAGGTGGTTGCTGAGATGCTCAGCCTGACTGAGCGTACGCTGGAGCGCTGGCGGATCACGGGGGAGGGACCTCGCTTCGTCAAGCTGAGCCGCAGCACCGTGCGCTACCTCCCCGACGACATCACCGCGTTCATTACCGCCGGCCTGCGGGCCAACACGGCGCAATGAGCAATCACAATGACGCAGCCCTGAACACCACCCCAGCAGACGAGGAACACATGGAACACGACGCCGCCAGCACAAAACTGGTCCCCCAACCCCGCCGCACTCGCCGGGAAAGAGCCGTAGACGCCACTCACCGGGCCGCCCGCCGGGTGATCGGGCTGGACGAGGCAGCCTCGCTGCTGGAGATCACCGAGGACGTCCTACGCCAGTGGCGGGGGATCGGGCATGGACCTCAGCCTCGTCCAACCCCAAGTGGCTGGAAGTACGACGCTGAGACAATTGAGCGGCTGGCTGCGATGCCGCGGCCCCGTCGGCTTTTCGCGGTCCGCCGCTGGAGGAGGTGATGGAGATGCCCTAGCCGCCAATGCGTCTAGGGCACTCACCTCGGGGCGCTGACGGTCGCATCAACATGCATTCCTGCCTCAAACTACCACTGCGCTCCCGTGATCAGGGTCGCGCGTCGGCAACCGCAGCTAGCGATCAGAGCAGGACGCGGTGAGCCTATTGTCTTGGCCGATAGCTTTTTGGCTCCTTCTCAGCTCGCGGCTGAGACTGCACCGGCCTCCACGCGGTCAATGCTCCTTCAAAGGAAATCATCCCACGGAGATGCGGGTGTCTGGCCCGCAGGAGGTCGGCAACTCGGCGCAATATCATCCGCCCGTGATGGATCACGGAGGATGAAGATGAAGGTGATGGACAATCTTGAGGAGATGCGAAGGCACGTGCCGGAGGGGACCTGCGCGCCTATGGTCGCGGTTCTTGAAAGCTTGCTCGACTTCATCGATGGGCCAGTGGAGCAGGCTAGCTTCACCGAGCTGCTGAGCGCACCGGCGTACCTGATTGAGGAGGTAGAGGAACTCGCGGCTGTACTGTCAGCGGAGGAAGTGAGCGGTCGCCGGTTGTCGCTCGCTGATGGGCCGTCGGGCTGGTTCGACATCGCCGAGTGGCTGGATGGCGGGCGGTTTGCGCGCTTTGTGACGATTGAAGGGCCGGATGGCGGACCGCAGTTTTTGGTCCCGAAGCACATAGCCAATCAGGCAAGTCAAGTTGCAGAGAGCATCCAGCAGACCGCCGCGCGAGAAGCATAGCGAGTGTCCGATCGCCTCCGGGCGATCGGATTGCCTTTTTTGCTACAACGTCCCATAGCACCTATCAGGTTCCGGTGACCGGCATCGGATGGCTTCCTTTCCCGGCAGTTCGAGGAGGCAGCTGCCGCCGACATTGTGGACAATCGACCGCCCCAAACGGCTTCCAAGAACCCACCTTCGTTCAGCGGACTGGCGTGCGGTAGCGAGCGACCGGACTTGGGACAAAACTGCCGTTTCCGATTTGCCCTCAGACGACCGCTACCGACATGATCGGACATTCAAAAGATCACCAATTGCGTGCTCGAGTGAAGCGCTAAATCGAAGTGCCGGAAGGCTGGTACCCACACTCTAAAAACGGCCCTTCGGCTCAGAGGTTGGTAGAGGCGGATCTCATGAGCGACGCCGCCCCTAACTTGGCCGAACTGCTTAGCGCAAGTGGCGACTATCGCCTCCAGCGACGACTCACGCCGCGCTCGACGGTCAAGGATACGAACCCCGGCAGCCATCATCGGATGGTGCCGCGTCACCCCACGTAACAAAACGTCGATTGCAACGCCGTAGCACTTGCCCGCGACCGCCATCCTGTCGAATATGCAGTGATGCGCGGCCGAGGCGACTTCGACAAGGCGATCGCCAACGGGGAGCGGAATCGCGAGGCGATCCAGCTCGTCCTGAACTGGTGCGGAAACGCGAAGGTAGAATGCGACACCCGCGGCTTGCTCGCGGTGCACACGGGTCTCCCGATCGGACACCACCACATCCAATGCGATTTCGCCGACGATGGCGGCACATCCTCCTTTTACGAGGTTTCGGAGGCGGCCCTCGATTTCAACGACCGGAACTGTGTGGGCTGCGGGCACCGCAAGCCGATGCGCCTGCCCAACATCAGCAAGTTCCTCGCCGAGCGCGAGCGTCGGCGCGAACTCCGGGCGGCCGAGGCCGCGAGAGCCGATGCCGCGAACGCCGCGGCCCTCGCCACGCGGGACGAGACCAGACGCCGTCTCAAGGAGCGGCTCTCGCCGATCGGTCAGACGCTTGTCGACGACATCGCCCTCTTCGACCGCGATGCTTCTGAGGAGAACCGGCAACGGCTCATGGCCAGCGCCCGGATGGCGCCCGAGCACTTCACCGCCGACCTGCAGGAGTACATACTCGACGTCTGCGAGACCGAGCGCTGGCTCGATGGCCCCGCGCTCGAGATCCTGGAGACCCTCGGGACAGATCCGATACGCCTGGCGGCCGTGGCGGCGAAGGCGCTCGCGGCCGGGACGCACCGGGCGCTGGCAGCCCGGGTGCTCCTGCCGCTCGTCGAGCATCTCAGCTCGGACGACGCCCAGGCCTCCGTGCACGGCGCGATCGACCTCGCGGAACCGGACCGCCGCGACTTCCTTGCGCGAGGACGCACTCCGGACCCGGCCCTCCTGCGACGTCTCTACAAGACGCATCAAGATGCCGTGGACCAGGCGATCGGCCTGCTCCTCTCGTCAGGCGAGACGTGGCCGGCCGAGAGTGCCGGCCGGGGCGTCGGCGCTCTGCTGCCCGACCATCCTGCAGCCGCGGACCGCCATGCCCGCTCCCTGATCGCGACCTACGTCCGCGCCCGCCTGCTCGTGCGCGACTTCGACGAGCTGCACAGGGATCTGTATGCGGTCCGGAACGCGGTCGTCGCGGCCTTCGACGTCAGGCCCGCAGCGGTGGACGCACTGCTGCAGGATTACGTCGGCGCTACCGGCAGCGACTTCACCAAGCGCGTCCACGACCTCTACGCGCGATCCCTGCGGACCGGCTACGACGACAGCCTCTCGCCGGACGCGGAATGCGCGAGGATCGCGTTCCGGCGGCTGATCTGGGCGACGACCGGTCCGTTCGACCAAGGGATCATGGAGAAGGCGGTCGAGGCTTTTCGCGGCCGTACGCGCGACCTGGTTCCACTCGCGGCCGCCGAAACCGATGCGGTGCTCGGCGCAACGCTGCTACTCGCCGAGCGATACCGCGAATTGGAGAAGGCCCCGCTCGACGCGACGCACCCGATGGCTCGGATCGAACGGAACAACCACCTTAGCTCCTATCGATCCCTGATGAAGGGGCTTACGCGCCTTGCGGCCGAGGCGGCGCTCGCAGACATGGCGCTCCTGCCGAAGCTCGACGGCTTCCTGACTGCCATCCCGGAGGGTCATGAGCTGCTACGCAGCATCGCCATCGAGACGTTCTCGGCGATCGCCGACGACGCTGCAGGTCTGGCGACGTATCTTCCGCACCTCTACCGGGCGATGGTCGGCCCCTCGTCGCTCGAACGTGCCGGCGCGGCCGCCGCAATCGGCAAGCTGGGGAGCACGGCGCTCGGCAACCTGCCCACGCTCGTCTTCGAGGCGTTCGTGCCCCTACTACACGACAACTTCGTAATCGTGCACAAGTACGCCGCGAGGGCGCTCAGGTCGTCGCTCCTCCCGGATCAGTTGCGCTTGCGGGCGCTCCGAGCCCTACTCGACCTGATCCGCCACTACCGAACGCAGACCGGTGAGGACAACTTCGTGATGGAGTGTGTGCGGACGCTAGCCGGCTCGGCCGATGCATTCGGCAAGGATAGCGGCGCCATCCGCCGATGGCTGATAGGCGTGTGCATGGACGTCGAGCCGATCTACCTGGAGTCCGAGATCCGAAGCATCGTCCACACACTCGGCACCGAGGCCGACTTCGCCAGGCTGGTCATCCGGCTGCTGCCGCACATGGTCGACCGCTACAACAACAGTGATCGCGCCCAGGAACTCGTGATGGGACTCTCGCCATCGGCCATCGCAGCCCATTCGGCGGAGTTCGAGGCAGTCGGTCTCGATCTCGCGAAGACCGACCAGTGGATCACCCTGGTGGTGATCGACGCGCTGGCCCGGTCGGGCGCCACCGCCGCCGCAGCACGCGTGGCGCAGGCCCGAATGGACGCCCTCGGGGACAATCCGAGGAACCGCATCGCTCGGCTGTTCGGCGAGAAGGTCGAGTTGGCGTTCGCGCTTGAGGCAGCCGTCGGGGCGAACGGGGAGGGCGGGATCGCCAAGGTCTCGACAAGGTGGAACGAGATAGAAAAGGAGTTGAAGGCCCGTCGTGACGAACAGCGTGAGCGTGATAGTCGAGCAGCTCGTCCCTTCCCGGATTGACGCGATCGACGCGCTCCGGCGCGTCGATGCCACCGGTGCCGACCTCAGGGCCTCGGCGATAAGGGCGGCGGAGATCGCCAAAGGTCTCGGGCGGATGCCCGGGGCGAAGGACTGGCGGGCCCTGGCCTTGGCGATTGAGACCGCCGCGCTCCTCACCGACTGGGCGGCCGCCGTGGAGACCGCCGAGGCCGATGCCGAACGACACCTGCGCGCCGCGCGCCAGAAGCTCAAGGCGCTGAACGGCGAGAGCGAACCGAGCGAATACCACGCGACCGTTACCGCACTCCTCGAACCGATCACCGCCGCGATCGAACCCGAGGACGTGGCCGAGTTCCGCGGCAGTCTCGGGGCGGTCACCCTGCCGGTCGCGATCCTAGCGGATCCAGTGCCTGAGCATCCCAGGTTCGCCGACGACCCCGTCCCGACAAGGGACGACCTCGCGGTCGCCTTCCTGGAATTCACCATCGACCGCTTCCCCGCCGCCAACCTCCACGCCCTGCGCCCGAACCAAGTACATGACCTCGGCCTCATCATACGCGTGTCGCGCTGGCCGCAAGATGCCGACAGGCTCGACATCACGCCGGTGTCGGTGGAGCCGTCATCCGTCTGGGACCTCCCGCGCTTCACCTTTTGGCGACCGGAAGGCGACCCGCCCTACACGTTCCAGGCTGACCAGCGGATGATCATCCACGCGGCACAGGGATTCGACGCGAGGCCGCTCGAGTTTGTCTACGCCGCGCAATTCCAGCCCGGCGCGGCCGACGAGAAGGTGGTGGTCGCGGGCCAGCGCCGGCTACGCCTCGATGGGATCGGAGCGGAGGGACAGGCGGTGTCCGGCTACGGCGAGCTGGATCGCAGCATACTCGACGTCCGTCAGGCGCTGCGCGGCGATCCGATGATTCCCGAGGACGACATCCGCAGCGTGATGTTGCTCCTGCCGCACCTGGCCAACCTCGCCGGAGCCTCGGTGCAGGACGCGCTCTACCCAAGCCCCGTCGACGAGGCCACGTTCGAGAAGGACGTGCGCGATCGCCTGCGCGGCGTCCCGAGCATCGGTGCCGCGCTGGAGCAACAGGCGCACGCGGCCGGCGGAAGGACCGATCTGTCGATCCGCGGGGTGCGGCTCGAACTCAAGAGCGAGCGATCCAAGCGGCTACTGCCGGCGGACTGCGTGCGCTTCGCCGAGCAGGCAGCCATGTACGCGGTGGGAACCGGGAAGCGCGTCGCCGTGCTGTGCGTACTCGACTGCAGCCGGAAGACCGCCACGCCGCTGCCGCTCGGGTCTTGCCTGTTCCTGCATGGTCACGACACTGGCGCCGGTGTCGTCAGCGTGGTGACGGTGCTGGTGCAGGGCGGTTTCCCGAAGCCCAGCGCGTTCTCGCGGTGACCAGACCGCTGAAATACTTCGGCAAGTGGGGCGTCGTCTTGGTCGATGGCCACGTGCGCCCGTTCAGTATGATCAACCAGTCCGCGAAGGCGTAGACTGCTCCAACCGCAAGCACCACTTTGTATCGATCACCTATGGATGAAGGACAGCTTCCATGATTAGCTTTCTGGGCAGCGAACGGCTGAGATTGGGGCGCATTCCCGACCAGCCAGTCTGCGGAGTGTGACCGGCGGCTTTCGGCATGAGCCGACATACCGATCGCAGAGGCCGAACGGCGTATTTTGGTCGACACCTGCCATGAAAGTGGACCCTTTGCGCCCGAGAGCGAAGATTTAGCTTCGAACTGCCGGGAAGTGTCGAACTCGCAAGCCGTACCGATACATTAGAATGGCCGCTGTCAGGCTTTCCGCGGCTCGGAACTTGCCGTTTCGGACGGTCCAACAAAGCTGCCCGAACAGAAACCGCTTCAGTCACCGGAAGGGGAACATCAGGGGAGGCTAATGGCCTCACCGGGAGAGGCGTTCGTTATATTATTGAAAAAGGTGGTGGACGCACTTGGGCTCGAACCAAGGACCCGCTGATTAAGAGTCAGCTGCTCTACCAACTGAGCTATGCGTCCACACTGCCGTCTTTCCGAGCCTTTCGGCGCGCCCCGATTCGGCGGGGAGCGGCCCGTATAGCGACTGGAGAGAGGATGAGAAGAGTTTTCTTTTGGCTTTTTACACGAGGCTCGATTGCGCCGTATCCGCGATGTTGTGAGCATCTTTCGACCATTCTGAAATGGTCTGGCGGTGATCGGTCGGCAAGGATTTGCGAGCATGCTAATGTAGGGATGAAGGTCCTCGCGGCTCTACGATATGACTCGTCAATCGCCGATCGGAGGTGGCATGGGGATAGTGGGTGCGGCCGCGGTGGTGTTGGGCGGGCTCTGCGGCAGCAGCACCGGTTCGGGTGGCGGCGTTTGCGCATCGTTGACGATTGGCTGGGCGGGCTCGGTCGCCTGGTCGATTGCCTCCACTTTCTCCTCCGAAGGGGCTTGCGGCGCTTTCTCGCCATAGGCGGCGGCATAGCTGCGGTACTTGGCGTCTAGGCGTTCCTTGGCGGTTCCGCCCCATTCCTTTTCATATCCATGCAGGACGTCGACCGCTTTGCCGGGGTCGAACAGATAGGTCATTACATCGCGCGCGATGGGATAGGCCGCACCCGATCCACCACCATGCTCGATCACCACCGCTACGGCATAGCGCGGCTTGTCGGCGGGGGCGAAGCAGATGAAGTGCCCGTGGTCTCGGTGCTTCCACAAGCCGCCTTTGCCGTTGCCTATATTGAGGCCGACCACCTGTGCAGTGCCGGTCTTGCCGGCAAGCAGGACATCCTTGATCGGCAAGGCCGCCTTGTGCGCGGTGCCGGGTCCGTTGACGACGTCGGACATCGCCTTGTGGATCAGGTCGAGGTGTTCCTGCGGTATCCCAAGGGTCGGGGCTGGGGCCGGGTGGCTGGAATAGAGCATGCTGGGCATCAGCATGCGCCCCGAAGCGATGCGCGACGCCATGACGGCTTGCTGCAGGGGGTTTACAAGGAAGTATCCCTGACCGATCGTGGCGTTGACGGTATCGTAGATGGCCCAATCCTTGCCATACTTGCGCCGCTTCCAGGCGGGGTCCGGAACCGTACCGTAAGACTGACCGATAACCGGAAGGTTGAATTCCTGCCCCAGCCCCAGTCGACGCGCCATCGCTGCAATCGGATCCATGCCGATCCGTTGGGCGAAATGATAAAAATAGACGTCGCAGCTTTGATAGATGCCCTTGGCCATGTTGACCTGGCCGTGTCCGCGGCGGTTCCAGCAGTGGAACACGCGGTTGCCGACGCGCAGCCCGCCGCCGCAGAAAACGCTCTCTTGAGGATCCAGGCCAGCTTCGAGAAACGAAAGCGCGACCATCGGCTTGACCGTCGAGCCTGGCGGATAGAGGCCTCTTAGAACCTTGTTGCGTAACGGAACGTGATCGTCGTCCGCCAGCATCTTCCATTCGATGCGGCCGATGCCATCGGAAAAGCTGTTCGGATCGTAACTTGGCATCGAAGCCATCGCCAGCAGGCCGCCCGTTTGCAGATCCATCGCGACGACAGCGCCGGATTCCAGCCCGATGCGCCGTGCCGCATAGTCCTGCAGCGGGCCATCGATCGTCAGCTTGATCGGCTTGCCGGGTATGTCGTCGCGAGTCTCGAGATCGCGCACGATCCGGCCACCGGCGGTCACCTCCACCCGGCGCGCGCCCGGGGAACCGCGCAGACGCTTCTCGAAGATCTTCTCGAGCCCGTCCTTGCCTACTTTATATCCCGGGGTGACGAGCAAAGGATCCTTCTCCTTCTCGTACTCCTCCGCCGATGCCGGGCCGACATAGCCGACGAGGTGGCCCACGCAGGGACCGGTAGGATAGTATCGGGAAAAGCCACGCTGAGTGACCACCCCCGGCAGGTCCGGCAAGCGCACGCTGACTGCTGCGAAGCGATCCCAATCAAGCCCCGTCGCGACTTCGACGGGCGCGAAGCCATGGGACTTGTCGAGCTTGTCCCGAAGATCCTGAAGATCGACCGGCGTCATCCGCAGCAGCTTGGCCAGTTCCCCGATGGTGTAGGCCTCGTTCGTCATCCTTTCGGGAACGACATCGACGCGGAAGTCCGCGCGATTGGAGGCGAGGGGCGAGCCATGCCGGTCGAGGATCCACCCGCGCCGCGGCGGAATGAGTGACAGGTTTACCCGATTGCTCTCGGATTCCAGCTCATACTTCTTGTTCTGGAGAATCGCCAGATAACCCAGGCGACTGGCCAGCAGCATTCCCAGGCCACCCTGCATTGCGCCGATAACCATGCTGCGACGGTCGAAGCTGTTACGCAATGTCGCCATGCTGACATGGCGAAGGCGGAGGATCGTCATCTGATCTCCACGAACGGTATCAAGCGAAGGCGATCAGCCAGCGCCACGAAACGTCCGACCAAGGGATAAGCGAGAATGGAGATCACCATTTGTGGCCAGGTCACATGAAGGGGGGTGTGGGCGCCGCCAAGGTTCGCGAGCACGAGCCCGGCGATGATATAGACGATGATAAGGCCAATCGCCACCAGCCATTCCGTCAGGAAATTACGCCACGGCAAGCGCGTTTCGATGATGTCGAGGGCGATCGCGGCGGCCGAGAACAGCATTACTGCAGACCCGAAAGGTTGTCCCGAGAACAGATCGTCGAAGATTCCCAGCGGAAGCCCAGCCCAAACCGGCAGCAACCCGGGACGCAGTTGTCGCCACGATATGAAGACCAGAAAGCCGAAGGGCGGCAATACCGGTGCCGACGCGATAAGGGCTAGCCCCGGCATCAGCGATGCGAGCAGCACCGTAAACCAGGGAACCGCCCGCGCCAGGATGGACGATGGCGCGCGATTGATGCGTGGGCGCTGCGTTCCATCCGGCGCAAGCCACGGTAACCATCTCATCGCAGCGTCACTTGCTGTCCGGCACGGGTGCGACGGCGGCGGGCGGGGTCGGGGCAAAAAGATCGTCGACGATGACGTAGTCTGCATCCGACGGATTGGCGAGCACCTGAGCGATCGCGCCATCACGGGTGACTTCGCGGGCCACTGCCATCGGAGTGCCCGGTCGATAGAGGCCACCCGATCCCGAGGTGACGAATACGTCACCCTTGTGCAGCGGGTTGAGGCCAAGATTGATCAGCTTGATGCGGATGTTGCCGTCCCCCACACCCTGGGCGAAGGCCGGCACGCCATCGGTGGCACGCCGTACCGGAACCAGGCTTTCGGTATCGGTGACGAGCAATACTCGAGAGCTTGTGCTTCCGACATCCAGCACGCGGCCAAGCAGCCCTCGTTCGGATCGCACCGGCATGCCGTTCTTGACGCCGGCGTCCTGTCCCGATGCCAACGTGGCGAAGCGCCGGGTGCTTGCGGCGGTCGAACTGGTCAATCGGGTCACCACTACCGGGCGAGGATCCTGACGCGCGAGACCGAGCAGCGCCTTCAAGCGTTGATTTTCGACCTGCGTAGCGCGAGACTGGACCAGACGGGTCTTGGCCACAGCAAGCTCACGCTCCAACCGGGCGCGTTCGCTGCCGGCCTTGAAGAACCCGGCGACGGTGGCGAACACATCCTTGCCGGCTACTCGCGCCGTAGCCGTAGCCTGGTTTGCAGGCTGGGTAACGTCGGTGGCGAGCGTCCGCAATCCGGTGAATGCATTGGGCTGAACGAAGGACACGACCAGCATCACGATGCCGATCAGGACGCCGGCCACGCCTGCGAAGTAGCTGATGAAGATCGTGTACTGCGCCCTGCGGGAGTATCCCGAACGCCGGTTCGCTGGGGGCGCCATACGGCGTCTCTCCTTCTCCGGCGCGCGCTACAAGCTAGGCGCCGAGCCAAGCAGGCTTAGGCGGTCATCAATACGCCGCGATATATCGGATCTTCCATCGCCCGCCCGGTGCCGAGCGCAACGCAGGAAAGCGGATCCTCGGCCACGCTGACAGGCAGCCCGGTCTCTTCACGCAAGTATTCGTCCAGACCCTGGATCAGCGCACCGCCACCGGTCAGGACGATTCCCTGATCGACGATATCCGCCGCCAGTTCCGGTGCGGTATTTTCGAGCGCGATGCGCACGCCCTCGATGATTGCGCCGATAGGCTCGCTCAAGGCCTCGGCGACGTTGGCCTGGCTGATGGTGATCTCCTTGGGAACACCGTTGACGAGATCGCGGCCCTTGATCTGGATCAGCTCGCCGACGCCGTCAGCCGGCATCATGGCGATACCGTAGTCCTTCTTGATCCGCTCCGCCGTGGCTTCACCGATGAGCAGGTTATGGTGCCGCCGCACGTACGAGACGATCGCCTCGTCCATCTTGTCGCCACCGACGCGCACCGACGTCGTGTAAGCGAGGCCGCGAAGCGAAAGCACGGCCACCTCGGTGGTGCCGCCGCCGATATCGACGACCATCGAACCGACCGGCTCGGTGACGGGCATGTCGGCGCCGATCGCCGCGGCCATCGGCTCGAGGATGAGATAGACCTGGCTCGCACCGGCGTTGCTGGCGGCGTCGCGGATCGCGCGCCGCTCGACCGAGGTGGAGCCCGATGGCACGCAGATCACGATCTCGGGATAGCGGAACAGGCTTTTCTTGCCGTGCACCTTGCGGATGAAATGCTTGATCATCTCCTCCGCGATTTCGATGTCGGCGATCACGCCATCGCGCAAAGGACGGATGGCTTCGATGTTGTCGGGTGTCTTGCCCATCATCATCTTGGCATCGTCACCCACGGCCTTGACCTTCTTGACGCCATGAAGCGTCTCGATCGCGACGACGGACGGTTCGTTGAGGACGATCCCGCGGTCCTGCACGTAGACAAGGGTATTGGCCGTACCAAGATCGATGGCCATGTTCTGCGAGCCGAACTTGAAGAATCGCGACATGAACGAGGCCATCAGGAAATCCGTGGATACTCTGTCGCTTGGCCGCTTCCTTCGAAGTGACCAAGCCAGCAGGGGGTGACGAGGAAGGCGGTCCCTTAACCCATGCTTTAGGCAAACGCCAAAAATTTGTGTCCACAGTGCAACGCGTTTTCGCGGGTCCGTCTCGAATTCGCGGCGTTTCGTCGCTACAGACCATGCGATGCCGGAAATACGCCGCCTACCCGATGATCTCGTCAATCGCATCGCCGCAGGAGAAGTGGTCGAGCGACCGGCGTCGGCGTTGAAGGAACTCGTCGAAAACGCCATCGACGCCGGCGCGCGAACGATCTCGGTGCGATTGGCAGGCGGTGGACTCGATCTTATCGAGGTTACGGACGACGGCTGCGGCATGGATGCCGACCAGATCGCGCTCGCGCTAGAGCGCCATGCGACATCGAAACTCCCCGACGAGCGCATCGAAATGGTCGCGACGCTCGGTTTTCGCGGAGAAGCACTCCCTTCGATCGCCAGTGTTGCAAGAATGACTATCGAAAGCCGCCCGGGAGCGAGCGCCGACGGCTGGCGCAGGGTCGTCGATCATGGCGCCATGTCGGTCGACGCCCCCGCCGCGTTGCCGCCGGGAACCCGCATCCGGGTCGAGGATCTGTTCGGGAAAGTGCCGGCACGCCGCAAGTTCCTGCGCTCCGCTCGTGCCGAGTATGCGGCGTGTCTGGACGTGATGCGACGGCTGGCGATGGCCCGACCCGAGATCGGCTTCACTCTGGAGCACGACGGTCGTCGTACCTTGTCGACCCAGCCGGATGAAGCGCTGGCGGCCAGGGTCGCGCGTCTGATCGCGCGCGAACTGGCGGAAGACGGAGTCGTCATCGAAGCGCAAAGAGGCGAGGCAAGGCTGACCGGCGTTGCCGGGTTACCGACGTTCAATCGCGGGGTCGCCGACCATCAATACCTCTTCGTGAACGGCAGGCCGGTGAAGGATCGCCTGCTGATCGGCGCCGTTCGCGGCGCCTATGCCGATATGCTCGCACGCGATCGTCACGCGGTGCTGGCCTTGTTCCTGCAAATTCCGGCGGAAGACGTCGACGTCAACGTGCATCCGGCCAAGACCGAGGTTCGTTTCCGCGATCCTACCTTCGTACGCGGCTTCCTCGTCGGTGCGCTGCGTCACGCGCTGGAAGCGCAAGGGCAGCGCAGTGCGCAGGCCCCGGCGGTCGGCGCGATGTCGGCATGGCAGGTGGAACCCGTGACTGCGCCGGCGCCCTCGCTGGGTTCGTTGTTCGCACGCCAGCACTCGGCGCCAAGCCAAGTCCGGGAGGCGGGAACAGCCTGGAATGCTCGGGATGAACCCGTGATGGCGCCGCCTTCGGCACGCGCCGAGGTGGCCGAGGAGGCGCCCTCCGCAGCCTTTCCGCTTGGCGTCGCGCGCGGCCAAGTCGCGGCGACCTACATCGTTGCCGAGGCGGATGACGGGCTGGTCATCGTCGACCAGCATGCCGCGCATGAACGCCTCGTGCTGGAAAGGCTGAAGGCGGCGGGGGCCGAAGATGCGATGACCCGCAGTCAGGCCTTGCTGCTCCCCCAAGTGGTCGAACTGGAAGAGGTCGATTGCGACCGTCTCGAAGACAAGCTCGATGAACTGGCGAAGGTCGGGTTGGGAATGGAGCGTTTCGGTCCCGGTGCGATGCTGGTCCGCGCGGTGCCGTCGGTGCTGGGCAAGGCCGACGCCGCCTCGTTGGTGCGGGATATCGCAGACGATCTGGCGAAGCACGGTGACGCGTTGCTGCTTGGCGAAAAGCTGGATCTCGTGCTTGCGACGATGGCGTGCCACGGGTCGGTACGAGCAGGGCGCACCCTGTCAGTCGCGGAGATGAATGCGCTGCTGCGAGAGATGGAACGCACGCCGCGATCAGGCCAATGCAACCATGGCCGGCCCACCTGGGTTAAGCTCGCACATCACGACATCGAGAAACTGTTCGGGCGAAAATGATGCGTAGTGCGGCTGTGGTGGTGCTGGGAATCGCTTTGCTTGGCGGGTGTCAGGAGCACAAGGATCCGAAAGCTAAGGCGATCGACGATGCCCAAGCTGTCGCCATGGTCAAGCGCATGAACCAGACGCCTTTCAGGCCGGTCATCCCGGAACCGCTCACGCGCGACGATCTCGCCCGCTACGATCTTGCGGAAAGCGGATGCACGTTTCGCCCGATGGGCAAGGCGGAGGCTGAGCCGTTATTCGTCGCCCAGCACGATCGGGGCTTCCTGAAGATCGATGGTGTACTGCAACCCGTTTCAGCGAAAAGCGGTAGCGCCGAGCTGCCGTCAGGCGCGCTATCGACTTATGTCGGGCTGGATGGATGGATCGAGCTTGTCGCACAGGCTGGTGACGGCATCGCGGATGGCAACGGAGGCAAGGCCTGGCCCAGTCGCCTCGTCATCCACGATGCGCAACAACGCGTGTCGTTCAACGCCTTAGGTCAGGTGAATTGCACCGCACCGTTCGGGGATTGAGCACGCCGCGCGCCTTATCGCCCGCGTAGGGCGGCGCCGATATCCAGCTTGGGATCGGGGTCGGGAATGATACGATATCTTGCGGTGATCAGGCTGAACACGCCGAACAAGGCGATGCCGGTCGCGATGATCGAGAAACCCAGACCCATCTCGCGTAGATCGAGCAACGCCTGCCCGAGTGAACGCACTTCGGCGCTGCTGGAAAACCAGCCCGAGCGCAGAAGCGACCATCCCATCAGCAGGAACACCACCGCCCGCGTTGCCAGGCCGATGCGGCCGATCCAGCAAGTGGCAGGTGGCGCATCCGACGCGATGTGCCGCATGAAGCCCAGATCATACGCACTCTTGGCTTGCGCCCCGGCACCAATCAGCAAGCCGAGCCCGGCCAGGCCCAGGGCCACCGGCCCCAGATCGAAGGTCAGCGCTGTCGCGGCCATCTCCCGATTCTGGTTTCCGCCGCCCGCCTGCGCTCCACGGGCAAGCTGTATCGCCGTCCACGACAACGTACCGTAGGCAACCGCACTAACAAGGTAGGCGATTCGCTTGCCGACGCCCTTGATATCCGAGCCAAGTCGCTCGGTATCGAACAGGCAAGCAATCATCTTGTAAACGGCATATCCGATCAACCCCAGCGCGGCCACGTAGAGGATCGCGGTGCCGCCAGGGATATCCTGCACATACTCGAGCGCTCCGGTGGTGCCGTTGCTCACTTCGTCCTTGCCGGTGGCCGACAGCAGCAGATAGCCCAGCAACAGATAAACCAGACCACGCACCGCATAGCCCAGCCTGGCCAACCAGATTATCTTTTCTGACTTATCAATTACCACCGCGCATGCTCCCCCGCTGCCGTTGCGGGCTAAATGCGCGGGAGCGGCAATCGTGCCCGACTGCGCAATCGCTCAGACATTGAACTTGAAGTGCATGACGTCGCCGTCGTGCACGACGTATTCCTTGCCCTCCTGGCGCAGCTTGCCGGCGTCGCGTGCGGGCGCTTCGCCGCCCAGCGACACGAAGTCGTCGAATGCGATCGTCTCTGCGCGGATAAAGCCGCGCTGCATGTCGGAGTGGATCTCGCCCGCAGCCTCGGGCGCCTTGGCGCCCTTGTGCACGGTCCAGGCGCGCGCTTCCTTGGGCCCGACGGTGAAGAAGGTCAGCAGATCGAGCAGGTCGTAGCCGGCGCGGATGATCCGGGCGAGGCCGGTTTCATGCAGGCCCATCTCTTCGAGGAACGCAAGGCGCTCCTCGATCTCCATGCCGGTCAGTTCGGACTCGATCGCGGCCGAGACGATGACGGCGCTGGCGCCTTCGGCGGCGGCGCGCTCGAACACACGCTTGGAAAAGGCGTTACCGTCGGCTGCAGCTTCTTCCTCGACGTTGCAGACGTAGAGGACAGGCTTGGCGGTGAGCAGCTGCGCCTGGCGGAACACGCGCTCCTCTTCCTCATCGGCCGGTTTGGTCAGCCGCGCGGGCTTGCCCTCACGCAGCAGCTCGAGCGCCTGGCCCAGCACGCTGGCGGTGATCTTCATTTCCTTGTCACCCTGCGCCGCCTTCTTCTGGGCAGCGGGAACGCGCTTCTCCAGGCTTTCGAGGTCGGAAAGGAGCAGTTCGGTCTCGACCGTCTCGGCGTCGGCGATCGGGTCGACCTTGTTTTCGACGTGCTGGATGTCGTCGTTCTCGAAGCAGCGCAGCACGTGCACCACCGCGTCGACCTCGCGGATGTTGCCGAGGAACTGGTTGCCCAGGCCCTCGCCCTTGGAAGCGCCGCGCACCAGGCCGGCGATGTCCACGAATGAGAGCTGCGTCGGCACGATCTTGGCCGACTTGGCGATCTCGGCCAGCTTGTCGAGGCGCGGATCGGGCACGCCGACCTGGCCGACATTGGGCTCGATCGTGCAGAACGGATAGTTCGCCGCCTGCGCCGCCTGCGTCTCCGTCAGCGCATTGAACAGGGTCGACTTGCCGACGTTTGGCAGGCCGACGATCCCGCAACGAAAACCCATGATATGCTCCGGTGTATAGATTGTGCGCGGCCCATAGCGGTCAGGACCGGTGAAAGCCAGACGGGCTTAGTCCTGCTGCCGCAGGGCAATGTCATTCATGAACCGCGTCCCGTCGCCTTTTGCCAGCCACTCGGCTTCGGCCGCGATGGCTCCGAGCATGTCGGCCAGATCGTCCACCTCGGCCTTGGTGTAGTTGCCCAATACGTAGCCGGTCACGCGGTCCTTATGCCCCGGGTGCCCGATGCCGAGGCGCACCCGTCGAAAATCGGCGCCCAGATGCTGGTCGATCGAACGCAGCCCGTTGTGGCCGGCGGTGCCGCCGCCTTGCTTCACCTTGACCTTGAACGGCGCGAGGTCGAGCTCGTCGTGAAACACCGTGAGCGCCTCGAGGCCGAGCTTGTAGAAGCGCATCGCCTCGCCGACGGCCCGGCCGCTTTCGTTCATGAAGGTCGCGGGCTTGAGCAGCAGGATCTTCTCCGTCCCGATGCGCCCTTCCTGCAACCAGCCTTGAAACTTCTTCTGCACCGGGCCAAACCCATGCACTTCCGCCAGGGTATCGGCGACCATGAAGCCGACGTTGTGGCGGTGCATCGCGTATTGCGCGCCGGGATTGCCGAGGCCGACCCACAATTGCATCGCGCTTCTCCGATCCGGACCTACGATAAAACAGTAAGACCCCGCCACCCGATCGAGATGGCGAGGTCTTGCCCGAACTCCTGTCCGGCTTGCTCCGGACGTGGATTATTCCGCGGTGGCTTCTTCTTCGCCCTCTTCGCCATCGGCGCTCTTGAGAGCCGAAGGAGCGACGATGGTGGCGATGGTGAAGTCACGATCCGTGATCGCGCTCTCGACGCCCTTGGGCAGCGTCACGCTATGGATGTGGATCGAATCGCCGATCTCGGCGCCAGTCACGTCGACGATGATCTCGTCCGGAATGCTGTTCGCATCGCAGACCAGCTCAAGCTCGTGACGCACGACATTGAGAACACCACCGCGCTTCAGGCCGGGGGCAGCTTCCTCGTTGGTGAATACCACCGGCACGTTGACGTGAACGGTCGCGTTCTTCGCAAGCCGCAGGAAGTCGACGTGCAGCGCACGCGCGGTGACGGGATGGAAGGCAACGTCCTTGGGGAGCGTACGCACCTTACGACCGCCGACTTCGAGTTCGACGATCGAGTTCATGAAGTGCCCGGTGTCCAGCATGCGAGCCAGCAGCTTCGCTTCGACGTGGATCGCCAGGGGCTCTTCCTTGTTGCCGTAGATAACGGCGGGAACGCGGCCTTCGCGACGCAGCACACGGGAGGCTCCCTTGCCAAGCCCTTCGCGCGTCTCGGCCGGCAGGTTCAGCGTATCGCTCATGATAACGTGCCTTTCGGATTCGTTGTATGTGTAAGGAGCGCGCCGCTTGCCGGCACGTCCTTTCCCGCTACGCCTCCAGGGATGACCATAGCCGGGAAGCGCGGGCCCCTAGCGGCAAATGCCCGTGAAAGCAAGGCTCACCGCAGTCGCTCTACGGTGTAGCCGGCGTGCTGCAACATCGCGACGAGCCCGTCGGGCCCCGCCATGTGCGCCGCCCCGACAGCGACGAACGGGCGGCGGCCGGCACGGATTTCTCGGACGATCCGCTCGCGCCAGCTGCGATTGCGGGCGGTAAACAGCGCTTCGCGCAGGTCGCGATCGGCGAGCAGGCCGCTTTGCGTCTCCGCCTCGATGCGGTCCATGTCGCCCCGCCGCCACGTATCGACGAAGTCGGCTTCGTCATCCAGCACGCCGGCATCCGCAATCACGTAGCCGAGAAGATCGCGTTGCTCCGTTTCGGGAAGACGGTCGAATATGGCAAGCTGGCCCGTCGCGCCTTCAAGTTCTATCACCCGCTTGCCCGACGCTGCTGCCAAGACCGCGCGATCGATGCCGTTGGCCGCATTGCCGCCGCTGGCGGGACGCGCAAGTGTCAGCGCGATGGCCCAGGTCTCGACATCGCGCAAGTCATCGCCATCGACACCGCGATCCGCCATCATTCTGGCAAGGGCCCGGTGCTTCTGCGGGGCGACCCGCTGCTCTACCGGCGGCAGTCCCGGCGTTCGCGACAAGGCGGCAAAGCTGCGCGAAATGGCTTGGTCGTCGGCGATGTTGGCGACTTCGACCATGACTTCGCTAGATCGGGATAGCGCCGCGTCGACTTTCGTCGACCGCCATGCCAACGGCTGCGGAGCGGCATGTATGGTTCCGAACAGCCATGCTTCTTCGCCATGCTTACCCGATACCCGCCAGATCGCCGGATCGGCAGGAATGGCCGCACGGTTACAACCGGCTGCCAGCACGAGCACGGCCAGGAAAGACGCGCGCAGGCTTTTCCCGATGCGAACAACGTTCGACACAGGCAGGCTGGTGGTCACTGCACGCGCTTCGCCCTGATCCGATCCTTCGCGAGTTGCGCCTGAACGCTGTCCTTGCCGGCGAGATGGCCCGCGCCGACCGCGACGAACACCGTTCCCGGCTGTTTCAGGCGATCCTCGATCCACGTCGCCCACGCCTTGTTGCGATCGACCAGAAGAATCCTCATCAACATCGGATCGCTCTCATCCTCGTTCATCAGCCGCGCGAGTTCGTCGGCCTTGCCCGCTTTCCAGGCTTCGATCATCGCGTGCACCTCTTCGCGGACCTTGGGCAGATCCTTCAGAACCTCGCCCAGGTATTTGACCTGGGTATCGTGGGGAAGCGTATCGAACAGCGTGAGCTGCGATTCTGCCGTCTCGAGGCCGATGTGCTGCTTGCCCGCTGCCTTGGCGACCAGCAGCGCCTCGGCGCCGCTCATGACGCCGTAGCCATCCTTGATCAGCGGCAAGGTGGATAGCGCCACGGCGGCATACCAAGGGTCGTTGGCGTCGAACGCCGACACTGGGAGCTGCAGCGCCGTCAGCGCGGCCTCATATTGCATGCGTTCTGCGGAAGGCAGCTTCTCACGCAAGTTGGCCGGCGGATCGGACAAGGCGATCTGGCCGATTCGTGCTTGAACTGCCGGATCGGCCTGATCGACGATCTCGGTCACCAGCGTGTCCGATCCTTCCAGCGCGGTGGCGATCGGCCCCGCGTACCATTCGATGCCGGCGGGCAGGATATGGATCGTGCCGAACAGCCAGATCGTCGTGTCCTTGTCCGACACCTTCCACAGCGCCGGTCTGGCATTGACCGCGACCTGAGCAGGCGCAGCCTCTTTGGCCCATCCCGAGGCGGGAGCGAAAAGCAGGAGAAGCGGGGAGAGCAGGGCGGGCAGCACGCGGCGCAAGGATGTCATCGGCCGGCCTTATAGGCACTATGTATCAAGCGTCGATGAACGATTGCGGCCTGGCGCCGCCGACTGCATTGTTGACCCGTTCCCGACCGTGCGCCAAAGCGCGACCCCATGTCAGACCTTCCGACTTCGCTCAGTTTCCAGGACATGATCCTGACGCTCCACGCGTTCTGGAGCAAGCAGGGCTGCGCCATCCTGCAGCCCTACGACATGCGCATGGGTGCGGGTACGTTCCACCCGGCGACCACCTTGCGCGCTCTAGGCCCGGAGCCGTGGAAGGCCGCCTACGTCCAGCCCTCGCGCCGGCCGACCGATGGCCGCTATGGCGAGAACCCGAACCGGCTGCAGCACTATTACCAGTATCAGGTGATCCTGAAGCCCAACCCGGCGGACCTGCAGGAGCTTTACCTCGCTAGCTTGGCGGCCATCGGCGTCGATCCGCTCGCGCACGATATCCGCTTCGTCGAGGACGACTGGGAGAGCCCGACGCTAGGCGCATGGGGCCTGGGTTGGGAAGTCTGGTGCGACGGCATGGAGGTGACGCAGTTCACCTACTTCCAGCAGATCGGTGGCTACGACTGCAAGCCGGTCGCGGGAGAGCTGACCTATGGCCTCGAACGCCTGGCCATGTACATCCAGGGTGTCGATCGCGTCTACGATTTGCGGTTCAACGACCAGGGCGTGTCCTACGGCGACGTGTTCCTCGCCAACGAGCAGGAAATGTCGAAGTACAACTTCGAGGTCGCCGACACTGACCAGCTGTTCGCCGGCTTCCGCCACGCCGAGACCGAGGCGCAGCGCTGCATCAAGGCGAACGTGCCGCTTGCCGCCTACGACCAGGCGATCGAGGCCAGCCACTTGTTCAACCTGCTCCAGGCACGCGGCGTGATCTCGGTGCAGGAGCGCGCCAGCTACATCGGCCGCGTCCGCGATCTCGCCAAGGGCGCCTGCCAGGCGTGGATCGAGAAGAACCAAGCGCGCTGGGCCAGTGACTACGCCGGGTGGACCGTATGACCGACTTCCTGCTCGAACTGCGCTCCGAGGAAATTCCCGCCCGCATGCAGGCCGGCGGGCGCGCGGACCTCGAAAAGCTGTTCCGCAAGGAGCTTGCTGCGGCCGGGCTGGAGGCAGGCAAGATCACGGTGTGGTCGACGCCGCGCCGCCTCGCCCTGATCGCACATGACTTGCCCGAGGCGACGCAAGCCATCAGCGAAGAGACCAAGGGGCCGGCGGTCGGTGTCCCGCCTCAGGCGCTGGAAGGCTTCCTGCGCAAGGTCGGCCTGACGCAGGACCAGCTCGAAGTGCGTGAGATCAAGGGCAAGGGCACCTACTTCGCCGTGGTCGAGAAGCCCGGCCGCGCCGTCGCCGAGGTGTTGGCGCAGGCCATCCCCGCGATCGTGCGCGCGTTCCCCTGGCCCAAGTCGATGCGCTGGGGCGCAGCCTCGATCAGCACCGAGTCCCCGCGCTGGGTGCGCCCACTTTCGGGCATCGTCGCCATTTTCGGCGAGGAGTTGGTGCCTTGCGAAGTCGGCGGCGTGACCAGCGGCTACGCCACGGTCGGCCACCGCTTCCACCATCCCGGCGCGATCACCATCGGCGGCGCGCACGACTATGCCGACAAGCTGCGCGCCTGCCACGTCATCGTCAGCCACGAGGAGCGCCAGGACGTCGTACGCCTAGGCGCGGCGGAAGTGGCGACGCTCGACGGCCTGACACTGGTCGCGGACGAGAGCCTGGTGATCGAAAACGCCGGATTGACCGAATGGCCGGTGCCGCTGCTCGGCCGCTTCGACGAGGGGTTTCTTGCGGTTCCGCCCGAAGTCATCCAGCTAACCGCCCGCGTGAACCAGAAGTATTTCGTCTGCGAGGACAGTGCCGGCAAGCTTGCCAACGCCTTCGTCTGCACCGCCAACATCGAGGCGCATGACGGGGGCGCGGGCGTCGTCGCCGGCAACCGCAAGGTCCTCGCGGCGCGGCTCTCGGATGCGCGGTTCTTCTGGGACACCGACCGCAAGACCACGCTGGAGAGGCAAGCGAAGAAGCTGGGGCGCATCACCTTCCACGAGAAGCTTGGCACCGTCGCCGATAAGGTCGAGCGTGTCGCGATGCTGGCCGAGTGGCTGGCGGGCGAAGGCATCGTCCCCAACTGCGATCCGGTTCTGGCGCGGCAGGCGGCCGAGTTGTGCAAGGCCGACCTCGTGACCGAGATCGTCGGCGAGTTCCCAGAGCTCCAGGGCCTGATGGGCGGCTACTACGCCCGCGCCGAGGGTCTGCCCGAGGCCGTCGCCGACGCCATCCGCGACCACTACAAGCCCGTCGGGCAAGGCGACGCGGTGCCCACCGCGCCGGTGACGGTCGCGGTGGCGCTGGCAGACAAGCTCGACACGCTGGCAAGCTTCTTCATCGGTGACATGCCTCCTACAGGTTCGAAGGATCCCTTCGCGCTTCGGCGTGCGACGCTGGGCGCCATCGAGTTGGTGCAGCGAAACAGCCTCCGGTTCGGTCTTCTTGAGCCCTTGCGACGCCAGATGGGGGCCTTGAGCCCACGTATCCGTGGCTATGAGCTTGGAAAGGCCTTCGAAGTGCTGGTCGAGACCCGCGCCGCATCCGGAAGTCCACTCAGCGAGGCTGAACGGCGTCAGCAGATCCAGGCGATGGGAGAGCAGTCAATCTCGCCCGAAGTGAGCGCACAGTTCGACGAACGTGTCCTGGTCGCGCGTGCCAGGCTCCTCGACTTCTTTGCTGACCGTCTGAAAGTCCAGCAACGCGAGGCCGGCGTCCGCCACGACCTGATCGACGCCGTGTTCGCGCTCGGCGGCGAGGACGATCTCGTGCGCCTGCTCGCCCGCGTCCATGCACTGCAGGCGTTTGTCGGCACCGAGGACGGGGCCAACCTGCTCGCCGGCTACAAGCGCGCTGCCAACATCCTCAAGAAGGAAGACTGGCACGGCCTCGAAGGCGAGATCGCCGAGACTGGCGAGGAAGATCCTCTGGCCGGCGTCGACGATCCCGATCTCGCTGCTGTCATCGCCGCCAAGATGGCTGAGCGCCATAAGGCGGAACACGGCCACACGCCCGAACCCGCCGAGCAGGCGCTGATCGACGCGCTCGCTCTCGCCACTCCACAAGCGGAGAAGGCTGTGGCGACCGAGGACTTTGCCGGGGCGATGGCGGCGCTGGCTTCGCTGCGCGGGCCTATCGACGCGTTCTTCGATTCGGTGATGATCAACGATCCCGATCCGGTCAAACGCAATGCACGTCTGGCGCTGCTTGATCAATTTCGTGCTGCAGTGCACAATGTTGCTGACTTCTCGCGTATCGAGGGCTGATCCGGCTGCACCGAGCGTAGCTGCGATGGTGCATCACGCTTGAAGACATAGAGCTTGTCCGAGGGCGCGAATCCTCGCACTTGAGCATGAGGAAAACCGATGGGCATCGATACTATGGTCAAGCAGGTCTACACCTTCGGCGGCGGCGTGAAGCATGAAGATCCGCGTTCGCGCGACAAGATCATCTGCGGCGGCAAGGGTGCGAACCTCGCCGAGATGGCCGGGATCGGCTTGCCGGTCCCCCCCGGATTCACCATCACCACCGAAGAATGCGTGAAGTACCTTGCCGAAGGCGCCAACTTCTCGGACCAGCTTCGCGCCGACGTGGCCGAGGCGCTGACTCATATCGAGAAGACCGTTGGCAAGAGTTTCGGCGACGCCGCCGATCCCCTGCTGGTTTCGGTCCGCTCGGGCGCCCGGGTTTCCATGCCCGGCATGATGGACACCGTGCTCAACCTTGGTCTGAACGACGATACAGTCCAGGGCCTCGCCAAGGTTTCAGGTGACGAGCGGTTCGCATGGGACAGCTATCGCCGCTTCATCCAGATGTATTCGGACGTGGTTCTGGGCGTCGAGCATCATCTGTTCGAGGAAGCGCTCGAAGTCGCCAAGGAAGACAACGGCTACGTCAACGACACGGAACTGACTGCCGCAGAGTGGCAGAAGATCGTCGCCGAGTACAAGGGCATAGTCCAGGACGCTCTGGGCCATCCATTCCCGCTTGATGTGAACGAGCAGCTCTGGGGCGCCATCCAGGCCGTCTTCGACAGCTGGGATTCGGACCGCGCCAAGGTCTATCGCCGCTTGAACGACATTCCGGGCGACTGGGGCACCGCCGTCAACGTGCAAGCGATGGTGTTCGGCAACATGGGCGAGACTTCGGCCACCGGCGTCGCCTTCACCCGCGATCCCGCGACCGGCGAGAAGGCCTACTACGGCGAGTGGCTGGTCAACGCGCAGGGCGAGGACGTCGTCGCTGGCATCCGCACCCCGCAGTACCTGACCGAACGCGCCCGCAACCTCGCCGGCGCCAAGCCGCTGTCGATGGAAGCGGCGATGCCGGCCGCCTATGGCGAACTGGCCGCCGTGTTCGAGCTGCTCGAGAAGCACTACAAGGACATGCAGGACATCGAGTTTACGGTGGAGCGCAACAAGCTGTGGATGCTGCAGACCCGCTCGGGCAAGCGCACCGCCAAGGCGGCGCTCAAGATGGCGGTCGACATGGTCGCCGAGGGTCTGATCGACGAGAAGACCGCGATCCTGCGTATCGATCCGATGGCGCTCGACCAGCTGCTGCACCCCACGCTCGACCCCAAGGCGCAGCGCGACGTGCTGGGCAAGGGCCTTCCGGCCTCACCGGGGGCCGCTTCCGGAGCGATAGTGCTGGATGCCGATACCGCCGAGAAGCGCGCCGAGCGCGGCGACGCCGTGATCTTGGTGCGTGTTGAAACCTCGCCCGAGGACATTCACGGCATGCACGCCGCCAAGGGCATCCTCACCGCGCGCGGCGGCATGACCAGCCACGCTGCGGTGGTTGCGCGCGGCATGGGCCGCTGCTGCGTCTCTGGCGCGTCCGCCGTGTCGATCGACATGAAGGCCCGGACGCTCAAGATCGGCGGTCGCGATCTCAAGGAAGGGGATGTGATCACCCTCGACGGCTCGACCGGCGACATCATGCTCGGCCGCGTGCCCACGGTGGAGCCGGAACTGGCGGGCGACTTCGCCGAGCTGATGGTCTGGGCCGACAAGCACCGCCGCATGAAAGTGCGCACCAACGCCGAAACGCCCGCCGACTGCAAGATGGCCCGCCAGTTCGGGGCCGAAGGCATCGGCCTGTGCCGCACCGAGCACATGTTCTTCGATGCCAGCCGCATCTCCGCCGTTCGCCAAATGATCCTGGCCGAGGATGAAGCCGGCCGCCGCCTGGCTCTCGACAAGCTGCTGCCCGAACAGCGCGATGACTTCGCGCAGATCTTCATGGTCATGGCCGGCCTGCCGGTGACGATCCGCTTGCTCGACCCGCCGCTGCACGAATTCCTGCCACAGGGCGATGCCGAGTTCGTCGAACTGTCCGAAACGATCGGCATCGGTGTCGAGACCCTCAAGCGCCGCGCGGACGAACTGCACGAGTCCAACCCGATGCTTGGCCACCGTGGCTGCCGCCTGGGCATCACTTTTCCCGAAATCTACGAGATGCAGGCCCGCGCCATCTTCGAGGCGGCCTGCGATGTTCTCGACCGCGTCGACGAGGCGCCGGTGCCCGAAGTCATGATCCCGCTGGTCGCCACCAAGCGCGAACTGGCGATCCTCAGGAAGCTGGTCGACGAGACTGCCGCCAAGGTCTTCGCCGAGAAGGGCCGGTCGGTCGAGTACATGGTGGGCACCATGATCGAATTGCCCCGTGCGGCGCTGATGGCTGGCGAGATCGCGGAAGAAGCGAAGTTCTTCTCGTTCGGCACCAACGATCTGACGCAGACAACGCTTGGTGTTTCGCGTGACGATGCGGCCCGGTTCCTCAGCCCCTATGTGGAAAAGGGCATCTACCCCCGTGATCCCTTCGTCAGCCTGGACATCGAAGGCGTCGGGCAATTGA
Source organism: Novosphingobium sp. TK46 (assembly GCF_055361525.1). Taxonomy (NCBI): domain Bacteria; kingdom Pseudomonadati; phylum Pseudomonadota; class Alphaproteobacteria; order Sphingomonadales; family Sphingomonadaceae; genus Novosphingobium; species Novosphingobium sp. TK46. The sequence goes on from NZ_CM143963.1 coordinate 3,493,059, forward strand.
TCGAACTGGGCGCCCAACGCGGCCGCGCGACCCGCGCGGATATCAAGCTGGGCATTTGTGGCGAACACGGTGGCGATCCTGCTTCGATCGCGTTCTGCGAGAAGATCGGGCTCGATTACGTCAGCGCTTCACCGTTCCGCGTGCCGATTGCACGACTGGCGGCGGCGCAGGCGGCCTTGGCCTGAAAGCGGTAAGCGGCTGGCGGCGTTACCGTCGCCAGCCCGAAAGCGTCAGCAATTCGAACCGTTCTATGGTGCGCCCGTCCGTGGCCGCTGACGCATAGGCCTCTTGAGCCTTCAACCACGCAGACTTACCCAAGGCGGGTCCCGGATCCGCCAGGACATTGATCAGACCCTGGGCCCGCAGATCCTGAACCTCGCGTTCGAACGAGCGGAACGCGACATCGAGGTGCCGCGAATCCGCCACCGGATCCGAGAAGCCTGCTCGCTGTAGCAGTTGGGCCCCCGATCTGACGTCGACCATCGGATGGACTCGTCCCGCCGGGCGGTCACCGTCGGCCGTGAGCAGCGCCGCCCGTAACGATGGCAGGCTGCCTGCGCCCGCAAAGCTGGCGATCAGCAGGCCGCCCGGGGCCAGCGCATCACGAATGTGCACCATCGCGCCTGGCAAGTCGTTGACGGTGTCGAGAGTACCCATGGTCGTGATAAGATCGAAGGCGGTTTCAGGGTAGGGCCGTTCCTCCTCGAAGCCGTCCGCCGGCTCGACCGCGATCACTTGCGAACCGCTGCGGGTGAGCGCCGCACCCAATACGCCCCCGGTGTCACCGATCACCAGCGTGCGGCGCGGTTCATGACGCAAGAACGCGAGGCGTTCGATCACGTCTTCGATCATGTCGTCGAGCAGATAGCGGGGCGCATCGACCTGACGTTGCGCGATCAACATCCGTTTGCGCACGGCTAGTCGACGGTTGGGCGAAAAGATGCGGGGAGGGGGCTGGGAGGGCATGGCGTTTCCTGCCGTAGCCTTGCTGCCGATGCAACCGATCGCGCGGGCATCGAACTCGTTCCTTGCCGGCCGGCCAGCATCAGCTAGCGTGAGGTCCGTGTTGCTCGCCGTGCTCAATCCCCTGATCGATTTCGTCTTTCCACCCCGTTGCCCGTTATGCGGTGCCGGCGTTCACGCGCAGGCCGGGTTGTGTGCGATGTGTTGGAGTGATCTGGCGATACCGGGGGACCCGAGTTGCCTGCGTTGCAGCCGGCCGTTCGGCGACGAAGTCTTCGCTGAGGCCACATGTGCGCCGTGCCTGGCTCAACCGCCACGCCATGCCGGGATCGCCGCCGCCACGCTCTACAACGAGGCCTCTCGCAAGCTGGTACTTGCTTTCAAGCACGGCAGCCGCTTGGGGCTGGCACCGATGATGGCGCGGCTCATGGTCGCAAAGGTGCCACTGGGCGACGATAGCCGATGGCTGGTCGTGCCGGTCCCACTGCACCGCTGGCGCTTATGGCGTCGTGGCTACAACCAGGCCGCTATCCTCGCGCGCGCCGTCGCGCGTGGGACGGGCGGCACGCTGGCGGTGGACGCATTGGTTCGTCACAAGCCGACCGCGAGCCTGGGCGGTCTTGGTCGCCGCGCCCGGCTGCGCGAGTTGCGAGGTGCGATTTCGGTGTCACCTAAAGGCACCATGGCCGTGCAAGGTCGCAATGTCCTGTTGGTGGATGACGTGCTGACCAGCGGCGCGACCAGCGAGGCTTGTGTTTCGGCCCTACTGCGAGCCGGTGCTGAGCGGGTGGTGATCAGTTGTTTCGCACGCGTGCTCGACGAGCAAGCGTGATGCGTAAACGAAAACACCCGAGGGCGGTAACCCTCGGGTGTCCTCGTGACGAAACTCGTGAGCCCTGCAGTGCAGTTCAGCGACGCCCCTGTTCGTCGCTTGGCTCGATCCCTCATATTGTCGACCAAGCCGCGTTGACGCGGGCTCGACCGTTTCCCTGAACCGTTGGCGCTTGAACGTCAGCACCTGTCCGGTGTGCAGCCCCCCAAGGCCGCAAGACAGGTGTTCTCTCGAAACGTGATTCTTGGAAAGGGTGTTTGCAGATCGACGCGGATTTTGGTTTAGCGCTGTGGTTATCGTGCAACATCATCGCAAGACATCTAGGCCTCAAGGATACACAGCGTGAATGACGAACTAGATCGCGAGAGCGGAACCATATTCATGCCCCGTTTCGATGCGCAGGGCTTGGTGACCGGGATCGCCATCGATGCCGACAATCGCGATGTGCTGATGGTCGCCTTTATGGATGCCGAGGCAATCGCCCGCACGCGAGAAACCGGCTTGGCGCATTTCCATTCACGGTCGCGCGGTCGTCTGTGGCTGAAGGGCGAGACTTCGGGTCACTTCTTGAAAGTGCGCGAAATCCTGGTGGACTGCGATCAGGATGCGCTGGTCATGCTGGTTGAGCCGCAGGGGCCTGCCTGCCACACCGGTGCAACCAGTTGCTTCTACCGACGGCTCGTCGATGATCGGCTTGAGCCGATCGCTCCTCGCTAGCCGAGCATCTCGTCGAAAAGGCCCAGCATCGCCGCCCAGCTTTGCCGATCCGCGCTCGCGTCATAACCGATAGCGGGTATGCCGCGGGCGTCGCTGCCGGGATCGGTGAAGCCATGTTTGACGCCGCTGTAGGCGTGGAAGTGCCAGTTCGCCTTCGCGGCCTCCATCTCGTCCCAGAACGTCAGGACCTGCTCGCGCGGGACCAGCGGATCGTCGACGCCATGGCAGATGAGCAGGCGGGCCCGGATCTCGCCAGGGAGCGCCGGACGATCGGTGGTCAGCAAGCCATGGAAGCTGACCACCGCAAACAGGTCATGCCCCTCGCGGGCCGCTTCGAGCGCGGCTTGTCCGCCCATGCAATAGCCGATAGCGCCGATCCGCAGCCCGGCGCTTTCCGGAAGGTCGCGCAACGTCGCGAGGGCGGCGTCGATACGCGAACGATAATGCGCCACATCGGCACGAAGCTCCTGAGCGAGCACCTGCACGTCGCCTTCTGCTGGCCCATAGAAGTCCGCCACCAGGACGAGGTAGCCCAAGGCCGCCAACATGCTGGCCCTGCGCTTCGTGGCAGGGGCAGGGTTGGCGATCGTGGGCAGCAGCAGGATGGCGGCACGCGGCGTGCCTTGGGGGCGGGCCAGCCACCCCGTCAGCGGCGTCTCACCATGGCTGTACGAATGTGGCTCGAGTTCGCTCACTCCGGTAGGAAGTCCGGAACCGAGAGGTAGCGCTCGCCGGTGTCGTAGTTGAAGCCCAGCACGCGCGAACCGACTGGCAACTCCGGCAGCTTGGCGGCGATCGCCGCAAGCGTAGCGCCGGAACTTATACCGACCAGGATGCCTTCGACGCTGGCGGAGCGCCGCGCCCAGTCCTTGGCAATCGCCGGATCGACCTGGATCGCCCCGTCGATCGACTGGGTGTGCAAGTTGGAAGGTATGAAGCCGGCGCCGATGCCCTGGATGGGGTGAGGGCCGGGCTGTCCGCCGGAAATGACTGGAGAGAGCGTCGGCTCGACCGCATAGGCCTTCATAGACGGCCAGTCCTGCTTCAATCGCTCGGCGCATCCGGTGAGGTGGCCCCCGGTGCCAACGCCCGTGATCAGCACGTCGATCGGCGTATCAGCGAAATCCGCCAGGATTTCGAGTGCGGTGGTGCGCACGTGTACGTCGATGTTCGCCGGGTTGTCGAACTGCTGTGCCATCCAGGCGCCCGGCGTCTGATCAACCAGTTCCTTGGCGCGCTCGATCGCGCCCTTCATGCCCTTCTCCTTGGGCGTGAGGTCGAACGTCGCACCATAGGCCAGCATCAGCCGGCGACGCTCCAGCGACATCGATTCCGGCATCACCAGAACGAGTGGATAGCCCTTCACCGCGGCCGCCATGGCCAGACCGATCCCGGTGTTTCCGGACGTCGGCTCGATGATCGTGCCGCCCGGCTTCAGACTGCCATCGGCTTCGGCCGCCTCGATCATGGCCAGGCCTATGCGATCCTTGATCGAGCCGCCGGGATTGCCGCGCTCGCTCTTGACCCAGACTTCATGGTCGGGGAACAATCGGGCGAGCCGGATATGCGGCGTATTGCCGATGGTGGCGAGGATGCTGTCGGCCTTCATGGGGCACTCTCCCTTTGGCGGTACTGGGGCGCGAAGGTTCGCGCCTTGCGGATTTCCGGAAACAACCGCGACCATACCGCAGTCACGAATATGGCAGCAGCGCCGCCAAACACAACCGCTCCAGTGGCACCGAGCAGCGCGGCGGCGAGGCCGGATTGCATCTCACCCAGTTCGTTGGAGGCTGAAACCGCCAGGCCCGACGTGGCGGAGACCCGTCCCCGCATATCGTCGGGCGTGTTCAACTGGATCAGCGAGCTGCGGATGAAGACCGAGACCATGTCGGCCGCGCCCAGCACGGTGAGGAATGCCAAGGAGGTGGCAAAGTGCCGCGAATAGGCGAAGCCGATCGTCGCCAGGCCATACACGCCCACCGCAAGCAGCATCTTGACGCCGACGTTGTGTTCCAGCGGGCGGAAGGACAGGATCAAGGCGACCGCCGCCGCGCCCAAGGCCGGGGCGGCGCGCATCTGGCCCAGTCCTTCGGCGCCGACGTGAAGCACGTCCCGGGCGAACACCGGAAACAGCGCGGTCGCTCCGCCAAGGATCACGGCAAACAGGTCGAGCGTGATGCAACCGAGCAGGAAACGATCGTTCCACACGAACTTGAAGCCGCCGACGATCTGGGTGAGCGGATGCGATCGGCGCGCGTATTCCGGCGGCGGCGGCAGCGATCGGATCGAAAGCAACGTCGCGCTGGCGATCGCCATCAGCACGGCGGATGTCCAGTAAGGAAGCGGATGCGACGAGGCGAAAAGAAACCCGAAGGTCGCCGGCCCGATGACGCCACCAGCTTGCCAGGCAATCGAGTTGAGCGCGATCGCCCGGGGGATCAGCGCCGCCGGCACTATGTTTGGCGCAATGGCACTCAGCGCCGGTCCCTGGAACACTCTGACCGCGCCATGCAGTGCAGCGAAGGTGAACAATACCGGAAGACTGCGCCAGCCAAGGGCCGTGATCACACCTAGCCCGAGCGCGACGCACAAGTCGATCGACATCGAGATGCTGGCGACATAGCGCCGGTCGAACCGATCGGCGACGACACCCGCGATCGGCGTCAGCAACAGGATCGGGATGAACTGCGCAAGGCCCAGCAGCCCCAGCTGGAACGACGCTTGCGAGATCGTCATCCCATACTCGGCACGCGCGACGTCGTAGAGTTGATAGCCGATGATCACGACCATGCCGTTCGTTGCGATCACCGCAGCGAACCGCGCAAGCCAGAACCTGCGGTAATCGGGAATGGCCAGCGGACTGGAGGGAACGACGGTGGTTAGGCTCACCCCCGCGACATGGCACCCCGAACTCGGTTTGCCAACCATCCAGTCTATTAAGTTGGTTGAGTATCTTGCATGGCGCCAAGCGTCGGCGCAGCGCCGTCAGATCACCGCCGTGCGCGCAGCCGTGGGTTGGGCTGCATGGCGTCGACCAGCTTGGTGAAGTCATCCAGGCGGATGATACGCTCAAACTGGAAGCCTGCGCGATCCTCGTGGGCCCAGATCAGATGCGCCTCGATCCTGCCGACGACCGGCAAACGCATCACGACGCGCTCGCCACGCTCCATGTCGTCCAGCCCCCGGACCATGAAACCTTGCGCCGATACATTGACGATGTTCAACACCACGTCACCGCGCTGCCGGTGTTCCGCGATCACCTTGAACTCGGCGGGATGACGCGCCGCACGCCGCTTGTCCGTTACGGTTAGCTGTGCCCCGCCACTCATTGCCTCGTCTGCTCCTGCCTCTGGTCGCAGATTTCGTCATGCACGATAGTGGCAAACAAACCGTGAATTAGCGGGGTTAACTGGCGTTCAGCAACTTGTCAGACGCTTCGCAGCACGCCGTGCTTCTTGCGGCCAAGGCTGAGCTTGCGTGAAATGCCGGGGGCAACGGTGATCAGGAGATTGGGATCGCTGACGACCGCATCGTCGAGGCGCACGGCACCTTCGCCGATCTTGCGCTTGGCTTCGCCGTTCGATGCCGTGAAGCCGAGAGCGGTACACGCCGCAGCGAGACGAATGCCGTCGATGGCGACCGCGATCGTCGGCAGATCCTCACCCATGCCACCGCCCGCGAAAGTCTCGCGTGCCGTGGCCTCGGCAGTGCGTGCGGCATCGTCGCCGCGGCACAGCCGGGTCGCCTCGTTGGCGAGAACGACTTTCGCCTCGTTGATCTCGCCGCCCTCCAGCGCCTCGAGCCGCTTGATTTCCGAGATTGGCAGGTCAGTGAACAGGCGCAGGCGCTTGCCGACGTCGCGATCGTCGGTGTTGCGCCAGAACTGCCAGTAGTCGAAGCTGGAAAGCTGGTCCTCGTTGAGCCAGACCGCGCCGCTGACCGTCTTGCCCATCTTGGTTCCATCGGCATTGGTGAGCAGAGGCGTGGTCAGCCCGAAGACTTGCGTGCCGTCAACCCGACGGGCCAATTCCACGCCGTTGACGATGTTGCCCCATTGATCCGAACCGCCCATCTGTAGCCGGCACGCGGCTCGCCGCGACAGCTCCAGGAAGTCGTATCCCTGCAGGATCATGTAGTTGAATTCGAGGAAGCTCAGCGACTGTTCCCGATCGAGCCGCAGCTTGACCGAGTCGAAGCTCAGCATGCGGTTGATCGAGAAATGCTGGCCGATATCCCGCAGGAACGGTATGTACTCAAGCTTGTCCAGCCACTCGGCATTGTCGACGAGGATCGCGTCGGTCGGCCCATCGCCAAAGGTCAGGAAACGCTCGAACACGCGGCGGATAGACGCCACGTTCTGTGCGATGATGTCACCCGTCATCAATCTGCGTGCTTCGTCCTTGAAGCTGGGATCGCCGATCTTGCCGGTGCCGCCGCCCATCACCACGATCGGTTTGTGCCCGGCCTTTTGCAGGCAGCGCAGCATCATGATCTGAACGAGGCTTCCCACATGGAGCGATGGCGCGGTAGGATCGAAACCGATATAGCCAGGCACCACCTGCTTGCTCGCCAGGGCATCGATACCGGCGGCATCGGTCACCTGGTGAATGTAGCCGCGCTCGTCCAGCAGGCGGAGCAGGGTGGAATTGTACGTCATCGGGCAGCGTCCTTTTCGCAAACGCGCGCCTAGCATGGAGATACGCGGTTGCAAACGCACTCGCTGCTTGCCCATCCCGACTTCCCGCCCACTTCCGTGCGAGAGATCACCGCACGGATCACGCCTGACGCAGACTGGCTGCGGCTGCGCTGGCGGATCGAAGGAGCCTACAAGCTGATCGTGCCGCCCTTCGCCGGAAAGGGCAGGGCCGATGGCTTGTGGCAGGCGACCTGCTTCGAGCTCTTTGTCAAAGTGCCGGGTGAAGCAGGTTATACCGAGCTAAACCTTTCGCCGTCGGAACGTTGGAACGCGTACGATTTCAATGACTATCGCGCGGGCATGGCCACCCGGCCGTTTCCACACGAGCCGACCTGCGCGATGCGCAAGGGAGAGGCCCTGGCGATCTTCGACGCAGTGGTTCCCGCCGCCGCGCTTCCACCAAGACCGTGGCAGCTGAACATGACGGCGGTGATCGAGGAGGAGGGCGGCGCGAAATCGTTCTGGGCCCTTGCGCATCCACCCGGCAAACCGGACTTCCACGATGCGGCTTGCTTCGTCGTCGAGCTTGCGGCAGCGGATCAGCTATGAAGTTTGGAATAGACCGTCTGCTGGCGGACATCGCGTTGCGCCAACCGCTGCAGGGGCGCAGGGTTGCCCTCGTCGCACATCCGGCATCGGTCACGCAGACGCTGACTCACTCGCTCGATGCGCTGGTGGCTGCAGGGATCGACGTGACGTCGGCCTTTGGTCCGCAGCATGGGCTGAAGGGCGACAAGCAGGACAACATGGTCGAGACCGGCGACGAGCTGGACCCGCAGTTCGGCATCCCGATCTTCAGCCTGTACGGCGAAGTACGCCGGCCAACGCGCGAGATGATGGATACGGCCGACGTATTCCTCTTCGATCTGCAGGATCTGGGCTGCCGTATCTATACCTTCGTGACGACGCTGCTTTATCTGCTGGAGGCGGCCGCTAACACGGGGAAGAGCGTCTGGGTGCTCGATCGCCCCAATCCCGCAGGCCGACCCGTCGAAGGCACGACATTGCTGCCGGGGCAGGAGAGCTTTGTCGGCGCCGGCCCGATGCCGATGCGCCATGGCTTGACGCTGGGAGAAATGGGCCACTGGTTCATCCGGCACTTTAAACTCGACGTCGATTATCGCGTGATCGCCATGGAGGGCTGGGAGCCCGCTCGATCGCCGGGCTTTGGCTGGCCGACGGACCGCGTGTGGATCAATCCGAGCCCGAACGCGGCCAACCTCAACATGGCGCGGGCTTATGCCGGAACGGTCATGCTGGAAGGCACGACGCTATCGGAAGCGCGAGGCACGACACGTCCGCTCGAGGTGCTGTTCGGCGCGCCCGACATCGCGGCGGCGAAAGTCCTGGACGACATGCAAGCCTTTGCGCCCGAGTGGCTTGCCGGCTGCGCGCTGCGCGAATGCTGGTTCGAGCCGACGTTCCACAAGCATCAGAAGGCCTTGTGCAACGCGCTGATGATCCATGCCGAAGGGCCATTCTACGATCACGCGGCGTTCAGACCGTGGCGGCTGCAGGCCCTGGCGTTCAAATCGATCAGGCGGCTCTATCCGGATTACCCGATCTGGCGCGATTTTCCCTATGAATACGAATTCGATCGGCTGGCGATAGACGTCATCAACGGGGGGCCGGTGTTGCGGGAATGGGTGGATGATCCGTCCGCTCGGCCCGGCGATCTCGATGCCCTTGCCACAAGCGATGAAACGGCCTGGCGGGACGATGTCGCGGACCTGCTGCTCTACACGTAGTTGGCGATCCAGGCGACCGCGTGAGCCGACGGTACGAATAAGGCCTGGGCAAGCAGGGTCCCCACCAGGCGGCTGATCGAAATCCAGACGATCGTCCGCCGAAACCTCGCCTCGGCAATGCGTCCTTCGACCACGTCGTCCGTCATTACCGAGAGTTGCGGGTCGATCAGCGCGAACAGCAGGATCGTCGCAAAGCCGTTGACGACCGCGGAAAGCTGCGAGGCGGTGACGCGGTACTCCGGGTTCAGGAAGCCGGCATACAGCGACGCCAGCACACCGACGACGATCAGCGCCTGCGCCAGGCAATTGGCAAGCAACACGCCGAAACCGACACCGCGATCCTGGGTGAAACCGCGCAGGTGCTTGAGCGATGGCATCCGGATCGATGCGCGGATCGCCCGCACGCCTGCCGGCGAGGCCAGACGCATCACCAGCTTGCCGGTCGAGCGGTGGATCTGGAAATAGCCAATTCCCGCCGCGAACAATCGCTGCCCGGTCGGCACCAGCAGAATACCCAGGAACACCGCGATCGAAGCCGACGCCAGAACCAGCCGAAAGTCGCCCAGCAGCGCCTCGCCGCCGCCGGTCGCCAGCCTGGTCTCGATGCGCTTGGCCAGAAACGGTCCCAGGAAGCTGTTCGATGTGCGTGAAACCAGCACCAGGATGTTGAACAATGCGAAGCTCATCGCAATTCGCCGCGTACGTACCCCGGCGATCCGCGCCGAGTAGGCGAGGGTGCCGATGAGGTTGATCGCCGCCGTCAGCAGGCAGATGATGAGCAATTGCCGGTCCATGGGCGCGGCTCCTAGGCCGTCACGGTCAGCAACGCCATAGCGCCGCCGAACGAAGGAAGATCATGGGGCAAGTCGGACGTCATCGGGCGCCTCAGGCCTTCTTGCGGGTGAGTTCGCGCATGGCGTTTTCCAGACCGTCGAGCGTCAGCGGGTACATGGCATCATGCACGATCTCGCGAACCATCCGCGTCGAAGTCGAATAGTCCCATTGCCGCTCGGCCGTGGGGTTCAGCCAGACAGTGGCCGGATACGTCTGAACGACGCGCTGCAGCCACACCGCGCCCGCCTCTTCGTTCATGTGCTCGACTGATCCGCCCGGATGGCTGATTTCGTAGGGGCTCATCGCTGCATCGCCAACGAAGATGACCTTGTAGTCATGGCCGTACTTATGAAGAATGTCCCAGGTGGTGGTCCGTTGGGACCAGCGGCGCCGATTATCCTTCCAAACGCCTTCGTACAGGCAGTTGTGAAAGTAGAAGAACTCGAGGTTCTTGAACTCCGAGGTGGCGGCACTGAACAGTTCCTCGATCAGCTTGATGAACGGGTCCATCGAACCACCGACATCGAGAAATAGCAGCACCTTGACGGCATTGTGCCGTTCCGGCCGCATGACGACATCCAGCCAGCCTTGCTTCGCCGTGCCTTCGATCGTCGCATCGAGATCCAGCTCCTCCGCCGCGCCTTGGCGAGCGAACCGCCGCAATCGCCGCAGCGCGACCTTGATGTTACGGGTACCCAGATCCTTCGTGTTATCGAGGTTGGCGAAATCGCGCTTTTCCCACACCTTGATGGCGCGACCGTGCCGGCCTTCGCCGCCGACGCGTATTCCCTCGGGATTGTAGCCGGCATGGCCGAATGGCGAAGTACCGTTGGTTCCCATCCACTTGTTGCCACCCGAGTGGCGCTTTTCCTGCTCCTCCAGCCGCTTCTTGAGCGTCTCCATGATCTCGTCCCAGGAGCCCAGCCCCTTGACGGCCTCCATCTCCTCGGGCGTGAAATAACGATCGGCCAGTTTCTTCAGCCAGTCTTCCGGGATTTCGACGGGAGCCTGACCATAGTCGGTCAGGATGCCCTTGAAGACACGCTGGAAGACCTGATCGAAACGATCGAGCAGGCCTTCATCCTTTACGAAGGTCGCGCGTGACAGATAGTAGAACGCCTCGGGCGTCTGCTCGATCACGTCCTTGTCGAGCGCCTCCAGCAGCGTGAGGTGCTCCTTGAACGAGGTCTTGATCCCTGCGGCCCGCAATTCATCGACGAAGTTGAAGAACATGCGTCAGGCTCCGACCCGGCTGCCACTCACGGCGGGAATGTGGGGGGAGGCGGGAGGCGACGCGGCGCCATCCGCCGAACCCAGGGCATCGACGAACCGGCTTCGCTGTCCTGGAGACGACGTAGGGGGCGTTCGGAGCGGGAGAAGAGCGTCGGGCATGTCTGGGTGCATACCCGATCCCGCACCCTGTAGGACAGCGCCGGTGATCACTTTGCACCTGGCGGCGGAGGCTGCTGCGGCCAGTGTTCCAGCGCCGGATCGATCACCGCCCAATCCGGCGCCTCGTCCAACCAGATCGCGGCGGCGGGCCTGATGCCATGACCCTCGTTCAGCATGCCAAGGCGGATCGTGCGGAACTGCGGGCGGGCGCTCGACCGTCCAAGAACGTGAGTCCCGCAAATCGGACAGAACTCGTGCGTCAGCGTGCTGCCGCTGGCGGCGGTGTAGCTGTTCTGCGTTCGCTCGCCGGTGATCGTCACAGCATCGGCCGGAAAGATCGCATTGTGAGTGGCGCCGCCGGCCGCGATCTTCTGGCATTGACGGCACCAGCATTGGCGTGTCGTGACCGGCTCGGCCTCGATCTTAAGGGCGATGGTGCCGCAATTGCAGCGTCCGGTGTAGGTCATGGCCGTGTCTCCCTCGTCTGCTTCGCCAGTTCCTGATCGAACGCGGCGGTGAAGTTCGACACCATCCCTGGCAGAACCTTGGGATCGACGAACGCGGAGGCGTCACCCTCCTTGCTGCGACGTGCTCGACCCAGCACGTCCGCCAGTTCGGGATGCGCGGGCAGTACGACGTCAGCCTTTATACGGCTAAGCCGGGCGAAGCTCTTGCGGTAATCGCCGACGATGCCGGGATATCCCTTGTTGCCGACCAGCTTGTTGCCGGCGACCGACAGGCTGCACGGGAAAAGCACGCTAAGCGAGCGCCCCCGCTCCTTCACCTGCATCGTCCAGCTGGTGCAGCCCGGCGTATGGCCGGGCGTCAGCACCGGCGTCAGCGCGATATTGCCTAAGCGCACCGGGCGGCCATCGACGACCAAGCCATCGACTTCGACAGGCGCGAACCTTACCACGCCGTAATCGGTGTCGCTGGGTGGAGTTCCCCGATCGAGCGCGCCACGATCGGCGGCACTGGCGAGCAGGCGTGCGCCCGTATCACGTTTGAGCTGCGCCATCCCGGCGACATGATCCCAGTGCGCGTGCGTGGCGAGCAGGATCTTCACGTCGCTGAGCTTGAGACCCAGCTTGACGATGTTGCGCTCGACAATCGGCGCGGCTTGCGCCGGCCCGGCATCGATCACGATCGCCCCAGCGCTGGTTCGGATCAGATAGACGCCGATGCCTTCGGTGCCGACATAGTCGATCGGCCCGACGATGTGGAACGGCTCGGTCGGGCGTGTCCATTCCGGCGGCGAATCACCAAAGGCGGCCGTGCTCGACACCGCAGCCAGACACAGTGCCAGAACCCTGCGCATCAATTCAGTTTCCCCGGCGCGCCATGAAGGCGAGGCGTTCGAACATCATCACGTCCTGCTCGTTCTTGAGCAATGCGCCGTGCAGCGGCGGGATCGCCTTGCTGACGTCCTGGCTCTGCAGAACGTCGAGCGGCATTTCCTCGTTCATCAGCAGCTTGAGCCAGTCGAGCAATTCACTGGTGGAGGGCTTTTTCTTGAGCCCGGGTACGTCGCGCAGCGAGTAGAAAATCTCCATCGCCTTGGTGACGAGGGTCTTCTGAATGTCGGGATAGTGTACGTCGATGATGGACTGCATCGTCTCCCGGTCCGGAAACTTGATGTAGTGGAAGAAGCAGCGGCGCAGAAACGCGTCGGGTAGATCCTTCTCGTTGTTCGAGGTGATGATGATGATCGGCCGCTCTTTGGCGGCGATATGCTCGCCGGTCTCATAAACGTCGAAAGCCATGCGATCGAGCTCGGCGAGCAGGTCGTTGGGAAATTCGATATCGGCCTTGTCGATCTCATCGATCAGCAGCACCGGCAGCTTGGGTGCGGTGAAGGCTTCCCACAGCTTGCCCTTACGGATGTAGTTGGAGATGTCGTGGACGCGCTCGTCACCCAGCTGACCGTCGCGCAAGCGGGCGACCGCGTCGTATTCATAGAGGCCCTGATGCGCCTTGGTGGTGGACTTGACGTTCCAGGTGATGAGTTCGGCGCCGGCTGCCTTGGCGATTTCCTCGGCCAGCACGGTCTTTCCGGTGCCGGGCTCCCCCTTGACCAGCAGTGGACGGCGCAGCAGCACGGCGGCGTTGACCGCGACCTTCAGGTCGTCGGTGGCGACGTAGTTGCTGGTGCCTTCGAAACGCTGCATCGGGTCGATCCTGTCCTGTGTTCCCGATCACGCGTAAGTTGTGCTGCGCCGCGAGGCAAGCGGATGGACTTTGCCGCGGCGCGATTGCACAAGCATACGGACCATGGGGCCCCAATTCCTTCGCAGCGCTGCCTGGCTGACCGCAGCGCGAGTGAAGGCGTATCTGTGGATACTGGCCACCCTAAACATCGTCACGCTTGCTTTTCTCTTGGCCACCTCGCGCGGTGGTGTCGATCGCCACGGTTTCCTGCTGGGCACCGACTTCCTCAGCTTTTGGACGGCCGGTCGCCTGCTGGTTCGGCATGCCGATGTCTATGACCAGGCCGCGCACATCGCCGAGCAGCAGGCCTATTTCAGCCAGGTCGATGCCTTTACCGCGTTTTTCTATCCGCCGCCGTTCCTGCCGTTCTGCTGGCCACTCGGCACGCTGGCGTATTTCCCGGCGCTGATCCTGTGGCTGGTAAGCACAGGTGCCCTGTTCGTATTCGCGGTGACGCGCTGGCTGCACCGATATCGACTTCCCGCGCCCACCTGGCTGCTGCTGCTGGCCTATCCCGCGTGCGTCATCCAGATCACGCATGGCCAGACCGCGTTCTTTGTGGCTGGATTGCTCTTGCTGGGGGCCTTGTGGGTTCAGGAAAGGCCTATGCTCGCGGGCGTCGCGTTTGGCCTCGCAACGATCAAGCCACAGTTTGGCGTGTTGGTGCCTATGGTGCTTCTACTTACCGGGGAATGGCGGGTGATCGTAGCGGCATCGGCAGCCGCGCTCGCACTGTCCGCAACCTCCACCATGCTGTTCGGACCCGGCGTCTGGAACGAATGGTACGCGCTCACCCGCGCTGCCCAGGCCGCGATGGATGCGGGCTCCATGGGCTATGCCAAGATGGTAAGTCCGTTTGCGGGTGCGATGCTGTTGGGAATTCCGCTGTGGTTTTCCTATATCATACAAGCAGCGGTAAGCATCGGCGTTGCGGTTGCGTTGGCGATAGTCTCCTGGCGCCGCCCCTATAGCAGCGAGCTGGGCGCCTTGATGCTGGTCGGCTCTGTCCAGTTTACCCCCTTCGTGCTCGACTACGATCTGCTCCTGCTTGGCCCAGCCTTGATCGTCATGGTGGCGAGAAGCTTTGCGCCATGGGAGAAGCTGGCCGTGTTTCTCGCCTTTGCCGCGCCGGCGTTCGCCCGGCCCATCGCCATGAACCTGCACCTGCCGATCGCACCCGTGATCGCGTTGCTACTATTCTATTTGCTGTGGAGACGCGTGAGGGAACACCCCGCGTCTTCTACCTTCGAAAGACAAAATCATGCCTGACACCCGCAACATCGCGCTGCTGATCGACGCCGACAATGCCTCTCCGGGCAACCTCGATGCCGCCCTGACGATCCTCGGAGACCTGGGTACCGTCAACGTCAGACGCATCTATGGCAACTGGAGCAAGCCGGGCCTGAAGGGCTGGTCGGCCATCGTCCATCGTTATGCCCTCGAGCCTCAACAGCAGTTCGATCTGACCAAGGGAAAGAACGCGACCGACATGAAGATGACGATCGACGCCATGGACCTGCTCTATGGCGGCCGGATCGAAGGCTTCGGTCTGATGACGAGCGACAGCGACTTCATGCCATTGTCCATGCGCATCCGCCAGAACGGCACCCCCGTCTATGGCTTCGGCACCAGCCGCACGCCCGAAGCCTTTCGCGAGGCCTGCACCCGCTTCATCGATCTGGATGCGGTGGTCGAGGAAGATAAAAAGGAGGAGAAGGGACAGCTGCCGAGCAAGCCGGCTGTCGACGAGGAACTGGTCAAGCTGATCGGCGACGCGTGGAAAGCGAGCAAGCGCGACGAACAAGGCTATTCCAGCATGCTCGATGTCGGACGCAGGGTTTCCAACCGTTCGAGCTTCGATGCGCGCAGCTATGGATTCTCGCGTCTTTCGGATCTGATCCAGTCGCTGCCCAATTTCACCACCGAGCATCGCGATGAGGGCCTGTTCATCAAGCGCGTGCGCTGACGAGGCGCTAGATCGATAAGGCCACGGATTGCCTGACGGGTGTTCGCCGGCGTTGCAGGACGCCGGTCAAAGGACGCTCGACGATCTTGTTGACGACAACGGACAAAGCGATGGCCAGAACGATGACCGTCACGACGAAGCCAGTGAGATAACGCGGCCCTATCGCATGGTGCCATGCTCGTTCGCAGACGATCATGATGAAGGGGTGGGTCAGATAGAGACTGTACGAGGCATCGCCCAGCAAAGCGGCGGGCCGCTGGCACCAGAGCGGCAACTCGCGCGGGCCGAGCACGACCGCCGCCAGAAGTGCTGCGGCCGGCATGCCCCATCCGACAAGACGGCGAAAGTCGTTGGGCGTCTGCAGACTGTCCGCCACATGGAGGGGGTCGGCGATGATCCAGAGGCACGCGGCCAATATGAGGATCGCGCTGACAAGCCGCGAAAGGCGGGTCCCGTCGAGCAAGGCGTTGCCGATCAGCAGGCCCAGAGCGAACTCCAGTATGATCGGCTGCGACCAGGTGGAAAGAACGGTCGATTGCGGCTGGAACACACGGCCCAGTGTAACACCGAGCAGCAGTACACCGATGACCCAGCCACTCGCGCGGCGGCGCGGCAACATGATGAACACGCTGAAGATGGCGTAAAACAGCATCTCGTAGTTCAGGGTCCAACCGAGCGACAGCAAGGGAAATGCAACGCCGTCGACGCTGCCGTAAGACAGATCGGGAATGAACAGGTAGGACGACAGGATATAATTCGGGTTCGGTGCCGCCCTGCTGCCAAGCAGTATCAACATCAGCATCGCGGTGGTCGTAAGCCAATATAGCGGGACGACGCGCGCTATACGCCTGGCGAGAAACTCCCTTCCGGCGCCCGGCTTTGCAAACAGACGATCACTGGCAAAAACCATAATGAAGCCAGAGATCGCGAAAAACAGATCGACGCCTACCCCGGTCGGCAACGGCAATCTTTCGGCATGGCCCATCCTGGCACCCGCGGCGATGGCGTGACCGACCAGCACCAGCAATGCGGCCACGGCTCTCAGTAGCTGCACCGAATGAATGCGCATGTGGCCCTTTCGCCAAGCTCGAAGCCTGGCGAGTAGCAAGCGCGGTTCTAGACGATCAAATCCATACGCATCTGAATTCGAGGTAAGTCACGCCCGCCGCGCACAATCCGGAGGCAAACGTGGCCGGGACGCCTCAGGCGTCGATCAACTCGGGATCGATCTCGCCTGCGCGGTTCTGGATGAATTGGAACCTGTGTTCCGGATTGCGACCCATGAGGCGGTCGACAAGATCCTTCACCGCGGCCCGGTCTTCGTACTCGGGCGGAAGGGTGATACGCAGCAGCGAGCGCGTCAACGGGCTCATCGTGGTTTCACGCAGCTGTTGCGGGTTCATTTCGCCCAGGCCCTTGAACCGACCGACATCGACCTTCTTGCCCTTGAACTTGGTCCGCTCCAGCTCGGCGCGCTGCGCATCGTCCTTCGCATAGGCCGAGGTCGCACCCGACGTCAGCCGGTAGAGCGGCGGCTGCGCGAGGTAGAGGTGACCCTTGCGTACGATCTCGGGCATCTCCTGAAAGAAGAAAGTCATCAGCAGCGTGGCGATGTGGGCCCCGTCGACGTCGGCGTCGGTCATGATGACGATGCGATCATACCGCAGATTGTCGGGATTGCAGTCCTTGCGGATGCCGCAACCCAGCGCGAGCTGGAGATCGGCGATCTCCTGGTTGCCGCGGATCTTGTCGGCGCTGGCGCTGGCGACATTGAGGATCTTGCCGCGGATCGGCAGGATAGCCTGCGTCTTGCGGTCGCGCGCCTGCTTGGCGGAGCCGCCGGCGCTGTCGCCTTCGACGATGAACAACTCGGTCTCGCCTTTGCCTTCACCGGTGCAGTCGGTGAGCTTGCCGGGCAGGCGCAGCTTGCGGGCGCTGGTGGCCGTCTTGCGCTTGATCTCACGCTCCGCCTTGCGGCGCAGGCGATCGTCCATCCGCTCGATGATCGAGCCGAGCAGGGCCTTGCCGCGCTCGAGGTTCCCAGAGAGAAAGTGGTCGAAGTGATCGCGCACCGCGTTCTCGACCAGGCGAATCGCATCCGGCGAAGTCAGGCGATCCTTGGTCTGGCTCTGGAACTGTGGATCGCGGACGAAGACCGACAGCATGACCTCGGACCCCGTCACCACGTCGTCCGGGGTTATATCCTTCACCTTCTTGCCCTGGCCGACCAGTTCCGCAAAGGCGCGAATGCCCTTGGTCAACGCGCCACGCAGACCCTGCTCGTGGGTGCCGCCATCGGGCGTGGGGATGGTGTTGCAGTAATACGAATAGGAGCCGTCGGAGTACAGCGGCCATGCGATCGCCCATTCGACCCGTCCCTGTTCCTCGCCATGCTCGCGGGGAAAGTCCTGACTGCCCGAAAAGAATTGCGCGGTTACGCATTCACGGCTGCCGATCTGCTCGGCAAGATGATCGGCCAGGCCGCCCGGGAACTGGAAGACCGCCTCTGCGGGAACGTCCTCGCTGGCAAGCGAGGGTGCGCATTTCCAGCGGATTTCAACCCCGGCAAAAAGGTAGGCTTTGGATCGCACCAGCTTGAAGAGGCGGGCCGGCTTGAATTGCTGATCGCCAAAAATTTCGATGTCGGGCGTAAAGGCCACCGACGTGCCGCGCCGGTTGGGAGCGGCACCGACCTTCTGCAGCTTGCCCAGCGTCGCGCCACGCGCGAACTCCTGCGCATAAAGCTCCTTGTTGCGAGCGACTTCCACGCGCGTATGGCTAGACAACGCGTTCACCACGGAAATGCCGACGCCATGCAGGCCGCCGCTGGTCGCATAAGCCTTGCCCGAGAACTTGCCGCCCGAATGGAGCGTCGAAAGGATCACTTCGAGAGCGGACTTGCCCGGAAACTTGGGGTGTTCGTCAACCGGAATACCGCGACCATTGTCGGTGATCGTCAGGCGGTTACCTTCTTCCAGCAGCACCTCGATGCGGTTGGCGTGGCCTGCGACAGCCTCGTCCATCGCATTATCGAGCACTTCGGCGGCAAGGTGATGCAGCGCCCGTTCGTCGGTGCCGCCGATGTACATGCCCGGCCGGCGGCGGACCGGTTCGAGGCCTTCGAGGACCTCGATCGCGGAACCGTCATAGGCCTCGCCGGCGGATGTGGGCAGTTTGTCGAAAAGATCGTCGGCCATGGATCGACTATGGGGCGCCGGGATTCCGCGCGCAAGCGGGCGCGCGCGGGTTATCGTCGGCGGCGGATCAATCCGTGAACTTCGTCGGCGCCGGGGCCACCACCTTGACGCTTCCAGCGCCGACTTCGCGTACTTCGAGCGCCCGCTCAATCACGCCATCCTTGGTGAAGCGAAACGCTCCATCAAGGCCGAGAAAGCCATCGTTCGAAGTAAGTGCCGCGGTCGGGAATGTCCGTCCCGGCTTCCATTCGCGCGCCACGCGCAAGGTGAGCAGGACGGCATCATAACCCAGCGTGGCGATGCGATATGGCGCTGCTCCGAAGCGAGTGCGATAGCTGCTGACAAACTGCGGAAAGCGCGCATCGGACACGGCCGAAAACCATGCGCCAGTCAACGCGGGCGAGGTGGTGATCGCCTTTTCGCCGCTCCATAGTTCGGTGCCGAGCAGGCGTGGCGAGGCGCTGCCGCGCGCCTTGAGCAAGCCTGCAGCGCGGGCGGACAAGCTGCCGCTGTCCGCGATCAAGATGGCGTCGAAGGTGCCACGCGTGCGCAGCCGGGAAGCAGCCGCGGCGATCGACGCGGCGCTTCGGTCATAACTTTCCATCGCCATGACCGTCCCCCCGGCGGCCCGGGCCTCGGCGATCAGCGTCTCGGATGCGCGTTCGCCATAATCACCCTTGGGCACGAGGGCGGCGAAGCTGGTCACTCCGTGGCCCCGCGCGTAGCGCACCGTGCGACGAATTGAGGCGCCGGGCAGGCTGCCCATCACATAGACATCGCGCGCGGCGGCGCTTTCGTCGTTGGAGAACGATATGAGGGGAATTCTGGCCGAGCGCGCAGCCGACGCGACGGACGGAATATCGTCGGCCAGCAAGGGGCCCAGGATCAGCTGATTGCCGTCCGCTACCGCCCGCATTGCCGCCGCTCCGGCACCCGCTGCGGTATCATAGGTGGTGATCCGCAGGTTCTTGGCGTTGGTGTCCATCAAGGCCATGGTCGAAGCATTCGCGATGGACTGACCCACCGCTCCGTTGGCGCCGGTCATCGGTACGAGCAGGGCGATCCGGTGGTGTTGCGAGTCGCTCGGCAATTCGCTGGCACCTGGCGTGGGCGTCGGCCGTGGTGGAGGAGCGTTCGTCGAGGGGCCCTTGGGCACGACGGCGCAAGCCGCCAGAGTCGTCATCGCCGCTGCGGCCAGCAGTTTGCGCAAAGCCAATCGCCGTTCGAACATCACTTGCCGTCCCCCTTCGGATTGGGCCATGGAAAGCGCCATGGATCAACCGCTTCCGCCGGGCCTCTACATAGTCGCGACCCCGATTGGCAACCTTGGCGATATCACCTTGCGCTCGATCGAGGTTCTCGGCGCGGTCTCGGCGATAGCGTGTGAGGATTCGCGCGTCACGGGGAAGCTGCTCAATCACCTTGGCATCAAGAAGCGTATGGTGCGCTACGACGATCATGCCGACGTGGGGTCGCGTGATCGCCTGCTATCGTTGATGCGCGAGGAGCCGGTCGCGCTGGTCAGTGATGCCGGCACGCCGCTGATCTCGGATCCGGGCTACCGGCTCGTTCGTGCAGCCCGCGAAGACGGCATCCTGGTCACCAGCCTGCCGGGCCCCAGCGCGGGGGTAGTCGCGCTGACGCTGTCGGGCCTGCCCAACGACCGGTTCCTGTTTGCCGGTTTCCTGCCGCACAAGGCCAAGGCGCGCGAGGATGTGCTGACCGAACTTTCAGGCGTCCCGGCGACCTTGATGTTCTACGAAACCGCGCCGCGCCTGCTGGATACGCTGGCCGCGATCGACGCGGTGCTGCCGGGCCGGGAGGTCGCGGTGGCGCGCGAATTGACCAAGCGGTTCGAGGAATGCCGGCATGGCCCTCCGACCGAGATTGCCGTGCATTATACCGCACACCCGCCCAAGGGTGAGATCGTCGTCTTGATAGCGCCGCCATCCAGCGGCCCTCGCGATTACGATGCCGATGCCTTGCTGCGCGAGGCGTTGGCCGAAGACAAGCCCTCGCAAGCGGCCGCGCGGGTCGCCAAGGTGACCGGTCTGGATCGCAAGGTCCTTTATGCCCGCGCACTCGAACTCAAGTGAGCAGGCGCCGCGCCCAGGCCGAGCAGCAGGGCCGACGCGGCGAAGTCCTGGCGGCGTGGTACCTGCGATTGACCGGCTGGCATATCATGGCGCGACGCGTGAAAACCGCGCGTGGCGAGGTCGACATCATCGCCAGACGCGGGCGCACGGTCTGCTTCGTCGAGGTCAAATGGCGGCGCAGTGCCGAGCAGCTTGCGTTCGCGATCGACGCGCATCGGCTTCGCCGCGTCGCAGCCGCCGCAGAGGCTCTGGCACCACGATATGCGCGCAACGGTGAGGACGTTCGCGTCGATGTTCTGCTGTTGGCCCCATGGTGCTGGCCGCGCCGGCTTGCCAATGCTTGGCAACCCGGCGTCACCTAGGGGCTTGAAGTCTGACACGACCGCGATCCATGGGGAGATCCGTCGCGCGGCCAGCGTTTCGAAACTACTCGCGATGCGTTGGGATTGCGCTAAAGCGCCTACGGTAGGAGCCCTTAGCGAGGATTGGCATGGCGTTACGCATCGCGGTTCAGATGGACCCACTCGAAAGCATCAACATCGTCGGCGACAGTTCGTTCGCCCTGATGCTTTCGGCGCAGGCGCGCGGTCATACGCTATTTCATTACGACGTCGGATCGTTGGCATACGATACCAGCGAAGGCGCCGGGGGGCGGCTGACGGCCTGGGCGACGCCGGTGACGGTGCAAAAAGTGCAGGGCGATCATTTCTCGATCGATGAGCCCCGGCTGATCGATCTTGCGACGGATGTCGACGTCGTGCTGATGCGTCAGGATCCGCCGTTCGACCTGGGCTACATCACCGGCACCCATCTGCTCGAGCGGCTTGCCGGAACGACGCTGGTCGTCAACGATCCCGCAGCGGTGCGCAACGCACCCGAGAAGGTAATGGTGCTGGATTACGCCCGCTTCATGCCGCCCACGTTCATCGCACGCCGTATCGAAGATGTACGCCGGTTTCACGCGGCGCATCCCGGCGACCTCGTCGTCAAGCCGCTGCACGGCAATGGCGGCAAGGCGGTGTTCCGGATACCCGCGGATGGCTCCAACCTCGGTGCGCTGGCTGAGCTGTTCGGTCAGGTCTGGCCTGAACCGTTCATGGTACAACCTTTTCTCCCATCAGTCAGCGAGGGCGACAAGCGCATCGTCCTGGTCGACGGCGAATTTGCCGGCGCGATCAATCGCCGGCCGGGGGAGGGCGAGTTCCGTTCCAACCTGGCGGTCGGTGGTTCGGCCGAGGCGGCACAGCTTACGGCGCGAGAGGAAGAAATCTGCGCTGCGATGGGCCCGGAACTCAAGGCCCGCGGGCTGGTTTTTGTCGGCATCGACGTGATTGGCGGACAATGGCTTACCGAGATCAATGTGACATCGCCGACCGGCATCGTGGCCATCGACCGCTTCAATGGCACCGACACCGGTGGCATGATCTTCGAAGCCATCGAACGTCGCCACGCCGCCATGTGACGGCAGGCTTGGTCGGGTGAGCAGCTGGATCATCGGACTCATCGAAGGCGGAGGCTATTGGGGCATCGTCTTCCTGATGGCCTTGGAAAACATCTTTCCGCCGATCCCATCGGAACTGATCATGGGCATCGGCGGGATCGCCGTGGCGCGTGGATCGATGGCCTTCGGGCCGCTATTGATAGCCGGGACCATCGGCTCGACTTTGGGGAACTACGTCCTGTTCCTGATTGCCGATCGATTGGGCTACGAGCGCTTGCAACCGTTCGTCGACCGCTGGGGCCGGTGGCTGACCCTCGAATGGCAGGACGTCGAGACGGGCACCCGGTTCTTCCGCAAGCATGGCGGCATGGTGGTGTTCGTCCTGCGCTTCATGCCCGCTTTCCGATCGGTGGTGTCGATTCCGGCAGGGCTGGCGCATATGGGGCACATCCGCTTCCTTCTCTACACGGCAGCCGGCGCGGCGATCTGGAACACTGCGCTGATCTATGCCGGGCGATGGGCGGGTAACAAGTTCGCAGAGGCCGAGCATTGGCTGGGGTGGGCAACCCTCGCCATCGTCGCGATTACGATCGTCTATTATCTGTGGCGGGTGTTGACCTGGAAGCCGCGTCACTAGCGGCAATCGTCATGTTCTCGCGCGGGTGAGCGTTACGATAGACATCGAGCAGCGTTGCCGCGTCCACCTTGGTGTATATCTGCGTCGAGCCAAGGCTGGCATGGCCAAGCAACTCCTGCAGGCTGCGCAAGTCGGCGCCAGCGCTTAAAAGGTGTGTCGCAAAGCTGTGTCGCAGCGCATGCGGCGTGGCCGTCGGCGGTAAGCCGAGTGCGGCTCGGGCGTGCAGCACCGCCTTTTGCACCATTCCCTGCGCAAGGGGGCCGCCTTTTGCCCCGCGAAACAGGGGGTCGGCCCGCCCGACCGGCCAAGGCGACATGGCCACGTAGTCCGACACCGCAGCGCGCACGATCGGCAGAAGTGGGACGATGCGTTGCTTTCCACCTTTACCGGTGACCATCAGCGTTTCCGCCAACGGCAATGCGGCGCCCGTCAGCGAGAGAGCCTCCGCGATACGCAGCCCGGCACCGTACAGCAGCAACAGCACCGCGCGATCGCGCGCGCCGATCCACGGCTCGGTGGCATTGTCTTCCACCGCATGCGCAAGATTGATGGCCTCGTCCGGAGTGACCGGGCGCGGAAGCCCTTTCTTGACC
The DNA here is from genome assembly GCF_055361525.1 of Novosphingobium sp. TK46. Lineage (NCBI taxonomy): Bacteria > Pseudomonadati > Pseudomonadota > Alphaproteobacteria > Sphingomonadales > Sphingomonadaceae > Novosphingobium > Novosphingobium sp. TK46. The sequence continues at coordinate 3,516,379 of NZ_CM143963.1, forward strand.
CGTGGCCCGCGAACACGCGGCGGCGCGATATCGATGCCAGCCTGTCCGCGCGCAAAAATCAGGAAGGCCTTGATCGCGGAAAGCTCTCGTGCGGCGGAGTTGTTGCCGATACCTTGCGCTCTGCGTTCGGCGAGGCGCCGGCGCAGTTCTGGCGCATCCAGCCTGGCGACGCTCGACCAGTCATGATCGCCGTCCTCGATCAGACGGGCAGCGGCGGCAACATAGGCACGAACCGTGTGTGGTGAGCGTCGTCGACTGCTGGCGAGGTAGGTGCCCCACGCCTCAAGCATGTCGGCCCGGGTCAAACGGCCACCAAGGCGGCGGGCACCAGTTCGGCCAGCAGCGCATCAAGCAACGGCATGCCGGCTTCGGTTACGCCGATCCGGCTGCCCTGCCGCCAGGCCAAGCCCTGGCTTTCATAGAATACGAGCTTGGCGTCGTCGCAAAGCGCGCTCTCTTGTATCGCCAGTCGAGCCGCCAGAGCGCCAAGGTCGACGCCTTCGTTCAGGCGCAACCCCATCAGCATGGCCTCTGCCGCCTGCTCGTGCCGGCCAAGCGTGCGTGCTTCGACGATGCCGTCTCCCCGGTGGGAGACGGCCGTCAGCCAATTCTCAGGCTTGCGATGGCGGACCGTGGCGATGCCTCCGCGGCGACCATGAGCGCCGGGTCCAATCCCGCAGCTATCCTGATAGCGCCAATACGCGAGGTTATGGCGGCTCTGCTCGCCGGATCTTGCGTGATTGCTGATCTCGTAGGCTGGCAGGCCGGCCGCTGCGGTCATCTCACGCGTAAGATCGAACATATCGGCCGCCGCGTCTTCGTCCAGCGGAATGAAATCGCCCTTGCGCACCATGGTTTCGAACCGGGTGCCCGGCTCGATGGTGAGTTGATAAAGCGACAGGTGGCCTGTGCCGAGACCTATGGCGCGAGAAAGCTCGGCCTGCCACGCATCAAGGGTCTGTGCGGGACGCGCATAGATCAGGTCGAACGACGCCCGGCCGAAGTGGCGCTGTGCCACGTCGAGCGCGGCAAGTCCTTCGTCGGCATCGTGCAGGCGCCCCAGGAACCGCAAAGTGGCATTGTCGAACGCCTGCAAGCCTATCGATGCACGGTTGATCCCCGCGCTTGCCAGTTCTGCGTAGTTGGCCGCTTCGATCGAGGACGGATTGCCCTCCAGCGTGATTTCGATCTCATCGGCGAAGCCCCACAGCCGTTCGGCCTCATCCAGCAGTCGGGCGACGAGGGCGGGGGGCATCAGCGATGGCGTGCCACCGCCGAAGAAGATCGAAGTCAGCGTTTCGCCACCGGCAACCTCCGCTTCGCGTCGCATGTCGGCCAGCAAGGCCGCCTGCCATGCCTCGTGGTCCACCATGTCGCGCACATGGCTGTTGAAATCGCAGTACGGGCATTTCGCCAGGCAAAAAGGCCAATGTATGTAAAGAGCACGCGCCATCAGTGGTTCTTAGCAGGTATCGCGCAGAGCGTAACGGGATCCGTCAGGCGAACTGGTCGGCGACAAGTTTGGCGAACGCATCCGCGCGGTGGCTCATCCGATGCTTTTCTTCTGGCGGCAGCTGGGCGAACGTCTCCTCATGACCCTGTGGTACGAAGACCGGGTCATATCCGAACCCCAGCATTCCACGCGGCGGCCAGGCGTAATTGCCATCGACCCGCCCTTCATAGACTGCACTTTCGCCATCCGGCCAAGCGATCGCGAGCACGCAAGAAAACCAGCATGAGCGGTCGGCGTCGGGACCTAGCTCACATAGGAGTCCCTCGACCTTGCCCATGGCCATGTACCAGTCGCGGCCGGGATTTCCTTCGAACCACTGCCGTTCGGCCCAGTCCGCCGTATAGACGCCAGGCCTTCCAGCCAGCGCCGCGACCGACAAGCCGCTATCATCGGCCAATGCCGGAAGCTGGGCGGCGACGGCGGCCGCGCGCGCTTTCAGCAAGGCATTTTCGACGAAAGTCGTGCCGGTCTCGTCAGGCTCCGGCAAGCCAATCTCGCCGGCAGAGATGCACTCGATACCATAAGGCGCCAGGAGGGCCCCGATCTCCTTCAACTTGCCGGCATTGTGCGTGGCGATGACGAGACGGTTGCCCTCCAGACGGCGCGTCACCGTCCGACTGCCTTTGCCTGCGCCGCGAATATGCCATCGCAGCCGATACGCGCGAGGCGCAGCAAGCGAAGCAGGCCTTCCTCGTCATAGGGAGCGCCCTCGGCGGTCGCCTGCGCCTCGGCGATCATGCCGCCTTCCAAAAGCACGAAGTTGGCATCGGCGTGGGCATTGCTGTCCTCGATGTAGTCGAGATCCAGCACCGGGGTGCCCTGATGAATGCCGCAGGATACAGCAGCCACCTGAGCCGTGATCGGATCTTCCTTGATCTTGCCTTCCGCCATCAGCTTGTCGACGGCCAGACGCAGTGCGACCCATGCGCCCGAGATCGACGCCGTGCGCGTGCCGCCATCGGCCTGGATCACGTCGCAATCGAGCACGATCTGGCGCTCGCCCAGTTTCTTCATGTCCACGACCGCACGCAAGGAGCGGCCGATAAGGCGCTGAATTTCCTGGGTTCTGCCGGACTGCTTGCCCTTGGCCGCTTCGCGGCTGCCGCGGGTATGCGTGGCGCGCGGTAGCATCGAGTACTCGGCAGTGACCCAGCCTTCGCCTTTCCCGCGCAAGAACGGCGGCACCTTCTCCTCGACACTGGCGGTGACCAGCACCCGTGTATCGCCAAAGGAGATCAACGCGGATCCCTCTGCGTGCTTGGTGAAGCCCGTCTGGATATCGATGGTGCGCATCTCGTCTGGCGCGCGGCCGGATGGTCGCATTAAGCTGTCCTCTCGTGTAAAAACGTGAGAGGCCCTTGGCTCAATGGGCTTGAGGCCGCAAGCGCGATCCCTAAGATGGACGATGTGACGGCACCTATCTCCGAATTGACGACACGGGCGCGGGAAATCTTCCGCCTTGTGGTCGAGGGTTACCTGGCGACCGGTGTTCCGGTCGGCTCGCGCACCTTGTCGGCCAGTGGTGCGGGCGGTTCGCTGAACCTTTCGCCGGCCTCGATCCGATCGGTTCTGTCCGATCTCGAGAAGCAGGGCCTGCTCGCCGCGCCCCACACCAGCGCGGGACGGATGCCGACCGAATCAGGCCTTCGCCTGTTTGTCGACGGGATGATGCAAGTCGCCAAACCCACGCGTGAAGAGCGCGCGGCCATCGAAAGCCGCCTTGCGGGCGCCGGACCGATCGAGGCCGCGCTTGAAGCGACAAGCGCGATCCTCTCGGATCTTTCGGCTTGCGCGGGCGTGGTGATGATTCCCCAACGCGACGCGCAACTGCGCCAGTTATCGCTGGTATCCATCGCAGAGCGGCGGGTGCTGGCGATCATGGTCAACGATGATGGCGCGGTCGAGAACCGGATCATCGAGCTCGGCGCAGCCGTGCCATCCAGTGCGCTCGAAGAAGCGTCCAACTACATAACCGCGCATCTCGCCGGACGCACCTTGCGTGAAGCGGCCTCAGCGATGCGCGCCGACATCGCCTCGGGCCAGAGCGCGCTCGATGCCGCCAGCCGCGACCTGATAGAGCGCGGGATCGCCGTGTGGAGCGAAGATGCGGCGCGTCGGCCGGTGCTGATCGTGCGCGGGCAGGCCAACCTGCTGGATGAAGCGGCCGTGTCCGATCTCGAACGGGTGCGCTCCTTGCTCGACGATCTGGAGAACAAGCAGTCGGTATCGGCACTGCTCGATCTGGCACGCGATGCCCGATCGGCACGCATCTTCATCGGATCGGAGAACCGCCTGTTCGCGCTTTCCGGGTCATCGGTCATCGCATCGCCCTACCGCGATCGCGAGGGCAGGGTGGTCGGCGTGGTAGGGGTTATCGGGCCGACTCGGTTGAACTATGCGCGAGTCGTCCCCATGGTGGATTTCACCGCACACAGCCTGGGTCAAACCCTGAGCAAACTCATTGGTTAGCTGGAAAACATACGACATGACCGAAGACAATTTGCAGCCGCAAGACAAGGCTGTAGCCGATGAACTGAAAGGCGTTCCCGAGGATCTTCTTGGCAAGAAAGCCGAGACGGCGGATCGTGGCGCCGAAGAACTCGCGCGCCTGCGTGAAGAGAACGAGGCCGCGAAGCAGGACGTCCTGTATGCTCGCGCCGAGACCCAGAATGTCAGGCGTAGGCTGGAGAAGGACGTCGCCGATGCGCGCACCTATGCTGCCACCAGCTTTGCGCGTGACATTCTCTCGGTTTCGGACAACCTGAGCCGGGCGCTGTCGGCTATCCCCGCCGATTTGCGCGAGGACGACAAGTTGAAGAACCTTGTCGCCGGGCTTGAGGCGACCGGGCGTGAGATCGAGAAGGTCTTCGCATCGCATGGCATCAGCCGCATCGCCGCCGTGGGCTTGCCGCTTGATCCCAACCAGCATCAGGCGATGATCGAACTGCCTTCGGCCGACGCGGAGCCTGGTACGGTGCTGCAGGAAATGCAGGCTGGCTATATGATCAAGGACCGTCTGCTTCGGCCGGCAATGGTGGCGGTGGCAAAGAAGCCCGATTGAGCAGGGCATGTCCGGTTTGGGGCGTTCGTGACATCATGTTGCTCCAATGAGGATCGTCTCTTTTCCCGGAACAAGGCATCCGGATCTCCGTTTGCCCTTGCAGAACAATTGTTGGGTCTTGGAGATAGCTCATGCGTAACCTCATCCTTCCCCTGGTCGCCGCCGGCGCGCTTGCACTCGGAGGTTGTGCCTCCAACTACGGCGGAGAGGGCGCGCTTGCCGGAGGCGCAGTTGGCGCAGGTATCGGCGCGCTGGCAGGTGACGTAGGAGCAGGCGCCGCGATCGGTGCCGCAGCGGGTGCCGTTGCCGGTTCTCAGGTCGAGAAGGATCGCAATGGCGGTTGCTACCGCTACGATCGCGATGGCCGCCGGTATTACGATCGCGACTGCTGAAATCCGTCAGGATGATGTGAAGGGCGCGGGAACCGGTTTCACTCGCCTTTATTCATGTCCGGCCAAATGGTAGAATGCCGCAATAGGACTGCAAGGGGGGCGCCCCAGGCACATTCACCTCATGCTGCAGCAGGAAGATGTGCCTGACGATCTCAGCTTGTTGCTCGAGGCCATAACGCTCCAGTCGCCAGCCCGGCTTCAAGGCATAGTCGTAGCGGCATAGCGGATGGCGGGCGAGCGGTAGAAACCATCGTCCCTTGTGCTGACTTTGCCAGACGTGCGTCATTTCATGCAGGAACAGGCCTTGCAGTTGCCGACCAGCACTGGCGAAATCGTTCACGTAGAGGCTCGATCGCGGGTGAAAATGGATGTGCCCTGTGGGTGCCATCAAGGTGTTCGTGGGTTGAAACGGAAACCAGCGGCGACGCTTGATACGCACGGGATCGCAATCGATCGCGTCGCCGAACATGGCGCAGACCAAATCACGCTCACCTGACGTCAGTGAGCGCTCCCCGCTTGGAGGACAGCCATCGATTTCGTCCGGTGTCGTCGCTATCAGTGCTTCATCCCCGACATGCCATTACCTTCGCCCATCGCCTCGATCTTGATCGGTAGCGAGGTCTTGTCGCCATCCGCAAAGGTCAGCGTGGCTTCCGTTTGTTGTCCGGCCTTCAGGCTGTCCGCGATTCCGAATGCCATCGCGTGAAGTCCGCCAGGGACGAACGCGATCGAGGCACCTGGCGCGATGTCGACGTGATCGACCGGTGTCATCGCGCCGCCGCTGGTGCGATGGATTTCTGCTTTGCCGACACCATCGACATGAACGCCCGCGAGCGTGATCTTGCTCTTGCTCATATTCGCGACACGCAAGTAGATCACGCCGGGGCGACCGGGCACGATCGGGAGTACCAGCCTTGCCGCGCCGGCGGTAATGCCCGGCTTTGCGTCCGGACCAAGCGCATTGTCGCCCTGATCGCCCGCGCCGGTCTGCTGCGCAGACGGAGTTGCCTGCTGCTTGCAGGCACCGAGTCCGGCAGTCATGGCCAACCCAAGCGTCAGCGCGGTTCCACGGCCTATTTTCACGATAGCATTCCCTTGTCGCCGCAGCTGAATTTTACGCACGCCTCATGCCTGCGCACCACTCTTGTGCCAAGCGAAACCCGTCCTATATCGCGCCTCGACGACATGCCCACTATGGGGCGTCGCGGAGCCGCACAAGCCGCCTTGCCTGCAAGGGAGGCGATCCGGGCGGTGTCATTAACGACGTGAGGAATTGGGGATAATGGCTAAAGTAATCGGTATCGATCTCGGCACGACCAACAGCTGCATCGCGGTCATGGACGGCGGCAAGCCCAAGGTCATCGAGAATTCCGAAGGCGCACGCACGACGCCTTCCATCGTCGCCTTCACCAAGGATGGCGAACGCCTGATCGGCCAGCCGGCGAAGCGCCAGGCGGTCACCAACGGCGACAACACGATTTTTGCGGTGAAGCGCCTGATCGGCCGCCGCTTCGACGACCCGGTGACCAAGAAGGACACCGAGCTGGTTCCATACACCATCACCCGTGGCAAGAATGGCGACGCGTGGGTCAGCGCCGGTGGCGAGGACTACAGCCCGTCGCAGGTCAGCGCTTTCATCCTGCAGAAGATGAAGGAAACCGCGGAAAGCTACCTGGGTGAGACGGTCACACAGGCGGTCATCACCGTGCCGGCATATTTCAATGACGCGCAGCGCCAGGCGACCAAGGATGCCGGCCAGATCGCTGGTCTCGAAGTGCTGCGCATCATCAACGAGCCGACCGCTGCGGCCCTTGCCTATGGTCTGGACAAGCAGGACGGCAAGACCATCGCGGTCTACGACCTTGGCGGCGGTACGTTCGACGTTTCCGTGCTCGAGATCGGCGACGGCGTATTCGAGGTGAAGTCGACCAACGGCGACACCTTCCTGGGTGGTGAAGATTTCGACTCCAAGCTGGTCGAGTGGCTGGCGGACAAGTTCAAGGCCAAGGAGAACATGGACCTGCGGACCGACAAGCTTGCTCTGCAGCGTCTCAAGGAAGCAGCTGAAAAGGCCAAGATCGAGCTTTCGAGCACCGCCTCGACAGAGATCAACCTGCCCTTCATCACCGCCCGCATGGAAGGCGGCAGCACCACGCCGTTGCATCTGGTCGAGACGATCACACGTTCGGATCTCGAGAAGATGGTCGCTGACCTGATCCAACGCACGCTCGATCCTTGCCGCAAGGCTCTGGCCGATGCCGGTCTGACCGCCAAGGACATCGACGAGGTCGTGCTTGTCGGCGGCATGACCCGCATGCCGCGCGTTCGCGAAGTCGTGAAGGACTTCTTCGGCAAGGATCCGCACACCGGTGTGAACCCGGATGAGGTCGTCGCCATGGGCGCTGCGATTCAGGCCGGTGTGTTGCAGGGTGACGTCAAGGACGTGCTGCTGCTCGACGTGACTCCGCTGTCGCTGGGCATCGAGACGCTGGGCGGCATCATGACCAAGATGATCGACCGTAACACGACGATCCCGACCAAGAAGAGCCAGGTCTACTCCACTGCCGAGGACAACCAGCAGGCAGTGACCATCCGCGTGTTCCAGGGCGAGCGCGAGATGGCGCAGGACAACAAGCTGCTTGGCCAGTTCGACCTCGTCGGCATCCCGCCGTCGCGTCGCGGCGTGCCGCAGATCGAGGTGACTTTCGACATCGACGCCAACGGTCTGGTCAATGTGTCCGCCAAGGACAAGGGCACAGGCAAGGAACAGCAGATCCGCATCCAGGCATCGGGTGGTTTGTCCGATGCCGACATCGACCAGATGGTCAAGGATGCCGAGAAGTTCGCCGACGAGGACAAGAAGCGCCGTGAAGGGGCCGAGGCCAAGAACAACGCCGAAAGCCTGGTTCACGCGACCGAGCAGCAGCTCTCCGAAAATGGCGACAAGGTCGACGCCTCGCTGAAGTCCGAGATCGAGGCCGCCATCGCTTCGACCAAGACCGCGATCGAAGGCGGTGACACGGCGGACATCACCGCCAAGTCACAGGCGTTGACCGAAGTCGCCATGAAGCTTGGTCAGGCGATCTACGAGAAGGAGCAGGCTTCTGCGGCTTCTCCTGAGGCTGATGCAGCCAGCGCACGGGCCAGCGGCGACGACGATGTCGTCGATGCCGAGTTCTCGGAAGTCGACGAGAACAAGGGCTGATAACCTGATGAAAGACGCAACCCCCGCCGGTGCGACTTGCGCCGGCGGGGGTTAGTGTGTCGCGAGGGTAAAATACGTGTCAGCTACTGAGATAGATTTCTACGAACTGCTCGAATGCGAGCGTACTGCTGACGACAAGACGCTGAAGTCGTCTTATCGCCGCCTTGCCATGCGGTTCCATCCGGACAAGAACCCGGGCGACGCAGAGGCAGAGACGCGCTTCAAGATGATAAGCGTTGCCTACGATTGCCTCAAGGATCCGCAGAAGCGGGCGGCGTACGATCGCTATGGCCACGCCGCGTTCCAGAACGGCGGACCGGGCGGCGGGCAGGGCGGTGACTTCGGCGATATCGGCGACATCTTCGAGTCCATATTCGGACAGGCGTTCGGCGGAGGTGGCGGTCGTCAGCAAGCCCGTCGTGGTGCCGATCTGCGCTACGATATGGAAATCAGCCTCGAAGAAGCGTTCGAGGGCAAGAAGACCGAGATCGAGATCGAGGTATCGCAGGCTTGTGAGCCTTGTCATGGCTCGGGAGCTGAACCTGGTACCGGGTCTCGTCGTTGCACGACTTGCGGAGGCCACGGCAAGGTCAGGGCCCAACAGGGCTTCTTCATGGTCGAGCGAACTTGTCCGACTTGTCATGGCCGGGGCGAGGTGATCGAAAAGCCCTGTCGAATCTGCCGTGGCGAGGGCCGGGTCGACAAGCCGTCACGGCTTGAAGTCGACGTACCTCCCGGCGTCGATTCGGGCACACGCATCCGTTTGTCGGGCAAGGGCGAGGCGGGTCCATTCGGATCGCCACCGGGAGATCTCTATATCTTCCTGCATGTGAAGCGCCACGCCGTCTTCGAGCGAGAAGGCACCACGCTGGTCACGCGTGTTCCGATCACCTTTACCACCGCCGCGCTTGGCGGTGATATCGAGATCCCCGGCGTGGATGGCGAACGGCTCGCTCTCGATATCCCGGCAGGAATCCAGTCAGGCAAGCAGTTGCGCAAACGTGGAGCCGGCATGCCGGTGCTTCAAGGTCGGGGACGCGGTGACATGGTGATCGAAATCACCGTCGAGACGCCGACCAGACTTACCGCCAAGCAGAAGGATTTGCTTCGCGAATTGCAGGAAACCGAGACCGGCGACGAGTGCCCGGGCTCGAAGGGCTTTTTCGACCGGATCAAGTCCGCGTTTACAGGCTGATGGTGAAAGCCCACTCCCGATCCGGGAGTGGGCTTGAGGATCAAAGGGGCTGTGTGGACAACAACGCCGCCGTTTGTGCGTCCAAAACCTCCTGCCGATTGTCGACCTCACCTCCACTCAGGAAGCGAAGCAGATCCTCGGACAAACGCTGCGTGTGCGTGGCGAACACGCCATGTGGCGCACCGGGATATTCCACGAATTGCGCGCCGGGCACCTGATCGGCGACAACGCGTCCGGTAGCTTCGATCGGAACCGTCGCGTCGGCATTGCCATGAACCACCAAGGTGGGCACCGTGAACGATGGCAGATCGCCCCGGAAATCGGTATGGGCGAAAGCCGCGGCCGATTGGATCGTGGCATACTGGCCGGCCTTCATGGCCGTCATCCAGGCCCAACGCAGCTCTTCATCCGATACCGGATGGCTGAGCAGGCCCACTCCATAGAAGTCCTTGATGAAGCCGGTGAAGAAATGGCGGAAGTCCGTCTTCATTCCATCGGTCATCTGCTGGAACACGCTTTCATCGACGCCGTTGGGATTGTCGTCGGTCTTGAGCATGTAAGGCACTACCGAGCTGATCAGCGCCACCTGGCTTACGCCTTTGCCGGCATGACGGGACATGTAGCGGGCGATCTCTCCGCCGCCCATGGAGAAGCCAACGAGCGCCACGTCCTGTGTCGCGCCAGTAGCGGCCATCACTTCGGCCAGGTCATCCGAGAACGTATCGTAATCGTAGCCACGTGGCGCATGATCGGATCGACCGAAGCCACGGCGGTCGTAGGCGATGGCGCGATAGCCATGTTCGGCAAGCGCGATCATCACGGGATCCCAGCTGTCCGACGACAAAGGCCAGCCGTGGATGAGGACCACCGGCCTTCCTTCGCCCAGGGTCTTGACGAACAGCTGCGTCTCATCACGTGTCTGGATCATAGGCATGGGAGTCTCTCCTTCATCCTTCTCAATTCATTCATCAGGTTCGCGTTCCTGCCTGATGCTTGCGGGTACGTTGTTTCGTCTGGGGAAAACGGACGAGCGGAAACCTGACAAAAGCCAAATTAGAACATAAAAGGAACGATTCTTCATCTACCAGTGTTCTGATTATCATGCCCGAAGCGCCGCTCACCCCAGACCGCAGGCGGATCTCGATAGATCCGGACCTGATCAAAGAGCCGACGACAGCGCCGTTTGTCGAGCTTGGCATGGCCAGTTGCTTTTCGTTCCTGCGCGGCGCGTCCGATGCAGCGCAGTTGGTAGAGCGCGCTTATCAACTGGGCTACGATGCGATCGGCATCGCCGACGTCAATTCTCTTGCCGGCGTGGTACGCATCCACACCGAGACTCAGAGGGTGAAGTTGCGCCCTGTCATTGGTTGCCGCATCGAGACGGTCGAAGGCTTCGCTTTCCTTGCCTACCCTCAAGATCGGGCGGCTTACGGGCGATTGTGCCGTCTGATCTCTGCCGGACGAATGGGCACGCTGTCAGGTGGTTGGCAGCAAAAGGGCGTGTGCGAGATCTCCTTGGATATGCTCGCCGACCATGCGCAAGACCTGCACCTGATACTTGTGCCCCCGCGCGATCTGGCCATCAGGTACACGATCGAGATCAAGAGCAATGTCATGCCTTTGCGTCCGGTGGATCAGTCATCCGGCACCGCGCAGGTGGCGACCGAGGCTTTCGATCTAACCACGCATTCAGATGACCTGCGCGGTCTACTCCCGCTACTTGCCGGCCGACTTGTGACCATGAAGCACGTTGCTGCCAGCTATCTGCATGTCGGTGATGATCTGGCCCGCATCGAAAAGCTCGACGAAATGGCCAGAGCGAACGGACTGTCCATCCTGGCGACCAACGATGTGCTCTATCACGCGGTAGAGCGGCGGCCGCTGCAGGACGTGATGACGGCGATCCGTCACAAGACGACGGTGGCTGGCGCAGGGCTGCTGCTCGAAGCCAACGCGGAACGCCATTTGAAGTCGCCGGACGAGATGGTCCATCTGTTCGCCCGATGGCCACATGCGATCGTTGCATCGCGGTCGGTTGCAGATTCCTGCAGGTTCAATCTGAAAGACCTGAAGTACGAATACCCGACCGAGATATGTCCCGATGGCTTGGATCCTCAAGAATATCTGGTGAAGCAGACTTGGGACGGTGCGGGTCGCCGATATCCCGATGGCGTACCGGAGCACGTCCATGACAGCATAGTCCATGAGCTTAGCGTCATTGGCAGGATGAAGCTCGCAAGGTACTTTCTGACGATCAAGGATATCGTTGATTTTGCTAGAAATTGCCAACCGCCGATCCTTTGCCAGGGGCGTGGTTCGGCGGCGAACTCCGCTGTATGCTACTGCTTGGGAATCACCTCGGTCGATCCCGCCGTCCACAGCCTTCTGTTCGATCGCTTCATTACCGAAGAGCGCAACGAGCCTCCGGACATCGACGTCGATTTCGAGCATGAGCGACGCGAAGAAGTGATCCAGTACATATATGGTCGGTACGGGCGAAAGCGTGCCGGTCTTTGCGCCACGGTCATTCACTATCGACCACGCATGGCGATCCGTGAGGTCGGAAAGGCGATGGGTCTGACCGAAGACGTTACCGCTGCGCTTGCGCGGACCGTCTGGGGCGGTTGGGGCACCGAGATCGGCGACAAGCACGTCGCGGAGACCGGCATGGACGTTACCGATCCACACTTAAAGCGCGTTCTCAAGTTGACCGAGCAGATGATCGGAATGCCGCGGCACCTCAGCCAGCACGTCGGCGGCTTTATCCTCACCCAAGGCCCGCTCATCGAAACCGTACCGATCGGCAATGGCGCCATGCCGGAGCGCAGCTTCATCGAGTGGGACAAGGACGATATCGATGAGCTTAAAATTCTCAAGGTAGACGTCCTTGCTTTGGGCATGTTGACATGCATCCGCAAGTGTCTGGATCTTCTGGAAAACCACCACGACCGCTGCTTGAACTTGGCATCGGTTCCACGCGAGGATCCCGAGGTCTATGCGATGTTGCAGAAGGGCGACTCGCTGGGCGTATTCCAGGTGGAAAGCAGGGCGCAGATGAACATGCTGCCGCGATTGCGACCGCGCGAGTTCTACGATCTGGTTATCCAGGTCGCCATCGTGCGTCCCGGGCCGATCCAGGGCGACATGGTGCATCCCTATCTCAAGCGCCGTAGAGGCGGTGAGCAGGTGGTCATCCCTGGACCATCGCCGCAGCATGGCCCTCCAGACGAACTATCCTCTATCTTAAGTCGTACGCTGGGTGTGCCGATTTTTCAGGAACAGGCGATGAAAATCGCGCTCGATGCCGCCGAGTTCACGGGTGAGGAGGCCAATCAGTTGCGCAAGGCTATGGCAACATTCCGATCGCGCGGCATGCTGGACGTGCTGCAGGAGCGGATGGTCAGCCGGATGATCGAACGCGGCTATGATGCCGACTTTTCAGAACGTTGCTTCAATCAGATCAAGGGATTTGGCGAATATGGCTTTCCCGAAAGCCATGCGGCAAGCTTCGCACACCTGGTCTATGTCTCAAGCTGGTTGAAGTGCCACTTTCCGGCTGCCTTCGGTTGTGCGCTGCTGAACTCCCAGCCGATGGGCTTTTATGCGCCCGCGCAGATCGTGCGCGATGCCTTGGAACACCACGTCCCTGTCTTGCCCACTGATGTGAACGCCAGCGAGTGGGACTGTACGCTTGAAAAGACATCTGCAGACCTGTCGTTCAAGGATAGCGGCAGGCCGGACGGACACATCGGCCTGCGGTTGGGATTGCGCCAGATCGACGGCTTTCCCGAAGCCGCCGCCGCCAGGATCGTCAGTGCACGTGTGGAGGGAGGGCCGTTTCTCGATATCGCGGAATTGCAGGCACGCGCCAAGGTGTCCCCGCCTTTGATCGAACGGCTGGCCGCGGCGGATGCGTTCGGTTCGCTTGCTCTATCGCGACGACAGGCCTTGTGGAACGCACGCAGCCTGATCGCCGGGCCGGACTTGCCGCTGTTCGCCGCCGCCGATGCTCGCGATGAGGGAGATGAACGCGCGAAGACGCAGTTGCCGCAAATGCCGCTGAGTGAAGAAGTAGTGGCCGATTACCAGACACAGCGCCTCAGCCTGAAGGCACATCCGCTCGCGTTCTTGCGGCCCGGCCTGGCGGAACGCGGGTTCGTGCGTGCATGCGACCTGCGAAGTCGCAAGTTCCGCACCATGGTTCAGGTCGCTGGCGTCGTGCTGATCCGGCAACGGCCGGGTTCGGCCAAGGGTGTCTGCTTCATCACGCTTGAAGATGAGACCGGCGTGATCAATCTCGTCATCTGGCCCGATCTGAAGGAGAAGCAGCGGCGCGTCGTCATGGGCGCGCGATTGATGGAAGTACGCGGCCGGGTCGAGTACGATGACGAAGTGATCCACGTAATTGCCGCGCACATGACCGACGCCACGCACGAATTGCACCGCCTGTCCGAAGATCTGCTGCCCACCACCATCGCGCGCGCGGACCATTGCAACAATCCGCTGCCCAGTAAGTGGGGGCCACGTGACAACCTTCGCGAAGGCAAAGATGATCCGTTCAAACCGATCGATTACGATCAGTGGACACCACCGGGACCGGGAAATCGGGAATGCGGCTTTCACCAAGGCCATCCCCGAGACGTGCGCGTGATTCCCAAGTCACGTGATTTCCACTAGGCTGGAGTTTGCTCGCGTGTCGTGCCCCGGCTTTGTTTATCCCACTGCACACAAACTGAGCGCCTCTTGGGACAGGCATTTCGCTTGTTGATCGCCGGTGCTGACCACCGGTTTGGCAGCTAAACGTGACCGAGGGCATTGCTGCCTTGTGCGATTTATCTTTGACACCTGGCTTCTTGCTGGCCTGCTTATACTGACAGTCCTGGTTGGTGGACGCGCATGGGTGCACGATCATCCGCGCTATGATCCCTGGGCTCCACTGTCGTTCGAGGATACGCCAGATGGCTGGGGTGCCAGATCGAAGATTGCGACCTTGCGCGCAGACACCTCAACCTGCCGAGACTTTCTGCGCCGTAGCGGCATCGCCTTCACCGTGCTGGCGCCAGCCGGGCAGGGCACCTGCCGGCGGGATGATCGACAAGTCCTGTCGGATGATCGTTCGCTTGGTTTGGTCCTGAGGCCCGCGGGTGCGCAGGCGACGTGCGCCGTGGATGCTGCGATGGTGCGCTGGCTGCGCCATGGCGTCCAACCCGCAGCCCGAGCCATCCTGGGCTCGCCCGTCGCATCGCTGGAACACTACGGCACCAATAACTGCCGGCGCATCGGCGGGGGTGAACGCGGCACCTGGAGTGAGCATGCCACGGGTAACGCCATAGACATCGCCGCCTTCAGGCTGAAGGATGGCCGTCGCGTGATCGTGCGGAGAGACTGGCCTGCCAGCGACAAGACCGCAGCCTTCCTCCACGCTGTTCGTGATGCCGCTTGCGGCGAGTTCGCGACCGTACTCTCTCCAGATTACAACGCCGCGCACGCCGACCACCTCCACCTTGATCAGGCCGTTCGCGGCGGCATGGGCTGGTCTTATTGCCGCTGATCCTTTGGGCTGACGTCGCGCTGTCGCCCTTACGCGCCGAGCGGCTGCTGGGCAGAGCGACGGCCGTGCGAAAGTCTGGCTATTATCCAATCGTACGTTCGCTGCGCTGCGATACCGAAGCCCACCGCCACCGGCAGCCCAACACCCACGAGCAGAAGCTCACGCTGCAAGGCCGTTTCTGGCCTGACAAGCTTCAGCAGAACAACAAAGATCGGTCGATGGAAGAGGTAGAGGAAGAACCCGCCCAAACTGAGTTCCTCGATGATCCGCGATTTTGGTAAACCGCCACTCAAGGCAATGAAAACGAACACTGCGCTTCCCGTTGCCCAAGGCGCCATCCACAGCGACTGATCCTGTAGGAACCTTGGCCCCTCCAGCGAAAGCGCATAGCCTGCCACCGAGATCAGCGCCGCCACGGTAAGCCAGATGACCTTGCGTGAAGAGCCGCGATTGGCGGTCAACATCCCGGCGGCGAAAGCCGGCAGATAGATGAGCAAGCGATCCTCTATGTCGGTCACGAAACGATCGAGCGCGAACAGCGTGATCCAGACAAGCGAGACGATCAGGATCAGCGCAAGCGGACGCTTCGCCATGGCCAGAAGGAAAGGGGCGACCAGATAGAACAGCACGATCATGGTCATGAACCATAAGGTCGGCGGTGGCGGCGGCACGAACATGGTCAGCATCAGGGCCGACGCGACAAACGCAGCCGTACTCAACTTGAGAACGGTGAATACGATCAGCGCAAGCAGATAGGGCGGATAAATGCGGATGAGCCGCCGCCTGTAGTAATCCACGATGGCTGTCGGTGTGAGTTGCTGGCCTGCCCGCCCAGCCAGATTGCCGGAAATCAGAACAAAGAGTGCGAGCGCGAAAACGGTCAAGCGAGCAAAACCCGGAGCCTTGTACCAAGTTAGAAAGCCCGTGTGATCGTGGAGATGCCAGAACCCGACTATATACAATATCGATAGTGCGCGCATCCAGTCGATCGCCGCATCGCGGGGCTTGACAACACGAACGTCCTGACGCGCGTTTTCCAAACTTTGCCCTTGTGGTGTACGACGAACCGCCATCGCTTCGCGGGTATGGCTCGCACGCGGACAGTTGAAGTGCAGCAACCATCAGCGCCAGTTTGGAGCGATAAGGAGGTCAGTCGGACCTTCGGAAATGGTTTGTAGGGAACCGGAAGCACGGCCGACATGCTGACTGCTCAGGGATTGCTGGTTCGTAACCGGACGTGTAAAAACTGATTTACATCAACGCGCCGTGGCCAGATATGAGTGCTCATTGCCTGATAACCAACTACTTCGACCCACGATTGTTGGTTCTCCGGAAGCTGAATCATCATCGCGCCACAAAGCGGAATCGATAGATTGCCGCGGCAGTGCGAATGAAGCCCATCGACAAACTCGAAGATTTCAAAGCGGCAGGAAGCTGATGACATCACCTCATACCATACTCCTCGTCGAGGATGATGGCGCCTTGCGTACACTCACCGCCCGTGCCCTTCGGCAGAGCGGATTTCACGTCCTTACCGCTGCGACAGGCGCGGAGATGTGGATTACCTTGCGTGACAGCACAGTCGATCTGATCGTCATGGACATCATGCTGCCAGGCACCAGTGGCCTCGATCTGTTCAGGCGCTTGCGCCGGGAAAACGACATACCGATCATCTTCGCCAGCGCGCGCAGCAGCGAGGAGGATCGCGTCCTTGGCCTGGAACTGGGTGCCGACGACTACCTTGTGAAGCCATTCAGCACCCGTGAGCTGGCGGCACGCGTCAGCGCCGTTTTGCGGCGCGGGGGCAGTACCACCGAAGCCGGGAGCGACATCGCCAGCGATGGCCGCCCGCCCGACATCATCTCGTTCGATGGCTGGCAGGTATCCCTGGCAAGGCGGGAGTTGCGCAGCGCCAGCGGTGCGATTGTCGACCTTACCGGAGCCGAATTCGACCTGCTGCTGACCTTCCTGAGTTATCCGCAGCGCGTTTTGGGTCGTGAGCGGCTGATGGAATTGTCGCGCGCGCGCATCGGTGACAGTTCCGATCGCAGCATCGACGTGCTGGTAAGCCGCTTGCGCCGCAAACTGCAGGCGGGTGGCTGTGACGCGCCGATCGTCACCGTTCGCGGGGTGGGATACATGTTCAAGTCCGAGGTGAAGCGCGGCTGATGGCGCAGCGGATTGTCGCCATGATCCGCCAGCTGGGCCTGCCGGAACGATTGCTGGCAGTCCTGGTACTGGTGCTCATCGTCGACTTTGTCGCCAACTCGTTCCTGTTTGAACGCGTGAATTCGTTCGAACTGCGACGTGACGATGCCGAACGTATCGCCGAAACCCTGGTGCTTGCGACCCGTACGCTCGAACGCACACCATCCAGCGAACGGGTCGCCGTTGCCAAGACTCTTAGCACCGAGCGATTCCAGCTAGAGGTTGATCCGTCGCAGCGTCCGGCCCGCAGACCGCTCGATCTCGCGGGACTGCGGGCGCAAGTCGTCTCGATCGAGCCGGAACTGGCTCTTGGCGACCCCGAACTTCATCTCGAAGGGGTTCCCGGAAAAGACAACATCGGTGGCTCGATCCGCTTGGCTGACCGAAGTGTCCTGCGTTTCCATACGCATGCGAATGCGGCCTGGAAGCTGACGATAGGGCGCATCGTAAGTTCTCTGCTCCCCACGGTGTTGCTGATCGGGCTGGGCTGGATACTGTTACGCGCCACGCTCAAGCCGCTGCGCAATCTGATCGGTGCTACCAGCCACCTCGGGACGGGGCCGCGCAAGGCGGTTCCTGAAGGCGGTCCGGACGAACTGCGCAGCCTGATACGCGCGCTTAACGAGATGCAGGAGCGCATCCACGCCACCTTGACCGATCGAACGCAGACCATGCTGGCGATTGGGCACGATCTGAAGACACCGCTTTCGCGCATGCGGCTGCGGCTGGATGACGAGAGTCTCGACTCCGATCTGCGCAAGGGCTTTTCACACGATATCGATGAGATGCGGATGCTGCTGGAATCCATTCAGGCCTACGTCGAAAGCGACGGCCGATCGATCCAGCAGGAACGTATCGACGTCGCGGTGATGGCGGAAACCTTGGTCGATACCGTAGCCGATCATGGTGGGAACGCGACCTATACCGGTGTCACCAGCCTGGAAATCCGGGTGCGGCCTGTTTCGATCCGTCGTGCGCTGTCGAACCTCATTGAAAATTCCATCCATTATGGAGGCAACGTTCGTGTGGATGTGCGCCGACAAGGCGGTTTCGCCGTAATCTCGATAGAGGATGACGGGCCCGGTATTCCCGATGACCGTATCGCCGACGCCCTGCAGCCATTCATTCGCCTCGATACGGCCCGGGCGCGAGATACTGCCGGGATGGGCCTGGGTTTGGCCATCGTCCGCAAGGCGGTTCAAGCGGAAGACGGCACGCTCGACCTGCGCAATCGCGCGGAAGGCGGACTTTGCGCGACGATCCGCTTGCCGCTTCCTCAGGATTGAGCTGAGGCTGACAACCCGAACCTGCAAGCCACGAGGCGCGCCACATCGATGGTGGGCAAGGCTTCGTCACATAAACGAACGCGTAGGGACAGCTAGGGCCGATATCGTTTTCGATCAATCATGGCGTCCCCCGCCATGCTCGCGACAACGATATAAGGGTATTTACCGTGAACGAGTTGATCGGCCGTGTCTTCAACTTCGCGAAGACGACCTTTCCCGCCAGCAGCGAGTTGTTCCACAAACTTTCGACGCACGGCCAGGAGCCAAAGGCGCTGATGATCTCGTGCGCGGATTCGCGCATCGTGCCAGAGCAGATCATGCAGGCGGCGCCAGGCGATCTGTTCGTATGCCGCAATGCCGGCAATATCGTCCCACCATACGCCACCCAGAATGGCGGCGTGACCTCGACCGTAGAATATGCGGTTGTGGCCCTTGGTATCCGCGATATCATTGTTTGCGGTCACTCCGATTGCGGCGCGATGAAGGCCCTGAGCAATCCGGTCGGGCTCGAAGCCATGCCGAACGTTGCTGCGTGGCTGCGACATGGCGCCGCTGCGCAGACCGTGGTCAGCACCTGCCATCCGCATCTTGAAGGTAATGCTCGCGTTCGCGCCATAAGCCTTGAAAACGTTATGACGCAGCTCAATCATTTGCGTACCCATCCCTCGGTCGCCGCGGCCATGGCGCGCGGGGAACTGGCGCTGCATGGCTGGTTCGTCGATATCGCAGCCGGACAGATCCTCGGCCTGGACGGCAATACGGGCGAATTCGTGCCCCTGGCTGAGGATGCGGAACTCCCGGTCGCCATTCCCGCTCGTACCCGCGCCGGATACGCCTTGGCAGAAGCTGCAGAATGATCGCCCCCGTCGCTGGTGATCAAGGTCGCACCGGCCCTTTCGCCCATTTCACGAGTGATCTTACGGCGTCGATCGTCGTATTCCTCGTGGCTATGCCGCTGTGCATGGGCATCGCCATCGCTTCGGGCGTGCCACCTGAGAAAGGGCTGGTCACCGGCATCATCGGCGGGATCGTCGTTGGATTGCTGGCCGGGTCGCCCTTGCAGGTCAGCGGGCCAGCGGCAGGGCTCGCCGTCATCGTCTTCGAATTCGTTCGTGAAAACGGCCTCGAAGCTTTGGGCCCGGTCCTGCTGCTTGCCGGCGTGCTCCAACTTATTGCGGGCAGCCTCAAGCTGGGCGGTCTGTTCCGCGCCATCAGTCCTGCCGTGGTGCATGGAATGCTCGCCGGTATCGGCGCGCTGATCGTCATCGGCCAGTTCCACATCCTGTTTGACGAGAAACCGATGTCGAGCGGCCTGGCCAACATGGCCATGATGCCTGCCCGCATACTCGGTTTGAGTTTCGCGGACGTATCCAGCACCGAAATCGCCCTGTCCCTAGGCATCCTCACCATCGCCGTGATGCTGGGATGGGAAAAGCTGCGTCCCAAATCGATGAGCCTGGTTCCCGGCGCCTTGCTGGGTGTGCTTGCCGCCACGCTGGTCGCATGGGCGTTAGGCCCCCAGGTTGCCCGCATCGAGGTTCCGGTGTCCTTGAGCGCTGCGTTCAGTCTGCCGACGAGCACCGCGTGGTTCGCGCCGCTGGCTAAACCGTCACTGATCGTCGCGGCACTGGCAATCGCGTTTATCGCGAGCGCTGAAACGCTGCTCTCGGCGGCTGCCGTCGATCGTATGCACAATGGCGTACGAACCAATTACAACCGGGAGCTTGGAGCCCAGGGCGTCGGCAATTTCCTGTGCGGTTTGTTCGGGGCATTGCCGATGACGGGCGTCATCGTGCGCAGTTCGGCGAACGTTCAAGCCGGCGGCAAGACCCGCCTCTCGACGATGCTGCACGGCGCATGGATACTGGGTTTCGTCGCGCTGCTACCCTCGATCCTGCGCGAGGTGCCGATGGCGGCGCTTGGCGGCGTGCTGGTCGTCACAGGCTGGCGGCTGGTGAGCCTCAAGCATGTGCAGCACCTGTTCAAGGCGCACGGCTACCTGCCGGCGGCAATCTGGGCCGTCACGTTCATGCTTGTCATCACGACCGATCTGCTGACCGGGGTGCTGGTCGGTCTCGGCCTTTCCCTTATTGAGGTCTTGCCGCATTTTCGCGATATTCGTCTGCGCGTTCGCGAACATGACGAGGGCGGATCGACCCGCGTCGAATTGTCTGGTGCAGCAACCTTCCTCGGTTTGACTCGCTTGAACGCGATCCTGGAAAAACAGTCCGTGGACCGCGCGATCCATCTCGATCTTGATAACGTCAAAGGGATGGATCACACGACGGCCGAGACATTATCCGAATGGATCAACCGCCGCCGTCATTTTGGTCAGCATGATCGCATAACCGGCCCGGCGTACATCGTTCAGCCGCTTCAGGCTGCAACGTAAGTTCCTGCGTAGTAAAAGCGGCCCCAGAACTGAGCCTGCGGCGGATCAAGAGCCGTCGCGGGCTTTTCTGTAGGCACTGATACCAACATGTCACACTGTCGCGGTCAACGATGATTGACTGACCCCTGGCGTTTGTTATGAGTGCTGCACTGCAGCGAAATGGAGCCGCCACGAAGCGCGCTTCAACGCTGCAGCGCAGGGCGGAACACGATTAACAACATGAGGGTGTTCCATTATGAATATGCGACTTCTGGCCGGCGTGGCCGGTCTTGCTGCAGCGTGTCTTGCGTCCGCCAGCCCCGCGCTGGCGCAGGAGGCCGCTCCCGGTCCCATAACCGTGACCGGCAGTGTCGGCATCGCAAGCGAGTATCGCTTCCGCGGCGTTTCCCAGAGTGACAAGGATCTCGCGGTTCAAGGCGGCATCACCGTCAGCCATGAAAGCGGCATCTACGTTGGCACCTGGGGCTCGAACCTCGCGGGCTGGGGCACCTTCGGCGGCTCGAACATGGAGCTGGACCTGATCGCAGGCTTCAAGGCACCCATCGGCGGTGGCGGCACGATCGACGTTGGCGCGACTTGGTACATGTACCCGGGCGGCTTCAACAACACCGACTTCATCGAGCCTTATGCAAAGCTGTCGGGCACTGCCGGTCCGGTTTCGCTGACCGCCGGTGTAGCCTATGCGCCCAAGCAGGAAGCACTCGGCGCCTGGTATGCCGACGGTCTGGCCGCAGCCAACGGCGTCTACACCGATCCGGGCGACAAGAACGACAACCTTTATCTCTGGGGCGATTTTGCCGGCGGCATCCCGAACACCGGACTCACCCTCAAGGGACACATCGGGTACTCCAACGGCAACAAGGGTCTTGGCCCCTTCGCCACCTCGGTTGCGCCCACCGGCGAATATTGGGATTGGCTGCTCGGGGTGGATTTCGTGATCCCCAAGACGCCTCTCACGGTCGGCGTGGCTTACATCGACACCGATATCGGCAAGCGCGAATCCGCCTATCTGCAGCCAAGCTTTTCGCGCGGGCAGGATGGGACCGGTTCGATCGCCGGCTCCACCGTGCTCGGCACGCTGACCGCTTCGTTCTGATCGCCAAGGTGCCGGGCCCAGGCGGGATCCGGCACCTGATACTGCGAGCAAGAAGTCGCCCTTAACCGTCGTTCTGCGGAGCGGCGATATAGCGCGTCTCTAGAAAGCGCCCCCGCACGGCCAGGGCGTCGAGATCGTTGCGGGAAAGATCCAGCGACAACGCTTCGATCTGGTTGGCGATCACATGCAGACCTTCGGTGACCTGCTTCGCAGGCGTAGACCCCGCGTGCTCGCTCATGCGTAGTGACGACGGGATACGTGTGTAGCTGCTCACCAGGCCGGGCAAGTGCTCGGCCAAAAGCTTACGCACCTCATGGGAAGCGGGCGCCATCGGATCGAGTGTCTCGAGCTGCGGCGAAAGCTGCTCCAAGCGTACTCCGATCATGTCGATCGCGTCGAGAGCCGGCGGCGGCAGTGCCTTTCGCTGGCCCTCCAGCCACAACTCGGTCGTCGCCGCGAGTTCGGGCAAGTCGGCCTGCTCGACGTCCTTGATCTGGGCGCGTGGCGTGGCAGGATAGATCGACAGCAAGACGAAGATCACGAAGCCCAAAAGCACCGCCAGCAGGAACAGGTTGTCCGGCAATCCGCCGGGAAGCACCAGTCCCGCGCCGATCGTCGCTACGATCAGCAGGGTCACCGCCAACATTGCACGACGCAGGCGCCGCAACCGCCACTGCCACCGGTTCTGACGGGCACGCCGCAAGCGGGCAGCGCGCTGCCGTCGGGCTTCTCGCAGGAGGGCGAGCGGCACGGGGCGTCGTTCAAGAGCGGACCTACCTGTATCGGAAGCCATGACGGATCAGTCCAGTGTCTCCAGCAGCCCTTTGGAACCGTTGCCCCCGGCCGGCTGCGCGGAGGCATCTGCCTGGCCTTGCGCCCGGGCGATGTAGGCTTTCGACTTACCTACTTCGCCTTCGAGCGCGTCGACGGTCTGCTTCATGTTGTCGAGAGCCTTGAGCTTGAAGCTGTCGATGGAGTCCATCGTGTCATAGATATTCTGGAACGCGCGGCTCAACGTCTCGAGCGGGATCGTAGCGCCTGCTGCCTGTTCGTGGATGCGGGCGGTATTGTCCTTCAGCATCTGCCCGGTGGCATCGATGATGTTGGCGGTGGTTGTGTTGAGGGCGGTGATCTGGTCCAGAACCAGCTTCTGGCTGGTCATCGCCTGCGCAACGGTCACTGCGGTTCGCAGGGCGCCGACTGTAGTCGTGGATGCGCGGTCAACGCCTTTGATCAGCTCGACGTTGTTCTTCTTGACGAGATCGAGCGCCAGATAACCCTGAACCGAGACCGCCATCTGGGTGAGCAGATCCTGTGTGCGCTGGCGAACATAGAACAGCGCGGTTTCGCGGATGGCCTTGGCCTTGGCGGGATCCGTGGCGTCCAGATCTGCTGCGCGCTGCTCCAACTCGGTGTCGAGCGCCTTGGACATGAAGATCATCTGCTCAAGCTTGCCCAGCGCCTTCCACAAATTCGTTCGCTCGACATCGATGGCGGCGTTGTCCATCAGCAGTTCGTCCTTGCCGCCTTGAAGGCGCGCCAGAATCGCGCTGATGTGGCTCTGCGCACTGCTGTAGCTGTCGAAATAGTTCTTCAATTTGCTGCCGAACGGGATCACCCCCAGCAATTTCCTGGGCGCGAGCAGATTGCCGCGGCGCGAGGGATCGAGCTCTTCCACCGTCCGTCGCAGCTCGGCAAGATCGGCGCCGACCCCGCTCGTGCCATCCATGGCGCGCACAGGGCGATCAAGGAAGCGGTTCGATTGTCCGGAAGCCTCGGCAATCTCGCGTCTGCCCATGTTGGTGATCTCATCCACGCGCTTGCCGAACTCGGGCGAATTGGCATCCTGCGCGATCAGGCTGTCGACATATTGCGTGACGCGGACTGCAAGCTTCGATTTGGAGGCCTCGTCGACCGGGACCAACCCGGCGGCCCGCTCGGGCGCGACGACGGGTACGGGATCGGGTGGGACCAGCTTGAGTTCGTCGATCGCTGCCGTGTTGCCTGCCGCTGTCATTGTCTGCGAAGCTCCGCTCGCTGTGTCATTGGTGCAGAACCTAGGGTGCACGGATCGATTCACAAGCGATAGCCACCTTGCACCGGTCGGACCATCGTGAAGCAGCCCTCCGTATTCGGCATCTGATGAATGATTGTCGGACCTTGCGGTGGAAACGCAAGTTCATGGTCAATGCGCATGAACCAGCGCCGTTACGGCCCTATTTTGTTGAAGTTTTGGCGAATGCGTGGTTGGATTATCAGCATGCGCAGATATCGACATGAACCAAAGTTCGTACGCGACCGTGGGCTTCAGTTGGGCGCGCTTGGGGCCTTGCTGTTGATGGCCGGTTTCGTGGTCGCTGGGCCGAGCGGGTTCATCGCCTGGAACGAGAACGAGCGCTTGCTCGATCAGCAGCAGGAACAGATTGCGAAGCTGGAAGCCGATCGCGAACACTTGCGCAATCGCGTTGCCTTGCTTGATCCGCGCCATGCCGATCCCGACCTTGCCGGTGAACTGCTGCGCAGCAATCTCAACGTCGCTCATCCCGACGAAATGGTCATGCTGTTGCCCAAGCAGCCCTGAGACAGGCTTGGGCGATTTAGCACCCAAGCAGGTGCGCCGGTCGCGGCTGTTTGCTCGCATGGTGACAAAGCGCTGCTGCCATGCGGCTAAATCGGCTCGACGGGTTTCTCTGGCGGCGAGGGGAACCTATATCCCTGATCAGACTCGCAGCTACCAGGAATTAGCCGTTGCCTAACGCAGAGACGTCACCGCCCGATACCGCCGATCAGGATGAAGGTTTCGCGCTGCGTAGCCTGGCAGACGCACTGGCCGCAGATCGACGATACAAGGCCGGCAAAGAGGAGCTGCTGCACTTCTATGAGCAGATGCTGCTGATACGTCGGTTCGAGGAGAAGGCTGGACAGCTTTATGGCCTTGGTCTCATCGGTGGTTTTTGTCACCTTTATATTGGTCAGGAAGCGGTGGCCGTCGGCCTGCAGTCGGCATTGAAGGCGGGTCTGGATTCGGTCATCACCGGCTACCGCGATCACGGCCACATGCTCGCATATGGCATCGATCCCAAAATCATCATGGCCGAGCTTACGGGACGTCAATCGGGCATCTCGAAGGGTAAGGGCGGTTCGATGCACATGTTCAGCGTCGAACATGGCTTCTATGGTGGACATGGTATCGTCGGTGCGCAGGTTCCGCTCGGCTCCGGCTTGGCGTTCGCCCATAAGTATCGCGGTGATGGTGGGGTGACCCTGGCCTATTTCGGAGACGGTGCCGCCAACCAGGGCCAGGTGTACGAAGCCTTCAACATGGCGTCCTTGTGGAAGCTTCCGATCATTTTCGTGATCGAGAACAACCAGTATGCGATGGGTACCGCCGTCAATCGCTCGTCAGCCGAAACGCATTTCCATCGTCGCGGTACCGCGTTTCGCATTCCGGGCATGCAAGTCGACGGCATGGACGTTCTCGAGGTTCGCCAGGCAGCGGAAATCGCCCTGGAGCATGTGCGCGGCGGTAATGGGCCCGTCCTCATGGAACTCAACACCTACCGCTATCGTGGCCACTCGATGTCCGATCCGGCCAAGTACCGCACGCGTGAGGAAGTGCAGGGGATCCGTGAAAAACGCGATCCGATCGAACACCTGAAAACGGAACTGCTGGAAATCGGCGTTAGCGAAGCAAGCCTCAAGGAGATCGACAAGCGCGTTCGTACCAGCGTCGGCCATGCCGCCGATTTTGCCGAGAGTTCGCCTGAGCCCGAGGCTCCCGAACTCTACACCGACGTGCTGGTGGAGACATACTGATGCCGATCGAACTCAAGATGCCCGCGCTTTCCCCGACCATGGAAGAAGGCAAACTTGCCAAGTGGCTGGTCAAGGAAGGCGACCAGGTGACCTCGGGCGACATCCTGGCCGAGATCGAGACCGACAAGGCGACAATGGAATTCGAAGCCGTCGATGAAGGCACGATCGGCAAGATCATGATCTCCGAGGGCACCGAGGGTGTGAAGGTCGGGACCGTGATCGCCGTCATGTCTGGTGAGGATGAGGACGCTGCGCCCGCACCAGAAGCGGCCAGCGACGTCACGAAACAGCCGGATGCCGCCAAAAACAAAAAGGCACCAAAGACGGAGGCGCCCGAACAGAAGATGAAGGCTGATGAGTCAGGGACAAGCAAGTCTGGCGACAAGCTTGAAACCGGCACGACCCAGCTCGGCAGCGACATAAAGCCTGCTGCCTCGAAGGAGATCCCGCGCGGCGTCAACATGAAGAGCGCGACTGTCCGCGAGGCTTTGCGCGATGCGATGGCCGAAGAGATGCGCCGGGACGACCGCGTCTTCATCATGGGTGAAGAAGTCGCCGAATACCAAGGTGCCTATAAGGTAACTCAAGGCCTGCTGGAAGAGTTCGGGCCGCAGCGCGTGATCGACACACCGATCACCGAATACGGATTCGCCGGCATTGGCACCGGCGCCGCGATGGGCGGTCTGCGGCCGATCGTCGAATTCATGACCTTCAACTTCGCTATGCAGGCCATCGACCACATCATCAATTCCGCCGCCAAGACCAACTACATGTCCGGCGGGCAAATGCGTTGTCCGATCGTGTTCCGCGGTCCCAACGGCGCGGCGTCCCGCGTGGGCGCGCAGCACTCCCACAACTACGGTCCTTGGTACGCCTCCGTGCCGGGCCTGATCGTGATTGCTCCTTACGACGCTGCCGATGCCAAGGGCCTGCTCAAGGCGGCGATCCGCTCGGAAGATCCGGTGGTTTTCCTGGAGAACGAGCTTGTCTATGGCCGCTCCTTCGAGCTTCCGGAACTCGATGACCACGTCCTGCCCATCGGCAAGGCGCGCGTCATGCGCGAAGGTACGGACGTGACGATCGTGTCCTACTCGATCGGAGTCGGTGTCGCTCTGGAGGCGGCGGAGCAACTCGCTGGCGAGGGCATCGAAGCCGAAGTCCTCGATCTGCGTACGCTGCGGCCGCTGGATACAGCTGCGGTTCTGGCAAGTCTAAAGAAGACCAACCGCCTCGTCGTCGCCGAGGAAGGCTTCCCTGTCTGTTCGATCGCGTCGGAAATCATCGCGATCTGCATGGAGCAGGGCTTCGACGATCTCGATGCCCCGGTTCTGCGCGTTAACAACGAAGACGTGCCGCTGCCGTATGCCGCCAATCTGGAAAAGGCCGCGCTCATCGATGTTCCCAAGGTGATCGATGCGGTGAAGAAGGTCTGCTATCGCTAGCCCTGAATCCGTCGCCGCCGATCGGGATTACGACGAAGCCCTCTTGGCGACACTGCCGTCGTTAGCTCGCCTGGCGCTGGTGTACGCACCTGCGCCTGCGCGAGCACCGACGCTGGCACTGCTGGCGCTCGATGCGCGTTTGGCGACGTTGATCCGGCGCTCGACCGAACCGATGCTGGCGCAGCTACGTCTGGCCTGGTGGCGCGAGGCGATCAGCCAGCAGCCCGCGCAATGGCCGCAAGGCGAGCCGATCCTGGCAACGCTGCGCAGCTGGAACAAGGCGACGCCGACGGCAGCCGCGCTCGTCGACGCTTGGGAAGCCCTTACCGCGCCTTCACCATTGGCCGCCTCATCGCTCAAAGCCTTTGCCGACGGACGAGGCGCCGCAGCGGCAGCGCTGGCCGACGTCTTGCATTCGTCCCTGGATCGGGAAGCCGCACGGCAATTGGGACAAGTTTGGGCGCTGGAGGATCTGGCGATGCGGCTTGGTCGGGATGACGAACGCTCGACGGCGGTAGCGCTGGCCGAGATGCTTCCGCGTCAGCTTCCGCGTGTCAGCCGGCCACTACGGCCGCTGCGCGTTCTTGCGGGTCTGTCCAGACGTCGCCGGCGCTCGGGAAGGGAGGACGGCGCGTCCTCTCCGGCGGCTATGCTCGAAGCGGTGAAGCTGGGATTGCTGGGTCTGTGATGGCCTGCTAGTTCCCCGGGACAAGGGGGCAAGTCATTGAATCGTATCGTACTGGGTGCTCTTGCAGCGCTATTGTTCGTCGCTGCCGGGCTATTTTGGTTGCAAGGACGGGCCGAAGTAGAGCAGGGCGCTCCACCGCCGCTGCCGGGCAAACCCAAGAAGGCGAAAGCCGCACCCGATGTTCTTCCATCGGCGGATGTCGCTGGCCTTCAAGGTCCGTCGCCGCCGGAAGCGGTCGAACTCACCAATGAACAGCGCCGGTTCGCACGTTACGATCGCGATAGCGACGGCCGCATAACCCGCAATGAGCTACTGTCGACACGAACCGGCACGTTCCGCAATCTCGACAAGGATGGCAACAACCTGCTTACCTTCGAGGAATGGGCCGGCACCACGGTCGACAAGTTCGCGCAGGCAGACGCCAACCATGATCTGGCCCTGACGCCGCAGGAATTTCGCACCACCGCGCCACCCGTGCGTGCCAAGCCGAAATGCGGATGCTGATCGCTCAGCCGACCAGCACCGGCTCGGCAGTAGCCCAAACGCCCAATTCGTCTTTCGCACGCGAGGTGTAGGCCTCCTTGCGCTGCTTTTTCTTCACGTCATGCAAAGGCGGAAACAAGCCGAAGTTGACGTTCATCGGCTGAAAGCTCTCGGCTTCCGCGTCGCCGGTGATGTGCGCCAACAGCGCACCCAGGGCGGTTGTTCGTGGCGGCGAGTTCCAGGCGTGACCACCAATTTCGGCCGCGGTCATCAGCCCTGCGACCAGACCCACAGCAGCACTCTCGACATACCCTTCGCACCCGGTGATCTGGCCTGCGAAACGAATGTGAGGGGCCGTGTGCAATCGCAACTGTCGATCCAGCAAGACAGGCGAGTTGAGAAAAGTGTTACGGTGCAGACCGCCAAGACGGGCAAACTCCGCTTTTTCCAGGCCGGGAATGGTGCGGAACAGGCGCACCTGATCGGCATGTTTCAGCTTCGTCTGGAAGCCGACCATATTCCACAAGGTGCCCAGCTTGTTGTCCTGCCGTAACTGCACCACTGCATGCGGCCATCGGCCCGTCCGTGGATCATCGAGCCCCACCGGCTTCATCGGACCAAACCGAAGCGTATCCAGTCCCCGCTCGGCCATGACCTCGATCGGCATGCAGCCGTTGAAGTAGGGGGTGTCCGCCTCCCACTGCTTGAACGAGATCTTTTCGCCGGAGATCAGACCGTCGTGAAAGGCGAGGTACTGCTCCTTGTTCATCGGGCAGTTGATATAATCCTTGGTCTCGCCTTTGTCCCAGCGCGAGGCCATCCAGCAGACATCCATGTCGATCGTCTCGTGGTACACGATTGGTGCGATCGCATCGAAGAACGCCAGGCTGTCTGCTCCCGTCGCGGTACCGATACTGCTCGCCAGACCGGCCGCAGTAAGGGGACCGGTCGCGATGATAGTGAGCCCATCTTCGGGCAGAACATCAACTCGCTCGCGTACGATTTCCAATGTCGGTTGGGCCGCCAGCGCCGCTTCGACTTCCGCCGAAAACACGTCGCGATCGACGGCAAGAGCCGATCCTGCGGGAACCTGCGCGCTTTTCGCCGCGCGCATCGCCAGAGAGTCCAAGCGCCGCATCTCGTGATGCAGAAGACCGACGGCATTTTTTTCGTCATCATCCGATCGAAACGAATTCGAGCAGACCAGTTCCGCCAAGGCATCGGTATGATGCGCGGGCGATCGTTCGCCTGTCCCACGCATCTCGGACAATCGCACACGCACACCGCGCCGCGCCAATTGCCAGGCGGCTTCGCTACCCGCCAGCCCACCACCGATGATATGAACCTGATGGGTCATCGTCAGCCGGTGACCGGCAGGCTTACCTTGCCGTGCGCATCGCGTTCCAGCGGACCATAGGCGATGACCGCCGCCAATGGCAGTTCTGCGTAAATGTGCGGGAACAGCGCACCACCGCGAGATGGCTCCCACTTCACCGCATCCTTCAAAGCTTCCAGATCGATGGCGGCAAGATGAAGATTATCCTGCTTTGCGAAGTGCTTGATGACGGTTTCATCCAATTGGTCTGCCGTTGAGAGATGGATGAAGCCATCCTTCACATCGATGGGCGATCCCGCAAAAGTTCCCCTGCCTTGCAAGTCCGCCATCTGCTCTGCGGTGAGCACCTTGTAGGCGATCAGCGGCGTCGCGCCACTCTGCGCGCTCATACGTCGTCGCCCTCCGGATTGTCTTCGTCGTTGATATCCAGATCATCCCGGTCGATGGTTGTCGCGATGTCGACCTGGTCCGCATTGCGGGCGATCATTTCTTCTACGATTGCAGCTTCGGCTTCGTTTTCCGGTTCGGCGGTCTCATCGATACGAACAGCGCTGACGACATGCTCGTTGGCCGATACGTCGAACAGCTTTACGCCGGCGCTGCCACGCCCAATCACGCGCAGGCTGTCGAGGCCGATGCGGATCAGCTTGGCCTGGTCGGTAACCAGCATCAGTTGATCGGCCTTGGTCGCGGCAAAACTGGCGACCACCGGCCCATTGCGACCGATGTTATCGATGTTGGTGATACCCTGGCCGCCCCGTCCGGTGCGGCGGTACTCGTAAGCGGACGACATCTTGCCATAACCGTTGGCGCATACGGTCAGGATGAACTGCTCGCCAAGGGAGAGCTCCGCAAAGCGATCGGCATCCAGATCATGCTCACCCTCGCGCTCGGCTTTCCAGGGAGCGTAACGCAAGTAGGTTTCGCGCTCCTCGGCGCTGCTGCCGATGCGATGCAGGATCGACAAGGATACCACTTCGTCGCCCGGCTTGAGCGTCATGCCACGCACACCGGTAGACGTACGGCTCTGGAACTCGCGCACATCATCTCCGGCAAAGCGGATCGCCCTGCCGAGCCGGGTCGCGAGCAGCACGTCGTCTTCGGGACCCAACAGGGCGACGCCGATCAGGCGATCCGCGGACTCATCCTCGAACCGCATCGCGAACTTGCCATTGGTAGGCACGTTCGCAAATGAATCCATGGAGTTACGGCGCACATTGCCTTTGGCCGTGGCGAATACGACGTGCAGTGCGCCCCAGGTTCCTTCGTCCTCGGGCAGCGGCAGGACGGTGGCGATCGTCTCGTCCTTGTCCAGTGCGGGCAGCAGATTGACGATGGGCCGACCGCGCGTGGTCGGGCCGCCTTCGGGCAGGCGCCATACCTTGAGGCGATAGACCTTCCCCGACGTCGAGAAGAAGAGCACCGGATTGTGCGTCGAGGTGACGAACATCTCGGAGACGACGTCCTCGTCCTTGGTCGCCATTCCGGCGCGACCCTTGCCGCCGCGATTTTGCGCGCGGAAGGTGGAGAGGGGGGTACGCTTGATGTAGCCGTCCATCGTCACGGTGACGACCATGTCATCCCGCTCGATCAGATCCTCGTCGTCGATGCCATCGGCAGCGGCAACGATCTCGGAAAGGCGCGGCGTGGCAAAGGCGCGAACCGCGACCAGTTCCTCACGCATGACCTCGTAAAGCTTCACGCGATCACCCAGGATCGCCAAAAACTCCGCAATCTTGAGCGCGAGTTCCTTGAGTTCGTCACCGATCTCGTCCCGGCCAAGGGCCGTCAGGCGATGCAGCCGCAGGTCGAGGATCGCGCGCACCTGAGCTTCGGACAGACGGTAGGTGCCGCCCTCTTGCTCGGCGTTCGGCTCGATCGCCTCGACCAGACGGATATACGGCGCGATGTCGCCGATCGGCCACTCCCTGGCCATCAAGCGCGCCCGGGCCTCGCTGGGGTTCGGCGCGCCACGGATGATCTTGACGACCTCATCCATGTTGGACACCGCCACCACCAGGCCGAGCAAGATGTGAGCACGGTCACGCGCCTTGTTCAGCTCGAACTTGGTGCGGCGGGTAATGACCTCTTCGCGGAACTGGATGAACGCCTGGATGATGTCCCGCAGGCTGAGCGTTTCCGGCCGGCCGCCCCGGATCGCAAGCATGTTGGCCGGGAAGCTCGACTGCGCGGGCGTGTGGCGCCACAACTGATTGAGCACGACCTCGGGCGTCGCATCCCGCTTCAGGTCTAGCACCATGCGCACGCCGAGGCGGTTGGATTCGTCACGGATGTCGGAAATGCCCTCGATCCGCTTTTCCTTGGCGGCATCGGCGATCTTTTCGACGAGACCCGACTTGCCGACCTGGAAGGGAATCGAGGTAAGCACGATCGAGCGCGCGCCGCGATTCGAACCACGGCCATCCTCGATCTCGTAGCGGCAGCGCATGATGATCGAGCCGCGCCCGGTCAGGTATGCGGCGCGCGCTCCGGCCTTGCCCAGGATCAGCGGTGCGGTGGGAAAATCCGGACCGGGGATGATCTCGAACAGTTCCTCGGCGCTGATCGCCGGATTCTCGATGAAGGCGAGGCAGCCATCGATGACTTCGCCCAAATTGTGCGGCGGGATATTGGTCGCCATGCCGACCGCGATACCGCCGGCGCCATTGACCAGCAGATTTGGAAAGCGCGCGGGCAGGACCTGCGGCTCCTGGCGGGAACCGTCGTAGTTGTCCTGGAAATTGACGGTATCCTTGTCGAGATCGTCGAGCAGGAAGTTCGCGATCCGGGCAAGCCGCGCCTCGGTGTATCGCATCGACGCCGGCGGATCGGGATCCATCGATCCGAAGTTCCCTTGGCCATCGACCAAGGGAACGCGCATCGACCAATCTTGGGTCATGCGGGCAAGCGCATCGTAGATCGAGCTATCGCCGTGCGGGTGATAGTTGCCCATCACGTCGCCGACGATCTTGGCCGACTTGCGATAAGGTCGCCCGGCGACGAAGCCGCCTTCCTGGCTTGCGTACAGGATACGGCGATGGACCGGCTTGAGGCCATCGCGCACGTCGGGCAGGGCGCGTGCCACGATCACGCTCATCGCGTAATCGAGATAGCTGTTCTTCATCTCGTCGACGATGTCGACGCGGGTGTATTCGCCGGAAGGACCCTGCGTATCGAGAATGTCGGTGTCGTCGCTCACGCGCTACTTATCGTTTCACTGTTGGCGGGAATAGGCGAACGCCTGCCCTAGGCGATGCAAGCGACGATTGCCAGTCATGCCGGATCCAGGCTGGCGACGCGGGCGGTATTTTCCACACCCAAACCACCCGGACCGACCACCCAGGCAACAATTTACATTCAATCCGCGTTCACCGACCGCATTCTAGCTCCACCCCACGATTGCCACGGCAGATGTTGGTAGCCATGTATGCATCGGTTTTTATTCTACGCGAATGCCGCCCAAGGATTGCGGTGGTATCGCGGATGATTGAGAGGAGTTCGCCTGTATGGCTCGCAAGTTCCTGATTTCACGTCTTGCTTTGGCTGCTGCCATATCGTCGGGGGTGGTCGCCGCGATGGCGCCAGCACCCGCCTTCGCGGCGAAGAAGGATGCCGCCGCAGGATCCTTTTCAAAGGATTTCAGTGCGGCAGCGGCAGAACTGGACAAGGCGGTAAGTTCCGCGTCCACCAATCCAGCGGTCAAGTCCGCGAGCGACAAGGCTCAAGCGGCGAAAGATCCTGCGGCACGCGCAGCTGCAGCCACCGAGGTCGATAGCGCGCTGGGCGGCGCGGATGCCAAGCTGGCGGCCGCCGCGGCCGCCGCATCGACTCCGCTCGACAAGCTCAAGGCTGGCGAACTCACCCGGAATATCGGCGTGCTGAAGAACGATACCGCTCAGCAGCACAAGGGCCTGGTCATGATGATCGACAGTGGCGCCGCAAAGCCGGATACGCTGGGTCAATTGCAGTGGCTGGCAGGCGTAACCGCGTATCAGTCGCAGGATTACGCCGGCGCCATCAAGTACATCAAGCCAGCCTATGACGGTGGATATCGCGATCAGCAGGGCATGATCGACAAGGTTCTGGCCGACTCGTACAAGCGGACGAACAATCCCGGTGCCGCCCTGCAGATGTCGACGGACGAGATCGCCAAGGCGAAGGCGGGTGGTGGCAAACCGAGCGAAAGCGCGCTGCGTACCGCCTTGCAGTCCGCCTATGACGGCAAGCAGGTTGCCCAGGCCAACGATCTTTCCGCGCAGCTCGTGGAATACTATCCCGGCCCCGAGAGCTGGAAGAGTGCGTTTCAGGTAACCCGGGCACTCAACCGGCCCGGTGCGCAGGAAGATCTGGATCTCGCACGCCTGATGGCCCGTACCGGCACGCTGTCGACGCGCGGCGACTATTTGTCCTACGTGCAGGACGCCGATCCACGCCGTCTGCCGGGTGAGACCCTCAAGATCATCGATCAGGGCGTATCGTCGGGTAAGGTGTCCGCAGCCGACGTTGCCGAGTACAAGAGCCTTGCGCAAGGGCGGGTGAGCGCTGATCGCGCCGCGCTGCCATCCTATGAAAAGGACGCTCGGGCCGGATCGGCAACGTTCGCCACCATCAACGGTGCCGCCGATGCGTTCCTCAGCTACGAGCAGCCTGCCAAGGCGGAGGAGCTCTACAAGCTGGCGCTGGCAAAGGCACCCGTCGCCGACAAGGATCGCGTCCTGACCCGCCTCGGCATCGCTCAGTCCGATCAGGGCAAGTACGCCGACGCTCAGAGCACTTTCGCTCAAGTCACCACCCCGGCACGCGTGCCGGTGGCGAAGATGTGGTTGGCCTATGTAAAGTCGAAGGCGAGCCCGGCTGCGCCTGCAGCCAACTGACCCGCCAGAAGCCGACCATGAAATAGGGCGCCGGGAGACCGGCGTCCTATTGTTTAAGCTCGCAAGCTTGATCAGGATAGGGGCTTGAACTCGTCCGTCGTGTCGTCGAGGACATGCAGCAGACCATCGGAAATCGCGAAAAAGGCACCACGCAACCGGAGGTTACCATCGGCGACCTTGCTGCTGATGCCCGGGAACGTCATCAAGTTGTCGAGGCTCACTCGCACCGCCGCCAGTTCCATCGCCATCTCCGCCTCACGACCTTCAGTCCCCAGGCTTTCGGCAATCGGCTCGCGGGCCTCATCGAGCAATGAGATCCAATCGGCGACGAAACCGCCGTCACCCGGCTCGGTGCCGTTCAGCGACTGAGTCAGCGCGGCCTTGCAGCCGCCGCAAAGCCCATGGCCCATGACGACGATCTCTTTGACCTTGAGGACCTGCACCGCGAATTCGAGTGCGGCGGAGACTCCGTGGTGGCCGGGCGTCGTCTCGAATGGCGGCACCAGCGCGGCGACGTTCCTGACCACGAAGATCTGACCCGGTGCCACGTCGAAGATCTGCGCGGGGTCGACGCGACTGTCCGAGCAGGCGATGACCATCACTTCAGGTTGCTGACCCTCACCCAGCGCCGACCAGCGTTCCCGGTGCGGCGTCCATCCGGTTTCGCGAAACCGCTGGTACCCGGCGATGAGAGTATCGAGCGCAGTGCTCGGCGAGTCTGTTGCTGAGGCTGTCATGGCGCTTACATGGCTAGGGACTTTGCCACTGGCAAGCCCCGGCGCATGCGACTATCTGGGCATTCATGAACGATCTCTCATCTGCTCCGACCGCTGCCCCCGACAGCTCCGCCCGCGCGCGCAAGCCAGAATGGATCCGTGTCAAAGCTCCGACCTCGAAAGGGTATGGAGAGACGCGGCAATTGATGCGCGACCTCAAGCTGAATACGGTTTGCGAGGAGGCGGCTTGCCCGAACATCGGGGAGTGCTGGACCAAGAAACACGCGACGGTGATGATCCTGGGCGACACCTGCACGCGGGCCTGCGCGTTCTGCAACGTCAAGACGGGTATGCCCGGACGAGTCGATGCCGACGAGCCGGCGCATGTGGCGGAGGCCGCGGCCAAGCTCGGCCTGGAGCATATCGTCATCACCTCGGTCGATCGTGACGACCTGCCCGACGGCGGCGCATCGCAGTTCGTGAAGGTGATCGAGGAATTGCGCCGCAACACGCCGGCCACGACGATCGAGATCCTGACTCCTGACTTTCGCGGAAAGATGCGTCGCGCGGTGGAAGCGATCGTGTCTGCCCGCCCGGATGTCTACAACCATAATCTCGAGACGGTACCGCGGCTTTACCCGACCATCCGCCCGGGCGCGCGCTATTACGCCTCGCTGCGCCTGCTCGAAGAGGTGAAGCGGCACGATCCGTCCATCTTCACCAAATCGGGCGTTATGCTGGGGCTTGGTGAACAGCGTCTGGAGATCCATCAGGTCATGGATGACATGCGCTGTGCCGATATCGATTTCCTGACCATGGGCCAATATCTTCGCCCGACGCCAAAACATACCGAAGTGATGGAGTTCGTCACGCCGCAAGCGTTCGCCGCATATGGTGCGATCGCCAGGGCCAAGGGGTTCCTGCAGGTCGCCTCGTCCCCTTTGACGCGATCGAGCTATCACGCGGGTAAGGATTTTGCCGAGATGCGCGCGACGCGAGAAGCGCAGCTTGCAAAGCGTGCGCTGGCGGAGAGCCGCTGAATGCCCGGAATTCGCGAGACACGGGCCATGCCCTACACCGCCGCCCAGATGTTCGATCTGGTCGCGGACGTCGATCGTTACCCGGAATTCCTGCCATGGGTCATCGCGACCCGGATCCGAACCGACAGCGACACTGAAATGGTCGCTGACATGCTTGTGGGCTTCAAGGCGCTCAAGGAGAAATTCACCTCCCGCGTCGTGAAGAAGCGACCTGACGAACTGCGCGTCACGTACATCGACGGACCCCTGCGCGATCTCGACAATGCCTGGCGCTTCCGAGATGTCGAGGGCGGTTGCGAAATCGATTTCGCGGTCGACTTTGCGTTTCGCAACCCGTTGTTCGAGAAGATCGCCGGTCAGTATTTCGATCGGGCATTCCGCAAGATGGTCTCTGCGTTCGAAGAACGTGCAGCGGCGCTCTATGGCAGCAACAACTCCAGCGCTATCAGCGTTGCCTGACGTCTGATCTCGCTGCGATCGGCTCCGTCCAGCAACCGCTGCTCGGCATTGATCGACTCGATTTCCTGGCTGCGATGCGCGCAGGCGAACACGACGGTTCCGACAGGCTTTAGATCGCTGCCCCCGTCGGGGCCGGCAATACCGCTGATCGCGACGGCGACATCGGCGATGCTATGCTTGATCGCACCTTGGGCCATCGCCCACGCGGTTGCCGGCGATACCGCGCCGAAGGCGTCGAGTATGTCGTCCGACACGCCAAGCATTTGCTGCTTGGCCTCGTTCGAATAGGTCACGAATCCGCGATCGAGTACCGCTGATGAGCCTGCGATCTCGGTCAGGGCGGCGCAGACCAGGCCGCCGGTGCAGCTTTCCGCTACGGCGACCTTGCGCTTCGCTGCGATGTTCTCGGCCACTACACGGCGTGCAAGTGCGATGATGTCTTCCGGCAGGATTGCGGAGGCCATGATCAGGTCTTGCAAATCGAAAACTTGTCGCTTTGCGCCTTGCCGGATTTACCGGCGATGCCAAGAACGACGGCGATCAGGTCTGCGGTATTTTCGGCAGGCAAGGGCGCCAGTAGGCCGACGATACGATCGATCTGGCCGCACTTTTCGACCGGGATTTCCTGGGCGACCATGCCTTCGATGATGGCATCCAACATCTGCTGCAACGATGGATCGGGCAGGGTCTTGAGGATGGCGCTGCTCTCGTCCTTCGAACCACCACCGATCTTGAAAAATGCGGCTTTCGCGGCGGGCCAGTTCTGCGTCTTTCGTGCCGAATAGCGGCTGGCCAGTTCAGACCCCCCGCGTCGCAGGAACGACGATGGCGTCAGCGAGGGTGCGCATCGCTTGGTGGTGCCGCTGATGGCGGCCGGCAACGCGTAGGCAGCAAGCGAGGACGCCTCTTGCGGGGTGAGGCACTGCTGGGCCGCCTGCGCGACACCTGGCGCGATAACGAGCATGGCAGCGCAAAGGATCGCAGGTAAACGCATCGTCGTGACCTTCAATCTTTGATGAGGCTGGCCATCGCCTGAGCGGCGATACCCTCACCCCGGCCGGTGAAACCCAGCCTTTCGGTGGTCGTTGCCTTGACGCTCACAAGGCGCTTGTCAACGCCGAGGATCGCCGCCAGCCGATCGCGCATTGCTTCGCGATGCGGGCCGATCTTCGGTGCTTCGCAGATGATCGTCACGTCCGCATTGCCCAGCCGATATCCGGCTTGTGCGACGAGACCTGCCGCGTGTGCCAGAAAGCGGTCGGACGACGCCCCACGCCAGCGGGCATCGGAGGGCGGGAAGTGTTGCCCGATATCGCCTTCGCCCAACGCTCCCAACAGGGCGTCGACCAACGCGTGGATGGCGACGTCGGCATCGCTATGTCCCACCAGGCCTTGATCGTGAGGCACCCGGACACCGCAAAGCCATAGCTCCTCACCGTCGCCAAGACGATGGACGTCGTAGCCCGAACCGACCCGGACCGGAGGCCGATCCACGGAGAAATCGGCAGCGTAGGTCAGCTTGTGCAATGCCTCATCTCCTTCGACGAGAGCGACGGCGAGCCCGGCTGCCTGAGCGACCTGCGCATCATCGCCCGCGGTTGGCTCACCATCCCAGATGCGATGGGCGGCAAGGATGTCGCGATATCGGAAGGCTTGCGGTGTCTGCACGCGACGCAGCGTTTCGCGTGAGGTCGAAGGGCCCATCATACTATTCTCATCCGAAGCGAGACTATCGACCACCGGCAGAACCGGGATCGCCCCGCTGCAATCGGCAAGCCGTTCACGAAGCCTGGCGATGACGGCTGCCGGAAGCGTCGGGCGAGCGGCATCGTGGATCAGGACGTACGTTGGCGCGTCTGCCTCCAACGTGCCAAGCCCATTGCAAACCGATTGCTGGCGGGTCGATCCGCCCGTCACGAAACGGATATCGCCGGATAACCCGGCAAGGGCTTTCACCGCGATGCCTTCGGCATCAACCGGTATCACGACGACGATGGGGGACACGCCATTTCCCAGCAAGGCTTCGACGGAATGCCGCACCACGGGCTTGCCCCGCCACAATGCGAATTGTTTGCGCAGAGACTGTCCGGCCCGCAGACCTTGCCCGGCAGCGACGACGATGGCGGCGGTAGGCGGCGAGGGACGATCATCGGGCATCGCGCTGCCGGTAATCGCTTGCTGGCCCTCGGGCAATCCACTATGCACTGCCTGTTTTTTAGGCAGCCTTTCCGACCATGACCGATCTACCCAAGCCACCAACCATGACGCCCATCCGCATAGGCGCGGTGGAGATCGCGTGCCCGGTCGTGCTGGCGCCGATGACCGGGGTGACCGATCTGCCATTTCGCAAACTGGTCCGGCGCTTCGGTTCCGGCTTGAACGTCACCGAGATGATCGCAAGTCCGGCTGCTATTCGCGAGACCCGGCAGTCGGTCCAAAAAGCGCAATGGGATCTATCCGAAGAGCCCGTGTCCATGCAACTAGTCGGTTGCGATCCGGCGCAAATGGCCGAAGCCGCGAGGTTTTCCGCCGACCGTGGCGCCGCGATCATCGACATCAACATGGGCTGTCCGGTTCGCAAGGTCGTAAACGGCGAGGCCGGCTCGGCGCTGATGCGCGATTTGAAGCTGGCGGCCTCTTTGATCGAGGCGACGGTCAAGGCGGTGGACGTTCCGGTCACCGTCAAGATGCGGATGGGATGGTGTCACGACAGCCTCAATGCTCCTGAATTGGCACGTATCGCGCAGGATCTGGGCGCAAAGATGATCACGGTTCATGGCCGAACGCGAAATCAGATGTATAAAGGTGAGGCTGACTGGAGCTTCGTACGCCGGGTCAAGGAGGCGGTCACGGTACCTGTTCTGGTCAACGGCGATATCTGCGCCATCGCGGATGCCGCCATCGCGCTCGATCAATCGGGCGCCGACGGCGTGATGATCGGACGGGGCGCGTATGGCCGCCCTTGGTTCCTGAGCCAGGTAATGCACTGGTGGCGTACGGGCGGCGAGATCGCCGCTCCGTCGATCGGGGCCCAGTTCGAGTTGATGGTCGAGCATTATCGCGACATGCTGTCGCTTTATGGCCGCGAAACCGGCGTGAAAATGGCCAGAAAGCATCTTGGCTGGTACACCAAAGGTCTGCCGGGATCGGCCGAGATGCGTAACCGGGTCAATTTCATCGACGATCCCGAAGAAGTGCTACGCACCCTGAGCGATTTCTACGAGCCTTGGCGGCAGCGCCAGGCGGCATGAGCCACGCGGAACGCGCCGCAATCCCCGAGGCGCATCGGCAGCTGGCAAGCCTGCCCCATGCGGTACTGTTGCTCGAACCCGGCCAGACGGTGGCGTCTGCCAATCCAGCGGCCGAGCAGTTCCTTGGTCAAAGCCTGCGACGGCTTACCGGTCGTCGTCTGGAAACCATATTGACGCTCGCCGACTCGCGGCTGCTCGATCGTATCGATGATGTCGAGACGCCGGTTTCCGCGCGCGACATTATGGTCGGCATCAAGGATCGGGGTACCCGACGTATCGACATCAATGTGACGCCGGTGGGCGATTGGCCCGGCTGGCAACTGCTGACGATCCACGACAACACGCCCACCGATGCTTTTGGAGCTGACTCTGGCGGTGCCGACAATGCGGTGCTGCGCGGACCCGAGATCATGGCTCACGAGATCAAGAATCCCTTGGCCGGAATACGCGGTGCGGCGCAGTTGCTGGCCCGCCGGATCGATGAGAAAGATCTGGCTTTGACCGAGCTTATCACCTCGGAAGTGGATCGCATCGCCACGCTGATCGATCGCATGCAGCGGTTGAGCCGCAAGACGGTGCCGAACATCGAACCATGCAACCTGCACGAAGCCGCCCGCCGGGCCATCGACGTGCTGCGCGTGGCCGATCCCGCCAGCAAGGCACCCCGGATCGAGGAGGAGTTCGATCCCTCACTCCCGGCGGTTCTTGGCAGTCCGGACGGGCTGGTCCAGGTCATGATGAATCTCTTGTCGAATGCGCGTGAGGCTTGTGGCGATCACTCGACGGGGCGGGTCATCATCCGTACGCGGTTCGCCAGTGGTCTGCAGTTGCACGCAACCGACTCAGGGCGTTCCGTACGACTGCCGATCGAATTGCGCGTTAGCGACAATGGTCCAGGCGTGCCGGGCGCGATGCGCGACCATATCTTCGAGCCATTCGTCACCACCAAGAAGTCAGGTCAGGGGCTGGGCCTGCCGTTGGTGCGCAAGCTGGTGCGCGACATGAGCGGCCGCATCAGCCACGAGCGCGACGAGACGGAAGGCTGGACGCACTTTCGCGTCCACCTGCCGCTTGCCCGGGAAATCCGCCTGCGCGGATCGACCAAGACGAAGGCCGCAACATGACCATCTTGCTGGTCGAGGACGATGCCTCCATCGCGCTCGTCATTACCGCCGCGCTTGAGGCGGAAGGTCTTTCGGTGATCCACTGCGAGACGATCGCTGAGCGCAATCGCTGGCTTCAAGCACGTCGCTTCGCCGCCCTCGTTACCGATGTCATGCTTCCTGATGGCGATGGGATCGACACGCTTGACGAGGTTCAGCGCCTTCATGCGCAGATGCCGATCGTCATCCTGTCGGCACAAAACACCCTTGATACCGCAGTACGTGCGGCCGACACCGGCGCTTTTGAATACTTCCCCAAGCCATTCGATATCGATGAACTGGCCCGAACCATCCGGCAGGCGGTCGGGTCGAATGACGGCGTCATCGAAACCGGCCAGGATGCCGTGGAGAGCAGCCTTCCGCTGGTGGGGCGCAGCACCGCAATGCAGGCCGTCTATCGAATGATCACCCGTGTGCTGCGCAACGATCTGACCGTGCTGATCCTAGGCGAATCCGGGACCGGGAAGGAATTGGTAGCCGAGGCGATCCATCAGCTTGGCCATCGTCGTGCCGGACCGTTCATCGCGGTCAATACGGCGGCCATCCCGGCGGAATTGATCGAAAGCGAGCTGTTCGGT
Organism: Novosphingobium sp. TK46; assembly: GCF_055361525.1. Taxonomy (NCBI): domain Bacteria; kingdom Pseudomonadati; phylum Pseudomonadota; class Alphaproteobacteria; order Sphingomonadales; family Sphingomonadaceae; genus Novosphingobium; species Novosphingobium sp. TK46. The sequence goes on from NZ_CM143963.1 coordinate 3,558,124, forward strand.
CATGAAAAGGGCGCGTTCACCGGCGCGGTCGCGCGGCATGTCGGCAAGTTCGAGCAAGCCGCTGGGGGAACACTGTTTCTGGACGAGATCGGCGATATGCCGATGCAAGCCCAGACGCGCCTGTTGCGAGCCTTGCAATCGGGCTCCGTTCGCCGCGTCGGTGGGCGCGAGGAAGTCCGCTTTGACGCTCGCATCGTCGCTGCGACCAACAAGGATCTTCAACCGCTGATCGCGGCCGGCCTGTTCCGCGAAGATCTCTATTATCGCCTGAATGTCGTACCCATAACGATGCCGCCCTTGCGCGAGCGATCGGACGATGTCGAAGCGCTGGCACGGCATTTTCTGCAGCTGGCAATGGCAGAAGGCCTGCCGCGACGGCAGTTGACCGCGCGTGCCGCACAGATGCTGAGCGCCCAGCCATGGCGAGGCAACGTGCGGGAACTCAAGAATTTCATCTACCGGCTCGCACTGCTTGCCCGTGAGGAAACGATCGACATCGACAGCATCGTCCCGTTGCTACCTGCAGCGACAGCCGAGTGCGAACTGGCGGCGGACAAGACCCCGGGGCTGGATGGCGCCGTCAGCCAGTGGCTCGCAAGCGAGCGGCCCAGCGCAGGCGCGATATACGAAACGGCGCTGGCAGCATTCGAACGGCCACTTTTCACCCAGCTGCTACGCGAGATGGGTGGCAATCAACTTCGCGCTGCGCAGGCGCTCGGCATCAACAGGAACACCTTGCGGAAGCGGATCGTCGACCTTGGCCTCAATCCGGAGCATTACACTCGTAGTATTTGAGCCGCATGTCGTGGAATTTCCCTTGCAAAACTGACACACCCGGTGTTGTAGAGATGCAACGATGAGCACCCTTCCGCAACCCAGGCGCGTTTGGCCACGATGGTGGCGCCGCTCGCAGATCGCAGCGCGACGAGCGAACCTGTTCGGCGTGATGGTAGTCGTTTCGGTCATCGCCTTCCTCGTCATGACGACCGTCACGTTCGTGGCTTTGTTCACGAACGGCAGCGGCGGCGAGTTCCTGTCGTCGAACATGACCGCAACGCTGCTGGTTGGCACGCTGGTTCCGGCGCTGGCGCTGCTGGTCCTTTTGGGTCGCTGGATGGCGCTGCGCCGGGCGGCTCAGACGATTGGCGGCAACGGCCAGATGCATGTCCGGCTGGTGTTTATATTCTCCGTCATCGCGGCGGTGCCGACATTGCTGGTGGTGGTCTTCGCCTCGTACCTCTTCCAATCGGGCGTGGAGTTCTGGTTCTCGGACAATTCACGCGGTCTTTTGGAGAATGCCAACAAGCTGGCGCGCGGCTACTACGAACAGGCCCAGCGTGATGTCAGTCAGGAATCGTTGGCCATGGCGAGCGACTTGCGGGGCTATTTGACCCAGGAGTCAATCGCCGCCGCCGGATTTCCCGAGTTCCTGTCCTATCAGGTCCGTACGCGCAAGCTTGACGAGTCGGCCATCCTCCAGAAGGTGGGGGGCAATCAGCTGCGGGTAGCGGCCATCGTCGACCCGACCGGAGACAACGAGGCCGCTGCGATCAAGCCGGCAATGGTCAGCAAGATCGATGCGGGCGAGCCCTTCGTAGTACAGGCGAGCGCCAACCGGATCGTGGCGTTGACCCCAATCGATCGTGCGACCGGCATCTATCTCTACACGTCGCGAAGTTCGGATCTACTCGCCTTCAGCCAAGGCCAGCGGGCCGAAAACATCGTCCGTGGCTATGAAATGCTGACGAGCAGGGCGCGGCTTTACCAGTTACGCTTCAACGTCGCCCTATTCATTGCGTCGCTGGCGCTCGTCGGCCTCTCGGTATGGTTCGCCCTTCGCTTTGCCGATCGCCAGGTAAAACCACTGTACGAGTTGGTGGACGCGGCGCGCAGGGTCGGTAGCGGCAACTTCTCCCTCCGCGTCGAGGGCCGCACCGGAGCCGACGAGATGGGCTTGCTGAACCGCGCCTTCAACCGAATGACCGCGCAGATCGAGAAGCAGACCCAGGCGCTGCTGGGCGCGAACGTGCAGCTTCAGGAACGCCGCGCATTCATCGAAGCCGTGCTCGAATCTGTTACATCGGGGATCATCTCGATCGATGATGCCGGCTCGGTCAAGCTGATGAACAGTACTGCGCACAAGCTGCTTCTGGAGCGCGCGATTCCGGGGCCGGTCGGCTTGCCGTTGAGTGAGATCGCGCCACAGATCGCCACGATGGTCGACAGCGGCAAGCCGAGCGGCGTGGTGCAATACAACAAGAATGGCGAGTTGCTGACACTCGCGGTCAAGGTCGCGCGCGACGCGACCGGGCAGGTCATCACCTTCGAGGACATCACCCGTCAGCTGCTGGATCAACGTCAGGCAGCCTGGTCCGACGTCGCCCGCCGTATCGCCCACGAAATCAAGAACCCCCTGACGCCGATCCAGTTGGCGACGGAACGGCTCAGCCGGCGTTACCGCAAGCAGATCACCCAGGATCCCGAACTGTTCGAGGATCTGACCCGCACGATCATTCGCCAGGTCGGCGAACTGCGCAAGATGGTGGACGAGTTCTCCTCGTTCGCGCGCCTGCCCAAGCCGATCTTCCGGCCCGAAGATCCCATCGAGCTCACACGCCAGGCATTGTTCCTGCAAGAAGTCGCGCGTCCCGACATAGCGTTCGAATTCGACAGCAAGGGCGATGTGCGCACCATCGCCTGCGACCGCCACCAGTTCGGTCAGGCCATGACCAATGTTCTCAAGAACGCGGTCGAAGCGATCGAAGCCAAGATCAAGGACGCGGGCGATGGCTACGTCGGCAAGGTAGCAGTATGCATCGAGGCACAGGATAACGCTCTGCTGGTCCGCATAACCGACAATGGTATCGGTCTGCCGCAGGACCGTGACCGCATCATCGAACCCTATGTCACCACGCGCGAGAAAGGGACCGGCCTCGGCCTCGCCATCGTCAACAAGATCGTCGAAGAGCATGGCGGCGAAATGGCGTTCATGCCTGCGCAAGGCGGTGGCACCACAGTAACCATGCGGTTCGCCGCAGATCCTCTCGCCCATGGCCGCAACTTCGAAGCGGCCGAATAGAACAGCAGGATGAACAAGACGCGATGCCCATCGATATCCTGATCGTCGACGACGAACGAGACATCCGCGAACTGGTTGCCGGCGTGCTGAGCGACGAAGGCTATGAATGCCGTACCGCTGGCGATAGCGACAGCGCACTGGCAGCGCTCGATACGCGCAGGCCATCGCTTGTGCTTCTTGACGTATGGCTGCACGGAAGCGCGATGGATGGCCTGGAAGTGCTGGACGCGATCAAGGCCAGAGAGCCCGAGTTGCCGGTCATCATCTTCTCCGGTCACGGAAACATCGATACCGCGGTCGCGGCGATCAGCCGTGGGGCCGTCGACTTCATCGAGAAGCCGTTTGAAGCCGAGAAGCTGATCCATCTGGTCTCCCGGGCCACCGAGACGGAACGACTGCGTCGCGAAAATGCGCAGCTTCGCCATGACTTCTCGAATGCCGAGGAGTTCACCGGCAACAGCAGCGCGATCAACCAGGTGCGTGCAACGCTGAAACGCGTAGCCAACACCGGCAGCCGCCTGCTCATAACCGGGCCGGCGGGCGCCGGGAAGGAGGTCGCAGCAAGGCTTCTGCACTCCTGGAGCGCACGATCGGACCAAGCTTTCATCTGCGTCAACTCCGCGCGGATCACGCCCGAACGCTTCGAACAGGAGCTTTTTGGCGAGGAAGTGGAAGGCAGCCTGCTTCGTCCGGGCTTGCTGGAGGCGGCGGATGGCGGCACGCTCTACTTCGACGAAATAGCCGATATGCCGCTATCGACTCAGGCTCGTATCCTCAGGGTGCTCACCGACCAGGCCTTCGTGCGCGTCGGGGGCACCAGGCAAATCCGGGTCGACGTGCGCGTGGTATCGTCGACCTCGCGTGATCTCGAGAAGGAGATCGCGGAACGACGTTTTAGGGAAGATCTGTTCTATCGCCTCAATGTTGTACCGGTCATCGTGCCGGCGCTCCGCGATCGACGAGAGGATATCCCGCCGCTTATCGACCACTTTTTCACGCGGTTCGCCAGCGAGCAGGGTGTGGATGCACCCGAAGTAGGAGCCGATGCCATGGCTGCGCTGCAAGCTTATGAATGGCCCGGCAACGTTCGCCAATTGCGTAACGTCGTGGAGCGTACCGTGATCATGACGCCGCGCGATCGCTTGCAGCAGATCGAGGCCGACATGCTGCCGCCCGAAATCTTCAACAGCCGTGGCGATGGCGATGCGCATGCCTCGGTGATGATGAGCGCTCCACTGCGCGAGGCCCGTGAAAGCTTCGAGCGCGAATATCTACGCGTCCAGATAAGGCGGTTCTCCGGCAATATCTCCCGCACTGCGTCATTCATCGGCATGGAGCGCTCGGCCTTGCATCGCAAGCTGAAGCTGCTGGGGATGTCCGAACGCAAGGATTCCGAGCTTGAGGGCGAAGAGGGATAGTAGCGCCAGAACTTTCGCGTTTACTGCGCTGCAGCAAAACACTAGACTAGCAGCCTAACGGCCGGGCCAGAGGACCCGACCAGATTGTGGACCGTAAAAGCGGCCGCCAACAAAAAGGAGACTCGCAATGAGTGGACGAACGCTTTCGGCCCGTCCCAAACCGGCGGCCGATCCGGTTACAACGCCTGTGGCAGAGGCTCCCGTGCCTGCCTCGTCGCCCGCTACCGGCAAGGGCCAGAACCTTCAGGACCAGTTTCTCAATCTTCTGCGGAAGAACAAGACGCCGGTCACCATGTTCCTCGTCAAGGGCGTGAAGCTCCAGGGCATCGTCACTTGGTTCGACAATTTCTCGATACTCTTGCGTCGAGACGGGCAGTCTCAGCTCGTGTACAAGCATGCCATTTCCACGATCATGCCGAGCATGCCGGTGGACGCTCGCCAATTCGGGCTAGGCGCAGAAAGCTCCAAGAAAGTGCGTCTGCTGCAGGACGTGTTTCTGTCCAGCGTGCGCAGCGCCGGGGTGCAGGTGACGATGTTCCTGGTCAATGGCGTCATGCTTCAGGGCCGGATTGCAGCGTATGATCTCTTTTGTATGCTGCTCGAGCGTGAAGGCTACGTACAGCTGGCATATAAGCATGCGGTTTCGACGATTCAGCCCGTAACGCCGGTGGACCTGCAATCGCACGATGAGGATGATGACTGATTTTAATGGCAAAATTTGACCTGATCGCATCAGGGAACGTCGTTTGAACGAGGAATTGCAGGGCGAAGTTTCTCGGGGTGTCCGAGCGCTCGTCGTGTATCCTCAACTGCGAACGAACCGCAGTCAGGATGTCGACGCTCGGCTCGAAGAGGGAAGGGGGCTCGCGCTCGCGATCGGGCTCGTGGTCGCCGATGCCTTCGCGATTTCTATCCGCGAGCCTCGCGCCGCCACGCTGTTCGGTGAAGGACAGATTCAGAACATCGGCGCCGCGTGCGAGCAGTCCCATGCGGAGCTGGTGGTGGTCGATGGCTCGCTGACGGCGATCCAGCAGCGCAATCTGGAAGAAAAGCTCAAGCGAAAGGTCATCGACCGCACCGGGCTGATCCTTGAGATTTTCGGCGAACGGGCAGCAACTGCCGAAGGGCGTTTGCAAGTCGAGCTTGCGCACCTCGATTATCAGGCCGGGCGCCTCGTCCGAAGCTGGACCCATCTCGAACGGCAGCGCGGTGGTTTCGGATTCTTGGGCGGCCCAGGCGAAACCCAGATCGAGGCAGATCGACGGCTGATCCGAGACCGGATGGCACGTATCCGTCGCGAGTTGGAGCAAGTCCGACGAACGCGTGGCTTGCACCGCGATCGACGCGAGAAAGCACCTTGGCCGGTCGTCGCGTTGGTCGGCTATACCAACGCGGGCAAGTCGACGCTGTTCAATCGGCTGACCGGGGCGGACGTCATGGCCGAGGACCTGCTGTTCGCAACTCTTGACCCAACCATGCGGGCGATCCGATTGCCGGGGCTCGACAAGGCGATCTTGTCTGACACGGTGGGCTTCATCTCGGATTTGCCGACGCAGCTTGTCGCCGCGTTTCGTGCGACGCTTGAGGAGGTGACCGCTGCCGACCTGATCCTGCACGTTCGCGATATCGCGAGTGCCGAAACCGAGGGGCAAAAACGCCAGGTGCTGGCCGTGCTCGAAGATCTCGGCGTCATCCCGGAGGAGGGGGGGGAGTCCACGATCCCCATTCTCGAAGTCTGGAACAAATGGGATCTTCTGGAAGGATCGGAAGCCGACGACCTCAAGGCTTTCGTCACCGAGCGCGAAGATGAGAGTGTGGCGATGATATCGGCGCTGACAGGCGAGGGCTGCGACAAGCTGCGCGCTGCCATAGGGGAACATCTTACTGTCGGTGCCAAGCTGTATACCTTCCTGCTGCCGGCACAGGATGGCGAACGACTGGCGTTCCTTCATGCGCGGGGCAAGATCATATCAGAGCAAGTCGAGGAAGACCGAGAGAGTGGCCCGATGGTGCGCCTTCAGGTCAAGCTTAGCGAACGCGAACTAGGCCGCTTCGCTGCCCTCTGATGCTTTCGCTCGGCGCCAGAGCTCTTCTTGTTGGTCGAGTGTCAGATCGGCAAAGACCTTCCCGGACAGGATTGCCTGTCGCTCCATAGATCGAAACCGGCGATCGAACTTCGAATTGGCAGCTCGAAGGGCATCCTCGGGCGCTATGCCGTGCGCGCGGACCACATTTACGGCCGCGAACAGAAGATCGCCAGCTTCGAAAAGTCGCTCTTCATCGTTCGTTGCTTGGGCCAGCTCCTCGATTTCCTCCAGCACCTTGGCTGTTGGGCCAGAAGGATCAGGCCAATCGAAGCCGACGCGCGCGGCACGCTTCTGAAGTTTCTCGGCACGGATCAAGGCTGGCAGAGCCAGGGCTATGCCATCAAGCGCGCTTTGGGCGCCTGCGGTTGCTCGCTCGCTCTCCTTGATCGCCTCCCAGCGTTCGGGTTGAGAACTTCCCGACGTATCGCTTCCGAAGATGTGAGGATGACGATTTTCAAGCTTATCGGCGATAGCGGCAGCCACATCGTCGAAGGAAAAACGACCGCTCTCTTCAGCGATCCGAGCATGGAAGACGACTTGAAGGAGGAGGTCGCCAAGTTCGCTACGCAGATCGGCTAAGTCGCTACGGTCAATCGCGTCAGCTACCTCGTACGCTTCCTCGATCGTATAAGGCGCGATCGAGGCGAATGTCTGCGCCCGATCCCATTCGCAACCGAGCACCGGATCGCGAAGCAACGCCATTATTGCGAGCAGGCGATCCAACTGAACATGCGCCATCCTAAAGGACCAATCCAAAATTGATAATATATATTATGTTAAATAGAGGGCGTGGTCCTTGATATTATCGGGGGACATCCGCGCCAAAGTTCGCAAAAGCAAAAATCATCGTCATGATGATAACCACCCAAACCAATGCCATCCAAAGCATCTGCTTCGCCGGTAAATTGCGCCATCGCAGCCTGCGCAACGCGAGAAACAACGCCGCTGCAATGCCGACGAGAGCTACAGCAAGATCTGCGCTCAAGCGATGACCTCAAGCCCGTCGTAGCCGACCATGACATGGTCCGGAACTTCGTTGCTCAAGGTGGCAAAATCCATGCTTTTATCCAGGTGCGTCAGCACGGCACGACCGACCCCTGCTGCTGCCACCAGTTCAAGAGCCATTCCAAGATGCGCGTGAGTCGGGTGCGGTTCGCGGCGCAGGCAGTCGACCACCAGGATGTCACAGCCGAGCATGAGGTCAACCATGCCCCGGGTTATCTCGCTGAAATCAGTCGCATAGCCGATAGTCTTGCCATCACAATCAAAGCGATAAGCGGTCGATTGTGCGGGACCATGCGGCATTTGGCAGCTTGCCACACCAAAACCCTCGCAAATCCGCAGGTTCTTGAGATCATCAAGCCCGACGATCGTCGGATAGCCAAACTGCCCGGCGAATACGTAACCGAAGCGCTGGCGCAACCTGTGAACCGTCTCGGACGCAGCATAGCCGGGAATGGGGCCGCCGCGCCCATATCGCAGGGGGCGCAGATCATCGAGGCCATGGCAGTGATCGGCGTGATCGTGGGTCCAGAACACAGCATCAATGCGTGTTATCGTGCGATCGAGCAGCTGGCTCCGCAAGTCTGGTGGCGTGTCGACCAGCAGGCGCTTGCCGGCATCGTTCTCGACGACGATCGCCACACGGCTGCGGCGGTTGCGTGGCTCCTTGGGGTCACACAGCCCCCAGTCGATGCCCTGCTCGCCACCAAGCCGTGGCACGCCCGTCGACGTTCCGCTCCCAAGAAGAGTTACCTTCATGTGGCAGTTCCGGCCGACTGGGCCTTGGTGAAGAGCGCGTAGAAGTTTCTTGTCGTCGTTTGCGCCAAAGCTTCGAAAGTGGTTCCTCGAAGCTGAGCGACATGGCGGGCGGTGTCTGCCGTATAGGCCGGCTCACACGTCCGCCCTCGATGGGGGACAGGGGCCAGAAACGGTGCGTCGGTTTCTACGAGCAGCCGATCTTCGGGAACCGTCGCCGCAAACGCCTGCAAGTCCTTTGCGTTCTTGAAAGTGACGATGCCGGACAGCGAGATTGTGAGCCCCTGTTCGATCATGCGTGCGCCGAAACCTGCCGATGCGGTGAAGCAATGGATCAAGGCAGGGAATGCCCCCTTCCCCATCTCGTCCTCGATGATGGCTGCCGTGTCTTCTTCCGCATCGCGTGTGTGTATGATGATCGGCAGGCCGGTCATGCGGCTTACGGCGATATGGGTGCGGAACAGGGCCTGCTGCACCTGACGATCGGACTTGTCGTAATAATAATCGAGCCCCGTCTCTCCGATCGCAATGACTTTCGGATGGTCTGCCGCCTCAAGCAGCGCGGCTTCACCCATATCCGCATGGGCATCGGCTTCGTGGGGGTGAATCCCGACACTTGCCCAAACGTCCGATTCGCGGCTGGCGGTCGCGATCACGGCGTTCCACTCGCTTTGGCGGGTCGAGATATTGAGGAACCCCGTGATACCGGCCTGCCTTGCTCGGGTAAGAACGGCGACCTGATCTTCGACAAGGCCTTCATACTGGAGATGACAGTGAGAATCGACCAACATCAGAAACTTACCGGATCGGTCGCGGGAACTTCGAGCCGCGGGAACACGCCTACGGGTTGATCGATGCGAAACTCGCGTGCGATGAGAGCTTCGATCCAATCGGTTTTGGCTAAGGCCGCGTAATCCCGAGCATCCTTGGCGATGCCAATCTGGTCGAGAAGTGTGTCGATCGCGGTTGGAACCACCGGTCGCACTGCGATCGCGAGGCGGCGCACACACTTCAGCAGCGTCATCAGCACCGCTTCCATGCGCAGTGGATCGGTCTTTCGCAACGTCCAAGGCGCCTGCTCGTCGACGTATTGATTGCAGGCGAAGACGGCACGCATCCAGGCATCCAGGCCATCGCTGAAGTTCAAATCCAGAAAACCACGCCGCAGGTCCTTGATACCCAGCGCAACCGCTTCCCCAAGCGCCTCATCCGCCGGGGCGAGTTGATGGCCGATGGTCAAGACGCCGCCCATGTTCTTGTAGATCATCGATAACGTCCGCTGCGCGAAGTTACCGAAACTATTGGCAAGTTCGGCGTTCGCGCGTGTGACGATGGCTTCAGCGGAATAGCTGCCGTCCTGTCCGAAAGCGACCTCGCGCAAGAAGAAGTAGCGCAGGGTGTCCACGCCAAACTGATCCGCCAGGGCCAGTGGGTCGGTGACGTTGCCCAGCGACTTCGATTCCTTTTGTCCGCGATTGAGAAGGAATCCGTGGCCAAACACCTGCTTGGGCAGCGGCAGCGCGGCACTCATCAAAAAAGCAGGCCAATAGACGGCGTGAAAGCGCACGATGTCCTTGCCGATCAAATGCAGATCGGCAGGCCACCATCTCGAGACGTCACCACCTTCGTCGGGAAAGCCGAGGCCGGTAAGATAGTTGGTAAGTGCATCTACCCACACATACATGACGTGACCATCGCTGCCCGGAACCGGAACGCCCCAATCGAAACTGGTCCGCGAAACAGAGAGATCACGCAGTCCGCCCTCCACGAACCGCATCACCTCATTGCGGCGACTTTCAGGTCGAATGAAGTCGCTGTTCTGGTAGAGGTCCAGCAACCGGTCCTGATACTTCGACAGCCGGAAAAACCAGCTTTCCTCTACCGTCCACTCGACCGGAGTACCCTGCGGCGAAAGCTTTTCACCGCTGTCGCAAACCTCAAGCTCACTTTCGTCGTAGTAGGCTTCATCCCGGATCGAATACCAGCCTTCATAGCGATCGAGGTAGAGGTCGCCGGCTGCTTCCATCCTTCGCCACAGCTCTTGGGTCGCGGCATGGTGGCGCGGCTCGGTCGTGCGTATGAAGACGTCATAACCGACATTAAGCGCATCGCACATTTCACGAAAGTAGCCTGACATCTCCGCGGCAAGCGCTGCAGGAGTCGTCTCGAGCTCACGAGCCTTCTGCGCCATTTTCAGGCCATGCTCGTCAGTTCCTGTCTGAAATCGCACATCGAAGCCCTCGGCCTTGCGATGGCGCGCAATCACATCGGCAGCGACTGCCTCGTAGGCGTGCCCGATATGCGGACGACCGTTGGGGTAGCTGATCGCGGTGGTTATATAATAGGGCTCGGCCATGCGGCGTCGCGGCTCTTTCTGCTGTCAGGTCGGGCGAGCCGCATCTCTAGGCATCGCCGCCGATGCCAGCAAGCCGCCAATCTCCAATATAAGCAACCCGGAGTCGAAATTGTATGTCGGGGCCATGCTCGACAGCTTCATCAGACCGGCATGGGCTTCGATCACCGGGCCCTGTGCCGGGCCTGAAGCGAGGACCAGGTGGTTCGCCAAAGCCGAACGCGCCAGTTCCAAAACCGCCAATTGTCGGGCTCGCGAAGGCCGCACCCCCATCGCCTCGGCCAAAGCGCCGCGAAGCCGAACATCGCCATCACCTTCACGCAGGATGCGCTGCATGAACTGGTAAATCTGTGCAAGGTCATGCTCGACGACCGCCAAGGCCACACCAGGGGAGCCATCCGCGGCAGCGATTGCCGCATCGATCAACGTACCGCTTGCTTGTGGATGATCGCGACGAACCACGGCGCCGAGATCCTCGCTGGATAACGTCGCAAAGCGCAGCACGCGGCATCGCGACCGGACCGTGGGCAGCAGCCGTCCGGGCTGGTGTGTCACCAGCAGGAAGAAGGTGCCTGTCGGCGGCTCCTCCAGCACCTTGAGCAGCGCATTGACGGCGCCTTTCTCCAGGTCATCGGCGGGATCGATCACGATCGCGCGACGAGATCCCATCGTCGGCTTGGTGGACAGCCGTCGTATGATGCCTCGCACCTGATCGACGGAGATGTTCCGCTTGGGCTGAAAGGGCTTACCCTCAGCCTGCTTCTTGGCTTCATCGTCGTTTGCGGGAAGATGGGTGAGGATATGAATATCGGGGTGGGTAGCGGGATCGGGCGAAACTGCTGCTCCATAGCGTACCAGTTCGGCGGCAGCGGCGCGCGCGAAGCCCCCCTTCCCCAGGCCTTTAGGTCCGGCCAGCAGCCAGGCATGGTGCATACGATCGGACCCGACGGCAGTCATCCACTCGCGCCAGGCACCTTCTTGCCCGATAAAGGCGGGCTCGGTCACAACATGGCCCGGATCGCCTGCATCACGCTCTCATGCGTTGCGGCGGGTGAGTCATCTCCATTGACCTCGGTGAATCGCAGCCGATCATTGGCTGCGAGGCGGGCGAACGCTTGAGCGACCCTTGCGTGATACTGCGGCGGGCGCGAGCCGATGCGATCGCTGTTCAGGCCATCGCGCGCACGGAGCCGTTTTTCCGCCACATGCGGATCGACGCTGATCAGCACCGTGAGATCGGGCAGCAGCCCCTCGCTGCCGATCCTATGCAGTTCGAGAAGATCAGCATCGCTGAGGCCGCCGCCGCCGCCCTGGTAAGCGCGACTGGAGTCCACGAACCGATCACAGACAACCCATTTGCCTGCCGCCAGCGCCGGCCTGATGAGGCTTTCCACATGGTCGGAGCGCGCGGCCGCAAACAAGAGGGCCTCGGCTCGCGGGTTCCAGCCCGAACCCTCGTTGCTCAACAACAATGTGCGGATGGCCTCTGCTCCCGGCGTCCCACCCGGTTCGCGGGTAAGGACGACCTGAAGGCCCCGCTTCTCCAAGGACGCGGCCAGCATTCGCGCCTGGGTCGATTTACCCGCGCCTTCTCCGCCCTCAAGCGCGATGAACTTGCCAGCGGTCATGAGAAGATGTTCATCAATCCGTTGCGCAAGCGCGCCAGCACGCCCGCGACAGGGACTTCCTGTGCCGCATAGAGGGGGATGCGCGAGGATTCGACCCCATCGACCTGAACTTCGACATCGGCGATGCGTGACCCTTTGGCGATCGGTGCGACCAAAGGTCCATGATAGTGCAGCTTGAGCGAAACCCGCGCCCGACCAAACCGTGGGACGGTCGCATAGAGCGCCCGGTTGGCGATCAGGGGAACGGTCGTGCTGGACCCGTCCTGAACCTTTGCCTTCGCAACGATAGCGCCCTGTTCGAACAGAGGATAAGCACGCCACTGCCTGAAGCCCCACTCGAGCAAGGCGCGTGCGACGGCGTCACGATCGAAATGGGTGCGAGCCCCCGCCAGCACCATCACCAGGCGACGACCGTCACGTTGGGCGGAACCCAGGAAGTTATAGCCGGCCTCCCGGGTGTAGCCCGTCTTGATACCATCGGCGCCGGGAATGACCCCGACCGTCGGATCATGACTGCGCATCGAGACGTAGCCCCATTTGTACGTCTTCTGCCCGGAAAAGTGCTTGTACAGTTGCGGGTACCGCATCGTCATCGCGTCGGCCAACCGCACCAGATCACGAGCGCTGACGAACGTTAGTCCGTCGTCCATCCAGCCGTTTGGCGTGTTGTAATGGCTGTGGGTCATGCCCAGCCGTCGGGCGGCATCGTTCATCATCAGCGCCCATGTATCGACCGAGCCGGCATAGCCATGCGCCAGCACCATGGCCGCATCGTTGGCCGAGGCCGTCATGAGGCCATGAAGCAGCCCATCGGTGTCCACCACCTGATTGGGCTTTAGGTACATCGTAGTGCCCTTGGCGAACCAGTCGCGCGAGATTTCCGGCGGAACCACGAAGGTGCGATCGAGTGTTAGCCGACCGGCACCGATTTCCTCGAAAGCGACGTATGTGGACATCACCTTCGTCACCGACGCGGGTAGAAAGCTCACATCGGCGCGATGGGATACCAGCACTTCACCCGAACCGAGATCGACCAGCATGCTGACCGGCACGCGCGAAACATCGGGTGGCGCCGGTAGATCGGCGGCGGAGACGGCGGCCGGGACAGCCAGCGCGACAAGGAACGTCAGTAGCCGCTTCAAATTTCGCGATCTCCAGTCATCGCCTGGATGGCGATGGTTCCAGCGAGCGTCGCGCAAGAGATCCCGAAAGTTCAGTCGGCGCGCTGGATTCGCGCATCCCTATAGCCCGCTGCCTTGGCCTTCTCCAGCGCCGAGGCTGCCTGCGCTGTCGATGCGAACGGACCGAGGCGAACGCGCCAGAAGCGACCCGCTGCGGTCACGTTGCCACCAAGTTGCCTTGCGGCTGAATCGGCCCGATTTTTTGTCGAAAAGGCGGCAACCTGCACAGCCTGACCACCTTTGAGGGCCTGCTGCGCCTTGTCGGAAGTCGTCCTGCTTGAACGAGCGGAAGAGGCCATAACTGGCTTTTCAGCGGCCGTCTTGACAGGTGCCTTGGCGCCTTCGGGTAACCTTGTCGACAATGGAGGATTTCTCGCGGGCGCAATGGACGCACGACCGGCTTCGATGGCCACGCTCGTCGGCATGGCCGGGGGCACGGAAGGGGGCGGCATCAAGGGCGATTGCTCGGCAAGCTTGCGGCGCAGCACTTTCAGCAGCGACTCCGGGGTATCCATTCGCATCGGCGCGGCGACGCTTCCGCGCAGCGCCGCCCGCTCGACCTCGGGTGGGTTGACGCGACGAACTCGCACTGGCGCGCGATTTGCCGTTGCAAGGCCCAGTTGCGTTCTCGCCTCTGGCGACAAGGCTATCAGCGTATCGTTGTCCTGTGGCCCGCGGGCAACGATGCGAACCAGGATGGTGTGTCCCGTATCAAGCGCGGTTACTTCGGCGTAGCTGGGAACAGGCAAGGTCTTATGAGCGGCTGCGACGCCGACCACATTGGAAACGATGCCCGTATAGCCTACCGCATCGTAGTTCAGCTGATCGGACGGCGTCCACGTGGTCGAACCGATCGTGTAGGGCTCACCCACCACGACAGGATAATCCGCTGCCGGACCCGAAGGCACTGCCGGGGTGCTGACGGCCGGACGGCCCTGCGCATGGCCGGAAACAAGCAGGAGGACAGACGCCGCGATCGGCGCGGTGAGGTTAACGGGCAATCTCATCGGCAAGCAATCCCACGGACAATGCGTAGTAGTTCGAGCAATTGTACTGAAGGATGACCCGATAATTCCCGGTTAACAGATAAGCCGGCGTGCCCGGCCCATCGGGTTGGAAGAAGGACGCGAGGACCTGATCCCCAATCGGCGACAAGGGCGCCACGCCCAGACGCCGCCACTCGGCAACCGTGAGCCAACGCGAGTGCCTGGCATGCACGCGATCGCACGTCGGCGCGGCCAATCGCGATGACGTCCCGCCAGCTGCAAATCTGGAAGACACCGTGGCACGAACGCCCCACGGTTGCCCCGGACGCCAGCCGGAATCCCGAAAGTAGTTGGCGATCGATGCGAGCGTATCGGCATCGTTGTTCCAGATATCTGCATCGCCATCGCCGTCCCCGTCGGTAGCGAGCCGCAGATAGACACTTGGCAGGAATTGCGGATTGCCGAAGGCGCCGGCCCAGCTGCCTTTGAGACGGCTGGGCGGCACGCCGCGATCCACCATCTTGAGCAAAGCGACCAGCTCGTTTTCGAACAAGGACCGGCGCCGCCCTTCCCAGGCCAGCGTCGCAAGCGATCGAGCAAGATCGAAGTCGCCTGTGTAGCTGCCAAAGTTGGTCTCGTGTCCCCAGATGCCGAGCAGCACCGGACCGGGAACGCCATAACGCCTTTCGATCCGCGACAGCAATGCACTGTCCTGGCTGTAACGGGCGGCACCGCGACCGATCCGTGCCGCATCCACATGCGTCGCGATGTACGGGGCGGTGGGAGGCGGAGCGGCGCGGCTCGCGGGTTGCGAGGAATCGAGCGCGATCACGCGCTGGTTCGGGGTCAGGCCGGTGAGCATGCGGCTGATCGTTGCATCGCTGACGCCTTCGCGGCGGGCGCGCGATCCCACTTGGCCCAGATAATCCTCAAAACTTTGCCCGCTGGTCTGCGCCTCGACGGCGGGGAGCGGGATGCCGGCCAGAAGCAGGCACACAAGACCTTGGCGAAGCAGGCGAAGCGGATACGGGCGTTTCATTCCATGCTGGTTCGCACATCAAGGGCGCCAAGGGAATGCCCGCCGTCGTCGGGTCATCGTTGCCCTGCAACTCGTCCCCGGCACAATGCCGCACTAGAAAGGCGATTACGACACTGGCTTGCACCGCGGCCGCAATCGGCTATGCGCTCGCTAAGCGGGACAGGTGGCAGAGTGGTCGATTGCTCCGGTCTTGAAAACCGGCGTGGGTGAAAGCTCACCGTGGGTTCGAATCCCACCCTGTCCGCCACTCCGATCGACCTTGCCGACCGCCTTCTACCTTGTAGAAAAATCTCGCCTCGCTTTAGCTTCGTTATGCCAAGGCGCGGGTTTGACTTGCGAGAACCGCTATATTTCTGGCAACCTCTGTGTTCTTGCTGGATTTAGACCCGAAGCGCGAATGCCGTGGGATCAAGCTCAAGAAGAGGAAACGCCAATGACAACCCGTACACGTGAAGAGCGAGGCGAGGAAGAAACCAAGGCGGCAACCGCCAAGGTCAAGAAGACCGGCAAGACCGCAGGCGGCGCACGTGGCGGCATTACCGCGCCAGTCACGCCTTCCCCGGAGCTGGCCGAGATCGTCGGGTCCGACAAAATCCCGCGCAGCGAGGTTGTCAAGAAGGTCTGGGAGTACATCAAGAAGCACGATCTGCAAAATCCGAAGGATAAGCGCGAGATCCTGGCTGACGATAAGCTGGAAAAGATCTTCGGCGGTAAGAAGGCCAGCATGTTCGAGATGAACAAGCATCTGGCAAAGCATCTGAAGGCTTGATCTAGCGAGAACTTAATCTCCCGCCATTTGCCGGGTAAACTGACAAATGGCGGGTAAAGGCATTGATCGATGCCGCTTCTATGCTGCGGTTGGCCATCGTCCTGATTGCAGTACGGGAAGCGCCCGAAACTCATCGGCTCCCATACTCAGACGCACATCGTCGCCGGTAAACTCGATCCGCTCACGCGGTATGGCGCGAAGCTGTTCGTCGATACCGGCGATGTTGCCAGTCGCGACGACTATGTAGTTGACCGTCCCGGTCGAGCACTCGATGAGCGCCTCGACAGCGTGTCCTAATTGTTGGCCGGCATCGTCATTGGCCGGCATTCCGCTTAACGATGTCGCGGTGAAAAGCGTCGACGTCTCCGAATTGCGGCTTGCAGCGGTGGCCGATTTGGCGCCATCTTCGTATTTCGCCTGCTTCCCCAACCAGCGCCAGATACCAACCAGATTGACGATCGTCAGAAAACCATTCGATGCGATCAGATTGGTCTGGCCGGAGGTCAGACCAATCGTGGTCCAGGCTATCGAACCAACGGTGAATACGACGAATCCCCAGCCTGTAAGGCGCGCGCCCAGGTTGGCGGCGGTCATCATCGCGGCGATCATGGTGGCTACGGGTGCGACCCACCCGGCGGCGTCCAACATGGCGAACTCCTGAAAGTGCTGTACCGGCTAGCCGGACGCGAATGTTGTCTTGGGAACGTGGGTCACCCGGCAAGCAAGATCCGCTTCCCCCGATGCCACGATGTAATGGTCGCCACCGTCGACGATGCCCGTCGTGAAGACGACATCATGGACATACATTTGGTGTTCAAGTGGGCGGGTGAGTTGCGGATCGGCTTCCAGCAACGGGGTGTGCTGCGTTCGCAACACCTTGCTGGGATCATCGCGATCCAGAAGCGACCAGTATGTGCGATATATGCCGACGATCTCGTGTGGCTCCACACCATGCCATAACGTCAGCCAGCCATCGTCGGTCAGAATCGGAGGGGCTCCTCCCCCCATTCGCGCCGTCGCGACTGTTGCGGCATGGGGCCTTATGCCCGGCTGGTCACACGGCCGCCAGAACAGTCCATCTGGCGAGTAGGCGAGGTTGATCGACGGACCCGCGCGCCATTCGCTATCGGGGGGATATGCGAAATAGAGGTCACCCAAGGGTCTGGTCTGCGCCCAGTAATGGCCATCGATCAGACCTTCGAAAACCAGCATATCCTTGTTCTGGTGATCGAGAACGATGCCATCATAAACCCAGTCCAAGCCGTTGGTGGATGTGTAGAGCGTGGTGGAGTGGCGTTCGGGGCTGACCGAGCACGTGGTCATCAGCCACCGATCGGCCACTCGGCTGATCCGCGCATCCTCGATGCCATAGCACTGAAGCGAGCGGTCTGGCGCGATTGCCTTGTCATAGTGCATCGCCACGACATCAAGGCCATCCGGGCTGAGCTCAACCGGCAGCAACCAGGATAGCGATGTCAGCGCCATCACCTTCCAAGTGCCGCCGCGAAGCATGAATTTGCGCGGATCCGCAGTGTCTGCATGCTCCAGAGACCAGGCATCCAGCACATAGCGTCCTGACGAATTGTCACCCTCGTCCCAACGGATCGCGTGGACATGCGCGTCGAAGATAGGCTTGCGCAGCGCCTCGGCCACGCGAACCATCATGAGCAGGTTTCCATTCGGCAATCGCGTCAGGCCTGGATTGAAGGCGCCCAGTACGTAGGTTTCGGCATCGAGGTGCCCGGCCAATGGAGAGCGTGACAGATCGATATCGTCAGGAACGACGACCAGCCTATCTATCACGAAGCTCATGTCCGTGCCCCTGGCTCGACCCAAATGTCCATGATCACTCGATACTCTCCAGCAGCTCTTCCGCCTTTGCGAGCCGCACATCGAGTTTCGCGTAATCCCCTCTGCTGAGAAAGCGCTTTCCGGATCTTTCGAGCAGTTCTGATGCCGCAAGCGCATTCTCGCGACCGGGCCGAGGAGTGAACGCGATCGCTGCGGGACCGGCGTCGACTCTCTCCACCCCGACGTTGCGGGCAAGCACGCGCAATCGAGCCGAAGCGAGCAAACCACGCACCTCGTCGGGCAAGGCGCCGAAGCGGTCGAGCAATTCGTCCTCGAAGCTTTCCAGACCCCCAATGTCGGGTATGCGCGCCATTCTCGCGTGCAAGGTTATACGCAGATCAAGATCGGGGATCCATGTTTCAGGCAACACGCCGGCAAGCTCTGCATGGATGGTAGGGGTCCAGTCTTCGGCATCTTCACCGCGCGCCCGCGCGATCGCTCGCTCCATGAGATGCTGGTACAGCTCAACCCCGATCAGTTTGGCATGCCCGGCTTGCTCGTCTCCCAGCAAGTCGCCGGCGCCGCGCATGTCCAGATCGCGGGCGCTGATGGCGAAGCCGGCACCCAGCCGGTCGAACGCCGCCAAGGTGTTTAGCCGCGCCAGGGTCCGCGGCGCGATCACGGCACCCGGCTCCGTAAGCAGAAGGATCTGACCACGGCGACTGCTCCGCCCCACGCGACCGCGCAGTTGGTGCAGCTGTGAAAGGCCAAATCGATCCGCTCGCCAGACGATCATCGTGTTGGCACGCGGCACGTCGAGCCCCGCCTCTATGATATTGGTCGCCAGCAGGATATCGCCTTCGCCGGCACCGAACAGCACCATGGTCTGATCGAGTTCAACGGCCGGAAGCTTTCCATGAGCCCGGGCGATGTCCAATTCGGGAACCAGCTTTGCGAGCCGATCGGCCAGCCCGTCCAGATCCTCGATCCGTGGGACAACGACGAAGCTTTGTCCGCCTCTGCTGCGTTCCCGCATCAGCGCGGCGCGCACCATTGCATCGTCGAATGCCGCGACGGTCGACCGTATCGGTTGGCGACGGGCCGGCGGCGTCGCGATCGTCGATAACTGCTGCAGGCCGACCAGTGCGCTTTGCAGGGTTCTCGGGATTGGCGTAGCACTTAGTGTGAGCAGATGATCGGCACCAAGAGCGCCAAGCTTGGCCTTGTCAACCGTTCCGAAGCGCTGTTCTTCATCGATGATCACCAAGCCCAGATCCGAGAAGACGACGTCTTTCGCCGCAACGGCGCCGGTGCCGATCACAATCGCGATGGATCCGTCGGCCAAGCCCGCCTTGACCGCCTTCTTCTCGGCCGTGCTCGACAACCGCGACAAGCCCGCGACCTTGACCCCGGTACGCGCGAACCGCTGGATGAACGTGTCCAGATGCTGCCGCGCGAGCACCGTGGTCGGCGCGGCCAGCGCGACTTGCTTTCCAGCAAAGGCCGCCAAGGCAGCCGCCCGCAATGCGACCTCCGTCTTGCCGTAACCGACATCACCGACGATCAATCGATCCATCGGGCGACCAGATGCCAGATCATGGCGCACGGCGGCGATTGCCCGCGCCTGATCCCATGTCTCGGTAAAAGGAAAGCCGTCTACGAACTTCTCGTACCTGGACGCGTCGGGCTCGATAACAGCGGCGACCTTTTCGCGTCGTTCGGCTGCCAGTTCTGTCAGTTCACGCGCTGCGATCGCCAGTGCGGCATCGACGTCAGCGCGCCGTTTCGCCCAGCTTGATCCATCCAGCTTATCCAGCTTGACCGCAGTCTCGTCCGCGCCATAGCGCCAGATGCGATTGGCTTCCGGAGCGGGCACAAGGCGCCGCGTCTCACCGGCAAACCGCAGCACGATGGCATCCAAGCTATCGGATGTCTGCTCCAGACCTTCGATCACGCACAAACCGTGATCTTCATGCACGACGACATCACCTCTTCGTAGCTCACCAAGTTGGAACGGATCCAGTTCGGCAAAGGCGCGATCGCTGTCTTCACGCTGGGCGCGACTGCCCAGAAAATCCGCGGCAGCGACCACCAGTGTGTTGCGATACCGAAAGCCTCGCTCAACCGGCATCGTGAGCCGGACGACAGACCCCGCCGGCGTGCTCATCGCCGCTGCCCAGCTGTCGACCGAGATTGAGGGGTGGCCGAGCGCTTTCTCGACGCGTGGCGTCAAAAAGCGCAGGTCGCGACGCGTACCCAAGAGCAGGATACGCCCATCGCCAAGCGCGCTCTTCGCGTCTTTCACGAAGGCACGCATCGGTCCACGTTGCTCGACGAAGCGCTGCGGGGCGCTTCCGAAACAGGCTGTCGGTTCGTGTAGATCGTGACCAGCCAAAGCCTCGTTCCACTGCTGGTCCGTGCAGATCCCGATGCAGCCATCCGTGCCGCGACGCCGCGCCGCATCCTCGGCCAACTCGATGAAAGTCTGGCGTCGCGCATCGGCGCCTTTTTCCAGCACGATGCGAGCGCCAGCAAGATGGTCGAGCAAGCTCACTCCATCATCCGCCTCCGGCTCGCGAGCACGGCCGATCTGAAGCAGATCGATATCCTGAGAAGTACGCTGTGTGATGGGGTCGAAACCCCGGATAGAGGCGATGCGCCCGTCTGCCAGTTCGATGCGGAATGGCCCACCGAGATCGGCCGGATAGATGTCGGCGACATAGCCGCGCACCGCAAACTCCCCCGGCTCGTCCACCCGCTCATCTGCGAAGTAGCCTATATCCTCGAGCGCCTCAGGTAGATCATCCAACGACAGATTATCGCCAACACGAAGGATGGGCGGCGCCTTGTCGAACCGGTCGGGTCGAGGATAGAGTTTGGCGCTGCTCTCGCCCGTGCTGATGAGCGCGATGTTCGGCCTCTTCCTGACAGCTTGCGCCGTCCGAAGATTGTAGAGCGCGTTGGTGCGCAGTCCGGCATTCGCGGGCGTTGGCGGAGCTTGATCTCCCGGAAGTGCGTCGCTGCCCGGACAGAAGAAGACGCTATGCTCGCCGCAAGCCGCGGTAAGCGCGATGGCGATGCTCCGGCCACGCGGCTCGTCTCGCGCTATGAAGATCACGTCACCGGTATCAAGCAAGTCGAGCAATATGGCGGCGATCTCGCCTGTCCCTTCTGGCAGACGAGTGTCCGTCGAACAATCCGTCGCGGGGGCAGCGATCTTGACCATTTTATTCATTCCAGCCGAACCCGGCGGAACTGATCTTGTTCCTGAATCAAAAGGGCAAATGCTCAACTAAGCGGTTGTATGAGCTAACTAAAGTTAACTAATATGCGGTGTGTTGTTTGTCGGATGTTCTCCACGGCAGGGATCTTCGGACTTGCCGGATCGACGCTCTGTCGCGGTGCGCTGGCTCGTATTTGATCGCTAGCCAAAAGAACCATCAACGCGTGGGTTGCGGTGCTAACGGCTTTGTAAAGATTGGTCGTCCAGAGGCTATCGGATGAGCAGGCGCGCATGAAACACGAATCGATCCAAGGCAGTGCGGCGATTGAACCAGGACGCGGCGCGCCACGCGCCGGGATCACTCTCGTCTGCGACGTCCGCCAGGGCACTCGCCCCTGGATTACGGCACGTCTCGACAATCTTTCACCCGGCGGCTTTCGAATCGCCCGGCTTGTGGCGGTTCGTCCGGAGCTGCCCTTACGTATCAGAATACCGGGCATCCAGATGCTGACAGCGCAAATTCGATGGGTTGAGGGCGGTGCAGTCGGTTGCGCTTTTGCCGAACCGCTGCACATCGCCGTATTCGAACATCTCGTCCACCAAGCCGGCTGAGGCCGGACGAACGAGATATATATTACATGTGGATCACGCGTCCGTAGGCGGCCAATGTCGATTCGTGCATCATCTCTGAGAGTGTCGGGTGCGGGAAGACCGCACTGATTAGCTCGGCCTCGGTGGTCTCCAGCGTCTTGCCGATCACATAGCCCTGGATCAGCTCGGTGACTTCGGCGCCAATCATGTGCGCGCCGAGCAGTTCGCCGGTCTTGGCGTTGAACACGGTCTTGATGAAGCCTTCCGCCTCGCCCAGCGCGATCGCCTTGCCGTTGCCGATGAAGGGGAAAGTACCGACCTTCAGCTCGAAACCCGCCTCCTTCGCCTTGGCCTCGGTCAGACCTACGGAGGCGATCTGCGGGTGGCAGTAAGTGCAGCCCGGGATGTTGCTGCGGTCGAGCGCGTGCGGGTGGACCTCGGTGTTGCCCAGGTCCTTCGCGATCGCCTCTGCGGCAGTGACACCTTCGTGGCTCGCCTTATGCGCCAGCCAAGGGCCTTCCACGCAGTCTCCGATCGCCCAAACGCCCTTGACGTTGGTCCGGCCCAGTTCGTCGATCTTAATGAAGAAGCGCTTGTCCGGCTCGATGTTGAGATCTTCCAGGCCGATGTTCTCAACGTTGGGAACGATGCCGATCGCGACGATGACGTGGCTGAAGTCGGTCGTCTCTTCCTTGCCTGCCTTGTCCTTGAGCGTGACCTTGACGGCGTCCGCGCCCTTCTCGATCGCGCCGACCGTCGCCTTGGTCAGGATTTTGATGCCCTGCTTGGTCAACTGCTTTTCAAGGAAGGCGGAAACGTCGGCGTCTTCGACGGGCACGATGCGGTCGGCCATTTCGACGACGGTCACATCGCTACCCATGTCATTGTAGAAGCTGGCAAACTCGATCCCGATCGCGCCTGAGCCGATGACGAGCAGCTTGGTCGGCAGTTCCCTGGGCGTCATCGCGTGGCGGTAGGTCCAGATGCGCTCGCCGTCGGACTTGGCCTTGGGCAGTTCGCGCGCGCGGGCGCCGGTCGCGATGATGATGTGCTTGGCTTCGAGCGTTTCCGCGCCCTTCTCGCTGGTAACTTCGAGCTTTCCGGGCGCAACCAGCTTGCCGGTGCCCAGGTGCACCGCGATCTTGTTCTTCTTCATCAGACCGGTGACGCCCTTGTTGAGCTGGTCGGCCACGCCGCGCGAGCGCTTGACCACCGCATCGAGATCGGCGGTGATGTTGTCTGCCGACAGGCCATAGTTCTTGGCGTTCTTCATCTGATGGAACACCTCGGCCGAGCGCAGCAGCGCCTTGGTCGGGATACAGCCCCAGTTCAGGCAGATGCCGCCAAGCCGCTCACGCTCGACGATCGCGGTCTTGAGGCCAAGCTGGGCCGCACGGATCGCCGCGACATAGCCGCCGGGGCCGGAGCCGAGAACGATGACGTCGTAGGTGTCTGCCACTAGAATCTACTCCTGCTCGATAGCGCGGGGCCGACCCGCATCGTCGATGGCGACGAACGTGAACGTCGCCTCGGTAACCTTTACTTCTTCATCCTCGGTCCGATGCCGCCGCCAAGCCTCGATCGAGATGCCGAGAGACGTGCGCCCGGCTCGTTTGAGCTCTGCGTAAACCGACACTTCGTCGCCAACCTTTACCGGCAGCAGGAACTGCATGCCGTCAAGCGCCACCGTCACCGCCCGGCCCCGCGAATATCGCGCCGCGAACAAGCCAGCGCCGGAGTCCATCAAGCTCAGCAGCCATCCGCCGAAGATGTCGCCATAGGCGTTGGTGTCTGCCGGCATGGCGGTCACACGGATGACCGGGTCCCTCTTGATGCCGGTCATCCCGGAGCGCCGGCTATGCGATCCCGGCTCAGGCGACCATTCCAAGGGGATTTTCAACGTACCGCTTGAAAGCGGTCATCAGTTGCGCGCCCGAGGCGCCGTCGACGGCGCGGTGGTCGAAACTGCCGGTGGCGGTCATCACCGTCGCTACTCCGAGCTGGCCGTCAGGCATGACCCAGGGGCGCTTTTCGCCCGCACCGATCGCCAGGATCGTCGACTGCGGCGGATTGATGACGGCGGTGAAATGCTTGATCCCCATCATACCCATGTTCGAAATCGAGGCGGTTCCGCCTTGGTACTCCTCGGGCTTGAGCTTGCCTTCCTGCGCGCGCTTGCCGAGGTCCTTCATCGACTTGGCGATATCGGAGAACGAGCGCCCGTTGGCATCCTGAACGATCGGTGTGATCAGGCCGCCGGGGATCGACACCGCCACCGACACGTCGGCACGGCTGTACTTGATCATCTCGTTGCCGGCGAAGGTCACGTTGCATTCGGGCACGTCGATCAGTGCCTTGCCCAGCGCCTTGATCAGCATGTCGTTCACCGACACCTTGATACCCTGCTTTTCCAGCGCAGCGTTAAGTTCGGAACGCATCGCCATCAGCTTGTCGAGACGGATATCCAAGGTCAGGTAGATGTGCGGCGCCTGCTGCATAGACTGCGCGAGGCGGCGCGCGATCGTCTTGCGCATGCCCGAAAGCTTCTCGACGCTGTGCGGAATGCGCGCGTCGAGCAAGCCGCGGGTCTCTTCCGCCATCGCCACGTCAGCTGGCTTGGCGGAAGCGACGGTATCGTTAGCCGCAGCTGGCTTGGCCGTTGGCGTGGCTGCCGCATCCGGCTTGGCAGAGCCGGGTTGTGCCGCCTCGATGTCGGCCTTGATGATGCGGCCATGCGGGCCGGAGCCGGTCAGGCCGGCAACGTCGACGCCCTTTTCGGCAGCGAGCCGTCGGGCAAGCGGGGATACGGCGATACGTCCCTCCTGGGATTGCGGTGAAGCTTTGGCGATGTTGGTCGTCGGCGTCGTTTCGGGTTTTGCTGAAACCGGCTCGTCTGGAACGTCAGCCGGCACCTCGGCAGGAGTCTGGGGCGCCGGGTCAGCGGGTTCGGCTTCGATCAGCGCATCCTTGGCCGGAGCCTCCGTGGGAGCTTCGACAACATCGTCGTCGTCTTCGCCCGAGATAGTGGCGATCACGGTGCCGACCTTGACGCCTTCACTTCCCTCGGCGATCAAGATCTTGCCGATCGTACCTTCGTCGACCGCCTCGAACTCCATCGTCGCCTTGTCGGTTTCGATCTCGGCCATGATGTCGCCGGACACGACCGTGTCGCCTTCCTTCACGAGCCATTTCGCCAGCTTGCCCTCTTCCATGGTGGGGGAAAGGGCGGGCATCTTGATCTCGATCGGCATGGTCGCGGCGGCTTCCTTTTGGCCTCGGGTATGGCTGGATAGTCCTTGGACAAATTGGCCGGCAGGAGCAACCCACTTGCGCGCCACATACCGGCTGAACCGGCGCTTGCGCACGAAGAGAAACGATCCGATACACAAGAGCGCCCTGGAGGAGTGTAGCATGCGCGTCTATCTCGTCATCGTCGACGAGTCCGAAGAGGCTCTCGTCGCGCTTCGCTATGCCGCCAGACGGGCGGCACAGACGGATGGCACCGTTCACCTTCTGGCGTTGGTGCCTCCACAACCGTTCAACGCCTTCGCAGGTGTCCAGGCCACGATCGAGGAGGAGGCGCGATCACGCGCCGAGACGCTGGTGACCGCCGCTGCGGGCAATCTGTTGTCGCAAGGAGGCAAGATGCCGGCGATCGCGGTCAAGATGGGCGAGGACACGAAAGTGGTTCGCGAGTATCTTGCGGAGCATCCGGAAGTCTCCGCGCTGGTCTTGGCGACCGCCGCGGATGGCGGTCCCGGCCCTCTGGTTTCGCACTTTACCAGCTTGGGAACCCGCATGCCCTGCCCGGTCTTCGTGATCCCGGGCCACCTCGACGAGCAGGAGATAGATCGGCTGAGCTGAGGATCGAGGTACCCGTCGGCAGGGCTAGCGCTTTTTCTTGCCCTGGTGTCGGATATTCGCAGGGCGGCCACGCTGGCCCACGAGCCGATTGCCGTGCTTCTTGAGCGGCAATGGCCGGCCGCGCGGTTCGATCGGCGACGTTCCACCCTCTACCAGTTCGAACTTCAGTGCGCCGGTCAGCGGATTGGCCTCGGCCAGGCGAAGAGGTAGGCGATCACCGCTGGCGTACTTGGTCCCGGTTCGCTCTCCGAACAGGACATGCGCTTTTTCATCATAATGAAAGCGTTCGTCTCCAAGCGTCGAGACGGGAACGAGGCCATCGCCCCCCAGCCCCACGATGGTCGCGAAAAAGCCGAACTTCTGTACGCCGGTGATCCGGGTGGGGAAGGTTTCGCCGACTCGGCTCGACAGCCACGCCGCCACATAGCGATCGATGGTCTCGCGCTCGGCCTCCATCGCCCGGCGCTCTGCCTCGCTGATCGCGTCGCTGATCCGCGACAGATCATCCCGGTCTCGGTCGGACAAACCCGACAGCTTCGGCAAGTCCAGCTTCGGCGCCGGCTGTTCGAGCTGATAACCGTCGACAAGCGCACGATGCACCAGCAGGTCGGCATAACGGCGGATCGGCGACGTAAAGTGCGCATACGAGGCCAGCGCGAGGCCGAAATGTCCGGCATTACGCGGGCCGTAGTAGGCGCGGGTCTGGCTGCGCAGGACGGCTTCCATGACCAGTGCCTTTTCGGCCTCGTCGGTCACGTCCTTGAGCATGCGATTGAACAGGCCCGGCGTGATGACCTGGCCCAACGCCAGCTTGCGTCCGAACGTCGCCAGATATTCCTTGAGCGCGATCAGCTTCTCACGGCTTGGTGGCTCGTGGATGCGATACACCACCGGGGCGACCTTGGCTTCGAGTGCCTTGGCCGCAGCGACATTGGCGGCGATCATGAAGTCTTCGACGACCCGGTGCGCGTCGAGGCGCTCACGCAGTGCGATCTCGGCGATACGCCCCTGATCGTCCAGCATGACGCGGCGTTCGGGCAGTTCGAGCTCGAGCGGATCGCGATCATCCCGGGCGGAAGCCAGCGCTCGCCACGCCGACCACAGGTTCTGCAACACGGACAGAGCGACCTCGCCGTCGCCGGAACCTTCGTCGATCCGCCTTTGCGCGTCCTCGTAGGCGATGACCTCGGCGATGCGCACGATAGCGCGGCTGAAGCGCCATTGCGTGATCTTTCCGGTGGAATCGATGACGATGTGACAGGCCATCGCCGCACGATCTTCTCCTGCGCGCAGTGAGCAGACATCGGCGGAAAGCACCTCTGGCAGCATCGGCACGACGCGATCGGGAAAGTACACCGAGTTGCCGCGCTTGCGCGCCTCGCGGTCCACGTCACCGCCTGGTCGAACATAGTACGAGACGTCCGCAATCGCGACGAGCGCGCGGAAGCCTCCCTCCCCGTCCGGCTCGGCCCAGATCGCATCGTCATGATCGCGCGCGTCCGACGGATCGATCGCGACGATCGGCAAATGCCGCAAGTCCTCGCGATGCTCGGCGCTGACCGGCAGTCTGGCCGCGAGTTCGGCTTCGTCCAGGGTGGCTTGCGCAAAGACGTTGGGGATCCCGTGCTTGTGGATCGCTATCAGGCTGAAGGCCCGCGGCGCCAATGGCTCCCCCAGCACCTGCAACACCTTGACGCCCGCGCGTTCGGACCGCCCGACCGGCTCGGCCAGCACCAGTTCGCCCTTTGCCGCGCCCGACAGATCCGCGATCGGCATGGAATGGCGGATTCGCTTGTCGACCGGGGCCAGCCAGGCCTTGCCGGCACTATCCATCTCGACCACGCCCAGAACCTGTTCCTCGGCCGCGCCCAGCACCTTCATCGGGAACGCGCGCCAGTGTCCGTTGCTCTCCTCGGTCCTCGCGAGCACCCGGTCCCCCGGCTTCAGCGCCGCGGCCGAGCGGCGGCCCGCACTTCTCTCGATCAAGCGTAAACGCGGCGGCGGCGTGGCATCATCCGGCTGCCAGGTATCGGGAACCGCGATCGCCTCGCCGTCCTCGACCCCGACGACGCGCAGGACGGTAACCTTCGGAACGCCTCCCATGCGATGATAGGCGGTGCGCTTGCCGTCGATCAGCCCCTCGTCGGCCATGTCCTTGAGCAGCGCCTTGAGCTGGATCTTCTCGTGACCCTTGAGGCCGAAAGCACGCGCGATTTCACGTTTGCCCGCTGGCTCCGTGGACTCCTGAATGAAGTCGAGGATCTGCTTGCGCGATGGAAGGCCCAGGGCTTTTGGTGATGGCATCGCCGCTGACTTAGGCTGCGCAGCGGCTCCCCGCAATGGCAGCGACCTTAATCGCCAAGCGGCGCAAACCCGCCACCGGGCACCGCGGCCGCAACTGGACTTTGTGCACCGCCCGCAGCTACGGCGCTGACGCCAAACAACCAGTCATCACCCCGCACGCCATCTAGCTTAACGCTGGTGGTGGAGAGGCCCGATCGCACCGGCTTCGGCTCCCAATCCGAGGCATCGGTGCGACGCTGCCAGACGTTGTAGCTCTTCGCACCCGGCACCGCTGCCCAGGTCAGCTGCGTAAAGGTCGAAAGCGCCGCCTCGACCTTGGGCGACGGCGGTATCGGTGCTGCGGCGAGTGCCGCGAGCGCCGTGATGTTGATACGTGTCACCTTGGCGAGATAAGGGAAGTCCATCTCGTCGATGGTGTCCCCGAATTTTACGCCCCCTTCGGTGCGCAGATCCTGATGCTGATGGTCGTAGTCCTCGACCGCAACCGAAAAGCGAACCGCCGGATAGCCCTTTTCCAGAAACGGTAGCTGATCTCCGCCGCGGCCCATACGATCAGCCCGCCAGACCTGCCGGACGGCGAGGCCGTCGTTCGCCAATGCTGCGATGTAGCGTGAAAGGTTCCGTCCCGGGCTGTCGTTCTCTCCGCCAAAACGGCGCGAAGCGGCACGCGTCTTGTCGGTCGCGTCAGCGCGGGGCCCCTCGGAGAACAGGCGGACGTGAGTGTCATCCACAAGCTCATCGGCTCCCCTGCTGCCACCAACGATATCGTTGTTGAGCACCGCCTTGACCTTCCAGCCCTGCTTGGCGGCATAGTCTGCGAGCAGCTTGCCGCCGAAGAGTCCCTGCTCCTCGCCCGAGAGCACGGCATAGACGATCGTGGTAGGGAACTTGCGCTGCGACAGCAGACGCGCCGATTCCAGCACCAGCGAGACCCCGGAGCCGTCATCGTTCGCGCCCGGAGCATCCTTGGTCGCGTCCATCACGTCGCTAACGCGGCTATCGAGATGACCTTGCACGATAACGACTTCGTCCGGCCGCTCAGTCCCGCGTTGGATAGCGACGACATCAACCAGGCGCACCGGGATCGGGATACGCGTGCCGCTTGCCATCGTTTCAGGAAGCGCGATCGTCAGGCAGCCGCCGCACGCCTTTGCCGAGCGGCGAAACTCGCCTTCGGCCCAGCGTCGGGCCGCGCCGATGCCACGCTTGGGATCGGTCTGCGATGACAGCGTGTGCCGCGTGCCGAAACTCACCAGCTTTTCGATATCCGCGCGCATGCGCGCTTCGGAGACTTCGGCATCCTTTGCCAAGGCGATGCCAGAACAAAGCGAGGAACTGAGTGCCGCGGCGATCAAAAGTCTAAGCATGGCTCTTGTTCAGCCAACAGGAGCATGAAGGCAAGTGTCCTGTCAGGCTGCCAGTGCTGGAACGCAAGCTCGATTGCTGCCTCCGTTCGGCGGCATGCCCCCTATCCGACCAAGATCTCCGCTGAAGTCAGTCCAAGGCAGCCGCCGCGCAACGACGCCCGCGATCAGGTCAACGGCGCATCAGTAAGAGCGCGCCACATAGATCTTTTCGACCGCCGGCTGAGCCGTGAAGATGCATGTGCC
Organism: Novosphingobium sp. TK46; assembly: GCF_055361525.1. Lineage (NCBI taxonomy): Bacteria > Pseudomonadati > Pseudomonadota > Alphaproteobacteria > Sphingomonadales > Sphingomonadaceae > Novosphingobium > Novosphingobium sp. TK46. The sequence goes on from NZ_CM143963.1 coordinate 3,587,805, forward strand.
GCTGACGCCGCCGCTATCGAGAGGTGTGTTGCGAATAGTCAGCTTCAGCGCCTTGAGCTTTTGCACCACCGCTTCCAGCTCGTCGCCAGTCGGGCGAGACCACAAAACCTGCGCCCACCCCGGATAGCGTTTGTTCTCCGAGAAGAACGCCGCGAGCGCATCGAAGCTGTCGATCTCAGTCAAGTTTGCGTCACGCCGCGCCCTCGCCTCTGCATAGAGCGAGGCTTGGATCTGCTCGAGCTCAGACACTGCCTTGCCGACAAAATCATCCTTCGCCATCCCGACGAAGTTCGCCTTCGCGTTATCGGTCCATAGCCGATCGCGGCGCAATACCGAGACCTGACCCCCGGCCGCATCACGACCGCCAATCTCCAGAACGAGGGGCACGCCCTTCTTGACCCACGCCCAGCGCTTTTGCGTCGCCTTGCCGGGGCGCTTGTCCAGCAGCACCCGGACCGGTTCTCCGAACACGTTAAGTCCGCCCAGCGCCTTTGTAAGTTCAGTACAATAGGCCAAAAGTGCCTCATCCTCGGCATTGTCCCGCAACATCGGCAGCACCACGATCTGATGGGGTGCCACGATCGGCGGCACGCGCAAGCCGTCATCATCGCCATGGGTCATGATCAGACCGCCGATCATGCGTGTCGACGTGCCCCACGACGTCGTGTGGCAATGCCGCTGCGTGCCCTCCTTATCCTGATACTGGATACCCGCCGATTGCGCGAAGCCGGTGCCAAGGTAGTGCGACGTGCCGGCCTGCAGAGCCTTGCCGTCCTGCATCATCGCCTCGATCGAATAGGTCGCGACGGCACCCGGGAAGCGCTCGTTCTCGGGCTTTTCACCGGCAACCACCGGCATCGCCAACTCGGTTTCAGCGAAATCACGATACATCTCGAGTGAACGAAGCGTCTCGACCATGGCATCGTCACGATCGGCGTGAGCGGTATGGCCCTCCTGCCACAGGAACTCGCTGGTGCGCAGGAACATGCGTGTCCGCATTTCCCAACGCACGACGTTGGCCCACTGGTTCGTCATCATCGGCAGATCACGCCAGGACTGGATCCAGCGCGCCATTGCGGCGCCGATGACCGTCTCCGATGTCGGCCGCACGATCAGCGGTTCTTCCAACTTGGCCTCGGGATCGGGTACTAGGCCGCCCTTGCCGTCCGCGACGAGACGATGGTGGGTAACGACCGCCATCTCTTTTGCAAAGCCTTCGACGTGCTCGGCCTCCTTGGCGAAGTAGGAAAGCGGAATGAACAAGGGGAAGTAGCAGTTCTGCACCCCTGCCGCTTTGATCCGATCATCCATGCGGCGCTGGATGCGTTCCCAGATGCCATAACCCCACGGCTTGATCACCATGCATCCGCGAACACCTGATTCCTCGGCCATCTCGGCTTCGGAAATCACTTCCTGATACCATCCGGCGAAATCGTCCTCGCGCTTGATAGTCAGGGCATGGCGGATCTGGGGCGTCTGATTCATGCTGCGCTGTTAGCGGGAGTTGCCGGCAGGTTCAAACGTTCGAAGGCGGCGGCACGGACCGCCCGCATGGCTGCGCGTCTGCTTCGATGACGATAACGTTTCAGATGACGCATTTGCGTAGCGGCAGGCATCGGGCTGCCGCATCCGCAACTCTGCTGGCTACTCGATAGGTATCTAAGCCGGGTCCGAATTAAGGCCTTCTTAGCTGCCCAACCTCTATCACGATTTTGAGCGTGTTTATGGCGGCCATACTCGCGCGAGGTGCAATGATATCAACATTGCGGGAACGGGTCATGAAGTTGCAGCGCCTGAACCTTGTCAATGCGGCTATGCGCCGCTTGCGGTGCGCCGCACGCCCGAGATCGATCGTCCGGTTGCCCAGGACGTTAGCAGCCGATCGGAACGGCAACGTCCTGATCTTGTGGGCCGCCTTTCTCATACCCCTGATCGCCCTCGTGGGTTCTTCCATCGATATGGGACGCGGCTATGTCGCGCGTAAACAGATGCAAAACGCATGCGACGCGGCGGCGCTTGCCGGTCGCAGGGCGATGGCAAACGGCATCGTCGACGATCGCGTGAAGACCGAAGCTGCCAAGTTCTTCAACTTCAACTTCCAACAAGGAACGTTTGGCGCCGACGCCTTTACGCCGACGATTACCAGCGGAAGCGGAACCAAGACGACGGTAGTCATTTCAGCCGCAACGAACATTCCGACTACTTTCATGGGCATGTTCGGATTTACGTCGCTGCCGATCACCGTCAACTGCGACGCCTCGCAGGATTTCGTGAACACGGATGTCGTTCTGGTTCTGGATACGACCGGGTCGATGAAAGACAAGGCGGTAGCGACTGACTCCGTAACGAAGATTCAGGCGCTGCGTAGCGCCGTGCTTGCCTTGTATGATCAGCTGGCAAGCGTCCAGACGCAGCTTGCGGCTTCCGGTCTGCGCCTTCGTTACGGCATCGTCCCATATGCAAGTGCGGTCAATGTTGGAAAGTCGATCCGAGCTGCAAATACGGGCTACATGGTGTCGGGTAACTGGACCTATCAATCCCGTAAGGTGACGACTGCTAATACCACGGAAACGAGCTGTAAGTCTTTAGCGGGAAGTTACAAAAGCGGAACCTGTACCTACTTTGCATATGTCGCACAGGAGATTAATACCGCAAACTTTGTAAATGGTTCATCCGTTAACGTGACACCATTCATTGGCACAGCTGATTCTGCCGGTGATACACCGATTGGAAGCGTGGCAAATTTCACGACATGGTCCGGATGCATCGAAGAACGCAAGACGAGCCGTATGGCGTCGAATGCAACATCGATACCATCGGACGCCTACGATCTCGATATCAACCTTATACCGAACTCGGAAGACACCAAGTGGAAGCCGTACTGGCCCGAGGTCGAGTTCACGAGTTACAAGACAGGGCTTTACGCCGGAAATCCTTACAAGCCGCAGTCGGCATGCCCTACCGAAGCGGCCATGATGCAAAACTGGACAAGAACGGCGCTGTCCAACTACCTCGATTCCCTGAATCCGGATGGCGGCACTTATCACGACAATGGAATGATGTGGGGTGCCCGTTGGGATTCATCCTCGGGCATTTTCGGCGCAAACAATCCCGACACGTACAATTCGATGCCTGTGAAGAAATACATTATCTTCATGACCGACGGACAGTTCGATACGGGCTACTCTTCACTGTATTCGAGTTATGGCGTCGAACAGCTGGACGCCCGGGTGACCCCGGGCGGCAGTGCTTCCAACGAAACCGACCAGTTGGCCAGGCACAAGCAGCGGTTCGCTTTGCTGTGTTCGCAAGCCAAATCGATGGGTTATTCGGTTTGGGTCATCGGTTTTGCCACTACGCTGGATACCTCGCTCACGAATTGCGCCAGTACGAGCAGTCAGGCCTCGACTTCGTCCAACCAGGCAGCCTTGATCGCCAAGTTCGTCGAAATCGGCCAGAACATCGGTGCGCTGAGGCTGACGAAGTGAAATGCAAAGCCATGCTGTCGGATCGGCTCTGGGGTGACCGCAGAGGTGCTTCCATCCTCGAATTCGCGATCGTCTGCATGCCGCTGATGGTGATGATGTTCGGCCTGTTCGCGCTGGGCTATCGCCAGTACGTCGCGGTGCAGCTTCAGGATGCACTTGATCAGGCCGCTCGCATGGTCACGATTGGCACCAGTACAACCGCCGCCGAGTTGACTGCGATCGTGAAGACGAAGATCGATCCGGTCGCAGCCAATGCGACTGTCGCCGTCGTGCCGACGAGCTACAATAAATTCGACCGCGTGGCCAAAGCGGAGCCCATCACCACGGACACCGCCCCGCTTGGGATATACAATGCAGGCGACTGCTTCAGCGACATCAACGGCAACGGCCGCTGGGACGCCGATGCCGGCAAGGCGGGCACCGGGGGATCCGATGATGTCGTGCTCTACACCGCTACGGCCAGCTATCCGGAACTCGTGCCGATGAAGGGCCTGCTGGGCTGGGACCCGAACGAAATCGTCACCGCGACCACCATGCTGAAAAACCAGCCATACGCTTCGCAACCCGAGCCAGCCACCGTGTGCAGATGACCCACTTGATGCGAAAGGTGCGGAGCCTGCGCCACGATGCCAGCGGACTGGCGTTGACCGAATTCGCCATCACCGCCCCCGTCATCCTCCTGCTCGGGTTGGGAGGTGTCGAGATGGCGAACTATGTGATGGCCAATCTTCGCATCTCGCAACTTGCCATGTCGGTCGCGGACAACGCGGGCCGGGTAAGGACGAGCATTGACGAGGGTGATATCTCAGAGGTGATGATCGGCGCGCTCAAACTGGGCGAACCGCTGAATTTCAGCGCCAACGGTCGCATTATATTGTCCGATCTCGAGCAACGAACCACCACGAGCGGGACAGGTGGCCGGGGCGCCGTGACTGCCGACAACCCGAATGGGTATCGCCAATGGATCCGCTGGCAACGTTGCGCCGGCGCGCTGTCGGTCACATCGTCGTATGGAGTCCCGCTGAACAGCGCCGGCGGCCAAGTCACAAATATCGACGATACGACCAACCCCGATCATGCAGCGGTCGAAGGTGCCTCGAAGATTGATGGAATGGGCGATCCGACCAACCAGATCTCCGCATCGCCCGGCATGGCCGTGATGGTGGTGGAAGTCGTCTACAACTATCAGCCCGTCATACCTAGCGACATCATCTCATCGCTGCTCGGACAGCCCCAGATCCGGCGCGTGGTCGCGTTCTCCGTGCGGCAGCGCAATGCCTACAGTCTGCGAAACGACGGCAGCTTGAGCGGTAAACGGCGGGCCGATTGCCGCTTGTTCGATGCGACGGTGCCTACCAGCTGAAAATCGCAATCTTTGGCGTATCTATTTGCGGTTCATCATCGGCCCATCGAGGCAGTAGCGTGGTCGTTTCACAGCCGCCGAACCACCTTTCTCAAGGTGGCAGTTATGCGATGCGGCGGCCAAGCTCCTTGTTGATGAACAGCGCCACCAAAGTCGCCAATGCGCCCGACAACAGATAGCCGCCTGCCGCGACCAGGCCGAAATGGCTTGCCAGCACCAGTGCGACGAGCGGCGCAAAGCCGGCGCCGAACAGCCAGGCCAGGTCGGATGTCAGCGCGGCGCCGGTGTATCGACGGGTGCTGGCAAAGTTGCCGGCGACCGATCCAGATGATTGTCCGAAGGCCACCCCAAGCAGCGCGAAGCCGAGCAGCATGAAGACCATCTCTCCGGAATCACCACCGTTCAGCAATTGCGGTGCGAAGCCGCTGAAGACGGCGATGCCCGCCGCGGTCGCGCCGAGCAGATACCGACGGCCAATCCGGTCCGCGAGCAGTCCCGAGCAGATCACCGCAATCAGCCCAACCACCGCAGCGCCGATCTCGATCAGCAGGAAGCGGGTCGGGCTTTCGTCCGTGAACAAAGCAACCCAGGATAACGGAAAGACGGTGACCATGTGGAAAAGCGCAAAGCTGGCGAGCGGCGCGAACGCACCGATCACGATGTTACGCCAATCCTTGCGGATGGTGTCGGCGACACTCGAGGGTTCGAGCTCCTTGCTGGCAAAAAGCGCGGTGTAATCTGGCGTGGAGACCATCCGCAAACGCGCGAACAGGGCGACGACGTTGATCGCGAAAGCAACGAAGAACGGATAACGCCAGCCCCAATCGATGAAGTCGGTCGGCGATAGCGACGCCAGAAAAAATGCGAACAGCGCGCTGCCCAATATCAGGCCGAGCGGCGCGCCGAGCTGCGGTATCATCGCATACCAGCCGCGTCGATTTTCAGGCGCATTGATCGCGAGCAGTGACGCGAGACCATCCCATGCGCCGCCAAGCGCGACACCCTGACCGATACGAAATACGGCAAGTGCGATCGCCGACCAGATGCCGATAGTTTCATACCCGGGCAAAAAGGCCACTGCGACCGTCGAGCTTCCGAGCAGGAAAAGAGCGATCGTCAGCTTGGTGCCGCGTCCAAGGGACGCATCGACACGCATGAAGATCAGCGTCCCGATCGGCCGAGCGATGAACGCGAGCGCGAAGATCATGAAGGAATAGACGGTGCCCGTCACCCGGTCGACATACGGGAACACCAGGGACGGAAACACCAGCACCGACGCGATCGCATAGACGAAGAAGTCGAAGAACTCGGACGTGCGGCCGATGATCACACCGATCGCGATTTCAGCCGGAGCGACCTCTTCATGACGCGCGTTGACCACGCGAGCATCACGTTCAGCCGTTCCGGAATTGGCCGCGTGGGACAGGTTGGCGTCATCGCCGGTCATGGCAGTCATTAGATCCGTCTTCCTTGGCCGGGAGCTCGATCGGCCATGCTTGTCCAAATGAAGCATTACGCGCGAAAACGCGATTGGACAAAATGTCCAATGTCATGGCGCGGCTTTCGGGCATAGATCACCGCCATGCCAAACACCGGCCCGACTCCGCCCGCATCTCCATCCATCGCTCGTGTCATTACGCGTGCGCTGCCCGCGTTGATGATCCTGCCGCTGCTTGGCGGCTGCGACATGGTGGTCATGAACCCGATGGGCGATGTCGCGCTGCAACAGCGTAATCTCGTCCTCTTCGCGACCTTCCTGATGCTGCTCATCGTCATTCCGGTGATCGCGCTGGTCGGCATCTTCGCCTGGAAGTACCGTGCTTCCAACAAGGACGCGAAGTACGAGCCGGATTGGGATCACTCCACCCTGCTGGAGCTGATGATCTGGTCGGCGCCGCTACTGATCGTCATCTGTCTGGGCGCGGTGACCTGGACCGGCACCCACCTGCTCGATCCCTATCGCCCCATCGGGCGCATTTCCCAGGGCAAGCCCGTACCCGTCAATACCAAGCCACTGGAAGTGCAGGTCGTGGCGCTCGATTGGAAATGGCTGTTCATCTACCCCGAGTACGGCTTTGCCACCGTGAATGAACTCGCGGCCCCGGTCGACCGCCCGATCACGTTCCGGTTGACATCGTCATCGGTGATGAACGCGTTCTACGTGCCGACGCTCGCGGGCATGATCTATGCGATGCCGTCGATGGAGACCAAGCTCAACGCCGTCATCAACAAGCCAGGTAACTATGAGGGCTTTTCGTCAAACTATAGCGGCGCGGGTTTCTCGGGCATGCGGTTCCGCTTCCATGGGATGGACGACACCGCCTTCAACGCCTGGGTCGCGCGAAACCAGGCGGCGCGGGTTCCGCTGACCCGAGCGAACTACATCACCTTGGTCAAGCCTACGGAAAAGGTGCCGGTCATGCGCTTCGGCAAGGTGGCGCCGGGCTTGTTCGAAGCCGTGGTGAACCAATGCGTAGAGCCAGGTACGCCATGCATGAGCCACATGATGAACCATGACGCGGCGGATCCATCCGGCATGGGTGGTGAAAGCGGCCATGCGATGCCGAAGGATCAGCGTCGGCAGGCACCGTTGACCACCAGCCAGGCCGGCGGCCCTGCCCCCGCGAACCCGGCAGACATCAAGCAGCGTAGCCCGTCCTCGCCAGAGGCCGACAACATCCCCACCAAGCACACCCATTGATTGGCCCTGCGATGAGCACCCCTGCAACCACCGCCGCCGCAACCGGCATTTTCTCCTCGGTGAGTCCGATCTTCGGTCGTTTCACGATCGAAAGCCTGCCGCTGCATGAACCGATCGTGGTCGCCACGTTCGTGGCAGTCGCTCTTGGCGGAGCCGCATTGCTGGCCGCGCTGACCTATTTCAAGCTCTGGGGCTATCTGTGGAAGGAGTGGTTCACCACCGTCGACCACAAGCGCATCGGCATCATGTACATGATCCTTGGCATCGTCATGCTGCTGCGCGGCTTTTCCGATGCGATCATGATGCGGCTGCAGCAGGCCTTGGCCTTCAACAACGAAGGCTATCTCAACGCACACCACTACGACCAGGTGTTCACCGCGCACGGGGTGATCATGATCTTCTTCGTGGCGATGCCGATCGTTACCGGCCTGATGAACTACGTCGTGCCGCTGCAGATCGGCGCGCGCGACGTGTCGTTCCCGTTCCTCAACAACTTCAGCTTCTGGATGACCACGGCGGGCGCCGCCATCGTCATGATGAGCCTGTTCGTGGGCGAGTTCGCGCAGACCGGCTGGCTCGCCATGCCGCCGCTGTCGGGCATCGCCGCCAGCCCCGGGGTGGGCGTAGACTACTACATCTGGGCGTTGCAGATCGCGGGCGTCGGGACGTTGTTATCAGGCATCAACCTGATCGCCACGATCGTGAAGATGCGGGCGCCCGGTATGACCATGATGAAGATGCCGATCTTCTGCTGGACCTCGCTGTGCACCAACATCCTGATCGTCGCCGCCTTCCCGGTGCTGACCGCCGTGCTCGCGCTGCTCAGCCTCGACCGCTATGCCGAGACCGCGTTCTTCACGAACACGCTGGGCGGCAACCCGATGATGTACGTGAACCTGATCTGGATCTGGGGCCACCCCGAGGTCTACATCCTGATCCTGCCGATGTTCGGCGTGTTCAGCGAAGTGACCTCGACCTTCTCGGGCAAGCGCCTCTTCGGTTACACCTCGATGGTCTATGCCACGCTGGTCATCACTGTACTCGCGTACCTGGTCTGGCTGCACCACTTTTTCACCATGGGATCGGGCGCCAGCGTCAACAGCTTCTTCGGCATCACGACGATGATCATCTCGATCCCGACGGGCGCGAAGATCTTCAACTGGCTGTTCACGATGTACCGCGGGCAGATCCGCTTCGAACTGCCGATGATGTGGACGATCGCGTTCATGATCACCTTCACGCTGGGCGGCATGACCGGCGTGCTGCTGGCGGTGCCACCGGCCGACTTCGTGCTGCACAACTCGCTGTTCCTGGTGGCGCACTTCCACAACGTGATCATCGGCGGCGTGCTGTTCGGTGCCTTCGCGGCGATAAACTACTGGTGGCCCAAGGCATTCGGCTTCAAGCTCAACCAGTTTTGGGGCAAGACCAGCTTCTGGCTGTGGGTCAGCGGCTTCTACTTCGCCTTCATGCCGCTCTATGTGCTGGGTCTGATGGGCGTCACACGGCGCCTGCGCACCTTCGACGATCCGAGCCTGCAGATCTGGTTTATCATCGCGGGCTTTGGAGCGTTCCTGATTGCGCTGGGTATCGCCGCCATGCTGATGCAGTTCTATGTCAGCATCCGCGATCGCGAGAGCTTGCGTGACCTGACAGGCGACCCCTGGAACGGCCGCACGCTGGAGTGGGCGACCTCCTCGCCCCCGCCGGACTACAACTTCGCGTTCACGCCGGTGGTGCATGACAACGACGCCTGGGCCGATATGAAGGCGCGCCACTATGCACGGCCACTGACCGGCTACGCCGACATCCACATGCCCAGCAACACCGGCGCCGGGATCATCCTGGGTGGTTTGAGCGTGGCGTTTGGCGTCGGCATGATCTGGTACGTGTGGTGGCTGGCGATCATCGCATTCGCGGGCATCCTCGCCGTCGCGATCGGGCATACCTTCAACTACAAACGCGACTTCCACATCCCGGCATCCCACGTGACCGAAGTGGAAGAAGCGCGCAGCAAGCAACTCGCAGGAGCCCTCGCATGAGCGCGACCGCACAACAGCTCGACCCGGACCTCTTCCACCTCGCGGAAGAACCGCACCACGCCGAGGGGTCGAGCACCATGCTCGGCTTCTGGATGTACCTGATGAGCGACTGCCTCATCTTCGCGATGCTGTTCGCGACCTATGGCGTGCTCGGCACCAGCTACGCCGGCGGCCCGGGGCCGAAAGAGCTGTTCGAACTGCCGCTGGTGGCGCTCAACACCGCCATGCTGCTGTTCTCCTCGATCACGTACGGTTTCGCGATGCTGAGCATGAGCGACGGCAAGCGTGGCGCGACGCAAGGCTGGCTGGCGATCACGGCGTTGTTCGGCCTCGCGTTCCTGTGCATCGAAATGTACGAGTTCACCCATCTGATCCACGAAGGTGCCGGCCCGCAGCGCAGCGCGTTCCTTTCGTCGTTCTTCGTACTGGTGGGCACGCACGGGCTGCACGTAACCTTTGGCCTGATCTGGCTGGTGGTGCTGATGGTGCAGGTCCAGATGAAGGGCTTGATTACCGCCAACAAGCGTCGGCTGATGTGCCTCAGTCTGTTCTGGCACTTCCTCGACCTGATCTGGATCGGGGTCTTCACCTTCGTTTACCTGATGGGAATGCTGCGATGAGCGCGACGGGTCACGCGATGGACGGTCAGACGCACGACCGCCAGGATCAGCACGGTCAGCAGGACCACCACCACGACAATGACGAGGCGCACGGATCGCGCAAGGGCTACTGGATCGGCTTCGCGCTATCGGTGGTGCTTACCGCGATCCCGTTCTGGCTCGTCATGACGATGACGCTGACCAAGCAGGCGACAGCCCTGATCATCATGGCCTTCGCCGCCGTGCAGATGCTGGTCCACATCGTGTTCTTCCTGCACATGAACCGGCGGGCCGAAGGCGGCTGGTCGATCATGGCGCTGCTGTTCACCGTGGTCGTCATCGGCATATCGCTGATTGGATCGCTGTGGGTCATGTACCACATGAACACCAACATGATGCCGACGCAGGCGATGAGTGACATGGGATGACTCGGACGCCATGAGGTCTTCATCCGCCGTTCGTGCGGCGGTTGGCACGGTGTGGGTACTTGCGATCGCCGGGCTGATGGCGCTGGGTACGTGGCAGGTCGAACGACGTGCATGGAAACTCGATCTGATTGACCGGGTTGACGCCCGACTCCATGCTGCGCCCGAACCGGCACCTTTCGGGACGCGTATCGACAAGCAGGATGAGTATCGTCGCGTGATCGCGCGCGGGCGCTTCCTACCGGGCAAGGATGTGCTGGTCCAGGCATCGACCGTGCGGGGCCCCGGCTGGTGGGTCATGTCTCCGCTGAAGACAACCGAAGGTATCGTACTGGTGAACCGGGGCTATATCCCCGACCGCACGGTGACTCGCACGCCTGCCGGTCGGGTGACGATCATCGGGCTGCTACGGCTCACCGAGCCGGGCGGAGGGTTCCTGCGCAGCAACGATCCTGCCGGCGGACGCTGGTACTCGCGCGATATTGGTGCCATCGCACGCCGAACCGGGATCGTGGCACAGCTTTATTTCATCGACGCCCAGGCTGGAGGCGAGCAGGCAGGTGAGCCGATCGGTGGGTTGACGGTCGTGACGTTCACGAACAACCATCTGGTCTATGCAATCACATGGTACATGCTGGCGATAATGACGGCCGCCGCACTCTTCTACTGGTTCCGCTCTTCACGTCGCGATCAGTTCGGGTCGTGATCGCCGGAGCGACCGTGTCGCAAGATCGCCGGATCAGTATCGCGGCAGGCCGGGAAAACCTGCTGCAACTGGTGCAACTGCGCTGGCTTGCCGTCGCTGGGCAGCTCGGCACCATCGTACTGACCCAATTCGCGTTCGGGATCGTCCTGCCGCTTCGCGCAATGCTGGCCGTGCTAGCGGCGCTGATCGTGCTTAACCTCGCCAGCATCATATTCTTGCGACGGCGGTCGCACATCACGAATGCCGAGTTGTTTGGAGCGCTCCTGCTCGACGTTCTCGCGCTTTCGGCGCAGCTATACCTCAGCGGCGGCGCGACAAATCCGTTTATCTCGCTTTTCCTGCTTCAGGTCGTGCTTGGATCGGTGCTGCTTGATCGCTGGTCGAGTTGGGTGATGGTGATCGCAACCAGTATCGCATTTGCCCTGCTGACTGTGTTTTACCGCCCGATCATGCTGCCCGCCTCATTCGCCATCGACCTGTTCGTCCTGCACATACAGGGCATGTGGGTCTGCTTCGCTCTGGTCGCAGTGCTGCTGGTGATGTTCGTCACGCGTATAAACGGCAACTTGCGCGCGCAGGACGATTATCTGGCCGACATTCGCCGTCAATCAGTCGAAGAAGACCACATCGTGCGGATCGGAATGCTGGCATCCGGAGCCGCGCACGAACTGGGCACGCCCTTGTCATCGCTATCGGTCATCTTGGGCGATTGGCGCCGAATCGAGGCGATCGCCGCCGCTCCCGATCTGTTGCGCGATGTCGAGGACATGCAGGCCGAGGTCCAGCGCTGCAAGGCGATCGTCACCAGCATCCTGCTCTCGTCGGGTGATCCGCGCGGCGAACAATCCGCCGCGACGACGGTGCGCGCGCTGTTCGATCGTATCGTGTCCGACTGGACGAGCGCCCGGGATTTCCGCAACGCTCGCTATCAGGATGATTTCGGAAGCGACGTGCCGATCGTCGCCGACGTGGTCCTTCAACAGGCCGTGTTCAACATGCTGGACAATGCCGCAGAGGCATCGCCCGACCGGATCGACATCCTGCTTTCGCGGATCGACGACATGCTTGCCTTGATCGTCCGCGATGAAGGCCCGGGTTTCGCCCCCGAGCAGCTGACGAATTTGGGCAAGCCGTACAACAGCAGCAAAGTCGGGCTTGGCCGGGGCCTGGGCCTGTTCCTGGTCGGCAATGTCGTACGCAAGCTTGGTGGCTCGCTATCCGCCAGCAACAAGGAAGGCGGGGGGGCGCAGGTGACCCTGCAGCTTCCGCTGTCCGCAATCAGCCTGGGGGATTAGGATGACCGACAGACCCCTGTTGTTGATCGTCGAGGATGACGCCGTCTTCGCGCGAACCTTGCAACGGTCGTTCGAACGCCGCGACTACGAAGTCGTCGTCGCGCCTGGACCCACAGAGGTCGATGCACTGCTTTCGATCCGCACCCCGACTTACGCGGTGGTCGACCTGAAGCTTGCCCAGTCGTCGGGGCTCACTTGCGTAGAGACATTGCACGATCACGATCCGAAAATGATCATCGTCGTGCTCACCGGCTATGCCAGCATCGCCACGGCCGTGCAGTCGATCAAACTGGGCGCGACCTCGTATCTCGCCAAGCCGGCAAATACCGATGACATCGAACTCGCATTTGGTGCGGGACATGGCGACACGGAAGTTCCGATCGGCAGTCGCCCGACTTCGATCAAGACGATTGAATGGGAGCGCATCAACGAAGTGCTTGCGCAAAGCGACTTCAACGTCTCGGAAGCCGCGCGGCGGCTTGGCATGCATCGCCGCACTCTCGCCAGAAAGCTCGAAAAGCGCCGAATGACCTAGCCGAATGACCCAATTGCCGTAGCCTGATCTACAAAAGCAGATCTGCCAGATCCTCAGGGAACCACAACTCATCCAGTGCAGCCAAGCTATCTCGATCGAACCAGCGCCAGCTTCGCATTACCTGGCGTTCGAGTTCGGTGTGACCACCGGTGTCGATCGCGTCGGGGTCCATTCCGGTTGGCAGCATGACCCGATAGTAACGCTCATCGGCGATCACCGGCACGCCTTCGAGAGTGATGAACTCCGCGAGTTTGCGCGCTATCTCGGGACCGGGATCCGCCGCTATGCCGGTCTCTTCCAGAAGTTCGCGCCGAGCGGCAGCCTCATAAGTCTCACCGGTATCGACGGCGCCTCCGGGGGTGCACCAGAATGGGGGCCGGTCCGAGGGATCGAAGCGAAACAGCAAAACCCTGCCGTGGCTGTCCTGCAGCACGATCCTCGCTGCCGGTCGGGCTACACGGGTCAAGCTACTTGCCCAGCGTGTCTAGCCGCTTCTGAATCTGCGCCATCTGTTCACGCAAGACCGCCAGATCTTCGGCGGCCGGCGCGGGAGCCTCCTGCGAGGGTTGCGCCGGGGCTTCGGTCTTTTCAGCGCCCGGCATGAACGCCGAAGCCGCAGCCTTGAACATGGCCATGTTCTGCTCGGCCAGTTTGGCCAAGGGATTGTTGCCCAGACTGTCTTCGAACGCCTTGTGCAACTTGGTCTGATTGGCGCGAAAGTTATCCATCGACGCCTCCAGATAATGGGGGATCAACGATTGCATCGAATTGCCGTACATGCCGATCAGCTCGCGCAGGAAGTTGACCGGCAGCATCTGCTCGCCATTGGTCTCTTCTTCCATGATGATCTGCGTCAGAATCGTATGCGTGATGTCATTGCCGCTCTTTGCGTCGATCACCTTGTAGTTGATGCCCTCGCGCGTCATCTGCGCCAAATGTTCGAGCGTGATGTAGCTCGACGAGCGCGTATTATAAAGCCGCCGGTTAGCGTACTTCTTGATGACTACCGTTTCGTCATCGACTGTCGCGTCAGCCATCGCTCGTTCCCAAATTATTCGTATTGAGGCAACGTAAGCACACCGACGCTGCAGTGCAACAGTTTGCTGCGCAGCACACTTGCACAAAACATTGCTGATCAACGGCTGAAGCGGGATCCCAGCAATGTGAGCAACTCGTACTGAGACAAGCCGGACGCAGTTGCAGCGTCGGGAAGATCGTAAAGAGCCTCAACCCAGTCACCTTCGCGCAAGTCCGGCGCATCGCTTAGGTCGATCACAGTCATGTCCATGCTCACCCGGCCCAGCACGGGAAGGTCTCGGCCCTGCCCGGTCAACATGCCGACCCCAGACCAGCATCGCAGGAAACCATCGGCATAACCCAAGGCGATCGTACCCACGCGCATGGGGCTTTTCGCAACATACGTTGCGTTATAGCCGACTGCGTCCCCCGCTTCGATCCGGCGAACCTGCATGATCGCGGCCTGTGGTCTCACGACCTGCCGGATCACCCCGGATAGTGCGCTACACGGAACGCCGCCATAAAGCGAAAGGCCAGGTCTGGTGAGATCGCCGTGATAATCCTGCCCCAGGGCAATACCCGCGCTGTTGGCGAGGCTGCGCCGACGATGCGGCAGCACTGCGCTGGCGTCGCGCCATCTGGCGAGTTGCAGCGCGTTGAGCGGCGACATTTCCTCGGCCGAAGCCAAGTGCGACAGCAATACGTCGATCTCGAGTGCGCCAATCACCTCAGCACCGAGTTCGGCCATTGGCAAACCAAGCCGGTTGATGCCTGTATCCACCATCAGGTCGCACAGCCCGCCCCCTGCGGAGATCCAACGCCTAGCCTGCGCTACCGAGTTGATCACCGGCTTTACCCCGGCGTCGCGCATCCATGCTGCGTCTGCCTCGCTCAACGGCCCATGCAGGACGCTCAACATTCTGGGCTCGATCAGGCCGATCACCTCCGCCGCTTCGCGAGGATGCGCCACGAAGAAGTCGCGACAACCTGCGGCAAGCAGCAGCGGCGCGGCTACATGAACGCCCATTCCATAAGCATTCGCCTTGATCGCGGCGCCTGCCCGCGCCGATCCTGACAGCGCGTCGAGGGCTCGCCAGTTCGCCTGCAAGGCATGCTCGTCAATGCTCAACCTCAACGCTGCAGGTGGCAGCGCTGCCTTGGCGTCAATCATCTTCGAACTCGCGCGGCGGACCGCCCTTGAGGCCCCATATGCCGACGATCAGCGCAACCAGCACCACAGCCCAGGTGTACCATAGCCCCGAATAGGCATTGCCCGTCTTGGCGATGATGTAACTGGCGATCAAAGGCAGAAATCCGCCGAGGTAGCCTGCGCCGACATGGTACGGGATCGACATCGAACTGTAGCGGATCTTGGGTGGAAACATCTCAGTCAGCAATGCGGCGACCGACCCGTAGGTCAGACCGGACAACGCACCCAGTGCACATAGCAAGACGCCGATCATCACCAGTCGCCCGAGCGGGGGAAATTGCTTGGCGAAATCGTAGCCCGCTTCTGCAAGCCAGCTCTTGAGCTGAGCGGGTCGCGCGGTCTTGTCCATCCACGGCATCGCATCGGCTGCACCAAGCGCGCGACTGCGCTCGCCGATGCCGAGTTGCAAATCGCTGCCGCCTTCCTTGAGGTCATAGCTGACACCCAAAGCCGTGAGGTCCGAAAGCAGCTTGCCGCAGTTGGTCTTCTGCTCGGAAGCGAACGGATCGTACGTGCAGTCTCTGCCCGAAACCATGACCGGCGCCCGCTCCGCAGCCTCGGCCAAGCCTGGGTTGGCGTAGTGCCCCAGGCCCCAGAACAACGGGAACAAGAGCAGCAACGTCAGCACGTCGCCCCAGATGATCGGCTTCTTTCGTCCGATGCGATCCGACAGTTTTCCAAAGAGCACGAAGAAAACCATCGAGATCAGTCCGGTCAAACCGACGACAATCTCGGCAGTGGTCTCGTCGACGCGCATCGGCCCCTTGAGGAACGTCAGGCTGGAAAAAAACGCAGTGTACCAGATCGTCGTAAGGCCGCCGGTGACGCCGAACAGCGCCACGAAAATACGCTTCTTGTTGCCGGGATACGTGAAGCTTTCCACGAAGGGATTGCCGGCGATCTCGCCGGCGGCGCTCATCGCCTTGAACACCGGGCTCTCGTTTAGCTTCAGTCGCATGTAGAGCGACACCGCCAGCAGCACGAGGCTCAGTACGAACGGCAGTCGCCAACCCCAGGCTGCGAATACATCCGCCGGGATGAGGAACCGACAGGCCAGAACCACGACGACGCTGAGCACGAAACCGCCCACGACGCTCGCCTGGATATATCCCGTGTAATAACCGCGCTTGTCCGGCGGCGCATGCTCGGCGACGTAGATCGCGGCGCCGCCATACTCGCCACCGAGCGCCAGCCCCTGCAAGATGCGCAGCACGATGATGATGAGCGGTGCGGCCACACCGATGCTGGCAGCGGACGGGATCAACCCGACACCGGCGGTGGCGATGCCCATCAATGTGACGGTGACCAGGAAGGTGTACTTGCGACCCAGCTTGTCACCGAAATAGCCGAACAGGATGGCCCCCAAGGGACGAAAACCAAAGCCGACCGCGAAACCGGCCCACACCAGCAGCAACTGCAGCGTCTCGTTGTCTGCGGGGAAGAAGGTCTTGCCGATGATGGAGGCGAGCGTGCCGTAGATGAAGAAATCGTACCATTCGAAGATCGTACCGGCGGACGACGCGGCGATGACGAGCCGAATGTCGGATGCGCTGGGCTCCGCGTAGACGGCTGGTCCGGTGGCGGCTGCTTCGGCCATCGCTTGTAATCCCCCATTTGCTACCGGCTTTCGCCGTGCGGTTGGCCTTAACCGGCAGCGGTGCGCGAGGAAAGCAGTTGCAGCGCTGCGTTCCACGGCAACAACAAGGCTCCGTGGCGGCCGGGATAGTCACGGGCCCGAGCGATCGTGGTCAGATCCGGCCAGTCGGGCAGTTCGCCCTCCCCCGCGACCCAGTGGGCCACCGCCTGTGCCATCGTGCCGATCTCTTCGCCATGACGCCCCATGGCGCCTTGCGCAAAGATCGCGGCAGAGGCCTGGCCGATCGCGCAGGCCTGGCTGCGCACGCCGACGCGTTCGACGCGGTCGTTTGCATCGAACGAAAGGCCGAGCATCAACATGCTTCCGCAACTGCGCGAGCGAGCCTCGCTGCGCAGCACGAACGCGTCATCGAAACGAAAGCCGGCAAGGGCGGTCGTGAGCGCCAGGACTTGCGGGGTGTAGAGAACGGTCGCGGACGCCATGATCCGTTACTCGTCCTCGCTGTTGTCGAGGCTGGCGGAAGCCTTGGCGTTGGGATTCGCGGCCGCAGCGGCTGCGCGCCGGCGCTTGCCGATGATCTCGACCAGCGACTTGCTGGCTGCATCAATGAACGGATATGTCCGCGCCTGCGTGATCCAGGTGGGGCGCCCGCCGATTCCCCAGACCGTGTCGTACCCCAGCAACAGCACCGAAAACCCGAGTACGACGATGATGACGCCCTTGACCGTGCCGAAGCCGAAACCCAGCACGCGATCGATCGGGCCAAGTAGCGAACCGCGGCTTTTGCGCCCCGCCCAATTGGCGATCAGCTTCATCACCGCGTAAGGCACGATCAGCAGCAGTCCGAAGGCGAGGACCGTCGCACCCGACGGCGAACCGATATGTGGCGCAAGCCATGCGCTAAGGGACGTATGCAGCGCGTGAATCGCGAGCACAGCGGCGATCCACGCGATCAAGGCAAGGATCTCGTGCACGAAACCCCGCACGAAGCCGGTTACGGCACCTATCCCTACGAACAGCAGGATCGCGATATCGAAGCCGGTCATCCGCGATGCATCTAGGAAGCGCCCAGCACCCGGTCAACGAGGTTTGGTAGCAGCGTCAGCCCATCGTACCGCAACCCCTTGTCCCCCGAGGCGGTCGAGCCCGCGGGTCCGCACGCCTTGCCGAAGCCTAGCTTGGCCGCTTCGCGCTGCCGGATGGCGGCATGCGCGACCGGCCGGATCTCTCCTGCGAGCGAGACCTCGCCGAACCACACTGCATCCTTCGCCAGCGGCTTGTCACCCAGCGCGGAAACCAGCGCAGCCGCCACGGCGAGATCGGCGGCAGGATCGGCCAGACGATATCCCCCCGCCACGTTCAGATAGACTTCCGCGCTGGAGAAGTTAAGCCCGCAGCGCGCCTCCAGCACGGCAAGCAGCATCGCCAATCGGCCGGAATCCCAGCCGACGACCGCACGACGCGGAGTGGCGCCGCTTTGCAGCCGCACGATCAGCGCCTGTATTTCGACCAGGACCGGCCGCGTACCCTCCATGGCGGGGAACACCGCACTGCCCGCCATCGGCTCCTCGCGTCCCGACAGAAACAACAGCGAGGGGTTGCCCACTTCCGTCAGCCCGGCACCCTCCATCGCGAACACGCCGATCTCGTCCACCGGCCCGAAGCGGTTCTTGATCGAGCGCAGGATGCGATACTGGTGGCTGCGCTCTCCCTCGAAGCTCATCACCACGTCCACCATATGCTCAAGCACACGCGGGCCGGCGATGGATCCGTCCTTGGTGACATGGCCGACGAGCACCAGCGTCACGCCGTTCTGCTTGGCATAGCGGATCAACTCGAATGCGCAGCCGCGTACCTGGCTGACGGTGCCGGGCGCGCCTTCGATCTGATCGGAGTGCATGGTCTGGATGGAATCGATGACCAGCAGCTTGGGCGGATCCATGCCGCCCAGCGTCGTAAGAATATCACGTACCGACGTCGCCGCGGCGAGTTGCAGTGGCGCCGTCGACAGGCCCAGACGCTCCGCCCGCAGGCGCACCTGCCCCGCCGCTTCCTCGCCGCTGATATAGACGGCGAGCGCAACTGAATTGGCGATGTTCGCCGCCGCCTGCAGCAAGAGTGTCGACTTGCCGATACCCGGATCACCACCCATCAGGATAGCCGATCCGGGCACCATCCCGCCACCCAGTGCCCGGTCGAATTCCGCGAGACCGCTAGACCGGCGGACCAGTCTTTCCCCCGGCGCATCGAGCGGCTCGAAGCGGATCGGCCGGCCACCTGACGACAAGTCGTGCTTTGCCGAAAAGACCGTCGCCGGGACATCTTCGGCAAGCGTGTTCCACTCGGCGCAGTCGGGGCATTGCCCCTGCCAGCGATTGCTGACGCCGCCGCAGGCCTGGCAGACATATCGACGTTTGGGCTTGACCATATCCGTGCGATTAGCCGGAACATTGCGGGAACGCAATTGCCATCCGCGAAGATGCCGCTAGATCGGACACATGCGGCACAAGGAACTGCGCATCGCGCTCGTCTGCTACGGCGGGGTCAGCCTGGCCGTCTACATGCACGGCGTCACCAAGGAATTGTGGAAGCTGCTGCGCGCCAGTCAGATCATCCATTCCGGCAGTGGCGATAACGAAGGCCTGAATGGCAGCGAGGCGGTCTATGCCGAACTGTTGCGATGGTTGCAGGAACGCCACGGATTGCGCGTGTCGGTGCTGGCCGACATCGTGGCAGGCGCCAGTGCCGGGGGCATCAATTCGGTGTTTCTGGCACAAGCGATTCATTCGGGCCAATCACTCGATCCGCTGACCGAGTTATGGCTGTCCGAAGCCGATATCGACGTGCTGTTGGACCCCGAGGCGCGGCCAGCGGCGCGCCGTGCCAAGTTCTGGATGGCGCCATTTGCGTCGTACATGCTGCACCGGCCGGGCAATGGCGTGAGTGTTTCGGTAGCTCCGGAAATGCGCGAAGAGGTGCGCGAGAAGCTATCCCGGCTGATACGCTCCCGCTGGTTCGAACCGCCTTTCAGCGGGATCGGTCTGTCGCGCCTGCTGGCCGGTGCGTTGCAGGCGATGGCCGAGGGGCCGGCAGGGCCGCCGCTGTTGCCGGCGGGTCATCCGGTCGATCTGTTCGTCACCACCACCGACTTCGCCGGTCAGGTACAGCCCCTTCGCCTGCATTCGCCGCGACAGGTGTTCGAGAGCGAGTATCGCGTTAGCATCGGCTTTCGTCGGGCGACACCGCTGGCGTCGGGCGAAGCGCTTGCGCCCTTGCTTGATCTTGTGTTCGCGGCGAGGGCGACATCGAGTTTCCCTGGTGCCTTTCCGCCGCTTCAGGTCACGGAGATCGATCGCCTAGCGGATGAGGATGGGATGACATGGGATAGTCGGGATGGCTTCCTGGCGCGCATTCTTCCCGAACACATCCGCGCCGACGATCTTGACCAGGTCGCGCTCATCGACGGATCGGTGCTGGTGAATGCCCCGTTCGCCGATGCGATGGCAGTGCTGCGCGATCGGCCGGCACATCGGGAAGTCGACCGGCGCTTCGTCTACATCGACCCCACGCCCGACCGCACCTTCTTGCGGACACCGCGCGAGCATGTCGGGCCACCAAGCTTTCTTACCACCATCTTCGGAGCGATCTCGGCCATACCGCGCGAACAGCCGATCCGCGACAATCTCGAAGCGCTGGAGACGGCTTCGCGCGAGATGGCCACATTGACCGCGATCATCGAGTCGCTTCGCCCCGAGATCGACGATGCGGTGCAAAAACTGTTCGGTCGGACGCTGTTCTTCGACAAGCCGACTTCGAAGCGACTGGCAGGCTGGCGCGGCAAGGCGCAGCGGGCCGCGTGGGAGCAGGCCGGGTTCGCCTATCACGGATACTCGCAGGTCAAGTTCACCGGCATCGTCGACATGCTGGCGCGGATGGTGGCGCAGGCTGCGCCGCAAACGGGTTCGCGGCAGAGGATCGGTGAAGCCTTGTCCGCGCACCTTGCCGCGAACGGTCTCGATCGGTTGTCCGCGCTTCGTGGTGGTGCCTCGGAGCAGGCGATCACGCTGTTTCGCGAGCATGATCTGGCGTTTCGCATCCGGCGCCTGCGTCTACTTGCCCGCCGCGCGGCGCAGGACAAGCAGGCGAACGGGTTCGGCAGCGATGACGGCGAGGACCGTCTTCTGGCGGCGATCTACGAGGCGCTTGCCCTGTATCAGGCATGCGAGCCGACGGTCTCTCTCGGCCCCGCGTTCGAAGGTATCGCCGCGCGCGTGTTCGAGGATCCGGGGGCGGTCATCGCCTTCATCGCACGCAGTCGGGATCTGGTCCGGCTCGATGCCTGGGCCGATGCGCTGATCGGCGATGCGCTGGCTGCGATCTCGACGGATTCGCGCCGTGCCCTGCTTCTCGCCTACCTTGGTTTCCCCTTCTATGACGTGGTGACGTTGCCGTTGCTGCGCGGTGAGGGCACCACCGAGTACAACCCCGCCAAGGTCGACCGCATCTCTCCTGACGATTGCAGCGCCATTCGCAAGGGGGCGACTTTGCGGGGTACGGAGTTCTACAATTTCGGCGCATTCTTCAGTCGCGCCTACCGCGAGAACGACTACCTTTGGGGCCGGCTTCACGGCGCGGAACGGCTGATAGACCTGATCGCATCGACGATCGAAGCCGCAAATGGCAATACAGCGGAGCTGGATCGGTTCAAGTGTGAGGCGTTTCTGGCCATCCTGCGAGAGGAAGAGGGCCGATTGTTGGCAGATCCAGGCCTGATCCGGGGGATTCGTCGGGAGGTCGAGGTAAACACGAGTGGCGGCGATCGGGCATGAATGATCCAGGGCGATGATATCGCGCTGCCCTTTGCAGGATCATCGCGGGAGGTCACATCTCAACCCAAGGCAGACACGATCCAACGACGGGAACGGACCGCTTCCATCGGGGGAGTAGACAGACGAAACGACCGGATTCTCTAGGATCAAGGAGGCGCGCGAACGAAAACATGGCCCGATTGGTTCCGCGTTCACAGCGAAATCACTGGGGAAAACAAAGCCATGCTTTTTCAAATCGCCGCGCGTAAGTCGCTGCGGTGCATCCCCATGTACGACGACTGAGGCGCTCCGGCCGAGGCTGGAGCGCCCTTTTTTGATCCCGTTCGTCAATGTCGGTCGTTGCATCTCAGCGCTCGCCTAGGTGTCGCTTGATCGCGCTGTCCTGGATCAGGCCGGAGCATCGGCTACCCCCACATGCCTTGCAGGAACCACTCGGGCAGGCCGCCCCGGCCATCTCCGATCACACCGTTGCGATAGATCCAGTAGCGACGGCCCTGCCCATCCTCGATGCGATAGTAATCGCGCAGACGAGTGGTCGAGCGTTCGCGCCACCACTCGGGAGCGATACGTTCCGGACCTTCGGATCGCGTGACGTCGTGCGATCCGCCGCGCCAGCGGAAACGCTTGGGCAGGCCATCGGGCGTCTCGTAGATCACCGTGATCGGTTCGGGTCGATCGAGCAGCTTGAGCGGGCGGGCGTGGAATTCCAGTTCACCCTGCGCCGTCTTGTCCTGCTCCAGCGGGCCCAGCCAGCGCTGTGCGCGTTCGGGCACGTGGCTGGCGTGAGGAACCGGGCGGCGGACGGCATCGGGACCAAGCCGTACCGACAGCCGGTCGATGCAGGCGGACAGGCTGGTGCCGTGGTTCTCGGCAGACGCTTCGAAGTCGCGCTGGGCCAGCGCCATCGGCATGGTCCACGAGGCGCGCAGACGCACCATCTCGATGCCAAACCCGGCGTCGATATTCTCCAGCTTGCCGTTGAACAAGGTGGCCAGGTGTATGCAATCGCGGCTGGCAGCGGAAATTTCCAGCCGGCGGGTCACGACTTCGCCGTCGACCTTCCACATGCCGAGTTCCAGCCTGCGGACGCCCAGCGCCTGTCCTTCCAGGATCCGCGCCATGTCTGCTGCCAGATCGGCGACGACCCTTTGCAGCAGCTCGCGATGGCGGATCGGCTCCATCAGCCGGCGCTGCACCAGTGGCGCCTCGACAGCGACGATCGGCAACAAGGGTTCGGGTACGCAACCCAGGAGCTGGTCGATGCGGATCAGCGGGTTGGCCGAGGCCGAACGGCGGTTGCGGAAACGCCGCACAATCGCCTCGCGATGGACGCCATGCAGGTCGCCCAGCCGCTTGAGCCCCAGCCGCTTGAGCAAGGTAATCGTATCGTCATCCAGCCGCAATGCCGCTACCGGCAAGTGCGAAAGCCGCTGCGCCGGATCATCCGCCATATGCAGCATGGCATTGGGTGGGCCATAGTGCGCCAGCGCCCACGCCGCCCCGGCGGTAGGCGCGATGGCAAGGCGTACCGCCAGTCGCCGCCGCGCAAGAGCCGTGCGCGCATCCTCCAGCAACCCGGTTTCGCCACCGAACAGGTGTGCCGCGCCGCTCACGTCGACAAGCACGCCATCCGGGGGGTCGAGCGCGCTCCATGGCCCCCAGCGCTGAGCCCATACCGCCAGCTTTTCCAGAAATGCCAGATCACCGGCAGGGTCCGCCGGCGCCACCGCCAAAGCGGGGCACAGCGTGCGCGCATCGGCCAGCATCATTCCAGGCTGCGCGCCTGCGGCAAGTCCGGCGGTATTGGCGGCGGTTATGCGCGGTCCATGCGCGGTTTCGGTGATCAGCGCCAAAGGCGCGGCATCGGCCCCCTCACCCTCAGCCAGGTTCTCGCCAAGACGCCAGCGATCGATCGCCAGTCGCGCGCACCAGATGGCGAGGATGCGGCGAGGAGTGGATGATGATTGCATGGCAGTATGGCCAGGAGGTTCAAAGCCCCTGGCTCAGGCTCTTGCCGATATGTCGTATGCCTGTTGCGGCGCGGAAATGCGGCCCGCCACCATCGCGCCATCGTCCCGCAGCATCCAGGTGCCGGCAGGATGGCGGCGGGCACGAAACAAGTCTGCCTGCCAGCTTGGCGTACCCGGCGCCGCAGGGTTCCAGCGCGGCTCGGGAGAAGCCGCCGCTTGCACAGACCAGCGCTGGCGTGCCGACGACAAGTCACGCTTCGCATCCAGCCGGATCAGCCACAACGGCACGCCATGCTTCTCCGCCGCCAGGCTTAGGCGGCGCGAGGCCGTCATATCCAGCGCGCGCGGATTGCCGGTGATCTCACCCATGACGAAAGCGAGATCACGGCAGCGCAAGCCCTCCTCAAGCGCGAACAGCGCATCTTCCGGAGTGCGCACGGCGACATGGATCAGGCGATGACGAAGCGCACGAGGCAAGCCGGGGCGGTAGGGCCGGCCAGAGCAACGCAGCGCCTCACGATCCTGTACCCAAAGCCAGGGACGTTCATCCGGCGTGTCGGCCAATGGATCGGGCGCAGTGGCCTGCAAGTGGTCACGCGCAAAGGCCAACGCGAGCGCCGATCCCGAAGTATCATCGCCTGAAGCGAAGATCTCGCCATGCGCAGGCCCGGATGGCACCAGTCCAGGCCGCCACTCCGCCGCTCGTGAGGGTGACAGTACGGCCGAGGCCATCACGCAATGGATTGCCGGATCCTGCACCTGCAAGGCTGATGGAACGGTGCTGGCATGAGACATTGAATCGCCTCTCGAAATCAAGATTATGTTCTACATATGTTCTGATTTGGAGAGATGTGCAACGTCTGCCTGTGCACAGGCCTGGGGAGAAGCTGGGGATTGCTTGTGCAAGAACGCCTTGAGCCGCAAAGAAAAAGGCGCGGCCAACGGAAAAATCCGCCGGCCGCGCCCTCGTTGGTCTTCATCGCATCAGACCGCTGTTTCACTATGGCGTTTTAGTGGATGATGGTGCCTGCCGGTGGCGCCACATCGCTCAGACCCCGACCCACATGGCTACGGCTACGGCTGTACAGGAAGTACACCACCAAGCCGATCAGCGCCCACCCGACGAACAGCAGGATCGTCTCGATCGAGAGGCTGAAGAACAGATAGACGCACCCGGCGATAGCCAGCGGTGCGGTGATCATGATCAGCGGCGTGCGGAACGGTCGAACCCGGGCCGGATCGGTTCGGCGCAGCACCATGACCGCGATCGACACCGCCGCAAAGGCGAACAGCGTGCCCGAATTGGACACGTCCGCCAGCAGACCGACCGGGAAGAACGCTGCGAACAGCGCCACGAACACACCCGTCAGCATCGTGATGACGTGGGGGGTGTGGAACTTGGGGTGCACCTTGGAAAAGAACTCGGGCAGCAGGCCGTCGCGGCTCATCACGAAGAAGATGCGGGTCTGACCGAACATCATCATCAGGATGACCGAAGGCAAGGCGATGATCGCAGCGGCGCCGACCAGCCAGCCGACGAACGGATAACCGACCTGCTTGAGCGTCCAGGCCAGCGCCTCCTTCGAACAGACTACGGCGTTCTCCTGGATGGCGACGCAGGCCTGCGACAACGCAGGAGTCCCAGGCGAAAGCGCCTGGCCGTTCGGGCCGAATACCGGCTGAGCGCCGACCGTGCCGATCACGCCCGTGGCGACGAGCATGTAGAAGATCGTGCAGACCGCCAGGCTTCCGATCAACCCGATCGGCATGTTGCGCTGGGGATTCTTGGTCTCCTCGGCGGCGGTCGAAACCGCGTCGAAGCCGACATAGGCGAAGAAGATCGACGCTGCGGCTCCGGAAATGCCCGCAAAGCCCAGCGGCGCGAACGGCGTGAACTGGCCCGACTTGATGATCGGGATGGTCAGCGCGACGAAGAGGGTCAACGCCAGGATCTTGACCCCGACCAGTACCGCGTTGACTGTCGCGCTTTCCTTCGTCCCCTTGATCAGCAGCGCGGTAACAGCAGCGGCGATCAGCATGGCAGGCAAGTTGATCAGGCCGCCATCAAAAGGCCCGCGCACCCAGGTGTAGGGTACGTTCAGATTGAAACTCGTGTTCAACCAGCCGATGAAATAGCCCGACCAGCCGACGGACACCGCTCCCGCGGCGATCGCGTATTCCAGGATCAGCGCCCAGCCGACCATCCAGGCGACCAGTTCGCCCATGACCGCATAGCTGTAGGTATAGGCAGATCCCGAAACCGGAACCATCGCTGCCATTTCGGCGTAGCACAGCGCCGCCACCGCGCAGACGAAGCCCGCGATGACGAACGAGATCATCATGCCGGGACCCGCCTTCTGCGCGGCCTCGGCGGTTAGAACGAAGATACCCGTGCCGATCACCGCGCCGATACCCAGCATGGTCAGCTGGAAGGCGCCGAGTGATCGATGGAGAGATTTCTTTTCCGCCGTCGCCAAGATGGCATCGAGCGACTTCACGCGACCGAACATGCGGTAACCCCCGGAAATAAGCGTATTGCTGCCGGACGCTAACGGCAAGCGGTCGCTTGGCAAGGGTTATCGCACGGCGTTCCACGCCTTTGCGTCATCGTCATGGCGGCGCTAGAAGGCATGGCATGTCCACGACCTTCCAGCTCGATACCGCGACCAGCCGCGCCAACCCCACTCCGGCACCGATGAAACGCCTGACGGTACCGGCGATCCAGCGTCGCAAGACGGGCGGCGTCACGGCCGAACCGCTGGTGATGCTGACCGCCTATACCGCTCGCCAGGCGCAGCTGCTCGATCCGCACTGCGATCTGCTGCTGGTGGGGGATTCGCTGGGCCAGGTGATCTATGGCCTGCCTTCCACCCTTGCCGTCACGCTGGAGATGATGATCGCCCATGGCGCGGCTGTCGTGCGCGGGAGTTATCATTCGGTCGTGATCGTGGACATGCCTTTCGGCTCCTACGAAGCGAGCCCCCAGGCCGCCTTCGCCTCGGCCAGCCGGATCATGGCCGAGACCGGAGCGGCGGGCGTGAAACTGGAAGGAGGGCAGGCCATGGCCGAGACCATCGCATTCCTGTCCCAGCGCGGCATCCCGGTAATGGCACATATCGGCCTGACCCCGCAGGCGGTGAACGCGCTTGGCGGCTATGCCGCGCGCGGCCGCAGCGAGGAGGAACATGCCAAGATCATGGCCGATGGCGAAGCCGTCGCCGCGGCGGGTGCTTTCGCCGTGGTGATCGAAGGGGTTATCGAGCCGATCGCCGTCGCCCTCACCAAGGCACTCGCGATACCCACCATCGGCATCGGCGCCTCGGCTCTGTGCGATGGTCAGGTTTTGGTGACCGAGGATATGCTGGGCATGTTCGAACGCACGCCACGCTTCGTCAAACGGTACGGCGACATCGCCGGCATGATCGGCGCCAGCGCCGCCCAATATGCCCAGGACGTGCGCGAGCGTGCGTTTCCGGGGCCCGAGCAGACCTACCAGCCCAAAGCCTGATCAGCCCGCCCGATAACTGCCGAGCCGCGCGCGTGCGGCGGCGAGCAGCGGATTGTCGCCCAGCATCTGGCGCGCCTTGTCGAGCAAAGACACCGCCTGGCCCCGGTGGATCTGCAGCGTCGCATAGCTCAGCGCCAACGCTTGCGCCGCCACCGGATTCGCCCGCTGCAGGCGATAGGCCCGCGCCGCCGCCGCCTCCCCTGCCCCGGTATCGCCGGAGCCCAGCCGAACCAGCGACAGATCGGTGAGCAGCTGCACATCCTGCCCGCTCCCGGTCTGTCGCAGATAATCCAATATCGCTGTCGCCCGCCGCGGATCGCCGATGCGAACCGCCAGTGCCGCCTGCAGCCTCAAGGCGATGCGATTGCCGGGATCCTGCAGCAGGTAGGCCTCGACCATCTGCGTCGCGCCGCGCACGTCGCCGGCATTCGCGAAAGCCTGGTAGCGACGTTGCAGCAGGCTGTCGGACATGCGGATCCGAGCGGCGGCGGCATAGCGCAGCTGGGCTTGTACCGGATGGCCCAACGCAAGCTGTACGTCGCCCGCGGCGGCCTGCGCGTCATAGGACCCGGGCCTGCTCGTGCGGTCGCGCTCTGCGGTGGCCAACGCTTCCTGAGAGCGTCCTTGCGCCATCAGCGCGCCCACGGTGCTGCCCACCGGCACCACCCGCAACGGGGCCGCCGGCGGCATCGCTGCCCGATCTAGCAGCGCACCGGCCCGCATCCGGTCCCCAAGTACCTCGAACCCACGCGCCACGATCGTGAGGAGATACGGTGAGGCATATCCCCGTTCGATGTCGTCGCGGAACCGCAGCGTAAGATACCGGTACTGGCCGCTCGCGTAGAGTGCGCGCGCCAGCAATTGGCGTGCGTGCATGTCGTCGGGTTCGCGCTGAAGCAACTGCTCGCACAGTTCCGAAGCCGTTTGCGTGTTCCCCGCCGACAATTCCAGCACGGCTTCGAGAAGCATCGTCGCCGGAATCGTGTCGAGCTTGCCGCCGGTTCGCGCCAGCAATTGCCTGGCAACCTCGAACCGTCCGCCCCGCGCGGCCAGGACTGCCTGCAGATAGTAGGCCTGCGCGTTGCCGGGATCGACCATGAGCAAGCGACGCGTCACCGCCAGCATCTCGGTCGCACGTCCCAGCTCGCCCAGGGTCGCGGCATATTGGGTCAGAACCGCTATGTCGTCGGGCGATTGCGCAAGCGCACTCTCGAACCATGGCAGCGAGGCCAACAGCCCATATCGATCGCGAACGAGCTGACCGCGAAATTCCAGCGCCCGTACATCCCGGCCGTTCAGCGCGATCGCATGATCGGCCGCCTGGATCGCCATCAGATGTTGGCCCGCGCGATATCGCAGCCGTCCGATCTCGACCCAGAGTCCGGCATCGCGCGGTGCAATGGCCAAGGCCCGATCGTAGGCGCGCGCCGCCGCTGGAAGATCGGCATCCAGTTGCTCCAATTGCGCCAGCACGCGAAAACCCTCCGCCGCGGTACCAGGCGAGAACGCACCGGGACCGAGCCACTCGCGTGCGTGCTGCAGGTCGCCCTGACGGATGTAGGCCCCGCCCATCAGCGCAGCGACGTTATCGCGGGGCATCCCCTGGGCAAGCGCCGCGCGCAGCTTCATTTCGGCATCGATGCCGTCATCGCGCCGCAGTGCCGCCCGCGCCGCTTCGATCAGAGCGGTGCGGCTCTGTGGCTGTGGCTCGGCATGGCTGGCCAAAGGCGCCATCGCCAATGCCGGAACGATCGCCAGCCAGGCGACCTGCCGCAGCCGACGACACCGTTCAGCCATGCAAGTCATACTGCCTGAGCAGGTCGTACAAGGTCGGACGGCTGATCCCCAGCAGCTTGGCGGTGCTGCTGATGTTGCCTTCGCTGCGGGCAAGCGCATGCCGGATCACCTTGCGGTCGGCAGCTTCGCGCGCAGTCTTCAGGTTGAGCGCATTCAGAGCCCGTTCGTCGGGAGACGTGAGATCGAGGTCGACGGCACTGACCAGCTTCTCATCCGCCATGATCACCGCGCGCTTGACCCGGTTTTCCAGCTCTCTCACATTTCCTGGCCAGCTCCAGCCATCGATCGCGGCCAGTGCATCGGCGGCGAAGCCGCGTACGCTCGGGTTCATCTCCTTGGCATATCGGTTGAGGAAGGTCTTGGCGAGCAACGTGGCGTCGCCCGGTCGTTCCGCCAGGCTCGGGATCCGCACGATGATCTCGGCCAGACGATAGTACAGATCTTCGCGGAAACGGCCCTGCTCGATCATCGCTTCCAGGTTCTGGTGCGTGGCGCACACGATCCGCGTGTCGACCGGAATGGACGTACGTGATCCCACACGTTCGATCACCCGCTCCTGCAGGAAACGCAGTAGCTTGACCTGAAGCTGCAGCGGGATGTCTCCCACCTCGTCGAGGAACAGCGTCCCGCCCGCGGCCTGCTCGATCTTCCCTTCGACGGTCTTGATCGCGCCGGTGAAGGCGCCGCGCTCGTGACCGAACAACTCACTCTCAAGCAGGTTTTCGGGGATTGCGGCGCAGTTGATCGCGACGAACGCACGCCCACTGCGATCGCTTGCGTCATGCAGACCGCGCGCCAGCAGCTCCTTGCCCGTTCCGCTGGCCCCCAGCAGCATGACCGACACTTTGGTGTTGGCGACCCGCTCGATCGTCCGGGCGACCTTCACCATCTCAGGCGCGGCGGTGATCAGGCGGCCCAGAACCGTCCCGCCCTTGTTGACCCGCGCGGCGAGTCGACGGTTCTCGTCCTCAAGCCGATGCAGTTGTAAGGCGCGGCGCACGATCAAGCCCAGCGCGTCTATATCGACCGGTTTCTGGTAGAAGTCATAGGCGCCGCGCGCGATGGCCTGCAGCGCGCTTTCACGCGCCCCGTGGCCCGATGCGACGATAACCTTGGTGTCGGGCTTCAACGTCATGATCGCGTCAAGAACGGCAAAGCCCTCGCTCACCCCGTCCGGATCGGGCGGCAATCCCAGATCGAGCGTGACAACGTCGGGCGATTCCGAACGCAGCAGTGCCAACGCTGACGCGCGGTCACTGGCGACGAACACCTCGAAATCCTCATAGGACCACTTGAGCTGCGCCTGCAGCCCAGCATCATCCTCTATCACCAGAAGCTTGGGCAGCGACAAGGCCTTGGTATCGTTGCTCATGCCACTTCCTGGTTGTGCGCCGAATCGGCCATGCTTTGAATCTGCAACGGCACGCGCACGACAAAGCGCGAACCGATGCCTTCACGCGAGTCGACATCAAGCGTGCCCCGCATCGCCTGGACCAGTTCCCTTGCTTCAAAAGCACCGATGCCGAACCCGCCGCTCTTGGTTGAGACGAACGGCTTGAACAGCCGGTTGCGGATGAATTCGGGCGACATCCCAGTGCCCGAATCGACGACCTCGAACCGCGCTTGTCCACCTTCGGCCACCAGCGACAGGAACACGGGGCTATCGGACAGGCTGGCGTCGAGCGCGTTCTGAACGAGATGGACCAGTACCTGCTCCAGCGAATGCCGACTCCCCATTACCTGCAACGCGCGGCACTCGGCCAGCACGACCTGCGGGTTGCCGGCGAAGCGCAACATCACGGCCTTCGCGACCTGATCGGCAGCGACATCCTCGATCCGGTCGACACTGCCGTTACCGTAGCGCGAAAGCCGCGCGATCATGGCGTTGAGCTTCTCGGACGAGCTACGCAGGGTGACGATCATGTCGTCGCGAAACGCCTTTTTCTCGGCATGAAGCTCGGCATTGCGCGCCAACAGGCTGAACTGACTGGCGAGGTTCTTGATATCGTGCATCACGAAAGCGATGCGGCGATGAAAATCATCGAAGCGGCTAGCTTCGGCCAGCGCATCCTGTGTCGCGTTCTCGGCAAGGTAGCTGGCGAGCTGCTGACCGACCACGCGAAGCAGATCGAAGTCCTCCCAATCCAGCTTGCGCGTGACTTCCGGGCGGGCGAGCACCACCGCTCCCACCAACCGATCATAGTGGATCAGCGGCACGATCGCCCACGCGCGAGGATCGTCGAGCAACCAGGCCGGCGCGGTGGTTTCGTTTGGCACCGTGGTGTGCCCAGCGCGCAGGTCGTCCAGTTCAGCGATGAAGTTCTCTCGCACCAGGAACGCAGCAAACTGCGCATCGATCGTGGCCGGCCCCGTCACCTGCCCCCAATTCCATCGCGCCGACAGTGCCGGTCCCTCGATGCCCTCCTCGCACGTCAACAACAGCCCTGCAGGACTGCTGGTAACGTCGGCCAAAGCCTGGATCACGCGCTCGCCCAGTGGCGGTGCCTCGGCGCCGGTATTGCCGATCGTGCGGGTAAACCGCAGCCATTCCTCACGGTAATCGTAGCGGTGCTGGAACAAGTGCTTGGACAGCATCACCTTGCCCCAGCCGCGCAATTTGCGGGAGGGCAGCACCAGCAACGCCACGGCAGATGCCACCGTCAGAAAGCCCAGCTCGATCAGTCGGGCAAAGTCGCCACCCGCAAAGGCGAGCCATTGGGCGATCACGACCATGCCCACCAGATACATGCCGATCAGCAGTAGCGAGAACGTCTGGAACGTCACCGCCCGCGATGGACGCAGCCGCAGCTCCTCGCGCCCATGACTGGCACCGATCGCAAACAGGCCGACCAGCACGAGCGTCGCCAAGCCGCGCAGCGCCGCGATCTCGCGTGGCCAGCTGTTGGCGAGATATGCAACGGTGTAGAGGTTGAGATCGAAGATCCAGATCGCTGCGAGACCGGCCGCGGTCCAGCGCAGCGCCTTGCGTGCATCGGGAGAGGCACCGCCGTAAAGGTTATGCACCAACACCAACGCGCCCACCGTGACCAGCAGCCGCAGCATGATGCTCAGCCCAAGCGCGCCACCCCCTGCCCCGCCATCCGTCTCGATCCCGGCGAGGATCAGCAACAGCACTTCCACAAAGACCAACGCCAGCAGCACGGGACGGATCGGCGCAAGACTGTCGCGTCGCCCATCGTCGCCGAACAGCCGATAGACCACCAGCAGCCACACAAGATTGCGTCCGGCTTCGAGCATCGTCGTGGCATAACTGCCGTGCAACTCGATCCCGCCGGCGAGCGACCATAACGCCGTCACGACCAGCGCGGCGGCGATCGCAGGCCCGGCGGTTCCCAGGCGTTGCGTGCGACGCCGCAGCCAGATCGCCAGCGTCGCCGCCGCGATCGCCGCAGTGACGTGCAGCACCAGCGCAACCACGCTCCAAAGATCGGCGGGAAAGCTTGCCATTGGTCCGGGCATCAACGCGCCCCTTCGCTCCACAACACCACCCGCAGCGTCTGCAGCAGGATCAGCAGGTCGAGGAACGGCGTGTAGTTCTTGGCGTAGTAGAGATCGTATTCCAGCTTGTGCCGCGCATCGTCGATCGAGGCTCCGTAGGGATAGTTGATCTGCGCCCAGCCGGTGATCCCCGGCTTCACCATGTGCCGTTCGGCGTAATACGGCAGATGCTCTTCCAGATCGGCCACAAATTCGGGGCGTTCGGGCCGTGGCCCGACAAAGCTCATCTCACCCTTGAGGACGGTCCAGGTCTGCGGCAGTTCGTCGATGCGGACCTTGCGGATGAAGTTGCCGACGCGCGTGACGCGCGGATCGTCTTTCGAGGCCCATTGCGCACCGGCGGCCTCGGCGTCGGTCCGCATCGAGCGCAGCTTGATGACGTTGAAGTTCTGTCCGAACAGGCCGACCCGTTTCTGGCGGTAGAAGGCCGGGCCCTTGCTGTCGAGTTTTACCATGATGGCGAAGATCAGGATGATCGGGGCGGTGAACACCAGCAGCAGCGCGCTGGCGCCAATATCGAACAGGCGCTTGGCAACGCTCGAAACGATGCGCCCGGACGAAAAACCGTCAGAGAAGATCAGCCAGCTGGGGTTGACGGTATCGAGATCGACTCGACCCGTTTCGCGTTCGACGAAACTGGAGAACTCGTTGACGTGCACGCCAGCGGTCTTGATCCGCAGCAGGTCCTTCAACGGTAGCGCATTGCGGCGTTCCTCCAGTGCGAGCACCACTTCGCTAACGCCCAGGTTCTCGACGTAGCGGGTGAGATTGTGGATCGCGACGCGGGGGATCGCCTCAAGGATCACCGGCGCCGCCTCGCTCATGCCGATGTAGCCGACGATGGCGAATCCGCTCTCGGGCCGATCGCCAAGGTCACGCAGACGCTTGGCACGATTGCCCGCGCCAAGCACTAGGACGCGGCGGCGGAAGGCCGATGTGCCAAGAAAGCCGCCCAGCACCAGACGATCGGCGATAAGCAGGCAGAAGGCGATCGCCATCGAATAGGCCAACGTCGATCGCCAGAACGTCTGACCGCCGATTACGAAGTCGAGAAACGACAGCGCGATCACACCCAACGAAATCGAGACCAGCAGCCTGGCCGCGGCGAACCGCATCGATCGCAAGGCGTCGCCCCCATAGACGCCGACGGCGATCATCGCGGTCACCATCATCGCTGCGAAGCCGAAGTGCGGCCATACCCGATCGGCGATCGACCCGGTGGCGATGCCAATCTGCCCGGCGCGCAACCGCCACGACATCTCGTTGGCGCCGACCAGCATCAACAAGTCGACCAGCCACAGCAGGACCACCGCATGCGGGATGTAATGCTTGAACAAACGGATCATCGGTACGCGTCGATCTTCCCGGTCCGGGACTGGACAGGATGCCTACCTAGGGCAAAGACGTAAAATGTCGGTTACTTTGACAATCGATGTCTCGAAATCGCGTTTTTCCTGGGCCACGCGCGTTAAGGGGGTGAAAGGAAAACCTTACACCCAGCCCAGGGCGATCGCTCCAGGCAACCGCGTGGAAACGGATCCGCGTAGGGATCAATCAATGCGATGATGATGGTGTGCTGGTGCCCCTGGCCCGACTCGAACGGGCACGTCTCTCAACAATCGATTTTGAGTCGATCGCGTCTACCATTCCGCCACAGGGGCACACCGGCGCGAGCGCTGTAGCGAGGCTTGCCGCCGCATTCAAGCGCCCGTTGCGTTGAAGATGAAAAGCAACAACAACGCCTGGGCTCGCATGTGACGAACAGATAAAAAGACCTCAGGCCTTCAGGCTGTTCGCCAAGATCTTGTGAAGGCGAGAATGGAGCACGTCATTGCCGGCCAGAACCTCGGCGTCGCAGATCGGCAGCGAGCGACCGCGGAAATCCGAAACGAAGCCGCCCGCCTCACGCACCAGCAAGCACCCCGCCGCGCTGTCCCACGGCTTGAGCCCCTCTTCCCAGAAAGCCTCGTAACGCCCGGCGGCAACCCATGCGAGGTCAAGCGCCGCGGACCCGAAACGACGGATGCCCGCCACCTGCGGACCGATGGCGTTGTAGATCCGTGTCCATTGAGCCGTGTCGCCATGGCCGGCGAACGGAATGCCGGTTGCGATCAGCGCTTCATCCAGGTGGCGTCGTGCGGACACCCGCAGGCGGCGATCCTGCAACCACGCGCCGCGGGTCTTTTCGGCCCAGAAGGTCTCGTCGGTAATCGGCTGATAGACCATGCCGGCGGTCACTTCGCCCCAGCCCGATCCATCAAGCTTTGGCTCCTGCACCGCGATCGAGATCGAGAAGTGCGGAATGCCGTGCAGAAAGTTGCTGGTGCCGTCTAGCGGATCGATGATGAAGCGCGGCTTGTCCGGATCGCCCTCGATCGTTCCGCCCTCTTCCATCACGAAGCCCCAGTCGGGACGTGCGACGCGAAGTTCGTCCCACAAGGTCCGCTCCGAAGCGAGGTCCGCCTTGGACACGAAGTCCGCCGGGCCCTTACGCGAGGCCTGAAGGTGCTCGACTTCGCCGAAGTCGCGACGCAGGCGCTGGCCGGCCTTGCGGGCTGCCTTCTCCATGACGCGGATGAGACCGGAAAGAGCCATGAGTTTCCTTGTTACGGTAATTGTCCGGCATGGGGGCGCCGCCGCGGCGGCCGGCCCCTTAGCGGCCGGAAGGAGTAGTGGTGGTCGGTGCGGGCGTTGGGGTGGCACCGGCCGGCCCGGCAGGCGCGGTTCCGGCGCCATAACCGCAAACGGCCAGCAGCGCCGAGAGCACCTGGTTGGGATTGTCGCGGCTGACCTTGCCTGGATTTTCGGCGATCAGCTTCTCCATCGAGTCGGTGATCTTGCCTAGCGAGTTATTGTAGACGCAGCCGACCAGCGCTCCCTTCACGGGCTGCTCGATCTTGTCTGACTGCAAAGCGCTTATCAGAACCTTGAGATAGAGCATCGCGTCCTTGACCTCGGCAGGCGCCTCGGTCGCGGCAGCAGGCTTGGCGGCTGCCTTGCTCGCCGATTTGGTGGCAGGGGCGGCCAGAACCGGCGTGGTCGCCAGTGCCGCACCCATGGCGAGGATCGATAGAATGCGCATCAGTCTGCCTTTCGCACGTAGGACTTTTCGTAGACGTCCACGACGATCCGGGTTCCGCTGCCGATATGCGGCGGCACCATCACGCGCACGCCGTTATCAAGCAGCGCCGGCTTGAAGCTGGACGACGCGGTCTGCCCCTTTACCACGGCGTCGGCCTCGACGATGGTCGCCTCGACCTGCTCGGGCAGCTGCACGGAGATGGGGCGTTCCTCCCACATTTCCAGGAGAACCTCCATTCCATCCTGCAGGAAGGCCGCCGCATCACCCAGAAGGTCGGCAGGCAGGTTGATCTGGTCGTAGGTCTCGGTATCCATGAATACCAGATCCTCTCCCTCGGCATAGAGGAACTGGAAATCCTTGGTATCCAGGCGCACCTTCTCGATCGTATCCGCGCTGCGGAACCGCACGTTGGTCTTGCGACCGTCGATAAGGTTCTTCATCTCGACCTGCATGAATGCGCCACCCTTGCCGGGCTGGGTATGCTGGGTCTTGGCGACCTTCCAGATGCCCTTCTCGTATTCGAGGATGTTGCCGGGGCGGATGTCGACGCCGCTGATCTTCATGAAAACACGCCTTACGCTGAAAAAGAGCCGCAGGTGCCAGAGGTGCTGGCGAAAGAACGGGGCCCTTAGCGCCTGTGCGTCGCTGTGGCAATTGCCAGCCAGCGGTGCTAGCGAAGCCGCCATGCGAAGTGATCATCCCGCTGCGGCCGCAGCTCTCATCTGCGGCATGGCCTTTTCGCTGGCGGCGGCAACACCGCCTACCCCGCCGCCCGTCCCGGGCGGAAAGATCGGCACGCTTCAGATCGGCAAGTACACTTGCGAGCTTCCCGGTGATGCCGGAGGCCAGATCAGAGTGGAAGCCAAGGAGTTCGACTTCATAGTCGTGCGTGGCTCAAGCTACCGTTCGCAGGGCGTGCGCGGCAGTTATCTGCTCACCGGAGATGTGGTGACGATGACGGGCGGCCCGCTCAAGGGCCTGAAGCTGCATCGCCTGTCCAGCGGCTTCCTGCGTCGTGTCGCCGCCGATGGCAGCGATGGCGATCTGCGCTGCGTGCTGGGAACCGCGGGCAACTTCTGATCGTGCCGGCTTCGGCTTGATCGCCCGGGCGCATTGCCCGGCGACCCTTCGGTGCTAGATTGCAGCTCGAGAGGGGAAATAATCCATGCAACTGGAACTTGCCGGCAAGGTCGTCATCGTCACCGGTGCCACCGCCAATATCGGTCGCGCCATCACGCTTGAATTCGCCCGCGAGGGTGCGCGCGTCGTGGCGGTAGGTCGTGACCGTCAAGCCGGCGCAAAGCTGGAGGACGCCTGCCGCGAGGCCGGCGCCGGGGACGCCCTGTTCGTGGCGGCGGATCTACTTGATCCGGCCGCGCCCGCCGCCATTCTCGCGCAGGCCGAGGAGCTTGGCCCGGTCCACGTCCTCGTCAACAACGTGGGCGGCAACGTGGCACAGGGACTCTTCGCCGACTCGGATCCCGAGAAATGGATGGCGGACATCGACCTCAATCTGGGCACCGTGCTGCGCATGACCCATGCCGTGCTGGCTGGTATGATCGCGCGCAAAAGCGGCGCCATCGTGAACGTCGGATCGACGGCGGCACTGGTCGGGGACTATATGCTGCCGGTATATTCGGCCGCGAAGGGCGCGGTGCACAGTTTCACCGTGGTGCTTGCCAAGGAACTGGGACAGCATGGGGTCCGCGTGAACGCCATCGCGCCCTATGCCACGATCTCGACCGATCCTGCCGCCTTCAGCGAGGGCAGCCGCTTTCATCCGGCCTCCGGCTTGTTCAGCAAGGGTGGGGAAAGCGTCAGCGCCGAGGACAAGGCCTTGCGCCAACGCCGTACGTTCGTCGGAAAGCCCTTTGCCGCTCCCGAGGAACTGTCCGGCATGGTCGCGTTCCTCGCCTCTCCCCGCGCAAGCTTCATCACCGGGCAGGTCTATCCGATCGACGGTGGATCGCTGCTCTAAGGCGCATGGCAGCCAAGGACACGCAGATGAACGACAGGTTGATCCAGACGTTGCTCGACAAGGATGCGATCCGCGAGCTGGTGCTGCTTTATTCGCGAGCGATCGATCGCAAGGATGTCGCTCTGCTGCGCGATCTCTATACTCCCGACGCTACAGACAGCCACGGCGATACCTTCGATGGGCCGGCGGACGCCTATTGCGACTTCATCGAACGATCATTGCCTTACATGCCCTACAGCGGCCACCACGTCTGCAATCACTTGGTGAGCATCGATGGCGATGAGGCGAACGGCGAAGTCTATGCGCTGGCCTACCACATCGTTCCCGACCGGGCGGGCGGCCAGGAAGAAGATTTCATGGCGGTGCGCTACATCGATAATTACCGTCGCTGTGGAGATGACCGCTGGCGCTTCTCAAGGCGCGTGGTCACTTATGACCTGAAGATCCGACGCCCTTTCACCGGTGGCGGTCTGCTTGGCCAGGGAGATGCCGATCCCAGCTACGACGTTTGTCGCCAGACGCTTTTTCACCGCGGTCCGCGCGGCTGACAGCTTCGAACCAGGGCGAAGCGCGGTGGTTTTTCGCCGTCGTCGTCGGTCCCATGCAGCTTTCGCGCTATTGGAACATTCCTGCACGCGGCACCTGCGGCAATAGTGTACGGCGCCGCCGGGAGACTTGCTCGATGGTGACCCTACGCGTGGGCGTGCTCAACGATATGGGAGACTTCGCCGCCGCGCCCGGCGACGTGACCGACTGGCTTGAGCGCGAGATCGAAGTGCTGCGAAGTCGCGGGCGCATCCGCGAGCCGGTCGAGTTCCGCCATGCCTATGGCCTGGGCCTGCCTTCGGGTACCGCCGAGGCGATCGAGCGTGCCTACCACGATCTGGTCGCACAGGATGTCGCGCTGATCGTCGGTCCGGCGATCGGTGACAATGCGCTCGTCGCCGGTCCGCTTGCCGAACGGTTGCGGGTGCCGACGATCAACTGGGCCGGCGCCGAACGCGCGCGGGGCAAGTATATGTTCCAGCTTCAGGTCGGCAGTCATGAAGACGAATCACTGGTGATCGCGCGTCATCTGTCGCGCATCGGCGCAAGGCGGTTGAGCGTCATCTACGATATCTCCCCTATCGGTACCCGGCACCTCAAGTACCTTGAGGATGAAGCGGCGATACTCGGTCTTGAACTGGCCGCCTGCGAAGGGATTTCTCCGCTGAGCGCCGACGCGCGATCCTGCGTCGCGACGGTCCTCGCTGTCGATCCCGATGCCGTGGTGTATCTTGGCCTCGGGGTCTCGGCACCGTCGGTTGCGCAAGCGCTTGGCGAAGCCGGCTATGGGAATACGCGTATCATGAACACCGCCGGCCTGCGCGGCTATCACGGCGATTTCGCGCAAATGTGCGACGGCTGGACCTACATCGACATGCGCTCAGACGGGAACCGCACCTTGCGCGCGTTGTGCGACACGCTGAACATCGCCGATAGCGGTGCCCTGGCCGCAGCCAAGGGCCACGACCTTGGCCGCCTGGTCGCCGAAGGTATCGCGCGATCGCGGGACGGCACGCGCGAAGGCATCCGATTGGGACTCGAGCAGATCAAGTGGCTTCCCGCCGCGCAAGGAGAGGAAGGGACCCTTCTTGGCTTCGGTGTGCAGGACCGTGGCGCCCTGCACGGCCGCTATCTGGTGGTTCGTCAATGGCGTGACGGCCGCAGCCTCCAGCTTGCCGCCTGACCTCTACATCGAGGGCGCGTATCCCCCATTGAGCGGATAAGTCTGCCCGGTGATCCAGGACGATGCTTCGGAACACAGGAAGGTCACCAGCGCCGCCACATCACTCGACTTGCCATAGCGGCGGATCGTATAGCGCGAGAGTTGCGCCTTGGCCTGATCGCTCTGCATGATCTGCGCGAGCTTCTCTTCGGTCATGTCCGGCATCAGCGTCGACAAGGACACGGCATTGCAGGTGACATTGTAGCGGCCAAGCTCCTTGGCGATCGAGCGTACGAAGCCTTGGGCGCCGGCCTTGGCCGAGGCATAAACAGCGAGTTTGGGCTCTCCGGTTCGACCTGAATCCGATACGATCGTGACGATGCGCCCGCGTTTGGCGGCGACCATGTTGGGTATGAAGCCGAAGCAGCAGTTATATACACCGTAAAGATTGGTGCGCAGGTAGCGCTCCCACGCCGAGGGATCTTCCTCCCAGAAATTGAGTGATGGCCGCAGCGATCCGGTCGGTCCGGCCATGCCGGCATTGTTGACCAGGATCGTCGCCGGACCCAGCTTGGCGGTGATCGCGGCATTGGCTGCCTTGATCGCATCGAGGTCACCCACGTCGAACGGCACCGCCAGAGCGGGAACACCCAGCGCCTCGATTTCTGCCACGACCGCCTCGGCACGGTCTGCCACGAAGTCGTTGACCGCGATACCGCCGGCATTGTGCCGCGCAAGTTGCAGCGCGATCGCGCGACCGGCATTCTGGCCTGCACCGGTGACCACTGCCACCTGGCCGTTCAAGTCGAGTAGATCTTCGCCGCCCATCCCAAGCTCTCCTTTTTCGTTGAAACGACAGGAGGGTGTCTGGCAGGTTTTGCCAAGTCCCGGCGGCATGGTGCCGCCGGGATATCGCGCGGACGGTTACGGCTTGTCAGGTCAGCCCCAGAGCGCGTCGGCGGCGGCAAGCGCGTTGGCCCCCCTACCCCCAAGCTCGGCGGTCAGCAGCTTGAGCCGGTAGGTCCACAGGTGCAGCGGATGCTCCAATGTCATACCCATACCACCAAGGAACTGGTGATAGTCGTATGTCACCCGCTTGGCGGCTTCCTGCGCATGTAACGCAGCCAGCGCGGCATCGGCGGCAGTGCCACTGGCCGCCGCGCGGATTGCCAGCCAATAGACACCGTTCGTGACGACCTGATCCTCGGCCAGCCGGTGCCGGATCGCCTGGAACGTAGCCAGAGGTCGCCCGAACTGCTTGCGATCGGACACGTAGGTCTTCACGCTTTGCAAAGCCGCAGCGAGCAACCCGGCAGCTTCCGCCGCGATCGCGACGCGCCAGGCGCGTTGCACCTGTGCCACGTCGACATCGTGCGACGTCAAAGCCTCAGGCAATCCGGTGAGAAATGCGACCGGATAGGCGTAGAGCGTGTCCTCCTGGGGCGCACGGATCAGATCCGCGGTCACCGTGAAGCTGCGAACCCCGGACGGTCCGACCAGGACGACGGTGGCACCCTCTTTCAAGAAGCGAACCGGTTTACGCAACTGGCCTTCCTCGACCAGGCACAGCGGGCGCGGCAGTTCAGGATCGATCAGCGGGCGAACCAGCGCCGAAGCGGCGGCTTCCACGGCGAACGGCAGCCGCGCGAGTTTCTCGACGACGAGGGCGGCGGTGGCGGCGCCAAGCTCCTCCTCGGCCATGACGTCGAGAAAGCCGCCCTCGACCAGTTCGGCGTCGAGTGCGTCGCTGGTCAAAGCCAGCGAATGGTCGTGCATCGGCACGCTCGCATACGGCTTGGTAAGGCTATCGATGAAGTCGAGGATCTGGCTCTGATCTTCGCTGAGCGACAGTTGCATCAGCGCGCCTCCCTGGGCAGTTCGAGCACGTCGCTCGCAATGATGTTGAGCTGG
The DNA here is from genome assembly GCF_055361525.1 of Novosphingobium sp. TK46. Classification (NCBI taxonomy): domain Bacteria; kingdom Pseudomonadati; phylum Pseudomonadota; class Alphaproteobacteria; order Sphingomonadales; family Sphingomonadaceae; genus Novosphingobium; species Novosphingobium sp. TK46. The sequence goes on from NZ_CM143963.1 coordinate 3,629,085, forward strand.
ATCTCGGCCGCACCCGACGCGATTCCGGCGACGATCCCGCGTTGATGATGCATCTTGAGGTAAGGCGAGGAACCCGCCAATGCTTCCGGCGCGAATTCGACCACGAATTCGCAAACTGCGCGTTCGGCCATGACGGTGGCGAACCGCGCTGAACTCGATTCCGGGCCTACGCCCAGCCCGTCGACCCGCTTCTGGACGATGGCGTAGTTCGCCGTGGCTGCCGCCTCGCACAGGCTAGCGCAACGCGCCGCCTCGATCTTCACGGCATCGCGCGCGAAGTCCCCGGCATCCTTCAGCATCGCCACCGCCCGATCGAGCGCGGCGCGCGCCAGCGTGAACCGCGGGATGCCGAGGCGCTCGTTGCGCAGCGAATAGGCAATGATCTCCCAGGCCTGTCCCTCGTCGCCGAAGCGCGCCCCTTCGGGCACGGTGACATCGTCGAAGAACACCTCGTGGATGTCACCCTCTCCGATCAGCGAGGGGATCTGGCGCGCGGTGATGCCGGGCGTATCCATCGGTACCAGCAGGATGGTGATGCCGCGCTTGCGATCGTCGCTGGTGCGGGTGAGCAGGAAGCAGGTGTCGGCAAGACCGGCGTACGACGTCCAGATCTTCTGTCCGTTGACCACGTAGTTGCCGTCGATGAGCGTGGCGCGCGTGCGCAGGCTGGCGAGGTCGGAGCCGGCGTCAGGCTCGGAGAAACCCTGGCACCACAGTGACTTGCCCTCGGTGATCGGCTGGAGGTAACGTGCCTTCTGGTCCTCGGTCCCGTACTTCGTGAGCGTCGGGCCGATCCAGTTGACGTTCATGTATTGGCCGCCGCGAGGTTCGCCTGCGATCCACATCTCCTCGGCCAGGATCTGCTGCTCCCATGGCCCCAGACCCTCGCCGCCCATCTCGACCGGCCAGTGCGGAAACAGCAGCCCGGCGCCCGCCAGCTTGGCACAAAACTCGCGCGCGAAGGCGGTCAGCGCCGGCGACGCCGGTCCATGCTCGGAAAACTTCTCCCAATCCTCGGGCAGGTTGGCGGCAAGGAAGTCGCGCAGCGTCTGCCGAAAGGCGTCCTGCTCCTGCGTCCATTCGAAGTTCATGCCGTGCCGCTCTCCATTTCGCTGCCATCGGCGTTAGCCAGCCTCGCCCACCGCGACAAGGGTGGACCGAGGGCAGCCCGGCCCCGAGCCATCAGCCCCACCAAAGCATCGCGGTCGCGTCGCCCCCTCGATCAGACTGCGGCTATGGTGCAGGCCCACTGGCCTATCATGACCGATTGCGTCATGACCGCGCACGTCGGCACGGTCGGCGAACTGAACGAAGAGAATGATCGAAACGATGAGCGAGAAGACATTCGTTGCCGTAATTAGGCTCGAGGACGTTCCGGCGGGAAGCAAGAAGGTGGTCCAGGTGAACGGCAACGAGATCCTGTTGTGCCACACCAACGACCGGGTCTTTGCGGTCCGCAACCTGTGCAGCCACGCCTACGAGGCGCTTGACTGCGGACGGATGCGCAACGGCTGGATATCCTGCCCGGTCCACGGTGCCCGCTTCGATCTGGAAACAGGCGTTCCGATGAACCCGCCCGCATCGATGCCGATCGACATATTCGAGGTTCGAATCGTCGACGGTTCGATCGAGGTCGCGGTCTGACGGTGGCCCGTTCGGGCAAACTCGTCCAACTCCACCCCGGCGATGCGCACAGGTCTGGACGCGCGCAAAGCCGCCGTGCATGGAAAACGCCATGACCGATCAACTCGAAAGCCTGCGTACCGAAGTCCGCGACTGGATGGAGGCGAACGCCCCGCGCGATTGGCGCGATACAAGCCGCAGCCAGGACGATTTCGTCGCCACGCAGCGGCAGTGGTTCGCCAAGCTCGTGCAGGCCGGCTACGCCATCCCGCACTGGCCGGCAGAATACGATGGCGGTGGCCGCACTCTGGCCGAGCAGAAAGTTATCTACGAGGAACTCGCAAGGATCGATGCCCCCCGGCTGCTGCTGTCCTTCGTATCGACGTATCACGCCTTCGCCACCCTGCACGAATGCGCTTCGCCCGAGCAGAAGGCGAAGTACATGCCACGCATTCTCGAAGGCGAGACCTGGTGCCAGGGCTTCTCCGAGCCGGGGGCAGGTTCCGATCTTGCCGCGATCAAGACCAAAGCGGTGCGCGAAATGCGCGACGGTCGTGAAGTCTATGTGGTCAATGGCCAGAAGGTCTGGTCGACGATGGCCCAGTTCGCCGACATGTGCCTGCTGCTGGTGCGCACATCGAGCGACGGGGTGAAGCAGGCCGGCATCACCTACCTGCTGATGGATATGAAGACGCCCGGCGTCTCGGTCGGCCCGATCCACCAGATCCAGGGCGACGAGGAATTCGCTGAGATCTTTCTCGATAATGTCGAGATCCCGGTCGAACAACGCGTCGGTGAGGAAGGAAAGGGATGGGCCGTGGCGCAAGCCACCCTCGCCTCGGAGCGCGGCCTTACACTGATGGAACTCGCTTACCGTATGCGCGGTGCATTGAGCCGCCTGGTCGAGCTGATCCACGACAACGGCCTGGAGAACGATGTTGGCGTGCTGCGCGACTTCGGCGCGCTGGTCAGCGAAGTGGACGCGACGTGCGCGATCGCGGATCGCTTTCTCGACAACCGCATCAATGGTGTCGAGCGGATGGGCGACGCCTCGATCGTTAAGAACAGCTACAGCCGCGCATTGCGGGCCTATTCGCTGCTTGGTGTTCGCCTCGGCGGCATGGCGGAGCAGTACGTCAAGCCGATCACCTTCGGTGATCTCAACACCGGCAACTGGATGGCCGACTTCATGAACTCCTATGCTTGGACCATCGCGGGGGGCAGCGAGGAAGTGCAGCGCAACATCATCGCCGAACGCATGCTCGACATGCCGCGCGAACCCAAGGGGTGGGTGCTTTGATCGAACTCAACGAACTCCAGGACGCCGCACAAAAGGCGTTTCCGGCCGGCGCAGTCATGCCGCCCCGTGATGAAAGCTGGGCGCTTGCCGCGGAGATGGGCTGGCTGATGATCCGGCTCCCCGAAGAACTCGGGGGCCTTGGCCTCGGCCGCGAAGCCTCGACCATGATCCATTTCGAGATGGGCCGCGTGCTTTCCACCGCGCCATTGATCCCCGCGCAGCTTGGCCTGCATGCGATTCTCGGGAGCGCGACGCTGGCCGGCCGCGAAGATTGGCTGGAGCGCATCGCAGGTGGTGAGTACGTGCCATTGCACATGCTGCCGACCAAGCTCGAAACCACCAGCGACGGTGCGATCTCGGGCACGATCTCCGGGGTGTTCGACGGCGACATGGCGGTGGCGGTCATCGCCTATCTGCCAACTGGCTACACGATCGTACCAATGGACGCGGCGGGCGTCAGCCTGGTCGAGCGGACCATCTGGGATCGCAGCCGGCGCATGTTCGATCTGGTGCTCGACAACTTCAGGCCCGATCCGGCGCTGGTACTTGCCGGACCAGAGGCGGCAGGCGCCCTGCACGATCTGATCTCACCCGAAGCGCATCTCGCCATCGCCGCCGACAGCCTCGGCGGCGCGAACGCGGCGTTCGACATGTCGGTCGAATACATGAAGATGCGCAAGCAGTTCGATCGTCCGATCGCGATGTTCCAGGCGCTCAAGCATAGGGCGGCCGATTGCAAGATCCGCATCGTGCCGGCCGAAGCCCTGCTGTGGAGCCGGGCTGCCGATCCAGCGGCAAGCGATGTCCACTTCGGCGCACTCAAGACGTATGCGGCCGAGGTGTACGCCGGCGTCACGGAAGAGGCGATCCAGTTTCATGGCGGCATCGGGTTGACCGAGGAGCATCAGATCCACCTGTTCATGAAACGCGCCATGCTCAACCTTCAGTTGTGCGGCACGCCGGACCTGTGGAAAGAACGCCTCGGCAGGGCTACCCTGACGACCATCCAAGGCTGAGAATCTCTCCCGGGGTTCCCCACGCGACTAGGGGCAACCCTTCGTCCCGCGAGCCGTTCTGCGATGATGGCAGAATCGGGCGTCGTCGCGCATATGCGCAAGAACATCGTGCTTTACGGCGCGCTGATTGCAAATCTTGGCATTGCCGTCGCCAAATTCTTTGCGGCCGGCATCAGTGGCTCTTCGTCGATGGCGACGGAGGGTGTTCACTCGCTTGTCGATAGCGGCAACCAGATCCTGCTGCTTTACGGACAAAAGCGTGCAAGCCAGCCCCCGGACAAGGCACATCCCTTCGGGTATGCCCGCGAGCTTTATTTCTGGGCTTTCGTCGTCGCCATTCTGATTTTCGCGGTGGGTGCGGGTGTCTCGATCTACGAAGGCATCGTTCATATCCAGAATCCGCACGAAATCGAAGACCCGACACTCAGCTATATCGTGCTCGGGATCGCGACCGTGCTTGAGGGAGCATCATGGACAATCGCGGTACGCGAGTTCCGACAGAATGTCGGCGATCAGAGTTGGTGGCAGGCGATCCATCGCTCCAAAGATCCACCGGGCTTCATCGTTCTATTCGAGGATACCGCCGCGCTGGTGGGCCTGATCATCGCGGCACTGGGCGTCTGGGCCAGCGTCCACTTCGCCGATCCCCGCATCGACGGTGCGGCATCGGTGCTGATCGGACTGGTTCTGGCAACCGTCGCCATCCTCTTGGCGAAGGAGTCGAAGGGTCTGCTGATCGGTGAAGCGGCCGATCCCGTGCTTATCGGCCAGTTACGCGAAGTGCTTGATGCCCACCCGCAGATCTGTTCGGTAAATCACGTTCGTACGATCCACTCAGGCCCGGACAGCGTGTTCGTGGCCGTGAGTGCCGACTTTGACGACGCCTTGACGATGGGCGAGGCCGAGACAATCATCGAGGTGCTGGAAAGCCGCATGAAGGGAGTTTCGGCCAAGATCTCGTCGATCTACATTCGACCGGAAAAGCGCGCGGACGCGTTCCTTAACTGAGCCGCATTGGCTGTAAGGCCTCGTTAGGGCTACGGGTTCGAAGCCCCGCAGCCCTAACCGAATTTCAGCCCTTCTTAAGGTGACGGCGTCCGAGCAGTTCGGCGATCTGTACCGCGTTCAGGGCCGCACCCTTTCGCAAGTTGTCGGATACGCACCACAGCACCAGGCCATTGTCCACCGTCGGGTCTTCACGCACGCGGCTTACATAAGTCGCGCCATCGCCGACGCATTCGACCGGGGTGACGTATCCACCGTCCTCACGCTTGTCGACGAGCATGATGCCAGGTGCCTCGCGCAAGATGTCCTGCGCCTGCTCGGCTGAGATCTCGTTCTCGAATTCGATGTTGATCGCTTCCGAGTGCCCGACGAAGACGGGCACGCGCACGCATGTCGCCACGACCTTGATCTTGGGATCGAGGATCTTCTTCGTTTCGACCACCATCTTCCACTCTTCCTTGGTGAAGCCATCATCCAGGAAGACGTCGATGTGCGGAATGACGTTGAAGGCGATCTGCTTGGTGAACTTGTTCACTTCGACCGAATCGCCCACGAATATACCACGGCTCTGGCTGAACAGCTCGTCCATACCCGCCTTGCCGGCGCCAGAGGTCGACTGATAGGTCGACACGACCACGCGCTTGATCGTCGCCGCATCGTGCAATGGCTTGAGCGCGACGACCATCTGGGCGGTCGAGCAGTTGGGATTGGCGATGATGTTGCGCGCCTTGTAGCCGTCTATCGCATCGGGATTGACCTCCGGCACGATCAGCGGAACATCGGGATCCATGCGGTAAAGCGACGAGTTGTCGATCACGACGCAACCCGCGGCGGCGGCGCGCGGCGCGTGGATCTTGGTTGCTTCCGACCCGGCGGCAAAAAGCGCGATGTCGAAGCCGGCAAAGTCGAAATGCTCGAGGCTTTTCACCTTGAGCATGCGTCCGGTGTCACCATACTCCAGTTCCGTGCCAACCGAACGCTGGGAAGCCAGCGCCACGATCTCGTCGCAGGGAAACTCGCGCTCGGCGAGGATGTTTAGCACCTCACGGCCGACGTTGCCCGTCGCCCCGACGACTGCCACCCGGTAACCCATCTCTTCGTCCTTTATCGTATGTCTCGCGATCGAACCGCGTGAGCGGGCGCGTTAGCGCCAGGGCAGCGCGGTGGCAAGCAAGGTGCAAACAGCCTGCATTGCCACCGCATCGTTGGCGTCCGACGCTGAATGCCCGAACTCTCACGAGCTCGATCACAGACCTTTCGCCGCTTCGGGGATCAGCGTTTCAATGCGCGGTGGCGTTCGCCACCGGCGTGTGCGGCGGAGCAGCGGCCAGTTCATCCGCCTCGGTCCACTCGATTGCCACGATCTTCTCGGTCAGTGCGCGGGCGAGCACTTCGTCGACATGGCTGACGGGTATGATCTCCAGCCCATCTTTCACATTTGCGGGGATTTCCGCCAGATCCTTGGCGTTTTCCTCGGGGATCAGCACCGTCGTGATGCCGCCACGCAGGGCTGCCAGCAGCTTCTCCTTGAGGCCGCCAATCGGAAGAACCCGCCCACGCAGGGTGACCTCACCGGTCATGGCAACGTCCTTGCGAACCGGAATGCCGCTCAAGGTCGAAATGATCGCGGTCACCATACCGACACCAGCGCTCGGCCCGTCCTTGGGCACGGCACCCTCGGGCAAGTGGACGTGGATGTCCTTGCGATTGAACACCGAAGGCTTGACGCCATAGGCTGGCGACCGCGCCTTGACGAAGCTGAAGGCGGTCTGGATCGATTCACCCATCACCTCGCCCAGCTTACCCGTAGCCTTGATCTGGCCCTTCCCCGGCACCGTGACCGACTCGATGGTCAGCAGTTCTCCGCCAACCTCCGTCCAGGCGAGGCCGGTGACCGCACCCACCTGATGTTCCTCTTCGGAGATACCATGGCGGAATTTGCGCACACCGGCATAGTCCGCAAGATTTTCGGGCGTCACCGTGACCGTGGTCAGCTTGCCTTCGAGGATCTGTCGCAACGACTTGCGAGCCAGACGCGCGATCTCGCGCTCGAGCGTACGCACGCCAGCTTCACGGGTGTAGTAGCGGATCAGATCGCGCAGCGCCTGGTTCTCAAGAATAAACTCGCCATCCTTGAGGCCGTGCTGCTCGACTTGCTTGGCGACAAGATGCCGCTCGGCGATCTCGACCTTCTCATCCTCGGTATAACCTTCGAGGCGGATGATCTCCATGCGATCAAGCAGAGCCTGAGGCAGGTTCAGCGAGTTCGCAGTACATACGAACATCACGTCCGACAGATCGTAGTCGAGCTCGAGATAATGATCCTGGAACTTCGCGTTCTGCTCAGGATCCAGAACCTCGAGCAGCGCCGAAGCCGGATCGCCGCGAAAATCCTGGCCCAGCTTGTCGATTTCGTCGAGCAGGAACAGCGGATTGGACCGACCGGCCTTCTTGAGATTGGTGATGATCTTGCCCGGCAACGAACCGATGTAGGTCCGGCGATGGCCGCGGATCTCGGCCTCGTCGCGCACGCCGCCCAACGACTGGCGGATGAACTCGCGTCCGGTCGCCTTGGCGATCGAACGACCCAGCGATGTCTTGCCGACGCCCGGAGGCCCAACGAGGCAGAGAATGGGTCCCTTGAGCCGGTTGGTCCGTGCCTGCACCGCAAGATACTCGATGATGCGGTCCTTGACCTTGTCGAGCGCATAGTGGTCCTCGTCGAGGACGGCCTGCGCTTCCGAGATATCGCGCTTGAGCTTGCTCTTCTTGCCCCAGGGCAGACCAAGCAGCACGTCGAGGTAATTGCGGATGACCGTCGCCTCGGCGCTCATCGGCTGCATGCCCTTGAGCTTCTTGAGCTCCGAGGTCGCCTTTTCGCGCGCTTCCTTGGAAAGCTTGGTCGTCTGGATCTTCTCGGCCAGTTCGGCGATCTCGTTGCCGTCTTCGCCGTCACCGCCGCCAAGTTCGGACTGGATCGCCTTGAGCTGTTCGTTGAGGTAGTACTCGCGCTGAGTCTTCTCCATCTGGCGCTTCACGCGTCCGCGGATCTTGCGCTCCACCTGCAGCACGCCAAGCTCACCCTCCATGAAAGCGAACACCATCTCGAGCCGCTTCAGGGGATCGAATTCGGCCAGCACCGCCTGCTTGTCGGAAACCTTTGCCGACAGTTGCGCCGCCACAGTGTCGGACAGCTTGGCCGGATCCTCGATATCGCCCAGGGTTTCGCCCGCATCGGTCGACAGCTTCTTGTTGAGCTTGGCGTACTCGCCGAACTGCTCAACGACCTGCCGCATCATCGCGGACACCTCGGTGCCCGAAGCGCCGACCGGCTCCACCTTCTCGACCTGCGCAACCAGCATTTCGCCCTCGGGGGTCGTTTCGGCGCGCAGGCTCTCGATGCGCGCACGCTCCTGTCCTTCGACGAGCACGCGAACGGTCCCATCCGGAAGCTTGAGCAGTTGCAAAACGGTGGCGATCACGCCCGTGTCGTAGAGATCGTCACGTTCGGGATCATTGCAGCCAGGATCGAGCTGTGCGAGCAGGAAGATGTCCTTGCCGCCAGCCATCGCGGCTTCGAGCGCGGCTACCGACTTCTCGCGTCCGACGAAAAGCGGCACGACCATGCCGGGAAAGACCACGATATCGCGCAAGGGAAGCAGGGGGAGTAGGTTCACAGGCTTTTCCATATCTGTAGAGCGCATGCTGACGCCCTGTCGGTACTATCCGACGTTCTTCCTGAATATGGTATCCACGCACACAGACGCAATGCCGCACCGCGTCATCTTGTGGATGCATGACAGGCGGTGGATTGCGCGGTCATACCGACCACCGGTGCGGCCGCGCTCGCGGACGCCCGCGCCTCCCCCGGAAAGCCCCGCAATCAGAACGGGAGCTTGAACCCCGGCGGCAAGCCCATGCCCTGCTGCGCCTTGGCCATCTCCTCGCCGGCGACGCCGTCCGCCTTGGCGCGGGCATCGTTGTAGGCGGCGGCGACCAGGTCCTCGAGGATCTGCTTCTCGGACGGCTGCAGCAGGCTATCGTCGATCGTCACGCCGATGACGCGGCCTTTTGCCGAGCAGCGGATCTTCACCAACCCGCCGCCGGACAGTCCTTCGACCTCGAGCGAGTCGAGTTTGCCTTGTGTCTCGGTCATCTGCTTCTGGATGGTCTCGGCAGCGGCCTGGGCTGCCTGGATCATTTCTTCCATCGACTTCATCTTAGCGTCTCCAATTGCGGTTGCCGCCGGCTGTCGCCGCTTGGCGGTCATCCTCGATCAATTCGGCTCCGGGGAAGGCCGCCAGCGTGGCGGCGATCATCGGAGATGCCCGCAGAGCGTCGGCCGCGGCTTGTCGATTGGCCTCTTCCTGCTCGACGAGCGTCGGTACGGCGCCCTCGGCCTCGGAGCCCGTCATCTTTTCGACCTGCCAGGGCTCGCCGGTGGTCTTCGTCAGCGCAGCCCGAAGGGCAACGGAAATATCCTCGCGAAATTGCGGGGGCTGAGCATAACGCAAGCGTCCGGCGACCAGATCGACCACGCGAACCTGCATCCGCATCGTACTAGCGATCGCCAGACCGGCTATTTGCTCGACGCGATCGACCAGCGCCGGCCAGGGCAGCGAGGGTCGGCTCGCCACAGGCGCGGATGCGGCGCCGCCCTCGCCCATCGAAACCAGCGGGCCAGTCGGTCGAGCCGCAAGCTCCTCGAGCTTTCGCGCCAGCATACCCGGATCGGGCAGATCCGCGGCATGCATCACGCGCAGCAAGGCCATCTGCGCCGCGACCAGCGGATCTGGCGCCGACTTAACTTCCTCGTGACCTTTCAGCAGCAACTGCCAAAGGCGATGCAATTGTCCAGCGCCCAGTGCCTTCGCCCATCCCTCCAGCGCCTCGCGTTCCTCGCTTGACGGGGCATCGGCCGCATCGCCGCTGACTTGCGCGACGGTGATCCGGTGCGTCAGCGTCATCACCCCACGCATGAGCGCGATCGGCTCGACGCCCAGCGCGAATTGCTGCGCCACGCGGCTCAGCAGGCCGGGCCCGTCACCCGCGAGAATCGCATCGAGCAAGCCGCGCTGCGCGCTCTTGTCGGCAAGCCCGAGCATGTCGCGCACACGCGCCGCTTCGACCATGCCGTCACCATCGAGGTCGGCGTGCGCGATCGCCTGGTCTAGGATCGAAAGGCCGTCGCGCACCGATCCTTCGGCGGCGGCGGCGACCATGGCCAGCGCTTCCTGCTCGGCCGTAACACCTTCGTGGGCGCAGATCGTCGCGAAGTGTTCCGCCAGCATTGCCGACGGAATGCGCCGCAGATCGAACCGCTGACACCGCGACAGCACGGTCACAGGCAGCTTGTCCACTTCGGTGGTGGCGAACAGGAACTTCACGTGCGGCGGCGGTTCCTCCAGCGTCTTGAGCAACGCGTTGAAGGCGTTGCGCGACAGCATGTGAACTTCGTCGATGATGTAGATCTTGTAGCGCGCGGTCACGGCGGCATAGCGCACGGCCTCGATGATCTCACGCACGTCGTCGACGCCGGTGTGACTGGCGGCGTCCATCTCGATCACGTCGATATGGCGACCTTCGGCAATCGCGGTGCACGGCTCGCAAGTGCCGCAAGGGTCGATCGTGGCGCCCCCCTTGCCATCCGGCCCGATGCAGTTGAGCGCCTTGGCGATAAGGCGGGCGGTCGACGTCTTGCCGACACCACGCACGCCCGTCATCAGGAAGGCATGGGCAAGCCGGTCCCGCTTGATCGCATTGGCCAGGGTGCGCACCATCGCTTCTTGGCCGATCAGCTGTGCGAACGTTTGCGGCCGATACTTGCGGGCCAATACGCGATAGGCTTGCGCGGAAGCGGCTGCGGGCGGCGTCAGGTCAACTGGAACACTCGGCTCGGCAACACGGGAAGGTGCCGCCACAGGGGCAGGCCCGCCGAACATCGACGACTGACCCGCCGCCTCCAGCTCTGCCGGAGATGGCATGTCGTCTTCGCCATCAGCCGCCCAGGGGGGCGTATCGCCGAACATGTCTCCAGAATCGTCAGTCATGACCCACAAGGTAGGCGGTGCACGCATGAAAGTCGAATGGCCGATCCCGATGTCTTGCGCGTTTCATGCCGCTGATCCAAGCGCGATGGACCAACGGCGCAAAGTAGAACGAAACGATGAGCGACAAGATCAAGGCCGGGCGCTTTACCGCTCGTCACGCCGGGCCGGTGACGGTCTTCGTCATCGGCATGCGCATCAATCGGCTGCTGCGGGCCGACAAGTGGCTACCTGTCGCCAAGGCAATGGGCCCGATGATCACAGAATTATCGAGATCACGCGAAAGCGGGTTTCTTGGCGCGGAGACCATGCTGGCCAGTCTGCGTACCTTGGTGATGCTGCAGTACTGGCGCGACTTCGAATGCCTGGAGAGCTACGCGAGGGACCGCGATCAGAGCCATTGGCCGGCATGGGTCGCGTTCAACAAGGCCGTAGGCGGAAATGGCGCCGTCGGCATCTTCCACGAGACCTATGTGGTTCAGGCCGATCGCTACGAGACGATCTACGCCAACATGCCGCCATTCGGCCTGGGACGGATCTCGGGACTACAACCCGCCACGGGTTCGCGCGAAGCGGCACGATCGCGCATGACCGGCAAGGATGATGGAGAATAAAGGAGCCGGGCGACCCGCCGCAATCCGTTGTGGCTGCTTCCTTCCGGACCTGACCAGGTTGGCGAACGCAAACGTCCACCCGACTCCCGGCGGCGCATATGGCGGGTCAGATCCGGATTGTCCAGACCGCTTCGCCCGAAGCGATCAGCGAAAGTTGTCCGCGTAAGCCTGGATCTTGAGGCGCCGGGGCGGCGTGGCATGCACGACCGCGTCGATCCCGTAGCGCTCCGCATAGGCCAGCGCTTCTTCCTTGGTGGGAAACTTCAGCGTCACCTGCTGCTGGGTATCGCCCGACCCGGCCCAACCCATCAGCGGATCCGGCTTCTTTGCTTCGATGGCGGCAAACTCGAGGATCCACTGATCGACGAGAGCCTTGCCCGATTGCATGGCGTTCTTGGGGCGCTGATGGATGCTTGCACTCATGCCCCTGCTTTGCCCCGGAATGATCCCGAAAATCAAGCGCCCACTGCGTCGACAGACTATGAAGATCGCTTCTGGGCCTCGAAGGCGTTGCGAGTCTTCAGGCTGGGATCTTCGCGCCAGGGTTCGTCTGGCCAGCGGTGGCGCGGATAACGCCCTCTCATGTCGCGCTGCACATCGCGCCAGGAACCACGCCAGAAACCCGGCAGGTCGCGCGTGGTCTGGATCGGACGACCCGGCGGCGACGTCAGCTTGAGCAGCAACGGCTGCGCGGGGTTGCCGAAGCTGGGATGCCGATCGAGCCCGAAGAGCGCCTGCACGCGGACCTCCACACTAGGGCCGCCTTCGTCCTCGTAATCGATCGCATGACGCGTTCCTGCCGGACTTTCGAATTCGGGTGGAGCGAGACGGTCCAGGCGTTGCTGATCCTCCCAGTTCAGCCGGTTGCGCAACGCAGCGTGTAACGCCGCCCGGTCGATCATGTCGATGCGACGATGCACCAGCGGTCCCAACCAGTCATCCAGATCGGCCAAAAGATTTTCCTCTCCCAGCGCGTCCAATCCAGCGTAGCGCGCTCGGCGAAGCAGGGCTTGTGAACTTTGGCCGAACGGCACAAGGTCCAACCCCCTGGCGCGAACGCGATCGAGCAGGAACGACCGGACAGCCGCAGGATCCGGCTCCGGATCTGGCCCCGTCGCCAGCGTTATCGCGCCCAGGCGCCGCTCCAGCCGAGCCTCGACCCTGGCATCATCGTCATTCCAGCGCAGGATGGATCGACGCTCGGCCCGATGCGCCAGCCACCGCTCCACCTCTGCCGACGTAAGCGTGAGTCCCGAAAGAATGCGAGCGCCCTTCGCCTGCCCTTGCGCATCGCCGATGACGATCCACTCACTGGACGCAAGCGGAGACGTCGGATCGAGGACGTACCCGCGGCCCGCGGCGGACTGCCAGCCTTCGCCGGAGGGATCGCGTCGGCGAGCGACCATGTCAGGGTAACCGAGCGCCAGCAACACGCCGGCCGGCACCTCGCCACCATGTCTCGCGTCAGCCGCAGCTGCAATTCGGGAAACCAATTTCCTGGCTCGCCGGGCCCACCCTTCGGCCAGTTTGCGTAATGCCTCCGAACGAGAAGAACGCTCCGTCGCCCATCGCGAAAGCCGCTGCGCCAGATCGTCGCTGCGCCCGCCCAATCCCTTTTCCTGCAGCAACAGCGCCAAGCGAGCCGCCGTTTCGGCCTCGTCCATACGGGCGCCCTGCAGGATCATGGCCGCTTGCGAAGGGTCCATAGGCAACGCCGCCATCGCCTTTCCCCAATCGGTAATCTGCCAGGATTGAGCCCCCTCACGATGCTCCAAAGCGCCCAGTTCGCACAGCTTGGTGCGTGCCGCCGCCAGCGCGGCGGGCGGCGGCGGATCGAGCCATGCCAGTTCACCCGGTTCGCCACTGCCCCATTGCGCAAGCGCGAGGGTAAGCGGTGCCAGATCAGAGGTCTCGATTTCGGGCGGATCGAAAGCGGGACGGCCCGGGTGCGCGGCCTCTTCCCACAGGCGGTATGCGGCACCCGGACCCTGGCGCGCGGCGCGCCCGGCGCGTTGAGCCGCGGCGGCTCGACTTGCGCGATGGGTGACGAGGCGGGTCACGCCCGCGGCACGATCGAACTCCGCCCGGCGCGACAGCCCGGCATCGACCACGACGCTGACACCGTCCAGCGTCAGCGAAGTCTCGGCGATCGCCGTCGCCAGGACGATGCGCCGCCGGCCTTCGGGATCGCGTCGGATGGCAGCGCGCTGCGCCGCCGGCTCGCATTGGCCGTGAAGCGGCAGGACCAGCGCGGTGGGCAGACGTTCGGCCAGCAAGCGCTCGAGCCGGCCGATTTGAGCCACTCCAGGCAGGAACGCGAGGATGTCGCCCGCCTCGGCGCGCCACGCGGTCATGATCGCCGCCGCCATCGCTTCGTCAATCCGTTTTTCGGGCGCGGCGCCAAGCCAGTGAACGGTCAGCGGATGCGCTCTGCCCTCGCTTTCAATCACCGGAGCATGGCCCAGCAATCGTGCAAAGCGGGCACCATCGATGGTTGCCGACATGATGCATAGGCGTAAGTCCGGCCGCAAGACCTCGCGGCATTCCAGCGCCAGCGCCAACCCGAGATCGGAGTCGAGATGCCGCTCATGCGCTTCGTCGAACAACACCGCCGAGATGTTCGCGAGTTCGGGATCGTCCAGGATCGTCGCGACGAAGATCGCCTCTGTCATCACCACCACGCGCGTACGGCTGGACCTGCGGGTGTCGAGTCGCGTCACATAGCCGATCGTCTCGCCCGCGGCCTCGCCAAGGCTTTCGGCCATGCGCTCCGCCGCTGCGCGGGCCGCGACCCGACGTGGTGACAAAAGGATCACCATCCCCTCGCACCAACCCTGCGAAAGCAGCGCGGGTGCGACTGCGGTCGTCTTACCCGCACCTGGCGGGGCGATCAGGACAGCCGCGCCGACGTCCGCGAGTGCGGTCAATATGCGTGGCAAGACGGCTTGGATCGGAAGGTCGTTCACGCATCTCCAGTACCGCAGACGAGATACCCACACCACCTCGCCTTCGCGACGGCAAGCATCCCTCCGCCTATCTGAAGCGCCAACACTTTTCGTCTAACGTCAAAAAGATAGAGGGCCTCGCGGATGCCTGCACGGCTTCTCGCCACCAATCGCCGCAGCTTCGTGCGACATTCGTCGTTTTGGATACGTTCGGCTGCAACCTATTGCCTCAGCCACGGTTAGCGCTCCCGAACTGCAACGCGATCGGAGCAAACATCATGGCAGCTGCAAAGGAACTTGCGACCTTCAGTATCGTCCGCAAGGGCGAGGATTATCGCATCACCATCGAAGACGCGAACGGTGACACGGTCGACTACACGGCAGATTATGAAGTGCTGGACGTGATCTCGGAGGCGATCGAGGAAGCCCTCGACAGCGACGAGGAAGAAGCCTTGGGCGTCGACGAAGACGAAGAAGAGGAGCAGTAAGCTCCGCTTGGACGACCCCACACGGCAGATGCCGGTGGGGTAGTTCGATGCTCAATATCGCCGTGCGACGGCGAACAGGGCAGCGCGGACCATGGCATCGCGAGCGGCACCGCTGGGAAAGCCGGCAATCGCATCTATCGCTCGCTGAACGTAGTGGCGCGCGCGTTCACGCGTTGCCACGACGCAGCCGTGGCGGTTGATCAGCGTTATCGCATATGCAAGATCCTCGTCCTCAGTGCGGAACCCGGCGATCGCATCCTGCCAAAACTTGCGTTCATCGGACGATCCGCGCGCGTAGGCTAGTATCACCGGCAGGGTCATCTTGCCTTCGCGGAAGTCGTCGCCCTTTCCCTTACCGCTTTCCTCCGCCTCGGAATCATAATCGATCGCATCGTCGACAAGCTGGAACGCGATGCCGAGATTGCGTCCATACGCGTCGAGCGCCAGTTCCTCGGCTTCGCTTTTCTCGGCGACGACCGCAGCGATCCGCGTGGCTGCTGCGAACAAGGCAGCCGTCTTCGAACCGATGATGGAAAGATAGCGTTCCTCGCTAGTGTCGATATGCCGCTGGGCGACCAGTTGATCGACTTCACCCTCGGCGATCACCGACGAGGCCTTCGACAGAATCTTCAGAACCTTGAGGCTGCCGTCTTCGACCATCAGTTCGAAGGCGCGGGTAAACAGGAAATCGCCCACCAGCACCGTGGCGGGATTGCCGAACACGATGTTCGCCGCTGCCTTTCCACGGCGCAAGTCCGAGCCATCCACAACATCATCGTGGAGCAGTGTCGCGGTGTGGATAAACTCGACCGCGGCCGCCAGCTTGTGGTGGCGCGTGCCCTGGTAACCACACAACTCTGCACCTGCGACCGTCAACATCGGACGCAGCCGCTTGCCGCCCCCCGAGATCAGATGCCCTGCCAGGGCCGGTATCAACGGCACCTCGCTTTGCATCCGGTCCAGGATCACGGCATTGACGCTGTTCATGCCATGCGCCGTCAGCGCGAGCATGGGCGACAGCGAGGGTTCTGCTTCGCGCGAACGAAGCGGTACGACATCGGCGCTCATCGCATCAAGCCATGCCGGGTGCGGCGGCGCAAGGCAAGCGCAAAGCCGCCAGTGGAATTGCCCGTACGACCATGCTAGCGGATCGCCGCATGAGCGAGCCTTTCAACCCTACCGAAACACCTGCGATCGATCCCGTGCTCGCCGGCTATCGCGCCAGCATTGACAATATCGACGCCGCGCTGATCCACATGCTGGCCGAACGCTTTCGTATCACCAAGGCGGTCGGTACCTACAAGGCGCAGAGCCACCTGCCCGCCTCCGACCCAAGCCGTGAAGAACGCCAGATCGCGCGGTTGCGCAAACTGGCCGAGGATGCCCAGCTCGATCCCGATTTCGGCGAGAAGTTCGTCCGGTTCATAATCGACGAGGTGATCCGCCATCACGAGCGCGCGAAGGCAGCTGGATAGCGCGGGGTCAAGCCACGGCTCGCGGCAGCTTGAGCTTGACCAGGAGGCCGCCCAGATCCTCGCTCTCGCCAAGTTCGACACTACCACCGTAGATCTCGGCGACATCGCGCACGATCGCCAGGCCCAGACCGGTTCCAGGCTTCCCCGTATCCAGTCTCGCCCCGCGATCGAAGATTCGCGTGCGTTCCGCCGCCGGGATACCCAGTCCGTCATCCTCAACCCAGATTTCGCACCAGCGGGAATCCTTGGTCTCGTCGACCGTGACGAAGACGCTTCCGCCACCATACTTCGCGGCGTTTTCGATTACGTTGCCCAGCAGTTCTTCCAGATCCTGCTTTTCCAGCGCGACCATCGCGTCGTGATTGCCAGCCAGATCGAAGCGTGTCCCTGCGTAAAGCCGCTCGACCGCGCGAAGAACGGCTTCGAGGCTGAACCATACGCCCGCTCGTGAGAGGCCCGCAGCACGTCGGCCTACGGCACGGGCGCGCGCCAGATGATGATCGACCTGTCGTCGCATCACCGCGGCCTCGCGGATGACCGTGTCACCAAGGTCGGGTGCCCGCGCCGTCGCCGCGTTCATCACCACCGTAAGCGGCGTCTTGAGCGCATGGGCAAGGTTTCCCGCATGCGTTCTCGCTTCCTGCGCCTGGCGGTCGGTATGCTCCAGTAGCGCGTTCAGCTCCTCGACCAGAGGCTGGACCTCCTGTGGCAAAGGCTCGGTCAGTTGCGCAGCACCGGTCGTGCGCAGTCGCCTTATCGCACGGCGCACGTGGCGCATCGGGAAGAGCCCGTACCAGGTCTGCATTCCCGCCATCGCCAGCAAGCCCAGGCCAAGGCCAAGGAAACTGTAGAACAGGATCGAACGGATGTCCTTGATCTGCTCGTTCAGATCCTCACGACTGGCGGCGACGGTGAACATCCACTGGGTCTTGCTGCCTGGCAGAATGATCGACCGCTCCATGACCCGAAGCGGCTCGCCCTCGAACTGGTCGCTATCGTAGAAGTGCGGCTGCGCATCGAAGTGGTTGAGCGGCACCTGAAGACTGCGATCCCACAGCGAGCGCGATGGGAAATCCTCATGCCCGCTGCCACGGATTTGCCAGTACAACCCGCTATTCGGTTCGAGGAAACGCTGATCTCCCAAGGGGCGATTGAAGAAAACCTCACCATCCGGTCCGATCTCGGCCGAGCCAATCATGCCGGTCAGGATGTAACCCAACTGATCGTCGAAACTTCGCGTGACTTGTGAAGTCAGGGTGCGGTCAAGCAGCAAACCGCCACCCAGCAGAAGGATCGAAATCCAGCCCGCCGCGATCAGCATCATGCGCCGGGCGAGCGAACCGGTTCCCGGAACACGCCGACGCCGACGCTTTCGCTGGCGATCCAGTTCCCCGCTTTCGACTGGGTTCGCCTCAGCCTCTGGGCTGGTCGGCAGGGTCATCGAGACTATAGCCAAGTCCACGAATGGTCGTGATCACGTCAGCGCCAAGCTTCTTGCGAATGCGCGTAACAAAAACCTCGATCGTGTTGGAATCGCGATCGAAATCCTGATCGTAGATGTGCTCGATCAGCTCGGTGCGGCTTACCACCTTGCCCTTGTGATGCATTAGATACGCGAGAAGTTTGTACTCCTGGGCGGTCATCTTCACGGGTTCACCGGCCAGCGTCACGCGGCCCGAGCGCGTGTCCAGGCGCACATCGCCTGCCGTCAGCTCGCTCGAAGTATTGCCGGAAGCACGGCGGATCAACGCACGCAGCCGAGCGATCAATTCTTCGGTCTGGAATGGCTTGGCAAGGTAATCGTCCGCACCAGCATCCAGGCCGGCGACCTTGTCAGACCAGCTATCGCGGGCGGTGAGCACCAGAACCGGGAAGTTGCGGCCCTCCTTGCGCCACATGCCGAGCACCGTAAGCCCATCGATCTCCGGCAACCCGAGATCGAGGATGACCGCGTCATACTCCTCGGTCGAGCCCATGAAGTGCCCGTCCTCGCCGTCAGTAGACAGATCGATGGCGTAACCATTCTGCTCCAGCGTGTTCTTAAGCTGGTTGCCGAGCGTGGGTTCATCCTCGACGATCAGGATGCGCAAAATGGTGTCTCCCTCAGGTTCGGCAATCAGATGGGCCGAGTGCGCGAAATGGTCAAGAAAGCCCACGGTTCCGTCACCTCATCAGTCAGGCTATCGCGTGCGGCCGATGATCCGGCCAGACCGCGCATCGACATCGACGAAGACGACCTTTCCGTCATGGATGAACTTCAGGCGATAGGCCATTGCCGCCGCATCGTATTCGGGTCCAAGATACTGCATGCCGGACATCTGTGGCAGAACGATCTGCTCTATTTCGCGTGTCGAGCGGACGGTTCCTGCTCGCCTCTCACGCCGCAACTGCCCTTGTTCACTGACCTGGTCAGCCTGCGCCGGAAGCGGAAAAAAGCTCGCAGCGCCAAAGGTTAGCGCGAGACCATGGAGGATTTGTTGTCTTTTCATGTCGAAGCGACCTTTGTGGCGCGGCCCTTGAACAAGCCGTGAATACGGCAGAAACATGGCAACATGTGGCGCAGCGGCCACACTACCCTTGCCAGGGCGGGCATGCAGCCGCTAGGGCGCGACGATGGCTACTGCACCGATCCTCAGCTGGGAAGGCCTGGGCCTGATCCAGGGCTCTGGCTGGCTTTTTCAAAACCTCGACCTGAGCATCGCTCCACGCGATCGGCTGGCGCTCATCGGACGAAACGGCGCGGGCAAGACAACCTTGCTCAAGCTGATCGCCGGGCAAGTCGAGGCGGATCGCGGTACGCGTTCGGTTCAGCCAGGAACCAAGATCATCACGCTGGAACAGGATCCCTTTTTCAGCGGATATGAAACCCTGCTCGACTTCACGCTGTCGGGGGACGATGCGCCGCCCCAATTCGAGATCGAAGCCATCGCCGATCAACTCGGGATCGACCTGTCGCGCGCGGCTGACAGCGCCTCCGGAGGAGAGCGTCGACGGGCCGCACTGTGCCGGGCTCTGGCATCCGAACCCGACTTGCTGCTGCTCGACGAGCCGACCAACCACCTCGACCTTGCAGCGATCGAATGGCTCGAAAGCTGGCTGCAACGCTATAACGGCGCCTTCGTGGTCATCAGCCATGACCGCACCTTCCTGACTCGGCTCACTCGTTCGACCTTCTGGCTCGATCGTGGCGGACTAAGGCGCAAGGACGTCGGCTTCGGCGGATATGAAGCCTGGGAGGAGCAAGTGCTGGCCGAGGATGCGCGCGCGGCCGACAAGATGGACGCCAAGCTCAAGATCGAGGCACATTGGCTCGAGCGCGGCGTGACCGCCCGGCGCAAGCGCAATCAGGGGCGCCTCGCCAAGCTTTGGGAGATGCGCGCCGCCCGTGCCGCGATGATGAACCCGCAGGGCGCGGCCAAGCTCAAGATCGAGGCCGACGGCAGCAAGACGAAGTCAGTGATCGTCGCCGAGCACGTCACCAAGCGTTTCGAGAAGCCCGACGGCAGCGGACTTCGCACCGTCATCAAGGATTTCAACTTGCGCATCCAGCGGGGGGATCGCATCGGCCTGGTTGGCGCGAACGGTTCGGGCAAGTCCACCCTCCTCAAGATCCTCACCGGTGAGCTTGAACCCGACGAGGGCAAGATCTCGCTCGCCAAGACGCTGCAGGCGACCGTCATCGATCAGCAGCGCAGCCTGCTCAGTCCCGAAAAGACGCTGCGTGACGTCATCGCCGAAGGTGGCGACTGGATCGACGTTCGTGGTGTGCGCAAGCACGTGCAAGGCTATCTCAAGGAATTCCTGTTCGACCCCGGTATGGTCGAGGCGAAAGTCGGGACGCTTTCGGGCGGAGAGCGGTCAAGGCTGCTGTTGGCACGCGAGTTTGCCCGGTTGTCGAATCTGTTGGTACTGGATGAACCTACCAACGACCTCGATCTGGAAACGCTCGACCTGCTGCAGGAGGTCATCGCCGATTACGAGGGTACCGTGCTGATCGTCAGCCATGATCGCGACTTTCTGGACAGGACGGTGAACGTGACGCTCGGCCTCGATGGGACGGGCCATGTCGACGTGATCGCCGGCGGCTATGCGGATTGGGAAACGAAGCGCCGGCAACGCACCCAATCCGGCAAGACGAGCAAGGCCAAGGAAGAAGCCGCCCCGCAAGCGCAACCTTCACCCACAAAGGTCAAGCTGACGTACAAGGATCAGCGCGACTACGAGTTGCTCCCAAAGCGGATCGAGGAGTTCGACGCTGCCATCGCTCGCGATGAAATAGCGATGGCCGACCCGGCACTTTACGTCCGTGATCCCGCAAAATTCGCCGCCTTGACCGCGACCGTCGCCAAAGCGCGTGCGGACAAGGACGCGGCTGAGGAACGCTGGCTCGAATTGGCGGCGCTGGTGGAGGGCTGAGCCCTCCCTCTGCACGCCGCAAGTCAGGCCCGCATGCGCTCGGCGATCCGCTCGTCGACACGCTTTTCCAGCAATTGCAAAGGCATCAGCCCTTCTTTGAGCACATCATGGAACCAGGCCAGCTCGAACTTGTCGCCTAGCTTGGTCTGAGCACGTTGACGAAGCTCGGTCCATTTGTTGTGCCCGATCTTGTAACTGCAGGCTTGTCCGGGCTGCGTGCAATAGCGCTCGACCTCGCGCTGGCTACGTCCGGCGGAAAAACCGACGGTCTCGACCAGGTATTGCGTCGCCTTCTCACGGCTCCACCGCTTGGAATGGATCCCGGTGTCCACCACCAGACGCGCCGCGCGGAACAGGAACGACTGCAGATATCCCGCCTTTTCCAATCCCGTGTAGCCACCCAGTTCGTCGGCCAATTGCTCGGCGTAGAGTGCCCAGCCTTCACCATAGGCGGAGATGAACAGGCTTCGCAGAAGCAGCGGAACCTCCCCGCTGCTGGCGGCATAGCCAAGCTGGAGGTGATGGCCCGGGATGCCTTCGTGATACGTCAAAGACGGTAGCTGATACTTCGGCCAGTCGGCCGTATCCTTGAGGTTGATCCAGTAGATTGCCGGCCGTGAACCATCGAGCGGTGCCCGATAATAATACCCGTTGGAGGCACCATCCTGGATCTCGGGTGGCACGCGGCGGATCTCCAGCGGTTGATCGGGAATGCTGTTGAACGCCTTGGGCAACCGCCCTTTCATCGCTTCGACACCCTGGTTGAGGCTTGCGATCATCGCGGTGCGGCCGGCATCGGTTTTCGCGTAAAGCTGTTCGGGCGCAGCGTTCAGTGCGGCCAGGCGCTGTCCGACATTCGCCCCCTTGTATCCGGCGGCGTCGAGCATGGTGGTAAGCTGGGCGCCGATTTCAGCCACTTGCCTCAGGCCAATCTGGTGCACGTCTTCCGGCGATATGTCGGTCGTAACGCTGTCCTTGAGCGCGGCGGCGTAGATCGCATCGCCATCCTTGAGCCGCCAGACACCATCACCCGCCGGTGTGCTTGTGCGCAACTCCGTCAGCAGGGCGATCTGGCGATCGAGGGCGGGATAGACCTCGCTTTCGAGAATCTTCGCCGCGCGCATCGACCAGTCCCCCGGAATGCTCTGTTCCCGCGTGCGTCGGACCAGCGACTCGACCAGCGTACTCTGCGTAGCGGGCACATGACGGAGCTGGCGCAGCTGGCCGAGCGTCAGGTCGAGCGACCAGCCCGGCGCGACCACGCCACGTGGTGCCATCGCCCGCTGGTACCTAGTGTCGTCATCCAGCGCACCGCGGAAGGCCGACAAGCGAGCCAGATACGCGTCCGCGTCCGCGGTGGTCTCGATCGTGTGGCGACTGTTGAGGAAATCCGGGACACTGAAATAGGCGCCGCCTTGCTGGAACAAGCGGTAGGGCCGACGGATCGAATCGAGACCGAACGTTTCCGGCACCAACCGCTGACCGATGACATAAAGCGCCACTTCGCGTTGCAGGCGGGATGTCTGGTTCAAGCTGGCGGGTGAGATCGCTTGCAGCTGCGCCAATGACTTGCGATCCTGGGCCGTACGCTTGGCTTGGCCCGCCGCGCTATTGTCATCGAGCCGGGATTTGAGCGCGGCCCGATCGCCTTTGTCGAAGCCACGTTCGGTTGCCGTTTCCGGTTCCAGATCGACATCCGAGAAGAATATCTCGTCCATTACCACCTTGAGGCGTGCATCTGCGGGCGATTGCGCCATGGCCATGCCGGGTCGCAAGGATGCGAATGCCAGTGCGGCGCTGCTGGTTGTGATAAATTCGCGGCGATGCATGGTGCTGCTCCCGTTACTCAGTTGGGCAACGTAAGCGATTGATAGGCAACGAGGCAAGCCGCCTTCGGTCGGTGGGCCATGCCGTGGGTTGCCACGGTGACTTGCCAAACCAGGCGCGATGTACGAGAGCGCTAAACCAGAACGGTTAGAGGACGCGAGGCACCAATGATCAACCGCATCCGCGACATTCGCGCGCAGAAGAGCATGACCTTGGCGCAAGTGGCTGCGGCGTGCGATCCGCCGACCACGGCGCAGACAATAGGTCGCCTCGAAACCGGCATGCGCAACCTCTCACTCATATGGATGAACCGGATCGCAGCTGCTCTTGGTGTCGAGCCAGAGGTTCTGCTGCGTAGCGAGACTGCTGGAGAGCCACGGATCACTGCGGTGCTGAGCGCCGGTGGCATAAGCGCGCCGACCGGATCGGGTGACGCGTTGCTGCCTACCGCACTTTCTGGCGACGGTATGTTGCGCGTGATCGCAGTCGAAGCCGCGAGCGGCGACTATCGCCCCGGAGACCAGATCTGGCTGCGCGAGGCCACCGTCGACCAGGCTGCGCGCGCCATCAATCGGGATGTGCTGGTCCTCCAAGACGGCGGTCGGTTCGTGTTTGGAAAGCTGGTGCATCACGACCGGGACGGGATCGCGCTGCTCCCGCCGGGTGGTAGCCAGCAGGTCAAGATCGCCGCTACCGACTGGCTGGCGGTCGCCGAGATGCTGGTGCGGAAACTCTGATCGAGTGCGCGTTCTTTCGATTGCGACCCTCTTCCCCACCCCGGTAAGGCCGGGCTTCGGCATCTTCGTCGGCAACCAGATGCGCAATGTGACGGCGCGCGAGGACGTCGATCTTACGATGATCAGTCCGATCGGGACACCGCCATGGCCGCTTTCGCTCAAGAAGCCCTACGCGAGCTTGAGGACGATCCCACCCGAGAGCGACGTGGCGGGTTTGCCGGTGCACTACCCGCGCTTTACGCTGATCCCGAAGCTGGGGGGAGACAGCAATCCAAAGCGGATCGCCGCAGCCATCATGCCGATGGCGCGTCGGCTGCATGCGGAGCGACCGTTCGATCTGGTCGATGCGCAATTCTTCTTCCCCGATGGTCCGGCTGCCGCGATCGTTGCCGATGGACTGGGATTGCCGCTGACGATCAAGTCGCGCGGCGCCGACATCCATTACTGGGGTGCCCGACGCAAGGCGCTCGGCCAGATGCTGCGCGCAGCCTCGCGGGCCAGCGGCCTGCTTGCGGTCAGCGCAGCGCTGCGCGAAGACATGATCGCGCTTGGAATGCCGGCCGAACGCATCCGGGTGCACTACACCGGCCTGGATCGTACGCGATTCAAACCGATGCCCCGCGTCGATGCCCGTCGGCAAGTGACCGCCGCGTTGGGACTGACGATTGCTGGCGACGCGCACCTTCTGGTGACGCCAGGCGCGCTGATTCCTCGCAAGGGACAGCGGCTGGTGATCGACGCCTTGGCCGCCTTACCCATGACGATCCTCGCTCTTGCGGGAACAGGCGAGGACGAAGCCGCGCTGCGCGATCACGCGCGCAGGCTCGGCCTTGAAGATCGTGTTCGTTTCCTGGGGCAGGTGGGCCACGATAACCTGCCTGCGCTGATGTCTGCTGCCGATGTGCTCGTGCTGCCGTCCGCCAGTGAGGGCCTCGCCAACGTATGGGTCGAGGCGTTGGCCTGCGGTACCCCGATCGTAGTACCTGATATCGGCGGTGCCGGCGAAATCGTGCGAACCGCCAGCGCCGGGCGCATCGTCGTTCGCGAAGCCGCCGCCATCGCGAACGCCATTCGCGAGATATTTGCCGACCCGCCGCCACCCGACGACGTGGCACAGAACGTAGCGCGGTTCAGCTGGGCCGAAAACGCCGCGAGCCTCGTGGCGTTCTGGCGCGATGTGATCGCCGAATAGTCTGACCTTGCAACTCGCGCTGCGGCGCCGATCAGCGCTTGCCGCCCTGCTCGCGGGTCAGGCGGTCCTGCTTGTCGGTCGCACTCTCGTTGGCGACGAAGCTGCTCGAACTCACGCCCAACCAGATGAGGATCGGCGCCGCCATATAGATCGAGCTGTAGGTGCCGACAAAGATACCCAGCGTGATTGCCGCGGTCATGCCGAACAGGCTTTCGGGGCCGAAGAGCAACAACGGGATCAACGCGATCAGCAGCGATGCCGAGGTCATGACGGTACGCGCCAAGGTCTCGTTCACCGACATGTCGAGCAACTCTGGCAGCGGCATGCGGCGATACTTCTTCAGATCCTCGCGGATACGATCATAGACGACGATGGTATCGTTGAGCGAGTAGCCGACCAACGCAAGAATTGCGGCGATGATCTGTAGGCTGAACTCCATCTGGAACAGCGCGAACATGCCCATCGTCAGTGATACGTCATGCACCAGCGATAGCAGCGCACCGACACCGAACTGCCATTCGAAGCGAATCCAGATGTAGATCGCGACCGCGATCATCGACGCGAGCAAGGCGTAGAGCGCCTTGTCGCGAAACTCGCTCGATACCTTGCCCGAGACCGTGTCGATGCCGTCGATGCGGACATCGGGATAAGCCTTGCGTACGCTGCCGATGATACGGTTGCTGATCTGCTCGGCGGCTGCGGGGTTGCCTTCGGCGCTTTCGGGCAGCTTGGTGCGGATCGAGACTTCGTTGTCCTTGCCGAAGCGCTGGATGACCGGATCGCCGTAGCCCAGCGCGCCAACCAGATCACGAAGCTCGCTGACCGGTGCTTGTGTCTGCCTGGTGAAGGTGGCGCTGATCTCCTGTCCACCGGCGAAATCGACGCCATAGTTCAGGCCCTTGGTGAACACGAGCGTCCAGCTTGCGATCACTAGGATGGCGCTGACGACATAGAATGGCACCCGCCACTTTAGGAAGTGGATGTTGGTGTTTTCGGGAACGAGCTTGAGCAATTTCATGTGTCTCGTCCCTCAGACGTTCAGCTCGGTCGGCCGCTTCTTGCGCAGCCAGTCGGCAACCCACATGCGGGTCAGGGTGACGCCGGTGAAGACGCTGGTGAACAGGCCGATGATCAGCACGACGGCGAAGCCACGGACCGGCCCGGTACCGAAGATGAACAGCAACACGCCGGCGATCGCGTTGGTTACGTTGGCGTCATAGATGGCGCGACTGGCTTCCTTGTAGCCATTCTCGACCGAGGCGACGACCCGCCTGCCCTTCTTGCGCTCCTCACGCATGCGTTCGTATATGAGTACGTTGGCGTCCACCGCCGCGCCGATCGTCAGCACGAAGCCGGCGATACCCGGAAGCGTTAACGTCGTGTTGATCAAGGCCATGATGCCAAGGATCATCAGCACGTTGATGACCAGCGCCACCGTGGCGTAGATGCCGAAGCGGCCATAGACCAGGATCATGACCAGCATGACCAGGAACGATCCGATCGCCATCGCGACCAGACCCTTGTGAATCGAATCGGCGCCCAGATCGGGCCCGACGGTACGCTCTTCGACGACGGCGAGATCCACCGGCAGCGCACCCGATCGCAAGGCGATGGCGAGCTGGGTCGCCTCGGGCACGGTAAAGCTCCCGGAAATCTGCGCGCTTCCGCCCAGGATCGGCTCGTTGATGTTGGGTGCCGACAGCACCTTGTTATCAAGGATGATCGCGAAAGGCCGATTGACGTTCTCGCTCGTCAGCTTCGCGAACTTGGCGCCGCCCGCGCTATTGAACGTGATAGACACGACGGGCGAGTTGGTCTTCGGATCGAACGCCTGCTTGGCATCAGTAAGCTGGTCACCCTTGATCCCGCCCAAGCGCTTGACGGCCAACGCAGGCTGACCGCGACCTTCCTTGGCGTCGGCAAACGGCAGGATTTCGGATCCCGGAGGCGCGATGCCCTTCGCGACGTCATCCGGCATGGCCGACACGTCGACAAGCTTGAACTCGAGCTTCGCGGTCTGGCCGAGCAGCTTTTTAAGTGCGCTGGGATCCTGCAGCCCCGGTACCTGGACGACGATGCGCTCGTCACCCTGGCGCAGGATGGTCGGC
The DNA here is from genome assembly GCF_055361525.1 of Novosphingobium sp. TK46. NCBI lineage: Bacteria > Pseudomonadati > Pseudomonadota > Alphaproteobacteria > Sphingomonadales > Sphingomonadaceae > Novosphingobium > Novosphingobium sp. TK46. The sequence continues at coordinate 3,655,878 of NZ_CM143963.1, forward strand.
TCGCGCGTACCAAGTGCGTCGATACGCTTGCGCACGACTTCGACGGCTGTATCCATCGCGTTCGTAACGGCCTGGCTGATCCCTGCAGCGGTAGGCGTAATGACAAAGCGGCTGCCATCGATGACCTGGATATCCCAGTCCCGCTGACCGGTCAGACCCGCCCCGGTGGTGAGCGGCATGATCGCTTCGCGCGTGGCATCGACCTGGCTGGAGTTCTGCAGCATGAACGACAGGCGGCCGTTCTGGCTTGAGATATCCCCGATCTGGATCGCCGGTTCCGCAGCCTTCAGTCGGCCACGAATCTGTTCCTCCATGCTTTCGAGCCGCTGCTGCGCGACCTGCCGCTTGTCCGCCTCGAGCAGAATATGGCTGCCGCCGGCGAGGTCGAGCCCGAGGTTGACCATCGGGCTGGGCAAGGCACGGGGCCAAGGCAGGCCGGCGATCGAGAACAGAGAGGGCAGCGCGGCGGCGATCGCGAATGCGGTCAGCCCCCAGTACCAGACCCGTTTCCAGGTGGGAAAATCAAGCATTGGTGGTTTTCTCGATCAATCGTTCGCGGGCTTGGCGCCAGCCGGCGGAATGACGTCGGCGATCGTCGACTTGAGCACCTTCACCTTCACGCCCTGCGCGATCTCGACATCGGCATATGTGTCGTCGGAGCGCACGACCTTGCCGATCAGGCCACCGCCGGTCAGCACCTCATCCCCCTTCTTGATCGCTTCAAGCTTCGCCTTCTGCGTCTTCTGCGCCTTCATCTGCGGACGCATGATGAGGAACCAGAAAATCAGACCCATCGCCACGAACGGCAGGTAGCTGAGCCAGACGGGTGGTGTCGCACCGGCACCGGCAGCGGCGAGCAGGGAAAGGACGGAGGTGTGCATGGGGGGCGGGACGCTTTCTAATCAGTGGTCTTGGCGTCACGGGCATCAGCTTTGCCGCACGATCGCAAACAGTATGAACAGCGCGCGCGGTTAGCAGTAACGCGACGCGCTGGCAACGCGAAGCGCTTGCACGGTGAAGCGCGCGAAATAAGGGTGCGACCATCCCGGCGCCTTCTTCATCCACCCTGCCCTCGTCGCACTTGCACTCGCCAGCGGGCTTGCCTATAGGCGCCGCTCCGGTCGGGACGTAGCGCAGCCTGGTAGCGCATCACACTGGGGGTGTGGGGGTCGGAGGTTCGAATCCTCTCGTCCCGACCAATGGAACGGCATCTTGCGATGCTTGCAAAAGGGCAGCGAAAGCTGTCCTTTTTTCATTCCCATGTGTTGGTCAGCACACCAAGCGCGCATTGCAAGATTTGCTTGGCGCCAATCCCTAGTACGCGCACCTCTATGCTGATCGAGAACGCGTGCGTGCTTTCGCGGCTTCGAGGCCGTAGTGATCGCCCGGCCCAGGTACACGCATGATGTCCCGCATGCGCCGCTACGCCGGCAGAGGCTCGGAGTGCGGAGCCAGTAGTACGCTCGATGCGGATCGTGATCGCGATCGATGCACTACCTCGGCACATGCTTGGTCGTTGCTGCCATCTCCCTGACGCAGCGACCCCGGTTGTTCAGCGCTGGATGGCGAGCCCAGCGCACCTCAACGTACGATCAGCGCGAGGACGATGACCAAATGTCCTCAGCTTGCGCCATCAAGTCGGAACCGGTCAGATCACGCCGAAGCAGCGCGCGCAATGTTCCACAAGCTCATAGCTGAGGGCCCGACCGTGCGGCGGGCGATGGGATCTCATTTCCTGCGCTGCATACAGACAACCCTGCTCGGGTGAGCTTACAACAGACTGCTGCGGGCGCTCGTCGGATGTCCCATCAAGGCATTATCGCGGCGCGTATTGCCGCATCGCGACTTCGCGGTTCGACCAGGCCCCGCCCGAAAGGCGCGACTCCTTGACGAGCGCCTTGCTTACCCGCTGTGCCAGGCTCGTGCTTGCGCCGATGCTTTCGCCCATCATCCGCTTCGAACCCTCGACGTCTTTCTCGAACAGCACCTCGCCGGTGGTGTTTTCGAGCCGGAGATCCGCTTGTATGAGCGTCTTTCCGGCGATCATACCCACGACCGGTATGGCGCCGCGGACGCCGGCATTGCCCTTTTTGTAACTTGTAATGTCGAGGGTGAGATTTAGCGCGTTGTCATCGGCGCGACTGTCGCCTTGGCGCCAGACATCGCTGAAGATGCCGCCTTTGTTCACTTCGACGATCATCGCCTCATAAGTGGCGGCGGTGAACGACGGGGGCATCAGCCCGTTCGCTCTGGGCAGCGCGATGGTCACCGCCCTGCGAGCGGATCGGCGGTGATCGCGCGTACGTGCGGCGGGCACCTGCGGAGCAGGATCCGCGTACATCTCTTCCAGCCTGGCGCTATCGCCTGGTTCCAGGTCGAGATCGGCGAAGGCGCGGATCACCGCTTCCTTGCTCGACTTCGGCAGCAGGATGACCGCTCCGTGGAGGGCATCGTCCTCATCGCGATAGAAGATCGTCAGCGTTTCCGCTCCAGGCCGGATCGCACTGTAGATCTGGCCTGCACCATTGGGGGCCAGGCTGGCCAAGACGCCGGTAGCGCCTCGCATCAGGGCCTTGGTGCTGTGATCCATGGCGAAGAAGCTGATCGCGTCTGCGGGAATGACGCTGTTCGATTTATCGTTCGCCAGTGTCAGCCCTTCCGCGCCGATCTCGAGCCGGCCCTTGCTGCCAGGCTTCATGCCATCGACGCCAATGATGTTGATCGCGTCTTCGACCACGACCGGCGCCATCTCGCGGTGGGTCACATGTCGCCGCCCCATGACGTCTATGCTTGCCTGAGCGAAAGCCGCGGGGGGGAACAGCGGCGATGTCAAAGCCAACGTCGCCGCCGACAAGGCGAGCGTTAAGCGGGGCAGAGAGTGGTGCTGGATAGTGGTCATAGAGCCTCAACATGTTTGGCTGGCCATCACGGCCGGCAAGTTGACTTCTCGAGATCGATGGGACGCGGCGTGTCGAAATGCCCGCTGTTCTATCTTCGACGTTTAGGTCCGCTCGATGGACGCGCGTGCGAGGATTCATGGAGGTTTGGTGGAGGCGTTATGATCTTCTCGGGCGAATCCCGGATCAGCCGCTCACGCGCATTGAGAGGCGATGAAACGCACCGCGGCGTGGTTGCTTCGGCGTGCCCAGGAGTCGGGCTCCCGTTTGGATGGAGCAATAGCTATCGCCGCTTCCGCCGTGGCGCGAAGCGGAGATCCGGAAGACCTTGGCGTCACGTGCGCCGAGGTCAGCGCTTGATCTGCGCATGGTTCTATCAGTAGGCGTGAGCGTCGCATGCCAGTTGATTTGAGAACCGCAGACCATGTTAGATACAGTAGGGCTGGAGAAGAGCTCGCGCGGTGCCGCGTGGAACAAGGTCGGCCTGGTGTTCGGGCTTGCGTTCTTCGTGGTCAGCACGATGGTGGCGATCTGGAACATCCAGGCTCTGCGCAAGAGCGACGAGGCGGTGCGCCATACCCACAGCGTGATGATCGCCCTAGACGAGTTGCTCTCCACCGCGCAGGATGCGGAGACCGGCCAGCGCGGCTACCTGTTGACGGGTGCCACCGGCTACCTCGACCCTTACCGCGGTGCGGTCCAGCAGATGCCCGAGCGGCTCAAGACGCTTACGGAACTGACCCGGGACAACGCCACCCAGCAGGCCAATATGGAGCCCTTGCGCCGGCACGTCGCCGCCAAGTTCGCCGAGCTGGCCGAGACGATCGACCTGCGACGCACACGCAGGCTTGGCGAAGCGCTCACGATCGTCACCAGCAATCGCGGCAAGATCGAAATGGATGCGATACGCGCGCAACTCGAGGTCATGGCGCGCGAGGAGATGCGCTTGCGAGAAATCCGGATCGCCGACATGGCCGATGCCGCGCGCCGGGCCATCACCAGCGGCATCGTGTCCGGCCTGCTTGGCATCGGCCTGACGGTTGCCGTCTTCCTCCTCCTCCATCGCAACGGCCGGGCACGCGCGCGTGAAACGTGGCTGCAGGCGGGGCAAGTCGACCTTGCCGACGCGATCCGAGGCGACAAGACACTCGAGCAGCTCAGTCAGGACGTGCTGGCGTTCCTCGCCAGATATACCGGCTGCCAGGGCGGAGCGCTGTTCAAAGGTGAAGGCGGCAAATTCGTCCGAATGGCCTTGCACGGCATCCCGCCCGAGGCGCCCGTGCCGACCCATTTCGCCTTGAAGGAAGGCTTGCTGGGCCAGGTCGCGGCCGAGGGCGAGGCGATGGTCCTGAACGATGTGCCGGACGGTTACCTTCGGATCGGCTCCGCACTCGGCCGGGACAATCCGCGTCATCTGGTGATCGTCCCCATGAAGGCGGACGGCGCGGTGAATGCCGTGCTCGAACTCGGCTTCTTCCAGCCGGTGGACGATCTGGTGCTTCAGCTTCTGCGAGAGAGCTCGTCTGCGATCGGCGTCGCGCTCAGATCGGCACGCTTTCGCGCCCGGCTGCAGGATGCGCTCGAGGAAACGCAGCGTCAGGCCGGCGAGCTGCAGGCGCAGAGCGAGGAGCTTCGCGTCACCAACGAAGAGCTTGAGGAGCAGGGTCGCGCCCTCAAGGAGTCGCAGGTCCGGCTCGAACAGCAGCAGGTCGAGCTCGAACAGACCAACAGCCAGCTGGAGGAACAGGCGCAGACGCTGGAGAACCAGCGCGACGAGTTGAGCCGCGCCAGTGCCGGCCTGCAGCTCAAGGCGCGTGAACTGGAGCAGGCCAGCCAGTACAAGTCCGATTTCCTGGCCAACATGAGCCATGAACTGCGCACGCCGCTCAACTCGCTGCTGATCCTGTCCAAGCTGCTCGCCGACAACCCCAAGCGCAACCTGAGCGACGAACAGGTCAAGTACGCGCGGACCATCGAATCCTCGGGCAATGACCTGCTGACGCTGATCAACGATATCCTCGATTTGTCGAAGATCGAAGCGGGGCACGTCACGATCCAGCCCGAGCCCCTCGCCCTGCAGCGCTTGACCGGCGACCTGCAGCAGCTGTTCCAGCCGCTGGCGCAGACCCGCGGGGTGGAGTTCGCCATCGACATTGCCGCCGATGTGCCCCGCACGTTCGAAAGCGATCGCGTGCGACTGGAGCAGATCCTAAAGAACCTGCTGTCCAACGCGTTCAAGTTCACCGAACAGGGCCGCGTCACGCTGCAGATCGCCAGCGCCGGGGCCGACCGGATTGCCTTTGGCGTGAAGGACACCGGGATCGGCATCTCGCCCGAGCAGCAAGCCAGCATCTTCGAGGCGTTCCAGCAGGCGGACGGCACCATCAGCCGGCGCTTCGGTGGCACCGGGCTTGGCCTGTCGATTTCACGCGAACTGGCACGTTTGCTCGGCGGTCGGATCGCCCTGCAAAGCAAGCCCGGTGAAGGTAGCACCTTCACGCTGACAGTGCCGCTGTCCTACGATGCGGGTCAGGTCGCGCCGCGCGAACAGCGCGAGCCGTTTCCGCTCGAGCGCCCGTCTCCCGCTACGCCGACGACCGCTTCGGCTGCGAACCCCTCCTCCGACGCCCCGCGCTGGACGGTCGAGGACGATCGCGGAGCGCTGACTGACGGCCGGCGGATCCTGCTGGTGATCGAGGACGACGCGGTGTTCGCTTCGATCGTGTGCGACTTGTCGCGCGAGATGGGTTTCCAGTGCATCGTCGCGGGCACGGCCGAGGAAGCGATGAAGCTGGCCCACCAGTTCAAGCCCAGTGCGGTGGTGCTCGACCTCGGGCTGCCCGACCAGTCCGGCCTCACTGTGCTCGACCGGCTGAAGCACGACGACGAGACCCGGCACATCCCGATCCACGTCATCTCGGCCGCCGATCACAGCCACACCGCGCTCGCGCTGGGTGCGATCGGCTATCACATCAAGCCGGTGAAGCGCGACAAGCTCGCCGAAGTGCTGGCCAGCCTGCAGGAGAAGCTGTCGACCCGCATGCGTCGCGTGCTGATCGTCGAGGACGATCCGGTGCAGCGCGACGCGGTAAGCCGGCTGCTGCTGTCGGACGAAGTCGAGACCGTGGCCGTCGGCACCGCCGCCGATTGTCTCGACCAATTACGCAAGCAGACCTTCGATTGCATGGTGCTCGACCTGACGCTGCCGGACACCACCGGCTTCGCGCTGCTGGAGACCCTGAGCCAGGAAGGAGATCATGGCTTCCCGCCGGTCATCGTCTACACCGGCCACGACCTGTCACCCGACGACGAGCAGCAGCTACGCCGCTATTCCAGCTCGATCATCATCAAGGGCGCGAAATCACCCGAGCGGCTGCTCGACGAGGTGTCGCTGTTCCTGCACCAGGTGGTGTCCGACCTGCCGGCGGATCGGCGCGAGATGATCGAAAAGGCACGCGATCGCGACGCTGCCATGGAAGGCCGGCGCATCCTGATCGTCGAGGACGACGTGCGCAACGTCTACTCGCTCACCAGCGTTCTGGAACCACGCGGCGCGATCGTGCAGATCGCCCGCAACGGCCAGGAGGCGATCGACGCGCTGGCCGCGACGATCGACGTCCGCGCGCCGGCGATCGACCTCGTGCTGATGGACGTGATGATGCCGGTCAAGGACGGCCTGGCCGCCACGCGCGAAATCAGAAGCGATCCGCAATGGGCCAAACTCCCGATCGTCATGCTGACAGCCAAGGCGATGCCCGACGACCAGCAACGCTGCCTGGAGGCGGGCGCCAACGACTACATGTCCAAGCCGATCGATGTCGACAAGCTGCTCTCGCTGGTGCGTGTGTGGATGAGGCGCTAGGGAGCCTGACATGTACGACAGCGTCGAGGATCTTGAGATCCAGCTTCTGCTGGAGGCGCTGCACCAGCGGTATCACTACGATTTTCGCCACTACGCCCGCGCCTCGATCAAGCGCCGCCTGGTGCAGGCCCGCGCGCAGATGGGCTTCGCAAGCTTCTCGGCCCTGCAGGAGGCGCTGCTGCACGACGAAGCGACCCTGCCGCGCCTGTTGAACTACCTGACCGTGCAAGTCAGCGAGATGTTCCGCGATCCGGCCTACTATCGCGCGCTGCGTGAGCGCGTCGTGCCGCACCTGACGACCTATCCTTCGCTCAAGGTGTGGGTCGCAGGGTGCAGCCATGGCGAGGAGCTGTACTCGCTGGCGATCCTGTTCCGCGAAGAATGCCTGTTCAAGCGCACGATCTTCTACGCCACCGACATCAATCCCGATGCCTTGCGCGCGGCGGAGGCCGGGATCTATCCGCTCGACCTAGTACGCAAGTTCACCCAGAACCATCAGCAGTCCGGCGCCCGGACCTCACTGTCCGACTATTACACGGCCGATTATGGGCGGGCCGTGTTCGACAAGAGCCTTCGCGACCATGTCGTCTTTTCGGACCACAGCCTGGCGACCGACGAGGTCTTTGCCGAGATGCACCTGATCTCCTGCCGCAACGTGCTGATCTACTTCGACAAGGACCTGCAGGATCGCGCCATCGGCCTGTTCACCGGCTCGCTGGCGCGGCGCGGCTTCCTGGGCCTGGGATCCAAGGAAAGCCTGCGCTTTTCCAAGCACGCCGATTCCTACCGCGACTTCGTGCGGGAGGAAAAGGTGTACCAGAGGCTGGACCGATGAGCGCGCCCAAGGCCATCGTGATCGGAGCGTCGGCGGGCGCGGTACAGGCGCTGCTGCGGATCCTGCCGGCGCTTCCGGCAAGCTTGCCCGTGCCGATCCTGATCGTGGTGCACATCCCGCCCGATCGCAGCAACGCGCTGGTCTCGCTCTTCGCGTCCAAATGCGCCATCGCGGTGAAGGAAGCGGAGGACAAGGAGATCGCCCTACCCGGCATCGTCTATTTCGCGCCGTCCGACTATCACTTGCTGGCGGAAGCCGATGGCACGCTGGCGCTGTCGATGGACGAGCAGGTGAACCATTCGCGCCCCGCCATCGACGTTTTGCTGGAGACCGCCGCCGATGCCTATGGACCGGATCTCGTCGGCATCGTCCTGACCGGCGCCAACCACGACGGCGCCGCCGGTCTCAAGGCGATCGCACAGGCCGGCGGATCAGCGATCGTCGAGGATCCCGCGACGGCTTCCACCCCGACCATGCCGGCGGCGGCGCTGGCATCGTGCCCCACGGCCCGCGTGCTCGACCTGGCCGCGATCACCGACTATATCGTTGGCCTCCCCCGATGACTGCCATGGATGATCCTATCGATTGCCTCCTGGTCGATGATCTGGAGGAGAACCTCATCGCCCTTGAAGCCCTGCTTCAAGACGACGGGCTGCGCCTGCTGAAAGCGCGTTCGGGCGAGGAAGCGCTCGAACTGCTGCTGACCCACGATGTCGCGCTGGCGCTGCTCGACGTGCAGATGCCGGGCATGAACGGCTTCGAGGTTGCCCAGTTCATGCACGGCAGCGAACGCACGCGCCATGTGCCGATCATCTTTCTGACGGCCGGAAGCGCGGACCAGCAGCGCCGCTTCAGCGGCTACGAGGCCGGCGCGGTCGACTTCATCCAGAAGCCAATTGAGCCCGACATCTTGCGCTCCAAGGCCGCGGTGTTCTTCGATCTTTACCGCCAACGCCGCCAGATCAGCGTGCAGAAGGACGAACTCGAAGCGCTTGCGCGGCAGTTGCAGGTCGCCGACCGGCGCAAGAACGAATTCCTCGCCGTGCTTGGCCACGAGCTTCGCAACCCGGTAATGGCGTTCGGCGCGGGGCTGCGGCTGCTGGAACGGCGCAAGGACGCCGAGACGGCGCACGTCGTGCACGAGCAGATGGGCCGATGCGTCCGCCAGCTGACGCGACTGGTCGAGGACTTGCTGGACATCGCGCGGATCGACCAGGGCAAGATTTCACTGCGACGGGACCAGGTCCACCTGCAGGACGCGCTCAACTTCGCGGTGGAGGCAAGCCGCCATCATATCGACAGTGGCGGGCATGAGCTGTCCGTCGATTTCCCCGGCGAGCCGCTGCTGCTCGACGCCGACTATGCGCGTCTGGTGCAGATCTTCAGCAATCTGCTGAGCAATGCGGCCAAGTACACCCCGGCTGCCGGGCGCATCGGCCTTTCGGCGCAGATCGCGGACAATCACATCGTGGTCGAGGTGTCGGATACCGGTCCCGGGATTCCCGATCACATGCAGGCGAAGATCTTCGAACTGTTCGCGCAGGTCGGCGGCAAGCTCGCTTCCTCGGACGGTCTCGGCATCGGCCTCGCGTTGGTGAAGCAGCTTACCGAGCTTCACGGTGGATCGGTCGAACTCAAGTCGAGCGCGCCGGATCGAGGCAGCGTCTTTCAGGTGCGCTTGCCGCTCACCGTCCATTCAAGGGACGCGGAACGTAGGTAAGTGGCCTTGGCGGCCCACGGCGCTATGACTCTGTTCACGCGCGGGTAGGCGGTGTCAGCACCATCAATGTTCAATCCAGGCCGTCGATGAGCTAAACACACGTCCCTTGGACGACCCTCGATCGAAGTGCGCTTCGCCTTGCCATTATACGCGTCGCACATGACGCGTGCCTTGTGCCCGTGATCACCGGTCGAGAGAGACAATACATGCCCGTTACCGATATCGCGACGCGTACCTACGATCACGGCTTTCGACTTGATCCGATCGTGCGCAGTCTGCTTGATACCGATTTTTACAAGCTGCTGATGCTGCAGATGATCCGCATTTTATATCCTGACGTGCGGGCAACGTTTTCGCTCATCAACCGCACGAAGACGGTACGGCTCGCCGATACAGTCGACGAAGGCGAACTGCGCGCCCAGCTCGATCATGCCCGAAATGTCCGCTTCACCAAAAAAGAGCTGATATGGCTCGCCGGCAACAGCTTCGCGGGACAGGAGCGGATGTTCGCGCCCGACTTCATCGCCTGGCTCGCAGACTTCAGGCTGCCCGAGTATGAGTTGCGCTCGGTTGACGGCCAGTTCGAGTTGCGCTTCGAAGGCCTGTGGACGCATACGACGATGTGGGAGATCCCCGTACTCGCCATCGTCAACGAGCTACGATCGCGCGCGGCGATGAAGACCATGGGCCGGTTCGAGCTGGATATTCTTTATGCCCGCGCCAAGGCCAAGCTCTGGTCCAAGGTCGAGCGTCTGCGCAGGTTGCCCGATCTCGTCCTATCTGACTTTGGCACGCGCCGTCGCCACGGCTTCCTGTGGCAGCGCTGGTGCGTCGAAGCGCTGAAGGAGGGGCTCGGCCACGCGTTCATCGGCAGCTCCAACGTGCTGCTGGCGATGGAGAACGACCTCGAGGCTATCGGCACAAACGCTCATGAATTGCCAATGGTGCTCGCCGCACTCGCGGAAAGCGACGAGGCGCTGGCCACTGCTCCTTATCGCGTGCTTGAGGACTGGCGCCGTCATTATGCCGGGAACCTGTTGATCGTGCTCCCCGACGCATTCGGCACGACCAGCTTCCTGGCGCATGCGCCCGATTGGGTGGCAGACTGGACCGGCTTTCGTCCCGACAGCGCCCCTCCGATCGCCGGTGGCGAGCAGATAATTGCTTGGTGGCAGGCGCACGGCCGTGATCCGCGCGAGAAGCTGCTTATCTTCTCGGACGGCATGGACATCGACACGATCGAGCAGACCTACCGCCACTTCGCAGGCCGAGTGCGAATGAGCTTCGGCTGGGGAACCAACCTTACCAACGACTTCCGCGGCTGCGCGCCAGATGGAGCAATGGGCCTCGAACCGATCTCGCTGGTCGCCAAAGTCACGAGCGCCAATGGGTGTGCCGCGGTCAAGCTCTCCGACAACCCCGCCAAGGCGACCGGCGACAAAGCCGAGATCGCGCGCTATCTGAAGATCTTCGGAACGGCTGGGAGGGTGGAGGCCAACGTTTCGGTCTAAGCCTGCGTTAGCCAAGGGATGCTTATGCGCATCGAGTTCGACCGAGACCCAGCTTGCCATGACTGCGAGCAGTTCTCGACGCAGGTTGACGTCATCTCGCAACGAGAACCGCGGATGGTGGGAACGCGGATGATAGGCTGGGCAATGCGGCGCACCTGATCGCAGCGCAGCACCCTGGCGGACCAACTGCCCGGTTCGTCCCAGGCGAACTTGGGCCATGAACCTTGCGCCAGTATTCGTCCCAATGCTCGAACGCCTGGCTGGGATCTCCCTCGATCGCCAGGGCATGCGATTGCCAGTTGGGACGATGCACTTCATGCCCGTGCCGGCTTTTGCTCGACCCCGGATCCTGCGGTCTTTCGCTCCGGGGCGTGTCGTCCACCCGCCTGAAGAAGGTCGGCGTCACCATCGGCGGCATGCGGCCCGCCGGCCGGGTTGAACCCAGCGGCGGGCGATGCAGGTTGTCGGATCAATCGAAGTCGGTGGTCGTCGTTGCTCTTCTTCGTTCAGGGAATCAGGCGATCGGCACGCAGTGCCGCGAACAGTTCAGTGAACGCATAGTCGGTGGGCTGGTATCGGGTGAACCCGAGCCGTCGGCTCTTGCTCATGTCGGTGACCACCTCGATCGGTCGGCCCAGATCGGCATCGGTGTGCCATGGCGATGCGAGGCGCGACAGGTCGGGCTCGACCAGTCCCTCGCGCTCGGCGATCTGCCGCCAGAGCGGGCCATCATTGGCCATCTGCGCTTCCAAGGGCCGCACGGTTCCGTCGAACGGCACTGGCTCGATCCCGAACCAATCCGCGATGCGGCCCCACATCCAGCTCCAGCGGAAGACGTCGCCGTTGACGACGTTGAACGCTTCGTTTGCGGCCGCCGGCGTGGTTGCCGCCCAGAGCAGGTGGCTGGCAAGTTGCCGGGCGTCGGTCATGTCCGTCAGCCCGTCCCATTGCACCTGGGAACCCGGGAACATGAAGGGCCGGCCGGTCTCGCGGCATAAGGTGGCGTAGACGGCCAGCGTGGTTCCCATGTTCATGGCGTTGCCGACGGCCTTGCCGATCACCGTATGCGGGCGGTGTACGCTCCAGCTGAAGCCGTCCCGTTTGGCCGCGGCAAACACCTTATCCTCCTGAGCGTAATAGAAGTTCTCGATATCGAGCCGCCCCTGCTCCTCGCGGAACGGGGTCTGCGGCATGGCGCCCTTCCCGTAGGCTTCGAAGGGCCCCAGATAATGCTTGAGCCCGGTCACAAGCGCGACATGGCGCGGCGAGCGGGGCTTTGGCAGCGCGTCAAGCAAGTTGCGCACCATCGCCGAGTTGACCCTGATGTTCTCCGCCTCGCTGGCCTGGCGCAGCCAGGTCGTGATGAACACCGCATCGGGTTCGATCGCCGCCAACGCCGCAGCGGTTGTGGTCGCATCCTGCAAATCGGCCGAGAGCGGGTGCACGCCATCCTGTTGCGCCGGATTGCGCGCAAGGCCGTGTACGGTCCATCCTTGCTCCACCAAAAGTGTTGCCGTCGCGCTGCCGACTATGCCGCTCGCGCCGACCACCAATGCTGTTCCGGCCATCTTGACTCTCCGAGAAATCCTGCGTCGATGCGGGAGCTAGGTACCCGGTCGAGCGGTTTCCAGACGGCACCCCAAGGGGACTCAGGCACCAGAAGGTAACCACATGAAGCCCGGATCGGCAGATGAAGAATGGCGGGAAGACTGCGCACCACGACGGGTACTGGCACTGTTCGCCACCAAATGGACGAGCATGATTCTGCACATGCTGCATACGCGGCATGATGACTGCGCCCGTACCGGCGTGCTGCATCGCAGCCTTCCCGGCATCTCCAAGAAAATGTTGACGCAAACCTTGCGCGACATGGAAGGATCCGGCCTGATTTCACGTCATGTCGGCAGCATCGTCCCGCCTGCGGTTGAATACCGGCTGACGTCCTTGGGGAAGCGTTTCGTCGAGCCGGTCGAGCTGTTGTACGAATGGAGCCGGACCAACGCGGATGCGCTCGACCAGCTTGGCCCCAGGCCCAGCGCGCGCCGGTCCTAGATCCCAAGGCTTACGGGCCGCGCGCTGCCCTGCCTTCCTCACCTTCGAATGACTGGTTGACCAAGGAGTTTGATTTGGATCGGGCATCCCGTTCATGGTGCCTGGAGCAGGTTTGCACACCTTCCCATTGCCGCCAGAGATCTCGGGGAAAGTTAGGTGAGACAGAGCTGAACGCTCCGGACCGGCACCGTTCAGGCCGCGGATCGTACCGCTTCACTTCCACTTGGAGGAACGAGGATGCGTAAGTTAGTTATCAGTACGATCGTTGCTGCGATGACCTTGGTCCCCAGCGTTGCCTCGGCGCAGCGCTACAGCGCAGGCAACAACCGCGAAGTACGACGAGAGGTGCGCGAGTGTCGCCGCGAACTGCGTCACGCCGACAGTCGTCGGGATTATCAGCGTGAACGACGCGAATGCCGGCGGGAAATCAGCCGGGCGCAACGCGATTCTGGTCGAGGCTGGCAGGATCACCGGCGGAATCGATTCGATCGCGACCGCTACGACCGAAGTGACCGATACTATCGCCGATAACCACAGCTCCGATGGCGAGGCAGCCGCCTCGCCTTCATCTTGAGACTAAACTGCCACCCCGGGAGCGCCGATCATAATCCTTTTCAGCGAACGGGTTCGAACAATTTCCGGAACGCTTGCAAAGACCTTTTTTGCATTTTTTTCTTCGCACAACGCGGCCGAGCTGCGGAAGGTGAGCGCAGAAACTTTACGGCAAGATCGAAGCGGGATGGCGATATGGGTCTGTGAGGCCGCTCTTGCTTACGGCCGTGACGACCCTGCAAGCCGTTATTGGGGCAAGCTGCCGGTTTGACGCAAGGCCTCCCCCAGCGCCAGCGCGGCAGAGGTGGCAAGGTTCATGGACCTTACGGCCGACTGCATCGGCAGGCGGATGCGGGCGTGACATCCATCGGCAACGCCGGCCGGCACGCCGGCACTTTCCTTGCCGAACAACAGGATATCGTCAGGGCTGAATGCGAAGTTGTAGGCCGAGTCCGTGGCCTTGGTGGTAAACAGCACCAGCCTAGCCTCACCGACGGTCGTTTCGAATGCGGCGAAGTCTGCGTGACGCGTGATCTCGACGTGATCGATATAATCCATAGCCGTTCGCCGCACACGCCGATCGTCCCAGGCGAAGCCCAGAGGTTCGATCAGGTCGACCGACGCTCCCATGCATGCCGCAAGGCGCAGAACCGCGCCGACATTGCCAGCGATCTCTGGCTCGTAAAGGGCGATGCGCACAGGCGTTGTCTGATCAAATCGCGCCTAGACCAGGCGCGCCTGACGCACGGCAGCTTCGATAAAACCGGAGAACAGCGGATGCGGATCGAAGGGCTTGCTCTTGAGTTCGGGATGGAACTGCACCCCCACGAACCAGGGATGATCGGGACGTTCGACGATTTCGGGCAGCAAGCCATCGGGAGACATGCCGGAAAAGATCAGTCCGTTGCTTTCGAGTGCATCCTTGTACGTTCCATTCACCTCGTATCGATGACGGTGACGCTCGGAAATCTCGGTCGAACCATAGATCGCGGCGACGTGACTGTTGGCGGACAGCATCGCGGGATAGGCGCCGACGCGCATGGTACCGCCAAGGTCGCCACCCTCGGCACGCTTTTGAAGCCCGTCCTTGCTCATCCACTCGGTGATGATGCCGACGACGGGCTCGCTGGTCTCGCCAAATTCGGTGGACGATGCATCGGCGACCCCGGCCGCCCGGGCACCTTCGATACAAGCCATCTGCATGCCGAGGCAGATGCCGAAGAACGGCACCTGCCGCTCGCGCGCGAACCGCACGCTGGCGATCTTGCCCTCGGTCCCGCGTTCACCGAAACCACCCGGAACGAGGATTCCGTGCATCGGTTCGAGCATCGCCGCGATCTCGGACGGATCGTCTCGTTCGAAGATCTCGGCATCGAGCCAGTTGATGTTGACCTTGACCCGGTTCGCCATACCGCCGTGGACCAGCGCCTCGTTCAACGATTTGTAGGCGTCCGGCAGGCCGACGTACTTGCCGACCACGCCGATCGTAACCTCGCCTTCGGGATGCTGATAGCGATCGACGATGTCGCTCCATCGCGTAAGCGTCGGCAGCGGGGTGCTCATGCCGAAGTGGTGGAGCACCTCCGCGTCCAGACCCTCGCCATGGTACTGAAGCGGCACGGAGTAGATGTTCGGCGCGTCCAACGCGGGAATGACTGCCTCGCGACGCACGTTGCAGAACAGCGCGATCTTGGCGCGATCGCTGTCGGGTAGCGGGCGATCGCAGCGGCACAGGAGGATATCGGGCTGGATACCCAGCCCGGTCAACTCGCGCACCGAATGCTGTGTCGGCTTGGTCTTCAACTCGCCGGCGGCGGCGATGTAAGGAACCAGCGTGACATGGACGAAGCAGGTCTGCTCACGCCCCATTTCGTTGCGCAACTGGCGAAGCGCTTCGATAAACGGCAAGCTCTCGATATCGCCAACGGTACCGCCGATCTCGCTGAGTACGAAATCCAGGTCGTCGGTATCGGCCATGGCGAACTGCTTGATCGCATCGGTCACATGCGGGATCACTTGGACGGTCGCGCCCAGATAGTCCCCGCGGCGCTCCTTGGCGATAATATCGCGATAAATACGACCGGAGGTGATGTTGTCGCCCTGGTGCGCCGAGACGCCGGTAAAGCGTTCGTAATGGCCCAGGTCGAGGTCCGTCTCGGCGCCGTCGTCGGTGACGTACACCTCTCCATGCTGGTACGGACTCATCGTACCGGGATCGACGTTCAGATAGGGGTCGAACTTGCGAATGCGGACCTTGTAGCCGCGCGCCTGCAGAAGGGCGGCGAGGCTTGCCGCCATCAGCCCTTTGCCTAGCGAGGAGACCACGCCGCCGGTGATGAAGATATGCCGCGCCATGGGTTCTGGGCCTTAAAACGCAAGGCGACGCCGGGGCAAGTGCCCCGCGCCGCAATCCACAATTACGAGGTTGAAGCGATGACCTTGCCGCGCAAGGTCATCGCGCGGCAGCTTACTTCGCGGCCGAGCCGGCAAGGGGATCGTTGGCCGCGGGCGCGGCCGGGCTGGCCGGAGCAGGTGCGGCGGAACCGGGGTTCGTCGTGCCCGCCAGCGGATCGACCGGCGCCTGAACCGGGGCGTTGCGCTGCAAGGATGTATCAAGCTGCCGACCCGAGGTCACGTCCACCGCGAGCGCCGCCATGACGATGCTGAGCGAAACGAAGATCGTCGCCAGCACTGCAGTGGCGCGGGACAGGAAATTCGAAGCCCCACGCGCCGACATCAGCCCCGAAGGATTGCCGCCACCGGTACCGAGACCACCGCCTTCGGACTGCTGGACGAGGATCGTGCCGACAAGTGCGGCGGCGACCAGCGCCTGGACAACGGTCAGGAAGGTAAACAGCATGCGGACCTCTGGTAAATCGATCTTCGCGGGAGCAAACGTCCCGTCGTCTTGCTCGCGCAGATAGGCGGTTGGTGACCGGGGCGCAAGCCGTTGTGCCCGGTCGACCCAACTGCCCTCGCTTTCGCGTCAGATAGCCGCAGCTGCACTCACGATGGCAAGGAAGCTCTCGGCAGTCAGGCTTGCACCGCCGACCAGGGCGCCGCCCACGTCCGGTATCGACAGCAGTTCTGCGGCGTTGTCCGGCTTGACCGATCCGCCATAGAGGATTCGCACGGAAGCGCCGGCATCACCGTAGATGTCGATGAGCTTGGCCCGTAGCGCCTTGTGCATGGCCGCGACATCGGCAACCGACGGAACGCGTCCGGTGCCGATGGCCCATACCGGCTCATAGGCCACGGTCAGCTTCTCGACCGCACCATCGGCATGGGGTGCCGAACCTTCGAGCTGGTTACCAACGACCGTCTCGGCGCTGCCGGCATCGCGCTCGGCCTCGGTTTCGCCGATGCAGAGAATAACCGCCAGTCCGGTGGACAAAGCCGCCTCGGCCTTCGCGCGCACGATCGCATCGGTTTCGCCGTGCAACGTGCGTCGCTCGGAATGACCGACGAGCGTGAAGTCGGCGCCAGCATCCTTGAGCATCGCCGCGGAGATATCGCCGGTGAACGCCCCGTTCTCCTTCTCGTGGCAGTCCTGCCCGCCGACGCCGATCAGTTCGACCGCATCGCGTGTACGATAGAGCAACGTCGCCGGCGGAGCGACGGCTACCTGCACCTTGGTCAAGCGCGCGGCTGCGCGATCGATCGCGCGGGCCTCGTTCAGCATCGCGCGCGTGCCGTTCATTTTCCAGTTGCCGACGATGTAAGGCAGATGCGCCATGGTGTACCCTTATTGTTCGAGCCGAATCCGGTGACACGGCTCCCCCTTGTGCATGGCAGCTAGGACAGGCGTGCCCGCCTTGTCAAAGCGGTGAGGCGATGCCCGGTGTGCCCCCTCAGCCACTAGATTGCCGCGTGCCATTGCAGGACGCCGCTTTGCCTCCTAAAGCGTCGCCGCTCCGGGAACGCGCAGGCGATCCCACCAACATCCTACGCTGAACGGCCATTTCGCGCATGCTCCAGTTCTTTCGCTCCATGATCAAGTCCAAGGTCGGCGCCCTCGTCGCGATCGTCGTACTGGGATTGATTGCGCTCACCTTTGTCGTGGCCGATGTCGGCGGGAGCGGCGGCCTCGGCGGTGCCAGTAGCGGTACGCTGGCCGATGTGGGCGGTGAGGACATCACGTCGGCCGATATGAACCAGGCTGCGGAAGAAGCCTTGCAACGGGTTCGCCAGCAAGATCCGACGATCACCATGGGCGGCCTGATGGCCCGCGGCGCGATGAGTGTCCTGCTCGGTGACCTGATCGACCTCAACGCGCTGTTCGCCTTTGGCAAGGACCATGGGATCGTCGCCGGCGAGCGGCTGATCGATAGCGAGCTTCAGCGGGCCGGTGCTCTCCAGCCCCAGGCCATTCCGCGCAAGTCGGTCGCGACTCGCTTGGTCGCGCGCCAGATCCTTGCTCCGGCCGAATATGGCGCCGTGCTGCCGCGCGAGATGGCATGGCGCTATGGTCAGCTGCTGACCGAGCGACGCACCGGCTCGGTGCTGGTTTTGCCAGCACTGGCTTTCGCCCCGGAACGCGCACCGGACACCGCCGAGTTGCAGGCCTACTACAAGGCAAATACCGCCACCTTCATCCGCCCCGAACGCCGCGTGATCCGTTATGCGACGTTCGGCGCCGACGTGGTGAAGAACGTTGCAGCGCCCACCGCTGCCGAGATCGCCAAGCGCTATGACGCCAACAAGGCGCAGTATGCCGCGCTGGAACGGCGCGGCATAACGCAACTCGTGGTCCCGACCCAGGCTGCCGCGAACGCGATCGTCGCCGAGGTTGGAGGCGGCAAGACGCTGGAAGCCGCAGCATCGCAGAAAGGTCTGTCCGCAGCGAAGATTGCCCCCCTCGGCAAGCAGGATCTGGCCGCCCAGACCGCTCCTGAGGTTGCCGATGCTGTCTTCAAGGCAAAACAGGGCACGCTGATCACGGCACGCAGTCCGCTTGGCTGGTATGTCGTGCGGATTGAAACCGTCGATACCCGCCCCGCGCGCAGCCTCGATCAGGTGACCGGCGAGATCGCCACAGCGCTTGCGACCGAGAAGCAGCGCGCCGCGCTCAGCGACTATGTCGCCAAGGTCGAAGAGCAGTTCGAAAACAACGCAAATCTGCCTGAAGTCGCCCGCAAGCTGGGTCTGCAGGTGCAAACGACGCCGCAAGTCACCGCGGATGGGGCCGTGTATCAGCAGCCCGGCCAGCAGATCGCGCCGACGCTCAAGCCCGTCCTCAAGACGGCATTCGCGATGCAGGAAAGCGAGCCGCAAGTGGCGGAAGCGCAGGCTGGGACGACCTTCGTGATCTATGACGTTTCGGCGATCACGCCCTCGGCACCTGCCCCGTTCAACCAGATCGTGCCTGACGTGAAGCTCGCCTATGCGATCGACAAGGGCGCGCAGGCGGCAAAGGCCCAGGCCTTGAAGGTCCAGGCGGCTTTACGTGGTGGACAGAAGCTGGATGCGGTGGTCGCGGGGATCGGCAAGAAGCTGCCCCCGGTCGAACGTATTGGCCTCAGCCGTCCGCAGCTGGCCCAGATCCAACAATCCGGCCGCCCGGTGCCCCCACCCGTCCAGCTCATGTTCGCGATGGCGCGTGGCACCGTGAAGGTTCAGGAAGCGCCGCAGAAGCGTGGCTGGTTCGTTGTCGTCCTCGACACGATCGAGCCGGGCAAGATCGATCGTAGCGATCCGTCCCTGACCGGCGCTCAGCGCGAACTGGGCAAAGCCGCGGGCAGCGAATATTCCGAGGCCCTGCGCAAGGCGATCACCAAGGACGTCGGCGTCAAGCGCAACGAGGCGGCGATCAAGGCCATGCGCGACCAGCTTTCCGGCAAGGGCGACGGCGAATGAGTCTGGGCGGCTGAAAGTGGTGATCGACAGCGACGCACAACGCCGCCAAGCTCGCGCCGCGCTCTGTTCGGGCAAGCCCGCGCTTATCTGGAAGCGGCTGGTCGCCGACACGGAGACGCCGGTCGGAGCCGCGCTCAAGCTGTTCGAGGGCGAGCGGGGCGATTTCCTGCTGGAATCGGTGGAGGGCGGCGAAACGCGCGGGCGCTATAGCCTCGTCGGCCTGGATCCCGATCTGGTGTTTCGCGCCGACGCCAGCGGCTGCACGATCAACCGCTCGTGGCAAGTGGACCGCGACGCGTTCACTTCGCTGACCGCGGACAGCCTCAGCGAGCTTCGCCTGCTGGTAGAGGCTTGCCGGATCGACGTACCTGACGAACTGCCGTCGGCGCTGGCCTGCCTTGTCGGCTACTTCGGTTACGAGACGATCGGGCTGGTCGAAAGACTGCCGCGTGCGCCGCAAAGCGCGCTTGAGCTCCCCGACATGCTGTTCGTTCGCCCTTCGCTGATCATGGTATTCGATCGCCTCGGCGACGAACTGTTCTGCGTCGCTCCGGTGTGGCCCGAGAACGGCGAGGCCGGTATCGCACGAGCCGAAGATCGCATCGACGACGCGTTGCGGCGGCTGGCCCAACCGATCCCGCTGGTGATACCATCACCAGCCTTGGAAGATCCTGTCCGTACGCCCGTGATGGAGCCGCAGGATTACCGATCGCGCGTTCTGCGGGCCAAGGAATACATCGAAGCGGGCGACATCTTCCAGGTGGTTCTGGCGCAGCGTTTCACCTGCCCCTTCCCGCTGCCGCCGCTGGCATTGTACCGTGCACTGCGCAGGATCAACCCTTCGCCATTTCTCTATTTTCTGGATCTGCCGGGGTTCGCGCTCATCGGATCGAGCCCCGAGATCCTAGTGCGGGTCCGCGATGGCGAGGTGACCATCCGGCCCATCGCCGGCACCCGGCCACGCGGTGCGAACCCGGCCGAGGACAAGGCGAATGAAGCCAGTTTGCTCGCCGATCCCAAGGAGCTTGCCGAACACCTGATGCTGCTGGACCTCGGCCGCAACGACGTGGGAAGGGTGTCGGCTGCCGGGAGCGTCGAGGTGACCGACAGTTTCATGGTCGAGCATTACAGCCATGTCATGCACATCGTCTCGAACGTGGTCGGCAAGCTCGACACTGCCAGGCACGACGCGGTGGATGCGGTGTTCGCGGGGTTCCCGGCCGGCACCGTCTCGGGGGCGCCCAAGGTACGCGCCTGCGAAGTGATTGCGGAACTGGAGCCCGAAACGCGCGGCGCCTATGCGGGCGGCGTGGGGTATTTCGCGCCCGATGGATCGGTCGACAGCTGTATCGTCCTGCGCACCGGCGTGCTCAAGGACGGCGTGCTCCACGTTCAGGCGGGCGCCGGGATCGTCGCCGACAGCGACCCTGCGTCCGAGCAGCGCGAATGCGAAGCTAAGTCGGGCGCACTCTTCGCCGCGGCGCGCGAAGCGATCAGGGTCGCGGGAGAGCCGGGCTTCGGCCAGTGACGGGATCGGCGTCGCAGCCAGGCACGCTTGAGGCTCCACTGTCTTCAGCGGAGCCAAACCACCGGCCTGCCCTCCCCACCCAAGCTGGCATCCCGCCTCGGTGCTGAAAGGTTATCGCTGCGCGGCGCTGGCTTTAGTGGTGACGCTGGGCGCCTGCGGGGAGAAGGAACGGCAGGCCGCCGCGCCAACCAGGCCCCCGCCGCCGGCATGTGTCGGCGCCACGTTCGAGGGCACGCCGCTTACCCACTGCATCGCCGATCCTGCGCGCCACACCATTCGCATGGTTCTTGGCCCTGAAGGAAAACCTCATCGCAGTCTGTCGGAACTCGCCGTCGCGCTTGGCTCGAGATCGAACCGGGTCGCCTTCGCGATGAATGGCGGCATGTTCGACGATGCCGGACTGCCCATTGGCTATTATGTCGAGAACGGGCGCCGAGGCCATCCCCTCAACCGCGCCCAGGGTTGGGGGAACTTCCATCTGCAACCCAATGGCGTCTTCTACGGGACCGGCACCAAATGGGAGGTTCGCAGCACCACGGATTTCGCCGCTCACGTCGCCAAGCGCCCGCAGTTCGGCACGCAGTCCGGGCCGATGCTGGTGATCGCCGGCAAGCTTCACCCTCGCCTCGATCACGACGGTCCATCGCAGAAGCTGCGCAACGCCGTAGGCGTCGACCGGCAAGGCCGCGCGCACTTCGTGATCAGCGAGGCCCCCATCTCGTTCGGCAAGCTCGCACGCTATTTTCGGGACGAGCTGCATACTCCAAACGCATTGTTCCTCGATGGCAGCGTATCATCCTTGTGGGATCCGCAAATGCACCGCGTCGATGGCGGACCACCGCTCGGCCCCTTGATCGTGGTCGAGAAAAGGACGAAGGCAACGCCATGATCCTGGTCATCGACAACTACGACAGCTTCACCTGGAACCTCGTCCATTACCTGATGGAGTTGGGCGCGAAGGTCGAGGTGGTGCGCAACGATGCGATGTCGGCAAGCCAGGCGATCGGCACTGGTGCGCAAGGATTGCTGATTTCGCCGGGCCCCTGCACGCCGAACGAGGCTGGCATCAGCCTCGACCTCGTGGCGGCCGCCGCCGACGCCGAGTTGCCGTTGTTGGGCGTTTGTCTGGGGCATCAGGCGATCGGTCAGCATTTCGGCGGAAAGGTGGTGCGCGGCGGGCTGATGCACGGCAAGACGTCGCCGGTGACCCATGATGACAGTGGCGTGTTCGCCGCCATTCCCTCGCCGTTCTCCGCGACCCGCTACCACTCGCTCATTGTCGAGGACATTCCCGAGGCTCTGCAGGTCAATGCCCGGTCCGACGATGGCCATGTCATGGGGTTTCGCCACGCGACACTCCCGATCCACGGCGTGCAGTTCCATCCCGAGAGCATCGCCACGCAGCACGGTCACGCGATGCTGGCGAACTTCCTCAAGGTCTGCGGCATCGAGGCGCGGTTGCCCGCGTGACCGTCGCGATCACGCCCGCCCTGGTCGAGAGCGAAGCTCTGTTCGGCCGCATGCTCGATGGCGACATGCAAGACGACGAGATCACCGCCGCTCTGCTGGCGCTGTCGGAGCGTAACGAGACTGCCGAGGATATCGCAGGCGCCGTCCTGGCGATGCGCGCCCGCATGATCCCTGTGAAGGCGCCGCCCAATGCCATCGACGTGTGTGGAACCGGCGGTGACGGGCAGCATAGCCTCAACGTCTCCACCGCTGTGGCGATCGTCGTCGCCGCGTGCGGCGTTCCGGTTGCCAAGCATGGCAATCGCGCGGCCTCCTCGAAAGCTGGAGGTGCGGACACCCTCGAGGCCCTCGGGCTCGACCTCGATCGCGCCAGTGACATGGCGGAGCAGACGCTGGCCGATATGGGCCTAGCGTTTCTGTTCGCTCAAAAGCATCATCCGGCGCTCGCGCGGATCGCCCCCATCCGCAAGGCGATCGGCAAGCGGACGATCTTCAACCTGACGGGTCCGATGGCGAACCCGGCATCAGTGTCTCGCCAACTCGTGGGCGTTGCCAATCCCCTTTATGTGCCGATTTATCGAGACGCCATGGCGATGGTCGGAACCGGAGCCGCAATCGTCGTCGGGGGCGATGAAGGGCTCGATGAACTGTCGATCGACGGCGGCAGTGTCGTCGCTTCGATAGGCCTTCCCGCGCTTCCACGGCGGATCACGCCCGCCGATGCGGGGCTGCAGAGTCACCCGTTGGATCAGTTGCGTGGCGGTGACGCCGCTTACAATGCTGCGGCTTTGCGTCGGCTGCTGGATGGCGAAGCGGGCGCCTATCGTAACGCCGTTCTGCTCAATGCCGCCGCTGCGCTTATCCTTTCCGGAGAAGCCGCCGATTGGCGCGAAGGCGCCGAGGAAGCCGCTGAGGTGATCGACAAGGGCCTTGCCAAGACCCTGCTCGATTGCTGGATCGCCACAACAGCAAAGTAGGATCATGTCCGACAAGCTCAAAGAAATCTGCGCCACCAAGCGCGAGGAAGTCGCCACGCGCAAGGGCTTCGAGACCTTCGCCGACCTCGATGCCAAAGCGCGCGAGCAGACCGCGCCTCGTGGTTTTCGCCGTGCGTTGGAGGCGAAGGCGGCAAATGGTTTTGCCCTTATCGCTGAGATCAAGAAAGCATCCCCCTCTAAGGGGCTGATCAGGAATGACTTTCGTCCAGCCGAACACGCCATGGCCTATCAGCGCGGAGGCGCCGCCTGCCTCTCCGTGCTGACCGACGCATCCTATTTCCAAGGCCATGAAGATTATCTCGTCGATGCTCGTGCAGCGTGTGAACTGCCGGTCCTGAGAAAGGACTTCATGATCGATCCGTGGCAGGTTGCCGAAGCG
This sequence comes from Novosphingobium sp. TK46, assembly GCF_055361525.1. Lineage (NCBI taxonomy): Bacteria > Pseudomonadati > Pseudomonadota > Alphaproteobacteria > Sphingomonadales > Sphingomonadaceae > Novosphingobium > Novosphingobium sp. TK46. The sequence goes on from NZ_CM143963.1 coordinate 3,679,538, forward strand.
CGTGCGATCGGGGCCGACGCGATCCTGATCATCGTAGCGGCGCTGGAAGATGAATTGATGATCGACATCGAAGCCGCCGCGATCGAGCGCGGAATGGATGTGCTCGTCGAAGTTCATAATGAGGATGAGATGCAGCGCGCGAGCACCTTGAAATCAGGCCTTATCGGCGTGAACAATCGTGACCTGAAACGCTTCGTGACCGATCTTGGGACGACCGAGCGGCTTACGGCCCTGGCGCCTGCGGGAACGCTGCTGGTGAGTGAAAGCGGGATCGAAAGTCACGCCGATATCGAACGGCTCGCCAAGTGTGGAACGCGCACGTTCCTGGTGGGGGAAAGCCTCATGCGACAATCCGACGTCGAAGCGGCAACGCACGCGCTTTTGTTTGGCTGAGGGGCAGCGTAAAGTCCCTGTCCTACCGCGAGCGGCTCTGCCATGATCGCCCGATGATAGATCACTCTTGGATATCGATCGGTCCTCGCTGCGATGAGCCCGATCGGCCTACCTTGCCACTGTTCAGGACACCGGCAACTGCGGCAATCAAACGATGAGCAAATCACTCACACACATCGATGACGACGGCACCGCGCGGATGGTCGATGTCGGTGCGAAGAACGAGACTCACCGTTTGGCGGTCGCATCCGGCCGCATCCGCATGAGCGCCGACGCCCTCGACGCCATCCGAAAGGGAAATGCTCCCAAGGGTGATGTACTTGGCACAGCGCGCATCGCCGGCATCATGGCAGCCAAGCGGACGGCTGACCTGATCCCGATGTGCCATCCTCTGGCGATCGACGCGGTCAACCTCGATTTCGCCTTTGAAGCTGATGCCGTCCGCGCCGTCGCCACTGCATCCCTGACCGGCAAGACCGGCGTGGAAATGGAAGCGATCACCGGGGTTACGATCGCCCTGGTCACGATCTACGACATGGCAAAGGCGCTGGATAAGGCGATGGTGATCGAGGATGTACGGCTGATCGAGAAGCGCGGCGGTAAATCCGGGCACTGGCGCGCGCTGCCGTCATGACCCGAGAGCCGCCGATCCCGCTCGAAGAGGCGCAGGCGCGGCTGCTGGCCTTGGTCTCGCCCTTGCCGATCGAGCGTATCGCAGTCGAAGCTGCGCTCGGGCATTACCTGGCCGAGCCGCTATTGGCGCGCCGAACCCAGCCTTTCGCCGCACTTTCGGCAATGGATGGCTATGCCGTTACCCAAGGCGATCTGAGCGGCCCATGGCGGATCGTCGGAGAAAGTGCGGCCGGGCATCCCTTCATGGAAAGCTTCTCAGCCGGACAAGCTATTCGCATATCGACCGGAGCGATGCTTCCCGCCGATGGAGCGGCGGTTATCCTGCAGGAGGATGTCACGCGCGACCTCGACCGCATCGTGCTGTCAGGCGATCGCCCATCACCGGCCAACAAGCATATCCGGCCGCGTGGCATGGACTTCTCGGAAGGTCAGCAAGTGCTGCCGCGCGGTATGGCAATGGGCCCTGCCCAACTGGCTTTGTCGCTTAGTGCCGGGCACGATGATATCGCTGTTCATCGCAAACCGAAGGTGCTGATCATGGATAGTGGGGACGAACTCTCTGCCCATCCAGCGACATGTTCGGATCACCAAATCCCCGCCAGCAATGGCGTGATGCTGGCGGCTATGGCGCGCTCCTTGCCCTGCGAGGTTCGCCGGATCGGCCCGATACCCGACACGCTCGGCGCGCTGGCAACTGCCTTCGCCAAGGGCTCCGACGCCGATGTCATCGTGACCAGCGGCGGTGCGTCGGTAGGCGATCACGACTTGGTCAAGCCGGCGCTCGAAGCCTGGGGTGCCGAACTGGGCTTTTGGCGCGTTGCTATCAAACCCGGAAAGCCGATCCTCGTCGCCACCAGGACAGTCGGCGCGAGGCAGCAGATCATACTCGGACTCCCGGGCAATCCTGTGTCGAGCCACGTGACGGCATACCTCTTCATGTTGCCGCTGCTGCGAGCGTTGCTCGGGGCGGCTGCTCCGACGCCGCGGTCTATGACCTTGCGGCTCGGCGCCCACTTGCGAGCAAACGGTGGACGACGCGCCTTCGTCCGCGCGTACTGGAACGGGCAGATCGTGATCGTTCATCCTCAGCAAGACAGCAGCGCATTGAGTGCGCTGGCGGTCAGCAACGTGCTTGTAGATCGTCCAGCCAACGCACAACCGGCAAGCGAGGGCGACGAGGTTATCGCGTACTGGCTCGAAAATGGCGGAATGGCTTGACGGGCAAATTTTTGTTGCTTACTTGTTCGCTAATTGTTCACGAGAACAACGCCCAAGGAGGCGGCGAAGATGTTGACGCGCAAGCAGCACGAATTGCTCAGGTTCATCCAGGTAAAGCTGGAGGAGACGGGTATCTCTCCCAGTTTCGAGGAGATGAAGGAGGCTCTTGATCTCAAGTCGAAGTCGGGCGTTCACCGCCTGATCTCGGCTCTTGAGGAGCGCGGTTTTATCCGCCGCTTGCCTAACAGAGCACGTGCTTTGGAAGTGCTCAAGCAGCCTGATAATCTTGGTGCACGCGTTGTCCCCTCGCGGTCGATTAGCACCGGTATCGATTTGGCGAAGCCGCGGGCGCCGACACCGCGTCCCGCCAACGATGTCATCGAAATCCCCCTGCATGGCCGTATCGCCGCTGGTATGCCGATCGAGGCGCTGGAGGGGCAAGCCATGTTGCCCGTTCCTGCCGCGCTGCTGGGTTCAGGCGAACATTACGCGCTTGAAGTCTCTGGCGATTCGATGATTGAGGCAGGCATACTCGACGGAGATTTCGCGCTGGTGAAGCGTACGAACACCGCTCGTGATGGCGAGATCGTGGTAGCCTTGATACGCGGCGAGGAAGCGACGCTGAAGTACTTGCGGCGCGAGGACGGGTTCGTACGACTGGATCCAGCTAACGCAGCGTACGAGCCTCAAATCTACGCAGTCGGAGAAGTCGAGGTTCAGGGTAAGTTGGCGGGGCTGTTACGCCGCTATCATTGAGCGGGGCTTCGCGTCGGGCTCAATGTATGAACCAGTTTCAACGCAATCCGAACTCGGGCGGAAGATGGCGGGATTTGATGTCGGACAGACACTTGGAATGGCGAGGCGCCAGTCATTCGTTGCTCGCGAAAGGCTGGTCCTTGGGCAATTTAATAGGGAGATCAGGCGTTTGCAAAGTATATCTCGGCGCTTGTCTAAATTTTACCGGCCAACATTCCATTACCCGGTGCGGTCGTCGTGCTGGGGCCAATTGATCGTTTGCGTTGCCAGGCCGTGACTTCCTGATGCCACCAACCATGCTGGCCCTCGCCTTGTGCAACGCTCGTCACCCTTGCGGACCGAAGATCGATTGCCAGTCCACCTGCCCTGGTGAGCAGCCGTCGATCTGCTTTCAACCAACGTGGTTGGCAGCTATTCGGCAGCCATCGATCCGATACCACAATATCGACCCTGTCACAGGAGGCCGCCAGCGCCCGCTCTGGCAAAGCACCATGGCTGCGCGTCAGAAGTACAGACCAGTCGCGTTCGCCCCTGCGTAAAGTCACAATACACGCATCACGATTACAGCGCGCGCCCGGCCATGCGGTGATGACCAACGGTGTCCCGCTCATCCCTGCCACCTCAATTAAATTATCCCGCGCGAAATTGCTTCGGCTCTCGCGCAGGATGAACAACTTACTGGCGTCGTCGCCGAGCAAGCCAACATGTCGTCCATCTCCCGATATCAACAGGTCAGCTGGCTGAACCACCACCACCAGAATTGTACCGATTGCGGCAGGCACCAACCCCAGCCAGCGGATTCGAGCGCTCCAGAGTGCCAGCCATAAACCGCCGACGACAAAGAGCATGAACGAACCGCCGCCAAATGCCGGCATGGTCGTCACAGCGCCGGGCTGTCGCGCGACCCATTGCGCGACGGCCTTCAATAGCCAGACCGCCGTGTCTGCCACCCACCACGCTGGTGCCCCAAAGCCAACCGTGTCGAGTACCAGTCCGATCAACACTGATGGCATGATAATCACTGTTGTCAGCGGGATAGCGACGACATTTGCAAGCGCTCCATAGATGCCGCCACGATGAAAATGGTAGAGCCCGATCGGCATCAAGGCTACCTCGATCAGTATCCCGGTCAGCAAAATCATTGCGAGATGGCGCCCACCCCGTACGAGCGGACTTTCTTCACGCGGCTTGAGGAAACTACGGATTGGCGCGGCGCCCGACAGCGCGACGATCGCCAGCACCGCTGCAAAACTCATCTGAAAACTGGGCCCCATGATCGCCTCGGGCCAGACGAGCAGGACGAGGAACGCGGCAAGCGCCAGCATTCTCAGCGACAGCGCCTCCCGGCCAAGCGCCAGCGCCGCCAGGACCAGCAAGGCTCCGATGCACGAACGAACCGTCGGGACTTGTGACCCGCTCAGCAGGGTGTAGCCGATTCCTGCGAGTGCGCCGCACCCCGCGGCCACGACCGGCAATCGCACTCTTAGCGCAAGCCACGGCCACAAGGCCAGCAGGCGCAAAGCCGCGAAGTAGAGCGCTCCGATGACGGCGCTCACATGCAGGCCACTGATAGAGAGCAGGTGGGCGAGACCGGAATCGCGCATTGCCTGCGCGTCGATGGCAGTGATGCCGCCCATATCACCCGTCGTTAGGGCTGCTGCTATGCCAGCCTGCTCAGGCGAAAGCTGGGCGCGCACATGATCGGTCAACCGGCGCTGCACCTCATTCAACCGTGCTCCACCTGCCCCCGGCTTGACGACCTCCAGCGGGGACAGGGCCGTTCCGGTAGCGGCGAGCCCGGCAAACCACGCGGAACGTGCGAAGTTATAAGAGCCAGGCAGCATTGGCGGCGCCGGCGGGACCAGACGCGCACGTACCTGCACGATCGCGCCCGGCTGCAAAGTACCCAAAGCAGCCTTGTCGTCAGGCAAGTTGAGCCGAACGCGGATTGCGCGAGCCGTACCAGGCTCTCGCGTGGCCATGATGATCCGGCTTCGTGTTTGTGCCGGTTGCTTTTCGATGGAGAGGATCCTCCCCGCGAGCATCGCAACGCCAGGATGTGCGATCGGCTCGGCGCCTATCATGCTTGAACGAACCCAGACCGAGCCGCAGCCTGCGGCCACCACGAACGGGATGACGATCCCGGTTAGACGAAGATAAGGGTAGTGTCCGTGCTCCCGCAAGATCGCTGCCGATGCCATGCTGATCCCGATGCAGATCGCCATCAGAGCGAGCCAATGGCCCTGCGCCGGTAACGTGAACCATAAAGCTATGCCGCTTCCGAACGCCACGGCCAGCCACGGCGCCCGCTCGAAGCCTGCTTCGCCAAGAAAACGTTCGAGAGCGGCCAAGCCTCTCGACAAGCGGCGCAGGCTGTTCCATGGCCGATGTTGCAATGCAGCGCTCTTCGAAGTGATGGGGGCGGAATATGGCGGCGCGCGGCGCGTACGCCACCCGCGTATTGGACAGGAAGGTTGGCTAGATGGCAAGCGGCAGCGTAGCAGCAGCAGCCCAGGGCGAAAGGATTGACCCTGTGCATCCTGCTGGCACGCGTCCGGTGGTCACGCGGTTCGCGCCATCGCCGACCGGCTACCTGCATATCGGCGGCGCTCGCACCGCATTGTTCAACTGGCTCTATGCCCGTCATCACGGCGGAACGTACCTGCTGCGGATCGAGGATACCGATCGTGCCCGCTCGACCGAGCCGGCGATCGAGGCCATCTTCGACGGTCTCGACTGGCTTGGTCTCGGCGGCGACGATGAACCGGTGTTTCAGTTTTCGCGGACAGCGCGCCATGCGGCGGTCGCTCATGCGCTGATCGCTGCTGGCCAGGCCTATCCATGCTACATGACGCAGGAGGAACTCGCCGCTCATCGGGCCAAGGCGCAGGAGGAGCGTCGTCCGTTTCGCCTTGAAAGTCCATGGCGCGACGCCGGTCCCGAGACGCGCCCGGTCGATGCACCGTTCGTGGTGCGCATCAAGGCCCCGCGCGAGGGCGAAACCGTGATCGAAGACCTGGTGCAAGGCAAGGTAACGGTCCGCAACGAGGAGATCGATGATTTCGTACTCCTGCGGTCTGATGGGACGCCAACCTACATGCTCGCCGTGGTCGTCGACGATCATGACATGGCTGTCACGCACGTGTTGCGGGGCGACGATCATCTCAACAATGCCTTTCGCCAGCTTGCCATCATCGACGCCATGGCAGCGATCGAGAACTGGGAGCGCCCGGTTTATGGCCATGTCCCGCTCATCCACGGAGCCGATGGCGCGAAGCTTTCCAAACGCCATGGGGCGCTTGGCGTTGATGCGTATCGCGACGACCTGGGGATCCTGCCGGAAGCCTTGTTCAACTATTTGCTGCGGTTGGGCTGGGGTCATGGCGATGACGAGATCATCAGTCGCGATCAGGCCGTCGACTGGTTCGACATGGCGGACGTCGGCAAGTCGCCGTCGCGGTTTGATCTGGCCAAGCTACAGAATCTTAACGGTCACTATATGCGTGAGGCCGACGATATCATGCTGGCGGGTCTGGTCGGCCAGCAGCTGCATCCGGGTGTAGATCTTGACCTGCTCACGCGCGCGATGCCGGTGTTGAAGGTGCGTGCGAAGGACGTGAACGAGCTGGCCCAAAGCGCCGGCTTCCTGTTCGCCGCGCGACCGCTCGCGCTCACCGACAAGGCAGCGGCGTTGCTAACCGACGAGGCGCGTGAGCGACTGGCAGAAATGCACGATCGGCTGGCGGCGGCTGGGGACTGGACACTGGACAGCCTCGAGTCCACTCTAAAGAACATGGCGGAGACGCTTGGTCTCGGCCTCGGCAAACTTGCGCAGCCTTTAAGGGCCGCGCTGACGGGGCAGACGACCTCGCCGGGAATTTTTGACGTTTTGGTTCTGCTCGGTCGGGACGAAAGCCTCGCGCGGATTGCCGCGCAAGCTTCCGTCCAGGCAGGGTCGCAAGTCTAGGGAGTACAGGTACTTGGCAAACCAGGCAAAGCTCAACACCGCAGGCAAGGACTTCGATTATCCGATCCTGCAAGGCAGTGTCGGTCCGGACGTGATCGACATCCGCAAACTGTATGCGCAGACGGGACAGTTTACCTTCGATCCCGGCTTCACATCGACCGCGGCTTGTGAATCGGCATTGACATACATCGATGGCGATGAAGGCGTGCTGCTCCATCGTGGTTATCCGATCGGTCAGCTGGCTGAGCGCTCCAGCTTCATGGAAGTAAGCTACCTGCTGCTTAATGGCGAGTTGCCCAAAGGCGATGAGTTAGAGGAGTTTTCCAGCACGATCACACGGCACACGATGCTGCATGAACAGCTAGCGACCTTCTATCGCGGCTTTCGTCGCGATGCCCACCCGATGGCCATCATGTGCGGCGTCGTCGGTGCACTTTCAGCCTTCTACCACGATTCCACCGACATCGCTGACCCTGAGCATCGCAAGATCAGCTCGCATCGCCTGATCGCGAAGATGCCGACGATTGCTGCCATGGCGTACAAGTACTCGGTCGGGCAGCCGTTTCTTTATCCCGACAACAAGCTGAGCTACACCGGCAATTTCCTGCGCATGACCTTCGGCGTGCCTGCTGAAGAGTACGAGGTGGTTCCAGAAGTTGAAAAGGCGATGGATCGGATCTTCATCCTCCATGCCGATCACGAGCAGAACGCGTCGACCTCGACCGTACGGCTTGCCGGTTCTTCGGGTGCGAATCCCTTCGCATGCATCGCCGCGGGTATCGCGTGCTTGTGGGGCCCGGCGCACGGTGGTGCCAACGAGGCGGCGCTCAACATGCTCAAGGAGATCGGCACGCCGGATAAGATCCCTCATTATATCGAGCGGGCAAAGGACAAGAACGATCCGTTCCGCCTGATGGGCTTCGGTCACCGAGTCTACAAGAATTACGATCCGCGTGCCACAGTGATGCAGTCGACGGTGCGTGAAGTCTTTGCGGCGTTGAAGGTCGACGATCCGCTGTTCGAGACGGCGCTCAGGCTCGAAGAGCTGGCGCTGAACGATCCGTACTTTATCGAAAAGAAGCTGTTCCCGAACGTCGATTTCTATTCGGGCATCATCCTGTCGGCGATCGGTTTCCCGACCACGATGTTCACAGTGCTGTTCGCACTGGCCCGCACGGTGGGCTGGGTGGCGCAATGGAACGAGATGATCAGCGATCCAGGCCAGAAGATCGGTCGCCCGCGTCAGCTTTATACGGGGCCGACGCAGCGCGACTATCTGCCTCTCGACCAGCGCTAAACGCTGGATCGGCAGACCAAGCTTACAGAGGGCTTCGGTGCACACCGAAGCCCTTTTGCATGAAGACCTTGCGAGCGAACAGCGACTCTCGCGTCATCGCGCGTAGGCTAGCGTACGACGGCGGGGATCGTGACCTCGAACCGAGTCTCATCATCGTTCGACGACAAAGAGATTTTGCCGCCATGGGCTTCTGCGATCTGCGATGCGATATACAGGCCAAGGCCGAGACCCTCACGATCGCCGCCGGTGGCCGTTCGAAAGAACGGATGGAACAGCTTCTCACGCGCCGCAGCGGAAATACGCTCGCCGCGATTTGCGACTGAAATCTCCAGATTGCCGTTCCAGCGATCGCAATCGACCACGATCGGCTCATCAGATACGCCGTGAGTCAGAGCGTTGCCAAGAAGGTTCGACAGCATCTGTGAAATGCGTCGTGGATCGCATTCGGCGGGCGATGGCAAAGTGCAGCCGGTAAGCACGATCTTGCGATCCGGATGGGCGGAAGCCAGCTCCTGAACAACTTGCCTGATCAGCGCAGCAATATCCACCGGCCGCCGATCCAGCGGAATACCACCGCCGAGACGTCCCCGCGCAAAATCGAGAATGTTGTCGATCATACCGGACATGCGCGAAATGCTGCCCTGCATTTGACCGAGAATAAGGCGTGAGCGATCCACGTCCGGCGTCTTGGACAGCATCGACACGCCGGCCTGAACCGCCGCAAGCGGATTTCGCAAATCGTGACCAAGGACAGCGATGAACTGCTCGCGCAGTTCGCCCGTCTCGATCTCGCTGGCCAGCTTGTCCTCCGAGACCCTCAGGCGGTCATCCATGTCCAGATGGTAGCCGATCAGGTCCGCGAACAGGCGGACGGCGTCCCGCACCTCCACACGTTGCAGATCACGAGGCTCGGGATCGATGGCACAAAGAGTACCGAAAAATCGTCCATCTGCCAGCATGATCGGTACCGCGAGATAGCTTCTGAAGCCGTACTGTCGAGGTACCGGATGCGTACGATACTCCTCGTCTTCCGAGACATCGGAGATGATTACCGTTTGTTTGGACTGACGAATTTCGTTGCAGATTGTTGAGCTGAGCGGAAGATTTCCACCCGGCTCGAGGCCGAAGGCGATCTCATCGCGAACGCTGCAGGCGACCCATTGTGACTCGGTAACCCGTGCTATAGCAGCGAAACCCATATTGGTAAGGCGGCAGACCGTATCGAGAATCACTGGAATGGCGTCTATGCGTTGAATCGCCTCGATATCCCGCGCATGTGAATCCATATTCGCCTCCCGGCCTGCTCCGTACGCGCAAGCCCGACAGATTGCGAGTGTCACTTCGCGCAGGATCAAGCACTTAAGGGCTGCGTTGGATGTCGGTCGAGGCTTCAGCCCTACCTTCGACGCATGACGGTCACTCTGTGATTCGGCCGAAAGGCATCAGGGATTTGGCGGTCGCGGCTGCCGCCTTGCCATTGCCATCACGCAGGACCGTCAACAGCGTGAGAGCCTGCCGCTGCATCAAGCGGTCGAACGAGGTCGGCGTATTCGCTTTGGCAGCTACCTCTGCCAGACGACGGGCACCCGAGATATCAGACGGATCGATCTGGATACGTTGCAGACACACAAGCGCCGGTATCGAGGCGCGGTCTCGACCTAACGCCAGTGCGCGATCCAGCGCCTGGTTGCCGATTGAGGATCGCGCCCCGACGACTGTGCGCGCGAGCATCGGCCCGAACTCGATAATGGCGGCAAGATGCCATGCGCCAAGCGCCATCTGCGCTTCAGGATTGCGTGGATCGGCGGCGACTAGGGCTTCAAGCTCACGGCGGGCCGCGATGACATCGGAGCGGCTCCGAGTGAGCTTTCCGCGATAGCTAAGACCAAGAGCGTGCTGCAATCGCGAGGACTCGTCGCGAGGATCGCGCTTCATGCCTGCGTCGGCCATTGCGATCGCTTGCCCGACCCGCGTCAGCGCCACCTTTTTGTCACGTGTTCCGAAAGCGGCGCTCACCAGCATGTCCCGAGCTGGATCGGCGTGCGCGGGGCTGCAGAGCGCCGTAGCACAGATTGCCATTATCAAAGCGGCGTGCCTCATCAGCTCTCTCCAGTTGCATGCCGCCCTTGAGCGCAATCGATAGGCTAAGGCAACGCGCCCGAGGCGCAATGACAATTGGCCACGATGTGTTTGAAAAAGCGCCCAGATCAAACGGATCGTCGCAAAAAGAACCGCGCAAGGCACGTAGGCCTCACGCGGTTCCATCCAATTTGACTACGACATCAACGCAGCGAAACGACGTTATCGGATACGCGCGGATCTTTCCGGTCACCAGTGTACAGGCTGGTCATCGGCTCGTCATCGACGATGACGCTGGCACCTTGGCCAAAGCCATTGAAGGCCGTTCGCATCGCCGCCCCGTAAGCGCCGAGCATACCGATTTCGATGTAGTCGCCGGCCTTGATGTCCCCGGGCAGCTGGAACGGACCCTCCATGTAGTCCGCGTCGTCACACGTCGGGCCGTAGAACGCGAAATCCTCGAGTACATCAGACCGCTCGCCCTCGGCGGACAAGCACTTGACCGGAAAACGCCAGGCGATGTGCGCCGCATCGTAGAGGGCACCGTAAGCACCATCGTTGATGAACAGCTCCTTACCTCGGCGCTTCTCGACCTTCACGATCAGCGAGTTGTACTCCGCCGACAGCGCCCTGCCCGGTTCGCACCACAATTCTGCGTTGTAGGCGATCGGCAGTGCTTCGAAGTGGCGATGAATGATCGCGAAGTAATCCTCCAGCGGCGGTGGCTCCATGCCCGGATAGACCGAAGGAAACCCTCCGCCAACGTCGATCATGTCAATGACCACGCCGGCATCGGCGATGGCTGCGCGTACACGTTCCAGCGCCTGTACATAAGCGAAGGGTGTCATCGCTTGGCTGCCGACATGGAAGCACACCCCGAGCCAATCGGCGACCTGACGCGTCTCCTGCAACAAAGGACCCGCATCCGCGAGGTCGATGCCGAACTTCGACGCCAGGCTGAGTTCCGAATATTCCGACGAAACCCGCAAGCGAACGCACAGGCGCAAATCGGTGGCGGGAACGCCTTGCGTGTTCACTGTAGCCGCGACGATCTTCGCCAGTTCTTCCCGCGTATCGAGGCTGAAGGTGCGCACGCCATGGTCGAAGTAGGCCTCACGGATCGCGCTGGCGGTCTTCACAGGGTGCATGAAGCACAAAGTCGCCTGCGGCAGCGTGGTCCGTACGAGACGAACCTCGGCGATTGACGCAACGTCGTAATGAGTGATGCCCTCCCCCCACAGAATCTCAATAAGATCAGCGGAAGGATTCGCCTTCACGGCATAAAGCGACTTGCCCGGAAACTTCGTGGCGAAGAAACGCGCAGCACGCGCCGCGGCATGCGGACGATTGAGGATTACGGGTTCGTCGGGCGAAAGGGCGCGAACTACAGCCGATGCTTCAAGATGATGGTGCAACTCAAGGGACCCCCAACGGATGTTAGCGAAAAGCTGCCTTGCGGTATGGAAGGTCCCATGGGGCAGCGGAGGGCGGCTATACGGCCGTAGGGATGAATGGCAAGTGAAAAACTTTGGGGTTCATAAATCCGTCACAAAGGGTGTCGGGGGAGCGCTTTGATCCTAATTTCTCCAACAAGGAACGACCCGCCATGCGATGCCTTGCAGCATTCTCTAACCACTGCTGACATCCCGAAATCTCCACGACCTGATGACACAACGCTCTTCAGGTAGAGCCGTTGCAACTTCGATGTTCTGCTGGCGCTACGGCGCTCGTGACATGCGCCGGAACGATCACAGTGGTCAGCTCAGGCGGTCGCGAAAGTCTTCGTAGTCGAAGCGCCTGACGCATTCCAATGCATCGCTTTCGGAGTCCCAGAGCCAGATGGACGGCAACGGCACACCGTTGAACGTCGTCGTCTTCACCATCGAGTAATGCGCCTGATCGAGGAATGCGAAGCGACGTCCGGGCTCAGCCGGCACCGGTAGCGCGTAATCACCGATGACATCGCCCGCGAGACAAGAAGGGCCGCCAAGCCGGATGCGGCCATCGCCGCCCTCGCCCATGATGTCGTTCGCCGGCGAAGCGACCTCACCCAGCATTGCCGGGCGATACGGCGCCTCGATGACGTCGGGCATGTGGCACGTCGCCGAGATGTCGGTAATTGCGACCGGCATCCCGTTCCAACCGGTGTCGAGGATCGTGCCCACAAGAATGCCGGCATCGAGCGCGATCGCCTCTCCCGGTTCGATGTAGATCTGGGCACCGGTATCATCGGCGACATCGGACAGGAACTCGATCAGTTCCTCACGCTGATAATCAGCGCGAGTGACATGGTGCCCACCGCCCAGGTTCAACCATTTGAATTCCCCGAACCATGGTTCGAGAATGTCGAATGCCTTGTCCCACGTCCGAGCCAGCGGCGCGAAATCCTGCTCGCACAGCGTGTGCATGTGCATGCCATCGATCAGCGCGATGTGGTACTCGGTCAATTGGTCGATCGGGAAACCGAGGCGGGAATGCGGTGCGCAAGGATCGTAGCGCGGAACCTCACCTTCGGCATGAAGCGGGTTGATGCGCAAACCGATGTCGAAGGCGGTGCCACCGGCCCGCGCGTGCTCGATGATAGGCCATAACCGCTCGATCTGGCCTGGCGAGTTGAAGATGACGTGGTCGGACAGTCTCAGGATCTCCGGCAGATCCTCGGGCTTGTATGCGGCGCAATAAGTGGTGATCTCACCGTCGTAGAACTCCGAGGCGAGGCGCGCCTCCCATAACCCCGAGGTGCAGACGCCATCGAGGTACTCGCCGATGATCGGCGCCGTTGACCACATTGAGAACGCCTTGAGTGCGGCCAGCACCTTTGCGCCCGAACGCTCGCCGATGTCCTGCAGCACACGCAGGTTGGCACGCAGGCGCGCCGCATCGACGACGAACGCAGGGCTGTCCACACGCGAAAGGTCAAAACGGGCAAACGCGCCCGGATCTCCGGCTCTGGTTTCCATGGTGATTCCTCGTGGCGGTGTCGCCGATCAATCTATGCAGATGGTGTTGACGGCCTTGCCCTGGCTGATTTCCGAGTGGCATCCGAACAGCCGATCGTCCGCCTGACATTGACCCGAGACCGGCATCGTCGAAGACGCCTGCTCGCTGGAACCGATGCACTTGCCTTCGCACTGCGAACTGTCCGTGCATTGCTTGCCGGCGTCGGCGAACGGCCGCACGCAAAGCTCCGCGCCGATCCGTCCGCGTCGCTCGATCCGGCCGCCGGCTGACGTACAGGCCGAGCGATCGGCGAGGCTCATCTCGCGTGAGAACGACTGGCTCGGCTTCGGCGCAGGGGCATCCCGAGGAGCCTTGGCAGGAACGCACGCTGCAAGCGCGAGCGAGCCGGATATCGACATGATGACGGAGCGGTAGAGTCCGGTCATCAGAATGCCAGCGGAGCCGGAAGTTCCTCGACAGTCCATGGCAGACCTTGTGAGTTCAGCATGTCCATGAAGGGATCGGGATCGAGTTGTTCGATGTTGAACACGCCCTCTCCCGCCCAATCGCCAGTGAGCATCAACGCCGCTCCGATCATCGCCGGCACGCCTGTGGTGTAGCTAACCGCCTGGTTGCCAGTCTCGGCGTAGGCTTCTTCATGGTCGCAGATGTTCTTGATGTAGAACGTCTTCTCTCCGGGACCGTCCAGAGCCTCGCCAGTGGCGATATCGCCGATGTTGGTCTTGCCCTTGGTGGTCGGGCCAAGGCTGGCAGGTTCGGGAAGCACCGCCTTCAGAAATTGCAGGGGGATGATCTCGACTCCGTTGTAGGTGACCGGATCGATGCGCGTCATGCCGACGTTCTGCAAAACGGTGAGATGCTGGATATAGGCATCGCCGAAGGTCATCCAGAAGCGCGCACGCTCAAGTTCCGGTACGAACCTGGCAAGGCTTTCCAGCTCCTCGTGGTACATCATATACATGTTCTTGGAGCCGACGCCCTCGAAGTCGAAGCTCTGCTTCACGCCCATAGCCGGGGTTTCGACGAATTCGCCGTTCTCCCAATGACGCGCCGGCGCAGTCACTTCACGAATGTTTATCTCGGGATTGAAGTTGGTGGCGAAAGCCTGGCCGTGATCGCCACCATTGCAATCGAGAATATCAAGCAGTCGGATCGTCTTGAGCTTATGTTTCTTGAGCCACATTGCGAACACGCTCGTCACACCCGGATCGAAGCCTGAACCCAGCACCGCCATCAGGCCGGCATCGCGGAAGCGGTCCTGATAAGCCCACTGCCAGTGATATTCGAACTTGGCCTGATCACGCGGTTCGTAATTGGCGGTGTCGAGGTAGTGCGTTCCGGTCGCGAGGCACGCGTCCATGATCGCCAGATCCTGGTAAGGCAGCGCCAGGTTGACGACCAGCTTGGGCTTGATGCTTTCGATCAAAGCGCTGGTGGCGACGACGTCGTCGGCATCGATCGCATAAGTCGCGATGTCCACGCCAGTACGCTCCTTGACCGACCGGGCAATCGCTTCGCATTTGGATACGGTGCGGCTTGCCAGGTGGATGTCGCTGAAGATGGCGGGGTTCATCGCCATCTTGTGAACCGCGACCGAGCCGACACCGCCCGCGCCGATCACCAGAACCTTGCTCACTCGGCCGTCTCCTTCATGCACCGGGGCGTAGGAGCGCCCGCAAGAGGCCGCATATAAGCTGCGCATATGACAACACAACCACGGGCCACCGTCAGAACGGCGGATGCACTTGCCTAAGCGAGCCGATCCACCCTACCGCTGCGCCATGACCATAACCAGCCCACGTCTTCCTGATCGTGCCGGGGTGTTGCAGGCCGCGCGCAAGATGGCAGCGATCCTGCCGCCCACACCTTTGCTGGCTTTGGAGGTCCAGGGGCGTACGATCTGGTGCAAGGCCGAATCCCTGCAACCGGTCGGCGCCTTCAAGATCCGTGGGGCTTGGCACCGCATGACCGAGCTAGATGAAGACCAACGCCGGCGCGGCGTGGTGGGCGTGTCCAGCGGCAACCACGCGCAAGGCGTCGCGTGGGCGTCGCGACGGCTGGGTATCGCAGCCACCATCGTGATGCCGACGGACGCGCCGCGCGTAAAGCTCGAAGCGACCAGGGCGCTGGGCGCGCAAGTGGTGCTCTATGATCGGCCTGGCGGAGAGGATCGAGATCAAGTGGCCGCCGCTTTGGTAGCGGCCAGTGGCGCAACCCTGGTGCATGCCTTTGCCGATCCATGGGTCATCGAGGGCCAAGGCAGCACCGGTATCGAACTTATGGAACAGATGGAGGATCTTGCGGGTGGGCCGCCGCAAGCGCTGATCTGCCCTTGCGGCGGGGGTGGCCTGACCGCCGGTCTCACCCTCGCCTGCCCCGACGCGATGGTGGTGCCGGTCGAGCCTGAGGGATGGGACACCGTGGGGCTCAGTCTGTCAGCCGGTCGCGTCGTGGCAGTCGGCGCTAATCCTCCGGCCACCCCATGTGACTCGCTACAGCCGAACGCCACTCACGCCGTGAACCTTGGCGTGCTGGCAAACCGCGTCACGATCGTCGCGACCGTCACGCCGAAGGAAGTCCGCGCGGCGCAGCGTCTTGCGTTTACGCATCTGCAGTTGGTCGTCGAACCGGGCGGAGCAGCGGCGCTTGCCGCGGTGCTTGCCGGCAAGGTTGCGATAGCTGAGCGGACCGCCGTGATCCTTTCAGGCGGCAACACCGATCCCGCCGCTTTCGCGCAAGTGCTGCTAGGAACAGATTGATGGATTTCGACGATCAACTGCGGCGCTATTTCGGCACCGGCGATATGAACGCCATTACACCTGCGGCGCTGGAAGCCGGCATCGAGCGGATGGCGGTCGACTTCGGCCTTGAGAAGGATCGAGGCCGCCGTTTCGCGCTGTGGACACTCATGTATCTGCTCGGGGCGGCGCCAGACCTCGATGTCGCTTTCAAGACAGCCGAAGATCGCGATGCCGCGCGTGATTTCATGGACATGATGGATCGAGCGGGCGGCGATGCCTCAGCTTCGTAGGAACAGGCTCGCCAGTTCCACATGGGTCGACCACCGGAACTGACCTACCGGCCGTAGCTCCGCCAGGCGATAGCCGCCGGCGACCAGAACTGCAGCGTCGCGTGCCCAGCTCGATGGATTGCACGATATGTAAACCACGCGAGGCACCACGCTTTTGGCGAGCTGAACCACCTGCTCGTGCGCGCCAGCGCGTGGAGGATCGAGCAAAACGGCAGCGAAGCAATCGAGTTCGACCGTTTGAAACGGATTGCGGAACAGATCGCGATGAAGCGCGTGGACTGGAACCTGCGCGCGCCCCGCAGCCGCCTTGCAAGCGAAGTGCGCGTCGCGCGACGATTCGGCCGCAAGCACCTTGGTGCCGGGACCGGCGAGCGCGAAGGCGAACGTACCCAATCCGGAAAACAGGTCGGCGATCGTCACCGCTCCTGCCAACCACTCGCGTGCGGCGGCGATCAAGGTTGCCTCACCATCTTGCGTTGCTTGCATGAAGCCGCCCGAGGGAAACGGCACTTTGACCCCGCCCAGCAACACCGTAACCGGCTCGGGCTCCCACGATGGCTCGGGGCCATATCCCTGATCCACAGTGACACGGGCCAGCCCCTGCCGCGACGCGAAATCCAGCATCGCTTCGGTTGCAGCCAGGCCTTCGACTTTCAACCCCTTGAGGCCAAGATCGACGCCCTGTTCGGTCAGGGCCATTTCGACCTCGACCGCCAGCCTGCCTGGTTGCGCCGCAAGCATCCTGCGAAGCGGTGCGATCTGGTCGAACAATTCGGGAGCGAGGACATGGCATTCGTGCATGTCGACGATGCGGTGCGAACCGGCCTCGCGAAAGCCGATGACGATCTTGCCGCCAAGCCGCTGCGCGTGAAGCGCCGCCCGGCGCCGGCTTCTTGGCGGAGATAGATGCGCCGAAGCGATCGTCGCGGCTTCGAGGCCCTGCCCGCTCGCGGCATTGGCGACGCGCTCGAATACGAACTCGCCGAAGCTTTGTTCGTCGAGTTGCTGCAACTGGCATCCTCCGCATGTCCCGAAATGCCGGCATGGCGGAACCGCGTGATGCGGACCGTGTTCGAGCGATCCATCCGGGCGAACGTGATCGCCCGGTGCGCTGCCGGGAACGTGCTTCCCGCCAGCGGTCACCCCGTCGCCCTTGGCGCCAATGCGCAGGATCTCGTCGATTGCATTCACAAGCATGTCGCGATCGCCTCGGGGATGTGGCGGATAAGGTCATCAGCGGCAAACGACGGTCCCGCCAACCGGGCCGCTTCACCGTGGAGCCATACGGCTTCGCACGCCGCTTCGAACGCGTCACCGGCAGTCGCGAGGCGCGAGGCGCAAATCCCGGCGAGGACATCACCGGTTCCGGCAGTCGACAACCAGGTTGGCGCCGGCGGACAAACCACCACGCGCCCGTCAGGCGCAGCAATGACGGTGTCGGGCCCCTTGTAGACGATCACGGCGCCAGAGCGCTTCGCTGCCGCCCGAGCCCGATCGATCTTGCTGCCCGCAAGCTTGCCGAACAGTCCGACGAACTCGCCCTCATGCGGAGTCATGATCGCTGGCGTGGGCAGCGCATCCAATCCGAGCTTGCCAAACCACCACAATGCATCGGCATCAGCGACCGTCGGAACCCCAGCGTTCATCGCTTGGCCGAGAATGCCTCGGGAGTGATCTTGGCGCCCGAGGCCCGGGCCTATCAGAACGGCCTTCGCCTTGGTAAAGTCCGGCTCGCGCATCTGCACGATGGCATGGCTGGCGCTTGCGGGTTGCGCCGCGCTAAGGCGAACATAGCCGGCACCAGCCCGCGCGCAGCTTTCCGCCGCCATCGCCGCCGCACCCGGCATCTCACCGCCAACGACCATGACCAACCCGCGAAGGTACTTGTGCGCATCTGCCGGTGGCGCCGTCAGCGATGGTCTAACGAGCAGCCGGGCGGCGCCAGCTTGCGCGCAGATGCCGATGTCCAATAGGCGAAGCGCACCCATCCCGGCCGCCGCTGGCGCCAGGAAGTGCGCAAACTTCCACGCACCCAGCGCGATCGTCAGATCGTAGTTTGGCAGATGCGAAGACAGGATCGCCCCGCTATCCGCATCGACCCCGCTAGGAACATCGATGGCGACGCAAACGCGATGAGCGCGCGCCAGCGTGCTCAACAATGCCGCATGATCGTCGGACAAAACGCGCGAAAGGCCGCTGCCGAAGAGGCAGTCGACGAAAACCTCTCCCGAGGCACCGGCCGCATCAACCAGCACCTCGCCCGTGAACGACTGCCGGGCCGCGATCGCTGCCTGCGTGCGAGGCTCACCGGCTGCCACGACCCGGACATCGCTACCCCGATCGAACAGAGTTTGTGCGATCACGTATCCGTCGCCGCCATTGTTACCGGGGCCGCACAGCACCGTCACCCGCTGACGACCGGCAATCCGCCATATCCACTCTGCCGCGCCCTGCCCTGCCACGGCCATCAGCGCCGAGACGCTGCTGCCCGCCTCGATCAACGTGTCCTCGGCAGCGCGCATCTGCGCCACCGTGAGGATTTGATCAGGGGTTGGCATCGGCGACTGCGGACTTGACCTTGGCTGGAAAAACATAGCGATCTGCGCCGACGCTTACCGCCAGCTTGTCGCCCTCGATCACGGTCTTGGCTGGCTCGGCACCATCCGCCGCGACCAGACCGCGGCCATCCGTCACCACGGCAAAGCGGCGGAACGCTCCATCCGGATGGCGCACGACCAGCGTCAATTTACCATCCACTTTCAAACGATCGACCGAACAACTGTCCGAGAATGCGCTCGCGCCAGCAACCGCGCAGGAGATCCGCTCGCCACCCTCGGCCACCGTTGGCGTTTCGCTTTTCCCGGAAGAGCATGCGCCCAACACGATGATGGTTGCGCAGGCTAGGATCGTCCGCATCAGCCGCGCCGCAACTGCGTGACGTCGCGCACGGCGCCCCGGGCGGCGCTGGTCGTCATCGCGGCGTATGCCTGCAACGCCACCGACACCTTGCGCGGACGCGGGTGGACCGGCTGCCAGGCATGGGTTCCACGCGCCTCCATCTCGGCCCGTCGCTCGCGCATCACCTCGTCGGATATCGCAAGATGAATGGTGCGGTTGGGAATGTCGATCTCGACCGTGTCGCCGTTCTCGACCAGACCGATCGTGCCGCCCTCGGCAGCTTCGGGGGACACGTGCCCGATCGAAAGACCCGAGGTTCCACCCGAAAACCGTCCATCTGTGACCAGCGCGCATGCAGCGCCAAGGCCCTTCGATTTAATGTAGCTCGTCGGGTAAAGCATCTCCTGCATTCCAGGGCCGCCACGCGGTCCCTCATAACGGATCACGACCACGTCGCCGGCCTGTACCTGACCGCCAAGAATGCCGGCCACCGCAGCGTCCTGGCTTTCATAGACCCGCGCCGGGCCGGTGAACTTCAGGATCTTCTCGTCCACCCCAGCCGTCTTCACGATGCAGCCGTCGAGGGCGATGTTGCCCGAAAGCACGGCCAGACCGCCGTCCTGGCTGAAAGCATGTTCGGCCGAGCGGATGACGCCGCCCGCCCGATCGACGTCCAGCTCTTCCCAGCGGCGCGATTGGCTGAATGCGGTTTGCGTGGGCACACCGCCTGGCGCCGCTGCGTAGAACTCGCGGACATCGGCGGAAGGTTGAAGCGCGATATCCCAGCGTGCGATCGCGTCGCCGATGGTCCTGGCATGCACCGTGGGCAAATCGCGATTGATCAAACCGGCCCGATCGAGCTCGCCCAGCAGGGCCATAATCCCGCCAGCGCGGTGGACATCTTCCATGTGGACGTCCGACTTGGCCGGGGCGACCTTCGACAGGCATGGCACCTTGCGGCTGAGTCGATCGATGTCCGTCATGGTAAAAGCGATCCCCGCTTCGTGCGCGGCCGCCAGCAGATGAAGCACGGTATTGGTCGAGCCGCCCATCGCGATATCGAGGCTCATGGCATTCTCGAATGCACCGAAACTCGCGACATTGCGCGGCAGTATGCTTTCGTCATCCTGCTCGTAATAACGATGGCACAGGTCCACCGCGACGCGCCCGGCTTCGAGGAACAGCTTTTCGCGGTCGGCATGAGTCGCCAGCATTGAACCGTTGCCCGGCAGCGAGAGACCCAGGGCTTCGGTCAGGCAGTTCATCGAATTGGCGGTAAACATGCCCGAGCACGAGCCGCAGGTCGGGCAAGCCGACCGCTCGATCGCCTTTACGTCCTCGTCGGAATAGGACTCGTCGGCAGCGGCGACCATCGCATCGACCAGGTCGAGCGCGCGCGTCTTGCCATTCAGGACCACCTTGCCGGCCTCCATCGGACCACCGGAGACGAACACCGCCGGGATGTTCAACCGCAACGCGGCCATGAGCATGCCGGGCGTGATCTTGTCGCAGTTGGAGATGCAGACGATCGCGTCGGCGCAGTGCGCGTTGACCATGTATTCGACGCTGTCTGCAATCAGATCGCGGCTGGGCAGCGAATAGAGCATGCCGTCGTGGCCCATCGCGATGCCATCGTCGACCGCGATCGTGTTGAACTCCTTGGCGACACCACCCGAGGCTTCGATCTCGCGCGCGACGAGTTGCCCCAGATCCTTGAGATGCACGTGACCGGGAACGAACTGCGTGAAGGAATTGACGACCGCGATGATCGGCTTGCCGAAGTCGCTGTCCTTCATGCCGGTCGCCCGCCAGAGGCCCCGGGCGCCCGCCATATTGCGGCCGTGGGTGGTGGTACGCGAACGATAGGCAGGCATGGGGCGGCTCCAGGCAGCGGGTCAAGTGTCGTTCGCTCGGCCCTACTCCACCCGCAGGCACAGCCGAAGCATAAAATGGCCGACGACCGGCGTCTGTGGACTCAGGCCAGGCGCTGCAGCACCGCATCGATCACTCCGGCAAGGCGGGTTGCCCATAGCGCCTGGCCCTCCGCGTCGCCGATTTCGTCCTGCCGGATTTCGATGCCGAGATACGCTCTGCCTTGTGCCTCGGCGTGGCGGTTCATCGTCGCATTGAGGATCTTGCCCGAATACGGCTGCTGATCACCCACGGTCAGGCCTTCCGCCTCCAGTAGTGGTAGGGCGAGGCGAGCGGCGCGGTCATCATCGTTGTACAGCACTCCGACTTGCCAGGGTCGCTTCTGTTTTGGATCGCTCGTCAGGCATGGTGTGAAGCTATGCAGGGACAGGATCAACGCGGGTGGTACCGCAACGAGCAGATCGGCCAGCGCCGCATGATACGGTGTGAAGTACCGCTCTATCCGCGCGGCCCGATCCGATGCCGAAATCGCATTGGCTGGGATTGGATGGCCGTCGCTGATAGCGGGCACGATCCCGGCGGCATCAGGATCGCGATTGAAATCGCACACCAAGCGGCTGATGTCCGCGAGGAAGGCGGCTGTCCCCGGTTGGATCATCCGCTCGGCAACGCCCGCCACGCCGATATCGATGGCGATGTGCTGTGTCAGCAAGTCCGTTGCGATACCAAGCTCGATGTCGTCGGGCACGCGGTTGGAAGCATGATCGGCAACGATGAGGATCCCACCCGCCGCGTGAGCGCCCAACAGACGATACGGTGCGGCGACCTTGTCGTTCAACGCAGCGCTCCTGTCATCTGCCACCAGTCGGGCCGTGTCTGGGCAAGCGCACGTGCGGCGCGGTCGCGTTCTTCGTCGGCTTCGAACAGGGCAAAGCAGGTCGCCCCCGATCCCGACATGCGTGCAACTACCGGATCATGCCTTCGCAGATCTGCGAGCACATCGGCGATAACAGGGCAAAGCGTGATCGCCGGTTTTTCCAGATCGTTGCGTCCCTGGATAGCGATCGTGCGCACTGAACCGCCGGGCATCGGTCCTCGATCGACGCCATCCCAAGCCTGGAAAACAGGTCCGGTGGCCACCGGTACGCGCGGATTGATCAACAGGATCGGCGCACCCGCGAGGTCATTGGTTACCGCCTGCAACGCGGTGCCGGTGCCGGTGCCGATGCATGTGCGTGAAAGGACGCAAGCCGGCACGTCCGCACCCAGCTTTGCTGCGCGCCTTTCCCAATCGTCCGGCAACCCTTGCGAGCGCTCGACCATGCGGAAGATCGCACCTGCGTCGGCGGACCCCCCGCCCAGCCCGGCGGCGACGGGCAAGCGCTTTTCGAGCTGGACGGCCCAGCCTCCGCCATGGGGCAGAGTGCTGAGCGCTCTCGCGACGATGTTGCCAAATGGATCGAGCAGATCCCTGCCGAACTCACCCGAAGTCGTCAGGGAGTCCTCGGTGGCCGGGCTCGCCGTCAGGCGATCGCCATCGTCGACGAAGGCGAACATCGTCTCAAGCTCGTGATAGCCATCCTCGCGCCGTCGTCGAACATGCAGCGCGAGGTTGATCTTGGCATAGGCCGTCTCGGTCAGCATCTACGCATGCTGCCGGAATGCAGCCCTCTTTGCATCACATATTCGGATAATTTGGGCCACCGCCACCTTCCGGCGCGGTCCAAACGATCTGCTGCCCCGGATCTTTGACGTCGCAGGTCTTGCAGTGGACGCAATTTTGCGAGTTGATCTGGAACTTGACGCCACCCGTCGCCTCGTTGGGTACGTATTCGTAAACACCTGCCGGGCAGTACCGCGTCGAAGGTCCGCCATATACCGGCAGTTCCGTCGTCAGCGGGTAATCCGGGTCCTTGAGCACGAGGTGGACCGGCTGATCCTCCTCGTGGTTGGTGAACGAGTACGAAACGCTGGTGAGGCGATCGAAAGTCAGCACACCATCCGGCTTGGGGTACGCGATGGGCTTGAACAAATCCGCACGCTTGGTTGCCGATGCGTCGCTGTGATGCTTCATCACCGGGAACGCCGGGAGCTTGAGATACCGCAGCCACATGTCGACATCGGCAAGCGCCGACCCGAAAAGGTCGCCCGAGAACTTGGCCGTAAGTGGCTCTGCGTTCTGGACCAGCTTGAGCTCCTTGGCGATCCAGCTGTCGCGAACCGAGGAATCGTACTCGTCCAGACTGTCCTGTTCGCGGCCTGCCGCGACAGCGGCGGCAATCGCCTCTGCGGCCAGCATGCCGCTCTTCATTGCGGTATGGCTGCCCTTGATGCGTGGCACGTTCACGAAGCCGGCCGAACATCCCGCTAGCACGCCGCCCGGAAAAGCCAGCTTGGGCACCGATTGCCAGCCACCCTCGTTGATGACCCTGGCTCCGTATGCAACGCGCTTGCCGCCTTCCAGCAGTTCGGCGATCGCCGGATGCTGCTTCCAGCGCTGGAACTCCTCGAAGGGATAGACGTAGGGGTTCGCGTAATCGAGCGCCGTCACCAGGCCGAGCGCGACCTGGTTGTTGGCCTGATGGTACAGAAACGCACCACCCCAGGTGTCGCTTTCTGATAAGGGCCAGCCCTGCGTGTGGAGGACGCGACCCGGCACATGCTTGGCCGGGTCGATATCCCACAATTCCTTGATGCCCAGACCATAGATCTGCGGCTGGCAATCGGCTTCGAGATTATACTGCGCTTTCAGCCGCTTGGTCAGGTGACCGCGAGCACCTTCGCAAAAGACGGTGTATTTGCCGAGCAGTTCCATGCCGGGCTCGAAGTCCGATTTCTCGCTGCCGTCACGGGCGATGCCCATGACGCCTGCTACGACGCCACGAACCGCGCCATTCTCATCGAAGAGGACTTCCGACGCCGAGAAGCCGGGGAAAATCTCGACCTCAAGCGCTTCGGCCTGCTCGGCCAGCCACCGGCATAGATTGCCCAGCGAGCCAGTGT
Source organism: Novosphingobium sp. TK46 (assembly GCF_055361525.1). NCBI lineage: Bacteria > Pseudomonadati > Pseudomonadota > Alphaproteobacteria > Sphingomonadales > Sphingomonadaceae > Novosphingobium > Novosphingobium sp. TK46. The sequence continues at coordinate 3,703,646 of NZ_CM143963.1, forward strand.
AGCAGCCATGATTCGACATGAACGGAGGCATGAAGACGTGCGGGATCGGCAGCTTGCCTGTCTTAGTCAGATACCAATGCCAGTTATCGGTCACCGGCACATCCGCGAGCGAGCAGCCGTCTTCGCGCCACGTCGGCAACAACTCGTCCAGCGCACGCGGATCGACAACCGCGCCCGACAGGATATGCGCGCCAATTTCGGAGCCCTTTTCGAGCACGACGACGCTGAGATCGGGATTGACCTGTTTCAGCCGGATCGCAGTGGACAGCCCGGCGGGGCCACCGCCGACTATGACGACGTCATACGGCATCGATTCGCGTTCACTCATGGCCTTATCGGTCCCCGCAGCTGCAATTCAATCGCGCGATTAACTTGTCAAACGCCTTGATTGGTGGAGTGCGGCAGGTCAAGACCTGAGGCATGCAGATCGGAACAAATCCGGATTATCATGATGCCCTTGCGGCCGTCCTCAGCTGGTGGAAGGACGCTGGAGTCGATAGCGCGTTCGAAGACGAGCCGCGATCCTGGCTTCCGCCGATCATAGCGCAAACGGCTCCCGGCGCTCCGCCCCTGCCAGGCATGGCGGTCTCGGGCGGGCGGGAGGTACCGGTCGAACCGGTGGCGGAACCGCCGCCGCTGCCAGACAACCTCGAAGCCTTTCAGTCGTGGTGGCTGAGCGAACCTGCCTTGCACGAAGGGCGCACCGCGAGCCGCGTGCCCCCTTGGGGTGTTGCTAATCCGGAACTGATGATAGTCGTTACCATGCCGGAAAGTGCGGATCGTGATCAGTTGATGTCCGGCGCGGAAGGCAAGCTGATCGACGCCTTCCTACCGCTGGCTGGGCTCAGTCGGGACCAGATCTACATTGCCAGCGCTTTGCCCTGTCACTCCCCCGCAGCGGATTTGACGCCAGAAGCCAATGGTCTGCTCGGTCAAGCACTGCGTCGCCATGTAACTTTAGTGGAACCAAAACGCCTTTTGGTCGTAGGTTTCAACATCTTGCCGCTTCTGGAACACGGCCTGGCTCAAGGCCCTGCAGTTTCATCCAGATTTAACCATGAGGGTGCGACGGTTTCCATGCTCGCTGTGCGCAGAGTTCCGGCAATGGCTTCGCAACCTCGCTGGAAATGCATTCTGTGGCAGGCGTGGCTCGACTGGTTGGAGTGATCCGCGGGTGATCGCGCCGCTGGACACGAAACGAATTTGGGATCGGGGTAAGGCCTTGAAGACTGCCGCCAAGCTTGGATTGCTCACCGCAATGGGCGCGCTCTCGCTCGCCTCTAACGCGGCCATGGCCAACAGTGCGGCGGTGGACTACTTCCGCACGCGGGCCGATCGCACCGCCGTACCATCACTGCTCAGCAGCGACGAACGCGACTACTATCGGCAGCTGTTCGGCGCGATCGACGGCAAGGACTGGAACAAGGTACAGCAGCTTTTCGCCGTCAAGCCGGATGGTCCCCTGCACCAGCAGGCCCGCGCTGAATACTTCCTGGCTTCAGGCTCTCCCAAGATCCAGGTTTCGGACTTGCAGGCCTGGCTGGCCCAAGGAACGAACCTGCCGGACGCGGACCAGATCAGCCGTCTGGCAGCAAAGCGCGGCGCAACCGGGCTGCCAGGCGTACCGGGGGAGCAGCAATTCGCGCGCTTGCCGTCGATGTCGAAGCGGATCAAGCCGACGTCCATCTCGGATGGAACGATGCCCGGTGCCATCTCCTCCGGCATTCTCGAGCGGATCAAAGCAGACGATCCGATGGGCGCCCGCGTCCTGCTCGATGGGATCGACGCTTCGCTAAGCCCCTCGATGCGGGCGGAGTGGCGCCAACGCATTGCGTGGAGTTTCTATATCGAGAACCAGGATACCCAGGCGTACGAAATGGCGCAGCTTGGCGCGCAGGGTCAGGGTCCTTGGGTCGGCGAATCCTGGTGGACCGCGGGCCTCGCCGCATTTCGCCTGGGTGACTGCGATGGCGCCGCCGAGGCCTTCAAGAATACCACCGGACGGTCGGAGAATGCCGAGCTTACTTCCGCCGGCTATTACTGGCAAAGTCGCGCGCTTGTTCGGTGTCGTAAGCCCGAGCAGGCGGCAATCGCCCTGCGCAAGGCAGCAGCTCGCGACGAGACGCTCTATGGCATGTTGGCCGCCGAACAGCTTGGTCTGCGCCTGCCCGAGCAACATGCCGCCGCTGATTTCACGCAGAACGATTGGCAAAAACTGCGCAGCGAGGACAATGTGCGCGTAGCAGTGGCCTTAACCGAAATCGGCGAGGATAGCCTGGCGGACGAAGTCCTGCGGCATCAGGCTCGTATCGGCAGTCCAGGCGAATTCGAACCCCTCACCCGCCTGGCACGTGACCTGGGGCTTCCCAAGACGCAGCTGTGGATGGCGTACAATGCGCCGTATGGTGGAAAGCCCGCCCCCGCGACCCGCTTCCCCACGCCGAAGTGGTTGCCGGTCGGTGGCTGGCAAGTCGATCCTGCCCTGGTCTATGCCCATGTCCTTCAGGAATCGGTTTTTCAGGCTGGAGCGGTCAGCCCCGCCGGCGCGCGCGGCCTGATGCAGATCATGCCGTCTGCTGCGCAGGATCATAAAGGAAGCCTGGGATTTTCGGGCTCGGCCAGCGACCTCAACAAGCCCGAGGTGAATCTGGCATTCGGGCAGCGGCATTTGCAGATGCTGAAAAGCGCCGGCGCCACGCAGGGGTTGCTGCCAAAGGTCATGGCCTCGTACAATTGCGGTCTGGTTCCGCTCGGCCGTTGGAACAGCGAAGTGCGCGATCAGGGCGATCCGCTGTTGTGGATGGAATCGCTGCCGTATTGGGAAACACGCGGCTATGTGAACATCGTCATGCGCAACTACTGGATGTATGAACGGCAAGCGGGTGGCGCTTCGGAAAGCCGGGAAGCACTGGCGCAAGGGATGTGGCCCACGTTCCCGGGACTGGGCAGCGCCAAGGGTGTGCGGCTGGCGACGAACGGGGCCGTGCTGCGTGCCCGTTGATACGACACGTACGTTCAAGCCGATCCAGATTGGACTGCTCACCGTATCGGATACGCGCGGCCCGGAAGACGACACCTCGGGCGATATACTGGCTCTGCGCATCGCAGATGCCGGCCACGCGTTGACTGTCCGGACAATCGTCAAGGATGACGTACCGACTCTGGTATCGCTGCTCGAGACCTGGATCGATGACAGTTCCGTTGATGCAATCATCATCACCGGAGGCACCGGCTTGACCGGCCGCGACGTCACTCCCGAGGCGCTCGATCGGGTGAAGGAGAAGGACATACCGGGATTCGGCGAACTGTTCCGCTGGATTAGCTACAAGACGATTGGCACCTCGACAGTTCAATCCCGCGCCTGCGCGGTGCTATCGCGCGGGACGTACATCTTCGCCCTGCCCGGCTCGAATGGCGCGGTGAAGGATGGTTGGGATGGGATTCTTGCGGAACAACTCGACAGCCGCAACCGCCCCTGCAACTTCGTCGAGTTGATGCCGCGCCTGCGGGAAGTCTGACGTGAAGCGCGGCCCTACTGCGTTTAGATCAGGACACAATCTGAACACCTTGCGGTATGGTTCCCTTTATGTTCTACTTTGGGCATGTCGGGCGAATTCTCCATCAAAGGTCGTGGTGCCCAATCCAGGAAACCCTCTCATCGCTTCAATCTGGCGGAGCGAAATGACGATGGCGACTGGCTGGACGCGCATGACCTCGTTGATGGACCTGTCGATAAGCTGAGGACAACTGTCACCGAGGAACATCCAAAGACGATCCTCACCTTCAACACATCGCCCGACATCCCCTTCGATCGTTCGATAAACGCGTATCGTGGCTGCGAGCATGGGTGCATCTACTGTTTCGCAAGGCCGACCCACGCGTTCCACGATCTCTCACCGGGCTTGGATTTCGAGACCAAGCTATTCGCAAAACCCGGCGCGGCCCGCCTGCTTCGGGAGACTTTGGCCAAGCCCGGATACCGGGTTGCTCCAATTGCCATGGGCACCAATACCGATCCTTACCAGCCCATCGAAGCGCGCTACCGGATCACCCGGGCGATCCTGGAACTTTGCCTGGAGACGCGGCACCCCGTCACAATCACCACGAAGTCCGATCGTGTCCTGCGCGACCTGGATTTGATTGCTGAACTTGCCTTGCACGATCTTGTCTCGGTGGGGGTGTCGGTCACCAGCATGGATGCACGCTTGTCGGGCCTGCTCGAACCTCGCGCGGCCTCACCCGCAAAGCGCCTTGACGCGCTTGGCACCCTCGTCGCCAATCAAGTCCCATGTCATATCTCGATATCACCCGTCATACCCTCGATCACGGACAGCTACATCGAGGAGATCCTAACGCAGGCGGCGCTGCGTGGGGTTCGCGAGGCCAGCTGGATCATCGTACGACTCCCTCACGAAGTCGCGCCCCTCTTTCGGGAGTGGCTGCAGATGCACTTCCCCGACCGGGCGGGCAAAGTCATGGCGACAATTCAATCCATCCGGGGTGGCCGCGACAACGAGACACAGTTCGGCAGGAGAATGAAGCCGGTCGGGGTGTGGGCCGACCTGTTCAAAAGCCGATTTGCAATCGCCATGCGCCGTCATGGCATGACCCGCCCGAAAGTGCGGCTAGAGAGCTCACGTTTTCGGCGTCCGGCTGCCGATGGCCAGCTCTCCTTGCTTTGACGCTTCCAAGACAACTTGTTAGCAAATGAGGCGTTAGGGCGCTCAATATACATCAAGAGGAGGATCGTATGGTCGAGGAACGCATCACCACCGTCGAGGGTACCGCCGCACCGACGACGCACACGACCATCATCCACGAAACGCAGCCGGAGCGACGTAGTGGGAGCGGCATCGGCATGCTGTTTGGCGTCGTCCTAGTAATCGCAGCGATCGCCGGAATTTATATCTACAGCCAAGGCGCGGCCAGCGAGTCCGCTAAGGACAATGCCATTGCCGGTGCAGCAAGTAGCGTCGGCGATGCAGCCAAGAAGGTTGGAAACGCGGCGGAAACCGCTGCCGACAAGGTAGGCGAAAAGTAGGTCGGACGGATGAGCGGCGGTTCATCAAGGGTGATCCGCCGCTCCCTCAACGCACCGCTATGCTGCCATGCGGAGCTTCCGTGGCGCCAAAGACTCGACCGTTACGCCATCGATCTGGGTAAGTTGCTCGGCAAAATCGCCATCAAGCGCGAAATCTCGGCCTAGGCGGACGCTCTGGATGCGGCCATCTTCAAGATGCAGGCGAGCCACCACCTCTCCAGTCCCCTTCGCGCCTGGTCGCATCAATAATGCAAGTTCTTGGATCGCCTCGATCCGCTCGATGTCGATTGTCATCACCATGCGAGCATCGGTGGTTACTTCCGCGAGCGGTTTGGCGCCGCGGACTGTTACGCGCGGCGGTTCGTCCGCGCTGGGGCTATCGAGTTCGACGTTGAGCAAGACGCAGGTGCCTTCTTTCGCCCAGCGCACGAAACTGTCAACCAGGCTCTCTTCGAAGCACGATGCGCTGAACTGCCCCGATTGATCGGAGAAGTCCGCCAGCACGAAGTCGTTGCCCTTGCGCGTCTTTCGTTTGGTCACACTCTCCACAAGGACAGCCATGACAGCGCCAGCACGGCCACTTGCCCCGCCAGCAAGCAGGCTGGCATGGGTCCGCGCACCATTGCCGATCGCTGCCAAGCGCCACTGCTCTACCGGGTGCGCCGCGAAGTAGAAGCCGAAGTTCTCCCGCTCTTTGGCCATCTGGTCCATGCGGGTCCATGGCGCACAGTCGATCAGGCGCAAGCCCTGCTCTTCGTGATCGTCGCCGCCAAACAGTGCCTGTTGACTGCTGGTTCGCTCGCGCGAGGCGCGATCAGCCTCTGCCAGCAAGGTATCCGCACTGGCGAGCACCTTGGCGCGGTTCGGCTCCAAAGCGTCGAAAGCTCCCGATGCTGCAAGGCTTTCAAGCTGGCGGCGGTTCATCGATCCTGTCGGCGCGCGCCGGAAAACATCGTCCAGTGAAACGAATGGACCGTTGGCCTCCCGCTCGGCGACGATCGCGTCCATCGCCTTTTCGCCTACGTTGCGGATCCCGGCCAGTGCGTAGCGCACCGCGTGACTGTCATGGGTTTCCTCGACCGTGAACTCTGCCTCGGAACGGTTGATGTCCGGTGCCGCAAGTTGCACCCCGCTGCGCCGCATATCATCGACGAAGATCGCCAATTTCTCGGACTGGTGCATGTCGAAGCACATCGACGCCGCATAGAACTCATGGGGATAATGCGCCTTGAGCCAGGCCGTATGATAGGCGAGCAAGGCATAGGCTGCGGCATGCGACTTGTTGAAACCATAGCCGGCAAACTTGTCGATCAGGTCGAACAACTCGTTGGCCTTGGGCGCGGGGATGTCGGAATGGATCTTGCAGCCATCGACAAAACGCTGGCGTTGCGCGTCCATTTCCGCCTGGACCTTCTTGCCCATAGCGCGGCGCAGCAAGTCTGCATCACCCAGCGAGTAGCCCGCCAGAATCTGCGCGGCCTGCATCACCTGCTCCTGATAGACGAAGATGCCGTACGTCTCGCCCAGGATCACCGACAGCTTGTCGTGCGGATATTCGATCGTTTCCAAGCCGTTCTTGCGGCGTCCGAACAGTGGGATGTTGTCCATCGGCCCGGGTCGATAGAGCGAGACGAGCGCGATGATATCACCGAAATTCGTCGGCTTCACGGCCGCCAGCGTGCGGCGCATGCCTTCCGATTCAAGCTGAAACACGCCCACTGTGTCGCCGCGTTTCAGCAGATCATAGACAAGGCTGTCGTCCCACGGCAGCGTCGACAGATCGATCCTGATACCACGGCGTTCCAGCAGATCCGTCGCCTTGCGCAGGACCGACAGGGTCTTGAGGCCGAGGAAGTCGAACTTGACCAGTCCGGAATCCTCGACAAACTTCATGTCGAACTGCGTCACGGGCATGTCCGACCGCGGATCGCGATAGAGCGGCACGAGCTGTGCCAGCGGTCGGTCGCCGATCACGACGCCAGCGGCATGGGTCGATGAGTTACGCGGCAAACCTTCGAGTTGGCGGGCCAGATCGATCAGCCGCTTGACCTCGTTGTCGTTGTCGTACTCCCGGCGAAAGTCGACTGCCCCGTTGATCGCCCGGTCTAGCGTCCAGGGGTCGGTCGGATGGTTGGGCACCATCTTGCAAAGGGAATCTACCCGGCCGTAGCTCATTTGCAGAATTCGGCCGCAATCGCGCAGCACAGCGCGCGCCTTCATCTTGCCGAAGGTGATGATCTGGGCAACGTGATCATGCCCGTATTTCGATTGTACGTAGCGGATCACCTCGCCACGGCGCGTTTCGCAGAAGTCGATGTCGAAGTCAGGCATCGATACGCGCTCGGGATTGAGGAACCGCTCGAACAACAGGCCAAGGCGCAACGGGTCGAGGTCAGTGATGGTGAGCGCCCAGGCGACGACCGATCCGGCGCCCGAGCCACGACCTGGCCCGACCGGAATCCCGTTGTCCTTCGCCCACTTGATAAAATCGGCGACGATCAGGAAGTAGCCTGGAAAGCCCATGCGGATAATGATCGACGTCTCGAAATCGAGGCGATCGGCATAGACGAGGAACTCTTCGGCCACGCCACTGGGTGACAATCTAGCCTCCCACGCCGCCTTGCGCTCGCCTTCACCGAGCGCAAGCACCGCATCGAGATCCTCTATGGTGGTTTCAGGCCAGTATGGCGCCAACCGACGCGCCAGCCCCATCCGCGCATCTCGCGCGAGCATACGCTCTTCGCCTTCCTTGTCACCGGCGAGGCTGGGGAGGATCGGCTTGCGCTTGGGCGGGGAAAAGGCGCACCGTTGCGCCACGACCAGCGTATTGGCGATTGCCTCGGGAAGATCGGCGAACGCCTCGATCATCATTTCCGCCGGCTTGACCCAGCGCTCCTTGGAGGACCGCGGTCGATCCGCCGCATCGATGTGGCTCGAATTGGCGATGCAAAGCAGGGCGTCGTGCGCAGGATGAAAATGCTTTTCCGCGAACTGTGCGGGGTTGGTCGCCACCAACGGCAGATCGCGCGCGTAGGCCAACTCGATCAGAGCATCTTCGCTCGCATCCTCGACAGCATCACCGCTGCGCGCGAGTTCGATGTAAAGGCGATCCTCGAACAGCGATTGCAGCCGATCGCAATACGCCTCCGCCAAGCCATGCCGGCCATCCGCTGCTAGCCGGGCCAAGGCTCCCTCACCTGCGCCAGTGAGGCATATCAATCCATCACAATGGCCCTCCAGATCGGCGATTTGCACATGAGGATCGCGCTCAAGCGGCCGGTCCAGATGCGCACGGCTAACCAGATGACACAGGTTGTTCCATCCGGCATTGTTCTGCACATAAAGGCCGAGCCAATCGATGGGCGCATCGGTTGCATCGTCTCGCGAGACTGCCAGGAACGTGCCGATGATCGGCTGCACTCCCGCCCCACGGCAGGCCCCGGCATATGCCGAAGAACCGTAAAGACCATTGCGATCGCATATCGCCGCAGCCGGAAAATTTCGCTCCTTCGCCAGCTTGGCCATCGCCTTTGGGTCAATCGCCCCATCCAGCATGGTGTAGCTTGAGAAGATCCGGAGAGGTACGAACTTGGCGAAGGACATCATCTTGTTCTGGCGCTTGCACGACCCGCGATCAAGGGTAGCCGGGACAAAGCGGGGGACATGCAGGTGCCACCGGCAGATCGCTAAAGCTGTGCCTCGATACCACGTGCGAGACGTGCGGGCGTCATGGCCGGTGCATACCTACGTACGACCTGACCGTTCCGACCAAGCAGGAATTTGGTGAAATTCCATTTAATTCCCGTCGAACCTAGCAGGCCGGGAGCTTCTGACTTGAGCCAGCTGAAAAGAGGCGACGCGGTCGGCCCGTTGACGTCGACTTTCGCCATCAACGGGAAACTCAGTCCGAAGTGAATATCGCAAAACGTGGCGATTTCGCGATCGCCGGCAGGTTCCTGATTGCCGAACTGGTTGCAGGGAAACGCCAGTATCTCAAAGCCGCGCGCGCGAAATCGCTGCCACAGCGCCTCAAGCCCAGCGTACTGCGGTGTCAGCCCGCATTTGCTGGCTGTGTTAACGACCAACAGCACCTTTCCCTGTTTGGTGGCGAGAGACAGAGGTGCGCCATCGCCGGCAGTCACTTCGAAATCAGCAACACTCGTCACATCATAAACCTGGCCGATGGTAAGTCGCGACGCCTTCAAGCTTCCAGGAGAACCGGTACCTTCGCTTCGATGGTGCACCAAGTTGCTCTCCAGTCTTCGACGGCATCCTATCGATGCCGCCGCACCAAGTTCATTGTGCGCGTGCGGGGAAATCCGCGCGACGCGACAAGCGACGGATCTCACCGATGCGCAGTTGGTGATCGCCTTCCTTCTGGATCGCGTAGTCACCTTGCTGTTCATCAGGCATGGAGAGTACGAACGATATGAGCTCTGCAAGGGTTCCCCGGCGGATCGTCTTGAAACGGTGGAACAGCCCGCCGCCATCCTCGCATTTGTGGAGTTCCGCCGCATCGTTCCAGCCAGAACTGCCGGGATGAGAAGACTCACCATCAATCGTGGTGGGGGTATCGCTCATCGCCGTCTCCTCGAACTCTCTATGGCCGGACGGCCGATTTGGACCTTGTAGCACCGCATATCAACGCGGCACCTCAACTAAGAAGCCTTCCTGGAGCCGCACCACACGATCCATCGCTGCGGCGAGGCGCTCGTTATGCGTGGCCACGAGCGCTGCTGAGCCTTCTCCGCGCACAAGCTCAAGGAATTGCCCGAGCACGCGATTGGCGGTGGACTCGTCGAGGTTGCCGGTCGGTTCGTCGGCGAGCACCAGCTGGGGCTTGTTGGCAAGCGCTCGCGCGACGGCAACTCGCTGCTGTTCACCGCCCGAAAGCTGGCTGGGCCTATGCGTAAGGCGGTTGCCAAGACCCAGAGCGGTCAACAGCTCGCTTGCGCGTGCCTGTGCCGCCACGGCGGTCCTGTTCGCGACCAGCTGAGGCAGTACCACGTTCTCGATCGCGGAAAAATCAGGAAGCAGGTGATGGAACTGGTACACGAATCCGATGTGATCGCGACGCACCGCCGCACGCTGGTCGCGTCCCAGGCTGGAAGCGTCGATGCCGGCGATCCCGATCTTGCCGCCGAAACCACCTTCCAGGAGGCCGATAGCCTGGAGCATCGTCGACTTGCCCGATCCTGATGGCCCGAGCAGAGCGACGATTTCACCGGCATGGATGCGCAAGTCAGCTCCGCGCAACACGTCGATGCGCACGCCCCCTTGTTCGAAGCTGCGGGTCAGTTTGTCGAGAACGACGACCGGCTCATTCATATCGCAGCACCTGCACGGGATCGGTTCCGGCTGCGCGGGATGCGGGATAGAGCGTAGCAAGGAAGCTCAGCACCAGTGACAGCACGCAGATCACGGTCACCTCGACTGGATCGGTACGGCTGGGCAGCTCGGTCAAGAAGCGGATCGAGGGATCCCAAAGATTCTGGCCCGTCAGGATCTCGACGCCGTGAACGATTGGCTGGCGGAAGAACAGGAAAACGAAACCCAGCAACACCCCGGCAAGCGTGCCCATTGCCCCGATCAGGAAGCCGGCCGTCACGAAGATCTTCATCAGCGATCGACGCGTGGCGCCCATGGTGCGCAGTATCGCAATGTCCCGGGTTTTCGCGCGCACCAGCATTATCAGCGATGACAGGATGTTGAACACCGCCACCAGAACGATGATCGAGAGGACGACGAACATCGCCACGCGTTCGACCGCCAGCGCTTCGAACAACGAGGCATTGATCGTCTTCCAGTCCTTCACCACCGCCACGCCGGCCAGCTGTCGGGTCAACGGTCCCATGATCTCGCCGACTCGGTCGGGATCGTTGGTGGTCACCTCGATCATGCCGATCGTGTCACCGGTCAGCAGCAGGGTCTGGGCATCGGCGACCGGCATCACCACGAACGCCTGGTCGTAATCGTAAACTCCGATCTCGAAGATGGCGGCGACCTGGTAGCCTATCTGCCGTGGAACCGTGCCAAAAGGCGTCGACCGCCCCTGCGGGTTGATGATCGTGATCGTGTCGCCGACTTGTGCGCCCAGGCTTTCTGCCAGACGCGAGCCGATGGCAACCTGATCGGCCCCTGCCTTGAGCGGCGCGAGACTGCCGGCCTTGAGCTGAGGTTTGATCCTCGCAATATCTTCGGCGGTATTGCCGCGCACAAGGATCGCCTCCACCCGGCCATTGAAGGTCGCTAGCAGCGGTTGCTCGATCAAGGGGGATGCACGGGTTACGCCCGGCGTCTTACGAACATCCTGGAGGACCGACTGCCAATTATCCAGCCTACCACCATAGGCCTGAACGATGGCATGGCCGTTCAGCCCCACGATCTTGTCGAACAACTCGGCACGAAATCCGTTCATGACGCTCATCACGATGACGAGTGCCGCGACGCCCAGCATGACGGCGACCAGGCTGATTCCGGCAACGAGCGCGATGAACGCCTCGCCCCTGCCAGGAAGCATATACCGCTTGGCGATCATCCATTCGAACGGGGAAAGCAGCAAGCGTCGGATCCAACATGCAAGGCAAAATGCAGGGGGCGAATAGGAGGTCGGCGCCCCGCTGGCAAGTGACCGCCCTTAGCCGGGGAGTGGGTGCCTAACCGCAAATCTCCGGTTATGTTCCTGCTTTCTACCGCCGTTCAAACCCGTGCTGCGGTGAAACCCTGCCGCGCCCCTTGCAATTGCCGGCCAATTCCATCACATGGCCGCCATTCAGACGCGCCACGCAGGCCGGATACCTCATGAACTTTACTCACCCCTTCCGTGACCCAGACGGGGACAAGCTGCGCGAAGAGTGCGGCGTGTTCGGCGTCATCGGCGCGCGCGATGCCGTGAACATCGCCGCTCTTGGCCTCCATGCGCTTCAGCATCGCGGACAAGAGGCCGTTGGCATTACCACCTATGATGGTCGCGAATTCTACTCGCATAAGGGCCTCGGCCATGTCGCTCAGGTATTTGCGGACAAAACAATTTCAGAGACGCTTCCGGGTGAGATGGCATCCGGCCATGTGCGCTATTCCACGACGGGTGGATCCGGACTGCGCAATGTGCAGCCTCTTTTCGCCGATCTATCATCGGGCGGTTTTTCGATTGCCCACAATGGCAATATCTCGAACGCCAGTCACCTCAAGCGGGAATTGGTACGGCGGGGCGCCATCTTCCAATCAACTTCGGATACCGAAGTCATCATCCATCTGGTGGCGACGAGCCGGTATCCCACGCTTATCGACCGCTTCGTCGATGCGCTGAGAATGGTCGAAGGAGCCTTTTCGCTCATCTGCATGACCGATCAGGGCATGATAGCGTGCCGGGATCCGCTTGGTATTCGACCGCTCGTCATGGGGCGATTGGGCGAAGCGACGGTGTTTGCCAGCGAAACGGTCGCGCTCGATGTGATCGGGGCCGAGTTCGTGCGCTCAATCGAACCGGGCGAGCTTGTCCAGGTCGATCACAAGGGCACGATTTCAAGCCACCGCCCCTTCGGCAATCCCGATCCGCGCCCGTGCATCTTCGAACACGTCTATTTCAGCCGCCCCGATTCGGTAATGGACGGACGATCTGTTTACGCCGTGCGCAAACAGATCGGCGTCGAGCTCGCAAAAGAATCGCCCGCGGATGCCGACATCGTCATCCCGGTGCCCGATAGCGGTGTTCCTGCCGCAATCGGGTATGCGCATGAGTCAGGCATTCCCTTCGAGTTGGGCATCATCCGCTCGCATTATGTCGGACGTACCTTCATCCAGCCATCGGAAGGTGCGCGACACGCGGACGTGAAGCGCAAGCACAATGCCAATCGTGCCATCATCGAAGGCAAGCGGGTCATCCTGATCGACGACTCGATCGTTCGCGGAACCACTTCGATGAAGATCGTCGAGATGATGCGTGATGCCGGTGCGGCCGAAGTGCACATGCGGATCGCCAGCCCACCGACCGGCCACTCCTGCTTCTACGGTGTCGACACGCCTGAGCGCTCGAAGCTGCTTGCGGCCAACATGGACACCGCTGCTATGGCTGCCTTCATCAAGGCCGACAGTCTGGCGTTCGTAACGATCGATGGTCTTTATCGGGCGGTCGGCGCCGCAGGTCGCAACAATTCGTGTCCGCAGTTCTGCGATGCTTGCTTTACCGGTGAGTATCCTACCTCGCTTACGGACCTTGCCGAGCGTGAATCGCCTGACCTGCTGACCTTGCCGGTCAACAAGGTCGCGTGAGTTCCTTGCTGTTCGAAGGTCAGGTCGCGCTGGTTACCGGCGCGAGCAAGGGCATCGGTGCTGCCACCGCGATAGCGCTGGCGGCCCAGGGTGCTCATGTCGTGTTGACGGCGCGAGATACCAAAGGGCTGGAGGCCGTAGAGCAAGCCATCTACGAAGCCGGCGGATCGGCTACGATCGCCCCGGTTGATCTGGCCGAGCCGGATGGTATCGCTCGCCTTGCCACGGCTGTGTCTCAGCGTTGGAACAAGCTGGACATTCTGATCATCAATGCCGCGCTGCTTCCGGAATTGTCGTCGGTTTCGGACATAGATCAGAAGGCCTGGAACAAGGCGATGACCGTCAATGTCCTCGCAACGCAGGCGCTGATCGCCAACTTCGATCGCCTTCTTCGCGCCAGTGCCGATGGGCGGATCATCGGTTTGACCAGCAGCGTGGCGCGTAAGCCGCGCGCTTTCTGGGCTGCTTATGCGTCCAGCAAGGCGGCATTCGAGGTTCTCCTCGGTTGTCATGCCCAAGAGCTGGCGAACATCTCGAAGGTACGCGTTGCCATCGTCAATCCAGGGGCCACTCGCACGGACATGCGCGCGCGGGCGTATCCGGGTGAAGACCCTGCGTCAGTCAAGCCGCCAGAGGTCGTGGCGAGCCGTATTGTGTCGCTTTTAACGGAGCCCTTCGTGACGGGTCATAGGGATGATAACGTCGCGCCGCGTTAACTCCGCGGTAACGCATTCCTGCGATCTTTTGTTAGAGCGCCTGTGGGTGGCGTATCCCGAAAGATCGGAAATAGACGATCATGAACAGTGCGCAAAGCGAACGGTACGCTCACGCCGCGCAGGAAGATCGCAGCGCTCCGCGTAGGAAGTTGTCGATTCCCGCGGTGTTAAGACCCGCCGGCGGCAAACGCTTCCAGACCGTGATCCGCGATATGTCGCTATCGGGTTTCTCGGCCGCAGCCATAAGTCGAATACCCGATGGAACGGCGTGCTGGCTCACTCTTCCTGCGAGAGAAGCGATGCAGGCGCGAGTGGTTTGGTGGGACCGTGGCCTCGTCGGCTGTTCGTTCGATAATTTGCTGTGCCAGGTAACGTATGATGCCATTCTTGAGCGGTGGCATGCGGAAAGCCAGTATCCTTGAGGAAGCTACGACCTCATCAGCGTGACTTGCGAGACATCGATCCCGCATCCCAGGAACCCACCTTCGCAATACATCAGGTAATAACGCCATAGCCGTACGAAGCGTTCGTCGAAGCCGGAAGGCAGTCTTCCTTCGGCAACCGCGCCGTCGAAATTCGCACGCCACTCCTTTAGTGTCCGGGCATAATCCTGACCGAATGCGAAATGGTCCTGCCACACCAATCCGCGTGCTTCGGCGAGTCGTCTGAACTCCGGCTCATTAAGAAGCATGCCACCGGGAAAGATGTAGGCCTGGATGAAGTCCGCGCTCTGCGCGTAGCTTTCGAAGACATCTTCTCGCAGGGAGATATACTGAAGCACGGCTTTTCCGCCGGGGCGCAGGTTACGCGCCACACAGTCGAGAAATGTCCCCCAATATTCGCGTCCCACCGCCTCGACCATTTCCACGCTGACGATGGCATCATAGGCTCCGGCGACTTCGCGATAATCCTGTTTGCGAAACGTGACGCTGCCACGCTGCGGCTGCCAGCGGTCGGACGCGTACTGCAGTTGCTCGTCCGAAAGGCTGATGGCATCGACGTGCGCGCCTTTTTGTTCTGCCAGGAACCCTGCGAGCGTGCCCCAACCGCAGCCGATCTCGAGAACCTTGTCGCCTGCGGATAATGTCAGGCGTCGATCGATCTGGGCAACCTTCGTCGATTGGGCCGCATCGAGCTCGCTAAAGAACTGCATTGCCGAAGTGGGCGTAACACCTTCGCGCGCGAATATCGCGCTTGAATACAGCATGCTTGACCCCAGCCAAGCGGCGTAGAAATCGTTGCCCAGATCGTAGTGCAGATGGATATTGCGCCGTGCACCCTTACGCGAATTGCGGCGAAGCTTGTGCAAGATGCGAGCCACAAGTCGCCACGGACCCCGCGCCCGCGCTACGCCACCCAGCGTCGCGGCATTGTCCATGAACAACGCGAACAGTGGGACAGGATCGGGGCTGCTCCATTCTCCCGCTTCCCATGCCTGGTACCATCCAACCGAGCCAGTGGTCGCCAGCCTCAGCAGAGCGCGATAACTGTGAAGTTCGACGACGGCGATAAAGCCTGGCTTGTGCCCACCGACGAGACGGGTCGAGCCATCGGGAAAAGTTGCCTGAATCGATCCACGCGCAAGCCCCGCATCAATGCGGTCGACGATGCGCGTAAGACCCCCGGACCACAGTCTTGCAAGCCACTGCGGGCCGGTTCCGATGGACCGCCCCGCTGCAACCAGTTCACCACCTCTATCCGGGACGTGTGCGTTCATGGGCGGGCGATATGGCGTGCTTGCGCAGCAGTGGCAATGTTAAGCCGGCCCTCGAATAGGCAGATCAGCCTTTTACCTTGCGATAGGCTGCCAGTGCCCGCTCGCGCGCTTCCTTGTGACCGAGCAGTCGCGGAGGATAGGCGCCTGGCCGCTTGCCATCATCGGGGTCGTGGATGTCGCTATCGGACAGTTCACCCAGTTCGGGCACCCATTCACGGATGTAGTCGGCGGCACCGAATTTTTCTGACTGGCTAAGCGGCGCCATGATCCGCGGGAACATGCTGGAATCCACGCCTGAGCCCGATACCCACTGCCAATTCACACCATTGTTGCCATAGTCTGCATCGACGAGCGTGTCCCAAAACCAGCGCTCGCCTAGGCGCCAGTCGATCAGCAGGTGCTTGATGAGGAAACTGGCGGCGATCATGCGCACACGATTGTGCATCCATCCCATCGACCACAACTGGCGCATTCCCGCATCGACGATGGGATAACCGGTGCTACCCTGCTGCCATGCCTTCAGATCATCCGCAGCCTCTTTGCTTTTCGCGGGATCCCGCCAGGGAAATTTCGCGAAAGCCTCTCGATAGCTTTTCTCGGGGTAGCCGGGATACTGCGCGATCACGTTTTGCGCATAGTCGCGCCATACGATCTCGCCGCGATACGTGTCGGCGCCCTTGCTGCGCTTTCCTTCCACTGCATGCCAGATCTGCGTTGGTGAAATCTCACCCCAATGCAGATGCGGCGACATTCGTGAAGATCCGTCTATCGAGGGGCGATTGCGATCATCCGTGTAGTCATCGACACGATCAAGGAAGTCGTCGATTTGCGCCTCGGCAGCGCCCTCACCGGGGGTCCACGCACTTCCGAACCCCTCCGACCAGTCGGGCTTCGTGGGCAACAGCTTCCAGGCGGCAAGTTTGTCTGACTGGGGCCAATGGGTTGGCGCTGCAAGTTTGGGGACCGGGAGCGGATCCCTGAGCGGAAGTTGCGCTATGAGCGCGCGCGCAAATGGGGTGTAAATCTTGAAGGGCTGACCCGCCCCTGTCCTAACCATACCGGGTGGGGCCAGGTAGTTTCCATCATGAAGCTGCAGGTCGACCCGTGCGCCCAGAAGCGACTCCGCTTCGCACCACCATGGTTCGTAATGGTGGATGGCATCGATCCCGCTGGCACCGGTCTCCTTCACCAGCGCCGACAGTTGCTCCACACTGTCTCCCTTGCGCAAGATCAGACGCAATCCATGCCGCTTGAGACCTTTCTCGAGAGAAACGAGACTGCCGTGAAGCCACCATCGCGATGCGCCGCCCAGCTTGCGGTCTCCTGCCCGGTCGTCGTCCAGCACATATACGGGAATGACCGGCCCTTGTTCGGCAGCAGCACAGAAGGCAGGTTGATCGGCAAGCCGCAGATCGCGGCGGAGCCACACGATGCGCGGCACGGTCTTCGACTTGGTCATCGTCGCGCAACGACCCTCCCCGCAGTGCGTTCCCTGCCCTTATGGACGCCGACAGCCAAATTTTCACCGTTCCCAAATTCGGGCACAGGATAGATCCGCGCAAGGCCCTGATCCTCGCCAGTTTGTGCTGGATCGGTTTTGGGATCATGGCCTGGGCGGTGGCGACCGCTCGCACCACGACGATCGACGAGGCGGGCATGCTATTCTGGCGTGGTTCGGACCTCCAGCCACGCGGGTCGACCAAGTTGCTCGAAAGCGTTCGTGATATCACCGCGTTGGGCGGAACGCTGTTGCGCAACCTGTTCGCGCTTGCTGCCATCGTCGGATTGCTGTTCCTTCGCTTGCGCCGGGAAGCAACCTTGCTCACGATCACCGTCGCGCTCGCCTGGCTGGTCAATAGCGTCCTGAAGCAAATCGTCGGTCGCCCCCGGCCCGAGATCGTACCGCATCTTATGGAGGCGGGCGGCAACAGCTTTCCCAGCGGGCACAGCTTCAATTCGGCCGTAGTCTACATCAGCATCGCCTTGGCATTCGCAGCAATCAGCCACCGCGGCAGCGTGCGGGCCACTGTCATCGGCGCTGCGGTGGTCGTGAGCATGATCATCGCCTGGAGCCGCGTATGGCTGGGTGTTCATTGGCCCAGCGACGTCATCGCCGGTTGGCTCGGCGGTGCCGGATGGGCGTTCCTGAGCAGCGCGCTTCTGTTTCGGCCCGCACAGATGGCCGTGGCCGCCACAGAAGACGGCATCAGCGAGGATCCTGACAACCTGGACGGCGAACCGAAGCAGAGACGTTGAAGTTTCGGCTGAGTGCCGGGCCGCTGAATCGCGCGTCGCCGAACGTTACTCTTGCTTCGCAACCGTGTCGCTCGATACTGGCGACGGGAAGCTGCGACCAAGCGAGGAATTTTCGTACCTCCGGCGTCGCGGTTGAGGCCTTGGTGACAATAGGATCGCCCATGTGGTCAGGCAAACGCGCATCCAGGCCGATGAGCATCGTCAGACTTTTCAGCGGATCGTACCGGCCGAATGTCACGAATCCATCTCGCCGCCATATGACGTCGCGCCGCCAGAACTTGATCGGCTCCGGAGAGGCGAAGATGCGGTCAGGGCGGGCATGGGGTGATCCGGCCGCGGGCGCTCGCCACGCGAAGTTCGAGATCGCCAGGTTGAGCAAGACAAACGCAAGCGCGCTAGCCAACGCAAGCCGCGCAGGCCTTCCGCTATCCTGCCGACGAGACAGCCAGATCCCGATACCCAGTATCCCAAGAAGCCATGGCGAAACGATAAACAATGCGTCGGTATGAAACCAATGCGTGCTCGCCAGCGACAAAAGCTGGATCGCATATACGTTTTGCAGGTCGAGCAGCGGATGAGTCAGCGCGCCAAGGTAGCTGAGCGTGACCAGCCATCCGAATTGCATCTGCAAGCCGCTGCGAAATTCCGCACCTCGCCGCACCTGCCACCGATCCAGCAGCCACAGCAATCCCGCGAGCATCGGCGGCATCAGAAGCACCCCGCCGACCAATCCATGCGTGAAGCCGCGATGCGTCGCCAGCGGATCCCAAGGCGCCCATCCGAAGAACACGTCTATGTCGGGCATGTTAGCCGCCAGCACGCAAGTGGCCAGCCCCTTGCGGCTACGACGCTTGAGGCCCGTTTCGGCCAGCGCCCAGCCAACCAGGCTATGCGTGAGGTTATCCACCTGCCCTGGCCTGCCCGCCGCGGGTCGTCGCTGGCGTTATGTCATGAGTCCATGAGTAGCCTCGGGCTCGACCGTCCATGTCTGGCCCTTGCTGAGGAGCTTGGCCAGATCGGCGGTCTTGCCTGCGACCGACTGCGCCTTTTCCGATGCTACCGACGCTTCGAAGGTCGGCGCCGGATCGTTGTAGATCACGCCCAGGGCCATCGGGAACGGTCCGAAGGTCATCTCGACCAGCATGTGCGCGAGGCCACGGTTCCTGACGTTGTGGACCACCACGCCGGCTGTCTGCCAGTCACCGTCGACCACCGGCACGACCTTGAGTGACAGGGTATCCATATCGAGGGCCAGGCCCTTGGTACCCTTGGCGAACAGCAGCGGCTCACCATCCTTGCACCAAAGCTGCATCTCGTCCGCCACGGCCTTGGTGACGAAATCGTCGAAGCGGTCCTTGTTGTAGACGATGCAGTTCTGGAAGATTTCGATGAACGCCGCGCCCTTGTGTTCGTAGGCGGCGATCAGCACTTCGGGCAGGTTCTTCGACACGTCGAACCCACGGGCGACGAAGCGCGCGCCCGATCCCAGCGCGAACGCGCATGGCGAGGCGGGACGATCGTAGGAACCAAGCGGCGTGGTGGGCGAATTGGTACCCTGGCGGCTGGTCGGCGAGAACTGGCCCTTGGTCAGACCGTAGATCTCGTTGTTGAACAGCATGATCTGGCAGTTCAGGTTCCTGCGCAGGACATGCATCGTGTGGTTGCCGCCGATCGACATGCCATCGCCATCACCGGTCACGATCCAGACGTCGAGATCGGGGTTCGCCAGCTTGATCCCCGTCGCGAACGCCGGCGCGCGCCCGTGGATCGTGTGGAAACCGTAGCTTTCGATATAGTACGGGAAGCGGCTGGAGCAGCCGATGCCGGAGACGAACACGGTATTCTTTGGATCGGCGCCGACCATCGGCAACGTGCGCTGCACGGCCTTGAGGATGGCGTAGTCGCCGCAGCCTGGGCACCAGCGCACTTCCTGATCGGTTTCCCAATCCTTGAGCGTCGTCGTGATGGGGGTCATGTCGTTCATGAGTCTTGCCTCGTGATCCCGCAGTCGGGGGTCGAAATCAATCGTTGTGCGCTTCGGGGCTTGGCAGCTGGCCTTCGTTGACGAAGACTTCGCCGCCTTCGTTGCCCGGTACGCTATCGAAGAACCTGGCGATGGCCTCCTCGATCTCACCGATCGCGAAGGGCTGGCCGGAAACCTTGTTCAGAGCGACCGCATCGACAAGGAACTGATCGCGCAGCACGGTCTTTAGCTGCCCCGTGTTCATCTCGGGCACCAACACGTTCGCATAGCTACCCAGCAACTCGCCCAGATTGGCGGGAAGCGGCCAGATATGTCGGATATGGACGTGGCTGACGTCCAGACCTTTGCGCCGCGCGCGGCGCACCGCCTGATGGATCGGCCCATAAGTCGATCCCCAACCCACGACCACCAGCTTGCCAGAGGTTTCGCCAAGCGCCACGTCCTGCGCGGGGATCGCCTTTGCGACACCATCGATCTTGGCTTTGCGGGCGTCGGTCTGCGACTGATGGACGTGCGGTGCGTAGTCGATGTTGCCGGTGTCGATCGCCTTTTCGATGCCGCCGATGCGATGCATCAGGTCTGGCGTGCCCGGCTTGATCCACGGGCGCACACCCTGCTCGTCGCGCTTGAACGGCAGTACCTTGCCTTCGGAGTTGTTGGTCTGCTCCAGGAACACCTTGGGAAACGGCGCGAACGAAGCCGGATCGGGCACCTTCCATGGCTCGGACGCATTTCCGATATACCCATCGGTCAGCAGCATGACGGGCGTCATGAACTGAGTGGCGATGCGGCACGCCTCGATCGCACAATCGAAGGCATCGGCTGGCGAGCGTGCGGCGATGACCGGCAGCGGAGCATCGCCGTTGCGACCGTACACCGCCTGGTACAGATCGGACTGTTCGGTCTTCGTCGGCAAGCCGGTCGAGGGGCCGCCGCGCTGCGAGTTGACGATCACCAGCGGCAATTCCGTCATGATGGCGAGCCCCATCGCCTCGCCCTTGAGCGCGATGCCCGGACCGGACGAGGACGTAACGCCAAGCTGACCTGCATAGGACGCGCCAATCGCCGCGCAGATCGCCGCGATTTCGTCCTCCGCCTGGAAGGTGGTGACCCCGAACTCCTTCATCTTCACCAGATTGTGCAGGATCGCGGAGGCCGGCGTGATCGGGTAACCGCCGAAGAACATCTGCAGACCGGCCAGTTGCGCCCCGGCCACCAGACCCAGCGATACCGCATCACCACCCGTGATCGTGCGATAGAGCCCCGGCTCCGCAGCCGTTGGTTCGATGTGCAGCTTCTTGAGCGGACCGGCCAGTTCGGCGGTCTCGCCATAGGCATGCCCAGCATTGAGCGCGGCGATGTTGGCCTGCGCGAGCACCGGGTTCTTCACGAACTTGCCGTTGAGCCAGTCGATCAGCGGCTGCCGGTCACGGTCGAACATCCACAAGGACAGCCCCAGCGTCCACATGTTCTTGCAACGCAGCGCCTCCTTGTTGCCGAGGCCGAACGGCTTGACCGCCTCAAGCGTCAGCGCGCTGATGTCGAAGGCCATGACTTCCCACTTGGCGAGGCTGCCATCCTCAAATGGGGACGTCTCGTACTTCGCTTTTTCCATGTTGCGCTTGTTGAATTCGCCGGTGTCCGCGATGATCAGACCGCCGGGCTTCAGCGCCTGGACGTTGGTCTTCAAAGCCGCGGGGTTCATCGCCACCAGCACGTCGGGGGCGTCGCCAGCAGTCGTGATTTCGCTCGAGCCAAAATTGATTTGGAAAGCGGAGACACCGAAGAGCGTGCCTTGCGGTGCACGGATCTCAGCCGGGAAGTCCGGGAAAGTCGCCAGATCGTTGCCCGCCAGCGCCGTGGAAAGCGTGAACTGCCCCCCGGTGAGCTGCATGCCATCACCCGAATCCCCGGCAAAACGCACCACGACCGCCTCGGGCGCAGTCGTTTCAGCCACCATTGAGCTGTGATCTTCGGCAGGAAGTGTCGCCATTATCATCCTCTGTCGCCGGGATGTGCGCGCTGGTCTGTCGACCCGTGCCCGGCCTTTTCTTGCTAGGTGTGCGTCCGCTTAGGTGAGACTGCCACTGACCCGGATCAACCCACCTGGCAATTTAGAAAATCCATCGTCGGCCAAACCTTGGCAATCGATAGAGGCTGTTAAATGCGACTGGTCAAGAGCGGGCGCTTACCGCAATGTCAACCGCGCTACCGCCGTCGGAACCTTCCGTGGCGCTTTGCTTTCATCAGCGATCATCCACCAACTGAGTTGCTTGGCACCCATGACCGACGCTTCCCGGCTACCCTACCGCCCATGTGTGGGCATCATGCTCGTCAACGCGGATGGCAAGGTTTTTGTCGGCAAGCGTATCGACAATCGAGAGGGTGATTGGTGGCAGATGCCGCAAGGCGGTGTCGACAAGGGTGAGGACCTGCGCGGGGCCGCTTATCGCGAACTTTGGGAGGAAACCGGAGCGCAGAAGGCGCAGGTGACCTTCCTGGCGCAAACCGAGGAAGCGCTTCTCTATGATCTTCCCGACGCGCTGATGGGCAAGCTTTGGGGTGGAAAGTATCGCGGCCAGAGCCAGATCTGGTTTCTCGGTCGTTTCGCCGGAACCGATGCCGACATCGATTTGAACGCCCATAAGCCACCCGAATTCGAAAGCTGGCGCTGGGTCGATCCCGAGCTACTGCCCGAACTCATCGTGCCTTTCAAAAAGCCGGTCTATACCGCGGTCTTGAACGAGTTCCGTTCGTTGATCTGAGCCTGTCAGAAGTACGGCGATGCCAGCCTATCGATTGCCCCCGATCGGCTGGCATGAAGATAGTGGCGCTTAATTCTCGGATATGGTCGGGTTGGGCGTAACCGCGGCTGCGCTGACGACCTTTGGCGCAGGTCCCTTGGCGATCACGGCCGTGAGTTGCCGAACCTCTGCGCAGTCGGAGCCGCACATGGTTTTGAGCCGCGCCAGGTTGCGGTTCGCTTTTTCCGTAGCGCCCTTCTCGGCCATGGCGGCGCCCTCGCCGGCGATGGCTGCAAGGTTGCGCGGATCACCTTCCAGCGCTTCGCGATAATAGTGGATCGCCTTGCCCTGCATGCCCAAACGGCGCGTCGCCCCCGCGAGTTCGATCAGGATCTGGCCATTGCCGGGCTGTACGGTAAGCGCCGCCTCGAACGCATCCACGGCTGCCTCGGTCCGTCCGGCGGCAAGATCCGCGCGTCCTTGCGAAAGCAGAGCCGCCGCACGGGTATCGAGCGCCTCGGCCGGTGCCGATTGCAGCATGCTCGAACTTACGGCTGCGACAAGCGCGAGAGCGAACGCGATGGGAGTGTAACGCATCAGAATATCCTTGGCCGAAAGCGATGCTCTGGTCATTGGCTAAATCGCTATCACAGCGCGCGAAACCGCGCGATGAAAAAGCCGTCGGTACCATCACGGTAAGGCGATAGCCGCGTGCCGATGCCGCGGGGTGCCCCCAAAGGCATCGCCAAGGGGGTGGCTTCCCAGGCGTTTCGATGCCGATCGACGAAGCGCGCTGCCTGGCTGGCGCCCTCGGCGTCCAGCAGCGAACAAGTGACATAGACCAACCTGCCGCCCGGCTTTACCAGGGCCGCCGCCAGATCCAGCAAGCGTTCCTGCACAGCGACGTAGCGGCCAAGCTGCTCGCTCGTCAGGCGCCAACGCCCTTCCGGATTACGGCGCCAAGTGCCCGTGCCGGAGCAAGGCGCATCGACCAGGACCGCATCCGCCCCGCCAAGCAGGTCGGCCAGCGCGTCACGCTCGCGACCGGGATCGAGCAGGCGGGTCGCGATCATGGTGACGCCGGCGCGGTCGGCTCGCGGCGCCAGACGCGACAGCCGGTTGCGATCGGTATCGGTGGCTATCAGGCTACCGGTGTCATCCATCGCTGCGGCCAGCGCGAGGGTCTTGCCCCCACCGCCGGCGCAAAGGTCGACGATGGTTTCGCCGGGCTGTGCCGCAACCATCTCGCAGGCCAGTTGCGAACCTGTGTCCTGCACCTCGATAACGCCTTCGCGCCACGCGGCAGAATCTTCGACACGCGTACCGAAGGGATACCGCCATCCGTTCGCTGCGGCCGTTCGCTCCGCCCCTTCGGGCAACCTGGCCCGATCCGCGCGAAGCGTATTCACTCGGACGTCCAGAGGGGCTCGATCCAGCAAGGCGGCGGCTTCGGCGTCGACGATGCCGCTTTGCGCCAGCGCGTCGATCAACCATGCAGGTGCGATGCCGCCGCTGGCGACCGCCTCTCCTGCGAGGATCGCAGGGGGCGCATGCGCTGACCCGTCGAAGAGCGCTGCCAACGCCGGATCATCACGTACCGACCGCAGCATCGCGGCACGACCGTTGGCGGGCACCTCGCCGCAGCAGCGTATCGCGCGATAAACCAACGCGCGCACGGCTCGCCGATCGCCGCTGCCGGCAAATCGACGGGCCTTGAACCAGTCGGCGACGATGCGATCGGCAGGGGCACCGTTTGCCCGTGCGGAAGAAATGATCAGGTCCAGGATGTCGATCGCGGCCTGGACCCGCGCGGATGGTGTCATGACCTTGCGGCATCGCCTGCCGCCGGACAATTCTCCGACGACCGCTGCGTTTCACAATCGATCACGATGGGTTTAGCGCGTCGGATAATTTGGCGCCTCGCGCGTGATGGTTACATCGTGGACGTGACTTTCGCGCAGGCCCGCGCCGGTGATGCGGATGAACTTGGAATTGCGCCGCATCGCGTCGATCGTGGGTGAGCCGGTGTAGCCCATGGCGGCCTTGATGCCGCCGACGAGCTGGTGGATCACCTCGCGCGCGGGCCCCTTGTAGGGAACCTGACCCTCGATGCCTTCAGGTACCAGTTTCATCTGGTCCTTGATGTCACCCTGGAAATAGCGGTCGGCCGAGCCCCGTCCCATGGCACCGACAGAGCCCATCCCCCGGTACGACTTGTAGGAGCGCCCCTGGTATAGGAACGTCTCACCGGGGGCCTCCTCGGTTCCTGCCAGCATCGAGCCAACCATTATCGTCGAGGCCCCGGCGGCGAGCGCCTTGGCGGCGTCGCCCGAAGTGCGTAAGCCGCCATCCG
Organism: Novosphingobium sp. TK46; assembly: GCF_055361525.1. Lineage (NCBI taxonomy): Bacteria > Pseudomonadati > Pseudomonadota > Alphaproteobacteria > Sphingomonadales > Sphingomonadaceae > Novosphingobium > Novosphingobium sp. TK46. Next base: position 3,728,728 of record NZ_CM143963.1, read on the forward strand.
CGATCACCGGCACGCCCGACTTGTCGGCTTCCTCGGCGGCTTCCATCACCGCGGTCAGCTGCGGCACACCGACACCGGCTACCACGCGCGTGGTGCAGATCGACCCCGGTCCGATACCGACCTTGAGCGCATCGGCACCGGCATCGATCAGCGCGCGCGCCGCCTCGCCGGTTGCGATGTTGCCCGCGATGACCTGCGCAGAATTGGAAAGTTTCTTCACCCGCTCCACCGCGCGCGCGACATCGGCGTTGTGACCGTGCGCGGTGTCGATGACGATGACGTCGCACTCGGCTGCCAGCAGTGCCTCGGTACGTTCGAAACCCTTGTCGCCCACTGTGGTCGCTGCGGCTACCCGCAGACGGCCGGCCGCGTCCTTGGTGGCGCTGGGATACATGACGGCCTTCTCGATATCCTTCACCGTGATCAGACCGATGCAGCGAAAATCGTTGTCGACAACCAGCAACTTCTCGATCCGGCGCTGATGCAACTGCCGCCGCGCCTCCTCCTGTGTGACACCCAAGCCGACAGTCGCAAGATTGTCGTGCGTCATCAGCTCGGACACCGGCTGTAAGGGGTTGGCGGCGAAACGCACGTCGCGGTTTGTCAGGATGCCGACCAGCTTGCCGCCGGGCTGCTCGACGACGGGAATGCCGCTGATGCGATGCTGGCTCATCAAGGCCTGCGCATCACCCAGAGTAGCGTTGGGCGAGATCGTGATGGGATTGACCACCATGCCACTCTCGAAACGCTTGACGCTGCGAACGGCGGCACACTGCTCATCGATCGTCAGGTTGCGATGAAGTACGCCGATACCACCCATCTGGGCCATGACGATCGCCATCTCGTGCTCGGTCACCGTGTCCATCGCCGAGGAGATCACCGGGATGTTCAGACCAATGGTCTTGGTCAACTGTGTTCGGGTGTCGGCCTGGTTGGGTACGATGTCGGACTTCGCCGGGCGCAGGAGGACATCGTCGAAAGTAAGCCCGAGCGAAATATCCATAAGCGCCAATCTCCGATGCGGATTCGTGGCGGCCCATGTAAACAAGGCGAAGCCGCCCGGCTAGGGCATCATTTCGCTGGCGTCGCGGTTAGCCCCCCCGCAGGTGCTGGAACGGGCAGCGCCACCTTTCGCGCGTCGCCGAACCAGCGCGTCAGGGCGGTCAACATCCGCACGTCGTCCGCCGCTCCGCCCAGTTCCAGCGGTCGCGAGAGATCGTCGCTCGGCTTGTGGTAAGGGCCATCGAAGAAGGCGCGGATCAGATCGAGCCGACCGTAGGCGGTGGTTACCATTACGGCAGGAATATCGTGTTGCTGCAAGGCCCAGCCGTCCTGCCGCTTGACGAATTCATTGGCGGCATCACCCGGCACGAGCTCCATCCGTTCGGCCCGGGCAACTTTTTCTATCTGCGCATCCAGAGCGGTCATCCCGCGGCCAACGATCGCGAATGGAGTTCCGTGTGGTGCGATCGCGACACTGTCGATGTTGAACGCCGCAACTATCTGCGCTGGCGGCAGCGGGGGATTTTCGCCGAACGCGTGCGCTCCCAGCAGACCCAGTTCCTCCGCTGTCGAGGCCAGGAAATACACGTCACGATCCAGTTGCGGTCCCCGCGAAAGGCGACCCGCTACTTCCGTCAGTGCCGCCACCCCGCTGGCATTGTCGATCGCACCATTGCAGATCAGGTTCTTCGCGGGCGGCTTGGCACAAATGCCGAAGTGATCCCAATGAGCGACCAGCAGGACCGCGCCGCTTTCCGGGTGGCGCCCGGGAAGTTTACCGATCAGGTTGTGCGTGCGGATGGTTGTCTCGTGGGTCGTCGCCTCGAGCGTGACCGCAAGGTCAAGCGGCACCGCCACAAAACCTGGCCGAACCGCCTTCTGAGACAGCTGATCCAGGCTCTCACCCCCGCCCTTCAGCAGATCCGCCATGGCGCTGCGGCTGATGAAGCCTTCCAGATCGCCGCCGATCGTATCATCGCCCAGTGCGTAGCCGGTGCGTTGCCGATGTGCGACCACTTGCTCAAGCGTGCGATCGGCGTCCAGCACCGTCAGTACCGCGGCCGCTCCCTGAGCCAGAAGCTGGTTCTGCCGCGCGCTTGTCTCGATACCTTGCTGCGAAGTCGGTCCATCGAGCATTACCGCCACCCGACCGGCAAGCTCGTTGCGGGTGAACTCCTGCGTCCGGGCGTAGCCGACGAACAGCAAAGGCGCTTCGCGGACCAGACTACGCTTGCCCGATGTGAGCACTAACATCTGGCTCTCAGATGCGATCAAGCGCTTGCCCTTGCGAGAGAACCGGGCGGCGAACCCGGCCGGTGTGCGCGCAATCAGCGTAACGGGTGAGAACCACTCGTGGCTGGGATCATTCGTTCCGGATACCAGACCAATCCCGAACCATTCCTTGCCGAGATATCGCAAGGTCTTCGCTTCGCCATCCGTACCCGGCTGCCTACCCTCGAAATCGTCGCTCGCCAGAACCTGGATCTGCGCGCGCAGGCGCTCCTCGATCTCGCGATTGGCGCGTGTGGTGGCCGCTACGCTCGGAACCGAGGCGAGCGCCAGCCAGCCGCCAAGGGCTATCGCAGCGGCCATCCCCGCCCGTCCGATGAGTTTCGCGATGCCCCTGGTCATGTATCCAACGTACGAACGTATATCTTTCGACTAGGTGGCGAAGTGAGGGATGAATCAAGGGCGATGATGAAAATTTCGCGACTGAGGCGCAAAAGCCGCAGTTTTCCAGCGTCGCGTCGAGGCAAGGCGATCCGGAACAAACCGGGCTGAGATCGCTTAGAGCGACTTGACGGCCGGGCGACGCTCCGGCGCATGGCATTGTGGGTTCGGGCGGACCGCAACAGGGGGCTAGAACGCGTGAGACTCAATCCCTTCGATCCTGGCAACATACGTGTAAGCGAAGGCGGCGGCGGGGGATTCCCGGGCGGCGGCGGCGGCAAGATCGGATGTGGCACCCTAGTCATCGCGCTGATCGGCGCGGTGGTTTTCGGTGTGGATCCGGGTCAGATGATCGGCGCGATCGAAGGTGGACAGCAACAGGTAGGACCTGCTGAAACCAGCCCGCAAGCAACCGATGCGAACACGATCTGCAAGCGCAATGCCTATGCGAACGAAGCCTGCAACGCTCTCGATTCGCTCAATCGCACCTGGCAGCCGCTGTTCCAGAAAGCCAATATCCCGTTCGAGCAGCCGACGCTGACCTTCTACCAGGGAGGTACGCAATCGGGCTGCGGTGCCGCGCAGAGCGCCATGGGACCGTTCTACTGCCCTATCGACCAGGGCATATACATCGACACCAGCTTCTATGACCAGATGGCGAAGGATCTTGGCGCCGGCGGTGACTTCGCCCGGTACTACGTCATCGCGCATGAATATGGGCATCATGTCCAAAAACTGACGGGTATTGCCGATCAGATCCACAGTGCCCAGCAACAGGGCAGCCGCGAACAGGCCAACGCACTTCAGGTACGTATGGAGCTTCAGGCAGATTGTTATGCCGGCGTATGGGCTGCCAAACATCGCGACCTGATCGAGCCTGGCGATATGGAAGAAGGCCTCAATGCCGCCAGCGCGATCGGGGACGATACCTTGCAGCGCAATTCCGGTCAGCAGGTGTCGCCGGAAAGCTTTACCCACGGCTCCAGCGCTCAGCGCATGCAATGGCTCAAGCGTGGTCTCGATACCGGGGATGACAATGCCTGTGATACCTTCGCCGACTTGAAGCGATAACGGTATGATGGTCCGCACGCTGGCGGTAACGGGTACGATAGCGTCGTTGATCGTCTCGCTCATCGTCGCGCAACCAGCCTTGGCGCGAGGTGATGATCGGCCGATAACCCGGCGCGAGCCGGGGGTCGTCGATGTCGCCAAGACCCCGATGACCGACCTCAATCTAACCCGGACGGAGATACCCGCGCTGTTGGTCGAAGCGCAAACCCGTCCTTACTCGACGCAGGGTCTGGAAACCTGCGCAGCGATCGTTGCGGCCGTAGAAGAGTACGACACCGTGCTGGGACCGGATGTCGACCTACCCCAGGCGGAACGATCGCGTCTGAGCACCGGCCGCGTCGCCCAATGGGCGGTCGGGCGGCTGATACCTTTCCGGTCGCTGATACGGGAGGTCTCCGGCGCTAACAGTCAGGAACGTGAGATACGATCCGCCGTTCAGGCGGGTATGGCTCGTCGCGGGTTCCTCAAGGGGCTCGGGGCGGCCAGAACTTGCCCCTATCCGGCCTCGCCAGCCACCGAGACGATTGTCACCCGCTACTCGGCAAGCCACCGGCAGAACGAGGATACGAACCTGCCCGACCCCCGGGCGGATGAACCGAAGAGCGCTCCATCGGCGTCCCCGCCGTCCAGGCCACCTGTAATTTTTACCTCGCAGCCTGTCGTCCAGCCCGCAGCGTCACCGCCATCGTCACGCTAGCCTGATCCTTGGGGCAGGTACGGAACCGAAAAAAGCCCCCCGGGTTTCAAAGAAATGATCGGACTGCCCGCGATGGACGCACCGGTCGGATGATCGATGCTTGGATAAGGAACCCGCTATGACCAAGACGCTGAAAAAAGGTGATAAGGTAACTTGGGAGACCAGCCAGGGTGAGACCCACGGAACAGTCGTCAGGAAGCAAACTTCGGAAACGCAGATCAAGGGGCATAAAGTAGCCGCGAGCAAAGACGATCCTCAATATATCGTCAAGAGCGACAAGTCGGGCAGCGAAGCCGCTCACAAGCCGAATGCACTCAAGAAAGGCTGATGCTTGCACCGACCACGCGCCCGTGTTTGGGCATGAACCAATGATTGTGCCGCAGATCGCTATAAGAGACAATCTGCGGCACGGTCGTATGCCAAAGGCTCACATCATATCAGCGGAACTTTGCGCCTAACTCGATGCCATAGGTCACCGGCGAGTTCCAGACGGCTCCAGTCCCCAAGGTGTTGAAAAGAACCTGCGTCTGGTATCGCTTGTTAGTCACGTTATCGCCGAAGATCGCAACTTTGTAACGCTCGGAGGGATCGGTCCATTCCGCCCGGAGCGATAACAGCTCATAAGCGTTTTGCTTGAACTGTTGTTCTGGATCGAAATAGAAACTGGACGTGTAATAAAGGTTGCCCGACAGCATCAGGCGCCCGCCACCCAGATCCAGGCCATAGCTGGCGCCGATGTTTCCGGTGAACTCGGGAGCTCGCTGCATCTTGAAACCGGAAGCGTCGGTCGACGTTTGGACAAGTCCTCCCGCACCTATACCGCCCAAAGCGGGTGGCGTGCAGGCGATGGCCGATGCCGCCACAGGATCGCAATAACTGTAATAGGGAGCGTTGGTGAACGACTTATAGCGGGCATGGGTCCATGCGGCGCCGCCGTATACGGTGAACGCCTCGCTCGCTTTGTATCGCACCTGGGCTTCCGCGCCATAGATTTCGGAGGAGGCGGCGTTGCGGATCTGCGCCGCGCCGTCCTGGTAGCTGGAAACCTGCAGGTTCTTGTAATCGTAGTAGAACCCGGCAAAATCGGCCTGAAAGGCGCGGGTCTCGTACTTGTAGCCGACTTCGAAAGCGTTGATCTTCTCAGGCTTGACCGGCTGCTGCGAATAGCCGCCCACATTGAGGATGCCCGCCTTGTAGCCGCGCGTGAACGATGCATACACGCTCGATTCCTCGCTCGGCTTGTATCGCACCACGGCGCGTGGGGTGAAGCTGTCGTTCTTCAAAGTGGGAACGCTAACGCGATCCCCCGGCTGCCCGGTGAAGGGGACGTTCTGTCCTTCGGGACCCGTATACCCCGTCAGCGGTGTGGTGAAGTTGGCAACGAAGTAGCCGTCCGCGACCTCGTCGTGGCTATAGCGACCGCCCAGGGTCACGAAGAACTTGGGGCTTACCTCGTAGGTTGCGTCGACGAAGCCGGCATAGGACTTCGTGTTCGTGCTGGAACCGCCGAAGGGCGAGAACGGTGCGGCACCGAAAGACGCTCCGATGGTCCAGGTGTCCTTGATCTGGAAATAGTTCAGTCCGGCAGTCCACTGTAGCGGCGAGCCCGCCTTGGAGTTGACGATGAACTCCTGGCTCCACGTCTCGTCGTTGACGCCGACGAAGATGTTGAACTGCGGCAACGTCGTCGCGTCGAGATCGCCGAAGTACGGGGAGAGATCCTTGCGATATTGCGAGTACGAGGTCAGTTCCACCGAACCGAGATCGGCCTTGATCGTGGCCTGCAGACTATCAGAATTGGTACGAAAACTCTGCGGCGCATTGAGGAGTACGTCGCCGGGTTTGGTCGCATATGTTCCAGCCGGAGCATAGTAATAGACCAGCGGGAGACCCTGCGAGCTTGACCGACCGTACACGCCCTGCCCGACGGGCGAGAGTTTGTCGAAGAAACCGGCCTTGCCCGACTTGTCGACGTAGGCGTTGACCAGCTGCGTCGTTGGATCGTCCGTTTCGGCATGGTTCCAGCGCAGCAACAGCGAGACGTCGTCGGTCAGATCCGCCTTGAGGCCGACGCGCACGGCCCAATTCTCGTATCGGCCGACATCGTCGTCATCGGTGGCGACATCGGTAAAATAGCCGTCGCCGCGCCGATAGGAGCCTTGGATGTCGAGCGCCACCCGATCGCTGATTCCGAAAGTCGCGTATCCCTGCGCCTTGACCGAGTTGAAGCGGCCATATCGCACCACAGCTTGGGCGCTGGTTTCGGTGCTTGGCTCACTGGTCGAGACGATGATGGCACCGCCGGTGGTATTTCGCCCGAACAACGTTCCCTGCGGCCCTTTGAGGACCTGGATGCTTTGGACGTTGAGCAAATCGAAGTCGGAAAGGTAGGTGTTGGCCTGGAAGAACCCGTCGACGTAGATCCCGACGTTGGGACCACCGCCAGAGGTGGTGATCGCCGTGCCCACGCCGCGGATGGTCGGCTGAACGGCCGGACCCTGGCTGTCGAAGCGCAGGCCGGGCGTCAGTCGTGCGGTGTCCGACAACTGGCTGACGTTCGCCGTGGAAAGCTGTTCGCTGCTCAGGCTCGTCACACTTATCGGCACGTCGCGCGAAAGTTCCTGACGGCGCTGCGCCGTGACGACGATTTCGCCACCACCGGTGTCGGTTTGAGCTTCGTCCTGGGCATAGGCGCTCGTGGAGTTCATTGAACATACGGCGCCAAGGCCGATAACCGAGCATGTCGCCCGCCAGACACTTTTCCTCATAGAAATACCCTCCACGGACGTCATAAACGCGCACCTCTGCGGGGTGCTCACGGTCCGACCCCTGCTCGTACAAGCCGTCCGTTTATTGACCAATTTGGACGCTGCATATCGGGTGGAACGAAATGTCACCTCTTGTGGCTTTGACGCCACATCAACGTAAGGAGCAACGATCAAGCTGGTTCTCGGTCAAGCTTGGTTTTTAGCTGAAAGGGCAATGCCTCTTCGGGCGGCGTACCGGTTGCTGTCGTCCAGCCGTTCGGCCAATCATGCCGGGCGGCGCAACGCCGAGCGCGTGCCCGCCCATGCGTACTTCAAGTGTTCGTGAACCTGATCCCCAAACATCGCCGCGATTGCTGCGCAGGCATGCGGCTCCCCTCGTGGGAGTTCATTCCTTTATGTCGTACTTCGTAGCTCTCTGCGCGACGGCAGGGTTGATGGAGATCGCCGCATTCCGACCTTCGTCCGCCTTGGCCGTCATCCCCAAGCGTTTTTGGACGAGCGAACGGGCGTACAACGACCACGCGCTGCGCGGCATGACTTGAATCGCCCGATCGTAGTCGTCCAGCGCATCTTGCAATTCTCCACGCCTGAACCGCACCAGCGCGCGACTGTCGAGATATGGGCCGTAACCCGGCCGCAGTTTCAGCGCCATGTTACAGTCTGCAAGCGCACCATCGAGTTCGCGATTGAGCAAGGCGCGCGACCAGCAGCGGCCATTGTACGCCACCTCCCGCCCGGCATCGGCCGCATGCAGCTTGAGCCATGCCCCATAGTTGGCGATTGCCGGCGCCAGTTCGTCCAGCTTCTCGTACATGCGGGCCAGATCAAGGCGACGATCGGAACCGGGTGCCAGCCCCGCATCCGCGGCCTTCAAGTCCTCTGCAGCGCCAACCCGGTCCTGGTTGGCGAGACGTAGCCGCGCTCTTTCGAGCCGCACGTCGTAGTTTGTCGGCAGCAAGCTGACGGCCGTATCGAAATCGGCCATCGCGAGCGACGATTGATTATTGGCAAGACGGGCCTGCGCGCGAAGATGGACATAGCGCCCCTCGTTCGGCGCCATCGCGACGGCCTTATCGAAGTCGGCAAGCCCCTCGGTGAATTTGCCATGTGACATGAACACGGCGCCGCGCCGACTAAAACTCTCGGCGTCGGTCGGCTCAGCGGTCTTGTCCGAAAGGTCGAGCTTTTCACCCGATGCCGTGCGCGCACCCGATGGCGTGAGCCCGAACAGCGGCCCACCCTCGTAGGTCATGTAAAGCATATGATTGGCGTTCGAAACGAACATGCGATGGGTGAGAAAGAAGTCGAAGCCGATCAGCATATCGCCATCGAACTGTATGTCGGCGAACTGGAACTTGGGCTTTGAAACGACCTCCCCGCCAAGATCGATGGAACTGAACGTTGCCAGCCAGGTGGCGATCCGATGCGACCCAAGGCCGGCGGTCATGCCGGACGGCATTACGCCGGGGCTTTGCGGGGTGATGCCCGCGCGTTTCGCAGCGGAGAGGGTCATCATCGTGGTAGGCGATCCGGTGTCGAAAATGGCACGCATCTTGACACCATTGACCAGGACGGTGCCGATGATGTGAGGCTTCCACGAGCCACCGTTGCCGCGTTCAAGCGGGATCGTCGAAAACGGCTTGCCGTTCGCCCAGTATGCAAGCGCCATGGAGCGGCAATCCTCGACCCGCATCAGCCGGACCATGCCATGCGGCAGATCGTACTCCGTATCGCCGAGCGCGAGGATATTCTGACCAAGCAGTCCTGCGGTTCCGGTATCGCTGCCACCCACGATGAAATCGACCGGCGGCAGTGCGATGCCGGCGAGCGAGAAGTCCTTGGTACGCGTCAGCGAGGCCGAGCTATCCCCGTTGATGCCGCGCAGCCGGAACCATGCGGGCGCGGGCTCCGTCTTCAAGCCGAACTCGGCGGCCGATGCGCGCGACAACGTGCTGTAGAAGGCGCCGCTATCGACGATGAGCCGCGTATCGCGCTGACCGAACTTCGCGTCGATCATCGCCCGTCGGCCCACGAGCGTGACCGGGAGTTCCGCGAATTTTGCGACCTTGCAGGCGGCAACGGCAGGCTGAGACACGAGCAGCCCCATGATACCGGGAAGGATCGACCATAGCCATGGACTAGCCCGCATTTGCTTGCCTCGACGCATCGGATCGCAAGGTAGTCCTCGATATCAAGAAACGTCAAGGTAAGACGAAACTAGAGGATCCACTTCAATTGGTGTTCTGATCCAATCCATCACGACATTGTTGTTTTATACTCCCGCTACCCGACACCTGATCTCCATAGCGCATGCTTTTAGAAGCCATGAAATCGCTATCTTACAATGAATTACCGCCCTGCACCGCCGACTTGTTGAGATGGGCGCTCTTGGCTATCCTTGGTCTCGCCATGGACAGCCGATGGATCCGAACATGAAGAGAGCGCGAGCCCGGTTGCTGTCTCTTGTGGCCTTGGCGACCTTGGCTAGTCCGATCTCGGCTCAGCAGCAACCACCCCAGGATATCTACGGCGCCTTGTTCGCCGATGTTCAGCAACGGCGTATCTTCCCGGATGGCAAAGTCTTCGTCGATGCCGTGCCCAAGCGTGCCCCCGCCGCAATCCTGGAGGACTATCGCCGCAATCCACCGACCACGTCCCAAGCGCTGCGCGCGTTCGTCCTCGCCAATTTCACGGTGCCGGAGATCAACGATCATGGGGCGGATCAGCTGCGCCGACATATCCAATCGCTCTGGCCGATCCTGATCCGCCAGCCCGGGCAGGTTGCACCCGGAAGTTCAGCGCTGCCGATGAGCGCGCCTTACGTCGTGCCGGGCGGTCGCTTTCGTGAGATCTATTATTGGGACAGCTACTTCACCATGCTGGGTCTCGTCGTTGACGATCAACAACCGCTGGTGGAAGCGATGATCGCCGACTTTACCGAAGCTATCGAACGTTATGGCCATATCCCGAATGGCATGCGGACATATTATCTCAGCCGTTCGCAACCGCCGTTCTATGCCGCGATGCTGGACTTGTCGAAGGACACCGATCCGACACTGGCGAAACGGCGGCTAGCGGCCCTGAAGCGTGAGCATGATTACTGGATGGCGGGCGCCGGTTGCCTGGATGCGACCGGCGCCTGCGATCGTGTGGTCCGAATGCCGGATGGCACCCTGCTCAACCGTTATTGGGATGATCGCGCCCTGCCCCGCGACGAGTCCTATGCCGAAGACGTAACCACGGCGAAGGAAGATCCCACCCGTCCACCGGCAGTGGTCTATCGCCACCTACGCGCCGGCGCCGAGAGCGGCTGGGATTTCAGCAGTCGCTGGCTCGCCGATCCCAGCAAGCTCACCACGATCAGAACCACCGACATCGTCCCCGTCGACCTCAACAGCCTCCTATTCCTGATGGAGCAGTCGATAGCGAAGCGCAGCGCGGCGGCGGGAGACGGCGTTCAGGCCGCTCACTTCGCACGGCTGGCCGCGAACCGACGTGCTGCCATCAACCGCTACTTCTGGGTCGAACGCGAAGGCCGGTTTGCAGATTGGGACCGGATTGCCGGCACGCATAGCCCGCGCCTTTCGGCGGCGACAGTGTACCCCCTGTTCGTCGGGGCGACATCGCCGCGGCAGGCGGCGGCTGTCGGCATGACCATCCGCCGCATCTTGCTGGCGCCCGGTGGCCTTCGCACGACGCCTCTGCGTACCGGCCAGCAGTGGGATACGCCCAACGGGTGGGCGCCGCTGCAGTGGATCGCGGTTGCCGGGCTTGAACGATCTGGCCAAGACGCGCTGGCTCGGGAAATTGCCGAGCGCTGGATCACCACGGTAGCGCAAACATTTGCGGAAACCGGCAAGATGCTCGAGAAATATGACGTCGAAGAACGCAAGGCTGGTGGCGGCGGAGAGTATAAGACCCAGGATGGCTTCGGGTGGACCAACGGTGTGACAAGCGCGATCCTGGCCCGCTATCCCACAATCGCACCGAAAGCCGCTGCGACTGCCACCGCACCCTAGTTGCCGGTTTCGATTCCGATGGCGGATAACCCAATCTCGGACGGGCAGTATCTTTCTGGGCTCCGCCCGCACTCCCCACATCGACTTACTGGACCTGCACGCCTTCTTTCTTTTGCTGCGCGATTGCGACATTGCAAAAGCATGATCGGCCAGTAATCTTGCCAAGCATGAGCTCATGAACCCGTTCCCGATAGTATAAGTTCATTACTAACCAAGGTTAGTAATGTGGCGGCAAAGCTTCATAAGAGAGACACCCGAGCTTATCGGCATTTCCAAATAGCGATGGAAGCACTTTACTTCATACTATTCCGGTCGCTAGAGTAGAAAAAGCCAGGCAGCAGCGCTGTGGGGCTAATAAAATTAGGCCTTAAGAGTCTATTTATGGGGGATTATGCATGATTAAAAGGCGGAAGACCGTGCTCTTCGTCGCGACCGCGTTGGGCACGACGGTGGCGACACCTGCGTTTGCGCAGGAGACTACCGGCAATGAAATCATCGTCACGGCGCAGCGGATCGAGCAACGCCTCCAGGATGTTCCGATCTCCATCACGGTCTATGACCAAAAGCAACTGTCCAATCAGAACATCAATAGCGCCAAGGATCTTGGTGTCATTACGCCCGGTCTTGCGGTGAACAGCCGCTTTGGCAGTGACAGCACCAACTTCTCCATTCGAGGCTTCACGCAGGAACAGCGAACATCGGCAACGGTCGGCGTCTACTTCGCGGATGTCGTGGCACCCCGCGGCTCGGGCGGAACCTTCGGCGGCGATGGGGCGGGGCCGGGCTCTCTCTTCGACTTGCAGAACATTCAGGTCCTCAAAGGACCACAAGGTACGCTTCAAGGGCGCAACTCGACCGGCGGTGCAGTGCTATTAGTCCCCAATCGTCCGACCGACCGTTTCGAAGGCTACGTCGAAGGATCGCTGGGCGATTATAAGATGCGTCGGGTCCAGAGTGTGCTGAACATTCCGCTGGCGGAAACCTTCAAGGTCGGCCTCGACCGCCAGACGCGCAACGGCTATTTGAACAACATCGGCAATCTGGGCGATGGGCTTCATGGCGATCATGGCATGGGCGATGTCGACTATTGGGCGGGCCGCATCAGTATTCTGGCAGAGCTGACACCTGATCTTGAGAATTACACTGTCGCCAACTACACCCACTCGGACAGCAATGGCGTCATTCCTCGACTGATCGATTGCAGCGATTCCGTGAGCAGCCAGAATTTCGGTGTGTTGACACGGGCACGGTGCGAGGCGCAACTTGCAAGGCAATCCTCGTCCGGATTCTTCACGGTGCAGAACCGTCTTGCGGACTCCGCTTCGGAACTGCGTCAATGGCAGATCATCAACACCACCAAGTGGACTGTCAGCGACAACCTGACCGTGACCAACATCGCCTCGTATGGTGAGTTTCGCCAACGCACTAATATCGACCTTTTCGGCAATTACTACTTGGCGAATGCGTCGGTAAATCCCGCCAGCGTGACTTCGGGCGGACAAGTCACCGGCTTTGCCTTCACCCACGCCAATCCCTTTAATGGCCGCACCAACGCACAGTCCACATTCGTCGAAGAACTGCGGCTTTCCGGAAACGCGGGTGACGCGCTGACCTGGCAGGCCGGCGCCTACATGGAGCGCAACGATCCATTGGGCTTTTCCGGCGTCCAGACAGCGACCGGCACCGCCTGTGCCGACATCGATGCACTGAACTGCGTGTCGCAACCCGGCTTTTCACTTGGCACGATCAGCAGCCCGGTCAGCATGTCGTTGTCCAAGACGAAATTCACCGATTACGCGCTCTATGGTCAGGCGAGCTACAAGATCACGCCGGAGATAACGTTCACCGCCGGGCTTCGCTATACGTGGGACAAGCAAAGAGCGGTCATAAACGTCCAGGGCGTCAATCCCCTGACCGCGACCTGCCTCAACCAGCTGGCGCCCGATTTCGGTGTTGCCCATCCGGCGGCAACGCGCCTGGCGTTCTGCAACCAGAACCTGCAGCAGACATCCAAGGCGCCGACATGGACCGTAGGCGTCGATTACAAGCCGATCGAAGATATCATGCTCTACGCCAAATGGTCGCGCGGATATCGTGCAGGTGGTCTTTCCTTGTTCGGGCCTGACAGCGCCCCCCGGAGCGCCGCCAACCCAAATCCGATCAACCTGCAACCCTATGATCAGGAGAAGGTCGACAACTACGAAGTGGGTGCAAAGACGGGCTGGTCGGGTCCGGTGCCGGGCAACTTCAACATCTCGGCCTTCTACGACAAGTTCAGCGACCAGCAGCTCTTGCTGGGTGCGGTGATCGGCGTGCGTCCCAATGCGCTCGTCGCCAACGCCGGAAAGTCACGGCTGTATGGTCTGGAGGCAGACGTCAACCTGCGTCCGTTCGACGGCATGGTCCTGTCGGCGTCGTACGCCTATCTCAGCACCAAGATCCAGGCGTTCACCGCACCCGATGTCGGCCCCGGCGTGACCCTGACGCCACCGCTGGTCGGCGATCCGATCCCCAACACGCAACCGCACAAGTTGAACCTATCGGCCAATTACCGCCTGCCGCTTTCCGAAAGTGTCGGTCGCATCAGCTTCGGCGCGACGTGGGTCTATACCGCGTCCTATGAAGCGGTCGTGCCAAGCTGCCCTGCGGCGGATGCATCGCGCGGATGCTATGATGCGTCGAACAATCAGCCGTTCCTGACGGCCGCCGGCACACCGACGACGGTCAACACGGGGCGTATCAATCCCGGCTCAGGCCTGAACAACGCCAACTCCGATAGTGGCCGCATCCCATCCTCGCGTGTTTTGAACCTGAACGCGACCTGGGAGAAGATCGCCGGCTCGTCGATCGACGCGGCGTTCTTTATGACCAACGTGACGAACGAGAAGTACTTCGTGTCGCTCAACGACAATACCTCGCGCAGCTTCCGCTCGGGATTGGTCGGCGAGCCGCGCATGTACGGTTTCCGCCTGCGCTACGCGTTCGGGCAGTAAACGTCCGGCGAGGATCTACCGGTGCGGCGCGGGGGATATCATGTCTCCCGCGCCGCTGTGACGGATGGCTTAATCGATACGCCGCATCAGATAGACGTCCATGATCCAGCCATGGCGCCCGCGCAGTTCAGCGCGCAGTTCGGTGATCCGCGGGCCCGCTTCGGCAAGCGTCCCGTGCACCAGCGCTTCGTGTGCCATACCCAGATAAGCACCCCACCAGATGGTCGTACCCCGCGGTTGCAGCACCTCGAACGCGTCGCCACTGTCGAGCATGACCACGACCGTTTCGGCACCTTGCGGCCAGCCCCGCTCTCGCAACAGGCGCCCGGTGGTGATCGTAACCGCCGAGGCGAGGGGATTGAGGGGAATAGCGTGCGCGGCGGTTAGCGCCTGGATGCTGGTGATGCCGGGGATGACCCGCACCGAGATGGGCACCCCGCCATGCCGCAGGCGCTCTGCGATCCGCAAGGTGCTGTCGTAAAGCGAAGGGTCGCCCCAGACGAGCAAGGCCAGCGCCCCACCTTGCGGCAGATGCAATTCTATCTGCTCTTTCCAGACAGCGGCGATGGCATCATGCCAGTCATGAACGGCGCCGAGATATGGCGCGCCGGCATCGCGCATTGGCAAGTCAAATTCTACCACCTGCACTGGGGACGTGAGAACCCTTTCGCAGATCTGGCGACGCAGATCGATCAGGTCGGACTTGGCATCGCCCTTGCGGGGCAGCAGGATCAGATCGGCGCGGTTCATTACCGCCACCGCTTGTGCGGTAAGGTGGTCAGGATTCCCGGTACCGATGCCGATGAGGTCCAGCGCTATTTGCGGCGCGAGCATGCTCATTCACCGCTGCCCGCGAAGGGCGAGGCTGCATCCTGGGGGCGGAAACGACGGTCGTAGCCCGGTGCGTAGAGGCTGCTCTCGGCGAAATCCGGCGTGTCCAGCACGCGCCCGACGACGATCATCGCGGTACGCTCCATGGAACCCGCAACCGCCTGCTCGATCGTCGCCAGCGTCGCGCGAACGATCCGCTGGTCTGGCCAACTCGCACGCCACACAACCGCAACCGGGCAATCATGGCCATATCGAGGTGCCAGGTCGGCGACCACGCTCGCCAGATTGTGGATCGACAGGTGAATTGCCAGGGTCGCGCCGGTCATCGCGAAGTTGGCCAGGCTTTCGGCGGGCGGCATCGTGCTGGCCCGCCCCGGCGTGCGTGTCAGCACCAGGGATTGCGCGACCTCGGGCAGGGTGAACTCACTCTCCAGCGCCGCAGCGGCGGCGGCGAATGCGGGCACACCGGGCGTGATCGAAAACGGGATCGCCAGCGCCCGTAGTCGTCTCAGTTGCTCCCCCATCGCCGACCATACCGAAAGATCACCCGAATGCAGGCGCGCCACGTCTTGCCCGGCGGCATGCGCGGCGGCGATTTCGGCAACGATCTGGTCGAGATCGAGCGGCGCGGTATTGATGATCCGCACCCCGGGCGGGCAATGTGCGAGCACCGCCTGCGGGACCAGCGAGCCGGCATAAAGGCATACCGGCGAGGCGGCGATCAAATCCCGGCCACGAAGCGTCAGCAGATCGGGCGCACCGGGGCCTGCGCCGATGAAATGAACCGTCATGTCGAAAGTCCTTGGGCTATGGCGCAAGTCGCCATGCGATCGGCCGAGATCCGGCGCGTCGTCACCAAACGCGATCCGGGACCGGCAGCGGCAAGCGCCGAAGCTTCCGCAACGCTGCCGGTACCGCGCGCGCTCATGCTCGGACCAGAGCGCGTAGCCGTCGGGATCGAGGTAAGGCGATCGGGGGAGACGCCGGCGACAGGCAGGCCAAGCGCCTCGCCAAGCGAGAGCAAGGCCGAGGCCTTATCCTGCGCGGTGGCAAGCATGGTCACCTGCCCCTCTCCCTCTTGCGCCAGCTCGAACGCGGCAAGCAGCGAGGCCAGTGCCGCGCCCTTGCGAAAGCCGAAGCCTGCCACGATCACAGAACGGTGCTCCATTGCACGATGGGATAGCGTGATCGCCAGCCGGTGCGGGTACCAAGCGGAACCGCATCGGCCAGTTCGATACGAAGCAGTTCCCCGCCCCGCAGCCCATGCCATCGGATCAGCAAAGCCTCAGACTCGAGCGTCACGGCGTTGACGACGAGGCGGGTGCCCGCAGTAAGCCTGGCCCACAGCACTTCCAGCAGTCGTTCCGACAGACCGCCACCGATAAACACCGCATCGGGTAGCGGACCATCGGGCAAGCCATCGGGCATGCGGGCGTTGAGTATCTCAAGGCGATCGACGCCGAGTGCGGCGGCGTTTGCCCGGGCGCGATCGGCACGGGATGGGTCCGCTTCGATCGCACAGGCGCGGTTCGCGGGATGGCTCAGCAGCCATTCGATGGCGATCGACCCCGACCCCGCGCCGATATCCCATAGCAGTTCGCCCGCACGTGGCGCCAATGCCGAAAGCGTGAGCGCCCTCACCGGACGCTTGGTGATCTGACCGTCGGATGCGAACCAGCCGTCTGCGCGTCCGGCGCTGCGTGGAAGAACATCACCTTCACCGGCGCAGTCGATACCCACCGCGACCGGATGAGCGACGTCGCCCCATACGAAGGCTGCCGCCTTGACGCTGCGCATACGCTCGCGCGGGCCGCCCAGCGCCTCGTGCACATGCAACGTCGATGCGCCGAAGCCCTGCTCGGTCAGATAACGGGCCAAAGTCGCGACCGCCTCGCCATCGCGCAGCAGTACGATCGCACGTCGTCCGGGGCAAAGTTCGGGGCGCAGCCGCTGCAAGGGCGCGGCGTGAAGCCCCAGGCACGATACGTCCTGCACCGCCCAGCCCAGCCGCGCGGCCACGAGCGAGAACGTCGATGGCGAAGGATGAGCGATCCACTCGCCCAGTTTCAGATGTCGCGTCACGCTGGTTCCGGCGCCGAACCAGAACGGATCTCCCGATGCCAGCATGACGACGCGCCGGCCACGGCGCTCCATGAGCATGGGCAGGCCATCGGCGAACGGCACCGGCCACTCGATGACCGGACAGGACAATGCGGGCAACAGCGCGAGGTGCCGCGCCGGCCCAATGATGAGCTCGGCCGCTGCCAGAGCAATCTTGCTTGCGATTGACAAACCTTCGGCGCCATCCTCTCCCACGCCGATGATCGTCAGCCATGCCGAAGATGCCGTGTCAGCCATGCCGAACGTCCTTTTGCTGGGCGGTACGACCGAAGCCAGTGCGCTGGCGCAGCTGTTCGCCGCCTGCGGCATCGTGGCGACGTTGAGCTACGCCGGACGGACCGAAGCTCCGCGCGCGCAACCCGTTCCCATCAGGATCGGCGGATTTGGCGGCGTTGAAGGGCTGGTCCACTATCTGCGGTCTCACCGCGTGACACACCTGGTGGACGCGACGCATCCCTTCGCCGCGACGATGAGTGTGAGCGCCGTCGAGGCGGCGAAACTTGCCGGCATTTCGCACATCGCGTTGACCCGTCCGGGCTGGGAGCCGGTAGCCGGCGATCGTTGGACCCATGTACCCAGCATTGCCGATGCCGCCGCCGCGCTCGCCAAGCCGCCGCTGCGGGTGATGCTGGCGCTGGGGCGCATGCACGTCGAGGCTTTCGCCTGTCAGCCACAGCATCACTATTTGCTGCGGTTCGTCGATTGGCCCGTCCAGCCACCAAAACTCCCGCGCCATACACTGGTGGTGGATCGCGGACCATTTACCGCCGAAGGAGACGAGCAGCTGATGCGCGACCATGGCGTCGAACTGGTGGTCTGCAAGAATGCAGGCGGCAGAGGCGCCGAGGCAAAGCTGATCGCCGCCCGCCGCCTTGGCCTGCCGGTGCTGATGATCCAGCGGCCTATGCTGCCGCCGCGCCACGTAGTTCACGATCCGCGAGACGTGCTCAATTGGCTGGGTCATGAAGCCGAACGCGGAGTGTAAAGGATTGGACCTGTCACACGTTCGATGATCCGGGTCTGGCTGGAGCCGACGATGACCATCGTGCGCATGTCCGCCATTTCGGGCAGTGCCGCGCCTAGCGTCGTCACGCGCAACTCCTCGTCCGGCGTGGTCACCGCCCGGGCGAACAGGATCGGGCGATCCTGACCGCACGCTTCGCGCAGCACATCCAGCACGCGCGAAAATCCTTCGGGCCGAGCTTTCGAGCGTGGATTGTAGAACGCCATCGCGAAGTCGGCTTCGGCCGCCAGCCGCAGTCGTTTCTCGATCAGCGCCCACGGCTTGAGGTTGTCCGACAGGTTGATAGCGCAAAAATCATGACCCAGAGGTGCCCCGGCCCGCGCGCTGGCGGCAAGCATGGCGGTAATGCCGGGTAGCACCCAGATGTCCAGTTCCCGCCAAGCCGCGTCCCCTGCTTCGAGCGCCTCGAACACCGCGGACGCCATCGCGAAGACGCCGGGATCGCCCGAAGACACCACCACCACGCGGCGCCCCTGGGCCGCCAGCCGCAGCGCATGGGTGGCGCGATCGAGTTCGACGCGGTTATCCGATGGGTGAAGTGTCAGCCCCTCGCGCGCGGGAACCCGCGCCACGTAAGGAATATAGCCGATGACGTCGGTCGCCTCTGCCAGCGCCGTGCTGACTTGCGGCGTCACCAGGGCATCATCTCCCGGTCCCAAGCCGGCAATGGCTAGCCAGCCGGGAATCATGGCCGGCGCCCCTGCCCATGGATTAGCAGGATCGAGAAGTAAGGCGTGACGTTTTCTGCCTCTATCAGCGGAGTGACGCGTTGGTTGGGCATCGCCGCGTGCTCGACCAGCCAGGCGGCCTGTTCACGCCCGGCAGCGGCGACGGCGCGACGAAGTTTGGGTAGGTTACGACCGATCTTCATCACTACCAGAGCATCGGTATCGCGGATACGGCGAACCAGCTCGTCTTCGGGCAAGGTAGCCATGGCGACTGTCAGCACGTCGTCGCCCCAGGTAATCGGCACCCCTGTCGCGTTCCACGCGCCCGCCATGCCGGTGATGCCCGGCACCACGTTGACCGGCACCACGCCCGACAATCGCGAGTGCAGGTGCATGAACGAGCCGTAGAAGAACGGATCGCCCTCACACAGTACGACGACGTCATCGCCGGCGCGGGCAAGCGCCGCGATCCGCTCGGTACTCTCAGTGTAGAACGCCGAAAGTTGCGCGTTGTAGCGCGGATCGGTCAGCGGGATCTCGGTCGTGACTGGATACTCCATCGCGATCTCGACCACGTCCGCACGCAGCATGCCTTCCGCAATACGACGGGCTTGTCCGGGCCGGCCAGCCTTGCGAAAGTAGGCGACGTGGCGAGCGCCACGAACCAGCCGATCGGCCCGCACGCTCAGCAGGTCGGGCGCGCCGGGCCCCAGACCAACACCGTGTATCGTTCCGCAAGGCACGGAAGGGGCAAGAGAGACCAGGCTCATTCGGCGCGGCTCGCCAGCGCGTTGATGGCGGCGACGGTGATGGCGCTGCCGCCAAGCCGTCCCTCGACGATGCAGCAAGGCACCGGTTGCTTCGCCCACAAGGCGGCTTTCGATTCAACCGCACCGACGAAGCCGACCGGACAGCCGACGATCGCTGCCGGCCGAGGACAAGCGGGATCCTCCAGCATGTTGAGCAAATGGAACAGTGCGGTCGGCGCATTGCCGATGGCCACCACCGCGCCGCCGAGATGCGGGCGCCATAACTCCAGCGCGGCGGCCGAGCGGGTGTTGCTCATCCGACGCGCCATGTCCGGCACCTGGATATCATGCAGCGTGCATACGATCGGATTGCCCGCGGGAAGCCGGCCGCGGGTTATCCCCTCTGACACCATGCGCGCATCGCACAGTATCGGCGCCCCGGCGTTCAATGCGGTCCGCGCCGCCACCCCAAAACCCGGCGAGAAACGGATATGGGGGCCAAGCTCCACCATCCCGGCGGCGTGGATCATCCGCACCGCGACAGGCTCCTCGTCCTTGTCGAAGCGAGCCAGTTCGGCCTCGGCTCGGATCATGGCGAAGGACTTGCGATAGATCGCGGCGCCATCGGTTTCATAGACATGCGGCATCAGGAAGCTCCGAACTGGCGCAGGATTTCATCTTGGGTGAGTGCCGTGTGGGAGGGGGGCGCTCCGGCACGCGCCTGGGTGGCAAGGTCGTAACGTCCATCGCGACCGGTCACGGTGATGTCCGCCGGCCCCGGCCGCGCGCAACCCTTGCCGCAACCCGACACGTGCAGCCGTCCTGCGACGAGCGGGGCCAAACGGCGCGCAAGATCCCGCGTGACCACGGTAGCTTGCGGACAGCTTGGTGCCCCGGGACAGGCATCGACATGGAGCAGCGGATCGTGCGGATCGTCCAACAGACCCGCTATGGCTCCGATCGAAACACCCTCCAACAAAACGACGCGCCAAGGCGTGAAGCGGACCGCCACTGCCGACGATTGTGTGATAGCTGCTGCGAGTTCATCGGCCTGGATACGTCCGAAGGCCAAACCATAGGCACTGCCCAGCTCGTGATGGCCTGGCGCAATAGGCTGACGCTGGCGCGATGGGGCGATGTTTCCGGTGGCCCAGGCGGGAAGCACTGGATCGTGTCTTGCCATGCGTCCCGCCGCCGCGCCGCCGCTCGCCACGAACCATCTCGTCAGGGCAAAGAGTGCAGCGACTTCCTGCCCCTCCGCGATGACAATGCCGTGATCCCGACCATCTGCTCTCAGAATAAGTTGGCCGCCCTCCCCGCGCTCGATACGAAAATCACCCGGCTCTTCGCGCAGGGTGCAGGTTGCTCCGGCGTCGATGACGAACCCCATCTTGCCCGGCAGGTCGGGTAGCTCATCGAGCCGTCCGAGCAATTCGCTGGCGATGCGGTGCGTGTCGTCGCCTGCCCGCCAATCAGGTGCGACCATGACGTTGCGACGGGTCTCGCGGATCGGGTCGCGATCTATCAGTGCGCCGGCCAGCAGTCGTTCGATCATGGCGGCCCAGCCCTCCGCGCCGATGCCGCGAAGCTGCAGGTTGGCGCGCCGGGTCAGATCGATCGCGCCGCTGCCGTGTGCCTGCGCCGCCTCGCACACAGACAGAACCTGCTCGCGCGTCAGCACGCCAAGCGGCGGTTTGATCCGGACCAGCAGGCCATCGCCCGCCATCATCGGGTGCCAGGCATCAGGGCACCATCCCTTGATCGCAAAGTCGCTCACCGCGCTTTACGCCGCCCGTGGGCTGCAAACGCAGGCGACACGCTTGGCGGAACCCTGCACGACATGAACACCGGCAACCTCCACACACCTACGGCGACGATGGCGGGGGCTTGCCGGCAGAACCGGTCGGCGCGCGACGACGGGCGGGCATGCCAAGGCACCCGAAACCCGCGCGACCATGCAGCCCCAGCCGCACAGCTTCGTCGCTCAGACGGAGAGTTACCGTGCCATGACCATCCCCTGGATCAGGCAAGAGCGACCGGTGCGCCGGCAGGTCTCCTGGCTCACGGGTCACAGCTTGATGCGCGCCTTCCCAGACAAAGCGCACGCGCCTCGTCCAGTGGCTGCTCTTCCAACGTGGAGAGCTTGCGCATCGCGCTATCCGCTTACAGTTGCAGGGACAGCCGCGGAGTTGGAGGCAAGCCCCCTCACCGCATTCCCGATTAAGCCCCTTGCGGGGGCACCGGCGCGATCAACAAAACACAGGGCTAGCCCCGCACTTCGGCGAAGCGCCTAGACCAAACCGAGCGCCAAGCCAATGGCTCTTGTCGTAGGCTCAGGCCGGAGCTTCGAGGGGATGGAACAGCCGGCCCTTTTCGACGAAGTAGATGATCACCAGCACCGCCACGCCGATGCTCAGGTAACCGACCGCGAGAGGCAGCGTGGTACCGGAATACGACTGGCCGATCGCAAACCCGACCAGCACGGCGCCGATGCTGGTGATGAACCCCTGCACCGATGATGCCGTCCCGGCGATATGCCCGACCGGCTCCATCGCCATCGACCCGAAATTCGAACCGCACAGGCCGATACAGGTCATGCTCGAGGCCTGCAGCACCATATAGCTCAACAACGTCTCGGACCCGGTCGCGATGATGCCGACGTGGATGATCGAAAGCGCGATGAGGCAAAGTACCGCGGCTTGCGAAATCCACCGGGTGCCGAGGCGCTCGACCAGCTGACTGTTCGCGAACGACGCCAAGCCCATCGCCCCGGCACAGATCGCGAAAAGGATCGTAAAGCGCTCCCCGGCACCGAATTCATCGACGAAAATCTGCTGCGCCGATGAGACGAAGGCGATGATGCCCCCGAACGTCAGCGACGCGGCGATCGCATAGCCGATCGAGAATCGATTGGTGAGCGTAAGTCGATAGCTCGATCGCAGGTTCGCCAGCGAAATCGCAACCCGCCCGGCATCCGGCAAAGTCTCCTTCAACCGCAGCAGCGTCCACGCGAGTACGAAGGCCGCAAAGCCGCCCAGCGCATAGAAGATGAACCGCCAGGGTCCGATCGTAAGCAGTGCCTGGCCCAGGGTTGGCGCCAGGATCGGCACGAGGAAGAAGATCATCTGCGCAACCGACATCGTCCGCGCCATCTGTCGCCCGGACGAGCCATCGCGTACGATCGCGACGGCCAGGACCCGAGTTGACGCGGACATCAGACCCTGCAGCAACCGCGCACTCAGCAACGCTTCGAACGTCGCCGAACTTGCCGCAAAGACGCTGGCTGCGACAAATCCGATCAGCGTGGCAATAAGCACCGGACGTCGTCCGAAACGATCGGCGAGCGGGCCATACACAAGCTGGCCGGTGCCGAAGCCAAGCATGTAAACCATCACCACCCACTGCCGGTGATTGGCCGCGGTCACTGCCAGCTCGCGACCGATCTGAGCAAGGGCGGGCAACATCAAGTCCACGCCCAGCGCGTTCACGGCCATCAATGCGGCTATGAAAATGATGAACTCGCGCGGGTACATTCCCGAGGAGGCGTGTTGCGGCTTCATTGTCGTTCTACTCATTGTTCGCTTCGGCATAGTGCGCAATCGACCCGGCTCAGCGCTCCCGTCCGGAGCCCGGCTGATCGGCCATAGCATGCACAGCATGACGCTTGCAGGCACGGATCACCCCATGCTGATCACCAGTCGATCAAGCGCACGGTGCCGGCGCAGCCGACATGCGGATAGACGCTTCACCATACCGTAAAGTTTCTTCTTGCGTGGAATATCAATACTCTTTGCGGACCATCTCATGTTTCGTGGCGGAATGCGGGGCCGATACGATGGATCAATCGTCGCCTTAAGCATCTCGCGACCCCTACCGCACGTCCGCCATTTCCACGGTCGTGACAGCCGGTGTCGTTATCGTTCTAGAGACTTCGCGATAGAGTTCCTCGCAGCGATTCAGCCACCGGTCCCTGGTAAACAAGCGCAGCACGCGATCGCGCGGCGTGCTGCGCGAAATTGCCATGGCCGGAGCGATGGCAGCCGCCAGCGCATCGACATCTCCTGCCGGTGCGAAAACGCCCGCCTCCCCGATCACCTCGCATGCGGCGCCCATGTCGAACGCTGCCACCGGCAGGCCGCAAGCCATCGCCTCGGCGGCGACCAATCCGAACGGCTCGTCCCAGCATGGGGTGAAGAGGAACAGCGATGCACGGCCAAGTTCCGCAGCAAGGCGCTCGCCTGACAGATGGCCACCGTACCGCACATGCGGACCAAGCAGGGGCACGACTTCGGCCTGCCAGTAATCGCCGTCTTCGATGCTACCATAAAGCGTGAGATCGATGCCAGCCTGCCGCGCAGCGCGCGCTGCCAGATGCGGCCCCTTGTTCGGTGTCATGCGACCGCACCATACAGCCTCGGCGTTACCGCGCGCGACGAAGGGCCACTTTGCCGGATCGATCCCGTTATGCAGCACCGTGGCCTGCGCGGGAGCACCTTGCGGCCACCAGGCCTGCAACTGGCGGGCGGAGGTAACTGTCAAGCGATGTCGCGGCGACGGGCTCGCCGAGACGAACCAGTGCAGAGCATCATACGGCGGCACATGAAGCGAGGTGACGGTGGGCACGATCGCCGTGCGCCGCTGCTCCAGCGGGAACCGGTGAAGGCTGTTGTTGTGTACCACGTCGAACCCACCGCCGGCGATGCGGTCACACGCGTCAGCATAGCCGGCGTCCAGGTGCGCGATCAGCGGAGCGGATCCGCGATGCTCCGCCCATGGAAAGGTAGCTTCGTAATGCGTGTCGACCACCGCGTCGATTTCGAAGCGTGGATCGCTGTCGCCCGAGGCGAACAGCGTCACCTCATGCCCGCGATCCTGCAAGCCCTTGGCCAAGTGCCAGCAGTGCGCCTCCATCCCACCGGCGAACGGCTCGGAGATCCGCTGGCGAACGTGGCCAAGGATCGCGATCTTCACGCAGCCACCGCGTCCTTTCTGGTGGGCGCGGTGGCGGTCGAAGGCACGACGTTCGCTTCCAGCCAGCGCAGCACCCGCGCGGTATTGGCGTAAGGTTGGTGGCTTTGCTGACCGGTCAGGGCAAGGTCTTCTTCGCCCGGGGCACGCAGGATGCGCACGGGATGGCCGGGCAAATCCTCGATCAAGCCCATCAGCTTGAAGGCGTGCAGCCAATGCCCCATCGTCCGATAGCCCCACTTGGCTTCGAACAACTGAGCATTGCGCACCACGCTTTCGAGATGGTGCACCGGCGGCATGTGGTGCGGGTGATACTGGTGATACGCCAGACCACCCTTTGCCCACGCGATCGGCACGCCGGCCTTGCTCAGCGTCTTGCCGAAATCGGTGTCCTCGCCGCCATAGCCAAAGTAGCGTTCGTCAAATCCGCCAACGTTCAGGAACGTCGCCCGCCGCATCGCGAAGTTGAGCGACCAGAAGCAGCGATAGTCCTGGCATATCTCGATCCCATCTGGCGGTGGGCCCCGACGATCCGAGTGCTTTACCGCCACTTTCGCGAACGCGTCGCTATTCCAGTCACCCTGTGTCGCACCCCCGGGAAGGTAGAGCACCTCGCCCATCAGAAGACCGTCGAATCCCGTCATGAAGCCGGAGTAGTCGGCGATCAACTCGGGAGCGGGAATGCAATCCATGTCCAGGAAGACGAGGATATCGCCGGAGGCCTCGTGCGCAGCGCGGTTGCGTGCCGCCGCCAGTGGCAGTTCCTCGCCCGCCACCATGATCTGACGGATCGGGAAAGGCGCTTCGGGCAGTTCGTAGCGTTCCGGTTGCATGACCGCCACGATCAGTTCGGTCGGCAGCTCGGTCTGCCGCGACAAGCCGATCACCACGTTGGCCAGATGATCGGCACGGCCCTTTGCCAAGGTGACAGCGGATATCGTGGTCATGGCAGGGCGGGCTCCTTGGGCAGGGGTAAGGGTGAATTCGGGACAGGCGAGTCCCACAGTCGATGGGCAAGATTCTCGAGCCAGGTCGCCGCGCGCAGCGCCGGCGCATCGTCGATCATGTCACGCTGGCGAGCTGGCAAGTGGCTGGCGAATGCTTGCTCCAATGCCGCCGACCAGCCATGCGCGGATGATGGCAGGTGCGGTTGTACGCAGGCGAGGCCGGCCGCCGCCAGCGCCGCAGCCTTGTGGTGCTGCTCGTCGAAATATCGCCACTCCGGCACCGCCAGCCATGGCCGGCTTGAAGCCAGGATCTGCTGACAGGTCGTGTTGCCCGTCGATGCTATGACGAGGTCGGCGGCGGCGATATAATCCGCGGCATTGTCCACCCATCCACGATGCTCGATGTTCGCGGGCTCGGTCGCGTGCCAATCGCGCTGGACCTTGCCGATGGTGATCCACCGCGTGCCGGGCGTCGTCCGAGCACCGACGCCCAGCGGGGCTTGAGCAAAGCCCTCCCCTCCACCGCCGGACAGGACTAGGATCATCCGATCAGTGCTGGATACGCCGATACGCTGGCGTGCTACATCGCGTTCGGGCACGCGCACATCGACGCCCAGCCCCCCTGCGAAGCAGGTCCTGGCACGCATGTCGGCATCCCAGTCTGGCTGAGCAAGTTGTTCGTGGAACGGTGCAAGCAAGCCGGCGGCACCATCATAGGCCGCGCGATGGCCGGGATCGCTGCGATCACCATGTTGCAGCACCTTCACGTGTGGAACCGAGCAAATGCGGGCTAGCTGTGCGATTTCCGCCGATACGTCGCAGATCATCAACGCGGGGTCGGCCTTGTCGAACCACTTGGTGATGGTTGCCATAGCATGCCTTATGCCCGGCCAGCCCAAGGGCGCGCAGTGCAGCGTCTCAGGCGTTCCCACCCAGTCCATCGACCCGGCTTCTCGCCCGGTAGGCTCGAACAACGATGGCAGTCGCACGATCTCGACATGATCGGGCAGCGATGGAAAGATGTCATCGCGCGCGCTGAAGATCGTGACGGGGCGTTCAGGAGGCAGCGCGCGGGCGATCGCGGCGCAACGTTCCGCGTGGCCCCGGCCCTGGTGATGGACGAAGTAGCCGAATGGACGCCTCATGCCGCCTCGCACACGGTCGAAAACGCTGGCGACACCAAGCCAAGCCGGGCGAGCCCTTCCAGGACCCCGCCGGCATGCGAGGCAGTCGCGCGGTACAAGCCATCACGCCGTAGCAAACCGTCCAGTTCACGGCTCGCATTGCCGACCACGATCGCCGAACCGCAAGCGGCCAGCATGTCGGCATCGTTTCCGCTGTCGCCGGCCGCAACGCACTGCGCGAGGGTTAGACCTGAAAGCCGCGCATAATGGGCGATAGCGGCCGCCTTGCCTCCCGCTGGCGAAAGGACGTCGATCAGCCGATCGTGCGAGAAGACCACACGCGCCGCAAGACCGGCCTGGGCCAGCGTCTCTTGGATAAGGGCGGCATCGACTGCATCGCCAAAGAAGCTGATCTTGTGTGGTCCAGCTGTCGCGCTCGGCTGAGGATCGATGGCCAGAGATGCCAGTGTAGCGGCGACGGCGCGGCGATCCCAACCCTGATCGAGGATTGCGGCATAATCCGCGCATTCGATCCAGCCGCCTTTGCCATCCGCCAGCATGATGCGCGTCCCCACATCGACGATGAAGGCATCCGGCAACGGCAAGCGCCATTGATCAAGGATGGCGCAGGCCGCCGTGAGATCGCGTCCCGTCGCGACTGCGAAAGGCAGGTCTGATCTGCTGTGCCAGGCCGCGAAGTCGGCTGCGCCCCGTCTGCATCCCGTCAGCGTGTTGTCGATATCGCAAACCAGCAGCCCCGGCGCCTTTGCTTCGCGGTAGATCTCGACCGACCTTTCGGCGTACCGAGCCCATGAATAGGCTTTGACCCCTGCCCTGCCTGCCGCCGCAAAGCGCTGGTGCATGGCTGTATCCGAAAGTATCGTTGTCAACGCGGCGGCAAGCGCATCCTCGTCGTGCGGATCGAAGATCAGGCCATGGCCGATCCTGTCGATGATCTCGCCCGGCCCGCCATTGCAGGTGGCAACAACCGGTACACCCGCTTCGGCCGCCTCGACCACCGTAAGACCGAAAGGCTCGTGAAACGCCGGATTGACGAAAATGCCTCCCTCAGCCGCCAGTTGGTAAAGAGCCGCAACATCGTCAGCATCGTGCATCGACGGCAAGGCCACCTTCCCGGTTAACTGGGGCGTTCGACATAGTGCCTGCAATTCTTCGAGCACGGCGCGCTCCTCGCCATTGGCGTGGCGGTGCTGTCCTGCCAGGATGACAAGGTTGGCGCTTTCCTGCAGCCACCCGTCCCCAGCATAAGCCCGCAGGAGCGCGGCGAGGTTCTTCTTTCGCACAGGCCTGGCAATCGCGAGGATGATCGGCCGCTGTGGTTCGAGGATCCAATCGCCCAAACGATCCACGATGGTGCCCTGTTTCTTTGTCCGTGGGCGTTGGGGTACACCCGGCGGCACGATCCTTACCCGATCATCCGTCACCGCTTCGTAGCGCCCGATCTGGCAATCAGCTTCGTCCTGCGACGATGCGATGATCGCCGCAGCGGTGCGCAATGCCAAGCGCTCGGCCTCGATCCGCGCTTCCAGTCGCGAACCACCCTCGGAACGTTTGTCTATGCCCAGTGCATGGGGGGTGTAGATGAAGGGAATGCGAAATCGCATTTGCGCCGCAAGCGCCACTGCGGCGGCGTCGGCGAAGTGCGCGTGAATGATGTCGGGAATTTGGCGCAGACCGGCAAGATAAGCGCAGAATGCGCTGGTAAAGGCCGGCAGTTCCGCGGCCAGATCCTCCTTTTCCACATACGCAAGGTTCGCTGTGGCTATTCGGCTGACCGACAGCTTGGGCCCTATCCGATCAGTCTCCTGAGCATGAACCGGGTCCAGTCGCGCGTCTACGAACAGACGGGTGACGATGGTGACAGACGTAACATGATCAAGCGCGGCTTGGTGACGCGCCGCATCCAGCACGTAGGCAATGTGACCTCCGGTATCGGCGGTTACACCAAATTCAACCGGTGGCTTTCGCAGACAGCCCCCCAGCGCGAGATGAATGATGTTCAATGCGGTTCCCTGTTAGCAGGAACCCGTAACCCTTCGCATGCTTCTTTGATCCTAATCTATAAAAATGGTGCCCATGCGGGCAATCGAGAACATAATTAATGTTAATTCGCGGACAGGGAGATGAACTTATCGACTGATATGGGCACCAACAACAGCCACACGTAACCAAGCAAGAATGGCTGCAAACAACCCGTCCGAGCCGGTAGCTATTTACGCAACCACTTGAGATTTCGCGGGTTGAACTTTCGCATCACCGTTGTCGGCGTGGCTATCGCGGATGCTCTAAAGACGAGGCACCATGCTCATCCGCGCGGGCTATAACCTGGCATTCCAATGCAACGTCGCCACTCCAATGATCGCGATGCTAAACATCCATCCGTCTCGGGTCGCTGATGTGCGTCTGTCAGAATCGCTGAATGCCAGCGATTGCGTAGGTCGGGAGGATTATCTGGATGCCTTCGGAAACGTCTGCACGCGCCTGGTCCTGCAGCCAGGCACCACGATGCTGTCCAGCAGCTTCGTGATCGAGGATGCGGGACTGTCTGATCCCCAACTGGATGCCGAACAACAGCCCGTCGAAAAGTTGCCCGCAGAGATCCTCACCTACCTCGTAGGAAGCCGTTACTGCGATACTGACCGCTTGATGTCCGAGGCATGGTATCTGTTCGGCGGCGTTGCCCCAGGATCGGCCCGCGTGAAAGCAATCGTCGACTTTGTGCATCACCATCTCACATACGGGTATTGTTATGCGCGGGCGACCAGAACAGCATACGAGGCCTATCAGGAACGCGTCGGCGTATGTCGCGACTTTGCCCATCTGGCAGTCGCCTTATGTCGGTGCATGAACATTCCCGCGCGCTATTGTAGTGGTTACCTCGGTGATATCGGCGTATCGCCAGTCGATGTCGCAATGGACTTCCATGCCTGGTTCGAAGTCTATCTTGATGGCCATTGGCACGCCTATGATGCGCGCCACAATGTCCCTCGCATCGGTCGCATTCTGATGGCCGCCGGCCGTGATGCGGCCGATACCGCACTCACGACCGCGTTCGGCTGGGCGCAGTTGCTCCACTTCGAGGTGATCGCCGACGAAGTGTCCAGCCTGTCTGAACGCACGATCGCGCGTTCAACCTCATTGCAGCCGCATGACGGTATCTTACACCTTGTTGCCGCCTAGTTCTCAGCCTGAAGTCCGCGGAGTAGTTTCTCAAAGCTTTTCCAATTTTTGACGGCAGCATCCAAAGGGTTCGCTGAACGAACGCTGCAGCAGCAAGCGTTGTGGCAATTATGTGCCAGCGCGATGGGTCGGTTGGAAGGCTGCCTGGCCTCGGAAAGAACGCGTTCGGCAGGTACTTTCACGCTACTTGCCAAAGAACGAAGCAGATGGTCATTGATCAATGGCGATGACTTACGGGTGTTTGCGCCTAGGGAGTTCAAGCCGCACCAAATGCGTACAGTCGCCCTTTTCGGAGCGACCGCACGCAGCAGGTCCCTTCATTTACAGTCCTGCGGTAAGCTTCAGGTAGCCGAATTGCCCTGGAACATCGTAGGTTATCGGGTCGAAATTGTTCAGGCTGCCGCGTTCAGTACCCTTGCGATCGAGCACGACGGACCCGTTCGGTGCCGACAATACGTACTTGGCTACTGAACTGATTAATGTAGCTAAACCAAAGCACCATGGCGTCGCCAGCAAAGCGTAGATCGCCGCAAGGTGTGGAGCTAACCGGGTGTGCTGCTGCCACCCGCATCTAGCGCTCATCAAAATGCCCGCCCAGCCGGCCTGTTGATCCTCTGCGTTTTTGACAGCATGGACGCCTCGTAAGCGGGCCCTGAAACCTTCTTGACGACAGCATCGCGTGAAACCCTCACTTCGCCGCAGTGGCCTCGATCTCGACGAGATAGGCCGGGCCGGCAAGGGCGGCGACCTGGACCGTGGAGCGCGTCACCGTGCCGGGGTTTTCGGGCGTGCCGAAGAACTGTTTGAAGCCTTCGTTCATGCCGGCAAAGTCCATCTTCCCATTCAGCGCGGGATCGCCGCCGACGAAGACGGTGAGCTTGACGATGTCGCTCATCGCGTAGCCATGCTCCGCCAGGATGGCCTTGATCTTGTTGAGGACGCTGACGGTCTGGGTCTTGGTGTCGCCCAGGTCGGACATAGTGATCTGCGCCGGCGGTACCTTTTTCGATGGGTCGATCGGCGAAGCCAGCTGGCCGCTGAGGTAAAGCGTGGTCGCGCCCGCCTTCACCGTTGCCGACTGCAGGATGAGCCCGGGCGGCGCGTTGGGGTGCTTGATTACCGTCTGCCCGTGTGCGCTCGCGGCCAGCAGCGAAGCGGTCAGGACGGTCGAGAGAAACGCAAATCTTTTCATGTGTTCAACTCCGGTGATAGCCACGCTCAGGCTGCCCGAACGGCAGTGGAGCGATAAGGGGTTACGAGCGCTTCGGCGGTGACGCGACGGGCCAGTGCCAACACTTGCGCGCGGGCGGACTGGATACCGCCTTCCTGCCAGCCAGGCGTTTGGCTCAGCGCCGCCGTCGCGAAATAGACACGGCCCTCGGCCGCCTGCAGGAAGCGGAAGTCCTCGGTATCGATATTGCCTTCCTGGCGCCCGTTGGCGCTGCCCGCGTTCCAGTCGGGCCACGGTCCCAGGCTGTAGGGCACCTTGTGCCAGTTGACGGCGATGCCGTTCATCAGGTCGGCGCCGTGACCCGGATGCAGCTTGTCGACGATGCTGCGGGAGAAAGCGATCTGTTCGGCGATGGGACGCTTCTGGAAGGCCTCTGCATCGGGCCCCGAGCAGTAGCATCCCAGCAGCATGCCCCGATCGCTGTGCAGCCCGGCCGAGGGATACCAGATCAGTGCGGAGGGGCCGCCCACGAACGAGATCCCACCGTAGATCTGCTCCTTTTCCCAGAAACGAGGACTCTCGAAGGCGACCTTGTTCGAATAGTCGTACTTTACGTCCGCGATCGCCTTCTTGAGGCGGGGCGTGAAGTTGGTGTCGATCTTGGCCAGCACCGGAAACGGGATCGTGCAGATCATGTAATCGGCGACGACCGTTTCCTTCGCCCCGCTCGCGGTGTCGCGATAGACCACCTCGACGCTGCCCGAGCGCTGACGGATGCTCATCACCTCGGCCCCGCGCAAGGCAGGGCGCCGTAACGCGCCGTCCATCGCCATGTGGATGCGATCCATGCCGCCCACTGGCTCGAACATCGTCGCCTGCATGTAGAGGTTGTCCTCGAACAGGGTGGCCGGCAGCCGCTGGTTGGCGAGCAGCTGGTCCAGCGGCATGGCGGTGGACGGTGAAGCAAAGGTGACGCCCGCGCCCGGCGCGGTGCCGAAGCCCGAGCGCTCGGTACCGGTGAACGTGCCGTCATCGCCAAGGTCGCCATAGGCTTTGAGGAACGGCATCAGCTTTTCGCGGTCAGCCGCCGAAAGCTCGGTATCGAGCGAGCCCTTGTTGATCGCCTTGCCCAGCAGTTCGGCGATGCGACCGCGCATGTCGTTGATCGCGGTACGCATGCGGATCTTCGATCCGTCGTCGCCCATGACGTAGGCGGACCGGCTACTGTTGACTTCGACTTCCAGCGGGACGCCAAACGTCTTGGCATAGCCGAGAAGGCCCTGGTGAAAGCTGGGGATGCGCGCGGGGCCTGCGTTGAAATAGATCCCGTCGGAAAAGCGCGCGGTCTGCGTCTCCTCGCCGATCATCTCGATCGTATCGCCATCGCGCACGGTCCAGGCGCGGCCGCCGACGCGGGGGCGCGCCTCCAGCAGAGTCACCAGGAAGCCGGCCTGTTCCAGTTCGTAGGCCGAGGTTAGCCCGGCAATGCCTGCGCCCAGCACGACCACATGGCGCCCCTTACCCACTCCGGCGGGCAGCACGCTCATGTCCTGCGCCTGCGCGACCCCGGCGATGCCAAGCGCGTGCATGGCGCCGAAGCCGGCGCCCAGCCCGCCCATCAAGCCGATGTGTTCCAGTATCGATCTGCGTGTGATCATCGAACTGTTCCCCTGTTCGTAGCGTTGAGTATCAATCGAGATGCGGAGCGACTGGCTGTCCTTGTGCATTGCCGGCCCGGAAGATGGTGACGGGCAGTCCTAGGTCGTAAGGCGCTTGCCCATGCGCACGACGGGCACATCAAGACCGTCGACGTTCGTCGTGGTGCGCTCCATCTCTTCGTAGCCGCAGGCCGCATAGAGCGGCTCGCCCGCGAGCGTTGCCATCAGCTCTACGCGGGTGAACCCGTCCTCCAGGGCGGCCGCTTCGCATTGCTGCAGGATGAGCCGGCCGACGCCCCGGCGCGCGAAATCGGGATGGGTGTACATCGCCCGGACCCGCGCCGCCTCGGTCCGGCGATCGAGGAGGCGGGCATCGCGCAGCGCTGCGGAATGGTCGCCCCCGAACAAGGTTGCGCGACGGCTCCAGCCGCCACATCCGGCGATGGTGCCCTCACTCTCGACCACGAAATAGGTGCCGTCGTCGACCAGTTGCGTGTCGAGCCCCATGAAGCCGTGGCTGGCGGCGACTTGTGCCGGTGTCAGGAACGCGCGCTGGCTGATGTCGATGGCCAGCTGCATGATGTTTTTGAGTACCGGAAGGTCCGCAGTGGTGGCGAGGCGGGCTGCGATCGGGGTGGCGGCGTGGTTCGTAGGCATCGATGTCATGGCGTCCATAAGCAAAGGCGAGAAACGGCCGATCCGAGAAGGCGCGGGAGCCTGGCCCCGGCGCCTCCCTTCGAAGCGGATGGAGCTCAGTATTTGACGCGGGCCCGAACATACCAGAAGCCCCCGTTGATGCCGAAAGGACCGCCACTGCGCGGATAGATCTGGCCATCGGACGTACCACCCGTGACTGCGTAGATCGTGTTGAAGGCCTTGTTCAGCTTGTCGGGGTAGTTGTTGAACACGTTCGTCGCGCCGGCGGATAGCGTGTAGTGATCGGCGATCGTGTAGCTGACGTCGATGTCGGTGACGAATTCCGAGCCGAAGCTGTCGCCCGGATAGTCCTGCTGGGTCGACCAGCTGGAATAGAAGTTCTCACGCGCGGTCAGTGTAAAGCCCTCGATCTGCCAACTGCCGGTAAAGATGGCGCGATGCTTTGGCGCGAAGTTGGAGATGTCGGTGATGCGATCGGCGCCGATCGCGATCGGGTCGAAGTCGGTGACCTTGCTTTTGTTGTAGTTGTACGCGAGGGTGAGATTGACCGGATTGCCGAGCACCGGACCCGTGCGATAGGTGCCGACCACATCGACGCCGCGGGTGCGGGTGTCGAAGCCGTTGGTGAAGTATTGCACGGCGCCGCCGACGCCGACGGTGCCGAGAACCGGCAGCGCCGCGACATCGGCAGCATCCACGTCGAAGGTCGAGGTGATGCTGATCCGATTGCGCACCTTGATCTGGTAGGCATCGATCGTCAGCGTGAACTGGGGCACCGGGTTGATCACCACGCCAAGACCGAAGTTGGTCGATTTCTCGGGTTTGAGTGGCACGGCGCCATAGTATTGGGCGATGGCGCTATTGACGGGGTAGGTACCGGTCTGCACCTGCTCGCCGCCCGGGGCGAAGGCGGTGGTCACGATCTGGGTGCTGCTCTGGCCCGGCGACGGGGCGTGGAAGCCGGTGCCGACCGTGCCGCGCAGCGCCAGTCCATCGACCGCCTTCCACAACGCGTTGGCCTTGCCGACCCAGGCGTCACCGAACGTGTTGTAGTTCTCGTAGCGTCCAGCAACGCCGAGCGTCAGCGCATCGGTGATATCGCCCTCGGCACTGAGGTAAAGGCCGGCGCTTTTCTGGCTGCTGGTACCCGCGGACGCTTCGCTGGTGCCGGCGTAACCGCTTGCGCCCGGCCCCATGCCGACGGTTGAATCGAACACGTAAACGCCCGGCGAGATCTGCGAATAGAGGTTCTGATTGGCATAAGGTCCGACACCGGTGGACTGCGGGTCGCCTGCGGTCGTGGTGTAGGTTTCGCGGCGGTATTCGAAGCCACCCGCGAGCGTGATCGGGCTCGCGAGGCCAACCTCCCAGCCATAGGAAAGGTCGAGATTGACGTTGAATTCTTTCTGTATCAGCTTTCCGAATTCGAACGAGGTCTGGCTGTCGGGGCCATAGGACGCATTGAGGGACTGGCTCATCGACAGGTCAAGCGCGTTGCGGCTGAGCGATGCGGAAACGTCGTACTTCACCTCCGACAGCGTGCCCTTCAGGCCGACCACGCCGTAGGCCTGGTCCTTGGTGCCGCCGAAGCGAGGGGTAAAGCCCGCCGGATAGAGGGACGTGAAGTTGAATACGTTGCCGTCCTTGACGAAGCCGCCGGCGGCGCAAGTCGCGCTCCCGGGCGGACAGGGCGTCAGGTACACAGGATGCGCGAACGCCCCGTTGACACCGCTGGTGGTCACGGGTGTGCCATCGACCGTGGTGGTGTCGTACTGTTTGACAGCGCGATAGTTGAAGCTCTGGTCAGCCTTCGCGTGCGCGATGTTGCCGAAGAAATAGATCTGGGCGTCGGGCGTAATGTCGAAGCCCGAATTCAGCATCAGCTTGTAGCCATCGCTTGGCGAATTGCCCCAGATCTGCGCGGGACCGGGATAGTTAGGGATCCGGTCAGCCAGATTGGGAAACTCCTGCGCGAACAGCAGCGCGCCGGGCCGGGTCACGCCGCGGCTGGTGCCCTTGTCGTCGTTGTACTCGCCCGAGAGGGTAATGAAGCCCGAATCGCCAACTTTCACGCCGGCATATGCGGCGATCTGACGGCTGTCCCCGTCACCACCGTTGTCGTAATACTGACCGTATCGGGCGGTCACTTCGAAGCCGGGTTCGGTCTTGAGGCCGTAGTTGAGCACCCCGGCGATCGCGTCCGATCCGTATTGCGCGGTTGCGCCCTCACGCAGGACCTGAAGGTTGCCGACCGCGATCGACGGGATCAGCGAGATGTCGGAGCCCTGCGAACCCAGCGATAGCGCGGTGTCGCCGCCCGTAACCACCTGGACCAGTGCGGCGCGGTTGAAGCGCTTGCCATTGACCATCACCAGAATTTCATCGGCGGGCAAACCGCGCAACGACGGCGCACGCACGAAGGTCGATGCATCGGAGATCGTGTTCTGGTTGACGACGAACGAGGGGACGATGTTGCGCACGATGTCGAGCATGTCCGAGGCCGGTTGGGTCCGCAGTTCGGCCGCGCCGATCACATCGACCGGCGAGGCGGAATCAGTGATGGTGCGATCGGTGCGGCGTGTGCCGATGACGACCAATTCGCCCGCCGGTTCGTCGGCGGCGGCAAGGGATTGATCTTGTGCCAACGCAGGAGAGGCCGAGAGCAGCGCGATGTTCGCCACCCCTAAAGCAAGAACGGTCTTAATGGAGATTTGCGTGGAAATAGCATGCATAGGCCGTGTCCCCTGTTTCACGCCTATCAGGACATCTCCTTGCTCTGGGTGTGCGGTCATCAGGCCGCACTTCCGTCGACGACATCAACGTCTCAAAAATGTCATTTAAAGGGAAGCGCGTCGTACGATTGTTTTCTCCTGTGTCTATTATGCCGCAAACCGTCATCTTGGGCGATCTTCTATATATCATAACTGCAGCCGCATCTTTCTTCTGCAGCATGGCATTTTTACTTGTAAGCCATTGCCAATCGCCGCCATTCTCTCGTTCCGGCAGAAACAGGGTCTAAACGATGCGAGGAATAGTGGCGGCGACGATCATGGTATTGGCGACGCCAGCCACAGCGCAGCAAGCCGAGCCGAATACGACCGCTGCCATCCAGCGGATCGAGAACGGGAACGGGAAACTTCATGCTGTCATCGCGCTCGATCCGACCGCCTTGGCGCAGGCGCGAACGCTCGACCGGGAAGGCGCGCGAGATCGTGCCTTGTTCGGCATGCCGGTGCTGTTGAAGGATAATATCGAAAGCGCCGGCCTGCAGGCGACGACCGCCGGCAGCATGGCCCTGGCTGCAAACGTCACCGGCAGGGACGCTCCGATCGTCACGCGCCTGAGGCGCGCCGGTGCGATCATCCTGGGCAAGACGAACTTGTCCGAGTGGGCCAACATGCGGTCCAGCGCATCTATCTCAGGTTGGAGCGCGATCGGCGGACAGACGCGCAATCCCCACTCGCTGGACCGTACGCCTTGTGGGTCATCGTCGGGCAGTGCCGTTGCCGTTGCCGTTGGCTTCGTCGACGCGGCCATCGGCACCGAGACCGACGGGTCGATCACCTGCCCCGCCGCGATCAACGGTGTCGTCGGGTTCAAGCCGACAGTGGGCCTCGTCAGCCGAAGCCGCATCATTCCGATCAGCCATAGCCAGGACACCGCAGGCCCTATCGCCAAGGACGTCAGGACCGCCGCTCGGTTACTCACCGTGATCGCTGGTTCCGACCCAGCGGACGTAGCCACGCGCGAAGCGGATGCCCGACGGATCGACTATGCGGCGAATCTCGACACCAACGCCGTGCAAGGCGCGCGGATCGGCGTGCTGCGCTTTGCGACGGTTACGTCGGAGCCTTTGAATGGCGTCTTCGAGGCCGCGCTCAACGTGCTTCGCGCGCGTGGAGCGACGCTTGTCGACATTATCGCGCTCGACGGGCGCGAGAAGATAGGTCCGGCCGAGTTCACGGTTCTGCTGACCGAGTTCAAGGTCGATCTCAACGCCTATCTTGCCACCACCCCTCCTGCGGTTAAGACGCGCACGTTGGCTGGCCTGATCGCATTCAACAAAAGCCACCCGCGTGAGCTGTCGTTGTTCGGACAGGATGTGTTCGAGCAGGCGGAAGTTACCAAGGGTCTGGACGATCCCGAATACAAGGCGGCCCGCGCGCTTTGCGTGCGGCTAGCGGGTGCGGACGGTATCGACGCCTTGCTCAGGCAATATAGGGTTTCGGCGCTTGTGGCGCCAACCGCACCCGCAGCGTGGATGATCGACGCGGTGAATGGCGATCAGTACAACGCGGTGGGTGCGGGAAGCCTGGCTGCGGTCGCCGGATACCCTCATCTGACTGTTCCGATGGGCGCCGCGATGGGCTTGCCGCTAGGTCTTTCTTTCATCGGAGCCAAGTGGAACGATGCGCACATCCTGTCGCTTGGCTACGGCTATGAGCAAGCCAGCCAGGCAAGCATTCAACCTGGCTATGCGCCTTCTGTCGAAGAGAGCCGACAAGTAGCCCCGCTACTCGCACCCTTGAAGCGCTGACGATCACATGGTGCAATTCACTTAGAAAACCGAGAGCGATCGGCGGTCGTAGCGCCATCGCCAGGCAGAGTTGTCGCGTTGAACCGGCCCAGTGCACGGAACTTGGGGCAACGTACAATTGCGACCGGGGCCGCAGCCGGCACAGACAGCTAATCGGTCTGCTCAGGAG
The DNA here is from genome assembly GCF_055361525.1 of Novosphingobium sp. TK46. NCBI lineage: Bacteria > Pseudomonadati > Pseudomonadota > Alphaproteobacteria > Sphingomonadales > Sphingomonadaceae > Novosphingobium > Novosphingobium sp. TK46. The sequence continues at coordinate 3,766,774 of NZ_CM143963.1, forward strand.
CGTCGCAGCCAAGGCGCGCAGATCGCAAGGCAGGCGATCGTCAATCTCGCAAGACAATTGTCGGCGGGCGGCATCGAACCACCGGCCCCTGTCAGGCGGACGAACATGCTAAGTCATGCTTCGAAGTCGCAACTGCCTGTCATCGACTTGGTAGCCGCAGAGGCAGATCGACCCGCCTTACTCCAAAATAACCGGAATGAGGGATGCCACCAAGAGGGCCGCCATTGTCCAGTTGAAAAAACGCAGGGACCTTGGCGTTGTCAGCGCATGCGAAACACCAACGCCAATCAATGTCCAGCCAGCGGAAGTGATGAAGGCCACCACGAGCAGTATCGCCGCCAGTACCAGTGACGCCGCCGTCGATTGAGGCCCCGGTAGCGTATACGTCGCGATCGCCCCGGCGACGATAATCCAGGCTTTGGGGTTAATCCATTGGAACAATGCAGCCTTGAAGAAGGAGAACGGCTGCGTGAGGGCACCCTCACCCGCCTCTGCTTTCGGCTTTGCACGAGCGATCGCGAACGCCAGCCACAGGAGGTAAGCGGCGCCCAACCACTTCATGATGCCGTGGATTACAGGATCGGCAAGCAACGCGTGCCCCAGGAAAGCTACCACAAGGAACATGGCCGGAAAGCCAATTGAAACACCGAGGAAGTGCGGCACCGTGCGCCTGAAGCCATAGTTGGCGCCAGATGCTGCCAACATGGTGTTGTTTGGCCCTGGCGTAGCACCCATGGCGATCGCAAATGCCAGCGCAGAAAAGAACCAGCCCGAATCCAACACTCGATCCTTGAAAATTGATCGTTACCGTAGCGACACCAGCGTCAGGTACAAAGGGTTCTGCTATTACCAAGCCCCATCAGCGCGAGGCCGACAGCATCGCTCCCGACCATCGGCCGCCATGCGCGCGCGAAAGCCGGAACAGCGGGGGCACGATCGAAGAACGCAAACATGCGTAGTCAGCCATTTCGATGTCATCATCGCTGCCGCAGAGGCTGGACGCGCCGAGCTCGTCCGTTTGCACCGAACCAGTCGGATCGATGATGAGACGCTCCACGAACTCGAGCACGATCTTGATCTTGAGGAGCTTGCAGCCATAGCCGCAAAGGCCTGAGTGGCTACCGCTGCTCTGCTGCGGGCCGTTTGTCGTTTAAAGTGCCCTAACGATCGGGTGCTCAAGTCGCACGTCGTCTAATAGCCGCTCGATGGTGGCACGTTGCGCGTCAGTTCCGCCCAATCTGAAATCCCAGTTGCAATGGGCATGCGTCTTCACGTCACGCACGATCACCTTGCCAAGCGCCCGCTGCCATGTTTGCGACGTGCCACCTTTCTCCCGGATAAGCCGGTCGACAAGCATTTGTTCAAGGTCGCAATCCGTCATGCCTTCCGCAGTTTAGCGCAATGGTGACCTGATTGCGACATAGATCGCGATTGTCTCCCACCCTTATCTGGGGCTACTCGACTTCAAACGGCAGCGGATGGACTGACCGAGCGGGAGAATGCAAATGCCACGCCTTGGAATCGAGAACATCAGCGTGTTCGGCCTCCCGCTGTTGGAATTTGTTGACTTGGCAGCAGACTTGGGCTGCCAACATATTTCCACCGGGCTTACCAGCTTCGCGTTTGGCATCTACGACTATGCGCCCTATTCGTTACGTGATGATTCAGCCCTGCGGCGAGAGTTCATGGCAGCCATGTCCGACCGCGGTGTTTCCATTTCGCTGGGCGAAGGTTTCACGATCCGCGAAGGATTGGATGCGACAAGTTACCGCGCTGATCTGGATTTGTTCGCGCAACTTGGTGCCGAACGGATCAACACTGTAAGCATGGACGCCGACTTCAATCGCACGTGTGACCAGTTCGCTATAATGGCGGAATTGGCCGCCGATCGAAACTTGCGCATCACGACCGAACTCTCGCCGGGCCTCACCATAAAGGATCTACCGACTGCCCTTGCCGCCCTGCGCCAGATCGGGAGGCCGGACTTCCGATTGCTGATCGACACCATGCACGTGATTCGCTCGGGATCGTCCCCTGCCGATTTTGACCAGCTCGATCCGGAGCTGATCGATTATATCCAGGTCTGCGACGCACCTCGTGAGCCGCGCATATCCAATTACTTCGAAGAGGCCATGTTCGAGCGCATGGTTCCGGGAGAGGGAGATCTCGGCTTGTCTGAGTTGATCGCTGTTTTGCCGTCGGACCGGGTTTATGCCATAGAAGTTCCATTGCGCAGTGATGCCTTGGCGGGTGTCGGCCCTCACGAACGGCTAGCGCGCTGTGTCGAAGCAACACGCACGCTCTTGGCTGCGACAAACACCGAGGTGCAGTGATGTCCGTATTTGCGGAGAAGTACGGACCGGTCGCCATGGTCACCGGCGCCTCATCAGGAATAGGGGCGGCCTTTGCGGAACAGCTCGCCGCCGCTGGCTTGAACTTGGTTCTGGTCGCGCGGCGCTCTGATCGCCTAGCCGCGCTCAAGGAACGCCTGGAGCGGACGCACGGGATCACGGTGCTTTCGCTGACGGCCGATCTGGCTCAGGTCGATGCCGCGGCTGGTATTCTCGAAGCGACTGCCGACCTTGATGTCGGTCTCGTGATCAGTAACGCCGGCTTTGGCATGAAAGGGGATCATGCCCACAACGATCCCGGCCAGATGACTGAAATGCTGATGGTCAACTGCCAGGCGCCGCTTCAGCTGACACACGGCTTCATTCCACGGATGAGGAAACGCGGAAAAGGCGGTATCGTCCTCGTCAGTTCCGTCGAGGGGCTGATCGGCTGCCCCTACTCGGCTGCGTACGCGGCCACGAAAGCACTGGTAAAGTCGCTTGGCGAGGCGCTCTGGGGTGAATTGCAAGGCGAGGACATCGATGTCCTCACGTTGTGCCCTGGTGCTACTGAATCCGAAGCTGCGGCGCGGTCCGGCATGGATTTATCCAAGTTGCAAAACGTGATGAGCGCCGAAGATGTCGCAAGCTTGACGCTCGACAACCTTGGCAATGGCCCCACGTTTATCAGCAGCGACTACTACCGCAAGCAGTTCGACGGCTTGCTCGCAATGCCGCGACGCGATGCGCTAAATGCCATGGCAGCAAGCCTCAAGGGATCGATCGAGGAAAAGCCCATTTGATGTCGGATACGTATAAGGCCGCGTTTTTTCCGGGCCCCCTGCGATGTCGACGTTGTTGACCTCGACTACCCCAATTGGGACAATGACGATGCCAGAATGCGTAATCTCATGACGGGGGTTGCAGTTCGGGTGTCTCGGCCTTCCGTTATGGCAATGTGGACGTGATCATGCGGCGGCATCTATGCCTGACAAAGCGGAAGCGAGGCATGGAGCGCGTAAGCAGCGCCACGACAGAATAGCCCAGGCCTGTCCCGTATCGAGCCAGGCGAAGGACCACGGCTGGGACCGTACCCCTACCCCCCGACCTCTCACTGGGAGACGTCCAGGGGGAGGTTGCTACTTGCCGATCAAGACGTCGCTGGCCTTGATCAACACGGTGACAGTATTGCCGACAGCCAAGCCGAGATCAGCGATAGCCTCCTCGGTGATGCTCGAGGTGATGACATTGTCGCCACCGACGTCCACCTTGACGGTACCGTTGACGGCGCCCCCGGTAATCGCCGTGATCGTACCCTTAAGCTGGTTGCGCGCGCTGATCTTCATCTGCCTATCCTTTGCTTTGACGAGGTCTTCGATTAGCGACTCACTCGAGCTGCATCAATGATCGAGCTCCGGCTTACTGAAGATCAGCGCTCGGCAGATGGTGACGGCTGCAGAGGCATATCGGGGCCGATCATGCCAAGCTTACACGTCGGCGGCGGTGGGGCGGACGATGATCTCGTTGACGTCGACGCCGTCGTGCTGTTCGAGCGCGTACCGGATAGCGCGAGCGATCGCGTACGGCGTCAGCGACTTCTTGCGCCAGGTGCGAAGGCCGTCCGCAATTTCGGGCACGCTAATGTCGTGGCCCAGTTCGGTCGCCACAACGCCGGGTTAGATCAGAGTGGAGCGCACCTCATCATGCTCCTGCTGCATCCCCTCGGTAATGACCTTCACGGCATGCTTGGTGGCGCAGTATACCGCAGCCGTTGGCATGACCGCGTAAGCCGCGACCGAGGCCGCGTTGATGACATGCCCTGATCCTTGCGCCACGAAGCGCGGGAGCACGGCGGCGATGCCATGCAACACGCCACGCACGTTTACGTCGATCATGCGGTTCCATTCGTCCAGCTTCACCGCCGCCAGCGCGGACAGCGGCATAACGCCGGCATTGTTGACCAGCGCATCGATCCGGCCAAACCGCTCGACTGCGGCATCTGCTGCAAAGGCCTGGAAGTTGTTCGCATCCGTCACGTCGAGCGCAAGCCACGCGACGTTGTCGCCGCGTTCCTCCGCAAGCGCCTTGAGTCGCTCGGTTCGGCGGGCGCCTATGAACAGCCGGGCTCCGGTTCCGGCAAGCTCGCGCACGGCGGCCTCACCGATGCCGCTGGACGCGCCGATGATGAGGATGGTCTGGTCGATAGTAGGCATGTGTCGTCTTCACTGCTCGAGTTTCAGGAGAAACGGCAATATGGAACGGTGCGATGTGGAGACGTTAGGCCCATCGTCCGGCAGGCTTGCCCGATGCTATGAAGTTCGACGTCGGCATCTTGCCATTTACCGATGCAACGGGTCAGAATAGCGGCATGCGAAATGCCGCCTACCTCGCTGAATCAATCGCAAGTCACCTCCCTTCAACGGGCATGGTTGCGACTGCGCTGCCCTGTCTATCGCTGTTCCGTGCGGATGCGCCAAGCGCACCCTTGCCCGCTGTCTACGAGGCATCGGTTTGCCTGATCGCGCAAGGTTGGACAAAGGAACCCGATAGAGTCCTTAAGTGGTGGCGCTGAAGGCGCGCCCAGTATGGGTATGCTCAGCGCTGGCCCGGCGGCATCGGCTCCGCGTCGGCGTCGCGCGGCAGTTCATGCGTATGCTCCGGCGGCAGGAACCCCTGCGAGAGGACATGGTACAGCCGCTCCTTGGAGACCGCCTGTGCCACGACGTCCGCGATCAGCGCGGAAGCGAGCAGCGGCATCATCAGCCCGCGACTGGCGGTTGTCTCCGAGATGATGATAACCGCCGTCAGCGGCGCGCGAACGACGCCGGTGAAATATGCGACCATGCCGAGCAGCACGATCGCACCGCTGGGATAGGTCGGAAAAAGCCAGCGCAGCATGTCGCCGACACCCGCGCCAACTGCGAGCGACGGGGCAAAGATGCCGCCTGGCATGCCCGATACCGCGGTCGCCAAGGTCGTCACCAGCTTGGCAATACCGAACCAGTGCGGCACATCCGCACCGGTGATGATGCCGCGCGCCGCGTCATAGCCGGTGCCCCAAGTCAGCCCGCTCGCTACACCGATGACCGCAACCACCATTCCGAGCGATCCGGCGAACAGAACCGGACGCGCGCGCAAGCTTGCGACCGGCGTCCAGCGCGTCCGCCCCGTAGCCAGCACCGCGCGTGAGAAGAACGCGCCCATCAGCCCGCCGAGGACGCCGGCAACCGGCGCCGCCAGCATCGTCTCCCGGATCGAGAGCGTCTGCCGCATAACCCCAAAATAGACGTAGTCGCCTGACAGCCCGAGGCTGGTCATGCCGGCGATCAGCACCGCCGTCATCACCAGCAACGTCATGCGCTGCTCGTAGGCCGCGGCCAGTTCCTCGATCGCGAAAGCCACCCCTGCAAGCGGCGTATTGAATGCCCCCGCAACACCGGCGGCGCCGCCGGCAATGAACACGGACGCCCGCAGCGGAATGGCCATCAGCCTATGGGCATACCCCATGATCGATGCCGCAACTTGAACCGTAGGCCCTTCACGCCCGGTCGAAGCACCGACGAGCAGCGTCCCGACCGTCAGCACAAGTTTCACGACAACCGTCCTTGCCGAGACGAGCTTGGACATCGCGTGATCGGGGTCATGGGTCGCGGCCATCACCTGCGGGATACCCGATCCTCGGGCTGCCGGGGCCAACCGGATCGTGAGGCCGGCAATGGCGGCATAGCCCAACGGCGTGATGACAAGCGGCGCCCACCACCAGCGCGCCACCAGTGATACGAACTGCGCACCTGCCCAATCTGCAGCATGGGCGAACAGCAGGGCGACCAGCCCGATCAACACCGCTCCACCTAGGATGGCGACCCGCCGTCGCCACACTGGCGCGGTGGGGCCATGCTCGCGCAAGAGATCGCGCGCTTGTTCAGGAAATTTGACCATCAGACGTCCGCAGATGCGCCAACCGCCACGAGGCAGACAAACCCGCTCGCTATGGCGCCTATTCGCTGCCCAAATGTGCCTTTGCCTTGCTTCATCGACGCGACCAACGCCCCGAGGGCGACCGCCATCAGCACGATCCCGGCTAACGATCGTGCTTCTGGAAATCGGCGGATGGCGCTGGAATGCGCAGGGTCGCGGGTCAAGATGCTACCTTTAGCCGAGCGGTTTGCCGCTGGCGGCCCAACCGACGTTAGAAACCTGCCCGCCCATGCTATCGCAAGACGGACACCCCAAGGCTTTATCGCAGCCGGCCCAGTTCACCGCAACCTTGATCAAAAAAAAGGCTACGGCCAGGGTACAGCATCTGTGAGCGTTGACTTACCGAAGGTCGCTTTTGCGTAGAACATTTTGCTGCCCGCCGCTGACCCGGCATCATGATTGCGATGGGCGACCAGCCTGGCCGTCAAGCCACGTTCATAGGCAAGAGGACCAGGGATGCTCCACTTCCATCATGCCACTACAATTCGCTTTGCCCACAAGGCAGCGTTGGCTGAGGTACTTTAGCCGGATTGTCCGCAACTCGGCGAGATGAACGACCGGGATGAGGCCTTACGGCAGCTCGGACCCTCAATCCCCTGCATCGGTGATCTGCTTTAGCATCGTTGCGGCGAACTGCAGGAACTGCGTCGTGTCGACCTGGGCGGATGGAATCGCCTTGCGATAGGTCGCGAAACCATGGATCGTCCCTTTCGCCTCGTAGAAGATCGTCGGCACGCCGGCGGCGATGAGCTTGGCCGCAAAGGCACGTCCTTCATCGCGAAGTGGATCGAGGGATGCGGTCACGAGCACCGTGGGCGGAAGACCGGCGAGGTTCGCGAGCAAGGGCGACGCACGCACGCTCTTGGGATCGGCCGCGTAGAGGTCTTCGCTGCCCGGATCGATATCCAGAGCAAAGCCGTTGCCGAAGCGCTTGCGCGATGGATAGGACCTGGTGCTGTCAGTGGCGGGATAGATCGGCAGTTGCATGATTACCGGCAACGCGGCCGGCTTGTCGCGCAAGGCCAGCGTCGTAACGAGCGTCAGGTTGCCTCCGGCGCTGTCACCGCTGATGATCATGCCGGTGAATTCCCGGCCGAACGCCTTGCCATTCCGTGCGATCCAGCGCGCCGCCGCCTCGCCGTCGTCCACCGCGGCGGGCCACGGATCCTCGGGGGCCAGCCGATACTCGACCGAGATCACCGGCAGGTCCAGCTGTCGCGCCATCTCCGCAGCGAAGCCCGCATGGGTCTCGATTCCACCGACGACATAGGCGCCGCCATGGAAGAACACGACGACCGGCCCGCGTTTGCGACTTGCGAGCGGATCGTACATCCGCGTCCGCAGCGCGCCACCGGGTCCGGGCACGCTCACGTCGGTGATGGTCGCCATATCGCCCACCGGCAGATCGTCGGTCGATATCATCTTTTCAGGCGGAAGGCGGCGGATCATCTCCAGCATCTTGCGGTCGAGCTGCGGCCTGGGGCTGGCCTTCAGGTGATCGAGGTAGGCCTGCACGTCCGCTTTGACGAAAGGCGCAGCATCAGCATCGGCGCCGTCCGCGCCGGCCCGAGGCTGACTGGCGCGAGCGGCGGACCGCGCCAGAGCCAGCATCGTCAGACAACTCACGAGTTTCCAAATCTTCATGGCGTTCTAAACCTCCCCAACGCAGTCGTTTTTTCCACGGTCATCGGGTGCGACCGCATGTCATTTCGCCAGTCTAGCGACCATTGCAGGCCCGAGGCAACGACCATGCCGACGCATTGGTGCAACCATTCCTCACGCTCCTGCGCCGATGGATCGCGAGCCCGCAGGATGAACTGCCTCAGCAATCCGTTTATGCGGTCCTTCCCAGCGCCCGCTGGCTTATGCCGGCCTCTTCATGGCCGACCCCCCCCCCTACAATGGCCGCGAAGACCGCGCCGAGGGACCAGATGTTGCTGTTCTCAGGCATTTTGCAGCCGGCAGACCGTCACTGCGCTGTTCGACGCCGGGCCGGCGTTGGACGGCATCAACGCGCCGGCGAATGGTCGAGCTTCTGAAGGCGCAAGGAATGGCGCCCCGGTCGAAACCAGGGCGCCAAGGTGACTAGATGGGGAGGCAACCGCGGTCACCCGGGATGGCAGAGATAATCATGCAAAGGGCTTTGTCCTCGGCCTTTTCCCGTGCTGTGCAGGATCCCCTCGGCTAAAACATCAACGATTACGCAGTCGGTCACTTGATTTTTGCGCGCATCCGCTTGGCCCGCTGAGCTGGATCAGGGTGCGTTCTCAGCAGCCCGATGCCGCCGCCGCCGCCCAATGCCGCCAGTTTATCCATTGCAGCGGGGCATGCCTGTTGCGGGTAACCCTTAGCGGTCATGAAGGTCAGCGCATAATCGTCGGACGCGGTTTCGGCTCCCTGTGAGTACTGAGCGCTGACCACGTTCTGGATCAGCCCTCCAAGCTCGGAACTGGCGATGCTGCGCACTCCGCCAGATGAGCAGGGAGCGAGCCGCGGTTGGTCTTGCGCGACTTATCGCCGCGAGCAGTCTGTGAGACTACATCGCGGACCGCGCGCGCTTGCCCCAGTGCCGTGTCAACATCCTCCAGTCCAAGCTGGAGCTGGTCGGGATCGAGTTGCTCGGAACGGGTGCCGAAACGATGGCGCATGAAGGCATCGATGATCGCCTGGAGCCGCTCGATCTCGGCGTCGGCCTCGCCTTTGGCCAAGGCCAGTTCAGCCAGTCGAGCATCCTTGGAAGCGCGTGCTTCGGCAAGCATTCGGGACTGATCGAGGACCAGCGCGCGGAGCGCGTCAATGTCCTCGGGCAGATCCGCTTCGGTAGCGGCATAGAGATCGCGCACGCCGTGCTCGCGTACGGCATCGAGATCGTCAGCCACCTTGGTCATGGCGTGCGCCTGATGCGCGAGCACCGGTAGCCTTGGCCTTCATCGCCAGCACGTCGCGAGCGGCGCGGCCGTAGCGTTCGACGGCTGTATCAAGCTGATCGCGTGCCGCAGGCGTCCCCAGGCTGCTGGCATCCAGCTTGAGCCCGGCAAAAGGATCGGCGCGCTGCCGTTCAAGCTTCGGCTTTGCGATGCCACTTGCCGGGGTCCAAGCTCGGGTGCTTGCCTGGCAGGGCCCTGGTCAGCGCGGGCTTTCGGCGGCGCTGGTACACCCGCTCTCCTGGGCACGCCGATCTCGATCAGCGGCTTGCCGCCGATCATGCCGCGCGCGGATGAGCGAACCGAGCGCGAACAGTTGTTCCGTGTTGGTGCCGTCGCCACCCGGCCCGCCGAGTTTCTTCGGCGAGGAGAGTTGCAGATCAAGCTTGCCGTCCTCCGTTCGGGCGCGGCCGTCGCGCCGCATCAGGGCACCAAGTAACGCCAAGACAGGGAGCTAGAGCACGAAGATTGAGGTGGGGCACATGATGCCGGCTTCAGGATTTACCCCGTCCTGCATCAGAATTTCGAATGGTAGCTTGATTCGACCTTGAAGTCGGGATCGGACAGGCAGGATCACGGCTAATCTCAGTTGGCACGTTAGACCAGAGGAGGAAACACTGAACGTTGGCATTCGATAAGAATGCCATTCACCACGTCGCAGGTGAACGGCAGAAATATCCCAATCCTAACCTTTTGTCATCGTGGACCAGCAAGATGAATGAGAGTCCGCTATCGAGATATCTGAGAAAGCCTCGGAATGTCGCATTTGCGGGCGACAGGCGCCCTTCCCTGCCCGTTCTCTTCGCTTACTCACCTCCGCCACAGCAGCTTGCTTCACCAATTCCGGACATGCCAGTCGGGCCCCACCTTCGGCCACTCAGCGATTGAAGTCAGGTTTCCGAAAGCGTTGGGGTGGACGCCCCCTGACGGCCTTGATGTGCCATAGTGGAGGTGTTGAAACACCACTGTTGGAGGCGTCCATGGATGAGGTTAGCATAGTCGGCATCGACTTGGCCAAGTCGGTTTTTCAGGTTCACGGCTCAAGACCGAATGGATCTGTTGTGTTTCGCAAGAAGCTGCGCCGAGACCAGGTCCTGCCCTTCTTCGCGTCCTTGCCGCAATGCATTGTTGCGATGGAGGCATGTGCAAGCGCTCATTATTGGGCGCGTGAGATCGGAGGCTTGGGTCATGACACACGGCTCATCCCACCGGCGTACGTGAAGCCGTTTGTGAAACGCCAGAAGAACGACATGGCTGATGCGGAAGCGATCTGTGAGGCAGCTCAGCGCCCAACGATGCGGTTCGTGCAAGGCAAGAGCGCGCAGGCCCAGGCTTCAGCGGTAGTCTTTCGTACCCGTGATCTGCTCGTTCGCCAGCGCACGCAGCTGATAAACGCCTTGCGCGGGCATCTTACCAAGTTCGGCTACATCGTGCGCCAAGGCGTGGGCCACGTTAGCAAGCTGGTCGAACTGGTCCGAGATCCTGCATCCGACATCCCGGATGAAGCACGGCCGGTGCTCGTGATCATGGCGGACAGCTTTCAGGCGCTGCAATCGCAGATCGCTCTTCTCGATCGTGAGATCGCCACTCGCGCAAAGGTTGATCCCGTCGCCAAGCGGCTGATGACTATTCCAGGTGTTGGCCCTGTGGTGGCAACGGCGTTGGTTGCGCTTGCGCCGGCTGCTAACACCTTCAAGCGGGGGCGTGACTTTGCAGCCTTGCTCGGGCTCGTCCCAAGGCAGCACTCCAGCGGCGGCAAGGAGCGGCTCGGGCGCACCACGAAAATGGGCGAGCGCAGCTTGAGACGGCTGCTGATCCTGGGCGCAAGCTCAGCGACCAAGGTCGCTGCACGTAACCCCGATAAAGCTAGCGCATGGCTGGCCGGCATGTTGACGCGCAAGCCGCGCATGCTCGTCACCGTCGCACTCGCCAACAAGATGGCTAGGATCGTCTGGGCGCTGATGGCGCATGGCGGGTCCTACAGAGCTCCGGCCGCGGCAGTGTAACCCGCCAAGGCTTGAGGCGTCAGGGACGCAAGGAAGGTCAGTAGGGAGGTATGGCGCAACGGTCAGAAGACGGGGTCGGGAAAACCAGAGAGTGGCCAAGCGCTTCGAGCGCGCGAAAGCGTCATGGACCCGATCCGCGATCTCCATACAGGCCTGCAGCCGTGATGATGGCTGCATCAATCAGGCCGGACACACGGAAGCACCTGAACCTGCGCGAACAAAACTCTTCAACACCCCCTTGTATCCGGCGGGGCGTCCACACACGGCCACTCGTTCATCCCGAAAATCGGTCTTTTTCAAACTTATCAGTGGGGATCTTGCGTCGGTACGGCGCATTAGCTGCCGTCGTCCACGAGCGTCGTAAAACGACTTTTTAGTCGGTCATGCCACACGCGCCGACTTACCTGAGCCGCGCTCACCGCCAGAACCCTGTCGCGCAGCTCGATGGCTTCGAGTTCGAGTAAGCGGGTTGCCTTCCACTTCTGTACGAACAATGTATGCTCCGAACTTGCATCATCAGTCGTTGGCTCGGAAAAACGCCGCCTGGAGAATGCTGTGTTTATATCGAAGATCAGCTTGATATAAGCACTGCCAGCCAAGGCGAAGATCGCCTCATGCGTTTCTAGCTCCAGCGTTCTTATCGTATCAAATGTTGCATCGGGCTTTATTTCGCTAACCTGCATGCGCAATTTGGCGAGTACCGGCTTGATCTCGTCAGGCTTCCGTGCTGCCGCCTTCCTTACAGCCTCGACCCAAAGTGCCGAGGCTAGCGCGGTGATATCGCTGGCTTCCATCGGCAACGTCTCGAGGTAGGCGCTCACGGCCGTCTCGATAGTGCCAGCATCAGGACGTGTACCGAAGTACCCTCCGTTGATACCGCGCCTGACCCGCAGCAAACCCTCGCGCTCGAGCAAACGCGCCACTTGCCTAACGGTGCTGCGCGAACAGCCCAGTTTCTCTACGAGCGCGTCCTCGCTACCGATTAGCGCACCATCCTCAGCGTCCAAAACGATGGTGCGCAGCCGCTCTGCGGCAACTTCGAGGAGTGTTCGGCTGCGGGTGCGATTGTCCATGCTAAACCTCAAGCAACTATGTCGGCGCGCGTCCAGCCCGCAGTGAATGCCGCGAGCCTTCTAGCTATCGCTGTCTGCCGGACACATTGCGGCACTTAGCGCGAAAGCCTGACCAATGAAGTCGTCAAACTTGCGCTGCCAGATGCGCTCACGCGATTGGGTATCACAAGCCGATCTGTGTGCCGGAAGGCAGAGCGTCCATCTACGATGCCAATGGCAACTCCCCGGTACCTGGCAGGAGCCGCTCACAGCAGGCCTCGTGGATGTAGTTATCGAGCGTTGCAATTATTCTGCATCACGCTGCACTCTAACTGTGCGGCCAAAGCTACATGATCGATTTGCGGGAGGCTAAGCCCCGTCTGGCTATCGAAAGCCAACCGATGGCGCGTCGGAATCCTCGGGATTGCTGTCATGGTGGTGCATGCTGTCCGGCCAGTCGAAAGAACCATCTTGACTGGCCGGAGAACCACCTGTTTTTAAAACTTCTTACTTACGCCTAGCTGGATCACACGTCCGATCGAGAAGGCCGTGCCGAGCGAAGTGTCGTACCCCGGCGTGCTGGCGCTCCGGAACTGCGGCGTATCGCGGTCGAGAATGTTCTGGACGTTGGCCGAGAAGGAGATGTCCTTCAGGATCTTGGCGTCAGACTTGACGTCATAGCTCAGGTAAAGGTTGAAGCTGTCGAACGAACTGACGCGGTCCTGGCCAAATTCGGGCGTCCCGCGCTTGTAGCCGGCAGTGTGGTTCCAAGTGACTTGTCCCCGAAAACCGCCCAGTGTGGTACCAACGGTACCCTGAATGCGGAACCGTGGCGTGTTAATGGCCAAGTCATTCGATATCAGCGACGTAGGCGTGGTACGCGTCTTCTGGCTGATCCGGTAGTTACCCGAAACCGTGGCATCAAACGAGCCGAATGGCGCGTCGAGCACATAGTTGGCAGCGAAGTCGAGGCCATCCAGCTTGGTTCTACCGAGGTTGCGCGAACGAGTGTCCAGCGTTACGAGCACCGGAGAAGTGGTTCCGCCACTGGTGATCAACGCCTGAGCCGTCGAGTTAGGATTAGCGACCGTGAAGTTGAAGTTCGCTGGATTGAACTGGGTAATGTACGCAGCCAGCTGCTGACCGGTTGGACGTACGCTGTAAAGCTGCGGGAAGTTTGCGTAGTAATCGGTGAGGTCAGCACCTGTGACCGGACGGCCGATCGTACCGCTCAGGTCGATATTGTAGTAGCTCGCGCTCAAGGTCAGGCCATTGACGAAGGGCGGCTCGATCTCGGCGCCGATGGACCAGTTTGTCGCTTTCTGTGGCGCAATATCAGGCGAAGTTCCGGAAACGAACAAGCCAATTTCGCCGGGTCCGGCGGTCACGCCGGCGGGGGTACGCAGGAACGCTGCGGGCACGGTTGCAACGGCCGATGCAAGAACGCCAAGGTTGTCCACCGGGGTTGGTGCGTTGAAGGACTTGCCCCAGGTGCCGCGCAGCGTGAACCAGTCGACCGGCTTGGCCGTGATGCCGAACTTGGGATTGAAGGTGTCGCCGAAGTCGTTGTACTTGTCGTAACGCGCCGAGGCCGAGAGCGACAATGCGGTCAGGAAGGAAGCCGAGTTGTCGCTGCTGACCAATGGGATCTGCAATTCTCCGAAGACCGAGTCCACCTTTTGCGAATACTTGGTGGGGTTCTGAAGGAGGTAGGTCGTCGCGTTGGTGGTACGGCGCTTGAAGTTATCTTCCATGTGCTCGTAGCCGACTGCGGCGCGGATCGCTCCGCCTGGCAGGTTGAACAAGGGACCATCAGCAATTGCGCGATAGTCGTACAGTTCGTTGATGCCGATACCACGGTCATACCGCAGCAAAGTCGCAGCCACGGCGGGACTGGTAGCGCCAACATCGAACGGGTTGAGCGTGCCGGCATTCAAAGCTGCGGCTTGTGCCGAGGCGCTGATCTGGGCGTTGCGATAGGACGTGTCTGCTCGGCCGTAGCTGAACAGAGCACGGACCTGCCAATCCGAGCCGAGCTCGACGGACAACTCTGGAGCCACGCTCCAGGTCTCGAGATCGGTGCGCTGCGTCGTCGAGCCGATGCCGTAAAGCGGCGTGTAGTCGAAAGTCACCGTTTCAGGCTGACCAGCCTGTGTGCCGACCGGGCTGCGATAGTTGGTGCTGCGAATGCAGCCAGCTACCACCAGGGTGGTTGGGCACAGCCGAGCCGTGCCGGCAGCGCCGGTAGCAAGCCCGCCGGTGCCAAGCGAAGCGCCGGTCGCACGGATCGCGCGATTGGCGTAGAGCGCCGTCATGTTGAAGTGGACGGTGTCGGACAGGTCCTGCGTCAGGCGCGCGTAGACGTTGTGCAGCGTGCTCTCGGGATAGATCGCAGCGGCATCCGAGAAATCGCAAGTCACCGGTCCGCCAGGTGCGATCCCCGCGCCCGAAGTCACGTAGGACGTTGTTCCCACAGTAACGTTCGGGTTGGCGCAATTACGGCCAGTAGGAACTCCGGTATCCCAATTGATCTGCTCTACCCAGTCGCGGTCGCGGCCGTAGATGCTGTCGTGATGCGAGTAGCCGTAGGCAACGTAGAGCCCGCCGGTGCCCCAGTCCTTGCCCGCAATTGCGCTGGCGTCGAAGGACTTGAAGTCATCGCCAAAACCGTAGCGTGCCGTGGTTTGCAGGCCATCGAAGCGGTCACGGGTGATGAAGTTCAGGACGCCGCCGATCGCGTCCGAACCATAGACTGCCGAACCGCCATCGGTGAGCGCCTCGACCCGGCCGATCACGCCCGGTGCCAGGATATCGGGATCGACAGCTATCTGTTGGATGCCGGCTCCGACGACGCGGTGCCCGTCGAACAGCACGAGAGTCTGAGCGCCGCCGCTGGTGTTCGCGCCTGGCAGGTTGCGCAGATTGGGGCGGTTGATCGGGTTGCTAGCGTTCGCGCCGGCCTGGGGCGAAACGCCAGCCGGCAAGGCGTTGAAGGCGTTGCCGACCTGTGGGATCGTGCTGAGAATCTGAGCGGTGCTGACCGCGCCGCTGGCGGCGATCTGCTGTTCGGTAACGCCGATGACGTTGTTACCCGCCGGCGCAATGCCGCGGATCAGGGTTCCGGTGACGACGATGGGCTCGCTGGTGGCCTGGTCGCCCGCAACGTCACTCTCGGCCGTCTGGTTGGGTGTAAGAACCGGCGGCGTTCCGTCATTGTCGCTGGCCGATTGCGCTTGTGCAAAGGCCGCCCCTGGAATCAACGCGATGGCTGCCGCACTCATGGTCCAACGCCAGGTCGAACGCTCTTTAATCAAACGCATTTCAGTCTCCCCTTCTTCGTTTATCCGTCCGCTACCCATTCATGATGGGCGGTCGCGTCGGCTGTTCGTTGGCGGAGCAGAGTGCATCCTGGCAGATTTGCCCGGCTACGTGCTCTCACGACTTGATCTATTAAGTGATCTTTATGGCCGAGTCTAGGCCATATGAGGCATAGTAATGCCTAAAGCGGGACCTTTATGGCGCTTTGGCGTTACTGGTGCAAGCCGGCACTACTTGACCACCTCGATGCGAGTGCGATCGAGGTTCTGCAGATGCGCATAAGGGGATCCACGAGCACTCTCGCGCTGCGTCGTAGCGCGCAGCACAGCGAAGTAGGTGCCGGGCGCATCAAAGGCGTGATCAATCGAGACTGAAATTGCGCTTTGGCCCGGACGCACCTGAGAGTGCTTCGTGAACTGGCCGCTTCCGTCAAAGTCCCAGTCGGCTGCAACGACTTTGCCACCACCTGGAGGCGTTTCGATCCGACCGTTCAAGCGAACCGGCATACCTGCCCTCACTTTGACGCGTCGTCCCGCGCCTGCAGACAATGTGACGACCGGCTGCAGGCCTTTGCGAGATGAAGCCTTGTCCGCGACGCGTACTTGCCCATCGTCGATGGTGTAGGCGGTCGTGGCAGGAGGTGGCGTGCCCTGCTCCACCCAAGTCACAAGATCGCGCAGCGCTTGCTGCAAGACACCCAGATAGCTGACTGTGTGAGTAGGGTCTTCCTGCTTCGTCATATCCCCATGGAGCGCATGGTCGACGTACCACAGGCGGAAGTGCTGGTCGGCCTGCGCGCCGAAACGAGCTTGGACGCGCTTGCGATACCAGTCGCCCTGCCAGGGGAACGCCTCGCGATCCCACAAGGATTCCAGCAGTATCATCTTGCCGTCGAAATTGGCGTCGAGCAGCGAGCCGGCGGTCGCCTTGGTGAAGATCGGGCCCAAGAGCATCGGTCGTTGCGGATAGAGCGGCTTGCCGTCCCTACCGCGAAACTGATCCCACTCAGGAAACTCTGTGCCGGGCGGCACCTGGTGGCGATGGTAGGTCTGTGCGGCGAGGAAATTGGAATTGTCGGCACGCACTTCATCGCCCACCGCGAACTGCGCGGCCAGTGCCTGATCCGCCACGCCGAGGATGACCACGTCACCGGCGACCCGGTTGAGCGTCAGCCGCTTGCCGATCGCCTTCCCGGACTGGGCGAACAGGTCGCCGCCGAGGAACTGCATGGCCGGCGGCGCGGCGGCCAAGCGATATGCGACGACGCGATCCCCACCGGAACCCTGCAACGCACCGAAGGCATTATCGACACCACCGTTTACGGTACCGTTGACCACGCTAGTGTTGAGACCCAGCGCCGCCGCCTCCTTGGCGTGGATCACTTTCGTGATCCGCGAAACGTGCTGCATGCGCTGGCCGGCAAAGCTCTCGGGATGATCGAAGCCAAGGTAACCGGGCTTGGTCCAGAAGTCTGTGAAGTAAGTCGGATCGGCCTGCAGCATGCCGCCATACAGAGCCGCGAAACCATGGATGCCCATGGTGCGCCAACCGAACCACGACTGGATCGGGAAGCCCATGCGGGTCACTTCGTGCAAGGCGGCCGCCTGCTCGTCGGTCAGCCCGGCATACGGATCACCGCTACCGCCGGGCTCGACCGCATCGACGATCTGCGGGAACTTATCGCGCAGGATCCGCATGGCGTGCATGCGAACCGTAAAGCCGTTCGGAATCGCCATGAACGAGCCCAGCACGTAGGGGACCGCGCCGTCCCAGACGCCGCGGGTGTTCTCGAACGATCCGATCGTACGATAGGCGCCGCCGCTGCCACCGAAGGCATAGCCGTAAGGGCGCTTGCCACCGTACATCGCCAAGGCAACCGCGCGCGAGTAGGTCGCTGCCGCGGCGTTGGCGCGAAAGGCGCCGATCGTCGGGTCGGCGCTGCCATAGCCCGAGACACTGGCCCCGCCGCCGTTGGTCTCGATGAAGTAGCCGCCACTGGCGATTGCAAAGCCGATTTTGTTCTCCTCGCCGAGCGGGAGGTGCTGCGCCAGGTACTCGTTGTCCGGCGATGGCGTAAGGTGCTGGAAGAAGCGTCCCTGGTAGATCTCCTTTGGCGGCAGATAGAATGAGAACCGTGTATCTGTTCCGCGAAAGCCGCCGTGCACATAGCGGTGGCGGACGGGTGTATCGCGCCATTCGTCGACATCGATGTAGGGCTGCGTGAACAGCGGGTCTTGAGCGGATGCTTGGGATGGGGCGGACGCACCGACCGGGGCGGCGCTTGCCAGCACGAAGGTCGTAACAAGTGAAAGGCCAAGCACACTGGTCAAGATGGATGCGGTGCGCAGCATCGTCCGGTTCTTCGCCATCATTCGCATCTCCCCATGGCCGCTCTCCGGCGGATAATGTTGCCTTATTGAGCGCGCTCTATCCGGATGCAAGCAAAGGTTTCGCGTCAGTCTACTAATGCCAGAGACCATTCTTCATTATGGCAGATGCAGCAAAACGTGATTGACCGAGTGGAGGGCTTTGCGCTCCGTCAGCATCGGCAGTGGCCTATTGAGTAACCTTTTAACTAGACCGTCGTGGATCTGCGATCTACCAAGCAGGCAACAAGATCAATAAGAGGGTGGAGAGTGTGACCGGCACAAGAGCCAGCAGCAAAGCGGAGTGGGCGGCGCATTGGCCATTGGTGCTGGCGGCGTGCCTGGGCTTTTCGTTCGTCTCCTTCCTGACGCCGGCGGCAGGCGTCTTCATGGGCCCGTTGGAGCGCGAGTTCGGTTGGGATCGGACACAGTTGTCGGCAGGCCTGGCGCTCAGCGCCGGCATCGCCATCCTCCTTTCGCCCTTCGTCGGCGCTGCCATTGACCGCTGGGGCGTGCGGCGCCTGGCTCTACCCGGGCTCGCTTTGAACGCCATCGCCGTTGCCGCCTTTTCGACAGCCTCTGGATCGTTTGGGCAGTGGATCGCGCTATGGCTGGTGTGGGGCATGCTGGCGCTGTTCATCCAGTCGACCTTGTGGTCGACCGCCGTCGCCTCGGTGTTCAAGGCAAGCCGTGGACTTGCCCTCGGCGTCACGATGTCGGGCACCGCGCTCGCACAGATCCTGGCGCCGCCGCTCTGCAATGCCCTGATCGCATCGCAGGGCTGGCGCATGACGTTCGTCATCGTCGGATTGGGTTGGGGCGGCGTCGCCTTTGTGGCCTCTCTGTTGTTCCTGCGCTCGGCCAATCCGCGCAAGACTAACGGCGATACGACATCGCCGTCGACCAAGGAGATGCTGCCCGGGCTGACCATTCGCCGGGCTTGGCGCGACCCGTCATTGTGGAAGATTGCCATCTCCACCTTCCTGGTCCTCACCGCGACGATCGCGGTTGTCGTCCACCAGTTCCCCATTCTGATCGACGCCGGGATCAGCCGCGAGCGCGCCGCATGGCTCGTCAGCCTGTCGGGCGTGGCCGGGGTGGCGGGCAAGCTGGTGACGGGCAGCCTGGTCGACCGCTTCCACGTCCGCTGGGTCGGTGGTCTGACGCTGGCCTCCACCGCGATCGCCTGGCCGCTGTTCCTGGAACCTTATGCCTCGACCGGCCTCGTCATCGTCGGCATCGTCATCAGCGGCTATGCGGCGGGCACCAAGATGCAGCTGTGCAGCTATCTCACCGCGCGCTACGCCGGGATGCGCAACTACGGCACGATCTTCGGCTTCATGACCAGCATGATCTCGCTAGCCTCGATGATCGGACCGTTGGCCGCAGGCGCCGCCTATGACGCGACCGGCAGCTACAGCCATCTCCTGCTCGTCGGCGTCGCGATCTCGCTCGTCAGCGGCGCGATCGTGTTCAGCCTCGGCGCGTACCCGGATTGGGACGACGCACCGGTCGGGACCCCCGCATGATCTCGCTGCGCGGCCCCGTACTGCGCCCCCACCTGCCCCTCGTTATCGTCATCGGCGCTGGCGGCCTCGGCACCGCAATCGCGCGCCGCGTGGCCCAGGCCCATCGAGTCCTGCTCGCCGACATCGACAGGCAAGTCGCCGAAGCCTGGCCAACACTTCGAAACCGAAGCTGCGCCCACTGCTTGCCTTGATCAACTCGGCAGCGGCTTGGCGATCTATCCCGAGATCCTCGGCCGCCATCAGTGCAGCTTGCGCCAGACCCATATTTGCCGCCATCAAGGCGTTATTGATCAGCTTGGCCCGCTGGCCTGACCCGAACGGTCCAAGGCGCACGAGCTTGCCTGCAAACGTCTCGAACATGGGCCGCGCCTGCTCAAAAGCGGGCAATCTCTCCGCCGCACATGACCGTGAGCGTTCCGGCTGCTGCTTCCTGCCCGCCACCACTAACTGGCGCATCAACGAATGCGATCCCAGACTCGGCGCAGCGCCGTGCCAACACCTCACAATGATCAGGAAGAATGGTGGCGTGTATTGCGAGCAGTGATCCTGGCCGCATGGCGGGGATCAAGCCCTCGCAGACTTGATCGACGCCAGGCAAACCCCGACGTGATCTGCTTTATATCCAAGCATTTCAATGGATGGCTCCGCTATAGCTCCTCGGACGACGAAAGGCTCGGTGACGCTGGCACGCCTGGCCCAAACTGAAAGAGGATAGCCGCCTGCAAGCATGCGTTCGGCCATCGGCCCGCCTTGGCTTCCGAGACCGATAAACGCGGTGCGTGGCAAGCGGTCTCGCATCACGCGTCCCACGGCAAACCTCCTTCATAATTCTTGATCATTGCCAGGACGGCTCCCTGGATAACAGATGCTTTTGGCCAGCCCCCATGCACCGCGTATTGAAGCACAAACTCCTGCAGCTCATCCGGAGTGCAGTCGCCGCTCGCCATCGCCGCGTAGAAGTGCGTCTTGATCGGCGTTGTCGCGCAGCTCTCGGATACGCCGACCAGCGTGATCCAGCGACGCGAACGCTGGTCTAACGCGGTGCGCTTCCACATCTCGCCGAAGACGAAGTTGTCGATACCAGCGTCAAAGTATGGCGTGATCGGCGTCGGACCGGGAAAGCCCATAACACGGCCGAACTCGGCGATGCCTTCGCGAGTGCGGACCTCGGGATCCCAGCTCTCCGCGCGAATGGGTGCGAACGCGGATGGCGCGATGCCTGAGTTGTCGACGAAGCGCGAGATGGCGCGATCCAGCTCAACGCCGCGCGACCAACCGGTGTAGACCGCCAGGTGGAGTGCCGCTTCGCGCAGTTCTTCCTGGGTCAGCAATCCACTCTCGATCGCGCCGCGCACATAATCGTCGATTAGATCCACAGCGCCGCCGCTGCTCGCCGCGCTCGCTATGGCGATGAGATAGCGCGCTCGGCGTTCCAGACCGGGCCGGGCCCAAATCTCTGCGAAGATGAAGTCGCGCCAGCTGGCATCGATCGGTGTTTGCGGGGTGCGCGACCCTCGGGCGATCACGCCGAGTGCCGTGTCGCTTCCTTGGGCGCTTCGGTCCTTAGGGTCGAGCAAGGTCATCGCGATCAATCCTCAATTGACTCGATGACGTCCTGACTAATGCCGGGTTTGCCGGTATCACCGCGAACGAACTCGGCGTGCTTCTTGGCGATAAACGCGTCGGGGTCGGCGGCGCGTTCCTTCAGGGTAGGCCAAGCTTCTTGGTGTGTCGGGATAATGATGCGGTCCTGCTCCATCGCATCGGACAGCACGCGCGCGGTGTCCTGCTGGCTCATCACCTGCATATGACTGCCAGGCGCGCGCATCACATAGCCCTTGGAGAAGTGCTTCATCGCGTCGGGGGAGGTGGTCATCACCGGACCCGGGCACAGGCAGCTCACCTTGATCCCGAACTGCATGAGGTAGAGCGCCAGGTTCTCCGACATCGACACGACCGCCGCCTTGGAAGCGGCATAGTGCACGCGGCTGGCGGCAAAGGGATAGAGCCCTGCAAAGCTGGCGGTGTTGACGATATGGCCGCTGCCGCGCTCCATCATCCGCGGCACGACGACGTTGTTCGCGCGCACCATGCCGAACAGGTTGACCTCGAACATGCGCTGCCACTCGGACACGGGCAGGTCCTCAGGGTTGCCGCCTGCCAGCAGACCTGCGTTGTTCATGTGGATATCGAGCGGGCCAAGCGCGGCTTCCGCGGTATCGATCGTCGCCAGCACCGAAGCGTCGTCGGTGACGTCGCAGCGTAGCCCGATCGCCTCGGCACCGGCCGCACGCAGAATGGCGGCGGTTTCCTCAGCGCCATCGCCGCTGATGTCGGCGACGGCAACTCGTGCGCCGCGACGGGCCCACTCCTGCGCGATACGACGGCCGATGTTCTGTCCGGCGCCGATAATCAGTGCCGTCTTGCCTGAGAATGTCGTCATGGCCTTGTCCTCTCGCTCACGCGCGTGTTCGCGCTCAATGTACGCCCATGGTGTCGAGTAGTTCGGATGCGGCGGCGATGCCGGCGCGCAGCTCCGTCTCGTCGGTATCCGCGGTGTAGTCGGCGGGAACGACCTCGAGATCGAAGACGCCCTCGTATCCGGCAGTCAGCACGTCACCCATCATCCGCTCGAGCGGCAGGTCGCCGCGCCCGATGTGCGAGCGGCCGCCCGGTCCCGAGACGGCGATGTCGCCGATCTGCACCAATGCGATGTGCGGCATGGCGCGCTTGAGCGTCTGCGGCAGGCCGCGTTCCATCCAGTTGTTGCTGAAGTCCGAGACGATCCCGAGCCCGGTCTGCTCGGCGATGTCGACGGCGTCTGCCAGGCGCGTGCAGAACGAGGCGCTGGTGCGCAGGCTTGGCTCGAACGCGGCGATCACGCCCTTGGCGCGGCCATGTTCGACGGTAGGCGCGACTGCTTCGGCGAACAGTGCCACATCCTCGTCCCAGTCGCAGCGCACGGTGCGGCCGCTGGTGAAGTAGATCGAGTGACCGTTATGCGCCGCCACCAGGTCGATCATCGACCGCTGCAGGGCGCGCGTCTCGTCCCAGGTGGAGCGATCGGCGAGCTGGAACCCACCGGTGATCAGGGTGCTGATGCGGATGCCGGCAGCGTCGAGGTCGGCCAGATGGCGATCGGCATCGTCGGCGATCTTGTTCATCAGCAGCCCGGCATGCCGAGCACCCAGGTCCTTCCACAAGGCGAGTTCGCGATCGAACGACCAGCGGAAGGTGCACATCGCATCGATCGAGAGGCGCGGATTGATCACTTGGCGCTCTCCGCCAGCGCGGTCTCGAGGCGCCGGATCTCGCTTTCGAGCCAGCGCACTTCGCTGAAGTTCTCGCGTCCGGCGTTCTCCAAGATCGCCCGCTGTGCGCCGAGTTGAATGTCCAGCGCCTCGCGGTGCCCGCCGGCATCGGCGGAGATGGCCTCGGCCAGGTGCAGCGCGTGGAGCGGCTTGCCCTCGTCCAGCAGTTGCTTTGCGCGCGCCACGACCGGTTCGGATCCGCCGGCCAGCGTGATCAGCTCAGGGTACACCGCCTGGGGCGGCACTGCGTAGAGCTCAGTCGAGGACTCGTACCGGAACCAGCCGAGGTGCTCTTCCCAGATGGCGCGCACGATCCACGGCACCTTGCCATGGCCCTGTGGGATCGCGAGCTCTGACGGCAGCTTGATGGTCTCCATCAGCTCCCACAGGCTCTGGCCGCGGTTCATGCCCTCGAACACACGGTCCCGCAGGTACTGCGTCGCATCGCGCATCCCGGTGAGCTGCGTGCGGATGGTTTCGGCACCACGCACCGGTTCACCGTGGCCGGTGATCAGGACTTCGGGCGCAAGGTCCAGCACGCGCTGCACGCTGTCGATGTACCACTGGACATAGCGGTAGCGCTCGCCGCGCACGGTGTAGAGGTTTGGCACGTGGCCAAAGATCGGGCCGGTCATGTTGCCGGTGAACACGATCCGGTCCTGCGGCAGCCAGACCACCAGCGAGTCCACCGTCTCCCCGCCCTTGACCGAGTAGAGTTCGAACTGCCGGCCGCCGACTTCGAAGGCATGGCTGTCGTGGAACATGGTAGTGAGCACCGGCTCGGGCCGCTCGGTCAGTTCCCGCTTCTGGTCGCGCGCCCACAACTGGCGCGAGCGGCGGGCCATCGCCTCGCCGAGATCACGGTACTGCGTGCGCACGAACGGCAGGTTGGCCTGCCCGATCGTCTCGACACCGGGCGCGTTGAATGTGGGCCAGCCGCCGATGTGATCCTCGTGGCTTTGCGTGAAGACGATCTTGCGCAAGGGGCCGGCGCTCACCGCATTGAAGCGCCGCTTGTTCTCGGCCGCGCTATAGATGATGCCGGTGTTGATCAGCACGTCACCGTCGTCGGTGGTGACGAGATAGAGGTTCGAGACGTCGCGCGACATGAAGATGCCTGCACCAAGATCGACCGCATCCTGCCGGCCGACTCCGTCGTTAATGATCTGGGCGTTGAGTGGCTGACCGGCGTCGCGTGTGCTCGTGTTCATGCTGTGCTCTCCCAAGCGTGCCTTGTGTCAGGCCTTGACCTCGATTTTGACCGGAAAGCGCTCGACGTAGAAGGCGAACTTCTCACGCAAGGCCGGAATGTCGAGGTTGAAGTCGCCGGCCAGGTCATAGACCACCCGGCCGTCCTTGCCGCGCGGATGGCTGTCCATGTAGCCGCGCATGTCGGCGATGCTCTCGTCGTTCGACGGCAAGCCCGCGAAATCCAGCACGCGCTGCGCGGTGCCGATGTCATCGGCGATCACGTCGCCGAACAGGATGTCGAGCCGCTGCCCGGCCGGGACCGCATCCATGTCGCGCAGGTAGGCGCGCAGCATCCGCTCGATGCGGTCGATCCAATAGGCGACGTGGGCCTGGATGTCGGGCTGCTTCTGGTGTGCAAGAACCGACAGGCCGCGCATCGTCAGCACTGACTGCAGGATCGCGAGCGGATCGCGGTGGATCTGCACGACATAAGCGTCAGGGTAGTTTGCGACCAGCGCGGGGATCTGCTCGCTGTGCTGGTTGCCCTTGAGAATCCAGCGCTGCTCGGACGGGAACTGCAGCGCAATCGCCTTGAGCATCCGCTTGCCATAGGCATAGTGCTGCGTCTGATCGTGGCTCAGCAGGTAGTCGCGCCAGGTCGGGACTTCAGCCATCCACTCCCACTGATACGTGGTGAAATCGGGCATCTGGAGCTCGTTCTCGCCGCAGGCGTGATCGGGCGAATGTTCGTGCATGGCTGCCATGATGGCGTTCTGCTTCATGCGGTCCCAGTGCGCATTGGAGCGTACCCAGCGCGGGTCCAGACCGTCTGGGCCAGCTTCCTCGCCCGGCGCCAGGACCGCTTCAGAACCCAAGTAGACCGGCAAGTGGCGCAGCCGGCGATCGGCTGCGATAAGATTTTCCAGGTGCGTCGTGCCCGACCGCGGCAGGCCGACGATGATGATCGGCCGATCGATCTTCACCGCATCGACTTCGGGATGTGCGTCGAGGAACGCCTTGTTCTTGAGCCGGTTTGCCGCCTGCTTGACGCACGCCGCGCGGAAATTCGCCTTGGCAAAGCGCCATAGGTTCGGATTGGCGGCAACCTCCTCGAGCAACGCTTCGAGCCGCGGCACGAAGTCTATCGGTCCGAAGTCGTCGAGGCCGGTTTGCGTGCTCGCATCGGCGAGGACGCCGTCGACCGACATGTCGAGCGGCTCGCCCTCGGCCGCCTCAAGTTCGGCGCGACGTGCATCGGGGATACTGGGGTCGCGGAACTGGTCGACGCGGAACACCTTGGTCTTCATCTCGCCCGAGGCGACGTCAGCAGCGGCGCTCACGCGCGGCGCTCGGCGGCGGTGTTGAGCTTGCCGGCATTCGCCATCCAGCCACCGTCGATCTTGACCAGATCGCCGGTGTGATAGCGCGACGCATCGCTCATGAAGTAAATGCCGATGCCCTCAAAGTCTTCGGGCGTACCGAAGCGCGGGATGGGGCAGCGTTCGCGCACTTGCGAACCCAACGGCGAGTCTGGGCCCTGGTCCTTGACGGTGTCGCTTTCGGTATAGCCCGGGCATACCGTGTTGGCGCGAACGCCATATTTGCCCATGTCGACCGCGATTCCGCGAGCGAGCGCGGCCATCGCGCCCTTCGACGCGTTGTAGTGCTGCATGCCGATTGAGCCGGTCACCGCCGAGAGGCTGGCGCAGAACAGGATCGAGCCGCCCGGATCACCGGCCTCGGCGCGCGTGCGCATGTGCCGCGCCGCTTCGCGCGCAAGATAGAATGCACCGTGCTGGTTGACGGCGAGCAGGCCGTGCCATGCCTCGCTGGTCATGTTGGTGAAGCAGCCCTGGTTCATCATCAGGCCGGCGTTGGCGATGGCGCCATCGACCCGGCCCATCTCGGCCACCGCTTCCGCAAACGCTTCGATGACGCGCGCTTCATCGGAAACATCGACTTCCTGTGACAGTACGCGAACGCCGTACTTGCGCAGTTCCTGCGCAGCCGCCTCGTTCTTCTCCTGCCGACGTCCCCAGATCACCAGATCGCCGCCCGCCTTGGCGATACCCTGTGCAAAGCCCAGGCCAATGCCCGAGTTTCCCCCCGAAATGACGATGACCTTGCCAGCAAGGTCCCAAGGCATCTTCGGCATCCAATTCCCCATCTTTTTTGGTGCACTAAACAGCACAGATCGTTTGGAGCGATGTGACCCATCGAATCTTGCTATCCTTAAAGAGTATCCTCTATCTCTTTGTCAAGGTGTTAGCTTGCGGCGCTATGTCGCCGGCACGCTAGCTCTTCACATCGACCCTCTGCATGCCAACGTCGGGCTAGCTGAGGCGGGGAAGCGACCGCAAGTCTCAACTCGGATGTACGATGAGTGACCTCTTATCAGGATAAAACGATGCCCAAAAAACTCAGGGACGTGCTCACACCTTCGGCAGTCGAGGAAGCCATGCCGGGACGCTATACTGATGGAGATGGTTTGCAGCTCTTAGTGAGGGCAAGCGGTGGCCGCTCATGGGTCTTTCGTTTCATGGTCAAAGGCAAGTCACGAGAGCTTGGTTTAGGGTCCGCTGGCTTCGGAGGCATCTCGTTAGCTACCGCTCGCCACACCCGTGACACGCTTCGACAGCAAGTAAAGATGGGGATCAATCCACTCCTTCTCGCTTCGCGAGACATCGCTGGCGGCCAAACCGTCCCGGAACAATCGACGTTCGCTTTGGATGGGTCGGCATCGAAAGCGGACAGTCCGAACTCACCCCTCTGCGGACGTTCAGCCTGCCCGATCTGCGCCTTCGTCGAAGAACCGCTTTCCAACTGCATCGAAGTGCTCACTGCTCGCGAAGCCGCCGCCTAGATCGTAGAGATAAAGGGTGACTGGGCAACGCTGGCTGACTGCCCATGTGATTGCCTTTTGAACCGATACAGCTTCAAGCGATGCATAATCCACCGTAAGCGACGGATCACTTTCGGGTGCTTGATCTGCATCAGCGCACCTGTTGTCGTGCTCTACCGCCTCCACGATCGCATTGACCTCACGCCAGCGATAAGGCCTCGTGCGCTTGTCTATCACATTCCTCAACATGGCAGCTTTTGTAGCGTCACACAGACTTTCCGCAAACGGCAGCTACGCATGTCGGTCAGAAACGGTCCGGAATGGCAGGACGCGCAGCCGGATGTCACGAAAGCGGCCGCCCCTTGTCGCTCGAGCGGAGTCAGCTCGGCGCCTCTCTGGTCGTAGCGACTGCCGAACGAGATCATCCTCCGGTCGAAGGCGGTGAGCGTAGCTGCGACGGTCGCAGTGTCGATCGCACCGTTCCTGTCCGGAAAGGCGCGACTGAACATCGTGCGGTAGCACGGATCGCCTCCGAGCCGCCGGTCGAGTTCGGCCTCGACGCCTTTCATGCCCATCTTGACTGGACGCTCACCCACGAGCGGGACCAGCACTTGCGCCTCCAGCGTCGTGACACGCGGATCGGCGTAGGTGAGCGGCGAGAACCATCCGACGTTGGCCAGACCCGGCACGTTGCGCCGTCCCGGATCACCGTGGACGCCGGGACGCGTTGTGTTGCCGTCGGCGAAGGCATGACGCTGCTCGTGGCATGCGGCGCAGGCCATGGTGCCGTTCGCGGACAAGTCTGCGTTTTAGAAGAGCCGGCGGCCCAGCTCGACCTTGGCGGCGCTCATCTGGTTGTTCGCAGGGACGGTTGGCGGTGTCATGCCGCCCGGCAAGTCCCAGACCCATGGCTTGCCGGGCGGCCACGCTCAGCACGAGCGCCGCGATCGCCGGAGCAGGCGCTTCACGGTAGGCGCGTCACCAGCACCGTCAGCGCGGTCTCGGCACTGGCCGCGATTTGCAGGATGTAGACGCCCGGCGTCAGCTGGTAATCGACCATCTTGCGCACGCCGGTGCAGTCCGGGCCGTGCCCGTGCGCCACCGAGACCGCGGCCTTACCGTCCTTCACCACGTCAATCCAGGCGCCGGCGCCCAGCGCCACGCGCCAGGTTCCCGCTTGCTTGACGGTGAAGCCAGCGAGCCCTCCGAAGCTGACGGTGCCGCCCGGCTTCTCCGGCCGCAGCGGGTACTTGACCGTGGGCGTCGGCGCGAGCGTCAGCGTGGCCGCACGCCCCGGCACGAGCGTCGCCTTCGCGGTGCCCTTGCTGTCACGGGACGCCGTCAGCGAGACCGGCGTGCGCCAGGAAGCGAGTTCCGCCGGCAGCGCCGCGGGCGCGGTGCAGGCAGGCGCGGCATGTTCCATTTGGGCCACCGCCGGCATGGCAGAAGCGCCGCACACGGCAAGGCAAACGACGAACACGCGGCGATCCAACATCCGGGCACTTCCTCCTGAGCGATGACGCTAGATACGGCCAGATATAGAGCTTCGGGCATCATTAACAGGGGAGATCATGCGGACCGTCCTAGCGGCCTGGCTTATGGCAGGCACTATGCTTTCGACCTCAGCTTACGCGCAGGAGAGCGCCGACCCGGCGCCGTCCGGCCAGGGGCTCGACGCCTTCTCACTCGGCCAGATTACCGTCACCGCGCCGCGTGCGGAAGGCATCGAGATCGACAGCAACACGCTTTCGAAGCGATCTAAACTTTGAGCCGCATCTCACTCGACGACGCGGTGAACCTGATGCCCGGCGTCGCGGCGGGCAACAGCGGGGGCACCCGCAACGAGCGCCTCGTGTTCGTGCGCGGCTTCGACCGGTTCCAGGTACCGCTCTCGATCGACGGCATCCGCGTCTACCTGCCGGCCGACAACCGCCTCGACTATGGCCGCTTCCTGAACACCGACATCGCCAAGGTGCAGGTGGCCAAGGGCTACGCCTCGGTGATCGACGGCCCCGGCGCGATGGGCGGCGCGATCAACCTCGTCACCAGCAAGCCGACCAAGGCGCTCGACGTCGACGTGCGCGGCATGGTCAACTTCAACAACGATGTCGACTACGCCGGCTACTCCACGTCGGCCAAGATCGGCACCAAGCACGAAAAGTGGTATGCGCAAGCCAGCTATGCGCGCAGCTTCACCGACCATTGGGACCTGCCCAAGGGCTTCGACGTCAAGGTGCCCGCGCTGGAAGATGGCGGCGGGCGCGATTTCTCGCGCACCCGCGACTGGCGGGTCAACGCCAAGATCGGCTTCACCCCCAACGCCACCGACGAATACGCTCTAAGCTACACCCACCAGGAAGGCGCTAAGGGCGCGCCGCTGCACGTCAGCGACCTGGTGACGACGCCGCGTTTCTGGGACTGGCCTTCGTGGGACATCACCAGCGTCTACTTCCTCTCAACGACCGCACGCTCAGCACGCAGAGCCGACCGTTCGCCTTCGACAGTCCTTACGAGGACCGCGCCTGGGGCGGCTTGGCGCAGTTCGACCTGAAGGTGAGCGATGCCGACACGCTGCGCTATTCGTTCCACTATCGTCACGACAAGCACGTCGAGTTCCAGACCAGCTTCTCGACCGCGGGCGTGCCGACTACCGAGCCCCGCCAGACGCAGACCGAGGACACCTTCTCTGCCGCGCTGGAGAACGAGTTGAAGCTGAGCCTGGACCTGACCTTCACCGTTGGCGGCAGCATCGACTGGCGCAACCTGCTGCGCGCCGAGGAATACGGACCGCCGCTCGGCACTTCGGGCGCCTCGGTCCTCTACCAGTACCCGCGCCGCGATGCGCAGACCTGGAATGCGCAAGGTCGGTTCGATTGGCAGGCCAACGACGGAGTGGACCTGCACGCCAGCCTGTCCTCACGCGCCCGCTTCCCGACGATCTTCGAGCGGTTCAGCCAACGCTTCAATACCGCGATTCCCAATGCGGAGCTCAAGGCCGAACGCGCCACCAACGCCGAGATCGGCGGATCCTGGGCGAGCGGCAAGGTGCGGGTCGAAGGCGCGCTGTTCTACAGCTGGGTCGATAACGCGATCTTCGACGTACTGACGCCGGCGTACCCCTGCACCGCCTCGATCACGCCGCCCGCGACGCCACGACCGGGCTGTGCGCTGACCAACCTCACGCAGAGCCGCAACGTCGGCAAGGGCGACTACTACGGCAGCGAGATCTCGGTGTCGGTCAAGCTGGCGCCGGGGCTCGACGCTGGGTTCAACTACACGCTGATCAAGCGCGATCTGGACTACGCCGCGCCCCCCCCCTTCCGGCCCACCGGCGTGCCGACGCACAAGGGCTTCGTCTATGTTGATTGGTCGCCGGTCGAGGCGCTGCACGTGATCCCGAACCTCGACCTCGCTTCAGCAGATCGCTGGACCCTGTTCACCGCGGCCCCGGCGACCGCGCCGCAGCGCTACTATCGCACTGGTTCGTACGTGAACGCCGAGCTACGGGCCGATTTCGACGTGAACGAGAACGTCGCCATCGGCGTCGGCGGGCGTAACCTGTTCGACCAGCTGTATACGCTCACCGACGGCTTCCCCGAGCCAGGCCGCACCTTCTTCGCCAGCGTGCGAGCCAAGTACTGAGCTCGGTCCGTCAGCCCCTCCCCCGACGTCCAGTCAGAGACATTGAGGGGGAGTTGCTACTTGCCGATCAAGACGTCGCTGGCCTTGATCAAGACGGTGACCGCGTCGCCGACAGCCAAACCGAGATCAGCGATCGCCTCCTCGGTGATGCTGGACGTGATCACGTTGCCGCCGCCGACGTCCACCTTGATGGTACCGTTCACAGCCCCCCTCGGTAATCGCCGTGATGGTACCCCTGAGCTGATTGCGCGCGCTGATCTTCATCTGCCGATCCTGTGCCTTAACTGAAGCTATCGATTAGCGGCTCGCTCGAGCTGCGCCAACAAAACGGACGTCGGCTTTCTAGGGGGCGCGTTCGAAAGTTGGTGTATAGCTGCGGCTGCATATCACATCGGATCAGATTGCAGCACTACAGACCTTCGCATGTTGTTAGAATTGACGTCGAGCCTGACCGTAAGCTGCCCCCGCTGGTGCCTCATGGCACCACCTTGGTTACGATCATGAAAATGAACCGACGGCCGCTTTCAGGCACCGCATCTTGGCCTGCCAATGACTGGAATGAGGGCGGCAGGCGCCCTGCCCCGGTTCTCGCCAGGCACGTCCAGCGCGAACTGACCAGCACCATCGCCTCGACGATCCGTAATAGGCCGTTCGGCTCGTCTAACTCCGCTCTAAGTTGCAGATACACATTCGGCTTCAATCACCCGCAGTTGAACGAGCGCAGTGGAAGCAAGGCGCGCAGCCTCGGGTCGCGCAACCACAGCCCTCCCCAGGCGCCGACGCCCAGCGCCATGTTCACGATTTCGGGCAGGATCACCACCTGTGTAACACGCAGATGTGCGGCGAGCGCTCCGCCAACGAAACCGGTGATGAGGATTGCGCCTAGCACTGCCGTGCGCGGGACTGCGTAGGCAAGGCCGCTGACGAGGGCGAGCAACGCAACGGGTAGTAGTGTCTCTGAACCCCAGCCGTCAGAAGCCATCTCCGGCGCGAACAACTGCGGGCGCAGCAAGCCAACGAGGCCATCAGCGGTCATCGCCAAGGCCACTATCGTACTCACTACGATTCCCGAGCGATGGCCAGTCGTTCCCTTGATCATCATCATCCCCAGCGCTGCAATCGTGAGAAGTATGAGGGAGAGCGTTGACTGGCGCCAGCCCCGGCGAGCAGGCGAGTGTTCCGTTGAGCAGGCGATCCTGGCGCGTTGGCCAGCAGCCCCATCCTGATCAGCTTGAACGAACGAAGACCCGCTGGCAGACGCTTAGAGCTCACCGGCGGCTTCCCCTAAGCGGACCCTTGTTCATTCTGAGGGGTTCCGAGTTTCGCGACTTGTCTCTCGCAAGATCGGGTAAGTTAGATGGCGAGCGTCTTCCTCCAGAAAACGCCCGAGAAGCCAGTCGATACGAGCCTGCGGATCTGCCTTGAAGGATGGATCCGTCTTCAGCTTGGCGTCGAAAGCGGATTTTGCTGCTTCGTTTTGCGCCAGCAGAGCATCGCCTAAAGGCGCGCGTACGAAATCCTCCGCGTTGGCAGGAGCCGAGAGCATCTCCGGGAAGAAGCCCCAAGCCAGGAAGGAGTCCGCGGCTTCTGGCTCGAGCAGAGCAGCCGCAAGCAGCCCGAGTGGTTGGTCGGATGACACCCGGATGGTGCCGGCGGGCAGTATTCGCTTCACGGCTTCGTGCGTGAAGGAAGCTTTCAACGGCAATCGACCGTCCTGCGCTCGCTGCACCGCTGGGTCGTGCAACCGCACGCGATCGAGCGTCAGGCTGAGCGGCTCTCCGATCGTTTCGAAGCGGATCCCGTGCAAGCGCAGCCGGTCGATGACCTCGACCTGTTCTTGCGGCACCCACCATGCCTTGGGCAGCGTCACGCTCGCGATGGGCTCCTGCCCGATGATCGGCATGCGGAAGGTGACCGGCTTGCCCGTCCAGCGCTGTTCCACTCGCCCGGTCGCCGGCGAGCGATACGT
Organism: Novosphingobium sp. TK46; assembly: GCF_055361525.1. Taxonomy (NCBI): domain Bacteria; kingdom Pseudomonadati; phylum Pseudomonadota; class Alphaproteobacteria; order Sphingomonadales; family Sphingomonadaceae; genus Novosphingobium; species Novosphingobium sp. TK46. Next base: position 3,799,232 of record NZ_CM143963.1, read on the forward strand.
CTCGAACGCTACGCCCCTGAACTTCTCGACCCACTCGACCGGCTGGTTGGCGGGCTTCCAACTCGTCAGCATCGTCGATGGCCGGCTCGCGCGATCATCGGCCTTCGCGGCAGCGATCCGATCTCGGTCTTGTGCCGCCAGCTTCAGTGCAGCCTCGATCAGCACGTAAGTACCCAGCACACGCTGGCGATACGGCTTGAGCATGTGGTTTTCGACCAGCACGGTCGGAACGCCGATGAAGTCGCCGTAACCCGTCGAGTACCGCGGACCTTCCGGTGCCTGGCGGATGCCCTTTTCTGGCGCGCGCGTGTCGATCGGGCTGGGGTATATGGTCGGGATGTGTCCAGCGCGCTCCAGTGCCTTCGTGATGGTCGGTCCAAAGCGCATCATCAGCCAGTCCGCAGTGGCGCGGTGATAGGCGTAGCGGCCCCAGCCTGCATACGTGAAGGTGACGTCGTACTGCATATCGAAACCGTCGCTGACATGGCAGTCGATATAGAGGATCGGATCCAGCCAGCGCAGCAATGCGATCATCGCGCGGGTCTCGGGCGCGTCCACTTTGGCGTAGTCACGGTTGAGGTTGATGCCCCGGGCATTGCCAACGGTGCCTTTCTCCAGAGGACCGCGCAGTGCCGGGAAGTTCCAGCGGCTCATCCGCTCATGGCCGTCGACGTTGTAGATCGGCACGAAGACCAGATCGACTTGGTCGAGCAGCGTGTCCTTCCCGCGCAGCGCGATGTCGCGCAGCAGCATGAGCCCGGCATCCTTGCCGTCGATCTCGCCTGCGTGAATGCCGGCCTGCACCAGCACGACCGGCTTCACCGATCCGCCCTTGCTGGCGCGCACCATCAGCAGATCGCGTCCCTCTCCACTGCGCCCAAAGCTCTCAAGCGAAATGAGCGGCGAGGCGACATCCAAGCGCTCCAGCCAGGCACGCGTTTCTGCATAGCGCGGCGTGGTCGCAAAGCCGGCCCGCTCGACGGGGGTGATCCAGGGATCGTCCTTGGCCACGATGAGCCGCTCGCTCGCGCCCGACCAGGGAAGCGCAGGTGGCAACGCGGCGGCAGGCATCTCCGGCAACAGCGCGGGCGTTTGCGCGACAGTGGATGAAGCGGCGACAATCCCGGCAGTCATGCCGAGGAGGGACAACAAACGCATGGCTCTCTCGTGTCAGAAGTTGGCGCGCAGGCCGATCGTGGCGGTGCGCGGCGTGCCGGGCTGGACCCAGACCGGCGAATAACTGTTGGCGTACCAATGTGCATCGAACAGGTTCGTCACCGAACCGAACAGCTCGACGTTCTCGATCACCTCGGCTTGGCCGAACACCCGCACCAGCGTGTGCGAGGGCAGCTTGAAGTCTGTCCCGGTCTCACCATTGCGCGATCCAACGTGCTGCACGCCCGCGCCGAGCGTCGCCTTGCGTTCACCGATCTTCAAGCGCTTGGCGGCCTGGAGGTTGAGGTTGTGGCGCGGAATGTTGATGAGTGGATCGCCGGGCTCGATCTGGAAAGAGAAGTTGGGATCCAGCACCCGTGAGCGCGCCTCTGCATCGGTGTAGGCGTAGCTAAGCAGCACGTCGACGTCGTGTGCCAGCTTCCCAGTAACATCGATTTCGACTCCGCGACTGCGCGCTTTGCCGATCGCGACCGAGAAGCCGGGGTTGAGCGTATCGGTGGCAAGCACGTTCGACTTGTCGAGTTGGTATGCGGCAAGCGTGCCGGTGAGACGCCCGCGAAATGCCGCGAACTTCACGCCAACTTCGATCGACTTGCTCGTCTCCGGCTCGAACACCGTTCCAGTGGCATCGGCACCGATGTTGGCGCGAAAGCCCTCTCCATATGCGGCATAGACCGACAGCGGCTTGCTCACTTCGTAGACGATCCCGGCCTGCGGGCTGAACCGGCTGCGCTTGCGGCGCCCCTCGACGCTCGTAAGGCGATTGTCGACGCGCAGCAGGAAGTCGTCGTAGCGCCCGCCAACGCGGATCTGAAGCCGGTCTGTGAGGGTGATCTGGTCCTGCACGAAAGCACCGATCGAACGCTGCACGTCGAGGCGGTTGGTGATTGGAGCGGTTGCGGGAACGGGAAACCGGCCATAGACCGGGTTCTGCAGGTCGAGCACGTAGCCAGCCTGGTCGGTGGTGGCAGATGTCACCACTGGTCCGCGATAGCGCGTGAACAACTGGTCGGTGGCGAAGTAATCGTAATCGGCGCCGACAAGGACTCGGTGGCGCAGAGAGCCCGTGTTGAATTCGCCGGCGAGTTCCGCGCGCACCACGCTATGCTCCGAAGTGTAGCGCCGCGTCCGCCGCTGACGCGACAGCGAGCGCCCGTCGACATAGAGCTTCTGCCGCGCCCTTGCCGTTTCCGCATCGGACGAAGCGCCGGTCAGCAGCGTGTCGCGGTGGCTGGCGCCCACGAGCAGGCTCCACCGATCATTGAAGTCGTGCTGCAGGCGCAGCTGGTGTCCGGTCGCTCGCGCGGCCGTGTCACCGTCGCTCGGCTCACCCAAAAAGCGCGATCGAGGAACTGTCTTGAAATCATCGTTCAGCACGACGATGCCACGATCGAAGGGTACTTCCACGCGGGTCCACTCGAAATCGTACGTCAGTCGGGTTGCATCGCCCAACGCGAGGCCAATCGATGGCAGGATGCCCCAGCGCCGCTGCTCGACCGTGTCGCGGAACGTGTCACCCGCTTCAGCATAGCCAATAACGCGCGCGCTCAGCTTTCCTGTGAGCGCCAGGTTGGCGTCGGCCTCTGCCCGGAGAGTATCGAAGCTGCGATGCTGCACCGATGCGCTGCCGAAGGTGTCGCCTAACTGCGGCTGCTTGGTGACGAGGTTGATCGATCCACCCGGCTCCCCGCGCCCGAGCACGGCGGCGGCAGGTCCCTTGAGCACCTCGATCCGTTCGATGCCGGCTACGTCGCGCTGCCCGCTGAAGCCTCGCCCTGCGTTGAAGCCATTGACGAGGTACCCGCTTGGCAGGTTCTCGTCGCCGGCAAAGCCGCGGACCGCAAAGCTATCCCACAGTCCGCCCAGGGTGTTCTGCCGGACCACCGAGGCGTTGAGATCCAGCGCATCGGTCAGGCGCAGTATGGCGTTCTGTTCGATTACCGCCTCACCGATTGTGGCAATGGCCTGCGCAATTTCACGCAGGGTGAAGTCGCCGCGGTAAGGCTGGCGTACACCGCTGACGATGATCTCGTCGCGCTCTGCTTCGGCCGCTTCCTCCGCCTCGGCCGCGCCGGGAACACATGAGAACGCAAGCACGAGTGGGGTGACGCCGACTATCGAGGCAGAGCGCAGAGACGATCGCAACGGATTTCCTTTTGGCGAAACGGCCGGTTGAAACGCCAGCCTGAGCGCGAGCCTATTGGCGAGATGATATAACATCGTCAATGATATGTTGTTACATAAGCGATGATTCGGCAAGAAGCGCTCGCGCTGATGCTGCTGCGAGCCTTGCGAGAGAACGATGTCTACCAACGAACCCGTTTCGATCACCGACCTGACGCTTAGCTACGGTCGTCAAACCGTCCTGAACCGAATGTCGCTTGCTGTTCCGGAAGGTATCATCACCGCTCTGCTGGGTGGCAACGGCGCCAGAAAATCGACCACCCTGGCTGCCCTGCTGGGATTTGCTAGAGCGCAAGCGGGCACGATCGCGGTGTGCGGCATCGATCCCGGCAGCAATCCCGACGAGGCACGCCGGAGCATTGCCTATCTTCCTGAGAACGTCGCCCTGTACGAGCATCTCTCCGCCGTCGAGAACGCCGACCACCTGCTCGCACTATCCGGTGGGCGCCAGACACTTGGCCCGATTAAGGATGCGCTATTGGCAGCGGGCTTGCAGGAGCAGGCCTGGGATCAACGGCTGCGCGGCTTCTCCAAGGGCATGCGCCAAAAAGTCGCGATCGCCGTGGCATTGCTGCGGCAGGTTCCGGTGCTGCTGCTCGACAAGCCGACCTCCGGCCTGGACCCACGCGCCACGGCTGACTTCAACAAGATTCTCCTGCAGGTATGCGCCTATCGCAAAACATTGTAAGCTCGCGACGAAGCAGCGAGGGCGCTCGGTTGGCTGTTACCTTCAGTCGGCGTGTAGGCACTGATCACGCGCATGGCAGAGGCGGATTTCATCGCTCAACTCAGCTACCAAGACCGTGTCCGTGCCTTCCACAAGCGCTTGCGAACGTTCTACTACGGGTACCTCTTTACCGACAAAGCATTAGGCAGGAGCGATTTCGAACAAGCGCCGAAGTTTGATGATCAGCGCCGGGATCCTGGCCCGCGGGTAGACAAGCTTACGTGTCGCCAGTTTACCAAAACATCCCAATGAACGAAAGTCCGCTTCCGGGTGGCGCCCAAGTGCCGTGCAATGTCGTATATGAGGGCGCGAACAGCCTGTCCGGAGCCGGGCGCTGATCTTAGGATAGCGGACTTGGCGCCGGCGTTCCCATTTCACCATCCTAAGCGGCATAATAGGCGCTATTGAAGGCGGATGACGGTTAGCCCGCCCCTCTTGGCGTCATTAGACGCGATCGGTAATCTCATGGTCGAGGCGCGTGATCCGTGGTGGATTATCGCGAGCGCAGCCGTCGCCCTGCACGGGGCGGATCCAGGCCATGTAGCTGACGTGGACGTACTATTGAGCATTACCGATGCGCAACGGATTCTGCCAACGATCGGCATCCAGCTTCGGCAGGGATCGGAGCACGCTGCATTTCGGTCGACGATCTTCGGCACTTGGACTGGAACGACGCCGTTGCCGGTGGAGTTCATGGCAGACTTCCACCGCCGGTCAGGGGAGACGTGGCTGCCGGTACTGCCGGCGACGCGGCAACGCGTCGAGGTTGCTGGCGTGGTTGTCTTCGTTCCCGAGAAGGCGGACCTACAGGCCATGCTCACCGCTTTCGGGCGACCGAAGGACCTACAGCGCGCACAGAGCCTCGCGGCTGTGGCTTAGAGCCTTTCCCGTAATGCCAATCTCATTGGGGAAAGCCCTGTCCGTCTCAATCGCCGTTCCCAATCGGGAAACCACATCCTCAGTCGTCCGCACTGATCCAGAACAGGTCTTCCACCCGCTTGTCGAGATTGCGAGCGATCTTAAGCGCCAGCAATGCGGAGGGCGAAAATACCAAGTTCTCAATGGTGATGATTGTCTTACGGGATACGCCAACGCGCTGTGCTAAACCGGCTTGGGTCAAGCTTAGGCGCTCCCGCTCCACGCGGAGCCGGTTCAGCAACCGCTCGGTCAATGACGTGCCAAAGCACGTTCCGCGACCCCGAAGCTTATTAGGGCAGAACAAATACCCACGGACATGATTATCTGGATGGCGTCTCGCGGCCCGTAATCCTTTACGTAAGTCAGAATGTAGCAAACCACGGCCGTCGCGAGCATATTCCAGAAGCCGATCATCAAAGATCGCCTCCTGCTAACGTCGCTTCCTTCATCGTTCAGAATGCCACGCAAGGCCGTGTTGCGGAAAAGGCCGCTCGCCCAAAGAAGAAAGATGGCGAGGACGATGCCAGTAACCATCCAGGTAATCTGACCTGCACCGCTTTCGTCCATTCGCGGCGCCTGTGTTGCCGCTACAACGGTGCCCATAATGATGGCGGCCGTCGCTCTGTGCTTTGATAGACGCTCCGCTCTTTCGGCAACTACCGATTGCATATGCACGCCTCATTGGTAACCCTAGGGTGACATGGGTAACCTAAAGTGACACGCGGTCAGCGACCTTAGCGCGGCGCTGCGCCGAATAGGATTTCCAGTTTTTCGATCCCCTATGAGCCGGCCATGGCCGTCTCGGTCGCGGTTCCCAATGGGAATGCCGTGCCCCTCTTTGATCGTCGTTCGCGAACAGCACGGCCGCACCGTACTACATCGGCGAGAGAATGGCGGCGTTCTTCGCGATGATGCCTGCGACTTCATCGTAAACCAGCTTTGCTTGGTTGCTGATCGTCTCCGTAGCAGGCGCGATCAGTCAAATCAGCTCGACAGGGCGCAGTGGCGTGTCGAGAGCGACTAGGCCGTCACCGAGGAAGCAAGGTAGCATCCCTATGCCGATGCCCGCTGCTATCGCGGCGCGCTGCCCAGCAAGGCTGTTGACCAGGATATCTGGTTCGCGACCGAAATGCTGCCGTAGCCACAGACGGGCCGGAAGGCTGTAGGAATCGCTCCATCCGATCAGTCGGACATGCTTGCGGTCGTAGTCGGCAGCGGACCTCGCATAGAGTGAATGGGCCATCCGCCCGACCTGCCGGACGGTCAAAGCACCCTTTGTCGGCCGCACGAGGCGCAGCGCAATGTCAGCTTCGCCGCGCGCAATCCCGATCGTGTCGATGCCCGTTACCACTTCAAGCGTCAGGGCTGGGTAACGGTCCAGCAAGGGACCTAGGCCTGGAAGAAGGAGGGTTGTTGCTAATGTCTCCGGTGCCGCAAGGCGAACGATCCCCGCCACCTCGCCGCCCCTACTCGCGACTCCATCACGAAGAAGACGCATTGTCTGTTCGGCCAGCTCCGCGTCGCCGATCATGGCCCGGCCGTCGCTGGTCAGGCGATAACCGCTAGAATGACGGATAAACAACGGCACGCCGAGAGACGCCTCCGCGCCGCAACGCGGCGCCCAACCGTCTGCGTACTGATGCCAAGGTCGCGCCCCGCGCGGCTCAAGCCGCCGCCTCGCGCAACGACGGTAAAGCAGCGAAGATCGTCTCAGTCCATATCTCTCCATAAATGGAAAACCGAAGTCCAGCATCATCCATTTCTGAGGTGGCTTTGATCCGGCATGGTCACGGCTTGAGGAGAGCAACATGAAGGACGATCGATATGCGCGAGGTATCGCGCGATTGACGGAGATCGATGGTGCCGCTGGGAATGCGATGATCGCGGGGCTAGCCGACCTGGCTCCGGACCTGGGACGCTACATTGTCGAGTTCGGGTTCGGCGACGTGTATAGCCGACCGGGCCTCGACCTCCAAACCCGCGAGTTGGCCACGGTCGCTGCATTGACCGCGATGGGAAATGCGCACGCGCAGTTGAAAGTCCACCTAGCTGCAGCGCTCAATGTCGGCGCGACCGTTGCCGAGGTGGTAGAGGTCATCATCCAGATGGCCCTCTGTGCGAGCTTCCCCGCATCGCTGAACGCCGTCACCACATTGCGGGCCGTGTTGGCAGCGCGCCATGACTGACACGCGATCGATTGTGGAACAGTAATTCGCAGCATTCGGCGCAGGCGATACCGAAGCGGCTCTGACATGTGTCCATCCCGATGCGATCTCGCATGTCGATGGTGATCCGATCGTTGGAACCGTTGGGATCATCCGCGGGGGTGACACGGTGCGCGCATGGCAGATGCGCTTTCCTTTCAGCTTTCGTTCGCTCGACTTCTCCGTAGAGCGGCTGATCGCGGGTGCCCACGCGGCCGGTAGCGTTGCGCCGCGAGCATCGATCAACGGGACGATCTACGAATGGGACGATACCGGAGAAGGCCCGCCAGTGTTGTTCCTTCATGGCCTGTTTCTCGATCGGGCCTTCTGGTCGCATCAGATCGCCGCGCTCAATGCGCATCGGCGCTGCATGGCGTTCGATATGCCGGCGACATGGGGCGAGCGGTTGGCGACCAGGCCCAACCTTGACGGGATCGCTGAAGACGCTGCGCTTTGGGTCGAGGAGCATTGTTGCAGGCCGGGAACGATCGTCGGCCACAGCCAACGCGGCATGATCGCGATGCGAGTAGCAGCATGTCATCAACCACTGGTGAGTGCGTGGTGTTGGTCAACACGTGCGCCCGAGCGGAATACCCCGATCGGCTCGACGGTTGGCAACAACGTCGTGCGGCGCTGCTGGGATCGGACAATGAACGCGCCGCTGTCATGAGGGGCATCCAGCAACTGACGACCGGGTGCCATTGGATCGATGGTCATCCGCATGAGATCGCAGCCGAACATGCAGCATGATGCGGCATGACCCGACGCTCCTCGTGCAAGCCATCGATGCAGCGGTGTTCGATCGAAAGGATGTAATCGGGCTGCTGAGCAGCATCGGCTCGCCGGTCGACATCCTGTCAGGCGGGCTGGATCAAGCTACGCCCCCCGCATTGGGAGAGGAAATCACCCACGAAGTGGGCGATGGTCGACATACCGCCGTGCCAGAGGGTGCCTCGAATTGAATCCCCTCGCGAGGACCTTTCCGGCACTCC
>NZ_JBSZKB010000002.1:0-301744 GCF_055361525.1 Novosphingobium sp. TK46
CAGGCGCCCTGCCCCGCGCCTTCTCTCCAGCCACGCAGACCGCAACTCTAGCCTGGTTTCCTAACTCTGGACATGCCGTTCGCGCCCCACTTGAAATCCCAGCCTGCATGTGACCCTTCCACCTGTGGCGTTCTGTCAGTCCGTGAGCTTCAGTCCTTAAGAGGTGTTGCGCCGACTGAAACCAAATACCGGCCAATCTTCTTCGCCCAGTTCAAGAGTGACTTCGGTGCTGAAGAATGGGTTACCGTACGAAACTTGATCCGCCGCGATCGTGACGGCGCTGGCGATCGCCGTCTTCCACGCCTGCATGTTGTCGGCCGACTGCTGCTCCGCTGTATGGGAGAAGTGCTCGTTGACGATTCTGATGGTATAGCTTGGCATGGCTGATCTCTAAGCTGACGATGTCCACGGCTGCGACAACGTGAGTTGCGCAACCTCCGGGTTTGTCTTCGATCGCCGAGCTGCGACTCCGTCGCTGCCTCCCAACCTTGGGCAACCACGGCATCGATCCCCACCTCCTTCGCTTGCGCTTCGGCGAGGTTGGTCGCCGTCGCAAGCAGGACGCAACCCGCCGACTTAAGCGGTGATGGCATCCACGCGCGGCAAGCCGAAATGGAAGCTGACTACCGGGGGGCGAGATCAATTCGCATGGCGAGCATGTCTTCATCCTCAACCAGGCTATTATATATCGATCGTAAGGCAGCGGGAGAAGCAGCACCGAAGCTTTTGAAGACCGGTCCAAGCGCGTCCAGCCAAGCAGCTTCACGAGCAGCATCGCTTGGAGCCAGCGCGTGAACGAACGAGTTGACGTTGAAGGGTCGATCAGAGCGAGCGCGCGCGTCTTCTATCATCGCGAGCGCCACACGCGTCTGTCGCGCCTACTCCGATAAGGCCCAACGCACCGGCGTTCGAGACGGCCGCAGCCAGCTCAGGCGTGGATACGCCCGCCATAGGAGCCTGCACGATTGGTAGCGTGAGCTTTAGTGCTCAGCGGCGTCCCTGAGAAGCAGCCCGCTCAGGGGCAATGGCGCGCAACGGATAATGGCCGCAAGTGTCATTACCGATTAATTTTTACGCTGCAGACAGACTCATCATTTTGCGCGCGCTTCAGAGCGTCAAAATCCTGCATCAGAAGGTCCGAAACAGAATGGCTACCCGCAACGACAACCGTAACGATTTGCCGCGCTTCAAACCCGAGGCGATTGCGGTGAACCTCCGCATGGTCAAGGTGCTCAACAGCTTGGGTCTTACCGACGGCGTAACGGCCGCGCAGGGGGTGCCCGTCTAGACGATGGCCAAGAAACGGTGGACCATCTCCATTTTGGGTACGACCAAACTCGCGCATCGGGATAAGAATTTGGGGGCGGTCGGTCTTAGATTCACTGTGGTTGAAGTCAGCGAGCTCGTTAATGCTGTTACCCCAGTATTAGGCGTTGGTATTCAGCTTCGGCAAAGCCGTACGTATCACCTGCTAAACGCAGAAGGCGTTCCCGGTCACGCACGATCACCCGGCCGCGAAGTGATCGGATCGCCTCGTCCTCTTCGAGTTTGTGAAGTGCATCCGTGACGCTGCTGCGCCGAACGCCGAGCATGAGCCTAAACTCCTCGTGGGTCATGCAGATGTCGTCCTCACAAACTCGATCGTGATAGAGCAGGATCCAACGCGCCATCCGCCGTTCGATCGAGTGCGCGAGCGACGAGACGATCGTCCTGGCCATCTGGGCCATCAACACGCCGACGAAGCGCAGCAACACAGTTCGGATTGCTGGATGCTCAGCCATTGTTCGATCCAGTGCTGCAGCCGAGAGCCTCATCGCCATGCCGTGCTCGGCTCGCATCACCACGTCATGAGGCCACCGGTCGTTCCCGAGTAGCAGCGGCCAACCGATAAACCCCTCATTCCCAACCAGCGCGACGGCGTAACGGCGATCGCCCTCTAGTGAATCGAGCACCGCTGCGATCCCAGTCAGCGGAAAGCAGATGCTATCCGCCGGATCTCCGGCCCGCGCGATCATGTCGCCATTGCGAAACGGCACCAACTCGAGATGTGGTGCAAGTGCAGCGCGGTGAGCCCCGTCTAAGACGCGCAACAGAGCGTTGTCACCCATGCGGCTCGCCTGCAGCAAGCCCGCATCCTCCGCATTCAGACTTTGATCTCTTATGCGTCTGCCTACAATCTCGACCCTTGCTTCGCAAGTTAGGTCTACTTTCGTACAGAAACACCGGGTCCTGTTCGGTATTGATATTTGAACGCCAACAGGAGGGACCATTGCGCAAAACGATCTCAATGCTGATCGCCGCATCCGCCGCGATCGCCATCTTTCCCGCAGTCGCTCAGTCGCCGAACTCGATATCGACGCCCCCTCCCCCTCCGTCACCCGCAACAGCTGTCCAGCCCGCCAAGGCCGCACCCGACATGCAGGCGGTTCTCGACGCGCTCGCGTCGCTCGGGGGCAAGCCGATCGAGACGCTGACTCCTGCGGAGGCGCGTGTGCAGCCGTCGGCAGCCGATGGCGCCAAGGCGGTCATGCAGAAGAAGGGTATGTCGACCGCCCCCGATCCGGCGGTAACGACCCTGGACACACCCTATGGTAGCGATCCCAAGCAGTTCGCGCGAATCTACAAGCCGGCGAATGCAGCCGCTGACGGCAAGCCGATGCCCGTTGTCGTCTATTATCATGGCGGCGGCTGGGTCATCGCCGACGTTAATACCTACGACGCTGCCCCGCGTGCGATGGCAAAGGCGCTGAATGCCATCGTCGTATCCGTTGAATATCGCCACGCGCCCGAGTTCAAGTTCCCGGCTCAGCACGACGACGCGGCTGCGGCCTATCGCTGGACGCTACAGAACGCGGCAAGCTGGGGCGGTGACCCGGCCCGGATCGCCACGGTCGGCGAGAGCGCGGGCGGCAACCTCGCGGTCGCGACCGCAATCTACGCACGCGACAATGGCCTGACCCTACCGCGCTACATCGTCTCGGTCTATCCGATTGCCAACAGCAGCATGACGCTGCCGTCGCGCAAGGACTCGGCGAACGCTAAGCCGCTGAATGCGGCGATGCTGAAGTGGTTCGAATATTACTACCAGACCAGCGCCGCCGATGCGCAAGATCCGCGTCTGAACCTGGTCGCCGCCAATCTGCGCGGGCTGCCGCCGACGACGATCATTAACGCCCAGATCGATCCGCTACGCTCGGATGGCGAGACGCTGGCAGCGGCGATGCGCGCGGCGGGCGACAAGGTCGAGCAGAAAACCTTTCCCGGCGTGACGCACGAGTTCTTCGGGATGGCCAAGGTCGTGGGCGGCGCAAAGCAGGCCAACGACCTCGCGGTTGCGAGGCTGAAAGCAGCGTTCGCGGCTCCTGCACCCCGCCGGTGAACGTGCGGGCGGCGGTGTGGAGCCGCCGCCACTCCCCTGTTCGATAGGATTTGCGACGATGACCGACACCCCTATTCGCTACTCCCCCGACGTTGAGGACGTGAAGATCGAAGAAGCCGAGACGATCGCGAAGCTCAACGAGACGTTCGACACGATCCTCGAAAAAACCGCAGCAGATTATGACCACGCCGTCCGCTCGGTCCATGCCAAGGCGCATGGCTTCCTCGAAGGCACTCTGACCATCCGTGACAGCCTGCCTCCCGAGTTGTCTCAGGGAATGTTCGCGATCCCGGGCGAGCACAAGGTTGCCATGCGCTTTTCGACCAACGCCGGCGACATCCTGCCCGACACGATCAGCCTTCCACGCGGCCTCGCGTTGAAGGTCATGGACGTACAGGGCGAACGGCTGCCTGGAGCCGACGGACGCACGCAGGACTTCGTGATGGTTAACGGTCCGGTGTTCCAGAACAAGACCGCCGACCAGTTCTTGAGCAACCTCAAACTTCTTGCCGGCACCACCGACAAGCTCGAGGGCACAAAGGAGGCGATGTCGAAGGTGCTGCGCGGCGTGAACACTGTGCTTAGCGCTGTCGGCATCGAGAGTCCCAAGATCCAGACGCTAGGAGGCGCTCCCAGCACCGACCCGCTCGGCGAGACCTACTTCAGCGTCACGCCGTTCCGCTACGGCGACTACATAGCCAAGTTTGCGGTCTTTCCCGTGTCCAAGGACCTCAACGATCAGACCGATACGACGATCGATGCCAGCAACCGTCCTGACGCTCTCCGCGATGTGATTCGGTCCGAGACCCAGGTGCTTGACATGGAGTGGGAGCTGCGGGTCCAGCTCTGTCGCGACCTGGAGAAACAGCCGATCGAAGACCCCACCACCGAGTGGAAGCAGGACGATGCGCCCTTCGAGACCGTCGCGACAATCCGCGCCGCGAAGCAGGACAGTCTCAGCGAGGACAAGTTTCAGCAGATCAACGAAGAGATGCGGTTCTCGATATGGACCGGGCTCGCCGCGCACCAGCCGCTCGGCAACATCAACCGAGCACGGAACGGGACCTATCGTCACTCCGCCGACTTCCGCGCGCGTGTGAACGGCTGCCCCTACCATGAACCCTCGGGCGCCCAGGCCTGAACCGCTTTACAAAGGATCTAGCATGACCAAGGCTCTCGGTTACGCCGCCAAGCATTCCTTCAGCCGCTTGAAGCCGCTTGAGTTCGAGCGGCCGGCGCCCAAGGCCAACGAAGTTCAGATCGACGTGCTCTACTGCGGCGTCTGCCACTCGGACATCCATCAGGTTGAGAACGACTGGGGCAACACCGTCTACCCGTGCATGCCGGGGCATGAGGTCGTCGGCCGAGTCAGCGAGGCTGGCGCGTCGGTGACAAGGCACAAGGTCGGCGACCTGGTTGGCGTCGGCTGCATGATCGACAGCTGCAGGAGCTGCGAGCCTTGCCGCGAGGGCGACGAACATCACTGCGAAGGTCACAACAGCTGGCTCGCCACCTACAACGGTCCGATGAAGCCTGCCGCGCAGACCGACGACGGGATCAACACCTACGCCGAGGACAACACCTATGGCGGATATTCCAACGTGATCGTCGTGCCCGAGGATTTCGTCCTTCGGGTACCCGAGAGCATTCCGGTCGAGGCAGCTGCACCGATCCTGTGCGCTGGTGTCACCACCTTTTCGCCGATGCGTCATTGGGGCGTAAAGTCAGGCGACAAGGTCGGCATCGTCGGCCTCGGCGGCCTTGGCCACATGGCGGTGAAGCTCGCAAAGGCGCTCGACGCCGAGGTAACGGTGTTCACCACCGACAAGGACAAGATCGAGGCGGCAAAGGCGCTCGGCGCGACCCGGGTCGTCGTCGAGAGCGATAAGCAGGCCTACAAGGACCTGGAGCTCAGCTTCGACTTCATCCTCTCGACCGTGCCCGAAAAGCACGAGGTCGACCCGTTCATCACGCTCCTGAAGCGAAACGCGACGTTCTGCGCGGTGGGCGCTCTCAACGAGCAACCCAAGTACAACAACCAGGAACTGATCATGCACCGCCGCACGCTGGCGGGATCGCTGATCGGCTCGATCAAAGAGACGCAGGACGTTCTCGAGTTCTGCGCCGAGCACAACATTGCCCCGGACGTGCAGGTGATCGACATCCAGGACGTCAACGACGCCTACAGGAAGGTGAAGAACGAGGACGTCCGCTTCCGTTACGTCATCGACATGGCCTCGCTGAAACGCGAGATGGACGAGGCGGCCTGATGCGCGCGCCACCTTCCCCACCGGCCGAGATGCCGGAAGATCTGCGTGCGCTCAACGACGAGATGACCAGCTACATCGCGGAGCATCTGAAGGGGTTCGTCTCGAAGCGGGAGGACGGCGCGCTCATCGGGCCGTTCGCCCCCATGCTGCGCTTCCCCGCGTTCGGCCGGGCCGCCTGGGCATACACCAAAGCGCTGATCGACAATTCCAAGCTGCCGAAGCCGGCACACGAAGTGGCGATCCTGGTCACGGGAGCCGCCTTCAACTCGCGCTACGAACTGTATGCGCACGAGCGGGTCGGCGAGGCTGCGGGGCTGTCACCAGAGAAGGTAGCGGCGATCGCTGCCGGGCAACGCCCCGCCGACCTGACCGAAGAGGAAGCTGTCGCCTACGATGTCGCGGCCGTGCTCGCCGGCCGGCGGCAACTTCCCGCCTCCACCTACGATCGCGCCGTACGGGCGTTCGGCGAGGAGCAGACCGCCGAGCTGATCTATCTGATCGGCGGTTACTGCCTCGTGTCGCTGTTGCTCAACGCCTACGACATGTCGGTGCCCGGTCGCGAGGAGGGCCTGCCCGACGATCCCCAGGAAACGGTGGGAGAGCGTCAATGAACGGCAAGCGGACAGCGGGTGCGGTCGCATGTTCGCTGGTGGCGGGCCTCGGCCTCACCGCGATGATGATGGCGCAAGAGAAGAAAACGCGAAAGGCGTCCGAACTGACAGACCTTGCTCGTGCATCGGCACATCAACTCGGCGTCCACCATGTGCTGACGGGGAAGCGCCCGCCGGGCGCGCAGGAGCAGGCCGTCGTGCAGGGCGGGCACCTACTGCTGTCGGCGCTGGCTGGCGTGGCCTACGCTGCGGCGACCGACGATGAGGCTGGTGTCTTGCCAAGCGGCATTGCCTTCGGACTTGCTTTTTACGGGGTGGCGCACTGGCTGACTGGTCCGCTGCTGGGGGTAAAGCAGCCAGAATGGCGTTCCGACGCCAAGACGATCGGCATGCACGCGGTCGACCACGTCGCCTTCGGCCTCGCGACGGCCGCAGGTGCCAAGCTGGCGATGAGGACTGCAGCATGAGCGACCTTGGCACATCTTTGACCTGATAGCAGCGGGGCTATCTGCCCGGTTTCGCCTCGAAACCGAAATCGCGGACGATGGTTAAGAAGAGCTACCGCCTCAACGGTCATCGGCGTCGCCGTCTGTCCGTACCGAACACGAAGAAGTGCACCATCGGAGGATGACATGGCCTACATCAAAACGCGCGACGGAACGGAGCTCTTCGTCAAGAACTGGGGCGAAGGTCGTCCCGTGATCCTCACACATGGCTGGCCGCTTGCCGCAGACATGTGGGATGCACAGGCGATGGCGCTCGCCAAGGCGGGCTACCGCGCGATCACCTACGACCGGCGCGGGTTCGGACGTTCGGGCCAGCCGTGGAATGGTTACGAGTACGACACGTTCGCCGACGACCTTGCCGATGTTATGCAGGAGACCGGCGCCGCATCCGATGCGACGATAATCGGTTTCTCGATGGGTGGCGGAGAGATCGCGCGCTACATGAGCCGACATGAGGGCAAGGGCGTGATCGCGGCCGGGCTGGTCTCCTCTGTCGTCCCGTACGTCCTCAACACGGACGACAATCCCGATGGCGTTCCCGAAGAGACGCTCCAGCAGATCGCCGACGGCGTCGAGAAGGACCGCGCGCACTTCTTCCGCAACACCTTCTTCCCGCAGGTCTTCGGGGTCGGCTTCATCACCAGCCCGGTGAGCGAGGAGGTGCTCGACATGACGACGGGCACCGCGCTGCACGCTGGGCTGTGGCCGACGCTCGCCGCGGCGCAGGCGTTCGGGCACACCGACTTCCGGCCCGACCTGCCTGCGTTCCGGGTGCCGACGCTCATTATCCACGGGACGGCGGACAAGACGGTGCCGATAGACGCGTCCGCCCGGCCTGCAGCCAGGGCCATCACCCAGTCGCAGCTCATCGAATACGATGGCGAGCCGCACGGGCTCAACGCGACCGCCAGCGACCGTCTGACGCGCGACCTGCTAACCTTTGTCGGCGCCTGAGGTCATGTCAAAACTGACCAGCGACTTCTTCGTCGAGCGGCTCAAGGCGTGGGGCGTCACCCGAATCTACGGCTATCCCGGTGACGGCATCAACGGCGTGCTCGGCGCCCTTCAGCGTGCCGAGAAGGGCGGGTCGGGCATCGAGTTCATCCAGGTGCGTCACGAGGAGATGGCGGCGTTCATGGCGACGGCGCACGCCAAGTTCACCGGCGAGTTAGGTGTCTGTCTCTCAACCGGTGGTCCAGGTGCCACCCACCTCATAACCGGTCTTTACGACGCCAAGTCCGATCACATGCCGGTGCTCGCGATCGCCGGCCAGGCCGAGGCGACGGTGCGCGGCGCGAGCTATCAGCAGGAACTGAACCTCGACCGGATGTTCGCCGACGTCGCCGACTTCGTGCAAGAGGCCGGGACGCCCGCTCAGGTGCGCCATCTGGTCGACCGGGGCGTGCGTATCGCAATCGCGCAGAACGGTGTCACCGTCCTGATCCTGCCGAAGGATGTGCAGGACGAGGCGTGGGAGGAGCCCAAGCGCGCCCACGGCTTTACGCGCTCCGGTACAGGATATCAGCGTCCGCGTGTGCTGCCGCATGACGTCGATCTGCGGCGCGCAGCCGACATCCTCAATGCGGGCAAGAAGGTCGCGATCTTGATTGGCGCCGGCGCGCGCGACGCTGCCGAGGAGGTGGTGCAGGTCGCCGAGACACTTGGCGCGGGCGTCGCCAAGGCGCTGCTCGGCAAGGACGTGCTGCCCGACGACCTGCAATTCGTCACCGGCGCCATCGGACTGCTCGGCACCAAGCCATCATCCGACATGATGGACGACTGCGACACGCTGCTGATGATCGGCACCGGCTTTCCCTGGGCCGAGTTCTTGCCGGCCGATGGAAAGGCTCGCGCAGTGCAGATCGACATTGACCCCGCAATGCTGGGCTTACGCTACCCAGTTGAACTCAACTTGCACGGCGATGCGGCCGAGACCCTGCGCGCGCTGCTACCGCTACTGGAGCGGCAGCAGGATCGTTCGTGGCAAGACGACATCGCCAGGCAGATGGAGAAATGGCACGACACGCTAAAGGGACGGGCCATGGCGGATGCCAACCCCGTTAATCCGCAGCGCGTCGTCTACGAAATGTCGCCGCTCCTGCCGGCCGACGCGATCGTCACGTCGGACTCGGGCTCGTGCGCCAACTGGTATGCGCGCGACTATCAGGTCAAGGCGGGGCAGCGCGCGTCGCTCTCGGGTGGGCTCGCATCGATGGGCGCGGCCGTACCCTACGCCATCGCCGCCAAGTTTGCACACCCCACCCGCGCTGTCGTCGCGCTGGTGGGCGACGGCGCGATGCAGATGAACAACATGGCTGAGTTGATCACCATCCAGAAATACTGGCGGCGCTGGGCGGACCCGCGGCTGATCGTCTGCGTGTTCAACAACCAGGACCTTAACGAGGTCACTTGGGAACAGCGGGTCATGGAGGGCAACCCGCGCTACGAGACGAGCCAAGACCTGCCTGATGTCCCGTATGCGAAGTTTGCGGAGATGCTGGGGCTGACCGGCATCTTCGTCGACACGCCGGACGCGCTGGCGGGCGCTTGGGCGCAGGCACTCGCCGCCGACCGACCGGTCGTGCTCGAGGTGAAGACCGATCCCGAGGTCGCGCCGCTGCCGCCGCACCTGACCCTCGTTCAGGCCAAGGCCTTCATGTCGTCGATGGCCAAGGGCGACAGCGGTACCGGACAGGTGATTGCCGACACGGCGCGCCAGCTGATCGGCGATTTGCTTCCGCACGGAGAACGATGATGAGCGAAGCGACGCCCTCGACCGCTGCACGGATAGCCACAGGCGCGGCGGTTGGGCTGATCGCCGGGCTCGCGGCCTCGTTCGCGATGGACCGCTTCCAGGCCCTGACCCAGCCCAAGTCCGACGACGACAGCGAGCCAGCAACTGAGCAGGCCGCGGACGGGATCGCCCGCGTCGTGACAGGCGAACCGCTCGCTGACAAAGACAAGCCGCTCGGCGGCCAGCTCGTGCATTACGGGCTCGGGACGCTGTTGGGCATCGGCTACGGGATCGCCGCCGAGTTCGCGCCGCGTATCACCACCGGCATGGGAACGGCGTTCGGGACCAGCACCTGGGCAGTGCTGGACGAGGCGGCAGTCCCGGCAGCCGGGCTCGGCGATCCACCGTGGAAGACCGCACCCTCCACGCAGGCCTACAGCCTCAGCTCGCATCTCGTGTTCGGCCTGGTTGCCGAAGGGGCGCGTGCTGGTGCCCGTGCCGCGCTCGACAGGTTCAGGAAGTGACCACAATGATCGCACAAACGCCCGACCTCGAGATCGCTTACCGCGACGACGGCGACCCGGATGCGCCGGTCGTCCTGCTGCTGCACGGCTGGCCCGACGATCCGACGACGTGGGACCAAGTGGTCCCGCAGCTCAACGCCGCCGGACTGCGCACGATCGTGCCGACCCTGCGCGGCTTCGGCGAGACCCGCCTCCGTCGCGACGAAACGCCGCGCACTGGCAATTCCGCAATGCTGGCGATGGACGCGATCTCGCTCATGGACGCGCTCGGGATCGAGCTCTTCATGGCTGCGGGCCATGATTGGGGATCGAACACCGTCGAGGCGATGGCTCTCGGCTGGCCCGACCGGATCGAGCGGATGGCGATGCTCGCCACCCCGCCGCGGCTCGGCGGCATGCCGACGCCGCCGTTCGAGCAGGCGCAGCGCCAATGGTATCACTGGTTTATGGCAACGGCGCGCGGCGCAGAGAAGGTCCGGTCGGATCCCAAGGCCTTTGCGCACATCCACTGGGTCAATTGGTCGCCGCCCGGCTGGT
This sequence comes from Novosphingobium sp. TK46, assembly GCF_055361525.1. NCBI lineage: Bacteria > Pseudomonadati > Pseudomonadota > Alphaproteobacteria > Sphingomonadales > Sphingomonadaceae > Novosphingobium > Novosphingobium sp. TK46. The sequence continues at coordinate 10,562 of NZ_JBSZKB010000002.1, forward strand.
TCGACGAGGCGACCTTCGAGCGCGTCGCCAAGGCTTGGGATAACCCCGACTGGGTCGATGTCACGCTTCACAGCTACCGGGCGCGCTGGGATGAGGCCGAGCCCGATGCAAGCAGCCAGTGGCTCGAGGACAGGGTCAAGGCCACCAAGACGCTGTCGCTGCCGACTATGTACGTCCAGGGCGCGGTCGATGGCGTGAACCCGCCGTCCGCATCGAAGGACGTGCCGAGCAAGTTCTCCGGCCCTTTCGCGTTCGTCACGCTGTCCGGTGTCGGCCACTTCCCGCAACGCGAGAACCCGGATGCCGTCGCGCGCCACCTCATCGATTTATTCACCGGGGAACCGGCGGATCTTACCGACACCACCGACCGGAGCCTGTACATGAAGAAAGCCACACCCATCATCGCCGGCGTTGCCGCCGCGGGGCTCCTCGCCGCGACCGCTGTCGGCATCGCACAGGCACAGGGACGCAGCGCGCAGCTGACACAGGTTGCCGAGTTCGATCATCAGGTGACCGGTGTCGCCGTCACCGAGGACGGCCGGCGTTTCGTCAACTTCCCGCGCTGGACCGACGACGCGCCCATCTCGGTCGCCGAGGTGCTTAAGGACGGTAGCTTGAAACCCTACCCGGATGCGAAGTGGAACAGCTGGCGCAATGCCAAGGCGAACGACCTGGCGGTCGGAGATTACTTCGTCTGCGTACAGTCGATTGTTCCCGACGGTCACGGCAACCTATGGGTCCTTGACCCCGGTGCGCCGGGCAACGAGAAGATCCTGGAGGGTGCGCCGAAGCTCGTTCGGATCGACCTCAAGACGAACAAGGTGACAAAAGTAATCCCGGTGCCCGGCGACGTGGCGCTGCAGGGGACTTACCTCAACGACATCCGCTTCTCGCCCGACGGCAAGACCGGATACATCACCGACAGCGGAACGCGCGGCGCGATCATCGTGGTCGATCTGGTCGCTGGCACGTCGTTCCGCGCGCTCGACGGGCACCCGTCGACGCAAGTCGACAAGACCGTCACCGTCACGGTCGACGGCAAGCCGCTGCTCCGTCCCGATGGCCGGCAGCCCGCGTTCGCCGCGGACGGTATCGCGATCTCCAACGACGGCGCAACGCTCTACTGGCAGGCGCTGACGGGCAAGACGCTGTACTCGATCGCGACCGACAAGCTGCACCCCGACGTCACCGACGCCGACCGCGCCCGTGCCGTCAAGACCGTCGCCTCCACGCACGTCGCCGACGGGCTGTGGATGAGCAAGGCGGGTGACCTCTATCTCACCTCGCCGAGCGACTATTCGATCAAGCGGCTCGTCGGGAAGAGCACCGAGACCGTGCTGACCGACAAGCGCCTACGCTGGCCCGACACCTTCTCGGAAGGTCCGGACGGCCGGCTCTACGTCACTGCCAGCCACATCCAGGACACGCAGTGGTTTACGCCTGGGGCGCCGCCCTCGGTCAGGACGCAGCTCTTCTCGTTCGCCCCCATCAAGTGAAGGATCGCAATTGACCTATCTGCGCTACCGCGACGACATCGAGACGATCCAGCCCGACGAGCAGGAGTCGATCGACGGCATCATCAAGGGCATGACGCAACAAACCGAGACCGTGGAGAAGCGCGAGCATCACGCCGTCCGCGCCAGTCATGCGAAAAGCTCAGCCTGCGTCATCGGAGAGTTGACGATCGCGGACGATTTGCCGCCCGAACTGGCGCAAGGCCTGTTCGCGCAACCTGGCACGCACCCCGTCGCGATCCGCTTCGCGCAAGGTCCCGGCGAGACACTTGGCGACCGCGTGTCGACGCACCGCGGCATGTCGATCAAAGTGTTCGGGGTGGAAGGCGAGAAGCTGCCCGGCCACGGTGTCGACACGCAGGACTTCGTCTTCGCGACCGGCCCCACCTTCCCGTCGGGCACTGCTCAGGGATTCCTGCGCGACGCCAAGCAGATCGGCGCTGCGACGCCGCTGCCCGAAGGGTTTAAGAGTGCGGTCTCGAGCCTCGCACGCAACATGAACAAGGTGCTGACCAAGGTTGCCACCCCCCAGTCCCAAGGCCGACTTCTTCGGCCACCCCTACAGCCACCCGCTGTACGACAGTTATTTCAGCCAGGCCCCGGTGCGTTACGGCGATTATGTCGCGAAGCTCGCTGCCTTTCCCGCCTCGGTCTATCAGGACCAGCTGAAGGACTGGCTCCTCGACCCGCATGATGACGAGGACGGCTTCCGCCATGCCACCGTCCGATATTTCAATGAGCATGATGCGGTCTTCGAAGTCCGCGTGCAGCTCTGGGCCAATGCGGAAAGTCAACCAATCGAGGACACCTCGGTCGAATGGCCCGCAAACGATAGCCAGTACCGCACCGTCGCGACGATCCGCATCCCGCGCCAGGAAGCGTATAGCGCCGAGCGCGTACGCTATTTCGACGAGGTGATGACCTTCCGCCCGGCGCATAGCCTCGCGTCGCTCCGGCCGCTGGGCTCGGTGATGCGAGCGCGGCTACAGGTCTACAAGGCACTGTCCGACTTCCGTCACCGTGAGAACGGCGTCGCTGCACAGAACACCGCCGACATTAGTGAAACTCCAGCCTGAGGATCTGTCATGGCCACCATCGCCCCCCCGCGCCCGTCGCATCAAGATGCCGCTAAACCGATCGGTACCATCCCGATCACATTGACCGTCAACGGCGCCGCGCGTGCGATGGAAGTCGAGCCCTGGACGACCTTGTTAGACTTGCTCCGCGACAAGCTCGACCTGACCGGTACCAAGAAAGGTTGCGATCATGGTCAGTGTGGCGCTTGCACTGTCCTGATCGATGGAAAGCGGATCAACTCGTGCCTCACTCTCGCGGTGGTGCGCGACGGTGCCGAGATCACCACGATCGAAGGCATGGCGACCAGCGGCGAACTTCACCCGCTGCAAGCGGCGTTCGTCGAACGTGACGCATTCCAGTGTGGCTATTGTACGCCCGGACAGATTTGCTCAGCGCAAGGCCTGATCAACGAGGGACGCGCCAAGTCGCGCGAGGACGTTCGCGAACTAATGAGCGGCAATCTTTGCCGCTGCGGTGCCTATACCAACATTACCGACGCGGTGATGGATGTCCTTGAAAGCGAGACTGGCCGATGAACCGCTTCGATTATGCTCGTGCGAGCGACGTCGCCCAGGCGGTCCGCGACGGGGCCGGCGACCATGTCCGCTATCTGGCGGGCGGCACCAATCTCATCGATCTGATGAAAGAGAATGTCGAGCGCCCCGCCCGCATCGTCGACATTAACCGCCTCGATCTACACCGGATTACCGAGCGCGACGATGGCGGGTTGCGGCTCGGCGCGCTCGCGACCAACGCAGATACGGCATACGATTCACGGATCGAAGAGCGCTATCCGCTGCTGTCTTCGGCGATCCTTGCCGGTGCCAGCCCTCAGCTGCGCAATGCCGCGACCAATGGCGGCAACCTCAACCAACGCACGCGCTGCTATTATTTCTATGATACCGCCACGCCGTGCAACAAGCGCGAGCCCGGCTCGGGCTGTGGCGCAGTTGGCGGCGTGAACCGCATTCATGCGATCCTCGGGGCAAGTTCGTCATGCATCGCGACGCACCCCTCCGATATGTGCGTCGCATTGGCTGCGCTGAAGGCGGAGGTTCAGGTCACTGGTCACGAGGGCGATCGCACCATCGCTTTCGAGGACTATCACCGGTTGCCGGGCGACGAACCGTGGCGCGACAACACGCTGAAACCTGGCGAATTGGTGACCGCGATCGACCTGCCGCCGGAGGACTTCAGCACTAACTACACCTACCTCAAATTGCGTGATCGACTGTCCTATGCCTTCGCGCTCGTGTCGGTCGCAGTGGCGATGCGGATAGAGGACGATCGCATCGCCGACCTGCGCATTGCCCTTGGGGGCGTGGCGCACAAGCCGTGGCGACGGACCGAGGCGGAAGATGCGATTAGGAACGAGGCGCCCGGCGCGAAAGCGTTCGACACCGCTGCGCGTGCGCTGCTTGCAGGTGCTGCAGGGCAAGGCCAGAACGATTTCAAGATCGCGCTCGCGAGGAAGGCCATCGTTCGAGCACTCGAACAGGCCGCCGCCGGCACCCCGCAATTGCAGATCGACAAGCGCGTCGCGTGAAGGAAAAGACCATGGCAACCCAGATGAAGGTCGGTATCGGCACGCCAATCAGCCGCGTTGATGGCCGCGACAAGGTTACCGGCACCGCTAAGTATGCCGCCGAGTATGCGGTACCCGGCATGCTCTATGGCGTGATCGTCTCCAGCGCGATTGCCAAGGGGAAGATCGCCGCGATCGACGATGCCGCGGCACGCAGCGTGCCTGGCGTTGTCGAGGTGCTGAGCCACGAGAACCGTCCGAGCGAAGCGTGGCTCGACCATAGTTATAAGGACGAACTCAACATTCCCGGCGCGCCGTTCAAAGCGCTGCACGACGAGAAGATTATGTTTAGCGGTCAGCCGATCGCGCTGGTTCTTGCTGAGACATTCGAGGCGGCGCGCTTCGCTGCGAGCCTGGTCGAGGTCACCTACGCCGCCGAGCCGCACAATATCGACTTCGCGACGTCGCTGGCCGAGAAGTTCCTGCCCAAGAAAAAGCGCAACACCTATCACCCGCCCAAGACGCGCGGCGAGCCGGACAAGGCGTTCGACGCTGCGCCGCTGAAGCTGCACGAGGACTATCATCTCGCCACCGAGCATCACAATCCGATGGAGATGCACGCGACGACGGTCGAATGGCACGGTGACGGCAAGATCACGGTCTACGACAAGACGCAGGGGTCGCAGGGTGTGCAGGCCTATCTAGCCAGCGCGTTCGGCTTCTCAAAAAAGGATGTTCGCGTCGTCAACGCCTATGTCGGCGGCGGATTCGGATCGGGACTGCGCCCGCAATATCAGGTGCAGCTCGCGACGATGGCGGCGAAGAAGCTCGAGCGCTCGGTCCGTGTGGTGATGACGCGCCAACAGATGTTCACACACGCGCATCGCCCCGAATGCACCTACACGATCAAGCTCGGCGCCGAGACGACCGGCATGTTCAGCTCGATCTATGGCGATGCGACAACGTCTACCTCGCGGTTCGAGAACAATATGGAGGACATCGTCACCTGGGGCATGATGAACTATGCCAGCCCCAATGCCGGCGGCGAGTACACCGTCGCCCCGCGCGATACGTATACCTCGGCCGACATGCGTGCGCCGGGTGCCGCGACCGGCATGGCGCTGTTCGAGATCGCAGTCGACGAGATGGCCTACAAGGCCAAGGTGGACCCCCTCGAGTTCCGCATGATTAACTATTCCGAGATCGACGCGATGAACGAACTGCCGTTCACATCGAAGGCGTTGCGCGAAGCGTATCGCGAAGGTGCCGCGCAGTTCGGATGGGAGAAGCGCACGGCGGAACCGCGCTCGATGAAGGACGGCAAGGAACTGGTCGGCTGGGGCGTTGCAACGGGGATGTGGGATGCGCAGTTCAGCAAGACCTCGGCCAGTGCGAAGTTGAGCGCCAACGGTCATCTCGAAGTGGCAACCGCTGCGTCGGACATCGGCACCGGCACCTATACCGTGCTCACGCAGGTCGCCGCCGACACGCTTGGTTTGCCAATCGAGCAGATCACCGCGAAGCTCGGTGACAGTGACCTGCCGGCTTCGCCGGTAGAAGGCGGTTCGTGGGGTGCGGCCTCCGGAGGCGCGGCGGTCCAACTTGCTTGCCAAGCGGTGGCCAAAAAGCTGCTCAAGGCCGCAGACAAGGTTGCTGGGCGACCGTTATGGGGTGCCGAGACGATCGACCACCTGGTGTTCGAGCATGGCGAGATCAGGCTCAAATCGGATACGACCAAGCGCGTTGCGATCACCGAAGTCATGCGCGCCGGCGAGCTCGACAGCATTGAGGAGGAGGAAACCGCCTCGCCCGGCATCTCCGGCATGATCAGCATGATGCAGAAGGCGCGCAACACGCATAGTGCGGTGTTCGTCGAGGTGAAGGTCGACGAGGAGCTTGACGTCGTGCGCGTGACCCGCGTCGTCAATGCGGTCGCGGCCGGACGCATCATCAACCCCAAGACCGCCCGCAGTCAGATCCTCGGCGGGGTCGTGATGGGCATCGGCATGGCGCTGCATGAGGAGACGATGGCCGACGCCAAGCTCGGGCGTTGGATGAACCACAACTACGCTGAATATCACGTCCCCGCCAATGCCGACATCCAGGACATCGAGGTGATTTTCGTCGACGAGCCCGATCCCGAAGTCACCCCGCTCGGCGTCAAGGGCCTGGGCGAGATCGGCATTGTTGGCACCGCCGCCGCCATCGCCAACGCGATCTATCATGCAACCGGCAAGCGGGTCCGCTCACTTCCGATCACCATCGACAAGCTGCTCGAAACCGAGGTGGCGTCGTGACCCTAAATCTCAAGCCGCTCGCCGAGCAGGTGATCGTCATCACCGGCGCCAGTTCGGGCATCGGGCTCGTCACTGCCAAGCTCGCCGCGTCACGGGGGGCGAAGGTCGTGCTTGTCGCGCGCAATGAAGGCTCGTTGTCGGAGGCTATCGAGGCGATCCGCGCGGCAGGCGGCGATGCCATTCACGCCGTCGCCGACGTCGGCGACCTCGAGGCGGTGCAGGCCGCGGCGCGGGCCGCCGTCGCGCGCTACGGACGGATCGATACCTGGGTCAACAACGCCGGCACCGCGATCTACGCCAAACTGATCGACACGCCGTTCGACGAACACCAAAAGCTGTTCCGGACCAACTATTTCGGTGCAGTGCACGGCGCGCTGACTGCAATCGAGCATCTACGCGGGCATGGCGGCGCGATCGTTACGGTAGGGTCGATCGCTTCCGACCTGCCCTCGCCCGTGCTCAGCGCCTATTCGGCGTCGAAGCATGCGGTGAAGGGCTTCGTCGATGCGCTGCGCATGGAACTGACCGCCGACAAGCTCCCGATCTCGGTCACGCTGGTCAAGCCGTCGGGGATCGACACGCCCATCGCGCAGCACGCTGCCAATCATGTCGAGGGCGAGGCGCGTATCCCGCCGCCGGTCTACGATCCGAGCCTGGTTGCCGAGGCAATCCTCGATGCGGCACAGCATTCGCGTCGCGACATCACGGTCGGCGGTGCGGGCCGCCTACAGGTGCTGCTCGGAACGCACTTTCCGACGCTGCTCGACAAGATGTCGAGTCTGCTCGCCAAGCCGATGTCCGACCCGACGACCGCGAAGACTATCAGCACGACGATCTTCGAACCGGTGCAGGTCGGACAGGAACGCTCCGGAATCCAGACAGGTCGCAAGACCAGCCTGTATACCGCGGCCGAACGGCATCCTGTCGCGGTCGGCGCGATGGTGGCCATCGGGCTGGGTAGCCTTGCCGCGTTTTTGCTTCGGCCGCGCACGCCTGATGCGTAGGACGTGCGCGTGATGCTTGATCGCGCGCTGCGGTCGAGATGAGTGGCTGCTTGCCTTCATTCCTACCAAGTCGGGTAGCTGGGGCGCGGGAGATCCACATCCAGACGCTGAAGCCTCCTTCGCCACACCTCAACTTCGGCCGCTCGTTTATTCCGGTTGCCATCGCGGTGGACACGGCGCGCACGACACGGTTTATGGAGCATATGCAATTGCTTCGGCGTGGCCGCCCGAGCAACGGAGACTCGAGATGAGCGACCCCAACACCGATACCGACGATGACACGGTGCACTATGCAGGCTCGTCCGGCGGCTTCGGATCGCTGCTCGGCATGGCAAAGGTGTTCGCGCGCGAACTGTCCTCGCCAGGTACGCTCGACACGCTGCGGCGGCAGAACAAGCCCGAGGGTTACATGTGCTCCTCCTGCGCTTGGGCCAAGCCGCCCGAACCGCATGCGTTTGAATTCTGTGAGAACGGCGCCAAAGCGACGATCTGGGATCTGACACGTGATCGCTGCACGCCGGAGTTCTTCGCTAGGCACACATTGACCGAGCTGCGCGAATGGGCGGACTTCGATCTCGAGATGCAGGGCCGGCTCACTGCGCCGCTGCGCTATGACGACTCCAGCGACCGCTATGTCGAGTGCGGTTGGGACGAGGCGTTCGCCGGCATTGCCACCGAGTTGAAGGCCGTCGATCCGAAGTCGGTCGTCTTCTACGCCTCCGGTAAGGCGTCGCTGGAGACCAGCTACCTCTATGCGCTGCTGGCGCGCGCCTATGGCAACAACAATCTGCCCGACAGCTCAAACATGTGCCACGAGACCACCTCGGTTGCGCTGAAGAAAGTGACGGGATCGCCGGTCGGCACCTGCACGCTGGAAGATTTCGACCATTGCGACGCGATCTTCTATTTCGGCCAGAACCCCGGGACCAACAGCCCGCGCTTCCTCCATCCATTGCAAGAAGCGGTGAAGCGCGGGTGCAAGATCATCGTGTTTAATCCGGTCAAGGAGGTCGGGCTGATGCGGTTCATCAACCCGCAGAACCCGATCCAGATGCTGTCGCAGAAGCCGACCGAGCTGGCGCACCAGTACCTCCAGGTCCGGCCCGGCGGCGACATCGCAGCGATCATGGGCGTGGTGAAACGCGTGCTGGAACGCGACGACATGGCGCTTGCCGCGGGCAAGCCCAGCATCCTTGATCCAAGCTTCATCGAGCAGCATACCGTCGGATGGGAAGCGTTTCGCGACAAGGCGCGGATCACCGAATGGGCCGACATCGAGGACCATTCAGGCCTGAAGCGCGTCGATCTGGAAGCGGCGGGCGACGTCTATGTCGGTGCCGAGAAGGTGATCGCGGTCTATGGCATGGGGCTTACCCAGCACGTCCATGGGTCACAGAGCATCCAGGTGATGGTCAACCTGATGCTGATGCGCGGTATGATCGGCAAGCAGGGCGCGGGCGTGAACCCGGTGCGCGGCCATTCCAACGTACAGGGACAGCGCACGGTTGGCATTTCCGAGAAGCCCGAACTCGTGCCGCTCGACAAGATCCAGTCGCAGTTCGGCTTCGACCCGCCGCGCGACAAGGGCCTGACCACGGTCGATGCCTGCGAGGGGATCAAGGACGGCTCTGTGCAGGGTTTCCTTAGCCTTGGCGGCAATCTGGTTCGGGCGGTGCCTGACCGGGACGTGATGGAACCGGCGTGGCAGCGCCTCGCCTTCACGGCGTTCGTGGCGACGAAGCTAAATCGTAGCCACCTCATCCACGGCAAAGTCTCGTACCTGCTCCCCTGCCTCGCGCGGCCGGAAGAGGACATGCAGGCAAGCGGGCCGCAATCGGTATCGATCGAGGACAGCTTCAGCCACATCTACGGGTCGCGCGGCAAGCGGTCCCCAGCTGCGAAGACGCTCAAATCCGAACTGGCGATCGTCGCCGGCATCGCCAAGGCGCTGCTGCCGCCTAATCCGAAGCTCAGCTGGGACGCGTGGACGGGCGACTACGCGCTGGTCCGCGACGCGATCGCCGAGACCTACCCGGAGGAGTTCCACGATTTCAACGACCGGATGTGGAAGGCTGGCGGCTTCTACCGTGGCAATTCGGCGCACGAACGCATCTGGAAGACCGAGAGCGGCAAGGCCGAGTTTACCGTGCCGACGGTGCTGTCGGCGGTCGGCGTGCCAGGCGGTGACGGCAAATTCCACCTCATCACTATGCGGTCGAACGACCAGTTCAACACGACGATCTACGGGATGGACGATCGGCTGCGAGGCATAAGCGGGTCACGCACCGTGCTGCTCATCAACCCCGATGACATGAAGCGCCAGGGGTTGAGCGCGGGTGATGTCGTGGCGCTGGTCGGCGACGCCGGCGACGATGTCCGCCGCGAGGTGACGGGCCTGACAGTGACGCCGTTCGATCTTCCCGACGGGTGCCTTGGGGGCTATTATCCGGAAATGAACCCGCTCGTTCCGCTGTGGTATCATGACAAGGCTTCCAAGACGCCGGCGTCCAAGGGCGTGCCGGTGCGACTCGAGCGCATCGCGCAAGCCGCTTGAGGCGTCCTATGGGGCGGGTCCGACCGCAGACGGCGCTGCTCGTCACCCTGGCGCCTTTCTGGTTGGGTGGGTGCGCAGCGCTCGACCACGGGTTCCTCGCCGCCGCCGGGCCGGTGGCGGGTGAGCAGCGCGAGTTGTTCTGGATCGTCATGGGAATCCTCGTCTTTGTCGCTGGGCCGGTGCTGATCCTCACGCCGATCATCGCTTGGCATTACCGCCAGAGCAACACCGACGACGCCTACCGGCCCGAGTGGAACTTCTCCTGGACGCTGGAGGGCTTTATCTGGGTTCCGCCGGTAATGATCGTACTGCTGCTGGCGGTGCTGCTCTGGAATTATACCCAGCGGCTCGACCCCTATCGGGCGGTTGCCGGAGGGCCGCCACTGGAAGTTCAGGTGATCGCCGCCGATTGGAAGTGGCTGTTCGTCTATCCCGATGAGAAGGTGGCGAGCGTGGACCGACTGGTCGTGCCGGTAGGCCGGTCGGTGCGGTTGACCATGACCAGCGCCACGGTGATGCAGTCGCTGATGATCCCGAGGCTGACCGGACAGGTCTATACCATGGCGGGGATGACGACGCATTTGAACCTGCGCGCCGATAGGCCCGGACGCTACCGCGGAAAGAACATGCAGTATAACGGCGATGGCTTCCCGCATCAGTTCTTCACCGTTGCGGCCGTCGATCCCGCCCGTTTCCGCGCCTGGCTGGCGAACACCGCCCACACCGCGCCCGCGTTCCAGCCCGCGGGGCAGACGTTGCTGAGGGCGCGAACCCTCGTTCCAAAGCCCCTCGCCTTCTCGCACGTGCCCCCGGGCTTCTTCGCGTCGGTCGTCTCGACGAACGGCGGTGGCAGCCATTTGCATGGGGCAGTTCGATGAGCGGACCGGTGCTTCCCGCATTGCTCGGCCGCTTCGAATGGCATGATCTGCCGTTCGTGCGCGCTTGGCAGAACCCCAGCATGAGCGAGGTCATCGGTGCTGGTGCCGGCGGCCTCGTCGTCGTCGGCGCCCTAACCGTCGCTGTTCTGCTGACTGTGACGGGGCGCTGGCGGTGGCTTTGGCGCGAGTGGTTGACCAGCCTCGACCACAAGAAGATCGGCATCATGTACGTCGTCCTCGCCTTTGTGATGTTGTCGCGCGCGCTGGTCGAGGCGGTGTTGATGCGGATGCAGCAGGGCGCCGCGATTGGGCACCCCGGCTTCCTGTCGGATCAGCATTTCGCGCAATTGTTCTCAACCCACGGGTCGATCATGATCTTCTTCATGGCGATGCCGTTCCTGACCGGAATCATCAACTACATCGTCCCGCTCCAGATCGGCGCGCGCGACATGGCACTTCCTTGGGCCAATTCAGTCGGCCTGGCGCTGACCGCGGGAGGCGCGGGGCTGATGATGGTCAGTCTGGTCGTGGGGCAGTTCTCAACCGGCGGATGGAGCGGTTACCCGCCCTATACCGGCCTCGCCTTCAGCCCCGACGTGGGGCCGGATTACTGGATCTGGGCAGTGACGCTGGGGTCGCTGGGATCGACGATCGCGGGGATCAACATCGCCGTCACGCTCTACAAACTGCGTTGCCCAGGCATGACCTTCATGCGGCTGCCGATGTTCTGCTGGACCAGCCTGTGCACCGCCATCCTCATGATCTTCGCGATGCCGCCGCTGACGGTCGCCACCGCGCTACTGGCGCTGGACCGCTACCTTGGGTTCCACTTTTTCACGAACGACCTCGGTGGCAACATGATGAACTTTGCCAACCTGTTCTGGCTGTTCGGCCATCCGGAGGTCTACATCCTGATCCTGCCGGCGTTCGGCGTCTATTCGGAAGTGGTGTCCACCTTCTCGACCAAGTCGCTTTACGGCTACACCTCGCTGGTGATCGCGACGATGGCCATCGCCGTGCTAAGCTTCACCGTCTGGGTCCACCACTTCTTCACGATGGGGCAGTCGGCTAACGTGAACGCAGTGTTCGGCATCGCCACGATGACGATCGGCGTGCCGACAGGCGTGAAAATCTATGATTGGATCTGGACCATGTTCCGCGGCGAGGTGCGTTTCACCGTGCCGATGCTCTACGCGCTGGCATTCATGATGACATTCGTGCTGGGCGGGCTGACCGGGATCGTGCTTGCCATCCCACCGCTGGATTACGTGTTCCACAACACGCTTTTCCTGGTAGCCCATTTCCACAACATGCTGATCCCCGGGGTGCTTTACGGGATGCTCGCGGCCTACACCTACTGGTTCCCCAAAGCGTTCGGCTTCCGCCTCGACGAGCGCTGGGGGCAAATCGCGTGCGGCTGCTGGGTGATGGGCTTCTATCTCGCCTTCATGCCGCTCTACGTCCTGGGTGCGAGCGGCATGGCGCGACGGTCCGCCGAGATCTTCGAGCCCGATTTCCGCCCCTGGCTCTACGTCGCGGGGGTGGGCGCGTTCGTCTTGCTGGCGGCGCTCGGATCGCTGTTCGTGCAACTGTGGGTGAGCGTCCGCGACCGTGCGGCAACGCGCGTGCGTGCGGGCGACCCATGGGACGGCCGCGCGCTGGAATGGTCGACATCCGCGCCCCCGCCTGAATATAATTTCGCGGTGCTGCCCGTCGTCACCCGCCGCGACGATTTCTACGAAAGCAAGCGCGAGGCGAACCCCTACCCGGTCCCGCCGCATTACGATCCAATCGAGGTGCCGCGCGAGAGCGCGCTGGGGCCGGCGATCGGGCTCGCCGCCGCCGCCTGCTGCTTCGGTCTGGTCTGGCACATGTGGTGGCTGGCCGGGCTGGGCCTGGCAGGCGTAGCGGCGGCACTGATCGTACGGAGCTTCGTCCGTGATACGCAGCGCGTCATCCCGGCCGCCGAGGTTGAAGCAACCGAGCGCCGCTGGCTGACCACGGTCCACGAGCATCGGCCCGTTAATCGCCGGATGGAACTCACGCCGGCCAATCGCGGCGTCGCGGAAGCGGTGCCGCAATGAGCCGCTCCGCCCATGCCGGCATCATCCTGGGTGGAGGAGGAAAGGCCCACCACCCCAGGGCCGCACAGGATCTGTTCGCCTTCTGGATGTTCCTGATGAGCGACGCGGTCATCTTCGCGCTGCTGTTTGCCACTTATGGCGCGATGCTCGGCGGCACGGCCGGCGGGCCAACCCCGCGCGACGTGTTCGAGCTGAAACCGACCCTGATCGAGACAGCGTTGCTGCTGGCCAGCAGCTTCACATGGGGGCTGGCGTCGATCGCGCTCAAATATGGCGATGCCAAGCCACGGCTGCTTGGCTGGATGGGGCTGACGCTGATTTTTGGTCTGACGTTCCTGTGGATGGAGGCACACGACTTCGCGACGATGTTTGCCAAGGGCGCCTATCCCACGCGCAGCGGATTCCTGTCGGCGTTCTTCGCGCTGGTGCCGCTTCACGGCCTTCACGTCCTCGCTGGTTGCGTGTGGATCGTTGTGATGGCGGTGCAGGTAACCGTCATCGGGCCCGACGACCGCACAAAGACCAACCTTCTGCGGCTAGGTCTGTTCTGGCATTTCCTCGACATCGTCTGGATCGCGATCTTCTCGACCGTCTACCTGCAGGGTCTGGCGCCTTGAACGACCGTGCGCGCGAGACATTGGGCTATGTCGCCGGGCTGCTGGTGGCGGCGATGCTCACGGGTTGCGCGTTCGCGACCGTGCGCTGGCCTTCGCTGTTTGGATCGCACACCTTTGCGATCGTCTGTATAGTCGGGCTGCTGCAAGCCATCGCGCAGTTCCGCTTCTTCCTTCATGTCCGCTTGAAGGGATCCGCGCGAGACGATCTGCTGCTGCTGCTGTTCTCCTCGCTCATCATCGCGTTAATGGCGGGAGGAACGCTGGTCCTGATGGCAAAACTTCGTGAGCGCATGATGTAGCGGCAAGAGACGAGCGGCGGAAGTTGGGAGGTTAAAGAGTGCGCGCGCGCGTGCGCGTCCGGGGCTGGGTCAAAATTACCTCCCAACGAGTGGTCTTTATTTGCGTTGAAGATATACCGCTATGTCATGAACGAGTAGGTCAACCTGCTCGGTTCCGGCCAAGACGAGCACCTCCTCATCGAAAGAGGGTAATTCTAGTGTTCTGAGTTGACTGTGGAGCAAGCTTGCAGGCATGAAGTGGCCCTCGCGCCCGTCCAGTCGGACTTCTAAGACTGTGCATGGCGGATTGAGAAGTACCAACGAAGGCGGGACGATTTGGCCTCGTCGCAAGCGGTCGCGATACCGGCGGCGTAAGGCCGAGCAGGTCACTACGCCGCCAGCGCGATGATCATCAATCCAGCTGGCCACCCGCGCCAACCAAGGCGCGCGATCAACATCGTCCAGTGGTTTGCCCATCTTCATCTTCGCGATGTTCGCAGCTGGGTGTAGATCATCACCCTCGCAGAAAGGGACATTTAGTCTGACGGACAGCTCCTTCCCAACAACGCTCTTACCAGAGCCCGATACACCCATGATGACGATGACCGGCATGCGTTCGGCAACTCCGCTGTTTGCGTCTAAAAGCGAACGTCGCGTTTTTCGCTGATTGTCAAGATAGCCCAGCTGTCAAATTGCCATTATGTTATTGGCACTCCGCCGGTCACAGCGACGATGTTGCCAGACATGTAACTGCCCTCCGATGAGGCGAGCAGTACATAAGCGGGCGCAAGTTCGGCGGGTTGGCCTGCGCGACCGAGCGGTGTGTCCTGGCCAAGTGCTTCCAGCTCTTCTGACGATTTTGCGATCGGTTGAATAGGCGTCCACACCGGCCCCGGCGCCACCGCATTCACCCGAATGCCGTCACTGGCAAGCAAGTTGGAAAGGCCGATGGTCAGGCTGGAGATTGCGCCCTTGGTAGCCGCGTAGACAATCATGCTTTTGCCTGCGACCTTCGCCTGCTCGCTAGTCGTGTTCACGATCGCCGATCCGGGCTTCATGTGCTTTGCTGCCGCTTTAGCCAAGCGGATCATGGCGAAGACGTTGGCGGCAAATGCTCCTTGCATCTCATCATCATCGATGCTGTCCAATCCCTCGTTCATCGTCTGCGCGGCGGCGTTGTTGACCAGCACATCCAGGCCGCCGAGTTCCGCGACCGTGCGTTCCACCAGTGTAACGCAATGGTCACGATCGCGAATGTCACCGGGGAGAAGCAGACATCGGCGGTCGGCCTTTTCGACCCAGGTGCAAGTCTCCTCGGCATCGACGTGCTCTTCGGGTAGATACGAGATCGCGATGTCCGCGCCCTCGCGGGCATAGGCGATCGCGACGGCCCGGCCGATCCCGGAGTCGCCGCCAGTGATCAGCGCGACTTTGCCGGCAAGCAGGCCCTTGCCGATGTAGCTGCTCTCACCATGGTCAGGCTTAGTGCGCATGTTCTCTGTGAGACCGGGGCTGGGCTGCTGCGGCTCATCCGGGAAGCTTGTAGGCTGGCTCGTGCGCGGGTCGGTCATCAATCTTCCTGCTGCGATCATTTCGACGATAACGGCTTAAGGGCCGACCCGCGAACAAGCGATGTGAGTCGAGCCCGGTTCCATTTTGCCCGCAAGGGACAGGCCCGAACCATGACAGGATGCTCGCGTTCAATAGCGCGTGGATAGGACGCGCAGGCTTGGCCCTGTTGCCAAGTAGAGAGCCGGTCTTGTGATGAGATGGAAGCTGTACAGGTCAGTTTGCGCGTGAGCGGTGTCTCGGCCACCCTCCTGTCTGTGGCGCAATCGTCATCGCGAGCCTCGCGGCGCCACGACGGCTACCTTGCGCTGGATGACTATGGCGCGCTTGGCGATGGGCGCTCTGTCGTGTTGTCGGGAGCGGATGGCTCGATCGACTGGTGGTGCGTGCCCAACCTCGACTCGCCGCCAATGTTCGACCGCCTGCTAGATCCCGACGAAGGCGGCCGCTTCACCATCACGCCCACCGACGCGTTCGTTGTGGAGCGTAGCTACCTTCCCGACAGCAACGTCCTGCAAACGATCTTCACCACGGCGAGCGGCCGGGCGCGGCTGACGGAGTCGCTGAACAGCGGCACTGCGGGTCGCCTGCCCTGGGCCGAACTCGCACGCCGCGTGGAGGGGCTGGAAGGCACCGTCTCGTTCAGCGTCGAGATGCGACCCGGGCGCCGGGCCAATGGGGCCAGCCCCTACCACTCCCAGATCGGCAAACATGCCGTGTTCCACGTCGGCTCGGTTCTTGGACTATTCCTGCACACGAACGGCCTTGCGGCGCAGCATGCCGACGAGGCGGTCAAGGGCACTCTGACCATCGCGCAAGGGCAGCGCGAGGTCCTTGCGGTCGTTGCGGGCGAAGGGGAGCCGCTGGTGGTGCCATCGCTTGCCGACATCGACGATCGCATCGATGTGTCCGATGCCGAATGGCGGACATGGGCTTCAAGGGTGAAGTACGAGGGCGAACATCGCTCGGCATTCATCCGCAGCGTCTTGGCGTTGAAACTGCTGCTCTATTCGCCATCCGGCGCGATCGCGGCGGCGGCGACCACGTCAGTTCCGGAAGGGATCGGTGGACCCAAGAACTACGACTATCGCTACGCCTGGATCCGGGACGCGGGTTACACGATTAAGGCCTTCCTGACGGCCGGGGCGCACGCCGAAGCCAAGGCGGCGTTAACCTGGTTACTGAAGCGGCTCGACGAGCACGGAGCGCGCGTGTGTTATACTTTGGGCGGCGAGCAGGTGCCCGATGTGACCGAGATCGAGGTGCCGGGCTATCG
Organism: Novosphingobium sp. TK46; assembly: GCF_055361525.1. Lineage (NCBI taxonomy): Bacteria > Pseudomonadati > Pseudomonadota > Alphaproteobacteria > Sphingomonadales > Sphingomonadaceae > Novosphingobium > Novosphingobium sp. TK46. The sequence goes on from NZ_JBSZKB010000002.1 coordinate 27,235, forward strand.
CCAGTCGCAGCCGGTGCGCATCGGCAATGCCGCGACCGATCAGCACCAGCATGGCATTTACGGCGACATATTCGAAACCGCCTCGTGCTTTGTCGCGTGCGGCAACATCCTCGATCCCGCCAGCGCCGAACAACTGTCGCACCTCGCCGATGCTTGCGCCGATGCCTGGCGCAAGAAGGACGCGGGTATCTGGGAGCTGGAGGAGCCGCAGCATTATACGATGTCCAAAATCAGCTGCTGGCAGGCGCTGGCCCGTGCCGTCCAACTGGCGGACGAAGGACAGCTGCCCACCACCTGCCGCGATCGCTGGGCGCGTGAGCGGGACAGGATCGCAGACTGGATCGAGAAACACTGCTGGTCGGAAAGCCGGCAGGCCTTCGTATTCTATCCCGGCAGCGACAAGCTCGATGCCTCGCTGGCCCTGGCAGTCCGCTTCGGCTTCGACGGACGCGACAAGCTGGAAAAGACGCTGGATGCCATCGACGCTGAACTGGGAACCGGACCTTATCATTACCGCTACAGCGGGGTCGCAGCCGAGGAAGGCTGCTTCATCGCCTGCACCTTTTGGATGGTGGAAGCGCGCGCGCTGCTCGGCCAGCGCGATCTGGCGGAAAAGGCGTTCGTCGCGATCACTCACGCGCTCGACCGGGGGGTCGGCATCATGACCGAGATGGCTGATCCCGAGACCGGAGCCTTCCTCGGCAACCTGCCGCAAGGTTTATCCCATCTTGCGCACGTCATGGCGCTGGACGTGCTTTCCCATCGGGAAGCGTGCTGATCCTGGTGCGTTAGTGCTCCCGTAAATCATTCCACCAACAGGAGATATCCATGCCCGATCGCTTGACGATGCAGGATCCGCGTAAGCAATACCCCCAGCCTCCGTTCCCACGTCAGCCACAACCGGTACCTGGGCTCGCCGCCGAGATGGACCCCAAGCCCGATCATGGCGAAACCAGCTATACCGGCTCGGGCAAGCTGAAGGGGCGCAAGGCTCTGGTCACCGGCGGGGACAGCGGCGTCGGTCGTGCCGCTGCGATCGCCTACGCTCGCGAGGGCGCCGATGTCGCAATCTCGTACCTGCCGTCGGAACAGGCCGATGCCGACGAGGTCATCAAGCTGATCGAGGCGGAAGGGCGCAAGGCGCTGGCGCTGCCCGGCGACATCACTGACGAGGTCTGGTGCCGGGACATGGTGGCTAAGACATTAGAGAGCCTGGGCGGCCTCGACGTGCTGGTGATCAACGCCGGTCGTCAGCAGAACCGGAAGGATATCTCGAAAGTCACGTCAGAAGATTTCGACAAGACGATGAAGACCAACCTCTATGCCATGCACTGGATTGCGCAGGCCGCGGTGCCGCACTTGCCGGCGGGTGCCAGCGTGATCACCACCGCCTCGATCCAGGCCTACGAGCCGTCCACAATCCTGCTCGACTATGCGACTACCAAGGCGGGCATCGTTGCTTACACCAAGGCACTCGCCAAGCAGCTGCTGGAAAAGGGCATTCGCGCCAACGTGGTCGCGCCCGGACCGTTCTGGACCGCGCTGCAGGCATCGGGCGGTCAGCCGCCCGAGGCGGTGGAGGAGTTTGGGTCCGAAAGCCAGTACGGCCGGCCCGGTCAGCCGGTCGAGCTTGCTCCGGTCTACGTGTTGCTCGCCAGCCAGGAAGCAAGCTACATCAATGGTGAGGTGTACGGCGTGACAGGCGGCGCCGGCATCGCCTGACACGTAAAGGCGGGCTGCGGTGGTTCATCGCAGCCTGCTTTGCGTTCTATGTGGCGATCGTGAAGACCGAGCCAGAATCGACACGTAGACCCGCTCCGTTGATGAAGCTGGAGCGCTCCGAACACAGGAAGACGATCGCTGCCGCAACTTCATCGGCGCGGCCACGGCGCTTCAATTCCATGCCGGGCCGCTCCTCGTCCAGGAAGCTGGCGATCGCCTCGTCGAAGCTCTCGCCCCGTTCCTCGGCACGCTTGTGCATCATCTTGTCGGTCATGGGTGTGGCGATAAAGGCGGGGGACACGGTGTTCACCAGGACGTTGTCTCCGCCATAGGCCTTCGACAGCCCCTTTGCGAGGCTGAGGATTCCAGCCTTCGAGGCGCAATAGGCCAGCTCTTCGACATAGGGCTGAACCGCATCTTCGGACGCGAGGAGCACGATCCGGCCCCATCCTTTCTCCCGCATCGCCGGGATCGCTTCGCGGCACATCCGCACCGCGCCCATCAGGTTGATGTCCAGCGTTTGCTGCCAACCCTCGTCGTCTACCTCCAGGAAGTCGCCAGTCGCGCCGGTCACGCCAGCGGAGTTGACGTAGATGTCCGGCTCTCCCAGCTTTTCCCGCACCTGTGCCCAGATGGCCCGCACGTCTTCCAGCCTGGTCACATCGCCGGTTACTGCGATCACTTCACCCAAAGAGGCGAGATCGGCGGAGGCTTCGTCCAGCGACCCGCCCGCCTGGTCGGTGATAGCGACCTTCGCGCCGGCCTCTAGCAACAGCCGCGCCGTCTCCTTGCCCATGCCCGAGTCCGCGCCGCTGATCAGCGCGATGCGGCCTTTGATACCGAGATCCATATTGAACTCCTTCAGCTCTGTAGTGGTTGAGAGAGGTGACTGCGCGCCAACGGTGCGCCGGTGACGGAAGCGGCGTGACGGTCGACCAAGGCCGCCAAAGCCTTCGGCTGCTCGTAGGGAATGAGGTGCGCCGCATCGGCCACGATCTCGATCTGTGCATCCCTGTATCGCGGGAGGTTCAGGCGTCGCTGAGCAGCTTGACCCAGATCGCCGTCCTGCGCTCCGGCAATGATCATAGCGGGAAGGTCGATCTGCCCGACCTGCATGCTCCAGTCTTCGCGGCTCCCTTGCTCAAGCCAGGTCAGCCAGGCTTCGGGATCGGACCGCAACACGTCCGCTATCGCTTGGCCGCGCAAGGCCTCCGGCAACGGATTGGCCGTGTTGCCATCGACAAACGTCGCTGCATCCTCGCCGGTCGGTCGCCCGTCAGCGAACCAAATGATCATTTCGGCCCGGCGGTGTTCGTCCATCGGCTCAGGCGCGGGAGGGGATGCTGCAACCAGGACGATTGCGCGTACGCTCTCCAGCTCGGGTTGGCCCGAAACCGCGCGCGCGGCAACCAGCGTGACGATCTTTCCGCCCATGCTGTGCCCGACCAGAACACTGGTGCTGAGCTGCCGTTTGGCAATCTCATCAACCAACCAGTCAGCCAATCCGGCAACATCAGTTACATCGTGTAACGGCCGATCGCCGAAGCCCGGTAGATCGAGCGCGACGCAGTCATATCCCGGCAGTAGCGCGATGACCTGATCCCATTCGCGCCGGCTTGCGCCAAGCGCATGCAGAAAAACGAGGGTGGGGCGGGTCATCTCGAAAGCTTGCTCCCCGGCGAGCCTCGCTCGACGATCACGACATCGGCACCTTCTGCGATCCCGGCTTCGTACGCACCCGATTTAATAATCGTGTGTCCGATAATCGCCTTGTCACACGCGCGCTCGTTCGACGTCATGCTTTACCCAACCGTGAATAGTTCGTCTGGAAAGGCACGGGAAAGTTGAGATGTTCCAGGACGTGTACTTGAGGGTGACAAGCCAGAGAGCTTCGATCAGATTTAAGGCGCTAAACGTCCGCTCTTGTAAAATGCTGCCCTTATTGTGGTTGGGTGTGAATGACGGCTAAGTCCCAGTCTCCGACCTTCGTTGCGGCGCGGTCAGCAAGATGAATGAGAGTCCGCTATCGGGAGCCGTGATGAGGCTTCGGAACGTCTTATATAGGGCGGACATGGGCCATCTTTAGCCGCATCCGCTGCCCGGTTTACTAATGGATCTGCTTGGAACCGGACATGCCGGTCCCGCTTCGAGCTCAGAGAGGATAGTTTCCCTTGTTGTTGCCCACCTGTGTCGGCACTCATCGCTTCGAACGAAGGTGACACGGCTGCCTGGAGATGGTCATGAGGATAACCGCGTGGTGGGCGATCATCGTCGCACTGACAGCGACACCAGGGGGCGGGGCCCGTGCGAATGCCGAAGGCGATCGTGCAAGCCCCAGTTTCTCATGCGCCGTCGCGCATACTCCGGTAGAGCGCACGATCTGTGCAGATCCCGACCTTGCCTCGGCCGATCGCGAGATGGCGCAACTTTTTACCGAGGTTCGCGTGAGCGCTTTTGGGTCGGGTCCTTCCAATCAACTGGCTGCCCAACGCACTGCGCTGAGGGCAATGCGCGACTGCTTGGAACCATCCCACAAGCAAAACCCGGCGGATTGCATCGGAGCTGTCTACGCGAGGCGCAACAGTGAACTGGCCATCGCCGCCTTGATGACCGCACCGGAACCCGCGCTTGCCGTACTGCGGCGCCTCGATCCACCCGCCGCGCCGCTGATCGAGGCGGTCGCCATCTGGGCGGGTGAGCCCGCCGACACCGACTGGTCCTCGCCTGGACGCGCTGAAACAAAGTCCCGGCTTACTACCCTCCTGCTACCGTACATGACCGATCTGCAAAGCCAGGCGGACCAATCGTTCGGCCGTTCCATCCTCAGTGATCCCAGCACCGATGGTGTGTCGGTCAAGACTATTGAGGACGTGTTCTTGTCCGACCGTCACTTCGCCGCGTTTCTCAACGTGCTAGGCCCCTACCTTCCCGACGCGGGTTCGGGAGGGCGAAGCCTCACCGGCCGACGAACCCTGCCCTGCGCGGCGATCGTGCGTCACCCCTTTCTGCTGCATGCTAATGGATCGGTGTTCGGCTCGACGATGGACAATTTCGTCATTGATAACGATTGCGAGCAAGCACTTCCGCCAACGCCGGCGCTTGCGGCGCTGAACGCCAAGCTCATGAAGTCCTGGCCGCAGTGCGACGGCACCATCCGCTTTGCCGCCTATCGGACATATCAAAGCGCCCTCGACGAAGCGCGGCTCGGGCAAACGACTCATGAGAAGGGCGCCATCCTTGAGGAGCGCCCCGGAATAACCAGAACTGACGTTGCCGAAGTTCGTACCGAGTTGACGAGCTATTACACGACGTATCGATGCCAAGCAGCCACCACCGCAGCCGCAATGGCTCACGACGCGCTTGTTGCCATTCTGGCCTCCGCGCACGAGTGTGGTGGATAGCCACTGCGTCCAAGGTCGATCCTGGCGCGGCTCGGCGACATCTTGATCGCGGCCGGAGACAGAAAAGGATGGCATGCAATGACGGTCGCGAGGACGCACGGAATGGCGCTGATACTCGTTGCTTGCATGGCTGCAGGTCCGGCTCACGCAAACGATTCCACTGCGCAACTCGCAGCGGGTGGCTTGGTCCTGACAAAGACGGACGCAATCGAGATGCAGGCCGAGGATCTTCACATCTCGCGCAAAGCTATCCGCGTGCGCTATCGCTTCGTCAACACGAGCGGCCATGACGCTACGGTGCGGGTGGCCTTTCCGATGCCCGACATCGGCGGTCCTGGCTTCTTCGATCATGACGTCGCGGTGCCGGTCGAGGCGCCCGCCAACATCCTGGGCTTCACCACCTTGGTCGATGGCCAGCCTGTGCGCGCGGCGGTGGAGCAAAAAGCGATGGTTGGCTCGGTGGACCGCACCGCGTGGCTGTCCGCACACCGGATTCCGTTGGCGCCGCATCTGAACGAGAGCGAAGCAGCCCTCGCCCGGCTGCCGGTCGATCTCGGTAAAGAAGCGACCAAGCTGGGTCTCATAGACGAGGCGGGCACGCCGGCGTGGATCCTGCGCACGACTTACCACTGGCTGCAGCCGTTCCCCGCAGGCAAGCCGGTCACGATCGAGCACCGGTACACGCCCTCTGTCGGTGGTACTGTCATGACCGGGATCGGCGAGGACTGGGGGGAAGACACTGTGCGCCGGTACTGCGTCGAGCCGTCGATGGTACGCAGCCTGGCGCGCTCGTCGAACAAAGGCGGTGTGGCGCGCTACGCGGAAAACTGGCTCGACTACATCCTTGTCACCGGCGGCAACTGGAAGAAGCCGATCGGCGATTTCCGGCTCGAAGTGGACAAGGGCACGCCCGCGACATTGATCAGCTTCTGCGGTCGGGGCGTCCGAAAGATCGGCCCGACTACGTTCGAGATGCGGAAGCAGAATTGGCGGCCTCAACAGGACCTCGCGATCCTCTTCCTCATCCCGTTCGGCCCTGACTAAAACTTGCCCATTTGATCCGTCAGCCCAGGTCACAGCAGCGCGCCGTTCTCATCGAAGATATCCACGCAAAACGGGCAGACGTAGAAGGCCTTTCTTTCGTTGGCTGTCGAGATGGAGATGTTATGCGCCATCACATAGCGCATGCCATAGCCGCACAAGATGGCAGCCGGCACGCCAGAGACATTGCCTGATAGCTAACGTCTCCGGCGCCTTTAGTGCCGCCACCTGAACTGTCGAAGTCTGCTTTGAAGCGCGCCTTTGCGGCGGCCGAGCGTCCGGAGAGAGGGCAACAGGCGCGCTGCCTCAGCCCTTCTCTCGGCCACTCACGTCCGCCACGAGAGGTCGCTCCCCTAAATCCAGACATGCCGTTCGCGCCCTCATTCCGATCATTCACCTGAGTAAGCGTCTCCCTAGCAGATCTCTAAGCGGCCGTGTGTGGACGCCCCGCCGGATACAAGGGGGTGTTGAAGAGTTTTGTTCGCGCAGGTTCAGGTGCTTCCGTGTGTCCGGCCTGATTGATGCAGCCATCATCACGGCTGCTGGCCTGTATGGAGATCGCGGATCGGGTCCATGACGCTTTCGCGCGCTCGAAGCGCTTGGCCACTCTCTGGTTTTCCCGACCCCGTCTTCTGACCGTTGCGCCATACCTCTCTACTGACCTTCCTTGCGTCCCTGACGCCTCAAGCCTTGGCGGGTTACACTGCCGCGGCCGGAGCTCTGTAGGACCCGCCATGCGCCATCAGCGCCCAGACGATCCTAGCCATCTTGTTGGCGAGTGCGACGGTGACGAGCATGCGCGGCTTGCGCGTCAACATGCCGGCCAGCCATGCACTAGCTTTATCGGGGTTACGTGCAGCGACCTTGGTCGCTGAGCTTGCGCCCAGGATCAGCAGCCGTCTCAAGCTGCGCTCGCCCATTTTCGTGGTGCGCCCGAGCCGCTCCTTGCCGCCGCTGGAGTGCTGCCTTGGGACGAGCCCGAGCCAGGCTGCAAAGTCACGCCCCCGCTTGAAGGTGTTAGCAGCCGGCGCAAGCGCAACCAACGCCGTGCCACCACAGGGCCAACACCTGGAATAGTCATCAGCCGCTTGGCGACGGGATCAACCTTTGCGCGAGTGGCGATCTCACGATCGAGAAGAGCGATCTGCGATTGCAGCGCCTGAAAGCTGTCCGCCATGATCACGAGCATCGGCCGTGCTTCATCCGGGATGTCGGATGCAGGATCTCGGACCAGTTCGACCAGCTTGCTAACGTGGCCCACGCCTTGGCGCACGATGTAGCCGAACTCGGTAAGATGCCCGCGCAAGGCGTTTATCAGCTGCGTGCGCTGGCGAACGAGCAGATCACGGGTACGAAAGACTACCGCTGAAGCCTGGGCCTGCGCGCTCTTGCCTTGCACGAACCGCATCGTTGGGCGCTGAGCTGCCTCACAGATCGCTTCCGCATCAGCCATGTCGTTCTTCTGGCGTTTCACAAACGGCTTCACGTACGCCGGTGGGATGAGCCGTGTGTCATGACCCAAGCCTCCGATCTCACGCGCCCAATAATGAGCGCTTGCACATGCCTCCATCGCAACAATGCATTGCGGCAAGGACGCGAAGAAGGGCAGGACCTGGTCTCGGCGCAGCTTCTTGCGAAACACAACAGATCCATTCGGTCCTGAGCCGTGAACCTGAAAAACCGACTTGGCCAAGTCGATGCCGACTATGCTAACCTCATCCATGGACGCCTCCAACAGTGGTGTTTCAACACCTCCACTATGGCACATCAAGGCCGTCAGGGGGCGTCCACCCCAACGCTTTCGGGCAGTCGATGGCGGCCTTCAAGTGTCCGGGTTGAGGGACGCAGCCGTCGCCGCGCAAGCGGCCTATGTTGCTTCCCGCCAAACCAATTCGACGAGAGATGCGACGGGCATAGCAACCCACCGACGTAGCTCTAGCTATAAGGTATAGCGCAACGAGACCCTGAATTGACGCGGCTCAACGGGATGAAGGTGATAATCGTCGACCCCAGCTGCAGGCTCTCCTTGCAACCGTGACGTGTAAAAATAGGTGATGTCGTTGTCCTTGGAGCCGAGCAGGTTCAGGATGTCGATACCGAGCTTCGCCCGACCGAGTTTGTAGTAAACGCCGGCATTTACGAGCGTGGTCGGCCTTGACCGGGCGCTGTTGTCCTCAATCAACGGTGCCTTGCCGAAATGGCGCAGGCGCAGAGACCCGGTGATGCCATGCCCGAAGTCAAGAGCGGCACCGGCCGAGACTACTTTGTCGACTGAGTTGGGAATGCGCGTCTGCCCTGGTTCAACGTCGTGAAACCGGGCGTGCGTGACCGCGCCGGATGCATCGAGCGTGAGCCAGCCATTCGGCCGCCAGAAGAGGGTTGCCTCGGCTCCATACCGACGAGTAGCGTCATTAGGCTCGGTGCTACCGCCATCACCCACGAAGACAAGTTCTGAGCCCAGGCTCAGATGGTACGCTACAACCGATGCAGTGAACCGCGCCAATTCAATGCGCGCACCTAGTTCGTAGCCTCGTGCCTTGACCAGAACCGGCACGCGATCGACCGCATTGCCGGTGACCGGATCGACGTGGATGCTCGCACCGCGCACGTCGTTGGAGTGAAAGCTTTCACCGTAATTTGCATATAGCTCCAGATTGTTTGTCGCCCGCCAAGCCAATGCAGCCTTCGGACTGATGATGCCATCCATTCCGTCGCCAGAGTTTGCTGCCAACGACTGTGCCTTCACATCATAGCCGTAAAGATCGCCGCGCAATCCTAGTGTCAGCCGCAGCCGCTCTGTCAATGACGCGGTGCCCTCGGCGTAAACCGCGCCGCTATACTCGTCGACTTTATCTTGCCGGACCGTGCTGCTCGTCTGACCGGCGATCGAGCTGTAGAGCCCGATTTTTCCTATATGGTCCCACCGGCCCTCGCCTCCGAAAACCACCGCAACCGGTATACCACCGATTGTCGTTGGGATGCTGTGGCGGATTGAGCCGCCGAACTGCCCGCGCTGATCTCGCTGCTTAAACTCGTCGCCATTCACCGGATCATTCAGGAAATACGTGAAGCTGGACGTGAGCCGGAAGCGATAATAGAGAGCGTAGAGATTGATCTCGGTCTCGCCGAGATGCGCATTTGCGGTCAAGCCAAAACGGGTAGTGCGACCGCCGAGTGCGGGATCGATGTTGCCGAAACGGCCGATCAGGCCGCTGTCGATCGCCCGCTGAGGTACCTGATCTGTGGCATTCCAGGTTGCGTGGTAGCCGGTTACACCTAGGTTCCAGCCTTGCGTTGCTGTGCCCTGAGAGTATTTGATCAGGCCGTTAATCTTCTTCAGATCCTCGTTGAGCACCCAAGGCCCGTTGGATCGCGTACCATCCAGCGCCAACAGTAGGTAGCCGGAGCCGACGGTGCTGCTCCCTGCAGCGAGTGCCCGGTAATAGCCATAGCTGCCGACTGTCGCCTCGATCATTGGCCGCTCCAAGCGATCAACGGTCGTGAACTTCACCGTGCCGGCGGCGGTGAAATCGCCTGCGTCCGCAAAATACGGGCCCTTGCGGTAGTCGATCCGCTCAACCAGCTCGGGAATCAGAAAGTTTAGATCGAGATAGCCTTGGCCGTGTCCATGGGTACGCATGTTGATTGGCACGCCATCGACATAGCCAGCGAAGTCTGTCCCGTGATCGAGGTTGAAGCCACGCAGGAAGTACTGATTGGCCTTGCCGGTGCCGGAATGCTGAGTGGCGATGACGCCTGGGACGTTCTCGACCAGTTCGCCGACCCGGGATAAGGGCTTGTCCTCGAAATCGCGATAACCGACGACGCCTTGCGAGCCGGATGTTGCAATGCCGATTTGTGCCAGTGCACGGCCATATACGATAATGTCCTCTGACGAGCCGGTGCGCTTGTCTGTGTCGGTGATCGCAGGATCATCCTGCGCCTGTGTCGAAGTGGCTGTAGCCACCATGGCGAGCGCGCAGAGAGAGGATCTCACTATAGCGGACCGCATCTTTCGCGCTCCATGCTGCTCGTCGCGCTCTCTAATGATTGCCCCCTGACTGCTCTTAAGAAGTTTTGTGTGTTTGTTCTTACGTACGTGAGCTCAGGGCAAAAGGTTTCACTTCGGCGCTCGGCTGAGGTAAATTAGCGAGATGCAACGGATCACAATCTCGATTGACGAAGCTCTAGCAGAGGCGTTCGATCGCTTTACCCGCGCGCGGGGGTATCAGAGCCGGTCGGAAGGCGTACGCGATGTTGTCCGAGAGGCAGTACGAGACTGGCGAGACGAAGCTGACGACCACACGCATTGCATCGCCGACTTGTCATACATCTATGATCGCCGGACGCGAGTTTTGACTCAGCGTCTTTCCTACATGCAGCACGCCCATCATGATCTTATCATTTCAACGCATCTGGTGAGGCTCGATCACCGGTACAGCATGGAGAGCTTCTTCTTGAAGGGCGAGAACGACAAGGTGCGTGCGTTCGCTGATCAGGTGCTAGCCGAACGCGGCGTTAGGTTCGGCTCGATCAATCTCGTCGGTGTCGATCCCAATGATGACCACGACGACGAGCATGATCACAGCCATCATGGCCACTCCCATCTGCATCCTTTAGATGGATAGTGTGCGTCAGTTGCTGTTGCGGCTGTCAAGCGCTGAGCCCGATTGTCGCCCCTCGGATGTCTAGCGACTTCTTGAACTTCAAATCGCGCTGATCTTCGCCGAACCGAGTATCGGCCCATTTGGAGCATCGTGCAGGGACTGATCGCTAGGTTCGAGACTGATCGCGATCGTCGCGCCATCGGCAAACAGTCTGCGGGTCTGCGGCGGCAAGGTGACTTGGATTTCACCGCCTGAATGAGTGGTACCCAACGATCTCGGCTTGCCGTCGCTTCCGATCAGCCAAAGTTCGGGCACGCTGCCTTTGGCATCAAGCGACGCCAACCGAGCCAGCAAGCGCCCCGTGCGCCGATCATAGACCACGGCCAGCAAGCGTTCGTCACCGGCGTCCTGAATTTGCGCGACGCTGAGGTCGGTCAATGGCGCGGCGACCGTCTGGATCCGCGCAGGCAGGGCCGCCTGGCGATGTGACGTGAGCCATAGCGAGGCGAAGACGATGGCGGCCAGCGATGCTGCAAGAGCAGTGATCCGCCACAGCGGCGACACCTGTATGCTGTCAGCGACTGGTTTGCGTTCGTCGCCCGGCTGCCCCGTGATCGACGCGATCCTGTCCCACAAGTCGGCTGGAGCGACCGCATCGTCCACCGTGTCGACGATCGAGGCTTCGATGGTGAGTTGCCAACGGATAACCTCGGCGGCGAACGCCTCGTCCTCCTCGACCAGGCGCAAGGCTACCGCCCGCTCGCCATCATCGAGGAGGCCGAGTGCGAATTCGGCGGCCAGGATGGCTATTCGTTCGTGGTGGGATAGCGGATCAGTCACGGTGCCACTTTCGGCTCAACTGGATGAGCGTTCGGTGAATCCGGCTCTTGACCGTGCCAAGCGGTACACCATCGCGCTCAGCAATTTGCGCGTAGGTCAATCCCTCGAAGTAGATCTCGCGGATGGTGGCTTTCTGATCATCACGAAGTCCCTCAAGCAGAGCCATGGCAATGTTCTGCTGCTCGCGCTCAATCAGTTCTTCATCGATCAGGCGCGAGCTGTCGTGCACTTCGTGTTCGCCATGTATGTCATATGCCCGGCGCCGTGCGTGCGCACGATACCAGTCGATCGCGCTGTTGCGGGCAAGACGACCCAGCCAGACCATCGGCTTGGCCCGGCTACGGTCGTAACCCGCAGCACGGTTCCAGATCTTAACGTAGACTTCCTGCAGCACGTCTTCGGCAGACTCACGATCGCGGGTAATGCGCAGGCAGATACTCAGCAGCTTGCCATGGGTGGCGTGATACAGGCGGTTGAGCGCCGCAAGATCGCGATCGGCGATCCGCTCCAGGTCGTCAGCCAGCTTTACGTCGCACGCGTTCGGCTGTGCCTTGTCTCCGTAGTCGGCCCGTTCCAAAGCCATCAGCGATCAACCAACACGCGGTACCCGCCCCGTAAGGGACGGTATGTCGATCGTTCGTTGTGAGGCGACGCGCTCAACGCGAATGACTTGGCATGCGTTGGTCAGAACAAACAAATGATCACGAAGTTGCAGCATGGGCGATCAATCCACCGCTGCAAATCAAATGACTGAGATTAAAAGATAAATACATCTATAAAGTTTCAACGACCCACGGGTCGCATCGCCAAACATGAACAAAATGAAATTATTTTCGCTCCGGGTGCAACCGCGCGATGAAAACCGCCGTACATGCAGGACGGGCATAGAGAGCAAATGAATTTGCCGGGTCTTGGAGCTGGATAGTCGTCTTAGATCAGTAACAGGTGGGAAAAACATGCGGGGCCAGTGGCTTTTCGCGGCGGCAAGCTGCGCGGTATTATCGAGCGTTTCTCCGGCGACGGCGCAGACCGTGCAGTCCATCACGGGGGGCACGACCCTGGTGACCGTGAACGCGTCGGCGCCCGGTACGGTAATATCGTCGGTTGCGATCTCCGGGATCGCGGCGGGTACCACCATTGGCGGTCTCGACTACCGTCCGGCTTCGCCACGGGTTCTCTATGCCATCAGCAACGTGGGCCAGGTCTATACCATCAATGCGCGAACCGGCGTTGCCACGGGGGTGGGTACGCCCGCTTCGCCGACCATCAGCGGCATCGGCTTCGACTTCAATCCGACCGTCGATCGCATTCGCGTGGTCACGCAGACCCGGCAGGACTTCCGCGTGGTTCCCGACACCGGCGCGCTGGCCGCGTTCGACGGCACCCTGACTTACGCGTCGACCGATCCGCGCGCGACCGCGATCCCTAACGTGGCGGGCGCCGCCTATACCAACTCGGTCGCCGGTGCGACTTCGACCACGCTGTATGTGATCGACACCAATGGCGCACTCGCCCCAGCGACGCTGGCAACGCAGGGTAACGCCACCGTCGGCCCGAACACCGGCACTCTGTTCACTGTAGGATCGACGGGTGTCTCCACCATCGGCAATGTCGGGTTCGACATCAGCCGCAACGGCACCGCGCTTGCCACTTTCACCGACCCGACCACCCGCCAGACCTCGCTCTATTCGGTCAACCTTACTACCGGCGCTGCGACCCTGATCGGCAAGCTGGCAGGCAACAGGCTTTACGAGGGTCTGGCGATTGCGCTCGATTCCTTCGCCTCGATGGGCGTGACCGCCAACCAGGCTGCAATCGGTGGCCAGATCGATCTGTTCGCCGGCGTTCCCACAGGTGACACCGCAAGGCTTATCAACGGCATAGACTCGCTCTATGCGACGCCGGGCGCGCAAGCCGCCGCACTCAGCCAGCTTACGCCGGGTGCCTATTCTTCGCTGCCCGACCTGTCGCTCAACGCGGTCGAGGTCACCGAGACCAACGTTCTGCGCTACACCCGCGACTTGCGCGGCCAGAAGACAATGGCGGACGGCACGACCGCCACGCTGGACGACGCCGGGCGCGTTGGCGCGTGGCTGATCGGCGGCGCACGGTTCGGGCATTTCGATGCCGATGTCGATCGTCCCCGCGCGACCTCGGATGAAGTGCACGTTCTGGGCGGCCTCGATTTCCGTCTCGCTCCGGCAACGGCCATCGGCATCTTCGGCGGCTACAGCAACACCGATGCACGGCTTTCCCCTGGCAGCCAGCAGAGCCGGTTGAAGAGCCTGTTCGGTGGCGTCTACGGCACGGCCTCGGTCGGTCCGGTCTACATCGATGCCTGGGGCAGCTACACCGATCTCGACTGGGACCTGACCCGCTCGATCGCGTTCGGCGGCTTCTCGGCGCAGCCGACGGCGCAGACCGACGGACGGATCTGGGCCGCGGGAGCGAGCACCGGCCTCAGCTTCGACTTCGGCGGCTTCGAGGTCGAGCCTTATGCCGCTGTTCGCTATGCCAACGTGCGGGTGGATGGCTTCGCCGAGCAGGGCGGCTCGGCAGCCGCCCTCAACGTGGGACAGCAGAAGCGGGAATCCTTGCGCGGCAACTTCGGCGCTCGCCTGGGCTACGAGGCGCGTGTCTCGTCGGCGTTGGTGCGCCTGCAGGGACGCGGCGGGTATTATCGCGAGTTCATGAACGATCGCGAGGTCATCACGACCAGCTTCCAGAATGCCGGCCTGGGCACGACCCCGTTCGCGTTCCAGGCCACCCGGCTTGATCGCGACTATTACAACGCGGGCGCGTCGCTGGATGTGTCGGGCAACGGTCCGCTCTCCATGGTCGCCGACTACGACGTCCAGTTCGACCACGATCGCAAGTACTCGACGATGACGGTCGGCGCGCGCTTTGCGTTCTGATCGCCTCGTGACGCTGCGATGCAAGTCTACCGCTCGCTTGTCGGAGGCATGAGCCATGTCGTTCGCGCCGGACCGAGGTATCTGGAACGGCGCGTCACGGCGGGCGTGGGCGATTGCGGCGACAGCCACGATCCACGCGGTGGCTCTGGTGTTCATCCTGTTCCCGTTGCGAGCCGAGACGGCTTCCGCTCAGCCACAGCATCTGATTACGTTCGACAGCCCGGTGTCGGCGCCTGCGCCTTCCGCGAAGCCGAAGCCACGCCAGCCACGCAAGATCGCTCCGCAGCCGCCGCTTCCCGATCCAGTGCCGCCGCCGCTGATCGAGATATCGGTCGTGACACCGCAGGTTGTCGCCTTGCTCGAACAGGCCGATGCACAAGCGGCAAGCGGTGGATGCGACCTGACGGCACCGGTGCAGGCGGCGCTGCAATCGAGCACGGCCATCCAGCAGCAATTGCCTGCGATCCCAGTGGAGCGACGATCGGTGGCCAACGCCATCGCCATCTGGAACCAGGAGTGGGTGCAACCCGACGCGCAACTCAAGGTCGAGGTGATCGACACGTTGCGCAGCGCGATTACCACCACCATCGAGGCGGCCTCGCAAGCGTGCCGGATGCAGCCGCAGGGCGGGCCTCGCCTGATCTATCTGCACAATTCCGCAAAAACCGGAAACGAGACAACCATCCTCGCGCTCGGGTCGGGCGCCTGGACCTGGCAGCAGGTCGCGGACACGGCGAAAGCCGACGCCGCGGTTCCGCCTGCACAGCCTTGGCCCCAGCTTTTCCAGACCGCTTTCAACCCATGATCGCGCGTGCGCCAGCCCCTGCACGTCGCATCGACACCCTCCTGCGGGCAAAGTTTATAGGAGAACGCGCATGTCGCTGATGAAGAAACTCGCATTGGGTACCGCGGCCGGGGCGATGTGCGCCTTGCCGCTTGTGCCGGCAATCGCCTCGAGCCATCGTGAGGCTCCGAACATCACCAGGACGCCGAAGGTCGACAACACCGACTTCTACATGTTTCGCAGCTACGAGCCCGGCCGGGAAGCCACGGTCACGTTCATCGCCAACGTCCAGCCCGATCAGAGCCCCGGCTCGGGGCCCAACTATTTCACGCTCGATCCGAACGCTGTCTACGAGATCCACATCGACAACGATGGCGATGCGGTCGAGAACCTGACCTATTCGTTCAAGTTCACCAACGCGCTTGCGAACGGCACCGGTATTGCGCTGAACGTCGGCGGCAAGGACGTTGCCGTACCGCTGCGTCAGGTCGGCGCTATTTCAAAGGATGCCGATCCCAATCTGAACGAGCGCGAAGCCTACACCATCACGCAGATCACCGGCGATAGGCGCAGCGGTACCCGCGCCAACGTCACCAATGCTTCGGGTGGCGGCACGACCTTCACCAAGCCGGTCGACAACATCGGCAACAAGTCGGTCCCGCAGTATGCCGCTTATGCCAACAGCTTCATCTACAACGTCAGCATTCCGGGCTGCACCGGCGGCGCACGCGCGTTTGTCGGCCAGCGTGCCGAAGCTTTCGCTATCAACCTGGGGCCGACGTTCGACCTCGTGAACTACGTGCCGATCGAAGGCGACAGCGCACCCTTCGCGGGTGACGGACGTGGCTTCCCCGGTGGCATCACTCAGAGCCGCAACAACGACGATCTGGTCGGCAAGAAGAACGTGACCTCGATCGCGCTCGAGATTCCGGTGTCTTGCCTCACCGGTGCAGGCAATGGCGTCATCGGCGCCTGGACGACGGTCAGCCTGCCCCAGGCTGTCGCGCGCGATCCCAGCCCGACTTACGACAAGCCCGATTATCAGGGTGGCGCTTACGTCCAGGTCTCGCGCCTGGGCATGCCCTTGGTCAACGAACTGGTGATCGGCCTGAAGGACAAGAACCTGTTCAACGCGGCTGAGCCGACGCAGGATGCCGCCCTGGCGGACTACGTCACCAACCCGACGTTCCCGGCCTTGCTCGACGCGCTGTTCCGCGCCCCGGTCAATGCCACGCTTGGCACCAACATCGCCAATCTTGCGCCGAACAACTTCCCGCGCAACGATCTGGTCGCCACGTTCCTCACCGGCATCAAGACCCTGAACCAGCAGTCCAGGGTGACCGCGTCAGAGATGCTGCGCCTGAACACCGGCGTCGCCCCGACGCCGCGCGCCACCCAGAAGAACCTGGGCGTCGCGGCCGACGATCTCGCCGGCTTCCCCAACGGCCGGCGTCCTGGCGACGACGTAACCGACGTGGTCCTGCGTGTGGCGATGGGCCGACTATGTCACCCGGTTCCGATCAACGGCACGCAGACCGACCTTGGCCTGTGCAAGCCGGAGAACGCGCCTGTCGGCACTGTCGCCTTCACCGATGGGGCTCCAATCTCGGCGCGCGATCTGCAGGGCACGTTCCCTTACCTGAACACGCCGATCCCCGGATCGCCGCGCTCGGCCCGCGACGCCGCGGCAGCCGTCTCCGCCCAGCCTTGAGGAGGGTTCGCACCATGCGCAAGAAATCCATGCTGAAGTGCGGCACCTCGCTGCTGTTGGCATCATCACTCGCCGCGTGCGGTGGTGGTGGTGGCGGCGGCAGCGATAGCACGCCGCCGACTACGGTGACCCCGACTCCCTCGACCTCTTCGTTCCAGAGTAAGCTCGGCGCGGCGTTTGCTGGGATCTTCGATGCCGGGGCAACGACCGATCCCGTCGATCCCACCGATGCGAGCGTCCCCGCGCTCGCCCCGACCAGCGATCCCGTGAACGACGGCTGATCCGGCTTTCGATCACCTTTCGCGATCGTTTAGCTGGCCCGGTCTCACAGTTCGTGAGGCCGGGCTAGTTCGTTCGTGAAGCGCTAAGGCGTGGCGAAGGTCAGGCTGGAGAAGGTGGTCCTGAACAGCGGGTCCTGGCCGCCTTGCGAAACCGACCACACCACGTTCATCTGCCACTTGCCGGCTTTCGGGATGCGGAAGCTGGTCCGGCCATCCTTGCCGGTCCGCTGCGTCGCAACCGGTTCGGCATCGGCGGCAAGGTCGGTGATCTTGACCAAGGCGCCCGCCAACGGGCGGTTCTGGAACAGCACCTGCACCGGCAGCATCCGGTCTGCGCCAAGGGCCTGGGGGTGCTTGCCGGGGACGATCTCGAGCAACATCTTGGTCGGGCGGGTGACCCTCGCGATCGATGCCGCGTCGACCGGCCCGACCTGGACGATGGCCTTGGCCCGGCGGCTGTAGACTTCGCGGCCATCGGCCTTTTCCAGCCCGAGCCGCTGGCGCTCGGCGATGATCGGCGTGATCCCTTCGGTCTTCACGTAATCATTGAAGCGCAGGAACGGCAGCTGACTGGGTGTCTCGGTCGATTGCAGGACGACGACATAGGCGCCCGGTTTCGCCAGCGGGACCAACGCATCGAACCCGGGCGAACCGAGCCGCAAGTCCGCCTTGCGATCGACCATTCCATCTGGACCGATGGTGCGAAACAACAGCACGTGATCGCTGTCCACGCTCCAACGGTCACGCGCCGCACCATGCCCCACGAACATCGTGAAAAGCGCGGGGCCAGCAGTCGCCAGCGTGAATTGCCGGGGCTGGATCCAGAAGTCGTGCGCCATCGCCGGCACGGCGATCAGCGCCAGCAAGGGAGCGAACCAAATCTTGCGCACGTCTATCGCCTTCCGTAAACCGAGCGCCGCTGCGCTCTTCGTGCGTAACACGCCATGGCGGCGTACGGGAGCATTCGATTGACGGCATCGCGCAAGATTTTCGCTCCTGTCGCGTTCGCGGGATTGACGCTGTTCGCGCCCACGGCTGCGTCGGCGCATATCGCCAAGTCGCTCTCACTGGGCGTGGGCGGCGGTTTCCTCCATCCGCTGTCCGGGCCCGACCATCTACTGGCGATGATCTCGGTAGGGCTGTGGGGCGCGTTCCTCGGTCGCCCGCTCATCTACCTGCTGCCGATCATCTTTCCCACGGTGATGGCGGTCGGCGGGGTACTCGGCATGGCAGGGGTGCCCTTTCCCCCGGTCGAGCTTGGGATCGCGGTATCGGTGATCGTGCTCGGCCTGGCAATCCTGACGCGGTGGGCGGCACCGGTCTGGCTTGCGTGCCTGATCGTCGGGATCTTCGGGTTGTTCCACGGCTACGCTCATGGACTGGAACTGCCGTCGATGGCCAACCCGATCGGCTTCAGTCTCGGCTTCGTCATCGCCACCGGATTGCTGCACGTCCTTGGCATCTTGATCGGACTGATCCGCGACCGGCCCCGCGGTGAAGTGGGCTTGCGTGCGATGGGTGGATTGGTGGCGCTGTCGGGCCTGTGGTTCCTCTACGCGGCGATCGCCACGGCATGAAGGGCGCGATGATCGCGGCGGGATTGCTGCTGGCGGTGTTCGCGTTCGCGCTTGCGTTCGTGCCGCGAAAGGTCGCGCTCGGGGCAGCGCTGGTGTGCGTGCTGGCGGCCTTGGCCGCTGCCAGCGTGGGTGGAGTGCCGCCCGGCGTCGCCTTCACCGGCTGCTGGGCCAGCCTCGCGCTGGCGGCGCTGAGTGTCTACTGGCCCCGCACCGCGCAAAGGACCGCTTGGCTGTGCCTCGCCTTCGCAGCCGATGCCGGCGTTTGGGCAGGTCTGGTCGTGTCGACCGAAGCGCCCTGGTGGGCGACGCTTCAGGTGCTACCCGTCCTGCTGCTGGGCTTGCCGGCAGCGTGGTGCGTCGATCGTGGATGGACGATCGTGCCCCGCATCGTCACTAGCTGGCTGCTCGCCGTCGCAATTCTGGTCGGCGCCATTCCGCACCTCGTTGTGCATCCAGGCTACGAGCCAGATCACAATATCTAGGCGGGGGGCTTCAACACCAGTTCTTCACGCGCCGTTTGCTCGAGTACAATTCTGTCCGGCGCAACCGAGGCGAGTGTCCACCCTAATAAGCTGTCAAACGCCTTGAAACGCCACGCGAACCCAAGCTCGCATTTGCCTGGGTTCAATGGGATGGAGGTGACTGTGCTCCACCTCATCGGTTGGCTCCCCCGGCAAGCGAGATGCGTAGGACTACGTGATATCGTTGTCCTTTGACTGCAGCACACTTAGTGCGTTGAGGCCGAACCGCGCGCGGCCGGTGCGATTATAAAGGCCCAGGTTGACGAGCGTGGTGGATCTCGATCGCTGGCTCTCGTCCTCGAGCAGCGGAGCCGCGCCGAAGTGGCGCAGACGCACGCTGCCGGATGGGCTATCGCCCAACGCGGCTATTTTGCCGACCGCAACGACATTCTCGACCGCGCCCGGGATGAGACTTTGGCCCCTTGAAACGTTCTTGAATCGTGCGCGGGTGGCCGCAAACGAACGGTCGATCGTGAGCCACCGGCTCGGCCGCCAGAATACCGGCACTTTAGTGACCATCCGGTGCAAGGCATTGTTGAGTTCGTTCGAGCCGGCATCGCCGACGAAGACCAGTTCGGACGCGCGATCGAGATAGAACAGGGCAGCCGACCCCGTCAGATTGCCCCGTTCTATCCGCGCGCCGAATTCGCCACCGCGAGTTCGCACGAGGACCGGTAGAGAGTTCGTTGAGCCGCTCGACGCCGGATCGACCTATGGCTGCCCCAGCATGGTGTTCGAGTGGAAGCTGTCGCCGTAGTCGGCATAGAGTTCGACGTGATCGGTCGGTTGCCAGGCCACGGCCAGCTTGGCCGCCAAAAGCGCGTCCTCGCCCTCGCCGGAATTCGCGGCAAGATCGGACGTCACATCGTAGTGATGGTAATCGCTACGCAGCCAAGCATCAGGCGTGATTTGGGGGGCAGATGCACTTGCGCGCAGTCCGCGGAGAATTTGGGCTGCGCGCTCCGTATATCGTAGGTTAGTTGGGGATAGTCTGCGGCGAAGCGGACAGAGGCGATCGGCATCCACACCAGCGGTGCGCCAAAGCGCTCCTACGTGCCGCCGCGATCTCCCTATCGTTCAGGTTGAGCCGGTCATGCGGGCGTTCGGGTGCATGGGCACCGTGGTTGTGCCTAAACATAAAGTAAGTCACACAGCTATCACTGAAAATGCAATAACTGAACCCTCAGGAGGGGCTCATGATTCGGTTCTCACAGTCCGCTACTCGCCAATTGCGTGCGCGCGTCGTGGCCGGGATAGCAGCTTTCAGCGCGCCCTTTGCCCTGCCGGGTGTAGCCCACGCCCAGGCTTTGGCCGGCCGTGACCCCGCGGGCAGTGGCCCGATCGTGGCGGCATTAAGCTGGATTCAAGGAACGTTACTTGGTAATGTCGCAACGGCGGTTGCCGTCATGGCCGTTGCCGCGGTGGGCTTCATGATGCTGACGGGCCGGATGAACTGGCGCTTTGGTGCAACCGTGATCATCGGGTGCTTCGTCCTGTTCGGCGCCGGCGCGATTGTCTCGGGCATCCAGGGCGCGGCAGTAGGCTGATGGCGCTGGCCCGCTACACAGTACACCGCGCGTTGACCCGGCCGCAGATGTTCGCGGGTGTCACCTACAGCTACTTCATCATCAACGCCGCGGTGACAACCGAGGTTTTCCTCATCACCAAGAGCTTCTGGGCGCTGCCCGCCGCGCTGGCGATGCATGGCGTCGGTTACCTGGCCTGCCTGCGCGAACCGCGCGTGTTCGATCTGTGGATCGCCAAGGTCAGCAAGTGCCCGCGCGTGCCCAACTGGGCGCGCTGGGGCTGCAACAGCTACGCGCCCTGAGCGCTGCGAGGACGACCTGATGGGACTGCAGCTTAAAGCCTGGGGCAAGAAGGAGGCGATGGCGGGCGACCGCCTGCCGTATCTCTCGCTGGTGGACGAGAACGTCGTGCTGCTGCGCGATGGCTCGGTGATGTGCGCGCTGATGGTGCCCGGCTTCGCGTTCGAGACCGCAGACACCGACGAGCTCAACGCCCATGCCGCCACGCGCGAAGTGCTGCTGCGCTCCTCGCTCGACGCGCGGTTCGTGCTGTACCATCACGTCATCCGCCGCCGGGTTGAGATCGAGATGGAGAGCCAGTTCTCCGACCCGCTGACCGCGCACATCGACGCGCGCTGGCGTCAACGCACCAGCTCGGGCGCGCTGTTCGTCAACGACCAGTTCGTCACGCTGGTGCGCCGTCCGGCACGCGGCAAGGCAGGCTGGGCCGACAAGCTGTCGCGCATGATGAAGCGCTCGGGCACCGGTCCGGTCGAGGCCGACATCGGCGACATACGCGCGCTGCGTGCCGCCGCCAGCGCGATGACCGCATCGCTCGGGGCGTACGGTGCGCGGCTGCTCGGCGATTACGAGAGCCAGGCCGGACGCTGCTCCGAAGTGCTGGAATTGCTCAGCGCGCTCTACAACGGCGAGATGCGCCCGGTGCGCCGCCCGGCGGATGATACCGACATCGGCCACATGCTGCCGTATCACCGCATCAACTTCGGCATGGACGCGCTCGAATTGCGCAAGCCCGAAGGCCTGAGCTTCGGCTCGCTGGTCAGCCTCAAGGATTACCCGGACTCCACCGCACCCGGCCTCACCGATCCGCTGCTGCGTCTGGGGTGCGAGATGGTGCTGACCGAGACCTATGCGCCCGCCGACCGCCAGGTCGCACGCGAGCGCATCGACTTGTCCATCCGTCGCCTCAAGTCCGCCGACGAGGAAGCCTTGGCCGAGCGCCGCGAGATGACCAGCGCCCGCGATGCGCTGGGCACCGGCGCTGTGGGTTTCGGCGATCACCACCTCTCGGTGCTGGTGCGCGCGCCCAGCCTCGACCAGCTTGACGAGGCCACCGCGCTCTGCGCCGCCGCCTTGGCCGATGCCGGCGCGGTCGCGGTGCGCGAGGACGTCAACCTGGAGCCCGCGTTCTGGGGCCAGATGCCCGGCAACGAGAGCTTCATCGTGCGCCGCGCGCTGATCTCCAGCGCCAACATGGCTTGCTTCGGCTCGCTTCACGGCTTCGCCATGGGGCAGGCGAGCGGCAACCACTGGGGCGAGGCGGTCACTTTGCTGGCCACCACCAGCCAGACGCCGTTCTTCTTCAACTTCCACCAGGGCGACCTCGGCAACTTTACCGTCATCGGCCCCTCGGGCTCGGGCAAGACGGTGGTGATGAACTTCCTTGCCGCGCAGGCGCAGAAGTACGACCCGCGCACGATCCTGTTCGACAAGGACCGCGGCGCCGAAGTGTTCATCCGCGGCATCGGCGGCAACTACAGCCGCATCGCCTCGGGCCAGCCGAGCGGCTTCAACCCGCTGTCGCTGCCCGACACCGCCACCAACCGCGCGTTCCTGCGTGACTGGCTCGGTGTGCTGCTGCAGGCGCATGGCCCTGAGGAACTGGCGACGATCGCCAGCGCGGTCGACGCGGCCTACCACAACGATCCCTCGCTGCGCCGCCTCTCGCATTTCCGCGAGCTGCTCGCCGGCTCGCGCCGCCCTGAAGCGGGCGACCTCGCTTCGCGGCTAGACGCCTGGCTCGTCGGCGGAGAGCATGGCTGGCTGTTCGACAACGCCGTCGACAAGCTCGACCTGTCCGCGCGCAAGCTCGGCTTCGACATGACCGCGCTGCTCGAAAGCCCGCGCCTGCGCACGCCGACGATGATGTACCTGTTCCACCGCATCGAGGAACGCCTCGACGGCGAACCCACGATGATCCTGATCGACGAGGGCTGGAAGGCGCTCGACGACGAGATCTTCGCCGCGCGTATCCGCGACTGGCTCAAGACGCTGCGCAAAAGGAACGCGCTGGTCGGCTTTGCCACCCAGTCGGCGCGCGACGCGCTCGACAGCCGCATCGCCACCGCGCTGGTCGAGCAGACCGCGACGATGCTGTTCATGCCGAACGCCCGCGCGCGGCCCGAGGATTACTGCGAAGGGTTCGGCCTGTCCGAGCACGAGCTCGACGTCATCCGCACGCTGCCCGCGCAGTCGCGCTGCTTCCTGATCCGCCAGTCGGACGCCTCGGTCGTCGTCCGGCTCGACCTATCGGGCATGCCCGAGGTGCTGACCGTCCTGTCCGGACGCGAAAGCACCGTACGCAAGCTCGACCAGCTACGCGAGCGCTATGGCGATGCACCCTCGGCATGGTTCCCCGTCCTCACCGGCATCGACTGGCCGGGCGACGCGGAAGAACCGGGTATGTGGATCGAGGCGGCGGAATAATGGCCGGCGCCTGCGATCAACTCACCCAAGTCGCCTCGGCCGGCGTCGGGCCTGCGCTTCGCGCGGTCGACTGCATCGCCGGCGAGACCACCGCCGCCGCCTTTGGCCGCCTGTTCGGGGCCGGCGGGGCGATGGGGCCGGTGCTCACCATCCTGCTCACGCTCTACATCGCGTTCTTCGCGATCTCGCTGCTGACCGGGCGCTCGAGCCTGGGCATCTCGGCACTGACGCCGCGCATGCTGACGCTGGGCTTCGTCCTCACCTTCACCACCAGCTGGATCGCCTACCAGGGCGTGATGTGGAACCTGGCGGTGGGTGGGCCTGACTGGATCGCCTCGGTGCTGACCGGCTCGACAGGGTCAGCGACGCAGATCTTCGGCGATCGCATCGATCTCGTGTTTGGCGCCATCGCCGAGAGCGCCAGCGGCACCGACGCGCCCAACGGGCAGCAGGCGGCCAGCGCCGTTGCCGCCGCGAGCGCGGGGCAGGGCCTGTTCACGCCCGAAAGCATCATATGGATGGGCGGGCTGCTGCTGCTGCTCGGCACCGTCGGCGTGCTGCTGACCGCGCGGATCGCGCTGGCGGTGCTGATGGCGCTGGGTCCGATCTTCGTGGTCATGGCGCTGTTCAACGGTACACGTGGCCTCACCGCCGGATGGCTGCGCGGGGTCGTGCTCACCGCGATCACGCCGCTGTTCGTGGTGCTGGGTGGTGGCATCACGCTCGAACTGCTGGTGCCGATCGTCCGCTCGCTTTCGAGCAACCTCGTCGACATCGACGGCCGTGCGGCGATGGCGCTGTTCCTGGTCGCCGCCGTGCACTGCGCGTTGATGGTCATGGTATTCAAGGTCGCCGGTACGATGGTGTCGGGTTGGCAGGTGTTCGGCCTGGGCAAGTCCGACAAGGGTGCCGCCGTCGCCAGCGCTGCGGCACAGTCCGCGGTTCTTGCTCCGGCCTATGGCGCGCCTGCCGCCGCGACCGAGGCTGCCGCCCAGTCGTCGCGCCGCGCTGCGCTCGCCGCGGCCATCGGCGCGCCAGTCGAGGTGATCCAGTCGCAGGGCGAGAATGGTGGCCGCTCGGGCGAGCGCCGCACCCACGTCACCCAGATCAGCGGCGGCGGCATCGCCCCGCTGGCCCCCGGCAGCGCCTCTCGCGCCAAGGGCATCGGCAGCCGCTTTCGCGCTTCAAACGACACAGGCCGCAAGCCGGCCAAGGAGATGATTTGATGATCCGCGGCCTGCTTCTTGCCGCTAGTGCCGTCGCTGCTCTAGCGCAGCCGGCTGCAGCCGCTGACGAACGCCTGATCCAGCATCTGTACACCGAGAACGAGGTCGTGCGCATCGACGGCCGTCCCGGCGTGCAGGCGACGATCACTTTCGGCGCGGGCGAAGCGATCGAGAACGTCGCGGTAGGCGACAGCGCCTCGTGGCAGATCACCCCCAACAAGCGGGCCGACGTGCTGTTCGTCAAGCCGCTCGAAGGCGGCGCGCGCACCAACATGACCGTGGTCACCGACCGCCACACCTACTTCTTCGACCTGGTCGCATCGCCAAAGGCGCGGCCGGTCTATCTGCTGCGCTTCACTTACCGGGATGCGGACAAGCCCAAGGGCCTTCCGGCCGGCGCGGCGCTGGCCTCGCTGACGCCTGCCGAGCAGGCGATCCTCGGCGGCAATCCGGCTGAAGCCGCTGTCGATCCGGCCGCGCTGAACTTCTCCTTCCGCACCAAGGGCGATGCCAAGATCCTCCCCGCGCGCATGTACGACGATGGCAACGCGACCTACCTGCTGTGGGGCGAGCGGAGCGAAGTGCCCGCGATCCTTATCATGAACGAGAAGGGCGAGGTCGGACCGGTCAACTACTCGGTGCGCGGCCGTACGATCGTGCTGGAGGACGTACCCAAGACGATCCTGCTGCGCTCGGGCAAGTCGCAGGCGACGATCGAGAACCTGCGCCCCGCAAGCCAGGCACCCGCCGCGACGCCGGCCGCCAACGCGCCGGGCGCGGAGACTGCGCCGCTCGATGGCCCTGGCATGGTTGCCCAGCCCGCGCCGAAGATGGCGCCTGCCTCGGTAGTCGCATCCGCATCTCCCAATCTCTCGCCCGTTCGGGAAAACTGATCCATGGCTCCCAACTCCACCTTGCGCGAACGCTTCGACGACGAGCAGGCGCGCGATCCGCGTGATCCGCGCCAGCACGGCGGGGCGCAGATCATCGATCTGGCGACGCGCAACGTCCTGCCGACCGTCACGCAGCGCAAGAAGGGCGATGGCCTGGGCCTGATCGCCGGCGTCGCCATCGTCGCGCTGCTCGGCGGTCTGACGCTGTGGTCGATGGACGCGGAGCGCAATGGCGCACCCGAGCCGGTGCCGGCACCGGTCCCAACCGCGCCTTTCGTCCCGGCGACGGGGATCACTCCGAACCCGCCGATCGTCACGCCCGGCGTGATGCCCAATAGCGTTCCATTGGCCGCACCCGCGCCGCAAGCGGTGCTTTCCGCTGCGCCCAACATCGCAACGGGTCCGCAGAGCAATACCGCCGCGAGCCCGACCGTGGTGTTCGACGCTGCGGCCGGTCCTGCCACCGCCCCCGGTCTCGACGGCAAGGCCGAGCTCAAGAGCGGCGGCAATGCCAACGAGGATTTCGCCTCGCGCCTGGGCGGTCTTGGGGGCGGCAGCGCCGCCGCCAAACGCAGCTTCGACCCTGCCACCACGGTGACGCAAGGCACGCTGATCCCCGCGGTGCTGGAAACCGCGATCGACACCGACGTGCCCGGCTTCGTGCGCGCGATCGTGAGCACCGACGTGCGCAGCTTCGATGGCCGCACCGTGCTGGTGCCGCGCTCCTCGCGTCTGATCGGCCAGTACAAGAGCGGGCTGACCGCAGGACAGAAGCGCGCCTATGTGATCTGGACAAGGCTGATCCGCCCGGACGGCGTCTCAGTCGATCTCGGCTCGCCCGCAATCGCATTCGGTGGCGAGACCGGTCTGGCCGGCAAGGTCAACACGCACTTCTTCGAGCGGTTCGGCTCGGCCGCCTTGCTGTCGGTGGTGGGCGGCTTGACCAACCTGATCGGCAGCGGTTCGTCGGTCATAGTGGGTGGCGGCCAGTCGGCGGCAGCGGCGGCGGTGCAGCAGAGCGGCACGGTCGGCCCGACGATCCGGGTGCGCCAAGGCGAACCGATCCGGGTGTTCACCGCCAAGGACCTCGACTTTTCCAAGGCCAAGTGAGCAATGGTTGCCGATGTCCATACCTTGCCCAAGCGTGCGGTCGCTGAGCCGGTGACCGCGCCTGTCGCTCCACGAAGCGTCTACCTCGACGCCTACCTCGCCCCGCTGCGCCCCTGGCTGGAGCGCGAGACGGTGACCGAGATCCTGGTCAACCGTCCCGGCGAGGTCTGGATCGAGGATGCCGAAGCCGGCGGCATGCAATGCGTCTCCATACCGGCAATGGACAACCAGCTGCTCCAGCGCCTGGCCGAGCAGGTCGCGCGCATCAGCCACCAGGGCATCAACCGCGAGCACCCGCTGCTCTCCGCGACGCTGCCGGCGCTTGCCGGGCAGAGCGGCGCGCGCATCCAGCTGGTCGGGCCGCCGGCAACCCGCGCCAACTGGGCCATGGCGATCCGTCGCCACCGCTTGCTGGAACTGCCGCTCGATGCCTACGACCGCGGCCCCATCACGATCGCCCCCGAAGCGCCCACGCCCGACCCGCTCGTCACGCCGATCGCCTTCTTGCGCGACGCGATCAAGCGCCGCCGTACGATCCTGATCTCAGGCGGCACCTCGACCGGAAAGACGACGTTCCTCAACGCCATGCTCACCGAAATTCCCGAGCATGAACGCGTGGTGCTGGTCGAGGACACCGCCGAACTGCGCCTGCCTGGCGCCAACGGCGTCGGCCTGATCGCAGTCAAGGGCGAGCTGGGCGAGGCCAAGGTCTCGGCCAACGACCTGCTCCAGGCCGCGCTGCGCCTGCGCCCCGATCGCATCGTGCTGGGCGAGCTGCGCGGCACCGAAACCGTCAGCTTCCTGCGCGCGATCAACACCGGCCACCCCGGCTCGTTCTCGACCGTCCACGCCAACTCGCCCCAAGGTGCGCTCGAACAGATCGCGCTAATGAGCATGCAGACCGGCATCGGCCTCACCCGAAGTGAAACCCTGGAATACGCCGCATCCGTGATCGACATCGTCGTCCAACTCGACCGCCACGACGGCAAGCGCGGCATCGCCATGATCGCAGAAAGCCGCTCGCTGGTGGCATGAGGCTCGTGGTTGCGAGTCCGCGTGCTAAGCAACCGCGAAGATAACCGGTTCACCAACGAAGGCTTAAGAGGGTGCTGTCAGTCTAACGCGAACCGCTCTCTACACGATGCACTTGAGTCTTTGAGGACGGCAGCCTAGCTCACTATAACCTGCCACTCAGCCAAGGCGGCTGATCGCCGTTCCTTGTAGGTCTCTCGATTGGTTAGATGGCGTTACAGACTGAAGTGGTTGTGAATGTTGGCGTGAACAGAGGCAAGCTTTTGTAGGGTCTTCATCTGGCTCAAACGCAACATCGCCCGCTCTCGTCGTCGGTATGGTAGATGCGAGTTGTCGATGCGGTTGTTAGCCCAGCGTCCGATCTCCTGCTTCTCCCGATTGCCTAGCTCGTTCATCGCAGCACCGTACGAGCGGAGTCCATCCGTGTTAATAGCTTTGGGCAAGCCGTAACGTTTGAGCGCCTTTTCGTGAAGGTCAGCGCCGCCTGCGCTTGTCGCCATTTTTGGTGACAAAGCTCTCCAGGATTTTACCTTCCTAATCGACAGCCTGCCACAGGTACACCATTTCGCCTTTAAGCTTCACGTACATCTCATCCAGATGCCATCGCCATCGGCGAAACCCACGCTTGCAGTTCACCCGCTTGCGTTGAACTTCACCCGCGAACATCGGCCCGAACCTGTTCCACCATAGCCGCACCGTCTCATGGCAAATGTCGATCCCGCGCTCGAACAGCAGGTCTTCAACGCTGGGGACGCTCACCCGCGAAGTACGGTGGGTTTGTCCAGTAACAGATCGTCGAGGTCCATGCCTAGCGCCGCGAGCCCGATTTCGCCTTTGCCGCAATTCAGCGCGCATGAGACGGGATCGATCCAGGGCTAACCGGCCTCAAGACCGATCCGCTGTTCGCGCCGATCCGCTTCGACCAGCGCTACGGCGAGTGGCTACGCAAGATTGGTTCACGTAAGCGCCGCTGAGGGGATCAGCACTTGTCGCCTGCCGTGCCGCATAATGCGGAATATCTGCTATCACCAGACTTACGCGTAGGCGGCAGGACGAGCGATCAGCTCGCGAATGGCCAAAACTGGCAATATCTGTCGTTCAGCAGCGTGTGCTTGGATGACGGCTAAGTCCCATTTGAAGCCCTTCAGGGCTGCCCAGTGACCAGATGAACAAGCGGCTGCTTTCGGGCATGGTACCGTGCGGGTTGAATGGCCGCAATGAGGGCGTACCTGCTCGACCGCGGTCTGCACTAGGATGACCGGTTTCAGCGTTAGCAGACGTTCCTGCGGCTCCGGGGAGCGGCGCATTTTGGTCGTTTCCTGCCGTTCCCGCAAACAAAGGTCGAGCGGGACAGCCAAGGTAGTCTCGTTCTCCCGATACCTCCCGATCAAGTCGTTCACTCGAACCTGTTCCCGATTCCGTTTGCCCGAAACAGTCCGTCGGGCACGGGATCGCGGGGCTGCTGCGAGTGGGCATGAGGCCGCTTTACAGAAGGCCGCTGATCTACCGAACCGCCGGGACTGGGTCATACGCCAGCTGGCTATCGTATGTGTTCGAGCTTCAAACCCTTTACCTTGACCCTCTTCCACTCGCGATCGGCAGTCAGTGCTGGAACGCCAATCTGTATGGCTAGCGCAAGGCAGGATCGATCCCCCAAGCCACGACCATATTGGCGTGTCTGGGCGTGCAGCCCCGCAGCCGCATATGCCGCAATGGCATCATGCGTGCGAACGTCGAGGCGAAGCTCATCCAGCAGTTCACGGGTGGTTGCCTCATCCAAGCCGCTGAGTAGCAGTTCCTTGATCACTTCTTGGAGATTG
Source organism: Novosphingobium sp. TK46 (assembly GCF_055361525.1). NCBI lineage: Bacteria > Pseudomonadati > Pseudomonadota > Alphaproteobacteria > Sphingomonadales > Sphingomonadaceae > Novosphingobium > Novosphingobium sp. TK46. Next base: position 56,969 of record NZ_JBSZKB010000002.1, read on the forward strand.
ACCGCCGAAATTGCAGCACGCCCGACATGCGGTACAACCTTATCGGCGCCTGGCTCGTCTCGAACCAGCGCCAAAACTGCGGATGCGTCGAGAACGACGGATGTCATTGTCCGTCTCGACCCTGATCACCTGATGCAACCTCACCAAAGTCGGCGGCAGCTTCGGTCTTTCTGTCATTGAGGAAGTCCTCGGTTGTCCGGAGCTGCTTGGCATGCTCGCGATAAAGTGCCTGCGCACGAGACACCCCATGTCCAATCGGAGACAGGCGCACCTGATCATCCTCAACCGTCAGAATGACCTTTGCCTCTCCATGCAAACCCATCGCCTTGCGCACTGATGCAGGCAAGACCATGCGGCCATTACTGGCCACCTTAACATCGATGGTTTGCATTGAATCTTTTCACCTTATATAACTATGCACAATATCCACACTATGCCACGTGCAATGATGTGGCACAAGAAGTTGAAGTGGTAGCTTGGCGGTCTGGCGTTAATTTGCGGTGCCTTTAGGATATACTCCCAGTGCACCGCTCCACACCGGTCCGCTTTACGTCAGGAGATGACGCATAAAATCACGGCCGATTTGCTTGTCAGGTCCGGCTGAAGTCTTAGCCAAGGAGGACCATACGGCACCTATTCAAACGGCACCGTTGAAGCTGCGAGCAGGGCTAACGAAGAGCGGCGTTGGCCGAAATGCAGCCCTTCCGCTGCCGTATAGAGTTCGGGACGCCGTGAGGCGTCGGAAAGTCGTCGGCGCCTGAACCATCCCATTTTCGCGCGAGCCGGATCATCTTCCCTCTTGGCAGGTTGTTATCCCTGACAGCGCGCATTCCTCCTCCAAGGTGCGCGCTGTCACTCTCTCCGCCGTAGAATGCAAATGCCGAAAAGGCGGCACCTCGCCTGCCGGTCTACGTCAGCCTCGTGTCAGCGGACACTGCCACGCTTGAAGTAATTCACAATCCCGAGCAGTACCACAGCGCCTACAAAGGCAATGATTAGGCCTGTCAGCGAAAATTCTTGGACGCTGCCACGCACGCCTAGCAGAGGGCCTGACAGCGCGTTGCCGATTACCGAGCCGACACAGCCGACGACGATGTTCAAGAAAACACCCATCGAGGCGTCTCTGTTCATTGCCATGCTAGCGAGCCAACCGGCGACACCGCCTACGATCAATGCTATAATCCAACCCATCTCTGTGCTCCTCTGACCGCCGACGCGGTGTGTCCTTTAAGAACAGCGCAATCGCCACAACGTACAATGGTTCCGCTGAAATAGGGTGTGAACTGCCTAAGAACGTGACGCGCGCTTCAACCAGCGTTGTGCTGCATTGACAGCGGCCGACCACGTCAAGGCGATAGAGAGTGCCTGACGACTGGCCCAGTCACCTGAACGTCAACCGCGTGATCAACCATCTGGTAATCGCCGTCGCCTGGTCTCGGAGCATGATCCGCTTCGCCATAGTCGCCGCCCTCTCGTTGTCTCAACCCGCTCTTGCGCAATCAGGGGTCAGTACACAGAACGGCCCCTGATATACGCTAAGGCCCGACAGCCCCGCTCATGGTGTCTGGAAACACCTGTTTGTCGCACATCGCAGAAGGATGATCCGCGCCTGCGGTGTGACGTTCATGTCTGCAGGACCGCTCAAGGTCTTCAAAGATTACGTTGGTGCCCACGGGTGATTCCCGGAGCTGCTCTCACCCATGGAATTCTCTCAGCCATGCGCTACATCGAGGAACACGTTGGCGCTGCGCCGCGGACTTCTCCGCCGCGGCTAGATTTATAGCCGCTTTGAGTTTCTCACCCACTTGGTGGTATCAAATTGATTTGGAACAAGCACCAACCAGCAAGGTTGATGGAGGGTCATGTCGTCTTGTCATGACATATGTTTCACCAGCAGCCCCGGGCCTCCGGACGCGCCCGCCGTAAGGTGGAGGTGAACGGGCTGTCCGCCGGCTTTATAAGGCAGATGGCCCCATGAACGAAAAGAAAACCGGTATAGGTGACACAATAAAGGGGAATGGCGGGGAGCTCCACCAGCAGTCAGCAGGCACCGAAGACAGGCTGACCACCAATCATGGCGTTCCCGTATCCGACAACCAAAACTCGCTTAAAGCTGGTTCGCGCGGACCCTCGCTCCTTGAAGACTTTGTTTTGCGGGAAAAGATACACCATTTCGATCACGAGCGTATTCCTGAGCGGATCGTACATGCCCGCGGCTCGGGAGCGCACGGCTATTTCGAACTAACGCAGTCGCTGGCCGATTACACCACCGCAGCGATCCTTACGGAAGTCGGCGCAAAGACGGAACTATTTACCCGCTTCTCGACCGTTGCAGGTGGCGCTGGGTCGGTGGATACTCCGCGCGATGTCCGAGGCTTTGCCGTCAAGATGTATACGAAGGAGGGAAACTGGGACCTGGTAGGCAACCATATCCCCGTGTTCTTCATCCAAGATGCGATCAAGTTCCCTGACTTGATCCACGCTGCCAAGATGGAGGCTGATCGTGGCTATCCTCAAGCGGCGACCGCGCACGATACCTTCTGGGACTTTATTGGCCTGACGCCTGAAGCCACACACATGATCATGTGGGCGATGAGCGATCGGACGATCCCGCGATCGTTGCGCATGATCGAAGGCTTTGGGGTTAATACCTTTCGGCTCGTCAACACTCAGGGCATTGCAACTTTCGTCAAGTTCCATTGGCGACCAAAACTTGGCCTGCAGTCCACCTGCTGGGACGAGGCTGTAAAGATTGCTGGTGCCGATCCTGACTTCCACCGCCGCGACTTGTTCGATGCGATCGATGGCGGCGACTTTCCCGAGTGGGAATTCGGTGTGCAGCTGCTGACAGAGGAAGAAGCGGCGGAGCTGCCGTTCGACATCCTGGACGCCACCAAGCTCGTACCGGAGGAGCTGTACCCGGTTAAGATCGTCGGGCGCATGGTACTCGACCGAAATGCCACCAACTTCTTTGCTGAGACTGAGCAAGTAGCCTTTCTGCCGACCAACGTTCCTCCAGGGATCGACTTCTCGGAAGATCCGCTCCTCCAAGGACGATTGTTCTCTTACCAGGACACCCAGCTTTCGCGTCTTGGTAGCGTCAACTTTCATCAGCTGCCGATCAACCGTGCCAAAGGCTGCCCGGTCATGAACATGCAGCGTGATGGACACATGCAGATGGAAGTGCCTACTGGTCGCGCCAACTACGAGCCTAACACCCTTGCGTCAGTAGGTGAGCCGGGTGGCCCGCGTGAGAGCCAAACCACTGGGTTCAAGACGTTTGCGGCACCTGTCTCTGAAACCAAAGTGCGTGTTCGTGCTGACACTTTCGCCGATCATTACAGCCAGGCGCGGCTGTTCTTCCGGTCGCAATCAGCGCCTGAGCAGGCACACCTTGCGAGCGCCCTCGTATTTGAGCTATCCAAGGTGACGTTCGATCATATCCGTGAACAGGTGATCGGCAATCTGCGCAACGTCGACGAGGAGCTTGCCGCGCGTGTAAGCGATGGACTGGGCTTGCCAAAGGTCCCAGCGAAGGCGCCAGCTGCCGCAGAGCCGCAAGACATGGCGCTGTCACCAGCGCTGCGTCTGGTCGGCAAATATCCAGAGACGCTGGAAGGCCGCACTGTGGGCATCCTAGTCGCCGATGGAAGCGACAGTACTACGATCGACGCCATCAAGGATGCGGTGCTTGCCGCCGGTGCCAAGTCCAAGGTAATCGCCCCAAAGCTGAACGTGAAACTCGATGACGGTGATCCAACGCCGATAGATGGTCAGCTCGCCGGGTCGCCGTCGGTCATGTTCGACGCGATTGCGGTCGTGCTGTCGGATGCAGGGGCAAAGAGCCTTATGAAGGACGGTGCTGCGATCGACTATGTCAAGGATGCGTTCGGTCATCTCAAGGCAATCGCATTCTCATCAAGTGCTAAGCCGCTGCTCGACAAGGCTGGCGTCGAGCAAGACGCCGGTGTCATCGAGTTGGTCGGCGACGATGCTACGGCATTCATCGACCAGGCCAAGACACGGCAATGGGATCGCGAACCCAACGTTCGCCTTCTCGCCTGAACCCGACCAACGACATTCAGACAATCATCCAAGGAGCATGACCATGAGCAAGATCACAACGCTACAAGAACTTTATGTCGACGAGTTGAAGGACCTTTGGTCTGCTAACGATCAGATGGCAAAAGTGCTTAAAAAGATCGTCGGACAGGCGACTGACCAGAAGCTGAAGGACTTGCTGCAAAAGTCACAAGGCGGGATTGCCGCCCATACCGACATCCTGAAGAGCTTGATCGAAGGCCAGGGCGAGAAGCTCAAGAAGGAGCATTGCAGGGGCATGGAAGGCTTGGTTGAAGAAGCACTCAAGCACACCGTCGATGAAGCGCCAGCTTCCGGACCGATACTCGATGCGGCGATCATAGCGCAATTCCAACGCATGACGCATTATGGCATAACAGGCTTCGGGACGGTCGCGGCTTTCGCCAAGGCGCTGAAGCTTGATGATGATAGCGACAAGCTCGAGACGGCGGTGAAGGATATGCACCGCGGCGATGACATGATGAGCGAGCTAGCTGAGTCAGCAGTCAATGTCGGAGCGGCAAAGTCCTAAATTAATAAAGCGAGCCGATCTAGATAATCGGCTCGCTTCTCATTTCCATGTTATGTGTCTGTCAGTCGCTGGTAACATCCTGTGCGTTAAACTCTTTGAACGCCGAGCGTACTTCAACAGCACGTGCGTCATCTTCAATCTCAACTGAGACGATGATCATTCCGTTCAAGGCTGCATCATCGCGATCTTCCGGACTAGGCGAACCAGCTTTTGTGTCAGAGCCGGCTTGTTCTTCTCCAGCGCTATTGTCAGTGCCTTCAGCCATGACAAATATATTGGCTCGCTCGATACCAGATTCCTGAACAAGCCGCTCGATCGTCATTTCAGCCTCACGGCGGGTCTCGAAGCTGGCATTCAATGTCGAACTCATGCTGATCTCCTTCCTAGCTTCAACGCCTGGCGCTGGCCTGCGGAGTTGTAGCGAGGCAATTTACCCTAAGATACACTATGTTACAAACAACGATCCATTGCGTTTGAGAACTGAAGTGGATCCAAATGCGGTTAACCTTTGATGGTCAAATCGGTGCCATTTGCTTAAAATGTCTAACCACTTCCTGCTCGTTTATCGGTTTACTTAAAATAACTGCAGGCGCATCACACGGTTCACAAGCCTCAGGTGTCCCGGTCACGAATATGACCGGAATGGTGCCTAATTCAGCTAGGATAGCCTCCACTGCAAGCGGCCCGGTTCCCTCAAGGAGCTTCACATCCGACATGATAAGCTCGGGACGACGCTGACGCGCTTGCTCGACAGCGTCCTGCTGTGTCGCTGCCTGCGAAATCGAAGTCGCTCCGGCGTCCTCCACAAGCTGCACGATATAGTCGGCGATGAGGAAATCATCCTCGATTACAAGAACATGACACATGATGGTTTCCAGACATGAACCATCCTAACTGTCTGTCAGTGTGATGGGTGCCATGAACCAGCAATAAAATGTTGGGGTGTCGCCGATCCGCCACGCTGTGCCCATGAGGCGGTTTGCGATCTCTGCCATCTGACGCGCACGATTGTTCTGCAACACAGCTCTAGCTTTTGTGGCCAAGGCGCCGGTAGAGCCGTTCCCGGCGGCGAAATGTAGAGATTATCAAGGGTGATTGAACCGGGTCGGCCGAAGCCACCTTACATCGGCGCGTCGATGGTGAACACCACACCTTCAGGACGGTAATCGATCCTGGCTGTACCCCGCACATTCTGCGCCATCACGCGCTCAATCATCCGCGACCCAAAGCCGGTCGATGCCGGAGAAATGACCAGCGGGCCACCATGCTCGACCCAGGAGAAATTGAAACGGCGTGCTTCGTCGCGTCCGGTGAGATCCCATCGGATCGCTATCGTACCTGCCGGCGTAGAAAGCGCGCCATACTTGGCGGCGTTGGTGGCGAGTTCATGAAGCGCCATCGATAGTGCGAGCGTCACCGACGGTGACAGCCGGATCTCAGGTCCGTCAACCGTAAACAGATGGCCATCACCACCATCAAAGGGCCTTAGAACTCCAGAGACGATCTCGCCGACGTAAGCGCCTTCAACCTCGTCGCGAAGCAAGAGTTCATGCGCAGTCGCCAGGCTAGCGATCCGCCCTCCGACGACCCTTGTAGCTTCGTCGAGCGATGCAGCATTCTTCAAGGTTTGCTGTACGACCGCACTCACTGTCGCGAGCGTGTTCTTGACCCGGTGGGTCAGTTCACTCGCCAACAGTTGGCGGTGCTCTTCTGCGTGCTTACGGCCGCTAATATCGGTCACGAAGCCGGTCATGCTGAGCGCACTACCGTCACCTCGGGTTAGAAGCTCCCCTTGGGCAGCAATCCAGCGTTGCTCTCCATCAGGTGTCAGAATGCGATACTCGATGTCGTACGGCGCTCGCGTTCGCGTTGTCCTCTCGATAGCGGTCATCACCATGGCACGATCATCCTGATGGAGTGCCGCCTCGAACTCGGCATAACCGAAGGAGGCCTCGGGATCGTAGCCGAAGGCTTCCTTACAGCTTGAAGACGTATCGAGGTGCCTTGTCTCGGGGTTGAGCGCCCAGGTTCCAAGCTGACCGGCTCTCAATGCAAAGTGCAGACGCGCCTCGCTGTCGTCGAGACGTGCCTGAACCCGCTCCGCGTCAGCGAGCAGCGAGGTCTCTCTAGCTTCAAGCGCAGTGACCCGCTCGCGCTCGGCAGTCACATCGTGCTGCGAGGCGAAGAAGTAGCGCAACGTACCATGATCGTCGCTCACCGGCGTGATCAGTAACCGATTCCAGAACGGAGAACCATCCTTGCGATAGTTGAGCAGATCGACCGAGATCTTCTGGCGATCCTGGATTGCCTGGCGTAGCCGAACCACTTCAGCGCGGTCGGTCATGGGCCCTTGCAGAAACCGACAATTACGGCCGAGCACCTCTAGCCGCGTATAGCCGGTGAGCACCTCAAAAGCCGGATTGACGTAGACGATCGGATTGTCCCGCAAGGTCGGATCGCTAATCGCCATCGGCAAGATCGCACTGCGGCAGCCGACCACGAACGGATCTCCCGACGCATGCCGTTCAGCAAGCAACGCGATCGCTGCCGCTGCGTCCTCATCGACCGGGGCTATCTCATCAAGGTTCGTGCTCTGTTCCACGTTGAACTGCTACCTGCGCGAGGCTGTAGGATCAAGCTTGTTAACCCGACTATCCGCACCGCTGCTTACCATCTGAACGTCAACCTTTCCTAAGCCTTTGCAACACTATGGAGGAAATAACTAAGCTGTGTGATGGACGCCAATGTTACTGAGATTGTTGCGTGAGCGCTCACGGGCCAGGGCTCTCAAAAGCCTGGATATCCTCAACGGTGTGAGCGAGCCTGACTTCGACCGGTTCGTGCACAAGGCAGCCGATGCCTTTGCAGCCCCAATTTCGCTGCTCACGTTATTCCACCATGACACGGTGTGGGTAAAAGCCGCTATCGGCTTTGAACTGCAATGTGTGCCTAGGGCCAATAGTTTTTGTAACCACGCCGTTGATCGCAGCGAACCGTTGGAGGTTTGCGACGCACACCAGGATCATCGATACCGAGAGCTCCCGCCCGTCGTCGGATCACCGTTCATCCGCTACTATCTCGGCACCCCCCTGAAGCTTCCGGATGGCACCGGCGTCGGCGTTCTGTGTGTTCTGGATACAGAGCCTCGGTCGCCGGCATCAAGCGACCAGAAGGCTTTTTTGAACGGACTGGCACGTCAAGCAACGCAAGCGCTGGAACGCCGCGCCCACATCAAAGGCAGCATAGCCGCATGATGGATGTAGTCAGCTGCATCATGCACGAGCACGATCTGCGTCTTGTCGCGGTGGCGATCATCGTTGCGCTGATCGGCTCGGCCGCAACGGTCCAGCTCTTCGGTCGCATCCTCGCGTCGCGAGGCAAGAGCCGATTGGGGTGGATTGCACTTTCGTCCGTAGGCACTGGGACGATGGTATGGTGCACGCACTTCGTGGCAATGATGGGCTTTCAGGCGGGCGTACCCGTTAGGCTCGATCCAGGACTCACCTTGGCATCGCTCGCCATCGCAATCGTGTTTGCGAGCCCTGGCTTGGCGCTGGCTGCAGCCCGTAACCGCAGCCTCGTTGTACCAGGCGGCGTCATCGTCGGCGGTGGTATCTCCGCCATGCACTACGTAGGAATGGCTGCATATCGGATCGACGGTATCGTTGAATGGCGCTGGCCTTACGTGATCGTATCCGTCTTGCTTGCTTCCTTACTCGCAGCGGCGGCCTTCCGCACCTTGCGAAGCGAGCAGCCCGACCGACGCATTACTGGCGGTCTACTGTTAGGGCTCGCCGTAGCGACGCTGCACTTCACCGGCATGGCTGCGATCAAGGTCAACGCCATGGCGCTCAATCCAGAACAGGGATTATCGGACGTCGCGATGACGCAACTTGCGCTCGGCACCGCATGCGCTGGCTTGCTGTTCATCGGCTGTGCCGCCGTAAGCGCGCTGATCGACAGCGAGACCCAAAGCGACTCCTATCGGCGATTGCGGCGCATGGCGTTGCACGATGGCCTTACCGACCTGCCGAACCGCATGTGCTTCAACGAGGAGCTGGAGATCAGGCGCGAGCGTAAGGGCGGAACACCGTACATGGCGGTGGTGATGCTCGATCTGGCTCGCTTCAAAAGCGTCAACGACACCTACGGCCATCAAGCCGGCGATCAGTTACTGATGGCCCTGGCCGCACGTATGACGGGCGCGTTGGTTGTTGGCGAGTGCATCTCCCGACTAGGCGGTGACGAATTCGCAGCTCTAGTCTCCTACACCGATCAATCAGAACTCGATGACTTTCTGGAACGCATTTGTGCAATCTTCATCGAGCCGTTCGCTTTTGAGCGCTTCTCAGCATCGATCGGTGCCAACATCGGCATCGCTGTCGCTCCACAGGACGGAACGGACGCAGATACGCTGCTCGGCCGAGCGGACCTCGCCATGTACCGCGCCAAGAGCGAGCATTCGAACGCTCCATGTTTCTACGATGCCTCTATGGACGAGGTGGCCCGTGAACGTCGCGAGCTTGCCAGCGAACTGCGCGATGCGGTCACCAGGGGTGCATTCGAGTTGCACTACCAAGTCCAGGCGTCGACTACATCCGGAGAGATTATCGGCTACGAGGCACTTGTTCGCTGGCGCCACCCACTCCGGGGGCTGATTGCACCTGCGACCTTTATCCCACTTGCAGAAGAGATCGGGGAGATCATCCCGCTCAGCAACTGGATTATCCAGCAGGCTTGCTTCGAGGCTGCGCTATGGCAAGGTCGACACGTCGTTTCGGTCAACCTGTCACCGCTGCATCTATCTGCCCCTGAGCTGGTGAAAACAGTTCGCACAGCTCTTGTTAACAGCGGCCTAGATCCTGAGCGGCTGACGCTAGAGTTGACGGAAGGTGCTATCATCCGCGACCGTGGCTATGCGCTCGATCAACTCCGCGACCTTAAAGCGCTAGGAGTTGGCTTGGCGCTAGACGACTTCGGCGTGGGTTACTCCTCAATAGACGTGCTGCGCTCCTTTGCCTTCGATCGTATCAAGCTCGACAAATCATTCGTCGACGAGATCGAGCGGGACGAGCAGGCCGTGGCAATTCTGAACTCAGTCGTGGCACTCGGCAAAGTGTTGCATATACCCGTACTCGCAGAAGGCATAGAAAAGCCTGAGCAACTGCGCATTGTCAGACGAGAAGGCTGTTCATCGATCCAAGGTTACCTGATCGGGCGTCCTTCCCGCGATCTGGCAGAACCACACGTTGTACGCTCTATTGTCCAAGCGACCAATTTGACTAGAACGGAGGTAGCGTTGGTGGCGTAATTGGCCGCCGGTTTTTAAGTAGCTCGCGCACTTACCAAACAGTTCAACCATAACATGGGCTTCATCTCCATCTTACGCTGTTACAATATCGAAACTACCCGTTTGTCGGCACACTGAGACCGCAATGGGGGAACGACTACAACCACGTAAGGCTATAATCGAAACTGGGCGAGAGAACCCCTGCCGAAAAGCCGGCGAACCTCTCTGGGGGCACGCCCCCAGAGAGGTTGCCTCCACCTCAACCAACCATCATGAAGGAGCCGCACTCTACCTCTGACTGGTAACAGTCAGGGGAGCAAGTCACCGCGCGCGCCATCGAATGGTATTATGTTGTCACCTTTGGGCGAGCGACTTCGACACGGATCCGTACGTGCTTTCGCCAAACGGAGCTTACGGTTGTAATCCTGCCAAGTGGCAATGTGCGCGAAGTGAGCGCCATCAAAGAACGAGGCTTCAGAGTAGTCCATCATGCAAAGCCTCAGTTGTTATCGGGCGTTTCCAACCAGATTTATTGTCGATGCATGATGCTGAAGGCGGTATAGGTGAATATAGTTCCGACGCGAAAAAATATTGTCCGCAGTCGTATAGAATAATGCTGTCGATAGATGGTCTCAGTATTACACCCAGATCGTTTTGACTTTGAAACCTAATGATCTTTTCCGCTAATAAGGGGTCGCCGATGTACTTTCTCGGATGCTAGTGATTTTGAGATCACCGCCTCCCATCGATCTGAAAACGATCGTGCCACGCTGCTATTTGCAAATGCAGTCAAACGTGCGCCAGACGGATTTATCTGGCATGGAGTTGCCAAATGACATTGAAGCGCATCGCCCAGCCATTCGCGCTGCTTGACTGTCACCATCAATCATGTGGCGCAACGCTGCGATCCGTTAACACGTCGGCCATTTTATCATCGTCGCAGCATGCCCGTAAGCGGGTCTGTCGGAAAACACAGGGTTTCGGACACAGTTCTCCTTACCTGGTCGCCCGGTCGCGGAGCGATTTCAGAGTGGGCGACAAACTCTGTCGCTTTGACCAACTGTACCGAAACCTGCGATCTAGGGTTTGCCGACATGCACCAGGAAAGGATAGATCCGGGTCCGTTCTAGGCTAGGTACCCACCCCTAGGGTAGCTAATGACCAAATGCTCGGGTTGGTCCTCTGCCCTACCCTGCCCCCTGCCCTGCTCTAAAATCATCGGACCTAGCGGATGGCTACTACCTTGACGTCGACAGCATCCGCGACCTTCTTCCAGTTCTGGTCACTTGTCCAAGCGGGCAACCCATCCCGCCATGCGAGCGCCAAGCAAAAGCGATCGCCCAGGCTCAAGCCGGCCTCCGCTGTCGAAGCCCGGAGCCGGCCGGCAATTTGAGCGAGCGCCTTGTCGGTGGGAACGACCGTCGACGGCAGCGGATCGAGCATGGCGTCGACCTGTTGCTCCGGCATGCCCGCATGAATGAAGTGACTGACAACCTCGGCGTAGTTCACGCTGCTCACCCGGGCCCCGGCAATCGCGGACGCCACCTTGGCCGCGCCGCGCTCCCCTTTGAGCATCGCTATGAGCGCCGAAGCTTCGAGCACAATGCTCATTCCCCGCTCTCTTCCCGGCGCCGTGATAGGAAGGCGTCGACCGAGGCCCCAGGGTTGCTACCGGTGTACTGCTTGGCCAAGGCGTGAGCGCGAGCTCCAGCCTGAGTAGCAGTACGCAACACGACGCCATCCTCCGTCTCGTCCAGATATACCGCACCACCGCCCGTCAGGCCCAAGCGCTTACGAATGTCAGCGGGCAGGCTCATGCGCCCATTTGCGGTTATGTTGATCTGTAGTGTCATAAAATCTCTTTAGCCGATGATGATCAAGACAGTCCAGTTTATGTCAATCGCAGATAGGTGCGCATCAAACGGCTGACTATGTTCCGGCTTCATGTTCGTGGTACAACGCCTCTGACGTGGCTTTGAATGGCAACCATGCCAAACGGTGATCCGCGCCAGTGCCTTTTAGGTATGCCTAAGCGCACCGCTCCAGGCTGGTTCATTTTACGTAAGAAAGCGACGTATAAAATCCTGGTCAATTTGCTCGCCTAGTCCGGCTGAAGTCTTTAGCCATGAAGGACCATACGGAACCCATTCAAACAGCACCGTTGAACCTCCATGCGGGTAACGAGGATCGTCTCTGTCTTTGTGTCGAGAGCGTCCGGATCGGCGGTGTCGCAATAAGTTGCGCTTTCGTCCACGCCCCGCTCCCGCCGGTCGGCAACTTCTTTGTCGCGGCGAGAAAGATCTCGGTGCTGAACTCTGATCTCAACAGCTACGATGGCCGAGGCTGGACCTGGATGACGTGCCGGCCAACGACTGCTTCTTACAATTTGCGCGCGCCGATAGCGAGACGAGCAGTGCGCCGAAGTCATTCGATCCTTACCGGCACCCGTGTCGTCCACATGATCTAACGGGTGGGCACATGTTCAGATGGAGACACCTCGTCGCCTTCGACGTTAACCAGCACAGCCGTGTCAACCGCCGCCAGCACTGACGCGGGCAGCGCCAGCGAGCAAGCCGACACTATGACCATTTATCAGCGCTCCATCCGTTGATGCGCGGCGTCGGACGTGGTTTGTTCTCATATCAACAGTGCTTGGGGTAACAGGAATGGTGGAACGTGCGCAAAAGCAGAGGGTTATCGTTGCTGAAGCCGCAGCGGGCTTGCCTGAGATCTCGTCGGATGGAGGGCTGCTTGGATTAGCGATCGGCGTCGTCGTCATTGCGGCCCTTTACGTCGCACATGATGTGCTCGTGCCAATCACACTTGCGGTGCTCCTATCGTTTGTGCTGTCGCCGATCGTCGGGTTCTTGCGGCGGCTTGGCCTGTGGAAAGCGCCTTCAGTTCTGTTTGCTGTTTTGCTCGCTTTAGGCGTCTTAGGTGCCGTGGGTACGCTGGTGGCGACGCAGGCGGCCTCGCTCAGTGCCGGAGCACCGCAGTATGCGCAGACCATCCAGGACAAAGTCAACACCGCCAAGGCCTATGCGGCCTCGCGCACCAAAATGCTCGCGGAGGAACTGGGGGAGCGCCCACGTGCCGCGCGCGAGATACGTCGTGCACCGACAGCCCAACCAAGGATCGTGGGTGAGCAGGTCGTGCCAGTGCGCATCGTCGAGGCAGCGACCTCCCCACTGAAGCTTGCCCAAGCCATTCTTGCTCCCGTCGTCGCACCTATCGAGACGTTCCTGATCGTCCTGGTGGTTGCAATCTTTATCCTGCTCCAGAAGGAGGATCTACGAGACCGCGTCATCCGACTTTTCGGTACCAGCGACCTGCATCGCACGACGCTCGCGCTGGATGAGGCGGGATCGCGGCTCAGCCGCTACTTCCTCTCACAACTTGCGGTGAATACGACGTTTGGGCTCGTAATTGGCATCGGACTATGGCTGATCGGCGTGCCAGTGCCTGCATTATGGGGCGTGCTCGCAGGCGTCTTGCGGTTCGTGCCCTACATCGGTGCGCTGATGGGCGCGGCGCTCCCGCTAGCGCTTGCTGCCGCGGTCGATCCGGGTTGGGCGATGGCGATCGAAGTCGCCTTGCTGTTCGCGGTTGTGGAACCGACGATCGGCTACGTCGTCGAACCGCTACTCTACGGTCATTCGACCGGGCTCTCGCCGATTTCGGTCATTGTCGCCGCAGTCTTCTGGACGTGGTTGTGGGGCCCGATCGGGCTCATCCTTTCGATGCCGCTGACGCTGTGTCTTGTTGTTCTTGGTCGACATGTGCGCTCGCTAGAGTTTCTGGACGTGCTGCTCGGTGACCGGCCCGCGTTGACACCGGTCGAGAGCTTCTACCAACGAATGCTCGCAGACGATCCGGAGGAGGCAATCGAGCAAGCCGAGGAACTGCTGAAGAGCCGCTCGTTGACCGCCTATTATGACGAAGTGGCTCTAGAGGCACTGAAGCTGGCGGCGATCGATGCCGAGCGTGGAGTGATCGATCGAAAAGGCGTCGGTCGCATTGCGCAATCGATGATGGCGGTGATCGGGGAACTCGACGATCACGACGACGAGGCAAAGGCAAAATCCAGTACGTCTGGCGACACGACGTCGCTGAGCCCGTTGGATGGGGAAGGAGTGCCGATCCAGGAAACTGCGCGCGAAACACTTACCAACGCGCCACCCCTTTGGCAGGATGCCGGATCGGTGATGTGTGTCGCCGGCCGCGGGCCGCTCGACGAAGTCGTGACCGGCATGCTCGCGCAGCTTCTCCAGAAACGTGGCTTTGGCACTCAGCGCGTGGCGCATGACCATGTAAGCCGCGAGAAGATCGAAGCACTCGACGTGTCACGAACCGAGATGATCTGCTTGTCCTATCTCGAGATTGGCGGCTCGCCCGCGCATCTTCGTTATCTGGTCAAGCGGCTACGCCGTCATGCGCCCGATGCGGCGATCATGGTCGGGCTGTGGCCCGAGGGTGAGGCTGCGCTCTCCGATCAGGGCATTCAGCACGCGCTCGGCGCCAACGTCTATGTCGGCAAGCTCGGAGAAGCAGTGGAGGCGTGCCTCAAAACTGCGGCCGAGTGGAAGACGTCGAATGTCGCTGCTTAGTGCCCCTTTGCCAAAGGTAGGAAGTAGGGCGGTGAGGATCCAAAGTCAAAGCTGGCCACACTTGATGCATGATGCTCAGGTCGATGCCTGATCTTGCCAGCGGCGTCCGCACGCAGGATCAGCGAGGCACGACGATAGAGGTCTATACTGGCAAGGTCCGGACAGCAGCTTTCATCCTTGCGCAGCACTCCCTCAAGGTACCAACGCCGATCGATTGCCAACTGCATCGCACGCAACCACACTGAAGCTGCCATCCGTCTCCAGCACCACCGCCGTTATGGTGGAGAAACCGCCGTGGCCGGCTTTTCGCACCGCTGCGGCAACCTCGTCATGGGTCACCCGCTCTTCGAGCAGCGCCTGATCATCCAGAGCGCCGTTACGAAGAAGAACTCGGGGTTCGGACTTCACGGCATCTGCAACCAGCTTCCACCTTCGCGCAGCCCAGGCAATCACGAATTGCAGCAGTGCAAGCACGGCGAAGCCGAGAGCACCCTCGGCAAGGGGCACATCCTTCGATAACAATGCGGTAGCGAGCGTCGATCCTAGCGCCACCGTCACGACAAAGTCGAACGCATTCATTTTGGCGAGTGTTCGCTTGCCGCTCACCCGCAGGATCGCGATGAGGATCAGATAAGCGAGAGACCCCACCACCACGATGCGCAGGAGGCCGAAGAAGCTGCCAACGATCATTCCAGACTACTCACATTTACTCCATTATCCGTTGCGCGCACACGCTCCTGCCGGGTCGAAGTGGTCGAGCGGATGTGAATGTCGCGCTGCGGAAAAGGGATCTCGATGTCGTGTTCCTTGAACGCAACCCACAAGCGGTTGAGTATATCGGACCTGACATTACCAACGCCCGCTTCGGGATCAGCTATCCAGACCATGATCTCGTGATCGACAGAGCTATCGCCAAAGCCCGTGAGCCAGACCGTTGGCTTGGGATGATCCAGAACGCGCGCAGCCGCACTCGCCGCCTCTATCATTAATCGCTGCGCAAGCGGTAGATCGCTGTCGTAACTAATGCCAACGGGGATGTGGACCCGCACGTTGCGGCTCGAATACGACCAGTTCTCGACCGGCTCGGTCATGAGTTGCTCGTTCGGGATCAGGTGTTCCTTGCCGTCGCGCGTCACCAGCGAGACGGCCCGCACGCCGATTTTGGTCACTGCACCAAAGGTATCGCCCACCACGATGACATCTCCCGGCTTGACCGATCGGTCCATCAGCAGGATCAGCCCTGCAATGAGATTGCCGAAGGTCTTCTGCAATCCGAACCCAATTGCGAGCCCGATGGCACCAGAAAAGACGGTAAAGGCGGTCAGGTCGATGCCGAGCAGATCAACGCCAAGCAGCACGGCGGCGACGATGATCAGCAGGCTACCAAGCTTCTGGATCAGCGCGCGCTGCGAGATGTCCATGGCATGCATCTTGTCAATCGAGTGAGTGAGCACTCGGTTCGCCAGACGAGCTAACAGATAAAGAACCGCGCCAATAACGATGAAATTGACCGCGCCCAGAAGCGATATCCGGCGAGTGCCCACGGTTAGGCCAACGCCGTCGAGCGCTCCAATGAGGGAGCGTAGCCCACCCAGATCACCGGCAGTGGTGGCGACAAGCACGATTGAGCCCATCACACCCGCCAGGATGCTGCCCATTCCAGACGCTTTTGCGATCCGATACACCAGCATCGCCATCGCCAGCCCCAGCGCAAAAGCCAGGATGAGAGCCGCCAGCGTGCTGAATCCCGGTATGTTGCCGATGATCATCAGCAGCATCGAGGCCAACCCGTAAATGAGTCACCGACCGAGCAAGTGATGTTCCGAACTGATCGCTACGTCCGGTCAGCCGGCGAATGGCCGCACCGATTCTGGGTGCAAGCTGTCCGGCGAGAAACCAGCCAATCCAGAAGCTGCCGGCCGCAACCGCGATGGATGCAATGATCGAGGGTGTGTCCGGTGACTCTCGAACCGGCAAGCCGAGCTTTTCGAGCCATTGCTGCCAGTTCCTCAAGTTATCCTTTATTGTCATACGCAACTTGAAAACGCAAAAATATCCCGAGCGGGCCTTCGGAAGATCCGACGCAACTTATTATGCGGCACTACTCGCTAGAAGCGAGTTCGTAAAAACTTATACTTCGGCCAGAATCGCTCCCTGTCCTTGCGGATGTGGAGCGTTCGTCATTACGCGCGCCCTGCTCGACCGGGCACGGCATTTTCGCCTGACGCCGATCGGCAGCGACGTCCTCGGGTGTGAAAATGCGATCGATCTGCTGGCCAAGCATCTCCGTCTCGGCTTAGCCTTGGATGAGGCGAGCACCTTCATTCCAAGTGGTTACGCTGCCATCCGGAGCCGTCGCTACCATGGCGAAATCGGTCGCAATGTCGATGATCCAGCGATTGATGGCATTGTCTTGCATGTGCCCCTTCACTGGCGTGATCGCCATCCACGGGTTTAAGCTGCGTTTGTCTCGCGGCGAAGGGTTATCGGCGGTAGTCCGACAATGTCATAGGTCGCCGAGGCAATGCCGATCTCAGCCTCGTCGAGCGCCGCGATGATCTGGCGGCTCATCGCGTCCTTGATCGTGCGGATCCGGTGCGTGGTAACGATGAAACGAACGGTGAGTTCCAGCCAGTTGTCGGTAATGCGGAAGAATACCTTGGGATCAAGATCGATCGGATCGACCCCAAACCGCGTTTCCATATCGGCTTTCGCGTCGGCGGCGATGTCATTCGCGCCGCCGGCGAACGCGCGTGCGGCGTCGAGCAGAATCGCCTCGACCTTGGCGCGATCTGCCTCGTACGTGATGGGAATCGCCATCTCTTCCCAGATGAACGGGAAATCGCGCGTGTAGTTGTACACCGGCTCGGAGAACATTTTGGAATTGCTGACGGTGACGATCCGACCGGTGAACTGGCGGCTCTTTACCCACATTGCGGGGTCTGCACCCTGGACGCTGGGCGGCTGCCCCATCTCCATAATCGTGGTCTGGATGAAGCCGAGCCGCAGCACGTCCCCGCGCACACCGCCCATCGAGATGCGATCGCCGACGTTGAAGGTACTGCCGCGCAGAATGACGAAATAACCGGCGATGGACGTCACTGGCTGCTGAAGCGCAAAGGCGAGGCCCGCGGTAACCAGACCCAGCGCGGTCGCAAGGCGGGTCGGATCGCTGAACCAGATCGACAGCAGGCCGAGTATGAGGACGACCGCGCTGAGCAGGCTGATGCCCTGCCGCGTCCAGAACTTGGTCTGCAGTCCCGCGGTATCAGTGTTGCGCAGCACCACGCCGACCAGCCAGCGTAGGATCCGGCTTATGCCGACGACGATCACGATGAACGCGACCGAGAGGAGCAGCTTTTGCCCGTTCTCGGGGTTCACGCCGACCCAGTTGATTCCCATGAATTGCATCGCGCCGCTCCGCTGGCATCGCCGCGTCGCCTGACGCGCTCTTGAAAAAACAGGAGGAGGCCGGGCGACGTGACGCCGCCTGGCCTCCCGGCATGACCCTCAGAGGGTCACATGCAAACGGCTTTAGATGTCGTCGCCGAGCGCGCCCTTGACGCTGCCTTTCACGTCCTGTGCCGAGCCCTTCAGCTGTTGGGCCTTGCCCTCAGCCTCCAGCTGGTCGTTGTCGGTCATGTCGCCGATCTCTTCCTTGACCTTGCCGGCGGCCTTGTTGCCGGCAGCTTTCATCTTGTCGGTGAATTCACCCATCTGTTTTCTCCTTCGTTGGTTGTTTCAGTGAACCGCTGGCGCTTTGTTTGCGACAATCGCGTCGCGTTGCGCCTTGGTCAACTTGCTGACATCCATGTCCGCTGCCTTGATCGCGTCGGCGCGCGATTCCGCCGTGTCCCGTGCGGTATCTGCACGGTTGTCGAGCGCCTTCGCCTTGCTGCGCATGGCGTCAGCATTCTGCTCCATCGCGTCGGCTCGCGCATCTCCCGACGCTTCGACACGCGCGGCAAGCTTGTCTGATGGGCTTTTGCTGCAACCGACGATCATCAAGGTGGCCAGTGCGAGCGGCAATAAGGTGGTTTTCTTAATGATGTTGAGCTTTCCCTATTAATGGAGATCCGATGATTACCGTGCGGTGCCGCGACGAATGAGATTCAGGATAGCGAGGAGGATCACCGCTCCAAGCAATGACACAGCGAAGCTGGGTATGCTCAGCGGCGCCTCGTTGATGCTCCCGCCATTGAAGATCAGTCCGCCGATGGAGGCGCCCACTATGCCGATGATAACGTTGATGATGATGCCGTTATTGTCTCGCATGATCAGGCCGGCGAGCCAGCCAACCACACCGCCGATGACAAGCCAAATTAGAATCCCGATCATGATGTTTCCTTAAGCTTGAGCGATGCCGTTCGTGCGAAGCTCGAGCACTTTGCTCAGCGGGCAGAAGGTATGTGACTCAGACTGGGTCGCAAAGATGCGTTTGCATCAGACGATCAGAGGCAATCGACCCAAGACGTCGAGATAATGGAAGTCTAGGTACCTGCCAAACCATAGGAACGCATCATGCCGAAACGCCAAGACCGCGGCAGATTTGTCGAAGTGCGCAAGACCGCTGATCTCGACAATCTGCGCCTGATCGTCTCAGGTCTATGCGAAGGCGTGATATCGCTCGATCCTGCCGGGACCATCTTGTGGAGTAACGATGCCGCGCTCGCGATGCATGGGGTCGGCACGATCGAAGCGCTGGGAGGAGACGCCGCTGGCTATCGATCGCGGTTCGCGCTGCGTTATCGCAACGGTCATGCGCTGAAATCTGATGATTATCCGGCCGAACGCGCGGTGGCAGGCGAAACCGTTCTCGATATTGTTGTCGAGGTGACGCCTGACGGCGCGGACGAAATGCAGTGGGTCCATCAGGTTCGCAGTCTCATCCTCGCTGACCGGGACGGCGCGATCGAGGGTCTCGTGCTGATCATCACCGACATCAGCGAACGCGCCGAAGCCGAGCACCGCTTCCGCCAAGCTTTCAACGCCAATCCAGCGCCGGCCGTGATCTCCCGGCTGTCGGACTTGAAGGTGGTACGTGCCAATCAGGGGTTCCTCGACATGACAGGATATGCGGCGAACCGCATCGTCGGGCGTACCGTATACGAACTGGATCTGTTCACCCGTGCCGAGCGTCGCGATCTGGCTCATGAGCGGCTCGCAGCTGGTGAGGCCGTGCCCCAGATGGAAACCGAGATCGACCTGCCCGAGGGTGATACCAAGCTCGTCATCATCGCCGGCCAGCCTATCGGACTGGAGGACGAGGACTGCATGCTGTTCACCTTTGCGGACCTCGAACCGCGTCGAAAGGCGGAAACCGCACTGCGTCACAGCGAGGAGCGTTTCCAGGAGGCGTTCGATCTGGCCCCGGTGGCCCTGGTGATCGCCCTGCTCAAGAACCACGCCTTGATAGAGGTGAATCAGGCTTTCCGCACGATGACCGGTCATTCAGAGGCCACGCTCGTCGGGCGCAGCCCTGGAGAGCTGACCCTGTGGGACACGGCCCTGACGCGGCGGCGGATGGAAGAGCAGGTCGAGACGACCGGGAAGCTGCATAATCAGGATGCGAAGGTCCGCACCAGCACGGGCCAGTTCCTCGACTGCCTGGTCTCGGCGGCCACGATCCACCGGGCGGGCGATCGCTGCGTGCTGTGGGTCATTCAAGATATCACCGAACGGCGCCAGTCCAAACTCGATTTGGTCACCGCGATCGAGGCGGTCATGAGCGACGCAAGTTGGTTCAGCCGCAATGTCATGGATAAGCTGGCCAACCTGCGTGCAGATCAGGCCGGCAAGCCGAACAAGGAGACGACACAGCTTACCCCGCGCGAGCGCGAGGTGCTTGAGCATCTGGGGCAAGGTCAAGATGACACGGCGATCGCCGATGCGCTCGGGCTGACGCGCACTACGGTGCGCAACCACGTGTCGCGGATTTACGCCAAGATCGGCGTGAACAAGCGTGGCGCCGCGATCATCTGGGCGCGTGAGCGCGGCATTGGTGGAGGATGATTAAAAGCAGTCTGACGTGATACCTGACCATTCCTAATCTAGGTTGCGATGAGCTGGGCGGGATGCGATAGGCGGCCCGGGTGCTCGTCTTGCGAAAGCAGGAGTGGGCAGGTTTGTACGCTGGTCGGGCCGCCAGCGCCGACCTCCCCGCCCTAAGGTATTGTCATGACCAGATACCATGCGCACCCAAGCGCTATCCGCCGTTTTCTTGAAGCGCAATCATCGACGGGGATCGTGCTAATGGCGGCCGCAGTGGTGGCGTTGGTGATCGCGAACTCGGCGATCGGCGCCAGTTACGATGCGATGCTGCACACCTACCTGGGGCCGCTCTCAGTCGGACACTGGATTAACGATGGCCTGATGGCGTTGTTCTTTCTTCTGGTCGGCCTGGAGATCAAGCGCGAGCTCATCGACGGCCAGCTTTCCACTTGGCCGCGACGCATTCTTCCCGGCATCGCGGCAACTGGAGGGATGATCGTACCGGCTCTGATTTACCTCGCGTTCAACCAGGGGCCGACTTCATCGGGATGGGCAATTCCGGCGGCCACAGACATTGCCTTCGCATTAGGCGTCATCGCCATCCTTGGCGATCGTGTGCCAGGCTCTTTGCGCGTCTTCCTCGCCGCACTCGCTATCATCGACGATCTTGGCGTAGTCATCATTATTGCCTTGTTTTACACGGCAAGCCTTTCGCTACCCGACCTTGCGGGGACGGCCGTTGCGCTTGCAGTTTTAATTGGCCTGAACCGTTTTGGAGTGCGGCGCCTGTCGCCGTATCTCTTGGTCGGACTGATCTTGTGGGTACTCGTCTATCGGTCAGGCATCCACGCAACGCTGGCGGGAGTCATGCTCGCCTTGACGATCCCGATGGAACGCACACCCAGTCGGCCTGACGCGGACAGTATCAGTCCTCTCCATCGGCTAGAGAGCATCTTGCACAAGCCGGTTGGCTTCCTCATCGTGCCGGTGTTCGGACTGGCCAATGCTGCGGTGCCGGTTATCGGATTGCCCTCCAGCGCATGGGTAGCGCCGGTGACTCTCGGCGTCGCTGCCGGTCTGTTGATCGGCAAGGTTCTCGGTGTATTCGGATTTGCGACTATCGCGGTTCGCTTGGGGTTGGCGGATCGGCCCGCACATGCCAGCAGGCTTCAGGTGCTTGGTGTCGCGCTGCTCTGCGGCATCGGCTTCACGATGAGCATTTTCATCACCTTGCTCGCCTTCCCCATGAGCCCTCTGCTGCAAACCGAGGCCAAGATCGGCGTTTTGGCGGGTTCGCTTGTCGCTGGCCTCCTGGGCTATGCGGTCCTGCGCTACGCGAAGCGCGAAACGTCCGCCGTAGTCATTGGAAAGGCGATCTGATTTTGGCTGTGTCGATTGAAAACTCGCAAGACGGCCTCGCTCATGGCGACGCAGGGCTAAGGCGTTTCGCGCTATACCGCTGGTGGCGGAGCAGCGTCGTTGAACCGATCGATCATGAGGCAGTCGTAGCACGTATCGTCGAAGAGAGCGGGTGGTCTCCGCGCTATGCATTCATGACGATGATGTCCGCGGGCATCGCAGTTTTGGGACTGTTGCTGTCGTCTCCTGCCGTGGTGATCGGCGCAATGCTAATCTCACCGCTGATGAGCCCAATCCTCGGCTTTGGGTTCAGCCTAGCCCTGTTCGACTTCGCGGAAATGCGCCGTTCGGTGCTGGCGTTGGCGATCGGTGCAGTCGCGGCGGTGATCTTCACTGCGCTCATCGTCACCGTGTCACCGCTGCAGGCGCCCACGGCGGAAATCGTTGCACGTACACGACCCAACCTGTTCGATCTTGGGGTCGCGCTGTTCGCCGCGCTGGCCGGCAGCTTCGCCATCATCCGGGGCCGAGGCGAGACGATCGTCGGCGTCGCGATCGCCACGGCCTTGATGCCGCCGCTGGCGGTGGTTGGGTATGGCCTGGCAACCTGGAACCTGCCGGTGCTGGGCGGGGCGTTTGCCTTGTTCGTGACCAACTTTATCACCATTGCACTCTCCGCGACTGCCATGGCGCGCTACTATGGCTTTGGCCACTATCTCTCCAGTCGACAGAGCTGGGCTCAGACAATCGTGCTGCTGCTGGTCTTTGCCGTGATGGCCGTGCCTTTGGGACTATCGCTCAATCAGATCGCGCGTGAGGCGCTGATGGTGTCGCAAGTGCGCTCCCTTCTCAACGAGAGCTTCGGGGATGACGCACGCGTCACGCAGCTCGAGGTTGCGTTTGACCGCGATCCAATCACCATCCGCTCGGTCGTCATCACCCCACGCGGGCGGATACAAAGAACCCAGCAGCTGCAACAGGCAATCGAGCGCAAGCTCGACCGCACTGTACGGCTCGATATCGATCAGATCTTGCTCGAGCCCGGAGCCGATGCACTCGACGCACAGCGTGAAGAGCTGCGCCAAGCTGGCGACAAATCCGGGATCGATGCACAGCAAATGCGTACACTGACGCAGACCGTCGCGCTGATCACCGGCATCTCAGCGGATGATGTCACCGTTGATCGCGATCATCGTCGGGCAACTGCCGCAGCCGTGCCGCTCCCAGGTGCGACGCTCGAGACATACCGGACGTTGGAGGCGCGCGCCGCTGCCGCGACCAGTGGTTGGTCGATCACCATCTTGCCGCCGCAGGCACCGCTGCCGCAGGTCGCCTTTGCGGACAACGTCGACACGCTCGATGTTTCTGCACGCAATGCCGTTCTGACATCGGCCTGGGCGGCACGGCGCTGGAACGTGCCGGCTTTGTCGGTGCCAGGGCTTCCGGCGGAAGAGCCTTCAGCAAGGCCCAACCTGACACAAAGACGGGCGAAAGCTGTGGCGGCCTTGCTGATGTCCCAAGGCATAGCCCCGCAACCTGCGCCTCCCGCAGGACAACGCTTTACGCTCTCGAACGGCACGGTCCCATGATCGCCGGAGTGACGCTCAGTTCCTTCGATGCGGCAGCGATCCTAATTGTTCTGGCCGCCGCGCTGGGCTATGTGAATTTCCGCTTTCTCGGGCTGCCGTCCTCGATCGGCTTGACGGTCATGGGCGCGATCGCTTCATTGGTCGTCGTCGCGATCGACCGCTTGCTGCCGGGTGCAGACTTCGCGCACGATATTGTGCGGTTCATCGCCGGGATTGACTTTCAAACCACGCTTATGGACGGCATGCTATCGTTCCTGCTGTTCGCGGGAGCGCTGCACGTCGATTGGGGCGAGTTGCACCGTGGACGCTGGCCGATCATCGTGCTCAGCACGATCGGCGTGGCCTTGTCGACCGCCCTTGTGGGCGGCGGGTTCTGGCTGCTGGCACGGCTGGTCGGCTTCGAGTTCCCCGCCATCTGGTGTTTCGTGTTTGGTGCACTCATCAGCCCGACTGATCCGGTATCGGTGATGGGCGTGCTGAAGCGGGCCAACGTGTCACCCAGGCTCGAAGCGACGGTCGCTGGCGAAAGCCTGTTCAACGATGGCGTCGGCGTCGTGATCTTCACGATCCTGCTCGCCTCGGCCATTTCGGGTCAGGGGCTGACGATCTCGCACGCGGCGCAGCTGTTCGCGGTCGAGGCGGGCGGTGGCATCCTATTGGGCCTGGCGATCGGCTGGATCGCGTTTCGTATGATGCGCTCTATTGACGACTACAAGGTGGAGGTGCTGATCAGCCTTGCCGTGGTCATGGGCGGCTATGCCATTGCAAGGCCCCTGCACGTCAGCGGTCCCGTGGCCATGGCGGTGGCCGGGCTGATCATCGGCAATGCCGGCGTCGCCCATGCGATGAGCGACACCACGCGCGACTATCTGCACAAGTTTTGGGATCTGATCGACGACATCTTCAATACCGTGCTGTTCCTGCTGATCGGGCTGGAGGTCGTGACGATCACGAGCGACCCTCGGCTATTTCTGCTCGGAGCGGGCGCGATCCCACTGGCGCTCGCTTCGCGATCGGTGTCGGTGCTGTTGCCTCTGCGAGCGATCCGGCCGAGCCATCGCTATGGCCTCGTCGCACCGGTGACGCTGATCTGGGGCGGCCTACGCGGCGGAATCTCGATAGCACTGGCGCTTGGTCTGCCGGACGGCCCGGCGCGCTCGGTCATCCTTTCCGCCACCTATGTCGTCGTATTGTTTTCAGTGATCGTGCAAGGCGGAACGATCAAGCGCGTGCTGGAACGGCTTACCGCTGCTGATGCGGAGAAAAATGCATGAGAGCCCACCTGCTGCGATTGTCGAACGATTTGCGCGAAAGTTACTGGTTCGTGCCTACCGTGATGGCTGTTGGCGCGCTGCTGCTGGCGCTGGCGATGGTCTATGTCGACAGCCATTTCGGTTCAACCTGGATGGACCGGTTTCGGTGGCTCTACGCCGCTCGGCCCGACGGTGCGCGCAGCCTGTTGTCCTCGATCGGCGGATCAATGATCGGCGTGGCGGGTACGACCTTCTCGGTGACGATCGCCGCCGTGGTCTACGCCTCGGGGCAATATGGCCCGCGCTTGCTCAGCAACTTCATGTCCGATCGCGGCAACCAGGTCACGTTGGGCACCTTCATCGCCACCTTCGTCTATTCACTGGTGGTGCTTCGCACGATCCGCTCGGCCGGGGAGAGCGGCGCCGGCGCGCCCGCCTTCGTGCCGCAGCTTGCACTGCTGATCGCGTTGATCCTGGTTCTATGTTCGATCGCGGTGCTGATCTTCTTCATCCACCACGTGCCGATGCGGATCCACATCAACAACGTGATCGAGCGTATCGGCGATCGCCTGATCGAAGAGATCGGCAGCCGTTTTCCGGTGTTCGTCGGCGTGCCGCTCGTCGAACGGGCTGACGACGCGCGCATTCCATCGGCTTTCCGCGTCGATGCCACCGCCGCCGATTACGAACGACGGGCGCCGGTGCGTGCAAAGGACACCGGATACATCCAGCTGATCGACGAGAAGACGTTGCTGGAAGCCGCGCGGCAACACGATCTCGTGATCCGCCTGCAATACCAATCGGGTGACTTCACGCACAAAGGCAGTGTGCTGCTGGAAGCCTGGCCCTCCGAGCGCTGCGACGAGGATGCGGCCAAGGCATTGCGTGGGGCTTTCGCGGTCGGCTCGCGCCGCACCGCGCTTCAAGACCTGCGTTTCCTGATCGACGAACTGGTCGAGATTGCGGCACGCGCGCTGTCACCGGGGGTCAATGATCCCTTCACCGCCAACAGCTGCCTCGACTGGCTGGGCGCAGCTCTGGCGGACCTTGCCCGGCGTGACTTGCCGTCTCGCCTGCGCGCCGATGATGACGAGACATTGCGAGTGATCGCGCATCCCATTACGTTCGACGGCTTCCTCGACCGTGCCTTTGGCGCGCTCGCGCAATACGCGAGCGCCGACATGATCGCCGGCAAGCGCTTCCTCAATGCGCTGGGTGACGTCGCGCTCAGTTGCGACGATCCGGGAAGGATCGAGACGCTGGCCCGCCAGACGCGCGAGTTTCGCGCATTGGCCGAGATTAACCTGGAAGGTGCGTGCCGTCAGGCGGTGCTGATGCGAGCCGACGACCTGCTGCGTGCCTTGGCCGAGTCGGACTACAAGCGCCGGCTCCGCGACGGCAACGCCTGGCTGGGAGGGACCGCATGATCGTAACCGTCGCCCTTATCGTAGCCCTGCTGGTCACCGTCGCTCTCACCTTCGGTAAGTTTGCACGGTCCGATGGCTGGCATGCCACCGTCACTCCGCTGGCGTCGATCATCGGCTCCGGCTTTCTGATCTGCGGCCCCTTGCTGGCGCGCGAGTTCGGCAGCGCGGCGCTTGGTGCGATGGCGGTCCTTCTCGCCATCGCCTACGCCGCGGGCGCGGTGATCCGCTTCAATATCGTCCATGTCGAGAACCACCTTGCGACGGTACACTTCAACGACCCGGTCGCGTGGCTGGCCCGTGGCACGCAAGGCGTGCTGGCGCTCGCCTACGCTGTTTCGGTGGCCTACTACCTCAAGCTGCTGGCGGAGTTCTCGCTCAAGCCATTCGCGGTCGATCCAGGCTTGCAACCGCTGGCCGCGAACGTAATCGTCACTGTACTGATCGTGTTGATGACCCTGCTGGCGCTGGGCGGCAGCCTGCGCAAGGTCGAACACCTGGCGCATGGCACGGTCTCGATCAAGATCGGGATCATCGCCGGCCTGCTGGTGGCGCTCACGCTATCGTGGGTGATGAACGGCACGGTCGATCCGCTGCCTCCCGTCAAGTTGTCGTTTGCCAGCATACCCATGCTGCTGGGCTTGCTGATCACCGTCCAGGGCTTTGAGACGTCGCGCTATCTCGGTCACGCATATCCGCCCGAGCTGCGGGTTCGAACGATGCGCCATGCGCAGTGGATCTCTTCGGCGATTTACCTCGCCTTCATCGCTTTGCTCACGCCGTTCCTCACCCGCGCCGCAGCGACCGAGGGCGTCGCCGGCATCCTCGACATCATGAAGCTGATCGCGCCAGCGCTGGGCATCTTCGTGCTGGCCGGCGCGGTGTCGAGCCAGCTAAGCGCCGCGGTAGCGGACTCAATCGGCTCCGGTGGACTGGTCAACGAAGTCTCCCGGCGCAAGATCAGCATGCCCTTGGCGTTTGCGCTGGCAGGCGGCCTTGCCATCGTGATCGTCTGGTTGACCGATCCGTTCGAGGTCGTGGCGCTCTCGTCTCGCGCCTTCGCGCTGTTCTACGCGCTGCAGTGTGTCCTGGCCCTGATCGTGTCGATCAAGGACGGCAAGGGTACGGTTGCGCAGCGGATAGGCTTCGTTGCAATTGGACTCGTCTGCCTCGTAGCTGCCGCGGTCGGTGCGCCGGCGGAAGGCTGATGGCCAGGATCCCTGAACAGGCGCGCGATCTGCTGCGCGAGCACGGTCCGACCGCTCCAATCTGGCGGCGACGCGTCGCCATTCTGGGCGGAGCGGTTTTGATCGGGCTGGTCGCCCTCTTGTTCGCGCATGCTGCCGATTGGGCGGGAGGGCGGTTCGCAGCGCTGGTGGCGCGCTGGTGGTGGTCGCCGCTTATCGTCACGCCGCTGGGTTATGCCGCCATTGCTGGCCTGACGATCCGGCTCGCCCCGGAAGCCCGGGGATCGGGTATTCCGCAGGTAATGGCCGCGACCCACGACCCCGATCATGCGATGTCCAAGCTCGTCTCGGCGAAGACTGTCATCGTGAAGCTGTTCTTGACGATCGGAACGCTGCTCGTCGGCGCCTCGACAGGGCGTGAAGGGCCTACGGTTCAGGTCGCGGCATCGATCATGGGTTATGCTCACCGACTGATGGCCATTCCGTTGCGGGCGTCGGTGTTCATCGCCGGGGGCGCCGCAGGCGTGGCGGGAGCATTCAACACGCCGCTCGCAGGGGTTGCTTTCGCGATCGAGGAACTGGCCGCCGCCTACGAGCAGCGCATGACGCTGCTGGTGATGACCGCGGTCCTCATCGCCGGCATGACCAGCCTTGGGCTATCAGGCGACTACGTCTATTTCGGGGTCATGCGACAGACGCTCTCGATCCGGGAGACAATGCTGGCGGCTCCGGTCGCAGGTGTGCTCGGCGGGCTCATGGGCGCGTTCTTCTCGCGCGCGGTGCTGGCCACTGGGCGGACGCGCTGGACGCCGGTCGCGCGCCTGCGCGCTCGCCCCGTTGTGTTCGCCGGATCGCTGGGAATGGTGGTCGCGATCGTCGGCGTGGCGAGCGGGCTGACCTGGGGCACCGGCTACGACGCCGCGCGAGGCATCATTACCGGTGCGGACATGCCGCACTGGTTTGGCATCGCCAAGCTGGTGACAACCCTGGCTACGGCGGTGTCGGGCATGCCCGGCGGCATCTTTGCCCCATCGCTCGGGGTGGGCGCGGGCGTCGGCGACATGCTGCGCTGGCTGTTTCCCACTTATCCCGGCGGTGCGATCGTGCTGCTCGGCATGGTCGCCTACTTCACCGGGGTCGTCCGCGCACCGCTGACCGCGGTCATTATCATCTCCGAGACAACCGCTAGTCGTGGGCTGATGATGCCGCTGCTCGCCTCTGCGTTGATCGCGGACTTCGTCGCGCAAACGGTCTCGAAGGAGCGGTTATACCACGCCCTCTCTCAAGGGTTCCTGCCGGCACGCGAACGTAATGCGGCGATCGATCCGTACAATAAGCCCGAGCCCCCGAACTTGACCGAATCGCGCTGATCTTGCTTTCGCTCGGCGCCCCCCAACCCCATGCCATCGGCGCGATGCTGCTCACCGGTGCGATGTTCTACGGCTTCGTATCGGGACGTGCGCGGGTCGAGATTATCTCGCTGGCGACGATCAGCGCGATCGCCCTGGGGCTCTACTGGTATCCGTTGTCCGGCCAATCTCCGACCGACGGGCTCAAGCTGGCATTTGAGGGTTTCGGCCATTACGCCCTGATCACGATCTGCGCGCTCATGGTGCTGGGGCGCGGGCTGGTGACGACCGGTGCACTCGAGCCGGTGTCGCGGCTTCTCACTCGAGTATGGCGCTTCAACCGGCAGGTTGGCCTGCTGGTAACATTGCTGCTGGCCTTTGCCATGAGCATGATGGTCAACGACACGCCGGTACTCGTCCTCATGCTGCCGGTGATGGCGGCAATCGCGGCGAACGGCGGAATGCCGGCGTCGCGTACGCTCATCCCGGTCAATAGCGCGGTGCTGATCGGCGGCATGTCCACAACCATCGGCACCTCGACCAACCTGCTGGTGGTGTCGATCGCCGGCGATCTCGGCATGCCGCCGATGTCGGTTTTCCATTTCACGCCCATCGTGCTGCTGGCCGCTCTCGTCGCTTTGCCGTTCATCTGGCTGGTCATGCCGCGGCTGCTTCCCGACAATTCGGTCGAGGCAGGACACGAGCCCCGCCGCTTCTCCGCCGTGCTTCGCCTTCGCGACAATGCGATGTCGCACGGGCTTTCTCCGCAGCTCGTTGCCGCCCGGCTACCAACCGGTGTGGAACTGCTTGGAAGCGCCGGATCGAGTGGTCGTCTCTTGGTGCGGGCGACGCATGCAGACCTGGAGGAGACGATGCGCATCCTCGGAGCCACCGCGGCTCCTGCATGGCTGATGGATCGTTTGCACGCGAGCTATGGCGATACTGGCGAAGACCTCACCGTTGCCGAGTTGGCGGTGACGAAGGACTCCGGGCTCGGCGGCAAGGGGGTGGCATCCGCCAACGTTGCCGAGCTGTACAATGTCGCAATCCTTGGCGTGCACCGGGTACGCCGTTCCTGGCTGGCTACCCCGCCGGAGGATGTCCTGACCGATGAGCCATTCGATGAAGGGGACATTCTGCTTGTCGCGGGAGCACTTGGCAGCATCGAGCAGATGTCGCTTGCCGAGAACATGCTGGTTCTTGAAGGGGCGAAGGAGCTGCCCCGCACGGTCAAGGCACCGCTGGCGCTGGCTATCATGGGATGCGCCGTGGTGCCAGCTAGCATCGGGCTTGTTCCGATCGCAATCTCAGCGCTGGGCGGCGCTATCGCGATGCTGGTCACCGGCTGCGTCCGTTTCGACCGGATCGGCCGGGCGCTGTCGGCGAAGGTCGTCGTCTTGGTCGCCGCGAGCATTGCGATCGGCCGCGTCGTGCTAGAAAGCGGCGCGGCGACGTGGCTGAGCGAACTTATGGCGCTGGGATTACAATTCCTGCCGCCGGCGGGCGTGCTAGCCGCCGTGATGCTGTTCGTCACGGTGCTCACCAATTTCGCCTCTAACACTACAGCCGCCACCGTAGGAACGCCGATCGCTTTCAGCCTGGGACAGCAGCTGAACATCCCTGTCGAACCGCTGGTCCTCGCCGTCCTGTTCGGCTGCAATCTGTGTTACGCGACCCCTGTCGCTTACCAGACCAACATGCTGATCATGTCGGCGGGTGATTATCGATTTGTAGATTATACCCGAACCGGCCTGCCGCTGGTGGCGATCATGGTGGTGACCCTGTCTGGTCTGCTCGTGCTCAGCTACGGCCTATACTAGTTACAAGGCCGGCGGTTCTATGTCCTTGTTGAATTTTCGGGCATTTATCATTGCAACTTTTAGATCCTCTTCGAGCAGGTGAGACAGGATGACGAAGATGGTAGAAAGCAGCGCTCGTTATCAGGCAATCTTCGAAAGCGCTGTTGATTTCGCCATCATCGGACTTGGTCCCGATGGCTTGATCACCGATTGGAATACCGGCGCCGAACGCACCTTTGGCTGGACAGCCGAGGAAATCTGCGGGCAGCCGGCAGATCGCTTCTTCACGCCTGAAGATCAGGCGGCCGACCGAGCCGGGGTCGAGATGCGCTGCTCGCTGTCACAAGGCAGAGCGACAGACGAACGCTGGCACTTGAAGAAGGATGGATCGCGGTTCTGGGCTAATGGCGAGATGATGCCGCTGCGCTCTGCGCAAGGTGAGCACATCGGCTATGTCAAGATTCTCCGGGATCGCACTCAGCAGCGCATGCTTGCCGAAGAGACAAGCCGAGACGCCGCATTCCTTCGTAGCGTCCTCGATTCATCCGACGATTGCATCAAGGTTCTCGATCTGAACGGTAACCTCCTGTCGATGACAGAGGGCGGTATGCGGGTGATGGAAGTCGGCAACTTCGAAGAGATCCGTGGCTGTGCCTGGACCAGCTTCTGGACGGATCAGGGTAATGCCGATGCCAAAGCTGCTGTCGTGAAGGCGCTTGGTGGCGAAGCGGCGCATTTTCGCGGCCCGGCGAAGACCCTGGCCGGCACGCCAAAATGGTGGGACGTCAAGGTCACACCGATCTTCGGACTTGATGGCAGGCCCGAAAAGCTGTTGGCAGTCTCACGCGACGTCTCAATTCAGCGCCGAGCGGAGCTCAATCGAGATGCGTTGCTGGAACTCGGTGATCGCCTGCGTGAGTGCAACTCGGCCTCTGAGATCGCCTTTGCAGCGGCCAACATCCTGGGACGGACGCTGGCCGTCGATCGCGTGGGGTACGGCGAGGTCGAGCCGACGACGGAAACTTTAACGATTGAACGCGATTGGACAGCGCCGGGCATCGCCTCGGTTCAGGGCGTCGTCCACTTTCGCGATTACGGCTCGTACATCGAAGACCTGAAGCGCGGCCAAGACGTCGTGATCGACGGTGGTTCCGTCGATCGGCGGGCAAATACCGAAGCGTTGCGGCAGGCAGCGGCGTCCGCGTTGGTCAACGTCCCCATCATGGAGCGAGGTGCGCTGGCAGCAATCCTCTTCGTCAACCAAGGCGACCCACGTGATTGGACACAGGCGGAGATCGCCTTCGTTCGTGAGGTCGCCAATCGTACGCAAGCGGCGATCCGGCGGTATCGTGCAGAGGCACGGCTGAATGAACTCGCTGCCTCACTCGAGGAGCAGGTCGAGCAGCGCACTGCAGATCGGAACCGCCTGTGGACTTTGTCGCGCGACATCATGCTTGTTGCCGGTTTTGACGGCGAGATCTCAGCCGTCAATCCTGCGTGGATGACGACGCTTGGCTGGTCGGAAACCGAGCTGCTGTCGCGCAATTTTCTCGATCTCGTCCATCCTGAGGATCTGATTGCTACGCAGAACG
Organism: Novosphingobium sp. TK46; assembly: GCF_055361525.1. NCBI lineage: Bacteria > Pseudomonadati > Pseudomonadota > Alphaproteobacteria > Sphingomonadales > Sphingomonadaceae > Novosphingobium > Novosphingobium sp. TK46. The sequence goes on from NZ_JBSZKB010000002.1 coordinate 89,021, forward strand.
CCGCGGGCGCGCTGGCAGAAGGTACTGTCATCGGTCGGTTCGATAACCGGTATCGCCACAAGGACGGCAGCTACCGCACTCTGACGTGGACAGCAGCACCCGGCGATGGGCTCATCATTGCTGTTGCCCGAGACACCACAGCGGAACAGCAACAGGCTGAAGCGCTGCGTCTTGCTGAGGAGGCTCTGCGACAAGCCCAGAAGATGGAAGCGGTTGGCCAACTCACTGGTGGTCTAGCGCACGACTTCAACAATCTGCTCACCGGCATGATGGGAAATCTCGAACTACTCCAGCGCCGCGTCGCTCGCGGTCGTCTGGAGGATCTCGACCGGTTCATCAATGCAGCCCAAGGCGCTGGCCGGCGTGCAGCCGCGCTTACTCAGCGGTTGCTGGCTTTCTCACGGCGGCAGACGCTCGACCCCAAGCCAACTGACATAAACCGACTGATCACAGGTTTCGAAGAGATACTGGTCCGAACGGTAGGTGCGACTGTCGACATTGAGATTGTCGGTGCGATCGGGCTTTGGCCTGCCGAAGTCGATGCGGGCCAGCTCGAGAACGCCATCCTCAACCTTTGCATCAATGGTCGCGATGCTATGCCAGACGGGGGTAGGCTGACCATCGAAACCGCCAACAAGTGGCTCGATGATCGCGCGGCCAAGGACCGCGACATCCCTGCGGGCCAATACATTTCCGTGTGTGTGACGGACAGTGGCACGGGTATGACACCCGACGTGATCGAACGGGTATTCGAACCGTTTTTCACCACCAAGCCGCTCGGACAAGGGACCGGCCTGGGTCTGTCCATGATCTACGGCTTCGCGCGGCAATCAGGCGGCTACGTCCGCATCTACTCTGAGGTCGATCAAGGCACCACGGTCTGCATCTATCTTCCACGCTATCATGGAGACATCGCAGATGACGAGGTTGAGACCCAGCGCCTGGCGGCAGAGGCATCTGGAGGACAGACGATCCTGGTCGTAGATGATGAGGCGACGATCCGTCATCTCATCGACGAGGTGCTGGACGAAAGTGGGTACACGGTCATCGGAGCGGCAGACGGAGCCGCGGGGTTAAAGGTTTTGCAGTCCGGCGCCCGCATCGAACTGCTGATCACCGACGTTGGCCTGCCCAACGGGATGAATGGGCGACAGGTGGCTGATCAGGCCCGCGTGCTACGGCCTGGATTGAAGGTATTGTTCATCACTGGCTTTGCAGAGAACGCTGCGGTGGGCAATGCCCACCTGGAAGCCGGTATGGAACTGCTCACCAAGCCTTTCACGCTGGAAGCGTTGACGGGCAAGGTTGCCGCTATGCTCAGGTTGTCTTGAATTTGCCTGCGTAGCTTTACAGTGGCCTTCCCGCCAGCGCATTCGGTAAGCAGCTCCCTTCATTTGGCGCCAGCATCGGGCTCTGTGCGCTGAAGGACTATTTGAGGCGGGCCAGAAGGTACTTCCATCTGACATAGGGCCAGTTCAGGTTTGCCGGCCCTTTCCCTTTGTTCTTTCCATAATTCGTACGGAGCAATCACGAGCCGAGCAGTCACCGCGCCCGCCGATCCATAGATTGGAATCTGCGAAGCCAGATGGTTCACGGCCGTTTGCCATGATGGACTGACCTGAGCCGCGACCGTAAGTGCGTTACCGGCCACACTGCCCACAAAGTCACCCTTGCCGATTGCGTGTGGGAACACCCCCCGGATCCACATCCGCACAAAAAGCTTTCTTGCCATCCGCCGCCGATATCAACCCCTAGCACCACATGTCCCAAGGATCACGTTCCGGAAAGCGCCCATAAAGCCTCCGTCACAACATGTTGGTGTTGTAAAGCCACTGCTTGACCTGTTCGGGCCACTCCCGTGATATGTGTTCAGCCGTTGTCGTGGCAGTGCCGCTTAGCAGGAAGAAGATAAGACACATTAATCTGTTTCTGGCAACTGGATGCGATGATCGAAGGGTTGAAACTTAGCGAGACGCTTGAGGCTGCGCGGCTGACGAGCCTACTAAATCTGGGCATTCTCGATACGGCGCCTAGTCGGGGATTTGATGAGATCACCCGCTTGGCGGCACTTGCCTGCAATGCCGAGGGCGCGGCGATCACGTTGATCGATGAAAAACGTGGCTGGTTCAAATCGCGCATTGGTTTGGATGCTACGGAAGTCCCACGCGAAAACGCGTTGTGCAGCCTCGATATCAACTCTGTTGACCCTCTGATCATTCCCGACACGTGGGATGATGACCGCTGTAGAGACAATCCTCTAGCCTCCGGACTGGAGGGAATTCGGTTTTATGCTGGTGCTTCGCTGATCGCAGCATCTGGTCATTCGATAGGCCGGCTGTGCGTGTTCGCCCGGGCTGCTCGTGACGGGCTATCCGTTCAACAGATCGAAGCGCTAGCCGATCTTGCCAGCCTCGCAATGGGACTCATCGAAGCTCGCAACATCCGCCATATCGGTCACATCGCGAGCCAGGTCGTCGATGTCACATCAGACGCCATTCTATGCGCTGATGAGGCCGGCACGATCATGTTTTGGAATGCAGCTGCGGAAAACATGTTTGGCCGCGCTGCACAAGATGTCATCGGCTCCAAGCTCGACATCATTGTGCCACCCTCGCTCAGGGCTGCGCACGGATCCGGTTTCGCGAAGGCAGCTGCTGGTGGGCACATGAAGCTTGCTGGGCAATCAATCGAACTCGTCGCGGTCAGAGCGGATAAATCAGAGTTTCCAATCGAGTTGTCGTTGGGCCGTTGGCACGATGAGGCAGGTAGGTCGGCCTTCGCCGCGATCATCCGCGATGTATCCTCGCGCAAGCTGCTGGAACGAGAGCGTGAGCAAGCACGTACGTTCCTCGATACGGTCATCGAGAATCTGCCAGCAATGCTGTTTGTGAAGAATGCAGACACTCAACGCTATTTGCTCATGAACAAGGCTGGCGCCGAGATCGCCGAACTACCGCAAGATGAGTTCGTCGGCCGGACCGACAGTGAGCTCTTCCCCGGCCAGGGAGAAGCCTACGAAGCACGCGATCGTGCCGCATGCGCGTCGTCTGGGACGCATGTTTTCGAAAGCGAGCACTTGCGTACCGATGGCCAACGTCGAAGCCTTCGAACGAAACGCCTGATGATCGATAATGGCGTTGGTGCTCCTCGCTATCTGCTGGGTCTGACGGAAGACTTGACCGAAGTCAGACAGGCTCAGGCCGAAATTCAGCGTCTTGGTGCATATGACCCGCTTACAGGTCTGCGAAATCGGGCGAGCTATACAGAACGCCTTGATGCGCTGGTGGCCACGGACACGCCTTTCGCTCTGCTCAGCATCGACCTTGATCGCTTCAAGGTGGTCAATGACCAGTTTGGTCACCTCGTTGGTGATGCCGTCCTAGCGGACGTGGCTTTGCGCCTTAGCGGCCTGGCATCTTCGGGCGATTTGCTGGCTCGGATCGGTGGCGATGAATTCATCATGGTACTCATTGGAGAAACAGCAGCACTCAGGGCCGATGCCGTAGCTCAGTCGATCATCGCAGCCATGGACGCTCCGATTGCCACTAATCGCATTCGTGCGCATGTAGGGGCAAGTGTAGGCGGCGCGGTGTATCCGCACGATGGCGCGACGGCTGAAGCAGTGCGGCAAGCCTCGGACCTCGCGCTTTATCGCGCGAAGAAACAAGCGCACGGGATAGCTTGTTTCTACAACCAAGCCATGGATGCGGCGGCTCGTGACCGGCACTCCCTTGAAATCGACTTGCGTGACGCAATCGAGAACGACGCCATCAGCCTTGTCTTCCAACCCGTCATCTCGTTGGATACGAGGCACGTGACGAGCTTTGAGGCTTTGGCACGGTGGACGCACCCGACCCGCGGCGCGGTCTCTCCGGCAGATTTCATCAGCCTTGCCGAGGATTGCGGCTTGATTGAAGGCCTGGGTACCCGACTACTCTCCAAGGCTTGTGCCGAAGCGGTCACATGGCCTGGTCATATCCGGGTCGCCGTGAACCTATCGCCCATCCAGTTTAAAAGTGGGCGGCTTTGCGCAAGTGTACGAGAGATCCTGCGGGAGACGGGTCTTGATGCTCAACGCCTGCAGCTCGAAGTCACCGAAGGGCTACTCATCCGAGATGTCGAGCGAACGTTCGAGCAGCTGCAACAGCTCAGAGCGTTGGGCATCCAAATCCTGATGGATGATTTTGGCGTTGGCTACTCCTCGCTAAGCTACTTCGAGCGCTTCACTTTTGACAAGGTCAAGATTGATCGATCGTTCGTCGATACTGCTCCGGTCTCGCCGGCATCGCGGGCGATAATAAAAGCGGTCGTGCAGCTTGGAGTCACGCTCGGTATGGGGATTGTCGCTGAGGGGATCGAGACAAGTGAACAGATGGCAATGATCGCCGATTTTGGCTGCACCCATGCACAAGGATACCTGCTCGGACGGCCAATTGATCCCGAGCAAGTAACCTTGTCTTTGCTGCCTAACTGATACCATGCTGGTCGCTCAAACCGTCTTTTCTTTCTTGCCAAATTCGACCATTTGCCCACCCCCGCTTTGCGGCCTCTCTGAATGCGATTGATCCAGAAACCTAAGTAGCCCTAGATCTATAGTTGTATTCAACTTGGCTAGAGAAGTGAGCCTCCCGAAACCATTGCTTGGTCCTCCACCAAATCCGCTCTTCCCGTGCGAAAATCGCAAGGCCGAAGAAATTGACGAGCGGGCATTCGCATCGCTTTTCAGCGTTCCGTATCTCTGCCATTTCTCTCGGATCGCCGACCGCAATCCTCTGATGCCTACTTCATCGCGCGAAGCGGGAACCGTCAGCGTCACAAATCGCTCAATGGCGAAGGTCGCCTCCAACGACCTATTCGCCAGCCGTATGACGATGATTGAGGAGCGTAAGTGATGAAGCTTTATTGGGGACCGCACACCTGCGCGATCGGCACTCACATCCTTCTAGAAGAGATTGGCCGGCCTTATGGGGTCGAGAAGATCGATGTGGCCGGCGGCGCCACGGAGGAAGCCTGGTTCAAGGCGATCAATCCAAAGTCCAAAGTGCCCACTCTTGTGCTAGAGGACGGCCGCACCCTTACCGAGTTCGGCGCCATTGCAGTCTGGCTTGCAAGGCAAGCTCCCGACCTGAAGCTCATCCCCAGTAATCCTGACGAGGAAGAGCGCGCCTTGTCGCTGATGGACTATACGGTGGGTACGATCCACAGCCAGGGGTTTGGCCGCGTGTTCAAGCCGGAAAAGTTCGAGCCGCAGGATCCGGTCCATCAAACGCTGGGATTAGGCCAGGGTTCGGTGAAGCAGTTAGGTCGCCAGATGATACAAGAGGCTTTTGCTATCGTAGACAGCCAGCTTGGCACCCGTGAGTGGGCAGCAGGCGACACGTTTGGCATCGCGGACGCGGCCTTGTTCTATGTCGAGCGCTGGGCACCCGAGGCGGATATTGACTTGCCCCCTAACGTTGCGGCCCACTTCAACCGGCTGAAAGTAAGACCTGCCGTTGCAAGGGTGATGCAGCTTTGGGGCGAGGACTAGGCAATGCTTGGATTGCACTCACCAAGTTGATCGAGGCGGGCTTATGCGAGCTGCGCGGCCCGTCCCCAAAGATGCCCGGCGATCGAGACTGGCCGCGCTGTCGCGATTGCGACGGTGGACATGGAAAGCCGGCGCCAGGTCCGCTATGCTGGCATGAGCCCATTCCGGACAGGCCATTCGCACCCCAGATAGCGCCATCAACAAAATGATGGCAGGGACCGATGCCACTTCAGTAAGGCTGAAAGACGTTTGCGTGCGGCGGAATATGAAACCTATGTTATGGCTTCCAACTAGCCGACACAAGCAACATGGATTACTCTACTCTAGTCTGAAAGCTTACGCATGATAGACATTGTCTCAAAATATCGCCTGCTTGCGAGTGGACAAAGACTGGCCGCTGAGAGTGAGGTTAACGCTACGGTTATACGGCAGCACCTTGAGTTAGCCGCTATCTTTGATGCTCGCGCCAATTTACTGAGAGAAGACGTCGACACGGACCTGACCTGATCAAACGACTGCCGAAACTCGTCAATGTGCATTATTACGGGTTGAGGGAAGGTACGCTTGGTCATGCCTAAATGATTAGCCTGCGCTCGCTGCTCTACGAAGCCGCCACGACGATCCTGACGCGCGTTCATGCCGACAATGCATGCGGACGTGGGGGCTAAAGCTTCGCGAAAGCTTGGCTTCAGACGGGCGGCTGTCGCCGTCACAGGCAAGCTGGCCGTCATCATGCATGCCATGCTGCGATCCAGCGATCTGTTTAACCGGACGGCTGCCGCCTGATCCCGCAACGAGCTTGGACGCGCTGCTCGAAGCGCCCCGAGGCGTCCCTGCCGGGACGTGAGCCGGATCATCCCGAGGAACAGGTTTTGCACCACCCTGCCCAGCACAAGGCATGTGCGCCCGAAAAGCTCCGCTCCGTGGACACCCATTACGGGGCGACACCTATCGACCGCGAAGACGACCTGTTCCCGATTGCTTTTACCCCGAAACAGTCCTTCAGACACCGGGGAAATGGGACTGCTGCGAGTGCGTGGAACGCGCGCTTTCGGACGGCCCTACGAGCTGCCGAAAGGTCCGGAACTGGGCCGTGAGCCGCCCCGGCTATCGTATGTGCTCGAGCTTCAAACCCTTTACCTTGACCCTCTTCCACTCGCGATCGGCAGTCAGTGCTGGAACGCCAATCTGTATGGCTAGCGCAAGGCAGGATCGATCCCCCAAGCCACGACCATATTGGCGTGTCTGGGCGTGCAGCCCCGCAGCCGCATATGCCGCACTGGCATCATGCGTGCGAACGTCGAGGCGAAGCTCATCCAGCAGTTCACGGGTGGTTGCCTCATCCAAGCCGCTGAGTAGCAGTTCCTTGATCACTTCTTGGAGATTGACCGCCGAAATTGCAGCACGCCCGACATGCGGTACAACCTTATCGGCGCCTGGCTCGTCTCGAACCAGCGCCAAAACCGCGGATGCGTCGAGAACGACGGATGTCATTGTCCGTCTCGACCCTGATCACCTGATGCAACCTCACCAAAGTCGGCGGCAGCTTCGGTCTTTCTGTCATTGAGGAAGTCCTCGGTTGTCCGGAGCTGCTTGGCATGCTCGCGATAAAGTGCCTGCGCACGAGACACCCCATGTCCAATCGGAAACAGGCGCACCTGATCATCCTCAACCGTCAGAATGACCTTTGCCTCTCCATGCAAACCCATCACCTTGCGCACTGACGCAGGCAAGACCACGAGGCCATTCCCTGCCACCTTCACATCGATTGTTTGCGTTGCCATGGCGTCATCTCATATACCTGTGTCCAGTATCAGCGCTATGCCACGCTCCTTGGTGTGTTATAAGAAGGTGACGTGGCAGATTGGCGATGTGGCATTAATCTGCGGTGCCTTTAGGGTATACCTTTTGAAGACCGGCCTCGATTTGGTGCTTTATTGGGCTAATAACCAATCAAAAAGGACTGGATAAACAAGTACCACGTATCGCAGACCAAGCCATGTTCATCCGTGCCTATCTCCGTGCTTCCACTTCCGAACAGGACGCATCACGTGCTCGCGGTGCCCTCGATGCGTTCGCGGTCGACCAAGGTCTGCGTATCGCGGCGCGCTATGTTGAAAACGAAAGTGGAGCCAGGCTGGATCGGCCCGAGTTGTTTCGCCTGCTGGCCGACTGCGAACCCGGTGACGTGCTACTGGTGGAGCAGGTCGACCGGCTATCCCGCCTTACCTCATCGGACTGGTTGCGGCTGCGCGGGCTGATCGACGCCAAGCGGGTTCGTATCGTGGCGCTCGATCTGCCGACATCCTGGAACTTGGCGATGCCGACAGACGAGTTCACCGGTCGCATGTTCGCAGCGGTAAACGCCATGATGCTCGACGTCCTCGCGGCGGTTGCGCGAAAGGACTATGAAGATCGACGTCGTCGTCAGGCGGAGGGCACCGCCAAGGCCAAGGCAGCTGGCCTTTATAAGGGGCGCCCTGAAAACAAACCCCGCAACGCCGCCATTTCATCTATGCTGGGTGATGGCCGCAGCTGGCGGGAGATCATGGATGCAACCGGATGCAGCCGCACCTTGCTTGCCAAGATCGCTCGCGACCGCCGGCTGCGAAAAGCTGAAATGATGGTCGAAGCGAGCAGCTAAATCATTCCCGTAACTCCATCTCCATCGCGCCATTTCGGGAAAACAGTTTCGGGAACGGATTTTGGGAATCTTGTTTTGGCTAAGCCGTGTTTGAGCCCCCCTGCCCTGCCGCAATCCCAGCAGGCCTTCCTTTTTTGGGAAGGAAGATTGGCTAGCGGCTATACCGTGCAAGGGTGTCGAGCAGAACCGCTTCGTGCCGGCCTACACTCCTCCCGAAGGCTGCTTCCTCACCCAGCGCCCGCGACAGGATGATCGCGCCCTGAATACCGCAAACCGTCTCCTCCGCGAGTGGTCGAGCCTGCGAAGGCGGAACGTGGCCGGCTTCGAGACACCGCGCCAGCGTCGATATCCAGCGGGCAAAGTAGTTCCTAACCCTGCTTGCGAAGGCGTCTCCGGAAGAACCCAGGCTGATCCAACCGACGAGACACACTCTCCCGCCAGATCGGAAATAGGCAGTCACCTCCTCGATCATGGACCGGATCGCCGTTGCCGGATCGCCGGGCTGCTCAAGAGGGGTGAAAATCGCCGCGCAGAACCAGCCGTCTATGTCGGCTAGAACCGCGTCCATCATCTCCTCCTTCCCGCCGGGAAAGAAGTTGTAGAGGCTGCCTTTGCCCAAGCCGGTTGCCTGCGAAAGGATCGCTAGACTCGCCCCCTCGAAGCCGTGTTCGCGGAACGCCTCCGCCAGTGCCGGTATGGCACTGGCCCGATCGGTGAGGGTACGCTTCGGGTTCAGAGGTCGAGGTCGCTCAGCGAGGGATGATCGTCCGGGCGACGTCCGAGCGGCCAGTGGAACTTGCGCTCACGTTCCGTGATCGGGAGATCGTTGATCGAGGCGATGCGGCGAGCCATCAGACCGGCGTTATCGAACTCCCAATTCTCATTGCCGTAGGACCGGAACCAGTTGCCGCTGTCGTCACGCCATTCATAGGCGAACCGCACCGCGATCCGGTTATCCTCGTGCGCCCAGAATTCCTTAATGAGGCGATAATCCAGCTTCTTCGCCCATTTGCGTGCAAGGAGGGTGACGATCGCCTCCCGACCCGCCAGAAACTCGCCTCGGTTCCGCCAAACACTGTCGGGCGTGTAGGCCAGCGACACCTTCTCCGGATCGCGGCTGTTCCATGCATCTTCGGCCATGCGGACTTTCTGTGCCGCTGTCTCTGAGGTGAATGGTGGCAGTGGAGGTCGGGACATATTTGCACCTGCAAGCTAGTTGTACTGTTCGGTACAACCTGCCTGCTGTGAGGTCAACATTCTCAAAGCACCATCGCAATGGGAAAGCCTCGGTGTTCTCGATCGCCGTTCCTATCGGGAATGTCGGATCGGCCGCTCCCGGCGCAGTTTCAGACGCTCATGCACCTAGTGCTGATGGTCCTCGTCGGGGCCAAACGAACGGAAGTGAGCCAAGCACAAACCCCAGAAATGTCGCCTGGAGCGGCACGGCCAAGCCGAATGCGGGAATCTTTAGAACGACCAAGGCATAGGTGTTAGCTGTCACGTCAGCAAGCATGACTGCTGCCGCCAAAAGCAGGCCACACCGCCTAAGTCGCGATAAAAGCAATATGATTGTAAGTAGGTCTAAAAGTACCAATGACGTCCAGAAAGCCTCAAGTAGTGGTGGTCCCCAACTATAAGGCCGCCAACCATATGCCATAAAATCGCGCGCATGGTTGAACGCGCCTATTCCGAGGCAGGCTGAATAAAGCCCAAGTACGATCCGGGAGCGGACGCTAGGGTGCAGTTCCATGGGAAGCACGGTATATATTCAGTCGGCGGCTTGCCAAGAGGCTTGGATAAAATCGGCCGGTCAGCAGCCAAGTCAGATCCGATCATTCCCGCAATTCGATCCTAACGGGAATGGCTTGGCTGCCTCGCTGGCCGTTCCCAACCGGGAAGGCACTTAGGCCAGTTAGCTCAGTAATCGAACTTCATTCCGCGGCATGAAGCCGGGCGCAGGTGATAGTCGGCAAAGATTGAAGACGGCTTGTCCTTGGTCTCCTCGGAGATGGTCCAACGCCAGCCAGTGCCCGAGCGGCTGAACCGATTTACATACGTCGCATCCGGGAAGCGGTAGCGTTGCACGAACCCGTCCTGTTCAAGCTCGCCGAGACCAAGCGAGGGTTCGTAGAGGCCGCCAAAGGTGTCGGAAAATACCGATCCAATGGCCTGCGGCTTTGCACCGGCTCCATAGGTGATTGCTGCCTCATACGGGTCCGATCCGGTCGCGCGCAGGTGCAGAGTGAAATAGCGCCTGCCCAAATGCCATTCGCCCCGCGCAATCGACGGTGAGTCTTTGCCCTGAACCTGACCGCTTACTCGCCAGCAACCTTGCAAGCCGGCCGCCCCTGCCAGACCCGGCGGTACGGTGTAGGCTGGCGTCGACAGCATGAGCATCAATGTCAGCACCACCGTTCCCTATTCCCCCGCGATCGTGTGCAGATATGCTATCGTGGCGACCGGAATGCCAACCCCAATGTTAAAAGGGATTTCGTTCATGGCCCGCATCAATTTCGTCGAGCTTCCAGCGAGCAATCTCGGTTCAGCTCGAACCTTCTACTCGGCGGTTTTCGGGTGGGAAATGACCAACTATGGACCTAGCTATTCGTGCACCACGACTGGCAATGTCGACCTGGGTTTACAGGGCGATATGAGCGAAGCCCCGAGTATGCCTCTACCGGTGGTGCTGGTGGACGACATCGACGCGGCGCTAATGGCCGTCGCTGATGCCGGGGGAACCATTAGCAAGCCGGTCTTCGGCTTTCCCGGTGGCCGACGCTTTCACTTTCTCGATCCCAACGGCCTTGAGTTGGCGATCATGCAAACGGACTGAACGGCTTTTCTCAAAACTCGATCAATAATGAGAACGCCCATCCCTTCTCGCCCGCCGTTCCCTATCGGGAACGTTCCAGCAGAAGGCCTCTTGTCATGTAACGCGAAGGTTACTAGGTAACCTATGCGTTACATGGAGGATGATATGTCGCGTCGAACCGTTGAGTCGTTTGCCGATCGGAGAGGCCGGAACGTGCTGCTCATTGCCATCGCGGCAATCGGCTTCACCGCATTTGCAGTTACCCGCCCCGAGGCGAACACATCGTCGCGACCGTTTCTCATGATGGCGGTGTTCCTGATCGCGTGCCTGGTCTGGACATTCGGGACACCCCGCCTGCTGCGGTGGACCACGCGCGAGCGGTCGATGCTGAACGATGAACTGGTGCGGCTCAACCAGCATCGTGCCGCCCGAACGGGTTTCAGCATCGCTCTGGTCGGTCTCGGCATCACGGCGCTCCAACCGCCGATGGCTGGTATCGCTGCACCTATGATCGCCATCATCGCCCTTGCCACTGCCATCATCGGCGCGGCGTTGACGTTCGCGGGTTTCGAATATGCCGGAAAGTGAGCTGACGCCGAACCTGCGCGATCACCGAAAGCGCGCAGGGCTGACGCAGCAGCAATTGGCCGATCACGTCGGTGTGACCCGCAAGACGATTAACACGATCGAGAACGGCGTCTTCGTACCCTCAACGACCCTTTCGCTGAAACTTGCACGCCATCTCGAAACCACCGTCGAGGAGCTATTCTCGCTTTCCGCTTAGCCTCTCTCGAAGCCGGTTGACGGGATATCCGGAAGGTTCGGGCTTTCTCGATATTCGATCCCATTGGGAAGGACTGACCGGGGCTTGATGGAGGTGCCCGCTAGCTGAATGGGAGGCAGCTTTCGGGTTCCGCATGGAGCGGGCCCTATGACGAAGATGGCGGTGGTGAGCGGCCGTTCCGCTTTCGGCATTCCATCGATGGAAACTGGACGTTCCGCTTACGGGAACGCCTATAGCGATAACCACGTGGCGCTGCACTACCTTTCCCGGAAAACGGGTTTCACGAGAAAGACACTTACGTCTGCTGGCCTCGTTTCAAGGTACACCTGTCCAAAACAGGCTTGAAAATTATCAGCCCAGCAGCAGCCAAATCATCTACTCGGCGACTGAATTTGATCGGAAACCTAATGCTGAAAAGGAACCGTCCAGTCTTGTCCTCGACATCGGCTACGCAAGTCGGATTGGGAAGTTCCTTCTGGCGAGGAATACATTCCAGCGCAATGGTCTTGTCGGGGCTGAGGTAATAGTAGTCGTTGGGTGAAATCGCGCCGTTATCAATTATCTGTGTAGCCCAACTTTGGTACCCACTTGGTAGGGCATGGCCGGGTAGGCTTGGTTTGGCGGTGCCGTGTAAGTTACCTATTGTTTGAGCCTTTATCCAATATCTCACACCATTGAGACGATACCTCACATTGCCGATATCAAAAGTCAGTTGTGGGTCTGTGTTCTCGTTGGGCAGACTGGCTTCTTTATGGTCTAATGCATCCAACGCACCACGAATAACCCAATTGCCCCATCCGTCGCTTACAACTGCATACGGCCCTGTTATCTTGATCTCGCTGGCACATGGCGACCGCGCGTGGAAGATGCCGCGCATAGCATCCTCTTGTTCCTCCTGCGGTGTTGGCCATGCTATCTTAATCGTGTCTTTCTGTATCGCCGCACTGGTTGCCTTCGAGTGCTTGAAATCGCAGGCTGCAACTGCCCCGAGGGTGAGGGGTAGAAAAACTGCCAAGGGTGCCGTGATCTTCATTTCCAAAGCATGCTATGAATGAACGTGCTGATCAATGTCCGCATGTGGGGCGCCAATAGCCTGTCCGGAATCGGGCGCTGATTCCAGATTAGCGGACCTGGCGCCGTATTTCCCACTTCACCATCCAGACCGTCCGAAAACTCACCTCGGGCTGGTTCTGGGGCAGCATTCGCGGAGGGATCCCAGAACCGCTGACATTTTCGACTTTTGCACTCTGGTGGTGCCCAAATGGGCTGTCTTCAGGCCATATCCGGCGTTGTGACGGCCGATATGGCGGCGCGGATCAGGCCTGCACCGCCCGGATCAGCCCCGGCACGCCGATGAGGGTGATGGCCCGGTTGAGATTGTAGGCGAGTGCCGTCAGGCTAAACTCGGCGCGGACCTTGTCCAGCCCGCGCATCAGGAACGCACCCTGGTTCATTGACTGCTTGATCGTGCCGAACGGGTGTTCGACTGTGGAGCGCCGGATGACGAGGAGGTCTGGCCGCTTCGCGAGGCGCTCGGCCATGCGCTCGATGATCTCCTCCTTCTCCCAGCGGTTCACGCGCCGCCAGCGTGCCGTGGTGCACAGCGCCTTCATCTGACAGCCGCCGCAGGCCGCAGGGCTGGAATACTGGACCGTTACATGCCCGCGGGTGATCGAGCTGTGGCGGGTGTCGAGCACCTGCCCGCCAGGGCAGTGATAGGCATCTGCTGCCGGATCATAACGGAACCGCTCCTTGGGAAAGAGGCCGTTGCTGACGTTGATGCCCCGGTGCGGGCGGGGAATGTACGGCGTGATGCCTGCCGCCTCACACGCCTCGATATCCTCGCCCTTGTGGTAACCCATGTCCGCGACCGCATCGATCCGCTCGACCCCGAGTGCCTCCATCGCCGCGCCAGCGGTGGGTGCCAGCAGGCCCATGTCGTTACAGGCGTTGGTGACGTGCTGCTCGACGATCAGGCTGTGCTTCGCGTCGACCGCCACCTGCGCGTTGTAGCCGATGGTCACCTTGCCATGAGCGACCATTGCGCGCGCATCGGGATCGGTAAGCGAGATCTGCCCTTCGCCGCTTTCCTTCAACTGGCCGAGCAGCGCCGAGCTGGCCGTACGCTGCTCGCGCAGCCGGGCGATCTTCGCGGCCAGCGCCTCGGCGCGACCGGTGCCGGCACCATCCTCGCCGTGGTCGATCTGATCCAGTTCGGCCAGATATCGCTCCAGTCGCGCATCGGCCGAGGCGAGATAGGTCGCCAACCGCTCGCGGCTGAAGTTGCGCGACCGACCGTTCACCGCCTTCAGCCGCGTGCCGTCCACGGCCAGCAGTTCGCGGCCGAACAGGTCCAGCTTGCGGCACAGCATCACGAATGCGCGGAACACCGCCTTGAACGCGGCTCGGTTTTCGCGGCGGAAGCCCGCGATGGTCCGGAAATCCGGCCGCACCCCGCGCAGCAGCCAGATCAGCTCAAGGTTGCGGCCTGCCTCTGCCGCCAGGCGCCGGCTCGACCGCACTCGGTTGAGATAGCCGTACAGATACAGCTTGAGCATGTCGGCCGGATCGTAACCGGGCCGCCCCGTCGCTTTCGGCTGCGTCCGCTGGAAACCCGCGTTACCCAAGTCGAGGTCGTCGACGAAGGCGTCGATGAACCGCACCGGGTTGTCCGCCGCCACATAGTCCTCAACTGACGCTGGCAGCAACAGCGCCTGATCCCGAGCATGACCTTCGATGTATGCCATGACCCAAGGCTACACCGTCCCGGCACACCCTGGAATCCTACACGCCGTTTTCGGACGGTCTGGATCCCAATGGGAATATCGGTCCGTGTCTGGGACCTTTCGAAATCAGTAGAGCTGCTTAGCTGGACCGTTGCCCCAATCGCGAGAGAGCACCGCATGAAAGGCTCCGGATCGTCCACGCGGATCGCGACCCGGACAGCGGGATTTCATTTCTTAAGAGCGAGCGACGGTGCAACGAACGGTTCAGTGGCCGCATTTGGCTAAGCGGCTCGACATACCATTTTTGGCCCGACGACGCGAAAGCGTTAAGATCCTACATCTGCAATCCATCAAATCTGGATGCTACGTACCTAGCGCAGGTTCTGTTAGGAACTGTCCAAGGAACTGCCAGGATGACCGCTACTAAACGAGTTCTGCATGTCTTTTTGATCGGAGTGGCGAGCACGCTCCACATTCCGGCCACTTCGGCTCAAAGTGTCATCGACCGTGGGCACAGATCTGACGGCTATAGCCCACGGGGCGATCAGGATAGCTCAGGAGACGACGTACAAGTGCTGCGGCGGTCGGATCGTTCTCACGATGATCGCGAGCTGCGCCAACTGCGTCACCGTAATGTCGGACCGCGCGATGCGATCCAACTTGTTCGGCAACGCGGCTACCATGTCCGGAGCGTCGAAGACGTAGGGAAACGCTTCCTTGTTCGGGCCACGCGCGGTGGGCGCAATATGCTGGTTAGTGTCTCTCGCCACGGCGAGATCATGGGGGTGGTACGCGATAATTAATCGCCCTGAATAAAATAAGTGCGGCGGTTCACGCCAGCAACATGGTCGGCATCAAACCTCAGTAGCCATCTATCAGCCATCAATAACTCATATCCATCTAACCGATATCTTTACGGTCTGCTAAAACGTCATCGTCCTTCGGATCAAGATGTCGCCCTGCTTTAAGCCAGGAGGATCAGCCATGCGTGTTTTTCATCTGTATGTTGCCGCCGCATGCGTGTTAGCAGCTACTTCCATGTCAAGCTTGGCGGGACCATCCGCAAAGCATTGGTCGTATACTGGAAGAAATGGACCTGATCGATGGCACATGATCGATAAGCACTTTTCGACCTGCCATTCAGGTCAGCAGGAATCCCCAGTATCGTTGGGAAGTGCAATCTCCGCCAATCTGCCTGCCTTGAAGATAAGCGCCGAACCAAGCTACTTCAAAACACACGCGACACCACACGGGTTTCAGCTGGATGCCCTAGATTCAGAGATGTTTCAGGTAGGGGGCGTTCGATACATGTTGCGGCAATTCCATTTCCACTTTCCGGCCGAGCATTTTCGAAACACGCCGGGTATCGTAGGAGAACTTCACCTTGTTCATGTGGTCGATCAGGAGCGGCAAGGCGTAATAGGTGTCCCACTTCGAACAGGTCCCAGCAATCCGGTAATACAGCAAGTTCTCTTGGCCCTCGAAAGTAATAACCAGCAGCCGTTAAAACTTTCGATGGTTAGCTTGTTGCCTGCCCATCAGAAGCTCCAGCGAAACTATTTTCGTTACGCAGGTTCGTTGACGACCCCACCCTGTAGCGAGACAGTCGACTGGTTTGTATTGGCAGATCCAATTTCAATTTCGCCTGAGCAACTTGGTCGTTTGACAGATATCCAAAAACACAATGCGCGCCCAGAGCAACCTCTAAACCGGCGCTTTGTCCTCCGCAGTCACCCGTAGGACACATCGTAAAGACAGCACTCGACACATAACCCAAGGCGAGACGCAAAATTATGAACTGCCAAAAGCAAATGCTTTGCGTGTTGAGGTCTTCATGCCGATCCATAAGTGTTTGATATGTAAGGTAAGATAATACGGGGCGATGTAACCACTGTCACGTACCATTTGTTCGCCGAGCTATAAAGCTATGGCTTTGCGAACACTAGGCGGCGTGGACGAAATGGTTGACGCGGTACGAGGTGATTGATTCAAGGCTTCCTTTTGGAGGCGGGCTTGAGCCGGGGTGATCTGAGCGAAGCTGAGTGGCGTGTTTTGAGAGGATTACTGCCGATTGATGCGGCGAACAGGGCGCGCGGTCGTCGCCCCGAACAGAACCGATCAATCATCAACGGTATACTTTGGCGGCTACGGTGTGGAACGCCTTGGCGCGATGTCCCGCCTAAATACGGCAACTGGAACACGATCTACCGGAGGTTCCGACGTTGGAGCGAAGCTGGGGTTTGGGAAGCCGTCGCGGTCACGCTGGCAGAGCTCATGGCGGACAGCGGCCACTACAGCATCGATAGTACCACGGTTCGCGTTCACGTTTCGGCAGCGGGCGGAAAAGGGGGGCTCATCGACGAGCTCTTGGCCGCTCGCGGGGCGGGTTCACCAGTAAGCTTCACTGTCTGGCTGACGCCCGAGGGCGACCACTAGCCTTCCATCTGACGGTCGGCGAAGCGGCGGATTGCAAGGCATACGCCACCTTGATCGCGCTGCCGGAGCGATCGCCAGCGGCGCTTCTGGCCGACAAGGGCTATGATGCCGACGCCATTCGCGCAGACCTTGCGAGCCGCAACATACAGGCTGTCATCCCAGGCCGCTCAAACCGCCGCGTGAAGATCGATCATGACCGAGCGCTCTACAAGCAACGTAACGGCATCGAGCGCATGTTCGGCCGCCTGAAGATCAACCGCGCGATCGCCACGAGGTATGACCAACTCGCCCAAAGCTTCATGAGCATGGTGCACATCGCCTCCGCCAGATACTGGCTCAAATTCGTCCACGCCGCCTAGCAGAGTTGTTCTCGATCGCGCGTCCGACGGTATATCGGACCCTTGCCCGTCAGGCCGCGCCGGCGGCTTGAGCACGTCGAGGACGGTCACCAGTCACGCTGCGTCCTGTAAGCGCCGGACAGGTGGCTGATCGTGCTGCATGGCGCACCATAAATCGTAGTTGGCCTGCATCGCGAGCCAAGCTCGGGCCGTGCTCGCCCCCGCCTGTACCAGACGAACCGCAAGGTCGGGGCTGATCGCAGCCTTTCCATTCAACACCCGGGAAAGTGCGACCCGTGACATAGCAAGACGGTTGGCTGCCTCAGTGACAGACAAAGCCAGCGCTGAAATAACTTCATCGCGCAATAGTTCGCCGGGATGGGGAGGATTGTGCATCATCGTCATAGCCTCAATGGTAATCCTGATAGTCAACTAGCTCGGCATCAGTGCCGACAAAACGGAAGGTGATACGCCAGTTTCCGTTCACCCAAACCGACCAGTGGCTTTTCAAGTCTCCCTTAAGCGGGTGCAACTTGAAGGACGGCAGGTTCATATCATCCGGCCCTGCCGCGACATCCAACAACCCAAGAATATTCCGAAGCTTCTTTACGTGAGAAGCTTGGACACCGCGCGTGGTGCCACTTCGATAAAAGGCTTCAAGCCCCTCGTGCCGGAATCCAATTATCACAGAACGGCTGTATCGCGCGGCGTTACACGATGCAACAACGATGGGTGGCAATCGCGACAGGCGGAACTGCCCAATAAGGGTACGTATTTCGGCATCCTACGCGCTGGAGCAATTTAGGCCGATCCCCCCGATGGCGAGCTAATATATAAGAAGGGTTCCCCCTAAATGCAGCCCGGCGCACTTTAGCCCAGCCCTTGGTCGCCAATCGGCGAGGCGGCTGCGTTAAACCCATCCATGTAGATCTCCCACATGATAAGGCCTACCTCGTTCGTCACCGTAACGATAAAAAGCCGAGATCCCCAGAAGGGTTCAGCAGCATCGCAAAGTAGCTCACCAGCGCCACGGATTGCCTCGCGCCTCGCCTCTTGCGGTGTCTCAAACTCAACACCCGTATCATCGGTTATCCTGACATCCGAATGATGGTGGAAGAAATAGCGTGGCATCAGACCTGTCAACACCCATCGATCACACCCGTAGGCTCACAAACAACGATCCTATGTGTAGTGGCTCGCAATGATGCTCGCTCGGAACTGCAATAAAGGCCATGTTCCGGCTCACATTGTGTGAGACGCTGGCGATCGACGGGCGCACGATCGTTGAGACCCAAATCACATCGGGTGCGACGGACGCGAGATGTTCGGCGGGCGGCGAACGATTGCGGACACGTACCCCGCCAGAAAAGACCATCGGCATGGTGCAAGATGCCACTGGTTGTGGATCGGCTTTGAATCGCAACCCCCACCGATCAACCCCAACGCATTGAAGTTGAGACAAAAATAGGCCGAGTGGTGGGGCCTCAATCGGCGCCGATCGGGACCCCGCCATTGCATTAATTCCGTTTCAAATGAACGAGTAAGCATGAGTTTACGAGGGATGCCATTCTAGCGCTGATTCGCAGATGAGGGGATGCGCCCATCCTCCACCAAACCTCCATCATTGCCCGGCAAAGCGCGAAATCATTGGCAAGCGTGACTTCAGGCCGGAAGAGATGCGTGGGAATATGAATGGCATAATATACACGCGCACGGTCGAGGGATGCGCTAACGCCACAGATACCTCGAACAGTGTTTGGTGCTTGTGAACAAGCCTCTGGAACCGACCCCGAACTGGACCGACGACGAACGGCCGTCCTTGCCGGGTTCACCCTCCACGCCGCAGCATAGTGTGGGAGTTCGCTTCGCCTATATTTTCGTGGCGTTCCTGCTGGGTATCACGAGTGGGCTGGGCAACGCCTTGTTTAGCGCCAATCTTTCCAATATCCAGGGAACGCTGTGCCTGACGCCGGTCGAGGCAGGATGGCTGCCCGCTGCCTATATGATGGTCAACATCTCGACCAGCTTGCTGCTGGTCAAGTTTCGCCAGCAATTCGGCCTGCGGCTGTTCGCAGAAATCGGGCTGCCGCTCTATGCTGCCGCAACCATTCTGCACCTTTTCGCGGATAGCTATGCGATGGCGCTATTGATCCGCGCAATCAGCGGTTTCGTCGGGGCGACGATCAGCACGCTGGCGATCCTCTACACGCTTCAGGCTTTCCCAAAGGCCAACATGGGTCAGGGTCTGGTGATCGGCCTTGGCATTTCGCAGCTGGCCACGCCGCTCGCATTTCTGCTGTCGCCCGCGCTGCTTGATCTGGGCGAATGGCGGACGCTCTACCTGTTCGAGTCCGGGCTGGCGCTCTGCTGCCTGGCGGCGGTGGTGACGCTGAAACTGCCACCTGGCATCCGCATCAAGACTTTCGAGCGTCTCGACTTCCTGACCTTTGCCCTGTTCGCCCCGGCCTTTGCATTGATCGTGGCAGTGTTGAGCCAGGGGCGGACTCAATGGTGGACCGACCAGCGCTGGATCGGGTTGGCGCTGATCGCGGTGGTGCCTTTGCTCGCGGGGGGCATGTTTGTCGAGCATCACCGCCGCAACCCGCTCATCCAGACCCGCTGGCTGGGCGCAGCCGCCACCATCCGTTTCGCGATTGGGGCGATGGGAATCCGTTTTCTGCTCTCCGAACAAACCTATGCTGCGACCGGATTTCTGCGCACGCTCGGCATGGGGGTGGATCAGTTGCAACCGCTGTACGGGGTCATGCTGCTCGGCCTGATCCTGGGCATAGGCGCCAGCGCGATAACCTTCGACCAGAAAGCGGTAGTTCCCCAGATACTGGTGTCGGTCGCACTCATTGCGATCGGCAGCTTCCTCGACTGGAACGCGACCAGTCTCACCCGGCCGCATGATATGTTTGTGAGCCAGTTCCTGCTGTCGGCGGCGGCGGGCATGTTCATGGGACCATTGTTGATGATCGGCGTGATGAGCGCCATGGCCAACGGGCCGAATTTCATCATCAGCTTTTCGGTGCTCTTCGGCCTCAGCCAGTCGATCGGTGGACTGGCAGGCCCGGCGATGCTCGGAACGCTCCAGCAGTTTCGCGAACATGAATATTCCGCGGTGATCAATGCGGGCGTCGATCCAACGAACAGCGTCGTGGCGCAGCGCCTGCAAATCCAGGGTCAGATATATGGTGGGGTCATGACGGACTCGATGTTGCGGCAGGCGCATGGGACGGCCCAACTGGCACAGGTGGCAACGCGGGAAGCCAATGTCCGCGCTTATAACGACATCTTTCTTCTCAGCGGCCTTCTGTCGCTTATCCTGCTGGGCTGGGCGCTGTTCAACGCCCTTCGCCAATCCATCGGGGAGAAAGTATCCCCCCCTGCTTCCGCCGGTCCGTCGACTGGAAGCGCAGCCTCACTCTAACGGATACGATATGGCAAACGAACACATCACACCGCCTCCGGGCGCGCCTGAGAAGACGCTACCCACGTTGCTTGGCTCGGACGGTCGCCCGTTGAACGAGCCGGGCGACACAGCCGCCGCCAAGGAGGAGGACGGGCCTGCCAAGACGATCAAGCCCAAGCGCTCGACCGTGCTGCTGATGGCCGGCATCGCGACGATCGGCATCCTGCTCATCCTGTGGGCGTGGCGGATCCTTCCCTTTGCCAGCACCGTGGTCACGACAGAGAACAGCTATGTCCGGGGCCAGATCACGGTGATGGCGCCGCAGGTCAGCGGCTATGTGACTCAAGTCCTGGTGCATGATTATCAGCATGTGAAGGCGGGTCAGCCACTGCTGCGCATCGATGACCGGATTTATCGTCAGCAACTGGAGCAGGCCGAGGGCCAATTGGATGCAGCAAAGGCCAATCTGGCCAATGCCGCGCAAACCGTGGCGCAAAATCTTGCGGACATAGAATCGCGCCGCGCCGACCTTTATGCGGCGCATGCGGAGCAGGATCGCGCTGGTTCCGATCAGGAGCGGGTGGACGATCTGGCTTCGCGCGGCTCCGTCTCCCTGCGTGAGCGCGATCAGGGGCGTGCCACCGCGCGATCGAGCGTAGCAGCGGTGATGAAGGCGCGGGCAGCGCTGCGTATCGGAGAAGAGACGGTGAAAGCCACTCGCGTATCGCGACAGGGCCTCGAAGCGCAGGTCAGGACTGCGACGGCGCAGCGCGACCTTGCCCGCATCAATCTCGCCAATACGATCATCTATGCCCCCAGAGCAGGGCAGCTCAGCGAGGCCACTGTCCGGCAGGGGCAATATGTCGCCGCCGGTTCTCAACTGCTGTTTCTGGTTCCCGAAAGCCTTTGGATCGTCGCCAATTACAAGGAAACCCAGACCCGTGCCATTCGACCCGGCCAGGCCGCGACGTTCGAGGTGGACGCTCTGGGCGACGAACGGCTGACCGGCCGGGTGGAGGGCTTCGCGCCTGCCACCGGATCGGAATTCAGCGTCCTGCGCCCTGACAACGCAAGCGGGAACTTCACCAAGGTCGTTCAGCGCATACCGCTCAAGATCGTCATCGATCCGGGCCAGCCGCTGGCGCAGCGGCTGCGTCCCGGCATGTCGGTGGTCACACGGGTCGAGACGGTGGGTGCCGTCGGCGTCGGGACCGTACGATGAAGGCGTGTCTTATCGCGATGGGCAGTGTGCCGGTGTTCATCCTGACTGGCTGCATGCCCGCCGACGTTCGCCCGCCCGCTTCGGCGGCGGTTGTGGCTCCTGTCAGTTGGCGCGATGGGAATGTGGGAGAGGCGACGATCGATCCCAAATGGTGGCAGTCCTTTGGCGATCCAGCGCTCAATAGCCTGATCGAGCGTGCCTTGGCGCGCAACACCGATGTTCTGACCGCCGCTGCCCGTATTCAGGAGGCACAGGCCAATATCCGGATCGCCCGGTCCGCTCTTTTGCCGACAGCCGATGGTGCCGTGAGCGCCCAGCATGCACGAAGCCCCGGCATGCCTCCGGTCAAGAGCACGACGATTCAGCCGGAGGTGCAAGTAAACTGGCAGATCGATCTCTTCGGGCGGCTCTCCCGCCTGAAGGATGCCGCCCGACTGCAATATGTCGCGACACAGGCCGATCATGACGCCATCGCATTGGCGGTCGCGGCTCAGGTTGTGCAAGCCTATATCGGAATACTGGCGCTGGATGCGCAGATACTGGTTTCCGAAAGCACGGTGACGTCGCGCGCCGAGGCCTTGCGCCTTGCCTCCGATCAGGCCCAGGTTGGCTATATCTCGCAATTCGAGCTGACGCAGGCGGAGTCCGAATATCAGGCCGTCGAGCAGGCGATACCCGCGCTCAAGCTCGCGCTGCGAACGCAGGAAAATGCGCTGAGCCAGCTCACGGGCGACCTGCCCGGCGCGGTGACACGCGGACGGGGCCTCCACGACTTCCTGCCCCCGACGGTCCCTGCCACATTGCCGTCAGACCTGCTGCGTCGTCGCCCGGACATCGCCAGTGCCGAACTGGGGATAGCCGCGGCCGACGCAAAGCTGGCCGCCAATCGCGCGGCCTTTCTCCCACAGGTCGCTCTGTCGGCTTCACTCGGGCAGTTGTTCGTCAATTCGTCCGATTATGACCCGGTCACGGTGTGGAGCGTGGGCAGCAGCATTCTGGCTCCCATCTTCTCCGGTGGCAGGCTGACCGCACAATATCAGGTCAGCGTCGCGCAGCGCGATCAGGCGGCCTTTGCCTATCGTGGCGTCGTCCTGGCATCGTTTGCGGAGGTTGAGACGGCGCTGACCGGCATCACCCGATATGAGGAACAGATCGGGCGACTTCGTAAACGACGTACCATCCTGCTGCGGTCGGTTGCGCTGGCGACGGATCGGTATCGGGGAGGTTATGCGGCCTATATCGAGCAACTCGACGCGCAGCGTAATCTTTACACCACGGAATTGGACTCGATCACCGTTCGCCAAAGCCAACTCGAAAATATTGTGACCCTTTACCAAGCACTGGGCGGGGGATGGCAGCCTACAGGGTGGACGCATGAACGCTGACCAGATGAAGGTCGTCGAGGCGGCCTTCGGCTTGGGGGAGATTGAGATAGCGATGCCCCCATCTACGTCGTATAAGTCCCGATAGCGCGGCTGTCCCTGCCGGAACATCCGGCCAAAGTGTCGTTTCAACACGCTGGTATCGGATATGGTCTGCACCTTGGCGACCACCTCCGCTGAGACGGTAGCTGTAGGTACTTGCAATCGTAACTCCTGCCCATGCCTTGCTAATTTTCCACCTCTCGATCCGTCACAGTACGATTTCGACCGGTGCTTTTCGCAGCGTAAAGGCACGTATGAGTGCGTTTGAACAAGCTCTCCCAAGGCTCCCCGACCCTAGGTTCCGCCACGCCAAAGCTGGCACTGACTATCTTTCCAACGGGGAGCTGCGGGAAGCGGTAGCCTGCTAGGCGGCGTGGACGAATTTGAGCCAGTATCTGGCGGAGGCGATGTGCACCATGCTCATGAAGCTTTGGGCGAGTTGGTCATACCTCGTGGCGATCGCGCGGTTGATCTTCAGGCGGCCGAACATGCGCTCGATGCCGTTACGTTGCTTGTAGAGCGCTCGGTCATGATCGATCTTCACGCGGCGGTTTGAGCGGCCTGGGATGACAGCCTGTATGTTGCGGCTCGCAAGGTCTGCGCGAATGGCGTCGGCATCATAGCCCTTGTCGGCCAGAAGCGCCGCTGGCGATCGCTCCGGCAGCGCGATCAAGGTGGCGTATGCCTTGCAATCCGCCGCTTCGCCGACCGTCAGATGGAAGGCTAGTGGTCGCCCTCGGGCGTCAGCCAGACAGTGAAGCTTACTGGTGAACCCGCCCCGCGAGCGGCCAAGAGCTCGTCGATGAGCCCCCCTTTTCCGCCCGCTGCCGAAACGTGAACGCGAACCGTGGTACTATCGATGCTGTAGTGGCCGCTGTCCGCCATGAGCTCTGCCAGCGTGACCGCGACGGCTTCCCAAACCCCAGCTTCGCTCCAACGTCGGAACCTCCGGTAGATCGTGTTCCAGTTGCCGTATTTAGGCGGGACATCGCGCCAAGGCGTTCCACACCGTAGCCGCCAAAGTATACCGTTGATGATTGATCGGTTCTGTTCGGGGCGACGACCGCGCGCCCTGTTCGCCGCATCAATCGGCAGTAATCCTCTCAAAACACGCCACTCAGCTTCGCTCAGATCACCCCGGCTCAAGCCCGCCTCCAAAAGGAAGCCTTGAATCAATCACCTCGTACCGCGTCAACCATTTCGTCCACGCCGCCTAACCTATCTTGGCAGCAGGTATGTCGCAGGCTTGGCATCTCGTTCATCGTTATCTTGTTCTCAGCTCGACCGCTGAGCACCTGCAATTGAGCGAAAAGCCGTAGGCAGATCAAGAAGATAGGGTGCCCGCGCTATCCTGCTCTCTGCATAGTGACGCCGCCGTAATGCCGATTTGGCAAGTCCAACGGCTCGCACGCCCACATGAGGTGTCTGGCTGTCAGCCTTTGGAGGAGCCGTAGGAGATTTCTCGCTCGCTACTGTTAGCTGTGTAGATCGCAGCTAATCTAGGAAGGTGCGCATCATTCGCGACCGGCTCGGGTGTTTTAGTTTCATTAGCGCCTTGGCTTCGATCTGACGAATACGTTCTCGGGTCACCGAGAACTGCTGGCCAACCTCTTCGAGGGTATGGTCCGTGTTCATGCCGATGCCAAAGCGCATGCGTAGAACGCGTTCCTCGCGCGGCGTGAGTGACGCCAGAGTGCGGGTGACCATCTCCTTCAGGTTTGACTCAATAGCCGCGTGGACGGGGACAACCGCGTCGGCATCCTGGATGAAGTCTCCAAGTTGACTGTTGTCCTCGTCACCAACCGGGCTCTCAAGCGAGACCGGCTCCTTGGCGATCTTCAGAACCCGCTTCACCTTTTCGAGCGGCATGGACAACTGCTCGGCCATTTCCTCGGGCGTCGGCTCGCGACCATGATCGTGGAGAAACCGACGGTTCGTTCGCACGAGCTTGTTGATCGTCTCGATCATGTGGACGGGAATGCGGATGGTCCGCGCTTGATCCGCGATGGAGCGGGTCATCGACTGCCTGATCCACCAGGTGGCATAGGTCGAGAACTTGAAGCCGCGCCGGTACTGAAATTTGTCGACGGCCTTCATCAGTCCGATGTTACCCTCCTGGATGAGGTCCAGAAATTGCAAGCCACGGTTGGTGTACTTCTTGGCGATCGAGATCACGAGCCGCAGGTTTGCCTCGACCATCTCCTTCTTGGCAATACGCGCCTCTCGCTCGCCCTTCTGAACCATGTTCACGATGCGGCGAAACTCGGACAGCGTCATGCCGGTCGCAGCAGTGATGTCGGCCACTTCCGAACGGATGCGTTCGGCCGGCTCAGCCTCGCTTTGCGCGAAGGCCTGCCATTTGTTGTCCTTCGTGCTCATCTCGGCAAGCCATGCGTCGTCCATCTCCCGACCGACATAGGCGCTGAGGAAGTCAGCCCGCTTGACCTTGTGCCGCTCGGCAAGACGCAGCATCTGACCGCCAAGCGCCGTCAGCCGGCGATTGAAGGTATAGAGGTTGTCGATCAGGTACTCGATCTTGCTTGCGTGAAACTTCACCGCCTCGACCTGAGCGGTCAGGTCTTCGCGCAAGTGATGGTACTGCTGTTCCTTGCCGGCCGGAAAGTCGATGCCAAGACCCATGGCGTCGAGCCGCTCGCGCTGAAGCTTTTGAAACGTTTCGAACACTTCGGTGATCTGCGCAAACCTAGCCAGCGCCTCATCCCGGAGCGCTTCTTCCATTTGCGCGAGGTTTAGCGTGTTGTCCTCTTCATCGCCCTCGGTCGGGCGTTTGACGCTGACCTCGGTGCTGTCCTCGTCGTCGGCGCTCTCGGGCTCTTGTCCGACCTCTTCCTCTTGGCTGTAAGAGGGGCCAGTTGTCGCTACGCCGGTCTCGCCGTCGACGTTATTCTCCTCTGAAAGACCCTCAGGCGCCGGTTCCTTCGAGAGCATGGCGTCGAGATCGAGAACCTCGCGCAATTTCATCTCGCCGCTGTGGAGCGCTTGAGACCACTGCATGATGGCGTGAAAGGTGATCGGGCTTTCGCACAGCCCCAATATCATCATGTCCCTGCCCGCTTCGATGCGCTTGGCAACCGCGGCTTCGCCTTCGCGGCTGAGCATCTCAACCGAGCCCATCTCGCGCAGGTACATACGCACCGGGTCATCAGTACGGCCGAGGTTTTCGGCCCTTCTGCTATCAGGGACGCGCCGCTCGGCGATATCGCTTTCAGCGTCAGCGTCAGCGTCGCTCTGACGCTCGCGATCGCCTTCACCTTCATCTTGAGCATCAGCATCCTCGCCGTCGTTCTCCTCGACGATCTTGACGCCCATCTGCGAGATAGCGGACATGACCTCTTCGATCTGGTCGGTAGACATCTGATCTTGCGGAAGTGCAGCCTCAACTTCGCCCATCGTTACAACACCACGATGCTTGGCGCGGGTGATGAGTTGCACAACGATGCTTGTGTCAGCGTCGCTGAGCGGCGCGTCAAAAGCAGCTTGCAGGTCATTGTCAGTCATTTGCTCGCCGTTATCTCGTGGGTGCAAGCCAGGCCGGCGGCACAGCCAGATCATAAGATCATGTAGGGTCGGCCCCTCTGCCCTACCAGTCACGCGAGTGCCAGCAATCTCAGCCATGACCTGAGCCGAAGGCGCATTCTTCGAGGGCCGCCCTAATCGTGCGGGGCGAACCCCAGATCCTGGATGGTCAGGATGCTCAATGGCTGAAGATCGAGGGACGTTTATCAAGGAAGGCGCTAAATGCCTCCTGAGCATCTTGCGAGATCACGGCCTCGGCGAACAGATGCGCTTCCTCATTCATCCGGTTTGCGAGGAGCTCTGCGGGCAACTTCATCAACCCGCGGGTGGCTGTCAGCGCCGCATTCGGCTTACCCACTTATGAGAAAGGCGCAGCCAATCCGACGGCACGGGTTGCCCTTCCCAAGTCATCATCGACGCAAAACAACTTTCCGACAAAGAGCCATATGGGTTATCCCGCCTAAGCAGTAGGAGTTAGCTCATGACGACCATCTTGCCTTCGTACCTGGTTGCTGTGTCAGCCTTGATCACGAGTATCTCAGCACTCGTCTGGTCTCTTCGGCGTAAGCCCTGATCCCACGAGATTGGAACCCGGTTACTATCCACAGGCTATCCACCAGCATTGCACAGCGCTGCGCATGCAAGACGTTGTCGGCGCCACGTTCGAGCATATATTTGGAGTGTGATACTCGGCTGCATCTTGGGGTGGCACAAGCCATCGTTGGTCTCGATCCGACGAGGCAAAGACGATCATTACCTCGCGCTTTGTGACACCTGCGCAGTGCCACTCGCGCGATCGATCAAAGGCCGCTGGCATGCCAGCAAGCGCCCGGCATTACAACACAAGCACCCTGACCTTCATAGCGGCTGAGGCGCAGCACGGTGGGGCTTGCGCCCCAACCGCGCTGGTCTTGATCGTCTGGCTTTAGCTCTCAGCCCCATCTTCGTTGCCGGCCTCGTCTGCCTGGCTATTTGGAGCACGAGCCATGCGCTTGGGGCTCTTGCGCTTCGCGGGTGTCTTGGCGCTGACGCCGACCTCATCGGCTGCGGGCTCCTGAGGCGCGGACGAACTCTCGGAAGTCTGGGCAGCAGACCCGTTGGCTGGTTCACCGGGTTTGGCAGCGGTCTTTTCAAACAAGCCTAATTTGGCGCGGCGCTTGGACTTTGTAGGCGCCGTTTGCACGTCCTGCTTGTCTGCAGCATCGCTCGGCGCTTCAGATGCTGCCTGAAAAGCTGGAACTGGCTTGATCGCCACGTTGCGCTTCGACTTGGCAGGTTGGCTCTTTGGCGACTTGGCAGGCGTTGCTTTGGGCTTACGCGATGGCGGTGCGGGATCAGCGACCACGCCTTCCTGCGTCGGTTCTACAACAGACGTGTCACGCTCGCCGGCAGGGGCAAGATCCGGGTCTACGGACGGTGCTACTTGATCAAGAGTTGCTTCGTCGAAGGCCGATGCCTTGCTCTTGGCTCCAGCCTTGCTCTTCTTCGTGCTGGCGGACGGCTTGGTCTCAGCTTTGCCTTCGGAAGCCGCCTGTGGTTCAGCCAGCCCCGCGACTTCGATGTTAGCGCCTGACGGCTCTTCAACTTCCGCAATTGATGTCTCGTCGACAGCAGGCTTTCTGTTGCCAAGTCCTGTGTCCTTGGCGATGTTGCGCCTGTGCTCGGCATAGGCAGGCGCAACCATCGGGTAGTTTGCCGGCAAGTTGTACCGACTGCGATAACCTTCGGGTGTCAGCCCATGTCCCACCAAGTGGCGCTTGAGGGTCTTGTAGGGCTTCCCGTCGATGAGGCTGATGATACGGTCGGGCGAAGCCAAGCTCTTGCGTGCCGAAACAGCCGGCGTGAATGTCTCGGGCTCCTCTTGCACTAACGTATCCGCCCCTTGCGTGAGCGCGTCCCTTGTAGAGCGGATCAAGCCTGCCAGATCTTCAGAGGGCACCGTGTTGTTGGCCAGGTAGGCGCTCAGCAGCTGAACGGTCAGTGCCGCAACATCAGAGGGCGACTCAGCTTCGGACATCGGGGGTTCTTTCGTTCAGGATCGAGGAGATAGGCGCTGCATCAGGTTGATCGACAGAATACTAACAAGCCGGCTCGTAACGGCAAGCATGATAGTATTGAACTCACCAGCTCACATGTGATGCCCTCATGCGATCCCATGACGTCTTCGCTGTTGATCGAGTATTGTCCGATGAGCCCCTGCCATGCTCCTCAAGCGTGGTTGCTGATGATGCCGCGCGTTAAACCATGCTCCGCTTGCCTGCCGGCCCTCACCTGCGCTGAAGCTCTTCGTTCAAAACCAGCTCTCCTACGTCCTTACGTTCCGCAACATGCGTGCGGTGGCATTGGATGACGGAGCAAGCTTGCGGCCATAGCGCAAAGCAGTCGATGTCGAGGTCCATCGCAGCGCCTGAGCGATCGGCCCGGCGTCTTCGCCACTGGCAAACAGATCCTGGGTCAAGCCAACCCTTAGCGAGTGCGTGCTGAGCGCTGCGATGGCGTCGTCGAGCTTTTTGCCAAACAGGTTGATCAAATGCTCATCTGCGGCCTGGCGGGCCGTGCGCTTGATGATTAGTCGTACCGCCGCTGGGGTCAGCGCCTCGTCACCCACGACGTACGTTGTCATGGCCGGCACACCCTTCGTGCCCACACGAGGGGGAAAGTTCGCTGGCAGCCGCCATCGGTAGCCCGCCGGAGCTGGAATGGTACCAGGCTCCTCTGCAGCGCGCCCCTTGGTGCGTACCACACCAACACGCCGAAACAGCGGTCCCTGGGTCACAGCACTGCTGCTTTGCCACGCCATCACCCGCCGCATCGTATCGGGCGAGAGCCAGGCGTAAGCCCCCTGCCCTTCCTGATCGGTCTTGGACTTGGGCACCGTCAGCACGCCCGATCCATCCTCTTCAACGGCGATATGCTCGCACGCCACCCGCACCAGCTCGGAAACACGCAGGCCAGTGTCATAGGCCAGGCTGAGTAGCGCCGCATCGCGCAAACCCGGCAACGATCCCGAACACGCCTGCAATAGCGTGCTGAGCGTAAAGCCCTTGGCCGGCACGCTGCCGATCCCTTCTCCAAAGCGCAAGGGACCCGCCTGACGCTGGACGACATCGACGCGGCGGCGAAGCCCGCGCAGCGCGTCGCGCACGATGCTGCCGCGCGTCGGGCTAGGCACCCCGAGCAACCCATGTACGACCGCCAGGCTGGCAAGGCGACGCGACACTGTCGACGGCTTAAGCTGACGCGCCTCGCAGTCTTCGAGATAGGCGACGATACGGGCTTCGTTGGCCGGAAAGCCAATTCCCCCTGCCCTCGCGCAAAAGCCAGCGTAGCAGTCGAGATCGTTGGCGAGCGCCTTCACGCTGGCTGGCGCGCGCGCCTCAAGGCTCTTGCGGTAGGCCAGGCGATCGATTGCGCCGTCGGTGCCGAGCAGCGAAGCGAGCAGCTCAGTCAGCTGCATCACCCGGTCGGTTGCCTGGCCGCCGCGTCGTTGCGGCAGGCTTCCCTGCCCTGCGGCGTGGATCACCACGAGTTCAGCGCCATGATCATCGATACCGGCGGCGCGTGCTTTGGGTGGTTTGGCGGACATCGACACGATCTACCAGCTCGAAAATGCCCTGTCACTATCGATAAGATACCATTAGCGATAGTGACTTGGAACGAGGCGCTCGGCAGTTGTATAGTTATGATCGCTTGGATATACACCTCGGCAAATCTGACGCTTTCTCCGTTGCTTGTTCGTTGGAGATGCCGTGCCGCAGCACCATGATCCGGTTCCGGCGCTGTCAGCCGCTGAGGTCGAGGCCCTACTCGCACTCGGTCGGTTCGATGGCGGGCTGCGCGCAAGCGACAGCACGACCCTACGCTTGCTTGCCGCACGGCTGCTGCGAACCACGCTCATCGCTGCGCTGCGCCAGGAGGGACATGTTTTCACGGACACGCGTTTCCACGCTTGGTTTGCCGGTGTGGTGACGCTGTCCGATCAGCCGTCGCGCGCGGCTCGCCCTCCAAAGGTTCTAGTTGGCGCAATACTGATTGAGTTGACGCACAGCCTGTGGGAACCGATGGCCGAGCTTGCCAACAGCTTCGCTTCGGCGCTGATGGCCCCCCGAGACTACATCGGCAGCGCCCATGAGACCGAGACGGCGCATGAGCAGGCGCACGAGGTTATCGCTGCAGCTCGCGATCTTATCGGACAGCTCGCCCCCTGCCCGCTTCCCCTGCCCGCGCTTACGCAGCTTCACCAGGCCGTGCGTGACCATGTTGCCTTTGCCCCGGCGGAACGGACGTCAGAGACGATCGCGGTTGGCCCGATGCGCATGACGGTAGATCGCGTTGCGCTTGCTTCGCCGCGCTGGGCCCTCGAAACCCTCTGGGGCGAACATTGGTACAAGTCCGGCCTTCTGGCCCACGCCCTGCCCTTCCCCAATCTAATCTGCCTCGACGCAAGCTGCACAGACGCCGAGTCTGCTCATGGGCAACTTATCGTGGCGAACGCGCTGCGCGATGTCGCGCACGGGTTGTACAAGAGCTTAGGCGAGATGCGGGACCTCGCCCGATCCATCGACAGGCTCCAGCCCGGCCGGCGTCGCACCTCGCGCTCCCCTGGCCTGATGAAGCTGCTCGCAAGCTTCGGGCCGCTGCGTTCTGCTCAGATAGAGACGCTCCTTGGCGCCACCCGCCTTGGCGTGCGTTCGATGATCTCCGTGCTTGACGAGCTTGGCGTACTCGAGCGTACCACGATCGCGGGTGTGCACCTTTTTTCGGTAGATCTAACCACTCGCGCTCCGGCGGCTTCAGCGGCGCCGACGACGTTTGCCCTCTCCGCAGCCGCGCTCGACGAGTACAACAGTTCGATGGGTGGCATCGACGCGATACTCGCCCGCGGGGGCATAAACCTCGACGAAAGTGATGCGGGCGACGATCTTTAAATTTGACGCGCTTTGATGCTAAGTGCCGTGCGCCCAGAACTCCTGTCGGTTGTTTTTACCGGCGCCTGTGTAACTTCGTTTTTGATGTCGCCGGAAACAGCCCTTACAGCGCGATGACGAGAAGCTTCGGTCCAGAGGATGCGGAGGATCTCAAAAGGCTCTCTAACGGGCCCGCAGCGCAATTCTTGATGCGGATGGCGTCTCTCGCCCTGCGCGCCGTCAATCGGATGCTTGCCAAGGATCAAGGCTACAGCCTCGTTCAGTTTGCATGGTCGAATTCTCAGCAGGACCCCGCCCTCCCCTCTGCTCACTAGTCGACTCAGGCGGCCTGTCGTTATGGTGCGAAGTAGCGGCATCACGGAACGTCCACGTTCATAAGCTGCCAGATTAGAAACGATGCTCCGGGGCCAACCGTGTCAGCCTGCAAAGGTTTTCGGCACCCGAGGACCATGCATGAGATATGCTTGGTTCACGACGGCAGTAATGATCGAATGGCGCGACAAACCGCGTGCCAGCGCTCGTGCGCCATTGAGCGCTCTTCCCCTTCTCTACAAATCATTTTCAGAATCCGCCGAAGGCGAAATCGTTAGAGGAGTTATGGTCTTAAGTTAGAGTGTTAGAGGGTCAGCGGCGACAACGGACTTCCCCAGAAACAGGCGATTCGCAGCCTGTGGAAAGAATCTCAAAACACGTTGGCCGGGGCCTGATAACACGACACGGCGATTCTAATAACACGATGCTTCGCACCTGATAGTACGCTGGCCCCGTGGCGGCCTGTGCATAAGTGTCCCCGGATTAGCTCCGCGCCGAACGTCGACCGAGTGGTTAGCGTTTGAGGCCTTATATGTTGTCCGCACCCCAAACTCGACCCGTGTCCAGACGAGGCACGTCTTACGGCGACGTGCTATCAGAAATACGACTTCTTGATACGGTCGTGTTTTCGGGAATGCCTATGGTCGCCATCTTACGTGTCGGCTCGACCCACGGGATGGTTGTCTCCGCTCTGGAGTAGCCAGGCAGTCTTAGACGCTCATCCGTCAGAAGGAGACGCGTGGATAAACGTGCCGCCTCTCCTCTTATCCACCTCGCCAGAGCGGTATCGTGGACAGCGCAGGAGCCTGGCCGCACACCTGAGTACGCTGTGCTTGCTGGCCTGTGACCGCACGTGTTTTCGAGAATCGATCCATTGCCTCAATAAGCGATCTAGCCATCTATGAAGGGCGCGAATGGCATTTTATCTGATCGTATTGGCACGCGCGGCATTCCTGTAAACACGTCGACTGACCGAGGTATCGAACAGTTGCGCCAGGCTTGGGCGGCGGATTCGTATTTGCTCGAAGATTCCGCCGAAAATGGAGACCCAGGCTTATCGAACATTTTTGCGAAGGCCAGCGCCAGCGCCAGGGCTGCGGTTGTTATCTCTAGCGTGAGCCGCGACGTTACTGGAGAGAGCAGGGCTGGTTCGCCTCTATAGCCCTGGAAGCGTGTGCCTGTTGCGCTCGTGGTGCTTCTTCATGAAACCGTAGAATCGCTTGGAGTAGTTCCGAGGTAATTCGTTCGGGTTTGCATTGAGGAACGCGTCGAACTGCCTGACTAAGTTGTCGAGATCCCAACCCGGGCACTCCGTTCGGATTGCATCATATATTTCTGGCTCCAAAACGTCCTTCGCGCGACCGCCTCTGCGAGGCATCGCCGCTGCAGCTGCGAGATAGCTTTCATCATGGGGATCGTGTTTGAGCGGGGCCTCGGCAGATTTTAAGCCGGTTACAGCCCGCTGGACCAACCGGCGTGCGAGCGCGGGATTGACATACTCCGGAGGCTCAGGAGGGGGGGGCGCCGGTCTGCCCGACCCTGAGCGCTTTGTAGCTACAGGAATTTCGGGAGGAGGGGAGGGCGCTCGTTGCTTTCTCCCGGTCGTTTTCTCGCGGGCGCCGGCAAGATGTCGACGCATGACCATTTTTAGCTTCGGGCGGGGCGTCTCTGCACCAATTACCTCTAAGTTGATTTCGGGGAGGCTATTGGACCGAGCTAACTCCAATATCTTGTTCTTGAATGAGGGTAGCGAGCTTTCGCTCCCGCTCTTCTGATGGAGCGTCTCAAAACCGATCGTGAAGCCTTCGGCACCATTGCCGCCTGCGTGTTTACGACTCGCTCGATAGAGCCATTTTCCGAGGCCGCTGGTGATCTCGAAATACTGCGGCGAAATGGCAAGTACATTGCGCTTGTCCATAACTCCGTCGAAGAACCACTTCGAGAGGGTGATCTCCATACCGAGGGACCTTTGGGTCCGCTCGTCGACCAGGTGCGTGTAGCTATCGATCCATGAAAACGTAGTTTCGCGGGTCTTTGAGTTAGCCCGGATGTTAGTTTTGATCGTCGTAGCTTGCAGGCGGTCGAGTGCTCCGACCAGCCGCTCATACGCCCGACCGCTCACACCCCAGCAAATCCGTTTGAGTAGATCACCAGGCTGAACCCGAATGGTCGGCGAGAGGTCGTTGTCACCGCGTTCTCTCAGTTCGTTTATATGAGATGCCAGGTAAATCATGATGTCCGCGTCCCAGATCGTCGCCATTCCGTATTCCGGATTAGCGGAGACGTGGACGGTCACCGATTTGTCTGGGCTTACATACTCGATGGGTTTGACGCGCTTCTTCTTCGCCAGACTGAAGAAAGGACGCTGCATTGTCTCCTGGTAATCTCGCAAGGATACGTCGCTGAAATCCGGAAGTGTGAAAAACATCTCGAACTGCACGCGCCGGCCGCCCGAAGGCTTTAGCTGCAGATCTTCTGTCACGATGAAATCCCTTCTATCCAACCACCGTCCCACGCGTGGGAAATCATGTGTAAGCGATTGAAAAGCCATCCGATATTGCCGCGTTGCAGAGTTGCAAAACGACGGGTCTCGATGATCAGTTTTGCGTCATTTTCCTGCTGATGGCTTCAAAATTTTCGCTCGCTTAATCAGCGGGCGGAGTGCTTCCAAGATCTCGTCAGTCGGGAGGTCGGTCGGATTTAAGGTGATGGTGAGGTTGCGAGACCGATCTTGATCAACGCGACCGATTGCCGCGCCTTTTGCTTCGATCACCGTTTTTTGCGGGCGTCCAGTCCGGGATGTCGTCGCCTTGATCAAACGGGCAACCACGTCGGCTCCGCTGATTGGTTCCTGGTCATCGGACTGCCGGAAAGCCTGCTCGGCTGCAATCTCTTTTGCTGCCTTCTCCATCCGCTCACGAAGATCACGCGTACGGAGTGGCGGGAGGAGCTTGTCGCCATGACGGACCTGAAGATCCATCGGCGAATTGAACGCACTGATGATTGTCTGAGGTATTTCAGTGAGCCCGATGTACCGCGCGAGCATCGATTTTGAAACTTTGACCCGGTCCGCGAGGCGGGCCTGTACGCCATCGTAAAATGTGTCCACCGCAGCCTTGTAGTTCTCGCCACGTTCGAGGTCAGAGATATCCTCTCTCTCTCGGTTCTCGATATCTGCCAATCGGAAGGCAGCCTCGTCGTCGAGGTCTTCGATGATGGCGACTAATTCGATCTCAGGATAATGGTTGGCATTCAGCCACGATATCGCCCAGTGACGCCGTGTTCCGGTTACGAGTTCATATTGCTTATCAGCCTGAGGTGTGCGACGCACTACAACAGGAATACGGTTCCCGTTTTCAGCTTGTATAGAATCGATCAGGCTGCGGACGCGATCCTCGGTCAGCAGACCATAGTCGCGCGCGTTCCCAGGCCAAATAGAACACTCTGACGGCTTCAAGCGAATTGTGGGGCGCTTGACCATGCGGGCAGCCTCCGTAAATCCCTCTAGCCGTCGATTTGTAAAGGATCTAGCCGACGATGGAGCGGTAGCCTTGTCGTTTGGTTCGGGAGCAGTTGTGGACTTTGAGGCGAGGGCTTCGCCAATAAGGGAGCGCCGGCTCATGCAGCGACACTCGCTAGAGTCTCGCTAGTTCGTCCGGTCGGGCTTTTTGATGGCCACTGAGCACGGATCTGCTGGAGCACCTCGTTGAAGACACTGTCTAAGTTGTCGCGGCAGCGCTGGTAGGTGGCGTGCGAGGCAGACGGCTTGCTTTCGTACACCGAGCGGAATGCCTGGGTGGCATTCTTGATCTCTTCAGAGGCCAGTATTGGTTGGCTCAACAGGAAGTTTGCATAAGTCGACTGCATCATTCGCCACATGTCGTTCTCCCCGGGCTTGCTCGGGGTATAAGCGGAGCAGACAATACGAATAAAACCGTAGTCTACGGGTGTCCCGTTCTCCTCGAGGATCTCAATGTTATCCGCGATTGTATCCATGAAGTGGATAGTCGAAAGGTAATCCAGTTGGCGTGCTGGAACCGGTACTAGCAGCCCCGTCGCTGCCGCCATGACATTTAGTCCAAGAAAGCCCATAGCTGGCGGCGGATCTAAAAGGATAACATCAAAGTCCCTGATGACGGTATCGATCCCAATCCTAAGTCTTTGAAGGCCTTCGCGGACCGCCTGTCCACCCTCCCGCAATGTAGCCGTGAGATCCCATTCAGCATCTTGCAGGCCGAGGCTTGACGGCACGATCTTGATGGTCGGCCAAGCAGTATCGTGTATAGCCGATCTGAAATCGTCGAACGTACTTCGGGGTGACAAGAAGTTGCCGAGTGTTTCCTCTTCGTCGAGTAAGGACTCTGGTTGTATGTCAAACATTGTTGTTGTTGAAGCCTGCGGGTCGCAGTCGATGACGAGTACCCGATAGCCCTGAAGTGCAAGATAGTCAGCGAAGTGCTTCGTTATTGTGCTCTTCCCCACCCCACCTTTGAAGTTCTGTACCGCGACCACAACTGCATCTTCCTCGGGCGCCTTCCCAACATTGATTTGCAGCAGATCCCGGATGTGGGTCAGGTCTTCTAATTTATAGAATCGTCTTCCGTTACCCAGCTGCTTGGGTGGGGGAAGCCTTCCTTCCTTCTCAGCCTTGGCCAAAGCCTCCGGCGTCCGGCCGATCAAGTCAGCTGCAGCAGTCGGACCAAAGGTGAGGTCGAGAACCTTCCGGTCCTCTGGCTTGAACACGATTGACTTTACACGATCACGCATCTGCTCGCACGATCTCGTCATGTTTCGTAGCGTGTTGACAGTATACGACATGTGAACAGGCCCTCGAATCAAGTGCGGCAGTCGCGGTTGGTATTCCATGACCAGAATCATTCCTCAAAGTCAAACCGTCGCCGCTTCGGGTGCGCGCGACGCCAACTCTTCGTTGTGGATTCGGCTGTTGCTCGCTCGGTAGATCCTTCCGCTTAGATTAGAGGGGCGAGCGGCAACGGAGCGGGAGCGGATCGTCCAATGGTGCGATGATCGTAATCTCAGCTTCGCGGACGGCTGATGGCCTTGCTCGATATAGCAGAGGTTCGAGACGGGCCTGAATAGGCCCAACCTTTGCACACACCGAACCCCGAACTGCGTGAGCATTGAACCTTCATGGCAAGGGGAGGGGGAGAGGTGGTGATCGAGGAGATCGATCATGACGCTCAAGGCTAACAAACCCTCGCAGGAACTCGTTGATATCGTCGCAGGTCTCCGGGGCAAATGGCACGGCAGCTACGCGATGTGCCTCTGCCCGGCCCACGCAGATGGAGAACCCAGCCTCTCGCTCCGACAAGGCGATCGTGGGATCATTGTCCACTGTTTCGCAGGCTGCCAAGCCGACAACATCCTGCGCGAACTGCGGCGTGTGAAGCCAGCCCTAGGTGCGCCCATGCCTGAGTATCGGCAGTCGATCGGCACCGCAAATGTGACGAGACTGTGGGAGCAGGCGGGTGAGATCGCCGGGACCCTGGCGGAGCGCTACCTGCAACTACGCAAACTTCCAGTCGATCTGGAAGACCTGCGGTTTCATCCGCGCTGCCCGCACAAACCCAAACCACATACCGAGTTCAAGCCGGCGTTGCTCGTCGCTGTCCGCGAGCGCCTGCAACTGACCGCGATCCAGCGGATCTTCCTTGATCCTCAAACCGCGTATCGCACTGATAAGGTCATGCTCGGCAGGCCGGGGCAGGGGGCCTGGAGGCCACGGTTGAAGGGCGCCAAGACACTCGCGATCGCCGAAGGCATGGAAGATGCAGCCGCGTTCACCGCCATGCATGACATCGTGTGCTGGGCTTCGCTCGGCAACGAACGGCTCTCGCTCCTCGCGCTTCCGGACGACATTAGCGAGCTCATCATCGCCGAGGATGACAACGCCGCAGGCAGGGCAGGGGCCCGCAAAGCCTGGGCCGCCTATCGGCGCGATGGGCTGAAGCTGTCACGAAGGGCACCACGACCCTTCGAGGATTGGGCCGAGGCGAACCTGAAGCGATAAAGAGGAGGGGGAGATCTGGTGCTGCAATGATCAGCATCAGGAGCTCACAGTGACGGACCTCTTCACCCACCAGGATAATGCGCGCGACATCGCGATCGACACGATCGCCGGACACATCGCCGCCGGCACCATCAACCGCAAGGCGCTCAATGATGCGGCCGCCATTCTCTACGGCGGATCCAATGCCGAGGGTCGGTGGACCCAGCGCGACAGCTTCGAGCTGCTCGAACAAGGTCTGACACGACACGCGCTCACGTTGCCACGGCTGACGGACACAGCCGCCATTCCATCACTTTGCGCGATTGTGAACGCCCTTCCGACGCAAACGGTACGTAGCGAGGCCCAGATCCGTTATCAGCAATTTTCGACGCCGCTCGATCTTGCCGGGCTTGTCGTGCTGCTTGCCCAGGTCAGGCCGTCCGACGTCGTGCTCGAGCCCAGCGCCGGTCATGGCGGCCTTGTCGCGCTACTCCCGGCGGTGAAGTCGCTCCATCTAAACGAGCTCGATCCCAAGCGCCGTGAGGCTCTACAGGTGCTCTTTCCTGCAGCGACCATCAGCGGCCACGATGCTGCCTTGCTCAGCGCCACCCTGGAGCCAGGCTACGCTCCCTCGCTCATCCTGATGAACCCGCCATTCTCGCGATCGGAAGGCAGGGGAGTGGATCAGTTCGCGGCCGTGCGACACTTGCGGTCGGCAATCTCCCGCCTTGCTCCTGGTGGCCGCGTCGTCGCGATCATGCCTGACTGGTTCACGACCAACGCGACGATGGGCAAGAGCTATGACGCAACCCTTACTGGCTGCAGCGTGGTCGGATCCTACCGGCTCGACAAATGCTACCAAAAGCAGGGGACCAGCGTTGCAGTGCGCATCTATGTCATCGACAAAAAGTCAGGGCACGCGCGGCCAACCGTGATCGCACGCGATAGCGTGACGCAGCTGCTTGATGCCCTTGCGATCGTGCCCCGGTCGACAATTACCGAAGCGCGCAAGCCTGCCGCTTCAGGTTCGGCAAAGCCCAGCTTGTTCAAGGCGATGCGTTCTACCCGCAAGGCGGCGCTGGCGGCGATGATCGCGCCCAAGCGCAACGACGTGCTTCCGGTCCGTTTCACTGCGCTCGCCGTGCCGCGCCCACTCGGCGAACAGGCCGGCGTTTACCTGCCGTATCGACCGAGCCGGATCGACTTCCACGCCGCCGGCATGCACCCGACCGATCTGGTCGAGTCCGTCGCCATGGGATCGATCCCGGCTCCCGTTCCGCAGTACGAGCCCAAGCTGCACGAACGCATCGTCAACGAACGCCGCTTGTCCGAAGCGCAGCTCGAGACGATCGTCTATGCCGGCAACGCCTGGACCCAATACCTGCAGGGCCGCTTCGTGCCTGATAAGGACGGTGTCGGACTTCTGCCCAACGACGATGGTCGCCAGTACCGCAAGGGCTACTTCCTTGGCGATGGTACCGGTGCTGGCAAGGGCCGCCAGGTTGCAGGCTGCATTCTCGACAGCTGGGTTAATGGCCGCAAACGCAACATCTGGGTGTCCAAGAACGAGGCCTTGCTCGAAGATGCTCGCAGAGACTGGGAAGCGCTCGGCGGCATGTCGGCCGACGTGCAGCCCCTCTCCACCTGGAAGATCGACGAGCCGATCACGCTCACCCAAGGCATCCTGTTCGTCACCTATCCGACCCTGCGCAGCCAGCGCCAGGATGCGACGCGGCTGCGCCAGATCCTCGAATGGGCCGGCGAAGACTACGATGGCGTGATCGCGTTCGACGAAAGCCACGAAATGGGCGGTGTCGCTGGAGGGGAGGGTGCCCTGGGCAAGACCGCTGGATCGCAGCAAGGGATCGCCGGCGTCCTGTTGCAGAACCACCTTCCCGACGCGCGGGTGCTCTATGCCTCAGCCACCGGAGCCTCCGACGTCAACAACCTGGCTTACGCCGTGAGGCTCGGGCTGTGGGGGCCAGGGACGTCGTTCGCCAACCGCGAGAGCTTCATCTCTGAGATCCGTGCCGGTGGCATCGCCGCCATGGAACTCGTCTCGCGCGACCTCAAGGCGCTTGGTCTCTACCAGGCGCGCGCGCTCAGCTTCGCTGGTGTCGAGTACGATATCCTCAAACACGAACTGCGGCCCGACCAGATCGGCATCTACGATGCTTACGCCGACGCGTGGGCCGTGATCCACCGCAACCTGGAGCGCGCGCTGGCGTTGACCGGCGTCGTCGACGACATCTCCGGCAACACGCTCAACAGCGGCGCCAAGGCCGCCGCGCGAAGTCGGTTTGAGAGCACAAAACAACGCTTTTTCAATCAAGTGCTGCTCTCGATGAAGCTGCCGACGGTGATTGCGGCGATCGACGGGCACATCGCCGAGGAGCAATCAGTGGTCATCCAGCTGGTGACGACGGCTGAAAGTATCCTCGATCGCCGGCTCAATGGCCTCAGCCCCGAGGAACGCGCGCGCCTCGAAGTGGACCTGTCTCCCCGCGAGTACATCATGGAGTACCTCGATCGCGCGTTTCCGACGCAGCAGATGAAGACTTACGTCGACGATACCGGCACCGAGCGCTCCGCGCCGATGTTCGACGACGATGGGCGTCTGGTGCACAATCAGGAAGCGCTGCGGGCCAAGCAGGATCTCCTCGAGCAGATCTGTGCGATGCCTCCGATCAAGACCGCCCTCGATGCCCTGATCGAGCACTACGGCACCGACGCGGTGGCCGAAGTCACTGGCAGGACCAAGCGGCTCGTCACGCAATCGGACGGCACCCAGAAGCTGGAAGGCCGCTCGGCCCGCACCAACCAGGCCGAGGCCGCAATGTTCATGACCGGCGAGAAGCGCATCCTAGTCTTCAGCGATGCCGGCGGCACGGGAAGGTCCTATCATGCCAGCCTCGATGCCAGGAACCAGCAGCGCCGGGTCCACATCCTGCTCGAGCCGGGTTGGCGGGCCGATCGCGCCATTCAGGGCCTTGGCCGTACCCACCGCACCCATCAGGCAACCACGCCGCTGTTCCGGCCCTGCACGACCGACTGCAAGGGCGAGCTGCGCTTTACCAGCACGATCGCGCGCCGGCTCGACAGCCTTGGTGCGCTCACCCGCGGCCAGCGCCAGACCGGGGGCCAGAACCTGTTCGATCCTGCCGACAACCTCGAATGCGAATACGCCAAGGCTGCACTCGTGACCTGGTTCGGTCTGCTTCATTCCGGCAAGCTGAACAGCACCAATCTCGTCGACTTCGAGAGCCGTTCCGGCCTGCAGCTTACGTGCGAGGATGGCTGCCTGGTCGAGGAACTGCCGCCGATCACGCGCTGGCTCAATCGCATCCTGGCGCTGCCGATCGGCATGCAGAATGCGATCTTCGAGGAGTTTCTTGGCCTCGTCGAAGCCCGCGTGGCGGCCGCGCGCGATGCCGGCACGCTCGACGTCGGGGTCGAGACCATCGCCGCCGACAAGGCGCGGGTCATCGCCGACGTCGTGCTGCGCACCGACGAGCGAACCGGCGCCACATCGCACTTGCTCTCCATCGAGATCGAACGCGCGGTGCGGCCGACCTCGCTCGAGCGAATCCTGGGTCTAGCCGAGTTCATCGCCAAACCGCGGTTCCTGCTCAACACCAAGTCGGGCAAAGTAGCCTTCGCCGAGCGCGCCCGGTCGCTGATGGAAGACAGTGGTCTGCTCATCGAGCGGGTGACGCTGACGCGCCCGACCCGCCACGAGTACAAGATCGCCGCCGACCTTGCGACAAGCGCATGGGAAGAGACCGACATCGAGACGTTCTCGCGCCTGTGGGCAGCTGAAGCCGCCGAAGCGGCCGCCAGGACCGAGACCGACACGATCCATCTTGCGACCGGGCTCCTGCTGCCGATCTGGAACTCGCTTCCGCGCGATTACATTGCCGTGCGCCGGGTCGTCGATGCCGCGGGCGGAAGTTGGCTCGGACGCCTTGTCGACGAGAGCGACGTTCCCGGCGTCATGAAGAAATCCGGCATCGCCAGCGAGTTTCAGGCATCACCAACTGCTGTGCTCGCCGCGCTTGGCCAGAAGGGCTCAGCCGTGATCGACCGGCCCTGGCCGATGACGATCAAGCGCAGCCTGGTCAATGCAGAGCAGCGGATCGAGCTGGTCGGCGAGCTTCATACCCAGCTGGCCTGGCTCAAGTCGCTGGGGTGCTTCACCGAGATCATCCAGTTCAAGACCCGGATCTTCGTGCCGGCAAGTCAGGCAGACGCGATACTCGCGTCGATCCTCAAGGCCGCTTGAAGCGGGAGAAGAGGGGGAAGGGGAGTGGTGTCCCGGCAGAAGAACGGGGCATCAGAAGGAGTATATCCGGTGCAAGAACTCATCCCCCTCAACAAGCTCCAGCTCTCGGTCAACAACGTGCGCAAGACGCATGACAGCCAGGCGGACGAGCAGCTGTCCCACGACATCGAGGCCCGCGGCCTCCTCCAGAACCTGATCGTCACCAAGGCCAAGAAGCGCGGCCAGTTCGATGTCATCGCCGGTGGGCGCCGCCTGCGCGCCATGACGATGATCGTCGAACGCGGCGCATGGGATGCGGATCGCACCGTGCCGTGCATGCTACTGGTCGCCAGCGACGCCGAGATCGCCGAGACCTCGCTGGCCGAGAACTTCCAGCGGCTCGCGATGACGCCGGCCGAGGAATGCCGCGCGTTCCAGCACTTCATCTCGCAGGACGAGGACACCAGGGCCGTCGCCAAGCGGTTCGGTCTCGCGACCCGGTTTGTCGAAGGCCGTTTGCGCCTCGCCGCCCTCGCAGAGCCGATCTTCGAAGCGCTCGCGAACGGCGACCTCTCGCTGGAAATGGCCAAGGCCTACGCCTCCACCGATCAACACGCGGTACAGCTGCGCGTCTACGAGCAGATGCGATACCATGCCAACAGCCCCGATCACGTGCGGCGTCTTATCGCCAACGGGAGTATCAGGGGGACCGACGCGATCGCGTTGCTCGTCGGCGAGGACGCGTACACCGCCGCTGGTGGCCGCATCGAGCGCGACCTGTTCACCGACGCCTCCCAAGACCGCTGGACGGATCTGGAGATCCTGCAGCAGCTCGCAGCCACGAAGCTCGAAGCCGAAGCGGCGCGTCTATCGCAAGAGACGGGCCTCGGCACGATTTGGCCGGTCGCCGACACGTCCAGCTGGCAGGCAGTGCGTGATCTCGGCCTCAACCGGGTCACCTTGCCGCGGGCACCGCTGACGCCAGAAGTCACCGCGCGCATCAACGAGATCGAGCAGCGCATAGAGGTTATCTGCACCGAGATCGAAGACCTGGACGAGGAATCGCCCGAAGCCGCCACCCTCAACGAGGAATACGACCGTCTCGACCAGGAGATGCAGGATCTCTCCAATCCGACCGCCGAACTGCCCGACGAATGGAAAGCCGAGGTCGGCCGCTTCCTGATCCTCACCACCAAGGGCGAGATGGTGCTCGAGCCGGACTACCACAGCGAGAAGCACTTGCGCATGGAGCGTGACGAGGACGGCAAGGTCACCAGCGGCAGCTTCGAGGCTCCGACCAGCTCTGGCTCGCGTTCGTCGCCGGCCAAGCCCTCCGCGCCCGAGGCCACCGGGCCTGGTGGTAAGGCGTACAGCGCTCGGCTGTTCGACGAGCTCGCGGTCCAGCGCCGCAACATCCTGGCAGCTTCGCTGCTTGGCGATCCGGGCCTGGCGCTCGACTACGCGATCTTCGCGCTCGCGGACGGCATCCTGCACAGTTACGACAACCGCGGCACCACGATCAAGGCACCACGCCCCCAGGATCCGGTACTCGACGCCGCCGTGCCCAAGGGCATGGCCGACGAAATCATCGCCGGCGCCTACGAGGCCCTCGACAAGGGATGGGGCGAACACAAGAGCGTCGTCGAACGGTTCAGTGCCTTTCGCACTCTCGATGACGACGCCAAGGGTGGGTGGATCGCCTACACCGTAGCTACATCGATCGAAGCCAAAATGGGGTATGCCTCTGGCTACAATCCCATCCATGCCCAGCTTGGCATGCTGCTGGAAATCGAGCCCGCGGCGATGTGGCGACCGACCTCGGAAAACTACTTCGACCGGATCAACAAGGGCAGCATCCTCGACCTGCTCAAGGAAGTTGGCGGGGCCGAACTGTCGAACCGCTATGCATCGGCCAAGAAGACCGAGATTTCGGGAAGCTGCGAGAAGATGTTCGCCGGCGAGGTCATCATGGAAGAAGCCATCAAGGAGCGCGCTCTTGCGTGGGTGCCGGCAGCGATGCGCTTCGATCTCGACACGCCCGACGATCACGACCCTCAGGCTGAATCCATCGACGACGCCGACCAGGACGAAGACGAAGACGGGGCGATCATTGAGGACACGAACCCGGGCGTCGACGACGAACCGGAGACCGAGGTCACCGACGTGGACGCCTGCGTCAGCGCCTGACACCGCGCTCTCCTCCTGATGACAGCCTGGGCCCGGGGCGTATCGCCACCGGGCCCTTTTTTCCTCACGCCATGAAGGGATGTGGACCATGCGCCATGCGGCCAAACGCGACATCGCGCAGGAAGTCACCGATATCATCATCGCCAAGATCGAGCAGGGCGTGCTGCCCTGGCGGCGACCCTGGCGCACCTTTGGCGCCAATGGCCGTCCGCTGCGTGCCGGCGGTCAGTCGTACACCGGCATCAATTCGATCCTGCTGTGGGCCATCGCCGACAGCCATGACTATCGCTCGCGCTTCTGGATGACCCAGCGCCAGGCCGATGAGCTTGGCGGTCGGGTCGTAGCGGGGGCAAGGCCGGCG
This sequence comes from Novosphingobium sp. TK46, assembly GCF_055361525.1. Classification (NCBI taxonomy): domain Bacteria; kingdom Pseudomonadati; phylum Pseudomonadota; class Alphaproteobacteria; order Sphingomonadales; family Sphingomonadaceae; genus Novosphingobium; species Novosphingobium sp. TK46. The sequence goes on from NZ_JBSZKB010000002.1 coordinate 133,948, forward strand.
CCCAGCGTCTACTTCAACACCTTTCGCAAGGCACAAGGCCCGACGCTCACCGGCGAAGATGGCGGATCGCGCGTCATCCGGTTCATGCGCTTCTACCAGGTCTACAACTGTGATCAGATCGAAGGGCTGCCGACCCGGTTCCACCCAGATCCCATCGAACTGACGCCGCCAAGTCCGTCTGAACGTCAGGCCGCGATCGACGCCTTCTTTACCCCCATACCCATCGACACGCGTCAGGGTGGCGGACGAGCCTTCTATTCACCAGGCGGCGACTATGTGCAGATGCCGACCAAGGCCGCCTTTATCAGCAGCGATCATCACGCCGCCACGCTGGCGCACGAATACGCCCATGCCACTGGAGCCAGCCACCGGCTCGGAAGAGAATTTGGACGTCGGTTCGGCGACAAGGCGTATGCTTTTGAAGAAATGGTCGCAGATCTGACCAGCGGGATGGTTTGCTCCGATCTTGGGCTGCCGTGCGAATTGCATGACAGTCATGCCAGCTACATTGAAAACTGGCTTGCGATCCTGAAGGGCGACAAAAGTTCCATCATCACCGCCGCGGCCAAAGCCGAACACGCCTATAATTGGCTTTCCTCCTGGTCGAAAAACCGCCCTGAGTTCGAAAGGAGCGAAGGCCGTGACACAGCACTTCCGGCTAACGCTTAGCCTGTCCGCAGACGATCTTCTGATCGTTACCGCGTACATCGAACACGCATTCGACAAGGCAATTCCACGCCAGGTGCCGATCCCACGACCGCTCATCAAGCGATTGCGCGAGATCGCCGAGGCCGACCCCACGGATGCGGCCTTCGAACATCTCATCAAAGGCGGCACGATGGATTGGGATATCGAAAACATTGGCGTCGACACGGTTTGCATCCGGTCATGTCCGGACGGTGCATCGCTGGCCAAGACCGTCGACGTGCTCGGGCGCCTCGCGCCTAGCTGCCTGACAGCGTCGATCCTCTACGAACCCGTCGGCCGCTCGCAGGACCCGCAGGGCCTTGCCCTGCACTGACAAAGAGGAGGGGGAGGGGATCTTGCAATCAACCAGCTGATGGAGGTTTGCAATGTCCTACGACCTGGATTTCCGCTTTCGCCGCGCACTGCATCCCGAAGGTCTCACCACCTTCGCTGCGTGTATCGCTGCACTCAACGATGCCGTCAGCGACGCGCAGCGCGCCGGCCACGACCCGCAAAGCGATCCGGCCGTGAAGCTGTTCGCCAAGCGGCTCACGCGTATGGCCGACGGCTCGGTCGAACAGGAGCATTCCGACGATGCGCCACTGCGCGAAGCGTGCATGGCACGCCTCGCCGAGCTCAAGCACAATCCGGCGATCGTCGCGCTGGTGCGCAAGGGCATCGACTATCTTCCCGAGGACCTACGCGCGTTCAAGCGCGAGGGGCAGCGCGCCGTCCGCCAGATCGCAGCCGAGCTCGGCCTCACACGCAGCGACTATCGGCTCGAATATGTCGCGCCCAACCCGTCGATTGCGGGCGACTATGTGCTGGAAGGGGCGGCTTTGTATTTGCGGCTCTCGGTCGAGCGCTTCGGCTCACCGGCACTGACATACCGGCATCGCCAGTGGAAGAAGCCTGGTCACCGGGTCCGCCACGCGAACGCGGCGAGGCTCGCTGATATCCCGGCGCTCGCACGGCAGATCGCAAGTCACCTGCAGATCGATGTCGCCGGTTCACAACCAACCTTGATGTAGGAGATCACCATGGGATGGCTGACTATGCCGCTCGCCAGCATGGGCGGGCACACGAGCCCCAAGCAGTACCTCGACGCTCAATTTAGTTATGACCGGCCCGCTACCGACGACCTCGCGTCTCATGGCTACCGGGTCATCGAGAGCGCTTGTCCCGGCAACCGGGTCTACTATGCCGCAATACAGCGGTCCGACGATGGTGTTGCTGGCGCGGTGGTCGCAGTTGTTTGCCTTGTCCGCTGGAACCCCAAAGCGGCCGATGGTCACGTATTCGCTTACAAGGACATGGACGAAACCATGGGACCGTACGAAGCCGATTGCCCGCTACGCGTGCTCGAACGGCTCACATCCACCAACAACCCGGTGGCACTGGACTGGCGCCGGCGCTGCTACGCCACGATCCGCCGCCGCTCGCGCAAGCTGCCCGACGGCGCGCTGATCCGGTTTCCAGAGCCGATCGCCTTTGGCGACGACACCCGGCACGAGCTGATGCGAGTCCTTCGTCAGGGAAACCGGATCGTCCTGACCCGCAGCGATGGCGGCGGCCGCTACCGCATCGGCAACCTGCTCGATCGCAAGTTCGAGATCGTGCGTGAGCGCAAGGTCACGCCCACCATATTCACCTGAAAGGCAACTTGAGTGCAGACCGAAACCATCCTCGACCCCCGGCGCCGGCAGCTTTGTAGCCGAAACAATGCCCACCGCCTCGCCCAGCAGATGTGCGAGAACACTGCCTTGCCGTTCGCGGTGATGCGCACCGCTTGCCGACTGCAGCCGTACCGCGTCGTCAGGTCCGGTGAGACGAGCCCGCATGACGCGATAGAGCTGGAAGTCCTCGCCCTGTAATTACGCAATCTGATTACTCGATACGATTACTCGTCGATCACGCCGCCAAGATCGGAATCGAGATACCAAGATGGTCCCTCCTCGAAATTGGGATCGGCGCTGACCAGTGGCCCATCCGGCTGCGCGGCGACGTAGGGATTGACCATGATAGCCGGCCAGGTTGCGGCACGGAACAGATCCGCCGAGATGATCGTGCGCTTGGCGAGGATCTCCTCGAGCCAGCACAGGACATCGAGCATCTGGACGATGCCGCGACCGGCCAGCTGGTAGTAAAGGCAGCGCTGATAGTCATCGCACTGGGTGCCCAGGACCCGCGCAAGCCGCTTTTTCGCGCCGGGCTCGCCCTGGTGAACGCCCTCGACAGCCTCTCTCAGCTCGCGGGTCGAATAGTACGCATCGAACGGCTCGATGCCGATCGACGCGTTGGCGACCATGCGCTTTGCCGGCGTGTTGAGCGGGTCGAGCGCTTCATCCCTGAGTTGAATATCGAGGTCGAAGCGGCCAATCTCGAACTTCTTGGTCATACTGCTCTCCTAATATCGGGAACGTACCAAGAACAAACTTCTGCCGCAAGAGGTAGTTTGAAGTATGTGGCTAGTACCGCGCGACACTAACGGACTTGGCGGACGCCGGGATATTCCCGGTAGCGTGCGCGATGCCCTGGTGCGCTGGTACACAGGCAAGGGCAGTGACGCCGACCACCGCGCATCGGTTACCCTGGTGACGATCGCGCGTGAGAACGAGCAATGGATCGCCTGCAACTGCCTTGGCGACACCAGGCCGCCGCCATTGACCAGCCCCGCCTATCTATCGGAGGCCGAGACCTATTACTTGCGGCGGCTTACAAGCCGCCCGCTGCATCTGCGTCGATGCCCATTCTATCTTCCGCAGGCGCCTGACCGCATCCGCGAGCGTCCCGGCGACAGTCTGTTCGAGATCGAGTTTCCCAAAGGCTTGTTCAACGCGCACAAGAAAGCGCCGGAGAAGCTGGCGCAGCAGCCCGACGACGAGGAGCCAGACGACCGTAGCCGACAGGTCTCGATACCCCGGCTCGGTCGATTGCTGTGGATGCTGCTCGAAGCCGCCCATAGCAACGTCCTGCCGGCACTGCCGCCGCAAGGCCGGCCAGAGCATGGCCTGCGCGATGAGTTCGCGCGTATCCGCGAGGCAGCCGGTCGCTTCCTCATCGCGCCCCGCATCAAGCTGCAGGATCACCTATACTTCAACGTGAAGGACTACGAGGCCCGCCGCGTCCATGCACGGCTGCGCAAGGCCGAGAATCTCTGGCCAGGCGACTTCGCACCGCAAGCATTCCTGCTCCTGGAAGCGCACGCGATTTCCGGCACCACCATCCACACCGGGCTTGGCGACCTCAAGATCCGCAATCGCATCCAGCATACCGGCATTATCAGGGCCAAGGTCGAGCCCCCCTTGATCGTCCTCGCCGTGGTCGGCGAGCATAGCCCGCGCGAGGGCTACCTGCCGCTTCGCGCCTATGCGCAGCCCGTTTTCAAGGGCAACCGGTTCATCCCGGTCGATCGCGAAGACGAGCGCACCTTCCTGGAAACACTCACACGGTTCCAGTACCACATGCGGCGCAAGGGCGTGCAGGTCGCGGTGAAGCGACCGCTGTTCGACATCGTCACCGAGGCCGGCAAGGTGAGGCCGGACGCGATCGTTGCCTTCCTCGATCACCGGACGGGCCTCGAGGCTGACTTTGCCATCCAGCTCCTGCGCGAGACCACGCCAAGGTACGTCGAGATGAAGGCCGGGGAACGTCAGCGCTTCGAGGCGTTTCACCGCACCATCAGCATCGCGACGCATCAACTTGGCGATATGGATTTGGTCGACCGTCTGGAGCGAATGATCGACGAAGCTTGATCGTCCTGTCGATCGCCGCTCCTGAACCCCGTCATCCATAGTCGGCTTTGGCCACCACGTGGGAGCATTGCTCGTGTCCGAATACGAAGAGAATGGCGTTCCGCTCGCTGCGTTCCGACAAGGCCGAGACGTCTACATCATCTACAGTTTCGAGGAAGTGGCGTTCCACTGGGAGCACGATACACGCCGCGTATGGCGCCGCTTTCTACAAGAAGGCAGGCAATCAGCCACAGAAAGTTCCAACCGTTTATTCACCGATGCGCAACTCTATGGACGGTTGGCTTCGAGGCAAGAATATGACGAATACTGACTGCCAGCTGCGAAAGCCGTGCAGACATCGAAGTCCTCCAGATCACACCCCGGCATGAGTCCGGGCTGCGCGAGCATAGCCACACACTCCAGGATCGATGGATCCTCGCGTGGACCGATGACGTCGATGACGTCGATCAATCGAGAGCCCGCCGCCGACATCCCCCTCAACGCTGCAGCATTCCATAACGCATCGGTGTCGCGCGCCGTCAACGCGACGGTTATCACGGCGGTCTGATGACGTAGATTGGCTGGTTCAATGGCCGTTTGAGTGCACGTCGAGTTAAACTCATGCATAGCGGCTGTGGCCCTGTTGTTGGCGGTTCCTTGACGAACTTCGCGATGGCAACGCGCGGTAATAAGGACTTTACCGTAGTTTTGAGCAACCGGTTCATTTGCACTAGCTAATCGGCGACGATCACACGGGATGCGAGCACGCCATGGGATGCCTTGGAAGCTCCCGGCAAACGCCGGGGATAAGGAGGAGGGGGAAGGGAACGACGAACTCACACAGGAGATCGTCATGAAGAAGTTTGCCTCGACGCCCCGCCCGCAATGGTCCGATTGGGACGCTATCCATGAAGCGGAGCAGATCCTCCCAGGCATCTGGTCTGTATCCACCGCCTCGCATGGCGGCCTGATCCTGTCGGGCGAACGCCAGGAGGCGATGCCCGAGGCGCTCAGGATCGAAGGCGGCTCCTACGAGGAGGACGTCAACTGGTCCCATGTCATACTCGCGTTCGAAGCCGAGTTTCGCGAACACTCCAAGCTGACGCCCGCCTACATCGACCTTGCGCGTGATAGCGTACGCTGCTGGCACCCTGACGCCTTCACGGCATTCACCGGCGAGCCGGTGACGGAAGAAGAATCCTTCATCCTCAAGCGCCGGCGCGCCAAACAGGCCTGCATCGGCCAACTGTGCGTCAAAGCTGCATGGGGCGACTGGGCGGATTGGGTGCCGCAAAGCAAGACGGGCGTCCTGGGGGCGGTAATCCGCTCGGTCGACCATTTAGGCCATGAGACATACGAGGATGCACGCCAGTACGCCCTGGTCGACGCCGAGATCTACGCGGCCCGATCGGACCCTGCCTCCTTTGCGAGCCTGAATGCCGAGCTGATCGACTGCCCGGCCGGCATGACCCTCTAAGGCGAAGGCCATGATCGAAATCATCCTGGGCCTGCCTCACCTTAGGCAGGGCCCAATCTTGCGCCGTGCGCTCACGCTCAAGACACCCGTTCTCGTGTCGGCAAGCGCACTGGCGTGCTGGCGCCGCATCGATGGCTGCCGGCGCTGGACAGGTTGGGACTTTGCGCAGCTGCGCAACCTGCCTGCCGACGTCCAGACCATTCTCGATTGCGGGGGCTTCACGAGTCACGTTGTCTACGGCGGCTTTCCCTGGTCGATCGACGACTACATCGGCCTCGCGACGGCTCACCCGTTCCGCCAGTTCGCGAGCTTCGATTATCCGTGCGAGGCCGAAATTGCCGCCGACGATGCCGCGGTGAAAGAGCGGATCTCGCGCACGATAGGGGCTAACCGGGAAACCCGGCGCCGTGCCGAAGATGCCGGTATTGCCGACAGGTTCATGCCGGTGCTGCAGGGACGTAGCCCCAGCGACTACGAACGGTGCGCCGATGCCCTGGCATGGTCGATGATCCCTGGCCGCACGGTCGGCGTGGGATCGATGTGCCGGCGCGACGTGCCAGGGCCAGAAGGCTTGATCGCAGTCGTCGAGCATCTCGATCGCATCCTGCCTGTCGGCGTGAGGCTGCACTGCTTCGGCGTCAAAGGCTCGGCCCTGCCGTTCCTGCGGCCATTCGAGCAGCGGATCGCCAGTATCGACTCCCAGGCCTACGGGATTGCGGCAAGGCATGACGCTCTGCGCCGCGGCGTATCCAAGACCGACGGGCTTGTGGCACAGCACATGACCCGATGGTTTTTGCGCCAGCGACGCGCCGCCAGCGGACCACCCCGCCAACTTGCGGCCACCCTGCGGCCAAGGCCGAAATTGGCGCCATGCGGCCCGTGGGAAGCGGCGATCGCCAAGGCCCGCGAGCAAATCGGCGCGCTGATCGAGAGCGGCGACCTCGATCACGACGAACTCACCGAGTGCTGGGTAGAGCAGTGGGCGGCCGAGATCTTCGCCGATCAACGTCAGGCCTCCTGACAAAGAGGAGGGGGAAGGGGGGGCCGAACACGTCGAACATGCGGCGTGAACCATCTGGAGCTGTCCTCATGGAACAAGACACCCTGAACGTCACCGATCCAGCGACCTGGTTGACCCGCGGTCGCAGCCGCGCCGAGGCCGACGCGCTTGCCAAGGCCTGGTGCGATTTCCCCGATCTACCTGCAAATGCACCAGCGCAGAGCCGGATGGCGCGCACGCGAGAGCGCACGATCGCAATGCGGCCGATCTTCGAGGCCATGCAAGCGCGGACCGAGGCCGAACGCCAGGCCAACAACTTCGCGTTCATGCAGCGCAAGATCGCGCGCAACGACGCCAACGAGCAGGATAAGGCGATCGTGCGCGGCCGCGATGAGCATGGCTACGATTGGGATTGTGCGGTCCAGTATGCACAAGGGTGGTACGCCGCCGTGGCAGGGTGGGCGCATCGCGGCGCGATCGCGACGCGCAGCGAGGCCGCGATGCGCCTGCGAGCCGCGTACGACCATGGGTTTGCCCAAGGCGGCGGCGACACGACGGATGTGTTTGACGCGGCGCGCCGCGCGAACATCGCCGCGTCTGCCGAGGAAAACAGCGCTTCAGGCCAAGCCGCACCCACCAGCGGCAAACTGAAGCCGAGCCTGTGGCCCATGCCGCAAGATGGAACGCGACCGGTTTCCTGGCAGCGCCGGGCCGTCATTCTGGCCGACGTCGACCTGCAGCCTCCGCCAGGACGCGACGGTCGACCCTCCCGGCGTCCTCCGGCGATCGACCTCATCCGCGAGCGTTCGTCGGGGCAGGCCACGATCATCGTTCTGAGCGCCACGAATGGTTTTGTCGCGAGCGACGTATGCCCGCCGGCTACGACGCCGATGACGAACACGCAGGCCGACAGGCTCATCGCCGATGTCAGGCAAGGCGAGGCCTTGCGCGCTCTGCTCGCCGATGGCGAGATCGATGACCTCCTGCTGACCGCGCAAGACCACTACCTGCATGTCCTCGATGCGTTCAGCGACGCGATCCCGGTGCTGCGCACCATGGAGCGCACGCGCAACACACCGCTGCAGCAACGCGCGCACCTCGTCACATGGCTTGGTCGTGGTCGCTTGCCTGGTCAGAATATCGGCGCCGGCCACATCCGCTGGAGCAAGGCATCCAAGGGGCTCACCGCCAGGCTTGGCGAGTTCACCGCCCGCTACGCCGGGCCAGCCCCGGATCGAGGGCACCTGATCCGCGTGTGCCTGGACGACGGAACACGTGCCGAGGGCTTCGTGACCGCCGATCATGCGCCGCTTTCAGCGGACATCCGGATCTCCAGCAAGGCCAGGCTGCGCCAGGAGATGACTCAGGCCCTGCGCAGCTTTGGCGGCGCCACCCGTCTCAGTCCTCGCCTCCCATTCTAAAATCGTCCCCGCGCGCCAAGCGTCCCACGAGGCCGGCATTGCCGGCACGCGGAAAACGCCGTGCGCCTCCTCCTGTGAAGGCAATTACCCAATGAAGATCCGCCTTGAAAAACTGAAACTCTCCCCCGCGCTCTCACAAGAGACGACCGCGTACGCCGGCGTGATCCATCTCGACGGGAAGCCGGCTTTTCATGCCAGCAACCATGGTCACGGCGCGGCCGACAGCTTTCACGCCGTGCAAGGCTATGACGGTCCGAATCTCGAAACCGTGGATCGCTGGCTTGCGGTCAACGAACCGCCGAGCGGACCGCTGGAAGCTGATCCGTTGCTGCGCGCGGCTTACGACTGTGGTCATGCCTGCGACCTGGAGCTTCTCGTCGCACGGCTCATCGACCGCGATCAGGCCGAGCGGCAATTGAAGCGTATGCTCAAGGCCAGTGTCCTGCGGATCGGCGATGACGGCCAGAACTACAAGCTGAAGATGAAGCCGTCCGAGGCCGGCATCGCCGCCGTCCGGCAGACACATGCCGACTGGCTGATCGTGAACGGTGCCTCACCCAAGATCGTCGATCGCGCGCTGAACATCCTGAGCGGGGCGCAAGACGTCGAGGAGAGCGTCTACGAGCGCCAGCGCGAGAACCGTCTTACTCTGGAGGACGCACGCTGGCTGCGCGAACGCAACCATCGTGCTGCCCAGCCATGCCCTGATCTTCACCAGCACCTGACCGACGTGATCGTCGAGCAGGAAGTACGTCTCGAACGCTTCCGCGCCGAGCGCAAGGCCGATCGAGAGCAGCGCAATGGCGCGCAGGCTGTGCCGCAAGCGAGCTCGAAATGAGCGGCGCGGCACCAATTTTTACGCACCGATCAACGCCACAGGATCCGCAGATGGAACTCGCCAGGATGCTGGTTCTCAGCACCGCCCACCTCAGCGCGCAGACCGCCCGCGACTGGATGGCCGTGTGCCCTTGGACGTGCTTCGAAAAGGGCGACTATGGGTGGTTCATGTCCGTCTGCGACGACGTTGGGATTACCGAGGCCGCGGACGTGCCGCTCGAAGTCCGCTCCGCCATCCACGTCGCCAAGCGTGAAGGATGCGAGTGGATCATGTGGGACTGCGATGCATGCTGCATCGACGAGCTGCCCCAATACGAATGGGGCAACGCTCCGCTCGCGGTGCCGGCGTGAGCGCGGCCATGGCGCATAAAGCGCAAGTAACGCCCACTCGGCTGCGCCGATCGCCGGACTACCTCCGCCTTGCGCGCACGCCGACGGTGCTGTCATACGGGGTCGGCGTGGATTCCACCGCGATGCTGATCGAGCTCGTCAGCCAAGGCCGCAAACCCGATCTCGTGCTGACAGCAGACCCGGGCGCCGAAAAACCCGAAACCTATGCGTACCTCGATCTCATGCGCGAGTGGATGGCGGGCCACGGCATTGAATTTCACGTCGTGCGGTACATCACCAAGCGGTTCAAGAACTATCCTGCATACAATGACTTAGCGGGATCGCTGCTAACGAACGGATGCCTCCCCAGCATTGCCTTTGGCCGCAGCAGTTGCAGTTTGAAATATAAAGCCGCGCCGCAGGAGGCCTTCATCAAGGCCTGGCAGCCTGCGGTGGACGCGTGGGCGCGTGGTGAGAAAGTGATCCGCTACATCGGATACGACTTGTCCAAGAGGGACGGACAGCGCCATGCGCACGCGGCGACGATCGACGACGCCTTGTTCGACAACAGCTATCCGCTGCGAGAATGGGATTGGGACCGCACAGCATGCGAGGATCGTATCCGCGCCGAAGGGCTCCCGGTGCCATTGAAATCATCCTGCGTATTCTGCACGGCGATGAAGGCGCACGAGGTCCGCGCGCTGCCGGAATACTGGCTGCGCATGATCGTCCTGATCGAGGCGCGCGCGGCTCCCCGCCTCAGAACCGTCGAAGGCCTCTGGCGTCGATCGACCAAGTCGAAACCTGGTCGAATGACCGACTTCATTCGCATGGAGCGGCTGCTCCCCGAGGCCGAAATCGACCGGATCATCGCATCGGCACCGACGTCGCTGGTGCGCTTCCAGGAAATGGCGGCCGACCACCCGCTTGATACCCGCCCCACGCTCGAAACATGGCTCGCACGCTTTCACGCAGCGACGCCCAAGGGGGCAGCAACGCCCAAACAAGTCCGGAACCGCTGAGCGTCTCAAGATCGGTGCGCTCCTCAGACAGCGAACCAGAAGAATCCGACCACCGACACAATGGCTGCCGAGCATGACAGGCCTATGCGTTCGGTCAGCGAAAAGCGTCGGGCCTGGAGCAGCACCAGCGCCGCCGCCGAGATCAGGCCCGCTGCGAACGCTCCATAGATCGCCCACTCCAGACGATCGAAGACGATGCCGAAGGTCGTCCCGATTGGCAGCGCCGCATGCTGCCAGGCATCGATCGCGAGCAACGCGCCCAGACCGCAGGCGATTATCGCAAAGACCCGCGCCACCAGTGCAATGAAGAGGGCAACAGCACGCGTGACCATGGCGTCGGGTCGCACGCTTGAGACCGTGGGGCAACCAGCACGCGATGTCGCGACGAAGGGTGAGGGGGAAGGGAAGAGCGAACTTGCTGAAAGGAAACGGCCATGCTCGCAACTGCACTCAATTCGACCGAAACCATCGCGCGACTGAACGATCGTGTTCGGCAGGGGCTGGACCGAACCGCAAAGGTGGTGATGACGTCCACGCTTCTTGCCCACGTGTCGGACGGTTCGCTGCCAGGCAAGATCCTCGCTCAAGCCAAGCTGATGAAGGCGGTACGAAACTGCACCTTCAGCCCGGATTCGCCAGAACGCGACTTCGCCCGCTGCGACGTGGACGGCGTCACTGTGCTCATCAAGATGGACTATTACGACCTGCAGCTCGAGTACGGCTCGGAAAACCCCGCTGACGCCTCGATCACCCGTCGCGTGCTGACGATCATGGCATCGGAGGACTACTGATGCGCCGGCTCAGACCCGCCAAGCCTCGCGCGAAGCGCCAGATCGACCAGGCATTGCAACTGATGCGACAAGCACGCAAACTGCTTCGCGAAGCCGGTGCGCCCAAGGCCACGCAAAAGATCAACTTCGCGATCAACAGCGCAGAGGGCGCACGCCGGCACTGCGAACGTCGACCGATGATCCCGGAGCCATGAGCCATGAACCAGACTGCTTTACCCGCACTCCCGACCGAGGGTCTCACCCAGGCTGTCGCGATCAAGGCGGGTTACACCGCGCCTGTGATTGCCGACTGCGCGATGCACACGCTCGAGCTTCTCATCGAACCGAATGCCGATCTGGATTCCACGTTCGTCGCTTACGATCCCGATGAGAACACCTGGTTACAGATCAATGGCTGGCTGTTCGAGTTCAGCGCTGATTAGCCCGCATGCGCGGTCTGACATCCTCGAACGCGGCCTGCTCGCGATCGGCGCGAATGATGCGATCCTTCAGGATGCCACCGGCACGGAACGTCATGACACGTCGCGGCGTAATCGTGTGCTCCACGCCGGTTTTCGGATTGCGGCCGATCCGCTCTGCCTTGTCTAGCAGGACGAATGTCCCGAAGCCGCGTATCTTGACGTTTTCGCCCCGCTCCAACGCTAGACACATATGGTCGAGGATCGATTGAACCAAAGCGGACGACCCCTCGCACGTAAGACCCAGCTCGCGCCGAAAGGCGGCCGCAATAGAAGCCCGCGTAACAGTCTCGACGCTCTGCATAGGTGACGGCGTTCCTTCTTCGACTAAACACAAAGTAATAATCCGTACTTGCAAGCTGCGATAGCACCATCGCAATGAAATCGTCGCTGCGTTGCGCCTCGAATTTCCCTCCACTTCTCGCATTTAAGCCACTTCGCCTCGCCGAATGGCGTGGCGGATACGCGCGTTCGCGCGGGGCCGGGCCGGAAGGGCCCGGGGGAGGAGGGGGAAGGAGGATGGTGGGTCCGGACAATGGGTTCGGGCGCATCAGGAGAAGTGGCATGAGCATGAACATTGGCAATCTGAAGCTGAACGAGCAGGGCACCCCGGTTGGTCGCATCGTGACGCTGGGCTTCAACGCGGTCGTGGCAATGCGCGAGGTCGCCTCGAACAACGCGAAGGCCCCCGCGTTCGACGTGATGGGCCTTTCGGCCGACCGCCGCACCTGGGTTAAGGTCGGTGCACTCTGGGAATATTCGGCCAACGGCTCGGGCGAGAGCTTCTTCTCGGGCCGCATCGATGATCCATCGCTCGATCGCGCTTTGGACGTGGCCCTCTTCCCGCAGGACGACGGCAGCTACAACGTCAGCTGGCGCAGGCCGCAGCGCAAGCGCGAGATGCCCGCCATGGGCGGTGACAGCGCGCTCCCGCCCATGCCGCCTGCAGGTCCCGAGGACGAGCACGGCACCGATCAGACTCACGCCACCGGAGACGGCCTGGGCGACAGCACCGCCCCCGCTCCCAAGACGCCCGCACGTGGCAAGCAGGTCAAGGAGCCCGAAACCGTCTGACATTTCCCCCCGAGGCCGGCGCTTTCCTCCAGCGTCGGCCCACAACCTGGGCTCGCCTCTCGGCCATGAGGCGAGCCCATTTTTTTGCGCGATGCTGGCGCGATCAGGCCGCGGATCAAAGGTGAGGGGGAAAGGGAGCGGGCGTACGAAAGGAGATGAAGATGCCCGCCATAATCTCACAGGAAGCCGCCCGCACGGATCACGTGCCGAGCATCGTCGAGACACTGCAGGCGATCGTCGGCGTGATCGACATGAGCGACCCCGAACACCCGTCCTTTGCCGACAGCGCGGCTGACTGCCTGGATGAGCTTCTGCGGCACGATGCCGAGATTCGCGCCTTGCTGGCGCGCGCGCAGGCTCACCGCCGCGCGCCTCGCTGAAGCCGCGCACTCCAACCAACCACCACATCGAAAGGCTTGCACATGCCGGCGTATCAACTTCGCCTGATGCGCGAACGTCGTTCCGACAACCAGCTACGGCTGCAGATCCTCGAACGGCGCCTCGCACAAGCAGCCGAGGCAGCGACGCGATCAAACCAGTCACTGCCAACGACCTTCGGTCTCTATGCCAGCGACTGGACCAAACGGCATGAAGCCGACTTCCAACGCCGGCTTTGCGAGCTACGGCTCGAAGCGCGCAATGAGATCGGGTCGATCGAGCAGAAGCTCGCCCGTCAAACTGACGCGATCACGGCCTTCCATCTGCGCCAGGCGCGCACCAACCGGAGGTAATCATCATGGCACACGTGCTGGCTATCTATGAAGTCGACCGCGCTTGGGGTGGTCCGGAAGAAGGCGGATGGTGGTATGATTGTGGGCAGCTCGCCCGCATCATCGCCGTCATCCATGACAAGGAGCGAGCCCGAACAATCTGCGAGCGCGCCGACCGGCTCCTGCAGCGCCTTCAGCGCTGCAAGCCTAGCGTCGACTCCGCCGTTTACGCAGGCGGGCGCCACACCGTCATCGTCTTTGAACGGGTCGCTCCCGAGTTCTTCCCGGCGCAGCGACCCCGCTATGAGTAAGGGCGTTGACGCTGGCGATCGTCTGTCGAAGAATGGCGGTATGTCGCAGGACAAAGAAACGATCGACACCAGCCTTGGCAAGGTATGGATCACGCGCTTCGACAACGGCGACGTGTCGATCTGGACACCGCCAGGATCGGCGCAAGGCAACGCGATCGCTGAAATCATCGACGGCCGCGCCGCGTGGAAGCCCAAGTACCGCGCCTGGTTCGTACCGCCGATCCACGCCGATCCGCTGCTCGCCGACATCGAAGACCTCTGACCGGCTGACGCCGCAAAACCAGCCACATCGTCGCCTCAAGCCACCTCGCCTCGCCTGATTGGCGTGGCGGATACGCGCGTTCTCGCGGGGCCGGGCCGGAAGGGCCCGGGGGAGGAGGGGGAAAGAGGATGGTGGGTCCGGACAATGGGTTCGGGCGCATCAGGAGACGTGGCATGAGCATGAACATTGGCAATCTGAAGCTGAACGAGCAGGGCACCCCGGTTGGTCGCATCGTGACGCTGGGCTTCAACGCGGTCGTGGCACTGCGCGAGGTCGCCTCGAACAACGAGAAGGCCCCCGCGTTCGACGTGATGGGCCTTTCGGCCGACCGCCGCACCTGGGTTAAGGTCGGTGCACTCTGGGAATATTCGGCCAACGGCTCGGGCGAGAGCTTCTTCTCGGGCCGCATCGATGATCCATCGCTCGATCGCGCTTTGGACGTGGCCCTCTTCCCGCAGGACGACGGCAGCTACAACGTCAGCTGGCGCCGGCCGCAGCGCAAGCGCGAGATGCCCGCCATGGGCGGTGACAGCGCGCTCCCGCCAATGCCGCCTGCAGGTCCCGAGGACGAGCACGGCACCGATCAAACTCACGCCACCGGCGATGGCCTGGGCGACAGCACCGCGCCCGCTCCCAAGACGCCCGCACGTGGCAAGCAGGTCAAGGAGCCCGAAACCGTCTGATTTTCAACCATTCTGGCGCCGGGCACACCCGCCCGGCGCAATCCTTGTACGGAGTACCTTTGCCATGACCCCAACCGTCGCAGGAATGCGGATCGCACGCAGCATCAAATCGGTCGAGGACGACCTTGATACGCTCCTTGCCAGTGCAAGCAGTCTCATCGCCGAGCTTGCCGGCGCACGTGTCGCCACCGGGATCGACGCTCACGCGATACAGCGGCCTATGGCACGCCTGACACGCCTCCAACGAACCTTGGGCGATGCCCGGTCCGATCTGGTTGGAGCCCACAGCGATCTCTTCAGGCTTGCCGAGACGCTGGATATCTCGGTGCGCTGCCCGGATGTCGCTGTTCTGGAGAGCCAGCAAGGGGCCGAGAACGGCGCTGCAGCGATTGAAAGGACCGCCGTCTGACAATCGAGACCTAGGTCTCCAAGAGAAGCCGACGCGTGCCCCCGCGTCGGCGGAAGGACCCGCCCTCCGGTTCCCCCTGCCGGAGTGGCGGGTCTTTCCATGCAACTCACGCGCGTGTTCGCTGCACATCAAGTGCGGCGGACAATGCCGGCACCGCCTCGCTTGGGTTCAGAGGAACCCGATATCTACGACAATCACCGCTGCGGCAGGCCAAGGCGCCGTTTTGCGACGTCCAGGAGCGTGGACGCAGCCCGTCACCGCGGCGCCCTCTATCGTGGCTGCAAACTGCCCTGGCCCTGCTGGTGAGCGTGGAACACCACATCCATGCGCAGACCGATCCGATCCTCTCTCCCGCAGGATGCCGACGCGCGATGGCATTCGATCAGCGTAAGCCGGGCAAGCACGATGATGCTGGCTGTCACGAGAGGCGATCACAAGCGACAGGATCCTTGCGCTAGTAAGGCGAGCCGAATGACGTCGCTCTTTTGCGCGATCAGCCCCCAGAGAGTCCCGGCGCTCCGACCGCCTCGGTAATGCCCCTTGCCCCCGTTCGGGGACCAACCCAACCCCGGCGAACCGGGCCGAGTTGCCCGCTACGCGGCCTGCCCGCACCACCCCGGTCCTTAGGGGTTCCCCTCCGCTGCGCTGCGGTGGGTCAATCCCCGCCCGTGGGCTCATCAGGGGCACCGGCGGACGAACCACCGGTTCAACTGGAGGCTTAGCAAAATGAACATCGTCAACCTGGTCGGTCGCCTTGCCAAGGACCCCGTCGCCCGCGATCGCGGCGACACCCGCATCACCGAGCTCACCCTCGTGACCGAACGCACCCGCATCCGCGACGGCAAGGTCGAGAAGGACCCCGAGACCGGCTACCCGCTCAAGGACGCCGAGTTCCACAAGATCACCATCTTCAACGGCAAGGGCATGGGTGTTCGCAACCACAAGGTGAAGGGTGACCAGCTCGCAGTGACCGGCCGCATCCACTACACCCGCTGGACCGACAACGAAGGCCAGACCCGCTACGGCTGCGAGATCATCGCCGAAGACGTCGAGTTCCTCTGAACCCCAGTAAGGGCGGCGCGATGCGCCGCCCTTACTCTTTGGACCAACGCAGGAGTAACCGGCCATGAAGGACTTCGCCATCACCGCAACCCGCGACCTCGATCGCGCCGCACAGCGCCTCCAGAGCCTGGAACGCTACGCCGATCGCCGCGACCAGCTCATCGATAGCCTCGACCTGGACGCACTCGGACCCAACCAACTCTCACACATCTTCGTCGCCGACGACCGCATCAACGACGATCCTGCCGAGGGTTATCTATACATTAGCTGGCTCGCCCATATGCAGGACGTCAGATCGAGCCTCCCTTCGCCGTTACGTACTGTCACGTAACGGCCTGTTTTCGCGCCGAACAGGCAGCGCCAGGGCTTCGCCTTGGCGCCTAGTGCTGTTATCGGCACTGTATAAATTTAGGGAGAATGCCGTGAGCACGGCCACCGAATGCGACCGCATAACCGACGAGGTCGAAGTGAAGATCATCGACCCAGACCTCGTTGTCAGACTTGAAGTGGACTACACCGCAAATGCTGGGGAGTGGGTCGAAGTCCTGATGGAAGGCCGGTCGCCCGACTTCGAGACCACATTCCCGATCAGCATCACCTTCTACACGCTCCCCGACGATATCGAACACTCCGAGCACGATCGCATACTCAAGCTCCCGAAAACCGATATGCAGCGCGCCGGCGAGGCGGGCTGCCGTATCCGCATCTCCGATATCGCCATGCGCGCGCTACTGGCGCTCATCTCGTCCGGCCATCCACGAACTTTCAGCTTCGACGCCACACCCGCGCCCAAGCAGGCAGCCTTGCTCATCGAGAACTTCGAGTTCTACCTCGAACCCAAACCCGACCCGCGCAGCATCCACTGACAGGCTAACACTGCGCAGAGCCAGTGGACCTGCCTAACTGTGTACCTCTACTGCAAGGTGCTGAACGTACCATCCTCACCTAGATCGGCGATCAGCTCGTCTTCGAACGCATCGGACGCACCCTCGAGCAAATGCATCGGCATCTCGATCATCGCAATCCGGGACGAAGGAAAGAACACCTCGGACTCACTCCCAGCATCGTCAAACGGAACAAACCCGCCCATCTCGCCTGCCAAGTGGCTCACCGTTTCAGCCAACGAAGCACCCTCACTCCGAAACCTGTAAACGGATCCATCGGTCTGCCAGACCCGCGTCTGCGTCAGCATCTCGTATGCCTCGTCCGGATCCAGCTGTTCCGTCGCGACAATCGTCTCAGCCTGTCGCAGAAGCTCTGCCGGGATCTCAGAATCCGGTTCCATATCCACCATCCACGCTGGCACTGCCTTGGCCAGGGCCCGATACGTCTCACGACTGTAGCCACGCTCTACGCCGATGATCCCAACGTCCCTCTCGCTGGGTTCACCCGGGAAATCCGAGGCATCATCGACCAGGTGCAGACGGGCTATCGCACCGGCTCGAACGAACAGCTCCTTGTCCGCCAACGTCACGATATTCAGCAGGTCATCATCCTCGCAGCTGGTCATCTGCATCTCGATCAGAAGACGCCCCTCTTCGGTGATGGGGTAGTACATGGTCTGAGGCGCCATCGGCAGCCGGATCCCAACGTGGCCCCAGAACAGACGCGGGTCTTCGCACAAGTCGCGCAATGACTGATCCCGCTCGTTCGGCGCCTGCGGTAAGTCGAGCAACGCCGGCACACTGGTTCCCAGAATCCGTGCCAGCGCATGAAGCTGTTGAATCGACGGCTCGGTCTTGCCCTGCTCCCAGCGCTGGTACGTCTGCTGCGTCGTGCCGAGCAATTCAGCAACGGACGCCTGCGTCAGGCCAATGCGATTGCGAGCTTCCTTGAGCTTGAGCACCATGACACGATGATCTTCCTACACTGCAAGGGTGTATGGTAACACACATCATGCGATGTTCCAGCACTTTCCGCACGCTGGATCGATACCAGGAGCAAGCACCCATGGCCGCATGCCGCTGCGCGTCACCAGGCTCTATTCCGCTAGGGCCTTTCGCATTGCCGGCAGTAGCCGGCGCGCTCAACGCCCAAGCTCCACCAAGCCCCGCTGCGCGGGTCTCGGCCCTGACGGGTCACGATCCCTTGCGGGAAACCGGGCGGCCCTTCTTCTTTGCGCCACGCTCGATCACACCGGAACAACCGATGGCACAGGGGGGAAGGACGATTTGCTGTTAACCCGCGCGAGGCGCGGGGCAAATCGAACTACTCTCTATCATCTCGGTATCAGACAAGCTTCATCGCCGTAGTATGGGGGCCTCAAGCACGCCTTCCGTCAAGGATGAGCGGTCCCCCCAATTTTGCCGCCGCCCCTACGCTGCGCTCCAGGACAACGACAAAATCGGCTCCCCCACTCCCCGCTTCGCGGCGGCCTGCGGCCGTCCCTGACCTCGACGCGACCGGCCCTCCTGATGAGTTTCATCTTTCATCTGAACGAGATGAGAGAGCGTCAAACTTTGGAGGCCTTTCATGACCAAGATCAACAACTTCGCCGACCTCGCCGCCAACCTTGCCAACGACCGCATCGCCCGCGCCGACGAGACCCACGAGCACAGCTACGACGGCGCCTTCATCGAACACTCGGAGATGGCAAAGCTCAGCATCTACGAAGAGCCGATCGCAACCGAAATGCCCGATCCGGACATGGCCCGCGCAGCCGTCGAGCTTGCCGTCGGCACGATCTTCGACGTCTTTCGCGACACCCGCATGGAGGAGTTCGCGCAGCAGATCGTGTGGGGCTTCGTCAACTCCTTCCACATGACCGCGCGCCTGGCCGAAGGTCGCGAGGACGACGCCGCCAAGAAGCTGGGTGAGCTTGCCCGCAACTACGAACCGTCCGAGATCCACGCCGTCGAACTGGAAGAGACCCAGCTGCTCTGCCAGACCCTGCAGGGTTGCCGCGAGGCTCTGGAGGCCATGCGCGAGCACGCCTCGGCCGTCTATCGGGTCGAGACCGGCAAGCCCTTCACCGCCACGCGCGGCTCGCAGGTATCGCGCAACGGGGTCACCGCCTCGCAGATCAACGCCCGCGACTTCCTCGCCGCACGCAACCGCCAGCGCAACGAGGAGCACGCACCCACCGGTCCGATGGTGATCGTGTCGGGCGGGCAGGTCTGGCACGACCACGAGATGCTTTGGGAGATCCTTGACGACATCAAGGCCCGGGTCCCCGAGATGGTCCTGGCCACGACCGGGATGCGCAAGGGCGTCGACGCCATCGCCACCGCATGGGCTCAAGCGCGCAAGGTCAAGGCGATCAGCTTCATCCCCAACCGCGCACACGGCAACCGCGCACCCTTCCTGCGCAACGAGAACCTGATCAAGCTGCGGCCGATCGAGGCCATCGTCTGCGAGGGCTCGGGCATCCAGTCCAACCTCGCGCAGCGCCTGCGCCAAGCCGGAGTGCCGCTGCACATTCGCCGGCTGAGCAACCAGCGTCCCGCACAATCGGTCCAACGGGCGTAAGCGCCTCTCGGAGGCTCGGGCAGTCGCCCGGGCCTCCTTCCTTCTTTCTCTCGCGCTACAACGCGGCTCAGGGGCATCGAGCCCCATCGCCGCGATCGCGACGTGCCCGACGGGCAGATCGCGGGTGTCCTGCCGAAAGGGGGGATCTCTCTAGTCGTCCTAGTGTGTCGGCCGCGCCGGACGGTCTCAAGGACGGCAGGGTCCCACCATTTTCCTATCGGAAAATCGTTGCCCCTACCGCCGCTGGCGCGGCCGCTGCGCGGTCCCTGACACCATCCAGCGCGACCGACCCGATGGTTCCGTCATCAAGACAAAGGAGGAACGATCATGCAAGTTTCACTGTTCAGGGCTCTGAAGTCCGCTAATATCGCCGACGACGCCGCCGAGAAGGTGGTGCACGCGTTCGAGGAGCACATCGACATGGCAGTATCCGAAGCCATGAAGCACTACGATGACCGCATCACCGCCATGCAGAGCGTGCTCGAGGCGAAGCTGGATGCAGGCTTCAAAAGCTTGGACGCAAAGTTCGACGGCAAATTCACAGGCTTTGACGGCAAGCTGTCGGGCATCGATGGTAGGTTCGGTGGCCTCGAAGGCAAATTGTCGGGTATGAAGACCTCGATCGACGTGCTCAAATGGCTTGTAATATCGCAAGCCTCGCTGCTGCTCTTAGCGGGCACGATTGCCGGATACGTCAAGCTTGCAAGCTAACCAGATAAATCGACCGCAGCCTTGATCACCAAGCAAGGGTCGCTCGGGAAACCGGGCGGCCCTTCTTCTTTGCGCCATGCTCGATCACGCCGGAACAACCGATGGCACAGGGGGGAAGGACGATTTGCTGTTAACCCGCGCGAGGCGCGGGGCAAATCGAACTACTCTCTATCATCTCGGTATCAGACAAGCTTCATCGCCGTAGTATGAGGGCCTCAAGCACGCCTTCCGTCAAGGATGAGCGGTCCCCCCAATTTTGCCGCCGCCCCTACGCTGCGCTCCAGGACAACGACAAAATCGGCTCCCCCACTCCCCGCTTCGCGGCGGCCTGCGGCCGTCCCTGACCTCGACGCGACCGGCCCTCCTGATGAGTTTCATCTTTCATCTGAACGAGATGAGAGAGCGTCAAACTTTGGAGGCCTTTCATGACCAAGATCAACAACTTCGCCGACCTCGCCGCTAACCTTGCCAACGACCGCATCGCCCGCGCCGACGAAACCCACGAGCACAGCTATGACAGCGCCTTCATCGAACACTCGGAGATGGCAAAGCTCAGCATCTACGAAGAGCCGATCGCAACCGAAATGCCCAATCCGGACATGGCCCGCGCAGCCGTCGAGCTTGCCGTCGGCACGATCTTCGACGTCTTTCGCGACACCCGCATGGAGGAGTTCGCGCAGCAGATCGTGTGGGGCTTCGTCAACTCCTTCCACATGACCGCGCGCCTGGCCGAAGGTCACGAGGACGACGCCGCCAAGAAGCTGGGTGAGCTTGCCCGCAACTACGAACCCTCCGAGATCCACGCCGTCGAACTGGAAGAGACCCAGCTGCTCTGCCAGACCCTGCAAGGTTGCCGCGAGGCTCTGGAAGCCATGCGCGAGCACGCCTCGGCCGTCTATCGGGTCGAGACCGGCAAGCCCTTCACCGCCACGCGCGGATCGCAGGTATCGCGCAACGGGGTCACCGCCTCGCAGATCAACGCCCGCGACTTCCTCGCCGCACGCAACCGCCAGCGCAACGAGGAGCACGCACCCACCGGTCCGATGGTGATCGTGTCGGGCGGGCAGGTCTGGCACGACCACGAGATGCTCTGGGAGATCCTCGACGACATCAAGGCCCGGATCCCCGAGATGGTCCTGGCCACGACCGGGATGCGCAAGGGCGTCGACGCCATCGCCACCGCATGGGCTCAAGCGCGCAAGGTCAAGGCGATCAGCTTCATCCCCAACCGCGCACACGGCAACCGCGCACCCTTCCTGCGCAAGGAGAACCTGATCAAGCTGCGGCCGATCGAGGCCATCGTCTGCGAGGGCTCGGGCATCCAGTCCAACCTCGCGCAGCGCCTGCGCCAAGCCGGGGTGCCGCTGCACATTCGCCGGCTGAGCAACCAGCGTCCCGCACAATCGGTCCAACGGGCGTAAGCGCCTCTCGGAGGCTCAGGCAGTCGCCCGGGCCTCCTTCCTTCTTTCTCTCGCGCTACAACGCGGCTCAGGGGCATCGAGCCCCATCGCCGCGGTCGCGACGCGCCCGCTCGCTCGCTCGCATCTGCACAGGCCCTCCGGCCTGCACGTCGCTACGCCTTGCCGGGCCCGTAAACGGATAGCTGGCGCCCCGCCGATAGGGGGCATCCCTCTCCCGGTCGTCCAATCGTGTCATGCGCCGCGGTTCGCCTCAAGGATGATCGGTACCCCCAATTTTCCCGCCGCTGACGCGACAAGAAAATCGGCTCCCCCGATCCCCGCTACGCGGCACGGACTACGCCCGTGTCCTTGACCCGAGCCCGGTCACATGACCGCCGATCGCCGTCTAAACGAGGAGATTACACATGCCGCAGGACATCAACACCGACCATCTCACCGCCGCCGAGCCGGACGTCGCCGAAGGACACACGCTAACGAGTTGCTGGTGGGCCGACTGCGACTACGAAGGCGAAGAAGACCTCGACATCAACGACGACTGAAGGGCAGGCGTGGGGGGCTGGTATAACCCGGCCCCCACTTACCTATAGGGGCCGCGTCGCCGGCGTGCGGCAAGGGCGGTGGCCGGCACGGCGGTCCCTTGCTCGCTGCCGGCCCTGCGGCCGTCTCGCTTCGCACGGTCCGCCTGCGCCGGATCACGGCATCGCCGGCAGGCTTGCCCCGGCCCGCATACGCGGTCCTGTGGCATCGCCCCGGCTCGCCTGCGGTGCGCTCGTGGCGAGGTCGCACGCGTGGGGTGAGAGCGGTGGCCGGCGCGGCGGTCCCTTGCTCGCTGCCGGCCCTGCGGCCGCCTTGCTTCGCACGGTTCGCCTGCGCCGGATCACGGCATCGCCGGCAGGCTTGCCCCGACCCGCGTACGCGGTCCTGGTGCATCGCCCCGGCTCGCCTGCGGTGCGCTGGTGGACAGGTCGCACGCGTGGGGTGAGGGCGGTGGCCGGCGCGGCGGTCCCTTGCTCGCTGCCGGCCCTGCGGCCGTCTCGCTTCGCACGGTCCGCCAGCGCCGGATCACGGCATCGCCGGCAGGCTTGCCCCGGCCCGCATGCGCGGTCCTGGTGCATCGCCCCGGCTCGCCTGCGGTGCGCTGGTGGACAGGTCGCACGAGTGGGGTGAGGGCGGCGGCCGGCGCGGCGGTCCCTTGCTCGCTGCCGGCCCTGCGGCCGTCTCGCTTCGCACGGTCCGCCAGCGCCGGATCACGGCATCGCCGACAGGCTTGCCCCGGCCCGCATGCGCGGTCCTGGTGCATCGCCCCGGCTCGCCTGCGGTACGCTCGCGGACAGGTCGCACGCGTGGGGTGAGGGCGGTGGCCGGCGCGGCGGTCCCTTGCTCGCTGACGGCCCTGCGGCCGTCTCGCTTCGCACGGTCCGCCTGCGCCGGATCACGGCATCGCCGGCAGGCTTGCCCCGGCCCGCATGCGCGGTCCTGGTGCATCGCCCCGGCTCGCCTGCGGTGCACTCGTGGAGAGGTCGCAGGCGTGCGGCGAGGGCAGTGGCCGGCGCGGCGGTCCCTTGCTCGCTGCCGGCCCTGCGGCCGTCTCGCTTCGCACGGTCCGCCTGCGCCGGACCACGGCATCGCCGGCAGGCTTGCCCCGGCCCGCATGCGCGTCCTGGTGCATCGCCCCGGCTCGCCTGCGGTGCGCTCGTGGACAGGTCGCACGCGTGCGGCGAGGGCGGTGGCCGGCGCGGCGGTCCCTTGCTCGCTGCCGGCCCTGCGGCCGTCTCGCTTCGCACGGTCCGCCTGTGCCGGATCACGGTATCGCCGGCAGGCTTGCTCCGGCCCGCATGCGCGGCCCCGGTGCATCGCCCCGGCTCGCCTGCGGTGCGCTCGTGGACAGGTCGCACGCGTGCGGTGAGGGCAGTGGCCGGCGCGGCGGTCCCTTGCTCGCTGCCGGCCCTGCGGCCGTCTCGCTTCGCACGGTCCGCCTGCGCCGGATCACGGCATCGCCGGCAGGCTTGCCCCGGCCCGCATGCGCGGTCCTGTGGCATCGCCCCGGCTCGCCTGCGGTGCACCGGACCAAGGTCGAAAGAGGAGGGGGATGGAAGGGAGCAGCCTTACAGCTGGAGAGAGAAAGATGCTTACCTTCTTCCGGATCGTCGACACCCATACCACGCTCTTGAGCAAGCCCGCAGCGCTCAATGCACGCGAGCTTGCAGCGCTGCGATCGACGCTCCAATCTGCCGGAATCCACAGTGACGTCGATGACGGCGAGCCCGATGGTATCGCCCTGAACTTCGAGTACAATGCCAACGCGGTGCCGATTGCCCGATTTGCCGCACTGTTTCAGCATCGGTTGGACATAATCGAAATCTTTGAGGAGGCCCAATTCCTTGGTCGTGCGATACGGGTCAGCCGCAGATCGGATGATGGTTTCGCGACTTTGATGGTCAGCGAGCACATCGCGTTGTCGCCCGAGATCGCAGTCTCGAATGAGCAGGCCGGCAAAGTCTTCGAATGCCTCGGTATGGACCGTACGAAGGACCGATCCATACCGTTTACGAAACTCCACACATTGCTGCGTCACCCGGCGGCGTACCACGCGTTCGACCGACGTGGCCTCGGGTACATCTTCACCTACCTCGCGCGTCTATCTGACACTGATTGTGGCGAGCAGTCTCCGGAACTGGCTTGGGTATAGCCTCCAAACAAGCCATCAACATCAAGGGCGCCGGAGCAAGCTCCAGCGCCCTTACTTTTTGCATGATGCTCTTACGATCGTCAGCAGACAATTATCACTTACGCAGCTGCCGACTGGCCTTCAGCTGCGTCGTTGCTCGCGGTCGCTGACGACGTTGCGCGATCTTTCTTTGAACCGGCATCGAGCGCTTCCAATGCGGCTTTCGGCTTGAGCTCAACGACCCGCGTCAGCACCGCAATTGCCGTCTCTATTGAGAGGCGCTTGACCAGGCGCTGCAGCTCCTTCTCCTGCTCTTCGCGCTCCATCTCTGCGAGCCTGTTACGACGCTCTAAAAGCTCGCGCTCCGCAGCGGCGATCGCCTCGCGTTCGCGTTCAAGTTTACCGGCCATCTTACACTCCAAATCACGATCGTCCTCGACGCGAAACCTATCACGGTTTTCATTGATGGCGAGAGCACAAAGCTTACCTAGTGATCGCGAACTGGCGCTCGCTTTTGAGACACCGCCGAAAGGCTTGCTAGGCCAGGCTCGTCCAACGCCGACGTCCGAAATCGTGATCTGATTGAACAGATGCGCACTCACGACGCGAGCTCAAAGCGATCCGGTCTATCGACCGCCGGGCCCGAACGGGGCTCCGTCTTCTCTCCAAGGAACCCATCATGAAAGGACAAGGACCGGAAGTTCTATCAGTCCCTATTTTTAGCACACCCTACACGGCGGGCCGTCAGGGTTTACCCTGCAAAAACAACGGGTTCCCATCTGGTAGCGGCTTCCCATCTGGTACCAGCGCGTATAAACGCTAATTTGGCGCTATTTATCAATAGGATAGAGGTTACCCGATGTTACCAAACTGCCGCTAGACATCGCTGAAACGACTCTATAAAACCAGAAGTGCGATAACCGAACCATGCTCCGAACCTATCGGAGTATGAAATGAACGAGACATCTAAGAAGCATCAACTAGGCGTGCGCTTCACGCCGGAGCAGATGCGCCTGGTTGACGAGGTTGCTGGCCTCCGCGCTTGCGACAGAGCAGACGCCGTTCGACACATCATACAGTTCGGCGCACCCCTCATTCTCAAGTCGCAAGGTATGAACCTCAACAGGATCCTTATGGTCCTGGAGATTCTTGTCGTTGATTGTCTGCGCAAAGCAGGTCAGACCGATGAGAAGGACATCGAAGCTTTAGTGGAATCCGCTGCCAAGAATGTGAGGCAGTACCATGTCTGAGAAAGACATTCGCTTCAGCAAAAAAGCCGCGACGATCGAGCATCATTCCGCCCGGGGCAGGGTGGTCAGGAACTCAGGAAACTTCACGCGCGGCTCGCAGCTTTTTTCACACGAACTGGCGATGACATGGGCGGGCGTGCGCGTGCCGATCATGACGTGGTTCGCCACGTCGATGATCCTGCTTTCGGTCGTCTCATACTTCTATTTTTACGAGCACGAAGTGCAGCTCGTATTGATGAAGATCTATGCGGAAATGTGGAACTGGGTGTCGCTCAATCCACACAAGCAGGTCAACCTGACATTGCCCGATGATTCAGTCGTGGTTGGGCAGATGTCTTGGGTGCCGTATCATTCAGCTGTGGTCGCTGCGTGGGACAAGGCGACGCGTCTGTTGCTGGCTTCCGGGCTTGGCTCGGTGTTCATCTGTGCCCCATTGACGCTGTGGTTCTACGACTACTCCAAGAAGCGCGGCAAGGAGATCCTCACAGAACGACACGAGCGCGGGGCGCTCCTGATTTCCTGCCAGCAGCTCACCCAGGAGATCGGACGTCATAACCGCGGGGAGTTCCACAAGGAATGCGCCGCGCGCTCGCCGGCGGTGGATCCGAACAAGGTCCTCAAGCTGCCGATCCGGCAGCGCGTTCAACAGGGCTTCCACGTTCCCTATCGCCTCGCGTCCGTGCCGGTGCCATGGCGGCTCGAGCAAAGCCATATGATGTTCATCGGCACGACCGGCGCGGGTAAGACGACCGAACTGAAGAAGCTGGTTACCCGGGCCCGTGCGCGGGGCCACCGGTGTGTCATTTTCGACCTGACCGGAAGCTTCGTCGAGAGCTTTTACAACCCTGAAACCGACACCATCCTCAACACGATGGACAAGCGCTGCAAGCCGTGGACGCTGTTCTCGGACTGCGACAACTACGCCGAGTTTCTGTCGGCCGCAGAAGCGCTCGTGCCGGGTGGTCACAATTCCGAGGATGACTTCTGGCAAAAGGCCGCCCGTACGCTCTTCGTCGAGATGTGCATGAAGCTCATTCAGAAGGGCGCGACCAGTAACGGTGCCTTGGCCTATCACCTGATGCAGGCCGATCTCAAGACTATCAGCGAGGAACTCGAGAACACCGTCGCGGCGCCACTGGTCGCGACGCAGGCAGCAAAGATGGCGGAGTCGATCCGGGCAACCTTCAACACCCACGCCAACGCGATACGCTTCCTACCCGATCCGGCACCGGGACAAGAGGGCTTTTCGATCAACCGCTGGATGGCGCAGGAGGGTGATGAAGGTGCGATCCTGTTCATCACCTCGACCCATCCTGATCTCGTGCTGAACCGACCGCTGTTGACGCTGTGGATGGACCTTGCGGTGAACGCGCTGTTCCGCATCGGCCGGACCCGCGATGTACGCACCTGGTTCCTGCTGGACGAGGTACACGCGCTTCATCGCCTACCGGCGATCGAGCATGGTCTGCAGACCGCGCGATCGGTCGGCGGTGCCTTTGTGCTGGGTATCCACTCGTTTGGAAAGCTGGCGGAAACCTATGGCGAGAATGGCGCCATCAACCTGGGATCTCTTGCTCGCACCAAGCTCATCCTGACGACCTCGGACATCGAGACTGCCAAGCGTTGCTCGGACTTCATCGGCAGCCGCGAGGTACGGCAGATGGATGAGGCTTATAGCTACGGATACAGCAATTCGCGAGATGCATCGACGATCACACCGCGCAAGGAAGTGCAGCACCTGGTCATGCCCGATGACATCAAGGAGCTGCCGTCGCTGCATGGCTTCGTGAAGTTCCCCGATGGCTTCCCGGCAGCCCAGATCAAGCTAACCTGGCAGTCCTATCCTGAGGTCGCCAAGGGCTTCGAGCGTGTTAGCCAGATGCGGGCGTCCGAGTACACGCCTGCTGAAGACAATGGTGCGGATGCCATGGGCGAGGATGGGCGCGAGAGCGACACCCCGGACAGCAAGCCCCAGGAGGTGCGCGATCTAGGCGAGCGGCAGCCGGAGCAGGATCCCGCACAAGGTCAGAATCGTACTGAGGCAGAACTCAACGCGGCATCACTGCGCGAGGCATTCCCGAGGACTGATGGCCCAGTTGTAGCGCCGGGGACTGGCGGGCCGAGTGGACCCGCGCCAAACGCTGATCCGCTGCTTTCCGAGTTCATGAGTACCATCCCGCGCGCCGCACAACCCGACGATGTCGACGGACGGAAAGACAGCGAGCGAGGCCACTCTGGCAGCACCGAAGCTCAGCGGCTCCAAACGTCCGACCAGCGCCGTGAGAGTGGCAAGCCCGGAGCCAAGAACCAGGAGCAGGAAAGCCTTATTGCTCGTGAGGAGCGGCTTGGTATCGGTCTCGAAGAGGAGGAGAAGCATCAACACCGCGACAAGGATGCCGGCGATGATTTTGGGATGGAGATGTAAACCATGCATTCCATTGCATCCGTGCGCTCCGCTGGTGGCGCTGCAAGCTACTTTGCCAAGGACGACTACTACACTGCCGAGCACTCGTCGGAGGCGACGGGGTGGGCGGGAAAGGGTGCCGAGGATCTCGGCCTGTCGGGTGCGGTCAGCAAGGAGGACTTCGAGAATATCCTGAATGGCAAGCTGCCGGACGGTACTCTGGTCAACCAGACTGCCAATCGACGAACGGGTGTCGACCTGACGTTTTCGATGCCGAAGTCCGCGAGCGTGATGGCGTACATCGCCGGCGACAAGCGGATCCTTGAGGCTCACATGACCGCCGTCAAAGCGACCATGGGTTGGGTCGAGAAAACCATGGCCGAGGCGCGCGACTATAGCCGCGGCAAGAACGGCGAGCCGGTTCGCACCGGCAACCTCGTTTATGCACTTTTCGAGCATGACACGAGCCGCAAGCTCGATCCGCAGGGCCACATCCACGTCGTCATAGCGGCGATCACGAAGACAGCAGCCGGCAAATGGCAGGGCCTGTGGAACGGCGAACTTTGGAAGAACAACACCACGATCGGTTCCGCGTATCACGCTGCCTTCCGTGAGGAGCTCGGTAAGCTTGGTTACGAGACACAGCTGTCCGGCAAGCATGGGGCTTTCGAGATCAAGGGGGTGCCCAAGGAAATAATCCAGGAGTTCAGCAAACGCCGCGAGGAGATCGTCGAAAAGGCGAATGAAATTGGGATCACAACGCCGAAGGGGCGCGATCGCGTGGTCGTCAACACTCGCGACGCGAAATTGGAGGTTGAGGACCGTGGCAAGCTTGGTGAGACGTGGGTTGCGCGCTCCGTCGCCCTCGGTTTCGATGGCAAGGATCTCCTCGCTCAAGCGATAGGCCGTACCGGATCATCTCAGGATCGGCCCATTGGCATCGCGAGCATGGTGCAGGAAATGATCGCCAATGCGAGAGAGGTAATCGGGGATTATCTCCGGCCGTCTGATGACCTCACTACGAAGGGTTTGGCACGCGTCGCGCTCACGCCAACTGAGCTACGAACAGAAATGGCCGTAGCATCTGCGGTGCGGATCCTTGGCCAGCGCGAGGCGGCCTTCTCGCTAACAGACATCTACAAGACTGCGCTAAACCTCGGCCTTGCCGGTGTGAACATCGAAGCTGTCGAGAAGCGCGTGTCAGCGCTCACGCAAGGCGGCCAGCTCATCAAAGGTGCCACCGACCGGATCGATGGCGTGTTCACGCACGTCACCACCCCGGAACACGTTGCCCAGGAGCGGCAACTTCTTTCCGGTATCGACAAGGGCCGCGAAGCCTCGATGCCGATCGTCGCTGGCGCCGAGGTCGCAGAGCGCCTGAAGACCACGACCGGTGGCCAGCAGCTGAACGGCGAGCAGCTCGCGGCCGCTACGCTTGCGTTATCGACGTCAGACCGCATCGCGGTGATCCAGGGCGTCGCCGGCGCCGGCAAGACCACTCTGGTTCAGTCGATCAAGGAGCTCGCCTCACAAGAGGGGCGCGAAACGGTGGGCCTCGCCTTCGCCAACAAGATGGTCGGCATGTTGCGTGACGAGGCAAAGATCGAGACACAGACGGTGTCCAGCTTCGTCAACGCGCATTTGCGCGGAGCACTGGCCGGCAGAGGGCCAGAATTTGACGCTTCGAGCGCTGCGTTGGCGGGCAAGGTGATCGTTCTCGACGAGGCCTCACTGGTGGCGAGCGAGGCCATGAACAACCTCGTGACGATCACCAACGCCATGAAGATCGATCGCCTCATCATGATCGGCGACTTCAAGCAGCTGCAATCCATCGACGCCGGCAAGGCGTTCCAGAGCGTGCAAGGGCATCAGCCGGCGATGGCAAAGCTGGAAGTCAGCCAGCGCCAAAAGACCGAACACATGCAGCAGGTCGCCGCCCTGAGCCGTGCGGGTAATTTCAGGGAAGCGTTCGACATACTTGGCGAGCGCGTACAGGCGCACGGATCCGACTACCTTGAAAAGGCCGCGGAGAAGTGGCTCAGTCTGCCGGCGCAGGAGCGGGACAACACGGCAATCTATGCGTCCGGCCGTGCCTCACGCACCACGCTCAACAAGCTCGTCCAGGAAGGCCTCAAGTCGGAAGGATCGATCAAGGGGGAGGGCCTCGATCTTACGACGCTCCAGCAGATCAACGCCACGCGCGAGGAGATGCGTTACACCCAGACCTACAAGGCGGGTCTGGTTTTGGATGTCGTGCGCAACTCACCCACGGTGAGCCTGCCGCGTGGCCGCTACACCGTGCTTGGATCCGATACGAAGGGCCGCGTCGTCTTGCGCAACGAGGGCGGCAAGGAGATCCGGTTCGACCCCCAGCGGATCAGTCCGGACGACAAGAAGGACGCGCTGAACCTATCGGAGAAAATGGATACGACCCTTCACGAGGGCGACAAGATCCGCTGGACAGCCAACGACAAGGAGCGCGGGCTGCTTAACTCGGACGGAGCCAAAGTTCTCTCGGTCAGCGAGAACGGCGTGAAGGTCGAGAACGCCAAGGGCGAGATCCTGGAGCTTCAGCAAGGGGACAAGATGCTCGAACGGCTCGGGCTCTCCTACGCGATCAACATGCACCAGGCGCAAGGCATGACCACCGAGAAGGGCATCGGTGCGATGCACTCGGCTGAGCAGAACCTTGCAACCCAGCGACTGACCTACGTGATGCTGACCCGGGTCCGGTCGGACATCGAGATCTTCACCAACGACAAGAGCGAGTTGCTCGGCACGATCTCCCGCAACCCGGGAGACAAGTCGAGCGCGCTCGAAACGATCGGCGAGAAGCCGATCGACACTGGCCGCAGCATCGACACCTCAAAGGCGGGCACGTTCAGCCAGACCATTCCAGCGGACATCTTGATGGGCAGCGCCGCCCAAACGGCTTTTCCGAGCCATGGTCTCGAACTTTCGGGGACGGCCAAGGAGCCGACGATGCCGCCGCCGGCCAAGGAAGTCGACCTACCCGAACGCAACATCGAACGCAGCCGATGAGGAGCGAACACATGATCGAACCATCCAATACGTTGGCCTCCATCGTCCGCCAGGGCGGGCTTCAGGAGTTTGCCGACGCCATCACCATCACCCAACCGCGTGCGTGCCATGCCGAAGTGCACAACCCTGCTCGTTGCGAAGAGATGGCGGCCATTACGGCGCGCCAGCAGCTTCTAGCTGACGTCGCCGCCATCGGCTTTGCCTTGTTCGCGGCGGTCCTCGTCGGTCGCATCGCCGTGACGTTCGTCGGGCTGTTCGGGACATGCTTGCGGCTCCACCGCGCCAGGGTTCAGGTCCGCGTGGCTGCGGCGCAGCGCGTGTCGGGAGGGTTTGTCGATGGCTGACGCCTCCCTCCTGCACAGCATCGTGCCGTTCCTGATCCTCTTCGGGATCGCCATACTCTTGAAAGCATGGCTCGGTCGGCCGTCCGGACCAACTCTCGATGTGCGACCGGCACCGCTGATGACGAACATAGAGCGCCGCACGATCGCCTACATCGAAAGCGCGGTTCCATGGGCGCGGGTCCACGCGCAGGTCTCGATGGGTGCGATTCTGGCACCCAAGAAGGGGTTGAACCGCTCCCAGGCCACAACCGTACGCAACCGGTTTTCGAGCAAGCGGGTCGACTTCGTTGTCGAGGATCGCGGAAGCGGCAAGGTCATCATGCTTATCGAGCTGGACGATCGATCTCACCGGCCTGAGCAGGATGCCCGTCGCGATCGCATGATGGCCGCTGCAGGCTATGCAACCTTGCGCCTGCCGGCGTCCGAGCAGCCGACCCGCGAGAGCGTCCACCGCCACATCCGCAAAGCCTTCGAGCAGCAACCCGAGATCCTGCCTCGCGATGTCTGGGCCCCCCGCACGATGACCGCCAGACAGACACCTTCCACGATATCTTCGCCTGGAGAACACCGATGAACAAGACCTGCCTTTTCGCACTCACGCTCGCTGCCTGCATCACCTCCCCGGCCATGGCTCAGAAGTTGGGGCAGGGCGGCACCGGCGTCGATGAGAACTCGCAGCTTCCTCAATGCACGCAGCCCCTCGGCACGGTCGCGCTGATTGAGGACAAGGCACCGAGCGTCGACGACCAGCTCCCACCGGGTATGCGCGCCTTGGTCCAGATGGCGGAGCGCCAGAACGGCGGCTCGACGGCCAAGGTTGATCCGCTTCCGCTGCTCAAGCTCCTGGCCGCTCGATCCAACTGCTTCCTCGTCGTCGAGCGTGGAGGCGGGTTCGACGCGCTTCAGCGCGAAAGGGCACTCGCCGCCGGCGGCTCCGTTGCCAATGGCCAGGCGCTCACTGGCGCCACCCTGACGGCAGCCGACTACCTCCTGCAGGCGCAGGTTCTCTACTCCGATGCCAACAGCCGCGGCGGCGGCGGCGGCGTTGGCGGTGCATTTGGTTCAGCGCTCGGGCTCAAGACCAAAACGCTCGAAAGCCAGATCATGCTCTCGCTGGTCGAGGTGAAAACAGGCGTGCAACGCGTCGTCTCGACCGGATCGGCGCGGAAGAAGGACGTCAGCCTGGTCGGTGGTGGTCTCCTCCTCGATATCGGCGTCGGCGCGCTTGGCGGTGCCTACACGTCGACGGACATCGGCAAGATCACGTCGCTCGCCATGCTGGATGCTTACCGCAAGCTCGCCAGCGATGCGCAGGCCAGACTTGCTCCGGTGAAGCCATGAGCGGCAAGATCATGCCCGAGGGGATCAACCAGGGGCGATACGATCGTATTGCCAAAGACGTGGATGCTGCTTGCATGCAGGTCGGCATCGAATTTGAGCCTCATGTCCGTGAGGACCTGATCCAGGGATTATTCGACGATGATCCGGAGGATGACGAAGCAAACCGCAAACAGCTGCGCCGAACCCTGCATGAAATCGCGAAGGGTGATAATCGGACTGGTGGTATCGACGACGCGCAGGCAAGCCGATGACGCTTGCCTCGCCAAACAAGGAGATAGGCACCTCGCGGCCCCTCGTATCCGTCATCGACGAGCTGGCGGCAAAGCTGATCGCCAACGGGTTCGAAATACATCGGCTCGATCAGGACCGACACTGGCTCGTAAGCTTGGTGACGACGGGCGATCCCGACGGCACCGGCTTTTACGTCATACCCACCGACAACGGTCTCTACGTGAACCTGACGCCTTCAGATGTTCATGCAGACGATTGGCATCGAGCCTTCCTGACTGCCTTGGCAGACGCGACATTCGGTGTCGCCGAGCGCTGAGCGTCTTCGAACAAATCGCGCATCGCGCGGCGCCGGAAGACGTTCCACCAGCGTTGCCAGCGGTGCTCGGCGGCGTCATGCAGCATGTGGCAGCGCTGGCATAGGGCAGCCAAGTTCGCAGGCTCGTTGTTGCCGGGATCGTGATCGAGGTGTGCACAGGCGAGCACGACATAGGTGCTTCGCACAGTCAGCAGGTTCGCCCCGCCCACCGTGATGACCTTGCCCTTGCCGCTTCTCCAGCGATGCGCATCGGCGTCCCACCACCGGCCATCGCCCAGATGCAGCACCTTGCGCATGTGCGGCCGCTTGCACCGCTCGCAACGCGATTGCGCGCGCCCGAACCGGATCGCGTTCGATAGCTGTGGCCAGTCGATCGGGTAAAACCAGCGGTTCTCGGCACGGATCGGCATGGCTCGTCTGTGAATCATTCTGCAATATTTTGAAAGCACTTTGTACCGGGTTTATCCCCTGAGTGTTCCACTGCTGTTCACGCAAGGGACGTGCCCGCTAGGCCAGGAACCCTTGACCGACGAGCTGCATTAGCAGAACATAAGCGGAACACATGAGTCTGATGACATGCCGGTCGCCAACGAGAAAATACAACCAATCCTGGAGGAGCTAAGGTCTCTGGCCGCGCCTGCGCCAGCGTACCGCAGCTTGCCGTTCGGGGTCGAAGCCCTCGACAAGCGGCTTGCGGGCGAGGGCTTGCGTGCCGGCGCGTTGCACGAAATTGCCGCCCGCAGCTGCTCGCTTGTCGACGATGCAGCCGCGACGCTGTTCATCGCCGGCATCGCTGCGCGCGAGGCGAGTGCCACTGGCGCACCGGTGCTATGGGCGAGTTGCCGCAACGATCTCTACGCACCAGGCGTGGCGCAAGCGGGTCTGTCGGCCGCCCATGTCATTCACGTGCAACCCCGCGACGAGCAGGCGCTACTGGCCGTTGTCGAGGACGCCGTGCGCGATGGCACGCCGTGCACGGTGATCGCTGAGGCACGTAAGATATCGATGGTGGCGAGCCGGCGCCTGCAGCTTGTCGCGGCTGAAGCCGATCTGCCAGTGCTTATCCTGCGCCACCGACGCAACCGCGACCGAGATCCGCTGGAGGAGCCATCGACCGCGTGGACACGTTGGCGGATTGCCAGCGCTCCATCCGAGCGGCTCGCTGTCCCCGGCATCGGCCGCTCACGCTGGTTGGTAGAGCTTGCGCGTCAGCGCGGCGGCGAACCTTTCTCAATGATACTGGAGGGCTGCGATGAGACGGGTCGTCTCGCTGTTCCTGCCGGACTTGGCCATCGAGCGGCTGAGACGGTTGGAACGGTCCGCACAGCCGCCGCCTGAGCGCACCGCCCTCCAGCTTCCTGTCGACGATGATCCGGGTGCCTGCTCCGTTCCGCGCGGAGGCGGGTGGCGGCCCGGCGCGCGTTGGGCACGAGGCTGCGAGCGCGGCGAGGTTCAGCAGCAGATCGATGCGCTGCCCAAGCACGCGCAGCCGGCGATGCGTGAGCTTGGCCGGCGATCGGAGGCTGCACAACATCCGTTCAAGCGGGCCGGGAAGGACGAAGGCGCTGCTTCGGCTGTCGTCGCGGACATTCCAGAAGATGCTCCCATGGCGGTGGTCGGCAAGGTCGGACGACGTGAAGAGATCGTCGCGGTCTGCGCCGCCGCGTCCAGGCTCGGGATCCACGCCGGTATGGCGGCGACCCACGCGCGAGCGCTGGTGTCCGATCTCGATTTGCGCCCCGCCGATGCTGATGCGGATGCGCAGCTGCTGGACCGACTGGCCTTGCTCGCGGTGCGCCGATGGTCGCCCATAGCCTCGGCGGTGCCACCCGATGGGCTATGGCTCGACCTGACAGGCTGCGATCACCTCCACGGCGGCGAGAAGCGCTTCTGTGAGCGCCTTGTGGCCTTCTGCCGGCGTGCCGGGTTCACCGCACGCGTCGCAATCGCCGACACGCCCGGTGCCGCGCACGCGCTGGCACGGTTCGCGTCCAGTGAGCTCACCATCGTCCCGCCTGGCGCGACGGTGCGTGCGATCACGCCGCTGCCGATCGCCGCGTTGCGCCTGGA
Source organism: Novosphingobium sp. TK46 (assembly GCF_055361525.1). Taxonomy (NCBI): domain Bacteria; kingdom Pseudomonadati; phylum Pseudomonadota; class Alphaproteobacteria; order Sphingomonadales; family Sphingomonadaceae; genus Novosphingobium; species Novosphingobium sp. TK46. Next base: position 169,482 of record NZ_JBSZKB010000002.1, read on the forward strand.
GAGCTCCGCGCTTGCTGCAGCGCGCAAGTTCGGGTTCGAGACGATCGCAGACTTGCTGCCGGTCGCACGCGGGCCGCTCGCCCGCCGCCTTGGCCTGCTTGCCATCAAGCGGCTCGACCAGGCGCTGGGTTCGGTTGCAGAGCCGATCACACCGCGCGAGGATCTGGAGATCCCGCTGGTCGAACGCCGCTTGCTCGAACCCATCGGCACGGCCGAGGCGATCGCCCAGGTCATGGCCGATCTGCTTGGCGACATGGCCGGGGTCCTGCAGGCGCGAGGGCTGGGTGCACGATCGCTGCGGCTGTCGGCTCTGCGCGTCGACGGTGGCGAGGAGGTCATTGCTGTCGGCACGTCGCGGCCGACCCGGGAAGCGGCGCACCTTCTGCGGCTCCTCAAGCTCAAGATCGAGCGGATCGATCCTGGCATGGGCCTCGAGCAGTTTCGGCTCGCCGCGCCACACACCGAGCCCCTCGATGCCGTGGACCTTGGCAAGATCCTCGCAGGGGACGTCCAGGTGCGAGATCCTGCCCGCCTCGTCGACGTCGTGGCGGGCCGCGTTGGCGAGCATGCCGTTTACAGGATGGCACCGGTCGCCAGTCATGTGCCCGAGCGCGCAACCGAGCGCGTCAGCCCGATCGCCGTGCCGGAGAGCTGGCCCAAGTGGCAGCGCCCGGTTCGCATGTTTGCCCGGCCCGAGCCGCTGTGGGGCGTGATGGCGCTGTTGCCCGACCAACCTCCCAAGCGGTTCGAATGGCGCGGCACGGCGTACAAGGTCGTCGCTGGCGATGGGCCTGAACGGATCCACGGCGAATGGTGGCGCCGGGACAAGGAAGTCTGGGCGGTGCGCGACTACTTTCGCATCGAAGACGAGCAGGGCGGGCGCTTCTGGGTGTTCCGGCGCGGCGATGGCATGGACAACGCGACCGGCGATCTCTCGTGGTGGATCCATGGGGTGTTCGCGTGACCGAGTACGTCGAACTCCAGATCCTCACTCACTTTTCACTGCTGCGCGGTGCATCGAGCCCCGAGGAGCTGTTCGGAGCCGCAGCGATACAAGGCTATCCCGCCATCGGCATCGGCGACATCGGCACGGTCGCTGGCGTGGTGCGTGCGTGGGAAGCGCAGAAGGTCACCGGCGTGCGCTCGATCGCCGGTGCTCGCGTGGATCTTGCCTGTGGGCGCAGGCTCATCCTCTACCCAACGAACCGCGCAGCCTGGTCGCGGCTCACGCGGTTGCTGACGGTGGGCAAGCGGCGCGCGGGCAAGGGCAAGTGCGAGCTGCACTGGCATGATCTTGCGCCTTGGTCAGATGGGTTAATCGCCATCCTCCTTCCGCATGAAGCCGACCAGGAGAACAACGCGGCGCTCGCCGATCTCAAAACACTCTATGGCCGCAGGGGTTACATGGCGCTGTTCCAGCGCCGTCGTCCCGGAGACGCTGTCCGCATCGATGCCCTGGCGCAGCAAGCTCGCGCTGCCGGCGTCCGGGCCGTGGTCACAGGTGACGTGCTCTACCATGCACCCGAGGCACGCCTCCTGCAGGACGTGGTCACCGCCGTGCGAGAAAAGTGCACGGTCGACGAGCTTGGCTACCGGCGCGAGGTCAACGCCGATCGCGCGCTGAAATCGCCTGCAGAGATGGTTCGCCGCTTCAATGCCTATCCGGACGCGTTGCGCGCCAGTGTCGACATTGCTGAAGTCTGCACGTTCGATCTTGGCGAGCTTGCTTATCAATACCCGCACGAACGCGTGATAGAGGGCCTGACCGCGCACGAAGCGCTCGAGCAGATGACCAGCGATGCCGTGGAACGGATGTTCGATGGCGAGGTGCCCAAGCCTTACCGCGACCAGATCGCGCATGAACTGCGCCTAATCTCAGAGCTAGGCTATGCGCCCTACTTTCTGACAGTGCACGCGATCGTGCGTGAGGCGCGTCGGCGCGGCATCCTGTGCCAGGGACGCGGCTCGGCAGCCAATTCGTGCGTGTGCTTTGTGCTTGGCATCACCTCGATCGACCCGATCAAGCACGAGTTGCTATTCGAGAGGTTCGTGTCGGGCGAGCGCAGAGAGCCGCCCGATATCGACGTCGACTTCGAGCACGAGCGCCGCGAGGAGATCATCCAGTGGATCTACGAGACTTACGGCCGCAACCATTCCGCCCTGACGGCGGTGGTGACGCGCTACCGCGCGCGCGGCGCCGTGCGCGACGTCGGCAAGGCGCTCGGCCTTCCTGAGGATCTTACCTCCTCGCTCGCCGGCATGGTCTGGGGCTGGTCGGCCGAGGGCGTGGGGGAGAAACAGGTCGAGGAACTCAACCTCGACATCGGCGATCGCCGGCTACGTCTCACGCTCGATCTTGCCCGCCAGCTGATCGGCGTGCCGCGCCACATGAGCCAGCACCCCGGCGGCTTCGTCCTCACCCACGATCGGCTCGACGACCTGGTGCCGATCGAGCCAGCGGCCATGGAGGACCGCCAGATCATCGAGTGGGACAAGGACGACATCGATGCGCTGAAGTTCATGAAAGTGGACGTCCTCGGCTTGGGAATGCTCGGCTGCATGAACCGCGCCTTCAATCTGCTCGAGGAGGTCAAGGGATTGCAGGTCTGCATGGCGGACCTGCAGGATGATGACCCCGATGTCTTCGCCATGATCCAGAAGGCGGACACGCTTGGCACGTTCCAGATCGAGAGCCGGGCGCAGATGTCGATGCTGCCGCGCATGAAGCCGCGACGCTTCTACGATCTCGTGATTCAGGTCGCGATCGTGCGGCCCGGACCGATCCAGGGTGACATGGTCCATCCCTACTTGCGCCGGCGCGAGGGTCTGGAGAAGCCCGAGTACCCACGGCCCGAGTTGCGCGCTGTGCTGGAGAAGACGCTGGGCGTGCCACTCTTCCAGGAGCAGGCCATGAAGGTGGCGATCGTCGGCGCCGGCTTCACACCGGCAGAAGCCGATCAGCTGCGCCGCGCGATGGCGACGTTCAAGTTCACCGGCGGCGTCTCGCATTTCTCGGACAAGCTGGTCGAAGGCATGGTGACGCGCGGCTATCCGCGTGAGTTTGCCGAGCGCACCTTCCGCCAGCTGGAGGGCTTTGGCTCCTACGGCTTTCCCGAGAGCCATGCCGCCAGCTTCGCCAAGATAGCCTACGCCTCGGCCTGGATGAAGCATCACCATCCCGACGTGTTCTGCGCCGCGCTTATGAACGCGCAGCCAATGGGCTTTTATGCGCCGGCACAGATCGTGCGCGATGCGCGCGAGCACGGTGTCGATGTGCTGCCGCCGTGCGCGAACGCGAGCCGTTGGGATTGCACGCTCGAACCCACCAGCAAGCGCTACTTCGCCGTGAGGCTGGGGCTGCGCCAGGTGCGCGGTCTGTCCAACGCCGATGGCGCCGCGATTGTCGGTGCTCGCAGTACCGCGCCGTTCGTATCCGTCGAAGACGTCTGGCGGCGGTCGGGTGTGCAGCGTGCCGCGATCGAGAAGCTGGCCGATGCGGATGCATTTCACGCCTTCGGCGCCGATCGCCGGCAAGGTCTTTGGAAGGTGAGGGGCCTTGGCGAAGCGCCGCTACCGCTGTTCGCGGCCGCCGATCGCGCGGCCGAGACCTTCAGCGCGGAAGGGAACGAGCCCATAGTGGAGCTGCGACCGCTGACGGATGGGCGCGAGGTGATCGAGGACTACCGTTCGCTCCAGCTGTCGCTGCGCGCTCATCCTCTCACCTTCCTGCGCGAGGAACTGACCCGGCGCGGCGTCACCCGATGTGCGGATTTGCTCACCATCCGCGATGGTCGTCATGTCGAGGTCGCGGGCATCATCCTGGTGCGTCAGAAGCCCGGCAGCGCGAAGGGCGTTTTGTTCATCACCATCGAGGACGAGACCGGGATCGCCAACGGCATTTTGTGGCCCGACCGCTTCGAGGCCCAGCGCCGCACCGTCATGTCGGCCTCCATGATCGGCATGAAGGGCCGCGTGCAAAAAGAAGGCGAGGTGATCCACGTCATCTGCGACAAGATCATAGATCATGGTCCGCTCCTCCACCGTGTCGGCGAAATGTCGTTCCCGCACCGGACTGGCCGAGGCGATGGGGCAAGGCATGCAGGCTCACCAGATCGCGGCGACAAGGGCTGGAGCCCCAAACCCAGCAATTCCTATTGGCCACCACACAGCAACGGCACGGACCCGGAGGAGGTCGTGCGGTTCAAGTCGCATGACTTCCATTGAGCGGTGGCCAAGCTGCACAAGCACCAGCGCGTCGTCATCGCGCTGTCGGTCCATATCCTGCGCTCCGGTGTGTCCAGATCATCAGAGACCCGCGTGGACGGCGTGGAGGTCCGCCTCGCTCTACGCTGCCTGGTGCCGCACTGTCCCGAGCGCTGGCCACTTGATCTCTACTGGGACGCAGCTCGCCAGGAGAATGAGATTGGTCGCGCCCAGGGTGTGACGGCCGCCTTTAACGGGATCGTTCGCCAGCTAAGGCGTGCGGGCTGCTACGAGGAGATCTCTCCCCTCTGATGTCAGCAGTTGACGGTGAGCCGCGCAACTGCGTGCTTGAGGCGGTCGACCTGAAAAGGCTTTTCCATGACGCCATCGTGATCGTACCCCTCCAGCGCTTCCGGATTTCCCGTCACGAAAATGGCTGGAATACGGCCAAATTGCAGTCGGATGCTGGTTACGGCCTCAGTCCCTGTCCCAGTTAGCAGATTTACATCGGCCACGATGATATCGGGCCTGCGCTCCATAGCCGCGCTTATTGCTTCCAGCTTTGTCTGAGCAAAGGTGACGGTTCTCACTCCAGCCTCTTCAACCACGTCCCCGATATGGAATGCGATCAAAGGCTCATCTTCGATAATCAACGCATGACACATCGACGGCCTTTCCCGTCGCTCCTCCTCAAGATGATCGCGATGGGAGCGCTTCCAATCTCAATAACATAGATTAACGCATCGTCTCAACAACTTATGCGTTGCGTATGAACGAAAGGACCTAACGCAATGGCTGATGACAAAACGAAGCAGGATGGACGTGATCGCAGCCGGGTTTCCGGAAGCGAGGCGTACGAGGTCGAGTATTTCGCGCAAAAGCACGGATTGAGCGAGCACCAGGCTCGGACTCTGATCCAGACAGTTGGAAATGATCGTGAGCAGCTCGATGCTGCCGCAGAAAAGGTGGTCGGCATGCGCGGAAAGGATGCAGGATAGCGCTTAATTGCTGGCGGCCCTGATTGCAGAGCCGCCAGCATACCCGATCAGCCGTTCAGCTTGTCCTTCACCGCCTTGGCGACAGTGAACGTCAGCTTCTTCGATGCCTTGATCGTCATCGCTTCCCCGGTTGCCGGATTGCGACCCTCGCGCTCGGGGCTATCCTTCACCTTGAACTTGCCGAAGCCATTGAGGGATACCTCCTCACCCTTTGCAGCCGCATCGGCGATCGCCACGAACACGGCATCGACAATCTTGCGGGCATCGGCCTTCGACACGTCGGCCGTGGTGGCAATGGTATCTGCGAGATCGCTGTTGTTCATGTTAGGCGCTCCTGTTGGTTGATGATGGACCGGCGACCTATGGCAAGGCTTGCCGTTCAGCAAGCCAGGCGGGTAGCGTCTTCAAGTTGATCCACCGAGCCTCTTGGCCCATTGTCGTGCAATGGAAGAGACCACTGATGGATTTGAGGAATCGGCTCGCATCGTAGAAGCGTATGCCGAAGCAGAGAGCGACGAGCGCGTCCTGGCGCTGCTGTCTGACATTGCTCGCGACATACGTGCGAAGCGCCTCAACGACTGATCTGACGTATGTGCAACCGAGCGAGAATGGCCGGCGAGCCTGAAACGATCTTTGGCTCGGCGGCGACACTGTTCAGCGAGAGACCCCGCGACAATCGCTTCAATCCACGCGAGCTGCGGCCCGGCAGCCGCAATTACGTCATCCGCGAGCAGGGCGGCGTACGAGCTTGGGACGTGATGACGTGGGACGTCCTTGGTGGGCAGGCCAAGTGGAAGATGACGAACGTGCGCCAGCTCGGCCTCCCGCAGTGGCGTAAGCTGGCCGAGAAGCCTGAGAACCGCTGCCTGGTGCCATTGACGGAGTTCTGCGAGTTCACGCCCGCGAAGCACGACCGTGGCGACGGCAAGCCGCCGCTGAAGGGTGAAATGTGGTTCCAGGTGGTTGATCAACCCGTCTTTGCCGTTGCCGGGTTCTGGCAGCCCACCAAACAAGGCAACGGCTTTACCATGGTGACTTGTGATCCAAACAGCATTGTCGAACCGATCCATCCCACGGCGATGATTACGATATTAAATCCGGGCGATATCGAGACATGGCTTAGGGGAAGCTATGATGAAGTGTGTGCGCTCCAGCAGCCGTTTGACGCCGACAAGATGACCGTCAGAGGTCCAATATTTCCGACGCGACAGCAAGACGCGTGAACGTGACTCATCCGCGGATGTCGAAGTCTTGTGCGCGCTCGAGTGAAGCTGTATCGGCACGTCGTCCCGGCAGACTGATTTAACTTGAACGCGACCATGTCTGGGTATGGTTTGCCGGGGCCAACCTTTCTTGACGGAAAAGGCCTCTTACCTGTAGCGGCTCGCAATGATGATCGCTCGGAACTGCAATAAAGACCATTTTCCGGCTCACATTATGTGAGACGCTGGCGATCGGCGGGCGCATGATCGTTGAGATGCAAATCACATTGGGGTGCAACGGACGCGAGATGTTCGCCGAGCGGCGAACGGTTGCGGACACGTACCCCGCCAGAAAAGACCATCGGCATGGTGCAAGATGCCACTGGTTTTCTAAACGGGTTTTCTTGTCGTTTTCGACCGCCTCGGGCGGCATCGCGCGACCGCGAGATAACCGCTCGTTTTTCTGGTGCCGGGGGAGTCCGGGATTCCCGTTATTCCATGTGCAGCGGCGAATTTTGGGAAAAGACAATCGGGAACAGATTTCGGGAAAACCGCCCCCCTCGCGGACGGCCGTGAGTAGCTTGCCGCCCCGACCGTCCCGTTAGCGGTTCCCTTTCGGGAAAAGGCGATTGCGGGCAAAGCTGCCGTTGATGCGTATCGCCGTTGTTCAATGCTCCGCCATCCTTGATGACGCGCGCCGTGCCGGTGACGTGATCGTGGATCGACTTCGCTGGGCGGACCAAAAAGGCGTCGAACTGATTATCTTCCCGGAGGCGTTTTTGCTCGGCCACTCCTACGACCCGGAGACAATTCATTCACGCGCAAGCAGAGGCACCTCCGCCATCGCCGCCTTGTGCGAGCGGGTAGCGGCAGTTCACTCGACGCTGGTGGTCGGAGCGTTTGACCTCGTGGATGGGCAAGTCTTTAACAGCGCATTCGTCATCGAGGCCGCTCAGGTTGTCGGCCGATACGCGAAGGCGCATCCGAACGAGCCGGGAGTGGCCGCAGGCAGCGACTTCCCCACCTTTTGTCGATCAGGTGTTCGGTATGGCGTCAACATCTGCAACGACGCCAACCATCCGGACGCGGCTCAGCGCATAGCCGATCAGAACGCGCGGCTGATCCTATATCCTTTGAACAACATGCTGCGCTCCGAAACGGCCGATCGCTGGCGGGAAAAGAGCTTGGCAAACCTGATCGACCGCGCCCGCCAGACGGGGTGCTGGGTGGCATCAGCCGATGTGGCCGGCCCTTCGGGCAACCTCATGAGCTGGGGATGCACTGCAATCGTGACGCCGGAAGGCAGCGTCGTGGCTCGCGCACCAGAGTTGAATGAGGGCGTGGCGGTCTATGACATACCCGCAGGCTAGGCCGGTCGAATTTCCAATCTCTCGATCCCGAATGGGACGGCTGCGTTCTGGACAGAAGCGGAAGACTACTTTTTACACACTAGTCAGCGGCTTTGCAAAGGTCAGTGTCTCACGGAGGCCGGGAAGAGGCTAAACAAAAAGAGGATGAAGAGAAGTATCCCCAAGACCATGGCCGTTTGCTTGTCGAGTTTCCAGCCGTTATCCTTGAGAACAATCCAAATCATAGGCAACCCTAAAACAAATACTCCAGCATAGGCGATCCAACTTGTTTCCATCGCAAGTTCGACAATGTCTCTCACGAACACGATAAGCATATAAAGTATCGGAATACCAAAAATAAATCTCGCAAGTAAGTGATTGCGGGCAATCCAACCGGCAAGGCGGTATCCGAGTTTCTCAGGTGCGTTCATGGTTGCTTCATTACACATCGGGTTATTAGATAGCGGTAAGATCGTGCTCACTGACGTCCGCTTGTGGGGCGCGCGAGCGGCCTGTCGGGAGTCGGGCGCTGATTCCAGATTAGCGGACCTGACGCCGTATTTCCCATTTCACCATCGCAACCGGGGCCGCCGGTATGTCCGCCCCGGCCCAATTTCCGGCCTGCCCGTCACAGCGATAGCACCAGCGAGGAAGTCATTTGAGAGATTGAAGCCCGCAGGCCACGAAAGTGCACCGACTAGGGCTTGCGGACCGCTTCCACCACCTCGCTGATTGCAGAAAGCACTGCGGACGGCTGATCGAGCTGAATGAAATGACCGCTATCAGGCACAACCAGCGAGCGCCCCTGCACAGAGCGAGCCGCCAGCGCATCATGTCCCGCCTTCCAAAAACGCCAATTGCGCTCAGCAAAGGCTCGTTCGGGAGTGGACGTAATCGCGTCTGCCGCAAGCGCGGCAGTCAGTACCGTCACAGGCATGCTTCCGAACGATCGCCGCGCGCTGATCTCTTGGCCCGAGTTTACGTCGCTCCGACCGTCCGCTGAGTGCTGGCTCTCAGCTTCTGAAGCCATCGTCTCATACCGAGCAGGTCGCACCATCTGATACGTCAGAAACGCTTTCTCGCGAGGCGTCCGTTCGGGTGCGAACGCAAAGCATTCGTCGTGTCTTTCGGAACGCAGCGCGCCAGACCGAGCGAGCCGGGCGCAAGCGCGAAACTGTGCGACAGTTTCGCGGAACGAGGCGGCATCCTTGGCCAGCTCGTCAGCGGTTTCACCCTTGTCCTGTTCCGCGAACGATGGATCGATCAGCACGAGACCAGCTACGTCCGTGGGGAAGCGATCAGCGTAGAGCGTTGCGTAGAGTCCGCCTACGGAATGCCCGACAAGTACGACTGGCAGCGCGACATGCGCCCGGCGAAGTACCTTATGCAAGTCATTCGTTGCGTGTTCGGCTGTGGACGGCCTTCGAGGTGGATCGCTGTATCCGTAGCCGGCGCGATCATAAAAGCAGGCTCGGTTTGCGCGCGTCACTGGCCCAGCCACCTTCTGCCAGGACAACAAATGAGCACCCATGCCCCCTTCGAACACCAGCGTAGGCGAGCCACTTCCAGCGCAAACAAAGTTCAACCGTCGACCATCGGTAATCTGCACGAGGTGCTTGCTCGTTAGGATAGCTTCTGTCGCTGGTACTTGAGCGCCGGCACTCAGCAGAAAAGGCGTCGCGAATGCCAGCGCCCAAGAGAATGCTGTACGCATAAATTGTTTCCACCCTCACGCTTGAGAGGCAAGCTTGTCTGAGTATTAGACAAGCTTTGTCTGCCGTCCAGCGTCCGCATCTCCGCCCTCGTTCCTAAATTGAAATGTCCCACGTCTACCGAACCGGCTATTCCCAGAATTCGATCGATCGCGGGAATGACAGCGCACACATGAAGAGGAACAGCGGCATTAGCGGCACGTTTTCTCGACGTCGGCCCATGGTGGACATCTTTCGGCCGCTGTTGGGGAAGTGGGCGATCAACGTTTGGCATATGTGCGGAACAGATGCGGAGACTGCCCGACAAGCTCGCGAAAAGCGCGGGCAAAGGCACTTTGATTTTCAAAGCCAACGTCGGCGGCAATTTGTGCGATGCTGCGGTTAGTTTCAGTGAGCGGGGTCACTGCCGCCAGAAGCCGTGCACGCCTTCGATACTCGTCCCAGCCCATCCCGATCTGCGCCTGACAGCGCCGTCGCAATGTGCGTTCCGACAGGCCAGCAGCGTGGATGGCGAGATCCATCACGGCGACAGCTGGATTGCTACGGACATAGCTAAGCGCGCGCGAGAGAGCTGCGTCTGTCGTCGTTGGCAGTGTGAGCGGTGTCTCATTGCCGATCCACTCGCTACATAAACACGCAAAGGCCGCGAAGAACGCATCTGCCGTTGGGTCGTGCATTCGGTAAAGAGGCCAGCGGCCGGCCTCGGCGATCATCTCGCGCATCAATGGCGACACATGAAGAATGCGCACGCCAATCCCAGCCTGGGCTACGCTATCGCGAGCGAGCAGTATCGAGATTGATCGAATGCGGTGCAGGCTATTACGGTGTCGGGTTCCGGCAGGAATCCATCCCGCCAGGCTTCGCGGCAACAGATGACGGCCACGGTCATCTTCAAGCTCCATCGCGCCTTCAAACGCGTACTGGACCTGATGCATGTCATGATGATGCCAGGGTGCATCCATATCGTACTCGTCCTGCACGATCGCACCCGCACAGGCGCGTAGCGCCGGATCGACCAGCGTCGACAATCCAATATCGTAGTCTGCGCCAGTCGGTTGAGCCGCCATGCTGCCTCTACTGCCATTGTGACCGTTTGAGCGTGAACAATGGCCGATCGCCGTGAGACAGTCAAAGACAGGCATGACATTGCTGCCAGATCACGGACTTTGGAGATCGATGGTGATGACGTTGATGTCGGTGCGGTTTGGGACCAACGATGCCGAACGGGCGGGCACCTTTTATGACGCCGTTTATGCGGCCCTTGGCTACCACGGTACCCGGGTGCCGATGGGGCAGGCCGTGATCCTCTACGCTCTGCCGGGCGGAATCCATTTTATGCTGGCCCCGCCGAGGAATGGACAGCCTGCGACGTATGGCAATGGTGATACGCTGGGTTTTATGGCCTCCGATGCCGGTATGGTGGATCGTTGGCATACAGCGGGTCTGACACATGGCGGCCTTTGTGCCGGAGCGCCGGGGATACGGGAAGAAGCCGGTGGTCGGTATGGCGCCTATCTGCGCGATCCCGACGGGCACAAGATCTGCGTCTACGCGCCGACCTGATCAACAACCGTTCGGAAGGAAAGAGGCGATAAATGACAATCCGCGTACACCATAGCGATCAGCTTGGCTGGCGAAAGATGAACGACATTCCCATGGGGTGGATGCGAGATCATATCGATCCGACCGAGCTTCAAGGTCGTCTTGCCTTCCATGAAGCCGGCAGTGAGACACAGATGCAACTAATGGAGATGCATCTCCACCCGCACACGCTCATCGCACCTCATGCCCACGACGAAGACGAGATCTTCTTTGTCGTCGAGGGATCATTGCACTGGTCGAATAAGTCCGTTGCAGCCGGAGGATCGCTCTATATCCCAGCAGGCACCACCTATTCGTTTAAAACTGGCGATATACCGGCCCGCCTGCTGAACTTTCGGGCGCGAGCCGATCATAGCTTCCGACCAGTATCGTTGATGGAATGAGACTCATGATTGGCGGCGGAGATCGTGGCGCCAAGTGCCAAAGCCCCTCGGCCTCGTACGTTGAGGCAATATGACCGGCTCCAACCATACCCATTCAAACCCGAGATTTGGTCCCATTGGGAAGAACTGAAGGGCACTCCAAGAAGTGCCCGCTCGATGGACGGGCGGCAGCTATCGGGCTCCGTTTAGAGTGGTCTCAATGACGAGATGGGCGGTGAGACCGGACATGTACGCGGCGCTTGTGTCTAACTAAAATGCTCAGCATGCAGATTCGCTTAAGAGCCGTTCGACTGCCCGACCTGCCGGTCTTCTTTGAGCATCAGTGGGACGCAGAAGCGGCCGACATGGCCGGGTTTGTTCCTCGGACGCGCTCTGCTTTCGATGAGCATTGGCGCAAGATCATCGCCGGGCCTATGTTCATCGTTTGGACCATCGAGGCAGATGGCAAGGTTGCAGGGTACGTCTCTGCGTTCCCGCGAGATGATAGGTCTGAGATCGCCTACTGGCTCGGTCGGGAACACTGGGCCAAGGGCATCGGTAAAGCTGCCGTCGAAACGTTTCTCAAGCTACATCTAGAGCGCCCGCTCTTTGGCACCGTTGGTATCAAGAACCTTGGTTCCCTTGCGATCCTTCGCGGGTGCGGCTTTGAGTTTTACGCCGAAGATACGGGGCCAGACGGCTTCCGCGAGCACATACTCCGGCTCGGCTGATCATATGAGGGAACGACTGAAAGTGGGGCTTGTGCCGACCGGCGGCTTTCGTCCGGGTTGGCGGTGGCGAGCGGACATTCGACTCACTTTAACGTAGATGGATGGACTAGGTCCTTTTTGCGGGCTTAAGAGGAGACATCGTCGCCTGCATCTGAGTAAGCGACGGCTGAGTGGTCTTGCACTCCAACTCCAAATGGTATTGCGAAGATCGGCCAGAAATCCCCGACCAATCCGCCGCCTGCCGGAAGCTTGGATGAGCTCCTCGCATCGGTCAGATGAACTATCCAGCGTTTAGAAGCTGCAATTGCAAGAGCGAACGCTTCTAAAGCGCGGACGCAACAGATTTTGGGCAAGCCGCAACACCGTAACGATAGCAGCGAGTAGCAGTGCGCCTGGAATTGGGGCACGAGCAGCCTGTCCGGAATCGGGCGCTGATTCCAGATTAGCGGACCTGGCTCCGTATTTCCCATTTCACCATCCCATTGGGAAGGACTGACGGGGGCTTGATGGAGGTGCCCGCTAGCTGAATGGGCGGCAGCTTTCGGGTTCCGCATGGAGCGGGCCGTATGACGAAGATGCAGGTGGTAAGCCGCCATCAATCTATCTCAGTTAAGGCGCGTCTCCGTGCTTTGCGATTGCGGTCCCAAACTAGGATCAAAGCGTGTGATGATCCAACTAGAGCCCCCCAAGCCATATATAGGTGCACGTCATCGCCCCTTTGGATCGAATTTCTGTTCAAATAGTCCTCGATAGGAATCCCAAGAAGACACCCCGCCAGCCCTAATAAAACAGCCATCAATATGGGTTGCTTCGGGATAACTGATCGAAGTGCCCATAAAGCAGGAACACCAATAATAAACCCGAACGGGATCGAAGTTATCAAGCCAACTATCAGAACTAGCACAAAATAAAATGGTGCTGCGATGAAATTAGAGAGATGTGGTGCCTTGACGAGTGCATCTGCAACGTTGCCAAGGCTCCCAAGGAGCGATGCAAACATCGATGCAGCAAAAGAAATTCCTACAATCCGGCGTAACGATGCTTGCGGTGCACTATGTTTCACAGTCTCCAAGACCTCACGAGCTTCAAAACAAGAAGGGTCTTATATGGAAAACTGTTATTTGGCGGTAAAGGCCGAACGGCAACAATGGGGCGCGAGCAGCCTGTCCGGATTCAGGAAAGCAATCGCCCGTAGCGGACGTGCGTGGCTGAATAAGCGGGGCAGGGCGCCTGCCGCCCTCATTCCGGCCATTCGACGGGCCACGATGCGGTGCTCGGAAGCGGCCCTTTGTTCATCGCCATCACGGCGCCTGATGTGGCTGAAGGGGTAAGCAACGGGCTGCTTTCGGGAAGCGCAGTCGGCTCCGTCGATATTTATTAAGTTGGTGTGGGAATGCGAGCACAGATGAGGCTGCTTCCCACCCAAGATTTGGTCAGCCCTGACGATTGCTAATCGCGATCGCGCTCCATCTTGGTAATAGCTCCCGAACGCGGATCGACATGGAATTCATATCTGACGTTGGCCTTGATGGCTTCGCCTTCCCAATGGCCATCATCGGCTTCCAGCTTCGTCACGCGGTAGCCTCGCTTCGAAAGCATATTCTTTACCTTGGCGCTACTGATCCAGCTTTTGCCGGGCATATCAGCCAGTGCGGGGCTTCCAATGCTGACGGTGGCGATAGCGGTGATTAGCAGTTTCCTGATCATGGGCTTCTCCTTGACCAAAACCAATCGCTTGACTGCCAGCAACGTTCCGCAGCACACCAATTATGATCGCTAGGCGGCTTATTCGCTCCCCAGTTCATCCTCGCGTGTAAAGGTCCTGAGGGAAATAGTCGTGAATGTCCGCCTTGCAGGTGGTTAGTTGCCGTTCCGGATTGGCAGCTCGCAGGCGTCTAGATCGGCATCCCAAGCACCACCACGATCCAAACAACGGTCGCTCGCGATGAGGCCGCGACCAGTCCAACCTGCTGAAATGCCAACGAGCAGAGCGACAAGCGCAGCGATCAGAATACGGGCCTTCATACCGCCAAGCTGTCGATTTTCGGAGGAGCCGTCAACGACCGCTATTGGGCGTGAACGGCCTGTCCGGAATCGGGCACCGATGCCGCACATAGCGGACCCTGGCGCCGGCTTTCCCATTTCACCATCCTTTTCGAGAAAGCGCAGGGCACCTCGATCGCCATTCGCGAGCAGAGGGATCAACATTGTGCGTCCGTCGCACCGATCGCGGGTTGCGTCTCAACGATCGTGCGCCTGCCGCGTCGATCTGTCTCACGCAATGTGAGCCGCCAACTGCACTCTATTGCAGTTCGGGGCGATCATCATTGCAAGCCGCTACACTTACCGGCCTCAGGGCTGCCAGGCGGCGACGGTTCCCGTCGCGAGCATCGCTCGACCAAGATCGCGTCCATCGCGAAGTGTGCAACTCGCGACCACACGATCATAGCTTCGACCGAGGTTGCGGCATGTCATGGTTTGATAGCGCACCACGATATGGCCGGTCTTCCAGCGTCCCCGGGCGCCGCCGAATAAATTGACCAACGCATCGCGAGCGTCGATCGCACTTGCGCTGGGACAGGGGTGTCCCGGCCGGCAGGTGTCATCCATCTCGCGTGCGGCAATCCCGGCGATCCGAATCTTCTCACCCTCGCGGCAGCGCACCGGGCCATCACCGTCGAAGACGGCGATAGGGGTGCACAAGAACAGGGCAGCAGCAGAAAGACTCATGGCTTGTTCCGGTTACCTGAGCCAAGGCTTGCTCGGTTCTGGATCGTTAAGTTGTCTAAAGGCAGAACAGTCAAACCGGTGCTGCCAAGTAGCCAAATATGGTTATGATCCTGCGCAATAGGATAGCCTCGAATAGACCTGCCGGGTAGCGAATAAACAAAGCAGCAGTTCTCGCTGGCCTTTTGCAAGGCGTGGGCGCGCTGGATTTTGGCTGCATATGTGCCTGCGGGGCCGGCTCCAACAAGTAGCAGTCCGAGGCCACATAGAAGTAGTAATTGCTGGCCCGAATGGCTGATCCCTCGGCTTCTCTTATCTAATATCCCTTGGATCTGAAGGCAGTGCATGTTGTTGCGACGTATCCCAAACACAATAAAAGCAGCGAGTAAGATGACCAGTGCAAATTCGAGCACTACCATCGTGAGGTATGCGGGCGCTTTCTCGATCAAGAAGAACAACACGACGGTGTACCCTTCGGCAATAACCTCCGGAACGGTCGACTCCGTTGCTCCAAAAAGTAAGCCAAACCCGCCCCTGTAGACACGCAGATAGGTGAATCCTGCAAGATAAAGGAATGCAGTGCCTGCAACAGCAACGGCAGGGATGGCCGATAGCAATCGAGCAACCATATCGAGCGGACGCGCATTCACCGTTTGCGGCATATCACACTGTTTGGGAGGGTTGTCTGACATAGTCCGACGAGCTTGAATCAAGATAAAGACTAAAGAAAGCCACTGCCGGCATGATCCTTGAACTTTTCCGCAGATCGCACGTACTCGGATAGAATTTGCACCGTCTTGTGGCGGCTAACTTCCTGCATCTTGAAAACGGTTGCCCCGCGCGCGGCGCTCTCGGTCAGAAAGCCGGCTCGGAGCGAATGCCCACCAAATTCCCGATGATCGAGACCGATCTTGCTGGCAGCCGCCTGCACAAGTCTGGCAACGGCGCGATCGCTCATGGGCGCGGCCGTAAGGACATCCTTGCGGGTCAAGCGGCGAAACAAGGCGCCTTCGTCGTGCCCTGCCCCATTCATCCAGTCGAGCAGGCGTGCCTTTGGCCGCAGCCGTGTTCCTTCAGGAACGGCGATCACCACACCTTCGGCAGTCGGGTCGGTCTTGGAGGCCTTGATGGTGATGTTGAGCCCCTCAGGCACCAGAGCGATATCCGACACTTGCAGCGCGACAAGTTCAGAACGGCGCAGGGCGGCCGCCATGCCGATCGCGAGCACCGCGCGGTCACGCAAAGCGCGCAGACCATCTCCCGGTATTGCCTCAAACATGGCCTGCAGGATTGCGGCATCGGCCGCGCTCTTGCGACGCTTCTTCGTGCCTAAAGTGGTTCGGATTCCGGCCATGGTCTCGCGCAGCTTGCCAGCGCCCGGCTGCGCGGTCGGGGCCACCAGGTTCTCGGCACGATGGAAATGACCGATTGCAGCGACGCGGCGCTCGATTGTTGAAGGCGACCGGCCGCGATCCGCTTCCCAGCTTACAAAGCGACGCACGACTTCCGGGTCGGTGGGCAAGGGACAGTCACCGCGTTGCGCACACCACTCGGTGAAAATCAGCCAGTCGGCCATGTAGGCGCGCTGCGTGTTGTCCGAGCGTGCGGCACGGGCGTAAGCGTCGGCGCGCTCGAGCTCCTCGCTCACGATATCGGGCAGCAGCAGCTCAGCCGACATGCTCGAGATCAATGCCGGCATGATTGCGGGTTCATCCGCATGCTCGTCTTGCAAGTTCGATGCCAGTGGTTCGTCCATATTCCGCATTTTTGCCCCCTTCCCGCTTGCTTGTCCAGTGACCGATAAGGAAGGTTATCGGACATACAGAGCGGTGCAGGGCTGTAGCGAGTGAGCGTTATTGCTGTCTGTAGAGTGCCTGTATATGGAGATAGCGGCACCGCGTAGATGGACATAGAACATGAACGTACAAAGAGGCAGATTGGTATCGGGCGGCAGACTGCAGCTTCCTGTCGAGATGCGTCGTGCCTTATCGCTCTCTGACGGTGATACAGTGCTGCTGGAGATGATCGATGGTGAGATCCATGTACGCCCGTTTCGAGATACCGTCTCGCGGATCCAGGCGCGGCTGCGCGAGTATGTGTCGGAAGACGCAAATATGTCGGACGAACTGATCGCGGATCGGCGCGCGGAGGCTGCTGGTGAGTGACACAATCTACCTGCTCGATGCTTCGGCACTGCTCGCCTTGATGCTCGGTGAGAAAGGCGCGGACCGGGTTCAGGAGGTTCTGGTGGGTGCCAGGGTCTCGACGGTCAATTTGGCCGAAGTCGTCAGCAAACTGCAGGACTATAAAGTGCCGGAGGACGTCATTCGCCGCAGCCTCGATGAACTCGACCTGCTTGAAGTGCCGTTCGACGGGGACCAGGCTCACCGCGCCGGGCTTTTGCGGGCCAGTACCAAACGCAAGGGCCTCTCGCTGGGAGACCGCGCGTGCCTCGCTGCGGCCCATCATATCGGTGCGACGGCGGTAACAAGCGATATCGAGTGGCTTGAGATCGCGAACGACGCCGAGGTCGAGGTCATGGCCATTCGCTAGACCACGCATCTGGCCGTAGGGACCGCGATCGCGACGAGAGGAGTTCAAGATGTGGCAGGCTTACGAGGACTGGTGGTCGCAAGATCCCACCAAACGTCCGGAGCCCTCCGTCGTGGACGGCTTCCTCGCCGGCGCTGCTATTTCGCTGAACAGGAGCACGGATCGTCAGTGGATCGAGACAATCATAGGCTCCGCCGCTTCGCATATCGACCAGGGTGCTTTCGATGAACTCGCTACTCGACTTACGACGATACGCCGCGAGCTAAGCGAGACGGACACCGCGTACGCCCCGGTTCTGCGGGTGACCGATGAAGGCGACTTTGACGTGTCGTCCTGGGTTAGCGGCTTCCTCGAGGCGGTTGGAGCGGATCTTGAAGTCTGGGCCTTGGTGCTGGCAAACACGCGGGAGGGGGGCTTACTCGGCCTATTAGGATCGCATGCCGTTGGCCCGATCGGCGCTGCAGCCCGTATCAAAATTACGAACGATCCTGACAGTAGCGCACTGGAATCAGTCAGAGCGGTGGTCTGGGAGCTTATCCCGGCACTAATGGCATTTCTGTACCGCAAGAAGCTCGAACTCGCGGCAATCTCAGACTGACGGCAGACTGTTATCGAGCGATTACAATCGCCGTGCATGCGCGTTCGGATACGCTCCACTACTGCGCATCTCGGCGATCCCGGGCCAGTCCTGCCACGCGGTATCGCTGTAGCCTTTTCTCCGGTTCAAGAGGCACAAGATCGTGCCTCCCAACATCAAGACCACAATGATCGCCGTGGGGGTACTGCGCATGATGGAATACGCCCCCGGAGACATCGAGATCGAAGCCCACCGCGAATAGTGGGCGCACAGCGCTATAATCTGCAGTGCGACCGCCCACAGCGGCCAAACCCTTCGCGCGTGAAGCGCCAGCACGCCAAACCCGATAAAGCCGATCAGATCAGAGCCAAGCGAGGCGGCGTCCACGTTTATGAACCGGCTTGGGGTGACTACCTCCATGGTGAGCTGGAATATGGCCATCGCAACGATCGTCCCGACGCCGTAGCGTTCCGGGGTGCAGCCCTTCCAAAGTACAAATGCACACGCGGCCAACATGAAGATCTGGTACGGAATGAGAAGATCATTCAGCGTCACCGCGCACTCTCCAAAGGACCACTTCGGCTTAAGAAGCATCCGAGACCCGAACCAACCCAAGGTTTCAGAGCCAATGACCCATTGATTCGGCCACGAACAAGCTGACCGCGAGCGTAAGCGCAATTACTAAAGCAAAAATGAGCGCGATACCCACCCGACCGAGCCGCCCAAACCGAATGTCCGCGTTCTGCAGCACAAACGGCTGCGTTAGCCGGCGCGCGTCAGGACCGTCCATGCTCGGTGCCGGCGGGAGCTGGGGAGATAGGACGATCGGATCGGTACTTGATTCAGAATCGCCATCGCCTTGGCTGTCCAGAGGCTGTTCGTCGAGTGGGGCCGAACGATATGTGGTTTTTCCACATATCTCCTGAATCTCGGTGAGCTGCCGCAGAAGCGCTTTACGATTGGGCAAACCCCACTTCTCTCGCACCGCTGTGATCCGCTGATCCACGGTATTGGGCGCCAGGTTCAATTCGCGTGCGATCTGCTTTGAGGTCAAATGCCTAGCCAGCAAATCCAGAACCTCGGTCTGCTTGGCGGTCAGTTGCTTGAGCATCTCCGCAGCCTGTTGCTCGCTCAACAAGGCATTACGTCCTTTCTCGTCCCGACAGCCAGATCACGCGCGTGCCCTTGGGGCCATGATCCGTGCTTCGCATCCTGCGACCTGGCGAGAAACAAAGATCAAAGCGGACGAAATACAAAGCTCCTGTGCCTCATGCCGTCTCCTGCATCGCTCGAAAAAGTGGTGCGGATCAAAGCAGGTAATATGTCAGGCCGGCCTACGATTCTATCAGGTGTGAGCGATATGGTGAAAAACCACATATCGTTCCACCGGCGTTGACGCTCCCCTTAGGTCAGCGCCAGAGCATTTGGCGATTGCTGTCTGGAAGTTCCTGTCCTTGCAGGAGCACATCGAGAGGCCGAAGCGATGGTTCAATTCCACGATCTTGAAATCCTGCTTGGTGCGCTCAACGAATTTGAAGCCACAGAGAGCGTCGATAGTTTCGACCTGCCGCTCCTGGAAGCAACATGCGCGCGGGTTCTGGCCGCGACACTCCTCGAGCCGCTCGCGTTTCGATTGGAGCCCCTGCTGATCCACGCCCGCGAGATGGAAGCCATCCGCGACTAAAGGTTAACAGTGTAGTCCCGTTAACCGAGCCTGTGATACGCGACGCTATGACGACAGCAGACGACGTTCAGGCCCTCTATGACCAAGCTGCGACCGACCTGTGCGCCACTGGCGACCCCAGGCTGGAAGAACTCAAATGGCGGATCGCCAGAGCAGAGCTCCACGACCCTTCGGTAAAGCCTGAGTTGCTGGCCGACCTTTTTGACGAAAGCCCCGAGTGGGGCGTATCGGCCTTTGCAGCTCTGCGCGCTGGCGGGTTCATCCAGCACCAGCTCACCTACTTCACATGGGCTCGCCTGGATCCGCGTACCAAATCATACGACTTCGACGTTCTGGCGGCGATCGAAGCCATCGTCGCATTGCAGTGCCGCTACCTGGACTTTACACCGATCCTGCCCGCGCTCGAGCACCTAGCCGCTACGATCGAGGAATGCGCCGAGCGAGAGGACGTGCTCAGGGTCTGCATCAACACGCAGCATCTGTTCCTTGTCCTGGTCGCTGCGGCGAACTCCCCTGATCTGTTTCGCGAGTACACCGCTTTTGCCAAAGCGAGCCGGGCCTATGCATGGTCAACAACGTTGAATGACGGGGCGGCAAGCTGCATCAGTGCAACGATCACGGGGATGGTCAAAGCTCTCGCAATTCGGGACGCTGTCACAGCCGCGCGCGCCGCTACCTACCTACGAGGAATGCCCTCGGTGGCAGGACTCCGCGCCATCCCGGTATCCGTTTGAACGACAAGCGGCGGAACAGAGGCTGGTTTGCGCTCGACACCGAGAAACTGAGGATAGGAAGGGTGCGTCATTGCGAGAGTGCGTCCGCGAACATCTGACTCTCGCACGGCATTGCGGCCAGCAAACTCATCCGGGTCAAATCTCAGCGAGGGATTGGATCGAAGGCCGATGTCGATGGCGCGACGTAGGTTCTCATAAACATTGGTCTGGCTCTTACGCAGTTGAGCGACATCGCCTTCCAAAGCCTCGACATTGTGCCGCGCTATCGCTCGGACGACTTTCAACAAAGCAGGTTTCGAGATGACGAGGTTCCAGAGGATCCGGTAGTACGCCTGCGGGATCAGCTTGTAGGCTACCTCGGCGATCACACGGCGTTCGCCGGCGTCGAAGAGCAGGCCGACCCAAGCGAAGGACTGTAGAAAAAACGCTTCATCTGCGGGGTCCGTCTCTGCCATCTGAATCGCCAGTTGGTGCAGCCGCTGCAGGCGCGGGCCTTGTTCGTGGATCACTCGCGTCGCGCAAATCTCGACAAACACCTCGAACCTGTCGGTACACTCCATCAGACTGTCCGCGGTCCACACCGCTCGGGTGTAAAAGTTGTGATGCTTAACCAGATACCCGCCCGTAGCCAGCGCGTTCAGAACGCCCAAGGTGGCAGGGCGCGTCAATCCAACGTCCAGAAACGTAGTCGCGGTCAAGCGCTCGCCTGGCTGAAACTCGTGGGCGAGGATGCGACGGCGTAAGTCGAGGAAGAATTTGAGCTGTGCGACCTGGGGCATCGTTGCCTCTATGATTGATGGTGATGCGTAAACACCGACCGGCCCTAGCCGCAAGCGTCCTTAGCTAACCTTTCCTCAAACATCAGGGCCCACGCTAGCTTTTGGCGGCGAGCCATGATATTTTTGCGGAAAGGAGCTTTGCCATGTTGCCTTATGACGGAACCGGAGGGGGAAACGCTCTAGGTGCTCAGATCGATGCTGCACGGCTACGCAACCATCACGAGATAGTCGATTCAGTCAGTGCCGATTGGGAACCGCCGCGCTCCGGGCTCCAGTTAGCTGTATATCTCTTGGGGCTCGCAATCTTCATGACCGTTATGCTTTATTAAACCGAAGGCTAACGCTTACGGTCCTTTTCCTGGAACCAATTCCGGTTCGTCCGCTGGTCCGCCTCCTGATTTAGGTTTACAGCCCCGTGGATTGCTCCGGCTCGGTTAGCTTCCGACGCAGCTCGTCTGCCCTCGATTCCACTACGCCCTTCGTCAATAGCGCCGGCGACTTCAGCTTGGAATTTGGCGAAACCGCTGTCGCCGCCTCCAGATCCACGACGCCCCTCGCCCGAACCAAGGCTGCCGCGTAGATCAGCTTCGCTGAACTCGCTTGGCCCCTGCACGGAGCCTCGAAGCTCAGTCGGCGGTACCAGTTCATCGCGCACCGGCTTCATGATATGGTCGACATAATCCTTGGCGATCCGGTCGACGATCATATCACGAGCGCGCATCTGGGTTGGGCTGAGATCTTGTGCTTGTAGTGAAGGCGCGCCGAGGGCTCTGAACTCAGCACTATTGGCGTATTCCTGATACTGGCTTGCAACGATCTGGGAGAGGTCCTGGCTGACCTGCACGCCGCCGCCTTCGCGCATCGTGAAGGTCGTTCCAAGAGAGCGAGACGCTTCCTCGACCTCCGCCAACTGGCGATCGATCGAGCGAATTTCCTCAACCGTCTTATCGCGGAAGGAGCGGCTTTCGGAATACCCCTCGTTGCGAGAGAAGTTGCCGCTGCGGGAGTAGCCCTCTTCGTTCAGGCGATAGTCCTTACTATGATCCTCACCGCGCTTGTCAGTCTCACCCGAGTTGATACCGGACCGATCGCTGCGTGACTGACTGGACGTGTCAGAGTATACGACGCCATCATATGCTTCCTTGCTGATGCTGCCGCCAAGCGTCCCGCTTAGCCCATCACCGCCGCCACTCTTCGACGCGCCCGAAGCCTTTGAGCCTCCGCCCTTTCGGCCACCCACTCCAACGGGGAGTGTCGCGCCTGCGTGCCACGATGTCCCTGTGCCCGCTCTGTACTGATCTTGGGATGAACGATTCAAGTCCGTTCCTTGAGTGATGTCACGGCTAGTGCCGGTCTGATCGGTCGAGCCTTGAGACTCGCTATGGCTTTCACCACGGCTAGCGGTGTTACCGTGACCAGACGAAGCATCTGAGCCACTGGACGTGCGGAAACCGTTGCTCGAGCTAAATCCCGCACGTTCAAGGGCAGCGACGCGCTCCGAACGTGAGTTCGTAAGCGAGGTACGGCGCGTTGCAAGCTCGGAAGCAGCCTCGCTCTTCTCTGCCATGGTCGAGCGGGATAGACTCGGCGTGAAGCCAAGGCTGCTCATGCCCGGACGGTTATCGTAGACAGTCGTGCCGTCCGCCGTTTGACCAAACTGCGTGCCATTGTCGTTGACGAAGGTCTGCCGCCCAAAGCCACCGGTGTAGTTCGGAGAGGTGTTCCACTGATCGCGCTGGACCACGTTGCCGGTGAGGTTCTGGTAGCTTTGGTTGCCGTAAGAGTAATTGCCGGTTGTGCGCTCGATCGCCGCCGCTTCGGCCGCCGACTGCGCGGGTGCGAGCATCGACGTAGCCTGGGTCGAGACCGTCATCGCGCCTTTGGCGAGACCGCCGGCGAGGAACGGGATCGACATCATCAGGAAGCCGGCGATCGTCGCGGTATCGGCGTTGACGGCATCGATGCCCTCAATCGTCGACATGGTAATGCCACCCGGAGCGGTTGCCGCCATCGCGGACTCCTCGCGGCCCATAATGAACATATGGAGGACCGCGTAGAGCGGCCCCCACGCGGCGAGATAGAAGAACCCGGTCAGGTAGCCCTTGAGCGCGCCAACGCCCGTTTGCGGCATGAGGAACAGCGGGAAGATCACCGGGAACATGGCGTAGAACACCACCACCAGCACGATGTTGAGCAGCGGCACCCAGGTCATCGCCTGCTGCGAGATCGAGGTGTAGGTATTCTTAGCTTGGGTCTCCGCGCGCATCATAGCGAAGGTGTCGCCATCGGCCGACGACAGGTTCGCGCGAGCCTCCAGAAAAGCGTCGGTAAGCGCGCGCTGCTGGAAGATCTGGCCCGCGTTCTGCGTGCTGCCATGAAACTGCGCGGCCACCGCAGGGAGGTCCGCCTCCAGCTTCGCCTTGGCTGCGGCTTGCGTCAGGTTCGGAAAGAAACTCGGCGCGATCTTGGCGATTTCCTCATCGGTTTTCGCAGGGATGCCGGCAGCGCCGGCTAAAGTCGCGTAGGCAACGGCGCAGGTCAGAATGTCCGTAGAGCCATCTGCATTCCAGTACGACATTGCTCGCGCCGGTGAGCCAGGCCCCATGTCGGCAAGAATGTTGTTCGAGTTCATGACGTCACTCGGGTTCCTCTGACCGAGCAAAAAGTCGTAGAACAGGCACTGCTTGAAATACTCGGTAAGGTTGGTCCGCACGCGCGGATCGCGGAACTTGAAGTCGCGCGTCTTGTCGTAAAGGCGCGAGCCGTAGATGATCCCGTTGGTGCGATACTCCAGCGCGTCGGGCATCACGAAGACGGTCTCGGCCTGCTGGGTCAGCCAATCCCCGATCTGGCTGGTGAACGAAGCGATCGCCGCCAGGCCGATGGGGACATTGGGCACGATCGCCGGCGCCAGACCCGGATTGATCCGGTCTGTAACCTTCACCTCGGTCGTCGGCACGATCAGCACGCCGTACATCAGCGTCGCCGACAAAAACCAGTTGAGCCACGCCTTCCAGTTGAGGCTGAACGCCACCACCAGCAGCATGTAGGCAAGGCCCATCACGAAGGTGACCTGGATGAGAGAGCGAAAGCCCCCTCCCCCGGTCCAAGCCGCGACGGCGTTCAGGACGTTGACGATGTACTCGCCGCCGCCGATCGTGAAGACCTCGAGCATGGCAAAGCGTCCTAGTTGAGGCCCTGCGCCGTGGCGCCGGAACGGAAGGAGAGTGCGGCCGACATCTGGGGCGATATCGAATTGCGCAGCGTGCGCTCGAGGAAGACGGCCCGGTCGACGTAGCTCTGAGTGCGGACAAGCCGCTCGTTCAGGCTGTAGCTGTAGCCGTCGAGCACCTTGCTGACGTTCTGAAGCTGGTCACGCCATTGCGCGAGCGTCTCCTTGTCCGCCTCGTTGAAGGAGCCTTGCGCCTTCTGCACGTAGCCGTAAAATTCCTGCACGATCTGCTCGAGCATATCGACCGCGACGATCTCGGCGAGCCCCTGGATGTCGGCCTGCGTCATGCCGCCCATCTGCGCGGCCGCGTTGACCGTGATGATCTTGTAGAGCGGCACGCTCGTACCGCCGAGGATCCCGACCTCCTCGGGCGTAAGCGCTTCGTTCGAGCGGACCTTGGCGGCCATCGAGCCGATGAGCGCCGCCACCCGCGGCTGCAGTGCCTGTGCCTGACTGATGGTGACAGTGCCATTCGGCTTTGGATCGAGGCAGTCTTCATCTTCATCGCATCGCAGGACACTGGTGTCCGTGGTGCCGAGCAGCAAACCCTGAATAAGATCGCGGTTGCCCTGCCCGACGTACTTGACCGTGCCTTGGCCTTCGTCGGAAGCGGCGCGCTGGTAGATGATCGTGCCCACCAGCGACATGAGGTACTCCTTGAACTCGCGCGAGAACGAGGGGTAGCTCTTGTTGAGCATGTGCCAGGTGTAGTTGTACGACTTGGACGGGATCGTCTCGTCGTCATTCTTGCCCAGGATCTCGGTACGCTTGCCGCCGGCGTTGCAGTCCTGCCGCGCCTTGGCCCAGTCGGTCGCGAAGCCCTGGCTGTTGGCGATCGCCTTGCATACCTCGCTGTCGCGGCCCTGGCTCTCGCCCCACAACCCGGCGACGAGACCTTGCGCGGCCTCGCACGACGAGATGTTCATCTGGTTCAGCTTTTCGACCTTCTGCGCCATCTCCTCGATGGTCTGCGAGATCTGCGGGCTGATCGACTTGATCGCGAGCTGGAAGGCGAAGCCGAGCGCGTTGCTCGCCACGCCTTTCAACATCGCGACGATCTGGTCGGTGTTGATGAACGAGAACGAACCACCGAAGATGTCGATGCCGCCGCAACCGGCTTTCACGCTCGGTAGCTGGACGTTGACCGGATTGACCTGCTTGTTCTTGAACCGGGTCCACACACCGCCGCCGGTGTAGTAGCCGGCCGACTGTCCTTCGAAGGCGGTCGGGCCGTAAGCATTGCCGGCGCCGCCCATGTCGTTGAAAAAGTCGTTGAGCTCGCCGCCGACATTGGCCTGAGCCTGCACGACCGCCAGTTGCGAGACCGCGAAGACGCTGAGCATCAACCCGAGACGCTTACGCCATGTAAGGGATCGTGCCATCAGTAGTCACTCCCGGGTTCGGTCTGCGTGAGGGTGAAGATGCGGTCCATGACCTCGTCGGCCGCCATGAGGCCGTAGCCGATCGGAATCGGCTTCTTGGTCTGCGTGTCGAACAGGACAAGCGCGGGCACCTGGTTGCCGGTCAGGCCCATGCGCTGGTATTGGCCGGTGTTGACGGCAAAGCGCGGGAATGCCTCGTTGCCACCACCGTCCATCGACACGGCCAGCACTTCCAGACCGTACTGATCCGAGATCGAGCGCACGATCGGGCTGAAGACGCGGCATGCCGAGCAGTTCGACGAGTAGAAGTAGAACACGCCGTAGCGCTGCGAGAGCCCCTGCATGGTCGATGACTTCGCTGCCTTGCGGTCGGTCATCCAGGTCTGCTTGCCGAGCGAGTTGATCGGTCGCTGCAGGGTGTAGTCGAGATCCGGGTTCTGCCAGACCGTGCGGCCCCACACATCAGCGAAGGTCGATGCGCGATCGAGCTGCTCGCGCTGGAAGCGCATGTAG
The DNA here is from genome assembly GCF_055361525.1 of Novosphingobium sp. TK46. Taxonomy (NCBI): domain Bacteria; kingdom Pseudomonadati; phylum Pseudomonadota; class Alphaproteobacteria; order Sphingomonadales; family Sphingomonadaceae; genus Novosphingobium; species Novosphingobium sp. TK46. The sequence goes on from NZ_JBSZKB010000002.1 coordinate 195,822, forward strand.
GAAGCCAGGTTCTCGGAGGATGGCTCCAGGATCGCGCGCGCTTTGAGTTCATCGAGCTGCTCGGTGATCGCGGCAAGCTGCTTGGCGGCCGGCACGGCCGGCGTCGCCGGCTTGCCCTTCGCCATCTCGCGCGCCTTGTCCGGATCGCAATAGAACCAGCTGCCAAGCTTGCGCTGCTCGCAGTAGAAAGCATCACGCGGGGTGAGCGCGGAAGGAGGAGAGAATGCGGCGGTTGTTGGTGCCGGCGCCGTTTGTGCGTCCTGAGCCGTCGCGACGATCGGCGCTGCGGTCTGGGCTACAAGGGCGAGAACTGCAGGGAACACATAGCCAGTCTTACGCACGGCCGGACTCCTTGGTGAGGTTGAGGAGAGCGAGGATCATGGAGGGGTCGAGCAGGCCGAGCCCGCGATCGATCATGCGGATGCAGCCGCCATAAAGCGTCGTGACGGCGTTGATGCCGTCCGCTGTCAGGCCGTAGGCGCACAGCGCTTCATCGCCGCGCCGCACGATGCCACGAGCGACCATGCTCTCCAGCGCCGTCGACACGTCAGGAACGCGAACCTGGCGCAGGAACCAGTCGGAGAGGATGTCCTGCAGATCCTCGTCGCTGGTGATGACCTGGCGCGAGATCGCGCTGGCGACAGCAAGCTCGAAGACGCTGAGCTCAGGAACCCGGCGATCTGCATGAATCTGAATAACGTCGCTCATAGCTTATTTGGCCCCGTGAACTCGGTAATACTCGTCGATCTTGTCCTGGATCTCGATCGAGGTCTGGACCTCATCGGGCACCTTCGCGGCGTCGATGAACTCGCTGTAGACCTCGGTGAAATCCATCTTCGACAGATCGAGCTTCTGGAACTCCTCGATGAGGAAGCCCTTGCAGTCGGCGTCCTTGGGCTTGCCCCAGGGCTTGTTGATCTGCGCCCTGCCCTGCTCTTGCAGGATGCGGCTGAGCTTGCTCTCGAAGCAGCAGTAGGACTTGCGCTTGGAGGTGCAGACGCCGAGCACCTTGTCCGAGCAATAGGTCCCGACATAGTGGCACAGGCCCATGCGATCCTTGACGTCGAGGGTCATTTCCTCAGGCGAGCACAGAAACATCGTCAGGAACGGGGTCGCCAGGGCTGCGATCGCGGCAGGACCGCTGACCAACGCGGCCGCGCCGGCGGCGGTCGTTAGCAGGCCGCTCGTCTTGCCGGCACAGCAATTGACCAGACCGAAGACGGGCTTGTGACATCCGGCCTTTTCGCCGTTGAACAAGGTCATGGTGTCAGGGTCGAAGTGATCGCGCACGTTGCCCATGGCCTGGACCGCGACCATCGCATCCTTGAACTCGGTCGAAGCTTCACGCTCGACCTGCGTGCACTCACCATTGATGCAGTAAAGATCGCCGCCACAGATCGCGCCCGCAGGCGTGCCGGTCCCGGTGGCCGGCGTCTTGCAGGCATAGACCTTGTCGAAGACATTGCATGAGCCGTCCTCGTTTTCGCTCAGGCACTCGTTATGATCGAAGTGACACTCGGGTTTCTTGTCGAGCGCGCTGCAATCGGACGCAGCGCGGCGCTCGGTGCACTGGAAGTTACGCGCCCACGCCCAGCATGGCTGTGTAACCGCGATGCCGTCGATGACGCGGGTCACCGGATCGCTGTCGGTGCACACCTCGGCGCCTTGCTCGACACATTGCGCGTTCGCGGCATAGGAGCATGCGGGCGCGTTGCGGGTAACGATCGGTGGGCTCACCGTCTCTGCTTGCGAGGCCCAGAATTTGCCGGTGGCCGGCACGATTCCGGTCCAGCTGGTCGGCGTGGCAGCGGCAAGCCCGGTGAGCTCCTTCGTGCACTCGAAGATCTCGGGCTGAAAGTTGGTGTCCTTGCAGCTATGACCCGGCGTGAGGCCGAGCAGCGGCTTGAGCTGGCTGCAGTAGCCAAAGGTGCCTTTGCTTTTGCAGGTCCCATCCGCGATCGCAGCCGTCAGGCCCGAGCGAGCCACATAGGGCCCCTGGGTCGAGGTATAATAGATGTACGACTTGACCCGGTCGAAGCGCACGCTGAGCGAGGACGTGCAGGTCTGCTGCTGCTGGAAGAGCTGATCGCCCTGGTTGCAGGTCTCGTAATAGGTCGAACCAGCAAGCCCACTGGTGGGCAGCGGCTCGCAGGCCGCCGCCGAACCACCCACGCCCATGCCAGGACCAAGGAAGCTTTCGGGCTTGTCCTCGATCGTCTTGGCGGCCGACAGGTCGATCGTGGACGGATCGAACTCGGGTCGGGCTGGATCGATGACGACACCGTAGTTGGGATCGCTGTAGCGCGCGCTTACCCCGGCATCGGTCAACGCCTCTTCATCGTCGAGGTACTTGGACGCCTCGATATCGGTCCCGCCGAATCCGGGTACGCTGGTTTCCGCGCCGCTCTGCAAAACCGTGGTGGCCGAACCCTGGCGCACGGACCTGGCAAGATCTTCGCCCTGCTTCGCTGTCTCGGACTGCGCCATGGCAGGAGACGCCAATGCCGTCGCCACGATCAGGAGAGGCAGCCACAGCTTCACGGATGCTTCGCCAGGTTGGCAAGCGCCACGCGCGAAGCGGGGGCACCAGGCCCATCACCTTGCGCAAACGTCTCCAGCGCGTAACCGAGCGTCACATTGCCGGTGATGCGATCATGCGGCGGTGGCGGCGTGACGCAGTCGAGCTGGTCGCAAGGTTCAAAGCTGCCCGATGCGGCGACGATCGTGGGCACCCGGTCGATCCCGAATGCCCGAAACAGGCGTGGATCGATGGTGATGTTGGGCGCGTCCTTTTGGTCGACCGCCTTGGCAAGCAGCTGCACGAAAGGCTTGGCACCGCCTTGCGAGAAACCGCGAAAGACGATGACGCCGCCGGCGCGCGTCGTGTCGAGGATCGTGCGGCGCAGCGAATCCTCGGGCATCGACAGGCTGACAAACGCGATTACGAGCGGGGTCGACTTGGGACCAGCAAGGTTGCCCTTGGCACCGGCGACCATGGCGTCGAAGTCGATCGCGCCATCCTTGGAGCCGCCGGCGATGCCCGACACGTCGAGATCGGCGATGCGGTCATACGCGTCATCAACGACAGCCTGTGCCGCCTTGGCCTGGGGTTCACCCTGGCCTTTGACGAAGTCGAGGAGCGATTGCGCGTCTTGCTCAGCGCCCTCTCCGCGCTTCTCGATCGCCTGTAGGTCCAGTCCCTCGATGGTCTGGGCGAGCGCGGCGCTGACGAGCCCGACGCCAAGAACGCCGGCGACGGTGAGCAGGGACTTGCGCATGCTCATGCGGCCACTCCAATCCAGAGATCGATCGCGTCGATGACGAACGCGATAACGACGATCACAAAGCCAACAGCGGCGAGCAGCATGCCCGCGGCCTGCAGCCAGACTGCTGCGGGCTGGCGACACATCTTGGGTTCCTGGGCCATCACAGCACGCAACAATTGCGCTTGCGCCAGACCAGGAAGCCCATGTCCTCACCCTTCACCGGGTAAGTCCGAGCGGCGCGCGGGAGCAGGACCGAACCGCCGATCGGCGAGCAGGACTCGCGGCCTGAGACCATCGGCGTCGGATTGACCTGCTGCAGCCGGTACTGGCTCTTCTTGAGGATGGGCATGACGTACTTGCTGCACAGCGCCTTGGACCCCATCGTGCCCCATCCCAGCGCCTGGCGGTGCATCTTGTAGATCATGCGCTCGGCCGCGAGCCGCCCTGACTGCGTCATGCCGGTGCTGGCACCGATGTTGCCGTTCAAGGGATACATCGAGCCTTGGCAGCCCGAGCACCAGAACAGCTCGTTGAGCGGCAGCGCCGCCGTCGCCGCGACACAGTCGGCAGCACAAGCCGCCTGCGCGAGCGGATTGGCAAAGATCAGCGCTTCGGGATTGATGAGCGTGGTAAGTGCATCATCCTGCCACAATGGGTCGATCTCGGTCATGTAGGCGACGTCGAAGCTCGACTGCTCGAAGCACAGGAAATCGGTCAGGATCTCCATCCAGTAGAGCAGCGGATAGACGTAGTAGTGGACGTGATACTTGGCGGTGTCGGTGCCGCCATTCGAGCCGGTATTGGCGGCATAACCGCCGCCCATCGACAGGCCCGGGTTGAGCTTGATGCCGCCAAGGTTGGGAAAGCAGAACGGCTTGGTCGTGACATCGATCAGGCGCGCCGGTTCCCAGAACCCCATTGCGATGCCGATACGCGGGATCGGCTTATCGCACAGGCAAAGGGGCGAGTCCGGGTTCTTGGTGTCGGCACGCGATGACGGCCAGATCTTGAGGCCGCCAACCGAGAGCGGAAACATGCAGCCCCAGCACACATCGGTGATCGGATTGACGATGTTGCCCGAGCAGCTTCCCGCAGGCAGGTCCTGCGCGCGCGCGAGACCCGGCACCAACACGAAGAGAGCCACGACGATCTGGAGCAGCCATTTGTTCATGGCAGGTCATCCGCATCGTCGTCGGTCATCCGCGACATCAGATAGTCATCGTCGGCGGTGTTCTTGGCGCGCATCCAGAAGATGCCCTGCACGGCGATGAAGACCGCCAGGCCTGCGATCACGCCGAGCGCGACGCGGCCGGCGATGATCGTCCAGAACAGGGTCATTGTCGCCAGCACCACCAACGCGACGATCAGCCGGATCCGCGCGGTGCGCAGCTCTGCGGTCTCGGGTGCAGCCATGGGGGCGGGCATGTGCTTGTCGAGCCAGGCCTTCATGCGCCTTTTCCTTGGCTGAGCGCGTCCTCGGTCACGACGAGGATCTTGCCCTTCTGCACGACGGAAGCCGGGACATGCTCGATCCCGAACTTGGCGGTGAGCGATCCGGCCTGGTCGAAGTAGAAGCGGCGCTGCCTGGCTTTGATAAGTTCGAAGGGCGACCCTGCGACCATGATGACCTTGGTCTTGAGATCATCGCCCTGCGCCATCGCCCAGGACACCTGCGCGGGATCGTCGCCGTTAATGAACAGCAGCTTTTGCGGCATCGCGATCGTGTCGAGCGGATTGATCCGCTGGCCCGCTGCCGCGATGAGGTTGCCCTTGTGATCGCGGATATCGTTTTCGATAACGACCGTCGGATCGAACTCCCATGAGCGGTCCTCGATCGCAGCGCTGATGCCGGCGACCGGCACCGGCCGCATCACGCGGGCTTTCACTCTCGCGGCGAAACGCGCGTTGAGCTCGTCGAGCTTGCCGCTGGCCTTGGCGCCTTCCAGCTTGGCGCGGATCACGTCGAGAAAGTCGGGCTCGACCACTGGCCACGCTTCGCCGACCTGACCGTGATCGACCGCATGCGCGGGGGACTGCCATGGCAGGATCGTGCCGCTAACGGCGCCGATGAGACCGGCAAGGGCGAACGGCAGGATCCTCACAGGATCGGCCTCCCCACCCCGGCGATGCGATGACCGCAGACAAACCCGATCGCGGCATAGCGGCTGTCGAAGCCGTCCTTGTGCGGCGTAGCGGCAAAGATGCAGTTTTTCGGCACGGTACCGATCGGGCCGGGAGCAAGAGGATCACCGCGCCGGGTGAGCGGCTTGAGGCGAGCGACCTTGTGACCGTTGACAAGCACGTCGGCGCCGTCGCGGCTGACGACATCGCCGGGCAGACCGTATGCAATCTTGGCAAAGGCGGAGGGATGCTCGCCGAAATACTTGATGACCAACGGATCACGGCCCGGATTGAAGATCACGTAATCGCCACGAGCGGGAAAGCGGCCCGCCTCGACAACGAAAGCCCAATTGGGGAGTGACTCGCTCTCGTTGATCATGAACGCGTGCGAGTGGCTCCAACGAGAGAGATGCTGATAGCCGAGCACCGCGACAGCCAGCGCACCGATCGCACCCAGCTTCTTGCCAAAGCTTAGCGGGAGCCGCGCGGGCGCCGGCTCACTGAGCGTTGCCACCGAGCGCTCCCATCGCATTGAGAGGCGAGATCGCCTGGGCAGGAGCGGCAGGCTCGGCTGCAGCCTGGCCTGGAGCGAGAGCCTGACCGGTGCCATTTGCCGAAAGGTAGGCCTGCATGTCCTGCTGGACCGGCGTCGCCGCTGCGACCCTGGGCATGGGCACCTTGGAATAGACCGCCTGCTTCACTTGCTGGGTGATGTCGGGGATGTCGCCGCCGATCACAGCCTCGTTGACCAGCACGACGCGTCCGGACTTGCCGATGTCAGCGATTGTCTTGTCGAGTTCCGCCATGAACCGGGTCGTCGCGGCGGCCGCAGTCTGATCGTCGCTACCCGAGCGGGCCTGAGCCTGAAGATACTCGGTCATGACACCCTGGAGCTGCAGTTTGACGAACTCGCCCTTGCTGTCCGGCGGGGCGACGATGCTCTTGGTCACCCAGGCACCCCAGCAGGTGACGGCGATCAAGGCGCCAACCATCAAGACCTGACGCGCATCTATGCCGGTCCTGCGCCGAGTGCGAACCACCGCCGGAGCGGGACGGTCGGTCAGGCGATCAGGGGCTTGCGGGCGCATTTGCGCCGGGGCAGCTGCGGGCGTGTCGATGGTGTCGGCGTAAGCGAGATCAGTCATACGATGATTCCTCAAACAGGGCGCGCATGAGCGAGTGGCGGCGCAGGAGGCCGGATGTGCAGAACACACCGAACACGCTCCACAGCACGATAAGGTCGAACTGGCGTTGGCGATCGGCGTCCGCGACGATGTAGCGCGAGGACAGATTGGCCAGATGATGCATGGTGCCCTCGATCGAACAACCGCCGACCACGAACACAGCCAGCATCACGAAGCCAAGGGCGACCATGGTATTCACAACCAGCCATCCCGAGCCCCGCAGGGCGGTGGCGATCATCGCCTGTCCCGTTGCTTTCAACGGCACACTGCGGCGTAACGGCATGGTGGTCATTCGGCGGCCTCCAGCATGGGTTCGTTTCGACGGACACGATCCGGAAAGGCGACCATCTCGATCGCGTCGGCGACCGACCAGCCCTGGTGGACCAGCGCTTCGATGCGAGCGAAGACGTCCGGGCTCGAAGAGTAGAGCGTGCCCGAGTAGGCATCGAGCACGAGCCGGCACACCGTCTCGGTCTCCGGCCCGCGGATCAGCAGATCGGAATACTCGATGCCATTGCGCTTCAAGGAGCGCAGCAGGGTCTCGGTGTAGGATGTCATCTCGAAGCGGTCGGACTTGCGAAAGTCCGAGATCGTCTCGGCCTTTTGCTGCAGGATCAGGAACCAGTCGGAGTTTTCAAGCGCGGCGCGACTGCCGTCCGACTTGTAATAGTCGTTGATCGACTGCGTGGCCGTGATGAGCGAGGCACCGTACTTGCGGCATGTGCGCGAGTAGGTCTCGACGAAGTCGGCCATCGCGCCCCCTTTCAGCATCTGCCATGCTTCGTCGATCAGCAATGCCTTGGGGATCGAGCGGCTCATGCGCCGCATGGTCTGCGAGGCGACGAACATGATCGAGGTGAGCACGACGCTGCGCAGTTCCTCGCGCGAGGCAAGATCGGACAATTCGAAGACGGTCAGGTCGGCCGAGAGGTCGAGGTTGCTATCGCCAAGGAAAAACCGGCCGTAAGTGCCGTTACTGGAAAACGGCAGCAGCGACATCGCCAGGTCCACCGCGGACTCGTGATCGTGCAGCTTCAATGCGGCAATGACGTGGTCGACGGTGCCATCGCGCTGATGCTCGTTCCACACCGCGTTGACGGCCTGGTCGATAAGCCCGCGCTCGGTATCGTTGAGCCGGTTCTCGTAGCGCGCCATCTGCGACAGGATCGCCTTGAGCATCGCCAGGCAGTCGACGAGGTAGTCCTCATCCTCTTGGGCAAGATCGAGATCGATCATGCGGAAAGGGTTGATCGAGATGCCCGAGGACAGCTTGAACTCGGTGAAGGTCCCGCCCAGCGCCTTGGCCATGTGCTCGAACGAACGGCCATCGTCGATGACGATCGTCTTGGCGCGCACACCGGCGAGGCTTGCGGTCAAATCCTGCAGCAGCACCGACTTGCCCGAGCCCGACTTGCCGGCGATCGCGACGTTGTGGTTGCCGGCCTTGTTCTGGAACGGCGACCAGAACTGTGGCTGACCGCGCCTGCCGATGAACAGCACGTGCGGGATGTGGCCGCCGACGTACTCACCCTGGATTGGCGCGATCGCAGCGACGTTGGAGGACAGCATCGTGCGGAAGCGCTTCATGCGCTCGAGGTCGGACTGCAGGCCATCGGCGATCATCAGCGGGAAGTGCGACATGAAGGCCGGCAACTGGATGTGCGTCTCGTCGATGAGATCCCATCCCGCAGCCTTGTAGAGCCCCTTGATCGCACGCTCGGCCGTCTCGGCGGTGCCACGCGGGGCGATGATCGAAACCGAGTAGTAGCAACGGATCAGCTTTTCGCCGCTCTTGACCCGCTCCTGGACCGCGCGCCACTCTGCCGCCTGGTCCTTGAGCTTGGGGACGAGCTTGACCCCCTGCCCTTCGGACAGCGACTGCGCGCGCACGAACTTGCGGCCAGCCTTCGATTCCGAACTTTCGACGCCAGGCGTGATGCCGCAGACCGACTGCAGCGTCGGACACGGCAGGCACAGCTTGGGATTGAAGATGTCGCCGATGGTCTTCTGGGTGTCCCAGGGCGCCCAGCGATCGGGAAAGTTGCGGATCGACATGGTGCGCACGTCGAAGCGCTCGGGCACATAGTCCTCGTACTCGGGCACCCCGTCGATCACCGAGCCCGTGGGCCGCAGCGACTGCGAGTGCAGCAGCAGGCGGTCTTTCTCGACGTGGGTCACCAGATCGCGGCGCACGCACTGCTCGTTGATCGGATCGAAGCGATTGTAGCCAGGGGCATCGTCGCCGGCGCCGGTGGATGGCGAAAGGATCTCGTCGAAGAAGCGGATCAGCTCGACCGGCTCCAGGATCCGCACAGGGATGTTGATCGAGTCGAGCGCGGAGATCAGACCCTCGCGCATGGTGATGAGGTCGTCGAGCTTGATGCCCGAGCCATCGGGAGCACCCACCGAGACCAGCACGCGGAAGTTACGCAAGTGGAACGGACCGTCACTGGCCAGCGACTTCCACGCACCGCTGCGCAGCTTTTCCGCACGGTGACGCGCGAGTGTCGAGAACACGCCGCCAGCTTCCATGCGCGGCAGCATCCATTCGGTCAGCTTTTCGGCAACGCGTGGGCTCGAATAGTTGACGATGCTGAACGCAGAACCCGGCAGCAGGATGTCGGCAAAGATGGTGCCGATAATATCGGCGGTACGCTCGTCGCCGCCGATCATGGGCGCGAGTTCGAGGACGAACCCCTTGGAGCGCACCTGGTAGAAGATCTTGCGGGTCTCGTCGAACGAGCGATAGCCCAGGTAGTGCGAGAGCATCGGCACGGCAGCGGGCCGCGCCCTCACCTCGGGCTTGCGGGCATCGCCCAGGACCATTTCACGAAGATTGTCTAGCAAGCCCATGTGGGTGTCACTCCGGCGAGGGGAGGGAAGCGGCCTGGCGACGCGCGCGCTTCGACAGCTTGGCGTCGACATCGGCCTTGATCCGGTCGACCGCTTTGACAGCAGGCGAGATCGCGACCTTCGGGGCGGATGCCGCGGATGCAGCGTCGACCAGGACGGGCGTGGCGTCTTCGGCTGCGCTCACCGACATCAGCGCTGGCGCACTCTGCGCCGCTGCAAGGAGGCCGCGTGCTTCCCCGCGACCGCGCGACCGGTTTGCGAGTTCGACGCCGCTCGCGGTGCGGCCAGGGAGCGCAACGGCGGCAGCGACCGCGCGGCGCTCGTGCGTGATGCCGGCGACATCCGTGTAGGCCGGGAACACGATGCTGAGCTTGTAGCTCTGGTTCTGGCTTGCGATGACGCCTTGCGCGTTCGCCATCTGCGCACGGCCGCCGTCGCCATCGTCGACCTTGTAGGGGCCGGCAGGCGCCATCAGCTCGTTGGCGTCAGCGCTGGTGATCTCGGACAGGGCCTTGTCGTCGATCGCGATCGAGGGCGCACAAATGCCGTCAGGCGCCTCGCACTTGAACGATCCGTTGATGTTGGATGCAAAAGTCGTGCAGCCCGAGGTCAACGCCAAGGCGCCAAGCGCGAGCGCAGCAGGGATTGAACGGTGCATCAGCTTGCTCCCTTCAGCCAGGATTCGAGGAACTCGCGCGGGCGATAGCCATGGACGACAGCGCCATCGCTGCGCACGATCACCGGCGTGCCGGCAAAGCCGTTCGCCTTTGCAAAGGCCTCATTGGCGTCGAGACCGGTGGTGTCGCACTTGCCTGGCTGTGGCAGCGTTTCACCGTTGTAGGCACGCGCCAGTGCCTTGGGCTTGTCGGCCGCGCAGATCACGGCGTTCGAAAGCGATCGGGTGCCGAGCACCGAGATCGGCCGTTCGATGACCTTGACGTTCATGCCCGCCAGGGTCTCGTGCAGGCGATTGCAGTACCCGCAACGAAAGTCGCTGAAGACCGTGACCGTTAGCGATCCGGAGCCGTAGCTGACCGCCCCGGAGGCAGGCAGCCCGTTGAGAACAACCTTCTGCGATCCAGTGGCGGGTTGCGCAGGCCGTGTGGGGGCAGACACGGCCTGCGCCTCGTCGGAAGCCGGAGGACTGGCGGCTCCCCCGACGAGTGTTTCGGGGCTGATCTCGAGAAGACGCGCGGCAGTCAGATCCTGCCGTGTCTCCATGTCGTAGACCCGCCCAATGACGAGATAGCGACCCGCAGGGTCGGTGTAGAACAGGTTGGTTCCGGCCTGCACCTCGCACAGACCCGCGATCTTGCCGCATTTGACCGCCGTCAGCGGTGTTTTGGGCAGGCGCGTGGTGAGCGCCTTGGTCAGCGATGCGTCGGCATCGGCGGTGGCGGCATAGAGACCGGAGCCTCCGGCCAGAGCGCTGAGCGCAGCGGCGCTCATGAGAATTGCCTTACGCATGGATCACCTCAATTGCGGATGAAGGTTCCGTCGAGGAACACGACCTCGACGTCGGCGCCGGTCGGCATTTCGATGACCGGCTGATACTGCTCGGCGCGCTCGATCAGATAGTTCGAGACGGTGTCCCCGGCCGTCGAGACGCCCTCGCCCACGCCACCCTTGAGGATGTCGCCGGTGCTGAGCTGGTCGCGCTTGCCATCGACGCTGACATTGGCGCCCTGGAAAATCGAGTTGGTGTTGGCGGTGAAGCCACGACCGAAGCCGCCGGCGAGCCCGGCAAGGAAGGCCTGGCCGATGAGCCCGCCTTCGCGGCTGACCACCCTGCCCCGCAATCCCACCTTGCCGCCGAACGAGATGAAGCCCTTGACCTCGGAGACCGCATAACGGCCGCCAGGCTGCGGGCACGTCATGCGCTGCAGCTTCACATAGACTTTCTCGGAAGACAGATCGCCGTAGGCCGCGCCGTTGACCATGCAGCCCTGGACGCGGGTACGCAGCAGCTTGCCATCCGAAAACACCGAGCGAGCCGGCCCAGTGATGCGCAACAGCACCGGCAGTGGATCGCCCTGGCTCCGGACATTCGTGGCAGCATCGACGCCGACCACGACCTTGGCCTGTGCCATCGAGTTGGGCGGAAGGTAATTGGGACTATCGGTGTAGACCGCCGCCTGCTTGCCGCCCGCCTCAATGCGCTTGGCATCGCCGGTCGGCCCTGCGGGACCGCCACTGAACGAGACCAGCTTGACCTCGTTCGAGCGTGTCATCGGTCCTGCCCCGCCCATCCCCATCGCGCGAGCGGCAGCCGCCGCGCCCGGTGCGCTGGCGTCGGCGCTGGGGCCACCGCCCTTGCCGACCTGCTGCTTGAGCTCGCGGTTTTCGCGCTCGTAGGCGTCCAGCACCCGCGTCGCGTCGGCCTTCATCTGCTCGTTCTCCTGGCGCAGCGCCTGAAGCTCGCTCTGCACCTGGTCGACCTTCGTCACCGCGGTCTGGACGCCCTTGAGCTGGTTGGTCTGCGCAGTCTGCTGGTGATCGTACATCGTCATCCAGTCGCGATCGGCGAGCTGGCGGTTCATGATCGCATCGGTCGAGACTTCGACCTTGTCCTCACCTTCCTTGGTCGCGAGCTTGGCTTCCTTGCTGTCACCGCCCAGGACGAACCACATCGCAGCAAGACCGATGAGGCCACCGCCGCCGTAGAGCATCAGATTCTGGCGCTTCTGGGTAGAGGAGTTCTCGGCGATCATGCCGCCATCATCGAGCTCGTCGAGCGCCTCTCCGGGCTGCTCGTCGACGTTCTTGGGTTTGCGCTTGAAGATATCCATCAGAGGTCTCCTGCGGGTACGACGACGTAGGCGCCGGTGGCCTGGCCTGGTTGTAGGGAGGCGTTGGAAATGCTCACCGCGATCGCGCCTTGCGAGGCGATGGTGTCATCGCTCACGACGACCGGCGCCTTGCCGGTGTTCTCGATGCGCAGGACCTTGCCGGCCATCGACAGGCCATCGTACTCGCTAACGAGTTGGACCTTGAGGCTGCCGACATTCACCGGCGTGCGCGGTTGATCGCGGATCTCGAAGCCTTCTAGCGGCTTCTGCTCGAACATCGCGCGCACCAGCGTCACCGCCTGCTGATCGAGCGGCAGGCCGGCTTTGAGCGCAACGGCTTGCGGCTTGGCTGGCTTGGCCATGTCGGCGTTTGTCACGAAGACCTGTTTTGCCTCAGTGCCGCTGACCTTGCAGACGAACTTGTAGACGAAGCCCTTCTGCGTCGTGCCGAAGAACGAGATCGTCGAGCGGGTGTAGCCCTCGGGCACCGAAATGTAGATGTCTCCGCGCGTCGGCTCGTTGACGATCCCGAAGTCCTCGGTCGCAATCCCGGTGGTGACCTTGGACACCGACGCGAATTGATCGTCCTTGAGCGAAATGCGCGTGAGGTCCTGCTTGGATGCATCGCAATCGACAGCCCCGTTGTCGGTGGCGGTGACGCTCTGGTCCGCAAATGCCGGAACCGCCGTCATCAGGCCGGCGCCGAGCAGGAACGTGCCGAGGCAGCGCTTTGCGAAACAATCGATGGTGGAAAGCCACGACACGCCCGAAGCGATCTCGCAGGCGGCTACGACGTCAGTCATCGGTGTTGTCCTTGTCCTTGTCCGTCTTGACCACGACACCGAAGCCGCGAAGCTTGAGGCTCAGACCCTCGTATTTCCAAGCGAACTTGAAGACCTTGTTCTCGCGGCGAACGTCGCGTGAGGCGACGACGGTGTGAAGGATGCCGCCGACTTCGCTGGTCAGTGTCTCTGGATCGACACGGATCCAGTCGATGGTCACGAACTGCGTGACCTGTGAGCCCTGCTGCTCCTGCAGGATCCCCATGAGCTTGGACTTGAGCGGGCCGCGCGCCTCAGGGGCCGTGATCTCCAGGATCGAGTCCATCCAATACTGCAGGGTCTCGGGCGAGCGATTGAGCGCCAGCTGCGCCGCGTCACGGGTGACGGCCTCCAGATAGTCCTTGGACACGCCCGATGATGAAATCGACATCTGCTTGGGGATGACCGGCTGCAGGATCACTTCGCGATCCCGGCTTGAAGCCATAGTCAGCAGTGCGAAGCACAGAACCGCGAGGACCAGGCAGGAAATTGCCAACAAGTTACGCTGCTTGAGCGCACGCTGCGACTGCTCATGTGCGAAAGAGAGTTCCATGTCAGCCCGCCATAACTCGAAGATGAGAAGGCGGCGCGACCTTCAGGCCGAAGAAGCCGCCCGGTAAATGCCAATAGGCAAAGTGCAATACCCAATACATCGAACGACCAGCTCGGAGTTTGCGATAACCGAACCACGCACCTAGGCTTAGTAAAAGGCCAATTACGATGTGTTGTGCCATTATTCCCCACGCGAATGGAATAACCATCACAAGGAATTCATCGAGCGTCCAAAAGCCGATGAGCTCTGGGTCATCCAAATGTTTGGGTATGCTATATTGGTCCATAGGGCGCCCTAACTGAGTGGGAGAGCCGCCGAGTACCGACGGCTCTCCGTTGCAGACTCAGATCGTCGCCGTGACGGTCGAGGTGACGATCGGGATACCCGTGCCGGCACCGACTCCAACGCCGACCGGGATGGCAACCTGGCCAAGCGAGAAACGACCGGAGGCCAGACCGACGATGCCGCCAGCGAGCGAAAGGACGGTGATGATCTTACCGCCCGAGCCTTCGAGGAAACCGGTGAACTGTGTCAGCGCAGTGTCGAAGGTTCCGTCGGTACCGGCCAGAGCGGTCTCGGTGCCAATGACGCTTGCCGCGACCGCAGTAGCCGCCAGCAGCGCAACCTTGCCAGCGACATTGCCGGCAAAGCTCATCTTCAATGCTTTCATATGGATACCCTTTCGTGAAGAACTGCGCCGCAGCGCTAGTACAAAACGTCGGTAAGTCGGGCAGACTTCAATAGATATTTGCGTGGCAAGATCTTCGTATCTGCCAAATGTAGGGAGAAAGACTAGATTTGATCCGGGATGATAGCGATATGCTGACGCTTCGTGCAGGCGATGGTGTCGTTTTCTACCACTGCCTTGGACACCTTGTACCTCAGGTGGTGACGTTCCGTACCAATTCTGGGAACAGTTCGTCCGCTGGGGGGCGCAGGCGGGTTCTCCCGGCTGGCACGTTGTCACCCCTATTCGAGCTAATGCGACTTTACGGTCGTACACGTCCTGCTAGCGTCGCCGGAGCACATGCCCAAGAAAGCTGAACACCTGTGATCGCTGCCCGTAAGGCGCCTACCGTCTACCGTCTTATGATAAGCCAATCGGCTTTCGAAGTTACAGTGCAGGCAGTCCACAACCTCAGCTTGCGCAATAAAAGACACGAGGTCTTCTCGGCGGTCCTCCAAGAGTCAATTACCACATTTACTGGTCTAAAGCAGACCGTTTTGGATGACCTCGCCGCCCTTGGGGCCACCAAAGGTGATATCCGTATGTTCATCCGGATCCCCCAAGATTTGCAGAAGGGCTTCGAGCAGATCCGCAGTTTGCTTGGCGAAGTAATGGGCTCGACATACGGCACACGAGAGGCCGTGCTGGTATGCAGCTTATTGATCGCTCCTCGCAATTAAGCCTTGCCGAGACGACATCTTCTGGGCCATACCCTTAAGCGATCGCTTATGGGTATGGCGTGCAAACGTGGGGTGCAGATGGAAAAGGTGCGACAATTTATCTCCAGGGTGTGGTGGACCGCCACATGACTGGTGCGATGACTGTGCCAGGCCTGGCCACCATCATCCGGGCGGAACTCCAACGGTCTGGAAAGGGACTCAGGGAGCTTACGCACAACAAGGTCATTACCGAGAGAACGCGCAGAAACTTCTATGAGAGGCTTGAAGGCGGACTTCTAAGCACAGCAGAGATTGTAAGAATTCAGGAGTTCTTGGGCATAGACCCAGTGCGCGTCACGATTGCAGTCATGATAATGAAAGATCCGATGGCGTATTTTGATGCCTGTTGTGAAACTTTGGTAACGATGACAGAGGAACTTGGACCTGCCCTTCAGGAACAAGTTGAGGCTATTCGCGGCGACTTTACTCCAATACATCGTAATCTGTGTAGGGCGCAGGCCTCAAAATTAGCCAGAGAAATGGCCAATCACTCCGAACGAGTGCAGCGACTGCGTGAGGGTGACTTTGACTAGACGTTTTCTTTTAACAGGCTGGCGGGGGAACAAGCAATCATTAGATCCAGTGCTAAGCACTGAATTGTGAGACATTTGCCTTCGGACTAAGCCCGGTGTGCCGATACCCACAATGGCTCGACTTGATTTTCAGACTTCAGGCCAGAAGGAGCAAATTTGCACACTCCGACTTGAAAATCGAATGAGCTGCAATCTGATCGTATAGTGATGGTACCATAGTGACTTGGCGGAACCGGCGCAGCGATCTCCTCATTAAGAAATTGTCCAACACCTTGAGCTAACAGACGCTGATGAACAACGACGCACTTATCGCCTGGACGTCACTGTACTTAGCGGTTGGCTCGATGGCGTTGCTCTGCTCCGCTCTAGCGCTGGCAGTTACGCTTCACGAATTGTCAGCTGGCGACTGGCGCCCAGCCCTCGCAACCCGCTTTGATCTACTCCTCGCTTTACCAAAGGTTTGGTTGAGGTGGCAGCGAAACTATCTGTTTGGCGCGCCAGTCATTGCAATCATCGCCATAGCCTTCGCCAACCATGTTGGGTTCGAAGTTTTCTGGGATATCGAACCTAGTTAAAGGCTGCAAGCGTCGGCTCGCGCCTTCTTACATAGGGAAGTTTGCTGATCCGTTCGCCCGAGTGGTATGCGTTGACGCTCGATAGGATTGCTCGGACGTACCCACGTGTCTCGCGAAACGGCGGCAGGCCACCATATTTTGCTACGTTGCCAGGACCTGCATTATAAGCCCCGAGAGCAAGCCCCCATTCCCCGAACCTTTCGAGTTGCTTGCGGAGATATCGGGCACCTCCGGATAGGTTCTGTGATATGCTCCAACGATCAAGAACGCCCAATGAACGAGCCGTTCCAGGCATGAGCTGCGTTAAACCCGAAGCACCTTTGGAGCTGAGCGCTAGGGGGTTGTAGCGGCTCTCCTGGATGATAAGCGCATCGAACAGGTCGACAGGCACTCCTGCTCCGCACGCTGCCGCTGTCATCACCTGGAAGTAACGTTGCCGACGTAGCTCTTGCGACATATTAAGGAGCGGGTGGGGCTGATAGCGAACCCCACGGCAATTCTCTGAGAAGGTCGGTGTGTAGATCGGCAGGCTGAGGTTTTGGACAAGTCCCTTGTCGCTGCCCCTCATCCAGGCCGGGATCTTCAGATTGTCGACAACACCTGATGGCTTGAATGCTGGTTCAATCGCGACCGATGTCGACCCACGATCCAGCTTACGGATGTCGCCTGCTTCCCCAACGAACCCCGCGTCAACCGTTTTGGTGAGGCTAACGCCCGGCTCAATCAAATAGAATGAATTAGCAGGGTTGCGGAAATTTCTGACCTCTGGCTGTCGCGCGTTTGACAATGCCGGTGAGACTATCACTAAACTTAGAGCAGTGAAGGCTTTGATCGTGTTCATTACATACTCCGATAGGTTCGGAGCATGGTTCGGCTATCGCATTTTGCTCGCTAAACGATTACATAGCGCCGATCAATACACGGGGCGCCGAAGTTCTCGATATTGGCTCCGTGCCTGCTGGTTTTGACTAACGGCTCTCCTCAGACGGTCAGTCAGCCTTCGACCCTATGACAACATCCGGTAGTCTCTGTGGCTCCCGTCCCGCGCGCACGTGTAGTCCTGACGCGACTCCAAGTGCCGCAATTACGGAAGATTAGTGCACGCAATAATAGCATTCTTCACAGGTCCGCGCGTTTTCGAGGCTTCAGTCGCCGCACCGGGGGGGCAAGCGAAGCTAAGCCTTCAGAGCCTCTGAGCGTCACCCTCATAATCGAGCGTGTCGACCACCTTGGTTTGGAACTCGCATGTCTATGCTGAGCTTGATGGTAGGCAGGCGCAGGGTAGCTCCCGCATTGACACGAGCACAATGACCGAGCGCATTTCCCTGCCTTGTCCGTCGTATTCTACTGCAACGGCAGCTCTGCCTGGGGCGGCAGCGGAGAGGTAGAGCCGGGCGGATGAGCAATGAGGTTCCGCGCTAAGCCCGATAATGTGTACACCGCATGGCGCTGAGCGCCTCGATTTTGATGATCGACACGGTAGCCTTCGTAATGGCGCTTAAGCAGGCCAGCTTTGACGAGTTCGGTTACCGCGCGACTGAGATTGGCCTTAGCGGCGGCTCGCACACGTCGTCGGACCTCATCATCGATAATCGCCGTGGCGCTCTGGTCGTTATCCGGTAAGCGTCCGCTCGCGCTAAGCTCAGCGTCTACCTTGGCTGTTATCGCTATGCGCTTGGGATCGCGGTGGCCCATCGGCGTAAGCGCATCGGATAGCCAGTCCCGCAGGAGCAGAGTGCCTTCGGAGCTTCGGACGAATGGACCCGCGTTTCCATTCTGATCGGCAACCTCCGCGAGAAGATTGAGAAGCATGAATGCATACCTTGGACGAGTACTGCCTTGAGCGAGTTGGCCGAGTAGTGCCGGCATGGCACTACCGGCAAGGCTGATAGGGCGAGCTGCTTTGACGTTGTACATAATGAGCACGAAGTAAGCACAAATGAGGAATCTTGTGAATCCTTCAAATGGAGCAATCCGGCATCCAGGCCACTTTGTCGTTCGTGACACTTTACCGCAGGTAAAGTGTCATAGGCGGCATTCGCCAATCGGCCGGGGGTTGAGTGGCTGAAAGGGGGCCGGGAGCAGACTGTCCGGTTTCGGGTGAGCCACTGGAAAAAGCCGCCGTTCGTTCAGCTAAGTGTTGGATGCCGGAAGGCCCAAAGCAGTCATTTGGGCCATCCCTGCCGCACTCCAACTTCTGCCGTTTGTCAGCTTTGTTTTGCATTCTCGAAGGCTCGTGCAACCTGGCATGGATCAAAGCCCCATACAGGCGCGACATTGAGGCGATGCGTTACTGCATCCAAGCGCCTCCTCGCCGGACTGGCCGACCCTCCGCCGCGCCCGATCACCCTGAATGCGCATCTTCAGAAACTCGCCACCAGGAGGCATCTCTCCCGTCACTATGAGGACGTGGTCTCGCCACGGCGGCCGAGCGTTCCTGTGCTTTCAAAGGTGGTTTCCAGGCATCTCCTCCCTCGATTTTTATCGTCCTTTGGGCTCGATTCTACCTAATAGGAGGCCCGGCCGCTGAGGCGATCCGGCGCTCGCCTGAAACGAGAGCCGGACCTCAAAGGGCGCATCATGCAACGTCTGGAATATATGCCTTACGGAGCGCTTCGGTAATGACCTGCTGCGTGGGCGCCGACAGACCATGCATGACGCCGGATTGCTCGTGCGCCACCTCCTGCGCTAGAGTGTCAAGCTCTGCGGAAATCGCACGAAGGCCGTCCATTTTGGCGTCGTTGTTCAGGATGGTACGCGTTCCATCCGGGGTACGCAGCGATCGCGCTGAGACCTTATTGTTCCAGCACCAGTCGAAGAAACGCTGGGTCTCTGCAAGGATGGAAAGTTCAAACTGATAGCCGGCCCGCAATGCCGCTCGGTCGGCGTGGTAAAGCAGCGCAGCAATATCGAAACTCGGCAGCTTCATTGCCGCCTGCTCATCCTCGGTGTCATTCTTGACGTTCTTGGCGAGGCGAATAGCCTTCTTAAGCCCGCCGAGCGTCGAGACGTCTGCCTCGTTGACCCTGTAGATGTGCAGGAATGGCGAATTTTCAATCGTGGTAGGCACATGCTTGTCGAGGATAGTCACCCCCCGTTCGTGTTCCTGCTGTGCTGCTTGGTATTCGACGTTGTCGTGCCAATGCGAAGGTACCACGTCGACAGGGCGATCCAACGAACCACCTGACATCGCGATCGCCTTACCGCCAGAACAATCGACCTTCACCTTCGGATAGGCATTCTTCAGTACCGATTCAGCCTCCGCCCGCAACTCCAGCAGGACGTCCACCGGACAGCGATTACTCGGCGTATACCAACCATCACGCGCGAGTGCTCCACCCTGCGTGTAGGTCAAGTATGATCCCGCCAACGTCAGCAAGTCCACATCGCTGACTCCCCGGATATGGACATCGAGCGGTACCGATCCCTGCAGGCGGAAGTCTACGTTCATGGACAAGCCCTGCTGCAGCTGCTTGCCGACGCGAGTGGCAGTTTCGATGGAAATGTCGGTGTAGCGCTTTTCAACCGCCTGCATTGCCCCAAGGGCGTAGCGCGTGAACGGCTGCGTCGTCGCGCGCTTCTGCCACCTCTCGATAAGCATGCTGTCATTGACGATCGACGCGAGGGATTCCGTACCGACACGGTCGTAGCTGTCGATCCCTTTGCGACGGTTGTTGAGATTCGTTAGGCGATCATTAATATTGCGAGCCATCAGTTGGCCTCCTTTGTCAGTTTCATGGTTCCGAAAGTATTGCGGCCGCGGCCGTTGAAGTATTCACCCGTCGCAGAGCTGCCATCTGTAGCAAAGATGATCTCGGCAAAGCCGTGATGGGCGGCAAGATGTGCTTCGCCCACCCGTGGGTGATTGCGGTAATGATAAAGGAGCCTGTATCCGACCGCCGCATCGTAAAGGAGCGCCGCAGCAACGCTGTCTGAGGACGACTGTGTCGTCGCGAGATGCACTCGAATGCGATCCCACGATTGGACGATCGTAATCTTCCCTTGCCAAGGAAACGGGGGAGTGCGGTCGACCCCGGCACCCTCGCATGCCCAGACACCAGCAAGATGCGGAACCTTGAGAGCACGTCCCAGCGGACCGATCCGCCAGGCATAGTGATCAAACAGCCAATACAGCAGCGTATAGACCATCCCGGCACCGACCAACGAGAGGACGGCCGGAGGGAGGTTGGCGTTGATCCCAAACGAACGAGCAAGATCGATGGCGGAAAGCAGAACAAAAACTGCGGCGGCGGAGATTAGTGCGGATGCGCGCGCGATCCACTTCCCGATGGCCGCACGGTTACATCCACCTAGTAGGGCATATTCATGTTCAAGGGGCATAGGCAATTTGTTCCTTCTCGTTGACGATGAAGGATGTAATGCAGGCATCGTGCCAAATGACGGAAGTGACGGAAATGGATCACTTTTTCAAATTCCTCGCAATCACGATAATAAGGCATATTATGCTTGCATAGTTTGGGTTATTCCTACGCCATGCAGATTCTTTTTGCCTGGATTGGCCGAGCCGACCTCGACGCTGAAAGCCATGCCTTTCTCGGGCCGATCCTGGACGCGCTACGCAGGCGGCCTTTCGAACAAGCCTGGCTGCTGTGTAATTGGCCAGCATCTGAAATGGAGCGTTACAATGCCTGGCTTGATCGCGAGGCACCTAACGTCAGAATAGTGGCCCGCGCAGCGTCGCTGCCGCAGCCGAATGCATTCACGGAAATATATCGGTACGCGTCAGCGTTCATCGCCGAAGCGGTCGAGATCGTCGGTCCAGGCATCAAACTCACGTTCCACTTGAGCCCGGGTACGCCTGTCATGGCTTCGGTATGGCTCTTGCTCGCCACCTCTCGCTTTCCGGCTGAGCTAATCGAATCTTCTGCAGGATCGCTTAATACAGTTCAGCACCCCTTCAACCTGCCGGCCGAAATTCTCCCCGACCTCCTTCGTGAGCCTGATCGCCGCTTGGCCGAAGCCACCGCGGAGCGACCGGGTGCCGCGAGCAGTTTCGGGGCTATCGTCTCTCGTAGCTCGACTATGAAGCGCGTGATCGCGCTCGCTCGCAAGGCTGCTCCGCGCAACGTGCCACTTCTGATCGAAGGCGAATCCGGAACCGGAAAGGAACTGCTAGCACGAGCAGTCCACTCAGCCAGTCCGCGGGCAAGTCGCGAGATGATTGTGGTCAACTGTGGGGCCATTCCCACGAACCTTGTGGAATCGCGGCTCTTTGGTCATCTCAAAGGCGCGTTCACAGGAGCAGATCGTGCGCAGGCAGGATGCTTCGAGGAGGCGGATGGCAGCACATTGTTTCTGGACGAGGTGGGCGAACTACCACTTCCCGCTCAGATAGCATTACTGCGCGTCCTGCAAGAAGGCGAAGTCACCCGTATTGGGGAGAACAAGGTACGGAAGGTCGACGTACGAGTCGTAGCAGCAACAAATCGAAACTTATTCTCCGAGACTATAGATCGGCGGTTTCGTGAGGATCTATTTTACCGGCTCGCCGTCCTCAGCATTCAATTACCCCCGCTCCGAGAACGGTACGGCGACTTACCACTATTAATCGACGAGTTGCTCGAGCGAATCAACCAGGAGATGGCAACAGATCCGCTTTTCAAAGCGAAGGAGCTTGATGCAGGAGCTAGAGCGTTGCTTTGTGACCAGCCATGGCGTGGCAATGTTCGGGAGCTGCAGAATACATTAAGGCGCGCCCTTGTGTGGTCCGATCGACGGATGCTCAATGTCGAGGACATCAAGGATGCGCTGCTCCCGGAACCAGTAAGCAGGTCTGAAAGCATTCTCGACCGCCCTTTCGGAAATGGGTTGGATCTTGACCAGATACTTCGCGACGTGGAAACGCATTACATAACGCGCGCCCTTGCGAATACGGGTGGAAACAAATCCCGCGCGGCTCGCTTGATTGGCTACGCGAGCTATCAGCGTTTGGATATGCGGCGTGAGAAGTTGGGATTGTGAAGACGTCTACGCGGCCTAGCGAATCTGCTGCCGAATTTGCGAAGATAGGGCCCAGGGGAAAGGTTACCATTCGTGTGCCTTAAGAGCGCCCGTCGCTCGCTTGAGATCACACCCGCAAGAGATACGGGGCTACAATCCCACCCCTTCCCCGGTGAGACCCACTGCTGAAAGAGCACCGGCGCAAGTCCGCACCTCCTCCCAGGTTACAGGACGGCAATGGGCTATGCTATTTCGAAGTTTCCGCGCTCCGTGGAGTGCATCGGTGATCTTGTTTGCTTCTGTCTTCAGCTGCCAGCAAATAGGCCCCCAATCCAGGGAGTCTATATCCTGATCAAACGAGCGGGGATCCGGCTGAAGTTGATACCGAAAACGACTTACGACTTCCTGCCGGACCTCCTCGAGCCACGGGAATAAAACAGCCGTTTGTCCGCGCCACACTCTCTTTGCCAGCAACGCTGGATTATTTGCGGCAAGAAATAGTGGATGAACAGAGACCTGCCCCCCGAAGTGATCTGCGCTTCCTGCGCACCAATCAGGCTTTACCCCTTTCCAAAGCGACACCCGGCAATCGGCCCAACGCCCCAAATTGCGATCTGGGCGGATAGCTTGCTCCAAAGGAGCCGCTGCAATCTGCTCGACAACATCCAGATCCCAAGCCCCAACTTCGATGGCCACGCTGATGGCTAAACGCTTGCCAATGGTCCATTTAGATGTCCCAAGGTTCGCCGCAAAGCTTGCACCGTCCAAAGGGCCGAGCACGTTATTCACAGGAACTCGTTTCCACAGAGGTTCTGAACATAGAACCTCCTCACGCCTGGATAACAGTATAATCCTTGGGACCTCAGCATCTTTGCGGATGGCAACCGCTTCTACAAATCGGATTAAGTCATTTACGAAAGAGGAAAGTTCCTCGACATTCCAGACAATTATAACTGCAAATCGAATTGCGAATGCGAAACCATCGATAGTCGATGCCTTCGCGCCAAATTCATTGGTCAGCCTCTCCAACAGCTCTGCACTATCATGTGATCCATCAATCCGTAGAACGCGATCGAGCCCTTCCTGTTCGATCGCGTCTGCGATGGTCTGACTGAGGATTTGAGTAGCGAATGGCTCGTGAATGAAAGTGCCCACCCGCCCGCTTCTGCCCGCGACAAGTAAATCGACAAACCGCCGACCGCCAGGAAGCGCCCAGTAAGATGGATGTCGGATCACAGGGCGTCTTCGGCGCTCAAAATTGTGGCGACGAAAGGATTGAGAATCCAGCCTGGTTCAACTTCGGGATCAAGGATCCGCTCCAAAGCTCCCAGCCACTCAAGAACGCACAACCCGTGGTCGACACTGTTGAGGCCTTCTTCCTCCATCAAGGTAACCATAGCCGCTCTGTCCTTAAGGGAAACGGCGCCATTGTATTGCTCGTGCAGGACACGAAGGATCGAGTTGAGCCATGGATCACTCAACCCCAGATCATCGAGAGTGCTCCCAAAGTCACGGCCCTTGGGCGTTTCATTGATTGCATCTTCAAATGCTGGCTGGCTCTTCGCCTCGATGTCGCTCAGGATTTTTGGAAAACCGCCCGTGGCACGACGGGCCTTCTCGACCGAGGCAGAATCACTTACCTTGATCCCCAGTCGGTGCTCCATCCACTCCTGCACGCCGGCCTCCTGCATCGGCGCCAGCGTGATCAAGGTGGCTCCCCATAGGCGATCACCATCGTACTGGGCATAGATCTCTCGCCAGTCGATCAGCGTCGGAAGCAGAAGTACGCGTACCCCTTGGGGTCGCCCCTGATTGGAGAGTCGCGTGGCACGACGTACCTCCGAATGACTAAAGATGGTTTCAAAAGCTTCACGCCCAAGCCACGGACCGGTAGCAATCAATAGGCCACGTTGGCACCCTGCCTCTTTAGCCCTGACGGCGACAGTACTGATCGCACGTTCGATTTGCTGAACGCTGGAAACCTTCTGATCTAATACGAATAGCTGGTGGTCTCCTCGAACCAAGTCCGACACTGCACCCGCGACTAAATTGAGGCCCAACGCAGGGGAGCTGAGTGCGACTGCCAGTGGTGGGGCATCGTGAGGCTCAAGAAGCACACTTTCTTGGCGGAACGTAAGTGGCGATGGCGCATGCGAAGCAACCATTCTTCGAGAACTACCGGTATCGTCAATCGTCAGGTACGGCTGAAAGGCCATTTCCTCAACACGATCCTCCACTTCCCTAGTCGAGCCCAACATCGCGGCAATTCGTGCCGATCGGATCGCAAAGCGCCCATCGTTCAAGCTGACAAGGACTCCAAGTCCTTCCATTTCTTTCAACAACCCTTCAAAGGCGCTGTTCGACGAGTCCTCCACGAAGCCTTGAGGCCACCAGTACATTGCCTCTCGCTGGATTTCAGCCACGGAGAGCCCAGGCCTCGACAAGCTGGAAGGTCCAGAGTCCTGTGTACCGATCAAGACCAGGTAGGCGATGAGCCGATATCGCTGATCCAAGTTCAATGTGGCATCAAACTTCGTACTCACGCCATTTCGAAACGTATCGTCCCGTAGAGCGTGGTTGAGTTCTTCCTCGGAAATCCGCATGGGAAGTACCGGCGACTTGCCCGAAAGACGCGAAGCGGCTTTCGCATTCATACGATCAACCAACACCTCACCCAACGATTGCATAAGCGAAGGATAGTATCCGATCTCAGACAACGCTCGGCCAACGAGTGCCCTACCTTCCGCCGAGTTCTCTCCGAATGCATAGCCTGCGACCGCCATCGGCGCTTCAACCATCGCACGCGCGGCAAATAGGTCCTTCCCCATCAAAGGACCGACCCGAATAGGATTCCCAAAGTGAAGAAGTGGGGAGTTCGGAGACCGCGCAAGTCTTTGAACGTCGTGAAGGCCTGCAAAGATAAATTTGCAGCGACGATCAGTTAGGCGCATCAATTCGCGGACCTGCAGCAAAATCTTGAATTCCGCCTTGATTTCGCTGTGCAAGAGTTTGTCTGATTCGTCGACCAATATCACCAGGCGACGCGATCGGTCTTCGTCTAACCAAGCACATATGGCCGTGTGAACACTCGCTTCACTCGGCCTACTTGGCATTGTAATCCCACGATCCTGACACCGCCTCGCCACCCAGCGCCAAAAAGGGGACGGTCCGTCGCGACCAAATGCCTCGACGTCGTCATCACCATAGATAACACAGTGGTTCGGTCTATTGTGACGCAGTTCAATTTGGCGCAAAAGCGCTGTCTTCCCCAGTTGGCGACCGCCGTAAACCAGGCATGAACCGTTAGGGTTCCACAACTCCTTCAACTCTTCATCACGGCCAAAGAACATTTCAGGCGATGTTTTCTGAGCTATGTCGGAATAGGGTTGCACTACCCCGCAAGCCAAGGCCAGCATAAAGAAATCTGATCGCCCACGTAGTCGGCGCCCAACCAGAAACAAAATGAGCGCCTCATCAATTAGTGCGCACGGCGGAGTTGCGCCGGCCATTCGTACTTGCTTCATGAATGTTCGGCGGGCGGAGTCCGTGATAATGCCCTTTACAATAATAAAGGTAGGCATGTTGAGATTAGACTTGAGGGCAGCTAGCTCGGCGCCGGTCCCGACGCTACGGCGATCGACCAATATAATATCATACTCGCCACCGGCTTCACTTCCAAATGCCGGGGCGATGCACTCTTCACGCGATCTAAAGACGGGTGTCTTCAGATTAAAAGCACCTATCGTATTTACTTTCTTCTTACTGGCGACATCTATTTGAGAGGTGGCCAGTAGAGATTGAAATAAGCCTTTGAGATTACCTGCGGTACCACCTTCGGCCGAACGCCGCAGGTCGTGCCAAGCATTGAGCAGGCTTGATGCAGCTTCAATTTGAAGATCGTCGAAATTCGCGAAATCGCTATCTCCGAGAACCCCACGGTTCTCGATCAGATCGAGTGCACTGGATATATCAGGATTGATATTCGAATTCAAAAATCGATTGAACGCCACCATCAGATCGATAGGCGTGTCGACGATCAAAACGCCCTGCTTGTACGCCTCGATGTGTTCTGAAAGGGTGGTGAGATCTTTCAGTTCCACCATTTTCCTCAAGTCCGCCACCTCGGTACCTTGGCGTTCCAGCGCATCGATCTCGTTTACAAGTGGTCCGATTAACACCAAGAATCCTTCATCGATTTCTCGGGTAACTCTCGTTAACGCAGCGTTCCATTCACAAAGGTCAAGGTAAACAGCTGCATCCTGAAGGTCGGAATCCAGTTTATCCAACGTCGGCGCGAGCTCTCGGCTAAGCACCTGCCGGTCGTCCGCTCCGAGCAGGTCGTTCAGTCGCCTACGGGCTTGGCCAATTTCGACCTTTGCATTTGAGATCTGCCTATCAAACTCACCAACGAGTCGGCGCTCGATTTCCGGACTCCGAGTCACGTCATCGAGCAACAATTGGTCACGGGCCATCATGGCATCGGGAAAGCGGCCAGATCCTAGTGCGCGCTCAAACGCCCGTTCAAAGTTAGGGATCGTGGACGCCACATTCTTCGCATCCGCGAAATATGCCAAGAGATCACCTGAAGACCATTCAGCGCCCTCGCCCGAGCGAGGCGGCTTCTCGAAAAGCAAGAGCATTTCCTGCTCGTCGATCAGACTGTAGCGATCATCACGCTCCACGCCTGAAAAATGTGCAAGAACAGAGTCTATTGCAAATATCGCAACTCCAATACTCAGACGAGTGGCCTCGTCCTCTCTTTCCATGGACATTAGATCGCGTTGCGATTCCAGAAGCGCTGTG
Source organism: Novosphingobium sp. TK46 (assembly GCF_055361525.1). Taxonomy (NCBI): domain Bacteria; kingdom Pseudomonadati; phylum Pseudomonadota; class Alphaproteobacteria; order Sphingomonadales; family Sphingomonadaceae; genus Novosphingobium; species Novosphingobium sp. TK46. The sequence continues at coordinate 222,727 of NZ_JBSZKB010000002.1, forward strand.
CGAAGCTCATTGTGACTGTGGAAACCGTATTCGTTTTTATCAATATGGCGCCGACTTTCATTGAGCCTCTGCCAGGTCTCGAGTCTATCGGAGAGGTCTTGGATCCAGTCACCAAGTGTCGCACGAGCCCCGGCCGTGAGCATCTGGACCTTACGCCCGCCAGCGAGCGTTCGATCGGCTGTTGATATCGCCTGGTCAACGTCGCCAATGGCGTCAATGGCCCGTGCAACAAGGTCAGGGGCGTCAGGACCGTCAGCAATGATCGCGTCGAGGGCATCCCGGACTTGGCCGGAACGCAGAAAGCTACTCCATATCAGCGTTGCGCGCTGGAACTTGAGCCTCCGGGACGGCGCCGCTTCCAAGTAGCTTTCAAGCTCACTACGGAAGAGTTCGAGCTGTCTCTGCGGGGCGAGTTGGTCACCAACCTCAGCGAGATCCAAAGGGTTCAGTTGCCCGCGCCGGGCGACCTCGGACGCTATCACCATGAGGGCGTCTACGCTCCGGGCTATCTCCTTTAAACCCGTGAGTTGCCGCAGCACGCGATCGGCGCTCGCTTCGATAGCAAATAGTGCCGGGCGGAGCGATGCCGCAAAAACAACCAGCTGGGCGCTTGCAGGAAGCCCATCCTCTAATTCGGCCTCGACCAATGGTCGTTGAGAGTCGAATATTTCCGCCGCACGCGGTGCCGCATAATCCCCTGCTTTTAAGCCAGCAGTCAGCGCGCGAAGTATCGTCGGCGACAAACCATAGGGAGCTTTGAGGCCCGCATTTACCGACGTTATTGAAATATGTTCGGCAAGCGCAAAGCTGCATCCGCTTAATGCCGCGCTAGTTGCTTCATGCGCGGCGGCTTTCAATTCAAGATGCTTAGTTTTGCCGTCGACTGCCTGACTGGCAAGCAGTTCGGCTTCAGCAACCACTTCGGTGACCTCTTGTTTAGGGAGCCGTTCGACGGCCAGGTCTGCTGGATTTTCGGTTCCTGAAGGTCTTTCGGTGACTGGCGTTACTTCCGAACCACTTGCCCCCTCCACAGATCCGTTGGCTACACTTCGCGAGCTAAACGATGGGCGTTGAGGTTCAACTACATCAGCTGCTCGAACAGTGTCCTGTCGATCTATAGTAGCCGGAGAATCCGCAATGCCTGCCGGTTGAGGATCGACCTGTTGAACGCTTCCGCGTTCTAGGAAACCAGCAACTTCGCCCTCTTCCGCAGCAATGGGGCCGTGCCCCCTAAAAATCTCCGAGAGGCTCTCGAATGCGTTGAGTTCGGTCTTGCGTGCTTCGGCGACGCCAGCATAATCGTGGGTAGTCGCTAGTTCATCAAAGGCGCGACGCCATGCCGACACCGCATGTGAATACGTCTCAACATGTTCTACCAACGCTTGGCACTTGCCTCCATCCAGTTCGCCAAGCGAAGCGCCCACAAGCGCAATCAGTCCGAGACCTTGGTCGACGGTATCGGTACCACACCGCCTTATGTCAGCCTCTGAACACGCAATTCGATTTTGGAACTCGGCCAATTGCTGCGCGCGGTGTTCCTTGGCGATTTTTTGTTCTTGAGAAACCTGATCGAGTTGGTCTGCAATTAGACGAAGAAGCCCCGGGAGCTCTCCACTGTCCATTCGGTGTTGGCGAAGGATGCTGTCCAACTCGGCGCCAATGAGGGCGAAGCTCTCATCCAGCCCCTTCGCAAGAACTTCGTCCTCGTCCTTGTGTGGCAGCGGCGGTTGAGCGTGGCTAGGTTCAGGTTCATTTGAATGATCGAAGGGCGTCAGAACGACCTCAGAACCTTCAATCAAGGAGCGAATCTGCGGGTATTCCGATAACCAGGCAGGTGGATTCCAATCGGGCGCAATATTTTTGCCGACCCACAAGAGCCAAGCGGCCTCTCTAAGCTTTCCGATCCTCGCCAGCTCAGCCGCCCAGCGGCCTTTGGGAGGCAGTCGTCCTGTCCGGGCAGCGGGTGCAACTGCCTTGCGCGCGTTTCGCTCTGCAGACTCCACGAGGCCGCGAATTCCCGCTCGCTTGCAGATGGACTCGGCGAAAGAGGCGCCGCCAAGACACAGCAGTTTCGCCATAGCGTCGACTGAGCAGCTCTTGTCGAATTTCGACTGCCAGCCTGGAAAAGACTCTATCGCCGCTTGCTCCGCGAATTTCCGATTATGGCTGGGCACCCACTGAAGGAGCTCATTGAGCGACACTTCGGTCAAAAGCGGAGAACCCACTTCTTCGTTGAAATGGGAAGTCGAGATAGTCATGTTGCCCCCTGATCTGGGCTATGTGCATGACAGCGGCGAGGAGGTAAAGGCGCTTGATTGCAATGGAAATAAGTCGGGCGAGCTTTAGAACCCCTCCCACATACGTTACCTGCTCCGTCGTGATTTTTTCGTTCCAGATCGCCGGCATCCGAATAAACCGATGCCCCATAAGCTTTGGATGAAACTAGCCGATTTCCGGATCAGCCGCCCTGCTCCGCAGCCAGATCACGATTGTAGTCAAGCGGGACGCGTGGCGACTTCCACCGCAGCCTATCAATGATCCCGGCGAAATTCTCGCCCGCAGCGAACAGGTCCTGGTTGAGCTCGAACCGCGTGGAATGCCCGCTAATCCGTGACAGCCAGTGATCGAGATCGTCTCGGGTCAATCAGGCGGCGCGCCCTTCTCGAAGGCACGCCGGATGATCGCCCGCCAGATCGGGTATCTACCCAAGGTGCAGAGCACCCTCCACTACACTCTACTCGGTCCGTGCACCCTACACCTAGAACAGCCCCGCGCCCGTCTGCGCGGCGAGCGCAGGCTGGTGGCCAATCTTGGCATATTCACTGGAGCGTTGCCGCAGTTCGGCATGAGGCATCGGCTGGCTGGCTGGCTGGCTGGCTGGCTGGCTGGCTGGCGATGGCATCTGTGGATGCCCCTTCGGATGCAAGCAGTAAATCGGGGCATATTGGCACGTAGTCAGATGCTGTCATCTGCCCGGCCTCGATGAGCAGCGCCATATGCTCCGGGCCAGTATCTTCGCGATCACCGGGCCGACGGGCGCGGGTAAGTCCACCCTGCTCGACGCGGTGTGCCTAGCCCTGTTCGCCGAGATCCCGCGCCTACGCGCCGCGCCCGCATCGGGCAGTGTGGGCCCTGCCCGATGCCGCCGCATGGCTGCGCACCCGCGCCGCCGAATGGCGCACGGCCGATCGGACGCTCACCGAGGCGCTGGCGGCGCTCCCCGCTCTCGACACCGCGCGGCAGGACGCCGCCCGCACCCGCGACGTCGTCCTTACCCGCCTGTCGGGCGCCGAGGACGCCCGAAGCGCTCGAGGCCGCGCTGGCCGGCGCCGAGGACACGCTGAACGCCGCTGCCGCCCGGCGCGACGATGCCGCAGCCCTGCTGCGCCAGGACGATCTGTTCCGCGAACGCACCGCCGCCCTGCGCGCCGACCTGGAAGCGGCAAATGCCCGCGCTGAAGTGTGGCTGCGCCTGTCCGATCTCGTCGGCGACCGCGAAGGCAGGGTCTTCCGCCGCTTCGCGCAAGGACTGACCCTCGACCGCCTGCTCGAACACGCCAACGCCCGCCTTGCCGAACTCAAGCCCCGCTACGCGCTGGAGCGCGGCACCGGCGGCGAGATGATGGTCCAGGTGATCGACAACGACATGGGCGGCCAGGTGCGCGGCATGCACAACCTTTCGGGCGGCGAGCGCTTCCTCGTCAGCCTGGCGCCCGCGCTGGCCTCGCCGAAATGTCCACCGCGCGCGGCGTGAAGATCGAGAGCCCGTTCATCCACGAGGGCTTCGGCGCGCTCGACCCCGCGAGCCTCGGCCAGGCCCTGGCACTGCTAGAACACCTCAACGCCAGCGGCCGCCGCGTCGGCGTCATCAGCAACGTTGAGGAACTCAAGGAGCGCGTGCCGGTGAAGCTCGAAGTCACCCCCACCGGCCGCGGCAAAAGCCGAGTGGAGGTGGTGGTTGATTGAAGTCTGAGCTCCAACCCGTCAGGGATCGACCCTTATCGGTGTTTAGGCGCCGATTTTCCCTTAGTGCGGACGGTGCGTATTTTCAATCTGCGCACTCGAGTGGCCGTTCCGGAACGGCTTACCGTCTCAGATCGGCGGATAGATGCCCGTCGTTTTCAGTGTGGCGCTTCGGCAACAAGGAGACTTCTTGCCGGTCGGCAGACGCCCATGCTCGCCGTTCCGGGCCCGGCACCCGACAGGTGACCTCGCCGGCGTGTTGAACCCGCGTGCGGTGCGATCACGAACATGAACAAGCGGCAGCTTTCGGGCGCGTCATCGTTTTCTCGGAAGGACCGGAACGAGGGCGACAGGCGCCCTGCCCCCGCCTATTCGGCCAAGCATGTCCGCTACAGGCACTTGCTTTCCTGATTCCGGACATGCCGTTCGCGCCCCAGCAACTGGACAATTGAGCCTAACTAGGGTTCCTTATCTTCGTCCGACGACATGCGATGCGATACATTGCAGCTCCGTCTGCCGCTTCTGAAACGGGCACCCATGCGGAAGTTGATGGCTCTGGCGGATTAAGCCCACCATCGACATTCACGACGAGTGGTCGCGTCAGTAAGACTTTGATAGTTCGGGAAGTGCAGTCCAAGTGTTCCCTCGACTGCACAGGTGTTTCGCCACGAACTTGTGTGACGATGGTCGCGAAGCGTCCTTTGCGCTTCACACTGGCTCTATCGACATATCGCGAGCCTCCAGATGTTGCCGGTAGTTTATACCAGTCTGTGGCCTCTACTGCGGACGATGCTCCAACGAGCGCCAATACGATGTAGCTTATCCGATTCATGCGGGCATACTGCTGCTAAGGCAGCCAGTCCGCAATCCACCCCTTCTCGGTCACCCCCGAACCAGCGTAGCGGACAAAAGCTCCCAGTTGGCACACGCCCCACTAGCGGACGGTTGGCCGATGCTCGTCCCGCAGCTTCTGCGCGATCTCATAGCGGTCAGCACCGTCCATATCCGCGCGCTCCTGCGCCGTGAATAGTCCGGGTGGAACCGTCGAGCGGCATATGCGGACGATACTTGTTGCGGCGCGCTGCGCGTCTTGCGCCGTGAGCCTTCCCCGGTGAAGCGCACGCGCTCGATCAGTCTGATCCGTCTGACAGTTTGCCTGCTCTTGGATCCACAACGCTGGTGTTGTTGCTGCCACGCTCGCCGGAAGAAGCAAGAGCATCATTTTGATTGGGCTTCGCATGCCAAAGCTCCCGAGCGCCGCGACCATAAACCCTACCGCAGACAATGTCCGCTTGCCACCCCGCATCCTCGTCATAGAGCCGCTCTAAACGAAGCCCAAAAACTGCCGCCCGTTCATCGAGCGGGCACCCACTCTGAGCGTCCGTCGGTCCTTCCCAATGGGATGGTGAAATGGGAAATACGGCGCCAGGTCCGCTATGCTGGTATCAGCGCCCCGATTCCAGACAGGCCGTTCGTGCCACAATGACGTTGAAAAACCCCGCTTCACGTGAAGCTTTGCACGCTCATCATCAGAAGGCTTAGCCGGCGCTGCCTACCAATCGCGCCTGCAGGCTAGCAGGTAGTCCAGCATCGAACGGGATCATGGCTAACGTCGCGCCGCCCTCATCGGCAATTTCCAATCGCATGCCACCAAGATCCTGGCCTCGTAGCATCGCTTGCGACCAAAATTCCCGGATTGCATCCAGCGCTTCTGCTTTTGCGGCATCGAGGCTCGGAAACTCGCCTCCCTCCAAATCCTCGAGCCGCCGCGCAGTATTGTGGGGATGGAAGTAGTATCGAGCCATGCGCCTTGCTGTCCGTGCTTGTGCTGAACCTCGCTTCGGACAGCTACCGAAGCACACCTATCAAACGTTCATACTCGGCTTCCGGCGTCCCGTAAGCCCCTGAAGCAAACTCCTCGAGACCAGAACGGCTGCGGATGACGACCATGCCACGAGTCGACCGGATAAAGCCTAAACCTTCAAGAGAGTGAAGTGCGATCGTGACGCTTGGTCGTCGCACGCCAAGCATCAGCGACATGAAATCATGCGTCAATGCGATGTCATCGCCATCCTGACGATCGTGGCTCATCAGGAGCCAACGCGCGAGACGTTCCTCAATCGTATGAAGCGTATTCGACAAGGCCGTGTAGGCCTGCTGCACCGAGAATGCCTGCACGTAGCGCAAGAGCAGCTTTTGCAACGTACGGCTCTGGTCCATCAGGTCGCGCAGTACCTGTGCTTCAATCCGAAAACCGCCACCGGCCACCTGCATGAAGACACGATGAGGTGAGCGGTCACTGTCAAGGACGAGCGATGTCCCGATGAGACCATCACGTCCTGCTAAACCGACTTCGATACCTTGGACTTCGGTCGACATCGCGATGACAGAGCTAAGGCCGCTGGTCAGAAACCAGGCACATTGAATCGATTTGTCGGGCAGGATCAGGACTTCGCCTCGGTCGTATGTGACAGCTTCCAGATGTGGGGCGATGAGCGCCAGGTCAGCGGGGGCCATCGCACGTAGTAGCCGGTTGCGTACCATCTCGGAGTTGCAGTACGTCATCTTACATACCTGATTTGGCGTGGCAGTCGCTCGACATTCGTTGCCGATCGACGGCGTGCTTGCTACAAGGCATGAGCCTTAGCCGGGGTCGTGATGAAGAGCAGCCTTTGTACGGTATCGAACAATGATTACCGCCGCTATCCCTGGTTGGGTATCACCGGAACCCTGATCTCGAACACCTTCATCCCAGTGGAGGGGGCAATCAGCAGGCCATCCACCGAGGCGATGAGGCGGGAAATGATATCGATGCCGAAATGTCCGGCTTTGACGTTGCGCTGATCGCGCACCGGCAAGGGCAGTCCGTCATCTTCCACTATGATTGCGAGTTGGCTATCATCGTGATCTTGGATGCGTACGGTCACTTTGCCTGAGCGCCCATCAAGAAACGCATGCTTGAGCGCGTTTACGGCAAGCTCGTTCACGGCCAACGCCACGGTGGTCACGACATCAGGGTCAAGACGATGCCGACAGGCGCCAACTTCAAGCGCCACTATGACCGAACGGACTTCTGCCTGGGCCTGCAAACCTTCACAGACGTGGCGCAGTGCGCCCTCCAAAGACACAGGTTCCTGTCGATGCAGGAAGGTCCTCGACTGAACCAGCACCTCGACACGAGCGATCGAATCTTGCAATGCCTCACGCGCTTCTGTGGAATGCACCCTGCGAAGTTGAAGCATGAGCATGCTTACAACCAGCTGCAGATCGTTTTTGCAGCGGTGATTGGTTTCGCGTAGCAAAAGATCAGCTCGGCTGACTGCGCGATCGCCTAAAACCGACCCGGCTTTTGCGCCTTCCGTTCCGTACCTCATGAGGTCATCACCGAAGGAGAGCGTCGGTGCCCTTGGGAATCAAGGTGAAGATATGCTGGGTTGAACGCCACCGCGCGCCTCAGCGCGCCAATGTCTCCCACCACCAGCGGGTTTTGCTGAGTAAGCAGGTTTTCCTTGCGGACGTCTCTTATCGTACGATTGAGATGAACGGGGGTAAGCCCCAGCAAATCCGCTATGCACGCTTGTGAGATGGGGATGCTGAAAGATCGACCTTCTACACCGTAGTGGCCGTGCCCAGCACAATAAGTGAGCTCGCAAAGCAAGTCGATCAAGCGGTCACGGGCTTGCAGGTGCGCGAGCCGATTGGCGCAACGGGCGGCTAGTGATCCATTGACAAAGCCCATGCAGGCGACTGCACATGCGAACTCGACGCTCGATAGGACAAGGGCTCGAACCTCGGCGAGAGGCACTGAAATCACCACACCTGCGGTAAGCATCCGTAGTCCTGGCACCAGGTTCGTGCTGACGAGCGCGTCAAGATTGCAAACATCACCAGCTACGAGGATCGCGCAGACCTTAGCTTTGCCTCGAGGTGTATCCGCCACCCGGCAGGCCCATCCCTCCCGCAGGAAGAATAAGCGTTCCTGAGACCGCCCTTCACAAACGAGCAGGTCACCTGCCTTGCACCACCTTTGATGAAACCGCAGTTTCTGGAGCCACTCGCCACCATCCCCGAAGTAGCTCAAAAACAACTCGAGGGATATACGATCAAAGGAAGAGTTCCATTGATTCTCGTCAAAATCCTGGCCGTCTGGCATACAATTGTTGGCGTGCCCGCTAATGTCTAAAGCAGGCTGAGTAATATATGACACCGCACATCCCCTCGAACGTTGCGCGCACTGTGGTTTTATATAAAATCAACATAGCCTAAAAGGCAACTTTGAGCATTGTCTGCTATCGAACAGAGCAGTTTGAATCTCGCGCACCACTGCGAAAATCGCGAGAATCGCTCTCCTTTAAACCGATCATTCCTGACACAGCATCGAGTTACGAAAGTGGCTGAGTTGGCGCGGTCGCCACCGGATAGTATCAAAGGTGACGGTACCTTTATCAATCGCAGCGAAGAACAACCAACGCTAAGTGCACACAGCATTTGGCTGCCGAGGTTCTGTCCTTATTGGGCGCTTCCTGCCATTCCCGAAAACGAACGGCGAACGAGACGGCCGGAGCCGTCTCAAATAAGATCAGTTTTGGTATTAAAAGCCGAAAGGCTCCAAGCTGCGCGATGCAGGTGGCATACTGGACCCAAAGACAGCGCCATGCGTTTCAGCGCGATCTTGAGGACTCATGCAGAGGCCTTCAGATTGGGGAGTTGAAATGGCAGATCCACACAAGACGGATGGCGCACCTCCGCGCCAAGTTCACATCGAAAAAAAGAAAACCAACTGGGTGGCGTGGATCGCGCTGCTGGCGGGTATTCTCGCGCTGTTACTAGCCTTAAGCCGCTGCAATAGCGATCGCAGCGCCGTCGCGGTGGCGCCTGAAACCACGAACGAAGCAGCAGAAGTTGTCGCGACAACGCCGAATGCCGCGTCGGCGACTGCCCTCACCGGCGTCTCGGGTCTCAGCGGCTATCTTGCAGGCAAGGAAGTGGCACCCCGAACCTTCCAATTCGAGACGCTCAACTTTGACACCGCGAAGAGCGACATTCGTCCGGGCGACGTTCAGGAAGTGACGACCATCGCCGATGTCCTCAAGCAGTATGCAAATACGCATGTTCGCATCGCTGGCTACGCCGACGCACGTGGATCGGACAAGGCCAACATAGCCCTTGGCAAGGCACGCGCCGAGGCCGTCAAAGCCGGTCTGGTGGCACAAGGCGTCGACGCTGCTCACATCGAGACCGTCGCGGGCGGGGAGAGCGATCCGGTCAACAGCAACGCCACGGCTTCCGGCCAAGCCAAGAACCGTCGCACCGAGCTGATCGTCACTTCGCGCTAAACTCAACAAGCTAATCAGGAGACATAAGATGACCCATACCATTACAGCCCTGTTCGACGATCGCAGCGATGCCGAAGCGGCACAGGAGCGCCTGAAGCAGTCACGAGTGGATGCAGACCACATCCGCATTCATGACAAGCAGAGCGATGGCTACCATGAGACGAACAATTCCACGAACGAACATCGCGGAGTCTGGGCTTCGATCAAGAATGCCTTTCTGCCCGACCATGATCGCCATACCTACGAAGAAGGCATGCGCCGTGGCGGCTATCTGCTGACGGCGGATGTCGACGATGATGCCGTTGGTGATGCCGTGCAGGTTTTGGAAGAAGCCAACACCGTCGATATCGACGAGCGGTCTCAGATCTGGCGTTCTTCGGGCTGGGATTACCCGGCAGCCGAAGCTGGCTTGAGCTCCGCAACTTTGGGAGCCGGGTCCGAGGGGACACTCGGTCGTTCCGATCCCGCCAGCAAGTATGACATCGATTCCTCCAGCTTGCCGTCGCCTTATGCCAGTCGTGATCTCGACCGCAGCTCATCACGCGTACGCACTTACTGCAGCGAGCATTATGCCGGCAGTAAGCTGTCCGGCCTTGCTGACGAAGGCATCGGCAACGCCAAGCAGGTAGCCGGCAGTGTGTTCGGCAACGCGAACCTTAAGCGCGATGGCCTGGAGCAGGAACGTCGCGGCGAGGCCGAGCAAGGCAAGCAGCCCGATTGATCCGAAACGTGAGGGAGAACGACATCCTGTCGTTCCCCTCCTACTACCGAAATCGCGCGAGCTTGGAGTTGGCGGGCACACCCGCAGTGACGGTAGCGTCGATTGGGTGCCGATATCGGAGTGATCGATGACGAACGTTGCGGCAAAGCAGAACCCGAGCGCGGATGATCGCGGCAGGCACGCGAACAGACCGACTGAGATACCGGCGAAGGGCTGGAAGGACGTGTTGATCCGCGCCTGGAAGGAGGGTTCCGCCGACAACATCAGCCTGATCGCATCGGGCGTCGCCTTCTGCGGGGTTTTGGCGCTGGTGCCGATGCTCGGCGCGATAGTGCTGTCCTACGGTCTGGTAGCTAGCCCCCAGTCCGTCATTCATGACGTCCAGGAGATGACGTCGGTTATGCCAGGCGAGGCCGCCAAGCTCATCGGCGAACAGCTCATGAATGTGGTCACCACGTCTGGGGGTAAAAAGGGTTTCGGCCTCCTTATGGCGCTGCTGATCGCCCTTTACGGTGCGACTAAGGGTGCCGGCGCAATCATCACTGCGATCAATATCGCCTATGACGAGGAGGAGACGCGCGGGTTTGTCCGCCTCCAATTGGTCAAGCTGGCGATCACCGCAGGCGCAGTGCTACTGGCGATCGTGGCGACGATCGCGATTGCCGCACTTGGGCATCTCGACACGTTGCTGCCGTGGGCGCCCAATACAATACTGGTCCTTGCAAAGATGGCGACCTACGTCGTCATGGCGGGCGTCGGCACGGTCGCCGCGGCGACGCTCTATCGATACGCTCCTGACCGTGATGAAGCCGAATGGAAGTGGCTGAGCCTAGGCTCCATTGGCGCGACGCTCGCGTGGCTCGCCGCGACGGCAGGGTTCGGTATCTACGTCGCGAACTTCGGCAGCTACGACGCGACGTACGGGTCATTGGGCGCGGCGGTCGTACTGCTGACTTGGCTGTACCTGTCCGCCTATATCCTGCTCCTCGGTGCAGAAGTGAACTGCGAACTCGAGCGACAGACGGCGACTGACACGACGATCGGCTCCGACCAGCCACTTGGCGTGCGTGGCGCGTACGCGGCTGACACCGTGGCGGGCGAGTGCGAGACGGCTCCCCGCAACTCGGGGCTAGGGGATGGTGGCAACACCGGGGATCAGGTTGCGACGGCCGGGTCCGTGGTCAGGAACGACTTGGCGGCACGACCGAGCAGTCGAATAGGCAGAGTGGCGGGACCGCAGATGGTAGGCTTGCTCTCGCCAGTATTTGTGGCGGGTAGGCTAGCAATGCTCCAAGGGAAGAAATACGCTCCAATCGGTGGATTGCTGCTCGCAGTCGCCGCCGCACTTATCTCGACAAGGCGGCAAGACTGATCTTCATCGTTGTCGGCATCCGCGACGCTAAGCGAGCGTGACACGGCGTGCATGTGAGGTGCTGCGCCGAAGCGGTCGAGCAAACGTCCGCACTCGGACGCTAACAATCGCTTCCGGCTGTCCAATTAGGAACGGCGATCGAGACGACCGACGCTTTCCAATTGGGATGTTATTTTGGGAATGGTCGAGCGGCGGCAAATTCGATCAAAGCTGAACGCCTTTGGCCGTCCAAGCAGCCATCTCGCCATCGGCTATAGTTAGCGATACGCGCCAGGTGTCGGTGCGCCGCAGAACATAGACATGCTCCCACTCGGCCACCGCAGCGCCGTCGGTGCCGATCATGTGATAGGCCATGCGCGCCTGAGCAACGCCCGGGAACAGCTCGTCGGCCGACAGCAGGGTGCCTTCCGGTCGCACGACGCCCTGGGCTCGATAGAAACCGAACAGCGTGGCGCAATGGTCACGGAACGCGGATCGCGGCATGGCGAAGTTGCCGGTGGGGGTAGGGAACAGCCCAACCTCGTCCCATAGCTCGCTTAAGGTGTCGGCGTCCTCGCGCGCGAAGGCATCGATGTAGCGGCCGAAAAAATCTGTAACTTCGTCGTTAAAGGGCATGTCAGTCCTAGCAGGTGGTCGGGATGGTCGGCAGCGCTCGATCAAGCCGCAAGGGGCTGGGCCAGGCGGACGCTCGCCTCCGCGAGTTGCGCCTTCACGATGTCGTTGAAAGCCATGGTGGGATTGGCTTCGGCGAGCATCCCGATCTTCATCCAGAACTCGGCCTGGGCGTTTATCGACCGGCACATGACGGCGCTGGCGCGGCGGGCTTCCTCGTGCAGCTCGTCGTCGATCTTCACTAAACCCATCACCCGATCCCCATACCGAGAATATACGTTCCGCTTATGGATCATATATTCAGGGGTCAATAGCTGGTGTGGCCTACAGTGCCCCGCCCGATGCCCCGCTTTCTCGCAAAGGAACGGCGATCGAGACGGCCGAGGCTTTCCCATTGGGATCGAGAAACGGGAAATCTCACCCGGCCCAGGCCACCCCAACGCCGTTGACTCCATGTAACCCCTGGGTTACGCATTGTAACCTAGAGGTTACTGAAGGAGCGCGCAAATGCAAGCGATCGTTGCCGAACGGGCGGAGCGTCTGTCAAAGCAAAGAGCGATAGCCGCGATCGTGATGGGCGCTGTTCTAGCGGCAACCCAGACGCAACGGATGGACGCGAGCGGTGCCGGTCCGATCACATGGATCATCACCGGCGTGGTCGTTGCCATCTTTCTGTTTTGGGCGAGCGGTTTATTTCGCAACACAGCGTTGCGCGGCATTCTCAACGACGAAGGCAGCGACGTCAGCAGACGACGCTCTTTAATGATCGGCTTCTGGAATATGCTTGCCACAGCCGTGGCTTGCTACATTCTTACATACGTCAAAGACTATGGGCCACGAGACGCGATCCAGATAATCATGTCTGTGGGCATCTGTTCCGCTCTGATAAGCTTCGGGATCGCAGAACTTGTTTCGGCACGTCAATGAGCGAACGGTTACTGAACAGCCTTCGCGCGGAGCGAGAGCGCCTAAGCTTGACACAAGCCGATCTGGCACAGCGCGTCGGGGTATCTCGTAAGACGATCAATACCATCGAGAACTTGGTTTTCTCGCCCTCCGCATTGCTGGCGCTGAGGATCGCTCGCGACCTCGACAAGAGGGTGGAAGACCTATTCTGGATCAGCGACGAGGATTGAGGGGCGCTTTCCCAATTGGGAAGGTCAAACAGGACAAGGCCGTTCAAACACGCACCGTGCGTCCCTTCCGGGTTACGTTTTCCCAAAATCTGTTCCCGATTGGGTTTTCCCGAAATTGCCGGTCGGACATGGGAAAACGGGAATTGGTTAAGCGGTCTGAACGGCCGAATGGGGCGCGAGCGGCTATGATGCGCTGAGTGTCAAAACCGAACGGTTGTGACACCAAGAAACGGCGGCTTGCGACCGTTTCGATCTTGGAAGCTGTCTGGCGGGAAAGTCCCCACTTCATGTTGTTCGCAGAAGCCGGCAGCTGAGATGAACCGACAGCCGCTTTCGGGCATCAGGCGTGGGGTGCTCAGCGACCGGAATGAGGGCGGCAGGCGCCCTGCCCCGCCTCTTCAGCCACGCATGTCAGCTAACAGCACTTACTATCCTGAACTCGGACAGGCAGTTTGCGCCCCAGTTGTCGCCATTGCGGAACGGCGGCTTTGCTGGCAGCAAAAACGGATGTCCAACGCGCTTCAAATCGTTGCCACTGACGTGTTGTATCACCACGACGCGGATGAGCGAGCCTTTTTCGAGTGGCTTGATCGCATGGCCTTCGTCCGGGAATACTATGGCGTAGTCCGGGATTTGTTCATCGAGTTCAATCGGTTCCCGACCGATGATGACCTGTGGGAAATCATTGGTTTCTGTCGGCGATACGGGATCGAAATGACGCAAATCGCCAAGTTCGAGACCGTGGAAAACAGCACATGGCTGCGAGACACGAAGATGATCTGGCACGCTGAAATCTTTGGCAACCTTGGCAACGAGAACGGCAGCTAACACCGCCATCTCGGACGAATGCTGCCGGTCGGCACACGCCCCAGTTGCGGACATCAAACGCGGATGCCATCTTCACACACATGATAGGCGATTTCCGATATGACCTGTTACCCGAGGTCGCGCGGACGGAGGCAACCATCCTCCACGCTATCTCGCAACTGGTGCCAACCGCCAAATTGAAGCGCATAGGCCCTATCGATTTCGACCCACCGGAGTGGGCTTGCTGGATTATCACTCCGCTAGATGAGGAACGCGATAGGCTCGCCTGCGATGCCGCCCTTAATGAACGGCTAGTTTCAGCGGCAAATGCAGGCTTCCCCCCAACCAGCTTTATCTTCCAATCCGAGGAGACAGTGGCGCGAGATTATAAAGGAAGCTGGTTCTACGCCATGCGCTAGACGTCAGCTTTCACCGCCATCTCGGACGAATGCTGCCGGTCGGCACACGCCCCATAGTCGGACATCAAGCGACCGCGCAATCGAAGAGCCGACCCGACTACGGAATCGCTGCCACGTCAATTGACAGGCTATCAACCCACTTGTTCGGTCGATCAGCGTGGTGGTCGCGAAGCCGATCCAGAACGTGCTCGGGATCCCAAACCGCAGCGTTTTCCAGCCCCTCGCATTCGGACAAGGTCGCTGGCTGCTCCCAATTCGTGCTCGCGAATGACGAGTGATAAAGCGCGAGATTGCCTGTCACCACATCTTGCTTGAAGAAGAACGGTTCTTGCTCATTCTCGGGGGCCAGCGCCTGACGACCGATCACAGGCCAAAAGCCGCGCGTCACGGCTTGGTTCATCACGCAAAGCCGAAATAGCACCGGCAACCGCACTGCCTGTTCTGGCGCTAAGTCTTCTGTGTAGGCTCCGTCAAAAAAGACAATCAACGGCTCCGCTGCGACTTGCGCATAGGAGTGCCGCTCGTCGCCAAGGTCTATCCTTAGAACGTCACCCTCGCGCCTACGCACCCGTTTGTTCGTACCGGCCATGCAACCATGCTAGTGGCAACCACCGGCGTTCTGCAATGTCTGTTTCCCACCCCAACCCCTACGAAAGCCGCCGTTGCCTCCAAGCCCCATTTGCTGACGTTGCGCCGACTGGTAGGACGCCCAGAATGTGGAAGACGGTCGCCCTGGTCACGTTGGCATTAGCACTGGGCGCTGTTGGCGGGTGGTGGTTCAGAAGTGCGATAGCGGTCGACACTTGCTTGGACATGGGCGGGCAGTGGCTGGCCCCCGGTTACTGCAAAGGGGCGGCCGGAATTTACTTCGAGTAGCCCGTACGCTCTCCACCCCATCTTCGCCATAGGGCCCGCTCAAGACGTATCCCGAAAGCTGTCGCCCATTCATCAAGCGCCCTCCTTGATCGCTGGTCAGTCCTTCCCATTGGGATGGTGAATTGGGAAAGCACGGGCATTCTAATGCTCAATCGATTATAAGCAGCCCTGACACTCGCCAAGGAGGCGTTCATGCAGATTGCGGTTCTGACGTTCGAAGGGTTCAATGAGCTGGACTCGTTCGTCGCGGCAGCAATCTTGAACCGCTTGAAGGCAAAGGGTTGGGCGGCGCACATCACCTCGCCGACCGAACAGGTCACGTCCATGAACGGCGTCACAGTTCATCGCCAGAAGCCGCTAGAGTTCGCCACCGAGGCCGACGCCGTTTTGATCGGCAGTGGCATAAGGACGCGTGAGATCGCCCTAGACGCAGACCTGTTGTCCCGGATCAAGCTAGACCCGTCCCGCCAACTCATCGGCGCCCAATGCTCCGGAACGCTGCTGCTCGCCAAGTTGGGCCTCGTCGGCGATCTTCCTGCCTGCACCGACCTGACGACCAAGCCGTGGGTAGTAGAGGCAGGGGTGGAGGTGATCGATGCGCCGTTCATCGCGCACGGCAACGTCGCAACCGCTGGCGGTTGCCTAGCTTCGCAGTATCTTGCCGCTTGGATGATCGCTCGTGGCGCCTCCATCAGTGATGCAGAGGAAGCGATGCACTATGTCGCGCCCGTGGGCGAGAAGTCGCTGTACGTCGACCAGGCCGTGCGCGTTATCCGCCCCTTCATCGTTGAAGATGCGTCCATGGCTGCCTGATGCGACATCGTCTCGCCGTCGATATCTTCATGCAAAAACCGGCTGCCCTGTGATTGAGGGTGGATGCCTCTGCGGCTCCTGTAGCTATGCCACGGACGCTACGCCGCTCAACGTGCGCGTTTGCCATTGTCATCGGTGTCAGAAGGCGACTGGCGCAGCCTTCTATGCGCGGGTCATGGTGCCGCTGGCCGAGCTCTCGATCGATGGCCCCGTGGGATGGGTAAGTGCTGACAGCGGTATACGGCGAGGGTACTGCACCGCGTGCGGGACGACGCTGTTTTCAGAACGCCAGAGCGCCGGCACAATCGGGTTATCTATGGGGAGCCTAGACCGACCCGATCTGTTCGAGCCCACCGAGCATATCTGGACCTCCAGCAAACAAGCCTGGCTGACGCTCAACGACGGCAGGCCGCAATACCCTGAAGGGCCGCCAGCGTAGCTCACGCCGGATGCCAGTCATATTGCATTTGCTTTGCCGTCAGACGCGCCAAGTCAGGGTTGACCAAGCGAGCGACGAGATGGAGGCTCATGCTGATGCCGGCTGATATACCGGCAGACGTGACGACCTCCCCTTGGTCGACATAAGGCAGGCCTTCCACAACTGTAACGCTAGGAAACTGCGCTCGCATGTCATCCAAATCCTCCCAGTGAGTGGTGGCGGTAAGGCCATCGAGGATACCGATACGCGCGAGGAGAAAGGCCCCAGTGCAGACAGAAGCGGTTATTTGTGCGCCCTTGGCCGCACGCTGGAGCCAATCCAGCGTTGCCTCGTCCGCAAGCGCCGGCACAACGATCCCACCGGGCACGATCAGAATATCGAGCTGCGGAGCATCTTCAAAATCATAATCAGGCGTGACCCGCAGACCATGCCTGGCGATGATCGGGGCGTACTGCTTACCAACTGTCACTACCTTAAACGGCGGCCTCGCAGTGCCCAGCTTTACCGGCGCAATGCGGGCAGCGACGGAGAACACCTCGAAAGGTCCAGCGAAGTCCAATACTTCGACGTCTGGGAACAGAAGGATACCAACCTTCGCCGGCGATCCTTCTTGCAGCCTTGATGTCAAAACGGTGGTTGCCATGCAGCAACCAGATAGCAGCGATAGAGGTAACCTTGAAGCCGGCGCTCCCTCCCGCACACGAACTGGGATCGAGACGGCTCAGGCCGTCTCACAAGCGATGGTCAATCGCGAAAGGTCATCACGTCTTGGACAGGCCGGGGGCGGACGTTTTGCGCAATGATCTTGCTCATAGGGTTTTTGCCCATGGGCGCTGAACGAGCGGCCAGACAGGAAGCCTGCTCTGCCGAAGAACATACGCCACGTGCCGGTCCTCGCGTGCGCTGCTTGCAGCATGGCGAAGTACCGTCCCGCAACCCGCCGCGCGCCCGAGCCGTTGAACCGGTTTACGAGACCATAGAACGAGTGCGATGCCATGAAACTGCTTCCCATCGACAAGCAGGTGATCGTCGTGACCGGAGCCAGCTCCGGCATCGGCCTTGCCACGGCGACGCTGCTCGCGTCCAAGGGGGCGCGTGTGATGCTCGTGGCCCGCGACGGCGAGGCATTAGCGAAGGTTGTGGATGAGATCGTAAAGGCGGGCGGCAAGGCAGACTACATCGTCGCGGACGTGGGCGACCGCGCCCAGCTCGAACAGGCCGCGACCAAGGCCGTGACCCGCTTCGGGGCTATCGACACATGGGTGAACAATGCCGGCGTGGCGATCTATGCCAAGCTGGCGGACACGCCGGACGAGGAGCACGAACGCCTGTTCCGCACGAACTACTTTGGCGTGGTCAACGGCTCCGTCGTGGCGCTCAAACACATGCGCCAGCGCGGCGGCGCGATCGTCAACATGGGTACGATCGGCGCGCAAGTGCCCAGTCCGATCCTGAGTGCCTACACCGCGTCCAAGTTCGCCATGCGCGCCTTTTCTGAAGCCTTGCGGCAGGAGCTGAAAGCGGAAGGCACGCCGGTATCGGTCACCCTGTTGCTGCCAGCAGGCGTCGCCACGCCGCTGGCGGAGCATGCGGCGGTGCACGTCGACGGCGAGCCGCGCATCCCCTCGCCCACCTATGACCCCGATGTCGTCGCGCGAGCAGTGCTGGACGCGGCCACGCATCCGCGCGGCACCGTCCACGTCGGCGGCCAAGGCATCGCGACCACTTTAGCCGCAACGCACATCCCCGGCCTTCAGGACAACCTTGGCAAGACGACCGAAGCGGTTCTTGTAGCGAAGGACATCAGCCCGAACCGGACCAACAACCTGTTCGGCCCATTCGACAACGGACGGATCCGGTCACGCATACAGTCCGGCAGGCGGCACAGCAGCTACAACGCGGTGCTGCGCGTGCCTGCGGTCGCCCGCTTCGGCGTCCTGGCCGCAGCCATGGCGTTCGGAGCGCTCGCGCGGTGCCGCTTGAAGGCCTAGCCGCCCTGCCTGCCTGCATCACGCCCGATCTGCCACTTACGCGGAAGGACGGACGCCGATGGCCGTGGATGGATGGCAATCAACGGTGATCGTACCAATTGCGATTGAAAAATTGGAATGTGGGAAGCGGAACGACCGTCATCGACCAGCCAGGGTTGCAGCTAAGCGTCAGATATGTTGCCGTCGCGTCCGTCCGGCCGGATCGTAAGGGTCAACAAGGGTAGCCCGACATGTAAGATAGCGAGCCACCACAGGTTGGCCGTTAGAGCATAGCCGATCGCGAAAGCCAATGCGGCCACGATGCTACCGGCGAACTGTCCGAAGTTCTTGAAGCCATGGCCGACGCCATAGGCGATGGCGGAAATGATGACGGCTGCGACAAGGCCGACGTGAAGTGGAAGGTAGAACAGGAGAAAGCCTCGGTAGAGCACCTCCCATCCGAGACCCACTGCCAGGCTGAAGACAACGAACATGCGGAACTCGCTAGCCGTTTGAGGCAGCAACTCACGGGCTGTACGTTCCGCCTCCGGGGCCGGCGCTCCTCGTTTGTACCATATGAGAATACGGAAGAGCCCAAGAAGTCCAGCGCTGACGCCCAACCCGATCAGTGCAGGTGTCGTTGTCGGTAAGCCGAGACCGAGCGCGTCCGCCGACCGGCCGGCGATCCACCAATCGATCCACAGGATGGTGACCAAGCCCGCAACCATGAGGATGGTAACCGTGTACTTTCTACTTCTAGGGGTGTCTGAAGGCTTCGTCTGATTGCGCAAGAGCGCACGTGCCGGTAGGGCGATGAGCAAGAGAAATGCCAGAATCATATCAAGCAAGGCGACACCTACAAACAGTCAAGCGAGGCCAGATCTCTTAATTAGAAAAAGGATCGTTAGCCAGCTTCGGAGATTTAACAGGAGCTATACAGGTCGACGGGTTTAACTCACCAGCGGGAGATGAACCAGCGACCGCTCTCTGGCAAGTTCGAGGCGATGCTGAACGGCCGGACTTGGACGCTTCGAGCAGTTCCCACAGGAATCGAGATTTGAGAGCTCCCGGGATGGACGGCAACACGACCGAGGGCGCATCGTGAATAACCACGCCCGATCAAGCCGATGCAGATATCGAGGGCGGTGTGTACGGTACGTTATAGATAACTGGTATGGGTAAGAGGATTCTGACTCTTGCATCAATACCCATCGACTTTGCGTTCCGTTCATGAGACTTCGCTGCGGCATAGTCACCTCGTGACAAAGAAATGTGGTACAAAGCGAAGCGCTTTATGTATCCCGCGAGACCACCATCCATTCTTTTTGCCTCAGCAAAGAGACTAGAGAACTTTTGAACAGCTTTTGAAGGTTCGTGATCCTGCCACAACATGTGAGCATGCATTGCTCGGATTAAAAGTCTATCATCATCGCTATCGGCGGATTCTGCGGCTTGCGAGAGTTGTGCTAGATCATCCGACTTGGATAGCTCTGTTAAAACACGAAAGAAGCGTCGACGAGCCCGAGAAGAGCTTGAAAACCACCACATGATTACCCCCCTGAGAAATCATTATCTCTGACATCCGAGATGTGGTGGCTTGATCTGCGCCGCAAGGTTTCATCGCGGTTTAAGTACTCGATCACCTTTTTTGTTCGGTTCTCGGCGCTTCCTGCCTTTCCCAGAAACGAACGGTCGGCGAGATGGCATCGGCCTTCTTGGAATTGATCGAGTTCTGGGAAAGCTGGACGTGCCCTTTGTCAGCTAACGAGCGATTTGGTCATCCTATCGCCACCATCGCTGGCACCTTCGTGGCATCTATAACCGGCCGACTGATAGAAGCGCCGAGCTGTCTTTGTGCTGTCCAAGCTGCACTCGTTGACTCCGACCCGACGTGCTTCACCTTCCATGTGGCCAAGAAGGGCCTTGCTGACTCCGCGTAAGCGAGCGTCGGGCGAAACATAGTTCAGCATGATCTCGCCTTTTGCATCCATCATGCCGACGCCCAGGATGCGGCCTGCCTCGGCAGCGACGTAGAGCTCAGTTGCTTCCTGATCGACCCACGCGCGCCACATTGCGGCGGTCTTGTTGCCGACACATCCCGCGATGATCGCGGGGTCGCCACCATGATCCTGGTGGCATAGCTCCTCAATCGAACGACGGAGGACGCGACTGCCCTCTTCGGCGTCTAAATGAGTTGCCGTCCTGATTTCCATGCGGGACTTTCTAGCGCAGCACGCCAAGCTCGCAACGTTCCCGATTGGGAACGGTGATCGAGACAGCGGACAGGACGAGCTAAGGCCTTTCCCGCTCCGGCGCCGGCGTTTTCCCGATACCTGTTCCCAATTGCTCGTTCCCGAAACGGTCTGTTGGACATGGAGAAACGGGACTGCTGTAGGCTCTCGAAATGGCCGGTTTAGGGATGCCGCAGCCGATCTGCCGAACGGCCGACATTGGGTCGCGAAGGGTCTGTCCGAATTCAGGAAAGCAACCGCCCGTAGCGGACGTGCGTGGCTGAACAAGCGGGGCAGGGCGCCTGCCGCCCTCATTCCGGTCGCTCAGGTGACTCGACGGCGCGCCCGAAAGCTGACACTCGTTCATAATCGCGCAGGCGCTTGGGGAAGGCGGCAAGTGGGACAAATCCGCCGTTCCTTGCGGCTCAGTCGTATGGCGGCTTCCGGCGCATGACCTGCCGGTCGGCTCGCGCCCCACATGCGAACATTGATCAGCACGTTCATTCATAGCATGCTTTGGAAATGAAGATCGCGGCACCCTTGGCAGTTTTTCTACCTCTCACCCTCGGGGCAGTTGCAGCCTGCGATTTCAAGCGCTCAAAGGCAACCAGTGCGGCGATACAGAAAGACACGGTTAATATAGCGTTGCCAACACCGCAGGAGGAACAAGAGGATGCTATGCGCGGCATCTTCCACGCGCGGTCGCCATGTGCCAGCGAGATCAAGATAACAGGGCCGTATGCAGTTGTAAGCGACGGATGGGGCAATTGGGTTATTCGTGGTGCGTTGGAGGCATTAGACCATAAAGAAGCCAGTCTGGCCGACGAGAACACAGACCCACAACTGACTTTTGATATTGGCAATGTGAGGTATCGTCTCGATGGTGTGAGATATTGGATAAAGGCTCAAACAACAGGTAACTTACGCGGCACAGCCAAACCAAGCCTACCCGGCCATGACTTACCAAGTGGGTACCAAAGTTGGGCCACACATATAATTGATCACGGGGTGATTTCACCCAACGACTACTATTATCTAAGCGCCGATCAGACCATTGCGCTGGAATGTAGTCCTCGCCAGAAGGAACTTCCCAATCCGACTTGCGTAGCCGACGTCGAGGACAAGACTGGACGGTTCCTTTTCAGTATTAGGTTTCCCATCAAAGCCAGTCGCCGAGTAGATGATTTGGCGGCTGCTGGACTGATAATTTTCAAGCCTGTTTGGGACAGGTGTACCTCGAAACGAGGCCAGAAGACGTAAGTGTCTTTCTCGTGAGACCCGTTTTCGGGAAAGGTGGTGCAGCGCCACGTAGGTTATCGCTACAGGCGTTCCCGTAAGCGGAACGTCCAGTTTCCACCGCCAACCCAGACGAAGACGGAGCAAGCCGTGCCGCCTGAAAGCCGCCCTTTGCTGCCGACTGTTAGCACCAGGTTAGCCGCCAACATGAAGATGAACATGGTGTAATCGCGGGGTGCGACCACCGCGGCACGATCGGTGCTGATGCAGGTGGTTGTTCCCCGGTATGATGAAGAACGGGCTCTCGATTGGTGACCGGGCCCAGCATCATTGGAGAACAACCATGAATGAGTATATCGGTCTTGATGTCTCGATGAAAGAGACGGCGATCTCAGTGCGCCGCGACGGCAA
This sequence comes from Novosphingobium sp. TK46, assembly GCF_055361525.1. Lineage (NCBI taxonomy): Bacteria > Pseudomonadati > Pseudomonadota > Alphaproteobacteria > Sphingomonadales > Sphingomonadaceae > Novosphingobium > Novosphingobium sp. TK46. The sequence continues at coordinate 245,069 of NZ_JBSZKB010000002.1, forward strand.
GCGGATTTGGCGCGGGAAGTGCGCGTCGGATCCTCAGCTCATTGCGCAAGTGATACGCAAGCGAGCTCCGAGCGCCAAACGAGTGTCTTCGAGACCGGTCCGCTCTCGGTCTGGTTCTTTCATGCCCTCACGGCTGAAGGGATGCCGGCGATTTGCATCGATGCGCGCCATGCAAAGGCGGCTCTCGACATGGCAGCAAACAAGACAGATGCAAATGACGCGGACGGTCTGGCTCACTTGGCGGAAGTCGGCTTCTACAAGGTGGTCAGAGTTAAAAGCTTCGACAGCATGCTTGCGCGCACGCTCGTGGCAGCACGGACCAGACTGGTGCGGATCGGCACGGAGCTGTCGAACCAGATCCGGGGCTTGATGAAAACCTTTGGTCTGATCGTTCCGCCCTCAATGGGTAGCAAATTCGAACGCAACGTAGAGGCCCTGCTCGTCGACGATGCAGATCTGAGTCTGATTATTCTGCCGCTGCTCGAGGCCTGGCATTCCGTTCGCATCCGCGCCGCGGAGTTGGGACGCAAGCTGCTGGCAGACGCGAGGCGCAGGCCTGCCAGCTCCTGATGTCCGTCCCTGGTGTCGGTGTCATAACTGCCACTTCATTCGTCAGCGCCATCGAAGATCCAATAAACTTTAAGCATTCAAGGTCGGTCGGGGCGTTCGTCGGGCTGACGACCAGGCGCTACCAGTCGGGAGAGATCGACTACGACGGCCACATCTCAAGACGCGGGGACAGCCATCTGCGCGGGCTGCTCTACGAAGCAGCGACAGTGCTGCTCACCCGTACCAAGTCCGAGTGCGACTTACGTAAATGGGGGCTGCAGTTGCGAGAGCGACTGGGCTTCAAGCGCGCCGCAGTCGCTGTCGCCCGCAAACTGGCCGTGATCATGCATAGCATCTTGGTCACCGGCGAACCTTTCAGGGAGAAAACTGTAACCGTCTGATTACCCAGCTCGTCAGCGCCACAAGGCGCCTCGAGACGTCCTGCCGGGACGTAGGCTGATCCATTCCGCGTCCTTTGTTGCACCGAGGCTCAGTGCCGATCAGTGCGTGATGAACCTTGGAAGGGTCACCCGCGAAGCTCCATCATGCGGCGGCACATGCCGACCGCGAAGACGACCATGCTCCTGGCAACGACATCTCTAAAGCCCCTTGCGAACAACGCTATTAGACGACAAAGGGCCGCTTTCGGGCACGTCATCTCAGCCCCTTAGCGGCCGGAATGAGGGCGACAGGGGCCCTGCCCCCCTCTCCAGCCACGTACGTCCGCTACAGCGCTCGCTTCCTAAATCTGGATAAGCCCCTTGCGCCATTATCGGAACGTCGAAACTAAGCGCCGCTAGCCGGCACAAGCCTCCATTTGGCGGCGAGCATAGCTTGTAGAAGATCGGCGTAGCTCCAATCATCAGCCCGCGCGGCAATCGCTGATAGGCAATCCTGATCGTCGCGCCCCGGGCGGCCCGGCCCCGTCATGTTGGGTTTCATGTTGAGGTCGAACAATTTGAATGCACCCTGCCGATCGGCCCGGCAGTCGACCCGTATTGCAGTGCGGGCGTTAACCAGCGCGGCTGCTGCAACGCAGCCATCAATAATAGCGACGATCGCGGGATCGCGAAGCCGCCCATCGTCGATTGCCGCGCTATTGGCGGTGACCGGCACGTCGCCGTTGTAAGGCGCCACTCCGCCGCGTTGATCGAAGCGGTAGACGGGCCGCAACGCCCAGTGCGTCAGCGCTGTTGAACCGTCCGGGCGCGGAGACGCCGGCGGCATGACCGTGACCGTCATTTCATCCCCGCCGAGAAACTCCTCCACCATCAGCATGTCGCCAAAGGTGGCCGCTTCGATCAACGCGGTTGCGGCGTCACGCAGTTCGCCGAGGTTCTCTACGAGCGTCACGCACTGGCTCCCGCGTCCGCGCACAGGCTTGACGATCATCGGGAAGGATATGTCACGGTCGGCGCAGGCCTTCTCGACGTCAGCCAACGCGCAAACGTTCGCCTTCGTTGTGCCCGACAGCAGAAACGATCGCGGCACCGGTAGGCCCGCCTCGGCCAAAAGAGAGTTGGTCTCGAACTTGTCATCGAACGCCTGCATCGCGGCAGGAAGCTGGCCGACGATATCGAAGTCGGCGAGTGCCGTCTCGAGCGGATGTCCCTCGAACGAAACGGTGTTGGCCCACAGCACCGATGCTCCTGCGGCACCCGCCTCGCGGATACCCTCGTGCGTGTCCGGGAACACCCAGTCAAGCGCTGTGGCAGGATCTGGCGACGAGGTTGGCGTGACCACATCCACACCTGCGCCGCGCAATGCGAAAGCGATGTCGGCGCCCCCGTCCGAGTATCCGCCGGGCTTTGCGTCATTACGCAGCCCGCCGATCAAGGGGGGTGGAAGTGCCTGGTACAGAATGGCGACCGGCGCTGTTTCCATGGGTGATCTCCTGCACGATGCGCCCTAGCCGGCAGAGCCATATGACGCAAATCGGCAGCACGTCCGGCGATGCGCAAGGCAACCGACTTCGAAGTAAATGTCCGCCTGCCCGCCCCAACCTGAACGCAGTGAGTGCCGGCTGCAGCGCTCGAAACCTAACATCGTCACCGCTCTCTGGCTCCTCGTCCCGTGCGATCGCGGAGATGGACGGAGGTCCGCCTTCAAGAGCGCCGATGTAGCCTCCCAGCGTCCGGAAAGAGGGCGGTGATCGACGCGGCCACTTAACTAATGTCGGAAATCACCCGGCGACCCATTACGAATGGCGGGCTCGCGACCGCATTCAGGACGGAGACCGGGCCTTAGTTCGTCCGCTCCCGTCAGAGCGGGAGCTTGTTGATCAACGCGGCGAGTTCCACATGCCGCCGACAACCGGTCTTGCTCTTGATGGAACGAATTTGCGAGCGCACTGTGTCAAGGCTTTTGCCCCGCTGCTCTGCTACAGTCGCTGGCGCTTGTCCTTCAGCGATGAGCAGCGCGACCTCTGTTTCGGCAGGCGTCAATCCATACATCGTGCGTAAGCTTTCGGCGCGAGCGTTGCGCTTCGGCGCTTCTTTAAAAAGCAGTAGGGCCACACGGCGCCCGTACTCCCCCTTAAATGGCACAACATTGACGGGACATCGTGAAGCATCGTTAAACAGCGCCAGTTCACTTGTCGCAGTCGGTCCCGAGACCATCGTAGCTGCAGATATGGCGCGGCCGAGGCTGCTGCAGGGCACCAACACATTGCCATTCTGGCGTGTTCGCAAACTTCCCCTTGCCAAAAGGGCATAACCGCCCGCATTCGCTGTCACTATGTGACAATGAGGATTGACTGCGATCATCGAGAAACCGGCTGCATCGAAAGCCGACTCGATGAACCTCTTGTGTCGGGCAAGCCCATCCAGTCTCCCTCTAAGTTCCAGGACACGAGAGAGATGCGGCCACATGTCACCCAATAAGGTTGCCTCGTCGCGAGTGAACTCGTTGTCGCGACTAGACCCTCGCAACAAGCCGATGACTCCAGCGCCTGTAGGAGTTGATGTAGCGATTGCGAGACTATAAATGGAATCATCACCCATGCCGCGTAACCAATCGTTATAAAAGGCGGTGCGGCGGAGCGCCTTCACGCCCACGTGCTCATCCATCAAGATGGGTTGATTAAGGTGCGCTGGTAGACAAACTATCGGAACCCATGGATCACAGTGCGCGAAGTTTTCCTCGTAGCTGACTATATCAGTGTCGCGAAAATAACCCGAATGGTGAGCGATGGCAGTCTGCCCGCCTCGGAAATGCCACGCGAGCGACGCGGATCGCGCCCCGACTGCATTTGCGATCAACCCTGGCAACATAGCGAATGCGCTATCATCAAACAGTGACTCGTAGATATCCTCGGTCGAAAGGCTCGAAACTCCACGATTGCTCAAGTGCTGCCCCCAGCGATTGATGACCAAGCCCCGAAGGTCTCAACGGTCACGCTTTGCCATGAATCGACAGGCGCCTGCGTTAACACCCATATAAGTGCAAACCAGTAGTTTTGTAGGTGGTCTAATCACTTATGGTGATGAGGCCTCGCTCTCACGATGGCAGCAACGCCGCTCACCCCTGTTGGCGCAGCTTGTGGGAGAAACCAACATGCCAATATCCATGCACCTTGCGGTCATGTCATTAACGCTCTTTGCGTTGTCTGGGTGGTTTATCCGGAACGTTTCCGTACGGCCGATGGCGGCCATCCCTGTTTGCTCCAGGCGTGCGTCCCGGCACCGGACAGTATCTACCCCGCCTCGTGGCTTGAGCCTGTCGATGCGTTCTCCTCGCTCAGTTCGGAGGACAGGCTAGATGGTGCATCGAAATGGGTTAAAACTGACGCAAAAGCAGAGGGAGACGATCGAGCTTCTCTCTACGGGCTACACTTCTAAGCACATAGCCGCGAAGTTCGAAATCTCGCCGCAGGCGGTAGATCGTCGCGTTCAGGGACTCCTTCGCAAAACCGGTTACAGCAATCGTGGAGAGTTGATCCGCTGGCATCAGCAGCAGGCTGGTTTATCATCAGCAGCGGAAACCAACCTATGCACTCCCTCTGATGCTGCACCATCATCCATTTCGGAACGGTTCACGACCGGCCTGGATGTAAGCGTAAGATTTCCCGAACACCACGCACTTACCCGTCCGGCCGTGGACATATACCCGGAGAGGCAACTCAGCGGCGTCCGCACCAAAGCTCGTATCGAATGGCTCGGTATGGAAATAACTTGGTTGCAGGCACTACTTGCACTGATTGCGCTGAAGGATCTTTACGAGATCATCGGCTGATGCCTCTCCGCCCACGATAATGGACGGTGCTGACCATGAGTGCTTACGACAAGGTTTCTGAAGATCAACGACGCGCCCGTGAGCAGCTTGATGCGATCTGGCAGGTGGCAACGGACTTGGCACATAAGGCGGGCGTGGAAATGCCCGCCACATCGGACATTGCGCAGCCTACCCTCCGGCGCTCACCGGGCCCGTTCGGCTATGCCATCATGGCTGAGCAAACCTACAAGGAGCGGCGGCTGCGCCATGACTACTTTGACGGTGACCTTTTTGGAGAGGCGGCGTGGGATATCATGCTGGATCTTTACAAGCAGAAAAGCCGACACCGTCAGGTGAGCGTCACGTCCGCTTGCATCGCCTCGGCCGTTCCGCCGACCACAGCCTTGCGCTGGATTGGCCTTTTGGTTGAGCGGGGCATGCTGGCTCGTACCGGAGATCCACTTGATCGCCGCCGGGCCTTTATCGAACTGACGCAACCCGCCTTGGGGAAGCTGGGTCAGTATTTTGAGGCCGTCGATCAATCCCGATCCCGTGTCTAGCCATGGTCTTGCCCGGAGGTGGGAGGATAGGTGATCTCGGCCCAGAACGAAGCTGCAGAACGCTCGATCCGAAAGCTTCCTCCGCGCTCGTCATCTTCCTCGCTGGTAATCCATTCGCCGTGCCCCGCGTCATAAAAGGCAAGGTAGATCGAGAATGGATGATCGGGATCAAGCCTCGAAGTCCCGTTGATACGATGGGGGAGCGTAATTTTGTAGCGTGAGTAGAGGACGATGGTTAGTCACCCAGCTGTCCGCATTTTTCGATTGTTCGCCGAGATGAACGACCGTCCGCTTTCAGGCACATTGTTGCACCGCCTGAACGACCAGAATGAGGGCGTTCGTCCGGCAGCTCACGACCCATAGTAGGACATTCGCGACCGGTTTTCCGCTCCCCGAGAGCCGCCATCCGGCTGCGGTTGGCTGCGGCTCAGCTGGAAGAGCCGAACACCGCCTTTGCGCCGAGCGAAGCGTTAAGGCGAAGGTGGCGTGTCACAGATGTGCATCGAAAATCGCCTACTTCCACTTCTGACATTCGCGACAACTACGCCGTCAGCCGAGCACGCCTGAGCCGGTGTCGTGAAACTCAGAGATTTTGCGACGCGACGCGCTTTCGTCTCCGTCACCGCCCATCTCATAGACGCCGTTGGTTGCTCCCCAGAGACATCACATCATCCGGTTGCGCAGATTTGCCATCAGCACCAACGTACCACCCGCCATCAATGCAATGATGAGTGAAGAAAACAGCAGAAGCAGAAGGTCATCGCGCGCTGATCGTTTGACGCCGACGTGCAGGAAGAATCGAAACTGGATGATGGCTTGGAAAAGACCCAGCGCGCAGACGATCGCGAATGTTCGCGGCCCGAACAGCGCCGGCCAACGCACCGCCGCAAACGCGCCAGCTGTGAGCACGGCTGCAAGAAGCAACCCGGCCACATAACCCCATGTCTCTCGCGCGCGGTCGCTCATGGCGCGAGGCCCTGCAGGTAGACCGTCGAGAAAATCGCGATCCAGACGATATCGAGGAAATGCCAGAACAGCCCTAGTCGCAGCAGGTTGGTCTTCGTACGATCATCGAGCCCGATCACGAGCACCTGTACCGCCATGACGATCATCCAAATGCAGCCGGCCAGCACATGCAGGCCGTGGAGCGGCACTAGCGCAAAGAATGCTGATAGGAAGCCGCTCCGGGTCGGATAGGCGCTCTTTGCGAACATCGTCGCAAAGTCGTGCGCTTCCATTGACAGAAAGACGAGGCCGAGGACCAAGGTTGCCCCCATCCAGCCGAGCAGGCGTTTTCTGGTGTCGCCATATTTGAGCGAGACTGATGCCATGCCCCAGGTGAAGCTGCTAGTAAGCAGCAACGCCGTTTCGATCAGGGTCGGTTTCAGCTCGTACAACTCGCGCGGGGTGGGACCACCAGCAGTCCCACCGAGCATTGCGCCGTAGGTTGCGAACAACAGCGCGAAAATCACCGCGTCGCTCATCAAGAAGACCCAGAAACCGAACAGATCCTGCTCGGCTTTGGGGTGGTGAGTCTCGCCCTCGCCGCCCAGGGTGATGCCGGCGTGTGCGGACCGGCTCATTGCGGCATCGCTTCCGCCACACCGCGATTTTTTAAGGTCCGCTCAAGCCGACGCGGAATCGGTCGATGCTCATGGACGGCGGTCAGCCAACGGCGCTCGGTCGCCTCCACCTTGGCCGCCGGGATGACGCGCTTGGTGTCGCGGACGAAGCTGCGCCCCATCAATGCTGCCGCAGCACCTGCCAGACCGAGGCCGGCCAGCCACCACATGTGCCAGACGAGGCCGAAGCAGCAGGCGGCAGCCGCAAGCCCGATCGCTGGCCCCAGCGCGCTTTCGCGCGGCACTTCGATCGGTTCGTAGTGCGGCGGCGGCGCATAGGGGTTTGCATCGCGCTTGGCTTCGTAGAATTCGTCGCGGCGGGTAATGACCGGCAGCACCGCGAAGTTGTACTCGGGCGGCGGGGCGGAGGTCGACCATTCCAGCGCCCGACCGTCCCAGGGGTCGCCCGCAGTCACCCGCGTTGCTCCCCGCTGCTGGATGCTAACCCACAGTTGGACGAACAGCGACCCGAGCGCGCTCAGCAGCACTAACGCGCCAACGCCCGCAACATAGAGCCACGGTCGAAAATCGGGTTCGAAGATCTCGGCGGTGCGCCGTGCCATGCCGCTCGCCCCCAGCACATAGAGCGGCATGAAGGCCAGGTAGAACCCCAGCACCCAGCATGCGCACGCGATCCGCCCCCAACGCTCGTCGAGGCGAAAGCCGAAGGCCTTGGGAAACCAGTAGGTGTAGGCCGCGAGCATTCCGTACAGCATGCCGGGGATCAGCATGTTGTGAAAATGAGCCACCAGGAACAGCGTGTTGTGGAACACGTAATCCAGCGGCGGAATGGCCAGGACGATGCCGGTCAGCCCGCCGAGCACGAACGTCATCATGAACGCCAGCGCATACAGCATGGGCACGGTGAAGCGCACCTCACCGCGGAACATGGTCCAGATCCAGTCATAGATCTTGACCCCGGTGGGGATGCCGATCGTCATCGTCGCGATGCCGAAGACGGCGTTGATGTTCGCGGACTGGCCCATCGTGAAGAAGTGATGGACCCACACCGTGAAGCTCAGCACCGCGATCGCCATGGTCGCGATCACCAGCGAGGTGTAGCCATAGAGCGACTTGGTCGAGAACGCCGACACCACCTCGGAATAGACGCCGAACGCCGGAAGGATCAGGATGTAGACCTCGGGATGACCGAACAGCCAGAACAGGTTGGCAAAGTTCATCATGTTGCCACCGAGGTCGTTGGTGAAGAAGTGGAACCCCAGAAAGCGGTCGAGTGCGAGGAGCGCGGTGGCAACCGTTAGTGGCGGCATGGCGAAGATCATCAGGATCGCGGTGCACAGGCTGGTCCAGCAGAACATCGGCAGTCGCATGAACGTCATGCCCGGACACCGCAGCTTATAGATCGTGACTGCGATATTGATCCCGGCGAGCGTCGAGCCGAGCGAGCCGAGCGACACCGCCCAGATCCAATAGTCCGGCCCGACATCCGGGCTGAAGGCGAGACCGGTATATGGGGGATAGCCGCTCCACCCGCCGGTGGAGAACTGACCGACGACCAGGCTGACCATCATCAGCCCCGCGCCGCCCGCCGTCAGCGCGAGGCCGACCGAATTGGCCCAGGGCAACGCCATGTCGCGCGCGCCGATCTGGAGCGGCAGGATGTAGTTGATGATGCCGGTCAGGAACGGCATCGCCATGAAGAAGATCATGATCGAGCCGTGGGTCGAGAACAGCTGTGCGAAATGCTCGTCCGACAGGAAGCCCGGCTGCTGGATCGCGGCCGCCTGCTGCATCCGCATCAGCACCGCTTCGATGAGCGCGCGCGACAGCATCACGAAGGCGAGGACAACATACATGATCCCGATCTTCTTGTGATCGAGGCTGGTCAGCCATTCCTTCCACAGCCAGCGCCAGCGCCCCGCCACGGTCAGCAGGGCCGCAACGGCGATGGCACCGATGATGACGAGACCCCCGGCACCGGCACCGATGATCTCACTGACGTTCGGGTTCTCCCAGGCACGCACGAACGGCAGATCGTGCCATTCGAAGCGGCCGAGCAGCGCGGGAAGCACCGGTCCGCTCATCGGCTCGTTCCATGCGGATGGCTGCGACCGCCGCTTGCCGCGACGATCGAGGGGAAGAGGCTGGCCGGCACCCGCGAGAAGGCGCGCGGGCCCTGAACGACCGATCGTTGCGTCAGCAACGCATGACCCGACGGCTGGAACGAAGGGGCGGTACGGCTGGTGTCCGCCAACCAACGGCGGAAGCCGGCGGCATCGATGACCTCGACATCGAAGGACTGATGCGGGAAGCCGTCGCCATTATATTGCATGTTACCGCCGTGATAGCGTCCTACCCGATCGGCCCGCAGGTTCAGCTGTGTCGTCATGCCCGCCATCGTGTAGATCTGTCCGGTCAGCCGCGGGATCATCAGCGACTGCATCACCGTTGTGCTCGTCAAGACAAGGCGAACGGGGCGGCCGACGGGCACAACGAGCCGGTCGACGCTCGCCACCCCGCTGTCCGGGTACACAAACAGCCATTTCCAGTCGGCGGCGATTACCTGGACCTGTAGCGGCGGTCCGCCGGCAATCGGGCGATAGGGATCAAGTCGGTGCGTATATCCCCAGACCAGCACCGCCAGCAGGATCACGACAAACACCGGCGGGATCCAGATGAACCCTTCCAGCGTCCAGGAGAAGTTCCACTCGGGCCGGTAGGCGTCGTCGGTGTTGCTCTGTCGGTAATGCCAAGCGACAATCGGCGTGAGGATCAGCACTGGCCCCGCGACGAAGGCAAGGATGCCCATGACGATCCAGAACAGCTCGCGCTGTTCCCCCGCCACCGGCCCGGCGGCAGCGAGGAACCCGTGGTTGAGCGCCGCACATCCGCCCAGCCAGACGGGGCCCAAGATGACGAGCAGCGCCTTCCGCAATCGGACCCGCCCCATAGGACGCCTCAAGCGGCTTGAGCGATGCGCTCGATCCGCACCGGCACGCCCTTGGACGCCGGCGTCTTGGAAGCCTTGTCATGATACCACAGCGGAACGAGCGGGTTCATTTCCGGATAATAGCCCCCAAGGCACCCGTCGGGAAGATCGAACGGTGTCACGGTCAGGCCCGTCACCTCGCGGCGGACATCGTCGCCGGCGTCGCCGACCAGCGCCACGACATCACCCGCGCTCAACCCCTGGCGCTTCATGTCATTGGGGTTGATGAGCAGCACGGTGCGTGACCCGCTTATGCCTCGCAGCCGATCGTCCATCCCGTAGATCGTCGTGTTGAACTGGTCGTTCGACCGCATAGTGATGAGGTGGAATCTGCCGTCACCGCCCGGCACGCCGACCGCCGACAGCACCGTCGGCACGGTAAACTCGGCCTTGCCGCTCTCGGTCTTCCAGATGCGTTCGTGCGCCGAATTGCCGCGGTAGAAGCCGCCAGCCTTCCACATCCGGTCGTTGAAATCGTGGAACTCCTCCGGGTAGGTCTCGGCGATCGCGTCGCGGACCAGCGCGTAGTCGCCCGTCCACGCGTCCCAGCTGAGCTTCGGATTAGGCGGCAGCAGCGCCTTGGCGATGCCGGCAACGATCGCCAGTTCGGATTTGAGCGTCTTCGCAGCTGGCGACCGCTTGCCGCGCGACCCGTAAATGTGGCTGAAACTGTCCTCGATCGACACCGATTGCGGCCCGCTTGCCTGCATGTCCTCTTCCGGCCGCGCAAGGCAGGGGAGCAGGTACGAGACTTTGCCGTGGATGAGGTGGCTACGATTAAGCTTCGTCGCCACGAACACCGTGAAGGCTAGGCGCTGCCACGCCGGTTCCATCACGTCCCGGTCGGGCACCGCCCGGACCAGATTGCCGCCCAGGCTAAGGAAACCCTGCACAGAGCCGTCCTTGATCCCCTCGCAGGCATCGACCGTGGTCAGGCCCTTGTCGCGCGGCGGGTCGAAGCCGAACTGCGACTGGATCTTGTCGAGCGGCACGAGTTCGGGCTTCTCGGAAATGCCAACCGTGCGCTGTCCCTGTACGTTGGAATGGCCGCGCACCGGGTTCACGCCCGCGCCCTGCTTGCCGATCATACCGCGCATCAGCATCAGGTTGACCATCACCTGGATGCTCTGTGACCCATGGACGTGCTGGGTAAGCCCCATGCCATAGACCGCGATCACCTTCTCCGCACCGACATAGACGTCGCCCGCCGCTTCCAGATCGGCGCGCTTCAGGCCTGAATGGTCCTCGATGTCGGCCCATTCGGTGATCCGCGCCTTGTCGCGAAACGCTTCCCATCCGACGGTATGCTGCTCGATGAAGCTTGGATCAAGGATGCTGGGCTTGCCCGCCGCAAGCGCCATGTCGTCGCGTTCCAGCACGCGTTTTACCACGCCCATGATCGCTGCGATGTCGCCGCCGGGCCGGACCTGGAGGTACTGGTGCGCCAGCTCGGTCGGCTTCTGCGACAGCATCTGGATCGGGTTCTGCGGGTTGATGAACCGCATCAGCCCGACCTCCTTGACCGGATTAAACACGATGATCTTGCACCCGCGCTTCACCGCTTCTTGCAATGGATGGAGGAAGCGCGGGCTGTTGGTCCCGGGGTTCTGGCCGAAATAGAAGATCGCGTCGCAATGGTCGAAATCTTCCAGCGTGCAGGTGCCGACCGGCGATCCCGTCACTTTCTTCAGCGCAACCGAGGTGGTCTCGTGGCACATGTTTGAGCTGTCGGGCAGATTGTTGTTGCCATAGGCGCGCGCCAGCAGCGCATAGAGGTAGCTGGTCTCCAGCGACGCCTTACCGGAGGCGTAGAAGACGACCGACTTCGGATCGACGGCCTTCAACTCGGTGGCTATGCCGGCGAACGCCTCGTCCCAACCGCACTCGACATAGTGGTCGCTGGAGTCGTCATAGCGCAGCGGCGCAGTGAGCCGGCCCTGCATCTCGAGATCGAAGTCCGCCCATTCGCGCAGCTCGGTCAAGGTGTGCCTGGCGAAGAACTCCGGCGTGCAGCGATCACGTGTCAGATCCCAGATCGTCGCTTTGGCGCCGTTCTCACAGAATTCAAACGCATGCGGTTCGGGCGGCTTGGCCCAAGCGCAGGAGGAGCACATGTAACCCTCGGGCTTGTTCTGCCGCCGCAGCGTGTCGAGCGTACCTGGCGAGGACAATTCGCGCGCGAACACCTTTGCCATGCCGAGCAGCGATCCGAAGCCGCCGGACGAGCCTGCATAGTGCACCGTGTCGTCGTCGGTATCGGTGTTGGGGTCGCTCATCTGAGGTCTCCATTGCTCGGGCGCCACGCCCAGGCAATTGCATATGCTCCATAAACCGTGTCGTGCGCGCCGTGTCCACCGCGATGGCAACCGATATGAACGAGCGGCCGAAGTTGAGGTGTGGAGAAGGAGGCTTGAGGTTCCGGATGTGGGTCCTCGCGCATTGTCATTCGGAATGGCAGCTTGCGATTCAAAACATGCTGTTTAGTCATGTCGCCGCGAACGTCCGGATCTGCAAGAAGCCGCCGTCCAAGGGCGGATTTCCAGCGCACGAGGAATGACCGACATCGGGGACTTTCCTGCCCGGCAGCTATTAGGAGCCCGCAGCGGATAGCTGCCGCTTACTATTCGCTAGCTGTCCCGAAAACGATGTTATTTCGGGACAGTGATCAGACTGGCCAGGAATGTCGCAAAATGGCGACCGCAATATAACGATCGCGGTGGCCACAGTCAGTTGGTCTCGAAGGATCTCAAGATAGGGCATGGCCCAGTCGACCCGGAACCACATTCCTCCGCAAGCCGGTCCAGAAACGCACGGATATGCTTTAGCTCCTCGATCTTAGTATCGAGAGCCTCGATGCGTTCTTTTGCGAGTTGGTGTGCTCGGTGCCGATCGTCTGTTGCATCGAGAGCCAGCAGCTCGCCGATCTGCTCAAGGGTAAACCCGGCACTCTGCGCCGACCGGATAAAGCGCAGGCGGCGCACGTCATCGAGTCCGTAGCGGCGGATACTGCCGCTCGCGCCGGAGCCTGCCGGCCGGTCTGGCGTATCGAGCAAACCCCGGCGCTGATAGTAGCGCACGGTCTCGACACCGACGTCCCCTTCACGCGCGAAACCCGCAATTGTCAGCGCCGCCATGCCTTGACTCCGTACTATGGTACGGACCCTATATAGGCTCCGCGAACAGGACGGAGAAGTGGGATGGCGACCGCGGCGCCCAAGAAAGCGACGATTTACCGGATGGTGATGCCGACGCACACCTGCCCTTATGGTTTGAAGGCCAAGGATCTGCTGCGCCGGAAAGGTTACGAGGTCGAGGATAACTGGCTGCGCACGCGCGAGGAGACGGACGCGTTCAAGGCGAAGCATGACGTGAAGACCACGCCCCAGACCTTCATCGGGAGCAAGCGCGTAGGAGGCTATGACGATCTGCGCCGCTTCTTCGGCAAGGCGGTGCGAGATCCCAAGGCCGTCACATACAGGCCCGTAGTCGCGGTGTTCGCCATGACCGCGCTCATGGCGCTCGCGGTCAGCTATGCTGCCTTCGGCTCCCCGTTCACGGTCCGCGCTGGGGAATGGTTCATCGCCTTCTCGATGTGCGTGCTCACCATGCTGAAGCTTCAGAACGTCGAGAGCTTCTCGAGCATGTTCCTCAACTACGATCTGCTCGCCAAGCGCTGGGTGCCCTATTCCTACGTCTATCCCTACGCGGAAGGTGTCGCGGGCGTGCTGATGGCCGCTGGTGTGCTCACCTGGCTTTCGGTGCCGATCGCGCTCGTCATTGGGACGATCGGTGCGGTATCCGTCATCAAGGCGGTCTATGTCGACAAGCTCGAACTCAAGTGCGCCTGCGTGGGCGGAGATAGCAACGTACCTCTCGGCGTCCTCTCGCTGACCGAGAACGTGATGATGGTCGCCATGGCGCTATGGATGGCGATCGCTTCGGCTGCGCTCTCGATGCCGCACTGAGCCGTTGACTTCAGGTCCAAAAGGCTGCCGGTAGCGGGCGTCAAGTCCGGGTCTCGTCCTCTTGTCGGCGTCTTTCGCACGGCCGTCTTGGCCGTGCTTGCGATGATGCTGCTCGTCCGTTTGGGGCCGATCTGCGAGGCCAGTGCCCAAGCCGCTCCGATCGCCTCGCCAATGTCGGGGTGCGATGAAAAGAACCCTTCGGCGACGGACAAGAAGGCACCGCAACCAGCCTGCGCGACGCCCTGCATCGCCGTCCCGGGGGAAGCCCTGGCGAAGGCAGAGCCGTTATTCTCATTCCCGATCGCCGCTTGGCCGTCGCCGGCCCCTGTCATGAGCGGGTGGCTGATATCGCCCGCCACTCCACCTCCACGAGCCGTGTGACCATCCAACAGGTTTCCACACATTCAATCGACGGAGATTTTGATGACCAAGTTCAAGCTGATCGGCGCAGCGCTGGCGCTCGCCCTTCCCACCGCAGCATTCGCGGCCGGGTCCCGCTGCGCCGACATGGCGTGCTGCAAAGACGGTGCCGATTGCTGCAAGGACATGAAGAAGGGCGGCGATCATGCCGGTCACGACATGTCCGGAATGCCTAAGAAGTAAGCCTGGGAGGGAGGCGTTTGCGCCTCCCTCCTTTTCAGTGGTGGGCGAACACCTTGCGTCCACCAGGTCCGAACGCGACCACGTCGTAGGGCTGGGCCTTCATGCCCGGCATCTCCATGCCCGGCGAGCCCATCGGCATCCCGGCAACCGCGAGCCCCGTCACACCCTTCGGGTGCGTTGCCAGAGCCCGCTTCATGTCGGCGATCGGCACATGACCCTCGAAAGTCATGCCGTCGATGATGGCCGTGTGGCACGAGGCCAAGTCCGCGGGTACGCCTCGGGCCTTCATGAACGCCGGCCGGTTCGCGTCGTCAACGACGCGGACTGCGCGACCGAACTGAGCCTTCACCTGCTGCGCCCACTTCTCGCAACATGGGCAACCCGGATCACGGTGCATCAGCACCGGCCCGGCAGCCAAGGCTGCGACCGGCATGGCGGACGCTACAACAGCGGCGAGAAGGCGGGTCCGGGTCATATCTGTTCCTAGATGGCCCCTGCGCTGCCCTGTGTGCACTAAGTGATCCGATCACTGGGCCGCCGCTTTACCGATCCCCCGGTAGCGCTCAAGCCAGTGAGCATAAGGCGCAGGGAGCACCCATGATGGCCGGTCTTTGCCGAGCGCCTGGGCCGCGACATAGGATAATGCAGATCGGCGAAATGCGCGCGCGCGACCATGACGAGGTCCAACTGGGCTTGCTCGATCGCCGCATTGGCGATCTTCGGATCGTCGATGCACCAGGCCGTCGCGACCGGCAGGCCGGTTTGTCGTCCGTCACAGGTCGAACCCGTCACCGGGCTGCTGGAGGCGGTGGAAGGTCATGCCAGCCTTCTCGAAATAGGGCTCATAGGTATCATAGCGCTGCGTCAGGAACCAGTCGCGGGCATAGCCATCGTGGACCGGGAGCACATGGCTTGGACGCATGGACCTGGCGAACTCGTGGGCGCCGATCTCGGTCAGGAACGGCGCCATCACCGGCAGCGCCAGCGCCTCAATTCCAGCAAATTGGCGGAGCCGTTCATCGAAGCTATCGCCGGGATTAAGAAGGCGATCATTGACGACAAATGCCAGGACGGCCGGGATTTCTTCGGCGAGGATCGGCTCATGGCGCACCGGCAGGGCACGGACCGTGAATGGTCCAAGGTCGAGCCCTTCTTCTCTTACCTCGCTGACGGTGAAGCCCTGGCTGCGCAACGTGGCTGCGACCTTGTTGCCTCCGAATATCCGCGGTTCGCCATCGCCGACGATGGTGCGTAGCGCCTCGCAGTCGAGATGATCGGGATGGCCGTGCGAAAATAGGATGAAATCCACGTCGCTGAGGTCGCGAGGATCGACACGCCTATCGACGAACGAGAATTTGCCTGGGTCAAACAACAGCCGCTGGCCCTGGAGCGTCAGCCTCAAGCAGCTATGGACGAATTTCTCGATACGCATCAGGTGCCTCCTTCATCCGATCAACGCGGCGCGCGGCGATAAGTCACTCAGCCAGTCCCGCCCGGCGCGTCGGGAGCGCCCTGACTTCCGGATTCCTTGCCGGCCGGCGCCGCGCTGCCCTGCTTCGCCCTCAGCGCCGCCAGATAGTCGACGATCGCTGGAATATCCTTTTCCGAGACCGGTGCCTTATAGACCGCCTTCATCTTGGTGACCGTCGCCTTCCACTGGTCGGCCGTGAGCGCGGGCTGGGTCGAGGCTGTGCTCGTGACGGGTGAACAGGAAATAGGGAATGACGACCCCGCAGGTCACGGCCATCGCGACATCGATCCACCACAGGACATGCGCTACACCGACGATGCCATCGCCGAACCGGGCGATCTCAAAGGCGAGGCAGCCGTTGATGATCGTGGCGAGGCCCATCGGGATGGTGCCGATGAACATCGACACCGTGTTATGGCCGAAGATCCGCCGTGCCTCATGGCCAAACATTATCCAGCGCGCCGAATAGAGGCCGGTGAAGAGCGCAAACAGCGCGATGTTGAAAAACCACAACGCCTCGCCGACCGGCTTCAATGCCGGGCCGATGCCCGTCACCTGCGGTAGCCAGCGCGAGGATGCCGGTGCCCATGGTCGCGGCGAACCAGTTGGGGGTGAACTGGCGGATCATCTCGCGGGGATGATCGAGGCGCGAGAGTGGACGCAGGCCGCCGAGCACGGGCTTGAGGTCGCCGGTCATCATCCATGCTCCTTCACGAGATCGGTCAGCGCGTCGGCCGCTTTGGTGCGGTAACGCTCCTTGTGGCGCAGCGCTTCGAACGGCCGTGCGGGCAGCCCAAGACCCAGGTCATGCAGATGCCCCGCCGCCAGCGCCCTGCGCACGACGAGTTCGGACAGCACTGCCACCCCGGCGCCGGCTTCGACAGCCGAGCGAACCGCTTCATTGGACGGCAGGGTCATGCCGATGCGCAGATCGGCAGGGTCGACGCCGCGGTGGCGCAGCACCTCCTCGAAGGTCGAGCGCGTGCCCGATCCCTGTTCGCGCACGATCCAGTTGGCCTCGCGGACCCAGGTTTCATCGACATTTCCGGTTGGCTCTGCGCCGACCAGTAGCATCCGGTCCTCGGCGACTTTCCAGTGCGCAAGTGCCGGCTCGTCGACCGAACCTTCGACAAAGCCAAGTTCGGCCGTGCCGTCGAGCACCTGCGCAGCAGCACCGTCGGTGTTGTCGATCGCCAGTTCGATGCCGATCAGCGGATGGCGACGATGAAATTCAGCGAGCCGCGCAGGCAGCCAGTAGCTGGCGATGGTCTGACTCGCGACGATCCGCAGCGTGCCGCGCTTCGAGCGCGGCGATGGCGGCACTCGCCGCCGACTGGGTGACGTTGAGCGCCTCGGCGGCGCGGGTCATATGCTCGCGCTCGGCGACGCCAACGAAAATACGAAGCTGTTCGAGGGTCATATCGATCTCCTGCAGGGATCAATATACCGCAGCGTTCAATCGATCTAACCTGTTGATTGTATCGTTCCAATCTTCATGCACGATTGATTGATTAGGGCCGCTGCTTCGCTGAACGCCGCGCGAAGGCGATCCCCAACCTGAGGACTTGTACAGACAATGGCCGGGCTGGGATGCGGCATTGGCATGACCTTGATCGAAGCATCATGCGCCGACACGAGTTGTCCGGCCTTGGTCGCCACCCGGCCGGCCAGCAAGCAGACTTTCAGCTTGGGCAGCAGCGCGAGAAGCCCGGGAAGCGTGGCCAGCCCGGCATCGATCTCGGCTTTGCGCAGGGTGCGATTGCGGGCACCGGGTGGATGCATGATCCAAGGCACGGTGTTCCAGAGTACAAAATCGGACCGGTCGATGCCGGCCTCGTCGAGATAGCGCCGCAGATTGCGGGCGGTCCCGGACGGATTGTCGCGCGACACGAAGCGCGTGCGCTCAGGCCCGGGACCGGGGGTTTCGAGAAGCAACAGCAGCCGGGCGCCGACCCCGCCGTCCGCCGGGTCGAAATGCGGTACAGGTCTGCCGTCGGCCAACAGCCCTTCGCGCCAGCATTCGAGCTGTGCGACATGTGCATCCGCCAAGGACTGCCGCCGTCGCTTGATCAGGTCGGGGTCGTCGAGCCAGGCCATTCGTCTCCATTCGTGATCGGAACGACAAATATCATCGGTTGGATCTATGACGAGCAACGCGCCACCTTGGTCACAGTTACAGCAATGCAGCAATGGCAGAGCTGTCGATCAAGAGATCCGACAGGCAACGCGCATCATGGAGAGCGAGTTTCAGCCCAAGGAAGTGGTGGAAGAACCGACGCGACCGGCGACGAAGCGATTGCCATCGCAGCCACCGTACCGACCGCTCTACGCGGTTCGGTGAAGGTCGCGTCGTTCGCGCCATCCGCGCTGCCTCATGCGGCGGACGACCTGATGACGCGAGTGACCACGCTCTACGATGCCGATCCGCAGCTGCATCGGGCCTGGGCCGCGGCCCTGGAAACGAAGGGCCTCGCGACCGACGTCGCCGCAGGGCAGGATCCAGCCAGCCTCGGCCGGCTCACCGCCAGCTTCCTGACGAAGCCGAACGGCCCACGTATCGCTATGCTCGAGACCTTGGGCTGGGACACGCACAACGCGCAACAGGGTCGCCTCGCCAACCAGCTGAAGAACCTCGACGCGATGCTCGCGGCGATGCGCGACGAGTTAGGGGCAGCATGGGCCAGCACCACCGTGCTGATCGCGACCGAGTTCGGCCGTACCGCCGCCGTCAACGGCACCGGCGGCACCGATCATGGCACCGCATCGGTGGCGATGCTGGTCGGAGGCGCGGTCAAGGGCGGACGAGTGCTGGCGGACTGGCCGGGCCTTGCAGCAGGCAAGCTCTACCAGGCGCGTGACCTACGTCCGACCGTCGCGCTCGACGCGCTCATTGCTGGTGCCGCCGCCGAAAGCCTTGCACTCGATCCCACACGCGTAAGTCGCAGCCTATTCGCACAGATGACGAGCGGCTCACCGATGTCCGGGCTCATCAACGTGTGATCCGGCGAGTAATTTACCTCTTCAAGATCCTGCATGTTCTCGGCAAGTGACATCGGCTTGATGCTGCAAAGGGCTCGTGTCTATGCGCCTTGTGCTCGGCAAATCCGATTTCAGATCCGATCGTCATAAAGCTTGGTGAGTGCCCCCTGATATTAGCTGATCGTCAACTTTGCCTGACGATAGCGCGATAAAGGTGGGTGTCGGCCAAGGAGTAATATAGCCAGATCTCATTCCCGACAGTCACCACAGACGCTGCGAACGCTATATCGGTTGCAGTGCGCTCAAGCGAGGGGGGCGGCGTGATGAGCGGTTCGACGCAGCGTCCGACGACCTGGGTGTATTCGGCATCGAACGCGATCCAGCCGATACGCCAGCGCGCGTCATGGGTGGCGCCGTTATAGAACATCACCGGGCGGTCCTTGTCGGTGGTGAGCAGCGGACCGGTCGACAGGTGCCAGCTATCCCAACTGTCGGGGCGTGGCGCAAATGGGTCTTTCTCGTCGACCCACGGGCCAGCGTCGTGATCGCTGACCGCAAGTCCTACCAGTGACTTCTCTTCCCTAGCGAACTCGTAGAACAGGCGCCATCCGCCGCTCCTGGTACGGTCGACTGTCGCTTCCTTGATATTGCCCTGAGTGGGCGTGTTTTGCATGGCCACGCCCTGCTTCTCTAGTCGGTCGATC
Organism: Novosphingobium sp. TK46; assembly: GCF_055361525.1. Lineage (NCBI taxonomy): Bacteria > Pseudomonadati > Pseudomonadota > Alphaproteobacteria > Sphingomonadales > Sphingomonadaceae > Novosphingobium > Novosphingobium sp. TK46. The sequence continues at coordinate 264,684 of NZ_JBSZKB010000002.1, forward strand.
GATGGACCGGTGGCGTACAGCATCTCGCCGTGGGTCCGTGTTGCATCCACGCCTGTGTAGTAAATGACGACACTGCCGTCGGCACGGAAAACAGGAGTCGGATCCTCGCATCCGCCGACGTCGTCCGGCCCAGGGCCGGGAGATAGCACCGGCAGGTCTGTCGCGGTGAAGCACAGGCCATCGCTGCTGGTGGCATACCAGATCGTGCCCGTGTCGCCCGTCTCGTCGGGGCGGGGCACGGCGCGGACCAGCATGGCATAGCTGCCGTCATCCTGACGCCATACATAGGGGCTCATGAGGTCACGCCGCGAAACCGCTTCGTTGCCGACCATCGTAAGCGGGTCGATCTGCTCGACGTTGAAATCCACCGACACCGTCATGCGCCTTGCGCGACGGTGAGCGACAGCGCGCCGTCGATCGTAACCGTCGTGCCAGAGATATAGTCGGCCGCCGGCGAGAGCAGGAAGTTGACCAGCGCCGCCACCTCGTCGGGCCGCCCCGCACGCTTCCATGGAATTGCCATCTCCTTGCTCGCGAGTTCCGCTGCATTGTCCAGCGCGCTTTGGTTCATCGGCGTCAGGATCATGCCGGGCGCAACACCGTTGACGGCAATTCCTTTGGGCGCGAGTTCCAGAGCCAGGGTGGCGGTGAGTTGTGACAATCCGCCCTTCGCGGAATCATAGTCGACGCCGCCGGGGCGCGGTGCACGCTCATGGATCGACGAGATGTTGACGATCCGGCCCTTCATCGTTTTGGCTTGCAGCCTCCGCACCATTGCACGGCACGTGAGAAACGGACCATAGAGGTCGGATCGAATGACACGGTCGAACTGCGCCAGCTCCATGTCGACCAGCAGCACGCCGCTCATGTTCAGCCCGGCGGAATTGACCAGGAGGCTGACGCTACCGAACGCCTTTTCGGCAGCATCGAACAAGGCGGTCACGGCCGCCTCGTCGCCAACATCGGTCTGCACGGCAATTGCGCGAGACGTATCACCGATGGAGTCGCACACGCGCTGTGCTGCGGCCGAGTCCCTGAAATACGTGATGATGACGCGCGCTCCGGCATCGCCGAGCGCCTTGGCACAGGCGGCGCCTATTCCCGATTCGCCACCAGTGACGATGGCTATAGCATTGTCGAACATCGACTCGTCTCCGGAGAAATCTGGATCATAAACGCGGCTCATAACACCGTAGAGCCCGCGGAAATCCGCCATTGCGTGCTCAGCGTCAGAATCGACCGGTCGTGACACCGACAAGAATGCTCAGTGGACCTGCGATTGAGGTCCACGCAGTTATGATTGCTATTTCTGCACCTGAATGGCAGTTCCCAGCGTCATTGGATCACCTGGCGCGATAACGAGATAACGGCGCATGTCTCCTTTCGCATCGCTGACGACCTGGCGCAGCGGTCCGACCGTATTGACGATCGCGCCGCCTGCCGGGTTGGTCATGAACTTCGCCAGCGGTTGGATCGGGCCACCACCATCGGCACGTGTCGATAGACCGAGCACATAGGGCATCTTGGGGCTCAGACCCGCGACCGCTGCTTGCAGGATTTGAACCTGACCCTGGTCAAATAGCGTCACCTGACTGCGTCCCGTGCCATCCAGCGTTAACTGAACCTTCATCCCTGCCTGCGCGAGCGGCACGAGGTTTGCCCTGCCATCACCGTTCGGAACCGCGCCGGGGACATAGGCAACGCCTTGCGGCCCCTGGCCGATCGGGATCGTCGCGAGGACGGTGTTGGTGGTCGTGTCGATCGCCGCGACCGCGTCGGCGTTTTCCAGCCCCACATAGATCCGCGACCCGTCTCCCGAGGGCCACAGGCCGTGCGGCAGCGCGCCAACCGGGATGCTGGCGACCTGTGTGAAGTCGGTGGTGCGGAACACCTTCACGACATTCTCAGTGCCAACGGTCACATAAGCGAATTGGCCCGCTTTGTTACGGACTATGTTGACGTGATTGGTGAACGCGCCGGTATCGATAGTCCTGAGCACCGCGAAGGGCGGCTTGGCGTCGAACACCATCACCTTGCCGACGTCCTTGAGCGTCAACCAGACTTGCTTGCCGTCGGGCGTCGCGGCGATGTCGGGACAGAACGGGCTCGCCTGCTTGACGCGACCGACGATCTGTTTCGATGCGGTGTCGATCACGACCGTCTCTGGCGAGAAACTCGAGCAGACATAGCCGTATTTCCCGTTCGGCGAGAAGATCGTCATGCCGGGGCCGTTGGGGACGGGGATGCGCGTGGTCGGCTCGAACGTCTTGCCGTCGAGCACCTGGATATAATCCTCGCCGCGCACCGCGACCCAGACTTCGCGACCGTCGGGGCGGAAGAACGCTTCGTGCGGCGATCGGCCCACATAGGTCGTGTGCTTCACGGCATTGGTCGCGGTATCGATGAACGTCACCGAGTTCGAGCCGATCGAAATCACCGCCAGCGTCTTGCGATCGGGCGAGAAGCCCATGCCGTGAACGAGCAACTGCCCCTTGTAGAGCGGGCTAAGGTTGGCGGGGGTTTGTTCGCCGAGCTTGATGACGCCGAGCAGCGTGTTGGTCGACGGATCGATCACAGACACGGTGTTGGAGAACTGGTCCGAGGTGTAGAACCGGTCCTGCGCGCTGACGGGTATGTCCGGGGTCGCGTTCGGAACCTGCTGGGCGAACGCGGGGCCAGAGAAACACAAGGCGGCGCAGGCGGTCAGGGTTAAACGATTCATGGACGGTCTCCGTGATGGGGGTGACCGGTCGCGGTCGGTTCGGTGTGGGGTGGCAACGTGCCGCCGTCGGATAGGATGCCCTGCATCACCGCGATTTCCTGGCGCTGTTCGACGATGATTCCTTGCGCAAGCCGGCGCAGGCGTTCGTCCTTGCCATAGCGCAGTTCGATTTCGGCCATGTCGATCGCGCCCTGATGGTGCGGGATCATCATCCTTGCGAAGTCGCGGTCGGGATCGCCTGAATAGCCTGTCATCATCGCGCCGTGCATCCGCGCCATCGCCGCATCCATCGCCGATGCGAAGCCGTCCGTCTGGGCCAGCGTCACAGCTGACACCGACAATGCCGCGATCCCGAGCACGGTAATTCCAAGTCTCATCGATTACTCCAATGCGCTCCACCTGATCGACCGACACCAAATTGTCCAACGCATGGTTATGATCGATCGTATCGGCAAGTTGGATCAATCGCACTTTCATATTAAAACAATAAGAACAATATGTTGGTTCGATCGATCGGCGGCGCGTATCTCAATTATAAGGAGATCGGGCATGACCCTCGAACAACTCAGGATTTTCGTCGGTGTCGCAGAGCGCGAACACATGACGCGCGCTGCCGAAGCGCTCAATGTGACGCAGTCAGCCGCAAGCGCTGCCATCGCTGCGCTGGAAGCCCGGCATGGCGTGCCGCTGTTCCACCGGGTCGGCCGTGGGATCGAACTTTCCGAGGCGGGCCGCATGTTTCTGGTCGACGCGCGCGCCGTCCTTGGCCGTGCGGCCAGTGCAGAACTTGCACTGGCCGAATATGCGGGTCTCGAGCGCGGCACGCTGCGACTGGTCGCGAGCCAGACGATCGCGGGCTATTGGCTGCCGCGTCAGCTTGCGGCGTTCCATGCGCGCTACCCGTCCATCACGATAGAACTGGCGATCGACAACACGGAAGGGGCCGCAGCGCGCGTGCTCGACGGTGCGGTCGAGCTCGGCTTCGTCGAGGGTGTGATCGAGGAGCCCGCGCTCGCGCATTGGACGGTCGCGAACGACCGCATGGTGCTGGTGAGCGACCGCGCTGCCGACACGATCGACGAAGACTGGCTCCGCGCCTCGCGCTGGATCGTCCGCGAGCAGGGATCGGGCACGCGCTCGTCGTTCGAGGAGGTGCTGCGCCAGCGCGGCGTCGATCCGTCGGACCTTACCGTGGCGCTGACGCTGCCGTCGAACGAGGCGGTGCGTAGCGCGGTCGAGGCCGGCGCAGGCATCGCAGTGCTGTCGCAGCATGTCGTCGCACCTGCGATCGCCGCCGGAACGTTGCACGATCTGCCGCTCGGTCTACCGCGGCGTCCGTTCTACGCGCTGCGGCATAAAGAGCGCTATCGTACCCGGGCGGCCGACGCGCTGACCGACCTCATCAAGGAGACTGGCAAGTGACCGCCGATCTGAAGCCCGTTCTCGATGGTCTGAAGCCGCTCAGCCGGCTGGATTCTCCACGCGAGATGATCCGGCAGTTCACCCCCAACTGGTTCGCCGCGACGATGGGCACCGGCATCCTCGCGCTCGCCTTGCCGCAGGTGCCGGGCGTCGGCGCATCGCTGCACCCGGTCGGCGAGGCGCTGTGGTATTTCAACATCGCACTCTTCACGCTGTTCGCCGTGCTCTACACCGCGCGCTGGACGATGTTCGGGCACGAGGCCCGGCGGATCTTCGGGCACAACACCGTGTCGATGTTCATCGGCACGATCCCGATGGGGCTGGCGACGATCATCAACGGGTGTCTCGCGTTCGGCCTGCCGCGGTTCGGCGCGGGCGTGATCCCGATCGCCGAGACATTGTGGTGGATCGACGTCGCGATGTCGCTCGCCTGCGGTGTGGCGATCCCGTATCTGATGTTCACGCGGCACCAGCACAGCCTCGATGCGATGACCGCGGTCTGGCTGCTGCCGGTGGTCGCGGCCGAGGTCGCAGGCGCGAGCGGTGGCCTGCTCGCCCCGCATCTGGCGAATGCGCATCACCAGTTCGTCGTGCTCGCGACGTCGTATGTCCTCTGGGCCTATTCGGTGCCGGTCGCGTTCGGCATCCTCGCGATCCTCATCCTGCGGATGGCGCTGCACAAGCTGCCGCACGAGAGCATGGCCGCATCGAGTTGGCTCGCGCTCGGTCCGATTGGCACCGGCGCGCTTGGGATGCTGGTGCTCGGCGGCGACGCGCCCGCTATCCTCGCCGCCAACGGCCTCGGCCAGATCGGCGCGGTAGCGCAGGGGATCGGCACGATCGCCGGGCTGTTGCTCTGGGGCTTCGGCCTGTGGTGGCTGGCGCTCGCGACGCTGATCACAATCCGCTACTGGCGCGCGGGCATTCCGTTCAACCTCGGGTGGTGGGGCTACACCTTCCCGCTCGGCGTCTACACGGTCGCCACCTTCAAGCTCGGCACGACGCTCCAGCTCGGCTTTTTCGGGATCGTCGGCACCGTCCTCACCATCGCGCTCGCAGCGATGTGGCTGCTGGTCGGCGCCAAGACGGTCGCGGGCGGTTGGCGCGGCAACCTGTTCGTGTCGCCCTGCATCGCCCAAGCCAATTGATGGGCCGAACTGATCGTCCTGCCGGATCGAACCGGCGAATCTGATCGACCCGTACCGGGCAGACCGGCGGACGGGGCGCGCATACAGATCATGACAGAAACGGAAAATGTTGGTGGACAGCCTGGATATGAAACTGGCGCAGGCGACGAACCGCCGTCGCTTTCTCGCAGAGGCCGCGATCGGCAGCGGTGCGCTGATCGCCGCACCCGCGCTGGCGCAGAGCATGGTCGATCTGCACCTGCCGGGCGGTCCGTCGGAACGGCCGATGACCAGTGCGTTCCCCGGCAAGGGCAACATGATCCTCCAGCGTATCCATCCGCCGCTGCTGGAAACGCCGATGAGCGTGTTCAATGGCGACGTCTTCACCCCCAACGACCAGTTCTTCGTCCGCTGGCACTGGGCTGACATTCCGACCGCGATCGATGTCGAGGCGTTCCGGATCAAGGTGCACGGCGCGGTCACGCGGCCGCTATCGATCTCGCTCGCGCAACTGCTGAAGCTGCCGCGCGTCGAGCTGGCGGCAATCAACCAATGCTCGGGCAATTCGCGTGCGCTGTTCCAGCCGCCCGTTGCCGGAGCGCAGTGGCGTCACGGGGCCATGGGCAACGCCAAATGGCTCGGCGTTCGCTTACGCGACGTGCTCGACATCGCCGGCGTGAAGCCGGGCGCGGTCGCGGTGCGGTTCGGTGCGCTCGACCAGCCGGTGGTCGCGGGAGGACCGGATTTCGCCAAGTCGCTGTCGATCGACCATGCGCGCGATGGTGAAGTGATGCTCGCCTTCGGGATGAACGGCGAACAGATGCCGCTCCTCAACGGCTTCCCCGTCCGGCTGATCGTACCCGGCTGGTATTCGACCTATTGGGTCAAGATGCTGAACGACATCGAGGTGCTCGCCGCGCCGGACGACGGTTACTGGATGGCCAAGGCGTACAAGATCCCTGACACTCCAGGCGCGAACGTGCGGCCTGGCCAGAAGGATTTCCCGACTGTCCCGATCAACAAGATGATCCCGCGAAGCTGGGTCACGAGCCTCGACGAGGGGCAGGCGATCGCCTTCGACCGGTCGATTCCGCTGGGCGGCATCGCGATGGGCGGCGATTGCGGCGTCGCCAAGGTCGATGTGTCGACCGACAACGGCAAGACCTGGTACAAGACGACGCTCGGCCCCGATCACGGCAAATACAGTTTTCGCCGCTGGGATGCGCAGGTTCCGCTAACGCATCCGGGTCCGACCAGGCTGATGTCGCGCTGCTGGAACACCGCAGGCATCGCGCAGCCGATGACGCCAATCTGGAATCCGGGCGGGTTCATGCGCGGCAACATCGAAACCACCAACATCGTCGTCGGCTAAGGAGCGCAACGCATGAAAACGCCTTCCATCGGCACGCTGTCCTTCGGTTTCATCGGCATCGCCGCGGTAACGCTGCTCGCGATCGGTACCCCGAACAGCCGCGTCGCCCCGCCGCCTGCCGCCCCGACCGCACCACCGCCGCCGAGCGTTTCGGCGCGCGGCTTCTCGCTGGCGTCCACCTCGGTCGATCTTCCGACCGACGAAGGGCAATATCCCGCCGGCCCGCATGCCGACGTCATCAACGCCAACTGCACCTCGTGTCATTCGGCGAGCATGGCGCTGAACCAGCCGCCACTCTCCTCGGATCAGTGGACCGCGGAGGTCACCAAGATGCGTGAGATCTACAAGGCGCCCGTCGCCGCAGCCGATGTGCCGGCGATCGTCGCTTATCTGACCGCCATGAGCGCGAAGCAGCCGGGCGCCGCGAAGGGCAAGGCGCAAGACCCTGATCCGAAGGCTGCGCCCGACGTATCGGGGGGATCAGGCTAAGTCCATCAACTCACGGCACGCGGTTCTGCGCGCGAAGTGCTTTGCGGCGTGTACGTGTCTCGCGCAGTGTCGCATTGGGCGCGAGGCCGTTCGCGGCCACCTTGGGTATCGCAACGCGCTGTGACAGGTAGATGCCGTTGTGGCCCGAGCAGAGATAGGCCACGAAACAGGCGACGGCGATCGGCACCGCATAGGCGGCGCCGAACAGTTCAATCCCCATGAAGGTGCAGGCGAGCGGGGTATTGGCAGCCCCGGCAAAGACCGCGACAAAGCCGATCGCGGCGAACAGGCCCGTCGGCACGCCCAAGAAAGGCGCCAGCGCGTTACCGAGCGCTGCGCCGATGAAGAACAACGGCGTGACTTCACCGCCTTTGAAACCCGCGCCGAGCGTGACGACGGTAAACAGCAGCTTGATCGCCCAACTCCACGGATGCGTGTCCGGTCCGAAGAAGCTGGCGATGGTAAGGCTGTCGGGCCTCGCTGCCAGGATACCCAGACCCAGATAGTCGCGCGTGCCGAACAGGAAGACGAGCGCGATAACGACGACCCCGCCGATCACTGGACGTAGCGGACCGTAGGGGACGATCCGCTTCAGCCATCCCCCGACCACGTGGTTGGCTTCCGCGAAGGCCAGACCGACCAGTCCGAATATGATCCCCGCAATACCCGCCTTCGTCACGAGCAGCGCATCGACCGATATCAACGCACCGATCGGGTAGACACCGTGATGGATACCCCAGGCGAGGCACGTCCAATCGCCGACCAGCGCTGCAACGAGGCATGGCACTAGCGCGGAATATTCAACGCGGCCGATCGACAGCACTTCGAGCGCGAAGACCGCGCCCGCGATCGGTGTGCCGAAGACCGCGCCGAACCCGGCTGCGATACCCGTCATCAACAGGATGCGCGTGCCGCCCGCATCGAGGTGGAGCGCGCGGCCGAAACCGCTGGCAAGGCTTCCGCCTAATTGGACGGCGGTGCCTTCACGTCCGGCCGAGCCACCGAAAAGATGCGTCACCACTGTGCCGAAGAAGATGAGCGGCGCCATCCGCAGAGGCACCCCGCCGCCAGGCTCGTGGATCTGCTCGACGATCAGGTTGTTGCCGCCTTCCACCGTGCGCCCGGTCACATGGTAGAGGAATCCGACAACGAACCCGCCCACCGGCAGCAGATAGAGCAGCCAAGGCGATGCAAACCGCAGTCGCGTAACGGTATCGAGACTCAACAGGAAGGCCGCACATAGCGCCCCGACGAGTGCCGCCATTGGCAGCAGAATCAGCGCCCAACGCAGGACGGAGATCGCATGGTCGTGACGCTCCCGCACGAATGCCGCGACGTTCAACGTGTCGACCAGATTGCGAAAGGTAGCGCGCACAATTCCTCCTTGCTGCCTTACGGCGCCAAGTAGGAATCATCAGCTCGTCTCAGAGCGGTTCGGCCAAATTGCCCGGCAGAAATCCATTGCCGAGGTCGATCTATGCGACGTCTGCCCCAACCGTCAATGGGTATGTTGGTCGGGCAAATGCTCGGATCGGCCAGTCGTTAGCGTCTATCCAAGCCCGTTATATGTACCGACCCCGGTACGCTGCCTGCGGGACCGATCGACTTCGGCCCGCGCGTCGTTTATGTTGCTACGAGCGCGCCATCCAGATGCCGACGAGCGCGGCCAGCGACACGAGCATGAGAAACCCGTTCATCACCAGGAGCAACGCCGCTGGCAGGCGCTTGATGTCCGGTCGTGGCGGCGGGGCGCCTGCACCCATCTCTCGCCACACCGCGGCAACAAAGCAAAAGGCGCTAAACAGGATCAGCATCGTCCCGGTCGCCGTCGCCAGCCACGGGAACACGACGTCCTCGAGCAGCGCGCGCGCGCCGATGCCGGAAGCAAGCGCCGCCAATCCGGTACGCACCCAGGCGGCATAGGTGCGTTCGCCGGCGAGGATCGTGCGGTCCGCGGCAAGCTCTGTGCGACGGTCGGCGCTGTCCACCTGCTGGACTGCGCTGTCCTTCAGCGTACTCGCGCTCTCCGCCAGCTTCGCATGGGCCCGATCGGCGTCGTGCGGCGCGTCCATCAGTTTACGGTGACGGTAATGCGGTGCCAGGCAGTCGAGAGATAGCCCGCGAAGTTCCAGATCGCCTCGGGCCGTTCGGGCTGCATCTGCCCGGCACCGTCGACGGCGCGCACGACCAGAACGTGCGGTCCGGGCGACAGATCGACCGTCACGTGCCACTGCGTCCAGCTCCAGGGTGCATCGGGTTCCGCGATCAGTTCCGCCTGCAGCCAGTCGGTGCCGCCATTGACAGAGACCTCGACGCGGGAGACCGCTCGGCCGAAGGCGATCGCATAGCCCGCGATTCCGCACGCGCCGGCGCCGACATGCGCGCCGTCCACGGGGGCGCAGATCGCAGCGTTGAGCGGCATCTCCTCGATCGTCAGGCCCTGATCCCAGTCCGCGTCCTCCTTCGCTACCGACGCCGGAAAGAGCTTGTAGTCCTTGGCCTGGATCGGCGCATCGGACGGGCGATCGCGCACCTCGATGCGCGTCAGCCACTTTGCGCTACGAACGCCCGCATAGCCCGGCACGACGAGCCGCAGCGGTGCGCCATGTTCTGGGGCCAGCGTCTCGCCGTTCATGGCCCAGGCGATGAGCACGTCGGGCTCTAGCGCCTTGGCAATCGAGATCGAGGCACCAAACGGTGCTGTCTCACCATCAACATCCACGTTGTCGGCCCCCGTAGTGCCGACGAACGACGCGCTGTCCTGGATGCCGGCTGCGGCGAGCACGTCGCACAGCGCGACGCCGGTCCACGCCGCATTGCCGATCGCGCCCACGTCCCAGGGATCGCCCGAAGTCTTTTCCACGTCTTGAAGATGTGCCCGACGATTGCCGGCGCACTGCATGGTCGCGGTCACCGTCTGGGTCGCAAATGCCGTTTGAAGTTCGGCAACCGTGTAGGAGCGCGGGCGGTCGACCAAGCCGTCCAGCTCTACACGATGATCTTCGGCCAGCTCCGGCGTCGGTCCGTGACTGCGGATGTAGAAATTCGCCTGCGGCGTCAGGAAGGACGCGATCAGTTTATCCGGAGGCGTTTCCGCATTGAGCGGCTCCGGACAGCGGAGAATCAAAGTCTGTTCGGCGCGTTCGGATGCGGTCATGCAAGCGGCCTACCACGATGAAATCAGTAGCGAAATCGATCGTTTGGCTGGGAGATGTCACCAAGACTCTTTCGATCGCCTATTTCTTCCTGGAAGGCGGGGAAGCCATCGCCATGCCGTCGCGCGAAAGACGCCGAGCGATAGCCACACACCTTACTCATACATCGACGCAGAGTGGCTGAGCTTCCTACGACGGCTTTCGGCTGGAAGCTGACGTTTACGACCCGCGACTTGAATGACGGCTTTGTCCCAACGCAAGGCGTTCTTTGTGGCATGCCGTTTCTCTGAACGAACGGCCGGTTTCGGGAGCTGGATCGAGGGGCCTGAGTGACCGGAATGAGGGCGGCAGGCGCCCTTCCCTGCGCCTTCTCTTCGGGCTGCTGATGTCTGCTACGGGAGCTTGCTTTCCTGAATCCGGACGTGCCGTTTCGAGGGCTGGACCTGACTTTGCGCTTTCCGGCAGCAATGGACACAGTTTGGGACGTTCAGCAGCCCAGGTGTTTGCCATACAGCGAGTAAAGTTTGAGCTTTGACCCGTCGCCTCGGACTCCTCAGACGTTCCATTAGGACAAGATCGAGGGACCGGATACAAGGCTCGAGAGCGTGATCCCGCATGCTTACATGTCACCCAGGAGAGATGAATTGCTGTTTCATACGATGGTAGGATCGAACGATATCGAACGATCCAGGGGCTTCTACAACGCCGTGCTCGGCGTTTTGGGAGTAGGGGAAGGAGCAACGAACGTAGCCAACAGCGGGCACACTCGGCTCTTCTACAGCAACAAGGGCGGAACGAATTTCATCGTCAGCCAACCGATCAACAATGAACCAGCAACCGTAGCCAATGGCAGCACCGTCGCTTTCTCTTGCAACTCCCCCGAACAGGTAGAACTGTTTCACGCGACCGCACTCGCCAATGGCGGCACGTCCATTGAGGATCAGCCCGGCCCACGCGAGTCTGCAATGGGAACCATCAATCTCGCATACGTTCGCGATCCTGACGGCAACAAGCTGTGCGGGATCCACATTCCAGCCTGAGTCGCCGCCGCAAGATCATCGATTCAGGTAGGTGCCTGCTTCATAGATCGCCGACCGGTTACAACCGGTCGGCTCGACCCACGTGCAGCCATCAACGCGGCGCGATCGGGAAGATGAATAAAAGTCCGCTGTCGCGGAGTTCTAATGAGCCTCGAATGTCTGGATTGAGGGCGGCAGGCGCCCTGCCCCGCTTGTTCAGCCACGCACGTCCGCTACGGGCGATTGCTTTCCTGAATCCGGACAGACCTTTCGCGCCCCAATTGCGGACATTAAAAAAACACAGCTAACAACGCCTGCTTACAAATCGCTTGAAGGTGTCCGATGGAGTTTCCGAACGGTCGGCTGAACCTATATCTCACTGATATAGGAGAGCCGTCCGAAAACCAGTTGCGGATCGTAGTGGTGGAAGGCCTGCTCGGCGAGCCGGCTGAGATCGACGTCGACGGTGTCGACTTGGGTGAAGGTCGATCGATCCTTGTGACCGACGAGAGCCGGTCTTTCGAGCTACGTTGGGACAACTACGTCGCATACGCAGTCAGAAACGAAAGCTTCTGGAAAGGCGAGGGTGATGAGTTGCCGCGAGGAAAGATGCTTGAGCGGCGCTTCGACACAGCATTCTTCCATTATGTCTCCGCTACCACATTCGCCGACGATGAGTACCCGGGGCCGCTAGAGCACTGGTCGCTGACCACGCTAAATCACTGCGTGGATGTGGTGAGCGTCGGTCCTCCGCGTGTGATGCTGAGCACGTCTCGAGCTTGAACGTCGAGCCGGGATCAATGTCCGCTTTCCACCGCCTGACTGGCCGCAAATGGCGCCGATACGATGCCCGTAAGCTGACGTCGCAGCCGCCGCTTGGGAGCCGTTTCCCGTGAGACGATGGAGATGAACGACGGTCCGCTTTCGGGCACGTCATCTCAGCCCCTTAGCGGCCGGAATGAGGGCGGCAGGCGCCCTGCCCCGCTTGTTCAGCCACGCACGTCCGCTACAGGCGATCGCTTTCCTGATCCGGACAGACCCTTCGCGCCCCGATGATGGTCATTCGTAATTCATAACTTCGCGCTCGAGAATTGCCGACCCAATCAGGTGCGGGTGTAGACTCCGAGTGAGCGGATCCTGCCGCTTTCGTCGAAGCGATAATGGTTGGTGGTCTCGCGCGTGCTACCGTCGGCAAGCTGCGCGACGATCTCGACGGCGATCCCTTCTGGGCCTGCAAAGCGTGCCCCGGGATTGGGGAAGGGCGGGCCGGACGCGAAGACCGAGGCATGCAGCTGTCGGATAGCGTCCCTGCCTTCAAAGCGCGTTCCGTTGGGCAGGGTGAAGCTCGCGTCCTCGGCATAGAGCGCGAGGAGAGAGTCGATGTCCTTGGCGCGGATGGCGGCGAAGTAAGCGTCTACGGTTCGCTGCGGATCGGTGCCGCCCTTTTCTCCGTCGGCTTCGCGTATAGCGCGGCGAAGACGCGAGAGCATGAAATCTCCGGATCGCAACAGACTCCCGAGCGCCTCAGTTTCGGTGACGGGCAAATCCCGGCAGTGATCGACGTCCTTCTTAAGCAAGTCATGCAAACCGGCGAACGTGCTGGGCGCGCCTGTCCCCTCACGGGCTTGAACCATGCGCGGGCCCACACCCAGGGCAAAGCTCTGTGCGGAGCCAGCCATGAACGCGTCGATCAACTGTTGACGGTCGAAGCCCAAATCGGCTCCGACATCGACGATGGCTGCGGACATGCCGTAGTTTGCGATCGAGATGAGGTTGTTCAGCAGCTTGCCTTCCTGCCCACGGCCGACCGGCCCAAGGTGCGAGAGCTTTTTTCCGATGGCTTCAAGCCATGGGCGAGCACGCTCGAGATCAGGCTCGTTGGCGCCGACGAACAACGAAAGCTGCCCTTCTATCGCAGCAGGTCCTCCGCCTGAGACGCCGACATCGACGAAACCAATCCCATAGGTAGCCGCTTGGTCCGCCAGCGATTTGGCGAGGTCAGGAGACACGGTGGAATGCAGGATGATCGTGCCGCCGTCGCCCAGCGCGCGATACAACTCGCCGTCGGATAGAAGCTGTTCAAGCTGTGCATCGGTGCGCACGCAGATGCCAAGCATGTCAGATCGTGCTGCGGTCTTCACCGGATCCGGTTCGCGCTCGGTTCCCGGCTCATCAAACGCCTCCAGCATTTCCGGCGAGACATCGCAGCCGACCACCTCGAAACCACTTCTGGCAAGCCTGCGAGCGATTGGTGCGCCCATGCTTCCCAAGCCGATGAAGCCAACTTTCATGAGATTCTCTCCTGCGATTTCTCGCACATCGCGTTTTTCGATTGCTACCGCGTTCGCATCACGCCGACAACGAACGCGCTGATCGCGAGGTCTAATATCGCTCGCATGTTGCCCATCCAGGCCTATCAACGCTGGCAGAGGGTGAGACACAAGACATCACCTCCTGACGACGTGGTCTGATCAGTTCGCGGAGGAATGGCGAGAGAAGTGATTCAATACTTCGCTCGGACAGATCATCGCGCTCCAGTTGCGGCAGCCCGAAGTGCAAGATTGGGCACCGCTCGTCCGCTATCCACCTCCACTTGAGACGAAGAGCGCCGCCGTGAGGCGCCTCAAAGCGGCCGCCGTCTAACCCCGCCTGGAATGTGTTATCGGCTCGTCAGCCGGATGAATGGCGGTCCGCTCTTGGGCACCGCATCATAGCCTTCCAATGACCGGAATGAGGGCGGCTTCGGCGGCTAGCGACCAGTTCCGGTCTCACTGCCCAGATCTCCAAACGGCAGCTTGCGAGGGAAGCCGTCATTTACGACTCAAGAAGCAGGATGCTCGGCATTCGGGCTTGTTCGCTCCCGTCGAGAGGTCGCCATGAAACGAGCGCTGCAGCCGGTCAGGACATCGCCTGCCCGCGTATCGCCAATTTCCTTACCGGTCGGGTGACTACCGGCAAGGGCCCTTCCAGCATCGCGCGAGGAAGCGCACTATTTGTGATCGCTAATCCTGCTTTGAAAACATCGATCCGGATGACTGCTGTCGCCTAGCTGACTAAGACCTAATTTCGGATATGCCATTGATGGGAGTAACACCGGGAATGGCGCAGAGCCGCAGAATGGGCGTGGAAGGCTCGAAGCAGCGCACGATATTGATGGACGCGACCGAAGCTGTCTTGTGTGACGAGGGTTATGCCGGCATTTCTGCCCGCAATGTCGCGGTCAAGGCGGGACTGACGAAGCAGCTTCTCTATTATTATTTCCGGACCATGGACGATCTGATCCTGGCTGTGGTGCAACGCATCAATGAGCGCCGCATGCTACTTTTTAACGAGGCGCTCGCATCATCCGATCCCTTAAGCGCGTTGTGGGCGCTGAATAGCGATCCGTCCGGTGCGACATTGGCGACGGAATTGACCGCAATTGCCAGCCATCGCGACACCGTCCGCGCGGAAATCGTGGCATCTGCCCAGCAGTTTCGAACACTCCAGGTACGCGCCTTTTCCGAGCTGCTCGCGAAGCGCAATATCGTCGATCCCGCCGCGGCCGGAATAGTGATGATTGCAGCAGCTTTGGCAAAGACCATCACGTCTGAAGCGGCGCTAGGCCTTACCGAGGGTCATGCCGAAGCCTTGATGATCGTGGAAAAGATGCTGGCGGCATATTCGACGGTCAACAACTGATCTCGCTCACACGACGAGGTCCATAGCTTCATTTTGCCCCAAATTGACTTGCCGAAAATGGGATGCTATCCGATCGGTCAGCATTTAAGATCAGCGAGAGCGGCGGGCTGCAAAGAGACCAGCTCCATAACTCGCGACACGATGCGGCCGAGCGACATACCCATCAAAATTTCAGGAGAGTGCAATGCTGGTTGAACGATCGGAACTGACGGTAAGGCCAGGCGCGGAGGATGAATTCCACACCGCCATCACCGAGAAGGGCGTCCCCTTGCTGCAAAGCGTCGAAGGCGTCCTTTCGGTACAGGTTGGTCGCGGCGTCGAAAATCCGTCGAAGTTCATGCTGCTGGTCGGATGGGAGTCGATGGATGCCCACACTGCCTATGGCGCAACTTCCAAGTCGACCGAACTGCGCGGGATCATGGGTCCGTTTCTGATGGGCGGCGCGATGGAGCATTTCGAGGTCCAGTGACACCCGCAGTCAGCGGCCTGATGCCTTGAAATATTGCGAGGCCAAAGTCCGTCTGAACGGAACAGAGGCACTCAAAGCCGAGGAATTCAGCCGTGAAAATCAGCATCGAAAACATCAAGCCGAAGGTCGGTGGCGTAGTGACCGTCGACAAGGCGCATCTGTGCGACCCGGAGGTAGCGGCAGCGGTCAATGCCGCGCTGGAAGAAAGGGGCGTCCTGGTGTTCCCCCGCATCAACCTGACCGATGAAGAGCAGCTTGCCTTCACCGATGCTCTAGGCGAGCGGGTCAATTATGCCAAGGCTGCGCCCGGTGCGGACGTGCCCGCCAAGGATATCTATAAGATCACGCTCAACAAGGAGATCAACAAGGAACCGGACTATGTCCTGGGCACCTTCTGGTGGCATGTCGATGGCGTGACGACGGATTTCCCCCTGCCTAAGTCAACTCTTCTAACTGCCCGCACCCTCTCATCTGCGGGCGGCGCAACGGAGTTTGCCAATCTGTTTGCAGCGTATGACATGCTGCCAGAGAACGAGAAGCAAGCGCTTGAGGGCTTGCAGGTGATCCACCATACTGAAGCGAGCGTGCGCCCGGTCTTCGCGACGACCCCGCAGGCGCGGATCGATCGTTATCGCGAAATGTGGCCTCCTATGGAGCGTCCCCTGGTGTGGACGCATCCTGACGGACGCAAGTCGCTGCTGATCGGGACTCATGCCGATGGCATTGTGGGAATGCCGGGACCGCATGGTCGCGCGCTGCTCTGTCGCTTGCAGCAATGGGCGGCACAGCCGGACTTTGTCTATACGCACAACTGGTCTGTCGGCGATCTGGTGTTCTGGAACAATCATGGCTCCATGCACCGGGTCGTGCCCTATACCGACGAGGAGCGGTCGATGCATCGCACCACCATCGCGAGCCATGAGCAGCCCGGCCGGATCGCCATGCCCGATGACGTGGCGAAAGTCATGGCGCCCGTGATCTGATGCAGCTTCCGACCGCCGCTTTTTTGGAGCGGCGGCCGGGCAGCGGCGCCGCCGTCCGCATGTCGCTAAACGCTGCTGTCAGTCAGGCTGTTTCTACAGTCTTGAACAGGGTTTCAACGAACGCTCGGGTAGCCGCATGCCCAGTCGAGATCCCGATCGATTGTTCCATGACAAAAGCCCGTCCGACAGCCGCGATGATCATCGCCGCGACCTCCGGCGGACATTGAAGCTTGCCCAATCCATCCGTCTCCAGAGCCTGCTGCAACGCAGCCGTCTGCATCGTGCGGAATTTCTCGACATTACGGGTCATCGCCTCACGGATGGAATGCCGATGGTTGGCGAGCGCCATGAACTCGGCAGCCAGCGCCGTGCGATGAGGATCGGCATTATACTCCCAGATGGCTCTCAGTGGATTCTTGGAAGCGAGCGCGGCAGCAAGAAGTGCCTCTGATCGTTCGGCCGACCGGAGGTAGAATGCGAGCATCAGATTTTCCGTGGTCGCAAAATGATAATGGACAAGCTGCGGTTTCATACCCGCTTCGATCGCGATACTGCGGCCATTTACGGCGCCATAACCATCCCGGCGCATCAGACGCTCGGCCGCATCCAGAATCAACGTCCGGGATTCCTCTGCATCCAACCGTCTTCTTGCCATGTCGGATCCTTCTTCGTTTAACGTCCTTTAGAATGAGTCAGATCAGGTTGCCATTCGACAATCGACCGCTTGACGCCATCCCGCCATGTGATACTGTATATATATACAGTAATGGAAACAGGAAGAGAGCATGGCGACGACCGCACAGCTTCGTTTTGAATGCACCGACGTCACCCCACGGATCGGGACCAGCATCGAGACGGACGTGGCCACGCTGCTGCATGGGTCGAAGGCGGGCGACATCCGCACTGCGCTTGAACAGCGCGGCGTCCTCGTCTTTCCAAAAATCACCCTCAGCGATCAGGATCAGGTCGCCTTCACCAAGACACTCGGCCAGATCGTCGATGAGGGCGAAGGCAATATCTACAAGATCACCATGGATCCTACCGAGAATGTGCAGGCGGAGTATCTCAAGGGCGCCTTCTTTTGGCATATCGACGGCACCATGTCGGATCGTCCGATCCTCGCGTCCATAATGAGTGCGCGGCGATTGTCGCCGACTGGCGGCGATACCCTCTTCTCCAACACCTATGCTGCCTATGACGATCTGCCGGAGTCGGAGAAGGCGGCGCTGGAGAAGCTCAAGGTCGTGCATATGCTGGAGGTGTCGCAGCGCTATGTGACGCCGGAGCCAAGCTGGGCGGAATTGCAGGACTGGCAGCAATATATACCGCGCACCCTGCCGCTGGTGTGGACGCACCGTTCGGGGCGCAAGTCACTCGTGCTGGGCTCCACGGCTTCACATGTCGAGGGCATGGACCTGCGTGAAGGCTGGGCGCTGCTCACACGACTGCGCGATTATGCCACCCAGCCGCAGTTCGTCTATCGCCACCAGTGGCAGGTCGGCGACATGGTTATCTGGGACAATACCGGCACTATGCACAAGGCGACGGCATACTCGCTGGATAGCGGGCGGATGATGCACCGGACAAAGCTGGAAGGCGAAGAGTCCTTCTCATGAGCAACGAAATGATGGCATCATTCGAGTCGATCGTGACGGGTTTTTATCTGGAAGGTCTGCTCGTAGACGGCGATGACATCTGGTACACGGATGTGACCGTCGGCGGCGTTCACAAGGTTGGCTCCGACGCGGTCCTTTTGCCGGATCGTACGATGATCGGCGGTCTGGCCCGCAACGAGGACGGCTGCCTGCTGGTGGCAGGGGTGGGCGGGATCGTCTGGGTCGATCCCCTGTCCGGCCGATCGGGCACGCTGGTCGAAGGGCTGGACGGCGCGAACGAGATGCGCGCCGACGGGCGCGGCGGCCTGTTCTTCGGCACGATCGACCTGCCCGGCATATTGGAAGGGAAGCGGCCCGGGCCATCCACAATCCAGCATCTTTCACGCGACCGAGACCTCACGCAGCTATGGAGCGGTCTGACCTTCGCCAACGGTTTGGCGATCAGCCCGAACCGCAGGACCCTCTATTTCAACGAGAGCTTTTCCGCGACGCGCGCCTTTCCCATCGGAGAAGATGGTGCGCTGGAACAGCCCCATACCCTGATCGAGATGGCCGACTGCGACGGCATGGCGCTGGACGCCGATGGCAATATCTGGGTCTGTGGCTTTAGCTCCAGTGAGCTGCGCTGCGTAACGCCGCAGGGAGAAGAGGTTCGCCGCCTGTCCCTGCCCGGCGAGGCCTGTACCAACATTCGCTTCGGCGGTGCGGACCTGCGCGACCTCTACGTCACCATCGTGGATACCGCGTCCGCACAGGCCCTTGCCGAAGGCAGGCCGCTGACGGAACGCAATTCCACCCTCTACCGCACGCGCAGCCCTGTTTCCGGCGCACCGGTCGAGAAGACCAAATTTCAGCTATAATTAGCCCTGGAGAGGCAGATATCATGAGTTCATCGTCGAGCGCCGCTCCAGTCGCGGTGGTGACCGGCGCTAGCCGTGGCGCGGGTCGGGGCATAGCGATCGCGCTCGGCAGCCATGGCTGCACCGTCTATGTCACGGGCCGATCCGAAAAATCGGGCGATCACGCCCTGCCCGGCACAATTTATGAAACGGCTGAGGCGGTGACTGCGGCAGGCGGCACGGGCATTGCCGTGCGCTGCGACCATGGCGATGATGCGCAGGTGCAGGCCCTGTTCGATAAGGTGAAGGCCGAACGGGGCCGGATCGACATCCTCGTCAACAATGCCGCCGCCATTTATGACGAACTGAACGCGCCCGGCGAGTTCTGGGAAAAGCCCTTGAAGCTTGGCGACCTGATCGATGTCGGCATTCGCAGCGGCTATGTGGCGAGTTGGCTCGCGGCGCCGATGATGGTCGAACACAATCACGGTCTCATAATCTTCACGTCCGCTTCCGGTGCGGCCCATTATTCTCTCGGCCCCGCCTATGGCGCACACAAGGCCGGCATGGACAAGATGGCCTTCGATATGGCTGTGGATTTTCGACATGCAGGCACGGATGTGGCGGCGGCGTCCATCTGGATGGGGGCGCTGGGCACCGACCGTCTGCTCGCCATCATCGCCAGCGATCCCGCGAAATATGGCTATCTTACCGACCAGATCGAGACGCCGGAATTCACCGGCCATGTCATCTGGGGCCTCTACTCCGATCTCGCGCTAGCGCAGAAGAGCGGCCAGACGCTGATCGGGGCGGAACTCGCCATCGAATATGGCGTAATGGACGAGGGGGGACGCCAGCCACCCTCCTGCCGCGCATACGGGGTCGCGCCGCTGCCCCCCTATCCCAACATCATCCGATAGCAGGCCACGACGATGACAGAACCCGTACAGCGTATCCCCCGGATCACCGAAACCGAACGAACAGATGCGGTGCGTGCTATGTTCGATGCCATAGCGGGTGTCGGCCCGGCCAATATCGAGCATCACCCGGTGCTGATGACCTTTGCCCAGCACCCGGCACTCACGCATCCGTTCCTGGATTTCAACAACCATATCCTTTCGACGAACACCCTGCCCGTGCGGCTGCGCCAGATCGTGATTCTGCGCACCTGCTGGCATACGCGAGCCGTCTATGCGTGGACGAGCCATTTGCAGATGTCGCTTCGCCTCGGCCTGGAGGAGGAGGTTTTCGCGGCGGCAAAGCAGGGCCCGGCATCACCGTACTGGTCGCCTGCGGAACGGACCGTGCTGACAGCGACCGACCAGGTGCTCGCGAATTACGACATCGACGACGCCGGTTGGGAGGAACTGAGCGGCGTTCTTGATCGAAAGCAGATCATGGACCTGCTTTTCACCGTCGGCACCTATGCCATGCTGGCCATGGTGAAGAACACGATCCGCGTCCAGCGGATGCCCGATCTGCTCGAACTGGCCGACCGTTACGGGGCGCCTGAATACCCGGCTCCGTGAGAAGATACCGGTACTACAAATGAAGGGAATCAGAATGACCAAAGTAGCATTGGTGACAGGCGCAGCGGCGGGCATCGGGCGCGCCTGCGCGCGCGGGCTCGCGAAGGATGGCATGGCGGTCGCCGTGCTCGACCTGCTGATCGACCAGGCGCAGAAGACCGCCGACGAGATCGTCGCCGAAGGGGGCAAGGCCATTGCCGTGCAGGCCGACATCTCCGACCGCGCGCAGGTCGAGGCGGCGGTGAAGGCCGTACGCGGAGCCCTCGGCCCGATTACAGTATTGGTCAACAATGCGGGCATCACCAACACCACGCCCTTCACGGAAGTAACGGACGAGCTGTGGGACGCGGTCTACCGCATCAACGTCAAAGGCACCTTCATCGTCACCCAGACCGTCCTGCCGGACATGGCCGCGGCGAAATGGGGGCGCATCGTCAACATCTCCTCGTCGAGCGCGCAGACGGGACAGGCGAACATGATACCCTACTGCTCGTCCAAGGGGGCGATCGTCAGCATGACGCGAGGCTTGGCGGAAGAACTGGGGCCGCTCGGCATCACCGTCAATAACATCCCGCCGGGCATCATCATGAACACGATCATGTCCGAGGCCAACCGCGAGAAATTCCCCATACCCATCGAGACAGTGCGCGAAATGATGCCCGTGCGACGCACCGGCGAGCCGGAGGATATCGCCAGCGCCTGCTCCTGGCTATGCAGCGAGGGCGCCAGTTATGTCACGGGACAGACTATCGGGGTCAATGGTGGACGGTTGCGAACAACATAATTCGCCCGCCGTTCGGGGACGCAGACCAATGATCGTCGACCCTTCGTCGCCACCCGGACGATCCCAGGTGCTAACCATCACTATTCCGGCAGCGGCCGACGAATTGAAGACGTCACCCGCGCCCGCGCGAACGCATAGGTTAATAGCAGCGTCATAATCTCGCCGCGGTATTATTGCTTGGATAACGCCGCGCTTGTTGCTGTTCAACGACGTCTGGCAGGCTCCGAAACCGCCCTTGTCAGCCTATGCGATCGACGTAAGGACTTCGAGAAAAGCACGTATCTTGGAGCTCGAAAGGCGGCGGGAATTCTGGAGTGCCCAGATCTCGACCTTCGGTCCGTCGTCGACTCCCCAAACAACCAGCTTGCCCGCAGCGATGTTCTGGGCTGCCAGCAGCTTCGGCATGAGGGCGACGCCCGCACCGGCCAGCACCGCATCCTGCACCATCAAGAAAGAAGAGAAGCGCAACCGCACCTGCGGGCTGAACTCGCGCGCACCTTGGTCCGTCTTGATCCGCCAGACCGCGTCGGCGGACGTGGCGATATGTCCCACCGCAGCTACCATTATGTCGGCGTCTGCTGGACTCGTCACAAACGGGTTCGGTATCTGCGGCGATGCGACCAATAAACGTTCATCTTCAAGGATCCGTCTCCCGACCAGGCGCTCGTCGGGATCCGGATTAATGCGGATCACCAGATCGTAATTGTCCTCGACCGGATCGACCTTGCGATCCTCTGCGACGATCTCGAGCGCGACGTGCGGGTAGGCCTTGACGAAATCCGCGGCGACACGCGGCAGCATGACATGCGCGAAAACGATGGCGGCACTGATCCGCAGCGTCCCGCGTGGCACAGACGCACCAGAGGCGACGGCCTGTCCGGCCTCGCCGATCTCGGCAAGCGGGCCTTGGGTGCGGTCGTGCAGCGCGCGCCCTTCCGGCGTCAGGCGGAGCGTCCGCGAGCCGCGGTCGATCAGGCGCACGCCCAGATGGGCCTCCAGCTCGGCGACCTTGCGCGACAGCGTCGCCTTGGGCCGGTGAGCTGCGCGACTGGCGAGACCGAAGCCGCCGTGGGAGGCGACGAGGTTGAAGTCGGCGAGAGCCGCGAGATCCATAGGTGTTCCATGATCGAGACGATGTGTCCCGATCATGCCATCTTCTTCGATTGATCGGAACGTCTATCTTGCATCCAGCGACGACGGGGTTGTCTCGACGATCAAGGAGATACGACATGACGATATTAATAACCGGTAGCACTGGCACCATCGGCACGCAGGTGCTGGCCTTCCTCGTTGGCAATGGCGCCGAGATTCGAGCGCTAACCCGCACGCCGGAAAAGGCGCAGTTTCCGACCGGTGTCACCGCCGTGCAAGGCGATCTCTCCGACATCGACAGCGTACGCGCCGCGCTCGGTGGCGTGAGCACGCTGTTCCTTCTCGCGCCAAACGCACCCGACGAACTGACGCAGGCGATGCTGACGCTTGACGCCGCGCACGCTGCCGGGGTGAAGGGCATCGTCTATCTGTCGGTGTTCAAGGGCGAAGCCTATGCCAACGTACCGCACTTCGCGAGCAAGATGACCGTTGAGCGGATGATCCACGCCGCAGACCTGCCCGTTACCATTCTGCGCCCGGCCTATTTCATCCAGAACGACCTACGACAGAAGGACGCGTTGCTGGGCGGCAGCGTATACGGCATGGCGATCGGCGACCGGGGTATTTCGATGGTCGACATCCGCGACATCGGCGAGGCGGCCGCTAAGGAACTGCTGCGTCGCGAACGCACGGACGGACCGCTGCCGCACGAGACCTATGAGCTGGTCGGCCCGGACGCGCTCACCGGCACCTCGATCTCGGCGCTGTGGAGCGACGTGCTCGGGCGGCCGATCGGCTATGCCGGCAACGATCTGGATGCGCTGGAACAGCGGTTGAAGTCGTTCGGACCTGCTTGGCTTGCCTATGACATGCGGCTGATGATGCACCGCTATCAGGAGGACGGCGCGATCGCCACCGACAGCGAAATCTCCCGCCTAGCGACGCTGCTCGGCCGCGCGCCGCGCTCGTATCGAGACTTCGCCGAAGCCGCCGCCGCCTCGTGGGCGACAGCCTGAGCCCAGCACGAATCTTCTGAAGGAGACTTCCTATGACACGTATCCTGTTCGTCGGGCAGAAGCCCGAGACCGTCGACTTCTCGGACCCGGCGCTGCCGCCGGGCTTCGACGCCGACAAGATCAACGCCGGCATCGTAATCGCGGTCGAAAAAATCCGCGAGTGCGGGTGGCAGGGCGACACTTGCATAATCACTCCCGATGCGGCGGGTGGTGCCATGCTGGAGGCGGCGCTCAATGGCGCGGCTTATGACTGTGTGGTCATCGGTGGTGGCTTGAGGTTGCCACCCAAGAGCCTCGGTCTGTTCGAGATGGTGGTGAACCTCGTTCACAAGGCAGCGCCAAATGCCGCGATCGCATTCAATACGCGGCCCGAAGACACAGCCGAAGCAGCTGCGCGGCAACTCGGGCGGACTTGAGGGCCAACGGCGGGCCGGCTCGCAACGCAGCCCCTGTCCATCGCTCGTTGAATGCCTGCTTCTGTCGGAAGCCGCCACTTATAGTCTGCTGCCGAAGCGGCGGCTTCGTCCCACTTGCCGTCCTTAGCCGCGATACCTGCGGCAACATGAACAAGCGTCCGCTTCCGGGAAGCTACCGTGGCAGCCGGAATGTCGCATTTGAGGGCGACAGCCACCCGGCCCTGCCGCATCCTTGTGCCCTGATGGCCTATGGCGCAGCCCGATGCCGGACATGCCGGTCCTGCGATGAGAGCGGACTCAACGAACGGATCTAAAGCGGTGAATGATCAGTTAGGCGGCCATTCGATGTATCGTCTCGAGCACCCTGTCCGACCTGTATGGCTTTGGGAAGAATACAGCGTCATGCGGCAGCGTGACGCCGCGCGGCCATGGCTTGCCTGAAGTTATGATGATTTCGATTGGAGGCCAACGATCGCGAATGCATGCGGCGAGTTTGATTCCGTCAATCCCGCCCGGCATGTCCACATTGGTGAAGACAATCTTGATGTCGGTTCTGGTCTCAAGGATGGCGACGGCGTCCGACGCATTTGCAGCCTGCACAACCTCAAAGCCGGCGTCCTCAATCAAATCGGTGGCAAAAAGCCGAAGGAGGGGTTCATCCTCAACAACGAGCACGATGGGCTTGCGCTTCATGGCGGTTCTACTCAAGCTTCTGCTAAGTGGTCGATCGAGGCGCGCATATCTGCTTCTAAACCAGTAGGTTCGTAACGGATGTCGACACCACCTGTTCCTACCAGCCCAAGTCGGGTCAGTTTTGAACCGAACCCGCGGCGCGTTGGAGCGACGACCGGAGGGCCCCCGATCTCGCGCCATTGCAGTACAAGCTGGCCACCGCCTTCCCCGCTCTCAATCCGCCAGTGCAGGGTGATCGCGCCACCTTGCGCGCAAAGCGCCCCATACTTGCATGCGTTGGTCATAAGTTCATGCAGCACCAAGGAGAACGAAAGTGCCGCACGCGCTCCGAGTGCAACCGGCGGGCCTTTCAGTTCCACCCTATCTTCAAAGCCAACTGTTTCGATCACAGCTTCTGCAACGGCGCACAGATCAGCGTCAGCCCAACTTTTCTGAAGCAGCACATCGTGTGCAGCGCTGAGCGCCAGAAGCCGTTGTTCGAAGCTTTCAACCGGTTTTCGATCAACCACCTCTCGAAGAGTCTGAGTGGCTATGGCCTGGACCATCGTCAGCATGTTCTTAAGCCGATGGGAAAGCTCTGCGTTCAAGATGTCCTGCTGTTGCTCCCCTCGTAATCTTTCAACGCCTGCCTCTAACCTATCAGCAACGCTACGAAGGAAGCTCAGCTCTTCGGACAGCCAAATCCGACGTGAAGTCGCGTTCACGATCAGCACAGCGATGGTTTTGCCTTGTTGCCGGACAGGCATATTTACCAGCGCTTCAATTCCAATGCCCAACATCGCTGTAGGGTTGCTGGCTGTACGCTCGTCAGTAAAAACGCTTTCGATCACAAGCGGCTCACCGCGAGCGAGATGATCCCGGATCGCACCGTAATCCTCAAATCGATGCTTGCCGGCGATGCTAGGAACGCCAGGCGCGGTCCAGTCGGCCTCGATGACGACATGCTGCACGGAGATGTCAACGTGGCCAAACCCGGCACGTTCCACGCTTAAGACCTGACCGACAATCTCGGACACCAAGTGTGTCATGGTCCCGATATCGGAGCTTGCGCGGATACGATCTCCAATTTCAACAAGTGCTGCTTGCAAGCTTGCCATACGGTCGCTTGCGTGTGCGATCCGTCGCAGTTCAAGATGATCACTAGCTTGGCGAGCTAAAGCGGAGAGAAGGACCTTTTGAGTGTCACTCAATCCATTTGGTCTCGCTTCCGTATCAATCACGCACAGACGTCCAACAATTTCTCCGGAGCGCAGCTTCAACGGTGCGCCTGCGTAATACCGGAAAGCGCGATCTCCGGTTATCAGGGGATTATCGCAGGTGCGTTCATCTGCAGAAAGATCGACCACCTCAAGCAAAGTGTCGGTGTCAATATCTATGCTACAGACAGATTGCTCGATCGGTGTCTCGCTGACGTCAACGCCTACCCGAGCTTTGAACCACTGGCGCTCGCTGTCTAGCAAGCTGATCAAGGCAATCGGCGTACCGCATGTTTGGGAAGCTATAAAAACAATATCGTCAAAGGCCTGCTCATCGGGCGTGTCGAGCACCATGAGCCGCGCCAGCGCGACCGCGCGTTGAGCATCATTGTTTATTTTCACCATGCTCGCCACCCATGTGCCGCCCAAGCGGGACACGTGACGTAAGCTCGTCTTTTGTTTCAAGAGTCAAGGAAGCTAACCTCAATCCTGATCGGAGCGCTCAGAAGCTCGAAATCTTAACGCGGATTACACCCCCATAGATTACGTCAGGGACGGCGGGTCAGGCAAGCGCCGGACTCCACCTGCTTCTTCAAGCAGACGTGTCTGAATTGCGACATAAGAAATTTCTGCCGCAGCAAGTTGAACGTCGGCGTACTGTCTCAGTGTCAAGGTTCGCAAGGCAATGATCATCGACGCCTGGCTCAGTTGGCCAAATGCGTCATTCGGATCCTCAACTAGCTCGACGGCGAGATCCGCAAGAAGCTTGGCTCGAATGTCGAGCTGCTCTTGATACGCTTCGTCGCTCATGTGTCGCCCTTCGGCTTGATCAGTTATCAACTCAGCATCAATAATGCTTGCATACTATTTACTCAGCGCAATAGCTCGCGCTTAACGCTGACCTAAAACGCCACTTAGCAACTTGCTCTCTGAAGCTTGACCACTCCGGTTCAGTGTAATCCAGTGCCTCACGCAGGTCGGGATCGGCACCGAGCGTGTTCAAGCGCTTGCACGCCGCCTTTGCATCGCCGTCCCCTGGGATGTCACGATGCCCTTCTTCGAGGAATTCGCTGCAGAGTGAGCGTGGGCCGGCTACACGCGAGCGGATCTCGGCAGGCTTGCTTGTGTCGCTGATCAACGCACGTCTTTCACGGCTTAAGCAGACGCTAACTCTTTTCAGGACCTGGATCTTATTGTTTTAGGCGTACTTCGACACGATGTTCCGACACGATGAAGATGCGCGGCTCGACGCGCTATACCGCTTGAACTTGCTGGACACGGCACCCAGCGAGAGCTTTGACCGGATCACCCGCATGGCCGGCCAGATCTTCGGCCTGCCGATCGCCGCAGTATCCCTGACCGACCGCGATCGCCAATGGTTCAAGTCGCGGATCGGTGTCGAGCATTGTTCGATACCGCGCGAGGGAGCGCCGTGCGCGCAAGTGGCCGAACGCGCCGAGACGCTGCTGATCCCGGACCTTCAGGCGGACAGCTGCTATCGTTCCAGCTTGTTGGCAGAGCAAGGCATCCGTTTCTACGCTGGTGTATCTCTGACCACGCGAGAGGGGCACAGCCTGGGTGCACTCTGCGTGCTGGGCACCGAGCCGCGTGAGACGAGCGAAAAAGAGCTGAGCGCGCTGAACGATCTTGCCAAAATGGTGATGTCGCAGATCGAGCTGCAGCATGCCTTTGGCCGGCTAGACCCTCTCAGCGGATTGCCCAACCGCAACCAATTCCTGGAGGATTTGGCGGATCTTGGCCGTGATCGTCCCGGAGAGCATCGCCTGGCCGTGGTAGTCGATCTGGCCAGATCTGAGCAGCTGAACCACGGGCTGCGAGTGATGGGATCGGGTTACCTCGACCAAATCGTTCGCGAGGCGGCGGTGACTATCGCGAGCACAGTCGGTCATGCCTTTCCCGCCTACCATGTCGCCACCACCCAATTTGCGTTTCTCGCAGAACCGTGTCTCGATGAGCAGGAATGTGTCGCTAAACTCGTGGATATGCTTGCACAGATCCAGACAGAGTGCCGGTCCAGCTTCGTCATGGCGACAAGCATCGGCGTCAGCCCCTTCATCGCCGGCGAGACACAGCCTACCACAGTGCTGCGGATGGCTCACAGCGCCGCTCAGGACGCACGCGCTCGCTCGCCAATGGTCAGCGTCTACTCCCTCGTGGAGGATGATGCCCACCAGCGTCGCTTTCAGCTTCTCAACGATTTCGGCCATGCCATGGAGGCTGAGGGTCAGCTGACGCTCGTCTTCCAACCCAGGATCGATCTTAGTAACGAGGTTTGCATTGGGGCAGAGGCGCTGCTGCGCTGGCGCCATCCGGAGCTCGGGCAGATTTCGCCTGCCGAGTTTATCCCGGTGATTGAACAGACTGCGCTTGCCGGACCCATGACCAGGTGGGTGCTCGATGCCGCGCTGCGCCAACTGGCGCAGTGGCGCGAAGCGGGTCTTGAGCATCGCCTGTCTGTGAATGTGTCCGCCTCCAACCTAGAAGATCCTTGCTTCGCCGAACAGGTGCAGCTGCGAATCCTGCGACATCGCGTGCGCCCCGAGTGGCTAGAGCTGGAGGTGACCGAAAGCGCGGTCATGTCCGACGTCGCTAATGCCACGAGCCAGCTGACAGCTTTGGTCGAAGCGGGCATCCACATCGCGATCGACGACTTTGGCACGGGCCATAGCAGCTTGGCATACCTGCAGAAGCTGCCCGGCAAGATCTTGAAGATAGACCAGTCGTTTATCCGCGAGATCGACATCGGAGAACGCGAGCGCACTTTGGTTCGCTCGATGGTCTCGCTCGCACACGATCTTGGCTACCATGTCGTTGCCGAGGGTGTCGAGACGGCAAGTGTCCGTGATTGGGTGATCGCTTTGGGTTGCGACGAGGCGCAAGGCTACTTCTATGGCCGCCCAATGACGGCGAATGGCTTCTTGGCATGGCAAAGTGACTTTTTGCGAGATAGACATGTCCTGGTTGCCGCTGCCTGAGGCAGCCATTGATCCATTTGTGAACCTTCAAAACTATTTTGCCACTGCAAAACTACTGCCATTCGCTCATGCCAATGATATGGTATTATTCAGCGTACCGTTCGCAACGACCCGAGAGTTTACGGCAAAAAACAAGAGTGATTTTGCATGACCCTTAGGTTCATTTGATCAGAACTGCAGCGACCACTCAGCTGCCCGTATTATGGTATTACAATGAAATGTACTGAGTCCCGTCCAGCTTTCTTACTCTTAGAGCACCCGAAGATTGGGGATAGGCAACGTTGTCGAAGAGGAGTAAGCAAGTGTCGCTCGTTAGTTTATGAACCAGACATCCAGCCGCCGCTTCACCTTTGACGAGTTGCCCTTCAGTGACGCAGTAGGAAATGGATCTGCTGGCGTTGTTTTCAATCCGTGAAGGTCAAGGTGACACCACGGTTCCACGAACAACACGCACCGTCGAACGGCAGCTAACCCTGCGGGTCGCCCCGAAAGCCGTCAGTCCGCTTACCACCAGACATAATATGAAGTGGACCGCCGCAGGGGGCCGGAAAGCGGCCGCTGAGGTATACGCTAAGTATGAATGCACAGGCGCCTACTCAGATGAATGACCGGCCGCTTTCGGGCATGCCGTTGCGGCAGCGGAGTGACTGGGTTGAGGGCGAACAGCTCCTCCGCTTTTCCGCAGTGACCTAGAAAGCGACGTTCAAGCCTACGCGAGCCTAACCCGAAACCTGACATCCATTCAGCTTACGTGGTCTTGCTATCGCAGCTTGAAATAGGAAACCCGAGAATCGCCTCGGAAAGCTAGGCAGCTGCGCGATTTCTACACTCGCGCGCGAACCATTCGTGCGATTATTCCTCACCGCGAGTACACGCCCATACCGACCATCAAAGCCCGCCCTGTGCGTCCGACGAGGCGCGCCGCAAACCTACTCTTCGGCAAGCGTCGCGGATCTGGGCATGAACAGGAACAGCACACTCCCACAAAGCACGCCAATGCCACACACGACGAGGAACGGCGCGAACCCGCCGCCATTGCGGAGCAGGATGCTGAGCAAGAGTGCTCCCACTGAAACGGCGATCGAGATCGTCGCTGTCATCATGCCCATGACCGTCGAATAGATGCGGACGCCGAATGTCTGCACCACTAGGAAGCTCACCAAATCGCCTTCCGCGCCAAATGAAAGCCCGACGAGCAGAATGGCGAGTGTCAGCACAAGCGGAGAGTCGAAGCTAGATGCGATTAGGAAAAGGCCGATCGCCGACAAGGCCATGCCAATCGCAGCGACTAGATGCGGCGGAAAACGATCAAGCGCGATGCCGCAGATGAAGCGGCCCGCCAGCGTTCCGGCGGCAAAGGCAGAAATCATCACCGATACGCCACTACTGCTGACACCGTTGTCGAGCAGAACCATGTTGAGCTGAGTGAGCGCGATGACCTGCGGCAAGTTACAAAGCAACATGGCGCCAACAAGCACCCAGAATGCTCGGCTGGTGAAAATAGCTCGGTAGTCACCACGCACGGCGCGCGCTCTTGGCACCTTGGCTTCTGCGCGGTTGCGCTCAGCCGGCATCAGCAAAAGTGCGATTGCGCCCATTGCGCCGGAGAATACGGCCATCACAAGGTAGCCCGCCCGCCATCCTTGCGCCTCGACGAAGTTGTTGAGGAGCGGCGCTGCCACGACGCCCATCAAAGCCGGACCCGATGCAACGATGGCCAGCGCGAGCCCTCGCGCGTTCTTCACGTACGCGACGACGGTGCGGCTATATACCGTGGCGGTCGTCGTGATGCAGACCACCCCCATGACGACGAACAAGGCGGTGTAGATCCGAATGTCGCCTGACTGCAGGCTGAGGAAAGTGTAGGCGAACGGGAACGTGATGACACCGATCAGTGCGGTCAGCCTAACCCCGACGATATCGGTCAGCCTGCCGATTAGAGGAAAAACGAACGTGGCTACGATCCCGAGGCTGCCGATCGCGGCAAAGTCGGACCGAGACCAGCCGAACTCCTTGATCATGTGCGGCGCCATGATGCTGGTGACGTAGTTGGTGATCGAATAGCCCGAGCTCATGCCGATGATCGCGGCGAGCAAGGGGCGCCACTGAACGCGAAGTTCCTCCAGATAGG
Source organism: Novosphingobium sp. TK46 (assembly GCF_055361525.1). Lineage (NCBI taxonomy): Bacteria > Pseudomonadati > Pseudomonadota > Alphaproteobacteria > Sphingomonadales > Sphingomonadaceae > Novosphingobium > Novosphingobium sp. TK46. The sequence goes on from NZ_JBSZKB010000002.1 coordinate 295,431, forward strand.
CCGTCATCGATCTCCCAACTTTCGTTTATCCAAGCTGTTCAAGCTTGAGAGGCTGAAGCTCTCTTCAACCCTGCGGCCATGGCTGTCAGCGCATCGCGACGCGGCAGGGACAGCAGCTGCTCGAACATCGCCAGATAGTGCTTGCTGCTGAAGAAGGTTGGACCGTTCGCGATGTTGTCGAGCGTAAGTTCGGCCACCTCGTCCGCGCTCATGGTATTCTGCATCTTAGTCACGTCGACGCCGCTTTTCGCCAAGGCCTCGGTCTCGGTCGCACCGGGGCAGAGTGTCAGCACATCGATACCCTCAGGGTGCAACTCGCCCCAAAGCCCTTCGCCGAGTGATTTGACCAAGGCCTTGGTCGCTGAATAAGCCGTGGAATACGGACAGCCCATCAAGGCTTCGATCGAGCTCGTCAGGATGATACCGGCGCCGGCACCACGCGCACGGCGTTCGCGCAGGCGTGGGATGATGCCGCGCGTCAACTGCAGCGGCACGTGGCAATTTACAGCCAACATTTCCGACATCACGCTGGGATCGTTTGCCGCATGCTCGCCCTTCATGCTGAAGCCGGCATTGCTGACAAGCAGGCCCACATCCGACGCGGCGGTCGCAGCCAGCATCTGGTCGGCCGCGTCGGGCTGGGAAAGATCGACCTGAACCGACTGGGTCTTGATGCGATAGGCATCGGTCAAGCGATTGCCGAGTGCCTCGAGACGATCGATACGGCGGGCAACCAGCACCAGGTCCATGCCCTTGCGCGCCAGTGCCTCGGCAAAGGCTTCACCAATCCCCGAGGATGCGCCGGTTACCAGCGCCACCGGACCATACGTGTTTTTGAATTCGTCGCTCATCTCTTCACTGCCAATACGCCGCCATCAACCTTGATATCGGAACCTGTGACATAGGACGCATCCTCGGAGCACAGAAAGACCGCGACGGACGCAATCTCGTCGCCGGTTCCATAGCGCTTCAGCGGCGTGACCTGCAGCATCTCGTCCATGACCGGATGCGCCTGGGCTTCGGCGCGACCCATGCTGGTATCAATGAGCCCGGGCGAGATCGACATGATCCGGGCGCCATGCTCGCCGAATGCCGCTGCCTGGCGCTCTACCATCCGATGCACGCCGCGCTTCGACAGCGAATAGGCATGTCCCGGATGCGTCACGCCCGTCCGCAATGAGGTTGAATCCGCATCAAGCGGTATCGCATCGATCAGCGCGTCGATCTCGGCCGATGCCGCGGCATAGCCTGACGACGAGGCGATCAGCACGGCGCAGGCGCCGCGCGCCATCCGCGGGCGAACCGCCTCCACAAGCCGAGCCGTGGCATCGTAGTTGACGGTGAAGATGGCATCGGCGTCGCCCATGGTCGGTGACAGGCCGGCCGTGTGGATGAGCGCAGCGATAGGCCGCTCTCCCACAATTGCCATCAAATTGGCCGGGAAGGACGCATTCGCGATGTTGCAGGCCAAGGTCTCCACCTTCGTACCAGCCGCTCGCAGAGGCGCTGCCAGAGCTTCCAGACGATCTTCGCTGATGTCGCACAGGATCAGCGCAAGACCTTGAGCTGCCAGCCGCTGCGCTGATGGTGCGCCCATCCCGCCTGCTGCCCCGGTCACGATCGCGACGCCCGCATTAGATCCTACCACGCTCATGATGATGCCCCGCCCCGCGCTTCTTGCAAAAGCTTGCGCGCAGCGGCCACGCACTTGCCCAGCCGTTCGTGCTGGTCGACCCCGGCTTTCGCCTGGCTGCGCAGCGGGACTTCGAGGCTGTAGACCCGGTCCGCAGGCAGCACCGCCAGAAGCGCTGGCAGGCCAAGCTCACCTTCGCCAGGCACCATGCGCTCGAACATCGATTCCTCGAAATAGGTGTCGAAGCGCGGCGCGATGGTGGCATCGCACAGTTGCACATACCCGATGAGCTCGGGATCGAGTGCCGCAACGTCAGCCACGGTCGAGCCGGAACGGATCACGTGCATCGTGTCGATCAGCAGTCGGAAATCGGACCGACCCACGTGGCGCACGGCCGCAAGGGCGGTGGAAAGATCACCGACCGTCAACGATGGCGCCAATTCCGTGGTCGTCACCAAACCTCGAGAGCCGACCATCTCCGCCATTACGGCAAACTCGTCGAACGTGCGGGCGAGATCCGGATCCATGCTGACCGTGTTGATCACTTCGACACCCAGATCGCACATGATGTCGAGATCAGCCTCGTGGTCCTTCGCGCCAATGCCCTGACGGATCGTCAGGCCCTCACCAAGCGATATGGTGATGCCGCGGTCGCGCATCGCGCTTTTCATCTCGCGGCGCAAAGCCGCATCATCGCGCAGAGAGAACGGTGCGTAATCGTAGATACCGAAGTTGAAGCTCGTCAGGCCGGTCGAGATATGCTGGCAGCCAAGGTCAGCCGCGAGGTTCACGAACTCCACGGGCGGCAGGCCGAATACGCTGATGTTTTCAATGCCAAGTCTTGTCACAATCCACTCCTGACGGTTCTTGTAGTTCCGCGTCCGCATCTTCGAGCTGGCGCGTTAAGCGTCGGCGAAGCCAAGCTCGATCACTATGCCCGTGGGTTCCTCAAGGAAAATCTGACGCAGCTTCGCGCGCTCGACGTAGTTCTCCCAGAAGGAAAGCCCGAGTTCCTCGATCCGGTCCTTGATCGCGTCATAGTTCGAGCAGCGTAGTGCGACATGGTCGATAGCGCCGCTGCCCGTCGTGGCGATAAACGGCTTCTGCGCATCGCCTGGAAAGACCTCGTCGGCACTGGCGACGTGGATCACGGCGGCACCGTTTTCGTCCAGAACCCATCCACCCCGCTCATAGGCATCGAAGCCGGACGGTCCGGCCAGCTTCATGCCCAAGGCGTCCCTGAAGAACGCCATCGTGGCTCCAGGATTGGACGTGCGGATGTTCACATGGTCTAGGCTCAGAACCGGCATTTCGTCTTCTCCCAGGCTCGTCGGTTCGCTCCTTCGCAAAGATGCGAAGCAGACTTCAGAACGAGACGCAGACTTTTTGCGCTTCGCGTGCGTTGCCGCCCATGATCAACGCGTCTGCGATGTGGTCCACCTTGAATTCGTGCGTGACCAGAGAAGACAAATCGTATCGACGGGACCGCATCATCTCGAGAATGTCGACCACCGCTTCCTCAGTCGGCATCGTGCCGCAGCCACTGATGTGCCAGTTGCTGTAGCAGACGCCGAGAAGGTCGATCGCTACGGGCTCATGGTGGACGCCAACGATCGCCAGCGACGCTTCGCGCCCCGCGATCTTGGCGAAGCTGTCGACCGCCACCTTTATCCCGATTGCGTCGATGTAGAGGTTGGCGCTGCAGCGCTCTCCCAGGAACGTGCGCTGCGCACCGAATTCCTCGATCGCTCTGGCCGCCAGGTCCTCAGTCGCGGTGTTGCAGGTGAGCAATCCAAAGCTGCGCGCGTTCTTGAGCCGCGCCTCAGAGAGGTCGACCACCATCACCTTGTCGCAGCCATACCACTGCAGCATGATGGCAGCCGCCATGCCGATGATTCCGGCTCCGAAGACGATAGCGGTCTTGCCGGGCCCCGGAATCAGGCTCTTGGCTGCTCTGGAGCCGATCACGAACGGCTCCAGCAGAACCGCTGTCTTTACCGGAATATCGTTGTCGATCTTGAGGACACTGTACCCGACCTCGCACTGCGGGATGCGGATATATTCAGAAAAGCTGCCGACTGTTGCCATGCGGCGCATGTCGCGCAAGGCTTTGCCCTGGTTCACGAAGACATGATCACCAAGTGCTAGCCCGGTGACGCTCTTGCCTACCTCGGCAACTTCGCTCACGGCCTCATGGCCGAATTCATGATCCTGCCAGATCATGTTGGAATCGCCACCATGGCGATAAGCTGAGACGTCTGAACCGCACACACCAGCCAGGAGATTACGAACGATCACGTCATTATCGCCGCATTCGGGATAAGGCAGGTCGATTACGTCAACGTGCCCAATCCCGCGATAGATCGCCGCCTTGTAGGTTTCGGATTTCATGATCGACATCCCTCGACAGTCGCCGGCCGCTCAGTTCAGGGCACAGGTCACTACCTCGTTTGCAGTGCTGTTGGCGTCGGAGCAATGGGGCAAAGACGTCGAAAATCTGCCAGGTTGTCGAAGATTGGCCAGTGTCGGTCCCACAGATTAAGTTGTCGTCGCAAGCCCTGTGCTTGTCCTAAAGTGACTTGGCGAGGTGCCGGTGGCTCGGCGAAAGGCAAAGCTGAAGCTTGAAAGTGACGCAAAGCCCAACGCATACGCGACGGCTTTAACGCTTAGTCCAGAACGAAGAAGACGTCTGGCGTGTTCGATGCGCTCATGGGCGACGTACTCACCGATTGAGACGCCACGGCTATTCTTGAACCCGCGCGATAGCTGGCGAACTGACAAGTTGCACAAAGTTGCTAGTTCAGTCAGCGAAGGTGAGGATCCAACTTCCAACAAGCGATCGTCAATTAACCGCAATCTCCAAGTCGCGAGACCATCCGAGCTGGTACGTAGCATCGACGTTCCGCGATAGAACCGCTCGAGGTGGATGGCGATCTGCATAGCGATGGCTTCGCCCATCGCCTCGCTAGCGAACCCTGGGCTCCGGGCCTCTTCGCCCAGTTGGATCAGCAAACGATCGATGGCAGGAGTGGCGATATCAAGGCTTGCGTCAAGGTACTGATCAGTCCACTCCCGATCCATATCGAGCCATTTCGCTAAGCGATCGACGGGCAGGTGACATACAATCGCGTCTTGGCGGCCCACGCCGCTGCGCACTCGCATTGTTTCTCCAGGGGGTAAGAGAAAGAGCCTCCCGGGCATCTCAAAACGCGATGGTGCCCAATGGTCTGCGAAACATAGACCGGTGCCCGGCAGCCGCGGACTGAGGCTAAGATCTAAGCGATAGGAGCCATCCTGTCGTAGTAGGCGCTGATTCGAGTCCTGCAGGTCGAAGTGCCAGACCTGCACGGAAGCGGCAGGAAGCGAAAGCTGGGCGTCCAGCCTGGATCGACCCATCTGTATTGCCGATAGTGATATGGCGTACTCTCCAATCGACAACCGCTTGAGCCGGCAGGCGGCACGTCGCTATTGGATAGCACAGTCACGTCGGAATGCGAGTTAGAGTCCGTTTCAGAAGTCATGCTGACCGTGCGATCCGCCTGACGAGAACCATGGCGGCGGCTGCGTAGAGGGGACTAGAGAACGCGGGGATCGAACGCCGGCCACCTCGCATGAGACAAATTCGTGGTCGCGGACCGCGTGGCCAGAGGTTGCTGGCGCCTCTGCCGAGATTGAATGATCCACGGATTACCTACATGAACGAGTGGCGGCTTTCGGGTATGCTCTCTGGGCGGCACAGTGACTGGAATGAGGGCGAAAGCCGGCAAGCTGACCAAGGGCTCATAATCGGAAGAACTGTTCCGCTGAGATAAGAGCAGACTGGCAACCGTCGGCTCAACTTTGGATGTAACGTTCAATAGCGTTGCGTGTCCGCTCAGGGCGCGGCAGCAAGTCCCAGCAGAACGGTCGCCATAGTACAGCCTGCATCGCCGACGTTCCAACGATGCATACAGCCCGGAACGATCACGCAATCGCCTGGGTACAACGCCAGACTACCGTGCTCGGTGTCTAACGTTACCTCGCCCGCAATGACGATGTCATAGTCTAGCGTGCTGGTATGATGCATGGGCGAGATGTGGCCGGGGGCGAAATTAGCAATCATCCAACGGCTTGCACTTGGCGCCAGACCAACGTTCATCCAATGCTCATCGACCGCGCGCCTGGCGGCCTCAACTTGAGGGGGCAACTGCGTGGTCGACCAAAGCACTTCGCCTTTAACCGCTCCCGGTTCCATCTCCGGCATCTCGATCGTGCGCTCCGCCGCTATGAAGGATTTGCCATCCGCCCCAACTCCGATTTCGATTAGCCGCATTGACTTGCTCCTCTGGTACCTACTTGGCCGGTCGTGTCGACGCAGGGCTGAACCGCCCCGGGATTGCCGCATGCCGTTTGATTTAGATTATGCGGCCACAGGTATGTCGTCTAGCAGCGGATCAGTTCTAAGGTGCACTGCTAAAGCAACAATATGGACGCGAAACTATGCGTTGCCGTCAGCCATGGCCTGATCGTCTCGCCGTTCAAATCCGACGCCACTCCAATCCTCTAGCAAAGCGAACCTTTGCACGCAGTGAAAGCGTTGCTCCGTAGCCCTGCTCGTGACGATTTCCGCAACTTAGAAAAATGAATGACCGTCCGCTTCTGAGCGTGCCGTTGTGCCAGCTCAATGACGGGAATGAGGGCG